>NZ_QKVK01000001.1 GCF_003234965.1 Aestuariivirga litoralis
CTGCGCACCCGTGGCACCTACGGCACCGGTTTCACCCTGAGCACCCGTGTCGCCCTTGGCGCCAGTTTCACCCTGCGCACCGGTCTCACCGACTGCGCCAGTGTCACCCTTGGCGCCCATTTCACCCTGGGCACCAGTGTCGCCCTTGGCACCGGTCTCACCCTGAACGCCAGTGGCACCTACGGCACCCGTTTCACCCTGAGCGCCAGTGTCGCCCTTGGCGCCGGCAGCACCTGTGGCACCTTGGGATCCGGCAGCACCCGTAGCGCCTTGGGCGCCGGCCGCACCCGTATCGCCCTTAGCGCCAGCGGCACCAGTGTCACCCTTGGCGCCAGCGGCACCAGTGTCACCAGCGGCTCCCGTGGCGCCGGCAGCGCCCGTGGCACCTTGGGCGCCAGCGGCACCCGTGTCGCCCTTGGCACCGGTGGCACCCGTGTCACCCTTGGCACCAGCCGCTCCCGTGGCGCCGGCAGCACCCGTTGCACCTTGGGCGCCCGCGGCGCCCGTGGCGCCGGTGTTGCCCCTTGCGCCGGTTGCACCGGGGGCACCTTGCAGGCCGGTCGCCCCGGCAGCTCCCGTGGCACCCGTGTTGCCCTTGGCACCCGTCGCGCCAGCGGCGCCGGTGGCACCGGTGGCACCCGTGTTGCCCTTGGCGCCGGTCGCACCAGCGGCACCCGTCGCGCCGGCGGCACCGGTGTTGCCCTTGGCGCCCGTTGCACCCGTGGCGCCCGTTGCACCCGTGGCGCCGGTCGGTCCATCGAGGGCCGAGCCGCCTGCGCTGGTGGCGGGGGCAGCGGCAAAAGCCTCCCAATAGGTGGAGGCGGAGAGGCTGGGCATGATGTTGGCGGGCACCGGCACCTTGGCGCGCCAGGTGGAGCCACCGTAGAAGACCATTTCATCGGTCATGTAGGCCTGGGTGCTGACCCAGTCGCCGCGCGTCTTCAGCGTGATCGGGCTGCAATTGGCGACATTGACGACAACCGTGGGCTGCCCCGCAGAGGTGAGCTTTACCACGCAGCGATGCGGAATATAGTTGAGCGCCGTGCCGAAGGTGAAATTGCCGCCGGCCCCGGTGGTGGCGGACGCAATGCCACCATCGAGCACGATGACCGACCCCGCCGTGGCCGTTCCGGACAGGGTGAGCTTTCCGCCAGAGGCAGATGCGGTGGTGACGGTAATCGCCGCCTGGGCGAGTTCACTCTGCAGTAGGCCCGCCGAAATCGTGGTCGTGGTTACGAGAAGAGACCTGACCGCAAATTGCCCCAAACGACGCATCTGTCACCCGTTTCATTAAACTTAATATAGTATTAAATCTTGAACGGGTCGTATTGAGTGCAAAAGCGTAGGTCAACCGGGCGTAAGTACCATTCAACTTAGAAGATGTACCAGTTTCATAAGTGAATACCCAATTCTCATAGGCATAAATACTCTGGACAATTCGACCTCATTGCGAGACGTCGGTATTTATACACTTTCGATAGGTGTTTTTACTTCACCCAATCGGCAATCGGAGATATTCGCAACCGCGCAATCGACGGCGCGACGGGCGGATCGTGCGCGGTGCGGCCGACGACGGTTGCGGCCTTGCATCGGCCGTGGTTTTCGGCCATAAGCCGCCTCGCTGTAAGGCACCCGGCTGGGGGCTGAACGGAAGGGTCATGCGCCGCAAGGCATGTGGCCAGGGGTGGAACCCCGTCTTCCCGTGTCTCCGCTCTTTCGTTTGACCGGTCTTTCGAGCCTTTCTACGGGTTCGAAGGAGGCTCTGCGCCGGATGACTTGCGGTTGTGAAACGTAACGAAAGGCAGATCCAATATGGCTCTCTACGAGCACGTGTTCCTGACCCGTCAGGACGCTGCACCCGCTCAGGTCGATGCCCTGACGGAGCAGTACAAGGCGCTCCTCGCTGCCAATGGCGGCAAGGTGACCAAGACCGAATACTGGGGCCTCAAGTCCCTCACCTACCGCATCAAGAAGAACCGCAAGGCGCATTACACGCTCTTCAACATCGACGCCCCGTCGGCCGCCGTCCAGGAGATGGAACGCCAGATGTCGATCTCGGAAGACGTGATCCGCTTCATGACGGTGAAGGTCGAGGCCCATGAGGATGGTCCCTCCGCCCAGATGCGCCGCCGCGAAGACCGCGACCGCCGCGAAGACCGCAACGAATCGTCCAGCGAGGAGAGCAACTGATGTCCGCTCCGCAAGCCCGCAGGCCTTTCTTCCGCCGCAAGAAGAGCTGCCCCTTCACCGGCGAGAACGCGCCGAAGATCGACTACAAGGACGTGCGCCTCCTGCAGCGCTATGTCTCCGAGCGCGGCAAGATCGTGCCGAGCCGCATCACCGCGGTGTGCGCCAAGAAGCAGCGTGAGCTGGCCCAGGCCATCAAGCGCTCCCGCTTCCTGGGCCTGCTGCCCTATGTGCTGAAGTAAGGAGTAGCCCAGATGGACGTCATTCTTCTCGAGCGTGTGGCCAAGCTTGGCCACATGGGCGAAGTGGTGAAGGTCAAGGACGGCTATGCCCGTAACTTCCTTCTGAGCCAGGGCAAGGCGCTGCGCGCCACCGAGGCCAACAAGGCCAAGTTCGAGCGCGAGCGCGCGGCCCTCGAGGCCCGCAACGCCGAACGCCGTGCCGCCGCCGGCGATGAAGCCAAGGCGCTGGACGGCAAGGTGTTCACGCTGATCCGCCAGGCCGGCGAATCGGGCCAGCTCTATGGTTCCGTGTCGCCCCGTGACATCGTCGAGGCTGCGGCCGCCGCCGGCGTCAAGGTCGATCGTGGCCACGTCATGCTGACCAACCCGATCAAGACCATCGGCCTCCACGAGGTGATCGTGTCGCCGCATCCGGAAGTCGAAGTGAAGGTCACGGTGAACGTTGCCCGTTCGCCCGAGGAAGCCGCCGCCCAGGCGCGTGGCGAAGACCTCACCGGCCCGACCTCGGACCGCGCCGAAATCCGCGCAGCCGCCGAGGCCCTCTTCGAGGAAGCCCAGGCCGAAGCCGCCGCGGAAGACAACGCCTGAACCGCGCGCAGGCGCAGTAACGGGGGCCGCCCATTGGGGCGGCCCTTTTTCGTTCCCGGTGCCACCACCGATCGGGGCGGCGACGGCGCGTCTGGCTCCCGCCCGATCACCAGTGCTTGGCGGCAGAGGAGGCGGCACGCCCAACGCTGGAGGTGCATCTCCCCGGCCTGCCCTCCTAGCCATCGCAACCGTCGGCTACTGGCGCGTCAGCCGGCCCGGCGCCGCGGCGCCCGCAGGGCTTGACCAAAGTCAGCCAGGGCGCACCGCCTTCCCCGGAGGCCCCGCCGCCATGCGCCAATCCGCGTTAACCCTTGTGAAATCACCCTCTTGCGCAGGGCTCTTGGCTGACATTAAACTTTTGTTAATGAACATGGCATCAGGGGGAGGTGCCGGAAGCCGCTGCCATTGCGGCGGGCAAGGGAGCGCTGGAGCATGTATGCACTTCTGGATCGTGCACTCAAAACAGTGATGGAAAAGGGCACGCTGCGCGTGACCGGGCCGGACGGCAAGCTGCGCGACTATGGCGATGGCACGGGCACACCGGTGAACATCTCCATCAAGACGCCGCTCGCCGCCGCCAAGATCGCGGCCGATGCTGACCTCTACCTGGGCGAATGCTACATGGACGGTTCGCTCGACGTGTCCGGCGGCACGACCATCTATGACGCGCTGGCAATCCTGCTCGAGAATGCCCAGACGCACAAATGGCCCAAGATCGCCAAGGCGGCCAACGCCGTGCGCATCGCCATGAAGCGCGTGGACCAGTACAATCCCGTCGGCAAGGCCAAGAACAACGTCGCCCACCACTATGATCTTTCGGGCGCGCTTTACGACCTGTTCCTCGACCGCGACCGGCAGTATTCCTGCGCCTATTTCGAGACCGACGACGGCTCGCTGGAAGATGCCCAGCTGGCCAAGAAGCGCCACCTCGCGGCGAAGCTCGCCATCAAGCCCGGCATGAAGGTTCTCGACATCGGCTCCGGCTGGGGCGGGCTCGGCCTCTATCTCGCCGAGATCTGCGGGGCGGAGGTCACCGGCGTGACCCTGTCGGAGGAGCAGCACAAGCTGTCGAACGAGCGCGCCAAGCAGCGCGGCGTGTCCGACCGCGTGCAGTTCCTGCTGAAGGACTATCGCCACCTCGAGACCAAGTTCGACCGCATCGTCTCCGTCGGCATGTTCGAGCATGTGGGTGTCGGGCACTTCAGGGAGTTCTTCACCAAGGTGAACGCCCTCCTCAAGGATGATGGCGTCGCTGTGCTGCATTCGATCAACCGCTCGGCCGGCCCCGATGCGACGTCTGCCTGGATCAAGAAATACATCTTCCCCGGCGGCTACATTCCCGCCCTGTCGGAAGTGCTGCCGCACATCGAGAAGTCGGGGCTCTATGTCACCGACATCGAGATCCTCAGGCTGCATTATGCCAAGACGCTGCGTGAATGGTTCCTGCGCTTCGCCGACCACCGTGAGCGCGCCAGGGAACTCTACGACGAGCGCTTCTGCCGCATGTGGGAGTTCTACCTCGCGGCCTCCGAAACGGCCTTCCGCTTCCTCGGCATGAACAACTTCCAGATCCAGTTCGTGAAGAACCAGCATGCCCTGCCGTTGACCCGCAACTACATGATCACGGAAGAAGAGCGCCTGCGCGAAATCGACTCCAAGTTGCCGCGGTTCAAGTCGGTTCCCGCCGAGTAGGCGGGAAGGACTGCACCACCCTGCGTCCGCGTCGGTTCCGTTCCGCCACTGTGGATAGCGTTCATAAGGCGCATAAAAGCGCCGCAAATGTTCGCCATCTGTCTACGGTCACCCGATGATTCAGAACCCTGCCCTTCGCGCCGTCGAGCCGTCACCGGACGACGAGAGCTTCCGCACCCCGCCCCACAACATCGAGGCGGAACAGGCGTTGCTGGGCGCGATCCTGGTCAACAACGAGGCGGCCGACAAGGTGTCTGCCTTTCTGCTGCCGGAGCATTTCTTCGAGCCATTGCATGCGCGCATCTTCGAAGCCGCGACGACGCTGATCAAGATCGGCAAGCTGGCGAGCCCCGTCACCCTCAAGACGCATTTCGAAAATGACGCGACGCTGAAGGAAATCGGCGGCACCGCCTATCTCGCAAGGCTCGCCGCGAGCGCGACCACCATCATCAATGCCGAGGAATATGGCCGCACCATCTATGAGCTGGCGCAGCGGAGAAAGCTCATCGGCATCGGCACCGACCTCGTCAACGAGGCCTTCGAGCCGGACATCGAGGACACCTCGCGCGAGCTGATCGAGCGCGCCGAACAGACGCTCTATTCGATGGCCGAGACGGGCAAGTATGGCCAGGGTTTCCAGCCCTTCGCCCGCGCCTTGACCGATGCCGTCGACATGGCGGCGAGCGCCTATCAGCGCGACGGCGGGCTTTCCGGCATCTCGACCGGCCTCAAGGACCTCGACGAGAAGATGGGCGGCCTGCAGTCCTCCGACCTCATCATCCTCGCCGGCAGGCCTGCCATGGGCAAGACGTCGCTTGCCACCAACATCGCCTACAACATCGCCAAGGCCTACAAGGCCGAGCACAATGCCGATGGCTCGGTGAAGGTGACGGATGGCGGGGTCGTCGCCTTCTTCTCGCTCGAAATGTCCGCCGAGCAGCTGGCCACGCGTATCATTTCCGAGCAGGCGATGATCCCGTCGGAGCGCATCCGCCGCGGCAAGATCACCGAGGACGAGTTCGCCAAGATCGTCGAGGTGACGCGCGAGATGCAGTCGCTGCCGCTCTACATCGACGCCACCGGCGGCATCACCATCGCGCAGGTGGCGGCGCGTGCGCGCCGCCTCAAGCGCCAGCGCGGGCTCGGCCTGCTGGTGGTGGACTATCTGCAGCTGCTCTCCGGCTCGTCGCGCCGCGCCTCGGAGGGCCGCGTGCAGGAAGTCTCGGAGATCACGGTGGGCCTCAAGGCGCTGGCCAAGGAACTCTCGGTGCCGATCATCGCGCTCTCGCAGCTCTCCCGCCAGGTGGAGAACCGCGACGACAAGCGCCCGCAGCTGGCGGACCTGCGCGAATCCGGCTCGATCGAGCAGGACGCCGACGTCGTGCTGTTCGTCTACCGCGAGGAATATTATCTTGC
Source organism: Aestuariivirga litoralis (assembly GCF_003234965.1). Classification (GTDB taxonomy): domain Bacteria; phylum Pseudomonadota; class Alphaproteobacteria; order Rhizobiales; family Aestuariivirgaceae; genus Aestuariivirga; species Aestuariivirga litoralis. Next base: position 6,126 of record NZ_QKVK01000001.1, read on the forward strand.
CCGCAAGGAGCCCCGGCCCAACACGCAGGAGCACTTCGACTGGCAGGAGCAGATGAACCGCGTCAACGGCGTTGCCGAGGTCATCATCGGCAAGCAGCGCCACGGCCCCACCGGCATCGTCGAACTGCAGTTCGAGGCCAGCCTGACCAAGTTCCAGAACCTCGTCCGCACGGACTACCTGCCGGAACGCTTCGAATAGCAACCAGCTGCAATCATCGCGGGCATTTTGCCTCCCGTTCGAGCAGCATTTCGTTCAAATTGCACAGAATAGGATTACGTTCTGCGCGCATCTGGTGCATTATACGCCGGTCTGGTTCGGGACATGAACGGCGGGGCCGGTGATGGGCATGAGAGCAGAGATCATGGCGGAGGCGCTGCGGTGAACCAGCACGCCCCCTTCTCTCCCCACAAGAACTTCGCCGACAATCTGCGCGCCCTCTGCACGCGCCACGGCTCCATCGCGGCCGTGTGCCGTGCGCTCGGCATGAACCGCCAGCAGTTCAACAAGTATCTCTCGGGTTCGACGCTGCCCAACGTGGCGACGCTCGAAAAGATCTGCGGATTCTTCCACATCGAATCCGAAAGCCTGTTTCAGGACCCCGCCGGCCTCAAGAAACCGAAGGGCGAGGCAATGCCAGGCGGACTGCCGCTTCACGGGCTGGGCCTCGTCGCCAGTGCCTTCGCCGCCATGCAGCCAACCACGCTGCGCGCCGGTTGCTATCACCTCTACAGCCTGTGGCCGCGCGACGAGGGCCAGTGCCTGCGGGAGGCGGTGTTCATCCAGAAGAAGGCCGGAGCCACGCTGTTCACGCGCTTTACCAAGTATCGCGCCGTCGGGCAGCACCAGAACTACTATTTGAGCGGGCGGCATGACGGCGTGGTGCTGGAATCGGAGAAGGCCCGCTTCCTGCTGTCGCTCAACCGCAAGGGCTGCGGCGAGATGAGCCTCGTGTCGATCGGGGCGGAAAGCGCCCGGTCGCCGGGCTTTCTCAGCGGCCTCGCGCTGGTGATGACGCCGTCCGGCGCGCCGCAGGCGGTGCGGGCCACGCTGCAGTTCCGGGGCTGCCGCGAGATCCTGCGGCGCACGATCAGCGAGGCGGGCCTATTGCCACTCTCTGATCAATCGATTCCAGACGAGGTGAGGCAGTCACTCACGGTGACACGCCAGATGCCGGTTTCCCATCTCGAGGCCTTCAGCCTGCTCGATGGGCTGCCATCCACCTTCCGCTAGCTATTCGGTGACGACGTCGTCCGGCGCGAACTTGTTGAGCGTCAACATGGCGGCAACAACCTTGCGGGTTTTGACCGCAATCGGTTTCGATGCCTTCAGGCGACGAATCGAACCGGCCATCTGGTCCTTGAAGGCATCGAGCAGGATCGACTGATAGTGATCGAAGCGGCTCGGGCCACCTGGTGCAATCGGTTGCCACAGGGCGCTGCCGTCACCCCGCGCGATCTTTTTCACGGAGCGCAGCACGCGGCGCAGCTCCTTGTTGTCAATCTTCGGGGGGGCCTTCGGAGCGCGCTTCGTTTCGCGCGGCGCTTGCAGCGTGGCCTGCGTTCCATCCATTGTGTCACCCCCGGCTGATCCTGCGAACGCAAAGCTGGTTACGTTCATCTAGTTGTAAATTATGCAATCGCTTGCAGAAGGCAATTTCGCTTTGCTTTCGCTCTGCGCGCGAAGGGCGAGCGTCATGCGGGTTTTGATCTTCCCTTCGGTCAGGCTTGATCCGGCTCGCAGCCGCCTTTAAGCCACGACGGGAAAGGACGTGATCGCGCGCATGACCCCCACTCCCGAAGATCTCGCCGGTGCGGTGCTGACCATTGACCTGGTGGCGCTGAAAGACAATTGGCGGCGGCTTAACGCACTGGCGGGAAAGGCAGAATGCGGCGCGGCGGTGAAGGGCAACGCCTATGGGCTGGGGATTGCCCCGGTGGCCCGGGCGCTGTGGGAGGCAGGCTGCCGCTCCTTCTTCGTGGCGCGGCCCAAGGAGGGCGAGGAGCTGCGCGAGCTGCTGCCGGACGCGACCATCTACATTCTCGACGGGCTGTTCGCGGGCCAGGCCGAATTCTATGCCAAGCGCAACCTGTGCCCGGCCCTCATTTCCATCGAGGAGGCCCGGGAATGGGCAGCGTTTGGAAGGGTTTACGGGCGAAGGCTGCCCTGTGCCATCCATGTCGACACCGGCATCAACCGGCTCGGCTTCTCGCTCGCCGAATTCGATTCGCTGCTCGCCGACGCCTTCACCATGGAGGGCCTGAACGTCAGCCTGCTGATGAGCCACCTGGCCTGCGCGGATGACCCCTCCCACCCCCTGAACCTGCGCCAGCGCGAGGCCTTTGCGGCGGTGCGGGCGAAGCTGCCGGGCGTGGCGGCGAGCCTTGCCAATTCCAGCGGCATCTTCCTGGGTGATGGTTTCACCCATGACCTGGTGCGGCCGGGCATTGCCTTGTACGGCGGAAATCCGACGCAGGACGTTGCCAATCCGATGTCGCCCGTTGCCATCCTGGAGGGCGCCGTGATGCAACTGCGCTACGTTGCCGCGGGCGACACGGTTGGCTATGGCGGAACCTGGACGGCAACCCGCCCGACCCGCATCGCCATCCTCGGGGCCGGCTACAAGGACGGGGTGCCACGCGCCCTCTCCTCCCGGGAGCCCGGAGGGCCTGCGCAGGTCTTCATCAGCGACCGGCGCTGCCCGGTTATCGGGCGGATCTCGATGGACATGATGGCAATCGACATCACCGACCTGCCGGTGGGCGCGGTGCGGCGCGGAACGCGGGCCGAGATCCTGGGCCGCCACATCGGCATCGACGCGGCAGCCTCCTGGGCGGGCACCATTTCCTACGAGTTGCTGACGAGGCTGGGCAGCCGCTATGCAAGGCTCTACACCGGACTCGAATCGGACCGCACAGCTTGAACGTCCTTGCCCATATCGGCCGCGCCACGCTGGCCATGCTTGCCGAGATCGGGCGGGTGAGCCTGTTCCTCAAGGACGCGCTGCTGCAGGGCCTCACCCCGAAAATCTTCCTGCGCCAGATCCTCGAGCAGATGATGCGGATCGGCTACTTCTCGCTGCCTGTCGTCGGCCTCACGGCCTTTTTCACCGGCGGTGCGCTGGCGCTGCAGATCTATCTCGGCTCATCGCGCTTCAACGCGGAGAGCCTCGTCGCCTCGATCGTGGCGCTCGGCATCACGCGCGAACTGGGCCCGGTCCTGGCCGGCCTCATGGTGGCAGGCCGCGTCGGCGCCTCGATTGCCGCCGAACTCGGCACCATGCGGGTGACGGAACAGATCGACGCGCTGGTGACGCTGGCCACCAACCCGTTCAAGTATCTCGTGGGACCGCGCATCATCGCCGCCGTGGTGACGCTGCCGATCCTGGTTGGCATTGCCGACATCATCGGCATCATGGGCGGCTACATCGTCGGCACGCGCTCGATCGGGCTCAACGGCTATGCCTATATCCGCAACACCGCGGACTTCCTCGAGTTCGGCGACGTCACATCGGGGCTGATCAAGGCCGCGGTCTTCGGCTTCATTATCGCGGTGATGGGCTGCTACCACGGCTTCAACTCGAAGGGCGGCGCGCAGGGCGTGGGCCGGGCGACCACCAATGCCGTGGTGTCCTCGGCGATCCTGATCCTCGCCGCCAACTTTGCCCTCACCTCGCTGCTGTTCGCGGATTGATGTGATGGCCGAACCGGGACACATCGTTCTCACCGACGTCCGCAAGAGCTTCGGGCCGAAGCACGTGCTGAACGGCGTCAACCTGTCGGTGCCCAAAGGCCATTCGCTGGTGGTGATCGGCGGATCGGGCACCGGCAAGTCGGTCATGCTGAAATGCATCCTCGGCCTCATCCATCCCGATTCGGGCTCGATCCGGATCGCCGGCGAAGAGGTGGTGGGCCTCCGCGGCAAGGCGCGCGATGCCTATCTGTCGCGCTTCGGCATGCTGTTCCAGGGAGCGGCCCTCTTCGATTCGCTCTCGGTGTGGGAAAACGTCGCCTTCGGGTTGATCCAGGGCCGCCACATGGCGCGCGCCCAGGCGCGTGACATCGCCATCGAGAAACTGGGCCAGGTGGGGCTGGGTCCGGAGGTTGGCAATCTTTACCCTGCGGAACTGTCGGGCGGCATGCAGAAGCGCGTCGGGCTGGCCCGCGCCATCGCGGCTGACCCCGAAATCATCTTCTTCGACGAACCCACGACGGGCCTCGACCCGATCATGGCGGATGTCATCAACAACCTGATCGTCGACTGCGTGAAGCGGCTGGGCGCCACCACCGTGTCGATTACCCACGACATGGCCTCGGCCCGCAAGATCGCCGACGACATCGCCATGATCTTCAAGGGCGAGATCATCTGGCAGGGGCCGGCGAAGACCATCGACCACAGCGGCAACCCCTATGTCGACCAGTTCATCCACGGCCGCGCCGAAGGGCCGATCCAGATGGACGTGCTGAAGCCGTGAGAAGTGGCCGGACGGGCCAAGCTGCGGCGCCCCCCCGGCGGACCTAAATCCCTGATCTTTCGCCTAAACCTGGGTTTAGATGACCGGCCCTGGCGTTGGGAAACGACAGTTTAAACCCCAGCCCAATGGATTGCCGCGCCGGACAGCTCTAGTTCCCGGGCCGTTCGCTGGCGCAGCGGACGGATCGCTCCGGGGGTCTTCCCCGGCGCCGGTCCACAACCCAAGACAATCATGACTGGAATGAATCACATGAAACGCGTTCTCTTCGCCCTTCCCCTGCTGGTGATGGCCTCTTCCGCTTTCGCGGCCGGCCTCGCGGTGACCAACAACAGCGGCCTGCCGATCGACGAACTCTTCGCCTCGCCGGCGGGCAAGGGTGCTTTCGGCGCCAACCTGATGGAAGGCATCAAGGAGGGCGCGCTGGACGACGGCAAGACCGCCACCATCTCCGAACTGGCCAGCGGCACCTATGACCTGAAGATCTCCGCCCCGGACGAGGGCGTGCTGTGCACCATCAAGGACGTGAAGGTTGACGGTGCCGCCCTCACCCTGACCGCCGAACAGGGCAAGGCCTGCAAGTAAGGCTCCCGCCGGGCGAGCCGCCCGGGAGCGCCGCGAGGCCTCCCGGCGCGCCGCCGTCTCACACAAGGACATCCGACACATGAAGAAGACAATCGCTGCAGCCGTTGCGCTGGCCATCGGCGCGGGCATCATCGGCGCCGGGGCCGGCCTTGCGGCGGGCACCGCGGACGAGCTGATCACCGCCCGCCAGGCCGAGATGAAGGCCAACATGGCCGCCATGAAGGCCATGGTCTCGATGCTGAAGGGCGAAACCCCCTATGACGCTGCCGCGGTGAAGGCCGCCGCGAAGTCGATGGCCGATGCCCAGGCCGAAGGCGTGGCGAAGGGCGTCTGGGACGCGGCGACGCAGACCGGGGCCACGGTGAAGACGGGTGCCAAGCCGGAGATCTGGAGCAATGCCGCCGGCTTCGATGCCGCCTGGAAGACCTTCGACACCGCCGTGGCGGCGATTGCCGCCACCCCGGACGAGGCCTCCTTCAAGGCTGCCTTCCCCGCCGTCGGGGCCGCCTGCAAGGGCTGCCACGAGACGTTCCGCGCCGCCGAATAAGGACCCGCCCATGCGCCGTCGTGCCAGAGCACTTGCCACGATCTCCGTTCTCGCTGTCGCCGGCCTTGCGCTGGCCTGGGGGATGAGCACGCCTCATCCCCTGACGGCCGCGGAGCTTCCCGCCCACACACCGGACGTGGCGAATGGCAAGCTGCTGTTCAACGCCGCCGGCTGCCTGTCCTGCCACAAGCCGGACGCCGCGCTGGCCGGGTCTGACGCGTCGCTGCCGTCGGGCGGATCGCCCTTCAAGACGCCGCTCGGCACCTTCTACCCGCCGAACCTGACCCCAGACCCCGCCACCGGCATCGGCTCCTGGACCGATCTCGACTTCGTCAACGCCGTGCAGCGGGGCATCTCGCCCGAGGGCCAGAACCTCATTCCCGCTTTTCCCTATACGTCCTACGCCCGGATGAAGACGTCCGACGTACTCGACATCAAGGCCTATCTCGACAGCCTGCCGCCCGTCGTCTCGGCGGAGAAGCAGGCGGAAATCCCCCTGCCCTGGCTCATCCGCCGCGGCGTCGGGCTGTGGAAGCACATCGGCTTCGACACGGCGCAATGGACACCGGACGACAAGCAGACGGCGGACTGGAACCTCGGCGCCTACATCGCCAATGGCGCCGGGCACTGCAACGAATGCCACACGCCGCGCAATGCCCTGATGGTGTTCGACTGGAACCGCCAGTTCGCCGGTGGCCCGCACCCCGGCGGCGAGGGCAAGGTGCCCTCGCTGCGTGACCTCGTAGGGCGCGGCAAGTATAGCGATGCGGCCGACCTCGCCTCGGCCCTGCAGAACGGCGAGATGATGGGCTATGAGCACCTCTCGTCCGGCGGCATGGGCGAGGTGCAGACCAACCTGTCAAAGCTTCCCGGCAACTACGTGCAGGCCCTGGCGGATTACATCGCCAGCCTGAAGTGAGCAACCATCAGCGCGCGCTCCGGGCCGGACCTGGTTGCGCCGCTTCGGCCGGCAACAGGGGCCGGTCGATCAACGTATCCATGATGTGGCTGAGCACCTCGGCGCGGTTGCGGGCATTGGCCTTGCGATAGATGCCGTTGAGATGCGCCTTCACCGTGCCTTCGGCGGAGCCGCGCACGCCGGCGATCTCCGATATGCTCAGCCCCTTGACCATGAGGCTTGCCACGTCGCGTTCGCTGGGGGTCAGCTTCCAGTCGTCGAAATGCTGTTCGATGACGTTCTGCAGCGCGGCGCTGGCGAGGCCGACGCTGCGCTCGAGCGTGGCCTTCCGGCGCAGCAGCTGCCGCAAATAGAAGATGGTGAAGACGATGCCTGCGAACAGGGCGGCGCTGGCAAGTGCCTCCGGCAGGAGTTCCCAGGCCGGGCCGCCGAGATCGACGAGGTCGCGCAGCACATCGGCCATGAAGATGAGGGCGCAGACGATCTGCCCCGCAAGCATGATGATGATGAGGGTAGGCAGCCGGGGCTTCATGAAACGCTCTGCATGGTGCTGCCGGAGCTTGTACCGGCAAAACCGGGCGTGAGGAAGGTTGCAGCGGGCCCCGCCCAGCGGCACCGCGACGCAGCGGGCCTGCCGCAGCCGCGCGCCCGGAAGCGGCGGACGCCGACAAGCTTCAGTGCAGGTCGTGCCCGGTGAAGGCCATCTTGACGTCGATGGCGAAGGCCACCACGGCGCAGAGCAGGAAAACGGCAGCCGCGATGAACAGCACGGCCGCGATCCATACATGGTGGATCTCCATCAATGCGGCGCCGAAGGCGGCGATGATGAGGATGAGCGCAGCGAAACCGCTCATCAGGCCAAAGAAGATGGCGACGTTCAGCAGCGCGGCGCGGCGGCGCAGCCGGGCGATGATCTTGCGGCGGTCTTCGGTGGAGAATTCGGGGTCATTACCCTTGCCGAGGTCGCGCACCCGGCCGACGACGCCCAGCAGCCGGTCATGCAGGAGGGAGATGAAGCTCCCCACCGCGCCGAGGAGGAAGGCCGGCGCCACGACATGGGAAATGAGCTGGGAAAGATGTTCGACCGAGCCGGGTTCTAGATTCATTGCAATTCCATGGAGCCTGCCGCGCGGCGGACTCTAGCGGAGCCGCACTTGGCCATGCAAGCAAGCCCTTGCGCCCTTCCGCGGACATCGCCCTGCGGCGCGCGAGGAGATGAAACTTCAATCACCCGTGGAAACCCCGGTGCCGGCAAGGCTGATCGCCGTTCAGCCCTTCGATTCGAGCACCAGGCGCAGGGCTTCCGGATCGGTGATGACGAGCTGGCCATAGTCGATGTCGACGCAGTTCTGCGCCCGGAACAGGCGGAGGATCGCGCCGATGGAGTTGCGCGACAGGTTGGTCATGTGCGCCAGGTCCGCCTGGGTGATGTCGAGCTCCACCGGTGTGCTGGGGCGCGGCACGTTGTGGCGGAAGCCGCCCAGCCGCAGCAGCGTGGCCGCACAGCGCTGGCGGGCATCGCGCAGCATGAGGTCATAGGCAGCGCCCATGGCGAGCTGACCGTTGATCACGGCCAGCAGGGCAAAGGCCGGCCAGCGTCGCGGATCCTGCGCCACGATGGCATCAATCTCGCGGGTGGCGAGCAGGACAACGCGCGACATGCGCGTGGCGTGCACGCCGACGGTGCGTGCCCGCCGCACCAGTGCCGTCTCGCCCAGCCACGACCCGGGCAGCATGAGATGCGCCAGGGTGGGGCCGAATTCCGGCACGACGAAGGACACCCCAAGACCGCCGGACAGCACGCCGTAAAGACCGGAGGACGGATCCGTGGGGTGGAACAGCGGTTCACCCGCTTCGAGAACCTGCACGCGGCTCCGCTGCAGCAGCGATTCCGCGAAGGAAGGTTCGCAGAGGCTGAGCCAGCCCCGCGCCATCAGGAATCGCATGTCGTCCATCGTCAACCGGTTCACAGGGCAGGAATTTGCCAAGCTCACGCATCTGGATTGCCCATGATTGGGCAAAGAATGGCCGACACCCAGAAATTGAATCAATCAAAAGCTGTGCAAAGGTTTGTGTACGATATCGAGGAGGTTCGCGGGCGGCGAACCCCCTCCCTTACCCGCCATCTAGCCCGATTATCCCGTGGGCGAGAGGAGGAGCGACTGTCACGAGCCTCCTTAACCGACAATGTCTTTGATCTGTTTTTCCCGTCCCCGGAAGCGAGGGCGTGCGGAACGAAAAAGGCCGCCCACTGGGCGGCCTTTCCGTGAGATGCGCCGGGAGGCGGTCTCGATATCTCGTCGTCAGCTCCGCGAACCTGCGGAGGCAACGATCCGGCTGCCCGGCACAGTGAACTCACTCGACATCGGATCACCTCCTTTCGTTGTTGACACTGGCATGCAGGGTGGGGGCTTGCCGGGCTTTCGTCAAGCGGGCAATTTCGCGGGCGCAAAGTGAAGGACGCCTGACATGACTGCCGCCGACATTCTGATCACCAATGCACGTGTGCTGACCATGGACCCTGCCCGGCCCCGCGCCGAAGCCGTGGCGATCGCGGGGAACCGCATCATCCGCGTGGGCTCCGCCGATGACGTGGCGGGGCTGAAGGCAAGGCACACGCGGGTGATCGATGCGGCGCAGAAGACGGTGATGCCCGGCATCATCGAGGGGCACGTGCATCTCTTCGGCGGCGCCGTCGAACTCGAGACGCTGATGCTCAATGGCATGACCGGCTTCGAGGCCGTGGCGGAGGCCGTGGCGCGTTTTCGCCGGCAGCGCCCGGGCGAGCCCGTGCTGCTGGCCACCGGCATCGCGCATGAGGCCTTCGGCGAACCGATCACGCGGCAGATGCTGGACCGCATGGTCTCCGACATTCCCTTCATCATGGGCTGCTTCGACCACCACACCATGTGGGCCAACACCAAGGCGCTCGAAATGGCAGGCATCATGAAGGGGCGCGAGCTGCCCGTGGGCAACGAGATCGTGCTCGACCACAATGGCATCGCTACGGGCGAGCTGCGCGAACCGGCAGCCTACATGCTGGTGCAGGCGCTGACCCCGACGGGCGGGCGCGAATGGCTGGGCATGACCACGGGCGAGAACCCCGACCCGCCGGCAACGCCCGCGCAGCGCGAGCTCGACATCGGTTTCTTCAAGAAGGGCATCGCGCATGCGGCGTCCCTCGGCATCACCTCGATGCACAACATGGATGGCAACTGGTACCAGCTCGAACTGCTGCAGACGCTGCTCGACCGCGGCGAGATGCTGGCGCGCGTCGAGATTCCCTTCCACCAGAAGAACACCTTCGAAATCGCGCGTGTCGAGGAAGCCGCCGACATGCGTGCAAAATATGCCCGCACGCGACCGGGCGGCGAGATGCTGCACTGCGACCGCGTGAAGGTCTTCGTCGACGGCGTGCTCGAGACCTATACGGCGCTGATGCTGGAGGGCTATCCCGACCAGCCGGAGAACATGGGTGCGCCGCTGTTCACCGCGGAGGAGATGAACGAGATCGTGCGCCGTGCCGACAGGCACGGACTGCAGGTGGCGACCCATGCCATCGGTGACGGCGGCGTGCGCCGCACGCTCGATGCCTATGACAACGCGATCAGGGCGAATGGCAGGCGCGACTCGCGCCACCGCATCGAGCACATCGAGATGATCGATCCCGCCGACATTCCCCGGTTGAAGGAACTCGGCGTCGTCGCCTCGCTGCAGCCCATCGCCGGTGTGGGCGTTCCAGGCTCACCGCATGAGCCCATCCTGTCGCGCGTGGGCGACAAGCTGCCATGGTCCTATGCCTGGCAGACGCTGCGCGAGACGGGTGCGGTGATCGCCTTCTCCTCCGACTGGCCGGTGGCGCCCCTGAGCCCCTTCCTCGGCATGCAGGCGGCGATGACGGCAGTGCCCTTGAGGCCCGACTGCCCGCCGCAGGCCCAGAGCCTGATGGACACGCTGCACGGCTTCACCGCCGCCGGCGCCTACATGGAGTTCATGGAGGACCGGAAAGGAACGCTGAAGGAAGGCTATCTCGCCGACGTCGTCGTGCTCGACGCCGACATGGAGAAAACGGCGAAGACCGAGGTCGCGAATGTGCGGCCCGTCACCACCATCTGCGACGGGCGCGTGAGTTTCGAGGCATGACGTTTTCGTCTTCTCCCGCTCCGTCAGCGGAAGAAGATTAGTGTTTCCCTGTGTGGTACCGCATTGCAGGGCGTAGCAGAAGTCTCTGATATGCCTTGATCTTCGTCCTACCCTCTGGTCATGCGGTACCTGGTGTTTCATCTGCGGCGCTACCTATGTGGCCCGCAGGTAGCATGGGGAACCTCGCATATGCCGACGCTCAAGCTGACGAAGCCTCTGATCGACGACCTCAGGCCACAGGCAACAGACCAGGTTTACTGGGATCAAAGCCTACGAGGATTTGGCCTGAAGGTAACCCCGGCAGGCCGCAAGGTCTTCATCGTGATGTATCGCACGACGGACGACCGACGCCTCCGGAAGTACACGCTTGGACCCTATGGCGTCATGACCTTGATATCGGCCCGAACGGCCGCCCAGAAGGTTCTTCTGGCGCGGCTTGATGGTCAGGACCCAGCAGCCGAAAAGCAGGCCCGACGCAGGCGGCCGGTCGGACTGGAGATTGGCGCGGTCATTCAGCAGTACAAGCTGGAATACCTCCAACCTCGCGAGATCGGCCTGGAGACGGTCCGCATTCTCAACCGGATCGTGCTTCCCTTGTGGAAAGGTCGTCAGATCAGCAGCATAAGCCGGACCGACGTCCGGGACTGCATCGAGGCCATTGTGCAGAGGGGCGCCTTGGCCATGGCGGGGCGAGCGCTGACCGTCATCCGGGCGTTCTTCAACTGGTGCATCGGAAGAGGCATTGTCGAGACTTCCCCGTGCCGGGGCCTGATCCCCCCTTCTTCAGGTCGATCCCGGGACCGGGTGCTGTCGGATGATGAACTGGCTGCCGTGCTCAGAACTGGCATGACACTGCCTGACCCGTACGGTCCTATCGTCATGTTTCTTGCCCTGACGGGCCAGAGACGGAGCGAGGTGGCAGGCATGCGCTGGGAAGAACTCGACCTCGACAAGAACCTGTGGACCATCCCCGCTCGCCGCACGAAGACACGGCGCGGCCATGTTGTCCACCTGACGCCAAAGATGAAGGCGCTTCTCCCCGACCGTGACGAAGAGCAACCTCTGGTATTCGCCTCGGCACAGGGCAAGACCTTTCAGTACTTCAGTGCGATGAAGAAGCGCCACGACGCGGCCTCAGGCGTGAAGGGCTGGGTGTTGCATGACCTCCGGCGGACGGTCGCCACCGGGATGGCGGCACTTGGGGTGGCGCCGCATGTTGCCGACAAGATCCTCAACCACCAGAGCGGCGCGATCAGCGGAATCGTGGCTGTCTATCAGCGGCATGAGTTCATGAATGAGCGCAAGGCGGCAATCGAGCTCTGGTCGAACCACGTGGCGGCGATCCTTGGTGAGGAGAACGGCTCTCAGGCGGCGCCCGGACCCACGGGGGAGCCGCTTGGGGATAAGGTGGAAAAAGGTCTCAGCCCGCTCCGGCAAGACCCCCGGATCGGCTAATCTGGGTGCAGCAGTCGACTCGAGGAGGTTGCCTGATGCCACGACACTACAAGGCAGTGATCGATCATAGCCCGATTGACTACCACAAGGACCTTCGCGCGATCGCGCGCTACTTCCGGGGAAAGGGCGCCCAGTTCCTGGCGATCTACGACCGGTGGAAGCTTCCCGCTCCGGCCCACGATGATCTCAGGGCACTTCTTGAACAGGTCACCCGGCGGTTGATCGACTTTGCACTCGCCTGCGACGCCATTCCCATGCGTACCCCGCTCAAGCTGATGCCGACGGTCCGGAGGATCGCCAGGCGGCCCGCAGAGTTTCTGGCCAAAGTCCACAAATATGATCCTCAGGCGGTTGCCCTGGTGTATGACTCCTTCACCAGAGGCTGCCGAGAAAACCGGCTCGTCCTGTCGCAGTTCGAGGCGGGCGAGGACACACGGCCACCTGACGAGGAAATCGCCCGTGCCGCCTCTGTGGTCTTGGCCGATCTCCAAAGGAAAAACGAGGACGATTCACACAAAGGTGGTCAGACGCTCGTTCTGCAGCGTGAGCTCATTCAGGATCTGGCGGTCATGTTTGTGAGGTCTGGCGGTTCCGGGAAGCGGACGACACAGTTCAACATGGATCTCCCTGCTCTCTATATCTATCATGGCCCGTTCCACGCCTTTCTGGCGCTCGTTCTGATCCCGGTGCGCCCCTTCGCAAGGAAATCAGGCTTCAAGATGGAGAGTATTCGTAGCCTCGCCACCATACCAGACTGGGAGAATTTGGACATGAGCGAAACAGACCCTTGGCTATTTGGCAAACATGAAGATCGAGGCCTTGAAAGAGGTCCGGCGCGGGTGGGCAACTTCTTTAAGCTGCATGCCCATCGGCTTAAGAATGGGAGCAAGGTCGTAGAGCGATGAAGTGCTGACCCCGGCATCCCTCGATTCTGCTGCAACAGTCGGCGATCGATGGCACGGGCAATGACCTGCTAGCTGCGTCATCGCCTAGTCTGGCCGTCAGCCTGAATGAGGGTAGCGCGATCACTGCGTAGACGTTTGTCACTGGATTGCTGTGTTCGGATTCCTCATAGCCGGTGCTCTGGCCCAAACCGCCGACCGAAGGCGTGATGAAGAGTTCACCAAGCATCTCAATTGCAGGCGCAGCTTACTCGCCTAGCGATACGGTTTCAGCTCACACTGACCTGGGCTCAGTCCGCCTTCGACCTTTAGCTTTTCAGAAAGGTTCCCATTCGGTCAGTGAGGCGAAGCACTCTGGTGCGTTTGCGTGAGCGGCTTGCGGCGGACGACCCGAGCGCGCATGCGGCAGAACGAGTGTTCGAGTCTGATTGCGGAAACCGAGCTGGGGCCCAGAGCTGAGACACTCCGGTGTGGCAGGTTGACTCAGTCCGACAGGTGCGTGTGTTGAGACGCGTCAAGCGGCGTCAGCCTGAAGCAAAACCCTGTGTGCAGAATTGTGCACAACGCTAAAACGATCGGCGATATCAATAATAGAGCTGATTAAAAGTCAGGCACTGACTGAGTGAGTGAGTGAGTGACTGAGTGACTGAGTGAGTGAGTGAGTGAGTGAGTGAGTGAGTGACTGAGTGAGTTGTCACTGCTGATAGCTCGAAGTCCAGTCTAGAATGCCAACAGCGTTCCAAAGTTCTCGTGTCTCGATACTAGATATTCCACCCATTCGATTGCCTAAAACAGTAGCCCCCCGAATCTGGCTTTCTGTCGCGCGAAACACAGCGCCAACAGGGAAGCCACTATGAAACCCACCCCTCCCAACATCCACCGCCACACGACGACCTCGCGCCAATCGGCCTGTCACCAGGACAGCAGTCACCCTCAGACCCTTCCACAGCGCCCGCATCCGCCGACCGAGCGCATGATCCCTGCACCCAACAAGCACACGGAGAGGGCCGTCTCCCGGCGCTTGCACCGAAAGCCGACGGCAAACTATCTTGGCGTCTCCCTCTCGTGGCTCGACAAGTCGCGCCTGCGGGGCGACGGGCCTCCGTTCCTTCAGATCGGCGGTCGCGTGGTCTACGACACCGGCGATCTGGACACCTACCTAGCGTCGCGTCGTCGCCAGTCCACCTCTGAGCCACGCTGAGGAGGTCGAGATGTCTATGCCCACGAAGGCGGCCTCTGGGCCGAAGTACCACCGCATCGAGACGATTGCCGCGAAGCTCGACCTGAGCCCGCGCTCTGTGCAGCGACTGATCAGCAACGGGACGCTTCAGGCCGTGAAGATCGGCGGTGCAGTGCGCGTTTCCGACGATGAACTGCAGCGTCTGCTGGCCGCGAGCCGGATCGTCCGTGATCCGGATTTCTGACGTCGTTTGTCGTTGTTTGTCATGTATTTGATGGCTGTCATAAGAGCTCGGCAAGTGACGATATCCCATTGTGTTATGAGTAGCACCTATGAATGACGTCTCCTGTCGCCTCCTGTCGTGCCGTGTCACCGCCTGTCCTGCCCCCTGACGGAGATCACCATGCCCCTTCACCCCATGAGCCTCGCGGATGTCATCGCGGCGGTGCCTGTTATTCCCGGGATTTCCGCTCGCACCAAGGCCAACCTCGCCAGCGCTGTCCGCTGTTTCTGCAAGGTGACCGGCCTCGACCCACGGACGACCGCTGCCGGCGACCTTGGCGTCCTCCAGGAACGGCTGGCCTCGGCGCACCCGGCGCGCCATGGCGTGACACCCCACCGCTGGGGCGTGATCCGCAGTCAGGTGCTGAGGGCCCTGGCGCTGACCGGCGCCGCAAAACCGCTGCAGACCGCATCCACCCGCCTGTCATCGGGCTGGGAGGAGCTGATCGCCGGCCTGCCGAAGATCCGTCACCGCCTCGCACTTTCCCGCCTTGCCCGTTACTGCACGCAACAGGGTACAGAGCCTGGAGACGTCACCCAGGACAGCTTTGACGCCTTTCGCGAGGCTCTCATGGCCTCGAGCCTCGTCCGCAATCCGCACCGCGTCTGCCGTGAGGCCGCCAGCGCATGGAACCAGATCCCCCCAGGCCCGCCGGGTCGCCACCCAGTCGTGCAGGTGATCGTGCCCCCTACAGGCACCGCCAAGGCCCCGGGACGCCATCCGCTGGCTGCCTTCCCGGCATCCCTCCGTGAGGATCTCGAGGCCTTCCAGCGCTGGTGCGCCACCGCCGACCCTCTCGATGAGCGGGCGCGGCCAAAGGCGCTGCGCGCCCAGACGGTGATCTCCTATACCAGCAACCTGCACAGCGCGGCGGATGCAGCGGTACGCTCCGGCGTCCCCATCACCGATCTTGCCGGCCTTGCCGTCCTTACCCGGCCCGACGTCTACCTGGCCATCCTGCGCCAGATGCTTGCCGATGCCGGCAAGGTGGCGACCGCCAATCTGCATGGCGTGGCCACCGTCGTGGTGATCCTGGCGCAAGGCTGGCTCGGGCAGTCCCCGGACGAGATCGCCGCCCTGAAGGCACTCAAGGCCAAGCTGCCGAAGCTCCGGCCGGGCATGACCTCCAAGAACCGCGATCTGCTGGCGGCCTTCGACGACAAGGCCTTTCTGGGACGCTTCCTGAGACTTGGTGACGAGCTGTGGAAGGAAGCGCTGTCGGACAGGCTGCCTGCCAGTCAGCGCCTCGTGCGGGCCCAGCTGGCACTTCTCATCGGTATCCTGCAGATCACGCCGCTGCGCCGGAAGAACATGTGCGCGCTGGTCTTCGACAGGCACATCACCTGGCCCAATGGCCCCCGGGCAGAGGCCCTGATCCATGTACCGGTGACCGAGCACAAGACGGATCGGGACTATCTCGGCGAGTTGCCCGTGGCGCTGTCCCGCCGTCTCCACCATTATCGGACGAAGCTCGCCCCTGAGCTCACCGGCACGACGCCGTCACAGCTCTTCGTCCGGGCCGACGGCCAGCCCAAGAAGCAGGAGAGCGTCGCCAACCGTCTCGAATTGGTTCTGGAGAAGCGCCTCGGCCGCAGGATGAGCATGCACCAGTTCCGCCACGTCTGCGGCAAGCTGCTGCTCGATGCCAATCCCGGGGCCTTCGAAGCCGCCGCCCAGCTCCTCGGTCACTCCGGGACCAAGAACGTGGTCAAGTTCTATGCCGGCACCGATACCCGCCGCGCTTCCCGCTGGCACGCTGCCCTGGTCGAACGGCTCCGTGACGAGGCCCGGAAGCGTGGTCCGGGGCGCCCCAAGGAAAGGTAGCGGGCCATGAGCCGGACAAACGCCAGCGACCCGGTGACTGTCTCACCGCTCCTTCACCTGCCGGAGAGCGCCTGGCCGGAGTTGGACCGCGCGGCCTTTGCAAATGCCTTCGACAGGTCCCACGACGTCTTCGATGACCAAGGTCGCGGCGCCCGCCTCAAGCCCAGCACCAGGGACTCAATCCGCTACGGCTACCGCCGCTGGCTGGGCTGGCTGAGCTCCCGCCATCCCGCTCTCCTTGCAGCTCCACCCGAGACCCGCGCATCCCCGGAGATGATCAGGGCCTTCGTGGCTCACCTCCGCGAGACCTGCTCGCCTCGTACCGTCGCGTCACAGATCGGAAGGCTCCATGACGGCCTCCGGTTCATGTTTCCAGCGCGAGGCTGGACGTGGTTCAAGGCCATCAAGACCCGGCTGGAGCGCGCTGTACCCGCAGCCGGGCGAAAGCCGATCGAGATCACCTCGCAACGGCTCATCGATGCAAGCCTCGCGCGGATGGACGCGGTTGATCTCGCCCTTGCCACAACGGTACCGGGCGTCAGCCGCAAGCACCTCCAAGCCCTTGCGCTGCGCTACCGCGATGCTCTGCTGGTGGCGATCGCCACCTTCTCTCCCCTCCGCCGCACCAATCTCTCGCAGCTGGAACTCGGGACAACCTTCCGCCGCGAACCCTCAGGCTGGGTGATCCGCATCCCTGGGGACCTGGTCAAGAACGGAGAACCCGCCGAGGCCGACCTCGAGGACTGGCTCAACATCCATGTCGACCGCTATCTCGCTGTCTACCGCCCCCTGATCTTCGCCAGCCAGCACCACCAGGGCCTCTGGGCCTCCGCCAGGGGAAGGCCGGCGACCGGTGACGCTCTCTACAACGCCTTCCAGGCGGAGGCGAAGGCATCACTGGGGCTTCATCTGACCCTTCATGACACCCGCCGCATCGGCGTCACCACCTGGGCCGTCCACGATCCCGTCAATGCTGCCGGAGCAAGGGATCTCCTGGGCGACCGCAGCGACCGGATCCTCGCACAGCATTACAATCTCGCAAGCGGTATCCAGGCTTCGCGCAACATGGCCAAAGTCATCGGCAGCCTCAAAGGCTGTAAATAGATCCACTGTCACTCGATAGCTTTCCACAATGATTGTGTACTAGGAGTTAGGCTAGATCAGCACGAGGCCGGTTAGCCTGTAGAGATTTCGTTGGTGTTTGGCGCAACTGTTGCGCCAGGAGTTGAGGTGCTAGATCAATCGTATGGACGTTCGATCCTTTTGGATTGGCACTCAAGTTCTCCAAAGTCGCAAAGCAGGGCCAGGACCCCTAGGTATTACCGATGGACCAGTTGATCGCCTCAACCGGATGCGCCCACGTTTCTGATGACGCTCGTAGAGTAGTTGGTGATGACACCACTCCAGACCGTGTTGTTGGGAACGATCATCGTGAGCCCGTCTTCTTTCTCGACAACGGTGCTGAAGATCGTGACGGCCTGCACCTTGCCCTTGATGCCTGAACCAATCTCCACGGTGTCACCAACGTCGAAGGGCTTGTTCACCATGATCAGCAGACCGCTCGCGAAGTTGCTGAGCGTACCTTGAAGTGCAAAGGCGACCACAAAACCGGCAGCGCCGACTGCCGCGAGGATGGGCGACAGGTTGAACTCCAGGGCGGACAACCCCAGAAGAACGCCGAAGAAGACGACCGCGCGACCCGACATCGAAACAACGAAATCGCGCAGAAGATTGGACGAGACATGCGTCACGTTCATCGCACGCCGGAGGACCCGTCGCAGTATCCACGCAATGATGACTGACCCCAGGACATAGCCAAGGAAGATACCCAGGTTGCGCGACCAGCGCAGTCCGCCCTCGTCGGCGACAAGCCACGCCTTGGTCCTCGCCCAGGTCGCGGTCCGGTCGGAGACATCGATCTTGAAGCCGCTGAGTGACGAGACGTACTGGCGATACTCGGCCGGATCGCCTCCCTTCAGTTCCCACTTGTCGAGAACCAGCTTCAGGCGGTCGGCAAGTGCGGTGCGTTCGCTCGTCAACTGCGTGCTCAGATCAACCAGAGCGACCTTGACGTCGGTCTTGGCACCGGTGGCCTCACTAGCCTTTTCAGAAAGCTGTACAGCCTTGTTGGAGGCCTTCTCCGCTGAAATTCCACTTCCCGAATCATCTGCAGACGCCGCGGCGGCCTCCTTCGCGATGGACGTGGCGGCTTCCGGCGCATTGCCCGGCTCGCTGGCCTTCTGTTCCACTGCCGCAGCGACAGGATCCGTCCCGTCTCCGGTTTTTGCCACTTGGCCAACGGTTGAAGAGACCTTCGCCGCCTCCGCAGTCTTCGCGCTTGCCACGCTTGCTGCCGTTGACGCCTGCTCCTGATCGCTGGCCGCCTGCTTCTCGGCAGAGTCAACCGTCTCGGCAAGATCCTTCTGCGCCGCTGCGAGACGCTCTGCAGCCGCAGCCTTCTCGGCCGCCGTCGTATCAGTGCTGCCCTCCTTGGACTTTGCATCCTGTGCAGCCTTCGCCAGAGCGTCTCCAGCTGCCTTCTCCTTGGCCAACTGCGCGATCTCGCGGTTCTTGCGATGTACCGCGAGTTCGGCAAGGCTGATCTCGCTGACCTTGGCGCGAAGCAAGGCGAACCAGGCCTTGGCCTCGACCGCGACTTCAGCGCGGGTCAGCGGCTCCAGCATGATTTCGAGGTCATCAAGCGCGATACCCGGGTCTGCGGTCGTGGTCGGCGCGGACTCTCGGGCCGGGCTCTCCGTGCCGGAAACTGCCGAAGGTGCATCCGGGCTCTCCGCCTGCGTTACGTCAGGGCCCAAAACCGCGAAGAACAGAAGTGTGAGCAATCTGAATGAGCGAGCAACGCCGCGAAACGTCCAAAGTGTTAGTTCCACGTGCTCTCTCTCTGACATGTTCGACCTTCCGCTTTCCCCAGATGGGTCTGGTAGGCTGCCGGTTCAGATTGCGCAAGCCGTGCAATAGCCTCAATTCTACAGCCCAAGACAACAACGCTCGTCGGCGATCGGAGCCACCTCGTCAGTTCGGCGCCAAACAAGAAATTCTACCGCCTTAGTTAGATCAGAGACTTAGCAAGAGCATCATCCAGTTCTCAACTTCATCTTGTCCGGTGCGCCAACATTTTAAGCGATTGAAATCACTGCATGCCGGTGTCTACCCTACAGGACCAAAAATAGAACCCTAGGGCGGGCTCCATCATCAGACGTTTGCACGGGACCAATCGGGTGAAATCTGTTCATTCCGGAAGCAAGCAAGTGAGCGGTCACCTAGGAAACCACGAACCCTGCCAAGCGGTCGATAAACCACACTGTAGCAACAATCCCGATCACATAGGCAGCGGCAACGCGCGCCCTTGAGTTTGGCACAGTGGTCACGGTCTTTAGGGCCGCGTACATCAGAAGCACCGCCCCCACGAACATCAGCTGCCCTGCTTCGACGCCCAGATTGAAGGTGAGTAAGGCCAGGGGCACGTCCTTTTGGGGAAGTCCGATCTCCTTGAGCGCGTCGGCAAAGCCAAAGCCGTGCAGTAGTCCGAACGAAAAGGCCACCACCCATGGATAGGCCTCCGAAAGTCGCCGCTCTCCGGGCTTCATCTTGACGAGTTCGCTGGCGACGAAAGCGATGCTCAGCGCGATCGTCGCCTCCACGGGCTTCTGGGGCAGGCTGAAGTAGCCCAGTGCGGCGCCTGCGAGCGTGATGCTGTGGGCCAGCGTGAATGCGGTGATTGTCTTGAGCAGCATCCAGCGCTCGCGGATGAGCAGCATCAGCGCGAGGACGAACAGGAGGTGGTCGACGCCACCAAGGATATGTTCGACGCCAAGCACGAAGTAAGTCCAAGCTATCAGCGGGATGCTCTGCACGCCCTTCAGGATCAGGACCGGGTGCTCCGGTGTCAGCCGTGCAACTTCGGTGGTGCCATCCGTCCAGCTGATCCGGGCGAGAACGTCCGTCATGCTTGTGCGCAGGCCATCAATGGTAACCGAGCGGCCCTTGAGGCTGCCCTTGCAGGACAACTTCCAGCGTTCAAAGTAAGTCGCGCCGTCGATTGAGCCCACGGGCTCGCCCAGGTTTTGGCATTCTGCCGGAAACCGCACGTAGATCGCGAGCCGGCGATCACCTATGGCGGGAACCTTCCAGAGCACCGAGTATTGCGCCTGTGCTGTCTCGTCGATCTGAAGGTAAGCCGGACGAATTTCATGCGCAGCGGCGGGACATGCCATCGCAAGAAGCAAGGCAAACAAAGACAGCAGCCTCATCACTTGGATGGACTCCCGTCTGCCGAGAGGGGCTCGACAATCACCTTGTAGCGCTTGAGGAGGTCGTCGAAGCGCTGCTGCTCGACAACGTTACGATGATCGTTCATCCACTCCCGTTCCACCGCGGGGCGAATGTCCTTGAGTGCCGGCAGGCTGCCAGGCACGCGCTCGTTCACCTTCACCAGATGCAAGCCGATGTCAGAGGTGATGGGTCCCTGCCACTGTCCGGGCACAATGTTGGTCACTTCGGCCGCAAAATCGTCGCCAAAGACCTCTGCGATGCCCCGCTGGTCCGTTAGCGGCATTGCCGCCGGCAGGAGAGTCGGGTCGCCTGCGGTCGCCGCATAGTTTGCATCCTTACGAAGGGGACCAAGAAGCGCCTTGGCGGCAGCGCTTGCATCCGGCTCATGCTTTTGCGGGTTGATATAGACCTGCTCGAACGACACCCGTGGCGCCTGGCGGAACGTGTCAGGGTGACTGTCCAGATAGGCCTGGAGTTGGGCCTCCGTGGGAGGGCTTGCCTCTGCTTCGGCCGAGTTGAGGAACTCCATCTTCAGCCGCAACCGCTTGCGGATAACCGCATCATTCGCATCCAGGCCCATGCGGAGCGCCTCGCGGACGTAGACTTCCTCCTTCACATAGTCATCGATCAGCCCCTTCAGCTCTTCAGCCGTCGGAGGCCGCTGCCACGTCTTGGCAAAAAGCCCAGCCAGCTGTTCGATCTTCGCTTGGGTGACGTCAATCGTCCCGGTGGCTGACTGCTGACCGGTCACGAGTCCGTAAGCGGCAAAAACCAGCGCGGCCAGGAGCAGGAAATGAACGAGCGGTTCGCGGATAACCCGCTTGATCACGGGCCTACCTACGGCGTGTACCAGATGGGCGAGGTGTAGGCACGCTCGGTGACGGTCATCTGTGTGCCCGGCAAAGGCTTAACACCGTAGCGCTTGGCATCGTAGGCGGTCCAGCGGGGCGTCGGAATCTCGATGACGCGTCCGTAGTAGAATGCCTTCTGCTTGGGATCGAAGTCCGGGTCTTTCCACACGGCGATCAGCTCCGATGCGCCGATTGTATTTTTCCAGGTTGCGTTCTCGATATCGACCGTGCTGCCCACCGAGGGTACTTTCCTATCGGACCCTGGCTTGCGGTCACCGCTCCAGGCCACGTCATATATCTGCTCGTGGGTTTCGCCCTTCTCGTCAAGCCATCCCTTGACGACCTGGTAGCGATCAAGATTTGCGCCGATCGGGTCCTTCAGGGCTGCCACCAGGAAGGTTGGAACCTTTCCCGTGGGTGCCGCCTTCAGGTCGCCGCCCATGGGCACCCCCTTCGCATAGCCGATGGCACCCGGATTGCGGTTATCGGCATCGGCAGGGTCAAAGTCCCAGCCGCCGAAGAAGCGGACCGTCATGCGCGACCCCGTCGTGGCATAGGTTTCCTTGCGCTGCATCGCATCCCACAGGGCCTCGCGCGTATTGTCAGTTGCCCACACGGCCGCGTAGCCGGAGGCGCTGACTTGCCAGTCCATGACCTTGATTTTCGTCTTTGGATTATCAACGAAGGTTGCGGTGAGGCGCTCGGGGCTTGGCTCCTGCGGCGTGGTCTTGCCGAAGAAGTTGTCTTCTTCGACGGCGGCCAAGCCGGTGTGGGCGTCGGTACTGCCGATCATGCCGAACTTGTAGGGGTTCGTGCCCAACTCGCTTTCGAGCTTGAGGCCATTGCGGAGGGCCGACCGCGCATACTCGAACTGGAGCATGTCCGGAGTCTTGGCCACGCTCGCGTCGAGGTTGCCGAAATCCCAGCGCTCGAAATTGGCAAATTCATCGTTCGGCGACAGCGTCGGATGGGTCTCTCCGTCACCCTTGGTCTGGGTGACCTCGTAGAGCGGCTCCCATCTGGCGCGCTCATCCACATACGTCTTATCCAGAGGCTTGCCGGTAAAGGATTCGATCATCGGAAACATGATGCCGTTTGACAGGTTTCCGTTATGCGCGATGGCCAGAACGCTTCCGCCAGTCTTGTCCTCGTAAGCCTGCATCCACCTCCACAGGTCGCGCGGGTTGTCGCTGCCCAAGGGCTTCATGGTGGTGTAGGGTACCACCTGGTCGGCCCTGTCCCCATTGTCGCGGAAGATCACGTTGCGATGGAGGTTGTTCCCGCCGGTGTTGGACGTCCACTCATAGCCGATGAAGGCCGTGAACCGGCCCGGATCATTGTATTCCTCGGCCGCCTTCACCGTGTCTTGCCACGCGTTCTTGTAAGGCCGCGTATCCGGCCCATAGATCATCGATGCCGGAAGGGTGCCGGAGCTGAAGCCCATGATGATCTGGAGTGCAGCTTCGCCACCCTTGCCGGACTTGATCATGTCGTACCAGGTCCTCGCCTGCGGGTCGGCTATGACTTCGGGCTTGCCGGCATAGAGGTCGGGGAACATGCCCATATTGTCGGAATGATCGGCGACCACCAGGAAATCGAGTGGGCGCGACAGCTTTGCAGGCTGGCCGCTCGAGGCCATGATTTCCTCGCCCCGTGCGAAGCGATAGGCGTCGCGTGGCGTCAGCCGCGCACCGAACGCTCCCGCATCGAACGAGGCGGCTGTATGCAGATGAGTATCGCCGAAGAACGGCCGCGTCGGGAAGTTCCGCCCGGCATAGGGGGAGTAGTTCGGCTTCGCCGCATACACCCTTGCGGCCACCTCGGGCGTAAGTGTTCCAACATCGTCATCAGCGAAAGCAACACCTGCTATGCCGATAATGGCCGTGCTCACAAGACACGCCCTCAAAGTCGCACGGCTCATGACTGCCTCCCTGCCAGAATAATTGAATCCGCTTCATTGCGATGTAGCGGCAGAAGATTAAGTATACTCCCCGAGCAGCAAATTTCCACAAAATACCCCGTCGCTGAATTGTCAACTCGCTTTGGGAATGATCTCGCGCACTGCCTGCCCTCTGGGCTAACAAATACCCTTCTCGGCGCATCAACGGTTTAACAGAATAAGCCAGTTATTAACCTCTTCCCGTTGGGCGCGCCACTTCAAGGGTGATGACCTCAATGACGGTGCGGCTATCTTGGCCGAAAAGGGCAAGGAGTATGCTAAGACCGCCATGATCGACCAGGATCGCAGCATCATGGAAGTGTAAGGTCTGAGCTGGGGGTGCAATTGTCTCGCTCAGCCGCTCGGAGTTCGCAGCTCTTTAGCTCCGCGAGCGAGACCATCTTCCGTTGATGACTGTTCCAGAGCGTGAGGCGGACACAATTGAGGCTCTCGCGAACACTAAGACGGCTGATCTAACGGAGCTGCGGGTAATCCGAAACGACTTCGGGGATTCTATAGAATGGAATGCGGCTCGACAGATGATGGACGTGATGGATGCCGATGTTCCCAGTGAGCCACATCAGCGCCGGCGGAAGATCGTAGAAGGCACTTCCGTGCAGCGCCACGTCCGCGTGGGACCAACTAGGGTCCTTCTCCCAGTAGGTTCTTTCGAACTGATGCTGAAAGTAGACTAGCCAGACCCCGATCGAGGCACCCGCAATGACGATCGGAAGATGCACGGATAGAAGCGTTGAGAGTCCGACTAATTGGCCAACACCCAGGATGAGAGCGGCGACAGCGAGATTGGTCAGGCCGGTACTAAGCCAGGGCATGGCCACATGCTTCATGGCGCCGAAAGGCAGGCGGGGCTGCAGCGTGAACAGGTATGATGGTCCCAGACCGAACATGACCAGCGGGTGTCGGTAAATTCGGCACCACATTCGTCCCCACCTGCTTCGTGAGACATACTCCTCAACCACAAGGGTATCGATGCCGCCAATTCCCCTGCGGTCAAGATGTATTAATCCCGCATGATGCAGTGCATGGGAGTGCCGCTAGAAGTCATAGGGAGTAAGAGTCAGAACGTCGAGGGCTCGTCCCGTCCAATCGTTCGCCCTCCGCGACGAGAAGAAGGAGTTGTGTCCGCAATCATGCTGTACCATGAAGAGTCGCACCAGGAGGGCGCCGGCCGGCACGACGAGTGGGAGCCGAAGCCAAAAGCTTCGGGCTGCCAGAACCCACATCAACACCCAGAGTGCTATGAACGGCAGACCTGTCACCAATATCTCGAAGACAGCCCGCCGGTTGTCCGCATTCTTGTAGAGCGCTAGACGGAAGGACCAGGATTTTATGGCGTCAATCACGTGGACGAACCTCTCCTTTGTGAGCGGTCTGTCAGTGGGGACGGGTCTCAATCACCTTAATACGCAACATCAAAGGCCGTTTGATGTTCCAGCACTAGCAGCTATTTGCCGCCTCAGCTGCTTGAGCAGGAGTGGGCCAGTGAGCATGTTGAGCGCATATCCTTCTTGGGCGAGCAGCCTGCCGAGACGCTCTATTGTCGCGGCATCGCCAGAGTCAGCAATTTCGAAGGCCCGTTCGATGGTCGATTTGAGATCCAGTTGCTGGCTCATGGTTGGGCTTTCTGATTGTGATGATTGATTTGCCGAGAGGCTCGAATATGAAGCCGCTAGTCCTTTGGTTCAGCGGCCGTGGCGTCGGCTCTGTGCGCCATCCGGATGCTCAACTTTTCGGCGGTCGATCGGTCGGAGTCCTTGAGCTGCCAGAATAGGAACCCGACGCCTGCGATACAGAGTAGAGCGATAAGAACAATCAGCATCACGGCTCCAACTTTGAGGCATCACGCTTACGAGCATCCGCAAGCGCATGGGGATCGATTGTAACTACCTGTTCCCGCCCGACTTCGTGGCCTATCGCAGGCAAATAGATCTGCGTGGCAACCCTGCGCCAAGCAATGAAGGAAAGGCCCGGAATCTCATCTTCCTCAGTAAGCACCATATATGTTCCGGCTGGCTGCTCGTTCTCGAGACCAGGAAGGGTGAATGGGTGGTGGAAAGTGACCATGTCTCGCGAGGAGCGCATCAGTTTTTTCCTCTCGTCGGTTTCACATCAGGCCCGCTATGCCAAGGCAGGTCCTCGAAGTGGGGCTCATACTCCCGCCGGCGATATTCGGCCTCAGTCATGAAGAGGGAGCAGTTGCCGCTGATAACCCAAACGTCGCTTGAGCGCTGAGCGTCCCCTGGTATCCGGTAAAGCCCAACTATATCGCGCGCTCGCGCTAGTGTTGAGGAGCTAAGCACCCTGCGTCTAGGTACAGCTTCCCGATCGCTCTTGATTCTAACATTTGCCAATCCTTCGTCCATTGGGACGGAGTGCTCCGGCAGCCCCGAAAATCGGACGTCGTTCTGAACAATCTGGTGGGGTTTCCGCGACATGGCTCTCTTTCTACTGAGCGGGAGCGCGTCGGTTGTCTCTCAGCTGCCGGCGCTCAAGGCATGCCCGGGCAGTTTATCTGAAGTGGGGACTCTCTGGCGGACTTAAAAGTACCTTCACGAAAACAAAACTTCTATAAAGCATGGAACTTTCTGGCCGCATAGTTCAACAAGCATAGTCTGGAGGTCTGGCTGCCTTACACTGGTCTTGGTGTTGCGCTCTATCTTCGTCCAGGATGGGTCATGCAGGTTAGGAGTAACATCATCAGGATCCCGAGCGACGCTGAGCACACTGAGGCAGAAATGATTGCAAGCTTGGCCTCGCCTAGCATGCCCGGCGCAGATCATGCTCTCTACGAAGCAAAGAGGTCCGGTCGTAACCGCGTGGTCACACTATCCGTCAGAAGTCTGTGCTCGCAAAGCATGGAGTTCAGCAATTGGGGTTGGGAGCAGATTGCGAAGGAGCATCAGGGGGTAAACGTGGTCGTCCTGTTTCGTTAGGATAAAGCCTTTCGCTGAACTTCACTTCAATCACTGCCCAGCGATAGATGATGGGCATGGATATGTCCCCGCGAGGGCCGATGCCACTAGTCCGCTCGCCTGGTAATGCAGGTAGTTGGGATGAAAATGCATCCACTCTATGACCGTCGCCACAAGTTTCTGCTGATTATTGAACCTTGCACTGTCCCAGTTGAACCCCAAGGCCTTGTTCTTGCAGTCGAAGGTGTCCGATACCCCGATGATGTAGCCAGTGCATTCCGAGAGCTTGAGCCGGTATACTGGATCGATCGTTTGTGGCTGACAGATATCAAGTAGATCGGCACCAGTCATGACACCAGATTGGCTCATTGAACAGTTTAGCGATAAGAATGAAAAGGCAGCCGCCAGGCAACGCCACATTATCAAATACATGGACGCACTCCTCCACGTGCAGAGATGCACGTAAACTATTGGGATATCAAAATGCCGCTACAGAGATGCTAAGCGGACATGGATGTCTTCTGCGAGGAGATCTTCGAGGCGGTGGGCCAAGCTTAACTGAAGAGAGCGAACCCACTCTATGCGGCTGAGAGAAAGGTTTCTCGTGTCAACCAGCGGCAATGTGATTTCTGCCTGAAGCAACGCATCTATGACTGCAGCCATCTCAACTCTGCTTAAAACCGGGTGAAAGCCTTCTTCAGCCGGTTCAGTCACTCTAATCGAAGCCTTAGCAGTGGGATACATGGTCAACTCCTGCCCAGAACTGGATTCCTAGGTATCGCGTGCTGCGCGGGATTATGTGGGCGATGATAGCTGAAGAGACCGTTGCTCAGTGCTGTCAATGAATTCAAGTACAACTCGGCCGACCTAAATACCATGATAATCAGCAGAATGAACAGATATGCAATGCGTTTTTCTGAATGTGTTAGTGATCTTCCTGTGCTCCCGTGGTGCCTCAGACGAGTTGACCTTAGCGTATGTATCCTCGCATCTTGTGATCGATCTTAAGGTAATGGCCACGATTCCGCGTCGATTAGCTTGGAGCCACCGGATAATCGCACTGCAGGTAGATGGTTGTTGTGACGCCCAGTGAAATGGCCTATTGAACTGCGGTGAGTGAGACCGACGGTCTGGCATGGATCTCTGGACCTGAACTCTCTGCCTTTTGGTGAGTGCGATGTCGGAAGCCACCGAGAAAGCCATTTTTGAGCGAATGAACAGGCTGGAGGCAGACATTGCCGCCCTGCGGGAAAGCTATGTAGTCGTCAATGAGCGCTATGCCGATACGCTCAACATGATGAAGTCCCTCACCGCGAACGCACTCGAGGCTGCTCTACGGGCAGCGATGGCGGCGGAAAAAGCTTCTTTGGCCTGCAAGAATGCAACCATAGCTGCCGTTTCTTCTGCTGCAGCCTCCGTCTTGGAGGCTACCGAGGCTGCTGCAGAGGCGGCGGGGTTGGCTGCCCTGGCCGCTGCAGAGGCGGCCGCTGCTGCATCGGCAGCAGCATCCGCAGCAGCTTCAGCTGCCGCTATTCACGCTGAAGAGCAATCAACAAGAGCGTCCGCCGAGGCGGCCCGGGCGACCGCAAGAGCTACGATAGCTTCGGCAGAGGCTGCCCAACTTGCTAATGCTGCTGCGGCAGCAGCCAGAAGCTTCAAGAACAATAAATCTGAGTGAATGGCACTGATACCAGTTGGTACAATCCGACTGATGAATCACAAGGCGGAAGTTGTCCTCTGAGGGCGCTAGGTAGCTGTGCATCTGAACACCCGTAGGGCGCTTGCTCGCAGAGTGCGAGTTATGGGTACGCTGGAGTATGCGCGTGATACAAATCAGCGACTCGAAGCGCTTAACGCCCAAGTTGAAGCCCTTTACGAACTCATGCCATTCGGCACTTACCTCACAGGATCGGGTGGAACGATACTGAGTATGAACAGTGCGGCATTGACCCTCTTCGATAGAGATCGAAACGACCTCGTTGGGAAGGTCGTTCCTCATGATTGCTTCAACTCGACAAACGCTGATCAGCTCGCGCGCCTGCTGGACCCTTATGACTATGACTTTGACGACTACAAAATTGAACTGAGCTGTGGGAATGGTATTACTCGTCAAGTATACGTCAGTGGACGGCAGCAGAGCGAGTTTTCTGGTGTTCCGAATTCGTACCGCTTTTTCATGGTGGAATGCATCAGGAACTTGCATTCCTCAGGACACCGGAGCGCCAAAGGCGTGGATGTTATCTGTAGACACATCGTCAGCCGCGGCCCACCCCACCTGACTTCGAGTGAAATGATGGCGCTTACCGGTCTAACAGCCCGGGCTCTGAATTATGCATTTCGTCTGCGTTTTGGCTGCTCACCCATGGAATGGCAGCAAATGCACTTCCCCGAACTTGCACGACAATACATCATGGAAAGCGACGTCAGTGCCTCGGTCAAGACTGTAGCCAGGCAGTTTGGTTTCGCATCCGCTGCCGCATTCTCGAGGTTCTATAAAAGACGCTTTGGCCACAACCCCAGCAACCCCAACCGTGGCTGAGCAACCTGCGCATTGCCTGATGCGGAGCCCCGCCGGGGCAGTAGATCGACCAACTCCATCAACAGTCCCTCAGCCCCCCTTGCCGCCCCACTGCCGCTCCTCTAATCCCCGGTCCGCCGCAGGCGTAGTCCACTGGTAGAACGGCAGCTTCCCAAGCTACATATCGTCGGTTCTGTTTCCATCGTGACACCTTTGTCCCCGGCCCCGCCGCAACATTTACGCCTGCGTGTCCTGGGCACCTGTGGGATGGATAACAACAACGAGGACATAACGAGTTAATGCGGTTGGCGATGGGATTAGCCTGCGTACTCCTTTGTGCTTTATAACTGCATTTCAATTAAATAGAGGTTCACTTCTTCATTCCGCATGGTGCGCCGGACAAGACAAAGATGAGAACTGGATGCTCTTGCTAAGTCTCTGATCCATCTAAGTCAGTATTGCTCCTTCTTTGGTGCCGAACTGAAATGGTGGCTGCGAAGTTGGTGGGTGTGTTGTTATCTTGGGTTGCGTAACAGGAGCTATTGCACGGCTTGCGCATTCTGAAGCGGCAGCCTACCAGACCATCCGCTGAAGACGGAAGGTCGCACATGTCCAAGAAATCTCACGTGAAGGTAACCCATTGGACGCTTCACCGTGTTGCTCGAGTATTCGCATCCGTCGCTCTCCTGGCTCTCTTGGTGTTGAGCCATGGCGCGGCGATGGCGGAGAACCCGGCTGCGCCTTCGACAGTTTCCGGCACGGAGAGCCCGGCCCCCGAACCCGCGCCAACCACGACCGCAGATCCTGGCATCGCGCTTGATGACCTCGAAATCATGCTGGAGCCGCTGACCCGCGCCGAAGTCGCGGTCGAGGCCAAGGCTTGGCTCGCCTTGCTTCGCGCCAAGGTCAGCGAGATCAGCCTTGCCGAACTGGCGGTACATCGCAAGAACCGCGAGATCGCGCAGTTGGCCAAGGAGAAGGCGGCTGGAGACGCTCTGGCGAAGGCTGCGCAGGAGGCCAAGTCCAAGGAGAGCAGCACTGATACGACGGCGGCCGAGAAGGTCGCGGCTGCAGAGCGTCTGGCGGCAGCGCAGAAGGATCTCGCCAACACAGTTGACTCTGCCGAGAAGCAGGCCGCCAGCGATCAGGAGCAGGCATCAGCGGCAGCAAGCGTCGCCAGCGCGAAGACTGCGGAGGCGGCGAAGGTCTCTTCAGCCGTTGGCCAAGTGGCAAAGGCCGGCGACGGGACGGATCCTGTTGCTGCGGCAGTTGAGCAGAAGGCGACTGACCCGGCTGCTGCGCCGGAAGTCGCCGCGTCCATCGCGAAGGAGGCTGCCGTGCCGTCTGCAGACGGGTCCGGAAGTGGAATTTCAGCGGAGCAGACATCCAACAAGGCTGTACAGCTTTCCGAAAAGGCTAGTGAGGCCACCGGGGCCAAGACCGACGTTAAGGTCGCTCTGGTTGATCTCAGCACGCAGTTGACGAGCGAACGCACCGCACTTGCCGACCGCCTGAAGCTGGTTCTCGACAAGTGGGAACTGAAGGGAGGCGATCCGGCCGAGTATCGCCAGTACGTCTCGTCACTCAGCGGCTTCAAGATCGATGTCTCCGACCGGACCGCGACCTGGGCGAGGACCAAGGCTTGGCTTGTCGCCGACGAGGGCGGACTGCGCTGGTCGCGCAACTTGGGCATCTTCCTTGGCTATGTCCTGGGATCAGTCATCATAGCGTGGATTCTGCGACGGGTGCTCCGGCGTGCGATGAACGTGACGCATGTCTCGTCCAATCTTCTGCGCGATTTCGTTGTTTCGATGTCGGGTCGCGCGGTCGTCTTCTTCGGCGTTCTTCTGGGGTTGTCTGCCCTGGAGTTCAACCTGTCGCCCATCCTCGCGGCAGTCGGCGCTGCCGGCTTTGTGGTCGCCTTTGCACTTCAGGGCACGCTCAGCAACTTCGCGAGCGGTCTGCTGATCATGGTCAACAAGCCCTTCGACGTTGGTGACATCGTGGAGATTGGTTCAGGCATCAAGGGCAAGGTGCAGGCCGTCACGATCTTCAGCACCGTAGCCGAGAAGGAAGACGGGCTCACGATGATCGTTCCCAACAACACGGTCTGGAGTGGTGTCATCACCAACTACTCTACGAGCGTCATTAGCAACGCGAGCGCATCCGGCTGAAGCGATCAACTTGTCCATCGGTAATACCTAGGGGTCCTGGCCCTGCTTTGCGACGCTGGAGAACTTGAGTGCCATTCTAAAAGGATCGAATTTCTATACGATTGATCTAGCGCCTCAACTCGTGACGCAACAGTTGAGCCAAACACCAACGAAATCTCTACATGCTAACCGGCCTCGTGCTGATCTAGGCTAACTTCTAGTGCACAATCATTGTGGAATCTGGGACAGCCATAGTTTGCAGGTATTGGCGAATATTGGCCCGTCAAGTCCGGCTTGCGGATAGCCCGGCGCATCTGTTTAACTGATTCCCCTGGAATGGAACTGAATTGCAAGGCGGGAGAAAGCAGGATGCGCAACAGTCGACTCATGCGAGGCCTTCATTGCTTTGAAGCTGTGGCACGGCACGGATCCGTCAAAATGGCAGCGGATGAGCTCGGAGTGTCGCAGAGTGCGGTCAGCCACCAGCTCCGCGACCTCACTGAATCGTTGGGCGAGCAATTGTTCATCCGCGCCGGACGTGGGATCGCGCTCACCGCCACCGGGCGACGACTGGCTGATAAGCTCGCCACAACCTTTTCTGGCCTGCAATCCTCCCTCGACGACATCATCGGAAGTGGGCGACCGTCGCTGCGGCTTGCGGTTTGCAGCAGCTTCGGGCCGGGGTGGCTCATCCCGAGGCTTGCTTCCTTCTATGAGGCAAATCCGGCGGTCAACCTCCAGCTCCGCCTCTATGCTCAGGATCCCGAACAGACCGCCGAGGTGGCAGACGCCTTCGTCACCGCACAGGAACTGAGGCCTGGTTTCACCGCGGTTCACCTTCTCGATGAGATGCTGGTCGCCGTGGCGTCACCCCGCCTGTGTGGCTCGTCGGCGGAAAGGGATCTTCCGCTCATCACCACCGACATCACGACGGAACGTTTCGGGCAGGAGTGGCGGGACTATTGCGCCATGACGGGGCGGAGCCTCGAGGGACTGCAATCCGGACGCTTCCTCGAGTGCACCCACTACATGCTATCCGTGGAAATGGCAGGTGCCGGTCTCGGCCTTGCACTGGTCCCGGACTTTCTCGCCAGGCGCCATGTCGAGGCGGGCGGGCTCGCTTATTTCGACCGCATGCTTATGCCATCCGGGAGACGCTATCACCTGTGCTTCAAGAAGTCCCGCGCCCAGGATCCGGAGGTCAGAGACCTCGTGCAATGGCTCCGGGCGGAGCGTGCGCCCAAACCCGTCAAGAACCTTGCATAAAAAAGCGGCAGTTGAAGCTTGGGAACTAGTGAACCGGTCCCTTTCGCCGCAAACATGAATACAGCTCAACAATCGCCAGTATTGCTCATTTGACCTGAGCCCTCGGTTCAGTGACATCTGCAAGCATGTACGTGGATTCACTGATTTCCCGGCGCCGGCTTCTTCGGTCGCTCGCCACCGCGACCACGGTCCCACTATGGGCAGGCGCCGCCGCCGCACAGCTGGTCAACAAGCTGGCCTATGACCTGAAGAACGGCGAGTTCAACTGGTTCCCAGAACGTTCGGAAGGCGGGCCGATCCTCATCATAGTCTCGATTCCGGACCAGCTGGTGCACGTTTACCGCAATGGCATCCGGATCGCTGCCTCAACCTGCTCGACTGGCAAGCCCGGCCACCGCACGCCGACCGGGGTGTTCCAGATCCTGCAGAAGGACAAGCACCACCACTCCTCGACCTATTCCAACGCTCCCATGCCCAACATGAACCGGCTGACGTGGAGCGGCATCGCGCTCCATGCTGGCAACCTTCCAGGCTATCCCGCCTCGCACGGTTGCGTACGCCTGCCGATGCAGTTCTCGGAGCTCCTTTTCGACATCACCCGCAAGGGCATGACGGTGGTGATCGCCGACAATACCTCGCAGCCCGCCGCCATCACCCATCCGGGCATGGTGCTGGGCGATTATGCGCGGCGCGAGTTCGCCGCCGTCGACACGGCCCTCGTCAAGGACCAGTACACCGCCGGGCACGAGGCGAAGCCCAGCATCACCAGCGTCGTCGTCAGCAGCAAGGACAAGTCCGTCACGGTGCTCGAGGATGGCCGCGTAGTGGCCAAGGGCAAGGCCACCATCACGGGCGGCGCAAAGCCCATCGGCGAGAGTGTCTACAGTCTCACCGGTTCCAGCACCTCGGATGACAGCCTCACCTGGTCGGGCATGGGCTATGGCAAGACCGACCGCGAGGACATGGGTCATGAACTCCGTCGCATCTCGGCGGACCCGCAGGTTCGCGAGCAGATCCGCAAACGCATGAAGAACGGAATGACGGTGGTGACCACCGACCAGTCCAACTCCGCCTCCCACCGCGCCACCGATTTCACCATCATGGAGGGAGTCTACTGATGAAGGCTGGCACTTCACTCCTTATCGCGGCATTGCTTCTTGGTCCCTCGCAGTCCGGCTTCGCCGCTGACCGGGCGGAGACCGTGAAGTTCAATTCAGGTGCCTCCTCAGCGGAGAAGAAATCCTCGATCAAGGGATATGACAGCGTTGATTACCGCATTGCTGCGCGGGCAGGTCAGATCATGCAGGTTCTGTTCAGTCCGTCGAACCGCTCCTGCTACATGAACGTGCTGCCACCCGGCGGAGATACGGCCATCTTCAACGGTTCGGTGTCTGGAAACGAGTTCTCCAGGAACCTGACGGCCACCGGCACCTACAGGGTGCAAGTCTATCTCATGCGCAATGCGGCGCGTCGCGGCGAGACTTGCAACTTCGCGATCTCGTTTGAAATCACTGGCTAAACCACCACAACGGAAGGAACACTACCATGAAGCCTGTCACCGCCGCAGCCGCTGTTGCGTTCGTCGCGCTCTTCACCGTACCTGCACTCGCCAACCCGCCTAAGTTCACGGCGAGCTGCCCTACCGGCATCACGGTGAAATCGAATGGCAGCGGCAAGGTGAAGATCAATGGCACGAAGGCGACTGTGAAGACCTTCAGCAACAAGGCTTGGGAAGCGAGTGCCAACGGCGTTTCAATCGATTTCGGTCTCGATGGCTCCGAGCTTTCCGTCACCTACACCGGCAAGGGCGGCGCGAATGGCATCTGCCAGGTCACGAGCGGCGGAACAAGCGGTGCTGGTTCGCCCGCCGGAAGCAATGCTGCGGGCGATTTGAACGGCGTTTCGCCCAAGGATCAGCAGGCCTGCCTCGCCGCCGTCTCGAACACGGCTAACAATGGAGATGTCGACGTGCTCGATGCCTACAGCTCGGAGGCCAACAATCAGGTCATCGTTGGCGTGGGCTCGAAGAAGGCAAAGTGGCAGTGCCTGGTCAAGAACGGCAGGGTCGCCAACGTCATGTCAATGTCGAACTAGAGCGGCGCCTCAGCGCTTCAGCCGCACCAGCACTCCACGGCTTTTCCATGAGCGAGGCTCCATGATCCGTCACCTGTCGCGTCATCTGGCGTATTCCGTGGTCGCCTGCCACCTTCTCTGGGCGGCTCCCGTCATGGCGCAGCAGGCCGCACCGACGGTCGAGAGTCTCGTGCAAGGGGCTACACTCGCTGGGCCGGGCCGCATTGGCGCTTACAGCAAGGGCGGGAAGCTGCTTCTGCTGCTTCCCGCCGAGTCGCTCGGAAAGCCCTTCATCTGGTATGCCGAGGTGGTGGGGCTTCCGGCGGGTGTCGTGTCGGACTCGCTTCAGGCGGCGGGCCTGCTGGCGCGCTTCGAGCGCCGTAACGGCGTGGTGCTGGCGCGTGACCTGACGACGAAGTCGACGCGCGGCAGCGGCACGGCCGACGATGCACCCGGGTCCCCGGCGCCTGGTGAAGCGCCGGAGCCCATCTCGCCAGCCACCACCGACGGACATGAACGGCCGATCGAAACAGCCCTCAATCTTATCGAGACAGGACCGGTGATCGCAGCGTTTCCGGTTCTTGCCGAGGCATCGGACGGGCGGCTTCTGATCGATGCAACGCAGGTGTTTTCGAGCGACGTTGAAAGTGCTTCCGGTCGTGATTTCGTGGCGCTGGGAGGCAGCGTCGCAGCAGGCGTCGATCCTGCACGCTCATATATCGAACGCGTCACGTCCAGCGAGGAGGCTCTCAATGTCCGCTCGCACCTCACCTTCCTCGCTGCCGATCCCGCCCATCCTGCCGCCGGCGTGAAGCCGGTCTCGATGGTCGTCGGGCATTCCTTCGTGTTCCTCCCTGATAAGCCGATGGCCTATCGCGCGGCAGATCCGCGCATCGGCTTCTTCACGGCGAAGTTCACGGAATTCGAACCAGGGTCGGGATCAGCTGTGCTGAGCCGCGACGTGATCACCCGCTTCCGTCTGGAAAAGAAGGATCCCTCCGCCAAGGTGAGCGATCCCGTAAAGCCCATCGTCTTCTACATAGGGCCGGGCGTGCCGAAGCGCTGGCGGCCCTACATTAAGGCTGGCGTGGAGTTATGGAAGCCTGCCTTCGAGGCGGCGGGCTTTTCAAACGCCATCATGGCGGTAGAGGCGCCCGACCCGTCAGTCGATCCGAACTGGTCGGTGGAGGACATCACTCACAACGTCATTCGCTGGGTGCCGACGAACCGCGTCAATGCCTACGGGCCTCATGTCATAGATCCGCGCTCGGGTGAAATCCTCTCGGCCCACATCCTCGTCTGGCCAAGCGTGCTGGATTACTTCTCGAAGTACTATTACGCGGTCGCCGGAACGCTCGACCCCGATGCCAGCCACCTTCCCCTGCCGCAGGAGAAGATGGGCGAGATCCTCACCTATGTCGTAGCGCATGAAGTGGGCCACACGCTGGGGCTCCGGCACAATCACATCGCATCGACGGCCTATTCGGTGGAGCAGATGCGTAATCCCGCCTTCGCAAATGCGCACGGCCCCAACAGTTCGATCATGGCCTATGGGAGATTCAACCAGGCCGCCCAGCCGGGAGACGGTATCAAGGTGCTGATCCCGAAGCTCGGACCCTATGACATTGCGGCGATCCAGTGGGGTTATGCCCCCGTGACGGGTACCCAGGCCGAGCAGCAGGCCCATATCGCCGAGGCATCGCGAAAGTTCACGGAGCAGAGGGAGTTGTGGTGGGCCGCCGGCGAATTGCCCCCGGAGACCGCAACCTACCTTCACGATCCGCGCGTGCAGAAGGAAAACACTGGCGCTGATCGGATAGATGCCACCCGTCTCGGCATTGCCAATATCGAGCGATCGCTGTCCCGCCTCGACGCCGCGACGGGAGGTGACAATGATCTGTTTTCCTCAACCTATGCGGTTCTGCTAGCCACCCAGAAGCGCATGCTCGATTCGGTCGCCGTGCTGGTGGGCGGTGCGATGCCCCGGATCGGCGCCCCGGCGGGCAAGCGCGTCGATCTGGTTCGCGCAGACGAGCAGACTGCCGCCGTCGACTACCTCCTTGGGGAAGGTGCCCGCTCGCTTGATGCCTTCAGTGATCCGGCGCTGCTCGAGCGTATCGCCGTAACAGGGGGCGGCCGCACAGTGGAAGACATGCAGCGTTCACTTCTGGCGACGCTGCTCGACGGAGCGCGGCTTGCCGTCCTGCAAAGCCAGTCCGATCAGGATGCCGAAGCCTATTCCACGATCAAGCTCGGGCACGACGTAGGTGACGCCGTGTGGGGCAATCTGGAGCAGGCTTCCCATACAGATCGGGTGCTGCAGCGCGCCTATGTGAACCGGACGCGCGACATGATCCGATCATGGCAGAACCCCACTCCGGCAGAGTCTGCTGGTGCCGCGGTCGCCGTCAAGGCAGGCTTTCCGCAATCCTTCGCCGAGATCGAATCTGACACTGGCGACGACACAGACTATCCGGCCTGGCTGCGCTCTTACCTGCCCCAGCTCAAGAACAGGCTCGACCAGGCTTCGCGTCAGGCCGAGAGCGCCGCAGACCGGCAGCACTTCGCCGAGATGTCCGTCGAGATCGGTCAACTCTCGTCATTGATGCAGCAGGAGTGACCGGACGGCGCGCACGGGAGTCATCGCCCGGGCGCCCGCATTCCAGCTACTAGGCAATTTGCAAGAAAGAGGACGCAACTGATGGATTACCAGCACATCCTCGCATTAGTCGCATCCCTTTTGGGTCAGCCCGGCGATATAGCGGCCGGAACGCCGAACCTGACGGCCGCGGTCACGCACATCGCATGTCCACGACCCTATCCCGTGAACGAGATCGACGGCCAGACGATCACCTGCGGCACCGTGCAGGTGCCAGAGGATCACGATCATCCGGAGGGCAAGAAGATCGCCCTCAAGTTCATGATCATGAAGTCGCATTCCCAGTACCCGGAGCCTGATCCACTGGTGTATCTTGATGGCGGACCCGGTGGCAGTGCATTCGGCGTGATCGGCAAGGTCGACCGGGGCTTTGCACCCTGGCGCAGAACCCGCGACATTGTGTTCTGGGATCAACGCTCCGCAGGCATTTCAGGGCACTCGGTCAATTGTTACAAGGCGCTATCCGAGAACGCGGTGAAGATTGCGAAGGGCGAAACGCTGAACGTCGATGCCAAAGGCGATCCCATCAAGGACAGTCTCGTGAGCAAATGCCTCGGAGAGCTCGAGTCTTCAGGCATCGATATCGCAAAGTACAACACGACGCAGGACGCGAAGGATATTCCGGTCGTGATGGCCGCGCTCGGTTATCCGACCTACAATCTCTATGGAATATCATTCGGCTCAAAGCTTGCGCTCGAAACAATGCGCGTTGCGCCGCAAGGCATTCGCTCGGTCATCATCGACGGCGTGGCCCCGTCCTGGGTCCATCTCTACAACTCCTTCACCGTGAAGACCGACGAGGCCATCGAGAACGTGGTGGAGCAGTGCAGGGCGGATCCTGTCTGCAACAAGACCTATCCCGATCTCCACAAGGTGATCATCGAGACGTTGCATATGGCTCATGACGGCAAGATCATCCATCAGGGGAAGCCGGTCACGACAGCCACGATCTTCCGGCCCTTCAACGAGAGAAACGGTCAGGATTCCAGGGTCTCGATGACACCCTACATTCCCGCATTCATCTATGAGCTCCATCGCGGCGGGGACATGCCCACCGTGGACATGCTCATGGCGCGAAACTTTCTGATGCCGGAGTTGGGAGACGACGACGTGACAGAAGCTTCGGCGAGCCTGCCGAAGGAACAGAGGAACTTGATCCGCACGCTTTCCGACAATGTTGCAATTTCGCGCAGAGTTGAAAAGTCGAATGCCAACGTCGTTGAGGAGTTGCGTGACACCGTCGATGAGCGCGACCAGTATGGTCCCGTGGCAGTGTTATTCGACCGGGAACTGGAAAAGGCACTCACTGCCGAAGGAAAGAGCGATCCGGCGAAGATAGCCAAGAGCATTGCAGACTATGTCGCGCTTCAGAACATCAAGCCGTCGCGAGATGCGCTCAAAGTCTTCGTGGAGGGTTACACCTCTGGCGAGCAACGTGCGCGGCTCCTGTCCCTGATCCAGAGTATGAGCGAAGCGGAGGTTGCTGGCTATTTTGACATCATCAAACGCGATGTCATGGCGTCTCAGACTCACTTCTTCGACAACATGTATCTGTTCAACTACGCCTGCCAGGAAGACATCCCTTACAATAGCTATGAAGGTTACAAGAAGGTCGCGGCAAGCGACAAATATCCATATCTCGACGAAGACTACGACCTTATGGTGAGGAACTTCTTTGCCGGATGTGCTCCATTCAAGCCGCAGGAGCGCGAGAATTGGCATACCCCCGTGGCAAGCGACATTCCCACCCTGTCCATCGGCGGCCTGTATGATATTCAAACCCCAGCAAGCTGGGCAAGGCTCGCCACGGAGAAGCTCACAAACGCGCAGGTCTTCATGATCCCCGAGGCAGGTCACGGCGCCGTCATCTACCAGCCCTGCGTGGCAGATATCGGTGTCGCTTTCACGAACAACCCCTATCGCAAGCTGTCCGATGCGTGCCCCAAGAGCATCACCATCAACTGGCACATTCCCGACTGGGCCAAGGAAGCGAAGTAGGTCGACCGCGCGCGCCAACCCAAAACCTAGGGGAACCCATCATGGAACAAGCCCTGTCTACGCCGCCCATCTGGCTGCGTGTCCTGCAATTTCCGCTGACTCGACTGATCGTGCTGGGCGGCATCGTGTTCTACATGATGGCTTGGACGGAAGGGAAGATCATCGCCTTCAAGGACAGTCCGCTCACCGGTGTTGCGATTGCCGTCGCAATGGCCGTGGCCATCATGGTCTTCTATGCCGCCTGGGGAAAAGTCATCGAGCGGCGTGAGGTCACCGAATTGTCGTTGCCGGGTGCCGGCCGCGAATTCGCTATCGGTGCGCTGGTCGGCACCGCGCTCTATACGGCCTGCGTGCTGCTGCTGATGGTGCTCGGCATGTACAAGATCGAAGGGCTGAACCCTCTGTCCATCATGATTCCCGGCATTGCGATGGCCGTCAAATCGGCAGTGTTCGAGGAACTGGTGTTTCGCGGCATCCTGTTCGGCTCGGTCGAGGCCATGGCTGGCAGTTGGATCGCGATCATCATTTCATCTCTCGTCTTTGGCTTTATCCATCTGCTCAATCCCTCCGCCACCATTGGCGGTGCTGTCTACATCTGCATCGAAGCCGGTCTGCTGTTCTCAGCGGCCTATATGGTCACGCGGCGCCTGTGGATGGCGATGGGCCTCCACATGCTGTGGAATTATGTTCAGTCGGGGGTGTTCTCCGGCATCGTGTCGGGTGGCGTCATGATGCCCGGCCTGTTCAAGACCCAGGTGGAGGGGCCAGATTTCGTGACGGGTGGTTCCTTCGGCATGGAAGAGTCGCTTGGTGCGCTGATCTTCTGCACGGGCGCCGGCATTGTCATGCTGCTGATTGCGATGCGTCGCGGCCACATGCTGCCCCCACCGTGGAAGCGCAAGGGGTGACGGCGACAGCCCGCTGACAGAGCGAAGGGTGAGGGCCGCACATTTCGCAGGAATTGCTGAAACTGCGCGGACACTGAACGGGAGCAGCATGCGGAGTTGCACTTCAACGGCCCGGTCATTTCAAAGATCAATGTCAAATGTCGCACCCTTCGGGGGTTCGACACTCGTGGATAGCGGCCCTCAGGTAGAGACTAGACCGGTTTGGATCTCGGCGCGGGATTCGAACTCAGTTGATTTTCGGACCCAACAATATCAATGACTTAATCACGGAGAGAGTTAGCTGCCGGACTCTCTCCCTCCGTCGGGAGGTAGCCTCAAGTCGTCTACTCAGAAAACCCCGACGAAACGAATTCACTGGCGGGACTGGCGGGGAGGTAGTTGTTAAGGACGCGTTCGATTGCTTGTTGCGGTGAGGGCGAGTCAACTTGCCTTGCAATCCAATTCTCAAGTCGTGCCTTCAACGCCGTGGGCAACTTCATCGAAATCGCCTCGTCCTTTGAATTGGACGGCTTCTTTGCAGTAACATGTTCAGTGCGCTTCTCGACCCGGAACAGCGGGGCGAGCTTCTTGAAGTATCCGTCGCTCGTCTCCATCCAGTAATTGTTCGGGTGGGGACCAGCGCGGTCTGACTTCTTCACGACGAAATCGTCTAGGTTTTTGTATCGCCTGGTTTTGCGCACGAGGCTGTTGAGAACGCACACGACACTCTGGCGCGCGTATCTGGGGCGCCTCTCTTGCTCCGGATAGTGCTTCTCAACGATCTCCAAGGACGTCAATTCATTGCCACTCGCCTTGCGCAGAATTTCCAGCAGGCGCTTTTCATTCACCGTATAGCTCGCGTTACTCATTTGGGGGGGCTCCAGTTTAGCATTTCGCCCGGGTTGGGCAGGCTGCAATTGGGATAAATCACCTATTCAAGGTATGGGTAGTTCGAGCCTCTTTTACAAGATCTGCCCTTCATTTCGTCTCCTTCAGGAGACGTTTGATCTCTTGTTCCGCTGTCCATGGAGCATGGTCCCACCCGTAACGCATGTATTTTCCGATCCGCACTTGACCATCGATCTCTAGCTGGACGGTTAGATACTCACCATTCTGCTCGATCTGGACAACGCGGGGTCGTCGGCCAGAGGAGAGTGCCTTACGTGACATAGGGAAACTCCTGTTTAGCTGTTCGCCGTCTGTCGGCAGGCCGCAAGTGGGTTTAAATCGCCTGCTTATTAGATGGCTGCAACAGGTCCCGATTTCAATGCCCTTGGCGCTGGTGGTTGGGGAATGTTGGGAATGTGGGGAATGTTTTATACGGCTGCCTCCGCCGGAATTCTGATTTCGGGCTGCTAGGCTGTAAAATTGAAAAACTGCCGACAATGAACCTCGGTAAACTTTCCCCACTTTCCCCACTTTCCCCACCGCCGCCATTCGTTGGCACGCCGACCATTCAGAGAACACTCAAAATCTGGTATGGTGACGTTTTCCACAAAGGCATTTGGAATTAAGGCGAATCTGTAAAACTCCCACTTTATTTCGGTGATGAGCGATGTCTGGAACAGGAAAGAAACGCCGACTTCCGGTCATTGAAGATGGTCACACCCTAGATCTGGGCGACCTACGTCGGCAGGGTCTGCTGCGGGTAGACGGGATCAGCAGGACAGCAACTGTTCAGTGGCGTTCGGGACTATCGCCGAAACCTACCCTAGAAGTGGCCGTGACTTGCTTCGCCACACCAGAGTATGGCTGGATGGAACTCCGTTATAAACTGTCCAAGAGGGACGGAAGCAGTATCGAAATGCACGAGCGTATTCATCTGTTACCACGCCCCCAGCCTTACGGCGGCTACCGGGTTCTCGCAAAGTGCCCCTTTTCGGGTCGGGCATGCCGCTGTTTGCACCTTCTGAACGGGGCCACCCGCTTCCAGTCGCGCCACGGCTACCAGACTAAACCGCAGCATAGGTCACAGAGTTTGACGCTGCATCAACGGCTCTTGAGGTGGCGGCACAGCATTGCTGAGAAACTTCTTCGGAACCAACATCAGGCGGTCCGAGACGTAATCGACGGGTCGGACGTTCCACCTCGGCCTAAGGGAATGCACGTGAAGACCTATATGAGACTGGCTGCGCGCTGGCGGCTACACAACCAGATGGCTGATGTTGCCTTTGAGCGATGGCAGGAGAAGAACTGGGGGCAAAGTGGAGTTCCTAATGCCAGTGAAATGGAAGCTCTCTATGCGGACACTGTGCGGACACAAAACAATTAAGCTCCTCGCCGAGAGCATCGGTCGGTAGCAACTTCTTGCAATACCTAGAGAGTTTGGCGCGCCCGACAGGATTCGAACCCATGACCCCCAGATTCGTAGTCTGGTGCCCAATTGGTGGTTAAGTCCCAGCTACCTATCTATTACCTGAAAATAGCTCTTCGCAAGCATACCCTAAAGTTAGGGAACAGTTATAGCGCATTATCTCGCACCTTTCGATTTTGCTTGCTCCGTCAGCGGGAGAAGAGGGGAATACACGATCGCCTCGGTGGTTGATCTCGCTTCCCCTCACCTACCCCGACTGCGTTGGGGCCTCCTCCTCACCCGCTGAAGCGGGAGAGGACGACTAGGTCACGCACGCGACAGCAGCTCCGCCAGCACCGGGTTGGGAAAGCGCCGCTCGCGCGTGACGGCGAGGAAATGCTCGCGGATGCCGTCGAGCTGGGCCACCTCGGCGAGGAGGCCGGAGGTGAGTTCGTCGCGCACCACGATGGGCGGGATGACGGCGAGGCCCGCATCCTCGCGCGCCAGAAGACGCAGCATGGCCATGTCATCCGCCTCCGCTGCGATGTGAGGCGTGACGGCGTAACGCGCCATCAGCGCATCGAAGGCGGAGCGCAGTGCCGAGTCCTTGGCGGGAAGCACGAGCGCCTCCTCACGCAGCAGGCTCTGCATGTCGCGCGTGCCCACCCGCCGCGGCGTGCCGATGAGGCTTACCGGCTGTTCGCCGATCTGGTGCACGAGCCAGGGTGTCTCCGCCTCGCGCGGCGGGGCGAGATTGGTGAGCACCACGTCGAGGGCCAGCGAGTCGAGCTCGCGCAGCAGTTCCGCCTGGCTCCCTGAGCGCAGGATCACCTCCACCTCGCGGCGGCCCACCAGCGGGCGAAGGAACTCCATCTGGAAATTGCGCGACAGTGTTGCCAGCGCGCCGACGCGCAGCGCGCGGCGGGCATTGCCGGTCTCGCGCATCACGGCGGCGAGATCCTCCGCTGTGCGGAAGATCGCATCGGCATGGTCCAGCGCGATGCGGCCCGCCTCGGTGAGGACGAGGTTGCGGCCCCGGCGCTCGAAGAGGTCATGACCTAGCGAGGCCTCCAGCGCCTTGATCTGGGTCGAGAGGGCCGATTGCGACAGGTTCAGCCGCCGGGCGGCCCCGGTGAGGGTGCCGTCCGCCGCCACGGCGCGGAACAGGCGGAGATGGTGCAGGTTCATGAACCATCTATAAAACAGAACGACATTCCGCAAAAGATGTAATTTCATAGAAGCGAGATAGAGCATATCCCTTCGGACATCCCCGGAACGGAGTCGACCGATGAACGCGCTTCCCCCGCTCACTGCCTTTGCCCCGCTCGTGCTGCTGGCCGTTGCAGCGCTGGGCCTGATCAACCCCGGCCGCCGGCCCGGCCTGTTCCCCCGCATCGCGGAGGGGGCGGCCCTTGCTGCGCTGGCGCTGGCGCTTGCCGGGCTGGTGCAATTGCTGTGGACCGGCCCCGCGACGCCGAGCCTCGGCAGCGGGGCGGCACTGCTGGCCCTGCGGCTCGATGCGGTGAGCGTCTCCATGGCACTGCTCGTCAGCTTCGTCGGCTGGATCGTGGTGCGCTATGCGCGCACCTATCTCGACGGCGAGGCGCGCGAGGGGCGCTTCCACGGGCTGATGCTGGCAACGCTCGCCGCAGTGCTGGTGCTGGTGCAAGCGGGAAGCCTGGGCGTGGTCGTGCTCGGCTTCATCGCCATCGGCGTCGTGCTGCGCCAGCTCCTGCTGTTCTACCCCGCGCGTGCCGAGGCGCGCCGCGCGGCGGCCAAGTTCTCGCTCGTCTGGGGTGCGGGTGACGTGGCGCTCGTGATTGCCGCGCTGCTGATCGGCGTCAGCCTCGGCACGGCGAGCCTCGCCGAAATCGGGGCGAAGGCTGCCAGTGGCCTGCCGCTCGCGGCGGACATCGGCGTTGCCTTCCTGGTGCTGGCCGCGGCGCTGAAGACGGCCGCCTTCCCGCTCCATGGCTGGCTGACGGAAGTGATGGAGGCACCCACTCCGGTCTCGGCCCTGCTCCATGCCGGCATCATCAATTCGGGCGGCGTGCTGCTGATCGCACTG
Organism: Aestuariivirga litoralis; assembly: GCF_003234965.1. Lineage (GTDB taxonomy): Bacteria > Pseudomonadota > Alphaproteobacteria > Rhizobiales > Aestuariivirgaceae > Aestuariivirga > Aestuariivirga litoralis. The sequence goes on from NZ_QKVK01000001.1 coordinate 50,364, forward strand.
GCACCCCTGGTGCAGGCGAGCACCGGCGCCATGGCGGCGCTGGTGATGATCGGCGGCCTCACGGCGCTGTTCGGTGCAGCGGTGATGCTGACGCAGAGCGCGGTGAAGACCGCACTCGCCTGGTCTACCGTCGCGCAGATGGGCTTCATGCTGCTGCAGTGTGGCCTCGGGCTGTGGACACTGGCGCTGCTCCATATCGTGGCGCATTCGCTCTACAAGGCACACGCCTTCCTTTCCTCCGGTGGCGCGGTGCGCGCCGTCGCCGCGGTGGGGCGGCCGGGTCCCGTCGCGGTGCCCGGCGTCGCGGCGGTGGCCAAGGCCTTCCTGCTGGCGCTCATGCTCTTCGCCATCGTGGCGAGCTTGTTCTCGCTGGTGGCGCCGAAGTCGCCGCAGTCACTGGCCCTGGGTGCGATCCTGATCTTCGGTGTCGCCTACCTTGTGGCGCAAGGCTTGGCCGATGCCGCACCGCGCGCGCTCACCCTGCGCACGGCGCTGGCCTCCACCGCAGCGGCGGTCGCCTATTTCAGCTTCCAGCTGATCGCGCATGCGCTGTGGGGCACGAGCCTGCCGCAGCCGCCGGAGGCGGGGCCGCTGGAATGGGCGCTGATCGTGCTGGCGCTCGTCTCCTTCGGCATCGTGGCGGTGGCACAGGCGCTGTTCCCGCTCTGGGCGCACCACCCGGCAACCGCGGGCCTGCGCGTCCACCTCGCCAACGGCCTTTACCTCAACGCGCTGCTCGACCGGGCGACCGGCGGCTTCCGCGCCACCCGCGCTGCCTGACACAGGAGACGACCGATGTTCATGATGCATCCGCAGTTCGCACCAGCCCAGGTCAACAGCCTGCTCAAGGCTGCAGAAGATGCCGCGCGGGCGATCCCGCCGGCCTTTCCGCTCACCGCCACGGTGGCGGTGAACCCGTTCCTCGGCCAGACCGGCAAGGACCTCGCGACGACGGCAGCGCTGATGGCGCGTGTCGCCGGCATCCGCGTGAACCTGCCGCGCAGCGACCATGCCGCGAAGCTGCGCGCCGGCGAGATCACCGATGCCGACCTCACCGCAGCGCTCGCCGCCGCGGCTTCGCCGCTGAAGCCCCGCGACGTCGCCGCGCTCAAGGCGCTGATCGCTGTCGAGCGCGCCGCACCGCAGGCGCTGCCGACCATGGCGGAGCTTGCCACGCGGGCCGACGGTACCGATTGGCCCGGCGTCATCGCCCGCGCCATCGGGCTGTGGGCGGCCGGTCACTTCGACCGCGGCCAGGCGCTGTGGTCGCCCGCACCGGGGCTGAGCACCTATGCCGCCTGGCGCGCCTGGGCGGTGCATGACCTGACGCCTGAGATCGCCGGCCTCACCGGCTTCTGCTCACATGTGGCGGAAGCGCCCGACACGGCGGAGCGCGCCATCCTGCGCGCCGCCCAGAGCCTCGGCCTCACCGAGGCATCAGCTGGCACCGCCTTCCACCGCCTGCTCGTCGACCTCGGCGGCTGGGCGCAGCATGCGCGCTGGCTGTTATGGGAGGCGGAGCTGAAGGGGGCGACCGACGCGACGCTGACCGACCTCCTGGCCATCCGCCTGATCTGGGAAGAGGCGTTGCTGGCGCACCGGCCCTATCTCGCCGGCACCTGGCAGCAGGTGACGGAGGCCCATGCCGCGCCCGTCATGGCGTCGGCCGACGACGTGGCGGATGCGATCCTGCAGGAGGCGGCCGAACGCGCGCAGCAACGCCAGATGGCCGCGGCGCTTGTCAACGCACACGCCGCGAAGGAACGCCCCTCGCTGCAGGCGGCCTTCTGCATCGACGTGCGCTCCGAGGTGTTCCGCCGCGCGCTGGAGGCGGTGGATCCCAGCGTCGAGACCATCGGCTTCGCTGGCTTCTTCGGCCTGCCCGTCAGGCACCGGCCACATGGCACCGAGCTGACGGAGGCGCATCTGCCCGTGCTGCTGAACCCCGCACTCACCTCGACCGGGCACGGCAGTGAAACGTCCGAGACCGAGGCGCGCATCGCGGCGCGCGCGGTCAGGGCCTGGGGGCGCTTCCGGCAGGCGGCGGTCTCGTCCTTCGCCTTCGTCGAGGCGGCGGGGCCAGCCTATGCGGGCAAGCTCGTCAAGGATGCCCTCGCCCTCGGCGGCAAGGCGGAAACGCCCGAGCCCGCGCCCCGCATCGAGGGCGGCCTGACGGCGGAGGCCAAGGCCGCCACCGCCGCCGCGGTGCTGAAGGCGATGAGCCTCACCACCGGCCACGCGCCGCTGGTGCTGCTGCTCGGCCATGGCGCACAGGTGACCAACAACCCGCATGAAAGCGCCTATCACTGCGGCGCCTGCGGCGGCCATACGGGCGAGGTCTCCGCAAGGCTGCTGGCGCAGCTGCTCAATGACGCCGAGACGCGCGCAGGCCTCGCGGCCCATGGCATCAGCCTGCCGGACGACACGCTCTTCGTCGCGGGCCTGCACGATACGACGACGGACCAGATCACGCTCTATGAGGACGGCTTCGGGCCCGCACAGTCGGCGCGCCTCGCTGTGCCGCGGCAGCTGCTCCTCAGGGCGGCGGAGATGGCCCGGGCCGAGCGGGCGTTGCGGCTGCCCGGCGCCACCGCGGCCACCATCACCCGGCGGGCGCTGAACTGGGCGGAGGTGCGGCCCGAATGGGGCCTCGCCGGCTGCGCGGCCTTCATCGCGGCACCACGCCGCGTGACGGCCCGGGCAGACCTCGGCGGACGGAGCTTCCTGCACAGCTACGACTGGCAGGCCGACAAGGGTTTCGCGACGCTGGAACTGATCATCACCGCGCCCGTCGTCGTCGCCAGCTGGATCAGCCTGCAGTATTATGGCTCGGCGGTGGCGCCCGACGTCTTCGGCGGCGGCAACAAGCTCATTCACAACGTGGTGGGCGGCATCGGCGTGCTGCAGGGCAATGGCGGCACTCTGCGGGCGGGGCTTCCGTGGCAGGCGGTGCATGACGGGGCGAAGCTGGTGCACGAACCCCTGCGCCTGAGTGTCATGATCGAGGCGCCGCAGGAGGCGATCGGCGTGGTGCTGGCCAGGCACCCGCAAGTCGCGGCCCTCTTCGACAATGGCTGGCTGCACCTCCTTGCGCTGAAGGATGGCGCCGTCGCGGCCCGCTACCGCCCCGGCGGCAGCTGGGAGCAGCTGACCGAAACGCGCCACGTGGCATGAGCTATCGCGGCCTCACCGCGGCACTCGCCACGCAGCACGGCAAGCAACGCGCCATCGCGCCCGCCTTCGCGAAGGCCCTGGGCCTTGCCGTGGAGGTGCCGTGCGGCATCGACACCGATGCGCTGGGCACTTTCACCGGCGAGACCGCGCGCCCGGGCACGATGCGCGAGGCCGCACGCAGCAAGGCGCGGCTTGGCATGGCGGCAGCGGGCCTGCCCCTTGGCATCGCCAGCGAGGGAAGTTTCGGGCCGCACCCCTTCATGCCCTTCCTTGCCGCGGGGCGCGAAATGCTGGTCTTCATCGATGACACGCGGGGCATCGAGGTGGTGGAGGAAGCCCTGTCGGAGAAGACCAACTTCGCGGCCCTCGACCTGACGCCGGGGGCGGACGTGGCGGGCTTCCTCACGCGTACGGGCTTTCCATCACATGCACTCGTGCTGCGCAGCGGCGGCAGGATCACCAAGGGGATCGACAGCCATGCCGAACTCGGGCGTCTGCTGGCGGCGGCCCCGGAGGGTGCAAGGCTCGAGACCGACATGCGTGCCCACGTGAACCCCACGCGCATGGCCGAGATCGGCAAGCTGGCCCGCAGGCTGGTGCATCGCATCGCCACACCCTGCCCCGCCTGCGGCACGCCGGGCTTCGGCGTGATCCGTTCGGAGGCGGGCCTCCCCTGTGCCGATTGCAACACGCCGACCACACTCGTGCGCAACCTCGTATCGGGCTGCGCGCGGTGCAGCCACGAAAACCGACAACCGCGGAGCGACGGCCGTGAGGCCGCCTCGCCCGCCGAATGCCCGGAGTGCAACCCATGAGACTGTCCCACCTCGACCGCCTCGAAGCCGAGGCGATCCACATCATCCGCGAGACGGCGGCGCAGTTCAGGAAGCCCGTGCTGCTCTATTCGATCGGCAAGGACTCGACCACGCTGCTGCACCTCTGCGCCAAGGCCTTCCACCCGGGAAAGCCGCCCTTCCCGCTGCTGCACATCGATTCGACCTGGGAGTTCCGCGATGCCCTCGCCTTCCGCGACCGGGTGGTGAAGCACTACGGCGTGGAGCTGATCGTCTATCGCAACGAGGAGGGTGTGCAGAAGAACATCAACCCCTTCGACCACGGCTCGAGCCTTTACACCGAGATCATGCGCACCGTGCCGCTGAAGCAGGCGATCACCGAACTGGGCTTCGACGCGGCGATCGGCGGCGCACGGCGCGATGAGGAGAAGTCGCGCGCCAAGGAACGCGTGTTCTCGGTACGCGATGCCAGCCATGGCTGGAACCCGAAGAACCAGCGGCCGGAGCTGTGGGACAATTACAATGGGCGCCTGGCACCCGGCCAGACGATGCGCGTGTTCCCCATCTCCAACTGGACGGAACTCGACGTGTGGCTCTACATCCTGCGCGAGGAGATTCCGCTGCCGCCGGTTTACTTCGCGGCCGAACGGCCGGTGGTGACGCGCGACGGGCAGATCATCCTCGTCGACGACGACCGGATGCGGCTTCACCCCGGCGAGGAGCCGGAAATGCGGCCCGTCCGCTTCCGCACCTGCGGCTGCTATCCGCTGACAGGGGGCATGCTGTCAGCGGCGAAGGATGTGCGCGAGGTGATCCTCGAGACGGTGCAGGCCTCGGGCTCCGAGCGCGCCGGGCGCATGATCGACAAGGACGGCGCCTCGGCCATGGAAGACAAGAAGCGGCAGGGCTATTTCTGAGCGAGGTCGTAGAGGATCTCGTTGCGGCGCAGGAAGCCGGGCGTGAAGGGATCGTTGTAATAGGCGAAGATCGGCGGGCCGGACGTGGCAAGGCCCTTCCGTCTCAGCCAGTCCTGCAATGCCGCATTCTTCTCGGCGAAGAGCGCATCGTTCCACCAGCCGCTGAAGCGGATGGCGGCGCGGCGCACCGGAGGCTCCTCGCTGAGGCGCACATCCGCACCCGCAGGCTTCGGCAGGCTCGCCAGCGTGTAACCCGATGGCATGATGAACTGGATGGTCCAGGCCTCGCCGCCCTGCTGCTGGGTAACGGGTGCCGTCATGGCGATCCTGTCGCCCGCACGGTCGCTGGCGAAGATGTAGCGGGCGAGCGGCCCGAAGCCGGCGCGCACTGCCTGGTCGCGGCTGCCGGTGCGGGTGACTTCGGCCACGGTGAGGGCCGGATAGTCGCGGATCTCGATGGAGCCATCTGACTCGACCACCGCATAGCGGGCGATTTCCACGTTGCGGGTCTGGACGTACCAGAACGCCACGAGGCCCGCGGCAACCGCCACGACGAGGAGTGCGAGGATGAGGATCATGCGCTTCGCCTTGTCCATGGGCCCTGCCTTTGGGGTTTCTACGCGGGGCCGCGGGGCATAGATCGCCCCCGGAAACGGCAGGCGGAGCGGAGGCCGTCCCGCGCTCCGCTCCGCCCTTCGCCGCCCGGGTCTGCACGAGGGCGGCGATGTTCCGGTGACCAGCACTGCATGAGGCGCGGGGCTGGACCCATGACGTAAGTCAATTCCTCGGCCTATAAGCAGCGAAATTGCCATCCCCTGCAACCGTAGAAACCCCGATCCCCGTGAACCAGCGCCATCTCGTGACCTATCTCGTGCTGGCGCTGGTGTGGGGCCTGTCCTTCATGGTTCTGGTGTATGTGGTGAAGGCCTTCGGCTGGGCCGGGACGGTGAGCCTGCGGGCGCTGACGGCCGGAGGCGCCCTCTGGGCCGTGGCCCTGCTCATGCGGCGCAGGCTGGATTTCAGCTGTGGCTGGCGCCCGCTGGCCATTGCCGGCTTCACCACCGTGGTGATGCAGCTCGCCGGCATCGCCTATGCGGCACCGCGGATCGGCACGGCCATGACGGCCATCATCGTCTCCGCCATTCCGCTGTTCACCATGGTGGTGGGGCGCATCGCGGGGATCGAGAGGCTCAACGGGCGCAGCATCGTCGGGCTTGTCATGGGGTTCGCGGGGATCGTGCTGCTGGTGGGCTTTCCCGATGCGCCGCTGACGCCGGCGTTCCTGCTGGCCTGCGCCATCTCGATCCTCGGCTCGTTCTCGGCGGCCTGCGGCAGCCTCTATGTGAGTACCAGGCTGCGCACCACCGACCCCTGGGTCGTCACCATCGGTTCGTTCCTGTGGGGCGGCGTGATGACGCTGCCGCTGATCCTGTTCGTGCCGCTGCCCACCGTTCCGGGGGTGACGGACGTGCTGTGGCTGCTGGTCCTCGGCCTCGTCACCAGCGCGCTGATGTATGTGCTGTTCTACGGGCTGCTGGCGGCCATCGGGCCGACGCGGGCGATCAGCGTCGAGTTCGCGGTGACGGTGGTGGCGGTCGCGGCCGGCACCATGCTGCTGGGCGAGCGCCTGTCCTGGGCGCAGGTGGCAGGCGGCACGGTGATCATCGCCGGCTGCGCCCTGGTGCTGGGGATCTGGCCCGGCGCACGCCGCCAGGCCACCGGTCTTTGACGCTACGTCAGCACGGCTTACATTTAAGTTGATTTCACAACCTTCACTAGCGTAATATTCTGTTCATCACCCAAGCCCCGACGACAGCGGGAGTGAGGTGTGCAAGGTCCGCCTGCCCCGGCCCCTTGCAGGACGTGCCTGCCGGGGGACGCCCGAGGAAGTATTGTTTGCCTCGCAGCATCCCCAAGTGCGCGGTTCCCGGCCGGTCCCGGAGGTGCCCCACCCCTTCGGGACCGCTGCCTGCGTGATGCCATCCGGCAGCATAGGCCAACAGCATGGGCCAGCAGCATGCCGTGCAACTTGCCCCTTTCCGTTCCATGAATGTTCCGGTACACAGGGGCATGGCCAAATCTTCTCATTTCGTCTGCCAGAGCTGCGGCTCGACCTCCACCAAGTGGTCCGGCCGCTGCGACAATTGCGGCGAGTGGAACTCCATGGTGGAGGAACAGGCCGCGGCACCGCTGTCGGGCTCCAGGGGTGCCAGCCTGCCCAAGGGGCGGGCCACGCGGCTGGTGGGCCTGCGCGGCGAATCGCCCGCACCGCCACGCATCGTCACCGGCATCACCGAGCTCGATCGGGTGGCGGGCGGCGGCTTCGTTCCCGGCTCCGGCGTGCTGATCGGCGGCGACCCCGGCATCGGCAAGTCCACCCTGCTGCTGCAGGCCATGGCCGCCCTGGCACGCAAGGGCGAGCGCGTGGTCTATATCTCCGGCGAGGAGGCGATTGCCCAGGTGCGGCTGCGCGCCCAGCGCCTTGGGCTCGACGATGCGGCGGTGCTGCTGGCCACCGAAACCAACGTTTCCGACATCGTGGCCACGCTGTCCGAGGACAAGCCGCCCGCCATCGCGGTGATCGATTCGATCCAGACCCTGTGGGCGCCCTCGATCGAGGCGGCCCCCGGCACGGTTTCACAGCTGAAGGCGGGTTCGGAGGCGCTGATCCGCTTCGCCAAGCAGAAGGGCACGGCCGTGCTGCTGGTCGGCCACGTCACCAAGGACGGCCAGATCGCCGGCCCCAAGGTGGTGGAACACATGGTCGATGCGGTGCTCTATTTCGAGGGCGACCGCGGCCACCAGTACCGCATCCTGCGCGCCGTCAAGAATCGCTTCGGGCCGACCGACGAGATCGGCGTTTTCGAGATGTCGGACGGCGGCTTGGCCGAGGTCACCAATCCCTCGCGCCTGTTCATGGGCTCGGACGAGCGGCCGACGCCCGGTACGGCGGTCTTCGCCGGCATGGAAGGCACGAGGCCCCTGCTGATCGAGGTGCAGGCGCTGGTCTCGCCCTCTCCCCTCGGCACGCCGCGGCGTACCACCGTGGGCTGGGATTCGAACCGGCTGGCCATGATCCTGGCCGTGCTGGAAGCCCGCGCCGGGGTGCAGATCGGGCAGAACGACGTCTACCTGAACGTCGCCGGCGGGCTGAAGGTGCGCGAGCCCGCAGCCGACCTCGCCGTTGCGGCAGCGCTGCTCTCCTCGCTCACCGGCACGGTGATCCCGCCCGGCACGGCGGTGTTCGGCGAGATCGCGCTGTCCGGCGCCATCCGCCCGGTGGGCCAGACCGAGGCCCGCCTGAAGGAGGCCCAGAAGCTTGGCCTCAAGGAGGCCATCGTTGCCGCCACGGCGGAACAGCCGGGCGCCAGGGGCCTGAAGGTGAAGGGCCTCGAGACCATCATGGACCTCGTTGCATGGTCTGCCGCCCAGGACCGGGGACAGCGGAGAATCGCCTAGGCTCGGAGCGGAATCCTTTCTATAAGGACCCCGAAACCGGGTCGCCGCACCCCTTCAGGACCACGAGATGCCGCTGACACTTCTCGATTTCATTCTCCTCGCCATCATGCTCGTTTCCGGCCTCCTGGCGCTGATGCGCGGCTTCACCCGCGAAGTGTTGTCGCTGGTTGCATGGGGTGCCGCGGCGGTCGCCGCCTATTTCGCCATCAAGCAGCCGGCCCTCGTCACCTGGGCCAAGGCCAACGTGCCCTACCTCGAAAAGGACATCCTGGCCCAGATCGCGGTGGGCGCCACGGCGTTCCTGATCGTGCTGATCATCGTGTCGATCATCAGCGTGAAGATCTCGGACTGGGTGGTCGATTCGGCCGCCGGCTCCTTCGACCGCACGCTGGGCTTCATTTTCGGCGTGGTCAGGGGTTTTATTCTCGTCGCCATCGCCTATCTGTTCTATGGCTGGCTCCTGCCCTTCGACAAGCAGGAGACGTGGGTCCGGAACGCCTATTCGCTGCCGATGATCAAGTCGGCCGGCGAAGGTCTCCTGTCCTTCATGCCGCCCGACATCGCGGATACGCTGAACAACACGGCTCTCGCCACCGGCGGCGAGAAGACGTCGGCGGAACCCGAGGCCGGGCAGACCGACCCGGGCTACAAGACCAACGACAGCCAGCAGCTGGACAACCTGATGCAGAGCACCGGCGGCAACGACCAGCAGCCAGCCGCCGGACAGGAGACGGGCCAATGAGCATGGACCTCGACTTCGAACTGAACGCCGACCGCCTGCGCGAGGAGTGCGGCGTGTTCGGCATCTATGGCCACCCGGACGCCGCGGCCCTCACGGCCCTCGGCCTGCATGCGCTGCAGCACCGCGGCCAGGAAGCAGCGGGAATCGTCTCCTTCGACGGCGAGCGCTTCCAGACCGAGCGCCGCCTGGGGCTCGTCGGCGACCACTTCTCCTCCGAGAAGGTGATCAACCGCCTGCAGGGCTCCTCGGCACTGGGCCATGTGCGCTATTCGACGACCGGCGAGACCATCCTGCGCAACGTGCAGCCGCTGTTCGCCGAGCTCGCCGCCGGCGGCTTCGCCGTCGCCCACAACGGCAACCTCACCAATGGCCTGACGCTGCGCCGCGAGCTGATCTCGCAGGGTGCCATCTGCCAGTCGACCTCCGACACCGAGGTGATCCTCCACCTCGTGGCACGCTCGCAGAAGAGCCGCATCGTGGAACGCTACATCGACGCGCTGCGCTCGCTGGAAGGTGCCTATGCCCTGGTGGCGCTGACCAACAAGAAGCTGATCGGCGCGCGCGACCCCAACGGAATCCGCCCGCTGATCCTCGGCGAGCTGAACGGCGCCTATATCCTGTGCTCGGAAACCTGCGCACTGGACATCATCGGCGCCAAGTACATCCGCGAGATCGAGAACGGCGAAGTCGTTGTGATCTCGGATGACGGGATCGAGAGCCTCCGCCCCTTCCCCAAGACGCCGGCGCGCCCCTGCATCTTCGAATACATCTACTTCTCGCGCCCCGACTCCATGCTGGGCGGCCGCTCGATCTATGAAGTGCGCAAGGCGATGGGCCGCGAGCTGGCGCGGGAATCCGCCGTGGCGGCGGACGTGATCGTGCCGATCCCCGACTCGGGCGTTCCCGCGGCGCTGGGCTTCGCGCAGGAAACGGGCATTCCCTTCGAGCTCGGCATCATCCGCAACCATTATGTGGGCCGCACCTTCATCGAGCCCACGCAAACGATCCGCTCGCTGGGCGTGAAGCTGAAGCACAATGCCAACCGCGCCGTCGTCCAGGGCAAGCGCGTGGTGCTGGTCGACGATTCGATCGTGCGCGGCACCACGTCCGTCAAGATCGTGCGGATGATGTATGAGGCCGGGGCGAAGGAGGTGCACATGCGCATCTCGAGCCCGCCCATCAAGCACCCGGATTTCTACGGCATCGACACGCCGGAGCAGAAGTCGCTGCTCGCCGCCACCCACACGCTGGAAGAGATGCGCCAGTATATCGGCGTCGACTCGCTGGCCTTCCTGTCGGTCGATGGCGTCTACCGGTCGGTGGGCTACGAGGGCCGCGACAATGCCCGGCCGCAGTTCACCGATCACTGCTTCACCGGCGATTATCCCACCCACCTCACCGACCTCGTGGGTGAAACCAAGAAGCAGCAGCTCTCGCTGCTGGCGGAAGCGGGCTGAACACGAATGACACGACGGCTTGAAGGGCGCGTCGCCCTGGTGACGGGCGCATCGCGCGGGCTTGGCGCCTCCGCCGCCATCGCGCTGGCCAGGGAAGGCGCCCACATCATCGCCACGGCGCGCACCGAGGGCGGCCTCACCGAACTCGACGACGAGATCAAGAAGGTCGGCGGCTCCGCCACGCTGGTGCCGGTCGACATCAAGGACTTCCCCGCCATCGACCGGCTGGGGGCCGCCATCTTCGACCGCTGGAAGAAGCTCGACATCCTGGTCGGCAATGCCGGCGTGCTGGGCAAGCTGACGCCCGTGGCCCATGCCGACCCCAAGATGTGGGACGAGGTGATGGCGGTGAACGTCACCGCCAATTACCGTCTCATCCGCTCCATGGATCCGCTGCTGCGCCAGTCGGATGCGGGCCGCGCGGTCTTCGTCACCTCCGGGCTTGCCCACAAGTGCTGGGCCTATTGGGGCCCCTATTCGATTTCCAAGGCCGCGCTCGAAGCGATGGTGAAGACCTATGCGGCGGAGAACGCCACCACGGCGGTGCGCGCCAACTGCTTCAGCCCCGGCGCCACGCGCACCGACATGCGCGCCAGGGCCATGCCCGGCGAAGACCCGATGACGCTTCCCCACCCCGACGAGGTGGCGGCCCAGATCGTGCCGATGTGCGAGGCCTCCTTCAGCGACAATGGCGGGGTGTGGAAATACGCGCCCGAAGGACTGTTCAAGCAATTCTGAGAAAGGTGCCCCGATGAGCGACAACCAGGTGATCGCGGCCTTCGCCGCCGCCCGCAAGTCACAGTCGCCGCTGAGCCGCCTGCCGGAGGATGCCGCCCCCGACCTCGCCCGCGCCTTCCGCCTGCAATGCGCCGTCACCACGGAGCTTGGCTGGGAGCAGGCCGGCTGGAAGATCGGCTGCACGTCCGAGCGCGCGCAGAAGGCACTCAACGCCAAGGGCCCCTTCCCCGGCACGATCTTCGCCAACCGCGTCTATCGCTCGGGCGAGGCCTTTCCCACCATCGCGGAGAACAAGCGCGTGGTGGAGCCCGAGGTGTGCTTCACCATGGAAAGCCCCCTGCCCCCGCGCGGCCGCGACTACACCGTGGACGAAGTGATGACGGCGGTGGCGCATGTCTGCGTCGCGATCGAGGTCGTCAACCCGCGCACGCCGCGGGGCTTCGGCGACGAGGTGCCGTGGTTCATCGTCGACGGCGGCTTGAACGAGGGGATCGTGCTGGGCGAGGCGCGGAAGCCGCTGTCACGCGCCGACTACGCCTCGCTGCGCGGGCAGGTGTGGTGGAACGGCCGCGAGATGCAGGGCGGCGTGGGCGCCAATGCGCTGGGCGGTGGCGACCTGGCGCTCACCTGGCTGGCCAATCACCTCAATGGTCACGGCCTGGGGCTGAAGGAAGGCGACATCATCACCACAGGCGTGATCACCGAATTCTTCTCCGCCGCACTGGGCGACGACATCGAGGTCCGCTTCGAGCACCTTGGCGATGTGACGGTGAAGTTCTGACCTGCGAAGCCGCCGCCGGCCTGCCCAGGCCCCAATCAATACACGCCTTAAAATTGCTTAATGAAGCATTGCCCGCCTGAAGGCCTCGAAACTATAAACAATGCTATAGTGCGCCCTATATAACTTACAGAAGTCATTCACTTTTATTTACATCGGCTGCATTTTTTTGACATAGATCAAGCACACGACTTCATCGGCGGTGCTTCCTGTCAGTAGAGCCGGCGGACGCGTCCGTCGCGCGGTTCACCGATGGGAGGGAAGACAGATCATGACCAAGAGCAGACTCCTCGCATGCTGCCTGGCGCTTGCCGGCGTGCTGCTGGCAACCGATGCCGGGGCCTATGACCTCAACAACGGCCGCCTGCTGGCCTCGAACTGCACGCAGTGCCACTCCACCAACGTCCTGCCCAAGACCGGCGGCTACGACAGCCTGGTGGGCGAGTCTTACAGCGAGATCTACGGCGAACTGCGCGAGTTCAAGCAGAAGTTCAACGCCACCACGAAAACCTGCACCGAGAATGATCCGAAGGAATGTCTCATGGCCGTGCACGCCATGCCCTACACCGACAAGGAAATGCAGGACATCGCCTGGTACCTGTCCCAGCGCTAACCCATCACCGGATCAAGGAGCCTCACATGCTTAGGCGCGAATTCGTCAAGTATCTCACCGCCGGTGCCGCCGGCCAGTTCATCCTTCCGGTGTCGGGCGCCAGCGCCGCGACCCCGCTCAACGTCGTGGTCATCGGCGGCGGCATGGCGGGCGCCACCGCGGCGAAGTACCTGCGCGTCTGGGCCAGGAAGCTCGCCCTCGATGCCCTTGTCAGCGTGACGATCATCGACAAGAGCGACCAGTATGTCTCCAACATCATGAGCAACATGGTGCTGACGGGCGAGAAAACCATCGCCAACCTCACCTACACCTATGCCAGCCTGAAGACCAAGTATGGCATCAACTTCATCAAGGCGACGGTCTCCTCCGTCGATACGGCCAATGGCTGGGTCTATGGCAAGCTGAACAACACCGGCAGCGACATCCTGCTCAATGCCACGCCGTTCAACCGGCTCATCCTCGCCACCGGCATCAGTTTCGACCCATCCACCTTCACGCTGAACGTTCCGTCGACCGTCTATGCCAACCCCTGGGAAGCCATCCCGCATGCCTGGCAGGCGGGCACCCAGACGACGCTGCTGCGCAACCAGCTCGTCAACATGACGGCGGGCAACCACGTGGCGGTGACCATTCCCGTCTCCCCCTACCGCTGCCCCCCCGGGCCTTACGAACGCGCCTGCGTTCTCGCCGACTGGCTGCGGGTAAAGAAGCCGGGTTCGAAGATCTATCTCATCGACCCGGGCCAGACCGCCGATGGCCGGCCGCCGGTGGAGCCCAACAATTTCGGCTATGCCTTTGCCAACATCCACAAGAACCTCGTCTATGTGCAGAACGCCAGGCTGACGGCGGTGACCGGCTCGCTCGCCGGCACGACGAAGTTCAAGACCCTGTCACTGGTGCCGAACAGCGCCACGCCACTCAACACGGTCAATGCCCTCGCCAGCCCCACGGCGGTGAAGGTGGAGGTGGCGAACGTCATCCCCAAGATGCAGGCAGCCGACCTCACGCGCAGCGTGCTGGGCCCGGCGGGCCTTGACGCCGACGGCCGCTGGGCCGTGGTGGACGAGCGCAGCTACAAGTCGCTGGTTCCCAAGGTCTATGTGATCGGCGACTCGATCAAGTCGGCGAACCAGCCGAAGGCCGGCCACATCGGCAACCAGCAGGCCAAGGTCTGCGCCGATGCGATCCTGCGCGAACTCAGCAACGTGGCACTCTATGATGCCCCGGTGACCAACTCCGCCTGCTTCACGCCGGTGACCACCAACCTCAACAGCCAGTATGGCGCCATGGCGTCATGGCTCACCGCCACCTTCCGCTATGGCGTCGACCCAACCGACAACGTCAGCCGGATGCTGCGGGTGAGCACCAACATCGAGTCACCGGGACGTCCGTCGAAAGACAATTTCTCCTCGATGGGCAAGTGGTTCACCTCGCTGATGCAGGATGTCTATTCCTGATCGCCACCTCGGTTCAGCAGGTGCGGTGAGACTTGGGCATCCCGGCTTGCGCCGGGATGTCCCGCGTTCCGGCTAGCGATCCTTGTCGAAGGGATTGCGGCCGCCGCGCAGGCTGAAGCGGATGGGCACGCCCTTGAGGTCGAAGCTCTCGCGCAGCCCGTTCATCAGATAGCGGATGTAGCTGTCCGGCAGCTTCGAGAGCTGGTTGCCGAAGATGGCGAAGGTCGGCGGCCGGGCGCTGGCCTGGGTGGCGTAGCGGATCTTGATGCGGCGGCCCGACGGCGCGGGTGGCGGGTTGCGCTCGATGGCGCCTTCGAGCCAGCGGTTGACCTGGCCGGTGGTGATGCGGCTGTTCCAGCGCTCCATCGCCTTCATCACGTTCTCGAGCAGCTTGTCGATTCCCTTCTCCTGCTTGGAGGAGATGGTGACGACGGGCACGCCGCGGATTTCCGGCAGCACGTCCTCGAGGTCGCTCTGCACTTCCTTCAGCTTCTTCTGCTTCTCCTCGACGAGGTCCCACTTGGACAGCGCCAGCACGATGGCGCGGCCTTCGCCCGCCACCAGGTCGCAGAGCGAAAGGTCCTGCCGCTCGATGGGCAGCGAGGCGTCGATCAGCACCACCACGCATTCGGCGAAGCGGATGGCGCGCAGCGCGTCCGACACCGCGAGCTTCTCGATCTTGCCGACGACGCGCGACTTCCGCCGGATGCCCGCAGTGTCCCACAGCTTGATCTTCTGGCCGCGCCACTCGAACTCGGAGGAGATCGCATCGCGCGTGATGCCGGCCTCGGGGCCGGTGAGCATGCGATCCTCGCCCAGGATGGTGTTGACGAGGGTGGACTTGCCGGCATTGGGCTGGCCGATGATGGCCAGCCGCAGCGGGCCGTCGCCGCGGTCCTCGCCTTCCATGTCGCCTGCCTTTTCCTCCGTATACGGAAGGATGGCGTCATAGAGCTGGTCCAGGCCCTCGCCGTGCTCGGCGGAAATCGCCAGCGGCTCGCCGAAGCCCAGCTCGAAAGCCTCGAGCAATGCGCCCTCATGGCCCCTGCCCTCGGCCTTGTTGGCAACGAGGATGACGGGCTTGCCGCGGCGGCGCACGCGGCCGGCGAATTCGCGGTCGGTGGGCGTGACACCGGCGCGCGCGTCATAGACGAAGAGCACGACGTCGGAGTCGTCGACGGCGGTCTCCGCCTGGGCGCTCATGCGGGCTTCCAGGCTGTCGCCCTTGATATCGTCGAGGCCGGCCGTGTCGAAGACGCGGAAGCGCAGGTCGCCGAGCCTCGCCTCGCCTTCGCGGCGGTCACGCGTGACGCCGGGCTGGTCGTCGACGAGGGCGATCTTGCGGCCGACGAGCCTGTTGAACAGGGTCGACTTGCCGACATTCGGCCGCCCCATGATGGCGACGGTTGCTGTCATTGCGGATCTTTGAAGGTTTCGCTTGTGGAGGACGGCGGCTTGCAGCCCGGATCATTCTCGGCGCAGCCCGCGCCGGCGCTGGCCGGCTGCGACGCGGTGCCGACCTGCGGATCGGGCTTGTCGGGGAAGCTCGAACGGCCGGGAATGGCATCCTCGCGCGCGCCGGGCAGCACCTTGTTGTTGGTCTGGCCGGTGAAGGTGTCGATGTAGCTGCAGCCGGTCAGCAGCGTCATGATGCCTGCGGCCAGCAGCAGCCGGGCGGGAAGCCTCATTGCGCGGTCACCATGGGCTGGATGAGCTGCGCCATCATGTTGGCGCGCTGGCGCAGCGTGGCGGGCGTTTCAGGATCGGCGAGCATGGCCTGCACCTGCTTGTCGGCGCCGGCATAGTCCTTCAGGCGATACTGCACCGAGGCCATGATCTCGCGCGCCATGTGGCGCCACGGGCTGGTCGCGGCGGTGAAGTCCTTCAGCCGCCCCTCGATGTCGGCGAAGGCGGCCGTATCGGCCAGCGCGGCAGCGGCGCGGATGCGGGCCACGTCGCGCAGCGTCGGGTCCACCTTGGCATCGGCGGCGATCGCGTCATAGAGCTTCACCGCCTCGTCGAGCTTCCCCTCGGTGGCGAGTTCGGCCGCGGCGCGCAGCCGGCCGAGATCGGCAAAGCCGGTCTTGTCGATGGCCTCGAACTGCTTGACGGCGTCTGCCGCCTTGCCGCCGGTGGCAAGTTCGGCGGCAGCGAAGAAGCTGTCGCCCGCGGTTTCCGACTGCTTCAGCTGGAAATACTTCCAGCCTTCCATGCCGGCGACACCGAGAATGACGAGAATGCCCACGCCGATGACGAAGTTGCCATAGCGGGCCCACAGTTTCTTGTACTGTTCCTGGCGGACTTCTTCGTCCACCTCGCGAAACAGGGATTCGTCGCTCAAAGCGTGGCTCCTCATATCAGCCAAGGGATTGAGAAGCGGCGTAGATCAGCCCCAAGGCAAGATCAAGGCAATTCAGGCGCGCTGGCGCCCGCGGCGCACCCCGTAGACGCCCTCCACGACGCGGCTGCTGTCACGCTGGTAAAGTCCCCAGAAGGCCGCGCCGACGCCGGCCACGCCGAAGAGAAAGCCCAGAACCTCGAAGAGCATGATCCCACCCAGACTCCTATTGCCCGGACGAATGCTGGCGGGCCGCAGTTAACGGCAGGTTAAGCCGGGCTCATTCCGCAACCGTGAAGGTGCCGATCAGCCCGCCGTCGGCGCGCTCCGCCACCAGGGAGTGCAAAGCCCACAGTCCGGGATTGTCGGCGGTGAAGGCGAGGCTGACGGTCTGCCCGGCGGGGACCACCACCGTATCGAGGAAAGGCCCGGGCGGCTCGCCGCCAAGCACCTGCCAGGCATGGCCGTGGATGTGAATGGGCTGGGCGAACGCCGTCCGGTTGACGATGTCGAGGCGGATGGTCTCGCCTTTCTTCGCCGTGAACATCGGCTCCGCAGCAGGCCCGGCCACGCCATTGATGGCCCAGCCCTTGCCATTCTCGAGCAGGGTGCGGAGATCGCGCTCCTCACCGTTCAGGATGGCCCTGGCGAGGCCGCCCTTGATGCCGCCCTCGAGCGTGAGGGTGACACCCTTCATCTTGTCGGGCGCGGCAAGCGGCGGCACCGGGTTGGCTGGCAGGGCGAAATTGTCGGCAATGGCCGGCGGGTCGATGCTGCCACCGGGCGCGATGAGCCAGCCGATCTCGGCCACGTCCTCGAACAGGTCCAGCGCCAGGCCGATATCGCCCTCACTGGCGCTGACGAGCAGGTCGGCGCGCTCGCCCGGGGCCAGCGCAATCGACTTGCCATTCAGCATCTCCGGCCTCACCGGCTGGCCGTCGCGCGCGATGAGCAGCGGGTTCTGGCCCTTGAACAGCAGGTACATGGTGCGGACATTGGCGGCATTGAGGACGCGCAGCCGCGTGAAGCTGTCCCTGGCGAGATCCAGCTTCGGGCGGAAACGATTGTTGATGGTGAACCAGTTGCCCAGCCGCCCCTCGCCCACCATGGCCTCGACATCACCGAAATTGCCTTCGACGGCGCCGGTATCGTCGAGCTTCCAGTCATCGAGCACGAGGACAAGATCGGCGAGGCCGGGGATGGGCTGGGCCTCCTCCACCACCAGCACGGCGCCGAGCCCCATGTCGCGCAGGCGCGACTGGTCCGACATGGGGGCGAGCCAGAAGGTGCCGGCATCGGGCGGGGTGAAGACGCAGTCGACCGCGTGGTCGGCCCCCGGCGGCACGTTGATGGTCATCAGCTCGGTCGGCCCGCGCACCCCGAAGAAATGCAGCCAGATCTCCCTGTCGAGATCGTTGATGAGGCGGAGCTTGAGGGGCTCGCCCTGCCGGGCGCGGATGATGGCGGGGCCGGGCCCGGGGCCAAGCAGCCAGGCTTCCGTCTTGCCCGCCCCCGCCTCGAGCAGGCCGAGCGTCACTTTCTGCGCATGGAGTTCGATGAAGCCATCGGCGGTGAGCTGCTGGGCGCGGGCCGCAGCACTCATGCCGGCCAGGGCCAGCGTGCCTCCAAGGAAATGCCGCCGCGTGATCACCATCGTCATCCTTCGTTTGGAAGACCCTCGTGCCCGCAAGAGGCGGCAAGATGATGGCAGCGGCTAGTCCTTCATCTCGTAGGTATTCTCGGGGGCGGGAAAGGCACGGCTCCGCACGTCCTCGGCATACATCCGGATGGCGCCTTCGATGGCGGCCCCGACCTTGCCGAATTCCTTGACGAATTTCGGCACGCGCGGGGAGAGCCCCAGCATGTCCTCCATCACGAGGATCTGGCCATCGCAGGCGGGCGAGGCGCCGATGCCGATGGTCGGGATGGGGATCGTCCTGGTGATCTTCGCGGCGAGCGGCTCGGCAATCGCCTCGAGCACCACGGCGAAGGCGCCGGCCTCGGTGACGGCCTGTGCATCCTCCTCGATGATCGCCCATTGCGCCTGGGTGCGACCTTGCGTCTTGAAGCCGCCGAGGATGTTGATCGACTGCGGCGTCAACCCGATGTGCGCCATCACCGGAATGCCGCGCTCGGAGAGGAAGCGGATGGTCTCCGCCATGCGCTTGCCGCCTTCCAGCTTGATGGCGCCGCACTGGGTTTCCTTCATCACCAGCGCCGCATTGCGGAAGGCCTGCTGCGGGCTTTCCTCGTACGACCCGAAGGGCATGTCGACGACGACGAGGGCGTGCTTGGCTCCGCGCATCACCGCACGGCCATGCAGGATC
The DNA here is from genome assembly GCF_003234965.1 of Aestuariivirga litoralis. Lineage (GTDB taxonomy): Bacteria > Pseudomonadota > Alphaproteobacteria > Rhizobiales > Aestuariivirgaceae > Aestuariivirga > Aestuariivirga litoralis. Next base: position 69,158 of record NZ_QKVK01000001.1, read on the forward strand.
ATCAGTTCCAGCGGCACCGGCAGCGTCGACTCGAAGCCGTGCATCACCATGCCGAGCGAGTCGCCCACCAGCAGGAAGTCCACATACTTGTCGGCAATCGCCGCCGTGTGGGCGTGGTAGGAGGTGAGCGAGACGATGGGATCCTTGCCCTTGCGGGCGGTGATGTCCGGCGCGGTGAGGCGTTTCGATGTGACGTGCTGCGACATGGGGCCGAGCCTAGTCCCCTTGCGTCAACCCGGCAAGCATCAGCTGAGCTGGAAGACGGGCACGCCGATCAGCGCCATGTGGAGCTGGGTCATGATGCCATAGAGCGCGATGCCGCCCAGCACCGAGAGCAGGTTATGGCCTTCACGCACGACGGGCGACGGCCTCACGCCATTTGCCGTGCCGATGATGATGTGGAGCACCGCATAGACGAGGAAGCCGCCGAACAGGATGATGCTGGCCAGATCGCCATTGGCGAGCAGGTGCCCGGTGGCCCAGAAGATCGCCGCGAAGGCCATGGGGAAACGCACCGTCTGGCGCCACGACCCGCGGAACAGGAAGATGCCGAGGAAGATGAAGGCGACCAGCGTGAGCAGGTAATTGGCATGCCTGCCCCACGCCGGCGGATCATAGACGAAAACGAAATCGGAGGCCCGCCAGCCGAGCACGATGAGCCCGATGCCGATGAGCGAGGCGATGCCGAAGACCGGGCCATAGGCCTTCTCGCCCACCCGCTGCTTGAAGCGGGCCTTGAGCGAAGGAACGGCGGCGACGAGATGCAGGACGGCGGTGAACAACACGCCAAAGGCAAGAAGCAGCATCAGACCACCGGAATTCCGAGAACATAGGGATGGAAGCCGAACAGGAACACGGCATAGAGCACGATGCCGATGACGACGGCCAGGATGTCGGAACGCACGCGCGGAATATAGTCCGGCCGCTTGCCGCGGATCTCCGACATGATGATGTCGGCGAGGCCGACGACGAGGAAGGTGCCGAACAGCCAGATGTCGGCGCGCTGGCCGTTGACCAGCAGGTGGCCTGTCGACCACAGCACGATGCCGAGCGACATCGGGTTGTGCAGCCACTTCTTGAGGTAGCCCTTGCCATGCGAAGCACCGATCAGGATGAAGGCGAAGAGCACCAGCAGCATGGTGAGGTGCTTCATGCCGGGCAGCCCGGCATAGATCACGTCGGGCTCGGCGCGCGCGAAGCCCATGATCATCAGCACCAGCCCGACGAGCGACACCAGACCGTAGAGCGCCTTCCAGGCCTTTTCGCCCAGCTGCGCCCGGAAGCTGTCACGAAGGCCCGGGAACAGGATGGAAAAGAGATGGCTGCCGCCGAACAGCAGGCTGCCGATGTAGAGCAGTGTCATGTCGCGTTATCCTTCTCCCGGTGCCGCTTGTGCCAGATTATTCATGCCGTTCCAAGCCCGCGGAGCGCTGCGGGAAGGCTGGCGAGGCTCTGCGCGATCACCGCGTCGGTGCCAAGGCCTGGCGGCAGGCGGCCATCGATGATGAGGCTCGCAAAGCCATGCACCAGCGCGAAGGCGTGGGCGGCACGCGCCTCGACGTCGGGCCGCTCCGCACCGATGACCGCAGCCACCGCCTCCTCGAGCTGCGTCCAGGCCGCTTCCGCCGCCGCGCTGTAATGCGGCGTGCGCTCGAAGCTGTCCTGGTCGCGGAACATCATCTGGTAGGCGGCGGGATTGGCGGTGGCGAAGCGCACATAGGCCGCGCCCATGGCCAACAGGCGCCCTTCCGCCGATGGCGACGGTGCTGCATCTGCTGCTGCCGCGAGTTCACGCTGCATCTGCTCGAAGCCGCGCGCGCCGATCTCGGCCTTGAGGTGCTCGACCGTGGGGAAGTGGTTCTTGGGAGCCGCATGCGAGACGCCGGCCCGCCTGGCGCATTCGCGCAGCGTGAAGCTCGAAAGCCCACCCTCCGTCAGGATGTCGATCCCGGCCTGAACCAGCGCCTCGCGCAGGCCGCCATGGTGATAGGGCTTCTTGTTCGGGGGCGCTCGATCCATGGATCACCTTTTCCCACGATATATTTACGCTGTCAATATTTATGTTGACGGCGTCAATTTTACTGGGATAGCACAACCTCCACGGCATGATGCAAGGAGGTTCAGCAATGCCCGAAACGGTCTTTTCACTTGCAGGCTACCTTGCCATGGGGGGCTGGCTCGCCCTCGTCCTCGGCATCGTGCTGGACAAGCCCCTGCTGCGCGACCGCATTGCGGGGCTGTGGATCCCCCTCATCCTGGCTTCCGCCTACAGCGTGGCCATCGCGGTGTTCTGGTGGGACGCGGAAGGCAGCTTCGACAGCCTGGCCGGCGTACAGCAGCTTTTCACCTGGCCCTGGGTGGCGCTCGCCGGCTGGGTCCACTACCTCGCCTATGACCTGTTCATCGGCGCGCTGATGTCGCGCCGCATCATGGAGGCGAAGATCAACCGCCTCGTGCTCGTCCCCATCCTGCCCTTGGCCTTCATGTTCGGCCCCATCGGCTTCGTCATGGCGCAAGCCCTGCTTCTCACCCGAAGGGAAAACAACGCATGACCTTTCTCGCTCCCACGCTGCACCCCACCCTTCCCGCCCCCGGCACGCTGCGCCGGGCCAACCCGGCCATGTGGAACACCGGCATCGTCTTCCTCGCACTGTGCCTCGTGTGCATGGGCCTCACGCTGGTCGACCACCGGCTGTTCAACGGCATCAACGTGTGGATCAAGCCGGCCAAGTTCTTCGGCGCGATCGGCCTCCATCTCCTGACCGTGACGGCGGCCCTGCTGCTGCTGCCGGAGAAGACGCGCACCAGCGGCAGGATGACCGCCCTCGCCTCTCTGATGGTCGCCTTCATGATCTATGAGACAGGCTACATCTCGCTCCGTGCGGCACGCCTTGAAGCGTCGCACTACAATGAAACGCCGTGGGGTGCCCTGGGCTATGCGATGATGGGCGTGGGCGCCGTGTCGGTGGTGATCTTCACCGCATGGGTCGGCATGCTGGTGCTGCGCCAGGGGCCGGGCACGCTGCTCGGCCGGGCCGTCGGCTGGTCATTCATCCTGTCGGCCCCGCTCACCATCGTCACCGCGGCAACGCTGAGCGCCATGGGGTCGCACTGGATCGGCGGCGACCAGACGGATGCGACGGGCCTGCCCTTCTTCCACTGGTCGACCACGGGCGGCGATCTCCGTCCGGCGCATTTCTTCGCGCTGCACCTCATCCAGATCGTGCCCGCCGCCGCGCTGACTGGCAACCGGCGCTTCACCCTCGCCGTGGGTGCTTTCACCGTGGCAGCCGCGCTCGGCAGTTTCGGGCTGGGACTGGCCGGAATTCCACTCCTCCCCCTGCGCTGAGGCCGTCGCTGAAAACGTCGTCTCCGCCGCTCGCCCGGCGGAGACATTTACCGGGCGTATACGCGCAGGTTTCATGCTATCTGTCCGCGATCCGTCGCGGGGACCTGTCCGCCACCACGCGCATCCTGTGTGAAGCCAAGGAAATGCCCGCTCCACCCACCATCTACATCGTCTGCTCCGACCGCGGCCGCAATGGCAAGACGCTGCTGGCGCGCATCCTGGTCGACCACCTGCTGATCGCGGAACGCGACCCCTTCTGCTTCGACCTGAGTGCGCCCGAGGGGGCGCTGCGTGCCTATTTCCCCGGGCGCACGGCCCTCATCGACATGCACGAGGCGAAGGGCCGGGAGAAGCTGTTCGACATTCTGCTCAGCCGTGCGGGGCGCGACTATGTGATCGACGTCCCCAGCGCCCAGCTCGCCCGCTTTCTCGAGGCGGCGGGCGAGGCGCGGCTGCACGAGGAGGCAGCGGCCAGGGGCTTCCGCCTCTGCGTGCTCTTCGTGGTCGACCGCGACCCTGCCTCGCTCAAGACCGCGGTGGCGCTGGAGGAGATGCTGCAGCCGGACATGCTGGTGCCGGTGGTGAACCGCTTCGTCGGCACCTCGCTGCCCGAGGGTGTGCCCGGCCCCGTGGTGATGCTCGACAAGATCGAGGGTGAGTTGCGCGTCATCATCTCGCACCGGCGCTTCTCGCTCAGGAGCTTCCTGCTCGGCGACGAGCAGGAGGTGCCGGCGCGGCTGCGCCCGCAGCTGAAGAACGTGTTGCACGGCGTGATCGACGGGCTGCGCAACATCGAGCCCGCCATGAGCCTGCAGTCGCTGCACGGGGCCGACCTCTGAAATTTGAATTTGAACGTCCCTGCCGCGGCGACTAGACTGCAGGTTGACCGAATTCCGGGAGTTTCCCCATGAAGACCCTCAAGGCCCTGCCCTTCGCCCTGGCCCTTCTCGCCGCGAGCGCGATCGTTCCGCTGTGCGCGCCGCAGGCCGTTGCGCAGGTGACGAACATCGACGTGCAATGGGCCATTTCATCGATCCAGATGGCGGGCAAGCGCGCCAGCCAGGTGCCCGGCATCAAGAAGGTGCCGAGCGTCGGCGTCATCCGTCTCGACATCCCCACCGTGCCCATGTACCGCGGCGACATTCCGGACTGGCAGGACTTCAAGATCATGACCCAGCGCAATGCCGCGGGCGTCGCCAAGCTGCAGCGCAACCTGGCGGCCAATCCGGTGACGGCGGCAGCGCTTGCCAAGGTACGCGTCAAGCCCTCGCAGGTGGCAGGCGTGCAGATCGGCAGCAATGGCGCGCTGCGGCTCTACATCTTCTCGGCCCGCAACTGGTAGCTCAGGCGGCGATACGCCGGGCCACGTCTTCCAGCTGGTCCGCCGCCTTTCCCCAGCCGTCGTGGAAACCCATCTCCTCGTGGCGCTGGCGGGCGGCCTCCGACCAGTGGCGCACCCGCGCCTCGTAGCGCGTGCCGCCTGCCTCGTCGGCAAAGCTGGCGATGGCGGTCATGAAGGGTTCGGCCGAGGGCACCCAGGCTTCCACATAGGCATCGGTGAAGACCAGGCGCTGCTGCGGCACCACCTCCAGATAGATCCCGCGGTTGGGGAATTCCTCGCCGTTGGGGCCGCGGAACAGCATGTAGCTGGCGCCGCCGGGGCGCAGGTCGATCTCGACGACGGGCGTGGTCCACGGCCTCGGCGTGAACCATTGCTTGATCAGCTCGGGCTCCGTCCAGCAGCGCCAGACGGCAGCCCGCGGCGCGGCGATGAGGCGGGTGAGCGAGAGTTCGTGGAGCGGTTCAGCCATGGGGCTTCCTCCGGAATGCGTATCGCGCAACAATTGCTTTCGGCCGCTTCGGCTAGGTGCAAGACTAGCATCCCGCATCGGCAGAAAGGACCAGCATCATGATCCGGCATTTTTCGTGGGGGCGCCAGTACCTCTGGGTTCAGTTCGCGGCCCTCTTGCTCGTGCTGCTGACGGCGGGCCACGCCCGGGCGGATGATCCGCTGCCCTCATGGAACGAGGGAGCGGCCAAGAGCGCCATCATCGGCTACGTGACGAAGGTGACACGGCAGGGCACCCCGGATTTCGTTCCCGAAGGCGAGCGCGTCGCGGTGTTCGACAATGACGGGACGCTGTGGCCGGAAAACCCCATGCCCTTCCAGATGGCCTATGCCATCGACGTGGCGAAGCAGCTTGCCGCCACCGACCCCAAGATCGCGGCAAACCCGATGGTGAAGGCGCTCATCGCCGATGACTGGGCAACGCTGATGGCCGCGCCGCACCACCAGGGCTTCCTCGAGATCGTGGCGCTCACCCACGCCGGCACCACGGTGGACGAGTTCCGCCAGTCGGTGGAGGCGTGGATGAAAACCGCGACGCATCCGCGCTTCAAGCGCCGCTATGACCAGCTCACCTACCAGCCGATGCAGGAGGTGCTGGCCTATTTCCGCGCCAACGGCTTCAAGACCTTCATCGTCTCCGGCGGCGGGGCGGACTTCATGCGGGTCTGGAGCGAGCGCGTCTATGGCATTCCGCCGGCCCAGGTCGTGGGTTCCACCACCAGGGTGGTCTACGAGCTACGCGACTCGGGGCCGGTGCTGGTCAAGACGATGGACAACCTCGTCGTCGACGACAAGGCGGGCAAGCCCGCCGGCATCCATGCCTATATCGGCCAGCGCCCCATCGCGGTCTTCGGCAACAGCGACGGCGACAAGGAGATGCTGGAATATGGCACCATCGCCAACCCGCTTCCGAGCCTCGGCGTCATCGTGCACCACACCGATGCGGAGCGCGAATACCAGTATGACGTGAACCCGAAGAGCAGCGGCACGCTGGTCGAGGCGCTGAAGGAAGCCCCGCAGCGCGGCTGGACCGTGGTCAGCATGAAGGACGACTGGAAGACGATCTTCGCGCCGGAGTGAGTCAGCCCGCCGCGGAGTCCGGGGCCGCCCTGCGCCGGTCGGCCTTGTCGATCTCGATCTGCAGGAAATAGTTGAGCGCCGTCCGGATGGTGGCGATGGCCGCCAGCTGGCCGATTTCAGACCAGGTGGGCGCCACCGCGGTGCGCAGGATGTCGGCGGCGAGCAGGAATTCCAGCGCCAGGGCCAGCCAGCGGCCGAGACGCAGGCGCACATCCTCCTTGGCCTCGTGGGTGGAGGCGGCATCGCCGGGCGCGAAGCTCTGCAGGATCAGCAGCAGGGTGCGGAAGGCCCCCTCGATGACCGCGATGGCAATGACGAAGGCCGCCACTCCCTCCGTGATGGTGGAGAGCATCAGGGTCAGTTCCTTGATCAGCTCGGCGGTCATCCGACGTCCTTCAGCACCAGTGTCTGTCCTGCCCCCTTGTGCCACGGGCGCGGCAACCCGTCACGCCCCCAGATCGCCGGACGCCGGACGATTGCCGCGGAACCATTTGCGCCATTTTGCCCCTTTGACGGCAACCGGAGCAGGTCCTAAAAGATGTATTGTAAATGCAACTAAATCCGGGAGGCACCATGAAACTGCTGAAACTGTCGTTGCAGGCGGCTGCACTGTCGACGCTCATCTCCACCGCCGCACTGGCCGAGCCGGTGGTGACCGTGACCCTCATCGACAAGGTGGGAAGCAGCACCAGCGAGGTGCCGGAAATGGGCATGGGCACCGGCGGCGACATGGCCATGGCCAAGATGGGCGTCAACGCCAGCCCCCGCCAGGTGCGCCCCGGCCCGGTGACCTTCAAGGTCACCAACCTCGCCAGCCAGATCGTGCATGAGGTGATCGTGGCAAGGCTGCCGGAGGGCACGGAGAAACTGCCCTACGACGAGAAGACCATGCTGGTGGACGAAAACGCCCTGCAGTCCTTCGGCGCCGTGAAGGAGATCGACCCCAGCCGCAGCGCCGCGCTGACGGTCACGCTGAAGCCCGGCAAGTACCTGCTCTACTGCAACCTTCCCGGCCACTACATGGCGGGCATGTGGACGGTGATCGACGTCGTCCCCTGACGGCGGGCGGAGCAGGACAGGCGGGCGCCGGGAACCACGGCGCCCCTTGCTGCGTTTGGCGGCGTTCCCTCAACGAGTGACAGACGGATCATGCCAGAGAAAGCTCCCGCCATTTCCCGTGAACGGCTCGCGGCACTGCTGAACGACGACCTCGCGCGCGAATATCAGGCGATCATCGCCTATACGGTCTACTCGCAGGTGCTGAAGGGCGCGCAATACATGAGCATTGCCGACCAGCTGCAGCTGCACGCGGCGGAGGAGCTGAAGCATGCCCTCACCATCGCCCGCCAGATCGACTATCTCGGCGCCATGCCCACCGCCACGCCGAAGCCGGTGAAGCTCACCGACAGCGCCGAGGAGATGCTGCGCGCCGACCTCGCGAACGAGGTCGACACCATTCGCCACTATCGCACCCGCGTGCGGCAGTGCGAGGCGCTGGGCGAGTTCGCCATTGCCGAACACATCCGCGAAATCCTGCTCGATGAGCAGGACCACCTCATCGATCTCGCCACCGCACTGGGCGAGGATGCTCCGGCGGTGGGCGACGCACAGCCCTGACCCGCGCCGCCCATTGACATGGCGCGGACACGCGGCGAAGGCTCGCTCCATGCTGCGCGTGTGTTGCCTGAGTCTCCTGCTGGTGCTGTCCACAAGTCTCCCTGCCCAGGCCGGGGACAGCGGCGAGGTCATCGACTTTCCCTGCCTCAAGAATCTCGGCGATGGCCGCGTGCTGGTCGACGGCACGCAATGGGATGACGCAATGCGCAGCCTGGGCCACGTTCTCACGGACGGCGCCTATGTGCCTTACGAGGTGCTCTCCTTCGAACTGAAGAAGAAGCAGGACGACACCTGGGCGGAAGGCCAGTGCCGCATGAAGCTGCTGCCCGTGGCCAGGTGAGCCGCGGCGCCGCCCAATGCACCATCTCTGCGCTCTAAGCTTCTGATTGTATTGTTGTTTTCTGGCAACAAGCGACGGCTTTTGCGCGCCACCGCTAGGTTTCGGGCGGGCTTGCCACTATGCCTCTCTCACGGGTCCACGAGAGACTCACATACTGTCAGGGGATATTCAAACATGACCTTCCGTTCCTGCCCGGCGCTTGTCGCCGGCCTTCTTCTGTCTGTGTCCGCCGGTGCGATGACCGCCCAGGCCGCTGACGTCGCCGTTCCTGCAAGTGATCTTTGGAATGGCTTCTATGTTGGCGCCCAGGCCGGATACCTGCAGGGCTCCTACAGCAATTCGGACCTCTGCCAGAACATCACGGGCGAGGGCCGCATCTGCCTCGGCGACATGGAGAACAATTTCAACATCGGCGATTCCAGCCCGGACGGCGTCACCGCCGGCGGCTATGTGGGCTACAACTACCGCATCGAGTCCGTCGTGCTCGGCCTCGAGGGCGACTGGAACTGGGACAATGGCCAGGACAGCAAGAGCCTGCTCGGCGAACTGAGCTACGACACCTCGCTCAACTGGGATGCGGCGATCCGCGCCCGCCTCGGCTATGTGTTGGATGAGCGCGCGCTGCTCTACGTGACGGGCGGCCCGAGCTGGCTCAACACCGAGCTCTCCACCAGCTTCAACATCAACGTCAATGCCCCCGCCCCCAACGTCAAGAAGGGCGACAGCAGCACCGAGTTCGGCTGGGTCCTCGGCGCGGGCGCGGAATATGCCATCACCGAGCACCTGAGCGTCAAGGCCGAGTACCTGCACGGCTGGTACGGCGATGCCGATCTCGACATCCTGAGCGGCACCAGCGGCGGCGAGACGGAGAAAATCTACATCAAGCAGGACCTGCAGACCAACCTGGTGCGCGCCGGCGTCGCCTATCACTTCGGCGGCCTCTGAGAAGAAGCGCCACACCAAACGGAAAACCCCGCCGCGAGGCGGGGTTTTTGTTTGGGCTCAGTAATGCGGCGGCGGCTTCTCCGGCCCGCCACCCTGCATCCGGCCGGCCTCGTCGAACTCCTCGCGCAGCTCCGACACGCGCCGCTCCAGTGAGTCGATCTTGCGCCACTGCGCCACCACCATGTCGTTCAGGTCGGCGATCACCTTGTCCTGCTCGGCAATGCGCAGTTCGAGCTCGGCGATGAGCAGGGCCGTCCCGTCACCCGGCATGGCGGTCACTCCCACTCGATCGTGCCGGGCGGCTTCGACGTCACGTCGTAGACCACGCGGCTCACACCCTTCACCTCGTTGATGATGCGGGTGGCCACGCGGGCGAGGAAGGCGTGGTCGAAGGGATAGCTCTCGGCCGTCATGCCGTCGGTGGAGGTGACGGCGCGCAGGCCCAGCACGCGGTCATAGGTGCGGCCATCGCCCATCACGCCCACGGTGCGCACGGGGAGCAGCACGGCGAAGGCCTGCCAGATCGCATCATAGAGGCCGGCCTTGCGGATCTCGTCCAGGTAGATGGCGTCGGCCTTGCGCAGGATGTCGAGCTTTTCCTGCGTGATGTCGTCATGCGGAATGCGGATGGCGAGGCCCGGACCGGGGAATGGGTGGCGGCCGACGAAATGCGGCGGCAGGCCCAGTTCCTTGCCGAGCAGCCGCACCTCGTCCTTGAACAATTCGCGCAGCGGCTCCACGAGCTTCATGTTCATGCGCTCAGGCAGCCCGCCCACATTGTGGTGCGACTTGATGGTGACGGAGGGGCCGCCGGTGAAGGAGACGCTCTCGATCACGTCCGGGTAGAGTGTTCCCTGTGCGAGATAGGCCGCGCCGCCGATCTTCTTGGCCTCGGCTTCGAACACGTCGATGAACAGCTTGCCGATGATCTTGCGCTTCTTCTCGGGGTCGGTGACACCTTCCAGTTCCCTGAGGAACAGCTTCGAGGCATCCACGTGCACGAGCGGGATGTTGTAGGCCTCGCGGAACAGCCTGACCACCTCGTCCGCCTCGTTGAGGCGCATCAGGCCATGATCGACGAAGATGCAGGTGAGCTGCTCGCCGATCGCCTCGTGGATCAGCACCGCGGTCACGGCGGAATCCACACCACCCGAGAGGCCGCAGATCACCCGGTCGAGGCCGACCTGCTTCTTGATCTTGTGCACCATCTCCGACTTGAAATGCGCCATCGACCAGTCGCCCTTGCAGCCGCAGATGTCGCGGGCGAAATTGGCGAGCAGCTTCGCGCCATCCGGCGTGTGCACCACTTCCATGTGGAACTGCGTCGCATAGAACTGGCGCTGCTCGTCGGCGATGGCCGCGAAGGGCGCACCCTCGGAGGTGGCGATGGCCTTGAAGCCCGAAGGGATCGCGCTCACGCGGTCGCCATGGCTCATCCACACCTGGTGGCGCTCGTCCTTTTCCCACACGCCGTCGAACAGCGCGTTCGCTTCCTTCACCTCGACGAAGGCCTTGCCGAATTCGCGGTGGTCGGAGGGCTCCACCTTGCCGCCCAGCTGGGCGCACATGGTCTGCTCGCCATAACAGATGCCGAGAACCGGCAGGCCGCGGGTGAAGACCCGCTCCGGCGCCCGCGGGCTGCCGCCCTCATGCACCGAGGCCGGGCCGCCCGACAGGATGATGCCCTTGAGGCCGGGCCAGTCCAGCGCCTTGTCAGCCGACTGGAAGGGCACGATTTCCGAGTAGACCCCCGCCTCGCGGATGCGCCGGGCGATGAGCTGGGTGACCTGTGAGCCGAAGTCGATGATGAGGATACGGTCTTGCATGCGGGGCTATTAAGGAAGCGGACACGAGTCTGCAAGCATGCGCCACCTGCCCCCCGAATCGCACGCCATCTTGACGCTTGATAAATACATCTTTAGCGTGAATCATTCACCCGAAACAACAGGTGCGGCATGTGTGACTTCGACAAGATCTCCCGCCTCATCATCGGGGCGCAGGCCGCCTATCTGGTGAGCCTCGGCATCGTGGCGGCAGCCGTCATACTGGGCTCGAACCCCTTCACCTCGGGTGCCAATATCCCGGCCATGGTCATCGCCTCGGCCTCCGCTGCAACGGCTGCCCTCCTCATGGCCGGCGCCATTGCGGAGCTGGACAAATGCGCCAGCGGGCCCTGCGGGCCCTCGGTGGCGACGCTCCGCACCAACCTGGTCGCGCTGGCCGCCTCGATCGGCATCTTCAGCGTTTCGCTTGCGGCACTCGCGCTGGTCGCCGGGGTGCCCTTCGCGGGATCCGTGGCGGCGGGGGCACTCGCCATCTGGGCCGTCAGCCTCACCAGCCTCTTCGCGGCCGTGGCCTCGGGCTATCTTGGCAATGCGGTGCAGGCCTTCAATTCATGCCTCAGCGCCAGCGGATCGGGCAACACCGGCACCACCACGGTCATCGTGGTGCTCGGCGTGCTCACCATCCTGCTGACAGTTGTGTTCAATGCCTTCGGCACGGCCAGCGGCGTCATTCCGGTAAAGTCGATCCTGACCATCTTCGGCTGACACTCAGCCGGTCGCGATGTCCCACAGCAGCTTGACGTTGAGGCTGATGATGATGGCGGCGATCAGCCCTGCCACCAGCGTCAGCCATGTGGGCGCCGTGAAGACCCCCATCTTGGCCCTGTCGCGGGTGAACATGACCAGCGGCACGATGGCGAAGGGCAGCTGGAAGGCCAGGATCACCTGGCTGAGGATCAGCAGCATGCCGGTCCCCTCCGCCCCGTAATAGAGCGTCACCAGTGCCGCCGGCACGATGGCCACGATGCGGGTGATGAGGCGGCGGGCCCAGGCCGGCAGCCGGATGTCGAGGAAGCCCTCCATCACGATCTGCCCCGCCATGGTGGCGGTGACGGTGGAGTTGAGCCCGCAGCACAGCAGCGCGATGGCGAAGAGCTTCGGCGCCAGCAGCGAGCCTACCAGCGGCGCCAGCATGGAATGGGCCTCGCCGATTTCGGCCACCGTCGTCTGCCCGCCGGCATGGAAGGTGGCGGCGGCGAGAATGAGGATCGAGGCGTTGATGAGCAGCGCGAACATCAGAGCCGTCGTCGAATCCCAGGTGGCGAAGCGCAGCGCCTCGCGCTTTTCGGGCAGGCTCTCGCCATAGGCCCTGGTCTGCACGATGCCGGAATGGAGGTAGAGATTGTGCGGCATCACGGTGGCGCCGATGATGCCGAGCGCCAGGTAGAGCATGGCCGGGTTCTTGACGATCTCGACGGTGGGCGCGAAGCCGCGGATCACCTGCCCCCACTCCGGGTCCGCCATGGCGATCTGCAGCAGGAAGCAGACGAAGATCACGCCCAGCAGCGTAATGATGAAGGCCTCGATCCAGCGGAAGCCGAGGCGCTGCAGCCACAGGATCAGGAACACGTCGAGCGCCGTGATGATGACGCCCAGTTCCAGCGGGATGCCGAACAGCAGGTTGAGGCCGATGGCCGTTCCCACCACCTCGGCGATGTCGGTGGCGATGATGGCGATCTCGGCGAAGAGCCAGAGGATCCAAGCGACAGGCCGCGGGAAGGCATCGCGGCAGGCCTGCGCGAGGTCGCGGCCGGAGCCGATGGCGAGCCTGGCGCAGAGCGACTGCAGGATGATGGCCATGATGTTGGACATCAGTGCCACGGTGAGCAGCGCATAGCCGAACTGCGCGCCCCCGGCGATGGAGGTGGCCCAGTTGCCGGGGTCCATGTAGCCGACCGCCACGAGGAAGCCGGGCCCGACGAAGGCCATGGCCCGGCGGAACAGCGAGGCCTTGTCGGAGACGCGAACGGTGCGGAACACGTCGACCAGCGGCGGTTCGCCCCGGCTGCGGCGCCAGCCCGTCTCGTCCGGCATTTCGGTGGATATCGTCACGCGATCGGCCATCTTCCAAAGTTTAGCATTGGCTAAACTTCTTTCAAGGGGAATTCCGGGCGGCCTGTTCCGGTTCCCTCCGGCTCAGCCGAAATGGTGCATCAGCAGCGAGGCCAGCACCACCATGCCGGCCCCGCCCAGCCGCGTCACCATCTGGGAAAAGGGCATCAGGTTCATGCGGTTGGCAGCCGACAGGATAGCGACGTCGCCAGTGCCGCCGAGGCCTGAATGGCAGACGGTCACCACCGCCGTCTCGACCGGATACATCTTCATCATCTGCCCGGTGAGGAAGGCGGTGGAGACGAGCGCCAGCACGGTCGCGGCACAGACCACGAAATAGCCGGGTGACAGCGAGGCGACGAGCTGGTTCCAGGAAATGAAGATCGCCCCCAGCCCCACCAGCACGGCAGGCGTCAGGTTCACCGCCACGAAGCGGTACATCTGGTAGCAGCCGAGTTCCATGCGCTCCGGCATCACGCGGGTGAGCTTCAGCGCCGCGGTGAGCACGATCATCATCACCGGCCCCGAAATGCCGGTGATGGGCGCCAGCAGCCCGCCGAAGGTGAACATCACGCAGATGATCAAGAGCCCCGCCCCCATCAGCTTCAGGTCATAAGCCTGCTCCTCCGGCTCCGGCTTGAGGTCCAGCTCGTCGCCGAGCTTCACCAGCCTGCCCTTGCCGCTGAAGCGCGGGTGGCGCTCGCCGAACCAGCCGAGGGTGCCGGCGGAGAGGATCGCCACCACATTGCCGATCAGCGCCGCCGGGATCATCAGGGCGATGAGGTCCGCCTGCGACTTTCCCGCCGTCTGCGCATAGGCGATCGACAGCGGCAGGATGCCCTCGCCGATGCCGCCGCCGAGGATGGGTGTGACGATGTAGAAGAAGGTGTGCTTGAGCTCGAAGCCCATCAGCGCGCCGACACCCAGGCCCACCACCACCGCCATCACGGTTCCGGCGAGGAAGGGCACCAGCATCCTGAGGAAGCCCGTGCCCAGCACCCGGTGGTCGATGCCGAGGATCGAGCCGACGACGAGGCTGGCGATATAGAGATAAAGCAGGTTGTCGGTCTTGATCGCCGCTGTCACTGCCGCCAGCATCTGCGGCTGGAACAGGCCATAGCCAACCAGCGCCGCCGGCACGAAGAGGCAGAAGATGGCAGGCCCCCCGATGTTGCGCAGGATCGGCACGTTGCGCCCGGCCCAGTCCAGCACCACGCCCGCCACCATCATCACCGCCAGCCCGCCGATCAGGTCCGCCGTCAGCCGCCCGGCATAGCCGGCGATGACGACGATCACGGCGGCACAGAGGAAGACCGGCACGGGCAGCACGCCCAGTTCGAGGCGGCTGGCGCGCGACCAGAGCGAGGGGCTGGTATCCGGCAAGGTGTTCTCCAGTTCCGGGTTGGACGCGCGCACTCTCCCGTTTAGGATGCCGAAAACCATTGGCAGAAACACGGACTCATGGCGCAGCGCGCAAAGAAGCAAGGGGCGATCCGCTCGGCCGCCTTCCGGCGGATCCGGGCCGACCACTCCTCCGAGCTGGCGGAGGACTATGTCGAGCTGATCGCCGACCTGATCGACGAGAAGGGCGAGGCGCGCGGCTCCGACGTTGCCATGCGGCTCGGCGTCGCCAATGCCACCGTGGTCAAGACGCTGAAGCGCCTGCAGGACGCAGGCCTCGTCACCCAGGAACCCTACCGCTCCATCTTCCTCACCGGCGAAGGCTGGAAAATGGCCGAGGACGGCCGCAGGAAGCACAAGATCGTCGAGGCCTTCCTGCTGGCGCTGGGCGTCTCCGAGGAGACGGCGCGGATCGACTCCGAAGGGATCGAGCACCACGTGAGCGAGGAGACGCTGCGGGCCATGGCCCGGTTCCTGGCGCGGAAGGTGCTGTAGGGTCGCCGCCCATCACCACTCCACCCACTCAAGCCGTCATCCCGGCGAAGGCCGGGATCCAGCTTCCTTTCCATCCGCACCTGCTGACCCAAAGCTGGGCCCCGGCTTTCGCCGGGGTGACGGTCGGAGGGAGGGTGACGGCATGGGAGGGTGGGTGACGGCATCGAGAGTGTGTGACGGACTACCCGCCCTTCTTCATCACCGCCATGAAGAACCCGTCCGTGTCATGCCGTGCGGGCGTCAGGACCAGCGTGTCCGCAGCACCATCGGCCGAGTCCGGCGCCACACCGCCGATCATGCGCGCCCAAACCTGTTTGTAAGGAACGAGTCGCATCTCCTTGTGATGACTCAGGAATGCGGCGACCTGCTCGGTGTTCTCCTCGGGCAGCACGGAGCACGTGATGTAGAGGATGATCCCACCCGGCTTCGCCAATTGGAATCCCTTTTCAAGAACTTGGGCCTGGTCCTTGATTCTTTGTGCGAACTGCTTGGGCGTGAGGCGCCATTTGGCGTCTGGCTTCCGCCGCCACGAGCCCGAGCCCGAGCAGGGCGCATCGATCACCACGGTATCGAAGGGGCCTGCGGCCTCCAGCTTGCCCTTGTCCTGCGCCGAGATCACCTCGCAGTTGGTGACCCCCGCCCGGGTGAGGCGCTCGAAGATCGGGCGCAGGCGGAAGCGGTCGAGGTCATGGGCGACGAGCGTCCCCTCGTTCTTCATCATGGCGGCGAGCGCCAGCGTCTTGCCGCCTGCTCCCGCGCAGATGTCGGCAACTTTCATGCCGGGCTCGACGCCGGACAGCAGTGCGGCCACCTGCGAGCCCGCATCCTGCACCTCGAACCAGCCGAGCCCATGGGCGGGCTCGGCCTCGACATTGGCATTGCGGGTCTCGGGCCCCGGCGCCGCAATGCGCACGGCAAGCGGCGACCATGGTCCTTCAATCGCGCCGAAGCGCTCGAGCGCGGAGAGCACCTGGCCCCGCTCCGCCTTCAGCAAGTTGACTCGCAGGTCAACCGGCGCGCGCTGGGCGAGTGCGGCCCCCTCCGCCGCCGCGCGCGGCCCGAAGGCCTTCTCGTAGGAGGCCACCAGCCACTCGGGAACATCGCCCGCCACATGGACGGGGAGATCGGCGGGTAACGCGCGGGAAAGTGCCGTCCGCTCCTCCACCGTCAGTTTGCCCGGCCCGTGCTGCTCCTCGGCCATCGATCCGATGGCATCGGTGGAGAGCCCCCAGACATCCCGCAACCCGGCCAAGGCCAGCGCCCGGGGCGCGTCGCTCCCCATGCGGAACCCAAGCGAGTTCCGCCGCCGGAGCGCGTCATAGACCAGCGTGCCGATGGCGTGGCGGTCGGTGGACCCGGCAAAGCGATGCGCCTTGCCCCAGTCCTTCAGCGCTTCAGACGCCGGGCGGTGACGCTCGAAGATCTCGGTCAGGACGTCGATTGCCGCAGAGACGCGGCCGGCGAGGCGCATGGATTATCCGATCACATAGAGGCGGAGCGCGAACCACGCCCACAGGGTGACGAGCGTGATGAAGCCGAAGACGAAGGCGCGGAAGCGGTTGAGCACCACGTTGTCGCCCGTATGAATGACCGAGTGCACGATGCGGCTGGCGATGAACACCCAGGCCAGCACCACCGAGAACCAGTCGACCTTCACCAGCAGGATCAGCAGCGGCAGGATGGCGTAGAACAGCATCGGCAGCTGGAACTGGTTGTCGTAATTGTTGGAGAGCTTGCGGATCTCGTCCGGCCAGCGCGAATTGTCCAGCGCCACGTCCCTGATATTCACCTGACCCGCCTTCACTGCCTGGACGCGCGCTGTGCCCATCCGGCGTGCCAGGAAGAGCAGCCAGAACACATGCACGAAGGCCGGCAGCAGCAGCCACTGGACGATGGTCATGGGGCTAGCCCTGGCGCTGGTAGTTCGGCGCCTCGCGGGTGATCATCACGTCGTGCACATGGCTCTCGCGCATGCCCGCCGAGGTGATGCGGATGAACTGCACGCGTTCGCGCATCTCGGCCAGGTCCGCCGCACCGACATAACCCATCGCAGCACGCAGCCCGCCCACCAGCTGGTGCAGCACCGCGCCCACCGGGCCCTTGTAGGGCACCTGCCCCTCGATCCCTTCCGGCACCAGCTTCAGGCTGTCCTTCACCTCCTGCTGGAAGTATCGGTCCGCCGAACCGCGCGCCATGGCACCCACCGAGCCCATGCCGCGATAGGCCTTGTAGCTGCGGCCATTGTAAAGATAGACCTCGCCCGGGCTTTCATCCGTGCCGGCGAGAAGCGAGCCGACCATCGCGACTTCCGCACCCGCCGCCAGCGCCTTGGCGAGATCGCCAGAGAGCTTGATGCCACCATCGGCGATCACCGGCGTATCCTGCTTCGCACCCTCCTCTGCGCATTCCATGATGGCGGAGAGTTGCGGCACGCCAACGCCCGCGACGACGCGCGTCGTACAGATGGAGCCCGGCCCGATGCCGATCTTCACCGCATCGGCCCCTGCCCCGATCAGCGCCTTCACGGCCTCGGCGGTCGCCACATTGCCCGCCACGATCTGCACCTTGTTGGACAGCGCCTTGAGCCGTGTGACCTGCTTGATCACGTTCTCCGAATGCCCGTGCGCGGTATCGACCACGATCAGGTCGGCGCCCGCGTCGACCAGCATGGCCGCGCGCTCGAAGCCCGCGTCGCCCGTGCCGGTGGCAGCGCCGACGAGCAGCCGCTCATGCTCGTCCTTCGCCGCCAGCGGATGGTCGGCGGCCTTCTCCATGTCATTGACCGTGATGAGGCCCACGCACTTGTAGTCGTCGTCCACCACGATCAGCTTCTCGATCCGGTACTTGTGGAGCAGCCGCTTCGCCTCGGCGCGCTCCACCCCCGCCTTCACCGTGACGAGGTTCTGGTTGGTCATCAGGTCCGCCACCTTCATGTTGAGGTCGGTGGCGAAGCGGACGTCGCGGTTGGTGATGATGCCGCAGAGCTTGCCGCTCGCATCGACCACCGGGATGCCGGAAATCCTGTGGCGCTCCTTCAGCGCCAGCACGTCGCCCAGCGTCGCGTCGGGCGCGATGGTGATCGGGTTCACCACCATGCCGGATTCGAAGCGCTTCACCTGGCGCACGTGCTCGGCCTGCTCATGGGGCTCGAGGTTCTTGTGGATGATGCCGAGGCCACCCGCCTGCGCCATGGCGATGGCAAGCCTGGCCTCCGTCACCGTGTCCATGGCGGCGGAAATGATGGGGATCGAGAGCTTCAGCGTCTTCGTCAGCCGCGTTCCCGTCTGCACCTGCGCGGGCAGCACGGACGAAGCGCCGGGCTTCATCAGCACGTCGTCGAAGGTCAGATATTCGGGGATTTGCCGTGGCATGGGCCAACCTCTCAAAGCGGACGGAGTCGGGTGAAGATTGGCGACCGTCCTTAACACCGGCGTTACGAAAGGGGCAAGCGGGGAATCCCGGCTCTTCACTTGCAATTGAACCGATTCCACCCCTATTTCTGGGTCATGATTTCCCAGCGCGCCCGCTATGCCTTCAAGGCGATGGTCGCCCTTGCCCGGGCGAAGCCTGGCGAGGGCCTGCAGATTCGCCAGCTCTGCGAACAGGAAAAGCTGCCGCGCAAGTTCCTGGAGCAGATCCTGCTCACCCTCAAGGCGGCGGGCTACATCACCAGCCGCCGCGGCCGCGACGGCGGCTACGAGATGCTGAAGGACCCCGAAAAGATACTGATCGGGCCCCTCCTGCGCACCGTGGACGGCCCCATCGCACCCCTTCCCTGCCTCTCCCGCACCGCCTACCGCCGCTGCGAGGATTGCCGCGACGAGGCCCATTGCGAGCTCCGTATCGCCTTCGACAAGGCCTATTCGCTCTATTTGTCGGCGCTGGAGAAGACGACGCTGGCGGAAGTGATGAACGAAGCCGGGGAACCGGCGAGGCAGCTGCTGGAGCAGTGATCGCGTAGCATTTCCCTCCCCCTTGTGGGGAGGGACCAAGGGTGGGGGTCCGCGAGTCGGCTGCCTTAGACTGAACCTGCGGACCGACCCCCACCCCTACCCCTCCCCACAAGGGGGAGGGGAAATCCTTCGCGGGCGCTGCGGAGCCCATTCCTCTTCCCTAACCCCCTGAAATCTTTCTTTAGAACGCTTTGTTCGGCAAATAGAACTTTCTCACTTGATTCCCTACTAATCCCGTATAGTATAGGGACATCAACTGAAGGAGACCCCGATGCGCCTGCTCACCCGCCGTTCCCTCGCCCTTGGCACCGCAGCCCTGTTCCTGTCCGTCGGAGCCGCCCAGGCACTGGCCGACCGCACGCTGCTCAACGTGTCCTATGACCCGACCCGCGAGTTCTACAAGGAGTTCAACGCCGCCTTCGCCGCCGACTGGAAGGCCAAGACGGGCGAGGCCGTCACCATCGAACAGTCGCATGGCGGCTCCGGCAAGCAGGCCCGCGCCGTGATTGACGGCCTCCAGGCCGACGTGGTCACCCTGGCACTCGCCGGCGACATCGACCAGATCGCCAGCAAGACCGACAAGCTGCCCAAGGACTGGGCGAGCAAGCTCCCGCACAATTCCGCGCCCTATACCTCGACCATCGTTTTCCTCGTCCGGAAAGGCAACCCCAAGGCCATCAAGGACTGGGGCGACCTGGTGAAGGAGGGCGTGCAGGTGATCACGCCCAACCCCAAGACCTCCGGCGGCGCGCGCTGGAACTACCTTGCCGCCTGGGCCTATGCCGCAAAGCAGCTGGGTGGTGACGAGGCCAAGACCAAGGAATGGATCGCCGACCTCTATCGCAACGTGCCGGTGCTCGACACCGGTGCGCGCGGCTCCACCACCACCTTCGCCCAGCGCGGCATCGGCGACGTGCTGATCAGCTGGGAGAACGAGGCCTTCCTCGTCCAGAAGGAATTCGGCGCCGACAATTTCGACATCGTCGTCCCCTCGCTCTCGATCCTCGCCGAGCCGCCGGTGGCCGTCGTCGAAGGCAATGCCAAGGCCAAGGGCAACCTCGATGTGGCCGAGGCCTACCTGAAGTTCCTCTATTCGCCGGAGGGCCAGAAGCTGGCGGCGAAGAACTTCTTCCGCCCGGTCGATCCGGCTTCGGCCGACCCCGCTGACCTCGCCCGCTTCCCCAAGCTCGAGCTCGTGTCGATCGACAAGGACTTCGGCGGCTGGGCCAAGGCGCAGAAGGACTTCTTCGCCGACGGCGCGATCTTCGACCAGATCTACCGCCCGACCAACTGATGACCTTCCTGCCGTCCTCCCTGCGGCAGCCGAGCGCCCTTCCCGGTTTCGGGTTGGCGCTCGGTTTCACGCTGGCCGCCCTCAGCATCATTGTGCTCATCCCGCTCGCAGCCCTCGTGCTGCGCGCGGCCTCGATCGGCCCTGCCGAATTCCTCAAGATCGCGACGGACCCGCGCACCATTGCCGCCCTTCGCCTGTCCTTCGGCACGGCGCTGGTCGCGGCGCTGATCAACACCGTCTTCGGGCTCCTCATCGCCTGGGTGCTGGTGCGCTACCGCTTCCCCGGCCGCCGCATCATCGATGCCGCGGTGGACCTGCCCTTCGCGCTTCCCACCGCGGTGGCCGGCATCGCCATGGCGGCGATCTATGCGCCCAACGGCCCCATCGGCTCGGTCGCACAGAGCCTCGGTTTCAAGATCGCCTATACGCCGCTCGGCATCGTGGTGGCCCTCGTCTTCATCGGCCTGCCCTTCGTGGTGCGCACCGTGCAGCCGATCCTCGAGGAGGTCGAGACCGACATCGAGGAAGCCTCGGCCCTCCTCGGCGCCAGCCGGCTCCGCACCGTCTTCCAGGTGGTGCTGCCGCATGTCTATCCGGCGCTGCTCACCGGCTTCGCGCTGGCCTTCGCGCGCGGCGTGGGTGAATATGGCTCCGTCATCTTCATCGCCGGCAACATTCCGCTCGTCTCGGAAATCGCGCCGCTATTGATCGTCATCAAGCTCGAGGAATTCGACTATGGCGGGGCGACCGTCATCGCCACGCTGATGCTGGCCATCTCGTTTGCCATGCTCTTCCTCATCAACGCCATCCAGGGCTGGAGCCGCAAGAAATATGGCAATGTCTGACCGCGTCCTGCCGCTCGCGCACCATCCAGAGCGCGCGACGACTGAAACCGCCACGACCAAGGTGATCCTCATCGCCATCGCCGTGCTGTTCCTTGCAGCGATCCTCTTCCTGCCGCTCGTCACCGTCTTCATCGAGGCGCTGCGCAAGGGGTGGGGCACGCTGTTCGAAAGCTTCAGCGATCCGGATACGCTCGCCGCCATCCGCCTCACCCTGCTGGTCGCCGCCATCGCCGTGCCCTTCAACGCGGTCGTTGGACTGGCCGCCTCCTGGGCCATCGCCAAGTTCGAGTTCAAGGGCAAGAACCTGCTGCTGACGCTGATCGACCTCCCCTTCTCGATCTCGCCCGTCATATCGGGCCTCGTCTATGTGCTGCTTTTCGGCGCTCAAGGGTGGCTCGGGCCCTGGCTGGTGGCGCACGACATCCAGATCATCTTCGCCGTGCCCGGCATCGTGCTCGCCACCGTGCTCGTCACCTTCCCCTTCGTGGCGCGCGAGCTGATCCCGCTCATGCAATCCCAGGGCACCTCCGAGGAGGAAGCCGCCCTGATGCTCGGCGCGTCGGGCTGGTACACCTTCTTGCACGTGACGCTGCCCAACGTGAAATGGGCGCTGCTCTATGGCGTGCTGCTCTGCAATGCCCGCGCCATGGGCGAATTCGGTGCCGTGTCCGTCGTCTCGGGCCATATCCGCGGCCTCACCAACACCATGCCGCTCCACATCGAGATCCTCTACAACGAATACAACTTCGTCGGCGCCTTCGCCGTCGCCTCGCTGCTCGCGGGCCTCGCGCTTTTCACGCTGCTGGCCAAGACCTTCCTCGAATGGCGCTTCGCCGGCGAACTCGCCGCCAGCGCGCGCCGCCACTAGATCAAGGAGACACAGAATGTCCGTCCCCGTCCGCGTCAGGAACCTCGAAAAGAACTTCGGCCGGTATCCGGCCTTGAAGGGTGTCTCGCTCGATGTCGAGGCGGGCGAACTCGTCGCCCTGCTCGGGCCGTCGGGTTCCGGCAAGACCACCCTGCTGCGCGCCATCGCCGGCCTCGAGCAGCCCGATGGCGGCCAGGTGCTGTTCGGCGACATCGATGCCAACAGCCTGAGCCTTCGCGAGCGCCGCATCGGCTTCGTGTTCCAGCAATATGCGCTGTTCAAGCACATGAAGGTCTTCGACAACATCGCCTTCGGCCTGCGTGCGAGGCCGCGCACCTCCAGGCCGTCCGAGTCCGCCATCAAGGCGAAGGTGCTGGAGCTCCTCCACCTCGTGCAGCTCGACGGGCTCGAGGCGCGGTATCCCGCCCAGCTCTCCGGCGGCCAGCGCCAGCGCGTGGCGCTTGCCCGCGCACTTGCCATCGAGCCCCGCGTGCTGCTGCTGGACGAGCCCTTCGGCGCCCTCGACGCCCGCGTCAGGAAGGACCTTCGCAAGTGGCTGCGCGAACTCCACCAGCGCACCGGCCATACGACCCTCTTCGTCACCCATGACCAGGATGAGGCCTTCGAACTCGCCGACCGCATCGCCATCCTCGACCACGGCAGGATCGAGCAGGTCGGCACCGCGCAGGAGATCCTCGACCATCCCGCAACCCCCTTCATCGACAGCTTCATCGAGGGCATCGCCCGGCGCGAGGCGCAGGCCCGCGAATGGACCAAGCCCCATGTGGTGGCGAGCAGGTAAAGAGCCGCCAGCCAGGCCCTGAAAATGAAAATGGCCGGGGCGAACCCGGCCATGAAGAGTTTTCTGGACATTGCGCCTTCCTAGCACATCGAGCGCGCGCTGTCAAGGACTAAATTCGTATATTAGGAAGCTCACATCTTCGGCAGCAGCACGTGGTCGATCACGTGGATCACGCCATTCGACTGCTCGACATCGGCGATGGTCACCGTCGCCATGCCGCCCGCCTCGTCCTTGATCATCACCATGCCGTCCTTGGCGGAGAGCCACAGCTTGCAGCCGCCGACGGTGGTCACCTCGTGCGTCCCGCCATCGGCCATCGCCATCTTGGCGACGTCGGCGGCGGTGGCCTTGGCGGCCAGCACATGGCAGGTGAGGATCTTGGTGAGCGTCTTCTTGTTCTCGGGCTTGAGCAGCGTCTCCACGGTTCCCGCCGGCAGGGCGGCGAAGGCCTCGTTGGTGGGCGCGAAGACGGTGAAGGGGCCCTTGCCCTCGAGGGTGGGCACCAGGTCCGCGGCCTTCACCGCGGCAACCAGCGTCGTATGGTCCTTCGAGTTGACGGCGTTCTCGACGATGTTCTTCGTCGCATACATCGGGGCACCCCCGACCATCGGGTTCTCCGCCAGCACCGGCGTGGCGGCGGCGCAGGCGATGACGGCTGACAGGGCGGCGGCGAAGAGCGGGGTGTTCACACGGTTCATGACGATCTCCTGTTATGGGTCTGTCCTCATCTGGACAGCCGCAGTCACGAGAGGCCGGGTGGGAGAGTTTCAGCGCGCCGGGCTGCGTCCGGTCACAAACCCGTGACCCCCGTGTGATCACATGGCGATGAGCGGAGCGGTGGCGAGGACCGCGCCCGTCGGCTGTCCGGTGGGAGAACCGCCCAGCGGTTCGTCGCTGACGGCGAGCAGCGCCTTGGGCGCAAGCTTCGCCGCAATGGCGGATGCCAGCTCCAGGCTGGCGCTGGTCGCAGCCGGAACCACGCCGAGCGAGATCGGCGCCTCATTGCCGGCGATGAGCCAGAGCTGCAGGTCACGTCCCTGCGCCGGACCACCGCTGACGCGGTTGAGCTTCAGCACGCGGCTCCCGGCATCATAGAGCACCTCGATCTGCAACGGTGCCGCGCTGGCCGTCAGGCTCGCGACATAGGAGGGCCCCACCGGCAGGTTCGCGCGCTGCGTGGAGAACAGGCCCAGCCCCGCCACGACGAGAACGAGAAGCAGGGCCGTGGCGGCGCGCCAAAAAGCCAGGCTGCCCCACAGCCCGCGCGGCTGCACCGCGTGCGGGAACAGGCGCTTCTCCACCGCCGCCAGCACATGCGCCGGTGGCCGAACCGGCTCGACCTCGGCGCCGAGCGGCGCGAACTCGTCTTCCCAGAAGCGCCGGCGCG
Source organism: Aestuariivirga litoralis (assembly GCF_003234965.1). GTDB lineage: Bacteria > Pseudomonadota > Alphaproteobacteria > Rhizobiales > Aestuariivirgaceae > Aestuariivirga > Aestuariivirga litoralis. Next base: position 93,279 of record NZ_QKVK01000001.1, read on the forward strand.
CCTCCAGCGCAGGCTCGGCCTCGAGACGCGCCGCCAGCGCCACACGCTCCTCATGCGGCAGCACGCCGAGCACATATTCGGCTACCAGCAGGTCGTCTTCCGGCGTCATGTCGGTGCCATCGGTCATTGCTGCAGGCACTCCCGCAATTGCAGCAGGCTGCGGCGCAGCCAGGTGCGCACCGTGTTGAGCGGCAGGCGGAAGCGCTCCGCCAGCTCCTGGTAGCTGTGTCCATCGACATAGGCCGCGCGCACCGCATCGGCGCGTTCGGCCTTCAGCCGCGACAGGCAGTCGTCGATCCGCCGGCGCTCGGCAGTCGCCAGGACAGCCCGTTCCGGATCAGGCCCATCGTCCGGAATCTCCGGCGCATCGCTGATCGCGACGGCCAGCGGCTTGCGCGCCCTGATCCTGTCGATCGCATGATTGCGCGCAATGGCGGCGAGCCAGCTGACCGGGCTTTGCCCCGTCACGGCAAAACGCGGCGCGCCATGCCAGACCTTGATGTAGACCTCCTGCAATGCGTCCTCGGCGTCTGACCTCTCGCGCAAGACACGGAGGCAGACGGCATAGAGTTTCGGGCTGGTGAGGGAATAGAGCGTCCGGAAGGCTTGCCTGTCGCCAAGCCCCACGCGCTGAATCAGTGTCGACAGATCTTCCGGCATCGCCCCACGGACCATTCCCCTGCGCAGGATTGAAGAGTTGCGGAGCGCGGTCCAGTCAATTCTGCTGGCGCTGCAACGCCGCACAACCGGCAGGTGCGGCGATGGTGCAAGTCCTCGTTGGGGTCATTCACGCCCCGCCGCGGAATCCCATGGCCAGAACGAAGAGTTCCGCCGAGTCATCACGGCTCGCCATCGGCTTGACGTGGCGGACGGAAGCGAAGTCCTTCTTCATCATCTTCAGCATCTCGCCCTCGGTGCCGCCGCGCAGCACCTTGGCGAGATAGGTGCCGCCGGGCTTCAGCACCTCTTTCGCGAATTCATAGCCCGCTTCGGCCAGCGCCATGATGTTGATGTGGTCGGTCTGCCGGTGGCCCGTGGCATGGGCCGCCATGTCGGAGAGCACGCAGTCGGCCTTCTCGCCGCCCAGCGCCTCGATCAGCAGGGCCGGCGCGTCCTCCTCGAGGAAGTCCTTCTTGAAGATGGTGACGGCGCTGAGCGGGTCCATGCCATGCATGTCGATGGCAATCACCTTGCCGCGGCCCTCTTCCGCCTTTGTGCGCTTCACCGCCACCTGGCTCCAGCCGCCGGGGGCGGCGCCCAAGTCGACGATGCGGCCGCCGGGCTTCAGGAACTTGTACTTGTCGTCGATCTCGGTGAGCTTGAAGGCGGCGCGCGAGCGGTAGCCCAGCTTCTTGGCCTCCTGCACGTAAGGATCGTTGAGCTGGCGCTCAAGCCAGTTCTTCTGCGAGACCGTGCGGCCCTTGCCGGTCTTCACCCGCACCTTGAGCCGCACGCCCGGCTTCTTGCCGCTTCCCGGCCTGCTCATGCGGTCCTCCCGTAGGTTCCGTCTTCCTTCATCAGCATGGTGAGGATTCCTTCGCGAAGCCCGCGGTCGGCAACGCGGATGCGCTGCGCCGGAAAGGCGAGGCGGATTTCCTCGAGGATCGCACAGCCCGCCAGCACGAGGTCGGCACGCTCGCGCCCGATGCAGGGGTTCGCCGCCCGCTGCTCATAGCTGAGATGCAGCAGCCGGTGCGTCACCGCGCCGATCTCGTCGCTCTCGAGCCAGCAGCCATCGACGCGCGCGCGGTCATAGCGCTGCAGGCCAAGCTGCACGCCGGCGATGGTCGTCACCGTGCCGGAGGTGCCGAGAAGGTGCGAAGGGACGGGCGAGGTTCCGCCATTGGCCGCCGAGACGCGCTGCGCGAACTCCTGAAGCATGGGCCGCAGGTACTCGCGCATCGCCGCGAAGGACGCAGGTGTCACGTCGACGCCACCGCCAAACCGCTCCGAGATGGTCACGACACCCGCCGCCAGCGAGGTCCAGGCCACGGTCTCGAAACGCTCACCGGCCCGGCGCATCCACAGCACTTCGGTGGATCCGCCGCCGATGTCGAAGACCAGCGCGGTCTCGGCGTCACGGTCGACCAGCGGCTCGGCGCCCACCGCGGCAAGGCCCGCTTCCGTCTCGCGGTCGATGATCTCGAGCCTGAGGCCCGTCTCGCTCTTCACGCGGTCGATGAAGGCAGGTCCGTTCTCGGCCATGCGGCAGGCCTCGGTCGCCACCAGCCGCACCCGGTCGACATTGCGCCAGCGCAGCTTGTTGGCGCAGACCCGCAAGGCCTCGATGGTGCGCCCCATGGCGTCATCGCTCAGCCGGCCGGTCTGGGCCAGCCGCTCGCCCAGCCGCACGATGCGCGAAAACGCATCGACCACCGAGAACCCGTTGTGGGTGGGGGTTGCGATCAGAAGTCGACAATTGTTCGTGCCGAGGTCGAGGGCGCCATAAAGGCCCCCCGGCGGCGGCTCGCGCGAAGCCGACGGTTTCCGGGCGTGAGGACTCCCGGCCGCCGGTTTGCGCCGTGGCCGGTCCCTGCCCGGCCTGCTGGTCGCATCCACGTCCAAACCTTTCGAGGGCAGCCGGGCTCGACGGAGAACCGGAGCAGCAGCGGCCGCCCTTACAATCATTGCGTTATTCCGAATGTACCAGTTTCCGCCCCCCCTCACAAAGCAAATCTCCCGCCGGAAACGGCGGGCCACATTAACCGGAAGTTGAGACATGAGGTTGCAAATGATCCCTGTAACGTTCGGGTGTGTCATGCGTACTTTCGGCCCCAAATGGTTCAAGGACGGCTCGCTGATCGGCGAATTCTCCGATCATCTCGGCCTCGCCATCCCGCAGCGCAAGCAGGCCATGGCCCTGCAGGCGGCCAAGGTCGATGCCGAACTCGCCTCCAAGGCAAAGTCCGAGTTCATCGCCAACATGAGCCATGAGCTCAGGACGCCGCTCAACGCCATCATCGGCTTCTCCGACATGCTGCACACCAGGACGGCGACGAGCCCGGAGAAGGTTCACCAGTACACGGGCTACATCAAGCAGGCAGCCGAACACCTGCTGGAACTGATCAACGGCATCCTCGACGTCTCCAAGATACAGGCCGGCAAGCTCGCGGTGGAGAAGGAGCAGGTCGAGCTGGGGCCGGTGCTGGCCTCCTGCCTGCTCATCGTCGACGCCCGGGCGCGCGACAAGCACATCTCGGTCGAGCACAGGGTGGACGATGACCTGCCGCCGCTGGCGGCCGATCCGCTGCGGCTGAAGCAGATCCTCATCAACCTCCTCGGCAATGCCGTGAAATTCACGCCCGAGAACGGCCACGTGCGGATCACTGCCGCGGCCACGGCGGCTTCGGCGGTGATCGTGGTCGAGGACACCGGCATCGGCATGACCCCGGCGGAGGTCGAAACCGCGCTCCGCCCCTTCGGGCAGGTCGACTCGGGCTTCAACAAGCGCCACGAAGGCACGGGCCTCGGGTTGCCCATCGCCTTCGCGCTGGCCAGGCTGCATGGCGGCGATCTGCGCATCCAGTCCGAGAAGGGCCAGGGCACGCGCATCAGCGTGCGGCTGCCCCTCGCCCTCCCCGCCGAGCCCGAACCCCACATCCATTGAGAGTGCGCCGATGACCTCCCCGGACAAGACCACCTCCCGCATCGGCCGCATCGTGGCGGTGACGGGCGCCCATGCGGTGATCCTCATCGACGGCGGATCTGACGCCGATGCGCGCGCCAAGACCCCCGAGATCGGCACGCTGCTGAGGGTCGACACGCCGCGCACCATCTCCCTGTGCATCGTGTCCGCCCTGTCCTCGCCCATGCCGAGCCACATGCCGGACGAACCCGAGACGCGGATCATCGAAGTCGAGTTCCTCGGCGAACTGCCGCGCGACGAGCGGGGCGAGCCGATGCATTTCCGCCGCGGCGTGTCGTGCTACCCGTCACTCGGCGACACGGTGTTCCGCGCCTCGAAACACGAGCTCGCCAAGGCCTATGCCTATCACACCGACATGGCCATCCGCGTCGGCCACATCACCCAGGACGAGGCCATCCCCGCCATGGTGAAGGTCGACGACCTGCTGGGAAAGCACTTCGCCATCCTCGGCACCACCGGCACCGGCAAGTCCTGCACGGTTGCCCTCCTCCTGCGCCGCATCCTCGAGAAGAACCCGCAGGGCCACGTGCTGCTCCTCGACGTCCACCGCGAATATGCCCATGCCTTCCGCGACATCGCGGAGGTCATCAGCCCCGCCAACATGAACCTGCCGTTCTGGCTGCTGAACTTCGAGGAGATCGTCGAGATCCTCATCGGCCAGCAGCCCAACCGCGAGGCGGACGTGGAGGTACTGCGGGAACTCATTCCCATTGCCAAGCTGCGCTTCATGAACAACCAGCGCCGCGAGCGGCCGGCGCTGCAGCGCGCCCGCGAGCAGATCGAGCCGTCCTCCATCGGCGTCGACACGCCGGTGCCCTATCGCTCGTCCGACCTCATCGGCCTCCTCGACGAGCATCTGGGCAAGCTCGAACTGCGCGGCGAACTCGCCCCCTACAAGCGGCTCAAGTCGCGGCTCGAGGCAATCAACCGCGACAGCCGCTATGCCTTCATGTTCGGCTCGCTCACGGTGCAGGACACCATGTCCCAGGTGCTGTCGCGGCTGTTCCGCATCCCGGTCAACGGCAAGCCCATTGCCATTCTCGAGCTGGGCGGATTGCCGTCGGAGATCATCAACGTCGTGGTGTCGGTGCTGGCCCGCCTCGCCTTCGACTTCGGGGTGTGGAGTGCCGGCCGCATTCCCATCACCTTCGTCTGCGAGGAGGCGCATCGCTATGTGCCAGTGGACAAGACACTGGGCTTCGAGCCCACCAAGCGGTCGATCTCCCGCATCGCCAAGGAGGGCCGCAAATACGGGATCTCGCTGTGCATCGTGTCGCAACGCCCGGCCGAGCTGGACGCCACCATCCTGTCCCAGTGCAACACCATCTTCTCGATGCGGCTGGCCAACGAGCGCGACCAGGAGATCCTGCGCGCCGGCATTTCGGACGCCGCCTCGAGCCTTCTCGACTTCATGCCCACCATGGGCACGGGCGAGGCCATCACCTTCGGCGAGGGCGTGGCGCTGCCCACCCGCATCAAGTTCGACACGCTTCCCGCCGATGAATGGCCGATGAGCAACACCGCCTCGGTGACCGGCAGCTGGGCCCGCGAAATGCCGGAAGACGGCTTCCTGCAGGACATCGTGCTGCGCTGGCGCGCCCAGAGCTTCGCGCCGGAGGGCACCGTCTTCGACATGCCGCAGCAGGCAACCTTCGGCCAGCAGCAGCAGACCTCACCCACCGCCGCAGACCTCACGGCCCCGCTCCGCCGCCTGTCCGCCGCCGCCAACCGCCCTGTGGGCAGCGGCGAGGAGCGACCGAGCCTCGCCAGCCTCATCCGCCAGATCAAGAGCTGAGGCAGATACCCCTTGCGCAGCGGGCACCTAGCGGCTATCTAGCCGCCACCTGAACCGTTGGGGGATCGTCTAACGGTAGGACCGCGGACTCTGACTCCGCTAGTCTAGGTTCGAATCCTAGTCCCCCAGCCATTTGTTTTTGAAGCGAATTTTATCGTCATGCGGGCGCCGGCGACTGGGCCGAGCGGGCTTGGTCACAGCCGCGCCAACCGCAGAAACTCTATCGGTCGAGATTTCCTGGAAATCAGGGGTGCAATCCAATCCGCCGCGAATGCGTCGCGCGCGGGCAATTGCCTGGACCAAGGCCCGCCACGAACAGGTTATCGGCGTGAGATGGCATTGGTCATGTTGTTTGCAGTCCAAAGCGAAATGCCATCAGATGCGACGTCCAACGGCGCGGCTCCAACTGGTATCGTTTTCAAGAGTGAGCCGTTAGAGGACCTCAAGACGCTGACGGTATTCGAAGTCTGGTTCGCGACGTAAACATACGTTCCGTCGGAGTCGATGCCTCCGGGTCGAGTTCCAACCGGATAGCTTCCGATCACCGCCGCTGTAGCCGCCACGATCTTTGTGACGCTGTTTGCAGTTTGATTTGTAACCCAGATATAGGTTCCATCAAAAACGGAATAGACAGTTACGGAAGGTGTCGCCACGGTCGCCACGACGGTGCCAGCAGTATTCAGTTTCTTGAGACCCGAAGATCCTGCATTCGAAACCCAGAGATTTACTCCATCAAAAGTAATGCCATACGGGTTGGATCCACCAGACGAAAACTTTGCGGCCACGACACCCGTTGAGGGGTTCACCTTGGCGACCTGATTAGCATCACACAGCGTCACATAGAGCCAGGCGCCATCAAAAGCGAACGACTGCGGACCGCTTCCAACTGCATAAGTACCAAGGATTGCCCCAGTCGATGCCCTGATCTTTGTTATGGACCCACTAAAGCGGTTGGTGGCCCAAATGTTCTCGCCGTCGAAAATGATGCCGGAAACATTCCCGGGGGTCGCATATGTTCCAATTACCGTACCATAAACAGGGTCAATCTTACTGACCGACTTGCCATTGAAATTGCCGACCCAGATATACCTGCCATCGAACAGCACTTCGGTGAAACTAAACGAAGTCGTTGAGCCGATTGGATAATTTCTATTGCCCGTCCACCACTTGTTGGTGATCCGCTGCTCGACAGTCTGCGCTGGACTTGGACTGGCGAGCAGCAGCAATCCGAGAAGCGAGAGCGTGAACACCTTGAGCATTGGATCCCCCTGAACTGGCTCTCGGACAGAGACCTGGCCCATGGTCTCCGATCATGACCATGTCAAATACGAAAGTTAATCATTTATGTCAAACAACTAAGCTTATGCGCAATCTGTCCATCTTGATCACGGTCAGCCTCGTTTACGCGCAATGATCCTTGCCTGCGGACTGCGGCGTCGAGCGGCAGCAACCGATGCAATGCCTGACTGAACAAACTTAGGGCGGACATAAGCGAAGTTTTGATCCCTGGCTGGACTCCGTCGATCCCTACCCGACACTTTCATCAAGTTTGCTGCTGTTTGCTCAGTACCGGGAAAGCATGCTGCGGTTCTCGCGGACGCGGGTGACGAATGTTGCTACAATCGTTATCAGAAACCGATTGGAGGCTCTCATGCCCGGCATCGACCGTGAAACCCGCAATGCTTTCAACGAACTGGCCTTGATGGACCAGCTGTCGCGGTTGCCGGTGGGTGGGCTGCTGCGGGTACTGCAAACGATACCACTTCCCGTGCTGGAGGCGGCGGTCAGCGGAGCTTCTCGAAGCCCTTGCCGAGGTGGGTCGGGCTGGCGTGATGGCAGCCTTCGGCCAGGTTCTCGATGATCGGGCAATCGGGCCTGCCGTCGCCATGACAGTTGGCGGCCAGGTGCTTGAGGGTATTGGCCATTTCCTCGATCTCGCGCGTCTTGGCCTCGAGCGCCTCGACATGCTCCAGGGCGATGCGCTTGACGTCGGCGCTGGCGCGCGAGCGGTCGCGCCAGAGATGCATGAGGCCTGAGATCTGCTCCACCGTGAAGCCGAGGTCACGCGCGCGGCGGATGAACTTGAGCTCGTGGATGTTGCTCTTGTCGTAGGCGCGGTAGCCATTCTGGTTGCGCGCCGGTGCACGGATGAGGCCAACCTCCTCGTAGTAGCGGATCATCTTGGCGGACACGCCGGACTCCTTCGCAGCGTCACCGATGTTCATGCGTGGTCCTCCTTCGGGTGGTAGCGCCTCAGGCGCAGGGCATTGCTGATGACGAAAACGCTGGAGAGCGCCATGGCCCCTGCCCCGATCATGGGCGACAAGAGCGTGCCGTTGACCGGATAGAGCAGCCCGGCCGCGACGGGAATGAGCAGCACGTTATATGCGAAGGCCCAGAACAGGTTTTCCTTGATGTTGCGGATGACCGCCTGGGAGAGGCCGATGGCGGTGGGCACGCCCTTTAGGTCGCCCGACATCAGCACCACGTCGGCACTTTCGATGGCAATGTCGGTGCCCGTGCCGATGGCGATGCCGACGTCCGCCGCGGCGAGTGCCGGCGCATCGTTGATGCCGTCGCCGACGAAGGCGACGCGGCCCTTGTGCTTCAGCCGCGCGATGGCCTCCACCTTGCCCTCGGGCAGCACCTCGGCGACGACCTCGTCGATGCCGAGCGTCCTGGCGATGGCTTCTGCGGTCCGGCGATTGTCGCCGGTGATCATCGCGACCTTGAGGCCCATGGCGTGGAGGGCGGCGATTGCGGACGGCGTGGTGGGCTTCACCGGGTCGGACACCGCGATGACGGCGGCGAGACGGCCGTCGATGGCGGCGTAGAGTGGCGTCCTGCCCTGCTGGCCGAGACGCTCCGCCGTGGCGGCGAAGGACGCGACGTCGAGGCCGAGCTTCGCCATGTAGCGGTCGGCGCCTACCGCCACCTCGCGGCCCTGCACCTGCCCGCGCGCGCCGAAGCCGGGAATGGCCTCGAATCCCGCGACGGCGGCGGGCGCGAGGCCCTTCGCCCGGGCAGCAGCGACGATGGCCGCGGCGATGGGATGTTCGGATGGGCTCTCGACGGCGGCGATGAGGGACAGGGCCTCATCGGGCGCGATGCCATGGACCTCGAAGTCGGTGAGCTCCGGTCGGCCCTCGGTCAGCGTGCCGGTCTTGTCCATCGCCACGACCTGAACATCGCGCAGGGACTGCAGCGCCTCGCCCTTGCGGAAAAGCACGCCCAGTTCCGCAGCACGGCCTGTGCCGACCATGATGGAGGTGGGTGTGGCAAGCCCCATGGCGCAGGGGCAGGCGATGATGAGCACGGCCACCGCATTGACGAGGCCGAAGGTGAGCGCGGGCTCCGGCCCGAAGACCAGCCAGACGAGGAAGGTGAGGGTCGCCACCGCCATCACCGCGGGCACGAACCACGCCGTGATGCGATCGACCAGCGCCTGGATGGGCAGCTTGGCGCCCTGCGCCTGCTCGACCATGCGGATGATCTGGGCCAGCAGCGTATCGGCCCCCACCTTGGTGGCCCGATAGGTGAAGCTGCCGGTCTTGTTGATGGTGCCGCCGACGACCTCCGCCCCCTCTCCCTTGGCGACGGGGATCGGCTCGCCGGTGATCATCGATTCGTCGACGAAGGAGGAGCCGGCGACGACCACGCCGTCGACGGGAAGCCTGTCGCCCGGGCGCACCTGCACGATGTCGCCCGCCACCACCTGGTCGAGCGGCAGCTCGACGATCTCGCCGTTCCGTTCCACGCGCGCCGACTTGGCCTGCAGGCCGACGAGCTTCGCCACCGCCGCGCTGGTGCGGCCCTTGGCGCGCGCCTCGAGCAGGCGGCCGAGAAGGATCAGGGTGACGATGACGGCCGAGGCCTCGTAATAGACATTCGCCGTCCCTTCGGGCAGCAGCGACGGCCAGAAGGTGGCGACCACCGAATAGCCCCAGGCGGCGGTGGAGCCCAGCACCACGAGCGAGTTCATGTCGGGCGCCAGCTTCAGCAGGTTGGGAACACCCTTCCTGTAGAAGCGCAGGCCGGGGCCGAACTGCACGATGGTGGCGAGGACGAAGTAGAAGACATAGAGCGAGAAGCGATCCACGCCATGGAGCCAGTGGCCAAAGGCGGGAACGAGATGGCCGCCCATCTCCATCACGAAGAGCGGCAAGGTGAAGATGGCGGCGATCAGGACGTCGCGCTTCAGCTTGCGATACTCCTGGTCCCTGGCCGCCTGATGGGCATCGGCGTCCACATGGTCGAGGCGGCGCGGTTCATAGCCCGCCGTGCGGATGGCGGCCTCGATCGATGAGAGCGGCGTTCCCGCAACGAACGTCACCGTTGCACGCTCGGTGGCGAGGTTGACGGCGGCAGAGACGACACCCGGCACGCCGCCGATGGCCTTCTCGACCCGCCTCACGCAGGAGGCGCAGGTCATGCCCTCGACGCCGAGGTCGACGGTCTGGCTGGCAACCTCATAGCCCGCAGCCTTGATGGCGGCGACCACCGCCTCCGGCGTGGCGGGCGCGGCGAGGCGCACGTCGGCGCGCTCGGTGGCGAGGTTAACGGCGGCACTCTCGACGCCGGGCACGGCGGCGATGGCCTTCTCCACGCGCCTGACACAGGAGGCGCAGGTCATGCCCTCCACGGGGAAGCTCTGAAGCGGGGCTGGCGAAATCTGGTTCATGGTGGCGGTCCTTTCCTGCCACGCCTCATATGGACCTTCCAATGATGGGAGGGTCAAGCGATGATTTCAAGCTTCGCAAGCCACCGTATTCCTACCTATAACGAAGACCGGCATTTCATCAGGGGGCGGCAATGACGGACGGCAGCAAGGACATTCAACCCATCAGGGGCAACAAGGGCGCAACCGATCCGGGCCCCCGCAATCCTTTGCTGGATGCGCAGAACCCGGATGTGCTGATCCCGCCGGAAACCGACAATGGCGGGCTGCCCAACCTCAAATTCTCCTTCGGCATGGCCCACAACCGGCTGGAGGATGGCGGCTGGGCGCGCGAGGTGACGGTGCGCGAACTGCCGGCGGCCAGGACAATGGCGGGCGTGGACATGCGGCTCGACGCCGGGGTGGTGCGCGAGCTCCATTGGCACAAGGAGGCGGAGTGGGCCTATGTGCTGCAAGGCCGCGTGCGCTTCACCGTGGTGGACCCCGACCGCGGCGTGTGGATCGACGACCTGGGGCCGGGCGACCTGTGGTTTGCCCCGGCGGGCGTTCCGCACTCGATCCAGGGCCTGGAGGGCGGCACCGAATTCCTGCTGGTCTTCGACGACGGCAATTTTTCCGAAAACCAGACGCTGCTGATCACCGAATTCATGGCCCACATGCCGCCCGAGGTGGTGGCCAAGAATTTCGGCCTGCCGCCATCGCAGTTCGCCTCCATTCCGAAATCGCAGAAATACATCTTCCGCATGCCGGTGCCCGACGCGCTGGAGAAGGTGCGGGCCGAGGTGGGCGGCAGCACGGCGAAGCAGGCCTTCACCTATCACACCGCGGCCAAGGAACCGGTCTCCTATCCGGGCGGCAAGGCCACGGTGATCGATGCCGCCGACTTTCCCGTCACCAGCATGGCGGCACTCATCATGGAGATCGAGCCGGGCGGCATGCGCGAACTGCACTGGCACCCGGATGCCGACGAGTGGCAGTTCTACAAGGAAGGCCAGGCGCGCATGACGGTGTTCGACGCCACCGCCAATGCCCGCACCTTCAACTACACGGCGGGCGACGTGGGCTTCGTGCCGCGCACACTGGGCCACTACATCGAGAACATCGGGACCGGCGTGCTGCGCATCGTCAATGTCTTCAACCGCCCCCTCTACAAGGACATCTCGCTCAACAACTGGATGGCGCTGACACCCCCCGCCCTGGTGCAGGCCCACCTGAACCTCGACGAGACCGTGATGAAGGCGCTGCGCAAGGAGCGCTCGACGCTGGTGCGCTGAGTCTCGCTGCAGCGACCGGCGGCTGCCGCCTGACGATCGGCCGTTCTTCCACGCAAGGCTGTCGACAGTGCCGTGCCATGCCGACACCATGAGCTGGTCCTGCACTTCGTTGGTGAACCCCGGGGATCAGCGGTCCACGGCTTCCGTCTCCCGAAGCGGGACCACGGCTTTCTCCCGGTATCCGGACCTGCCCATCCCGCCACCCCGGCGCGCAACTTATGCTAATAAGCAAATAGGCAAAACCGGAGCCACCACTCCCGCGGGAGTGGCGCTTTGCAACCAAGCCAAGAAGGACAAAATCGGCGACATACTGCAATGCACGCTATGAGGGTATTCATTTTATTTATTATTTTCAATAATTTACAAAGCACAACCCGTCACAATTCCCACCACAATACATTACGATGAGTTAATGCAATTTTCACTTGCAGGCCACAATTGGGTCCGGATTTACACCTACGTGCAGCCTTGCTTACACTAAGTAATTCCAATCAGTGAAAGCATGAACGAAGCAATCTGACACGTAACAATGGAGATCCAATCTTGATTCGTATGCTCACCCTTTTCACCGCGACGGCGCTTTCGGCGGGCGTTGCCATGTCCGCCGCGGCCAACGCGGCGTGCTCGGACCTGCCCTCGCATGATGCCCTGACCAAGGCGCTGCAAGGTGCGGTGAAGGCCTCTGGCGGCCCGTCGAACGGCGGCCTGGACCTCAACATGTGGGCCACCGTCGTCGACAAGGACGGCACGGTCTGTGCCGTCACCTATTCCGGCAAGGAATACACCGACCAGTGGCTCGGCAGCCGTGTGATCTCGGCCCAGAAAGCCAACACCGCGAATGCCTTCAGCCTCGACGGCCTCGCCCTCTCGACCGCCAACATCTACTCGCCGGTGCAGCCCGGCGGCAGCCTGTTCGGCCTGCAGGAGAGCAACCCGGTCGACACCGCCGTCGCCTATGCCGGCAAGGCTTCGAAGTTCGGTACGGAGCATGACCCGATGGTCGACCACCGCATCGGCGGCGTGAACGTGTTCGGCGGTGGCCTCGCCCTCTACAAGGACGGCAAGAAGGTCGGCGCTGTGGGCGTTTCCGGCGACACCTCCTGCGCCGACCACAACATCGCATGGCGGGTGCGCGGCACCCTCGACCTCGGCAAGGTTCCCGCCGGCGTGAGCCCGAACAAGGATGACGGCGTGATCTACGACATCACCGACGGCAAGAGCGCGAGCGGCTTCGGCCACCCGGCCTGCGGCGGCAAGGAGATCGACGTCGCCAAGGAGATCAAGGCCGGCAGCTGATGCTGCCCCGCGAACACGCCTTTGCGGCAGGCTGCTGCAGGAGAGCTTGCGCCTCGCCTGCAGCGGCCGATCCCACACAAGACAAATCCCTTCAATTCACATGAGGTCGTCACATCGTGACATCATCACTCCTGCGCGCCGTAGCCGGCGCGTCGCTCGCGCTCTGCGTCATGGCAGGCACGAGCCTTGCGGCTACCATGAACTATAACGGCTCATGGCTGAACACCAAGAACTATGCCATCGGCGCCGTCGTCTCCTACGACAACGAGATCTACTACGCCCTGGCCGCGAACCTGAACGCAGTTCCCTCTCCCACCTCCGCCAAGTGGAAGCTGCTTGGCGTCAACGGCATGGACTTCAAGGGCATGTGGTCCGGTACCGCGACCTACAAGCTCGGCGCCGTGGTGAGACTCGGATCCCAGGTGTTCTATTCGCTGCAGAACGGCAACTTGAACAAGGCCCCGGCGACCGAGACCACGTTCTGGGCGCCGATCGGCACCAACGGCAACACCCTGCGCTCGGGCGCCGGTGCGCCGGCGGCAAATCTCGGCGTGCCGGGCGACTTCTACATCGACACCACGGCCAAGGCCCTGCGCGGCCCCAAGACTGCGGCCGGCTGGCCGATTGCCATCACCGCTCTCATCGGGCCCCAGGGCCCCAAGGGCAGCACCGGCGCCCAGGGACCGGCCGGCCCGGCGGGGCCGGCAGGCCCGGCCGGACCGACGGGCCTTGCAGGACCGCCGGGCCTGATGGGGTTCCGGGGACCGGTGGGTCTTCAGGGACCCGTGGGCCCGACCCTGATGAAGCGCGCGTCCTTCCAGTTCGTCGCGGCCCCGGCTCCGGGCGTCACGCCGGCAACGGCGGCGACCCTGAGCTTCACGCCCACCGTGAGCGGCACGGTGCTGCTGCGCAGCCGCGGCCACTGCAACCTCACCAGCGGCCCCGTCGGCTTCAACGAGATCGACCTCGACGCGGCCAGCAGCGTGGCAACGTCCTTCGGCGGAACATCGGCCGACTGGGGCGTCATCCACGTGCCCATGGACCTGCTGCTCAACACCCAGCTGTTCGGATTCACCACCGAGGAGCCGATAACGGTCAGCGCCGGCGTTCCCGTGACCTACTCGCTCTTCCTGCGGCACACCCCCGCATTCGGCAGCACACCGCTGCCAGCCGACTGCTCGGGCTCCTTCACCGCCGAACTCTACAACGGCACGCTCTGAGCCAACCACCCGATGACCATGCAGAGGCCCGGCACACCGCCGGGCCTTTCGCATGGGTCGACTGAAGCAAGGCTTGCAGGGGTCGGAAAGCGTAGGTCCGCCTCGTCCCGCAGCCGACCCGCAGGAACCGCCGGCATGACCGGCGGTTTTCGGCTCCTGCAACCTGGAGTGATTTTACGTAGAAGTACCTTCTTGTAAGAAGTTTCAATAAGTCATAGGCCCCATGCGGGCGTCGAAAGTGACCTTCGCTGCGCGCCCGCCTTGTGAATTCATCGCATCAACATCCGCTACAGCCGGGCCCTGCACCATGACACGCACCTCCTTCGCCAATAGCCTTCTTGCCATCGCCGCCTTCGCCACCCTCGCGCTCACCACCCCCGTTCGCGCCGACGATTTCAAGGCGGAGGTGAAATACGTCGAGGTGAATGGCGTGAAGCTCGCCTATTACACGCGCGGACAGGGCAAGCCGCTCGTCATGATCAACGGCTTCATCTCGACGATGAGCCTGTGGGACCCGTTGCTGGTCCAGGACCTTGCGAAGAACCACCAGCTGATCCTGTTCGACAATCGCGGTGTCGGCCTGTCGACCGACACTGCGGAGAACAACACCACGATCCCGCAGATGGCGGATGACGCGGTGGCCCTCATCCAGGCGCTGGGCCTGAAGCAGCCTGACGTGCTGGGCTGGTCGATGGGTGCTCGCATCGCGCAGCAAGTGGTGATCCGCCACCCGGATGCGGTGGGCAAGGTCATTCTCGCAGCCCCCAACCCCGGCGGCAGCCACAACATTCCCGCCACCAAGGAGGTCGAGGACAAGCTCAACGACCCGAACCTGCCGATGGAAGGCAAGATCGGTCTCGTCTTCCCGCCGGAAGTGGGCGGCGTAAAGGCCGGCACGGAGATCTTCGCGCGCATCAAGCAGGCGGCGGCCGACGGCACCGCCCCCAACGACATCGATGTCTCGAAGCAGACGACCGAGCGCCAGGACCGCGCCCGCACCACGCTGTGGTCGGCCGATGAGACGAATTTCGAGAACCTCAAGAACGTCAAGAACCCGATGCTGGTGACCGACGGGCAATATGACCTGATCGACAACCCGGCAAATTCGGCGCTGATCGCACAGCAGGTGCCCTTCGCGTGGCTTGCCTTCTTCGATGGCGGCCACGCTTTCCTGTTCCAGCAGCATGAAAAGTTCACAGCGACCGTCGAGGCCTTCCTGCAGGACTCTGCACCGACCGAGTAATGCAGGCGGCAGGCACGCACACCATTCCACTCTCCCCCTGGAGTCACTCATGAACACCCTCAAGACCAGTTTCCGCAGCTGGCAGAAAGTCTGTGCGACCTCGCTCTCCGCGCTGACGGCGCTCGGCGCAGGACCCGCCGCCGCCTGCACGGCGCTGATGATCACCGATGCCAATGGCGTCGCCTACAGCGGCAAGACCATGGAGTATTCAACGCCCATCCCGCTGCTGATGACCTACATGCCGGCCGGCACCAGGGTCGTCTCGCTGGCGCCCGACGGCTCGGACGGCATGAGCTTCACCACCAGGTATCCGATCCTCGGCGGCGCCACGGCGGCCGCCCTGCAGCCCGGCGCGCACCAGGGCATGATGGTGGAGGCGGCGAATGACCAGGGCCTTTCGGTGAGCTCCAACGAGTTGCCGGAAACGGTCGAACCCACCGATGTCGGCACTGACAAGGCAAAGCAGCTGGCGGGCACCGATCTTTCGAACTGGGTGCTCGGCAATTTCGCCACCGTGGCGGAAGCCAAGGCGGCGCTGGCCAAGGGCGAGGTGAAGGTCTGGCTGCCGAAGCTCGATTTCGTCAGCGGCATCCTGCCCGAGCATTACATCTTCTTCGACAAGACCGGCGACGGCATGGTGATCGAGTTCACCGGCGGCAGGATGAATGTCTATGACAACCCGGTCGGCGTGGCCACCAATGGCCCGGAGTTCCCCTGGCACCTCGCCAATCTGCGGAACTATTCCTTCCTCGACAACATGGACCGCAACTCAGGACAGTTCGGCAAGCTGAAGG
Source organism: Aestuariivirga litoralis (assembly GCF_003234965.1). Taxonomy (GTDB): domain Bacteria; phylum Pseudomonadota; class Alphaproteobacteria; order Rhizobiales; family Aestuariivirgaceae; genus Aestuariivirga; species Aestuariivirga litoralis. The sequence goes on from NZ_QKVK01000001.1 coordinate 109,225, forward strand.
TGACATCGCCCGACAGCGGCAACGCCCTGGCCGGAGTGCCCTCGACCCAGATTTCCTATGGCCGCTTCGTCAAGGCCGCCTACTACACCACCTTCACGCGGAAGGCGAAGACCCCGCAGGACGCCGTGGTGACGCTCGCCCACATCCTCAACAACTTCGACCGGCCCTATAACCTCTCGGAGGATGCGGCGGGAACGGGTGGCGACGGCACCAAGATCTGGGACACCTCGTCGGAAGTGACGATCTTCACCTGGATGAACGACAAGGCCCGCAACCGCTACTACCTGCGCACCATCGACGCGCTGAGCTTCACGGCGTTCGACATCGCCAGGCTCGCCTCGCTCAAGAAGGTGGTGGCGGTGGACTTCACCAAGTTCGTCGACCAGCCCGACGGCACCCAGATGCTGCTGGACGCGGCCGCCCAGTGAGGGAAGCGGCACGGCCACCCGACCCCGGTGGCCGTGCCCCCTTGACCTTCCCACGCTGGCAAGGCCCATATGGCCTGGCAGGCACGGAAACCAGAGGAGTTCGACCATGAAGTTCAACGTTCCCGACATGACCTGCGGCCATTGCGTGGCCACCATCACCAGGGCCGTGAAGGCGCTGGACCCCACAGCCGAGGTGCAGGCGGATCTCGCGGGCAAGACGGTGACGGTGGAGAGCACGGTGCCGGCCGCCGCCATGGCCCAGGCGCTGGACCAGGCGGGGTACCCCAATACGGGGGCATGACGCCTCCTTCACTCATCATCGCCGGGCTTGACCCGGCGATCCTTTTCGGTGGCCCTTGGAAAGGTTGCCCGGGTCAAGCCCGGGCATGATGGCATCGGGAGCGCGTGCTGCGCAGGCCGGCGCGAAATGTGGGACAATCGTGCCCCATTCCCCATATAGTTGCCCATGCGGCCCGCGGCGGGCTATGGAATTGGGAGTGAACGTGCAGCAGGACGAGATTTACGACGGCGGGTTGGACAAGAGGCAGAAACCGTCGCGGCTTTCCGACATCGTCCGCTCCATGGACACCAGCCAGGACACCACCATCGGCGAGCTGGCGGATTCATTGGGCGAGCGGGCCTTCGGCGCGCTGATGTTCATTTTCGCCGTGCCCAATGCCATTCCCACGCCGCCCGGCACCTCGGCCATCCTCGGCCTGCCGCTGGTGATCCTCACCTGGCAGGTGCTGGTGGGGCGCCAGACGCTGTGGCTGCCGGAGGTGGTGCGCAAGCGCCGCATCTCGAAGGAGATGCTGCATGCCTTCGTGACCAAGGTGACGCCGATCATGGCCAAGCTCGAACGCGTGCTGAAGCCGCGGCTTGGCTTCATCGTGACCTCCGACATCGCCGAGCGGCTGATCGGGCTCGTGGCCTTTCCGCTCGCCCTGATCCTGTTCCTGCCCATTCCCTTCGGAAACATTCCGCCCGCCGCCGCCATCGCCTGCCTCGCGCTGGGGCTCGCCGAGCGCGACGGACTGGCGGTGATCGTGGGCTATGTGCTGTCGGCCGCCTCGGTGGCGATCCTCGCGGCGGTGTCCTCCGCCCTCTATGCGGGCGTGGTGGCCTTCTTCCAGGCGCTGTTCGGGGTCTAGCTTCCCCTGCCCGGCCAATCCTGCTATCGGGCCTCATCAATCGAGCTTGCGAAGGAAGTTCCACCCTTGTCCTCCCCCGTCATCACCGTCATGACCGCCGCCGTCCGCAAGGCGGCCCGCACCCTCCAGCGCGACTATGGCGAACTCGCCAACCTGCAGGTGTCGCAGAAGGCGCCGGGCGACTATGTCACCATCGCCGACCAGAAGGTCGACAAGATCCTGCGCGAGGAACTGGCCAAGGTGCGCCCCGGCTATGCCTTCCTCACCGAGGAGACGGGCGTGGTGGCGGGCACCGACCCCGACCACCGCTTCATCATCGACCCGATCGACGGCACCATGAACTTCATGCATGCCGTGCCCTTCTTCGCCATCACCGTGGCGCTGGAACGGAAGGGCGAACTGGTCGCGGCGCTGACCTACAACCCGATCACCGACGAGATGTATTCCGCCGAAAAGGGCGGCGGCGCCTTCCTCAACAACAAGCGCATCCGCGTGGCCCAGCGCCGCGACATCCACGATACGCTGGTGAGCTATGAGGTGCCGCACCGCGGCGGCAAGGACCTGCCCCTGTCGCGCGCCGAGATCTCGGTGCTGCAGGCGCGCGTCGTCGGCATCCGCGGCACGGGTTCGGCCGCCCTCTCGCTCGCCTATGTGGCGGCCGGGCGCTTCGATGCCATGGTGTGCCGCAACATCAAGCCGTGGGACATGGCGGCGGGCATCCTGCTCGTGCGCGAGGCCGGCGGCTTCGTGGCCGACCCCGATGGCGAGAAGAACCCGATGGAGACCGGCAACATCCTCGCCACCAACGCCGACCTGCTGCCGCATTTCAAGGACGCGCTGAGCAAGGCGCGGGAGCAGTAACCGTTTTGGTGCCGTCATCCCGGCGAAAGCCGGGACCCAGCTTCGGGCGGCAACCACGTGGACGGAAAGCTGGGCCCCGGCTTTCGCCGGGGTGACGGACATATTGGTTTGCTGGGAGCACGACATGACCGACCTTCACTGGAAGTCCGCCGCGAAGCTCGTGAAGGGTTATGCGAAGAAGAAGTTCTCTCCCGTCGAGGTGACGCAAGCCTGCCTTGCGCAGATCGAGCGGCACGACAAGCAGCTGAACGCCATGGTCGCCGTCCATGCCGAGGAGGCCCTCGCCCAGGCCAGGGCCAGCGAGGCGCGCTGGATGAAGGGGACGCCCCAGGGGCCGGTCGATGGCGTGCCCACCCTGATCAAGGACCTCCTGCTGGTACGCGGCTGGCCGACGCTGCGCGGCTCGCTCACCGTCGACCGGAACCAGGCCTGGGACCAGGACGCGCCGAGCGTTGCGCGCCTGCGCGAATGCGGGGCGGTGTTCCTCGGTGCCGCAACAACGCCGGAGTTCGGCTGGAAGGGTGTGACTGACTCTCCGCTCACCGGCATCACCCGCAACCCGTGGGACGTGACGAAGACACCGGGCGGCTCGTCGGGCGGATCGTCGGCGGCGGCAGCGGCGGGCTATGCGCCCCTGACCCTCGGCACCGATGGCGGCGGGTCGATCCGCATCCCGGCGGGCTTCACCGGAATCTTCGGGTTGAAGCCGTCCTTCGGGCGGGTGCCCGCCTATCCGCTCTCGCCCTTCGGCACGGTGGCGCATGTGGGGCCGATGACCCGCACGGTGGAGGATGCCTGCCTGATGATGAACGTCATCGCGCAGCCCGATGCGCGTGACTGGACTTCGCTGCCGCCGGACGGCACCGACTACACGGCGAAGCTCGGCAAGGGCGTAAAGGGCCTGAAGATCGCCTTCAGCCCGACGCTCGGCTACGTCGACGTCGACCCCGAGATCGCCCAGCTGGTGCAGGACGCCGTGCGCGTGCTGGAGGAACTGGGCGCCGAGGTAGAGGAGGTCGATCCCGGCTTCGCGGACCCCGCCGCCTGCTTCCGCACCCTGTGGTGGTCCGGCGCGCGCGCCCTTCTCGGCAAGCTGCCGGAGGAGAAGAAGGCGCTGCTCGACCCGGCGCTGGCCGATGTGGTGGCGCAGTCGATGGCGATCTCGCTCGACGAGTATCAGGATGCCGTGAAGGCCCGTGGCGCGCTGGGCAGCCAGATGCGCCAGTTCATGGAGGGCTTTGACCTGCTGGTGACGCCAACCCTTCCCATCCCTGCCTTCGAGGCCGGCAGGCTGGCGCCGGCCGCCCCCGACAACACGGGCAAATGGGTGAACTGGACGCCCTTCAGCTATCCCTTCAACCTCACCCAGCAGCCGGCGGCGAGCGTGCCCTGCGGCTTTACCGCGACGGGCCTGCCCGCCGGCCTGCACCTCGTCGGGCGCATGTTCGACGACCGCACGGTGCTTGACGCAGCCCACGCCTACGAACATGCGACCGCGTGGCACAAAGCCCGGCCGCCAGGCTATTGAGCAACTCCGCCCTCAGGCGGCGTGCTGGTGCTCGAGGCGGGAGATTTCGTCCTTGATCTTGAGTTTCTTGCGCTTGAGTTCGGCGATTTCGGCGTCAGACGAGGCCGGGTGGTTGATGGCGTCCGCGAGTTCGGCCTCCAGGGCCTTATGCTTCGCGTGCAGTTCGCCAAGATGCGCTTGAAGACTCATGCGATCCTCCATTGTTTGGCTATGGATTGAGAACATCTTTGCACAGAGTTGGGGGCTTGTCGAACCCTCGCAAAGGGCATTAGTGAAGAAAGCCGGAAAACAAATTCGTGAACTGTCGGGGACGGAATGCCGAAGCTGGACGTGATACAGGAGGTGCAGCTTCGCGCGCAGCTGCAATCATTGATCCAGCAGCACCGCGACCTCGACACCGCCATCACGTCCCTTGCCGAGACCGGAACGGGCGACCAGCTGCAGCTGCGCCGCCTCAAGAAGATGAAGCTGGACATCAAGGACAAGATCCAGACCATCGAGAACATGCTCATCCCCGACATCATCGCCTGAGGACGGCCCCATGACCACGCCCCCCGTCGCCATCATCATGGGCAGCCAGTCCGACTGGGCCACCATGAAACACGCCGCCGAAACCCTCGACCGGCTGGGCATCGCCCATGACGACCGCATCGTCTCGGCCCACCGCACGCCCAAGCGGCTCTATGACTTCGCCACCTCCGCGCGTGCCGCGGGCGTCCAGGTGATCATCGCCGGGGCCGGTGGCGCAGCACACCTGCCGGGGATGGCGGCCGCCATGACCTCGCTTCCCGTCTTCGGCGTGCCGGTCGAATCCCGGGCGCTGTCGGGCCAGGACTCGCTCCTCTCCATCGTGCAGATGCCGGCGGGCATTCCGGTGGGGACGCTTGCCATCGGCAAGGCCGGGGCGGTGAATGCCGCGCTCCTGGCGGCGAGCGTGCTGTCGCTCGGCGATCCGGCGCTGGCCCGGCGCCTCGACGCCTTCCGCGCCGAGCAGACCGCCGCCGTGGCCGAGCGCCCGAAGGACGAGGCATGAAGAAGATTTCCGCCCCCCTGCCCCCCGGCTCCACCGTCGGCATCCTCGGCGGCGGGCAGCTCGCCCGCATGCTGGCGCTGGCGGCGGGGCGGCTCGGCATCGACTGCCATGTCTATGCGCCGGAAGCCGACAGCCCGGCCTTCGCCGTCTCCGCCGCGAGGACGGTGGCGGGTTATGACGACTTCGCGGCGCTGGAGGCCTTCGCCAGAGAGGTCGATGTCGTCACCTATGAGTTCGAGAACGTGCCGGGTGACACGGCGGGCTTCCTCGACAGCCGTGTTCCCGTGGCCCCGGGCGTGGCGGCGCTGAAGACGGCGCAGGACCGGATTGCGGAAAAGAGCTTCATCGCCGGGCTCGGCATTCCCGTGGCGCCCTTCGCCGAGGTGTGCGACCTCGCTTCGCTGGAAGCCGCCATCGCCCGCATCGGCCGGCCCGCCGTGCTGAAGACGAGGCGCTTCGGCTATGACGGCAAGGGCCAGACCAAGATCCACGACGGCACGGACCCAGGCACCGCCTTCGCCGAGATCGGCCGCCAGCCGGCGATTCTCGAAGGTTTCGTGCAGTTCGAGAAGGAAATCTCGGTCATCGCTGCCCGCAGCTGGTCCGGCGAGGTGCAGGTCTATGACGTGCCTGAGAACCACCACGAGAACCACATCCTCAAGACCTCGACGGTTCCCGCCCGGATTTCCCCCGCCGTCGCCCGCGCCGCCATGGATTTCGGCAGCAGGATCATCGCGGCGCTGGACTATGTGGGGGTGATCGGCATCGAGATGTTCGTGGCGGGGGATGATGTAATCGTCAATGAAATCGCGCCCCGCGTGCATAATTCCGGGCACTGGACGATGGACGCCTGCGCCGTCTCGCAGTTCGAGCAGCACATCCGGGCGGTCTGCGGCTGGCCGCTGGGAAGCCCGGAGCGCTATGCCGACGTGGTGATGACCAACCTGCTGGGGGACGAGGCCGGCCGCTGGCGGGAACTGGCCGCCGAGCCCCGCGTCCACCTCCATCTCTATGGCAAGCGGGAAGCGCGGCCGGGTCGCAAAATGGGTCATTTCAACAGGGTGACCCCTCGACAGCCTCAAGACTCTATGCTAACCCGCCGCCCACGCTGAGGCTCGAAAGGCGCCTCGATCACCAATCCAACCTGTTTGCAGAGGTAGCACTTGCAAGTCGTAGTCCGTGACAACAACGTCGATCAGGCCCTCAAGGCGCTCAAGAAGAAGATGCAGCGCGAGGGTATTTTCCGCGAGATGAAGCTGCGCGGCCACTATGAGAAGCCCTCCGAGAAGAAGGCCCGCGAAAAGGCGGAAGCCGTGCGCCGGGCGCGCAAGCTGCAGCGCAAGAAGCTGCAGCGCGAGGGCCTGCTGCCGATGCCGAAGAAGGTCGAAGGTCCGGCCCGCGGCCCGCGCCCGCAGTAAAAAGCCTTTCCGGTTCGCCGGTTAGAGGGCCGCATCCCCCCGGGAGAGCGGCCCTTTTCAATTGTGGCAGCCGCCGCAATTGCCCCAAACTGAACACAACCTACCACAAACTGGTTACAGGATCGTCCTACGGTTGGACGGATCGCCCCCTAGATCAGGATCATCGAAAGAGATCGAGAGGGGAAGACAATGATCCGCTACGCCATCATCCTGATCGCCGCCATGGGCACCGTCGCCGGCGCCGCCGCGATGCAGAATGCGCCCGCTGCAGCGCAGTCGGCCCCCCTCACCAACCAGACCGTGATCGAAAAGAACAGCCCCTTCCCGGTGCTGGGCCCACTCGTCGTCACCGAATGCCGCCTCGACGACTGCTCGGACGTTCCTAACGGATAATTCATGCGCGGCCGCCGCCAGCGGCATTGAATAATCACATTCAGCTCCCAACATGTTTCCCATCCCCAGGCAGTACTTCCCCCCCATCCCCTGCAAACACTGCCTGTACCTGAACCCCGGCCGCCAACTGCGCCGGGGTTTTTTTCTCGCCGCCAACAAAGTTTCCGAAAACTTAACGGGTGTGACGCGCGTTACAGTCCCAACCCCGGCCGTGGCCTACAAAGGGACCATCAAGACCGACGGGAACCACGACAATGAAGCGCACCACCCTTTACATGCTGATCGCCCTGGCCACCGCCGCAAGCGCGCTCGCTTCGGTGTCGCCCAAGGAAGCCACCTCGATCGAACCCGCATCGCGCAACGAAACGGTGATCGAGAAGAACCAGGCCTTTCCGCTGGTGGGCCCGCTCACCGTGCAGGAATGCCTGAACGAGGACTGCACGCAACTTCGAAGCTGACGATTTCCCTGGGCCGCCACTTCCCCCCATCCCCTGCAAACGGCAGCCCACAACTTGGCGGCCCCGGGCTTCGCGCCTGGGGCCACCATTTTCCCGAAACCAAATTCCGCCCACTGACGTTTCTCCTCCATGGAGCAAGGCAATGAAGACGCTGACCACATCGATTGTCCTGAGCGTGATGTTCCTCTCGGCGGGAGCCTTCGCCGGATCGAGCCGCGGCGTGCACCCCGCCGTCATGCCGGCAGCGAGCCCTGCCAACGTCACCATCGTCACCAAGAACGCGGCCTGGCCGCCGGTGGGGCAGATCTCGGTCGAGCCCTGCAGCCGCGCCCGCTGCATCGCCATCTGACCCTCGAGGAGCAAATCCATGCGCCTGCTGTTCGCCTCGCTGATCCTGCTGACCGTCGCGGCACCGGCCCATGCGGCCGAAGTGCGCAATTATTTCGCACCGCAGCTGGACGGGCAGCGCATCGCCGCCTGCCTCTCCGACGGCGCCTGCGGCAAGCCGGCGGCCGACGCCTTCTGCCAGTCGGAGGGCTATGACAAGGCCATGCTGTTCCAGCGCGAGCGGTCGAATTCGGCCCGCCTGATCGATTCGGACAAGGTCTGCGATGGCGACTGCCCGACCTTCCGGCAGGTGAAGTGCTTCACCGTGCGCAGCGACCTGCAGGTGAGCAACGCGGCGCTTTAGAACGGCTCGCGTCCGGACACCACTCGCCCCTACGTTCCGTCACCCCGGCGAAAGCCGGGGCCCCGCTTCGGGCGGCAGTCGCGCGGAAAGCGGGGTCCCGGCTTTCGCCGGGATGACGGCATTCGGGTGGGAAACCTCGCCCCGTCCACAGGCGTCCCCGATTGGGCTTGGAATCCCTCCCCCTTGTGTGTAGGAAACCCAAAATTCGGGTTTCCCTCACATGCCAAAACGCGACGACATCAAATCCATCCTCATCATCGGGGCTGGACCGATCATTATCGGCCAGGCTTGCGAGTTCGACTATTCCGGCACCCAGGCCTGCAAGGCCCTGAAGGCCGAGGGCTACCGCATCATCCTGGTGAACTCCAATCCGGCCACCATCATGACGGACCCGGACCTGGCGGATGCCACCTACATCGAGCCGATCACGCCCGAAGTCGTCGCCCGCATCATCGAGAAGGAGCGGCCTGACGCGCTGCTGCCCACCATGGGCGGCCAGACGGCGCTCAACACCGCCCTGTCGCTCAACAGGATGGGCGTGCTCGAGAAGTTCAACGTCGAGCTGATCGGCGCCAAGGCCGATGCCATCGACAAGGCGGAAGACCGCGAGCTGTTCCGCGAGGCGATGAAGAAGATCGGCCTCGACACGCCGAAGTCGCGGCTGGCCAATGCCTCCGCCGCCAAGGACGCCGACAAGGACTTCTACGCTGCCGAGATCGCCCGTCTTCAGAAGGAGGGCGGCGACATCGAGGGTTTCGAGAAGAAGTGGGCGGCGGAAGAGCCCGAGCGCCAGAGGAACTACCGCAACCGCGCCATGGTCGAGGCCTTCGAGGCCATGCTGGAGGTGGGGCTTCCCTGCATCATCCGCCCGTCCTTCACGCTGGGCGGAACGGGCGGCGGCATCGCCTACAACCGGGAGGAATTCTTCGACATCGTGGAAAAGGGCCTCGACGCCTCTCCCACGGCGGAAGTCCTCATCGAGGAGTCGGTCCTGGGCTGGAAGGAATATGAGATGGAAGTGGTCCGCGATCACGCGGACAACTGCATCATCATCTGCTCGATCGAGAACGTCGACCCGATGGGCGTGCATACGGGTGACTCGATCACCGTCGCCCCGGCGCTGACGCTGACCGACAAGGAATACCAGATCATGCGCAACGCCTCGATCGCGGTGCTGCGCGAGATCGGCATCGAGACCGGCGGCTCCAACGTGCAGTTCGGCGTCAACCCCGCCGATGGCCGCCTCGTCGTCATCGAGATGAACCCGCGCGTGTCGCGCTCCTCCGCACTCGCCTCCAAGGCCACCGGCTTCCCCATCGCCAAGGTCGCGGCCAAGCTGGCGGTGGGCTACACGCTGGACGAACTGGCCAACGACATCACCGGCGGGGCCACGCCTGCGGCCTTCGAGCCGACCATCGACTACGTCGTCACCAAGATCCCGCGTTTCGCCTTCGAGAAGTTCCCGGGCTCTTCCCCCACGCTGACCACTGCCATGAAGTCGGTGGGCGAGGTGATGGCCATCGGCCGCTCCTTCCAGGAGTCGATGCAGAAGGCGCTGCGCGGCCTCGAGACGGGCCTCACCGGCTTCAACGAGGTCGAGATCCCCGGGGCCGGCGAAGGCGACGACAAGAACGCCATTCGCGCGGCACTGGGCACCCCCACGCCCGACCGCCTGCTGAAGATCGCCCAGGCCTTCCGCATGGGCGCCACCGTCGAGCAGATCTTCGCGTCGTGCAAATACGAGCCGTGGTTCCTGCGCCAGATCGAAGAGATCGTGCAGACGGAGGAAAAGATCCGGGAACGCGGCCTGCCGAAGGACGCCGTCAACATGAAGAAGCTCAAGGCCATGGGCTTCTCCGACAAGCGCCTGGGCGAGCTTGTGAAGCTCTCCGAGGACAAGGTGCGCGCGCATCGCCACAAGATCGGCGTCCGCCCCGTGTTCAAGCGCATCGACACCTGTGCGGCGGAATTCGCCTCGCCCACCGCCTACATGTATTCGACCTACGATGCCGAGGACGAGGCCAAGCCCTCCGACCGCCAAAAGGTGATCATCCTCGGCGGCGGGCCGAACCGCATCGGGCAAGGGATCGAGTTCGACTACTGCTGCTGCCATGCCTGCTTTGCGCTGCATGACGCGGGCTATGAATCGATCATGGTCAACTGCAACCCCGAGACCGTGTCGACCGACTATGACACCTCCGACCGCCTCTATTTCGAGCCGCTGACGGCCGAAGACGTGCAGGAGATCATCCACAAGGAGCAGCAGAACGGCACGCTGAAGGGCGTCATCGTCCAGTTCGGCGGCCAGACGCCGCTGAAGCTGGCGGACGCGCTGGAAAAGGCGGGCGTTCCCATCCTCGGCACCACGCCCGATGCGATCGACCTCGCGGAGGACCGTGACCGCTTCTCGAAGCTCCTCAAGAAGCTGAAGCTGCGCCAGCCGGAAAACGGCATCGCGCATTCAGGTGCAGAGGCCAAGAAGATCGCCAAGAAGATCGGCTTCCCCGTGGTGATCCGCCCGTCCTATGTGCTGGGCGGCCGCGCCATGGAGATCGTCAAGGACGATGCGCAGCTCGAACGCTACATCACCGAGGCCGTGGTCGTTTCGGGCGACTCGCCGGTGCTGATCGACAGCTATCTCTCCAACGCCATCGAGGTCGACGTCGACGCGATCTGCGACGGCAAGGACGTGTTCATCGCCGGCGTGATGGAGCACATCGAGGAGGCGGGCATCCATTCGGGCGACTCGGCCTGCTCGCTGCCGCCCTATTCGCTGAAGCCCGCGGTGATCGCCGAGCTCGAGCGCCAGGCCAAGGTGATGGCGCTGGCCTTGAACGTCGTGGGCCTGATGAACGTGCAGTTCGCCATCAAGGACGATGACATCTATGTCCTCGAAGTGAACCCGCGTGCGTCCCGCACCGTGCCCTTCGTCGCCAAGGTGATCGGCCTTCCCGTCGCCAAGATCGCGGCGCGCGTGATGGCTGGCGAGTCGCTCGCCAGCTTCAGGCTGAAGCAGAAGAAGCTCAACCACGTCGCCGTGAAGGAAGCCGTCTTCCCCTTCAACCGCTTCCCCGGCGTCGACGTGCTGCTCGGCCCCGAGATGCGCTCGACCGGCGAAGTCATGGGCCTCGACATGAGCTACGACATGGCCTTTGCCAAGAGCCAGCTCGGTGCCGGCATGAGGATGCCGCAGGCGGGCACGGTGTTCATCTCGGTCAAGGATGCCGACAAGCCGAAGATCCTCCCCGCCATGAAGAAGCTCGTCGAGATGGGCTTCAAGCTCGTCGCCACGGGCGGCACGCAGCGCTACTTCGAGGACAAGGGTGTTCCTTCCACCAAGATCAACAAGGTGCTGGAAGGCCGCCCGCATGTGGTGGACGCCATCAAGAACGGCGACATCCAGCTGGTGCTGAACACCACCGAGACACGCGCCTCGCAGTCGGACTCCAAGCCCATCCGCCAGACGGCGCTGATGCAGAAGGTGCCCTACTACACCACGCTGCCAGGCATCCTCGCCGTCACCAAGGCCATCGCCGCCCAGCGCGAGGGCCGCCTGGACGTGAAGCCGCTGCAGGATTATTTCTGAGGCGGCTCTCCCCGCGTTCTCAACACGTCATCATGGCCGGGCTCGTCCCGGCCATCTTTTTTGCAGCAACCCAAAGGATGGCCGGGTCAAGCCCGGCCATGATGGGAGTGGGTGGGGGTCTTCAGGACCTTAGGGCCCGCTCTTACGCGCCTCCGTCACGATCAAGTCCGCCCACCTCTTCACCCGTGCGAGGTTCACGCCCATGTCGGACTTGCCGAGCTGCGAGCGGGAATAGAGCAGCACGGCTGAACCGCCATTGGCCGTGGGCACGACCTTGACGTTGATGGTGTCGGGGAAACCCATCACCCGGCTCCGCTGGACGAAGCGCAGGGTGCCCTGCTCCGCGTTGGCATCGACCTGTTCGAGGCCCGGCTCATGCACCACCGCGTCCTGCACCGCGAGGAACACATCACCGAAGGGCCTGGCGATCACCACAGCGGGGATGTCGGCTTTCGCGGCGCAGAATTCGGCTGAACAGGCCAGAGCATCATTCGGCGTGTCGCGGCGGGTGAGCGTGGCGAAGTCGACCTCGCCCAGGTCGGCCGGGCCGAACCGGGCCCACAGCCGCTCCGGTCCGAGGATGAGGAAGGCGGCGGCGAAGAGGACAACGACGGCAGCAACCAGAACCGCAACGGCTGTGAGGAATTTGCGCATGGCGGGAGATTAATCACCCTCCCCGCCGGCTTGCCAGCGAAAGCTGGCGCCCAGCTTCCTTTACGGCAGCCAAAGCTGGGCCCCCGCTTTCGCTGGGGTAACGGCCTGTAAAATCAGTGACTTAAGCGGCACACTCCCGCTCCCCTTGAAATCCGGGCCGAGTTGGGCCATGTTTCTGCTTCGCCCGGCAGGATACGGTTCACTCCGTATCGCCGGGTGTCGTTTTTCCCAGACACGGATGGAATTACGCCTCCGGGCCAGCCCGGGGGATGAAGAAACTGGAATAGATTGGACGAGACCGATGGACAAAGTGCCAATGACCGCCGAAGGCCACTCCGCCATGATGGATGAGGTGAAGCACCTCAAGACCGTGGAGCGCCCGCGCATCATCAAGGCCATCGAGGAAGCCCGTTCGCACGGCGATCTCTCCGAAAATGCCGAATACCATGCCGCCAAGGAGCAGCAGGGCTGGACCGAGGCCCGCGTCGCGGAGCTGGAGGACAAGCTGTCGCGCGCCGAGATCATCGACATCTCGAAGCTGTCGGGCGACACCGTGATGTTCGGCGCCAAGGTGACGCTGATCGACGAGGAGACCGACGAGAAGACGGCCTACCAGATCGTCGGCGAATTTGAGGCCGACGTGAAGAAGGGCAAGATCTCCGTCTCCTCCCCCATCGCGCGCGCCATCATCGGCAAGAAGAAGGGCGACTCGGTCGAGGTCAACACGCCCGGCGGCGGCAAGTCCTACGAGATTGCCAAGGTGGCCTGGCGCTGAGGCGCTGACCACATCGCTCTGCCATTCATCATCGCCGGGCTCGTCCCGGCGATCTTCTTTGGTGCGCGCAAAATAATGCCCGGGACGAGCCCGGGCATGATGAGTTCACGAGAGGTGAGACGCCCTACTTCGCCGCCAGCGCCTTGTCGACCGCAGCGGTGATCTTCGGCCCCATGGGCTTGGTGGGCGTCGAGAACCAGTCGATGAAGCGGCCATCCGCCCCGATCAGGTATTTGTGGAAGTTCCACTTGGGCCGGCCCAGAGCGCCGGCCTTCTCGCCCGCCCACTTGTAGAAGGGATCGGCCTTGTCACCCTTCACCACCGTCTTGTCGGCGAGCGGGAAGGTGACGCCGTAATTCACCTTGCAGAACGTGGCGATCTCCTCTGACGTTCCCGGCTCCTGGCCGCCGAAATCGTTGGACGGCACGCCGATGATCACGAGACCCTTGTCCTTGTAGGCCAGCCAGAGCTTCTCCAGGTCCTCGTATTGCGGGGTGTAGCCGCATTCCGATGCCGTGTTGACGATCAGCATCGGGTGGCCCCTGAACTGGGCGAGCGGCATCGGCTTGCCGTCGATGCCGGTGAGGGTGAAGTCATAGGCGGTGGTCTCGGCCATGGCGGCGGTGCTCGCGAAGACAAGGGCGCAAAGGGTGAGGAACAGCTGTCGCATGCTCCTCAAACGCGCGCAAGCCGCCTGCGGATCAGCGCAGGTCCACCTTGGCCACATGCTCCCGCGCATCCTGCTTCGGATCATGCCCGAACAGCATCTTGAGGCCGGCGAAGAGGCCGCCCTCGTTCTCCCAGATCTCCGCGCGGTCGGCATCGAAGCGGATGAGCGCCAGCTCCGGGTCATCCTTGCCGCCCTCGAACCACGCCTCGACATAGGGGTTCCACAACTCGTCGATGATCTCCGGATCGTTGCTGAGGCTCAGTCTCCCGTGCACCGAGGCGAAGATCTCATGATCCTTCGCCGCGAAGGTGCCGATGGCCCGGCTGTCGGCGCGCAGGTTCTGCACCAGCGAGGTGTCGCGCGCGGTGAAGAAGAAGATCGGCCCTTCCGAGCCCCGCAGCTGCGCCGTCATGGGCCGCGTGTGGCTTTCCTCGACGCCGACGAGGCCGAGCATCATCGTCATGTCGGACTTGAGCGCCATCCAGAACTTGGTTTCGAGCTCGTGGTTCTTGCTGCCCATGGGACATCTCCTGTGTGATGGGCAGGAACGTGGGACCTCCGGCTCAGTTCCGCTGGATCAGGTGACGCGCCCCAAACAGCACGAGCCCCGCAACGAGGCCCCAGAAGGCGGAACCCACACCCATGATGGTGAGGCCGCTCGCCGTGACGAGGAAGGTGACGAGCGCGCTCTCGATGTCGCGTGGCTCCTTCATCATGGCCGTGACGCCGCCCATCAGCGGCGAGAACAGGGCAAGGCCCGCAATCGCCGTGATCAGGTCCTTCGGCAGGGCCCCCAGCACATGGACGAAGCTGGCGGCCATGAGCCCGATCAGTCCGTAGAGCACGAGATAGGGATAGGCGACGAGCCAGCGCTTCTTCGGGTCCGGGTGGCAGTCGGGGCCGGTGACGATCGATGCCGTGATCGCCGCCATGTTGATGGCGTGGCTGCCGAAGGGCGCCATCAGCGTGGAGCCGATGCCGGTGACGAGCAGCGCAGGCTGCACCGGAGGCTGGTAACCCGACGCGCGCAGCACCGCAAAGCCCGGCAGGTTCTGCGACGCCATGGTGACAAGGAACAGCGGCACGCCGATGGAGAGGATCGTCTGCCAGTCGAAGCTCGGCGTCGTCCATTCAAGCGCCGTGATGCCGAAGCTGCAGCAATCGCCCGTCAGACCGCCGCCGAAAGCCGCGAGCACCACGCCGAGCACCACGACCACCGGCACGGCATAGAGCGGATAGGACAGGCGCAGGCCGAAGAACACGATGACCAGCGGCAGCACCGCCCAGGGCATGGCCATGGCGGCACCGGGAACGCCCAGCGTATAGCGCAGCAGCACGCCCGCCAGCATGGCGGCAGCGACGGGTGCGGGAATCTTCTCGATGGCCTTTTCCAGCGGCTTGATGAGGCCGGCGACCACCATCAGCAGGCCCGCGACGAGGAAGGCGCCCAATGCGTTGGAATAGGTGATCCCTGTCCCGCTGGTGGCGATCAGCACCGCGCCCGGCGTCGACCAGGCGGTGATCATCGGCATCCTGTAGCGCCATGAGAGAATGAACGAGGTCGCCGCCATCCCGAAGCACAGCGCCGCCGCCCAGGAGGCCTGCTGCGAAGGCGAGGCGCCGACGTTGCGCGCCGCCTCCATGATGACGAGGATGGTGGACGCGAAGCCCACCACGACGGCGGTGAGGGTCGAGGAAAAGATGCTGAACCAGCCGGAATGGTCGCGCTTCAGGGCCGTCTCGGTCACGGGATGGGAACTCCAGGCTGGTATTTCGCCACGCGAAGCATGAGCGTGGTCTTGACGTTCTCCACGTTGGGCGCGGAGGTCAATTCACGAATGATGTAGTCTTGCAACGACGGCAGGTCGCGCGCCACGCATTTGAGCAGGAAGTCGGCCTCTCCCGAGATCGCATAGGCCTCGCGCACCAGCGGCCACTGCGCCACGCGCTCGGTGAAGGCGCGCAGCTCGGCCTCCGCCTGGCTCCGGAGGCCGACGAAGACGAAAAGCGTCACCTCGAAGCCCAGGGCCGCGGCATCGAGCAGTGCCCGGTAGCCGGCAATCACCCCTGCCCTTTCCAGCGCCTGCACCCGCCGCAGGCAGGGCGGCGGCGACAGGCCGACGCGGCTCGCCAGCTCGACATTGGTCAGCCGTCCATGACGCTGCAATTCGCGCAGGATCTTCCAGTCGGTGGCATCGAGTTCCATATCTCCGCTCTAGCAACTCCGCAGCCATGCGGCGAGTGGATGATGCCGCGCGCCTACCTCGCCCATTTCTGCATTGCTCCGATGGTGCAGCGCCGCATTGCGGATTGTGCAGAGCAGCACAGCTGCGGCCCGCAACCTCCGGAAGAGACACGCAAATTCCGCTTGTAACTCATGAAGTAAAATTCGGGCAGAACCTCTGTTCACAACAGCTTGTAGTACCCTTGCCGTTGCGCCCAATTAAGCTATGCTGTTTTTTCATAGCAACTGGAGCAAACCATGTCCGCCCGCCACGCCCGGGTGCTGATCCTCGGATCGGGACCTGCCGGTTATACCGCCGCCATCTATGCCGCCCGCGCAATGCTGAAGCCGATTCTCGTGCAAGGCATCCAGCCGGGGGGCCAGCTCACCATCACGACCGACGTCGAGAACTATCCGGGCTTTGCCGACGTCATCCAGGGCCCGTGGCTGATGGAGCAGATGCGCGCCCAGGCGGAACACGTGGGCACCGAGATCGTCTCCGACACCATCACCGAGGTGCGGCTGAAGGACAAGCCGATCTGGCTCAAGGGCGACTCCGGCGATGAATATACCTGCGATGCGCTGATCATCTGCACCGGTGCGCAGGCCAAGTGGCTCGACCTGCCGTCGGAGCAGGCCTTCCGCGGCTTCGGCGTTTCGGCCTGCGCGACCTGTGACGGATTCTTCTATCGCAACAAGCGGGTGATCGTGGTGGGTGGCGGCAACACCGCGGTGGAGGAAGCCCTGTTCCTCACCAACTTCGCCTCGGAGGTGATCGTCGTGCACCGCCGCGACGCGTTCAAGGCTGAGCGCATCCTGCAGAACCGCCTGTTCGAGCACCCGAAGATCAAGGTGATGTGGGACACGGCACTGGCCGATGTTCTGGGCACGGACAATCCGCGTGGCGTCACCCATGCCCGGCTCCGGAACGTCAAGACCGGCGAAACGCAGGACGTGGCGGTCGACGGCATCTTCATCGCCATCGGCCACAAGCCCGCGACCGAGCTGTTCGAGGGCCAGCTGCCCTTCAAGCAGGGCGGCTATCTCGTCACCGAACCGCGCTCGACGCAGACGGCGATCGAGGGCGTCTATGCCGCGGGCGACGTGACGGACGACGTCTACCGCCAGGCGGTGACGGCGGCCGGCATGGGCTGCATGGCCGCACTCGAGGCCGAACGCTGGCTCCACACCCAGAAGGAGCTGCGCCATGCCGCTGAGTAACTCGGTGATGGACTGGGACAAGCTGAGGATCTTCCACGCGGTGGCGGATGCCGGCAGCTTCACCCATGCCGGTCATGAGCTGGGCCTGTCGCAGTCCGCCGTGAGCCGCCAGATCTCGGCGCTGGAAGATGCGCTGAACGTGCCGCTCTTCCACCGCCATGCGCGCGGGCTGATCCTCACCGAGCAGGGCGAGATGCTCTATCGCACGGCGCATGAGGTGTTCACCAAGCTCACCGCCGCGCAGACCCGTCTGATGGACTCGAAGGAAAAGCCCTCGGGCGAGTTGCGCATCACCACCACGGTGGGGCTGGGCAGCGTGTGGCTGACGCCGCGCCTGAAGGAATTCTCCGAGATCTATCCGGAGATCGCCATCACCCTGCTGCTCGATGACCGCGAACTCGATCTGTCCATGCGCGAGGCCGACGTGGCGGTGCGGCTGAGAAGGCCGACGCAGCCGGACCTGATCCAGCGCAAGCTCTTCACCGTGCACCACCATCTCTATGCCTCGGCCGATTACCTCAAGAAACACGGCATCCCGAAGTCGCTCGAGGAACTCGACAAGCACAAGATCCTCACCTTCGGCCAGGCGCCCAACTACCTGACGCCGGTGAACTGGCTCGAATATGTGGGCCGCCCGGAAGGTGAGCCGAGGCCGGTGGCGCTGCGCGTCAACAACGCCTATGGGCTGCGCCGCGCCGTGCAGGCCGGCATGGGCATCGCGTCGCTCGCCGACTACATCGTGCCTGAGGATTCAGGGCTGGTGCAGATCGACGTGCCGGTGGAGACGCCGGAGTTCGACACCTACTTCGTCTATCCTGAGGAACTGAAGGATACGAAGCGCGTGACGGTGTTCCGCGACTTCCTGGTGGCGAAGGCCAAGGAGTGGAGCTTCTAGTCCGCCGCTACGGCTATCGACTCTCATCATGCCCGGGCTCGTCCCGGGCATCCTTTTGCGGCCGGTGAAAAAGGTCGCCGGGCCACGCCCGGCGATGATGAAGGGTGGATTGTGCATTCCCCCGCCACATGGCTCCCATGAACACGCATTGCTTGCCGAATGCACGCGCGAAAGTCACACTTCTCCTTGCCGCGCATTCCGGCGCGGAATTCGCCGCTTCACTGTCTCCCCTTGCGAAGCGGCCGATGGGTCTTCGCCCTCTCACCCCTGATCGGGCGGACGGGACCAATCCCTCGGCGACGAGGGGGAACGGGTAACTTCAAAGGCCGGTCGCTGGACTGGCCTTTTTCTTTACATGTAGAGCTTTTCGGACTCGAGGCCCTTGTAGAGGCCTGCCACCTGCGCGCCATAGCCGTTGAACAGCACGGTCGGGATGCGTTCGCCGGTGCCCAGCACCTCTTCCGAGGCCTGGCTCCAGCGCGGATGCGCCACCTCCGGGTTGACGTTGGCCCAGAAGCCATATTCCTCCGGCCCCAGCTGCTCCCAGAAGCTCACCGGACGTTCGGCAACGAAGCTCACCTTCACGATGCCCTTGATCGACTTGAAGCCATATTTCCACGGCAGGTGCAGGCGCAGCGGCGCGCCCATCGAGTTGGGCAGCGGCTTGCCATAGGCGCCGGTGACCATCAGCGGCAGCTCGTTCATCGCCTCCGCCATGGTGACACCCTCGACATAGGGCCAGGGGAAGGACGTGAAGAGGCCATCCTTCTGTCCCACCGCCACCTCGGGCTTGTTGAATGTCTCGAAGCGCAGGTACCTGGCGTTCGATGTGGGCCTGGCGATCTCCACCAAACGTGACAGCGGAAAGCCGGTCCACGGCACCACCATGGACCACGCCTCGACGCAGCGGTGGCGGTAGATGCGCTCCTCGAAGGTCACCTGCCGGAAGAGATCATCGATGGCGATGGTGGCGGGCTTCTCCACCTCGCCGTCGATGGTGATGGTCCACGGCCGGACGGGCAGCGCCCTGGCCGCATCGGCGATCTGCTTCGAGGTGCCGAACTCATAGTAGTTGTTGAAGTTGGCGTTGTCGGCCTCGGCGGTCACCGGCCGCCCCGCATCGCCGAAGGCTGGGTTCGGCTTGGCGGGGTAGAGTGCGGCCGAAGGATCCGTCTCCGCCCGGGCGGGCTTGACCGCCGCAAGCGCCATGGCCCCGGCGCCGGCCGCCATCAGCCGGCGGCGACTGAAGAACACATGCTCCGGCGTGACGCGCGCCTCCGGAATTTCCCAGCCCCGATTGCGCTTGATCAACATCTGTGACGTCTCCTGTGAGAGCCCTGTTATAGGCCTCACCTCTCACGCAGGCCAATCAAGCCCCGATCACTTTTGGGGGAGGTGCGTGAAGTCCTTTCCCCTGCTCCTGCGAGCCCTCCGGGGCAGTACGCCTCCAGACTGCCAGAAGGGACTTCCCAACGGCATGGCCCAGCAGCGGATCGAGCACACGCGACACCGGAACCATGTTCCGGTCCCAGAAGCGGATCTGCGCCGAAGACGGCGCGCCCGAATGGAGCAGCATTCGGTTGCCCAATGACGCAAGAAGTCCCACACTGTCCAGGTAGCGCACAAACACCTCTTCGCAGGACTTGGGCCGGAGGTTTCGAAGTGCCGCCCGGTCATAGCGGCGGTAATGCCCTATTGCGGCGTCGAATTCCGAGAAGAGAAACTGATGCGCCGGGACCAGCACGATCAGGAAGCCGCCCGGTTTCAGGCGTTTCGCGGCTTTCTCGATCTCGGCAGAGTCGTCCCTGATATGTTCGATGACGTCGATGTAAAGAGTGGAATCGAACCTTTCGTGTTCTGGGAGATCGTCGAGCGTTCCACAAACCACCTCGAGGTTCGACACGTTCCGCCTGCGCGCATCCTGCTGCAACTGCCCGGCGAGTCCTGAGTCAGGTTCCAGGGCGATCCAGCGTTCCTGATGCTCTCCCTTCAGACTCCATGTCGCCGAGCCAATCCCTGCCCCGACTTCGAGGACCGTCCTCCCCAGATAGGGTCGCACGGCCTTGCTCCAATAACTGCGCCACGTGGTGGCAAGCGCAAAGCTTGCGAGTTCGTTGCCGATGTAGCTCATGCGCTGCTCGGCCGGTGCGACGCCAGCAGGCGGCAGGACCCAACCAAAAGCCGTCCATCACGGCCGGGCACGGAAGGGACCGACGAATTGCTCGCGAGCATCATGATGGCGGCGATGGTCAGCAGCGTGAGAGCCTGGAATGCGATGATGGCAGAGACCCCGACCACGTTGGTGGCCCACCCCGGAATTGCGATGCTGGTGAGAACACGGATCGTTGCGGCCGCAATACCCCCTGCGGCGGCGAGCGTCATAAGGGCGATGCATAGCATGATGAGCCTGACGAACACGGCGTCCATGAAAACAGCAATTGCGCTGAAGCCATGAATGATCAGTGACGGCAAGCTCATCGATGACTTCCCCTTGTAGCGCGTGCCCCGAGCCGTGGGCACCCTTACCAGCGGCAGGCGCGACTTGAGAAGCGTTGCACCGAGGTGGCTCCAGAGTTCGCGCATGAAGATCAGGCGATCGAGGTGACAGAAAGGGATCAGGCAGAAATTTCCGAAGTCGATGGTCCTCCCCGTCAGTATGCGGAACAGCGCCTTGAACAACTGGTACATGACCTTGAAGCCTGCAGGCTCAGACCTCTTCTGACGCTGCGCGACGATCAGCGAAAGGGGATTCGCGGCGTGGGCGGCGAGAAGGTTCGGAATGTCACTGGGCCTATCCTCCCCATCGGCATCCATGACGATCACCGCATCGTAGCCCGTACGCTCCGCCACAATCGACAGCCCAATGGCCGCAGAGCGCTGATGCCCAACATTGCTCCGCAGCCGGATACATTCCAGCTGCTCCACCGATGGGGGGAGATGTCCCATTATCTCGGGCGCCGGAACCATGGAGCAATCGTCGACGACGAATATGCTGAACGTTCGACCTTCCACCGGAAGCCCGCCGATGTCAGCCAGCAGCCGTCCGAGACAGTCCCAGTCATTGAAGAGCGGAATGACAATCGCGATACGCTCACTGTCAGACGACATCACCACCTCCGCGCATTCATGCTTCACGATTGGCAGGGACGGCGCACGGTCGACCCCGCATCCGGAGCGACCACGCAAGGCCGCCAAGAGCAAGGATGCCACCTGCTGCAGCCATCCAGAACCCCATGGTCAGCCCGGCAGGCCAGTATTCAATGACGACTTGCCCACGAGTCTGGCCGGGCAGCCTGACCTGAACAAGCAGTCCGCGCACCGCCTCGACCGGCAACTCAACGCCATTCAGCCGCGCGTGCCAATCCGGATACCAGGCCCGTGCCAGGACCAGCGTCGCCTCGGTCGCAGCGTCATTCGCGACATAGACGATGATGCGCCGTGGTGACTGCGAGAGAACCTCCGTCTGCACGCCTGGCGATTGCCAGGAAACTGGATCGGCGGGGCCAGCAGCGTCAATCTGGCGGCTGAACACCGTTGCTCCCGATGGCTTGATGCTGGACCGCCATCCGCCCGCCGCGACGCGGCTGAACTGCTCGGCCATCTGTGGAGACTGGATATCGAGGACCTCCGTACGCGTGAGATCGAGAAGGCTGCTGCCCAGGCCTTCGACGGGCAACGTCAGGCGGTCGATGATATCGTCGCAAGTCAGACCGCCCAGATAGTCGAAGCAGAACTGCTCGCGGAAGGGCTTGGGCAAGAAGGCGCTGTAGCCATTGATGCTGATGACGCTGTCGAACAGGGATGAGTTGCCGGGTCTGAAATCGCGCCAATCGGCTTCGGCGCCTGCAAGCCCCGCCCTGGAGAAGAGCGCGATGCGCCGGCTCGGCACAGCGCTTGCGGCCTCTTCCCGGTTGGAAAAGGGTGACAGGAACTTGGTCGGATAGGATGGAAAGCCAGCGCTGACAAAACTGTAACTCGCCGCCCAGACGACCAGGACATTGCTCAGCAGTGCGAGTCCGGCCCAGGTGCCCCGCCTTCCCCGCGCCAGGAATGTGGTTGCGATGATGAGGAGCAACACAAGTACCGTCGATCCAGCATAGACCACGGTCATCCCGGGCAAGGTCAGAAGCGAAACCGCAAGCGGCACCAGCAAGGCAAGTGCCGTGGGAAGCGTCCGGAAGCCGATGGTCTCCCCGCGCCTGCTGAGAACAAGCGCAGTCAGCACGATCAAGGCGATCTGATAGTAGGGAAGCAGCCGGAACATCCAGCGAAAATGCCCAAGCTGGGGGAGCATTGACAGACCGGCCAGACAGATGACCACGGCAAGCAGGGCCGCTTCTTCCGGTGTCTTCAGAATTCGTTCCAGGCTGGCATTCGCGAGCACAACGGGAATGAACCAGGCGACATAGGTCATCGGGAGTGCGACGACCTCTCTGCCGTAGAATGTGTCCCACACCGTGCTGTCGAACGGCAAGCCAACGGCCAGCAGCGCCGCGAGGCTTGACTGCCAGATCGGGGCTGCGTCGACCAGGCGCTCACTGTAGAGCAGATAGGGGACCATCGGAAGCACGGCGGGGGCAGCCAGCAACCCACCCGCGAGGAGCGCGAGATAGATCGGTACGCAGCGCCTGATATTGCCCTTCAATTGCCAAGATACCGTCATCAGCCACACCACCGCCACCACGGTGGTGAAGGCCAGCACGGCAAAGGGCCAGCCCGATACCAGCACCAAGGCCACGCTGAACGCCGCAGGGAGAAACCACTGCCAACCGCCATGAAGGCGCAGCAGCGAACCGACCGCCCAGGGCATCCACGCCAGGCTGACGAGTGCAGGTATCCAGTTGCCGGCACCCCAGTATAGCAGCCATCCACTCGTCGACGCGGTCACGGCGGCCATCATCGAAAGCGAAGGCCTGCATTGCAGAGCGCGGCACAGGAAGTAGATTCCGGCGGCGAAGACTGCGATATGAAACAGGGAGTAAACTGCTGCTGCCGCGGGGGCCGGACCGATGTTCGCAATCAGCAGATAAAGAGCGAGGGACACCGGATTGAATACCGCAAGCTGGTATTCCGCAAGAATTGCGCCCCCGCTCCAGATGCGGTCCGTGATGAACGGAAACTCCCCAGTTTCCAGAAGGCGAGCCACCTCATGGAACAAGGGCATGAAGTAGGTCTGGTAGTCATCGGTGTAGAAGAAGCGCGGCTCCCACAGCAGCGGTGCGCCGGCGGCGGCGACAGCAAGAACCGCACTGACGAAGGTAAGGGCGACATCCTGGACCCTTGTGTCGCCAGACAGCGCAGAACTGTCGCCTGCCCGAGACTTAACCATTCCGCATGCCGAGTTTGCCCCTGTCAGGTCCAGCCTAGAGCAACAGAACGGGAGAAACAACCCGCTGCGGTTTAGATTGGTAGCGGCCTCGCGGAACCGGAGGCCGCTACCCTCCGTCCCCTTAAGCCGCTTCCGCCTTCCTTCCTGCCACCACCTGCTCCGCCGCGCGGCCCGTCAGTTCGGCCATGTGGTCGAGCGTGAAGGTGAATGTGCCCACGCCCGAGGTGGCCGAGCGCAGTTCGATGATCAGCGAGGCCATTTCAGACTCGGGCATGTGGGCCTTCACCGTGTCCCAGCCGGGCCAGCCGTCGCGGCCGTCATAGCCCAGCAATTGCCCGCGGTGGCCGGTGACGATCTGGTTCACGCGCGAGGTGGCATCACTTGGGACATGGATCTCCACCTGCACGATGGGCTCGAGCAGCACGGGAGAGCATTGCGGCATGCCTTCCGTCATGGCGATGCGCGCCGCCGTCTTGAACGCCATTTCGGAGGAGTCGACGTCATGATAGGAGCCATCCGACAGGTTGACGCCGAAGTCGACGACGGGGAAGCCCAGGGGCCCATGCCCCATCCACTCGCGCACCCCCTGCTCCACCGCCGGGATATACTGCTTCGGCACCACGCCCCCGGTGATCGTGTCGGTGAACTGGAAGCCGGAGCCGCGCGGCAGCGGTGCGATCTCCACCACCACGTCGCCATATTGCCCGTGCCCGCCCGACTGCTTCTTGTGGCGGCCGCGGATCTGCACGGGCTTGCGGATCGTCTCCTTGTAGGCGATGCGGCGCGGCTTGGCATTGGCGTGGACGCCGAACTTGACCTGCAGCTTTTCCAGCGCCACGCGCAGGTGCATCTCGCCCTGGCCCCACAGCACCATCTCATGCGTGTCATGGTTATGTTCGAGCGACAGCGAGGGGTCCTCTTCGCAGAGCTTGGCGATGGCGCTCGTCAGCTTCACCTCGTCCTTGCGGTCGGCAACCGAGATGGCGAAGCCATAGACGCCGGGAGCAGTCTCGACCGTCACCAGCTGCGGCGTGTTGCCCCTGGTGGTCGAGAGCGTCTCGCCGGTATGGGCAGCCTCGAGGCGGCCCAGCGCCACGGTGTCACCCGCCACGGCCTTCTGCACCTTGCTGGGCGCGGAGCCCATCAGCGTGAAGACGCCGGCGACACGGCTGTCCTGGCCATCCGCGCCATGCAGCACGGCGCCATCGGCGACCTCGCCTGACAGCACGCGTGACAATGACAGCTTGCCGCCATGCGCGGTGTGGAAGGTCTTCAGCACCTGCACGGTGGTGCCATTGGCCTTGAGGCCCAGCCGCTTCGCAGTCTCGGCAATGCCGGGCGCCTCGTGGCGCAGCGCCTTCAGCAGGCGCTCGATGCCGGTGCCATGTTCGGCGGAGCCGAACAGCACGGGCGTGATGAAGCCGTCTGCGAGCTCACTGGCGAGATCGCCGAAGATGCGGTCGCGCGGCGGCTCCATGTCCGAGAGCAATTGCTCCATCAGCTCGTCGTCATGGTCAGCCAGCCGCTCCAGCATGGCGAAGCGCTGCGACTTCTCGAGCTCCGCCATGTCGGCGGGCATGTCGATCAGCTTGCTCTCGAGATGCTCCTGGTAGACGAAGGCACGTTCAAGGGCGAGGTCGACGAAGCCTGTGACGATCGAGCCCTTCATGATCGGGAGCTGGCGCAGGATGAGCGGCTTCGATGAGGCGGGCTGCAGCCATTCGAGCACGTTGCGCGGCGAGGAATCTGACTTGTCCACCTTGTTGATGAACAGGATGCGGGGCAGGTTGATCTCATCGAGCTGCTTGAGGATCAGCTGCAGGGCGGGCGCCTTCTTGTCATCCGCCTCGCAGACGACGATGGCGACATCGGCACCCGCCAGTGCGGCGCGCTGGTCCTGCGCGAATTCGACGGAGCCGGGACAATCGAGGAAGGTGTAGCTGTCACCCAGATAGCTCGTGGTGGCGGCGTTGAGTTCGATCGACATGCCGTGGGCGCGCGCTTCCGGAGCGGCGTCGCCGACGGAGGACTTGTCGGACACCCTGCCCTGGCGCGCGATGGCGCCGGTGCGGAACAGGATGGCTTCGAGGAGAGTGGTCTTGCCGCTGAGGTAGGGGCCCACCAGTGCCACGCACCGCGAGCCCGAGGGCCTTCTGCCGTTCTGGGTATCCATGGACAATGCTCCTTTGACTGCTGAACTCAGTGCAGCGAAGGACCGCCCTCTTCTAGCCTGTGTCACCACGCCGGGGCGGTTCCACGCCCTGAAGACTGACTCCGTTCCGGACGCCCGGCAAGGAAATTCCGAAACGCAGAAGGGCCCGGCGTCGCCGCCGGGCCCTTCGCGCAGAAATCCGGATGGTTACTTCTTGACGGCCTTGAGGCGCAGCGCGGCGATGCCGGCAGCCACGTTCAGGCCGGTCTGGGCCTGCACGCTGAGCGGCTGCAGCGCGATCGACTTGTTGCCGCCGCCGACCAGCACGTTGGCGCCGAGGCCAACTGCCACCGAGGCTTCAGCCGAAGCGCCGGCATAGCGGCCCTGCAGCGCGCCCTTGGCGATCTGGCCCGGGGCGAAGACGACCCAGGACATCACGCCCTTGCCGGTGAAGCCGATGTCGACACCGAGCTTCTCGATGGTGCCCTTGTAGTATTCCTTGCCGCCCACAGCGCGGTCGAAGGTGCACTTCACCGTCTTGGACGAGGCGAGGATCATGCCCACGCCGGCCGACACGTCGCAGTTCAGCACGCCGATCTTGACGCCGGTGGTCTTGGCGAAGGCGGGCGAGGCCGCGAGGCCGAGGGTGAGAAGAGCCGCAATGGCCAGTTTCTTCATATTCTTAAGTCTCCTATTGGACGGTGCAGGCTAGAGGCCGATATTGTGTCAGGAATTGGACCGGCCCGGTAGGGTCAGCGGAAATGGCAGTTAATCCACACGGTTAACCGCCATTTCCGGCAGATCAGGGAACGTATTCCAGCTTGAACGAGGCGAGGCCCGCGGCGACGTTCACGCCGGCCTGGCCCTCGACGCTGACCGGCTGCAGCGCGATCGACTGCTGCGAGCCGCCGACCAGCACATTGGCGCCGAGGCCGACCGCGAAGGAAGCATCCGCCGTGGCGCCGGCATAGGTGCCCGCCAGCGCGCCCTTGCCCACCTGGCCCGGCGCAAAGACCGCCCAGGACATGATGGCGCCGGCCGTGACGCCGATGTCGAGGCCGACCTGGGTGATGCGGCCCTTGTAATACTCGGTGCCGTTGGGGCCCTGGAAGGTGCAGCTTGCGGATTCCGTGCCGCCGAGGATCAGCCCGATCGAGCCCGACACGTCGCACACCAGCATGCCGAGCTTCACGCCGCCGTCGGCATGCGCCGGCAGGGTGAGGAGGCCAAGGGCCAGGAGCGAGGCAGCAATCTTCTTCATGGTTTTCGTCCTTTGTGGGATGTTCGCTTCACGCGTGGTTACTGACCGCCCGCCAGGAAATCCGGCTTGCCTAACTCGATTCCGTTGTGGCGGAGAATGGCATAGGCGGTGGTGACGTGGAAGTAGAAGTTGGGTTTCGCCCAGGTCTCGAGATAGGCGAAACCCTTGAAATTCAACTCGCGCCCACCCGCCTTGAGCGAGATCTCGCGGGTTTCCGCCCCGTCGAACTGTTCCGCCTTCAAGTCCGACAGGAAGGCGATGGTGCGGGCGATTCGGGCCTGCAGTTCCTCGAAGCTCCTTTCCTCGTCCGCCCAGCTCGGCACGGCCATGCCGGTGAGCCTCGCGCCGGCGCCCTTGGCGGCGTCCGAGGCGATCTGCACCTGGCGGGTCAGCGGGAACATGTCGGGGAAGAGCCGCGCCGAGAGGATCACCGACGGATCGATCTTCTTCGCCGTGCAATGCACTTCCGCCTTCTTCAGGATCACCGAGAGCGAGCGCAGGAAGTGGACGAAGACGGGAACCGAGGCATCATACATGTTCATCGCGTTGTCTCCTCAGCGCAGGTTGCCGCAGAAGCGCTGGATGCGCTTGCAGGCGTCCTCCAGCGTCTCGGTCGCGGTCGCATATGAAATCCGGAAGAACGGCGACATGCCGAAGGCCGCGCCGTGCACCGCGGCGACACCTTCCGCCGCAAGGAGCTCGGTCACGAAATCCTCGTCGTTGCGGATGACGTTGCCCGAGGGTGCGGTCTTGCCGATGCAGCCCAAGCAGGACGGATAGACATAGAAGGCACCTTCCGGTGTGGGGCAGTTGAGGCCCTTGGCCTGGTTCAGCATCGAGACCACGAGGTCGCGGCGCTGCTTGAACACCTCGTTGTTGCTGGCGATGAAGTCCTGCGGCCCGTTCAGCGCCTCGACCGCCGCCCACTGCGCGATGGAGGACGGGTTCGACGTCGACTGCGACTGCAGCTTGCTCATCGCCTTGATCAGCTGCTCCGGCCCCGCGCCATAGCCGATGCGCCAGCCCGTCATGCAATAGGACTTGGAGACGCCGTTCATGGTCAGCGTGCGGTCATAGAGCTTCGGCTCCACCTGCGCCGGCGTGGTGAATTCGAAATCGTCATAGACGAGGTGCTCGTACATGTCGTCGGAGAGCACCCACACATGCGGGTGCTTCAGCAGCACGTCGGTCAGGGCCTTCAGCTCGGCGCGCGAGTAGGCCGCACCGGACGGGTTCGACGGCGAATTGAGGATCAGCCACTTGGTCTTCGGCGTGATCGCCTTCTCGAGGTCGGCCGCCTGCAGCTTGAAGCCGTTCTCGACCTTGCCTTCGACGAAGACCGGCGTGCCGCCCGCCAGCATCACGATGTCGGGGTAGCTCACCCAGTAAGGGGCGGGCACGATCACCTCGTCGCCGGGGTTCACGGTGGCCATCAGCGCGTTGAACAGCACCTGCTTGCCGCCCGAGCCCACCGAGACCTGGGAGACCTTGTAGTCCAGGCTGTTCTCGCGCTTGAACTTGTCGACGATCGCCTTCTTGAGTTCGGGAATGCCGTCAACCGGCGTGTACTTGGTCTTGCCCGCCTGGATCGCCTTGATGGCCGCGTCCTTGATGTTCTGCGGCGTGTCGAAGTCGGGCTCGCCCGCCGCCAGGCCGATCACGTTCTTGCCCTCGGCCTTCAGCTGCATCGCCTTGTTGGAGATGGCGATGGTGGCGGACGGCTGGATGCGGTTCAGCGAATCGGAGATGAAGCCCATGGCGGTAACCTTTCGATTTTTCGGGCTGAATAGGCTCTGCCGGGCCCGGGGGCAAGCCTCAATCCGCCGCACTTCAACAGGCCGCGGATTGAGCTAAAAGGCGGCCATGGACGACCATCCCATCCTCATCGCCGGCGGCGGCATCGGCGGACTGGCGGCAGCCCTGGGGCTGGCCCGCCACGGCCGGGCCGTGCGCCTGTTCGAACAGGCCCAGGCCTTCGAGGAAATCGGCGCCGGCCTCCAGATGTCGCCCAACGGCGTGCGCGCGCTGAAGGCGCTGGGCGCCTGGGATGCGGTGGAGCCCGCCTGCGTCATCCCCTCCGAAATCCACATGCGGGACGGCCTGTCGGGTGCCCTCCTGCAGCGCATCCGGCTGGGCAAGACCTTCGAGGAGCGTTTCGGAGCACCCTACCGCGTCTGCCACCGGGCCGACCTGCTGGCCGGCCTGCTGGCCGCCGCCAGGCGCAATTTTGCCATCGAGCTCAACCCCGGCAAGCGCGCCACGGCAGTCGCTGACACCGGCGCTGCCACCGAGCTCCACTTCGCCGATGGCGCCTCTGCCCGGGGTGCGGCCGTGGTGGCGGCAGACGGCATCCGCTCAGGCCTGCGCGCCGCGGTGGCGGGCGATATCCAGCCGACGCCGCGTGGCGTGATCCTTTATCGCGGCCTCATGCCGCTCAACCGCGTGCCGCCGGAGATCGAGGCCGACTGCGTCACCCTGTGGGTCTGCCCCGGCGCCCACGTGGTGCATTACCCCGTCTCGAACTGGCGCAACTTCAACGTGGTCGTGGCGGTCGACGGCACGCTGCCGGACGACGGCTGGAAGACCCAGGCTCCCTCCGGCGAGGTCGCGCGGCGCCTGTCCTCGGTGTGCGAGGAACTGAGCCTGCTGCTGGCGGCTCCCGCCACCTGGACGCGCTGGCCCGGCGCCGACCTCTCGCCCTTGCCGCACTGGTGCAAGGGTCGCGTGGCGCTGCTGGGCGATGCCGCCCATGCCACCCTGCCCTTCCTCGCCCAGGGCGCGGTGATGGCGCTGGAGGACGCCGTCGTCATGGCGCGCGAGGCGGCCCGCACGCCGGACGTGGCCCAGGCCTTCCGCGCCTATGAAGCCCAGCGGCGCGAGCGCACCGCCCGGGTGCAGGAACAGTCGCGCGGCATGAGCCGCATCTACCATGCCTCCGGGGTGCTGGCGGCGGGGCGCAACCTGGCGCTCCGGCTGGCCGGCCCTTCCTATGCGCTGGGGCGGCTCGAGTGGATCTACCGCTGGGCGCCGGACCGGCCGGCCTGATCACCAAATCGTGTGGAATGGCACGGCCTTCGCCTGCGTATCAGGAGCAGGACCCAAAACCCGGGAGGATTCCATGTCACGTCTCGTTCCGCTTGCCCTGACGGTTCTTCTTGCGATTGCAGCGCCCGCCTATGCCGCAGGCGGCGGCGACGGCGGTGGCGGCGGCAGCGGCGGCAGCAGCAGCGGGGGCAGCAGCAGTGGCGGCAAGAGCAGCGGCAGCAGCAACGGGGCCAGCGGCAGCGGCGCCAACGCCTCGCCCGCCGCCAAGAATTGCAAGACCGGCCAGGTTTGGAACAAGAAGTCCAAGAAATGCGTGAAGGCCCAGTCCGGCGTGCTGCCGGACGAGGAGCTCTACCAGCAGGGCCGCGCGCTCGCCAAGGAAGCCCGCTATGACTGGGCCATCGCGGTGCTCTCGACCATCCAGGACCAGCAGGACCCGCGGGTGCTGAACTACCTTGGTTACTCCAACCGCAAGGCCGGCCGCCTCGACATCGGCATCACATATTACCAGAAGGCGCTCGCCATCGACCCCAACTTCAACCTGGCGCGCGAATATCTGGGCGAAGGCTATCTCGCCGCCGGCCGCGTCGACCTCGCCATGGCGCAGCTCGAGGCGATTGCGAAGAGCTGCGGCACCACCTGCGAAGAGTACCAGGAGCTGAACGCAGCGATCAACGCCGGCCACTGACAGCCGGCGCAGCCGCCCCCGGGCCTGCTCAGGGGCAACTTGCCCATTGGCGATAGGCCCCGGGCGGCAGCGATCCCGCGATCTTGCGGACGCCGCCCGGCGTCCAGTACCGGATATTGACCTTGTAGACGCCATTGGCCTTGGACAGCGCCACGTCGATCGTGGTCATGCCAAGGAAATTGGTGAGCGGCCTGTCCTGGTGCACGAAGCCGTGCGCCTGCACGGTGGCCTTGCAACCATTGATGCTGACCGTCTGGCCATAGGCCGTGCCGCACTCGAAGGCATAGTCCTCGTTGCCGCTGCCATACGCGAAGGCGCTTCCCGCCAGCGACTCGGGCGTCGGCCCATGCACCGAGCAGAGGTTCGCCGGGCTGTCGGAGATGAGCAGCGTGAGGTCGCCGCCACCGCCCGGGTCCTTCTCGCGCGCCTCGATGAACAGGTTGTAGGTCGCCCCCGTCGCGGTATCCCGCACGGCGACCGGCGCATCGAACTTGCCGATGGCAAGTTCGGCACCGGGCCCGGCCAGCGCGGCGGGCGCCGCAGCAGCAAGGGCACTCAGGCACAGCACAACGGCAAGTCGGTCGCGAAGCAAGCCCATCCCAGCCTCCCTGAAAGCAGCCTCCTGCTTATCACATGCAAGTTTCGCCATGAATGCGCATAAGGAGCGTGAACTTCACGTTCCGCGCGATCAGCACTCGAAGGCCAGCTGCACCTGCTGCCTGCCGCCCGACTGCGCGACCGTCGAATAGTCCGACAGCTTGCGCAGGATCCAGCCGCCCATGCGCAGGACGCCGTCGGGGCTGTCGGTGAGCTCATCGATGTCGGGCGCCCTGCCCGGCAGCACCAGCGGGCGGCCGTCATAGACGAAGCGCATCGCCAGCACGAGCTCGTTATAGGAGATGGTGCAGTCGATCGGGCCCTTGGCAATGCCGCCCAGCAGGTCGAGCGTCTCGCGCATCGCGGCAGCGGCGCGCGCACCCGTCTGGCGGTGCATGCCCCAGCGCTCGCCCAGGGTCTGCATGATCTCGTCGGCATCGCTGTCCTCGCCCGCGGCGCTGAAGACCATCCTCTCCTGCTGGCGGATGCCGATGCGCATGACGAGGTTCAGCACGATCGCCACAATGGTGGCGAAGGTCATGGGCGCCAGCACATGCTCAATGGACGTTCCGGCGAAGCGCGTGGTGAGGGCGGGCACCGATTGCAGCAGCACACCTGCGCCGACCGACAGCCCGATCACCAGCGCGCGCCGCGGCGAGAGCATGCGTGACAGCGCAAGCTCCGCACCCGACACGATGAAATAGCACGCCGCATAGAACAGGATGCCTGCCACGACGGCATCCGGCAGCGACAGCACGTGCTTCAGCGCCAGCGGCACGAAGGCGACGGCCATCAGCAGTCCGCCCGCCGCCATGGCGACGGCGCGCGACGTGACGCCGGTGGCATAGGCGAGCGTGAGGTTCGCCGATGACATGCCAACCGCCGTGCCGCCGAGCAGGCCCGAGAGCGCGGTGAAAACGCCCGAGGCCTGCAGGCCCTTCGACATGGTGGTGAAGTTGGGCCGCCGCCAGTCGGCATCGTCCAGCCGCTCGGTGCCGATCAGCACGCCCAACTCGTCAACGACGTTGACCAATGCCGCCACCACCGCGAGATAGACCAGCCCCATGTCGAAGGTGAGGCCGGGCAGGTGGATGGACGGCAGCGCAAAGGCCGGAACGTCCAGTCCCGTCTTCGCGTCGCCCGGCTGCCAAACGCCCAGCGCATAGGCCACGATCATGCCGGCCACGCAGCCCAGAAGGAGCGAGAAGAAGCGCGCCATGCCCTTGAGCCAAACCGATCCGGCCGAGGCCACCGCGAGCGTCACCAGCGCCACCACCAGGCCCGCGTTCTCGACATGCAGGAAGCTCTTGTCCACCGACTGGGTGACGATGCCGCGCAGCGTGCCCGGCAGCAGCGATACGCCGAGCATGATGACCACCACGCCGCAGACTTCCGGCGGGAAGAACACGCGCAGCCGCCGCACCAGCGAGCCGAAGACGAACTGCACGATGCCGGCCGTGAGCAGGAGCACCGCGATGCCGCCCGGCCCCGCCGTCAGCCCCGCGGCAATGGCGAGCGGGATGTAGATCGGGTTGGGGTGGAACACGATCAGCAGTTTCGAGGCGAATTTCGCCTGCAGCAGCGTGCCCAGGCCGCAGACCAGCAGCGTCGTCGACAGCATGGCGAACTGGTCTGCCGCCGAAAGGTTCAGCGCCTTGGTGATGATCACCACATAGACGAGATTGATGAGGACGATGGCCGAATGCTGGAAGGCCAGGATGGCGGTGGAGAGCGGCGGCGGCGTCTCGTCATTCGCAAATTGCAGGTAGGAAGGCCGCTTCGCCATCAGTCACTCACCCCCGGGAACCGGCTGCTCTGCGGCAGCCTGGACAAGGCGCGCAGATAAGCATGGGTGCCCGCACAGGCCTAGCGCCATGTCCCGTGATGCCTCGGGAAATGCGGCGGCGCCAGCAATCTCAAGTAGGCTTATTGATCCAGGAGACCTCGCCCTTGCCCCAGTTGCCGAGGCCGAGGCGCTGCGCCAGTGCGGGAACCAGGATCTCGAGCTCCCTGTCGAGCTTCCATGGCGCGTTGAGGATGGCGAGGCCGGAGCCCGCCAGTCCGCCGGCGCCGAAGGCTTCGCGCACGCGGAGTTCCACCTTCAGCGTGCCGGGCAGGCCGATCTCGCGGATGCCGGCAAGGATCGTCTCGGCCGTGGCATCGGCCTTCAGCGGATACCAAACGACGAAGACGCCCTGCAGGAAGCGGCGGATGCCATGGCCCAGCATACGCACCGTCTTCTCCGCCTCGTTCTTCACCTCATAGGGCGGGTCGATGAGGATGAGGCCGCGGCGCTCCGGCGGCGGCAGCTTGGCCTTGAGGCAGGTCTCGGCATCCATCGAGGTCACGTCGCAGCGCGGGTCGCGGAGGTATTCACGCTCCAGCGCGATGGCATCCTGCGGGTGAAGCTCGTTGGCGATGAGCCGGTCCTGGGGCCGCATCAGGCGCAGCGCCAGTTCGGGCGAGCCCGGGTAATGGCGCAGGCCACCTGCCGGGTTGAGCGCCGCGATCACCTCGCGATAGGGCGTCAGCAGCGCTTCGACCTCGGCATCGAAGGGATCGGCCAGCTTGCCGACGCCGCCCTCCCATTCGCCGGTCTTGCCCGCCTCGATGCCGGAGAGGTCATAGAGCCCGATGCCGGCATGCGCATCGATGACGCGGAAGGGCTTGTCCTTCTTCGCCATGTGCACCATCAGGCGCGCCAGCACCGCGTGCTTCAGCACGTCGGCGTGGTTGCCGGCGTGATAGGCGTGGCGGTAGTTCATCCGCGGAACACGAAGAAGGCGCCGGCACAGATCAGCGCGAAGCCGATGGCATGGTTCACGGTGATCGCCTGCCCAAGATAGAAGACCGAGAACACCGAGAAGACGACGAAGGTGATGACCTCCTGGATGGTCTTGAGCTCGGCCGCGTTATAGACCTCGAAGCCGATGCGGTTCGCGGGCACGGCGAGCCAGTATTCGAAGAAGGCGATGCCCCAGCTGGCGATCACCGCCGCCCACAGCGGCTTGTTGGTGTAGTGCAGGTGGCCATACCAGGCGAAGGTCATGAACACGTTGGATGCGACGAGCATCAGGATGGGCAGCACGTAGGGCGAGGTCAGGGCGGGCATCAGGGGACTTCTGCTGTTACTTGAAGCGGATGGAGGCGAGGTCGATCATGGTGCCGTCCTGGCCGAGATTGGCATAGAGGATGCGGTCCGGCGCGCCGTCCTTCACCATGAAGAAGCCGACCGAGTCGACCGCATAGCCCAGCCGGCCGCAGGGCGGATCCGGAATTTCCTCCTGCACCTGCCGATCGAAGTCCTCCTTCATCCTGCCGGTGGGAACCACCTGCCAGGCGGTCCAGCCGGCGGGCGCGGGCTGGTCATTGACCTGCGCCATCTGGCACTGGGGGTCATCGAGCACGAGGCCCTGTTGCTTGAGCGTGTCGAGGAGGGCGGGCGGGCCGCCCGGCTCGCGGAATTCCTGCAGCACGGTATAGGGCTCGCCGTCATCCACCCGCAGCGCGAAGAGATTGTCCCGCTCGTTGTAGGTGACGCCCCACAGCCCGGTGTCGAACTTGCAGGTCTCGGTCCACAGGCCGAGGTCGCTGCCCTGGCGCCACACCCAGTTGCAGGCCGCCCTGTCGGTTGAATAGAACGGCACCGGCGAGGCGCCCTCGACCGGCTCATGCGGGGCCACCCGCACGCTGACATCGGCCAGCGGCACGCAGACATCGCCGCCGCCATCGGGCGAGGCGAGTGCGGCGAGTTTCGGGTCGCCCGCCTCCAGTCCCTTGTCCTGGCCATAGAGGCACAGGCTTTCGGCGCTGACGCCATAGACGGTGACGCCGTCGAAATCCGCCTTCGCCAGGTGGTCCTTCACGAAGGCCTCGGAGAAGCGCACGTCGATCTGCTTGCCCAGCGCCGCGCGCAGCTCGGCAAGCGCCTGCGCGGCGGGCACCAGCGTGCCGTCGGCCGCGGCGGGCGCGGCGGCGAGCAGCAGTCCAAGCAGGGCGGGAGCAAGCTGTTTCATGGCCCGCACTCATGCCAGAAGACGCGGGCTTTGGCTATTGGCGGAACCATCGCACCCCGCCGCCGTTCCGCACCGGACCAAACCGGAGGATGTGCCATGGCCGACGACCGACAGGAAACCGACGAACGCCTCATGCAGTGGCTGCGCGACGCCCATGCCATGGAAAGACAGGCCGAGACCATGCTCTCCGGCATGGAAAGCCGCATCGAGCATTACCCGCATCTGAGAAAGCGCATCGCCCAGCACCTGAAGGAAACCCAGCACCAGGCGCAGCGCCTGGACGATGCCATCGGCCGCCTCGGCGGCTCCACCTCCGCGCTCAAGGACACGGTGGCGAGCCTCGCCACCCTGGCGCAGGGGCTGATGGGCTCCATGGCGGGCGACGAGGTGATGAAGGGCCTGCTCGCCGGCTATGCCTTCGAGCATTACGAGATCGGCGCCTACCGCATCCTCATCGCCGCCGCCGCCGCGCTGGGCGACGTCGAAACCACCCGCATCCTGCGCGAGAACCTGCGCGAGGAGGAGGACATGGCGCAGTGGCTCTCCTCCAGCATCGACCCGCTGACGGCGGAATATCTCGAGCGCGAGGCCAACGGCAGCGAGCGGGCGAAGCGGTAGGACGGGCCCTCATCCGCCCTTCCCGATTCCCCTCCCCCGCCCTATATTCCCCCCATCATGGGACATTCACGCCAGGAAGGCGGCTTCGCGGAAGCGCCGCAGCCGCTCGATCTCGACTCCGCCGAGTCCATCACCGGGGGCCTCGGCCCCCTGCGGCCGGAATTCGTGCCGCTGTCGAGCTTCACCCCCGTCAAGCCGCCGAAGCCACCGAAGTCCGATGGCGGCCGCCGCCTGAAGATCGTCTCGGAATTCGAGCCGCGCGGCGACCAGCCGACCGCCATCCGCGAGCTGGTCAATGGCGTGGCCCAGATGGAGCGCGACCAGGTGCTCCTCGGCGTCACCGGCTCCGGCAAGACCTTCACCATGGCCAAGGTGATCGAGGAGACGCAGCGCCCGGCCCTCATCCTCGCCCCCAACAAGACGCTGGCCGCCCAGCTCTATGGCGAGTTCCAGAGCTTCTTCCCCGAGAACGCGGTGGAGTATTTCGTCTCCTACTACGACTACTACACGCCCGAGGCCTATGTGCCGCGCAGCGACACCTATATCGAGAAGGAATCCGCCATCAACGAGCAGATCGACCGCATGCGCCACTCGGCCACGCGCTCGCTCTTGGAACGCGACGACGTGGTGGTGGTCGCTTCGGTCTCCTGCATCTACGGCATCGGCGACGTCGAGACCTATTCGGCCATGGCCTTCCAGCTGAAGAAGGGCGACCGCACGCCGCAGCGCCAGCTGCTGGCCGACCTCGTGGCGCTCCACTACAAGCGCAATGACGGGAATTTCGTGCGCGGCACCTTCCGGGTGCGCGGCGACACGATCGAGCTCTTCCCGTCCCACTTCGAGGACCGCGCCTGGCGCATCTCGCTGTTCGGCGACGAGGTGGAGTCGATCTCCGAGTTCGACCCGCTCACCGGCCAGAAGATGGCGGAGCTGGAGCAGATCAAGGTCTATTCCAACTCGCATTACGTGACGCCCAAGCCCACGCTGGAACAGGCCGTCGCCCGCATCAAGAACGACCTGCGCATCCGCCTCAACGAGTTCAACAGCGCCGGCCGGTTGCTGGAGGCCCAGCGCCTCGAGCAGCGCACCATGTTCGACATCGAGATGATGATGGCCACCGGCAGCTGCGCGGGCATCGAGAACTATTCGCGCTACCTGACCGGGCGAAAGCCCGGCGAGCCGCCGCCCACGCTCTTCGAATATCTCCCCGACAATGCGCTGGTCTTCATCGACGAGAGCCATGTGACGATCCCGCAGATCGGCGGCATGTTCCGCGGCGACTTAAACCGCAAGGCCACGCTGGCCGAATATGGCTTCCGCCTGCCCTCCTGCATCGACAACCGCCCCTTGCGCTTCGAGGAGTGGGACGCGATGCGCCCGCAGACCGTCTGCGTCTCCGCCACGCCCGGCAAGTGGGAGATGGAGCAGACCGGCGGCGTCTTCGCCGAGCAGGTGATCCGCCCCACCGGCCTCATCGACCCGCCGGTCATCATCCGCCCGGTCAAGGACCAGGTGGACGACCTCGTGGCCGAGTGCCGCGAGACGGCGCTCAAGGGCTACCGCATCCTCGTCACCACGCTCACCAAGCGCATGGCGGAGGACCTGACGGAATACATGCATGAACAGGGCATCCGTGTGCGCTACATGCATTCCGACATCGACACGCTGGAGCGGATCGAGATCATCCGCGACCTCAGGCTCGGCGCCTTCGACGTGCTGATCGGCATCAACCTGCTGCGCGAGGGCCTGGACATTCCGGAATGCGCCCTCGTCGCCATCCTCGACGCCGACAAGGAAGGCTTCCTGCGCTCCGAGACGTCCCTGATCCAGACCATCGGCCGCGCCGCACGCAACGTCGACGGCAAGGTGATCCTCTATGCCGACCAGATGACGGGCTCGATGGAACGCGCCATCGCGGAAACCAACCGCCGCCGCGAGAAGCAGGTCGCCTATAACGAGGCCAACGGCATCACCCCGCAGAGTGTGAAGAAGAACATCGGCGACATCCTGAAGAGCGTCTACGAACAGGACCACGTCCGCGCCGACGCGGGCCTCCTCGACGACGGCCCGCTCATCGGCCACAACCTCGAAAAGGTCCTGGCCGACCTCGAAAAGAAAATGCGCGAAGCCGCCGCGAATTTGGAGTTCGAGGAAGCCGCCCGCCTGCGCGACGAGGTGAAACGCCTGAAGGCCGTGGAACTGGCCGTCATCGACGACCCCACGGTGCGCCAGAGCAACATCAAGGACGCAACAGCAAGCTGGCCGCAGCCGAAGGGGGACCGCAAGGCGAGCTCGACGGCGGGCAAGCCGGGGACGCGGGCGTATCGGGGGCCGAAGAAGAAGAGGTAGATTTTGCTGCTCTTCCCCACGACCGCCGTCCCATCTACACCCGTCATCCCGGCGACCCCAAGACCGTCATCCCGGCGAAGGCCGGGATCCAGCTGTCCGCGTGACGACCGCCCGAAGCTGGACCCCGGCCTTCGCCGGGGTGACGGCACGTTGCTGGGTTGACGCACAAGCCTCGAGCCAAGGGTCTCGATCCGCAAGCCCGGTCGAAACCCCTCCCCCTCCGTGCTATTCTCCCCCCATGACCAAGCTCGAGAAAATCGAACAGGACATCGCCAGCCTCACCCCCGGCGAGGTGGCGAAACTCGCCCAGTGGTTCGCCGAATACCAGGCCGAGCTGTGGGACAAGCAGCTCGAGTCCGACGCCGAGTCCGGCCGCCTCGACAGTCTGGCGGACGAGGCCCTGGCCAGCCACCACGCAGGCAAGACCCGCCCGCTGGCAGACTGAAGCGGCAGAACTGGCGGCAGCCAAAGAGTAAGAGGAAGATGATAAGATCAAGTCTCAGTTGGAAAAGACTCGATCTTTTTGGTCAGCATTCTCGGAGAAGAGGTTCGTCTGAGAACAGCTAGAGCGTCGAGAATTTCATCTCGTTGCAATTCACCTGTCCGCACTTTGTTTGTGATAAGTCTGCCGTATCCATAAAATCGATGCGCGCGAGCGCTTATCCTGAACAAGTCGACCATGCGCTCATACAATATGCTTTCTTCGCTCTCGGTGAGAGCGGCGTTTATCACCCATTTCTCTAGGTCAGCCAATCGCGATGTAGAAATCTGAATACTTGAGAGCAGACGTCCCAGCTCAATAGATACGTCCAAAGGAGCTACTTCGACAACGTCTCTTAACTTCTGGAAGGCCGATTCTGGCAATTGCGCCATCACAAATCGGGTCTGTCCAATAGGAGTAGCGAATGCGGGACCAGTATCGCGCCACGCCTCAATCTCATAGAGTCTTTCGAGTGAAGTTGTACAAAACACCTCAATATCGCTCAGTGCGAATGGGATAAGGGTTCGTGCGGCTAGCAGTCTCTGATTATTCTTCGCATCCTCCAAGTGCATTGCGTGCTCTATCTGTAGACGCGCCGCCTTAACGGTAAACCATGCGGCTGAAAGAGCGAGTACAGCACTCACTAATGTCTGATATTGCTGCAACCACTTATGGAACGTGGCCTCAAGTGGTGACGTGAACAGAATCGCGGCTAAGCTCACACCTGCAAGCAATCCGAGCCAAAACCAGATATCGAAGTGATTTTGTTTGTCTTCCACTTAGTCTTACTCGATTTATTATTCATTCTATTTCAATAATTTCACAAAAAATTGGCGTCAGGGATGCGGCGAAGGCTGCCATCCGACCGCCACCAAATGACGGATCGCCGCTTCATGCGGTGCGATCTGGCCGCGGGCATTGATGGGGTGCAGGGGCCAGTGGGGCATGCGGTGTTCTCTCTTGGCTGCGTGTCAGGTCATACGTTCCAGATAAACCTTATGAAAATGTAGGTCGCGCCCAAGCCGAGGATGACGTCGATGATCCAGTAAGGCTGAGAAACTTGTAGTGTGAATGATGCTTGTAAAGGAAGTAGCCGACGCAGGAAAAGAAGTAGACAATTGCCAGATTGAGGTCGCGCGCCCACTCCAGCATCGCGAAAAGAGCGATGAGCAGCAACGCCCATGACAGATGGGCGCACGCGAAGGGAGACAAATCTATGAGGTGCGGAAGTCGCCACATCATCGCAACGCAGATGTGGGTCGCGGCTGATAAAGTCAAATATTTTTATACGACATCTTTCATGTAAAGCATTTCAGTCGGCTGCCCAAAGCGGGACCCCGGCCTTCGCCGGGGTGACGGCATCAGGGGTGTTGTTCTGCGGAAGGACAGCTAGGCCGCCCGCCCCTGCTCCCTCTTCCGCAACACCGCCCACCACAACCCCGCCGCCACCACCGGGCTGACGATGATGCCGATGATGACAAGGTTGCCGAAATCCGCCTGCCACAGGCCGCCGAGGAACTGCACCATGTCCCACAGGATGTGGAAGGCGATGACGGGCAGGAGGCTGTTGGCGCGCAGGGCGAAGCAGGCCATGGCGAAGCCGAAGACGAAGGTGAGGCCCAGCTGCTGGACCATCGCCTCCACCGGCATCAGCGCCAGCACGTTCACCGCATGGAGCAGCGCGAAGAGGACCGAGGAGAGCAGGATGGCCTTGCCGGTGGAGAGGGCGGTGAGCGCGCCGCGCAGCGCCACGCCGCGGAACATCAGCTCCTCCGAGAAGCCGATCAGCAGGTTGGTGGCGACGAGCACCAGCGCCACCAGCGAGACGGTGGGGGTGCCGGTGGCGAAGAGTGCCAAGAAGAGCGCCGCGATGACGGCGAAGCTCGGCACCATCCAGGCGAGGCCGCGCGCGTCCAGCGGGTGGAAGCCACAGTCCCAGCCGCCGAAGAGCCGCCGCGCCATGACGATGGCATAGAGGCTCAGCGCCACCTCGAAGGGGGCCAGCACAAGAACCATTTCGGTGGTGCCGTATTCATAGCCGAAGACATGGCCGGTGGTGAACATGCCCACCGCCATGATCGCGATGTAGCCCAGCGCCGCGAGAACGGCCTGTTTCAGTGTCGCCCGTGACTCGCCCATCGCCCTGCCCCCTGCTGCACGCGGAGGGAGTGTATTGATGCGCGGTGGCGGGGGCAATGGCGGTGAGTTTCCCTCGCTTCGTCACCCCGGCGAAGGCCGGGGCCCAGCTTTCCTTCAGTTTGCCAGCGGCACGACCCCCACCCCTTCCCCTCCCCACAAGGGGGAGGGCACAGAGTTCTGATGCGCCCGTTCCTCGTTCCCCTCCCCCTTGTGGGGAGGGGTCAGGGGTGGGGGACCCGATGCCCCCTTTCCTGCCGGAACCCGCATGCCGCGCCTGCCGTTTCCGTCCCTCTCATCACGCAGGAGGCAGCCATGCCCAAGGGCGACAAGTCGGCCTATACCGACAAGCAGAAGCGCAAGGCGGAGCACATCGAGGAAGGCTACGCGAAGAAGGGCGTCTCGGAACAGGAGGCGGAGAAGCGGGCCTGGGCCACCGTCAACAAGCAGGATGGCGGCGGCAAGAAGTCCGGCGCGGGCCGCAAGGGCTGAGGGCGGCGCCCCTCCGCCAAAATCCTGCCGCGTTTTCAAGGTCTAGCGGGTGATTGTCCGCGGGTGCCTATTCTTGCCCGCCGCGATTGTGTATGTAAGGCCCGTTGGGGCAATTTTGGGGATCATCGGATGCAGTTCTGGGTGAAGGATGGACGCGGGCTGGCGGCGGTTGCGCTGGTGGCCCTGGCGCTGGCGGGCTGCTCGAGCTTTCCGGGCGGCGACAAGTCCAGCACCACCGATGTTCCCTCCGTCATGACCGCGGCCGAGATCCGCTCGACCCTTGCCGGCAAGAGCTGGCGCTTCCAGGGCCCCAACAACACCGGCACCACGCTTTATGCCGAGGACGGCTCCTCGCTCGTCGAGGTGGACGGCAAGGGCCGCACCAAGGGCAAGTGGATGACCAAGGACGGCCAGCTCTGCGAGAGCTTCGATCCCTCGCCGCCCTGGCTGCCGGGTGGCGTGCCGATGAGCTGCTATCCCTTCTCGCGCGGCACCACGCCCAACACCTACCAGGCCGGCAAGGCCGTGTTCTCGCCCGCCGGCTAGGCGCTGGCCGCAAGGCTGGCTCCCGCCACATTTGGGCCACAGGCTCACCCAAGTGATGCCCTTGCGGCGCGGGATAGGCTTGGCCTCACGGCTTGTGATTTTCTGGGGTTGAGTTGATGATTTCGCGCCTGTCGCGCCGCCGCCTGCTTCTGTCCTCGCTCGCACTCGGCCTCGGCGGCAGGACCGCCTCCGCCCAGTCCTACGGCAACGAGGCAGACCCCTTCGGCGGCGGCATGGAAGCGGGCGACACTGGTGGCGAACTCTTCGACCCCGCGCTGCTGCCCCCGGCCGAAAGCCCCATCGACTTTCCCGTGCCGGTCATCCCCGACCGCAAGATCAAGAAGCAGTTCCGCCGCCAGATGGTGGAGTTCGACGGGCCGGAGGAGCCGGGCACACTGGTCGTCGACCCCGACAACCGCTTCCTCTACCACGTGCTCGCCTATGGCTCGGCCATGCGCTACGGCGTGGGCGTGGGCCGCGCCGGCTTCGCCTGGGAGGGCCATGCCCAGATCGGCATGAAGCGGCGCTGGCCGCGCTGGGTGCCGCCGCGCGAGATGGTGGAGCGTGACCCGCGCGCCCGCGAATGGGTCAACGGCCAGCCCGGCGGCCCGGACAACCCCCTCGGTGCCCGCGCCCTCTACCTTTATGCCGGCGGGCAGGATACGCTCTACCGCATCCATGGCACCAACGAGCCGAACTCCATCGGCAAGGCCATGTCATCGGGTTGCATCCGCATGCTGAACCAGGACATCGCAGAACTCTTCGACCAGGTGATCGTCGGCACCCCGGTCACCGTGCGCCCGTCGCGGGGCGCCTGAGACGTGAGCGGCCTCAGCACCATCGGCTTCGATGCGGATGACACGCTGTGGCAGAACGAAACCTTCTTCCGCCTCACCGAGCAGCGCTTCACCGAGCTGCTCTCGGAACACGGCGCGCATGAGGTGATCTCGGCGAAGCTGCTCGAGGCTGAGCGCCGCAA
The DNA here is from genome assembly GCF_003234965.1 of Aestuariivirga litoralis. Classification (GTDB taxonomy): domain Bacteria; phylum Pseudomonadota; class Alphaproteobacteria; order Rhizobiales; family Aestuariivirgaceae; genus Aestuariivirga; species Aestuariivirga litoralis. The sequence goes on from NZ_QKVK01000001.1 coordinate 151,900, forward strand.
CCTCCGCTTCTATGGCTTCGGCGTGAAGGGCTTCACCCTGTCGATGATCGAGACGGCGGTGGAGGTGACGAATGGCCAGGTCTCGGCCTCCGTCATCGGGGAGATCCTCGGCTTTGGCCGCCAGATGCTGCAGAACCCGGTCGAGACGCTGCCCGGCGCCAGGGAGACGCTGGACCAGCTGGCCGGCCGCTACCGCATCCTGCTCATCACCAAGGGCGACCTCTTCGACCAGGAGCGCAAGCTCGCCCAGTCGGGCCTCGGCGACTATTTCTCCGCCGTCGAGATCGTCAGCGACAAGACGCCCGATACCTACCGCCGCATCTTCTCCCGCCATGGCGACGGGCCGGAGCGCGCGATGATGGTGGGGAATTCGCTGAAATCCGATATCGTCCCCGCCATCCGGGCGGGAAGCTGGGGCGTCTACGTGCCGCATGAGCTGACCTGGGTACTGGAGCACGAGGAGGCACCCGAGGCCGAGCCCCGCTTCCGCCGCATCGCCAGCCTGGGCGCCCTGCCCGGCCTTCTCGCCCAAATGACTTGAAGGCCCCTGCTGCCTGTGGCACATGCGGCCAACCCAAGGATCAAACGATTTTGAACCGCCCTTTCCTTCGCACTGCCGCCGTCCTGTCGCTGGCCCTGGCGCTCGCCGCCTGCACCAACAGCCCCAAGGGCGTGCGCATCACCAATGGTGGCACCTCCGCCACCACCGACAAGACGCCGGTGCCGATCACCAATTTCAACGCCGAGCAGATCCGCACCGCGATCTCGGGCAAGACCTTCCAGTACACGAGGCCCGATGGCAACGGCTTCGTCACCTACAATGCCGATGGCACCTTCAGCTTCCAGGACGATGCCAAGGGCGGCGGCGTGGGCAAGTGGACGGCCAACGGCACGCAGTATTGCGAAAGCTGGGGCAAGGGCCTGCCCGAATGCGGCGTGTTCAAGAACACCGGTGACGCCTACTTCGCGTCGAACTCCCGCCTCGTCGAGATGAAGACCTAGCTATTCGTTGAGGAACGGGTTGGTTTCCCGTTCCACGCCGATCTGGCAGGGCTGGCCATGGCCCGGCAGGCAGACGACGTCATCGCCCAGCGGATAGAGCTTCTCCTTGATCGAGCGGATCAGCGCCGCATGGTCGCCGCGCGGAAAATCGGTGCGGCCGATCGAACCCTGGAACAGCACGTCGCCCACCAGCGCGAAGCGGTTGGCCTCGTTGAAGAACACCACCGACCCCGGCGTATGCCCCGGCGCCTCGTAGATCCTGAACGCGAGGCCACCGACGGTGACGGTGTCGCCTTCCTTCAGCCAGCGGTCCGGCCTGACCGGGCGGGCTTCGAACCCATATTTCGCTCCGCTGGCCGCAAGATCGTCGAGCAGGAACGTATCCTCCTCGTGCGGACCCTCGATCGGCACGCCGAGCTTCTCCTTCAGCTCCGCCGCCCCGCCCGCATGGTCGATGTGGCCGTGGGTGAGCAGGATCTTCTCGACCTTGACGCCCGACTGCCTGATGGCCTCGAGGATCACCGGCACGTCGCCGCCGGGGTCGACGATGGCACCCACCTTGCTTGCCTCGTCATAGACGAGCGAGCAGTTCTGCTGGAACGGCGTGACGGGGATGATGAAGGCCTTGAGCTGCGCGGGCTGTGGCGTCTTGGTCTGTGTCATGGCGGCAGTGCATAGCTGTGCCCCACCGGCCGTGCAACCGCCTTGCCGGGCGCGGTGCGGGCCTCTAGAGCTTGTTGAACGAAAGTTCAAATAGAACCGGTTTCATGACAACCCCAGAAGGCACTTCGCGCACCGGAATCATCGTCGCCGCCCTGGCGACGGTGGGCGCCTGCGACATCGCCTTCGGCCTGACGCTGCAGCTGATCCCCCTGCTGATGAACGAGCGCGGCTGGCCGGCCTGGGCCATCGGGCTCAACTCCGCCATGGGGCCGATCGGCATCCTGATGGCAGGCCCCTTCCTGCCGCGCATCATCGCGCGCGTGGGCACCAAGAGGATCGTGCTCATCATCATCGGCGTGCTGGTGGTGAGCCTCGCCGCCATCAGTTCGCTTCCCGTGTGGATGTGGTTTCCGCTGCGCTTCTTCTTCGGCCTGTCGACAGGCGCCCTGTTCGTGGTGAGCGAGGCGTGGATCCTCTCGGCGGCAACGGCCGAGAACCGCGGCCGGGTGATGGGGGTCTATACCTCACTCCTCTCCGTCACCTTCGCCACCGGGCCGCTGATCCTGCCCTGGACCGGCATTGACGGCTTCCTGCCCTGGGGCATCGGCATCGCCTGCGTGCTGCTCGCCACCCTGCCGCTGGCCTTCGTCAAGGTCTCCGACGCGCAGTTCCAGCAGCATGGCGGCGGCGGCAGCTTCTTCGGCTTCGTGCGCCGCGCCCCCATGCTGCTCTATGCGATCGGTGCCGCCACGCTGTTCGACAATGTGCTGATCGCCTTCTTCACCATCTATGGCATCAGCAACGGGCTGGACCTCGCCGTGGCGAGCCGGCTCCTTGGCATCGGCATCATCGGCAACGTCCTGTTTTCCTATCCGCTCGGCTGGCTGGCCGACCACTGGTCACGCAAGGCCGTCATCTATCTCTCGGCCGCCATCACCGTCGTGCTGTCGCTGAGCCTGCTCATCGTCATCGGGCACTGGTCGGTGTGGCCGATCATGATGGTGCTGGCACCCATGGCCTTCGCCACCTACGTCGTGGGCCTCGCCACCATGGGCGACACCTTCAAGGGCCCGGACCTGATGGCAGGAACGGCGGCGGTGGCCACCATGTGGGGCGTGGGCGGACTCATCGGGCCGCCGGTGGCGGGAGCCGCCATCGACCTCGTGGGCATTGATGCAATGCCGGTCACGCTCGCCGCCTTCTTCGTGCTGCTGCTGGCGGGCCTCGGGCTGACGGGCGGCAGGCTGGTGCGGGACATCCGCAATGGATAGGCAGCGCGTCATCAACCTGCTGGCGGCGGTTGCCGCCATCACCGTGTTCGGCTTCACCTTCGGGCTGATGTTCCCGCTGCTCTCGCTGATCATGGAGAGCCGCGGCATCCCTTCGCAGTGGATCGGCATCAACTCGGCGATGCACCCCGTCGGAATCGTGCTGTCGATCTTCGTGATCCCCTATGTGGTGCGGCGCTTCGGCGCCAAGCGGGCGGTGATCGGCTCGGGCCTCGTCACCGCGGCGGTCATCATCTCCTATCCGTTCTTTCCGGTCTTCTGGTGGTGGTTCGGGCTCAGGCTGCTGCAGGGCTTCTTCGTGTCGATCCTCTTCGCCATCAGCGAAGCCTGGATCGTGCGATTTGCCGAAGGGCCCTGGCGCACCCGCATCCTGGCAATCTACACCTCGATCTTCGCGCTGAGCTTCGGCTTCGGCCCGGCGATCATCAGCTTTACCGGCATCGACAGCATCACGCCCTTCGCCGTCGGCGTGGCCATGCTTCTCGCGGCAACCATTCCCATCTTCTTCGTGAAGGACGAGGAGGTGGACAGCGAGGACGAGACGCCCCTTTCCGTCCTGTCCTTCGCAAGGAAGGCGCCGATCCTGCTTTTCGCGGTGGGCATGTTCGCGATCCTCGATGCGGCGAACCTCAGCTTCCTGCCGGTCTATGCGGTGAAGAAGGGCTTCGACCAGGAGACCGCCGCCCTGGCCCTCACCGCCTTCGTGCTCGGCAACACCGTGCTGCAGTTCCCCATCGGCTGGTGCGCCGACCATTTCAACAAGCGCTGGGTGATGGTGGGCTGTGGCGTGCTGAGCGGCATGAGCTCGCTGCTCGTGCCCTTCGTCTTCGGCACCTGGGCCCTGTGGCCGGTCCTGACGGTGATGGGCGCCACCGCGGCAGGCATCTACACGGTCGCACTGGCGGAACTGGGCGAGCGCTTCTCGGGCCATGAACTGGTCACCGGCACGGCTTCCTTCTCGACCATGTGGGGCCTGGGGGCGCTGGTGGGCTCGCTCGCGGCCGGCTGGTCCATTGCGGGCTTCGGGCCGGACGGGCTACCTTTCACCATGGCGGCGGTGTTCATGGTGTTCATCGTCTCCGCCATGTTCAGCGCCGTGCGGGAGCGGCCGAAGCCGGCATGAGCCAGAAAGTCTTCAGCTATGGCGCGGGCGTGCTCTTTGCAGCAGCCGGCGCCGCGTGCTGGAGCATGGCAGGCGGCCTTGTCCGCCTCACCCACGGCATCGATGCCTGGCAGATCGTGTTCTACCGGTCGGCGGTGGTGCTGGCCTGCATGCTGGTCTGGCTTGGCCTGCGCTTCCGGGGCGAATTCCTGGCCAAGACGCGCGACGCGGGCGTCAATGCGGTGATTGCCGGCGTGGCCATCGGCACCGCCGGGCTCGTTTTCATCATCGCCATGTTCTACACCACCGTTGCCGACGCCGTGTTCATGACCGGCGTGGCACCCTTCCTGTCCGCCATCCTCGGCGTGTGGATCCTGCGCGAGCGCATTCCCGCCATCACATGGTTCGCCATGTGCGTGGCGCTGGCGGGCATGGGGATCATCTTCTACGGCAATGCCGGAGGCGGCGCCTTCGTCGGCACCCTTCTGGCGCTCTATTCCGCCTTCTGCTTCTCCTGCTACGCGGTGATGCTGCGCTGGGGGCAGCGGTCCGACATGTCGGTCGCCCTCATCTGGAATGCCGTCTACCTCGTCGTGGTGACCGGCGTGATCATCCTGCTGCCGACCGCGCTGCGCGACAGCCACGGCCTGCAGGACTTCGCCATCGGCTGGCGGAATTTCGGCCTGTGCTTCGTGATGGGCGCGGTGCAGCTGACGCTGGGCCTGATCCTCTTCACCATCGGATCGCGCAGCGTGCCGGCAGCACAGCTGGCCCTGATCGCCCTGGTGGAGCCGACCCTCTCGCCGCTCTGGGCGTGGCTGGCCAGCGGCGAGCTGCCACCCGTCTGGACTTTCCTCGGCGGCGCGGTGATTGTGGCAGCGATCGTGATTCAGGCCCTCTTCGCCACCAGGAACAAGCGCCATGCCAGACAAGCTCGCCAGCGAAGCCTCGAGCCAGCTTTCGACCATCCGTGACTTCCTGCGCTGGGCACTGTCGGAATTCCGTGCCGCCAAACTGGTCCATGGTCACGGCACCACATCGGCCACCGACGAGGCGGCCTTCCTGATCCTCGAGGCACTGCACCTGCCGGTCGACGACATCAACCCGTGGCTCGATGCACGGCTGCTGGAACCCGAAAGGCAGAGGCTCGCGCAGCTCATCCGGGCGCGGATCGATACGCGCATGCCGGCCGCCTATCTGGTGAAGCGCGCCTATATCCACGGCATCCCCTTCTACGTCGACGAACGGGTGATCGTACCGCGCTCCTTTATCGGCGAACTGATGTTCTCCGGCATCTTCGGCGGCGAAGACGCTCCGCTGATCGAGGATGTCTCCAATGTCACAAGCGTCCTCGACCTCTGCACCGGCTCGGGTTGCCTCGCCATTCTGGCCGCAGGCCTGTTCCCGGATGCCGAGGTGGACGCAGCAGACCTCTCCGCCGATGCCCTGGAGGTGGCACGCATCAATGTCGACGAGCATGACCTGGCCGACCGGGTGAACCTGCTCCACGGCGACCTCTTCGATGCGGTGGAGGGGCGGACATATGATCTCATCATCTCCAACCCGCCCTATGTCGCGGGCGGCGAAGTTGCGGCCTTTCCGGCTGAATATGGCCACGAGCCGGTGATGGCGCATCTCGGCGGCGAAGACGGTCTCGACCTCGTGCGGCGCATCCTCGCCGCAGCCGCGGACCACCTGAACCCCGGGGGCGGATTGCTCTGCGAGATCGGCACCGGGCGCGAGCGGCTGGTCGACGACTATCCCCAGCTCGACTTCCTGTGGCTCGATACCGAGGAGTCGGAGGGCGAGGTGTTCTGGATCACCCGCGAGCAACTGCTGGAGGCAGAGCTCTAGCTATTTCCGCAGGCCGGAGGACACCGCCAGATTGTCATACATGCGCCGCGTCATGCGGGCCATTTGCGGCATGAGGGGAAAGGACTCCCGCACCAGCCGCTGGTAGGCACCCTCGCCACAGTGCTTTTCGAGATTGGCGACATAGCCCGGCAGCGACGACCAGGACGCCACCGACTGCGGCGAGAACTCGCAATGGAACTGGGTGCTCATGGCATGATCGCCGACTGCCAGGGCCTGTACCGGGGTGCGGGGTGAGGAGGCCAGCACGCGGGCCTGCTGCGGCACGCGCTTCACCTCTGCCATGTGCCATTGCATGACCTTGTGGCGGGGCTCCAGCCCCTGCATGAGGCGGTGGGATGCCGCCTCCCCGGTCAGCGTCACGTCGAAGACGCCGACCTCGCCTTCCTCCGCCAGCGCCACCTCGCCGCCCAGCGCGGTGGCCAGCAGCTGGTGGCCGAGGCAGACACCGAAATAGGGCTTGGCGCGCTCGGCCACCCACTCGCGGATCGCCTGTTTCTCGGCAACGAGCCACGGAAACTCGGCTTCCTGCCAGGTGTCCTGCGCACCCCCGAGAACGAAGAGAAGATCATAGGAGGCGAGAGACGGGATGTCCTGCCCCTCGAACAGCCGCACGGCCTCGGGCACGATGCCGTCTTCGGCGAAGTAGTCGACGAACCGACCGGGATGGTCGTGGTCCATGTGCTGGAAGACGAGTGCGCGCTTCATTCCCATAGCCTTCTTCCCGGAGCAGCGGCCCCGGCGAAGACGGCAATTGCAGGAAAACCGGCCCTTTGTCGAGACTCGGACGCGAGCCTCGATTGCGAGGCTGGCACGCTGCGGGGCGGCGGAGCGGCCAGCTTTGCGGGCTTCCTGCCGAAGCCCGGCCAGAGATCAGTCGATCTGCAGGTTCACGGCCTGCGGGCCGCGGCCCTTCTTGTCAGGCTGAACCTCGAAACTGATCTTCATGTTTTCCGAGAGCTCGGGAATGCCGGAACGTTGCACGGCGGTGATATGCACGAACACATCCTTGCCGCCACCTTCTGGCGAAATGAACCCGTAGCCCTTGGCTTGGTTGAAAAACTTCACAGTGCCGTTCTGGCGCATCGAAACAGCGTCCCTCATCCAGTCTTTTCTTGACGCCCGTCGCCGCCGCCTGCGAGGCGGCACCGGACCTGCCTCAGCCGCGTCCCAATGGAAAGGCACTTTCCCCTGATGAGGATACGGGTCTTGACCAGTTGAACAGCACAGCCGACATCCGGACTTGCCGCCCGGACAGGTTTTATTATGAGCCACCTATGCGTTTGCGGCAAGAGGGGTCTTCCGCGCAGGCGGAGCTTGACTGGATGGGTTATGAAGTGGTCATGATTCGCTCGAGACCGATCCGGGCCGCCGTTGCGGCCCTCTTGTTGCTCGCGGGAGCTGGCCCCGCCCCGGCAGACACCACGCACAGCATCGAGTTCACCTATTATCCGGTGGCCGGCCGGACGCCCGGGGAGATCTACCGGTCGATCGTGAACCGCGGCCCCAAGGTTGCTGGCGAGCGCGCCATTGCCGCCACGTCCGCCCGCGGGGTCCAGAACTATAGCCTGCAGCAGGAGGGCTCATCCTGCCGGGTGGTGGAAAACCACGTCAATTTCCGCTTCACCGTGGAGATGCCGAAGCCCACCGGACTTGCGTCACTGTCGGCCAGGGACCGGGGCCTGTGGCAGCAGTTCACCGCCTTCCTCAAGGCACACGAACTGCAGCACACCAGGCTGTGGCTGCGCTGCGCCGCCGACCTCGACCGCAAGGTACTCGGCATCAAGACCGGCAACTGCAAGGACGCGGCCCAGGAGGCGGAAGACCTGTGGCGGAAGATGAAGACCGCCTGCGACAAGAAGCAGGTGCGCTTCGACAGCGAGCAGCGCGCCGAACTTCTGGCCCAGCCCTTCATGCAGAGGGTGATGCGCGGGGACTGAACTCGGGGGGCAAGAAACTACCTAGACTTATTTTCTTGATCCCCCGCCTCCGGCTGCCGATAGTGCTGGTGCAGCTTCAGCAGGATTGTTCAACCCATGGTATCACCCTGGCCCGCGGCACTTGCGCTATCCGTGCTCTGCTTCTGTGGCCAGGCCGGGGCCAAGGTGGTCTCGAACACCCAGATCTCCTACTACACGGCTGACGGCACGACGCCGGGAGCGATTTTCCGCGCCCTGCTGAAGGGGGGGCCGCGCGTCGGCGGCGCCCAGGCCATTGCGTCGATCTCCACCCGCGCCGTGCAGGACGGCGGCCTCAACGAAAGCAATGGCGGCTGCGTGATTGCTGACTATGCGATCAAGCTCAACTTTCTCATCAAGCGGCCGCGCATTGCGAACCTGGGCGTTCTGTCGGCAGCCGACAGGGCGAAATGGAACCAGCTGAACGGCTTCATCATCGCGCATGAAAACCAGCACAAGCAGATATGGCTCACCTGCGCCGCAGACCTCGACCGGCGCATCCGCGCCACCACGGCCCCTTCCTGCAAGCAGCTGGCGGGCAAGGGGCAAGCCATGTGGAAGAAGATGCTGGCGGATTGTGACCGCAAGCAACGTTCCTTCGATGGCGTCCAGGCGCGGCAGCTCGAGGCGCTGCCCTTCATGAAGCGCGCCCGCAGCGGCGCCGACTAGCCGCGGCCCAGAACCCGGCCCGCCACTGCATCGAGCATGGCGAGACGTTGCGGGTCGCGCTCGTCCGGCGCCGTCATGATGGCGAAGTCGAGCGCCCGGTCCGACCCCGCCGGGCACGGCGGATGCTGGCGCGGGAAGCTTTTCGCAATGCGCGACACCAGCCGCGTGGCATTGCCGGAATTGGCCTTCAGCACCTCGATGACCTTCGCAACGTCGACCGAGCCGTGGTCCTCGTGCCAGCAGTCGTAGTCCGTCACCATGGCGATGGTGCAGTAGCTGATCTCCGCCTCGCGGGCGAGCTTGGCCTCGGGCATGTTGGTCATGCCGATCACCCTGGCACCCCAGCTGCGATAGAGCTGGGATTCGGCCAGCGTCGAGAACTGCGGACCCTCCATCACCATGTAGGTGCCGCCGCGGGCATGGGCGATGCCTTCGGCCTTCAGGGCTGCCTCTGCGATGTCCTGGAGCACGGGCGAAACCGGATGCGAAAAGGCGACATGCGCCACGCAGCCCGTGCCGAAGAAGCTCTTCTCGCGCGCGAAGGTGCGGTCGATGAACTGGTCGACCAGCACGAAGGTGCCGGGCGGCAGGTCGCCATGCAGCGAACCCACGGCAGACAGCGAATAAAGGTCGGTCACCCCGGCCCGCTTCAAGACATCGATGTTGGCGCGGTAATTGATCGAACTCGGTGAATAGACGTGCCCCCGCCCATGGCGCGGCATGAAGACGACGGACAGGCCATCGATCTCGCCGCGCCGCACGGCATCCGAAGGCTGGCCCCAGGGCGAGGCGATCTCCTCCCAGCGCGCATTGTCCATCGGGATGTCATAGATGCCGGAGCCGCCGATGATTCCCAGAACCGATGCCGCCATGAAGCCCTCCAACTGCTGGCCGCAGGATGCCCGAGGCCAGCAAAAAGGAAAAGGCCCGGACCATCGTCCGGGCCTCGTCAGATCGTCGCCTGGCTGGCGTCAGTGCACGTCGGCCCAGACCTTCTTCTTCACCAGGTACAGCAGCAGCGCCAGGATGCCGAGGAAGATCATGACCATGAAGCCGGTGCGCTTCCTCTCTTCCATCTTCGGTTCTGCCGTCCAGGCGAGGAAGGCGGACACGTCGCGCGCCATCTGGTCGACGGTCGCCTTGGTGCCGTCGTCATAGGTCACCTGGTCGTCGGTCAGCGGCGGCGGCATGCCGATCCAGTGGCCGTTGGCGAAATAGGGGTTGTAGTGCTTGCCCTCGGGCTGCTCCTTCTTGAGCTCCTCGGGGACCTGCTCGTCCGGCACATAGCCGGTCAGCACCGAGTAGACATACTGCGGGCCGCCGATGCCGTTGAACAGCTGGTTGAAGGTGCCGTACCAGCCGGGGCGGTACTTGGTGATGAGCGACAGGTCCGGCGGATAGGCGCCGCCATTGGCGACGCGCGCCGCCTGCTCGTTCGGGAACGGCGAGGGGAAGCGGTCGGAGGGAAGGCCGGTCCGCTCGAACATTTCGCCCTGGTCGTTGGGCCCGTCCTGCATGGTGTAGCCGGCGGCGACCGCCTTCACCTGCTCGTCGGAGAATTCCGGCCCGCCCGGCTGGGACAGGTTGCGGAACGAGACATAGTGCATCGAGTGGCAGTTCGAGCAGACTTCCTTGTAGACCTTGTAGCCGCGCTGCAGCTGCGCCCGGTCGAAGGTGCCGAAGGGCCCTTCGAAGGAATAGCTGATGCCCTTTGCGGGGGTCTGGCCCTCGGCCGCCTGTGCCGCCCCGAAGGACAGCGCGAGGCCCATGGCCGCGATTGCGAGTGTCTTGAGCAGTGTCATGTTCTCTTTCCCCCAGATCACTCGGCAGGCACGGCCGTGGTGGCAGGATGCTTCTTGGCGAGCACCGCATCGGAAATCGAGGCGGGCAGCGGCTTCGGCGTTTCGAGCAGGCCGAGCAGCGGCAGGATCACCAGGAAGTGCGCGAAGTAATAGGCCGTCAGGATGCGCGAGAACACCACGTAGAGCCCTTCCGCCGGCTTGGAGCCGAGGTAGCCGAGCGCCACGCAGACGATCACGAAGATCCAGAAGAAGCCCTTGAACAGCGGGCGGTAGTTGCCCGAGCGCACCTTCGAGGTATCAAGCCACGGCAGCGCGAACAGGATCAGGATCGAGCCGAACATCGCGATGACGCCGCCCAGCTTGTCCGGAATGGCGCGCAGGATGGCGTAGAACGGCAGGTAGTACCATTCCGGCACGATGTGCGCCGGCGTCACCAGCGGGTTGGCTTCCTGGTAGTTGATGGCGTGACCCAGGTAGTTGGGCGCGAAGAAGATCCACGCCGCGAAGAACATCAGGAAGATGACGATCGCGAAGGCATCCTTCACCGTGTAGTAGGGGCTGAAGGGAATGGTGTCCTGCGCGCTCTTCACCGACACGCCGGTCGGGTTGTTGTTGCCCACCACGTGCAGCGCCCAGATGTGCAGGCCAACGAGCGCGGCAAGCACGAAGGGCAGCAGGTAGTGCAGCGAGAAGAAGCGGTTCAGCGTCGGATTGTCGACCGAGTAGCCGCCCCACAGCAGCGTGGTGATCGAGTTGCCGACGAAGGGGATGGCCGAGAACAGGTTGGTGATGACCTTGGCGCCCCAGAACGACATCTGGCCCCAGGGCAGAACGTAGCCCATGAAGGCGGTAGCCATCATCACGAGGTAGATCAGCACGCCGATCATCCACAGCACTTCGCGCGGCGCCTTGTAGGAACCGTAATACATGCCGCGGAAAATGTGGATATAGACCGCGATGAAGAACATCGAGGCCCCGTTGGCGTGCATGTAGCGCAGCAGCCAGCCGGAGTTCACGTCGCGCATGATGCCTTCGACCGACTGGAAGGCCATGTCGACGTGCGGCGTGTAGTGCATGACCAGCACGACGCCGGTGACGATCTGCACCACCAGCATGACGGCGAGGATGCCGCCGAAGGTCCACCAGTAGTTCAGGTTCTTCGGGGTGGGGAAGTCCAGCGCCTGGCCCTGCACCATGTCCATGACGGGAAGCCGCTCATGGAACCACTTCGCGAAGGCCGACTTGGGCTGATAATTCGATGCGTGTCCGCTCATTGAGGATGGTCCTTCTTAGCCGATGCGGATCTTGGTGTCGGTGAGATAGGCATAGGCCGGAACCGGCAGGTTCTGCGGCGCGGGGCCTTTCCGGATGCGGCCGGCGGTGTCGTAGTGCGAGCCGTGGCAGGGGCAGAACCAGCCGCCGTGCTTGGCAGAACCCTCGACCACCGCGAAGTCGCCCTCGTTGGCGATCGGCACGCAGCCCAGGTGGGTGCACACGCCCATCATGATGAGGAACTGTTCCTTGCCACCCACCACGCGGTTCACGTCGGTCGCGGGGTCGCTTTCGGGCAGGTTGGCGTTGCGGGCCAGCGGGTCCTTCAGGTCGGTCATCGGGACGGCCTTGGCCGCCTCGATCTCGGCCGGCAGCCGGTGGCGCACGAACACCGGGTTGCCGCGCCACTTGATGGTGATTTCCTGGCCTTCGGCGATGGGGGCCAGGTCGAGTTCGACCGAGGCCATGGCCAGCACCGAGGCGTCGGGGTTCATCTGGTTGATGAATGGCCAAGCCGCCAGCGCTGCGCCGACGGCTGCAACCGAACCCGTTGCGATATAGAGAAAATCGCGCCGGTTGGTTTCCGCATGTTCCGCTGTGGACACGTGTCTTCTTCCCTTTTGTTGCCGCGCCGTACCGTAGAACAGGCTACGGGCGGGCGTTCCCCGGCGCTCAAACCCGCGACCTTTTGGCATTGCGCTTTCGAGAAGTCTAGCCATCAAGTGTCGCAGTTCGCAGGGAAATTGGTAGGCCCCCGGGGCCTGCGGAAGGAACCGGAAAATGCTCGAAATCGCCCTCTACCAGCCGGACATCGCCCCCAACGCGGCCACCATCCTCCGGATGTGCGCCTGTTTCGGCCTCACCTGCCGCATCATCGAGCCGGCGGGCTTCGTGATGAGCGAGTCCCAGTTCCGCCGGGCCGGCATGGACTATCTGGACAAGGCCGCCCTCCTCACCCACGCCTCCTGGGCGGCCTACCGGCAGGCCACCGCCGGCCGGCGCAGCGTGCTGCTGACCACAAGGGCCAGCCTGCCCGTCTGGGACTTCGCCTTCCAGCCGGATGACCTGATCCTGATGGGGCGGGAAAGCGTGGGGGTGCCCGACACGGTGCACGCGGCCGTCGAGGCGCGCGTGACCCTGCCCATGCGCGAGGGGCTGCGCTCGCTCAACGTGGCGATCGCCTGCGCCATCGCCACCGGCGAGGCGCTGCGCCAGCTTCGCGGCCGCCCTACTCCTTGAGGCTGTTGTAGGAGAAGGCCATGCCGATCCGCTTGAAGGCGTTCTGAAGGCCAGCGGCCGTATTCACGTTATAGAAGTCGGCTGGGGATGAGGCGCAGTTCTTGAGCATGTCGAGCGTGTCGGTGATGTTGATGGAGAGCGCCACCGTACTGATCTTGATGTCGTCGTCCTTGATGTTGGCGCAAATGTCGAGTGTCAGTTGATCAGATGCCGCACTCGGCCCTCTCACGCCGTCTTTAGCGGTCGTGGGTCGCCACCAGTTTTGGCCATCCGTCAGCAGCACGATGGACTTGCGGGGCGCCGAGTCACCCGTCGCGGATGACGATTTCGTCAGCGGCTCCTCCGGGGTGAGCATGTTCCATCCCCAGATCAGGCCGACGGGGATGTAGGTCTGATTCGTATTGCCGTTGCCCATGACAGGCAGGGCATTGATCCTGTTGCGGATGATGGTCTTTCCGGTGTTGTTGACGTCTGCCTTTGCGGTCAGGTCGGTAATCCATGGGGTGTCGCAACCGCCGATCGGGCCTTCATACGGGGGTGACGTCGGACTACTGATGTTGGGGATCGGGGTCCAGGGCGTTCCACTGCCCCGCATCGGCACACATCCTGCAAATTCTACGGTTCTGCATCCGGTGCAAACTCGGGGCTCGTACTCGGTGCATCTATAGCACCGGTAGGTTCCTGGGCCATCGGAATTGGCGCACTCCGTCCAATATCCGGCTTTGCACACGAGCGGCGAGCAATGGAGATCACAGAGCCGGTCGGGCGTTCCAAGCTTCAGCCACGGTGCGCCGTTGTAGGCGGTGGTGATGTTCACCGCTCTCGCAAAAGGCACGATGCCGACCTTGGCGTAATCACTGTCCAGCACATAATCGGTCAAACCCGTGGCGGCCTTTTGCATCTCGACCATCTTCGATTTTCCGCTATCCATGAGTTCGACCATCGATCCGGTGACGTCGAGCACAAGCGCCAGTTCGAGCGGTGCAGGCCGCGGGCGCTTGACACGGCCGCCTACAGTGATCGGGATCTCCGGCACCAGGAGCCTGGCGAAGGCCAGTTGAACCTTGCCCTTCGCGGTGATGATGATGCTGTCCTCGTTCTCGCCGGTGGACACGTAGTCGACCTGGAGGTCATTGACGTCGTTCGGGTTGAAGACCAGAAGCTCCGGCGAGATGTTGTAATTGGCCTTGAAGAAGGCAATGACGGTTGCCTTCGCCCGTGCCTTCTTTTCCGCCTCGGTGATGCCCAGCGGTTGTTCCAGGGCATCGGCGGCGGCAGCCTTCGCGGCGCTGTCCACCGCGATCTGCAGGTCGCTGCGGATGAGGTAGGCCCGGCCCAGGTCGATTGCGGCAGCCGCCAGGACCATAAGCCCCACCAGGGCAACCGCGACAATGATGGCCACCGCCCCCCTTTCGCGTTGTCTGTGAACGAACGTCTTCATTGGCCTGCACCATTCCACTGCCAAGTCACCTTTAAGTAGCATACTTGACCGAAAATGCACAACCGCCCTGCGACGGAAGGTTACCGGATTTTCCCGTTCGGGCGTTCCTTCGGGCGCTGTTCACCACCGCGCGCCCGGTGCTAGGCTGTCGGGAAACCACAGGAATCGCCGATGACCGACAGCCTTCCCGCCCGCCAGGACGCCGCCCGCAGCTGGTTCGAAAGCCTCCGGGACCGTATCTGTGCCGCGCTGGAGGAGATCGAGGGCGGCGCCCGCTTCGCGCGCAAGGCGTGGGAACGCCCGGACGGCGGCGGCGGCGTCATGTCCATGCTGCACGGCAAGGTGTTCGAGAAGGCGGGTGTCCATACGTCAACGGTGCATGGCGAGTTCTCGCCGGAGTTCCGGAAGCAGATCCCGGGTGCGGAGGAGGACCCGCGCTTCTGGGCCTCCGGCATCTCGCTCATCATCCACCCCTGGAACCCCTTCGTGCCGGCCGTCCACATGAACACCCGCTTCATCGTGACGACCAGGACCTGGTTTGGCGGCGGCGCCGACCTGACCCCGGTGCTCGACCGCCGCCGGGTGCAGGACCATCCGGATTCGGTGGACTTCCACGCCGCCATGCAGGCGGCCTGCGATGCCCACGCCGTGGCCGACTATCCGAAGTTCAGGAAGTGGTGCGACGAATACTTCTTCCTGCCGCACCGGAACGAGCCGCGCGGCATCGGCGGCATTTTCTATGACCACTTCAACTCGGGCGACTGGGAAAAGGACTTCGCCTTCACCCGCGACGTCGGCTTGGCCTTCCTCGGCGTCTATCCGAAACTCGTGCGGCGGAACATGGACACTCCGTATACGGAGGATGACCGCGAGGAGCAGCTCATCCGCCGCGGCCGCTACGTCGAATACAACCTGCTCTATGACCGCGGCACGATCTTCGGGCTGAAGACGGGAGGAAACGTCGAGTCGATCCTCTCCTCCATGCCGCCCGTCGTGAAGTGGCCCTGAGCGAGGAGGACGAGATGGACCTGCGCAACGGCTTCGACATCAAGCGCTATATCCGCACCATTCCGGACTATCCCAAACCCGGGGTAATGTTCCGCGACATCACTACCCTGCTCTCGAACCTTCATGGCTTCCGCGCCGCGGTGGATGAGCTGGCCTGGCCCTTCCTCAAGGGCGAGATCGACTATGTGGCGGGGATCGAGGCGCGCGGCTTCATCCTCGGCGGTGCCGTGGCGCACAATCTCGGCCGCGGCTTCATTCCCATCCGCAAGAAGGGCAAGCTGCCGTCGCGCGTCATCGGGCAGGACTATGCGCTGGAATATGGCGTCGATACCATCGAGATGCATGCCGACGCGATTTCCAAGGGCGACCGCGTGCTGCTGGTTGACGACCTGATCGCCACCGGCGGCACGGCGGGTGCGGCCATCGACCTGATCCGCAAGTCCGGCGGCGAAGTGGTGTCCGCCGCCTTCGTGATCGACCTGCCCGAACTGGGCGGTGCCGCGAAGCTCAAGGCCAAGGGCGTGAAGGTGCACACGCTGGTGAGCTTCGAGGGGCATTAGCAGCGAGACCATCTCTCCTCATCATGCCCGGGCTCGTCCCGGGCATCTTTTTTGGCGCTCCAAAAGGATTGCCGGGACGAGCCCGGCAATGATGAGGTGAGTGGTGACGGCGGGAGCTAAACTGGCCGCTTCGGCGTCAGCACCTTGCCCTCGAAGGAAAACACCAGTTCGCCCTTCTGGTTGAAGCCCTCGTTCATGGCGAAGACCAGGCCCCAGCCCGGCCGCGAATTGAGCGCGCGCTTGCCCGTCACCGTGGTGCGGTAGGAAATCGTGTCACCCGGCGTCACCGGCTTGATCCAGCGCAGGTTGTTGAAGCCCGGAGACGGCCCCAGCACCGCGGGCTCGCGGCCTTCCGCGCGGATCGCGGCTTCCGCCTTCTGGTTGGTGGCGACATAGCACTTCATCCACGCCGCACCCGTGTGCCAGCCCGATGCCGAGAGCACGCCGAAGGGACCGTTGCGGCCGCCCTCCTCGCTCAGGTGGAAAGGTTGCGGGTCGTACTTCCGCGCGAAGTCGATGATCGCTTCCCTGGTGAAATGATGCGTGCCGAGTTCCACCACCTGGCCGATCTCGATCTCTTCCAGCCACAGCCCGATCATGGATGCCTGACCTTCATGAACTGCACGCCGATGACGTCGCACTTGAGCTCGCCTTGCGTATTGAGCAGCTCGAACTTCATCTTGAGAATGCCCATCTCGGGCCGCTTGGCGGAGATGCGGCGGGAGAGCACCGTGGCGCGGCCCGTCAGCGTCTCGCCGGCGAAGACGGGCCTGAGCCAGCGGCACTCTTCCATCGCGTTGGATGCCATGGCGGCGGAACGGTTGGCATAGCCCTCGACCGAGAGCCGGATGAGGATGGCGCAGGACTGCCAGCCCGAAGCCGCCAATCCTCCGAGCACGGAGCGTTCGGCTTCATCCTCGTCGACATGGAAGGGCTGCGGGTCCCACTCCTCGGCATAGGCGATCACCTCCTCCTTCGGCAGGTGATGGGTGCCGAGCGGGATGACGAGGCCCTCGGGGAAATCTTCGTAATGCAGCAGGTCGGACACGGGCTGGCCCTTCTATCCAGGCTCATCATGCGCGGGCTTGACCCGCGCATCCTTTTCCTTGGTCGCCAAAAAGGATCGCCGGGTCAAGCCCGGCGATGATGACTGTATGGACTACGTGTTAAACCGGAAATGCATGACGTCGCCGTCCTTGACGACATAGTCCTTGCCTTCCAGCCGGAACTTGCCCGCCTCGCGCGCACCGGCTTCGCCGTTGTTCGCCACATAGTCATCGTAGGCGATGGTCTCGGCGCGGATATAGCCCTTCTCGAAATCGGTGTGGATGACGCCCGCCGCTTGCGGCCCCTTGGTGCCCTTGGTGATGGTCCAGGCGCGCGCCTCCTTGGGGCCCACGGTGAAATAGGTGACGAGGTGCAAAAGGTCATAGCCCGCACGGATCACGCGGTTGAGGCCCGGCTCCTCGAGGCCCACGGCATCGAGGAAGTCCTTCTGGTCAGCCAGCGCCATGACGGCGATCTCGGATTCGATCTTGGCCGAAACGACGACGGCCACCGCATTCTCTTCGCCTGCGCGCTTGAAGACGCGGGCCGAGAATTCATTGCCCTTGTCGGCCGAGGCTTCCTCGACATTGCAGACATAGAGCACGGGCTTCGACGACAGGAGGCCGAGACCGCGGAAGGCCTTCTCCTCCTCCGCCGAGCGCTCGACGAGGCGGGCGGGCTTGCCGTCGCGCAGCAGCACGAGCGCGCGGCCCATCAGGTCGGCGAGTTCCTTCGCCTCCTTGTCGCCCTGCTTGGCCTTCTTCTCGGTGTTGACGAGGCGCTTCTCGAGGGACTCGAGGTCGGCCAGCATCAGCTCGGTCTCGATCGTCTCGATGTCGGCGATGGGGTCGATCTTGCCCTCGACATGGGTGATGTCGCCATCCTCGAAGC
The DNA here is from genome assembly GCF_003234965.1 of Aestuariivirga litoralis. Classification (GTDB taxonomy): domain Bacteria; phylum Pseudomonadota; class Alphaproteobacteria; order Rhizobiales; family Aestuariivirgaceae; genus Aestuariivirga; species Aestuariivirga litoralis. The sequence continues at coordinate 169,715 of NZ_QKVK01000001.1, forward strand.
AGCGCACCACATGCGCGATGGCATCCGTCTCGCGGATATTGGCGAGGAACTGGTTGCCGAGCCCCTCACCCTTCGAGGCACCGCGGACAAGGCCGGCGATGTCGACGAAGGTGAGCCGGGTCGGGATGATCTGCTGGCTCCCTGCGATCTTCGCCAGCACGTCGAGGCGCGGATCGGGTACGGCCACGTCACCCACATTGGGCTCGATGGTGCAGAAGGGATAATTCGCCGCCTGGGCTGCCGCCGTCTGCGTCAGCGCGTTGAAGAGCGTGGACTTGCCGACATTGGGAAGCCCAACGATGCCGCACTTGAAACCCATCAGTTCTCTGCCTTCTTTGCGGGCTTCTCGGGCGCCGGATTGAGCGCCAGATGCACCTTGTTCTGGAATGAGCCTTCCTCGCCCTTGACGAGAAGCGGCATGTTGTCGGCGGTGGCCGTCAGCAGCGGCTCGAGCCAGCTGCGGTCGGCCTTGGCGAAGTCGCTCAGCACATAGCCATGCACCAGCTCCTTGTGGCCGGGGTGGCCGATGCCCATCCGCACACGGACGAAATGCGGTCCGCAATGCGCGATCATCGAGCGGATGCCGTTGTGTCCTGCCGCCCCGCCCCCGAGCTTCACCCGCAGCTTTCCGGGCTCGAGGTCGAGCTCGTCATAGAGCACGATGACCTGTGACGGATCGATGTCGAAGAAGCGCATGGCTTCCCCCACCGCGCGCCCGCTCTCGTTCATGTAGGTCTGGGGCTTGAGGAGAAGCACCTTGTCCCCGCCCATCAGGCCTTCCGAGGTTTCGCCCTGGAAGCGCTTGCGCCACGGCGAAAAGCCATGGCGGCGGACGATCTCGTCCACCGCCATGAAGCCGATATTGTGCCGGTTGCCCTGATATTTGGAGCCCGGGTTGCCGAGCCCCACGATGAGGTGCATCTGGCCCTCTTGCTGAGAAGATTACTTCTTCTTGGCCGGAGCGGCAGCCGCCGGGGCAGCGCCCTTGGCGGGAGCCGCACCCTTTGCCGGGGCAGCGCCCTTGGCGGGAGCGGCAGCGGCAGCGGGAGCCTTCTGGTTGGTCGCCGGAACTTCGGCCGAAGCGGCCTCGGCCGGGGCTTCCTCTTCCTTCGCCTGGGCGGTGACGGCGCAGAGCGTCACGTCATCGGTCAGGGCCGACTTCACGCCCTCGGGGAGCTTGATGTCGGAAAGGTGGATCGACTGGCCGATCTGCATCGACGAGACGTCGACGTTGATCTCGTCGGGGATGAGGTTCGCCGAGCACGACAGTGCCACCGAGTGCGACACGATGTTGAGCGCACCGCCCTGCTTGATGCCGGGGGCCACGTCCTGGCCCTTGAAGTGCACGGGCACGTTGACGCGCACGCGGGCATCCTTGCCGAGGCGCAGGAAGTCGATGTGGACGATGAAGTCGCGCACCGGCTCGAACTGCACGTCGCGCGGAATGGCGCGAACGGTCTTGCCGTCGACCTCGAGGTCGATCAGCGTCGAGAGGAAACGGCCGGTCTCGACATGGGGGAGAACGTCACCGTAGGTGAGCGAGATAAGCTGGGGCTCCTGCTTGTCGCCATAGACGACACCGGGAACGAGGCCGGTACGACGGACTGCGCGAGAGGCCCCCTTGCCTGCCCGGGCGCGCGTGGCGGCCTTGAGCTGCACGATCTTGGACATGTTAGTCTCCTGAGTATGATTGATCCGCCCGGACTTCCTCCAGGGGTGAACGAGCCGGCCGGACGGCGGGGGCTATAGCGGAAGGGGGCGATGGGGGCAAGATGGCGATCGCCCAAGGCCTAAGCCACTCTAAACGCTCACCAATTCCGTCATGCCCGGGCTTGTCCCGGGCATCCTTTGCTGCATCCGCCAAAAAAGATGGCCGGGACACGCCCGGCCATGATGGACTTGAGAGGATGCGAACCCCTATTCGAACAGGCTCGACACGCTCTCTTCGCGGTTGGTGCGGCCGATGGCTTCGCCGATCAGCGGCGCGATGGGGATGGTGCGGATGTTGCGGGCGACCTTCACGGCCTCGGTGGGCTGGATCGAGTCGGTGATCACCAGTTCCTTGAGCTTCGAATTGGTGATGCGCGAGACGGCACCCCCTGAGAGCACGCCGTGGGTGATGTAGGCGGTCACGTCCTTCGCACCCTTGGAGAGCAGCGCTTCCGCCGCGTTCACCAGCGTGCCGCCGGAGTCGACGATGTCGTCGATCAGGATGCAGGACTTGCCCTTCACGTCGCCGATGATGTTCATCACTTCCGATTCACCGGCACGCTCGCGGCGCTTGTCGACGATGGCGAGCGGCGTGTCGAGGCGCTTGGCAAGGGCGCGGGCGCGCACCACGCCGCCCACGTCAGGCGAGACCACGACGGTGTTGTGCACATCGAGGTGGTTCTTGATGTCGCGCACCATCACGGGGCCGGCGAAGAGATTGTCGGTCGGGATGTCGAAGAAACCCTGGATCTGGTTGGCGTGGAGATCCATGGTCAGCACGCGGTCAGCGCCGGCGCGGGTGATGAGGTTGGCCACGAGCTTGGCCGAGATCGGCGTGCGCGAGCCGGTCTTGCGGTCCTGCCGGGCATAGCCGAAATAGGGGATCACTGCGGTCACGCGCTTGGCGGAGGCCCGCTTCAGCGCGTCGATGATGATCAGCAGCTCCATCAGGTGGTCGTTGGCGGGGAAGGATGTCGATTGCACCACGAACATGTCCTGGCCGCGGACATTCTCCTGGATCTCGACGAAGATCTCCATGTCGTTGAAGCGCTTGACCACGGCCTGGGTGATGGGCGTGTTCAAGTAGGAGCAGATGCCCTCGGCCAGTGGCCGGTTGCTGTTGCCTGCCACGATCTTCATCATGCCCGAAATCCCCTGATCCGCCCCGGTTGCGAGGGTCTATAACAACCGTATGACGCGATGCAAAGAGGCATTTCGCTCATGCAACCATAGCCCCCGCTTATGGGGATAACCCGGTCTCAGCGATAGCGCTTGACCACGTCGAAGATGCCCGTTGCGGCGGCTTCCGCCACCGCGGTGGCCGCCCCGCCCCAGCCGCCATCGAGCGAGCCTGCCGGAACCTCATTGGCCTGCTTCACGTCGCCCAGCACCTTGCCGGTGGGCGATTTCACCAGCCAGCGCAGCGACACCGACTGCGTCTTGCCGTCCTTTTCGGCCAGCTTCACGTGGCCCTCGATGGTCAGCGCGTCGGCCTGGGGCTTGCTGACCACCGGCCAGCCGGCCGCCGACAGCGTCTTGCGCATGGCGGAGGTGAGTTCGTCGTCCCCGCCGCCGGGAGAGCCCTTGACCGGAACGACGGCGACGGCGCGGATCGGCTGCTGGTCCGGCTTGGCAGTGGCGGGAACGGCGGTGGCCTGCTTCACCGGCTTTGGCGCGGGAGATTCGGCGGGTTCGGCGGGTTCGGCGGCCGCCAGCGCCGTTTCGCCCGTGTCGTCGGTGGCCGGCGGCTCGGCGGCGCGGCCATCATCGGACACGGCGACCTTGGGCATCAGCTCCTCGCCGGGGATGGGTGACACCGCCGCGAGCCAGGGCTTGATCTCCTCATGCTCCACCACCTCGTCGGCATTGGCGAGCTGGGTGGTGCCGATCTCGGCGAGGCCAGGACCATGCACGGTCTCGAAGTCGATCTGGCGGCCGGCGGTGGGCCCGGCCTTGGCGAAAAGCTCCGGCGGCGGCGCGGTAAGGCGCGCGAGCCGTGCGGCATAGCCCATGGCCGCGAGCTTCTGGGCCATCAGGTCCGCCGTGCGCCGGGCCACCCGGTCGAGGACATCGGGGGTCACCGCCTGCCAGGGGTCAGGCCCGGAATAGACCCCGGCATTGTCCTCGCCCGTCAGGGTGTCGATGAGAACGCCGTCCGCGTCGCGGAACTGCCACTCATAGACGACCCGCACACCGGCATTGCCGGAATTGGCCCGGATCGAGCCGCCGAGGCTGAACACGCCTGCCCCGAGATTGCCCTCGACGAAGCCGATGTCATGCTGTCCGCCGGCACTCGCAAGGGATTGCTTGAACAGCTGAAGCTTGTCCGGCGGGATGCCGGCAATCTGCTGGAAGGCCACGGGAGGCACTGTCTTGCCCTTGGGACTGCCGTTCGACGGACCGGAATCGGTGAGGATCGAACCCGCCGAACAGGCCGTCAGCAGCAGCGCGAGGACGGCAAGCAGCACCGTGCCGAGAAAGCCCCGGCCCCGGCCTGCACCGCGGATCGCACCCAACTCACCCATGACTTACCGGATTATCATCCCCAGAGACGCCTTTGAAACGGGCTCCGCCTTCTTTTCCCCAATGATGTAGGTGCGGCCAAGGCAATAGGCCGCCCCTGCCGCGGAATTCATCAGGATCATGTGGGCGAAAAACACCATGCCGGGCCCGATCACCACCGGATTGTCCTTGTAGAACATGGGGCTGTCCATCCACGAGGGGGTGAACTTGGCGCCCAGCGAATAGCCGCAGGCATTGAGCCGGTGGTCCTTCATGCCATGGGCGTCCATGATGGCGGCATGGGCGGCGAAGACGTCGCCCGCCGTGCGGCCCGGCACCAGCTGCTCCTCCACCGCCTCGAGCGCCTCGCGGCAGGCCTCGTCCATGGCGAGGTGCGCCTTGCCCGGCTTGCCGATGATGAGGGTGCGCATGAAGGCCGCGTGGTAGTGGCGGTAGACGCCCGCCCATTCCAGCGTGAGCTGGTCCTTCTTCGACAGCTTGCGGCGGCCAGACTTGTAGCGGCAGAGCAACGCATCCCGGCCCGAACCGATGATGAACTCATTGGCCGGGTAGTCGCCGCCGCCGGCGAAGACGGCTCCCTGCTGCGCGGCGAGGATCTCGCCCTCGTCAGCGCCCGCCCTGGTCTTGCGCACCGCCGCCTTCAGCGCCGCGTCGCCGAGTTCGCCCGCCTTCCTCACATAGCGCAGTTCGGCGGGCGACTTCACCACGCGGATCATGTTCACCAAGTCGCTCGCGTCCTGGAGCCTGGCGAAGCCTTCGAGTGCGGCATCGACCTGCCTGCCGTTGGCGTGGGTGAGGCCATAGGACTGGTTCTCGATGCCCAGCCGCTTGCCCCTGGCGCCGAGGCTCTGCAGCATGTCGCGCAGCTGGGTGGCGGGCTTCGCCCCCGCGGCATCGGTCCAGATGCGGATGTCCTCGATGATCGAGGTGTGCTGCGCCTGGCGGAGATCGGCGGAGCGGGTGAGGAGTGCCAGCTTGCCGTCATTGCCCAGATAGAGGCACTGGAAGAAGCAGAAACCGAAAGTGTCGTAGCCGGTGAGATAGTACATCGACTCCTGCTGGAACATCAGCAGGCCGTCGAGGCCCTGTTTCTCCATCGCGGCGATGGTGGCCTTGATGCGGCGGGCGTATTCGGTGCGGTCGAAGTGCAATGCCATGGTCCGTCCTTAAGCGAGCGCGATGGCCGAGATGAGGCGGCCATAGTCCTTTTCGTTGCGGTGTGTGGCGCGGCGATAGCTGAAGAAGCGCTGCTCGTCACTGCAGGTGCAGAGCGACAGGTTGACGACAGTGCCCACACCCTCGTCCCGCAGGCGGTTTTCCAGATAGGCCGGAAGGTCGAACATGTAGTGGCCGGCGCGCGGCGAGGCCGTGAAGAAGCGCGCATTCTGCGCGTCGGCCTCGATGAAGCGGCCCGGAAACTCGGGGCCCACTTCGTAGGCCGCCTGGGAAATCATCGGACCGATCACGGCGGTGATGTTCCGCCGGCTGGCACCCTGCGCTTCCATCACGTCGAGCGTCCGCGCGGTGACGCCGGTGAGTGCTCCCTTCCACCCGGCATGGGCGGCGCCGATCACCTTCGCCTGCGGATCGGCAAACAGTACGGGGCCGCAATCGGCGGTGAGCACGCCGAGGCCGATGCCGGGCGTCTTCGTCACCAGCGCATCGACGCGCGGCCGCTCCTCGCCTTGCCACGGGCCCGTGACCACAACGGCATCGGGGCTGTGGACCTGCCAGGCGGAGAGCAAGTGATCGGGCGCCACACCGAGCTTGTCGGCCACCACGGCGCGATTCTTCGTGACCGTCTCCTTGTCGTCTCCCGAACCCATGCCGCAGTTGAGCGAGTCGAAGAGGCCCGTCGAATGGCCACCCTCACGGGTGAAGAAGCCGTGGGAAATGCCGCCGAGGGCCAGTGCGTCCGATGCGATCATGGTTCATCCGAAGGGATAGGGCGTGCTCATGCCCGGCGAGGTGGCGCAGAGCAGCTTGAACAGGTTACCCATTTGCGCCTCATCCGCAAGCCGCGCCATCTGGCGCGCGAGAACCTCGCGGGTTGCGGCATCAGCCTTGCCCTGCAGTTGTGCCACGCGCTGCTCCAGCCCCATGGCGAGGAGGAAGTCGCGCTGGGTCATGCCGCGATGGGTGATGGCGCCGCCCTCGCCGAGCGCATGGGCGAGCTTCTCGAAATCGACGTGCGAGGTGAGGTCCGCCTCGCCCGGCGTTTCGGTGACGGGCACGAAGCGGTGCGCGCGCATCGCCTGCAGCGTATCGCCCGGCGCGGTGTGGAGATGGCCATAGTCGATGACGAGGGCCGCGCCCCGGTGGGCGGCAAGCCTGGCGCCGATGTGGCGCGCGATCTCGTCACGCGCCGGGGCAAACTCCATCACGTCGCCGTCCTTGCCCATCGCGCCCGGCACGATGCCGCCCACGCCGATCGAGAGCCTGTCCTGCGTGAGGCCGATGACCCGCTCGCGCCACACGCCGTCCCGGCGTTCGAACTGGCGGATGGGGATGGCGTCAAAGAATTCGTTCGCCAGCAGGATCATCGGGCCCTCGGGCACGTCCTCCAGCCGGTCATGCCAGGTGGCGCCCTCGCCCACCGCCTCGCGCTGCCTGGCGCGCAGCACCGGGCTGGTCTCGACGAGATGGACGCTGGCCGCAGCGGCGAAACCGGGGGCGGCCTTGCGGACCGTGCGCAGCACATCGGCCATCAGCGTGCCGCGGCCCGGGCCGAGCTCGACCAGGTTGAAGCTGTCGGGCTGGCCCATGAGGCCCCATGCACCCACGGCCCAGACGCCGACCAGTTCGCCGAAAACCTGGCTGACCTCCGGGGCGGTGATGAAATCGCCGCGGTCGCCCAGCGGATCCCGCGTGATGTAGTAGCCGTGGCGGGGATGGCCGAGGCAGAGGGCCATGTAGCGGTCGATCCGCAGCGGACCCTCGGCGGCGATCAGGTCGGCGAGGAAGGTTTCAAGCGGGTTCATGACGCGACCTGAGGAGCAGCCACACGCCCACCGCGCAGAGCGGCAGCGACAGGATCATGCCCATGGTGAGGAAGCCGCCGAAATAGCCGAGGAAGGCATCGGGCTCCCGGAAGCATTCGGCGAGGATGCGGGACAGGCCATAGACCAGTGCAAAGATGCCCGACGCCCGGCCGGGGTGCTGCAATGCACCATAGCGGTGGGTGGCAATCCTGACCGCGAGGAACAGCACGCCGCCCTCGAGGACGGCCTCGTAGAGCTGGCTGGGGTGGCGGGGAACCTGCAGCTGGTCATGCGGGAAGACGATGCCCCAGGGCAAATCCGTCGGGCGGCCCCAGAGTTCGCCATTGACGAAATTGGCCAGCCGCCCCAGTCCGAGGCCAACCGGCACCGAGGCGGCGCCAAGGTCCAGCATCCGGTCGAGGCTGCAGCCGATGGCGCGGCCATAGAGCAGGCAGGCCACCACCACGCCGAGGAAGCCGCCATGGAACGACATGCCGCCATCCCACATCTTCAGGATGTCCAGCGGGTGGGCGAGGTAGAACAGCGGCTTGTAGAACAGCACGTAGCCGAGCCGCCCGCCCAGCACCACGCCCAGCACCGACCAGATGAAGAAATCATCGACCTGGGCCACCGTCATGGAGGGCTTCCGGCCGCCCCAGAGCCGGGGGGTGGAGACCAGCCGCTTCATGTACCAGGAGGCGAAGACCAGCCCGACGATATAGGCCACCGCATACCAGCGCACCGCGAAGGGGCCGAGCTGGACGATGACCGGATCGACATCGGGAAAGGGAATGACGGCGAGGAGGCCCGGGAGAGTCATGGCGGCGGACACTGGGCGCTCGCCCCTGCCCCGTCAAGGCGGCCCGGGGGCGCGGCGACGCCGCATCTTGAACTCGCAGGCCAAACCCCATAGCTAGGGCATTCAAAGAGGAATACCGCCATGACCACCACGCAGACCCGCTTCTTCGATGAACTGGCCAAGCTGATGACCAATGCCGCCGGGGCAGCCCAGGGCGTGCGCCGCGAGGTGGACACCCTCGTGCAGTCGCAGATGGAGCGGGTGCTCAACAACATGGAACTGGTGAAGCGCGAGGAATTCGAGGCCGTGAAGGCCATGGCCGCCAGGGCGCGCGAGGAAAACGAGGCGCTCCACGCCCGGATCGCCGCACTCGAGGCGAAGCTCGGATCCGGCGGCGCCTCCGACCAGCGCGCCGACTGAGGGCTCGCTCTCCGTCATCCACAGGCGGCGGGAAAAAAGTCATTCCCTGTGGAGGAATCATCTGAACCTCGTGGCCGACTCTTGATGCGACTCAATGTGTTGGGCAGTTTCCCTCCCGTGGGCTCGGCGGATGATTCGTCAGCCAGCGGAGGAATGACGATGGCCCTCGAGGCCCTTGAACGCGACGAAGACCTCAGCAATCCGCTCGACCGGGTGGAACGCATCGCCGAGGCCTATGACTGGGCCTTCTCGCGCACCGATGCCCGTGAAGTGACGATGGAAGTGTCCGGCGGCTGGAGCGACATGTCGATCTCGCTCAACTGGCGCGACGAGTTCGAGATCCTGCACGTGGCGGTGAGCCTCGAGATGAAGGTGCCGCAGGCCCGCCGCGACGAGGTGACGAAGCTGCTGGCCCGCATCAACGAGCAGCTGCTCGTCGGCCATTTCGACCTGTGGCACCTGGATGGCAGCCTTCTTTTCCGCAACAGCCTGCTGCTCGCCGGCAATGCCGAGGCCAATGACGCCCAGTGCGAGGCGCTGATCCGCTTTGCGGTCGACACCTGCGAGCGCTATTTTCCGGCCGTGCAGTTCGTCGTGTGGGCCGGCCAGCCGGCCGAACAGGCGCTGGAGGCCGCAATGATCGACACATGGGGTGAAGCCTAGATGGTGAAGCTGGCCGGAACGCTGGTGCTGGTGGGGGCCGGCAAGATGGGCGGGGCCATGCTGGAAGGCTGGCTCGCCGGCGGGGCGGACCCGGCGCGCATCGTGGCGATGGACCCTTCCCCGCCGCCCGAGATGAGGGAGCTGATCGCGCGCCACGACATCCGGCTGAACCCGGACGTGGCGGGCATCACCGATGCCCAGGTCGTCATCATCGCGGTGAAGCCGCAGATGATGGAGGAGGTGCTGCCGCGCATCGCCCCGCTCAAGTCCTCGAAGCCCCTGGTGCTGACCGTGGCCGCAGGCAAGACCATCGCCTCCTACGAGCGCCACTTCGGCGCCGACGCGGCGGTGATCCGCACCATTCCCAATACGCCGGCCGCGGTGGGCCGCGGCATCACGGCCATGGCGTCCAACCCCAATGTCACCCCCGCCCAGCTGGCCCTGGCGCGCACCCTGCTCGAATCGGTGGGCGAAGTGGTGACGGTGGAGACCGAGGGCATGATCGACATGGTGACCGCCGTGTCGGGATCGGGGCCGGCCTATGTGTTCTATCTCACCGAGTGCCTGGCGGCGGCGGGCGAGAAGATCGGGCTGCCGAAGGAGCTGGCCACCCAGCTGGCCCGCGCCACAGTGGCAGGCTCGGGCGAGCTGATGCGCCAGTCCGGCACCGACGCGGGCGTGCTGCGCCAGAACGTGACCTCGCCCAAGGGCACCACCTACGAGGCGCTGCAGGTGCTGATGGCGGAGGACACCGGCATGGGGCCGCTGTTCGAGAAGGCTGTGGCCGCCGCCCTCCGCCGCTCGCGCGAACTGGCCAGCTGAGGGACAGCGATGACGGCGACTTTCGATGATTTCCTGAAGATCGATGTGCGGGTCGGCACCATCATCGGGGTCGAGCCCTTCCCGGAGGCCCGCAAGCCCGCCTTCAAGCTGAAGATCGACTTCGGGCCCGAGATCGGCGTGAAGAAATCCTCTGCCCAGGTGACGAAGTATTACACGCCCGACACTCTGGTGGGCCGGCAGGTGGCGGCGGTGGTGAACTTCCCGCCGCGCCAGATTGGCAAGTTCATGTCGGAAGTGCTGACGCTGGGCTTCCCCGACGGCGAGGGCGACGTGGTGCTGGTGGCGGTGGAACGCCCGGTGCCGAATGGCGGGCGGCTTTATTAGGCGATGCGCATGCGCGCCTGCGGCCTGGTGCGGCGCGACGGCAGGCTGCTGCTGCAGCGGAAACGACATGAAGCGATCTGGGCGTTGCCTGGTGGGAGAGTTGAGCCGGGCGAGACCCCCGAGGCCGCACTGCTGCGCGAATTCCAGGAAGAGCTTGGCTGGCAGGTGAGTATCGCGGCCCGGCTGTGGCAGATCGAGAATGTCTTCACCCATCATGGCGAGGATGTGCGGCAGACTGAAATCTGCTTCGCAGTATCCTGCGATGCGCAGCTGACAGTGAAGGATGAAACGCTGGAGTTCCGCTGGATCTCACCTGTGGAGTTGCACACGCTCGATGTGCGCCCCGAAGAGGTGCGGCGCCGTCTCGCCGGTTCCTGAGCCCGCTGGGGTGGGTGATCGGTGCAGGAAAAAATCCACTTTCGGAATTTAGTCCTTGACAGCGCGCGCTCGATGTGCTATGAAAGGGCATACTCCGAAAATTTATTCAAAACCGTTATCCCGGCGAAGGCCGGGATCCCGCTTTCCATGAGCATGTGCTGAACCAAAGCTGGATCCCGGCCTTCGCCGGGATGACGGCGTTGGGGGTTGGGCGACGGCCTGGTTGCGGCGTGTGACGCGGCACACGATTTTGCGCAGGGCGCGACAGACAAGAGGGTGAGGGCGGATTATGTTCAGTGCGCTGTGGCGGCTGACGATGGTGCTGCTGGGCCTGATTGCAGCCCCGCCGTTCCTTGCGGCAAAGCGGGGTCCCGGCTTTCGCCGGGATGACGGACATGCGTGGAGGCGTGGCGGAGCCTCAGCCCATCCCGAACATCTTCTTCCAGCTGTTCATGGCCTGCATCCACGGGTTTTCCGCGGCGGGGCCCTGGCCCCAGATGTCCATGGGGGGCTTCATGCCGAAGATCTTCTCGTAGGATTCGAGCGTCATCTTCCAGGCGTCGGCCATGTTGGAGAACTGCTTGGCATCCATGCCCTGGGCGGCGGGGCGCTCGGTGATCATCGACCCAAGGTTCTCCCAGTAGTTCTGGGCATTCTGCAGATGCATCATCCAGGCGTCGTTGACGGGGCCCGGCGGGATCACCTGGTGGCCGGCGCGCATGGCGAGGAACAGGAACTTGCGGTATTCCTCGATGACGCGCTGCGCCATCTCGGAATTCTGGCCCATCTGCTTCTGCATCATCTCCATGAGGGGGGCGAAGGCCTGCAGGCCATCGGCGTTCATCAGGTTGAGCTTGAGCCAGAGCGGGTCGAGGCGATAATCCATCATCCACCACCTATACAGGGATTTGCACGGCGGCGCGAAGCCCGCCTTTCGGACTATCCGCCAGCTGCAGCTCGCCGCCATGGGCGCGCGCGATATCGAGCGCGATGGCAAGACCGAGGCCCGTTCCCGTCTCGTCCAGGTTCCGGGCATTGTCGAGGCGGACGAAGGGGCGGAAGGCCTCCGCCCGCTTGTCCGGCGGAATGCCCGGCCCGTCATCGTCGACCAGCAGCGTCAGCATGTGGTCCGCCACGCGCGCCGTCACCTTCACCGAACTGGCGTAGCGCACGGCATTGCCGATCAGGTTTGCCAGCAGGCGGCCGAAGGCATTGGGCTTGACCCGCACCATCTGGCCCTGCGGCACGTCGATCTCGCAGGCGCCGTCACGGCAGGCGCGGGCCGCGTTCTGCACGAGCGGCAGGAGTTCGACCAGCTGCGGCGTCTCGCCGGCATCGCCCTTGACGAAGGCCATGTAGGCCTCGAGCATGCGCTGCATCTCGTCCACGTCTTCCTTCAGGGGCTGCACCTTGGGCCCGTCGCCCAGCACGGCGAGCTCCAGCTTGAAGCGGGTGAGGATGGTGCGCAGGTCGTGGCTGACGCCGGCCAGCATGGCGGTGCGCTGCTCAACCTGCCGGGCGATACGGTCACGCATGTCGAGGAAGGCGACGCCCGCCGCCTTCACCTCGCGCGCGCCGCGCGGGCGGAAGGCGCCGAGATCGCGCCCCGTGCCGAAGCTCTGCGCCGCACGGGCAAGATCGGTGATCGGGCGGATCTGGTTCCTGAGGAAGATGGTGGCGATGCCCAGCAGCAGCAGCGAGGAGAGCAGCATGAGCGCCAGCAGGAAGCCGGTGGAGGTAGCGAAGGTGCGCTCGCCCCTTGTGCGGAAATCGAAGATGACATCTGGCGCGGCCAGCACCTTGACCTCGACGAAGTCCGGCTGCTGGCTGATGTCGAGCCAGAAGGGACGGTTCATCTGCACCGTGAACTCGCGCGTCAGCCGCGTGTCGGCCCGCGAGAAGAACGGCGTCGGCAGCGGCCTCGGCAATTCACCGCGGGTGATGGTGAGGCCGAGCCCGAGCGTGTCGTTGGCCAGTGCCTCGATCCGGGCTTCCGCATCGGCGCTCTTGTCGGAGCTTTCATAAAGCTGCACCAGGGCGGCCACGTCGCGCGCATAGCTGCGCGCCAGAAGCCTGGTCACGTTCTCGAAATGGCGCTCGAGGATGAGGCCCGTCATGATGGTCTGCAGCAGAACCACCGGCGCCACGAGGATGATGAGGGCGCGCGGGAACAGCCCCTCGGGCATGTGGCGCTCGAGGAAGGTGTTGAAGCGGCTGTAGAGCCAGTTCTGGGCCATGCCCCTCAGCCTAGCTCAATCGACGTGCAGCACATAGCCCGCGCCGCGCACGGTCTGCAGGAAGACCGGGTTCGAGGGATCATCCTCGATCTTCTGGCGCAGGCGGTTGATCTGGACGTCGACGCTGCGGGCCCCCTCCTCCGAGCCTTCCGGGGCAAGGTCGCCGCGCGCCACGGTGCTGTTGGCGCTGGCGGCGAGGATGCGCAGCAGCTCACGCTCGCGCGTGGTGAGGCGGATGAGCTCCGCCCCCTTGCGCAGCTCGCCGCGCTGGAGGTGGAAGGTGAAGGGCCCGAAGCCGACTTCCGGCAGGCCGCGCCCCGGCTGCTCCTGGCGCTTCAGCAGGCCGCGGATGCGCAGCAGCAGTTCGCGCGGCTCGAAGGGCTTGGCGAGATAATCGTCGCTGCCGGTCTCGAGGCCGGCGATGCGGTCCGAGGCTTCGGCCAGGGCGGACAGCATCAAGACGGGAACCGGATTGCCCTCGGCGCGCAGCCACTCGGTGAAGGAGAGCCCGGTTTCCCCCGGCATCATGATGTCGAGCACCACGAGATCGAAGGACATGATGCGCATGCGCTCGCGCGCTTCCGCCGCGCTGGCCGCCACGGAGATGCGGAAGCCGTTCTCCATGAGATAGGCCTGGAGCAGGTTGCGGATGCGGCGGTCGTCATCGACCACCAGGATATGGGGAAGGTCATCCACCATTCTGGCTGTCGCCCAGCAGGCTGGCACGGTCGATCCAGTCGCGCACCGCCTCGCGGTTGGCAGGCGAGACCATGTGATAGAGCACCTTGCGGTAGAGATGCGCGGCATTGCCCTCGGGCAGCGCCACGGCGCGGCGGATGCGGTTCATCTGCGGGCCCATGAGGCGCTGGCGCAGCTCCTCGCCCGCCGCGGTCAGGTGGAGCAGGCGCTGGCGGCGGTCGGTCTCGCCTTCCTTCTGGAAGACATAGCCCTTGTCGATCAGCTCCTTCAGCACCCGGCCAAGGCTCTGCTTGGTGATCTGCAGGATGTCGAGCAGCTGCTGCACCGTCATGCCGGGGTCGCGGCCCACGAAATGGAGAACGCGGTGATGGGCGCGGCCGAAACCGTACTGGCCGAGGATCTCGTCCGGATCCGACACGAAGTCGCGGTAGGCGAAGAACATCAGCTCGATGAGTGCAACCGTGTCCTGGTCGCTCAGGGCATGTTCGCTCGCGGGATGATCGCCCAATCCTTGGGCAGAAATTACGTCAGCCATGTTGACATATTTAAACCCATTGGCTACGCTTGGCCAGTTGAAAGTGAAAAGCGGGGGCGAAAGGCTGGAAAATCAGCTGCTTGGCACCCTTATATCCCGGACAGGAGCGGCACACCATGGCAGGCATTCCCTTCGACCAGCGCGACGGCTGGATCTGGTTCAACGGCGAGATCGTGCCGTGGAAGGACGCCAAGGTGCATGTGCTGACCCATGGCCTGCATTACGGCTCCTCCGTGTTCGAGGGCGAGCGCGCCTATGACGGCGTGATCTTCAAGTCGACGGAGCATTCGATCCGCTTCAGGAAGTCGGCCGAGATCATGGATTTCGAGATCCCCTTCTCCGTCGAGGAACTGAACGCGGCGAAGGACAAGGTCGTGGCCTTGAACGGCGGCGGCGACCAGTACGTCCGCCCCGTCGCGTGGCGCGGCTCGGAGATGATGGCGGTCTCCGCCCAGCACAACAAGATCCACGTGGCAATCGCCACCTGGGCCTGGCCCTCGATGTTCGACCCCGAGACCAAGATGAAGGGCATCAAGCTCGACATCGCGGACTATCGCCGCCCCGATCCGCAGTGCGCGCCGGTCCATGCCAAGGCGGCGGGCCTCTACATGATCTGCACCATCTCCAAGCACAAGGCGGAGAAGAAGGGCTATGCCGACGCCATGATGCTGGACTGGCAGGGCCGTGTGGCGGAATGCACCGGCGCCAACATCTTCTTCACCCGTGACGGCGCCATCCACACGCCGATCGCCGACTGCTTCCTCAACGGCATCACCCGCCAGACGGTGATCGCGCTGGCCAAGGAACAGGGCCTCGAGGTGATCGAGCGCCGGATCATGCCGGACGAGCTCCCGAGCTTCAACGAGTGCTTCATCGTCGGCTCCGCCGCGGAGGTGACGCCGGTCGCGGAGATCGGCCCCTACAGCTTCAAGCCGGGCAACATCAGCCGCACCATGATGGACGCCTACACCAATGCGGTCAGGCCGAAGTCCAAGGCGGCCTGAGCCCTTGTCACCTGCCTTCGCAGCAAGCCGCGCCAGCACTGGCGCGGCTTTTCTGTTTGTTAAGGGCATCGGCCTAGCGGTTTGACCGCGTGCAACGGATTTCATAGCTTGCGCGCTTCGCAAGGAGGTCACCAATGACTCATCTCGGAAAATTCATGCTCGCCGGCTTGGCCGCGGCGGCGCTGGCGCTGGCAGCGGCACCCGCCGCACAGGCCAAGACCATGGGCCCGACGGCGGCAGCCATCGTCGGCGGTGTTGCCGGCGTGGCGGTGGGCGCTGCCATTGCCGATGCGGCGAAGCCGAAGAAAAAGAAGATCGTGTATGAGGGCTATGCGCCGCCCTATGCGCCGGGCCAGTACGACCCCTATTTCAACCAGGCCTACAGCCCCGTGGCCGGTGTCGTGTGCTATCCCGCACAGCGCGCCTGCTACAACAATGGCGGCACGGTGAACGGCACCTGGACGCGCCGGGCCTTTGGCTACTGATCGGAGAATGACGATGAGCATGATTTCAATTCTCCGCCGCGGCGCTGCCGCCGCACTCGTCCTCGGCCTTGCCGCCTCCGCCGCCCAGGCGGACGCCGCCGACGATTTCCGCATCGACGATGCCTGGAAGGCGGCGCTGCAGGACACCGACGGCATCCTCAACGACAAGCAGATGGCGGTGGTCAATTCGATCGCCTATGCCGCCTCCGCGGCGCTCCTGTGCGACGGGATCGACATCGACCCCGAGAAGGTGGCCGTCGCCACCACCGCCGTGCTGGCCGAGACGCCGCCCGACCTCACTGACGAGGAACAGCTCGAACGCTACACCAACATCATGCTGATGATGGGCACGGCGAAGGGCATTCTTCTTGCCGAGGGCGCGCTGCACAAGGAGGCCTTCTGCGCCACCGCCAACACCGAAAAGGCGGACGCGCAGGCAACCACCTTCTGGAAGTAGTTGGCAGGACTCGCGCCTGCCGACTAGAGTGCCGGCATGGCGACTGACTGTGATTACCTGATCATCGGCGGCGGCTCCTCCGGGGCCGTCGTCGCACGCAGGCTGGCGGAGAAGACCACGGGCCGCATCATCCTTCTCGAAGCCGGCAAGAGCGACGAGGGCGACCCGGCGGCGGTGGACCTCAGGCGGCTCGACGAACAGACGGCGGACTATGACTGGGGCTTCCGCGCAGCACCGCTTGCCGGGTCACCGCCGCTCCTCAACTATGCACGCGCGAAACTGCTGGGCGGCTGCGCCAACCACAATGACTGCGCCTTCATCCGCCCGCCTGACTCGGACTTCGACCTCTGGGAAGAGCTTGGGGCCACGGGCTGGAATGCCGCGGCCATGGCGCCCTACTGGCAGCGCATCACCGACACCATCACCATCGAGACCGCTCCCTGCCACCCGGCGAGCCGGCGCTTCATCGCGGCGGGGCTCGAACTCGGCCTCGACGAGGTCGACTTCGGCCGCGAGGTGCGGCAGGGCGTGGGGCTGTTTCCGCTGAATGCGAAGGGGCGGACGCGGCAATCCTCCTCCGTCGCCTATCTCCACCCCATCGCGGCGCTGCCGAGGCACCTCGAGGTATGGACGGACTGCATGGCGAGCCGGCTCATCATCGAGAACGGCCGCGCCGTGGGCGCCGAGACCTCACGCGGCGAGATCCGCGCAGCGCGCGCCGTGGTGCTGGCCTGCGGGTCGATCCAGACGCCGCAGCTGATGATGGTGTCAGGCCTGGGACCGGCGGCGCACCTGACGGAACACGGCATCCCGGTGCTGCGCGACCTGCCCCATCTGGGGCGGCACCTGCGCGACCATGTGGCCGCACCCGTGGTGTGGGAGACGCACGAGGAAGTCTCCGGCTGGGAGATCTGCCCCTTCGAGGCGACGATGATGCTGCAGCTGGACAAGGATGCGCCCGCTCCCGACATCCTGTTCCACTTCGGCCTGCGGGTGCGCGAGAAATACGATGACGCGCGGCTGGCGACGAAGGGCCCGGCGGTGAAGGCCTCGCCCAACGTGACGCGCGCCGTGAGCGAGGGGTCGGTGCGGCTCTCGGGCCCGACCATGGCGGACAAGCCGGTGATCGACCTCAACTACTTCGCCGAACCTGCCGACCTCGACCTGCTGGTCAAGGCGCTGAAGCTGACCCGCAGGCTGGGGCAGACGCAGGCGATGGCGCCGCTCTGCCGGGAGGAAGTGCACCCCGGGCCAGGCGTGCAGACGGACGAGCAGTGGCGCCAGTACATCCGCAGCGTCTGCGAGACGGTCTATCACCCCTGCTGCACGGCGGCGATCGGGCGCGTGGTGACGCCGGAGCTGAAGGTGATGGGGATCGATGGGCTGTTCATCGCCGATGCCTCGGTGTTTGCCTCGCTCATCACGGTGAACATCAATTCAGCCGTCATGATGGTGGCCGAAAGGGCGGCGGACCTGATCGTCAATCCTCGCGGATAGGTAGATTCCCGGACTTGCAACGGCGTGCACGTCTGGGCAGTTTCCCCGAAACTGACCCAACCGGAGATATGGCCATGCCGAGGCTCATGCTGCCTTCATTGTTCGGAGCCCTGCTCCTGTCATCCGCCACGCTGGCGCATGCGGCGGGCGGCACGGCGGACGCCATCTATGTCAACGGTGACATCCTCACCATGGCGAGCAAGGACCCGAGCTATGCCGAGGCCATCGCGGTCGAAGACGGCAGGATCGCCTTCGTGGGCTCGAAGGAGGAGGCGCTGAAGCTGAAGGGCGCGGCCACCAAGCTCATCGACCTCCAGGGCCACACGCTGCTGCCGGGCTTCATCGATACCCACGGCCACATGATCTATTTCGGCAAGAACATGATCGACGCCGACCTGTTCGGCACCACGGAGATGTCCGAGGTGATCGCGCGCATGAAGGCGCAGGCGGACAAGACCCCCGAGGGCGCCTGGATCGTCGGCTTCGGCTATGCCGCGCGCAAGCTGAAGGAACAGCGCCACCCGACGGTGGAGGAACTCGACCTCGTCTCCGCCGACCGGCCGGTGATGGTGGTCGACTCATCGGGCCACCTCGGTGCGGGCAACAGCGCGCTGTTCAAGCTGCTCGGCCTCACCGCCGCCACACCCGACCCCGAGGGCGGCAATTTCATGCGCAAGGCGGGCGGCAGAGAGCTGGCGGGCCCGATGGAGGAGACGGCCCTCTTCGCGGTGCGCGCCAAGCGCCCGCCCTTCACCGGCGCCCTGGCCGACCGCGCCGTGACGGGTGCCGTGGAACTGTGGGCGAGCTACGGCCAGACCACCGCCATGGAATGCGGACTGGGCCTCGGTGATGACGACATCGACATCGTGAAGAACGCGATCGACAAGCGGCTCCTCAAGATCGACCTCTACATCTGCGCCAAGGACACGGTGGCGAGCAAGGCGATCGAGACCGGCCGCGCGGTGGCGGCGGAATATGCCACCGCCGCAACCTCCGACGATGCCGTGGCGCGCCAGGACCTGATCGCGGCGCAGGGCACCGCGGCACCGGGCGACACCGCGATGAAGCTGCTGCAGATGCGCCCCGACCTCGACAAGCGCTACATCAACCGCGTGCGGCTTGGCGGCGTCAAGTTCTGGCTCGACGGCAGCACCGATACGGCGTGGTTCACCAAGCCCTACACCAACAACCCGCCGGGCAAGACGGGCAGCTACTCGGGCTTCCAGCAGATCCCCGACGAGGTGCTCGACGAGGCCTTCGAGCGGTTCTGGACCAGCGATATCCAGATCAACATGCACATGAACGGCGATGCCGCGGTGGAGCAGGCACTGCGCGCCATCGAGAAGGCGGTGGCCAAGCATGGCATGCGCGACCATCGCCCCGTCTTCGTGCATGGCTCCTACATGCGCCCCGACCAGATCGAACGGGCGCAGAAATATGGCGCGATCCCGAGCTATCTCACCTCCAGCCTGGTGAGCGGCGGCGCGGGCGCGCTTTTCCTGTGGGGCGGCGAGCGCGGCAACAAGGTGATGGCGGCGCATACGCTGGAGGAGAAGGGAATGCCCTTCACCTTCTCGCATGATGCGCCGGTGACGCCGAAGCCGTGGATCCTGCCGCTGGTCGATGCCGGCGTGAACCGCGCCATCGCCGACGGCACGGTGATCGGCGAGAAGGAGCGCGTGAGTCCCTATGTGGCGCTCAAGGCCGTCACCTCCTATGCCGCCTTCCAGATCAAGGAAGAGAAGACCAAGGGCACGCTGGAACAGGGCAAGCTCGCAGACTTCGTGATCCTCGCCGAGAACCCGCTGAAGGTCGACCCCAAGACCATCAAGGACATCAAGGTGCTGGAGACGATCAAGGAAGGCGAGACGGTGTTCCTGCGCGAGTGATGGGAGAGGCGCTGCCCACGTGCAATCACAAGGCAGGGCCAGACTGGACGGAGGCCGGGGAACATGCTCCAAGGCGAAGGAGAGGCACATTCCCTTTCTCCGGCATCGCGATTGGTTGGCCACGTGATCGAAATCAAGCTCAATTCACCCGAACAGATTCTCAATTCCTTCGATCCCTCGCCGTTTCACACGCGCGACCTGGATGACAGGGCGGCCGAATACATCTTCGAGAGCGCCGAGGAACTGGGATCGGGAGGTCCGCTGCTGCTGATCATCGAGCTTCCGCAGAGCGAGGCGGCGCGTGAATTGTCGCTCGAACTGCCATTGGCCCTGAGCAATTCCTTCCGCTATCGCGCCGCGCAGGCCCGCCTTCAGCTGCGGGACCTGTTCCGCATCGGCCGCCTGTCACTTGCCATCGGCCTGGCGGTTCTGGGGCTCTGCACGCTCACCATCCATCTGCTCGGACATACGGAGGGAGACTCGACCGTCACCCAGATGATCGAGCAGGGACTGTTCATCCTCGGCTGGGTTGCCTTGTGGCGCCCGCTTGAAATCTTCCTTTATGACTGGTGGCCGATCAGGAAGCGGATCAACCTGCTCGATCGGCTGTCCACGGCGCGCGTGGAGATCAGGCCGCGCTGAGCGGCAGAACCGCCACTCTGTGGCGTTAGAGCTTCGCACCCTTGCGCGCGAGCTCGTCGATCAGCGCCTTCACCTGGGCGGGCGGCACCTCGCGGATGTCGCCGGGCTCCATGTCGCCCAGCGTGAAGGGGCCGTATTGCAGGCGCACGAGGCGGTTCACCACGCAGCCGAAATGGTCGAAGAGCTTGCGGATCTCGCGGTTCTTGCCTTCCGTCAGCACGCAGCGGTACCAGCGGTTGGCGCGGCCCTCCTGGCCATATTCCTCGACGAACTCGGCACCACGATACTCGACGTCGTCAATGGTGATGCCGGCCGCGATGGCATCGATATTGTCGCGCGTCAGCTGGCCCCTCACCCGCACGCGGTAGAGGCGCGCGAGCGCATTGTCCGGGCTCATCATCGCCTGCGCCAGCGGGCCGTCGGAAGAGAGGACGAGCAGGCCCTCGCTGTTCACGTCCAGCCGCCCGACATTCATCACGCGCGGGTGGCGATTGGTCCACTGTGGCGGGTTCAGCGCGGGCAGGTCGAAGATGGTCTTGCGGCCCTTGTGGTCGCGGTGGGTGACCAGCACGTCGACCGGCTTGTGCAGGAGAAACAGGCGCGGCAGCGGCTTCGTGTCCGGCGCCACGGGGCGGTTGTCGATCAGCACGGTGTCGCCCTCTTCCACCGGCGTCGTCGGCGTGGCCTTGACGCCGTTCACCGTGACGCGGCCATCGGCGACCAGCCTTTCCGCCTCGCGGCGGGAACCTGCTCCGGCCTTCTGGAGATAGACGTTGAGGCGCATCAGCCGCCCGTGACGGGCGGGAAGAAGGCCACCTCGCGCGCGCCCTGCACCGGGGCATCGAGTGCCACATGGGCCTGGTCCACCGCGGCGCGCAGCGTGCGGCGCTCGGCGAGGGCCGCGGCGACCGCCTCATCCCGCGCACTCAGGTGTTCGATGAGATCGGCGACGGTGGCGACGGAGGCGGGAACATCCACCTCCTCCGAACTCTTGCCGGCGATCTGCCGGATGCGGGCGAAATAGAGGATCTTCATCAGTCGACGACGTGCCGGATGCCGGCGCGGAAATAATCATAGCCGGTGTAGAGCGTGAGGGCCGCGGCGATCCACAGCATGGCGATGCCGGCGCCCGTGGTGTGCGGAATGACGGTGTCGCCAGCCGGGCCGGCGATGAGGAAGCCGATCGCCACCATCTGCACCGCCGTCTTCCACTTGGCGATCTTGGTGACGGGGACGGAGACCTGCAGCTCGCCCAGATACTCACGCAGCCCGGAGACCAGCACCTCGCGCGACAGGATAATGATGGCGGCCCAGATATGGCCACCACGCAGGATGCCGTCGGCGCAGAGAACCAGCAGAACCACCGCGACCAGCACCTTGTCGGCGATCGGGTCCAGCATGCGGCCGAGCGAGGACTGCTGCTTCCAGCGGCGGGCGAGGTAACCGTCGAAGAAATCGCTGATGGCAGCGAGGAGATAGATGACGACGGCAGCCCAGCGCGCCTCGTTGCCGCCCCACAGAAGGAGGCCCGCCACCACGGGCACGGCGGCGATCCGGCCATAGGTGAGGATGTTCGGGAGGTTCCACACCTTCGAATAAGCCGCCGCCTTGCCTGTGTCCGTCTGATTCATTCTGCCGCTCATTCTGCACTTTCGTGGAAGTGGTCGTAAATAGCCTGCGCCAGCGCGTGGCTGACGCCCTCCACCGCGGCGAGGTCGGTGACGCTCGCCCGTGACACTGCTTTGGCCGAACCGAAGGCCTGCAGCAAGGCTTTCTTGCGCAGGGGCCCGATGCCCGGCACCTCGTCCAGCGGGTTGACGCCGATGGCCTTGGACCGCCGTGCCCGGTGGGAACCGATGGCAAAGCGGTGCGCCTCGTCACGCAGGCGCTGGATGTAATAGAGCACGGGGTCCCTCGCCTCGAGCATGAAGGAGGCACGGCCCGGCAGGTAGAAATGCTCGCGGCCCGCATCGCGGTCCGGCCCCTTGGCGACGCCGGCGACGGGGAGATCGGAGAGGCCCAATTCGTCCAGCACGGCCTTGGCGGCCGATAGCTGGCCCTGGCCGCCGTCGATCAGCACCAGGTCCGGCCAGGCCTGCACGTCCTTGGCCTGTTCCTCGCCGCGCTCCTCCCCCTGTTCCTTCAGGAGGCGGCTGAAGCGGCGGGTCAGCACCTCGCGCATCATGGCGAAATCGTCAGACCCGATCTCGTCCGAACGGATGTTGAACTTGCGGTATTGCGACTTGATGAAGCCATCCGGCCCCGCCACGATCATGCCGCCCACCGGGTTGGTGCCCTGGATATGCGAGTTGTCATAGACCTCGATGCGGCGCGGCACGTCGGGCAGGTCGAAGGCCTTTTGCACGCCTTCGAGCAGCTTCGCCTGGGACGAGGTCTCCGCCATCTTGCGGCCCAGCGCCTCGCGCGCATTGGTGACGGCGTGCTCGACCAGCGTCTTCTTCTCGCCGCGCTGCGGCACGGCCACTTCGATGCGCCGCCCCGCATGGGTGGAGAGGGCTTCCTCCAGCAGCTCCCTCTCCTCGATGTCATGCGAGAGCAGCACGAGGTCGGGGATCGGCTTGTCGTCATAGAACTGGGCGAGGAAGGAGGCCATGATCTCCGGCGCCTCGTGGCTCCTGTCGGCCTTGGGGTAATAGGCGCGGTTGCCCCAGTTCTGGAAGGAGCGGAAGAAGAAGACCTGGATGCAGGTCTGGCCGCCCTCCTGCGCGAGGCCGAAGACATCCGCCTCCTCCACCCCTTGCGGGTTGATGCCTTGAGTCTGGGTAACGAAGCTCATGGCCTGGATGCGGTCGCGGTAGGTGGCGGCGCGCTCGAAATCGAGGTTCTCGGCGGCCTCCTCCATCTGCTTGGCGAGCTCGGCCTTCACCGTCTGGCTCTTGCCATTGAGGAAGGCCTCGGCCTCCTTGGCGAGTTCGCCATAGGCATCGGGCGTGATGTAATCGACGCAAGGAGCTGCACAGCGCTTGATCTGGTAGAGCAGGCACGGCCTGGTGCGATTGGCATAGACGCTGTCGGTGCAGGTGCGCAGAAGGAAGGCCTTCTGCAGCGTGTTGATCGCCCGGTTCACCGCACCGGCGGAAGCGAAGGGGCCGAAATAGCTGCCCTTGCGGTTGCGCGCTCCGCGGTGCTTGGCGAGCTGCGCCACGCCATGGTCCCTGGCGATCAGGATATAGGGGAAGGACTTGTCGTCCCTTAGGATCACGTTGAAGCGCGGCTTCAGCTTCTTGATGAGGTTCGCCTCCAGCAGCAGCGCCTCGGCCTCGGTCGCCGTCGTCACGAATTCCATGTTGGCGGTGAGCGAGATCATGGTGGCGATCCGCGCGGTGTGGCCCCAGGCGCGGGTGTAGTTCGAGACGCGGTTCTTCAGGTTGCGCGCCTTGCCCACATAGATGACGTCGCCCTTGGCGTCATACATGCGGTAGACGCCGGGCTTGGCAGGAAGACGGGAGACGAAATCCCGGATGAGGTCGGTTCCCCTTGCGTCAGGGATGGGCGACTCGTCGGGCGCCTGGGCGGGTTCGGACGTCATGGGGCTCTCATACATCCCTCCGCCTCACATGGGGAAGGAGGAACCCTGCCGCAACGAAAAACCGGCGCCCATGGGCGCCGGCTGAACGAGCGTGCCTCAGGCGCGGCCCTCAATCATAGGGGCTGTTGCACTGCTTCACCTTGCCGCCGGAGGCGACATAGGTGTTGGTCCTGGGATTGTAGGTCTTGTAGCGGCCCTCGCACCAGGCCTTGTGGCGGTTGCCGCTGCCATTGCCGTTGGTGAGCGCCACGACCCCGGCGCCGATCACCGGAACCGTCCACCACGGGCTGTTGTAGTACCAGCCGCCGTAATAGAAGCGGCAGGAGTTGCTCCAGTTGCGGCAGCGCGGGCCGCGATAGCCCTTGTAGTAGCCCGGGCGGTAATTGGGGTGATAACCGTGGCGATAGACAGGCCGGTTGTAGTGGCCGCCGCCGCGATAGCCGCCACCGCCGTAGCGCACGTCGACGATGGCGCCCGGCGCGCCCGACAGAAGGGCTGGCTTCTGGATCAGGATGGGAAGCACGCCGGCCCCCGCGTCCGGAGCCGAGAGCCCCAACAGTCCTGCGGCCAGCGCCGCGAAAATGGCAAGCCTTGCCTTGAGCATCTGCAGTGTCCTCCCTCAAGCCCACCGAAAATGAGCACGCGCAACGCGAGAGTTCAACTGCGAGTTATGCCGGGAAGGTCGGGAGCCCGGCGGATTGCAACTGTGCATGGAAAGGCCGGCACCTTTGCGAGGCGCCGGCCTTCCTGGCAAAGTTCCATCACGGCCCGTAGGGGCTGATGCACTGGTGGACGCGTCCGCTGTAAGCCACCCAGGTATTGGTCCGGGGGTTGTAGGAGCGGTAGCGGTCGAGGCACCATTCGACGTGGCGGCTGCCATAGCCATAGCCATAGCCCGAATTGGCGGCGCCAATCGCGATGCCGGCGCCCACCATGGGCAGGATCCACCACGGGTTCTCGTAGTAATAGCCGCCATGGCGATAGCGGCAGGTGTTGCTCCAGTTGCCGCAGCGCCGGCCATGGTAGTGACGGTTGTAGACGCGGTTGCGGTTGTATTTGGTCCGCGCCTCGGTCAGCAGGCTGGAGTTTCCGGCCTCGATGGCGGGCGAGGGGCTCACCGGCATGGCAGAGGCTCCGGTCGCGCCGAAGCCGGCAAGACCTGCCCCCATGGCCGCGAGGGCGATGATGGTGTGTTTCAGCATGTCGTACTCCTTTGCAAGCCACTGCGCCTTCCCCGAGGGGAGGAGCGCTGCCGGGCATGGAGGGAGAACGGGACGTTGCGGAGAAGGTTCCTCCGGACCCGTCACGCTGGCGTGAAGGTGCGGATGTGGACCCTAGCGCTGGCGTTCGATCTCGACGCCGACGCTGCGGGCATTCTTGATGATGTCGGGCTTCTCGACGCGAACCCGCGCGGCCACCACGCGCTTGTCGCGCAGGCAGGCGGCGGCGATCTTCTCGCACAGCGTCTCGACGAGGTTGATGTGGCCCTCGGCGATGATCTGTTCCACCTTCTTCACCACGATCTCGTAGGACACGACATGGCCGATGTCGTCGCCCTGCGGCCCCTCGCCTTCCATGACCGAGAGGTCGATGTTGACGATGATGCGCTGCGGATCGGTTTTCTCGTGCTCGTAGATGCCGATCAGCGCCATCAGGTCGAGGTCGCGCACGAAGACGTGGCGGAGGCCTGAGGCGGCGCTCGCCACGTGATGGCTGATCATCGGCTTCTTCATTCATTCACCTCGACGACGTCCGGCGTCTGCCAGACCAGATGCTGGCCACCGTCCAGCGCGATCATCTGCCCCGTCAGTGACGGTTGTGACAATATGAATTTGACGGCGGCGGAAATCTCCTCCGGCGACGTGCCGCGGCCCAGAAGCGTCAGTTTCGCCTGCTTGTCGAACTCCGCCTGGTCCATGCGGGCGGACGGCAGCGCCGGTCCGGGGCCGATGGCATTGACCCGGATATTGGGGGCAAGCGCCTGGGCCAGGGTGCGGGTGGCGGTCCACAGGCCGGACTTCGACGTTGTGTAGGAAAAGAACCTGGGGTTCAGCTTCCACACGCGCTGGTCGATGATGGAGATGATGTTGCCTTCCTGGCCCCCCGGCAATTGCCGGGCAAAGGCCTGGGACAGGAAGACGGGGGCGCGCAGGTTGGTGTCGAGATGCTCGGCCCAGCTCGCCTTGGTGATGGTGCCCACCTCGTCGGGCTCGAAGAGCGAGGCATTGTTGATGAGGCAGGTGAGGCCGCCCAGTGCTGCCGAGGCCTCGGCGATGAGCCTGTCCGGCACATCTGCGTCCGACAGGTTGCCGCGCACGATCACCGTGTTGCGGCCGAGGCCGCGGATATGGGCCGCCACCTCCTCCGCCTCGGCGATCGAGCTGTTGCAGTGGACCGCGACGTCCCAGCCGTCCCTGGCGAAGTCCAGCGCGAGCTGGCGTCCGATCCGCTTGGCCGAACCCGTGACGAGAACCGACTTCTTCATGCCGCGGGCTTCGGCAGGAGGATGACATAGTGCTTCTTCACCTTCTTCACCGTCTCCCAGGTGCCCTTGAAGCCGGCGGGGATGATGAAGGCATCGCCCTTCTTCAGCGTCCAGGACTTGCCCTCCTCGTTGGTGAGGATGGCCTTGCCCTCGATGAAGTGGCAGAACTCCCATTCGGAATAATCGACCTTCACCTTGCCGGGCGTCGACTCCCAGATGCCGCAATAGAGCCGGTCATCCTCGCCGGTGAAGTGGTTCCAGGTGCGCGTGTTGTACTTGCCCTTGAGCAGCTTCTCTTTGTCGGGCTTGCCCTTCTCGGGTTCCGGCGCATGCTTGCCCTTGGTCTTCATCACCAGAATGTCGGCCATGTCACGTCCCTCTGTTCAGTCGTTTCAGCAACTCGTCGCGGCTGGGCTGGAAATCGGAGGCGACCCACCAGTCCTCCAGCGATCTCAGCATTACGCCGATTTCGGGCCCGGGGCTCACACCTGCGGCGATAAGATCATGGCCGGTGACGGGCAGCACGGGAATGTTCCAGCGTAGCGGCAGGTCAAGAAGAGCCTGCCAGCCAGCATCCTCGAGCGAGGCATCGGAGCGCGCCCATGCGAGGCGAACCAGGTCGCACCAGGTGCCGGGCCCCAGCTGGTAGAGAATTGCGCGCTGTTCGCGGGGGCGCAGCGCCGGCGAGGGCGGCACATGTGCGATGGTGTTGCGGAGCCGTGCGCCCTCTTCATTGGAAAGCCGCCAGCGCGACTTCATGCTGGCCGGGTCGCTGGCCAGTGCGGCAAGCCTCAGCACCGGATCGGGCGGCAGGCGCGCCAGCACGCGCCAGTCATCCGTATACGGAAGAAGATGCGACAGGATGCCCTGCGCCGCCATCAGCTGAAGCGTCGGGACAGCGCCGGGGGCGGCCATCAGCTTGAACATCTCCTGCCGGATGCGCTCGGCCGAGAGGCCGTCGAGGCCCGATCTAAGCCGCGTGCAGGCCTGAAGCCCCGCGGCATCGGGCGCGCCATGGCCATAGCGCGCATGGAAGCGGAAGAAGCGCAGAATGCGGAGGTAATCCTCCGTGATGCGCTGCTCGGGATCACCCACGAAGATGACGCGGCGGGCCTCGACATCCGCCCGGCCATCGACGAAATCGTAAATCCGGCCCTGCGCGTCGCAATAGAGCGCATTCATGGTGAAGTCGCGGCGCTGGGCGTCGGCCTCCCAGTCGTCGGTGAACGTCACCTTGGCGCGGCGGCCGTCGGTCTCGACGTCATGGCGCAGCGTCGTCACCTCGAAGGGGTGATGCTCGACCACCACCGTCACCGTTCCGTGGTCGATGCCGGTGGGATGAACGCCCATGCCCGCCGCCGTGCAGGCCTCCGTCACCTGTTCGGGCGAGAGCGTGGTGGCGACGTCGACCTCCGTCACCGCCTCGCCGAGCAGCGCATTCCGCACGGCGCCCCCCGCCACGCGCCCCTCGCCGCCTGCTGCGGCGAGCACCGCGAACAGGCGCTGCAATGCCGGCTCATTGAGCCAGGCTGCGGCAGCGAGGGAGGGAAGCTTGCTCATGGGCTCTCGTACATCAGGCGGTAGAGGTTGCGGATCATGCCGGCCGTGGCGCCCCAGATATAGCGCTCATTCCACGGCATCGCATAATAGTAGCGGGTGTGGCCCTGCCAGTCGCGCGAATGGCGCTCATGATGCGCGGGGTCCATCAGGAAGGCGAGCGGGACCTCGAAGACGTCCTTCACCTCCGCCTCCTGCGGCACGGCGGTGAAGCCCGGCCGCAGCACCGCCACCACAGGCACGACGCGATAGTTTGTCGAGGTCAGGTAGGTGTCGAGAAAGCCGATGGGCTCGATGAAGGCGGGCGCGATCCCCGTCTCCTCCTCCGTCTCGCGCAGTGCCGCGGCCACGGCATCGGCATCGGTATCGTCAATCCGGCCACCGGGGAAGGCGATCTGCCCGGCATGGCGGCGCAGATGCGGCTGGCGCTCGGTGAGCAGCAGGTTGAGGCCACTCTCACGCGGCACGAGGCCCACCAGCACGGCGGCGGGCTTGGGCGCCTCGTCCGCCGGGATCATGCGCGCGGTGGGATTGAGATCATCGTCGCTGAAGCTGTGGATGGGCGGTGCCGCGGCATGAAGCCTGTGCGCGGCGCGGGCGCGGAATTCCGGCTCATCGAACAGGCTCAAGAGGCAAGCCCGATCTCGGCGGCCTTCTGCATCGGGTAGAAGCGGCCCGACGACCAGACACCGAACCAGCCCTCCTCCACCACGCCCGCCGCGGCAAGGTCATAGAACAGGGCGCGGCTCACCAGCGCCTCGAGCCCGGCGCGCACCACGACATAGGGCTTGAGGCCGCCGGTGCCCGCCTCCGCGGCAAAGCGCAGGGGGTGGGCCGCGTCGACGGTCACCGCGTCATCCACATTGGTCTCGAAGCGGATGACCTGCTCACGGCCCGCGCCCTCGACCTGCATGCGGACTGCGGTGAAGGGCGCGTCATCGACCCTGATCCCGACCTTTTCCACAGGCGTGACGAGATAGTATTTCCCGTCCGCGTCCAGCCTGAGCACGGAGGAAAACAGCTGGACCAGCGGTTTCCGCCCGATCGGCGAATTCATGTAGAACCAGGTGCCGTCCTGGGCGATGCGCATGTCGATATCGCCGCAGAAGGGCGGGTTCCACAGGTGGACCGGCGGCGGCCCCTTGGCCTTCCGGGCCTCGCCCAGCCCCTTCAGGGGATTGCTCGCATCACGCTGATCGGTGTTCATTTTCCCGTCATTACAGTTGAGTCGGACTGTCCAACCCGCCTCTTTTAGGCCATTCTCGTTCCGCAAGGATGAAATCAATTAATCCGGGCCAGACGCAGGTCCGTTCCCTACGATAGTGAGTGCCATGGCCAGCATCAACGAAGCAGACCGCCAGATCATTTCCGACATCGAGTCCGCCGGCGACAGGCTGGGCAAGGCCCGCGCTGCCATCGGCCGCGTCATCTTCGGCCAGGACGAGGTGGTGGAACAGGTGCTGATCGCCATCCTGGGTGGCGGCCATGCGCTGCTGGTGGGTGCCCCGGGCCTCGCCAAGACCAAGCTCGCCACCACGCTCGGCCGCGTGCTGGGCCTCAACGAGAAGCGCGTCCAGTTCACGCCCGACCTGATGCCGGCCGACATCCTCGGCTCCGAGGTACTGGACGAGGCGGAAGGCGGACGGCGCCAGTTCCGCTTCCTGCCGGGCCCCGTCTTCTGCCAGCTGATGATGGCCGACGAGATCAACCGCGCCTCGCCGCGCACCCAGTCCGCCCTGCTGCAGGCGATGCAGGAACACCACGTGACGGTGGCCGGCCAGCGCCACGACCTGCCACGCCCCTTCCACGTGCTGGCGACGCAGAACCCGATCGAGCAGGAAGGCACCTACCCGCTGCCCGAGGCGCAGCTCGACCGCTTCCTCGTGCAGATCGACGTGCCCTACCCCTCGCTCGATGCCGAGCGCCGCATGCTGTTCGCCACCACCGGCGCCACGGAGGCCGAGGCGGAGACGGTGCTGTCGACCACCGAGCTGATGAATGCACAGCGCCTCACGCGGCTCATTCCGGTGGGCGAGCAGGTGGCCGAGGCCATCCTGCGCGTGGTGCGTGCCGCGCGCCCCGGCCCCGAGGCCGATGAGTTCGTCAACCGCAATGTCGCCTGGGGCCCGTCGCCGCGCGCCTCGCAGGCCCTGATGCTGGGTGCGCGCGCCCGCGCCATGCTGCAGGGCCGCCTCTCGCCGTCGCTCGACGACGTGCAGGCACTGCTGGGCCCGGTGTTCCGCCACCGCATGGCGCTGAACTTCACGGCGCGCGCCGACGGCCACACCATCGACGGCACCATCGCGCGGCTTTCGGCCCTCATCGACTGAGCCGATGACCTCCGCCAGTGCCCTCACGCTAGCCGACCGCGCCGCGGCGCAGTCCCGCGCGCTGCCGCCGCTGCTCGTCGAGGCGGAGCGCATTGCCGCGACGGTGATCCTCGGCGAGCACGGGCGCAAGCGCGCCGGGCCGGGGGAAAGCTTCTGGCAATACCGGCCCTACAGCTTCGGCGATTCGACCCAGCGCATCGACTGGCACAAGTCAGCGCGCTCGGACCGGGTCTATATCCGAGAGAACGAGTGGGAAGCCGCCAACACCCTGTGGGTCTGGTCGTCGCCCTCGGTGTCGATGACCTTCCGGTCGCATCTGGCGCAGGTGACCAAGCGCGACCGCGCGCAGCTCCTCACGCTTGCCATCGCCGCGCTGGCGGTGAGGGCGAACGAGCGGGTGAGCGCGCTGGGTTCGCCCTATGCGCCCGACCACACGCGGGCCCAGATGGTGAAACTCGCCAGCTGGTTCCTGAAGGCGGAAGGCCCGGACCTTCCGGCCATCACGCGGCTGCCGCGGTTTTCCGGCGCCGTGCTGGCGAGCGATTTCTTCGAGACCCCCGAAGACATTGCCCGCGCCATCACGCCCCTCGCCGAGGCCGGCGTGAAGGGGCACCTCGTGCAGGTGGTGGACCCGGCGGAGGAGACGCTGCCCTATGCCGGGCGTGTCGAGTTCCACGCCATGGCAGGGCCGCTCAAGTTCCTCTCGTCCAAGGCCGAGACGCTGCGTGAGGCCTATGCCGGGAAGCTTGCCGAGCACCGCGCCGCGCTCAAGGAATTGTGCCGCCGCATCGGGTGGAGCTTCGTCATCCACCGCACCGACGAGCCGCCGGTGCGCAGCCTGCTGGCACTGCACGCGCTGATTTCCGGCGAGGCGGCGCGATGAGCCTGCTCAGCGCCATCACCTTCCTGACCCCCGCCGCACTCGCGGCGCTGCTGGCGCTGCCGGTCATCTGGTGGCTGCTGCGCTTCACGCCGCCGCGGCCGGAGACGGTGCGCTTCCCCGCGATCCGCCTGCTGCTGGGCCTCACCAACCGCGAGGACCAGCCGGACAAGACGCCGTGGTGGCTGCTGCTGCTGCGCCTGCTGATGGCGGCCTTCGTCATCCTCGGCGTGGCCCAGCCGCTGTTCGCCCCCGACCGCGCGGCCGAACTGGACCGCACCCCGCTGCTGCTGGTGGTCGATGACAGCTGGGCAGCCGCCAGGGACTGGGAAACGCGCCAGGCGGTGATGGCGGACATTCTCGGAAGTGCTGCCGCCGCGGGAACGCCGGTGACGCTCGCCACCACCACGCCGCAGCTCCGCCGCCAGTCGCTGGAGGCTGCCGCCCCCGCCGATCTCAAGGCCCGCGCCGCAGCCCTGCGTCCGCGCGCCTTCGACCCAGACCGGCCCGGCATGCTGAAGCAGCTTCAGGACGCCTTCGGCACGGTGAAGGCGCTGCGGGTGACCTGGATTTCCGATGGCATCGATGACGGCAAGGCCCGGGACTTCGCGTCCGGCCTGCAGGGCCTTGCCAATGGCAAGGCCGCGGTGTCCGCCATCATGCCCTCGGCCGCGCAGCTGCCGCTGGCGCTGACCACGCCGGGCTTCGAGGCCGGGCAGATCAGGGTGAGCGTGCTGCGTGCACCGGGCGAACCGGCAGGGGCCGCGGAGGTGACCGCACTCGCCGGCAATGGCCGCAGCTTCGGCGACGTGAAAGTGAACTTCGCCGCTGGCGCCACCTCCGCGACGGGTGTCATCGAACTGCCGACCGAACTGCGCAACGAGGTGGGCCGCATCACCATCAAGGACGAGCGCAATGCCGCAGCGGTGTTCATGATGGACGACCGCTGGCGGCGCAAGACGGTGGCCCTGATGGCCGGTACCTCGGTGGACCAGTCGGAGCGGCTGCTGGCACCCCTGTACTACGTCTCCCGCGCGCTCGAGCCCTATGCCGAGGTGAGCGAGCCCGCCGACACGGCAGCCCTCAAGGCCGCGCTGGACCAGGGCCTGTCGATGCTGGTTCTGGCCGACATCGGCGTGCTTCCCGCCGAGCAGGAGGAAATGATCGCACGCTGGGTCGAGAATGGCGGCGTGCTGGTGCGCTTCGCCGGATTGCGCTTCGCCCGCGCCCAGGACCGGCTGGTACCCGTCACCCTGCGCGCGGGCGACCGCGCGCTGGGCAGTGCGCTGAGCTGGGAATCGCCCCAGCCCATGCAGGCCTTCCCCGACAAGAGCCCCTTCGCCGGGCTGACGCCCGACCCCACCGTCAAGGTGTCGCGCCAGGTGCTGGCCGAACCTGATTCCGATCTCCCCGGCAAGGTGTGGGCGAGCCTTGCCGACGGCACCCCGCTGGTGACCGCCAGCAAGGACGGAAAGGGCCTTCTCGTGCTGTTCCACGTCACGGCCAATGCCGACTGGTCGAACCTGCCGGTCACCGGCCTCTTCGTCGACATGCTGCAGCGCATGCTGGACCTGGCGCCGGCCGCAGGCGGCGGCGCCCAGGGCGGCGCAGCCCAACCCGATGCCCAGGCCTTCACCCCCTTCATGGCGCTGGACGGGTTCGGCGACTTCGTCACCCCCGCGCCGGACACCCAGCCGATCCCGGCGGCCCAGGTCGACAAGGCGAGCGTCACCCCGGCGACCCCGCCCGGCCTCTACCGCCGCGGCGAGCAGGAACGCGCCATCAACCTCACGCGCACCGGCAAGGAACTGACGCCGGTGAGCGCCCTTCCCGCCGATGTGGCGGTGCGCCCGCTGGCCCAGCGGCCCGTGGTGCCGCTGGCGCCCTATGCCTTCCTCGCGGCAGCACTGCTGTTCCTGGCCGATTGCCTGGCCACGCTGTTCCTTGGTGGCGGGATGATGCGGCTGCGCCAGCGCCGCGCCGCGCTGACCGGCATGCTGGCGCTGGCAGCGCTTGCCGCATGGCAGCCGGTGCCCGGCCATGCCCAGAGCGCCGACGACTTTGCCCTGCAGAACGCGCTGGAGACGCGCCTTGCCTATGTCAGGACGGGTGACGCTGATGTCGACGGCATCAGCAACGAGGGCCTGAAGGGCCTGAGCGAGATGCTGCGCGAGCGCACCTCGGTCAATGTCGGCGAGCCAGCCGAGGTCAACATCGAGCATGACGAACTGGTGTTCTTCCCGCTGCTCTACTGGCCGATCCGGCCGGAGGCCACCGTGCCCTCGGACGCCGCGCTCGCCCGCATCGACGCCTACATGAAGGGCGGCGGCACCATTCTCTTCGACCTGCGCGAGGATGGCGCGGGCGCGGACTCGCTCAGCGGCGGGGCCACGGCGGCCTCCGAGGCGCTGCGCCGGATTCTCGCCAAGCTCGACATTCCGGCCCTCGAGCCGGTGCCCCCCACCCATGTGTTGACCAAGAGCTTCTACCTGCTCGACCACTTCCCCGGCCGCTATGACGGCGGCAAGCTGTGGGTGGAGCACACCGACAGCGACGGCGCCATCGCCGGCAACACCGATGGCGTGAGCGGCATCATCATCGGCTCCAACGACTATGCCGCGGCCTGGGCCATGGACCTCAACGGCGACCCGCTCTACGCCGTCGTGCCGGGCACCGACCGGCAGCGCGAATTCGCCTTCCGCACCGGCATCAACATCGTGATGTATGCGCTGACCGGCAATTACAAGGCCGACCAGGTGCATGTGCCGGACCTGCTCGAAAGGCTCGGCCAATGACCAGCTGGAACGTGGTGTTCGAACCGGTGCTGCCCTGGCTGCTGATCGCCGCCGTGGGCGTGGCCGGACTCGCGCTCCTCGCCGCCCTGGCCTTTTCCCGCGCCCGCGGCACGCCGCTGCGCGCCCTCGCCCTGGCGCTGCTGGTGGCGGCCCTCGCCAACCCGGTCGTCCGCAGCGAGCAGCGTGATCCCATCTCCGACATTGCCGTGGCCGTGGTCGACCGTTCGCTGAGCCAGCAGAACGGTCAGCGCCCGGCCCAGACCGAGGCCGCGGTGACGGCCCTGCAGCAGGCCGTGGCAAGGCTTCCCAACACCGAGCTCCGCGTGGTGGAGGTGACGTCCGGCGCCGGCACGGAAGATGACGGCACGCGCGCCTTCGACGCGCTGAACCGGGCGCTGGCCGACGTTCCCACCGAACGCTTCGCCGGCGCGCTGATGATCACCGACGGGCAGGTGCATGATGCGCCGCCCGACGCGGCCAAGAGCGGCATCGGCGGCCCGCTGCATGGCCTGATCACCGGCTCGCGCGCCGAGAAGGACCGCCAGATCGCCATCGAGAAGGCGCCGCGCTTCGGCATCGTGGGCCAGGAACAGACCATCACCTTCCGCCTCAACGAGGCCAATGGCCCGGGCCAGCCCGTGCCGGTGACGGTGACGCTCGGCGATGCGCCGCCGCTCACCATCGATGTCTCCCCCGGCCAGGCCGTCGAGGTTCCGGTGTCGGTGGACCATGCCGGCCAGAACATCGTGGAGATCACCGCCCCGCCGCTCGATGGCGAGATTTCGCTGCAGAACAACCGCGCCGTCGCCGTCATCGAAGGGGTGCGCGACCGGCTGCGCGTGCTGCTCGTCTCCGGCGAGCCGCATCCCGGCGAGCGCACCTGGCGCAACCTGCTGAAGTCAGACGCCTCGGTCGACCTCGTGCACTTCACGATTCTCCGCCCGCCGGAAAAGCAGGACGGCACGCCGACCAAGGAACTGGCCCTCATTGCCTTCCCGACGCGCGAGCTGTTCGTCGACAAGCTCGACCAGTTCGACCTCGTGATCTTCGACCGCTACCGCCGCCAGTCGGTGCTGCCCGCGGCCTACATGTTCAACATCGCCCAATATGTGAAGGATGGCGGCGCGGTGCTGATCGCATCGGGGCCCGACCTCGCAGCCGAGGACGGCCTCTATTCCACCCCGCTTGCCGACATCATGACGGCCATTCCCACCGGCGACGTGGTGGAGGAGCCCTTCAGGCCCGCCCTCACCGAGCAGGGCAAGAAGCACCCGGTGACCAAGGACCTTCCCGGCTCCGCGGCGGGCGCCACCGGCTGGGGCCGCTGGTTCCGCCTCGTCGACACCGAGACATCGTCCGGCGAGACGGTGATGTCGGGGCCGGACAACAAGCCCCTGCTGGTGCTGTCGCGCCAGGACAAGGGCCGTGTCGCCCAGCTGCTGTCCGACCAGGGCTGGCTGTGGGCTCGCGGCTTCGAGGGCGGTGGCCCGCAGACCGAACTGCTGCGCCGCCTCGCCCACTGGCTGATGAAGGAACCGGACCTCGAGGAAGAGGCGCTCACCGGCGAGCAGACGGGCAACACGCTGCTGATCGAGCGCCGCACCATGGCCGACAGCGCCGCCCCGGTGACGGTGACGCTGCCCTCCGGCAAGACCGAGACATTGGCGCTGACCCAGGTGTCCCCCGGCCGCTTCCAGGCCCAGCTGCCGGTGACGGAGGCGGGCCTTCACCGCCTGACGGACGGCAAGCTGGTGGCGGTTGCCGCCGGCAGCGGCGATGCCCGGGAAATGACCAGCCTGCTCGCCACCACCGCGATCATCGGTCCGGTATCGGCCGCCACGGGTGGCGGAGTCGACTGGCTCGAGGATGGCATGCCGCAGCTGGTCAAGGTGGAGGCGGGCCGCCAGATGGCGGGCTCCGGCTGGATCGGTCTGCGCGCCAATGACAGGTTCCGCGTCGAGAGCGTGTCCGACACGCCGCTGTTCGCGACGCTGCTAAGCCTCGCAGTGCTGCTGCTCGCCCTGGGCGGCATGTGGTACCGCGAAAGCCGCTGAGCCGGGTACCCGCGCAAGACCCGCCGCCCCCTTCAGCGCACCGGGCGTCAGTTCCAGATAGAGAAAGCGCCTGGGGTCGACAGGGCCGGGAAGGCCGATCTGCCCTTCCGGCAGCCGGGCGAATCCGACCTTGGCATAATAGGGCTCGTCGCCCACCAGCAGCACCAGCCCGTGGCCCTGCTCCCGGGCCCGTGCCAGGCCTTCGCGCATCAGCGCCAGCCCCAGCCCGAGGCCCTGCCGGTCCGGGTGAATCGCCAGCGGCCCCAGCAGCAGGGCCGGCGACCGGTCCTCGCCAATGGCGAGCGGCCAGAAGCTGATGGTGCCGGACAGGCCGACACCGGCATCGCGCGTCACCAGCGACAGGCCTGGAACAGGGTGGTTCCCTTCCCTCAGCCGGTAGGACGTCTTGCTGTGGCGGCCGGAGCCGAAGGCCAGGTCGAGCAGGTGCTCGACGGCATCATGATCGGTGGCGGTGGTGTCTTCGCAGGAAATGGGGCCGCACATGGCTGTATCTCGGGCAAACAGGGCTTCGAAAGGGCGCCCGGGGCCCCGGAACGCAGGACGAGACGTCTGTGCGGAAGGGATGACCGGACGGGTTCAGGCGCGCGCGCTGCCGCGCGTGGCGCGGGCTCGTCGTCGCAGGCTGATCTGGTCCATCGCAGTCATGTTTCGCGCCTTAGCCTGTAGCGGACGGAACGTCAAGGTCAGGTAAACGGGTCCTCACCACAGGGCCGAGGGTGCCGTGCCGCCGATCACCTCGGCAATGCGCCGGCGGGTGCCCGGCGTGGTTCCGTCAGGCAGCGCCGACACCGGAAAGAAGCGTGCCTCCGCAATCTCGGCCCCCGGCGTGAAGCCCTGCTCGCGGAAGCGGCGCAGGATGTAGCAGGCCACGTGATCGCCCACGAACTGGGCGTCATTGAGGTAGATGCCATGCAGCTGCGGCGCTTCTTCCGCAACGATGCCGGCCTCCTCGCGCAGTTCGCGGATGGCGGCATCGGCGAGCGCCTCGCCGCGTTCCACCCCGCCGCCCGGCAGCAGCCAGCCCGGCGTATAGCCATGGCGCACCAGCAGGACCTGCGGCGGATCGCCCTTGAGCGCCAGAACGCGCGTGCCAAGCGTCATTCCGCGCGTCTGGCGATAGACGGCATGCAGGAATGGCTTCATGACGCGAAATGCGGCACGCTTCAGGGGCTCGGACATGACACAGCGTTAGCGCCTCGCTCCTGTCTCGCCAAGCTTGAGTTCCCCCAGCGCGCTTGTTAAGCCTCTTGGCATGACCCAGTCCGTCAGCGTCCGGCCGGTACGCGGCAAGGAAGACCTCAAGGCCTTCCTCGACGTGCCGTTCGCGCTCTATGCCGGTGATCCGAACTGGGTGGCGCCGCTCTATGTCGAGCGCTTCGAGCACCTCGATCCGCAGAAGAACCCGTATTTCCGCCATGCCGAGGTGGAGCTGTTTCTTGCCTTTCGCGGCAACAGGCCGGTGGGCCGCATTTCGGCGCAGCTCTGCCGCCTGCGCAGCGAGCGCTACCAGGATGGCGTGGGCCAGTTCGGCTTTCTGGAGGCCGAAAACGATCCAGACGTATTCGCGGCACTCATCGAGGCGGCCTCGGCCTGGCTGAAGCAGCGCGGCGCGACCGCCATGCAGGGGCCGTTCAGCTTCTCGATCAACGACGAGACGGGGCTGCTCATCTCAGGCTTCGGAACGCCGCCTTCGGTGATGATGGGCCATGCCCTTCCCTATTATGCCGAACGCCTCGAGGCTGCGGGCTTCCGCAAGGCCAAGGACGTCATCGCCTATGACTTCATCGAACAGG
This sequence comes from Aestuariivirga litoralis, assembly GCF_003234965.1. Classification (GTDB taxonomy): domain Bacteria; phylum Pseudomonadota; class Alphaproteobacteria; order Rhizobiales; family Aestuariivirgaceae; genus Aestuariivirga; species Aestuariivirga litoralis. The sequence goes on from NZ_QKVK01000001.1 coordinate 207,266, forward strand.
GCGAGATGCCGCGGGCGCTCAAGTCCGCCTTCGACAAGGCGACCGCCGACAAGGACGTGGTGCTGCGCCCTCTCGACAAGAAGCAGCTGATGAAGGAGCTGCAGACCGTCGTCTCGATCGCCAATGATGCGTGGTCGGACAACTGGGGCTTCGTGCCCTGGACCGAGGAAGAGATGACGGCACTCGCCAACAATCTCAAGATGCTGGTGACCGGCGACTATGTGGCGATCGCCGAATACCGCGGCGAGCCCGCGGCCATGGCCATCACGCTCCCCAACATCAATGACTGGATCGCGGGGCTCGGTGGAAAGCTGCTGCCGCTGGGCTGGGCCAAGCTGGCGTGGAACCTGTTTGCGAGGCCGCCGGCGGCGGTTCGCATGCCGCTGATGGGCCTGCGCCGCAAGTATCACGGAACACCGGTGGGCGCCGTGCTCGGCATGGCGGTGATCGCGCGGGTCCGGAACTACCATGTCGGCCGCGGCACCACGCGGGGCGAGGCAAGCTGGATCCTCGAGGACAACATGCCGATGCGCCGCATGATCGAGAGCTTCGGTGGCAAGCCCTACAAGACCTACCGCATTTATGAGAAGTTAATCGGTTAGGCGCTACCCGCGTGAGGCAGCGGCGTGCTGCCACCTGAAGTTCGTCCGTCAGTCAGAGTTCGACAGTACACGTGTTCACCCTCGCCCATCTCTCCGACCTGCATCTCGGGCCCCTTCCGGCGGGCTCGGCGCATCGTCACTTTGCCTTCAAGCGGGCCATCGGGGTGATGAACTGGCGCCTCAACCGCCACCGCGTGCACAGCCCCGCCGTGGCCCTGGCGGTGGCCGCCGACATCATGCGCAGCGCGCCCGACCACGTGGCCCTCACCGGCGACATCGTCAACGTTGCGGCGCGTGACGAGTTCACCGCCGCGGCGCGCTGGATGGACACCTTCGGCACGCCGGACTGGATCAGCTTCGTTCCCGGCAACCATGACTGCTACGTGCGCATGGCCTGGGAACATGGTCTCTTCCATCTCGAGCCCTACATGCGCGGCGACATGCGCGTGCCGCTCACCCAGGAAACGCCGCAGATCCTCACCCCCTTCCCCTATGTGCGGCTCAGGCGCAACGTGGCGTTGATCGGCCTGTCCAGCGGGGTGCCGCAGCCTTTGCACCGCGCCTCGGGGCAATTGGGCCGCACCCAGCTGAAATCACTCGCCGGCCTTCTCTCCGACCTGCGCGAGCGTGGCTATGCCCGGGTGGTGATGATCCACCATCCGCCGCTGCCGGGCCTCGCCAGCCCGCGCAAGGCGCTGATCGACGCCAGCCTGCTGCGGGGCGTCCTGGAGGAACACGGCGCCGAGCTGGTGCTGCACGGCCACAACCACGAACACATGCTGAACACCTTCAATTCACGCTTCGGCGCCGTTCACGTGCTGGGCGTGCCTTCCGCCTCCCTGATCGAGGACGAGCACCACCCGGTGGCAGCCTGGAACCTCTACCGCATCCAGCGCCAGGCAGGAAAATGGCAGATCGACGTGTCCATCCGCAGCTATGACCCGGCCAGCCGGCAGATCGCCCCCCTCACCGAATTCGCCCTTTCTTCCTGAGCGGCGGCTGGCTAGATTGCAGCCCCAACCAAGCCCCCTCCCCTGCGGAAGCTGAAAACCATCTTGCTGCTCCCCATCCTCGACAGGCATGTCATGCGGCAGGTGTCCCTTCCCCTCGCGGGGGCGCTGATCATCGGCCTGCTGATGCTGCTGGCCGACCGCATGGTGCGCCTGCTCGACACCACGCTGGGCAAGAAGAACTCGTTTTCCGTGGTGTTCGAGATGCTGGCCTACCTCGTGCCGCATTACCTCGGCACCGCGCTGCCGGCAGCCCTGTTCCTCGGCCTGCTGCTGGGCTTCGGCAAGATGTCGGCCAATTCCGAGACGGATGCCTTCATGGCCTCCGGCATCGGCCTCAACCGCATGGCCCGGCCGGTGATCCTGATGGGCGTGGCGATCAGCCTGATCTCGCTCGTCATCATGGGCTGGCTCCAGCCCTATGCCCGCTATGCCTACCGTTCGGTGGTCTTCGACGTGCAGAACGTCGAGGTCTTCTACCTGGCGGAGGAGGGCGTGTTCATGCAGGCGGGCGACCGCACCTTCATCATCGACAAGCTCAACCGCGCCACCAACGCCTTCGAGCACGTCTTCATCTACGAGAACAAGGACGACAAGGGCTCCGACACCGTCACCGCCTCGCGCGGGCGCCTGCTGGAAAGCCCGGCGGGCCAGCGGCCGACACTGCATCTCGAGGATGGCCACCGGCTCACCTTCAAGGCCGCCCCCGATGTGAATTCGGCCGATCCTGCCATCGGCGAGGCCACGGAGTTCGCCCTTGCCGACACGCCGCTTGGCCGCATCTCCAAGGACATCTTCCGCCCGCGCGGCGAGGACGAGCGCGAGCTGACGCTGCCGGAACTCTTCGCCGCCCTCGACAATCCGCCGCCCAAGTCGAGCCATGACGACGTCAGCTCGGAGCTGAGCGAGCGGCTGGTGACGGCGGCGAGCATCCTCATCCTGCCCTATCTCGCCATTCCCTTCGCCGTCGGCTCGCGGCGCAGCGCGCGCGGCTTCCGCACCGGCGTCGCGCTGGTGCTGATCGTGGTCTACAACGAGATCATCCACCAGGGCGCGTCGCTGTCGAACCACGGCGTGGCCTCGCCGTTTCTCACCATGTGGCTGCCCTGCCTGCTGCTGGCACTGTTCGCCGCCTGGCGCTACATCGGGACCTGCTTCACGCTGCGCAACGACCCCGTGGGCGGGCTCATCGACCGCGTCGGCGACTTCTTCGGCGGCCTGCGCCACAGCGTGGTCCGCCGGCTTGGATGGGGAACAACGTCATGATGAAGATCCTCGGCTGGATGCTGAACCGCATGGTGGCCATCCGCTTCTTCGGCATCCTGTTCGGCATCTCCTTCTTCGTGCTGTCGCTGGACGTTCTCACCAACGCCAAGGACCTCCAGGCGCTGCGCCCCAACGACATGACGATCCTGCTGCAATACATGCTCTACCGCGCGCCGTCGGTGCTGGTGAACTACATGGGCATCTCGATGCTGCTCGCCATGCTGCTCAGCCTCACCGAACTCAGCTACCGCAACGAGATGGCGGCGATGTGGGCAGCCGGCGTGTCGCCGGCGCGCATCATCATCATGCTGCTGCCGCTGGCCTTCGTGGCCGGGGGGCTCAACTTCGTGCTCTCGGACTCCGCCATCCCCGCCACCACCCCGCAGCTGCGCGACTGGGGCATCGGCGATTATGGCGCGGAAAAGCTGAAGCTCGGCGAAAAGGACCCGATCTGGATGCGTGCCGGGCCCGACATCCTGCGCGCCGGCAGCGCCAATGGCGACTCGACCAGGCTCAATGACGTCATCATCTTCCGCCGTGACGACCAGGGCCTGCTGCGCGAGCAGATCTATGCCAAGTCGGCCGCGCTCGACGAGGGCCGCTGGACGCTCACCAAGGTGCTTGTCTACTACCGTGACAACCTGCAGCCCTCGCGGCTCGACACGCTGGTCTATTCCGGCAACATGAAGCCCGCCCAGGCCGGGGCACGCTCCGGCGCGCCGGAGGACATGGCGCTGACGGAACTGTTCTACTTCATGGACAACCAGGGCTTCGGCATCCGCCCGGTCTGGGTCTACGAAACCTGGGCCAACAAGCGCATCTCGCTGTTCTTCTCCGGCCTGCTGATGATGGGCCTGTGCATTCCGCTCGCCACCCGCTTCCGCCGCGGCGGCGGGCTCGGCGCCCTGTTCGCGGTGGGCGTCGGCATCGGCTTCGTCTACTTCATCGTCGACGGCATATCGCTCACCATGGGCGAACTTGGCTTCGTCAAGCCATGGCTGGCCGCCTGGCTGCCGATCCTCGCCTTCGGTTCGCTCGCCGTGGTCATGACCCTCAGGTCGGAGACGGTATGACAGGCATGCCGCAGCATGCCGGCGTGATCATCAATCCCCTGGCCGGCCGCGGCAACGGCAAGGGCCAGGCGCTGGCCGACACGTTGAAAGGCGACGCGGGCATCTCGCTGCATCTGCTTGAGCGCTTCGAGCACCTCGAGGGCGTGATCGACGACATGGCGCGGGACCGGGTGACCGACCTGTTCATCAGCTCCGGCGACGGCACCATCCAGGAAATCCTCACGCTGATCGCCGAACGCGGCGGCTTTCCCGTCCTGCCGCGCATCTGCCTCCTGCCGCATGGCACCACCAACCTCAGCGCCAACGACCTCGGCTTCCGCAGTTCGTCGATCGCGGCACAGGCCCATTTCGTGCGCAGCCTGAACGCCACGGCACTGGTCAGCCGCAACACCATCCGCTGCGCCAATCCGGGCGACGGCAAGGTGCGGCACGGCATGTTCGTCGGCACCGGCGCCATTGCGGTCGCCACCCGGCATTGCCAGCAGGCCTTCAACGACCAGGGCGTGAAGGGCCAGTGGGCGGTGGCCAAGACGCTGATGTCGGCGGTGGGCAAGTATCTCTTTTCCGCGCCCGACCCCGCCGATCAGTCACGCTTCGACCGGCCCTATGCCATCAGAGTCGAGGCCGGGGGGCGCCGCATCGCGGACGGCATGCAGCTCCTGCACATGTCGACGACGCTCGACACGCTGCTGCTGCACAGCCACCCGTTCTGGGGCGGCAAGACCGCGCCGATCCGCACCACCGTGCTGCCCTATCCCGTGCCGTCGGTTCTGCGCTGGATGCTGCCCATCATGTATGGCGGCGAGAACCACGCCGCACCCGAGGGCGCAGTGAGCTTCAGCTCGGACAGCCTGGCGGTCAGCTCCGAGGCGATCTTCGTCATCGATGGCGAGTTCTTTCCGCCGCCGGCGGGTGAAGCCTTGCGGCTGGAGACCGGGCCGCTGTTCACCTTCGTGAGGGGCTGACGCGGCCTCAGCCGTTCGCCACCTTCTTGCCGTGGCCCTGCGCCACCACTGCACCGAACAGTTCGATGATGCGGTCGAGGTCGGCGTCGGTATGGGCCGCCGAGACGGAGCAGCGCAGCAGGCACATCTTGTTGGGCGTGCCGGGCGGCAGCGCGATGTTGACGTAGACTCCGGCCTTCAGCAGCGCGTTCCACATGGCAATCGTCGAAGGCTCGTCCGGGCAGCGCACCGCCACGACCGGGCTTGCCTCGTCGCAGCCGAGTTCGAGGCCCAGCGCCTTGAAGCCGCTGAACAGCCGCGCCGAATTGTCGGCGAGCCTGCGGCGCCGCTGCGGCTCCGCCGCCAGCTTGCGGATCGCCGCGATCGAGGTGGCGATCGACGCGGGCGATGACGACGCGGTGAACATGTAGGGCCGCATCGCGAAGCGCAGAAGCTCGAAATAGGGGTGGTTGCCGGCGCCGAAACCGCCGATGGCGCCAACGCTCTTCGAGAAGGTTCCGACCACGAAGTCCACCTCGTCCTCGAGGCCTGCCTCATCCGCGAGGCCACGGCCATGGGGGCCGAGCACGCCGAAGCTGTGCGCCTCGTCGACGAGCAGCTGGAAGCCGTGCTTCTTCTTCACCTCCACGAAGTCGGCGAGCGGGGCGCGGTCGCCCATCATGGAATAAATGCCTTCGAGGACCACCAGCTTGCCGCCGCCGTCTTCCTCAGACCGCGACAGGCGCTTGTCGAGGTCGGCGGCGTCGTTGTGGCGGAAGCGCACCAGCTTGGCGCCCGACAGCGTGCAGCCGTCATAGATCGAGCTGTGCGAGTCGGCGTCGAGGTAGATCGTGTCGCGCGGGCCTGCGAGGCCCGACATCATGCCGAGGTTCGCCTGGTAGCCGGTGCTGAAGATGATGCAATGCCTGCGGTCGAGGAAGCGGGCGAATTCCTGCTCCAGCTCCTTGTGCAGCGCATAGGAGCCGTTGGCGATGCGCGAGCCGGTGGTGCCGGTGCCGAACTCCGCCAGCGCCTTCTGCCCGGCTGCGATGCACTCGGCATCGAAGGTGATGCCCATGTAGTTGTTGGTGCCGGCGAGGATCGTCTCGCGGCCCTCGATGATGGCGCGGGTGGGCGACAGCAGCCTCTCCATCACGGCGCCCACGGCGTCGCCGCCCAGCGCCTTCATGCGCGCGTGGCGCTCGGCAAGGCCTTCGAGCTTGGCAAGCAGGTCCATGTCCTACCCTTTCCTCGTGCGCGCCTCGACGACCGCGGCGAGGTCGGCCACCGTGCGCGTCTCCGACAGCACGTTGAGCGGAATCTCGATGTCGAAATGGTCCTCGACCTCCATCACGAAGTCCATCACCGTGACGGAGTCGATGTTGAGGTCGGTCGAGATGTCGGTCGCGGCGGAGAGAACCGTGCCATTGGTGTTGAACGGCTGCAGCAGCGTGCAGAGCTGGGTAACGGTGTCGGTCATTGAGACGTCCTTGAACTGGCGGTCCTTGTATCGGTGCCGCGCCCCTGAGGCAACCACCCGGCAGCCCGGTACCAGGTCACGGTTTCGGCAAATCCAGCGGCGAAGGGGGTGGGATCGGCCAGCGCCAGGCCGCCCGGCCGCGCCACCCAGTCGACGTGGTAGAGCTCGGCGATCTTGCCGCGGTTGACCATGCCCGGCTTGCCGGTGAGCCGCGCCAGGCCCTCCGCCACGGTCGCCACCGCCGCCGGCACGGCCCGCGGCAGGAAAATGGCCCGCACCGGGCCGCCGCGGAAGGCGGAGGCCGTGCGGATGAGGTCCGGCCAGCCATAGCCGCCCTCCTGGCCGTCGCTCACCTCGTGCAGGCCCTGCTCGTTCCCCTCCACGGCACGCACGATGAGGCGGGCGAGGTCGCGGCCGTGAATCAGTGAAAACCGTGCGCCCGCCGGGCCGGGAATGGCGGCGACGGGCCGCGTCAGTTCCTTGATCAGGGGCAGCGTGCCCCTGTCACCGGGGCCATAGACGGCCGGCGGCCGGATCAGGATGGCATTGAGGGCCGCCATGCGGTGGCGCACCACCTCTTCCCCCGCCCGCTTGCTCGCCGCATAGCCCGAAAGCTGCGGCTCGCGTGCGGCGAGCGAGGAAATGTGCACGAAGCGCGGCACACCCGCCTCGAGCGCGGCATCGGCCAGCGCCCGCGTGCCGTGTTCGTTGACCCTGAAATAGCCCGAGCGGTCGAGCGCGGTCAGCGCCCCCGCGAGATGGATGACGGCATCGGCCCCGGCGACCAGCCGCGCCAGCGCGGCATCATCCGCGAGATCGCCCCTGACGGTTTCGACGCCGGGCGGAAGGGCTGCCGTTTGGGGGCTGCGCAGCAGCGCGCGCAGGCGGTGGCCGCGCGGCAGCAGCTCGGCAACGGCGTGCCTCCCGGCGAAACCGGAGGCGCCGGTGATGGCGATGGTCTTGCTCATGAATTCCGGTGCGGCGGGCAGCCCCGCCTCAGTGGACGGCCTCGAGGCTGTCCGGGGCGGCGGCCAGCGTCAGCGCAGACAATTCGGCGATCTCGCCCGACAGGAACTTCTGCTTGGCGGCAGCGCGCGACAGCTTGCCGGAGGACGTGAAGGGCAGGCTCTTGGGCGGCACCATCACGACCTTGCACTCGACGCCCGCCGAGCGGTGCACGACAGCCGACACCTCATGGCGCAGCGCCTCGATCGAGGCCATGTCCTGCAACCGGCACTGCACCAGCACCGTCACCTCGTCCTCGCCTTCGTCATTCTCGACGGCGAAGGCAGCGACGTCGCCGTCACGCAGCGGCTCGATCTGTTCGGCGGCCCATTCGATGTCCTGCGGCCAGATGTTGCGGCCATTGTGCAGGATCAGGTCCTTGGCGCGGCCGGTGATCACGATCTCGCCGTCGAGCCAGTAGCCCATGTCGCCGGTGTCGAGGAAGCCGTCCTGGCCGATCACCGCGGCGGTGGCCTCGGCATTGTGGAAGTAGCCCGTCATCAGGCTCGGCGTCCTGACGAAGATGCGGCCCACGGCGCGCGCGCCCAGCACTGTGCCGCGCTCGTCGCGGATCTCGACGGTCGAGCCCTCCATCGGGCGGCCGCAGACCACGAAGCTGCGGGCACTGGCCCCGCGGGCGGGAATGGCGCGGCCCTCATGCTTCAGGGCGCTGCGGTCGATCGAGTCGATGCGGATCGGCTTGTCGGCATCGACGAAGGAAATGGCCAGCGTCGTCTCGGCCATGCCGTAGCTCGGCAGGAAGGCCTGGGGGCGGAAGCCGGCGACGGAGAGATGCGCCGCAAAGCCTTCCAGCACGTCGGCGCGCACCATGTCGCCGCCGATGCCGGCGATGCGCAGGCGCGAGAGATCAAGCGTCACCGCATCGCCATTGATGCGGCGCGCGGCGAGGTCATAGCCGAAGCTCGGCGAATAGGTGATGGTCGACTTGTTGTCCGACATCAGCTTCAGCCACAGTGCCGGGCGGCGCGCGAAGGACGTGGTGGCGAGGAAATCGACGCTCACCTGCCCCATGGCGGGCGACAGGCAGAAGCCCACGAGGCCCATGTCGTGATAGAGCGGCAGCCACGAGAAGGCGCGGTCTTCCGGATTGATGCGCATGCCATCGCGCAGGATGCCGCGGGTGTTGGACATGATGGCCTGCTGCGAGATCAGCACGCCCTTGGGGTTGGACGTCGAGCCGGAGGAATACTGGATATAGGCATCCTCATCGGCCCTGAAGGGCTCGAGCTTGGTGGCGGCCTCCGGCAGTGCCTGCAGTTCGGCGTGGGTCAGCACGCGGCGCGCACCGGCGCGGGCCGCACCCTCGGTGATGTGGCCGAGCAGGTCCTCGCCGGTGATCACGGTTCCGGCCTTGGCGGCGGCCAGCATGCCGGCCACGCGGTCGATGTAGCTGTCCTTGCCGCCGATATACATGGTGTAGGGCATCGGGCAGGGAATGAGGCCGGCATACTGGCAGCCGAAGAACACCGCCATGAATTCAGGCCCGGTCTCGGCCACGACGGCGACGCGGTCGCCGCGCTTCAGGCCGAGGGAGAGAAGCTTGCGCGCGGTGGACAGCGCCTGGCGGCGGAGCTCCGCATAGGGCAGCACGTGCTGCAAGGCGCCGCGCGGGGAATAGAAATTGAAGCCGGTGACGCCCTTGGCCGCATAGTCGAGGCCTTCGGCGAGCGTCCCGAAGCCGGCAAGGTTCTGTGCGAGGCTGCGATTTGAGGTCGGCGTAACCGATCCGGCCGCGTCGGCGTCAGCGTTCCGCTTCAAAGCGCTCTGCATGCAATCGATACCCTGCGAAATCCAAAACTCGAACCGTAACGCCCGCCTTAACCTGTCCGGCTATAGGGGGCATCCGGTAATTTTTCGTAACAGCGGGGGTGAGTCCGGGGAAATCAATTGTTGTTTCAGATTGTTACGGTGTGGAGAATGCAATTGAATTACAATTGAAATCAATACTTTAGAAGACCCGTATAAAGCGCCGCAGCGACCAGCGCCAGGGCCCCGAATGCAAAGCCCGAAACCCAGGCCAGCATGAGCGTCGCAGAACTGTAACCTGCCCCGGCAGCCACCGGCAATTGCGCCGCCTGCCGTTCCCGCGCCACCAACCGGTGCGCCATGTGGCGGCGGATGGCGGCCGCCGCCTGTTCGCGGTCCCGGCCCTCGAACAGGATGTCGCGGCTGTCCTGCCGGTCCTGCAGCACCCGGTAGGTGCGGTGGTCCGGCTCCATGACGACATAGGCGGTGAGATCAACCCAGAGCTTCGGCGGCTCGCCCGGCAGCAGCGTGAGGTCGAAGAGTTCCCTGGCCTCGGGGTTGGCCTGCACGGTTGGCACCAGATCGTCCTTGAGGATCTGCAGGCGCAGCGTCTTGGAATCGCGCAGGTCGCGGGCAGCCTCGAAATGCGCCGCCTCGGCGAGCCTCGCCTCGCGCAGCGCTTCGGCCAGGCCGTCCCGATCCTGTTTCACCGCGGGCTTCACCACGCCACACACTCCTCACCTGCCCTCGCCTGTCCCAGACCGGGACGGCGGAACTGGGGCAGGCCCCTTCCGGGCATTCACCCTGCAGGACCCGTGCCAGCACCAAGGGGGCACGGGCCCGAGCATTCCCCTCTGCCGCGCCCGACGCAAGCAAAAGCCGCAGGTGGCGTTAAAGCCCGGCCTCCTCCGCCTCGTCGGCAGCCTCCGACAGCAGCTGGCCGATCTCCTTCAGCGCCGCCTTCTGCTTGGGATTGAGCTTGGACTTGGGGCTGTCCAGCATCGCCGCCACGTCGGTGCGCAGCTGGTCGAGGCGGGCCGTCAGGCCGGTGTCAGGCATGGGTCGTGCTCCCGTTCGGGGCGGCAGCGCCGGCAGGGCCTCATGCCAGCCGCCTGCGCCGCCTCCGGTGTTGCGAAGAACCGCACGTTCTCCCGCCTGGGGCGCGAGGGGCAATGCGGCCGGCAATAGATGCCGGTGGTGACCACGCCATACCAGAAGGCGCCATCCGCACCACGGTCACGGGCGACGATCGCCTGCCAGCGCGCGGCATCTGACTGCTGCCATTCCATTGCATTCCCCTCGCTTGAGCCTGACCGGCGCCATCTGGACCCGACCGGCACGGCAGCGCCACCCGATTTCGGCTACTGCGCGGTGAAGCCGCCATCGAGCAGGATCACCTGCCCGCAGATCATGTCGGAGGCGGAGGAGGCAAGGAACAGGATCAGGTCCGCCACCTCGGTGGTGCGGCCGAAGCGGCCCGCCGGGATCTTGGCCTTCATCGGGTCGCCCTTGGCCGGGTCGCCCCACACCATCTCGCCCATCGGGGTCAGGATCACGGTCGGGCAGATCGAGTTGGACTGCACATTGTGCTTCGCCCATTCGACCGTCATCGCCTTGGTCAGCATGTTGAGCCCGCCCTTCGAGGCGCTGTAGGCGGCATGGTCGTCGAGTGCCGCCACGCCCGACTGCGACGAGATGTTGATGACCTTGCCCATGCGCTGCTCGATCATCCTGGGCACCAGTGCCTGGGCCAGCAGGAAGGGGGCGCGCAGGTTCACGTTGTTGAGCCACTCCCAGTCCTCGACCGGCGTGTCGATGATCGACTTGATGGAGGTCACCCCGGCATTGTTGACCAGGATGTCGATGGTGCCGAAAGCCTCCAGCGCGCGAGCGGCCGCTTGCTTCGGGCCCTCGACGGTGGCGAGGTCGGCCGGGATCGTCACGCAGCGGCGGCCCAGCGCCTCCACCTCAGCCTTCACCGCCGCCAGTCCGGCCTCATCCCGGCCCACGGCGGCAATGTCGGCGCCGGCATCGGCCAGCACCCGGCAGGTCTCGAAGCCGATGCCCTTGCTGGCCCCCGTCACCAGGGCGCGGCGCCCCGCGAGTGAAAATCGCTTCGTCCATTCGCTCATCGCTCACCTCCGCCCCAACTCTGCCGCTCTTCGAAGGGTCTGGCAACGAGCCCCGCAAGGCCCCGGTCCTTCAGCCCCTCTGTGCCGATCGGCATCTCCGGCGTCCGCACGGTGTGGCTGCGGCTGGCGAACAGACGGTCCCAGACGGAGAGCAGCGAGGCATAGTTCGAATCCGTGTCGCGGCGGATCGCGTGGTGGTGCACCCAGTGGATGGAGGGGGTGACGATCACCCAGGACAGGACCTTCTCCAGCCGAGGCGGCAGCCGCACGTCGGAATGATGGAAGATGGTGTTGAAGGCCAGCAGCGTCTCGAACACCACCACGCTCACCAGCGGCACGCCCGTCAGCAGGATCACCCCCGCCCGCGCCAGCGACGACAGCGCCACTTCGCCAAAATGGAAGCGCAGGGCTGAACTTGCGTCGAGAAACTCATCCAGGTGATGAACTTCGTGGAAGCGCCAGAGCAGCGGCCATTCGTGGTTCGCCCGGTGCCACCAGTAGATCCAGAGATCGAGCAGCAGGATATCGAGGACGAGCCCCGTCCAGCCGCTCCACCACGGGGGCCGCCAGTCCAGCGCATGGGCCGCGGCGAAGGCCGAGACGGGCACCACGATCAGCGGCGACAGCAGCGCGTTGAAGCCCGCGAGCGACAGGTTCTTCGCCACCCGCCGGACGCCGCCCACCACCTTCGCCAGCGGGAACACCCTCTCCAGCACGAGGAGCAGCGCGAGCCAGCCGAGCACCGCGGCGATCTTGTAGGGCAGAAGCGCCGAAAGCTGCTCCATCACGCCCCGCTCCCGCCATAGGCGCCCATGCGTTTCAGCACATAGGCCGTGGCGGCCGGCATCAGCAGGGCGAGCGCCATGTAGCGCACCATCTGGTGGGCGCCGACATAGGCAGGGTCGAGGTTGAGGGAAAAGGCCATGATGGTCATGGCGTCGAGGCCGCCGGGCGAGAAGGCCAGAAGCGTCAGCGCGAAGGGCAGGCCGGAGAAATAGGCCGCAACCCCTGCCCCAGCCATGGCAATCACCAGCGCAATCAGGAAGCCCGAGAAGCCCTCGACCAGGGCCGCGCGGAATTCGGCGAAGGTGAAATGCGAAAACCGTGCACCGATCATCACGCCCAGTACGACGTTGGCCGGGATCAGGATCGACATGGGTGCCGTGCCGGAGATGACACCCGAGAGCTCCAGTGCCGCACTCGCCAGCATCGGCCCCAGCATCAGCCCCGCCGGCACCTTCAGCCATTCCAGCGCATAGCCCGCGGCGGTCGAGACGGCGACGAGAAGGACGATGTCCCACAGTCCGCCGATCTGACTCAGCGTCATGGTCAGGGGATCCTCCGGCGGCCGCAGCCAGGTGATGACGGTGGGCAGCGCCGCGACGAGGAAGAACAGCCGGATGCACTGCGCGATGGTCACCCGCCGCATGTCGGCCGTGGTGCTGCTCGCCAGAAGCAGCGTCAGCGACAAGGCACCCGGCAGGCTGGCGAACAGTGCCGTCGGCACGTCCCAGCCATGCCGCCGGATGTAATAGGCCATGCAGGCCCAGGTGACGGCCACCACGGTGAGGCACAGGAAGGCAATCGAGATCGGCCAGTGGATGGCGCGGTCCACCGTGTCCCACGACACCGCCGTGCCAGTCTGGATGCCGAGGAAGATGAAGGCCATGGTGCGCAGCCAGTCCGGCATGCCCACCCTCACGCGGGAGAACACGGCGATGATCGCCGCCATCATGCTGCCCGCAAGCCACGGCGCGGGAATGCCGAGAAGCCAGAAGGCCAGTCCGCCGGCGGTGCCGATGGCGAGGCCCGTGGCCGTATCACGCATGGCGTGCCTGCAGCACGGCGTCGGCGAACTCCGCGAAGCCGTGGCCGCCCTCGCCCTGCGTCACATAGTTCGGAAGATGCGCCATGAGCTTCGCATAGGGCTTGATGTTGGCCACGCCGATCCCTAGCGGGAACACCGCATACATCGGCGCATCATTGGGCGAGTCACCGCAATAGGCGATGTGATTCAAATCCGTTTCGAGTCTGATATCAAGGGATTCGGCCAGGAACCTCCTGCTCATGGTGAGCTTGTCATGCGCGCCGAACCAGGCATTCACGTGGATGGAGGAAACCTTCGCCGCGGCACCCTCGCGGTGGAAGGCCTCGGCGATCTTCTGGGCGGTGGCCAGCGGCAGCGGCGGCACGTCCTCGCAGAAATCGATGGCGACATCGATCTCGCGATAGGCCTGGTCGGAAGCGATCGCGGTGCCGGGGAAATCCTTCAGCACCTGGTCGGCGATCTTCCAGAGCTTCTCGCTGTTGGCGCGCCGCAGCTCGGCCGTCTGCGCATAGACGCGGATCATCTTCTTCGCCGCCTCGTCATAGCGGAAATAGAAGGCGCCATTCTCGCCCACCACGCCGTCGACCGGCCATTGCCGCGCAATCAGGTCGCACCAGCCCGCGGGCCTCCCGGTGATGGGCACCACCTTGATCCCCGCGCGGCGCAATTTCCACAATGCATCAAAGGCTTCCGCCGGAAGCCTGCCATGGAGGGTGAGCGTGTCGTCGATATCGGTGAGAACCGCCTTCACCCCGGCGAGCAAGGCGCGGGGGGCGGTGGAGAGGGGCTGCATGGTCATGTGAGTGTCGGTCGGTCCGGTGAGAAGGTGGCAAGCAGCGGGTCACGCTGCCCGGTGAGCAGTTCCTGCGCCGCGAACAGGCCCAGCGCGGCGGCCAGCGTCACGCCGGAATGGGTGACGACGAGGTAGAGCCCGTTCTTGCTGTGCGGCCGGCCGATGGCCGAGAAACCATCCGCCGGGGTGGGCCGGTAGCCGACGGTGAAGAAGTCGAGGCCAAGCCCCTCCGCCCCCTCGACCATTGCCTCCACCTTGGCCTGTAGATCGGCGGCAAGGGCTTCCGCATTGCCTTCGGGGTCGGCCCCGGCGAAGTCGGTGCCCGCCACGATCCGCCCTTCCGCCGTCTGGCGGATGTGCAGGCCGGGCGTCATCACCAGCCCGTTCACGAGTTTCGGCGCCGGTTTCGAGTGTGACAGCAGGCCGGCGGGTGCATTCATCCGGAAGCTGAGGCCAACGCTGTCGAGGAGCTGGGCCGAGCCGGCGCCCGCCGCCACCACCACCTCGTCGGCATGGATCACGCCGACATCGGTCATCACGCCAACCACCCGGCCATGCTCTTCCGCCAGCCATTTCACCGGCGTCTCGGTCAGCACCTCAGCACCCAGCGCGCGGGCCGCGCCCAGCAGCACCTGTGCCGTGGCCAGCGGCTCCAGCATGCCCTCGCCGGGCGCGAAATAGCCCTCGTCGGGAACCTGCTTCAGCTTCGGTTCGATGGCGTGGATCTCGCCGCGCCCCACCTTGCGGAGCGGCTGGCCCCACTGGGCGCGCTCGGCCGCATAGGCATCGAGCTCCGCAGGGGCCAAGTCCCAGATCAGCCCGCCGCACCAGTTGATGGCGAGTGACGGAATCTCCGATTGCATCTTGTGCCAATGCGCCATCGAGCGGATGCGCAGGCGGAAATAGGGTTCGGGGTTGCCCCAGCTCGCGTTGATCCAGGCCCAGCTCGCCCGCGTGGCCACGCCACCCGGCTGGTCCGCCTCGACCACCGCCACCTCCGCCCCGCCCTTCGCCAGGTGCCAGGCGATGGACGCACCGATGATCCCGGACCCGATGACGATAACCCGCTTCGGCATTGATTCACTCCCCACTCGCCGCCGCAGAACTAACGGCAAGCACCGCCCTTGGCCAGCATACCCTCTCCCAACTCATCGTGCCCGGGCGCGTCCCGGGCATCCTTTCTGGCCCTCCCCAAAAGGATCGCCGGGACAAGCCCGGCGACGATGAACGGCGGAGAGCACTCTCAGAACTTCACGCTCGCCGCCCCCTTGGTCTCCAGCATCGCCCGTGCCTCGTCGGCGGTGGCGATATCGAAGGACAATTCCTCGAGGATGTGCCGGATCTTCGAGACCAGTGCGGCGTTGGACGGCGCCAGCTGGCCCTTGCCCAGGTAGAGGTTGTCCTCCAGCCCGACGCGCACATTCGCCCCCATGGTGGCCGCCATCGTGGTGAAGGGCAGCTGGAAGCGCCCTGCCGCCAGCACCGACCAGTAATACTGGTCGCCGAACAGCCGTTCCGCCGTCTCGCGCATCACCATGACGTTCTGCGGGTCGGGCCCGATGCCGCCGAGGATGCCGAAGATCGTCTGCACGAAGAGCGGCGGCGTGACGAGCTTGCGGTCGAGGAAGTGGGCCAGCGTGTAGAGGTGGCCCACGTCATAGCATTCGAACTCGAACTTCACGCCATGGCCCTTGCCCAGGCGCTCGAGGATCTTCTCGATGTCGCCGAAGGTGTTGCGGAAGATGAAGTCCTTGGAATTCTCGAGGTGCGCCCGCTCCCATTCGTGCTCGAAGGCGGAATAGCGGTTGAGCATCGGGTAGAGGCCGAAATTCATCGAACCCATGTTGAGCGACGTCATCTCGGGCGAGAAGGCCTCGGCCGCCTTGATGCGCTCGTCGATGCTCATGCCCTGGCCGCCGCCGGTGGTGATGTTCACGATGGCGTCGCAGCCCTGCTTGATGCGCGGCAGGAAGCGGTTGTAGGTGTCGGGGTCACCCGAGGGCCTGCCGTTCTCCGGGTCGCGCGCATGAAGATGCAGGATCGCCGCTCCCGCTTCCGCCGCCTCCACGGCCTGGCTGGCGATCTCGTCCGGCGTCACGGGCAGATGCGGCGACATCGACGGCGTGTGGATCGAGCCGGTGATGGCACAGGTGATGATGGTCTTGTTCTTCTTGCGCAAAAGGGCCTCCCTGCGGCGCTGGATCCTGGCCCGAGGCTACCGGGCGGAAACCTTTCCGTCACGCACAAGTTTGGGCAGGCCGGCCATGCAAGTTTGCCGCAAGCCGCGGACGCTAGCCTTCCCCGCAAACCAGCAATCGCGGGGGCGCCGCACCATGACCTCGATCCTGCGCATCGTGCTTGCCGTCGTTTCGGGCGCCGCGGGGCTCGTCGCGCTCTACCTCATCCGCAGCCCCGGCAGCATTGCCAATGCCAGGGCCTATGAGCTCGGCGCCGTCACCCTGCTCATCGCCGCGACGCTGCTCAGCACCGTGTGGGACATGCTGCACGCGCCGAAGGCCGTGCAACTCTCCGCCGCGCCCCCGGCAGAGACCGCGGCCCTGGACACCTCCGCTGCCGATCCGGTGCAGACCGAGGTGTCGAAGCTCCTCTCGCTCCTGCGCCAGCATGCCGAGGCGAACGAGAACTTCTCCACCGTCCTTGAACGCGCCAAGGAGGACCTGCACGAAAGCCTCAAGACCGAGCAGGTGCGCATCATCATCTCCTATCTCATGATCGAGAACGACAAGATGAAGGCCCGCACCTCCAACCTGCAGGCCAGCCTCGAGACCTCGCAGCGCCAGATCGAGAAGCTGAAGAGCAACCTTGCAACCGCCGAGGCGCAGGGCCTCAGCGATCCCCTGACCGGCCTCAAGAACCGCCGCGGCTTCGACGTGGTGCTGGCCTCCCACCTCGCCACCGCGCGCAACGGCGGCCAGCCCCTGTCGCTGATCATCGCCGACATCGACCACTTCAAGTCCATCAACGACCGCTATGGCCACCCGGCGGGCGACGACGTGCTGAAATGGTTCGCGAAGATCCTGTCGAGCAACGTCAAGGGCCGCGACACGGTGGCGCGCTACGGCGGCGAGGAATTCGCCATCGTGCTGCCCGCCACCCCCCTCGACAATGCCTCCAAGGTGGCGGGCCAGATCAAGGCCCAGCTCGAGGCGCAGTTCTGGCAGAAACCGGGGGCGCCCAACACCATGCTGCGCGTCACCGCCTCCTTCGGCGTGGCCCAGCTGGCGGGCGGCGAGGGTACCAGCGCGCTGGTCGCCAGGGCCGATGCCAAGCTCTACGAAGCCAAGCAGGCGGGCCGCAACCGCGTGGCGGCGTAAAGATACCTAAAACCTCGCCCGCAATTGGCCTTAGGTTAACTTCCCGCAGGCCTTGAACAATCCCGTTGCCTCCCGTCGCGGGATCGTCATATTGTCTTGAAAAGACATATGAAGCCGGAACTGAACCGGACTGGTCACGGCAATCAGGCGCCAGCACTCAAGCGGCGCCATACTCGGAGGACGTTCTCGAATGACGAAACTCACACCCGCGCAGGAAACCATGCGCGCCGCGGCGTTGTCGCGCCGTACCCTGATGAAGTCGGCCGTGGCGCTGGGCGCCGTGGGCCTGACGGCACCGCTCTACACCAAGAATGCGCTCTCCTCCTCGGGCGAGCTGAACCTTCTCATGTGGTCGGACGAATATCCCGATCCGGTGATCCCGAACTTCGAGAAGGCCACGGGCATCAAGGTCAACCAGACGCCCTTCTCGCAGAACGAAGAGCAGATCAACAAGCTGCAGGCCACCGGCGGCGAAGGCTTCGACATCTGCTCGCCCACCCAGAACCGCGCCCCCCAGTACAAGGACCTCGCCGTCCTCGCGCCGTTCGACATGAACAAGGTGAAGAACCATTCCAACCTCATCCCCTCCATGGCTGACGGCGCTGCCAAGCTCTGGACCTGGGAAGACGGCCTCTACTACATGCCGCATTGCTGGGGCTCGGAAGCCATTTCCTGGCGCACCGACCTGTGGAAGGGCGATCCCAACACGCTGAGCTACGGCTCGTTGTGGGCGGATGACGTCAAGGGCCACACCCAGGGCCGCGGCCACTCCTTCCTGCTCGGCATCGGCCTGTGGTGGGACAAGTCGGGCAAGATGCCGTCCAACCGCATGCTCGACGGCTACAAGGACGAAGAGAACTTCAAGAAGCTGTGGGACCCGATCCTCGCCTTCGCCATCGAGCACAAGGCCTGGGTGAAGCAGTTCTGGGATTCGGCCGACAACACCAAGTCGGGCCTGATGGAGAACGACGTGTGGATCGGCCAGACCTGGGACGGCCCGCCGATCTCGCTCAAGAAGGCCGGCAAGCCCGTCAACTACCAGGCCCCGATCGAGGGCGCCATCACCTGGGTGGACGGCATCTCGCTGCTGAAGTCGGCGAAGAACACCGATCAGGTCTATGCCTTCCTCGAATATCTCCAGACGCCGGAAGTCTCGGCCCAGGTTGCAGAAGGCTCGGGCTACAACCCGGTCGTCAACGGTGCTGACAAGTTCCTCTCCGACCAGGCCAAGCAGATCTTCCAGCAGGCCTATCCGGGCGAGTCGCTGATGAACCTCTGGCCCTGGCCGGCGGAACCCACCTGGTACGCGGAAATCCGCAGCCAGTACGTGGACAAGTTCAAGGCCGCCTGATCGAGCCTTCACAACTCTTGCGCCAGCCCCGCGATCCGCGGGGCTGGTTCATTTTCAGGCCACGGTTGGTTCTACTTGAATTCCACCGGGCGACGATAGAAACTCCGGCCAAAGGCCGCAGCAGACGGCCAGTATCAATTCAGGGGTGGCAGCACATGAGTGCGGGCGTTGAACTCGATCACATTACCGTCCGTTTCGGTCAGTTCACCGCCGTGGACGACGCCACGCTGGACATCCGGGGCGGCGAATTCTTTTCCTTCCTCGGCCCCTCGGGCTGCGGCAAGACCACGATCCTGCGCACCGTCTCGGGCTTCCTCGATCCGTCCCAGGGCAAGGTCCGGATCGGCGGACAGGACATGGCGGGGATCGGCCCCAACAAGCGCCCCACCGCGCTGATCTTCCAGAACCTCGCGCTCTTCCCGCTGATGACGGTGGCCGACAACATCACCTATGGCCTGCGCGTGCGCGGCGTCTCGAAGGAGGAGCGCAGGAAGCGTGCGGGCGAGCTGCTCGACCTCATCGCCCTTCCCGGCCAGGGCGACAAGCTGGTGAGCGAACTGTCCGGCGGCCAGAAGCAGCGCGTGGCGATCGCCCGCGCGCTGGCCGTCCAGCCCAAGGTGCTGCTCCTCGACGAGCCGCTCTCGGCGCTCGACCTCAAGCTCCGCCAGCACATGCGCAACGAGCTGCGCGCCATCCAGCAGCAGGTCGGCATCACCTTCATCTACATCACCCATGACCAGGGCGAGGCGCTCACCATGTCGGACCGCATCGCGGTCATGTCCGACGGCGTCATCCAGCAGGTGGCCGACGGCAAGACCGTCTACGACCACCCGGACACCCCCTTCGTCGCCTCCTTCGTGGGCGAGAACAATCCCTTCGCCGGCAAGGTGGTCTCCGCCGACGGCGAGCATGCCGCCATCGAAACCGCCCATGGCGTGCTGCGCGGCCGCAACGACAGGAAGCTGAAGGCCGGCGACCGTGCCATTCTCTTCGTGCGCCCTGAGAGCTTCCGGCTGGGTGCCGGCGCGTCGGATGCGACGATCGTCTCCGAAACGCTCTCCAGCGCCTTCGAGGGCAATGCCACCCACGTCTTCCTCAAGGGCTCGACCAAGAAGGACATCACCGTCACCGTCGCCCGCCACGGCAGCCACAGGATCCCGGCGCAGGGCGAAGCGGCGGCGATCCACTTCGACCCCTCGATGGGCGTCGTGCTGCCGGAAGGGAAGATGGCCCGTGAGTAGCCGCCTCTTCGTCTTCCTCGTTCCGCTGGTCGTCATCGCCATCTTCTGGTTCATGGCGCGGGCCGAGAAGGGCAAGCATCACGATCCGACGCACAAGGGCTTCTTCGAGCGCAACGGCACGGCGCTCGGCATCGTCTTCATCGCGCTGGTGGCCTTCTGGACGCTGTTCCTCGTCACGCTGCCCTATCTCTACATGGTGGTCGAGAGCTTCCACCCGAAGCTGCCGCCCGCCCAGCGCGGCGGCCCGACGGACGTGCTGACGATCGCGCAATACAAGTCCTTCTTCATCAACCCGGTCGACAACGAGATCAACACCACCCACATCTGGGCCTTCGTCTTCTCGATCATCACCTCGGTGCTGGTGACGGCCGTCAACTTCGCCATCTGCTATCCGCTGGCCTATTACATGGCCCAGGCCGGCACGGCGCAGAAGGTGCGCCTCATCATGCTGGCGCTCATCGTGCCCTACTGGGTGAACGAGATCCTGCGCGCCTTCTCGCTGCGCCTGCTGCTCGCCTCCAAGGGCCTCATCAACCAGGCGCTCATGGGGCTCGGCATCACCTCGACGCCCATCGACTTCCTGTCGATCAATGTCGGCCTCTATGTCGGCCTGTCCTACGCCTACCTCCTCGTCATGATCTTCCCGCTCTACAACGCGATCGAAAGCCTCGACAAGAACCAGATCGAGGCCGCGCGTGACCTGGGCGCCCCCTGGTGGAAGATCCACCGCGACGTGGTCATCCCCTATGCCAAGCCCGGCATCGCGTCGGGCTGCACCATGGTCTTCATGCTGGCGGCGGGTTCGCTCGCCGCACCGCAGTTCCTGGGCGGCCCGTCCACGCTGTGGTTCACCTCGATCGTCTATGACTTCTTCTTCCAGGCCTTCAACTGGCCGCGGGGTGCAGCCTATGCCTTCATCCTGCTCACCGCCTGCATCGCCTTCGTGCTGCTGATGCTGCGAATGTTCAAGGTATCGCTCGGGGAGACGATCAAGTGAGCTCGAAACTCGTCATGAAGGCGATGATCGGCTTCTACATCGCCCTGTTCTTCCTCTATCTCTTCGGCCCGCTCGCGGTGATGAGCGTCACCGCCTTCAACACGCCCAGCTACCCTCAGGCCATCCCCTTCGAGGGCTTCACGCTGGACTGGTTCGTCAAGCTGTGGAACCACCGCGCCATGATGGAGGGCCTGAAGAACTCCATCATCATCGGCCTCGGCGTCGTCGCCGTCTCCGTGCCGGTGGGGCTTGCCGCCGCCATCATCATGAACCAGATCTACCACCGCGCGCGCAGCACCTTCTATCTGGTCACCGTCTCGCCGGTGCTCACCCCCGGCGTCATCATCGGCATCTCCACCGTCATCTTCTGGAAGGACATGATGGGGATGACGGATGTCACCAAGGCGTGGTTCTACAAGGGCATCATCCTCGCCATCCTCGGCCAGTCGAGCTTCGTTGCGGCCTATGCGCTCCTGATCATCATGGCCCGCCTGCAGCGCTTCGACCGCGCGCAGGAGGAAGCCGCCCTCGACCTCGGTGCCTCGCACCCGCAGGTCTTCTGGCACATCCTGCTGCCCTTCCTGAAGCCCGCGATGATTTCCGCCGGCGTCATCGCCTTCCTCTCGAGCTTCGAGAACTACAACACCACGACCTTCGCCATCCTCGCCGACAAGACGCTCGTCACCGTGCTCGCCGGCGAAGTCCGCCAGGGCACCACGCCCGCCTTGTCAGCCCTCGCCGTCATCATCATCGGCCTCTCGCTCCTCGGCGCCATCATCTACGAGGTGATGAAACGGCGCGAGGAAGCACAAGCCGAACGCAGCAAGGAAAACGCCAAGATCGCCGAGAGAAGCGACCTCGGCGAAGCGGGGCCCGCGGGGCTGAAGTAAAGGCCCCGAACCCTCCCCGGAAAGCCTTCACCCCACCGCCTCCACCACCCTTCCCGCCAGCTCCGACTTCGCCACCTTCATCGCGAGGTTCCGGTTCATCGCCGCGGTGAGGGCGCCGCCCAGGGCGGGCTTGGCGTCCATCGCCTTCTTCAGGTCCTTGGAGGTCCAGACGAAGTAATAGCAGCCGCGCTCCAGCGTCACCGTGGCGGTGGCCGGACGGTCGAGCAGGAAGGCGATTTCGCCGATGAAGGTTTCGGGCTCGGTCAGCGCGCGGCGTCCGGCCTTTTCGATCAGCACCTGGCCGGTGAGCACGAAATAGAGCTGGGCCAGCGGCTGGCCCTCGCGCGTCACCACCATCTCGGCCTCCGCGCGGCCCTGCCGGGCGAGCTTGAGGAGCTGGCGGAACTGGCCCGGCGTCAGGTCATGCAGCACGTCGAACAGGCGGCGCTCCTCATCCGTCAGCGCGAAGTGGCGCTGCTCGGCCAGGATCATCCCGATCATCCACAGGTTCACCGCCACGAACAGCGAGCTCCAGAAGATCGCGCCCCACAGGGGCGTTGCCGGCGCCAGCCAGAAATACAGGATGTAGACCACGTCGCCCGCGATGATCAGCCCGCGCAGCAGGATCTGGTTCCGGAACAGGAAGCCAGCGAGATAGAACAGCGCGGCGATGTGGACGATGTTGTCCTTGTGGAAAATGCCGTCGAAAAGCGTATCCGTCACGATCAATGCCCTCCCGCCCGCAAGGCTAGGGTGGAAGCCCCGGGCGATCAACGTTCGATTGGCTATTTCGGGAGTATGCGCCTTTCTAGCACGGCGAGCGCGCGCTGTCAAGGACTATTATCCTGAAATGGAATATTCGCCCTTGCTAAAGCTCCAGCACTGCCTTCACCGTGCCCGCCTCGGGCCGGATCCATTCGGGCATCCGCTCCCCCGCCTCCCACAGCGGTGCGCTGTGGGTGCGGATGGCGCGGGTCGGCACCTGCCCCGCCCGCATCGCCCGCATCACCGTCGCGAAATCGGCCAGCGTCGCATTGCGGCTCGAGAGCAGCGTGGTCTCGCGCCTGTGGAACTCCGGGTCGCTGAAGGAAATGTTTCCCTGCACGATCGAGACCAGCACATAGGTCCCGCCATGCGCCACGAAGCCGAAGCCGCGCTCCATGGCCCTCGGGCTGCCCGTGCAGTCGAACACGCCGTCGTAGAACTCGCCGTCGGTGTTCTCCCTCATCCGCTCCACGTCATGCTCGCCCAGCCGCACCGTGTGCCGCACGGCCTCGAGCCGGCTGGCGAAGGCCAGCCGGTCCTCGCGGCCATCCAGCACCGTCACCTCGGCCCCGGCGAGGCCCGCAAAGATCGCGACGCCCACCCCGATCGGCCCCGCACCGACAACGAGCACCCGCTGCCCGCGGCTCGCCTTCGCCCGCCCCACGGCATGGGCGCCGATCGCCAGGAACTCCACCATGGCGGCCTCGTCGAGCGTGATCCCCTCGGCCCTGAACAGGTGCGTCTCGGGCAGCGAGAGGTATTCGCACATCCCGCCGTCGATGTGCACGCCCAGCACCTTGAGGCTGGTGCAGCAATTGGTCTTGCCCGCCCGGCAGGCGATGCACTGCCCGCAGTGCAGATAGGGCACGATATAGACAGGCTCGCCCGGCTTCAGCGCAGAGCCTGGCCCCACCTCCACGATCTCGCCCGAAAGCTCATGCCCCATCACGCGCGGGTAGGTGAAGTAAGGCTGGTTGCCCTGGTAGATGTGCATGTCGGTGCCGCAGACGCCGATGCGGCGGATCTTCACCAGCGCCTCGCCGGGCTTCCGCTCCGGCACGGGGTAGGTCACGATCTCGATCTCACCGGGGTTGCGGCAGATGACGGCGCGCATCGTCTCGGGCATGGGCGATCCTTCTTGAGCGGAGGAGCCTTGTATAATAGCACTGTGCCCCGATGACGAGGCTTTCACTCAAGACCGCGCGGCCCGCCTATGACCCGCAGCTCACCGACATCGGGATCGTGCATCTCGGCGTCGGCGCCTTTCACCGCGCCCACCAGGCGGACTACACCGATGCCGTGCTGGCGAAGGGCGACCGGCGCTGGGCCATCCTCGGCGCCAGCCTGCGCTCGGCCGACACGCGCGATGCGCTGCGCCAGCAGGACTACCTCTACACGCTGGCCGCCTCGGACGAGTCGGGCGAGCGCTGCAAGGTGATCGCGGCCCTGCGCGGCGTCCTTGTGGCCCCGGAGAATCCGCAGGCGCTGGTCGAGGCCATGTGCCTGCCCGGGGTGAAGATCGTCTCCCTCACCGTCACCGAGAAGGGCTACTGCCACGACCCGGCCACCGGCACGCTGAATGATCAGCACCCGGACATTCTCCACGACCTCGCTACTCCCGATGCGCCGCGCTCCGCGCCCGGCTTCCTCGTCGAGGCGATCCACGCCCGCAAGGCCCGCGGCCTGCCGCCCTTCACCGTCCTGTGCTGCGACAACCTGCCCGCCAACGGCCGCACGGTCGCGAAGGTGGTTGCGCGCCTCGCCGAACTCCGCAGCCCCGCGCTTGGGGCCTACGTGGCGGAGCACGTCGCCTTTCCCGCCACCATGGTGGACCGCATCGTGCCCGCCACCACGGATGCGGACCGCGCCCGCATCGCTGCCGCGACAGGTCTCGATGACGCGTGGCCCGTCGTCACCGAGGCCTTCACCGACTGGGTGATCGAGGACCACTTCCCGCAAGGCCGGCCGGACTGGGCCGCGCGCTTCGTCACCGACATCGCCCCCTTCGAGACGATGAAGCTGAGGCTCCTCAACGGCGCCCATTCCTCGATGTCCTATCTCGGCTACCTCGCCGGCCACGAGACCATCGCCAGCTGCATGCAGGATGCGGCATTGGCCCATTTCGTCAGCTGCCTGATGAATTCGGAGGTGACCTCCACCCTCACCGTTCCTCCCGGCACCGACGTTGCGGCCTACAAGCAGGCCCTCCTCGGCCGCTTCCGCAATCCGGGCCTCCGCCACCGCTGCTGGCAGATCGCCATGGACGGCTCGCAGAAGCTGCCCCAGCGCCTGCTCGGCACCATCCGCGACCGGCTGAAGGCGGGAGAGCCGATTGACGCCCTCGCCCTCGGTGTCGCCGCCTGGATGCGTTACGTCACGGGCGTCGACGAGACGGGCGGCGCAATCGACGTGCGTGACCCGCTGAAGGACGAGCTCCGCGCCAGGGCCGATGCCGCGGGCCTCGATGCGGAGCGGCTCGCCCCTGCGCTGCTCGGCATCGAGGCGATCTTCGGCCGCGATCTGCCCGTTGATCCCCGCTTCACCGCCGCCGTCACGGCAGCACTCGACAGCCTGATCCGCCACGGTAGCAAACAGACCTACGAGACTTTCCGGAGCACGCACCCATGAAGCAGACCTGGCGCTGGTTCGGACCTGACGACCCCGTGACGCTGGCCCATGTCCGTCAGGCGGGTGCGGTCGGCGTCGTCTCCGCCCTCCACCACATGAACCGCGGCCAGGCCTGGACCGAGGACGAGGTCATGAAGCGCAAGGCCGAGATCGAGGCGGCGGGCCTCAGCTGGGACGTCTGCGAGTCGATCTCCGTGCCGGAGCCGGTCAAGACCCGCACCGGAAACTTCCGTACACTGATCGACAATCACAAGGCCTCGCTCCGCGCCGTGGCCAAGGCCGGTGTGAAGGTCTGCTGCTACAACTTCATGGCCATCACCGACTGGACACGCACCGACCTCGACTGGCCTCTTTCCAATGGCGGCACCGCGCTGCGCTTCGACGTCGTCGACTTCTGCGCCTATGACGTCTTCATCCTGAAGCGCCGCGATGCGGAGGCCGATCACCCGCCTGAGCGCATCGCCGCCGCGCGCCAGCGCATGGCGGCGTGGCCCGAAGGCAAGGCCGCCCAGCTCGAGCGCAACCTCATCGACTGGGTCCCGGCGCGCGAGACGGTCTATGACCGCGCCAGTTTCCTGAAGCAGCTCGACGCGTACCGCGACATCACCGTCGAGGGCCTGCGCGAGCACCTTTTCCTTTTCGTCCGCGAGATCTCGGAGACCGCGGAAGAGGTCGGCATCAGGCTCGCCATCCACCCCGATGACCCGCCCTTCCCGCTCTTCGGCTTGCCGCGCGTCAACTCCACGGAGGCCGACACCCGGAAGCTGCTGGACGCCGTGCCCAGCCCCGCCAACGGCGTCACCCTCTGCACCGGTTCCTATGGCGCGAACCCGGCGAACGACCTCGTACGGATGGCGCGCAGCCTTGGCCCCCGCATCCACTTCGCGCACCTCCGCAACACGACGCGCGAGGCGGACGGCTCGTTCTACGAGGCCGAGCATCTCGACGGCGACACCGATATGATCGGGGTGGTGGCCGCCCTCCGCGATCTCGAGACCCGTGAGGCACGCGAAATCCCCATGCGCCCCGACCACGGCCACCTCATCGTCGATGACTTGGCCAAGAAGGTGAACCCCGGCTATTCCTGCATCGGCCGCCTCAAGGGCCTCGCCGAACTCCGCGGCGTGATGCGCACCGTGGATGCCTACCGCGCAGGAGTCGTGCAGTAGTTTCACCCGTAGGTTGTTTTGCGCCTCGTGACGCAGCCTTAGATTCGTTCAGCGAATCAATTCTGGTGATTATCAAAATCTCCAGTTGACTCCGCAGTCATTTGGAGTCCGCAGGTCAGTCTGTCCAGGCGCGTCCCAGCCACATTCCCACGCCAGCAAAATCGGTACACCGTGAACACTCGCTCACTCGTGCAGCGCGCGATCCCTTTCGCATGGCTGCTTCTCAGCTCCACCCCGGCGGTGGCCCAGCAGGTCATCAACGGCACGACAGTCACGGTGCCGAGCCTGTCGCAGCCAAGTCCGTGGAACACCGGCGCCCTGACGGTCGGCAGCACCGGCACGGGCACGCTCAACGTCGGGGCCGGCGGCGTGGTCAATTCCACCGCCAGCACCCTGGGCTCCACCGCGGCCGGCAGGGGAACGGTGAATGTCAGCGGCGCGGGTGCGAGCTGGACGGCTGCGAATGGCGGCGGCGCGACGCTCACGGTGGGCAGCCTGGGCGCCGGCTCGCTCACCATCGGCAATGGCGGCCGCGTGCAAACCATCGGCAACGCCTCCGCCAATGTCGGTTCGGCAACGACCGGCACCGGCACGGTGACGGTGACGGGAGCAGGCTCGTCCCTGTCGGTCGCCAATGCCCTCTTCATCAACGCGGGCACCATGCAGGTCGCGAATGGCGGCTCGTTGAGCGCCGCCACGGCCACCCTCAATGGCGGGTCGCTGTCGCTCACGGGAAGCGATTCGAGACTGTCGCTCGTCAACAACATCTTCATTCGCAACGCCGCATCCGTCATCCTCGCCGATGGCGCCCAGGCGACGAGCTTCCGTGTCTGGATCGGCGAGCAGGCCTCGGCAGCCACCTCCCGCCTCACCGTGCGCAACGGCGCGCGCTGGATCATGGATCCTTCCCTGAACCCGCTTACCTACAGCGTGCTCACGGTGGGCCGGCGCGCCAATGGCGAGCTCCTGATCGAATCGGGTGGCGTGGTGAGCGGCGTCCGCACCACCATCGGCGGCGAGGAAGCCAGCAACGTTCCGAACGTGTCGGGCGTCGTGACGGTGGCGGGCAGCGGCTCCCTGCTCGCCACCAGGGAGTTCATGAACGTCGGCGAACTGGGCACCGGCACCCTGTCGATTTTGCAGGGCGGCACCGTCACCAGCGGAAGCGCCACCGTCGGAACCCTGCCAACGGGGCACGGCAGCATCACGGTGGATGGTGCTGGCTCATCGCTCATCGTCGGCCAGGCGGCGTCCGGCCTGTCGCGCACCTTCGTCGTCGGCAACAACGGCAACGTCAACAGCCTCACGGTGTCGGGCGGCGGCCTGGTGGAGGCGCATGACAGCTTCACCGTGGGCCGCCAGCTGGGCGCCCATGGCAACAGCGTCACCGTCACCGGCGCGGGCTCGAAACTGTGGGTCGACGGCGGCTTCGCAGTGGGCCGCAACGGCGCCAACAACAGCACGCTGGTGCGCGACGGGGCACGGCTCGAGACCTTGGACCAGGCCTGGATCGGCGGTGCCGCGGGCTCGCCCGCCATCGGCAATCACGTCGACATCACCGGCGCGGGCACCATGTGGCTGCTGGGCGGCGACCTCCACATCGGCAGTGCAACCTCGCCATTGAAGGACGGCGTGGAGGACACGCCGCCCCCGGTGGTGACGGCCACGGCCGCCAACAACTACCTGCTCGTCAGCGGCGGCGGTGCGGTGACGCAGACGGGTGGCGGCACCACCATCGGCGCGGGCGGCAACCAGCTGCTGGTCGACGACAATTCCACCTTCACCTCGGATGGCGCGATCAGCGTGGGCGATGGCAGCCACCTGTCGCTCGGCGCCGATGCCCGCGTCAATGGCGGCAGCCTGGCGATGTCCGCCGGCTCCCAGCTTGACGTCTTCGCGCAGGAGGGCAACTCGTCGCTCCTCAGCTTCAGCGGCAAGGCGGAGCTGGGCGGAACCCTCAGTGCACTGATCGATGGCCGCAGCTCGCTCAGCTATCGCTTCCTCGTGCTGGAAGCCGGCGAGGTCGACGGCACCTTCGACAGGGCCGTGCTGAACGATTACTCGGCGAACCTCGGCTGGACGGTCCAATACACGCCCGAGCAGGTTTGGCTGCAGCTCAACGCCATCATCGGCGACGTCGAAGGGCTCAACGAGAACCAGCGCAACGTGGCGGACTCGCTTGATGACTATTTCAACAGGGGTGGCCAGCTGCCACCGAGCTTCGTTCCCATCCTCGGCCTCACCGGCAGTGAGCTGGGCCAGGCGCTGAGCCAGCTTTCGGGCGAGGTGGGCGCCAGCGGCGGGGCCGCCGCCGCGGCGAGCGCCAACACCTCCTTCCTGCGAAGCATGCTGAACCATGCGGCACCCGCCTGCGAGGCGCGGCGCGAGGATGATCCCCTGCGGCGCTGCGAACATGCCGTCTGGGCCGCAGCCTTCGGCAGCACGGCGGAGCTGCCCGGCAACGGCGCCAAGGGCAGCCATGACACCACCATCACCACGTCGGGCCTTGTCACCGGCTGGGACTATGCGAAGGACGACATGCGCGTCGGCGTGGCCATCGCCGGCGGCGGCACCGGCTGGAACCTCGATGGCAGCGGCATGGGCAATGGCGATGCCACCTTCCTGCAGCTCGGCGCCTATGGCACCAAGCAGATGGGCCAGGCCTATGCCGCCCTCGCCGGCGCCTATGCGCTTCAGGCCATGTCCACCGAGCGCCGCGTCACGGCGCTGCAGGACGAGTCGCTCGATGCCGACCTGATCGCGAATGCCGTCGCTGGCCGCGGCGAGGCGGGCTATCGCTTCGGCGCCGCTGCGGGCCTCGGCGTCACACCCTATGCCGCGCTGCAGGGCCAGGCCATCAGGCTGCCCGGCTATGATGAAAGCGGCACACTGGATGATGGCAGCTATGCGCTGTCCTTCAATGCCACCACCACCACCGCGGTGCGCAGCGAGCTTGGCCTCGGGCTCGACATGGACACCGCCGCCGCGGCGTTCTCCGCCCGCGCTGCCTGGGCGCATGACTGGCTGAACGACGGCTATGCCCGCGCCGGATTCCAGTCGCTGCCGGGCACCAGCTTCATCGTGAATGGCGCGGAGGCGCCTGCGGACATTGCGCTGGTGTCGCTCAGCGCCGAAGCGGACCTGTCGGAGCAGACCGCCGTGACGGCCCGCTTCGACGGTGAATTCGGCGCGGATTACCAGAGCTACGCCGGCACGCTGGCGCTCACCTATTCCTGGTGAGCGCCCGCTCGCTCAGACGCGCGGGTGGGCCGGCATGCCGGCCTCGTCCTTCGGCACGATCATCTTGCCCACCGGCCACAGCGCGATGCCGGCGAGCTTCAGGTGCGCCCAGGCGAAGGGAATGCCGATGATGGTGATGGCCAGTGCGATGGCCCACACCACGTGCATCAGCGCCAGCCACCAGCCGGCGAGAACCAGCCAGATGATGTTGCCGATGGTGCCGAGCGGCCCGGTGCCGATATCCTCCTGGCCGGTGTGCCGGTCGCGCGGCACGGCCGTGTAGCCGAAGGGCATGAGCGTATAGAGCGCGATGTTGACCGCGGCGCGCGCCCAGGGAATGCCGATGATGGTCACCGCCATGATGACGGCCGCGACCAGCCAGCCGAAGGCCATCCAGGCGCCGCCCAGCAGGATCCAGATGATGTTCAACAGCAGGGACATGGTGACCTCCAGATTTCTCGGCCAGACATATGGGGAGTTGCGCGCGCTTTCGCCAGCGGAATCTTGCGGCGGTTGACCCCCGTGCGCCGGGCTTTCATGCTGGCGCCATGCGATTCATCCACACCGCCGACTGGCAGATCGGCAAGCCGTTCCGGAACTTCGGCGAGAAGGAGAGTGTGCTGCGCCAGGCGCGGCTTGCCGCCATCGAAACGATCGGCCGCCTCGCCGTGGCCGAAGGGGCCGCCCATGTGCTGGTGGCGGGCGACCTCCATGACACCGAGGCCCCTGCCCAGAAGACCCTGCTCGAACCGCTGGAGCGGATGCGCAATTTTCCCGGCGTGGCGTGGCACGTCATTCCCGGCAACCATGACTATCACCGCGGCAATGGCCTGTGGGACCGCGCCCGGGCGCTGGGCCTGCCGGGCAACGTCCACCTGCACCTCACGCCCGAGGCGGCAGCGCTGGGGGATGACGCCGTGCTGCTCCCCGCGCCGCTGCGCCGCAAGAGCGAGGTGAACGATCTCACCGAGTGGATGGATGGCGCCGGCACTGCCGCGGGCAAGATCCGCATCGGCCTCGCCCATGGTTCGGTGCAGGGCTTCGGCGCCAGCGGCGAGGCCAACAACCCGATCGCCGCGGACCGCGCGCGGCGCGCCGGCCTCGACTACCTCGCACTGGGCGACTGGCACGGCACGCTGCAGGTGGGCCCCGCCACCTGGTATGCCGGAACGCCGGAGGCCGACCGCTTCAACAGCCAGGAAGTGGGTCAGGTGCTGCTGGTCGAGATCAGCGGACCGGGCAGCCCGGCCAGGGTCACCGCGCATCGCACCGGCGCCTATCGCTGGATCAGCCAGGCGGAGCAGCTTTCCGCCGCAGCCGACCTCGAGGGACTGGAGCGCCGCCTGCGGGCATTGCCCGATCTCCCGAACCTTCTCATGCGGCTCGACCTCACGGGCACGCTGGATCTCACCGCGCGCGCCGATCTCGCGCGCCGCCTCGCCGCGCTCGAGGCGGCGATGTTCTGGCTGGAGCCAGACCTCGAGGCGCTGCATGTGCGCCCCACCCTGGCCGACCTCGAGAAGATCGACTTCGACGGCGTGCTGCGCGAGGCAGCCGAGACACTGCGCCTGCAGGCGGAGAATGCCGGCCTGGGCCCCGTGGAGCGCCGCCGCGCCGAGGAGGCGCTGGTGCAGCTCTACCTCCTCACCCGTGACAGCCATGGAGAGGCGGCATGAAGCTCAGCCATGTCTCCGTCGAAGGTTGCGGCCGCTTCGGCACGCCGGCACGCATCGAGGGCTTCGGCACCGGCGTCAATATCCTCTCGGCGCGCAACGAGGCCGGCAAGTCCACGCTCTTCCGCGCCATCCGCACCTGCCTGTTCGAGCGCCACTCCTCCACCGCGAAGGACATTGCGGCCCTGGCCACCGATGGCCTGTCATTGCCCGTCTCGATCCGCGTCGGTTTCGAACATGGCGGCAGGCAGTATGAGATCGCCAAGTCGTTCCTCAAGGGCAAGAGCGCCAGCCTGACGCGCGACGGGGTGGAGATCGCGCGCAACGCGGAAGCCGACGAACATGTCTGGGACCTGCTGGGCATCGCGCCCCGGTCGACGCGCGCCCTGGACGAGGCCAGCTACGGCCTGCTCTGGGTCCAGCAGGGCCACTCCTTCGCCCTGCCGGAGCCATCGGAGGCGGCGGCAAGCCAGCTCAATGCCGTGATCCAGCAGGAGGTGGGCACACTCGTCGGCGGCGAGCGCGCCCGCCAGCTGCTCGCCACGGTGAAGGACGAGCTCGGCAAATACCTCACCGACAGCGGCAGGCCGCGCGTGGGCGGTGCGCTCCATGCCGCGATCGAGGAGACCGCCCGGCTCACCGCCGAACGCCTCGATGTCGACAACCGCCTCGCCGCCCTCGACGCCAAGCTCGACGAACTCGGCCACCAGCGCGCCGAGCTGCGCAGCGCCGGCGACCACGCCATGGCCGCGCAGATGAAGGCCGATCTCGAAGACACGCGGCGCAAGCTGGCGGAGGCCGAGACGGCAGGCGAGGAACTGAAGCGGCTGCGCGACGACGAGCGCCAGGCCCATGAACTGGCGGAAGCGCAGGAGGGCAGGCTGCAGGAACTGAAGCGCCGTGCCGCCACCATCGACGCGCAGCGCGCGCGGCTGAAGACGCTGGCCGGAGAAATTGCCCCGCTGGAGCAGGAGATCGCAGCCGCCACCGCGGCCCTCGACGAGCTGGCGCGCCGCCGCAAGGCGCTGGGCGATGAGGCCGATGCGCTGGAACGCGAGGAGCGCGAGCTGGCCCGCCTCGCCGATCTGGCGGAGAAGCGCGCACGCCGCGCCGCACTGGCCGGGCGCCTCGACAGGCTGCAGCAGCTGCGCGGCCGGGCCGCCGCCAACGAGGCCGCCCTGAAGGCCGCGCTCGTCGATGAGGCCGCACAGAAGGCGCTGGACGCGCTGGAAACCGAGGAGGCGAAGCTGCATGCCCGTCTCGACGCCGGCGCGCCGCGCGTCGCCATCGAGGCGAGGCCCGGCGCGACGGTGATGATCGATGGCACGGCGGTCTCCGGCACCGCCGCGAAGTCGGTCACGCAGCCCGTGGTCATCACCGTGGGCGATGATGTGGCGATCACCGTGTCGCCGCCGCAGGCCACGCGTGAGGCGGCCGAGGCGGCGCTGGCCGCCCACCGCGAGAAGCTCAGGGCCCTGCTCGCCGCCTGTGGCGCGGCGGATGCCGCGGAGCTCCGCCGCCTGCGGGCCGAGCGCGTGGCGCTGGAGGACCAGGCCCGCGACATCCGGGCCGAGCGCAACGCACTCGCCCTCGGGGACGGGGTGAACGCCGAGATCGACCGGCTGCAGGCGGCGATCGGCGAAATCGACGCGGCCGCCGTGGACGAGGCTGAAGCCGATGCTTCGGCTCTGGATGCGCGCAAGCAACAGGCCACCGAGCGGCACAGCGCGCTGCGCGCCGCACTCAGTGGCGTCACGGCGCAGATCGGCGCCCAGGGCGATCTGCTCGGCAAGCTGCGCGAGGCCCGCGCCTCGCTCGCCGGCCAGGCGGAGCAGATTCATGCCGGCCTCGCATCCGATCTCGCGCTCTTGCCCGATGCCGGGCGCGACAGGATGCTGGGTGACTGCGACAGCGAGCTTGGCCGCCGCCGCGACGCCCACCGCGTCAAGGCCGCCCTGCTGGCGGAGAAGCAGGCCCAGGCGCCGGAGGACGGCGCGGTCGAGCGGCTGCGGGCGCGCATGGACCGCCTGGCCGCAGCCATGAAGGGCCAGCAGGAAAGGCTCGACCAGTTGCGTGAGCGCATCGCCAGGCTCGAGGGCGAGGTGCAGGTGGCGGGCGGCGACGGACTGGGTGAACGCGCCGCGACGCTGGCACTGCAGCAGCAGATGGCGCTGGCCGAGGAAGCCCGCATCGCCGAGCGCGTCGAGGTGCTGAAGCTGCTGCGCCGGACGGTGGAGGAGAGCTACGCCCAGCGCCGCGAACAGCTGAACGCGCCGCTCCGCCGCCACCTGAAGCCCTTCCTGCATGACGTGTTCCCCAGGGCGGAGATCGAACTCGGCGAGAATTTCGCCATCGCGGGGCTGAGCCGCTCGGGCCCGGCGGCAGAGCTGTTCGGCCGCCTGTCGCTGGGCACGCAGGAGCAGGTGGCGGTGCTGGTGCGCCTCGCCATGGGCGCCATGATCTGCGAGCGCGGCGCCGACGTGCCGATCATCCTCGACGATGCGCTGGTGTTCTCGGATGATGACCGCATCGAGCAGATGTTCGACGCCATCAACCGCGCCGGCCGCAACCAGCAGGTGATCGTGCTCACCTGCCGGGCGCGCTCCTTCACCTCGCTGGGCGGGACCCAGCTGCAGATCGTCTAGAGATAGGCGGCCCCCGAGGCGATGCTCTCCGCCCCGTCCAGCGTGAACACCGCGCCCGAGGCATAGGCCGCCTCGTCGGATGCGAGGTAGACGTAAAGCGAAGCCAGCTCTTCCGGCCTTGCGTGGCGCTGCAGGGGGATGATGCCGTTCACCTCTGCCAGCATCTCGGGCGAATATTCCGCTTCCTGCATCGGCGTCATGGTGTAGCCGGGGTTCACCGCATTGACGCGGATCTTCGGCGCCAGCTCGATGGCCATGGTGCGCATCATGGCGACGAGCGCGCCCTTCGAGGCGTTGTAGTCGGCATAGTGGCGATAGGCGGTGACGGCGGAGGTCGAGGCCGTCATCAGGATCGCGCCGCCCGCGTCCTGCGCCAGCATGTGGCGCGCCGCCAGCTGGCTGACATAGAACACGCCATGCACGTTGACCCGCATCACCCGGTCGAACTCCTCGCGCGGAATGTCGATGAAGCTGTGGCGGATGGAAATGCCGGCATTGCAGATCAGCACGTCGAGGCCACCCAGGCGGTCCAGCGACTGCGCGAAGGCGCGGTCGACGCCCTCGGGGTCCGCGACATCGACCGCCGCCACCACGGCAAGGCCGGGGAGTTCCGCGGCGATGGCCTTGGCATTGGACGGGTTGCGGCACCATACGGCGACGCGCGCCCCCTCGGCCAGGAAGCGCCGCGCCACCGCGGCGCCGATGCCGGTGGACCCGCCGGTGACGATCACGCGCTTTCCCTGAAGCCTCATCGTCTCCTCCTCAGATCACGTAGCCGCGCGGCACGGGCGCGAAGGACTGCAGCGTCATCCGCCCCTTTTCGCTTTCGAGCACCACTTCCACCCGCGCCTCCTCGGCGGCGAGCACCGGGATCTCGAGGCCCAGCGTGCCGAACAGGGCGCGCAGGCGCTCGGCCTCGGGCGTGTGGATCAGGAAGGTCGCGATGCGCCCGCCGCGCGGCGCCGAGCGTGCGGGATGTTCGCTCTCCCGCCAGTCGATGAAGAACGGCACGAGCGAGCCGAAGCCATGGCCCGAAAGCCCCCAGCACACCCAGTCGAGGCGCTTGCCATCAGGCTTGAGGCGGCCACCGGGAACCAGCGCCCCGCCGGCAAGACCGGCCGCTGCAGCCCTTTGCGCGAGCTCGGCCAGATCCACGCCGCCCACGGCCCAGTGATAGAGGCCATGCCCGCGCAGGCCGGCCACCTCCGGGTCGAGGCGCGCCTGGTCCTGTGCCGTGTCGCGGCCGAGAATTTCGAGATAGGTGGATGGCCCCAGGGAAAGAAGCGCGTTGGCGGTGCCTTCGCCCGGATGCTCGCCACCGTAGACCGGCTCCGCATCCATCTGCGCCGCGAAGTGGCGGCACCCATGGTCGAGATCGGCATTGTACCAGACGAGATGATCGATGCGCATGCCGGCATATGAGCCGAGGCCGCCGCATCTGTCGACATGCCGGAAGGCGAAAGGCCCGGTGGTTCTGCCACCGGACCCTGAATTTGCTCGCCGGGTGCCTGCTAGCGCTTGTCGTCGCCGCGGCGCTCGCCGTCGCGCTCGGCACCGCCCTGCTGGCGCTGCCCGCCGCCCTGCTGGTCCTGCTGGCGCTGCCCGCCACCCTGCTGGTTCTGCTGCTGACCCTGGCGCTTGTGGTCGTTCTGGTTCTGATTCTGGTTGGCCATGACTGGTTCCTCTTCATCAGTTTGCCGCGGGCCGCATGGTGCCGCCCGCAGCAGGTCAACGTCCGCGGCCGCGGGGGGTTCCGGGCCGGAACATCACGACGGCTGCCACCGTTGCAACCGCTGGCCGCGCGGGGGATGACCACAATTATTTTCCCTTTCAACACGATTCCGCCACGTTCATCGCTGAAAGGAACGTTCGGCAACCTGTTCCTGCGCGTGGTTGAGTTTGACCAGAAGGCCGGCGTCACCGACGTCCACGCAAAAGGATTGGCCGAAAGGCTGTTGGGGCAAGTGGGGCACCTTCTGGGAGTTTCAAGCAACATGAAACCTATTGGTATTGGCCTGCTGGCAGCAGGCCTGATTGCGGCTGCAACCGTGCTGACCAGCCTGCCCGCCGCGGCGCGCGGCGGTGGCGGCGGCATGATCTGGATTCCCCCCATGGGCGGGGGAATGGGTGGTGGCATGGGCGGCGGCCGCGGCGGCGGCTGGGGCCCGGGCAACAACTATGGCGACCCCGGTGGCTGGGCAGCCAACCCGCGGGGCGGCAACTACCATGGCGGCAAGCCCTATCAGGGCTGGGGCAAGGGCAATGGCTGGCGCGGCTGGAACAACAACACGTGGTACGGCAAGAACTGGTACCGCAATGGCCGCTGGTATGGCCCGCGCTACCGCTATCGCTACCCCGGCTTCAACTACTACTATGGCGGGTTCTGGTATCCGTGGCCGTGGTGGAGCAGCACCTGGAACTTCCAGATCGGCGAAAACTACGGTTACGCCGGCGGCGGCTATGGCGCGCGCCACGTGGCCTGGTGCCAGGGGCGCTATCGCAGCTACAATGTGCGCACCAACACCTTCACCGGCTATGATGGCCGCCAGCGACGCTGCAACAGCCCCTATGATTGACGGCAAGTGACCCGCGGGCGCGTCAACACGGCGCGCCCGCCGACCTGCAAGACTGCCTGCCCGGCGACAATCTGCCAGCGGAACTTCTGCTACAGCGGCGGGTGATGACGCATGGGCAATGCGCCCTCGCATCCCATTGTTCAACTTCGGCGTGACAGAATGAGCATCCTCGATTTCCCGACAGCCTCCCGCAAGGACCGCAAGGAGGTGATCGCCAAGGCGCGGCGCGCCACCGACATTCTCAAGTCGCTCTCGCATGAGGGCCGCCTGCTCATCCTCTGCCTGCTCACCGACGGCGAGAAGTCAGTCTCCGAGATCGAGGACCTGATGGACATGCCGCAGGCCGCCGTGTCGCAGCAACTCGCCCGCCTGCGCCTCGACGGCCTCGTGGCAGCGCGCCGCGACGGCCGCAGCATCTTCTATTCCATCGCCAGCGATGACGCCGCGCGGCTGATCTCGACCCTGCATGACATGCTGGGCGGCCAGCGGCGCCCTGCCACCCGCCGCCGCCACTGACGCCGGAAGGGCGCCCCACATCTCCGGCGTTAACCGGCTTGTTCACCTGAGCGGCGTCCTCTGCTCCCGCTGGGCCCTCCCCAGCGCTGCATCAGATTCAGGCGCAAGGCCCGTTGCACATTAACCAGGCTGTCCACTCCGGCACGCGGCAGGAACGTCACGTCAACCGCACCGGCCCTGTCAGCGTGAGGAAGCGGTAAACGCGCCAGCCGCTCCTCATCGCCAAGCTTGAAGAGGGCATTCACCATGTGCTGGTGCAGGTGACCCTGCGCCAACCGTACGCCGCAGTCCGGAAGATCGCTGCGAGCGGGCGCACGCCACACAGGGTGAAGTGTGTGTGCGAAACGCGACGCAGCGGGACCCACTGCAAGATTTACTATAGCGAAATCACCAGGGTAAACGGCCGGTGACTCATCAGGCGTTGCATTTGCGGATGTTCGCTAGGTGAAATCAACGATGCCACCGACGCTTGGTATACGTGTTAACTCAAGTGGTATTTACCCTAACTTGCCCGCAATAACCCTAATATCGGCATCTGCTGTTCAGCGCGAAAACACACGCCATAAGTAAGCACGCGGATGTTCATATATAAGTTCTCCCAGATTGTGGGAGCGCAAATTACCTGACAGTTTTTCGTCCTATGTGAACTCCGTGAAGAGACGATCTGCAGCAGCCCGGACGGGCGCAGTCGCTGCTCACGAAGGAAGGCGTAGGTTGGTTATGATTACGGGTTTCAGGCGCTTCGCGCAGCTGCTGTCGGCATCACTTGCAGTTGGTTCCATGCTTGCGATGGCCAATGTTGCCCTGTCCCAGCAGATCGTGCGTGAGCGTATCCGGCCCGCCTTCCCCGAGATCAATTTCACCGAGCGCCAGCTGGTGGGCAGGGCTGCGGTCGACCGCCTCGGCGCGCGGCTCCCTGAAATTGCAAGCTGGTACGGCACGAGCGCGGAGCAGTTCCGCAAGCAGCTGCTATTCGATCGCGGCATGCGCATCGACAGCAAGGGCCGGCTGTTCGTCGTCGAGGAAATGGAAGCACCGCTCCAGGCCGTCACCACCGGCGCGCCGCAGAACGTGGTCGACGGCCTGCTTTCGCCGCTCGAGCAGACCTTCCAGCTGCACAGCAAGCCGGGCTCCAACCGCACCATCTACCTCGATTTCGACGGCGCCGCGCTGACGGGTACGGCGTGGAACTCCGGCAGCGGAACGATCTACGCCAAGCCCTTTGACATCGACGGAAATGCCGCCGCCTTCTCCACCGCCGAGTTGGAGCGCATCCAGTACATCTGGCAGCGCGTGGCCGAGGATTACGCAGCCTTCGACGTTGACGTGACGACCCAGGCCCCCACCCCGGACCGCCTGTCGCGCAGCGATGCCAACGACCAGATCTTCGGCACCACGGTGCTGATCACCCACAACAGCGGCGTCTACAACTGCTCGTGCGGCGGCATTGCCTATGTCGGCGTGTTCAACAGCACGACCGAGAAGTACAAGCCGGCCCTCGTCTTCTACAACATGCTCGGCAACGGCTCCGAAAAGGCCGTGGCGGAAGCGGCCTCGCACGAGGCCGGCCACAACATGGGCCTCAGCCATGATGGCAACGCCAGCACCGCCTATTACGCCGGCCAGGGCACCGATGCGCTCACCGGCTGGGCGCCGATCATGGGCGTTGGCTACTACAAGCCGCTCGTGCAGTTCAGCAGGGGCGAATATGCCGGCGCCAGCAACAAGGAAGACGACTTCGCGGTGGCACAGAGCTACGGCCTTCCGCTGCGCGCCGACGACTATGGCAGCTCGATCTATGCCGCTGCCCCCTTCCCCGGCCCCGGCGGCACGCAGGACGGCATCATCGAACGCGCGAGCGACGTCGACGTGTTCTCGATCAGCGCGGCAGCCGGAACCTTCACGGCGGCACTTTCTCCCGCCGGCCGCTCGGCCAATGCCGACCTGGTGCTGACACTGATGAACAGCGCCGGCGCGGTTCTGGCGACCAGCAACCCGCAGAATGCGCTCAATGCCGCCATCACCTATCAGATCCCGGCGACGGGCACCTACTACATCGCAGTGCGCGGCACTGGCCAGGGCGACCCGCTGGCCACCGGCTACACCGCCTATGGCTCGGTGGGCAATTTCCGCCTCACCGCGGCCTACACCGGTGCGACCGGCGCTGCGCCGCGCGCCGTTCTCAACACCAGCGCCACCTCGGGCATTGCGCCCGCCGCCATCACGCTCGACGGCAGCCAGTCGACTGACAGCGACGGCACGGTCAGCTTCTATTACTGGGATTTCGGCGACGGCACCGGCGACACGACGGGCACGCTCAAGTCGGTCACCAAGACCTACGCGACCCCCGGCGTCTACACCGTGCGCCTCACCGTGGTCGACAACAGCGGCTTCCGCTCCAGCGCCACGCAGTCGATCTCGGTTGCCTCCGCCGCGCCCGTCAACACCGTCTCGGTGCAGTCGATCACGCTCAGCATGAAGGTGTCACGCTCCGGCGTTGCCAAGGTCAAGGCCGTCGTCGTCGTCGTCAACCAGCTTGGCCAGGTGATGAGCAATGCCTCGGTGACCGGAACCTGGAGCGGCGTCGTCACCTCCTCCAAGGTGCTGAAGACGAAGCGCGGCAAGGTGACCTTCAACTCACCGGGTTCCAGTGCAAGCGGCTGCTTCGTCCTCACCATCACCGGCATCAGCCTGACGGGCTACAGCTTCAACGGCGCGCAGCTGCCGACGAACCAGGTGTGCCGCTGAGCAGGCGCTGAAGACGCGACAGGCAGGTGCCGCACAGGCGCTCTGCCTCTTCCGCCGTTGCCGCCTCGGCATAGCAGCGCAGTTCCGGCGCATTGCCGGAAAGCCTGACATGCAGGATGCCGCCATCCGGCAGCGTGGCACGCAGGCCGTCCGTGCGGTCCACCGCTTGCGGCGGCGCGCCGAACAGCTCCACGAGTCCTGCGGGTGTTTCCTCAGCCCTTGCAAGCAGCGCCCGGCAGCGGGCGGGATCGATGTCCTGCAGCCGGTCACTGAAGCTGTGGCGCCGCGGCAACTCCGCCATCAGCGACGAGAGCGGCCGCCCGGCGCGGCGCGCGGCAGACAGTGCCAGCAGGATCGGCAGCACCGCGTCGCGCGTGGCAAGCGGTGCGAGTGGCGCCGCGCCCAGTTCTGCCGGACTGCCGAGCAGGAAGCCGCCATTGGCCTCGAAGCCAACCACCGGCCTGTGCTGCGCCTGCGCCATTCCCGCAATCACGTGCGGCGAGCCGATGCGGGTGCGCCGCACGTCCCGGAACAGTCCTGACAACTCGATTGCCGTGGTGCTGCTCACCGGTGTCACCACGCAGGCCGCGCCGATTTCACGCGCGCAGAGCAGCCCCAGCATGTCGCCCCGCAGCCAGGTGCCCGTCTCGTCGGCCACCAGGGGCCGGTCGGCATCGCCGTCGGTGGTGACGATGGCGTCGAGGTGCTGTTCGCCGGCCCAGTGCAGGGCCAGCGCCCGGTCCTCGGCGCGCACCGCCTCGGTGTCGATCGCCACGAAGCCGGCGCTGCGGGCAAGACCCACGGTCTCGGCGCCCAGCGCGCGCAGCACCTCATGCAGCAGGTCGCGCGCCACCGACGAGTGTTCGTAGACACCGATGCGCAGCCCTGCCAGCGCAGCGGGCCCGAAGGCCCGGCGATAACGCGCGAGGTAGAGCGATTGGGCCGCGCCATCGGGCGGCGGCAGGGGCGGAGGCGCGGCGTCATCGAGGGGCCAGTCCACGGAGGCGGCCAGAATGCGCTGCTCGTCGTCCTTCGAGATCTCGCCCGCGGCGCGATAGAACTTCAGCCCGTTGCGGTCGAAGGGGATGTGGCTGCCGGTGACCATGATGGCCGGAAGGCCCATCTCCTGCGCCGCGAAGGCAAGTGCCGGAGTGGGCAGGACACCGGCATTGATGGTTGCAACCCCGCGGGCCCGCGCCGCGTCATGGCAGGCGGCGGCGATTGCCGGGCTGCTGGGGCGCAGGTCATGGCCGATCAGCAGGCCGCGCGGCCGTTCCCCCAGCATTGCCAGGAAACCCGCCGCATAGGCCCGGCACAGGCCCGGCGTCAGGCTGGTGACCAACCCGCGCACCCCGCTGGTGCCGAAGCCCGCGCCCTGCTCCGCGGCAATCCCGCCCAGCGGCCGGTTGCCCTGGCTCATGCGCCGCCCATGCTACTGCCGGGCATAGATGTCCTCGTAGCGGATGATGTCGTCCTCACCGAAATAGCTGCCGGTCTGCACCTCGATCAGCACCATGTTGGTGCCGCCGGGGTTCTCGAGGCGGTGCTTCTCGCCCAGGGGGATGTAGACCGACTGGTTTTCGCTCACCAGGCTGACGGCCTCGCCCACGGTCACGCGGGCGGTGCCCTCGACGACGATCCAGTGTTCGGCGCGGTGGCGGTGCGACTGCAGCGACAGCGCCGCCCCCGGCAGCACGACGATGCGCTTCACCTTGAAGCGGTCGCCGGTGGCCAGCGTCTCGAACCAGCCCCAGGGGCGCCGGTCGCTGCGGAAGGCGGTGGCCTGCGCCACCTTCTGGGCCTTCATCGCCTCCACCGCGTCCTTGACGCGCTGCGCATCGGCCTTTCGCGCCACCAGCACGGCATCCGGCATGGCCACGGCGACGATGCCATCGAGGCCGATGCCGACGAGCTGCAGGCCTTCGTCCTCGGAGCGCAGCAGGCTGTCGCGGCAATCGAGCGCCAGCACCGGCCCCTGCTGCACCACGTCCGTGCCGGCGCCGGCCCCCTCGCTCCAGATCGCGGCCCAGCCGCCGAGGTCGGTCCAGCCGCCGCCATAGGGAACTGCCCACAGCCCCGCGGCGCGCTCCATGATGGCATAGTCGATGGAGATCGCGTCCACCTCGTCCCATGCGGCAGGCGCCAGCCTGAGGAAGGTGAGGTCGGGCTTCGCCGCGTCGATGGCGCGCGTCACCGGCGGCAGCAGGCCGGGTGCGAGGCTGGCGAAGCTGCTGATCATCACGTCGCTGCGGAACAGGAAGATGCCGGCATTCCACAGATGCCGCCCCGAGGCCACCATGGCGGTGGCGGCGGCGAGGCTGGGCTTCTCGACGAAACGGCTGAGCGGCACTGCGCTGCCGTCGGCCGGTGCGGAAGCAAGTTCCAGATAGCCATAGCCGGTTTCCGGTGTGTGCGGCGTGATGCCGAAGGTCACGATGCCGCCGGCCCTTGCCTGCCGGGCGCCTGCCGCAACGGCAAGCCGGAACGATGCGGGATCGGGCATGAGGTGGTCCGAGGGCGCCACCAGGATCAGCGTACCGGGGGCGCGCTGTTCGAGCCACAACGTGGCGGCAAGCACCGCCGGGGCGGTATTGCGCGGCGCGGGCTCGATCAGCACGGCGGCCGGCGTGATGCCGATGGCCGAGAGCTGGTCACGCACCACGAAGCGGAAATCGGCGGAGGTGACGACGACGGGCGCCGCGAAGCCCTCACCCGACAGCCTTCGTGCGGTCGCCTGAAACAGGCTCTCTTCTCCCACCAGGCGGGAGAATTGCTTTGGAAAGCTCTGCCGCGACACCGGCCAGAGCCGCGTCCCCGATCCGCCGCAGAGGATGACCGGATGAATGAGGCCGCTCGCCTGACCTGCCACCATCATTGCTGATCATCTCCAAGTTGCAACCCTGCTGCCGGAGCCGCGATTCACCGGCACGTTGAGTGATAAGGGACGCGCTACCCTCAGGCAAGCCGAGGCAAACACGGTGTCTTGTGGCCATCGCCGAGCATGGCAGCCATGCAGGATGCATCCGCCATCAGGGATTGTTTTTTGTAACCCCCGCATGTTTTTCGGGATAAATTCGGATGAGACAAATTTCCGCCCAAGATTCCTTAGCAATATTGTACGGAAACAGTTACCTAGTATACTGCAATCGTTTCCGCTAATCGAGGACTCGTGCGCCGTGTCATCGACATCAAAGGGGAATAGGCAAATAACCGTGGACAAGAACCAGCTGATCTTCCGCATCAACCGGGTCGTCCGGGCGATCGAGGCGACATCCGGACTGGATGAGCTCGACATCTCCGCGCGCGCCATCCTGAGCTTCATTGGCGAGGCCGAGACCGAGCAGCGCACGCTGAACGTGTCAGATGTGGTGAAGGGTCCGGGTTTCGGCACCGCCCCCACGGTCTATTCGCGTTTGGCCGAACTCGAGAAGGCCGGCTGGATCAAGTGCACGCCCGATCCGCGTGATGGCCGTGCCAAGCAGGTCCTGCTGACCGCGCTGGCCCGCCGCACCTATGCCAAGATGTCCAGCGAAGCCCAGAAGCTGGTGGCGGCTCAGCGCGCCTGACACCCCTCAGCCACTCCTCCTGCGCAGGATGCGCAGGGCGAGGAAGACGACGAGAACCGCCAGCAGCGTGCCGATGAAATCGCCGGCTGCCATGGCGGTCGTGTTGCTGGAAAAGCTTGGCCACGCCTCGAGGCCAAGCAGGCCGAACAGCACATTGTGCAGTACCGAGGACCCGAGTGCGACGCCGAGGCAGATGAGCGGCAACCGCACCGCAGTGAGCTTCCTGAGCCCCCAGTCGACTCCCGTGGCCCACAGCGACGCACGCAGCGCGAGATAGGGGAAGAGGCCGCCGCAGGCTGCGACCAGGGCAATGATGCCGGGCTGCATGGTGTGAAATTCGCGGCCGGTGAGAACCAGCCCGCCGAGCCCGATGCCCACCACCGCCCAGATGCCGCCAATCAGGATGGCTATCAGCCTCACGCCGGACGGAATGAAGACGAGATCGATTCCAGGGGCATGACTGAACAGCGAGAGGAAGCGCTCCTGAAGCGCGAAGGCCGAAACCCACGCCACGCCGGACACCGCAACGATCAAGACGTTGACCTTCAGGTTTTCCGTCAATGTGGGCGCTTTCCCCGGATACCCGGCCAAACCAACGTCAGCATCATCATGGGCTGACTTCTAAAATCATTTTACGCTTCGGCAGGTCGACGGATCATAAAAAAATCTTTTCCATCTGGGCGGGTTGATTGGCGCCCTTGCAACCGCCGGCGGCGATGCCGGGCGCTGCCCGGAAGCGGCTTGACATGCACCCGACCTCTATCTATTAGTAATATCTAATATTAAGCGGAAGGAGTTTCCCATGAACCTCGACAAGGCCGTTCTCGCCTTTGCCGGATGCGTGGTGCTGGTGTCGGTGGCCCTCGCGCACTTCGTTTCGCCCTGGTGGCTGCTGCTCACCGCCTTCGCAGGAGCCAACATGCTGCAGGCATCCTTCACCGGATTCTGCCCCGCGGCCATGATCTTCAAGAAGATCGGCTGCCGCTCCGGCGAAGCCTTCCGCTGAGGATTTCGCCCAAAGGCTGACCGCCCGGCGCTTGACTTTCGAACTCTCTAATATAAGATATATCTAATATTGAGAGTCCTCCGAAGGAGCGCCGATGTTCAGGTCTCACGTCGTCCCGGCCCTGCTGGGCCTTGTCTCGTTCACCGCGCTGGCGGCGGCGGCCGAGGTTCCGGTCACGCTCACCGAACGGCCCGACCTCAAGGCCGTCTTCGGCCAGGTGGAAAGCCGTGACGTGGTTCCCGCCCGCGCCCGCATCGGCGGCACCGTCACCTCGCTCTCGGTGGAGGAAGGCTCCGCCGTGACGGCGGGCGACGTGATCGCCCTCGTGGTCGACGACAAGCTGGCCCTGCAGCTCGGCGCCATCGATGCCCGCATCAAGGCCATCAAGGCCCAGCTCGACAATGCCAAGACCGAGCTTGACCGCGCCTCGAAGCTGCTGGCCGGGGGCGTGGTTCCGAAGACCCGCGTCGACCTGCTGCAGACCCAGTTCGACGTCCTCACCAACCAGTTGACCGCGGCGGAGGCCGACCGCGCCGTGCTCGTGCAGCAGCAGAGCGAGGGCGAGGTCATCGCCCCTGCCCCCGGCCGCGTCCTCACCGTTCCGGTGACCAAGGGGTCCGTCATCATGCCGGGCGAGCCGGTCGCGCGCATCGCCGGCGGCGGCTATTTCCTGCGCCTGTCGCTGCCAGAGCGCCACGCCGGGCACATCAAGCCCGGCGACGAGGTGATCGTCGGCAGCCGCGGCATGAC
Source organism: Aestuariivirga litoralis (assembly GCF_003234965.1). Lineage (GTDB taxonomy): Bacteria > Pseudomonadota > Alphaproteobacteria > Rhizobiales > Aestuariivirgaceae > Aestuariivirga > Aestuariivirga litoralis. The sequence goes on from NZ_QKVK01000001.1 coordinate 252,262, forward strand.
CGACCTCGGCAAGGATGCCCCGCTCGGCCAGGGCAAGGTGGTGAAGGTCTATCCCGAGATCGACAACGGCAATGTACTGGCCGATGTGGAGGTCGCTGACCTCGGCGACTTTTTCGTGGGCGAGCGCACGCGGGTGTGGATTCCCGTCGCCATGCGCAGGGTCATCTCCGTTCCCGCCGCGGCCATCACCACCCGCGCCGGCGTGGATTACGTGAAGCTCGCCGAAGGCACCGACGTTCCGGTCATCATCGGCCAGCGCTTCGATGACAAGGGCATCCCCGCGGTGGAGATCCTCTCCGGCCTGAAGGACGGCGACACGGTGGTGACGCCATGAAGGAGGCCCGGAACCTCGGCATCGCCGGGCGGCTGACGCGCAGCTTCATCCAGTCGCCGCTCACACCGCTCTTCCTGCTCGCGGCACTCGCCGTGGGCCTCGTGGCGCTGCTCACCCTGCCGCGCGAGGAGGAGCCGCAGATCTCCGTGCCCATGGTCGACATCATGGTCGAGGCCAATGGCCTCAAGGCGGAAGACGCGGTGAAGCTCGTCACCGAGCCGCTGGAGACCATCGTCAAGAGCATCGACGGCGTCGAGCATGTCTATTCGCAGACGCACGACGACAAGGTGATGGTCACCGCCCGCTTCCTCGTCGGCACCTCGTCGGACGCCGCCATCCTGCGCGTGCACGAGAAGCTGCGCGCCAACATGGACCGCATCCCGAAGGGCATTCCCGAACCCCTCATCGTCGGCCGCGGCATCGACGACGTGGCGATCGTCGTGCTCACCCTGTCTCCCAAGCCTGAAGCCGCAGCGCGCTGGACGGCCAATGACGTGAGCCGCGTGACGCGCGAGCTGCAGGTGGAACTGGCCAAGCTCGACGACATCGGCCTCACCTACATCACCGGCAGCCAGCCGGAGGAAATCCGCATCGTGCCGGACCCCGAGAAGCTGTCGCTCTACGGCATCACGCTGCAGCAGCTCTCGGGCAAGATCGCCGCCGCCAACCGCTCCTTCGAAGCCGGCACGCTGAGGAACGACGGCAAGCAGATCGCCATCATGGGCGGGCAGACGCTGCAGTCGCCCGCCGACATCGCCAATATCCTGATCTCGGCGCGCGACGGCCGCCCGGTCTATGTGCGCGACGTGGCCCTCGTGCTGCTCTCCACCGACTCGCGCGAGGTGCGTGCCGCCAATGTGGTGAAGACGGCGTCCGGCACCGCCACGCTGCCTGCCGTGTCGCTGGCCCTTGCCAAGCGCCCGGGCACCAACGCGGTGGTCATCGCCGAGCGCATCACCGAACGGCTGGAACAGCTCGAGGGCACGCTGATTCCGCAGGACCTCACCGTCACCATCACCCGCAACTACGGCGAGACGGCCAACGAAAAGGCCAACGAGCTGCTGTTCCACTTAGGGCTTGCCACCATCTCGATCGTCATCCTGGTCGCCGTCGCCGTCGGCTGGCGCGAGGCCCTCGTGGTGGCGGTGGTCATCCCCACCACCATCCTGCTCACCCTCTTCGCCGCGCGCATCATGGGCTATACGCTGAACCGGGTGAGCCTCTTCGCGCTGATCTTCTCGATCGGCATCCTGGTCGATGACGCCATCGTGGTGATCGAGAACATCGCGCGGCACTGGGCCATGAAGGATGGCCGCTCCCGCGTCGACGCCGCGGTCGATGCCGTGGCGGAAGTCGGCAACCCCACCATCGTCGCCACCCTCACGGTGGTGGCGGCACTGCTTCCCATGCTCTTCGTCTCCGGCATGATGGGGCCTTACATGAGCCCCATCCCGTCGACGGCCTCAGCCGCCATGATCTTCTCCTTCTTCGTCGCCGTGATGGTGACGCCCTGGCTGATGATCAAGTTCGGCGGCAAGCCCGGCGACCACGGCGAACACGAGGCAGCCGATGGCGGCATTCTCGGCCGCGCCTATGTGGCGGTGGCCCGCCCCATCATCAAGAGCAAGGCGCGCGCCTGGACCTTCCTCCTGCTGGTCGGCATTGCCACACTCGCCTCGCTGTCGCTGTTCTACACGCGCGACGTGACGGTGAAGCTCCTGCCCTTCGACAACAAGTCGGAGCTGCAGGTGGTGGCCGACCTGCCCGAGGGCTCCTCCGTCGAGGACACCGCGCGCGTTCTCGCCCAGGCCGCCGACGTGGCGCTGACGCTCCCTGAGGTGATATCGGTCCAGACCTATGCCGGGGAGCCTGCGCCCTTCAACTTCAACGGCCTCGTGCGGCACTACTACATCCGCAACGCGCCGGAACTGGGCGACGTGCAGGTGACGCTTTCGGGCAAGTCGGAGCGCGACCGCTCCAGCCACGACATCGCGCTCGAGCTGCGCGAGAAGCTGAAGGCGCTGGCGCTTCCCGAAGGCACCGTCATCAAGGTGGTGGAGCCACCGCCGGGCCCGCCCGTGCTGGCAACGCTGCTCGCCGAAATCTATGGCCCCGATGCCGAAACCCGCCGCGCCACCGCCGAGAAGGTGCGCGAGGCCTTCAGGGCCGTGCCCTTCGTCGTCGACGTGGACGACAGCTTCGGCCAGCAGACGCCGCGCATCCGCATCGCCATCGACCAGGACAATCTGGAATACCAGAAGGTCGAGGAAGGCGATGTCTATGACACGCTGCAGGGCCTCTATGCCGACAACACGGTTGGCTACTCGCACCGCGGCGGCGGCCGCCAGCCCATTCCCATTACCGTGGGCCTGCCCAAGTCCGGCAAAGTCATCGACGAGCGCGCCCTCTCCACCCCGGTTCCCGCCAATGCGCTGCCCGGCGCCCGCGGCGTGGTCGAACTCGGTGACGTGGTAAGCGTGAAGAAGGAGCTCTCCTCCTTCCCGATCTTCCGCCACAACGGCAAGCCCGCCGAGATGGTGACGGGCGAACTCGCCGGCGCCTTCGAGGCCCCCGTCTATGGCATGATCGAGGTGGGCCGCGCGCTGGACAGGCTCGACTGGACGGGCCTCACCAAGCCCGAGATCGCACTTCACGGCCAGCCCATCGACGAATCGAAGCCGGTCCTGCTGTGGGACGGCGAATGGGAGGTGACCTGGGTCACCTTCCGCGACATGGGCGGCGCCTTCATGGTGGCGCTGCTGGGGATCTACATCCTCGTCGTGGCGCAGTTCGGCTCCTTCAAGCTGCCGCTCGTCATCCTCACGCCCATCCCGCTGACGCTGATCGGCATCATGCTCGGCCACTGGCTGTTCCATGCGGCCTTCACTGCCACCTCGATGATCGGCTTCATCGCGCTTGCCGGCATCATCGTCAGGAACTCGATCCTGCTGGTCGATTTCGTGCGCCACGAGAGGAAGCCCGGAATGGACCTGCGCGAGGTGCTGCTGAAGGCCGGCGCCATCCGCTTCAAGCCCATCCTGCTCACCGCGCTTGCCGCCATGATCGGCGCAGCGGTGATCCTCACCGACCCGATCTTCCAGGGCCTCGCCATCTCGCTGCTCTTCGGGCTCGCGTCTTCGACACTGCTCACCGTGCTGGTGATCCCCGCCATCTACATCGTGCTGCGCTTTGCGCCAGCAGAGAAGGTCAAGAACGTGCCTGCATAAACAGCCATTCAATGGGAGTGAACTGAAATGGCCCATATCGTCGTTCTCGGAGCCGGGCTTGCCGGCACCATCATGGCCTATGAGATGAAGGACCAGCTGCGCCCCGGCGACACGCTGACCGTCGTCACCAAGGAGCCGAAATACCACTTCGTGCCCTCCAACCCCTGGATCGCCGTGGGCTGGCGCAAGCCCGGCGACATCGAGGTGGAACTCGCCCCCGTGTTTGCCAAGAAGGGCATCGGCTTCAAGCCGGTGGCGGCGACGAAGCTCCACCCCGAGAGCAACACGCTGGACCTCGCCGACGGCACCTCCCTCACCTATGACTACCTGATCAACGCCACCGGACCGGAGCTTGCATTCGACGAGATCGAGGGCCTCGGGCCCGAGGGGCACACCCAGTCGGTCTGCCATGTCAGCCACGCCACCCGGGCGCATGAGGCCTTCGAGGCCTTCTGCAAGGATCCGAAGCCGATCATCGTGGGCGCCGTCCAGGGCGCCTCCTGCTTCGGCCCGGCCTATGAGTTCCTGTTCATCCTCGAAACCGAGCTGCGCCGCCGCAAGATCCGCGACCGCGTGCCGATGACCTTCGTCACCGCCGAGCCCTATATCGGACACCTCGGGCTCGATGGCGTGGGCGACACCAAGGGCCTGCTCGAGAGCGAGATGCGTTCGAAGCACATCAAGTGGGTGACCAGCGCCCGGGTGAAGAAGATCGACCCCGGCGTGATGACGGTCGAGGAAGTGGCGGACGACGGCAGCGTGAAGGCGACGAAGGAGCTGCCCTTCGGCTTCTCCATGATGCTCCCTGCCTTCCGCGGCATTCCGGCGATGCGCGGGCTCGAGGGCTTGTCCAACCCGCGCGGCTTCACGCTGATCGACAAGTTCCAGCGCAACCCGAAATACCCGAACGTCTTCGCCGTCGGCGTCTGCGTGGCGATTGCGCCCGCGGCGGCGACACCCGTCGCCTGCGGCGTGCCCAAGACCGGCTTCATGATCGAATCCATGGTGACGGCCACCGCCCACAACATCGGCGCCCTGCTGCGCGGCCAGGAGCCGAAGGAGCAGGCCACGTGGAACGCCGTCTGCCTTGCCGACTTCGGTGACTCGGGCGTTGCCTTCGTCGCACAGCCGCAGATCCCGCCCCGCAACGTCAACTGGTCATCGTCGGGCAAGTGGGTGCATGGCGCCAAGATCGGCTTCGAGAAATACTTCCTGCGCAAGATCCGCAAGGGCACCAGCGAGACCTTCTACGAGAAGCTGGCACTCGACGTTCTCGGCATCGCCAAGCTGAAGCAGACCGTCGAGGTAGGCCCCAACTAGGCCACGGCCTGGGCGCCGGTGATCTCCACCAGCGAACCGCACATGAAGGGCGCCTCGTCGCTCGCCAGGAAGGCGACGAGCGCGGCCACCTCCTCCGGCTTGCCGATCCGCCCGAAGGGCACCAGCCTGTCGAGATCGGCGATGGTGCGGCCGGAGCGCTTGACGCCTGCCTCCAGCATCGGCGTGTGGATCTCGCCCGGGCAGACGGCATTCACGCGGATCCCGTGGGGCGCATAGTCGCGCGCCAGGTTCTGCGTGAAGCTCGCCACCGCCGCCTTGGACACGTTGTAGGCGATGTGGCCGGGTGCCGGATGGAGGCCCCATTGCGAGGCGGTATTGACGATGGCGCCGCCGCCCCGGTCCATCATCTGCGGGATCACGGCGCGGCAGAGGTGGAACATCGCGTCGATGTTCACCGCGAAGGTCTGGTCCCAGTCGTCTTCCGAAATGGCCATGATGTTGCCGCGGCGGTTGATGCCGGCGTTGTTGACCAGCACGTCCACCGCGCCCTGCGCCGCCAGCGCCTGGCTCACCAGCGCATGGCATTCCGCCGCCTTCGCGATATCGGCTGCAATGCTCGACGCCCTGTGCCCGCCGGCGCGGATCGCGGCGGCCACCGCCTCGGCGCCCGCGGCATTGACGTCCGTTACCACCACATGGGCGCCTTCCGACGCGAGCCGCGCCGCGATGGCCGAGCCAATGCCGCCACCGCCGCCCGTCACCAGCGCCACCTTGCCCTGAAACCTGTTCATCGCCTTCTCCTCAGCCCAGTTCGCCCACCTGCGGGCCCCATGTGTCCGAGAGTGCAAAGCCCCTCGGGAAGGGATCGTCCGGATCGATGCGCAGTTCCTCGCGGCCATAGACCCAGGCCTCGCCGGTGATGCGCGGCAGCACGGCCCTGATGTTGCCAACGGCGGCCTCGCCGATGGCCTCGGCCCTGAAGGTGCCACCGATGATGGAGCGCGAGAGGCGCGCGTCACCCGTCTTCACCTCGCCCCGGGCATGCAGCACCGCGAGATTGGCGGACGATCCCGTGCCGCAGGGGCTGCGGTCGACGCGGCCGGGCTTCAGCGTGGTGCAGGTCCTCACCGCGCCGTCGGCATCGCGGTCGCGGAACATCACATAGGCGATCTCGTCGAGGCTCGCGATCTCCGGATGTGCCACCTTCACCTGCTCCTTCAGCAGCGCCTTGATCGCGATCCCGGCCTCGGCCAGGGCGCGGGCATTGTCAGGCACGATGGCGAGCCCGACCTGCGCCACATCGACCAGGGCATAGAACACGCCGCCAAAGGCGATGTCGGCGCGGATGGTGCCCCACTTCGGCGTCTTCACCTGCGCATCGATGTCCAGCGCGAAGGCCGGCACGTTGTCGAGGCTCACGGAGAGGCAGCGCCCGCCCCTGCAGCGCGCCCGCGCCGTGATGAGGCCCGCGGCGGTGTCGAGCCTCACCACCGTCTCGGGCTCGACCATCCTCACCCGCCCCGATTCGAGCAGGGCCGTCACCACGCAGATGCAGTTCGAGCCTGACATCGGGTGCGCACGGTCGGCCTGCAGCACGATGAAGCCCGCATCGGCATCGGGCCGCGTCGGCGGCAGAGCCAAGTTCACCGTCATCGCCACATGGGCGCGCGGCTCGAATGTCACGAAGCGGCGGAGCCGGTCGTCGACGGTGTTGATGTGGTTCATCTTGTCGAGGATGCTGGCGCCGGGGATCTCCGGGGCACCACCCACGATCACCTTGCCGATCTCGCCCTGGCAATGCACCAGCAGCAGCTCGAGGCTGTTCTTCCACATGGGCCGCACTCCCTAGAATCGGTCGACGCGATAGGGCGTCATGTCGATGGGCGGTGGGGCGCCCGTGATGAGATCGGCCATCAGCCGCGCATTGGTGGCGGCATAGGTGAGGCCAAGATGGCCGTGGCCCGTTGCATAGAACAGGCCCCTCGTCTTCGCGGAGGCAGACATCACCGGCACCGTGTCCGGGAACGCCGGACGATGGCCCATCCATTCGGTGAAGTCCTCGCATTGCAGGTTCGGCAGCGCCTCCCGGGCGCGCTTCACCGTGATCTTCGAGCGGCGGTAATCCGGCGGCGCATCGATGCCCGCCATTTCCACCGTGCCGCCGACGCGGATGCCGCCCGCCGTCGGCGTGACCATGAAGGCGCGCGCCGGCCAGATGATGGAATGCGTCATCGTGATGCCGGGCTTCATGATCTGCGTGTGGTAGCCGCGCTCTGTCTCGAGCGGGATGGGCTCGCCCAGCATCCTGGCCAGCTTCGCCGAGTGCACGCCGGCTGCGACCACCACCTCGTCAGCCGCGATGCGCCGCCCGTCCTTCAGCAGCACGGCCCGCATGGCCTCGCCCCGCTCGAAACCCACCACCTCGCCCTGCTCGATGCGGCCGCCGAGTGCCGAGAAGCGCTCGGCCAGCTTCACCACCAGCTGGTAGGGATTGCGCATCGAGCGGTTCTGCGGGAACAGCACGGCGAGCCCCACCGTGTCGGAGAGTTCCGGTTCCAGCGCCCGGATGGCCTGCCGCCCGATCACCTCATGCGGGAAGCCGAAGCGCTCGAGGATGTCGATGTGCTCCCGGTCGGCCCTGAACTCGGCCTCGTCGGTGTAGAGCGACAGGCAGCCGGCCTCCGACAGTTCGCCCGCGAGGCCCGTTTCCTTCAGCAGCGGGTCGAGATCGTCATATACGCGGGCACACAACGCTGCGCCTTGCGCTTCGAGTTCGCGAAGCTTCGCGGGCCGCGAGGCCGCGATGAAGCGCAGGAACCACGGCGTCAGCCTCGGCATATAGGCGGGGCGCACGCGCACCGGTCCCTCCGGGTCCATCAGCCAGCCCGGAATCTGCTTCCAGACCGATGGCCGCGACGCGGGCATGAACTCGGTCACGGCAATCGAGGCCATGTTGCCATAGGACGCGCCCCTGCCGGGCGCATCGCGCTCGATCAGCACCACGTCACGGCCACGCTTCTGCAGCTGATAGGCCAGCGTGGTGCCGATGATGCCGGCGCCGATGACGGCGGTGGCCATGGGCTGCGTTACCTCCAGCTGATGATGGGTTCCATGGCGGCGCGGAAGGCGGCCTTCTCCTCCGCCGTCAGGGGCCCCAGCGGCAACCGGCTCTCGCCCACCGGGATGCCCTGCAGCTCGCAGCCATATTTCACCTTCTGCACGAACTTGCCGGACTCAAGTTCCTTCATGGCCTGGAACAGGGTGGCCATCTGGGCCCGCGCCTTCTTCATGTCGCCGGACCGGAAGCTGCGGTCGAGGTCGCAGCAGGCCCTGGCCATGCAGTTGGCCGGCCCGCAGATCCAGCTGTCCGCGCCCCAGAACATGAAGTCGAGGGCCGCATCGTCCGAACCGGAGACCAGCTGCAGCCTTCCGTCATAGCGCGCGAAGATCTCGATCGCCCGCTGCAGCACGCCCGAACTTTCCTTGATGCCGATGACGCGCGGATGATCCGCCAGCGCATCGAGCACCTCGAAGCCGATCTCCACCCCGTCCTTGGCGGGATAGCTGTAGAGCACGATGTTGACGTCGACCGCATCGAGCACCGCCCTGAAATGGGTGATCATCTCCGCCTGCGAGGGCTTGGTGTAGAAGGGCACGGCAAGCAGCACGGTGTCGTAGCCGATGTCCCTGGCCCGCCGGGTGTTGGCGATGACGCCCTTGGTGTGGGGCGCATTGGTGCCGGCGATCAGCGTTTCGCCGGGCCTCGCGAAATCCTTCACGAAGCGCAATACCTGATCGCGTTCCCCATCCGAGAGGAAGCTGTATTCGCCCGTCGAGCCGCAGGGCACCCAGCCGGTGACGCCCGCCGCGCGCAGCGTGGTCAGCAGCGCCTCGAAGGCCTTGAAGTCGACCTCTCCCGTCGCGTCGAACGGCGTCACCAGGGCGGGCATCACGCCCGACAGCTTCTTCTTCATCACCCTCTCCAAGGATCATCTTGCATGTCGACTTATTGTCGACTATTTGTCGACAAAGTCAAGAGGCGAGGCGCGGGACCCATGGCGAAGGCAGCGAAGAAGGCGGCGAAACCCCGCTCGGCGGGCTGGACAGGCGTCTATGAAACGCTGCGCCACGACATCCTGTCGCTGGCGCTGGCACCGGGCGAGCTGCTCGATGAAATGAGCCTGTCGCGCCGCTTCGGCTTCTCGCGCTCGCCGATCCGCGAGGCCCTGATCAGGCTCTCCTCCGATGGCCTTGTCGTCAACCTGCCCAACCGCACCACCATCGTCGCCCCGGTCGACATCGCCCGCTTCCCGCAATATGTCGACGCGCTCGACCTGGCGCAGCGCATCAACACGCGCCTTGCCGCGGAACTGCGCACGGAAGCCGATATCAGGGACATCGAGGCCGCCCAGCAGGGCTTCATCGCTGCGGTGAAGTCGAAGGACCACCTTGCCATGTCGGAGGCCAACAAGCACTTCCACATGGCCATCGCGCGGGCGGGCAGGAACGCCTGGTTCGCCGCTTTCTACGAGAAGCTGCTCGACGAGGGACGCCGCATCCTGCACCTCCATTTCGACTACATCGAGCGCACCAATGACGGCCGCCTCCTCACCGACGAGCATGAGGAGATGATCAAGGCCATCCGCGCCCGTGACGTCGCCCGTGCCGACCGGCTGGCGCATGATCACTCGCGCCAGTTCCGCGACCGCTTCCTCGATTTCCTGCGCGCCAACTACAGTTCCTCGATCGACCTCGATGCACCGGGGCCCTCCACCGCGCGCCGCTGACACTTGACGGGATTTCGACATCGTTATATCTCGTTGGATATAACGAATCGAAGGAGACTGGACGTGATCACGCGCCGGAACCTTGCCACGGGGCTCCTGGCTTCGGCCCTTGCCCTGGCGGCCTTGCTGCCAATGCCCGTTGGCGCCGCGGAGAAGGTGACGGTCTTTGCCGCCGCCAGCCTGAAGAACGCGCTGGACGAGGTGAGCGCAGCCTGGATGTCCAGCGCGGGCAAGGAAACCACCAATTCCTACGCGGCCAGTTCGGCCCTGGCCAAGCAGATCGAGTCCGGCGCTCCTGCCGACGTCTTCATCTCGGCCGATCTCGACTGGATGAAATACCTGGCGGAGAGGAATCTGGTGGCGGCAGGCAGCGAGGTGCAGCTGCTGGGCAATGAACTGGTGCTGGTGGCCCCGGCCGGGTCCACCGCCACGGCCACCATCGCACCGGGCTTCGACCTTGCGGGCCTTCTGGCTGGCGGCAGGCTGGCGGTGGGCGACGTCAAGTCGGTGCCTGCCGGCAAATATGCCAAGGCGGCGCTGGAGAAGCTGGGCGTCTGGCCCAGTGTGGAGAACAGTCTCGCCCAGGCCGAGAACGTGCGCGCCGCGCTGAAGCTCGTCGCGGCCGGCGAGGCGCCGGCCGGCATCGTCTATCAGACCGATGCACGCGAGGACGACAAGGTGAAGGTGCTGGCCACCTTCCCGGCGGACACACACCCGCCCATCATCTATCCCGCCGCCCTCATGGCGGCTTCGCAGAATGCCGATGCGGCGGCCTTCGTGGCCTTCCTCCAGACGCCGGCCGCGCTGGACATCTTCCGGGCCCACGGCTTCACCATTCTCGCCGGCAAGTGAGCATGGCAAAAAAGCCCGCAGCACCTTGCGGCGCTGCGGGCTCAGATGGATGTCTTGCGGCTGAAGCTTACTGACTTACGAAATCAATGGGCGCGGGCGGCGCGCAGCGGATGGGCAACACCTTCCACCGCAACGGCTTCGCCGGCGGCCTCGAGCAGCATGTCCTTCTTGCGCTGCAGGTCGACCTGCACGGTGATCAGCTTGGCGCGCAGCGTGTTGTTCTGCTCGGTGAGCAGGTTGACGATCCGGTCGAACTGGCGGATCTTTTCCTCACGGATGGCAACTTCCTCGGTCCGGCGGGTGCCGTCGGCGGCCATGCGATGGGACAGTTCCAGAATGTCGTTCTCGGTGGAGGAGGCGAGATACTCAGCCCCGAACCCCACGAGCAGGCTCACCAGCGTCAGCGCACCGGCAGCCGCCAGCATGGTGGAGTCTTCCGGCAGCGCCCACACGAAACCGGCGAGCGGCAGGCTGATCAGCAGCAGCGCCTTGCACATCATGCGAAGAACACGGCGTTTCGCGGCGGTCATGCTCAACTTCCTCCAGCAACCGCCACACCGGGCGGGTGTGGCACAGCGCGCAGGTTTACCAGAAGGCGCACTCGGTAAGGTTACGTAGCAGTTTTACCATATGATTCAATACAATCCTTTTCACGACTTTGGCCGAGGATGCGTCGGATTGTCGCATGTACTGTAAACTCTGCCATAGCCAAGCAGTGCGTGATTCGCATGCCTTGGCCCTTCTTCTGGCCCAGCCATGCACCCATCGCGCAGCTCATACACTCAGAATTGTGGAGGGCGCCCGTTCTGGCACCGTCCCTCCCGCAATGCGAGGCTTGTGGCCACGCCCGGCCGGTGCCTACTATCTCCCTGCATGCAAAGGAAAAAGTAACCTCTGCATGCGGCGCGGGGGTTGGCTATGTCGAGTGCGTATAATTCGTCCAGCAGCGTGGTGTGGCTCCCGGCCGGCAGCGGCTTTCATTCTCCATCACGCCCCTCTGGCGACGCAGTCTACATGTTCGCCCTGCGCTTTGCCGGCCACCTGGCCTATTTCAAGCTTGCTTCCACGCTCCTGCTGCAACAGGGGCTGAGCAATGGCGGGGTGGTGGTGGCGACGGCGGCCTTCGCCCTGGGCTGCCTTGCTGCCTCACGGTGGATTGCCGGGCTGCGGCGGGTTGCCGCCGAACCTCCCCATCCGGCGGCCCTGCCGCTGCTCGGCGCCACCGCCGTCCTGATCGCGATGATGGTCATGGGCCCGGTGATCTCCACCCTCCTCCCGCGCCACCCGGAGCGCGCGCTCGAGCTCATGCCACTGATCCCCGCCTGGTTCGCCCTTCTGGCGCCCCCCTGCACCGGCTTCATCGCCGCCCAGATCCTCACGGCCCGCCGTCCCACCCGCACCTGACGGCGCACCCCGTCTCCAGACCGAAAAGCCGCCTGCCCATGGGGCAGACGGCTCTGGAAGATGGTAGCGGGAGAGGGAGTTGAACCCCCGACCCCAGGATTATGATTCCCGTGCTCTAACCAACTGAGCTACCCCGCCGAAGTGGCGCGGATATAGGGCGGCGGCGGGCGGCAAGTCAAGCCGTGTGTTGGTCCTCCGGGCCATGGTCGTGGTCATGGTCGTGATCGGTGTCGCGGTCCTTCTGGATGAAGGTGCGGTAGATCGAGATGAACAGGAAATAGAGGCTCGCCGCGATCCACACCCAGAGCTGCACCGTCTCCACCTTGCCCCAGTTCGCCCGGTCCTTGGCCTGGATTATGAGGGAGAGCGACATGGCCGCCCACAGCACCGTCATCGGCACGGTGATCTCGCGCCAGTGCTGCACGCGCAGCGGGTGCACGAACTTGATGGGGATGAAGGTGAGGACGCAGAGGAAGGCGATGGTGATGATGTTGGTGAGCGGCCCCGTCTGCAGGATGAAGAAATACAGCACCACCACGTTCCAGATCGCCGGGAAGCCGACGAAGTAATAGTCGTCCGACTTCATGCCCACATTGGCGAAGGTGTAGCAGGACACCGCCATGATCGCCGCCGCCGAGATCAGGCTCCAGGTCTGGCCCGAGAAGAAGAAGTCGAGCGGCGTCATGTCGAACCAGTAGACCATGAGGGCCGGCACCGCGACATAGGTGAAGAAGTCGATGACGTTGTCGAGCGTGCGGCCGTCGACATTGGGCGTATATTCGAGGACCCGGGCCTTGCGGGCCAGCGTGCCGTCCACCCCGTCCACGAACAGGGCGAGGCCCAGCCACATGAAGGCCGCCACGGGGTCGTTCTTCAGCACCGAAACGAGTGCCAGGAAGCCGAGGACGATACCGCAGGTGGTGAAGGCATGGACCGCCCACGCGACACCCTTCTTCACATCGCGGTCGATGTTGGGGTGCAGGTTGATCTTGGCCAAGGCACGGATTCTCCCATGTGAGACCCGACTATAGGAAAGCCGACTGCCGGAGGCAAATGTCTAGCCCAGCGTGTGCGGTCACGGGCGTGTGCGGAAACGGCGGTGCGGAGGGGAGGTTTCAGCCGCGCGCGATGAATCCGCCGCCCAGCACCCGCTGGCCGGGCCCCTCACCGGCGTAAATGACGCAGGCCTGCCCCGGCGAGACGCCATATTCCCCGCCCCTGATGGTGACGACCGGCCGCTCGCCGTCCAGCCGGATGTCGGCCGGCACCGGCGGCCGGGCCGAGCGGATCTTGGCGAAGACGGCCCGCGGCACCTCGGTCAGCGACTCGCCCAGCCAGTTAAGGTCGCCGACGCGAATGTCCTCCTGCCGCAGCGCCTCGCGCGGGCCGACGATGACGCGCTTCGCCTTCGCATCGATCTGCACCACGTAGAGCGGCTCCGCCCGGGCGATGCCGAGGCCCCGGCGCTGGCCGATGGTGTAATGGATGATGCCCTCGTGCCGCCCCAGCACCCGGCCATCGAGGTGCAGGATGTCGCCGGGCTCCACCCCCTCGGGCCGCAGCTTGCGGATGAGGGACGCATAATCGCCATCGGGCACGAAGCAGATGTCCTGGCTGTCGGGCTTGTCGGCCACCGCGAGGCCGAGATCGGCGGCAATCGCCCGCGTCTCCGCCTTGGTCAGCGTGCCCAAAGGAAAGCGCAGGTAGTCGAGCTGCGGCTGCGTGGTGGCGAAGAGGAAATAGCTCTGGTCGCGGGAGAGGTCGGCCGGCGTGAACATGTCGCGCCGTCCCGAGCCATCGCCGCGCGCCCGGCTCTCGACATAATGTCCCGTCGCCAGCACCGCGGCGTCGAGCTCCCGGGAGCGTGCGAGGAGGTCGGCGAACTTGACCGTGCGGTTGCAGGTCACACAGGGGATCGGCGTCTCGCCGGCGAGGTAACTCTCCACGAAATCGTCGATCACCGCTTCCCTGAAGCGCGATTCGAAGTCGAGCACGTAATGCGGAATGCCGATGGCGGCGGCGGCGCGCCGCGCGTCGTGGATGTCCTGGCCGGCACAGCAGGCGCCCTTCCGGCGGATCGCTTGCGCATGGTCGTAAAGCTGCAGCGTGATGCCGACGACATCGAAACCCGCCTGCTTCAGCAGCGCCGCCGTCACCGTCGAGTCGACCCCGCCCGACATGGCGCAGACCACGCGGATTCCCGCCGGGTCGCCTGCAAGGCCAACCGTTTCGCGCACGCCATCGATGAGGGCCTGACCGATCATGCCGCCTAGATGGGGGATGGCGCTCATAATGTAAACGGCTTCCGGTGCCCGGTTGTAGCGAAATGGGACCGCCGGAGTCCGCCCGTTTGGGAAATCTTCAGAACTACTTAGGCGATTTTTAAGAGGCGGGGCATAGGCTTGGGGCCAGTGAGTAAGGTGCGTATCGAGTTGGTTGAGTCCTTCATGAACGGTCAGTTGCGTTCCCGCGTCAATTACGTCATCGGCCCCGATGGCAGCCCGCTGACGGTTGCCGACCTGCCGCCCCCCGGCAATCAGCGCTGGGTGATCCGCCGCAAGGCGGAGGTGGTTGCGGCTGTCCGGGGTGGTTTGTTGAGTTTGGAAGAGGCGTGCGACCGCTACGTCTTGACCGTGGAAGAGTACCTCAGTTGGCAGCGGTCGATCGACCGCCACGGGCTCGCTGGCCTGCGGACCACCCGCATCCAGGATTACCGGGCGTCCTAAGTCTCTGCAAAGAAGTTGAGTAGCGGGGCCGGAGCTTTCTCCGGCCCCTTTTCATTGTTGCAGCCCTTCCCATTGCACGCCGATGTGGCAGATTGCGGCGATGAAGCTGCTTGTCCTCCACGCCCATCCGCGCCTTTCGACTTCCGTCGTCCAGCGCGCCATGCTGCACGCCCTCTCGGGGCTTGAAGGCGTCAGCCTCGTTGACCTCTATGCCGAATACCCCGCCATGGACATCGACGTGGCGCGCGAGAAGCAGCGCCTCATCGACCATGACGTCATCATCCTGCAGCATCCCTTCTACTGGTACTCGAGCCCCGCCATCATCAAGGAGTGGCAGGACCTGGTGCTGGAGAATGGCTGGGCCTATGGCCCCGGCGGCACGAAGCTCGCCGGCCGCTTCCTGATGCAGGCCATCTCGACCGGCGGGCCGGAACAGGCCTACCACACGCAGGGCCGCAACCGCTTCGCGATCACCGAGCTGCTCGCCCCCTTCAACCAGACGGCCTATCTCTGCTCCATGGCCTATCTGGCGCCCTTCGTGATCCATGCGGGCCGCCGCATGTCCGCACCCGAACTCTCCACCGCCGCCGAACGCTACCGCGACCTCGTCGTCGGCCTGCGTGACGGCACGATCAATCCGCTCTCCCGCCTCGCACCCGGCTACAAGCTGCCGCCGCATTTTCCGGAAGGGATCGTCCGATGAACCCGCAGGACCTCCTTCTCGGCGCCTTCATCTATTTGGCCGCTGCCGTCATCGCCGCCCCCATCGCCACCAGGCTGGGGCTCGGCTCGGTGCTGGGCTATCTCGTCGCCGGCATGATCGTCGGTCCCTCGGTGCTGGGCCTCATCGGGCGCGAGGGGGCGGACGTCATGCATTTCGCCGAATTCGGCGTGGTGGTGATGCTCTTCCTCGTCGGCCTCGAGCTCCAGCCCTCGAAGCTGTGGGAGCTGCGCCGCCCGATCATCGGGCTGGGCGGCCTGCAGGTCGTCATCACCGCCGCGGTGATCGGCGGCGGCGCATTCCTGATCGGCTTCGACTGGAAGGCCGCACTGGCGACGGGCCTCATCCTCGCCATGTCGTCGACGGCCATCGTGCTGCAGAGCCTGAACGAGCGCGGGCTGCTCAAGACCACCGCCGGGCAATCCTGCTTCTCCGTGCTGCTGTTCCAGGACATTGCGGTGATCCCCATCCTCGCCTTCCTGCCGCTGCTAGCTGCAACCCAGGCGCATGACGCGCATGGCGCGACTCTCATCGGCGACCTGCCGGGCTGGGCGCAGACCGTGGCGGTGCTGGGTGCCGTCGCCATCATCGTGCTCGCCGGCCGCTTCCTCACCAGGCCGCTCTTCCGCCTCGTGGCCGAGACCGGCATCCGCGAGGTCTTCGTCGGCCTCGCGCTGGTCATGGTGGTGGGCATCGCGCTGCTCATGCAGCTCGTGGGCCTCTCCGCCGCGCTGGGCACCTTCCTCGCGGGCGTGGTGCTGGCCGAGAGCGAATACCGCCACGAGCTCGAAATGGACCTCGAGCCCTTCAAGGGCCTGCTGCTTGCCGTCTTCTTCATCGCGGTGGGCGCGGGCATCAATTTCGGGCTCCTGCTCAGCCAGCCGCTGCTGATCCTGGGCCTCGTCCTCGGTTTCATCGCGGTCAAGCTCGCGGTGCTGTTCATCCTCGCCCGCCTCTTCGGCATGTGCACGCCCGATGCCTCGCGCTTCGCCTTCTCGCTGGCGCAGGGTGGCGAATTTGCCTTCGTGCTGATTTCCTTTGCCGCGGGCCTTGCCCTTCTCGACGCCGAGCAGGCGGGCCTGCTCGTCGCCGTCGTCGCCCTCTCCATGGCCGCGGCCCCGCTGCTGATGATCTTCGACTCCAAGGTGGTGCAGCCCCGCTTCGATGGCGAGGGCACATCGCGCGCGGATGACAGGATCGAGGAGTCCGGCACAAGGGTGATCATCGCCGGCCACGGACGGTACGGCATGACGGTGGGCCGCCTCCTCTCCGCCAGCGGCATCCGCGCCGTGGTACTCGATCATGATGCCGAGCAGATCGATGCGCTCAGGAAGTTCGGCTACAAGGTCTATTACGGCGACGCCTCGCGCCCCGACCTGCTCGAAGCAGCGGGGGCTGGCGAGGCGCAGGCCCTCGTCATCGCCATCGACGACAAGGAAAAGGCGCTGGAGATCGTCGAGACGGCGCGCCGCCACTTCCCGAAGCTCCGCATCCTCGCCCGCGCCTTCGACCGCGTGCATGCCTACCGGCTGTTCAACGCGGGTGTCGAGGATGTCTATCGCGAGGTCTTCGCCTCCTCCGTCGACATGGGCGAGCAATTGCTGGTGCGCCTCGGCGTCCACCCCTTCGAGGCTCACCGCGCCGCCAACCGCTTCAAATCCCACGACGAGAAGCTCATCCGCCGCGCGGCAAGGCACGTCGACGACACCCAGCGCCTGATCGACCTCGCCCGGCAGGGCAGCGAGGAAATCGAGCGCGTGCTCGCCACCGACATGGGCGGCGTCCATGTTTCGCCCGACCACGGCTGGGAAGCGCCGGACGCGACGCGGGGGGAATCATAAATGCCGACCGTCATCCCGGCGAAAGCCGGGACCCCGCTTTCTTTCCTCATAAGCGGATGCAAAGCTAGGCCCCGGCTTTCGCCGGGGTGACGGCCGCTACAGGGGGATGCATCCCCCCGCGCCCTGCGCTAAAAGCCCGCCATCGCATTTCGAGAAAGCCCCGATGGCCGACAACATCCACGACGTCCAGATCGACCCCCGCAACCTGAACATCCTCATCTCCGTCAACGGCACGCTCACGCCGCGCGCGGAGGCCATGGTCTCCGTCTTCGACTCCGGCTTCATCCTGGGCGATGGCGTGTGGGAGGGGCTTCGCATGGTGAAGGGCGGCGTGCCCTTCCTGCGCGAGCACATCGAGCGGCTCTATGAGGGGGCCAAGGCCATCTTCATGGACATCGGGCTCACACCGGACGAACTGGTGAAGCGCCTCTTCGACTGCCTCGATGCCAACAGGATGGAAGACGGCGTCCACATCCGCCTCATGGTCACCCGCGGCGTGAAGGCCACCCCCTACCAGGACCCGCGCGTGACGATCGGCAAGCCCACCATCGTCATCATCCCCGAATACAAGACACCGAACCCGGAGAAGAGCGCCAAGGGCCTGTCGCTCCACACCGTCAATGTGCGGCGCGGCTATCCGGACGTGCAGGACCAGAAGCTCAACTCGCATTCCAAGCTCAACTGCATCACCGCCTGCATCCAGGCCGCCAATGCCGGTGCCGACGAGGCGCTGATGCTCGACCCGCACGGCTTCGTCGCCACCTGCAACTCCACCCATTTCTTCATCGTGCGGCGCGGCGAGCTGTGGACCTCGACGGGGCAATACTGCATCCCCGGCATCACGCGCGGCAACATGATCAGGCTCGCGAAGGACCTCGGCATCCCGGTCTTCGAGAAGCCCTTCTCGCTCTATGACGTCTATGGCGCCGACGAGGCCTTCGTCACCGGCACCTTCGCCGGCCTCATCCCGGTGCGCGTCATCGACGGCCGCCCGGTGCGCAATCCTCTGTCCACGGAGGACTGGTCGGGTGCGGGGCCCGTCTCGCGCCGCCTGTCCGAGGCCTACAAGGCGCTCTGCGTGAAGGACGCGCGGAGGAGCCTCTGAGCATGAGCACCAACATCGCCATGTGGTCGGGCCCGCGCAACATCTCGACCGCCATGATGTATTCCTTCGGCAACAGGCCGGATTGCGTCGCCTGGGACGAGCCCTTCTACGCCTTCTCGCTGGTCCACCACGGCAACGACCACCCGATGCGGGACGAGATCATCGCCGCGGACGAGTCCGACTGGGACAGGCTCGTCGCCAGGTGCACGGCCCCCGCGGCAAGGCCCGTCTTCTACCAGAAGCACATGACCCACCACATGCTGAGGGGCTGGGACCGAAGCTGGATCAGGGGCCTCACCAACGCCTTCCTCATCCGCGCGCCGGAGCGGGTGCTGACGAGCTATACGAAGAAGTGGTCAGACGTCACGCTGCGCGACATCGGCTTTGTCGAGCAGGCGGAGATCTTTGACATGGTGGCCGATCACCTGGGGTCCGCGCCGCCGGTGGTCGACACCGACGATATCCTCATCAACCCGCGCGCCACCCTCACCCGCCTGTGCGAGGCTTGCGGCATTCCCTTCGACGAGGCGATGCTGTCTTGGCCCTCCGGCCCCAAGCCCTTCGACGGCGTCTGGGCCCCGCACTGGTACAATGCCGTTTGGGCGTCGACGAGCTTCGGCGCGCCGCCGCCCGAACCGCCGCCGCTGCCCGCGCATCTCCAGAAGATCGCGGATGAGGCGCGGCCCTATTACGAGCGGCTGCGGCAGTACAAGCTGTAACGCCCCGAGCTCATCATGCCCGGGCTCGTCCCGGGCATCCTCTATGGCACGCGCAAAAAAGATCGCCGGGACAAGCCCGGCGATGATGTGTCTCTATGATCTCGCGGCGTATCACCGCATCGCGGCGGCGACCTGCAGTGGCATGGCGGCGCCGAAGCCCATGGCGTCCTTCTCCGCCAGCATCTCGGCGCGGCGCAGTTCCTGCTCCTCGTTGGCGAGGTGCAGCTGCGCCTCGCCCAGCTGGTCCTTCAGCTCGCCGATCGAGCGCAGCAGGTTGTCGCGCCGCGCGCGCGCCGACTTGGCGGAGAGCGAATAGTTGAAATGGCTGGGGTCGGAAACGCCAGTGCGGCTTTCCTCGAACTTCACCTGGGCATCGAGATCGTCGAACTTCCGGGTGAAGTCCTGGATCATGAACTCGATGTCGGCAACCTGGCGCCGCTTTTCCTCGGTGCGGAATCGGTGCAGCCGGAGGAGCGTTTCGCGTGAACGCATGATGGACCCCTTACTCTACTCACAACACTCTGGGCGACGCCCAAAGCGCCCCCTTCCCACGATTCGCCGAATCAACTACGCAAGAGATTCCGGCAGTCGTGCTGTCACATGATGACCCGGGTAAGCTTAAGGGGCGGTTACCGGACAGTCGTGCCGGTCCACAGGGGTTTTGGCGCTGTCGCGCTGCTGTTGGCATCAAGATGTAGCGGTCATGGGGAATCGGCCCCTACATCTCGGTTAACGAGTCAACAGGAATCTGCGGTGGGATTAGGGTTTGTTAACCTTTCCCGTCTTATCTTGAGCAGCATCGTTAACGGTTAGTTGTGCGCCAAGGCCCGGTCAGGCCGCGCAAACCGGAATGCCCCGGCAGGGGCTGGGGACCATAGGGGATTCGAGATGAGGGTATTGCTGATCGAGGATGATACCGCGACGGCCCAGAGCATCGAACTGATGCTCAAGTCTGAAGGTTTCAACGTCTACACAACCGACCTGGGCGAAGAAGGCGTCGATCTCGGCAAGCTCTACGACTACGACATCATCCTGCTGGACCTCAACCTGCCGGACATGTCGGGCTACGAAGTGCTGAAGACGCTGCGGGTGGCCAAGGTCAACACGCCGATCCTCATTCTCTCCGGCCTCGCCGGCATCGAGGACAAGGTCCGGGGCTTAGGGTTCGGCGCCGACGACTACATGACCAAGCCCTTCCACAAGGATGAGCTGGTGGCGCGCATCCATGCCGTCGTCCGCCGCTCCAAGGGCCATGCCCAGTCGGTGATCGTGACGGGCGATCTCTGCGTGAACCTCGATACCAAGACCGTCGAAGTGGGGGGTGCCCGCGTCCACCTCACCGGCAAGGAATACCAGATGCTGGAGCTGCTCTCGCTCCGCAAGGGCACCACGCTCACCAAGGAAATGTTCCTCAACCACCTCTATGGCGGCATGGATGAGCCCGAGCTCAAGATCATCGACGTCTTCATCTGCAAGCTCAGGAAGAAACTCGCCAATGCGGCGGGCGGCAAGAACTTCATCGAAACCGTCTGGGGCCGCGGCTACGTGCTGCGCGAGAATGCGCCGCCGATGGGCGAAGAGATCCGCGAAAGCGCATAAGTTACACGCTCATTGCACGAAAGGCCGCCCGGTGGGCGGCCTTTTCGCTATCGGGCTGGCCTGATCGCGAAGCGCCGGGCCCTCAGGCCGCCTTCACCAGCACGTCCGCCCCGTCCATGTCCATCGCCAGCGACAGCCCGGCGGAGCGCGCCAGCTGCTTGGCGTAGTAGGGCTGCACCAGGCGCGCGTCGAGTGCGGTGAGTTCGGTCGTGCCCGCCAGCACGCCGGAGATCGGCTCCGGCACCTTGGCGCGGTCGCCCGCGGCACGCGCCGTGAAGGTGTCACCCTCGACGGTGACGGTGACGAGCCCGCCGCGCGGGATCCCCGCCATCGCCATCAGCATCATGTTGAGGACGAGCTTCACCTGCTGCTTCGGGCGGTTCTCACGCGGGGCGTTCCACTCGAGCTTCACCTTTTCGTCGCCGACGAAGGCCTTGGCGATCTCTCCCGCCTCGCCCATGTCGATCAGCGCGCCGGCGGAGCCCGCGGCACCGAAGGCGATGCGGCAGAACTTCAGCTTGGCGGCGGCCGTCTTGGCGGAACTGCGCACCATGTCCAGCGCCGTTTCCTTGGTTTCGGCATCCATCTCCGGGTCGTCGATCAGCTCGAGGCCATTGGCGATGGCGCCCACCGGCGAAATCACGTCATGGCAGACGCGGCTGCACAGCAGCGCGGCCAGGTCGAGGTCGGAGAGTTTCGCGTCCACGGGGGCGAGGTCGGACATGGCGGTTCCTTGGAGAGCGGGTGATTCGTGTGACTGTTGTACCACCGGGCCTTAAATATTTCCGCATTGACGGCCCGGCATTTCGCGACCATGAAACGCCCAAATTTCGCGCCGGAGTGCTCCTTTCGATGACCCGCCTTCCCTCCCCCCTGATGCAGTCCCTCATCGACCTGTCGATCCGCGCCGGAGCCGAGATCATGGCGATCTATGCCACCGATTTTTCCGCCAAGGAGAAGGGCGACCTGACGCCGGTGACGGAAGCCGACGAGGCGGCGGAACGCATCATCCTCACCGGCCTGTCGCGCATCGACGGCTCCATTCCCGTGATCTCCGAGGAGGCGGCCTCTGCCGGCCGGATCCCGGAGGTTTCAACCAGGTTCTTCCTCGTCGACCCGCTCGACGGCACCAAGGAATTCATCTCGAAGAACGGCGAGTTCACCGTCAACATCGCGCTCGTCGAACATGGCGAACCGGTGGCGGGCGTGGTCTACGCCCCGGCGCTCAAGCGCATCTTCTGGGGCGAGAAGGGCGTGGGCGCCGCCCACGGCAAGGTCGAGAACGAGGTTGCCGGCCACTGGCATCCGCTCGGCGTGCGTGCGCTGCCGGCCGACGGGGCAACCGTGGTGGCCTCGCGCTCCCACCGTGACCAGGCCACCGAGGACTGGCTGAAGAAGGTCAAGGTCAAGTCGCTGTGCTCGGCTGGTTCCTCGCTCAAGTTCTGCCTCGTCGCTGCGGCGGAAGCCGATCTCTACCCGCGCTTCGGCCGCACCATGGAGTGGGACACGGCGGCCGGCCACGCCGTGCTGCTGGCGGCGGGCGGCAAGGTGCTCACCGTCGAGGGCCCGGCGCTGACCTATGGCAAGCGGGCGCGCGGCTACGACAATCCGGGCTTCATCGCCAGCGCGTAAAAGGCGCTCGTTTGGCTTGAGGAAGCGTTAACCAACGCGCAAGCCCCCGCTGTTACTCTGCGCGCCATGAGGGGTGCTGCCATCGGCCTGCCACGGGCTGCTGGCATCATCTCGGTGTCAATTGCGTTGAGGAGTCCCATGCTCAAGAAGTCCCTGATCATCACGCTGGCGCTCGGCCTCGCGGCCGCGGCCCCGCTTCCCGCGCTGTCCCAGACCACCGGTTCGGTGTCCAAGGCGCAACAGACCTCGAGCGACACCTTCACGCCGGACGAAATCGTCACCGCCGGCCACCAGTTCTTCGGCAAGACCTCGCGGGACCTGGCGCGCGCCGTCGAATCGGTTTTCGAGAAGCAGGGCCAGCCCACGGCCTACATCGTGGGCGAGGAAATGGCCGGCTCCTTCGTCGGCGGCCTGCGCTATGGCGAAGGCACCATCTACTACAAGACGGGCGAGAAGCAGCGCATCTACTGGCAGGGCCCCTCCGTCGGCTTCGATTTCGGCGGCAACGGCTCGCGCAGCCTGGTGCTGGTCTATAATTCGCACAGCCCCTCGGACCTCTACACCCGCTTCGGCGGCGTCGAGGGCTCGGCCTATTTCATCGGCGGCCTGGGGGTCAATTTCCAGCAGCAGGGCGACATCGTTCTGGCTCCCATCCGCACCGGCGTGGGGGCGCGCCTCGGCGCCAATGTCGGCTACCTGAAGTATTCGAAGAAGCCGAACTGGAACCCCTTCTGACCTCCGCGCGTTAGCCGCCACTGCGGTGGCCGGCCATGCTCCGGCCACCTTTCGCGGGTTACGGCAATCCTCGCCGCAGGCTGGCATTCTGCCAGGCGATTGGCTACTGTAGGCTGAGTGCCGGAGGGGGCTATGTCTCAGACCGAGACGATATTGCTGATCGTGCTGGGGTTCTCGCTGGCGAGCCTCATCGCGCTGTTCATGGCGCGCGGACTGTGGACGGCCGCGGTGAAGGTCGGCGCGCGCCGCATGCAGCGCCAGGTGCCCTCCTCCCTCGTCGGGCTGCAGACCGAGCGTGACCGGCTGCGCGCCGAATATGCCATGCTGTCGCAGCGCCTGGGCGCCCGGCTCGAAACCGCCAAGCTGCAGATGGCGGAGCACATGGCGGAGGTCAGCCGCCATCGCAATCGCCTTCACGAGCTGGAAGCGCTGGAAATGAACCGCGGCGCCGAGAATCGCCGCCTCGCCGTCCGTGTCCATGAGCTGGAACAGGCCTTGAACCATGCCCGCCTGCAGGAAGACATGCTGCGGCGGGACCTTGCCGCGCGGGATGAGGCGCTGGCCCATGCCACCCGTGCCCACCAGCCCCACAGGCCGGCACCCGACGCGCCGCACGTGACGTCCCCGCCGCCGGCCGATGATGCGGAGGCCCGCCTGCGCCAGCGCATCGACCGCCTCACCGAGCTGGCCAAGGCGCCGCCGCCCGAAGATCTCGTCATCCACGCCCCGCCCCCGCCGGAGGATCCGCTGGTGGCCGAAAAGCTGGCGGAGGCCGAGCGCGAGACGGCCGACCTGACCCGCGACCTCGAGCGCCTCGACGCCGAATGGCAGCAGCGCCTTGCCGAGGCCAACATCGCGGAATCGGAAGCTGACGCGAACGTCATCTCGCTCTCCAACCGCATCCGTGAGCTCAAGAAGAGCCTTGGGCAAGCGTCCTGAAAGTTTGACCCGGATCAAAGTGTCAGCCTGAACTGACGTATAGCCTCCCTGACAGCTGATACAGGGAGACCGGCCATGCGCATCCTTCTGCTCCACCCGAATTACCACTCTGGCGGCGCTGAAATCGCGGGCAACTGGCCCCCGGCCTGGGTGGCCTATCTGGCCGGCGCACTGAAGAAGGCGGGCTACCCCGACCTCCGCTTCGTCGATGCCATGACCAATGACCTCTCCGAGGACCAGATCCGGGCGATCCTGCGGGAAGAGAAGCCGGACGTCATCGGCTGCACCGCCATCACGCCGTCCATCTACAAGGCCGAGCGCCTGCTCGAGATCGCCAAGGAAGAGCATCCCGATGCGGTAACCGTGCTCGGCGGCATCCACGCCACCTTCATGTACAACCAGGTTCTGGGCGAGGCGCCGTGGATCGACGCCATCGTGCGGGGCGAGGGCGAGGAGATTATCGTCAACCTCGTCAAAGCCATCGACGAGAAGCGCTGGCCCGAATGCCGGAAGGAGATCAGGGGCATCGCCTATCGCGACGGCTCCGACGTCATCGCCACGGTGGCTGCCCCCACGGTGAAGGACCTCGACGGCATCAACCCTGACTGGTCGGTGCTCGAATGGGAGAAATACATCTACATACCCATGGGCAAGCGTGTCGCCATCCCCAACATGGCGCGCGGCTGCCCCTTCACCTGCTCCTTCTGCTCGCAGTGGAAGTTCTGGCGCGACTATCGCATCCGCGACCCGAAGAAGGTGGTCGACGAGATCGAGACACTGATGCGCGAGCATGATGTCGGCTTCTTCATCCTCGCCGACGAGGAGCCCACCATCAACAAGAAGAAGTTCGTCGCCTTCTGCGAGGAGCTGATCAGGCGCGACCTCAAGATCCTGTGGGGCATCAACACCCGCGTCACCGACATCCTGCGCGACGAGGCGCTGCTGCCGCTCTATCGCAAGGCTGGCCTCATCCACGTTTCGCTGGGCACCGAGGCCGCGGCGCAATTGCAGCTCGACCGCTTCAACAAGGAAACCACCGTCGCCCAGAACAAGAAGGCCATCGAGCTCCTGCGCAATGCCGGCATCGTGGTCGAGGCCCAGTTCATCGTCGGCCTCGAGAACGAGACGCGCGAAACGCTGGAAGAAACCTACCGCATGGCGCAGGACTGGAAGCCTGACCTCGCCAACTGGTCGATGTTCACGCCCTGGCCCTTCTCGGACCTGTTCCGTGACTTGGGCGACAAGGTCGAGGTCTTCGACTACGACAAGTATAATTTCGTGACGCCCATCATGAAGCCCGACGCCATGGACCGCGCCGAGCTCTTGGACCGCGTGATGCACAATTACCGCCGCTTCTACATGAAGAAGGCGCTCTTCTCCTACCCGTGGGCGGGCTCCGGCGAGCGCCGCCGCTATCTCCTGGGCTGCCTCAAGGCCTTCCTGAAGTCAGGCTTCGAACGCAAGTTCTATGACCTCGGCCGCGTCAACTACTGGGGCAAGAAGGACACGGTGGACTTCGCCTTCGACCGCACCCGCCAGCGCGCCGACATGAGCAAGGTCGAATGGCAGACCACGCACAACCGCAAGTCCAACAAGCAGGTCGGCCAGGAAGCCGCCGAAGCCATGGCCTGCGGCGGCGGCAAGGAGCAGATGGAAGACGCGATGCAATGAGCGATGCGGCCCACACGGGCCGGATCGGCCCGAACGCGGTGATCCGCCTCGCCGAGGCGCTCGATGCGCTCGAGAGCAAGGCAGTGACGAGAAGGCTCTTCATCGCTGCCGATCTCGAGGCCTATGTGCACACGCCACCGCAGGCCATGGTGCCGGAGGATGACGTCACCCTCCTCCACCGCCAACTCCGCCACGAGCTCAGCGCGACGCGCGCTGCCTCCGTCTCATGGCTCGCGGGCCAGCGCACCGCCGACTACCTGCTTGCGAACCGCATCCCGAAGCCGGTGCAGCGCCTTCTGAAGCTGCTGCCGGCGCGTTTCGCCGCCTTCATCCTGCTCAAGGCGATCGGCGCCCATGCCTGGACCTTCGCGGGCACCAGCCGCTTCACCTGGTCGATGAGCCGCCCCATCACGCTCACCTTCGAGAACTGTCCCCTCTGCCGCGGCGGGCAGGCGACGGCGCCCTGCTGCAGCTACTATGCAGCGACATTCGAGAGATTGTTCCGTGAACTGATCAGCGCGGAGACGGATGTGCACGAGACGGAGTGCATTGCAGCGGGTGGTGCGGCGTGCAGATTCGAGATAGCATTCTGACTCGCTGAACGACCCCCAACCCTACCTCCCCACACGGGGGAGGCGAATGAATCGGCGTCTCTATGGCCTATTCCGTCATCCAGCCGGGCATGCGGTTGGCCTGCACGATGTTGCTCTCCTCGTCGTTGCGGCCTTTCCGCACGAAGACGATGTTGTGATAGAAGTGAAGCCCTGAGATGTTGAGGTCACAATAGGTGGGCTCATAGCCCGGCGCATGGACCTCGCGCCAGTTCAGCCCGTCGACGAGGTTCTTGAAGAACTCCATCATCGACAGCCGGCGCGAGCCCGCGGTGTCCAGTGCGCCGAACTTCGCCCAGTTCGCGGTCTGGGTATCCTCCACCACATACCAGCCGCCCTCCTTCAGGAAGGGAAACAGCATCATGAAGGTGGCGGTCACATGCTCGCTGCGGTGGCTGCCGTCGTCGATGATGATGTCGAAACCGCCCTCGCCCACGGCCTCGATCAGGCGCGCCAGCACGCGCGGATCCGCCTGTGACCCCTGGAACACCCGGATGCGCTCCTCGCTAATGTGCTTGGGGTGATAGTCGAGCCCGAAGACCTCGCCCTGCGGAAAATAGTCCCGCCACATGCGCAGCGAGGCGCCGCCCGCATGCGGGTCCTCATAACCGCCGATGCCGATCTCCAGCAGCTTCAGCGGCGTGCTGCGCAACGGCGCGAAGTGGCTGTGGTAAAGTGCGGTGTAGCTATGGCCGGCGTTCTTGTCGGACCCATGCAGAAGCGCCAGCCGCGACAGCTCGTCCTGCTCACCCGCCGCCTGGTCCATCATGAAGCTCCTGTCGAGGTTGCGCACGAAGCGCTGCTTGCCGAAGCGCGCCGCCTCGAAGGCGAAGCTCGAGCCCGGCGTTCCGGTGATCACCGGGCAGCGCGAAATATAGAGGAAGTCCACGAAGGCGCGCAGGTGGTCCGGCATCCCCGGCTGGCGCAGGCCGCCATAGTCCACCGTGCGGCCGCCCGCTGCCGTGATGGCTGCCGCCACCCGCCCGGCTGCCTCCGCCTCGTCGCTGAACACTGCAATGGGGCCACGGCCGTGCAGCGCCGCTGCCCAGTGGCACAGCGCGTCGAGCGCCTGGTTGCTTTCGGGGCTGTACTGCAACAGGTCACCGCGCCGCACCGTCAGCGCCACGGCAGCGGCGGGCACCGACTCTGCCAGCGCCCGGAAGGCCGCCCGCGGCCGCAGCAGCGCATAGGCCTCCGACATCAGGGCATTCCAGTCCGGCTCGCTCGCGGCGCCGCCCAGATCTTGGCTCAGCCGCTCGGCCATGCTGGTTTCGAGCAGCACCACGGGCGCCGCGCAGCGGGCCACCATGTCGGCCAGCGGCACGCCGCCTTGGGGGTTCTGCGGCAGCAGCAGCCACAGGCGCTGCGCGCTGGATTGCACCGCATGCCAGCCATCGCCCGGCACCCATTCGCTGAAGCAGGCAGAGATCGACCGCATGTCGTCCGGCATTGCTGCCGGCAACGCGCGGCAGGGCTCGAACAGGTCTTCGAAGCCGATCCGCTGCAGGGCATTCACGTTGGGGCGCGGGTCATTGGGCTCGCCGGGCGTCCAGCAGTGCAGGCAGCGCCGGCCGGTCTGCCGCGCCAGCACTATGGCCGCCGCAACCGCGCGCAGCCTGTTCCCCAGCCCCGCCTGGGGGGAAATGATCAGCAACCGCTCACTCAAGGCCCACTCCTGCCATTGCCTTCTTCCCTATGCGGAAATCGATTAATTTTTGCGATAGACGGCCGTGGGCCGTGCCGGCCGTCATGCCGTCTTGCCGCCCTTCGCCGCCCGTCTATGATCGCGCCCTCCAGGAGGACCGACCATGGACAAGCCCACCTTCGACAAGTCGAAGCTGCCCAGCCGCCACGTCAGCGTCGGGCCGGAACGCGCACCCCACCGCTCCTACTACTACGCCATGGGCCTCACCGCCCAACAGATCGGCCAGCCCTTCGTCGGCGTCGCCTCCTGCTGGAACGAGGCCGCCCCCTGCAACATCGCGCTGATGCGCCAGGCCCAGGCCGTGAAGAAGGGGGTGGCCGCCGCTCACGGCACCCCGCGCGAGTTCTGCACCATCACGGTAACGGACGGCATCGCCATGGGCCACCAGGGCATGAAGGCCTCCCTCGTCTCGCGTGAGGTGATCGCGGACTCGGTCGAGCTCACCATGCGCGGCCATTGTTATGATGGGCTGGTCGGCCTTGCCGGCTGCGACAAGTCGCTCCCCGGCATGATGATGGCCATGGTGCGGCTGAACTGCCCGTCGATCTTCATCTATGGCGGCTCCATCCTGCCGGGCATCTTCCGTGGCCGCCAGGTGACGATCCAGGACATGTTCGAGGCCGTGGGCAAGCATTCCGCCGGCCTGATGTCGGACGAGGACCTGGCCGAGATCGAGAAGGTCGCCTGCCCCTCCGCCGGCTCCTGCGGCGGCCAGTTCACCGCCAACACCATGGCCACCGTGGCCGAGGCGATCGGCCTCGCCCTGCCCTATTCCTGCGGCGCCCCTGCCCCCTACGAGGTGCGCGACACCTTCTGCTACACGGCGGGCGAAAAGGTGATGGAGCTCATCGCCCGCAACATCCGCCCGCGCGACATCGTGACCAGGAAGGCGCTGGAGAATGCCGCGACCGTCGTCGCCGCCTCCGGCGGCTCCACCAATGCCGCCCTGCACTTGCCCGCCATCGCCCACGAGGCAGGGATCAAGTTCGACCTCTTCGACGTCGCCGAGATCTTCAGGCGCACCCCCTATATTGCCGACCTGAAGCCCGGCGGGCGTTATGTCGCGAAGGACCTGTTCGAGGCGGGCGGCATCCCGCTGCTGATGAAGACCCTGCTCGATTACGGCTTCCTCCATGGCGACTGCCTCACCGTCACCGGCCGCACCATGGCGGAGAACATGGCGGCGGTGAAGTGGAACCCCGACCAGGACGTGATCCGCCCCGCCGACAATCCCTTCACCGCCACCGGCGGCGTGGTGGGGCTGAAGGGCAACCTGGCGCCGGAGGGCGCCATCGTGAAGGTTGCGGGCATGACGAACCTGCGCTTCTCAGGCCCCGCCCGCTGCTTCGACAATGAGGAGGCCTGCTTCGACGCGGTGTCGAGGAAGCAGTACAGGGAAGGCGAGGTGCTGGTCATCCGCTATGAAGGCCCGCGCGGCGGCCCGGGCATGCGCGAGATGCTGGCCACCACCGCCGCCCTCTATGGCCAGGGCATGGGCGACAAGGTGGCGCTCATCACCGATGGCCGCTTCTCCGGCGCCACGCGCGGCTTCTGCATCGGCCACGTGGGGCCGGAGGCGCAGCTCGGCGGCCCCATCGGCCTGCTGAAGGACGGCGACATCATCACCATCGATGCGGTGGATGGCATCCTCTCCTGCAACGTGTCGGAGGCGGAGTTCGCCGAGCGCCGCAAGGCCTGGGCCCCGCATCCCCACGGCTACAATTCCGGCACGCTGTGGAAATATGCCCAGCAGGTCGGTCCCGCCGTCAACGGCGCCGTCACCCATCCCGGCGGCGCCGCGGAGACGATGACCTACGCCGATGTGTGAGCAAGGCGCCCGGTCCTGGCAGCAGGCGCAATACGGGCGCTGGATTTGTTGGGAAATTTTTCACCATGTCAATCAGCAGCAGGCACGAGCCGCTGACATAGCATAATTTAGGAAAAAAGTCAAGAGAAAAGCCGAGAGGGAAGGAATTTTTCCCTTCGGCAGGTTTCGCCCTGCAGCGTGGCTAGGGCGCCGCGCGCGGCGTGAAGCTGGCCAGCACCGCGCCGCCCGCATCCAGCAGTTTCAGCCGGCCGTCCTTGAGGCTCATGGCCCGCACCTTGGCCAGCATGGCGAAGAAGGCCTGCTCCTGCTCGAACCCGTCGAGACAGGCCATCTGGGTGGCCGCCAGCGGTGAGAAGCTCAGCTTCGCCCCTGACAGCTTGTAGCTGCCCTTGAAGCGGTTGCAGCCGCCGAGGCCCGCCACCCGCCCCGCCTCAAAGCGCAGATAGGGCGCCCGCTTGCCGCTCGCCCCGGCCAGCACCCAGTCCACCCCCGTGAAACCCTCCGGCTGTGCCCTTCCAGGCCCAGCGAGAACACCCAGCAGCAAAGCGGAAAGAACGAGACGCCGGTGCATGTGAACCTCCTGGCCATGCGATGCGGAACAGGCAGGGTGAGCGACAATTGAGATCAATCCAAGGCGGCAGGCGAGCCCCAGGTCAGGCCGCGGCAGACCCCCTCACCAGCGCGATGTCGCAGAACATGTCGGGCTGGAAGGCGAAGGCGAAGATCTTCCAGTTGTGATTGACGCAGAGGTCGTTCACCACGGGCACGATGCCATACTTATATCCGCTGAGGTCCATCATCGTATAGTCGTTGAAGATCAGAACCCCGTCCTCGGCCAGGCAGTTCACCGCCACGTCCGCGTCACGCTTGACGCCCGGATAGGAATGGTCCCCGTCAACATAGATCATGTCATACTGGACCTTCGCATTCTTCAGATTGGACGAGCTGTCGCCCGGAATGGCCCTCAGCACGCCCGCCTTGATCGCGGATTCGAAGCGCTCGTTGAAGAACTCGAGGTGGGTCTTGCCCTTCAGGATGTCGGCGCAGCTCACGCCGTTCATCCGCTGGCTGTCGGTGAGCTTGAAGATGTCATAGGCGTCGAAATGCGAAGGATCGAGTTCTTGCAGCAGAAACTTTGTAAAATCCCCGAAGGCGATTCCCACCTCGGCAATGCGCTTGCCCTTCAGCCGTTCGCTCAGCGACTTGATGAGATGATAGCGGCTGGCGAACAGCCTCGCGTCCTTCAGTACATCGCTGTCCCGAATCGGCAAGGGACGTTCCATGCTTTTTCTCCCCACATAAGTAAGACATAAGGACTACAACTCAACTCCGCCGCTTTGCAACACATGAATTGGCCGCAGGGTCCTGCCCGCCATGTCTGCTGCCGGAGGCCTATACGTCGGCCTTGGCCTGCGTGGTCAATGTGGATGCCTCATCGCGCATCACGTGCAGAAGCACCAGCGCCGCCCCCGCGGCGAGCAGCGCCAGGATCACCAGCAGCGCTGCCCTTTCGCCCTGGAGCGTGCTGATCAGCGCGAAGAGGGCGGGCCCCAGGGCGGCCGCGAGGCGGCCCGCCACGGTGGCGAGCGCGAAGAAGGCCGGGGCGCTCCCGGGCGGAACGCCCTCCGCCAGGAAGCCGCGCAGGGCGGAGGCCGTGGCCCCCACGCAGCAGCCGATGACGGCCACCGTCGCCACTGGCATCCAGCTGCCCGAGCCGAAGGCCATCAGCAGCAGGACGAACCCCCAGGCCGCCAGCAGGATGGCCATGGGCACGCTGCGCGACCAGTTGGTCATCAGCAGGTTCCAGCCGATGGTGGAGGGCACCGAGATCACATGTACCAGCAGCAGAAGCCACAGGAGGTCCGGCAGCGTCTGGCCGAAGCGCGAGGCGAGGATGGGCGCGGTGAAGGTGATGACCACCGAAATCGCCAGATGCACCAGCATGGTACCGCCCAGCAGCACAAAGAGCCCGCGGTGCTGCCGCCACTGGCCGACGACGGCGATGACACCGGACAGGCGGGGCCCGCCCACGCCCTCGCCCAGCGCCGCGAAGCCCGCCCGCCGCATCAGCGTCAGCGCGATCACGAAAAAGGCGGCGCTGAGGATGGCCAGCACGGCGAAGCAGTCCTCGAGAAGCGCAGGCGACTGGGGCTGGCCCCGCACCAGCAGCAGCAGTATGGCGATGGCCAACACGCCCCCCAGATAGCCCACGGCCCAGCCGAAACCGGAGAGCCTCTGGCGCAGGGCCTGCGGCAGCAGGTCCGGCAGGAAGGATTCGTAGATGCTGGTGGCCGCGAAATAGAAGCTCTGCGCCGCGACATAGGCGACGGCGGCGGCCGCCAGCGTGGAACTCACCGGCCAGGCCAGCGCGGCGATGGACAGCACGAGGCCTGCCGTGGCGGCGTTGAGCAGCTTCAGGCGTGGCATGCGCGCCGAGAGCGCCGCGGCGGCCAGCGCCGCAACACTGCTCGCCAGGATGGCAAGGGCCGCCAGAATACCCCAGGCGGCGGTGGGATTGGCCAAATCCGCCATGCGTTGCTGGAAATAGAGCGGCAGCAACACCGCCGGGGCGACACCGAAATAGATCGAACTGGCCACGTCATAGCCAGCCCAGGTGAGGGTGCGCCGGTCAAGCCAGCCCGCACCAGCCGATCCGCCAGGCTTTCCTGCCATGTGAGCCTCGTTTCCCCGCCCCGAATTTCACATGAATTGTATCGCATGAGGCATTTCGGCGGCCTGCCTGCCACTATGCTGCCGCCAACACCCGTCAGGGGGTTGTAACAACCCGCAACACGCTGCGGAAGAGGTTTCTTGGCAGGCCTCCGCAGTTCGCAACTTGAACACGTGAATACGTTTGTCCTAGGGTCATTGGGTCCCGGGGCCGACGGCCCTCGAAACGAATGGGAGACGACATGCACAAGACCTTCCTGAAGCGCCTGCTGACCGGGCCGCTTCTGCTCTCGGCCGCCGCGGTGATCGCACTGGGGACGGCGTCCGCCCCCCTCCGCGCCCAGACGGACCCCGTGCCCGAGGCCGCCCAGGCCGAGGTCGCCGAGGCGCCGCTGCCGCTGTCGCCCGAGGAACTCGACATCCTCGTCGCCCGCATCGCACTCTACCCGGATGAGCTGGTGGCGCTGATCTCGGCCGCCTCGCTCTACCCCCTGCAGATCGTCGAGGCCGAGCGCTTCCTCGAGGATTCGAAGACCCGGAAGGACCTGAAGCCCAAGGCCAGCTGGGACGGCAGCGTCATCTCGCTGCTGAACTATCCCGAGCTCGTCAAGATGATGGCCGACGACCTCGACTGGACGCAGCTTTTCGGCCAGTCGATCGTCAACCAGCAGGAAGACGTTCTCAACGCCATCCAGCAGCTGCGCGAGCAGGCGGTGGCCAACGGCGTGATCAAGACCAACGACAAGGTCAAGGTGACGGAGGAGACCGACAGCAACACCGGCCGCCAGAACATCATCATCGAACCGGCCAGCTCCGAGGTCATCTACGTGCCGCAGTACCAGCCCGAGATGCTCTACGAGCCGGGCTACGCCTACCAGCCGGTCTCCTATTACCCGCAGCCCTACCCCTATTACTGGAACCCGGCGGCCACCTTCTTCGCCGGCGCGGTGACCGGCGCCATCTGGACCGCGGCGGTCGACTGGGACAACGGCTTCTGGGGCTGGAACTGGAACAACAACCACCACCACGGCAACTGGGGCAACGACGTCAACATCAACTGCAACCGCTGCATCATCGGCAGCGACTTCAACGGCAACATCAACATCAATGACGTCGACTGGCGCAAGGTCGACCGCTCGAAGATCAAGTTCGACAACAACCAGTTCAACAAGATCAGCAACACCAACATCCGCAACGAGTTCAAGAAGAACGACCTCACCAACATCAGCGGCAACAACAAGCTGGGCAACAACAGGCCGGGCAACAAGGGCAACCTGCAGCGTCCCGCCACGCTGCCCGCCACGGGCGGCATGCAGACCAAGGACATCCGCAAGAGCACGCTCGAGGGCCTGAACAAGAAGCCCACCGCGGGCTTCAAGCCGACCGACAAGATGGCCCGCCCCGGCAACGGCAATGGCGGCAACCTGGGCAATGCCGGCAACGCCGGAAACCTCGGCAATGGCGGCAACCTGAAGCCCGGCAATGGCGGGGGCAACCTCGGCGACGTGGCGCGGCCCGACAAGATGGCAAAGCCCAATCTCGACCGGCCGGTTGGCAAGCCGCGCCCGGCGGCCACGCCGGATACACGGCCCAAGACCCCTTCGCCCATGGGCGAGGTGAAGCGCGGTCGTGACGCCAAGGCGCAGGGCAACCGCGGCAACAAGTCGATGGGCGGTGGCGGCATCAACCGACCTGACTTCAACCCCGGCGGTGGCGGAGGTGGCGGCAAGAAGATGGGCGGCGGCGGCGGCGGCAAGAAGTTCATTCCGCCCAAGGGCAAGGGCGGCGGCGGCGGTGGCCGCGGACGGCGGCGCTGAGCAACCAGGCAGAAAGGACAGGATCATGATTTCGAGAACCCTCGTTTCCACACTTCTGCTTGGCGCCGCGCTGGTCTTCGGCCCGCTGGCCGCAGCAACGCCCGCACTGGCCATCAGCGATGAGCTGCAGGCCTATGTCGGCCCCGAGCCTACCTTGTTCGACACGCCGGAAGCGGCCATCGCTGCCTTCAAGGACGTGATGGCCAAGGGCGACATCACCGCCATTTCGACGCTTCTCGGCCTCGATGCCACGAAGGTGGAGAAGGCCGATGGCATCGCCGACTCGGTGAAGGACATCCAGGAAGCCGCCGCCGAAGGAATCTCGGTCGAGGAGGAAGAGGACCAGCGCGTGCTCGACCTCGGCAAGGAGCTCTGGCCCTTCCCCTTCCCCATCGTGAAGGGTGAGGACGGGAAGTGGGCCTTCGACACCGTGGCCGGGCTGGAGGAGATCGTCATCCGCCGCATCGGCGAGAACGAGCTTCATGCCATCGACACCATGCGCCTCTATGTCCAGGCGCAGCAGGACTACGCGACGGAGGACCGCGACGCTGACGGCGTGCTCGAATTCGCACAGAAGCTGATCAGCGGCGAAGGCCTCACCGACGGCCTCTACTGGCCCGCAGAGCAAGGCGACGGCGAGAGCCCGGTTGGCCCCAGCATCGACATGGCCGCCCTCGACAAGGCGAAGGCCGGCGACGGTTACTTCGGCTACAAGTTCCGCATCATGAAGCGGCAGGGCGACAACGTTGCGGGCGGTGCCCACGACTATGTGGTCAACGGCAACATGATCAACGGCTTCGCGCTCATCGCCTGGCCAGCCGTCTATGGCGAAACCGGCGTCTCGACCTTCGTCGTGAACCAGGCCGGCGTCGTCTACGAGCGCGACTTCGGGCCGGACACGGCCAACATCGTGCCGAAGATCCTGACCTTCAACCCCAGCGACAAGTGGGACTTGGTGGAAGACTGATCGGGCCTCGCACCGGACGATCCAGACCGAAGCGCCCGGCGGGGAACCCCGCCGGGCGCTTTTGCTTTGCATGAACAGCTGTTCAGCTTTGCTGCCGCGTCACCTGCCGAGCCGTGAAAATCCAGCATTCGCCGGAACTTCCCGCGCGCTTGCGGAATTCAGCCTGCGGAAATCCTACGGAGGTGAAACCATGTTGAAGTCACTCTTGATCGCCGGCAGCGTGGCCATCAGCGCCCTTGCGATGGCCAGTGGAGCGGATGCCAGGGCCCGTGTGGGAATTTACTTCGGCGTCCCGTTCTACGATTACCAGGTGGGCCCGGGCTGGCGCTATTACGACGGCTACGGCTGGTACGATTACGGGCGCTACGGAACCTTCCGCAAGCGCGGCATGAGCTGCGGCGAGGCGCGCCGCCTCGTCGACCGCTCGGGCTATGACCGCGTGCGCACCGTCGAATGCAGCGGCCGCACCTACACTTTCCGCGCCCTCAACCGGAAGGGACGGCTGGTGACGGTCTACGTCAATTCGCGCACCGGCGGGCTGTGGCGCGGCTAAGGAACCGCCGCACCAGCCAAGCCTTGAACCCGCCCCGGGGCCGGTCTTCGGACCGGCCCCTTTCGTGACGTCGCACAATCCGGACGTGCAGAGGGGTGGCCTGGTTCCAGCTTCGTCAACCATGAGGAAAGCTTGAGACTTGAGAGAAGGTTGAGGCAGATCAAGGATCACCCCCCGCCGTTGCCGTAGATGTACTTATAGGGAGCTTTAGATAACAGAGTTCTGATTAGTGGAGACGGCACATGTTGGACCTTCTTACCGCATTTGAGGACTTCGCCCCGGAGATGGAGGTGAAGGAGCCGTCGATCGACCGCGAGTTCATCACCGATTTCCTGCTTCCCTATTTCCACGACCTGCCGCGCG
This sequence comes from Aestuariivirga litoralis, assembly GCF_003234965.1. Classification (GTDB taxonomy): domain Bacteria; phylum Pseudomonadota; class Alphaproteobacteria; order Rhizobiales; family Aestuariivirgaceae; genus Aestuariivirga; species Aestuariivirga litoralis. Next base: position 288,349 of record NZ_QKVK01000001.1, read on the forward strand.
AGCAGCTTGCCGCCAAGGTGGCGGAGATCATCTCCATGGAACAGGTGCGCCAGGCCTCCGCCCTGTGGTTGCGCTGACCCCACGCGTCGGACCTTCACATTCCTGTTGCACGACGCGGCCAGTATCCCATCGTCCGCTCATGTCCCATCCCCATCGAGCGGTTTCTAGCCCCGAACTTGCTGAGCGCCCTGCGTATCTGCGGCGCTCAGTCTTCCGGGCTCATCCGTCACCTTCCGCATGTTCGGCAATCCGGGAGCACGCGGCGTCCGGGCAATTTTCAGCTTGCTGACGAATTCCCTTGCAATGGTGGAAGTCGCCACCTATATCGGGATCATCGAATTTTGGCCTGATGGCTCAGCCTCGCCTGCTTGATGCGGCGATACTTCCCCTCTCTTCCAGAACATCGGTGATCGGACCTGCAATACCGCGGGCTGGTCTTCTCTATTCTATCAAGGATCTACTGTGCAAACAGGTACTGTTAAGTGGTTCAACGCCCAGAAGGGCTTCGGCTTCATCGAACCGACCTCGGGCGGCACGGATGTGTTCGTTCACATCAGCGCTGTCGAGCGCGCCGGCATGACCGGCCTCAATGAAGGCCAGAAGATCTCGTTCGAGATCGTGACCGACAAGCGCAACGGCAAGTCGTCCGCAGACCGTCTCCAGGCGGCCTGATCATATCCAGAGCCTTCTATTCCCGCGAGCCACGGATGTACTGGTGGCGGGAGTGAAGGAATTCGAGGAGCGCCGGTGTCCGCACCGGCGCATTCTTTTTATCGAGACACAGGAGGCAAACCATGAAGATCTTCGTCAAGGACAACAACGTCGACCAGGCCCTGCGCTTCCTCAAGAAGAAGATGCAGCGCGAAGGCCTGCTGCGTGAGATGAAGGCACATACCTTCTACGAGAAGCCCTCGGAGAAACGCGTTCGCGAGAAGGCCGAGGCCGTGCGCCGCGCCCGCAAGCTGGCCCGCAAGAAGGCACAGCGCGAAGGCCTGATTCCCATGCCGAAGCCGAAGCCCCGTCCGGTTCGCCCGTCCAACCCCTTCGCCGCCTCTGCCGCCCCCAAGACACCCGCCGCCTGAGCCTGCCCCGCGGGACCCCGTGTCCGGAAAATTCATTTTTCCGGGCGCGGCGACGCTGCTATTTTGGCGGCGTACCGAGCAGGAGATGTAGCGATGCGGATCATGACTGCAATGCTGTTGGCCGGCGTGGCGCTTGTTGCCCAGGCCGGCGCTGCCATGGCCGATGGCACCATCGATGTCGACAAGCTTGCCGCCCAGGCGGCCCCCGTGCTGCCGCCGGGAACACGGCTGATGGTCATTTCCAAAACAGCCCAGCCGGAGGTTCCGGGCCTCCCGCTGTCCACCAAGGACCTGAACCGCATGGGCCCCAACGCCACCACCATCCGCATCCTGCCCGCAACCGGCGAAGCAGGCGATGGCTCGGTGTCGTGGTCGGGCTATACCCGCACCGGCGTGATCTATCAGGGATCGAAGTAGTTCGCCGGACAGTTCATGGCCGGCGATAGACGACGAGCCCACCGACAATCGTCTGCACTGCCTTCACGTCCGCGATCTGATCGGGCGGGATGGCAAAGATATCGGCCGACAGGACCGTCATGTCCGCGAGCTTGCCCGGGCTGATGGTGCCGCGCGAGGCGCCTTCGCCGATCGACCTCGCGGGCCAGATCGTCCACATCCGCACCGCGTCCTCGACACTCACGGCCTCCTGCGGCTCGAAAACGCCCGCGTCTGATTCCCGCGTCACCACCGCCTGCATGGCCTTGAAGGGGTCGACATTGCCGAGATAGAGACCGGTCATGTCGGTGCTCGCGGCCGGTTCGAGGCCGGCCTCGATCATGGTGCGGAACCTGAAGCCGGTCTTTGCCAGATCCGCTCCCATGTTCTCCACGTCGGCCTTCACCAGCTCGGTGAGCCAGATCGGCTGGACGGAGATGGCAAGCTGATCCTTCTTCAGCGCCTGCGCCCGCATCAGCTGCGTGTCATTCATCTGAAAGACGCCGAAATGCTCGATGCGCCGCAGGATCGGCGAGGGATCTGCCTTGATCGACCGCTCATAGGCCGTGAGGCAGATGTCCATCGCGGCGTCTCCGGCGCAGTGGAGCATGGCAAGGCGGTGGCTGGCATGCGCCCGATCGACGAAGGCATCGGCCGTCTCCTGCGGGGTTACCAGCGTGCCGTGTCCGCCTGCGGGATCCGTGTCGAAGTGGCCCTGGTAGGGTTCGCTCATGAAGCCGGTGCGGCAGTCGTTTTCGCCGTCGACCCAGGCCTTGATGCCAAGGAACTTGAAGGCGTCGGGATCAGCCTGCTTCGGCATGTCGAGAATCGAGAGATCATCCGGCAGGCCCGCACCGTCCGGCGCCGCCCAGACCGACACGCTGTAGCGGATATTAGCAGGCTTGCCCGCGGCACTCACCTGCTGCAGCACCGGCACGGCCTTGAGTGGCGTGATGGCCAGCATGGAGGTGAAGCCGTTCTGGTTCCACAGCGCGGGGATGCCCTCGGCGTAATAGCCGGCAATCTCGCCCGGCGCCGGAGAGCCCGGAATGTCGGCGAAGCCGTCGGTGATGACGCCGGTGGGATTGCCCTCGGCATCGACCAGCACGGCGCCGCCATGCGGCAGACGCAGCGTTCCCTTCTTCACGCCGAGTGCGGCAAGGGCCTTGCTGTTGGCCACTGCCATGTGTGCGCCATTAGCGAGGATCACCGGATTGTCCGGGGCGGCGGCATCAAGCTCCGCCCGGGTCGGAATCCGCTTCTCGGCAAACTTGTTCTCCGAGGCGGAAACGCAGGCGACATAGATCCAGTCGCCCGGCTTGCTGGACGCCACGCGCGCCGACAGATTCTGCAGGGCGACCGCAACCGAGGGAATCTCCGGATAGCGCGCGTCAACCCAGTCGCTCTTCATCCACAGCGTTTCGAGCGGATGGGTATGCGCATCGATGAGTCCGGGCACCACGCGGCGGCCGCCAAGGTCGATGACCTCCGTCGCCGGTCCCTTATAGGCGGCGATGTCGGCCTCGGTGCCAACCGCCAGGAAACGCCCGCCCGCCACCGCCACGGCCTCTGCCGCTGGCTGCGCCTGCTCAAGCGTGGTGAAATTGCCGTTCAGGAAGATGACGTCCGCAGGTTCCGCGGCCAGCCCGGGACCGGGCAGAAGCATCACGGCCAGGATGGCCAGAAAACCATGGTTTCGCATCGTGTCGCCCTCCACCGGAACTGCACCCGACGATGCAGCCGCGGCACCACCCTAACGCGTGAGGCGACGGGTGACTTAATCTGCATCAAATCAGCCTGCAGAAGTGCATGCCCCGCGCAACCTGCGTTATGACGAGGCGCGCACCTGCCCGGGCAGCGGGAGGATTCAGCGGTTCTTCTGGACGTAGTCTTCCAGCGCCCGCCATTCCGCCGTGATCGGCAACTGGCATTCGATGAGCTGCGGCCCCTTCGAACCGAGCGCTGCCTTGAACCTCGCATGGAAGTCTTCCGCGCTGCTGGCGCGGCTGGCCGGGACACCGAGGCCCGTGGCGATGCTCACCCAGTCAAGTGTCGGGTCGCCGAGCGAGGTCAGCGCCATCATCCGGCTGTTGGCTGCACCATCGCGCACCCGGGCGAGTTCGAGATCGAGAATCGAATAGGCATCGTTCTTGAGAAGCACGATCACCACGTCCGCCCTCTCGCGCGCCATCGACCACAGCGCCTGCACCGTATACATGCCGCTGCCATCGGCCTGCAGGTGGACGACCTTGCGCGCCGGGCAGGCAATGGCCGCGCCCAGCGCCATGGGAAGGCCGCCGCCAATGGCGCCGCCATTGAGCGGGTTGAGATAGTCATGGGGCGCGGCCTGCTTCGTCGCCTCGATGATGGCCATTCCATTGGTGGCGGCCTCGTCGACGAGGATGGCATTCTCCGGCATCAGCAGGGCCAGGCTCTGCCCGATGCTGCCGGCCGTGAGGGCGCCCTTCGGCGCCTCGCCCGCAGCCCGGCCATTGCGCGGGACCTTGGCACCCGCGGCAGCCAATTCCTGCGACAGCCGCGCCAGCGCATCATCCATGTCCTCGCTGACCGAGGCCATGGTGAACAGCGCGCAATCGGCAGGAGTCTTGTACATCGGCTTGTTGCGATAGGCGAAGGTCGCCACGGGGAACGCCGCGCCCACGAAGACCAGCTGCTCGAAGCCCGAGAGGAACTTCACGCCCATCTCGAATTCATAGGGAATGGTCTCGATCACCGGGCGGCCCGCGCCGCGCGCCAGATAGCGCGAGGCGAAGGTTTCGGCGAGCAGGCTGGCGCCGGTCGCCGCCGCGATCTCCGCCGCCGTCTCGAGTGCCGCGCCATGCAGCGCGCGATTGCCGAGCACCAGCCCGGTCTTCCTGCCGTTCTTCAGCATCGCCGCGGCGGTTGCGACGGCTTCGCCCGCAACGCGCGGGAGCCCCTGGGCTTCGGGCATGGCGGGCGGCGGGTTGGCCTCGTCCCAATGGCGGTTCGTGGGCGCCACGATGGTGCAGAGCTTGCCGGTCTTGGCCAGCGCTGCAGCCTGGGCGCCGAGTTCGCCCAGCTCCGAGGCGCTGCGCGCCTCCGCCGACCAGTGCGAGACGACCCGCGTGAAGTCGGTGATGCGGCCGTTGATGAGCTCGTGCTCGGGAAAGTTCGGCTGGTGGTAGGAGGCATTGGCCCCCACCACATTCACAAGCGGCGTGTTGGCCCGCCCCGCATTGTGCAGCATGGCAATGCCATTCGCAAAACCGCTCGCCACATGCAGCAGTGTGAAGGCGGGCATGCCCGTCATGCGGCCATAGCCGTCGGCGGCGCCCGTCACCACATCCTCCTGCAGGCACAGCACGGCGCGCACCTTGTCATTCCTGCCGATCTCGTAGACCAGCTGCATTTCCGAGGTGCCGGGATTGGCGAAGCAGGTGGTGAGCCCTGCATCGACGAGAGCCTTGAAGAGGGATTGCGCGCCGTTCATCTGGAATGCTCCTGAAAAGTTATTTCTGCACCTGCTCGGCGGCACAGCCGTCCGGGGCCGGCGTTCCGGCCAGCCGTTCGGCGATCCACGGCAGATAGAGCGGCTGCGAGGCTGCCGGCGTGGCGAAATGGGTGAGGTCACCCTTCAGCTGCACGCGGGTGACGTTGCCGCCCAGCTGGCACATGCGCTCGCGATAGGCCTTGTGCATGGCGGGCGGCACGACCACGTCCTTCGTGCCCCAGAAGATGATGACGGGAACGATCGGCTTCACATCCGGCCCGGCGCTGTCGATCAGCGTCTGCGCCCAGAGCCTGGCATTGGCCGGATCGGGCCGCAGCAGGCTGGTGAACTGGTCGCCATAGCTGTAGGTGATCGAGTCGGATGCGGCATGAACGCATTTGTTGCCCATGATCTCGTCGATGAACGCCGCGCCCTCGTCGGTGAACACGTCCGTCAGCTTCAGCCTGTCGGGATAGGCCGCCTGCTCGGCCCACAGCGTCATTGCGAGATGGTTGAAGTTGTTCACGCTGTTCGAGAAGGCCTTGGCGGTGCCCGCCATCACGGCTGCCGCACTCTCGTCGGTCAGGGGTGCGGAAGGGGCAAGCGCGCGGAAATACTCCGGCGCCATGGCCACCGCGCCGACGAGCTTCACGCCATCGAAGGCGGTGCCCTGGCGCGCCAGGTAATCGGGCATGCTCGCGGCGGTGATTGCTGCGGCCGCCCCCTGGGACCAGCCATAGATCACGGCCTGGGGGCCTGCGCCCGTCTCTTTCATCGCGCCGGCGGCGCGGATGGCGTCGATCGAGTCGCGCGCCTGGGTTTCGGCCAGTGCATATTGGTGCCTGCCCCCGCCGCCGAGGCCCTGATAGTCGGTCGCCACCACGACGTAGCCCGCCGTGATGAATTCGGCGAGAGCCGGAACGCCATAATCCGTCCAGGAATTGCCGGAAGGCAGGAAGTACTCGTTGAGCGGCGCCGCGGGGTCGACCACCTGCGAAGGCCCGCAACTCTGCGCCGTGCCGGTGGTGCCATGGGCCCAGGACATGACCGGGCGGCCACCCGCGGGTGCCGGGCCGACCGGCGCGATGACCAGTGCGGTCGCAATCGTCGGCTTGTCCGCCATGTCGGAGGAGATATAGGCGATGCGCCAGGCCCGGGCTCCGGAAATGGTGGTGGTCACCGCCTCCTGCGCGATCACCTGGCCCAGCTTGCCATCGGGCTTCATGGCCGCTACGGCGGCGTAGAAGGGTGCGACTGGCGGCGCGGCCTGAAGCGGCGGCGCCACGGTGATGGCGGCGACGAGGGCAAGACAGCCAAGTGTGCGCTTTGCAAGGGTCATCTCTTTGTCTCCACCGGCAGGGCATCGGCTGCCGAAACTGCAACTTGCATGGATTGTGTCATCATTCAATTTGCAGAAAACACCTAGTCGATCGCGGGGCGCGGCCCGCTCCGGAGGCATGTTCGCGCCATGGCGGCACGCGGCTGCCTGGCATTGTTGTGATCTTCCACCCCTGCCTGCTTGACAGGGATGGGGGTCCGGGCGAGGTGCTGAACCGGTGGACACCACTGCCGACACGGGCAAAATGCGGCGCGTGGTGACCGACCTGGGCAACAAGGGGGAATTTGCAATGATACGATCTGTCGGCCGGACCGTCCCGGCCTTGCTGATGCTGGCGGCCGTGACCATCGCGCCGCCGCAGGTCCGCGGCGCTGACATTCCATCCGAACCCGGCAGCGCAGCAGCGTCCCCCGCCGCTGCCTCGGCGCTGAAGCCCGCCGCCTGCACCCTGATCGACACCGATTTCGACATCGACGACATGATGGCGATCCCCCTCGTCATCGGCAGCAGCTACGTTGCGGCGATCATCACCAGCGAGGGCTATACCCTGCCCGCCGACGGCGCCGGCGCTCTGGCGCGCCTCATCGCGGAGCCGGGGCAGCGACAGATTCCGGTGATCATCGGTGCCTCGAGCCATCTGCCGGACAGCACCATCCGGGCCGACTGGGGCCAGTTCGTGCTCGACTACCGCGACATGATGGGCAACGCCTTCGCGCTGCTGTCGGCCGACCTGCCGCCCGCGGCACAGTCCGCAACCGATTACGTGATAGAGGTGGCGCAGGCGGTGGCGGAGTGCGATTCCATCGACATTCTCGTCATCGGCACCTTCACCTCCTTCATCCATTACAGCCCGGCCATCCGGCCCAGGATCAAGAACGTGGTGATCATGGGCATGCCGCTGCGCGGCGACCCGACGCAGCGGCCTGGCAACTTCTCGTTCAACTGCGAATATGACATGACCGCCTGCGAGACGGCCTTCGACAGGCAATTGCCGGGGCTCTCGCACTTTTTCGTCGATCCGCCGCGCAGCAGCTTCGACACCGATCCCGTTGGCCACCAGGACACGGTCTATGGGCCGACCCTGGCGATGGTGCAGGGCCTTGCGCCGCAGGGTCTGCCAAATGCCCTGCGACAGGCGCTCACCGGCACCGTGCGCGATGGATCGCTGGGGCCGGCGGTGAAGGGGGCTGACTATTGGGCGATCGACTGCTGCTTCCGGGCCGGCGGCAAGTCGCTGCTGTGGGACCAGTCGGCGGCACTGTTCCTCGCCCACCCGGACGCCTTCCACAGGGTTGGAGGTCACTACGAGCCCAACGTGACGGCCGAGGCATTGCGCGCCCTGTGGACCCGCGCCACGAATGCGTCGGTCAACTATGTCGAGGAGCCCCGCAGCCCCTAGGAAGGCGGCCCCGTGGCACGCCGTCGATCAGGCCAGCCTCACCAGCGCAGCATCCTCCGGCCGGCCAGCGCCCCGACGAGGCCGAGCGCCAGGATGCCGACGGGATACCATGCCAGGACGAAGAGAGGCGAATCGTCGGGGCAGTTGGCGGCATAGAAGGTTGCGCCCACTCCCCCCGCGAAAAGGCCTACCAGGAAGCCGCTGAGCATGGGACGCGTGGTCGCCCCCTGCCGCAGCGCCCATAAACCGATTGCCAAGGGTGCCAGGCCGAAAGCGGGAACCAGGGCGAGGCAGTGCCACCAGTTGGTGCCCACCGCCGCCACGCCCCAGGTGGATGCCGGAAGCAAGGCGAGTTCCACGGCCGCTGCCGCGAGCAGGATGGCGGGTGCGGCGAAGATCGTCCAGAACGGCGCCTGTTCGAGGCCTTCGGGATAGATGGCGCGGCGCAGCAGCAGGAAGGCCGTGGCCGCCAGCGTCAGGGTGACAGCGAACTTCATGTCGAAGCGCCAGGTCGCGACGGCGGCGGCGAAGTCCGGCCGCGGCCCGAAACTCAGCATCATCGCGGCCCCCGCGAGGAGGCATGAGGCGGCTGCCGCCAACCCAAGCCGCAACGCCGGTGATGAGCGCTGCGCCGGCGTATCGGCCGCGAGGCGGGAGATCAGCTGGTCGGTCTTCATGCCGGGCGCCCGAAGCGCTGGGCAATGGCGCTGAGGCCGCGGTGGAAGGCGACGCGCACCGCCGTCTCCTTCATCTCCAGAGCGGCGGCCGTTTCCTTGATCGTGCGGCCCTCGAGGGCGATCGACGACACGACCCGCTGCTGGCCGCCGCTCAGTGTTCCCACTGCCATTTCCATGTGCTGCGTCTCCTCCATCAAGCGTCCCGTCTCGTCCGGCCCGGCCAGCACCTCGGCAAAATCCTCGATCGGCACTTCGACCCTCACCCCTCGCCTGCGGCAGGCATCTATCGCCTTGTAGCGGGCAATGGTGAAGAGCCACGGCAGGATCGGCTCCTCAATACGCCACGTATGGCGTTTCAGATGCACCGCCAGCAATGTTTCCTGCACGACATCCTCGGTGCCGGAGGCGAGCATGGATCCAAATCGGCGGGTCACGGCGCGGCGCGTCAGGTTCGCGGCGCGGCGCAGAAACGATGTATAGGCCGCCTCGTCACCGCTCAGCGCGGCGCGCATCAGCTCTGCCATCGCGCGATCCTCTTCCGAGGCCATTCCACAGTCTTTCGTCACGAACGGGGGATTTGTTACACGGCACCTTCCGCCTGACAAGCCGATGCAATCGCTCACACGTGATCACGGCTGCGTGTGGCCTGTAACAATCCCCACGCCGGAGCCGAACTTCTCCACGTCGGGCCACTGATGCTCGTCGTTCCAGAGAGGAAACCACCATGAACAATCTGCTCATCGCGTCTGCCGTTGCCGCCGCACTGGCCCTTCCCGCCGTCGCCGCCGCGCAGGCAGGTCCGACACCGGCCCCGTCCTATGCCGCCGAAAAGTGCTTCGGCATCGCCAAGGCCGGCGCGAACGATTGCGCCTCGATGACCGGCACGCATTCCTGCGCCGGCATGTCGAAGGTCGACGCCGATCCCAATGAGTGGGTCTATGTGCCGGCCGGCTATTGCAGCCGCATCGTCGGTGGCCAGACCAAGTGACGCGCCACGGCGGGGCGGCCCCCGGGCCGTCCCCCGTTCCCCCGGGAGATCGCAATGACCAAGCCATTTTCGTTCCGGCAGGCAGGCGTCGGCCTTCGGCTCGAGCATCTCGCCAAGGTGCTGCGCGACAGGCCGGCCGCCGCATGGTTCGAGGTTCACCCCGAGAACGTCCTCGCCAACCCTCATGCCGCGGAAATGCTGGCGGAGATTGCCGCCCTATATCCGCTGTCAATCCACAGTGTCGGCATCTCGGCGGGAAGTGCGAGCGGTCTCGACCGCACTCACCTCGCGCGGGTGCGCGGCCTCGTCACGCGCCTCGACCCCGTGCTGCTGTCGGGCCATCTCGCATGGTCCACGCATGACGGTGAATACCTCAACGACCTTCTGCCGCTGCCCTATCACGCCCAGTCGCTGGACGTGATCTGCCGCCACATTGCCGAGATTCAGGATGCGCTCGGCATGGTGTTCCACCTCGAGAACCCGTCCAACTATCTCGGCTTCGCGGAGTCCACCATGACCGAAACCGCCTTTCTCACCGAGGTCGTGAAGCGTACCGGATGCCGGCTGCTCTGCGACGTGTCCAACATCCATGTCAGTGCACACAACATGGGCTACGACGCCCGCCGCTATGTCGACGAACTGCCGGGCGAGGCGATCGGGGAGTTTCATCTCGGGGGCTTCGAACTGGAAACGGAGCCGGGCGGGACGAGCGTCATCATCGACACCCATGCCCGCCCCATCGCCACCGAGGCCTGGGACCTTTACGCCTATGCCATCCACCGCTTCGGACCGCGCCCGACGTTGATCGAATGGGACAGCGCCCTCCCCGCCATGGATGTGCTTCTGGCGGAGGCGGCCAAGGCCGACCGGATCGCTGAACAGGTTCTCGTGGACCGCCATGCCCTCGCTGTTTGAGATGCAGGCGGGCTTCCGCGCCGCAATCGCCGGAGACGCTCCTGCCCCCCTTCTCGGCAGGCTGCATGCGCCCGCCAGCGTTGCCGGCCGGATGGAGATCTACCGCCGCCATCATCGTGAGAGTTTCCGCCGCCACCTGCGCGGCCGCTATCCCACTCTTGAGTGGCTGCTCGGAACCGATCGACTGCTGGAGCTGGCGGACCTGACGCTGCAGCGGTCACCGCCCCGCGCGCCCAGCATGGCCGAATATGGCGCTGCCTTGATCGAGACCCTCCGCAGCTGCGGCGATGACCTTCCGCCCTATGCCGCCGATGTTGGGCGCATGGATTGGCACCTCGGCTGTCTCTCCGTGTCGCTCGAGCATCAGCCGATGGCACTCGTCACACTGGCCGGCATCGACACGCTCCACCTGCCCCGGCTGCGCTTCACGCTGCAGCCCGGACTGGTCTTCATCCAGTCCGCCTGGCCGGTGGATGAATTGCTCCGCCTTCGCCTGCAGGACATCCTGCCGGACCGGTTCACCTTTGAGCCGTGCGAGACGCATCTGCAATTGCGGGGAGCACGCGGGGCATTCTCGCTGAACCGACTCGAACCGGACGTCTTCCAGTTCCGTGCAGGCCTCGCCGCCGGATGCAGCCTCGCAGACGCCGCCACACGGGGCACGCAGGCGAAACCCGGTTTCGATCTTTCAACCGCACTTGCCACGCTCTTCGCCGAGGGGCTGGTCATTGCCCATTCAGGAGAAAACGTCGATGTCTGACATCACCCATCCGGCTCCTGCCGGAATGACCTTGCGCGCACGCTTCCTTGCCTTGCGGGCGCTGTTCGAACGCGTGCCGCTGTCACTCATCCTGCTCGCCATGCGCATTGCCATGGGTTTCGTGTTCTTCAATGCCGGGCTGCTCAAGCTTCGCTCGTTCGATTTCGCGGTGCAGCTCTTTGCCAATGAATATCGCCTGCCGCTGCTGCCGCCCGAACTCGCGGCGCGGCTCGCCATGACGGTGGAACTCGGAGCACCGCTGTTTCTCTTCGCAGGGCTTGCCACAAGGCTGGCGACCTTGCCGCTGCTTGGCATGACACTGGTCATCGTCACCCTCGTCTACCCCGCGTCATGGGTGGAGAGCCTGCTCTGGGCAAGCGTGCTGGTGATGATCCTGACGCGTGGCCCCGGCGTCATCTCGCTCGACCATCTCATCGAGCGCTGGTTCTCGGCGCGCGGCCAGGTCTAGGCAAGCGACAACAGGGCTCCACCCGCGGCGAGGCCGAGGACCACGCTCCACGGCGGCATGCGCCACATGGTCAGCAGCACGAAGCCCAGCAGGGCCAGGGCGAAGTCTGCGGCGGTGTGGATCGCACTGGTCCACACGGGATTGTAGAGGGCCGCGCCCAGAACACCCACCACGGCGGCGTTGGCCCCCCGCATGGCGGCCTGGGCCAGTGGCCGCGAGCGGAAGGCGTCCCAGAACGGCAGGACGCCCACCACCAGCAACAGCCCCGGCAGGAACACGGCCACCAGCGCGATCGCCGCACCCGCGAGGCCGGATGGCTGCGGCCCCATCACTGCGCCGAGATAGGCAGCGAAGGTGAAGAGCGGCCCGGGAACGGCCTGCGCCGCGCCATAGCCGGCGAGGAAGGCATCGCCCGACACCCATCCGGGCTGGACCACCGCGGTCTCCAGCAGTGGCAGAACGACATGACCCCCGCCGAACACCAGTGCGCCCGCCCGGTAGAAAGCGTCGAACAGCGCCACGCCCTGCAGCGGGAGGATGCTCTCCAGAAGCGGCAGCCCGACGAGCAGCAACGCGAACAGGACCAGCGCCAGCCAGCCGACGAAGCTCGGCACCCCGGAATTGATGTGCCCGACCACGCTCACCGGCAGCTTTCGGCAGAGCCAAAGTCCCATCAAACCGCCGGTGACGATGGCGGCAACCTGCCCCACCGAACCGCCGACGAAGACGACAAAGAACACCGCCAGCAGCGCGATCCCGGCGCGGTCGCGATCGGGCGTCAGCGCCTGCGCCATGCCCCAGACGGCCTGGGCCACCACGGCCACTGCGACGAGCTTGAGGCCATGCAGCACGCCGGACCCGATGCCGGACCCGAACCAGCTTGCGCCAGAGGCAAACAGGATCAGCAGCAGGGCCGAGGGCAGCGTGAAGGCCGACCATGCCGCAAGCCCACCCAATGCCCCGGCGCGCAGCAGACCGAGCGAGAAGCCGACCTGGCTCGAGGCGGGGCCCGGCAGGAACTGGCAGAGCGCGACGAGGTCGGCATAGCCCGCCTCGTCGATCCACTTGCGGCGCACGACCAGCTCGTCGCGGAAATAGCCGAGATGCGCAACGGGGCCGCCGAAGGAGGTGAGACCAAGCTTCAGGAAGGCCAGGAATACTTCGCGGGCCGAGCCTCCCATTCACGTCACTCCCTGCGCGAACATCACCAGGGCACTTCGGTTCAGCACCATGATCCGGCTGTAGGATACGGAGATCCAGCCCCTGGCCTGCAGGCGCTGCAACTCCCTGTTCACCACCTGGCGTCCGACCGATGCCATTTCGCCGAGCTGCGACTGGGTGAGGATGACCTCAACAGCTGCATGCCCCGGGTCTTCGTCTATGCCGGGCGTGACGCGCAGCAGCGCCCCCGCGATGCGGCGGGCATGGTTCTGGACCAGCAGGTTCTCGATGATGGTGATGGCCGCATCCATGCCATACTCCCCGACCGAGAGGACCGCACGCTGGTGGAGAAGCGAAGCCGCGGCAATTTCCTGGAGAGCCAGCAGCGGCACATGCAGCAGCCACGTGGTTTCTGTGGGGCTGAAGGAGAGGACCCGCCGACGTCCGCGGATCAGCGGACCATAACCGAACCAGACGCCGCGCCGGCCGATGTGGGCAAGTCTCAGGCCATCCGGCTCGGTCGGCAGATAGATGCCGATGCCCCCCGATACAACGCCGCAGATGCCGCCTGCTTCGTCACCCGCATGGAACACGAAGTCCCCGGCGTCGTGCTTGACGAGGCGGGCCCGCTGCAGGACCGCCGCGCGGGCTTCCTCAGGCTGCTCCGAGAGCCAGCCGCGTTGCAGTATGAGGCGCTCAGCCGCTACCCGATCCATGTTTGCCCCCAGACATCGCCCATGTGATGCCATCGGGCCGTATTTGTCGCAAGCGCGACAATTCAAGGCCGGCATTCACGTTACTGTCCCCGTGGCGTTGCACCCGCGACGGCCCTGAGCGGCTCTGCAGGAAAGGAACCATGACCATGACCAGATTGACCCGCCGCAGGCTCGTCGGCGCAGGCCTGGCCGGGCTCCCGGCGATGGCGGTGTCGAGCCATGCCCTGGCCCTGACCGAGTCCCTCACCGACATCGGCGGGAGCATGGTCGAGGCGCCGTTGGCCACCATCTTCACAGCACGTGAGATCGTCACCCTCGATCCGGCCCGCCCGTTGGCCCAGGCCGTGGCGGTGGTGAACGGCCGCATCCTGTGGACCGGAAGCCTCGACGAGGTGAAAGCCATACTCGGTAGCCAGCCCTACACGATCGACCGCAGCTTCGAGGACCGCGTGGTGGTTCCCGGCTTCGTCGCCCAGCACGACCATCCGGTGCTCGCCGCCCTCACCATGTCCTCCGTCATCCTGTCGATCGAGGACTGGGTTCTGCCGGGCGGCACGGTGCCCGCCGTGAAGGACAAGGCGGACTTCATGGACCGGCTCGGCAAGGCCGTGGATGCCTGGACCGACGATGGCCGCGCGCTGCTGACCTGGGGCTATCACCCGGACTTCTATGGCCCCCTGACGAGGGCGGACCTCGACGGCATCAGCACGACGAAGCCCATCATCGTCTGGTGCCGTTCCTGTCACGAGATGATCTTCAACACGGCCCTGCTGCAGCGTGCCGGTATCACGGAAGCCGTTGTCGGGAGCTTTCCGGCAACGGCCAGGGAACAGTCCAACCTCGACGACGCGCAGTTCTGGGAGCAAGGGCTATTTGCCGTGATGCCAAAGATTGCTCACTACGCCGCATCGCCGGCGCGGCTGCAGGCCGGTCTCGAACTCACGCGCGACTACATGCACGCCAAGGGCATCACCATCGGGAACGAACCGGGCGGCATTCTGGCGAAGCCGGTGCAGGACGCGGTGAATGCCGTGTTCTCAAGCCCCGACATGCCGTTTCGCTGGTCCTTCATGGTCGATGCGAAGAGCATGGTGGCCGCCTATGCCGAGGATCAACAGGTGCTTGCCGAAACCGAGAAGCTCGCTTCGTGGTACGGCGGCATGACCAGCCTTGCGCCGCGGCAGGCCAAGCTCTTTGCCGATGGTGCGATCTACTCGCAGCTCATGCAGGTGCGCCAGCCCTATCTCGACGGCCACAAGGGCGCCTGGATGATGGACGAAGCCGCCTTCGACCGCGCCTTCCGCATCTACTGGGACGCGGGCTACCAGATCCACATCCACGTCAACGGCGATGCAGGATTGGACCGTGTTCTTGGCACGCTCGAAACGAACTTGCGCCGCAACCCGCGCTACGACCACCGCACCGTGCTGGTCCATTTTGCGGTCAGCGACCCGGACCAGGTCGCGCGCATCAAGGCGCTCGGCGCCATCGTCAGCGGCAACCCCTATTATGTCACGGCCCTTGCCGACCAGTATGCCAAGGTCGGCCTCGGGCCCGAGCGCGCTGACGACATGGTGCGCCTGGGCGATCTCGACCGCGCCGGCATCCGCTGGTCGCTGCACTCCGACATGCCCATGGCGCCGTGCGATCCGCTGTTCCTCATGTGGTGCGCGGTGAACCGCCTCACCGCATCGGGCCGCGTTGCCGCGCCGGATCAACGCACCACGGTCGAGAAGGCCTTGCGCGGCGTCACCATCGAGGCCGCATATTCGCTGAAGCTCGAGGACGAGATCGGCACCATCTCGCCCGGCAAGCGCGCCAACCTCACCATCCTGTCGGAAAACCCGTTGGCGGCGGATCCGGCAAAGCTGAAGGACATCGCCGTATGGGGCACCGTGATGGAGGGCCGTGTCCTGCCGGCGGGGAGCGGACAAAAAAAGGCCATGCTCGACCGGCCTTCAGGCGCAACGGAGGACCGTGAGCTGGCCTTCGCCGAAGCCGCGATCGGGCATGCCTTCAAGGTTTCGCACGGGCCCGAGTGAAAGCCCCGCCGCTGGAGAAACTGCCTGCGTTCCGCGGTGGCGACGACCTGCTCCGGGAGACGATTGAATTGGCTGCGGTGAAAAGTGGCGCACCCTGCGGCATAAATCATGCTCCTCGCACGCAGGCCGCGTCTTGGTGCGCGGATGGATTGCAGGGCATGGGGAAAATACTGATTCAGTTTACCTCTGGTTGATTTATCGTGGCCGAGAACTGGTAATCCGCCGCAAGAGATATGCCTCCATGTGCCGCTATTGTGTCTCCGACCTCTACCTCGCCGATGAACTGTTCGAACATGGAAGCGCGCACCTGTTCGGCAGACCGCAGTTCATGCCGAGCCGGAGAGATTTCCTTGCGCTGTCGGGTGCCACGGCGTCACTCCCGCTGATCGGACTCTCCGCTCCCGCGTTCGCCCAAGGATCAACCGCAGATGTCATCTTCACCAACGGCACGGTGGTCACCCTTCCGGGTCGTGATCCCGTGGCGGCACTCGCCATCGGCCAGGGCAAGGTTCTGGCGGCTGGCAGCAGCGAAGACATCATGGGGCTCAGGAGCACAGACACGGAAATCATCGATCTGGCAGGCCGCACGCTTCTTCCCGGCCTGCTGGATTCGCATCACCACACGGTGATGGCCGCGCTCGTCTTCGAGTTGCTGAATGATGTGGGATACAGCGTCTACCCGACCCGGCAGGAACTGATCGCAGGCCTGCGCGCCATTGCCGCCAGGACGCCGCCGGGACAGTGGGTGAGCGGCGCCAAGTTCGATAACCTCCTGCAGGGCGGCGACCTCAGCAGGCAGGAACTCGATTCCGTGTCGACCGAACACCCCATCTTCATCTGGTACGTCAACTCGCACGACGCCTGCGTCAACAGCATGGCCTACGAGGTGGCCAAGATTCCGCCCGACATCGGTCCGCTTCCTGCCAACGGCCGCTTCGGCCGCGATGCCAGCGGGCAGTACAATGGATTGATCTACGAGGAATCGGCGCTGCTCAAGTTCGCGCCCTTCTTTCTCCCCAAGATCACGCCAGAGATTGGCGCAAAGTCCCTCACCGATTACCTGAAGGCCGTGGCGGCCACAGGCACGACCTTCGTGCATGAGCCTGGCACGCTGCGCGCCGAGTGGATCGAGCCCTTCGCGAAGCTCTCGGGTGGCCTTTCTTGCCGGACCAGCGCCAGCGTCATGTATACCGACCTCAAGGCGCTCGCACCCTACAAGGGACTTGGCCTCGGCCCCAAGGCCGCGCAGTTCCCGAACGCCACCTTCTCGCTCTATGCGGTCAAGATCGTCGCCGACGGCTCGCCGCAGACCGAGACGGCGGCCTATACTGAGCCCTTCCTCAACAGCACCAACAAGGGCAAGCCGAACTTCACACCGGAACAACTGAAGGAGATGGTGGCCGCCATCAAGGACTTCGGCATGCCGGTCATCATCCATTGCAGCGGCGACTACACGGTGGACATCGCACTCGATGCCATCGAGGCGGCCTATGGCAGTTCGACGGCGCTCGGCATCAACCGCATCGAGCACTCGACCTTCACCCGCGCCGACCAGTACAAGCGCATGAAGTCGCTCAACGTCGAGCCTACCTTTTTGATGAACTGCGTGCGTTTCTACGGCAAGGCCTACCGCGAGCAGATCTTCGGGCCGGAGCGTACCAATTTCTCCGATGCCGCCGGCACCTGTATCAAGGAGGGCATCAACTTCAGCCTCCATACCGATGCGCCCTGCTCGCCGGTCGGTCCGCTGACGCTGGTGGAAACGGCCATCACGCGCCGCTGCATCATCGACGATTCGATCATCGGGGCGGACCAGGCGATCACGCTCGACCAGGCGCTGCGTGCCGTCACCATCGATGCCGCACGCCAGATCGGCATGGAAGACCGCCTTGGATCGCTTGATCCCGGCAAGGAAGCAGACATCACGATCCTCGAGGACAACCCCTACAAGGTCGATCCGGCGAGGATCGGCAAGATCAAGGTGTCCGAGACCTGGGTCGCGGGCAAGCAGCGCTATTCTTGACCGAGCTGGGGAAAGGCTGTCGGGCCCCGCGGGATGACGCTGATGAACGGGTGCTTTTGACAAGCCTCTGACTCGGCGGATCCCGGCCCCCGCGCACCTGCGCGCTGCTTGACAGCTTGCAGTTGCTTCCCGCATCCTGCAACCCAGCGACGTATTTCGAAGGCATGCCGTCAGGCCTCGGCTCTCGGAGCTTGGCGTTGCGCCCCGTGTTGCCGTCTTTCAATCAAGGATCATCTCATGAAGAAGCGCCTTGCCCTCGCCCTGCTTGTCTCATGCTCCCTGATCGGACCGGCCGTCTCCGAGGCCTGCACAAGGGCCGTCTACTTCGGTCTCGAGGGGCAGACCGTGACGGGCCGGACCATGGACTGGTTCAAGGCCGACATGCACACCAACATCTGGCTCTATCCGCGCGGGCTCGAGCGCAACAGCAACACGCGCGCGCCATTCAACTGGAAGAGCAAGTACGGCAGCATCGTCACCACGATTTATGAAGGCGCGGCCGCCGACGGCATGAACGAGAAGGGCCTGGTGGCCAACCTGCTCTACCTTCCCGAATCCAAGCATCCTCCGGCGAATGCCGGAGACAATCGGCCGACGCTGCCGAATTCGGCCTGGGTGCAATATGCCCTCGACAACTATGCCACCACGGCGGAGGCTGTCGAAGGCCTGCGCAAGGAAGAGTTCCGCATCGTTCCCATCCAGGCACCGACCGGAGAGCCGGGCACGGTCCATCTGTCGATCTCGGATGCCTCGGGCGACTCGGCGATTTTCGAATACCTCGACGGCAAGCTCACCATCCACCACGGCAAGGAATACCAGGTGATGACCAACTCACCGCCCTTCGACCAGCAACTGAGCCTGAACCAGTACTGGAAGACGATCGGCGGATCGACCATGCTGCCGGGCACCAACCGCGCCGCGGATCGCTTCGTGCGCGCCTCCTACTACATCAATGAGGCCACCCAGACCGCGGACCCGCGCACCGCCGTGGCGGCGGTGTTCAGCGTCATGCGCAATGTCAGCGTGCCCATCGGCATCAAGATTCCCGGCCAACCAAACATTGCCGACACGCTGTGGCTGACGGTCTCGGACCACAAGAACAGGGTCTATTATTACCAGAGCACCAACAGCCCCGGCATCATCTGGGCCAAGCTCGGAGCACTCGACTTATCGGAAGGCTCCGGTCCGCGCCGACTGACGCTCGACGGATTTCCGGACACGGCCGGAGACCAGACCCAGAACTTCAAGCCCACAGAGCTTTTCAAGTTCATGGCGCCGGATCAATAGGCCGCCAGGGACGAGTGGCGCTCGCTGCAGCCCGCACCGCGCTCTTGCGGTTCATGTCTTGTCGGCATTCGGCGGCGGCCGTGCCACCCTTTCTATGACTCGCGAAGGATCGGTCAGATTTCGTCGCGGATCAGGGGCGTTGTGGAACAATGGATGCCGCCGCCATTCAGCTGCATTGCTGCATAGGGCAGCACGGTCCACCGGACGCCGTGAGCGGCAAGGCTGTCGAGGGTCCGGTTGGTTGCGCCCTCGGGCATAATCAGCTCGCCGGGCGCCACGGCCAGTGAATTTATGATCCACTTGTTGTCGGCCGGCGTGATCTCGATGGTGCGTATCCTCAGGTCCTTCAGCTTCTCCAGGAAGGAGAAGGGCAGCCCGAAGGGATCGACCAGCGCCAGGTCACGATCGATCATCAGGAATGACCCGTCGATGTGGATGTCGTAGCCGACGAGGTCTATGGCGAGCAGTTCCACCCCCTGTCGCCTGAGGACCTCCGCGACCTGTTCGGCGCCTTCCCGGTTGACGCGAATGCCGCAGCCGATCACGGCGGTTTTCGGATTGATCCAGGCGAAGCTGCCACCCTCCATCAGGGCGGAACCCGACAAGGTTCGTAGAATGGGAATGCCAAGCCTGGCGAGCGTTCGCGTGACTGCAAGTTCCTCTCCGCGCCGGATGCGCGTGCCCATCCGGCAGACAATGGCGCCGCCCTTGACCATGATCAGCGGATCGCGCGTATAGCAGGACTTCAGCCGCCCGCCATCGACACCGTCAACGAAATGAACCTCGACCCCCCGGGCCTTCAGCGCGGCCACGAAGGCATCGTGCTGCTCCTGCATCTCGGAGAGGGGCGGCACGCTGTCGCTCTGGAAATACCAGCCCTTCTCCAGGTCGCCAAAGGAACCGATGCTCTCGATGCGCTTCGCCGGATCGACGACCGCCATCTCGGGCCCGGGGCGGTGCATGAGAATGGAGCGGATCGCACCGACGTCGTTGTCCACGCCCCAGGCGCGGCCCCAGTGACGAACGAGCTCGTCCCGGCTCTCGAAGGGTGGGTCGCCTGGCGTGGCGAACATTCGAACGGTTTCGTTGTAGATCCAGCCAGGCGGTGCGCTGTCTGTCATCTTGGCCACTCCCCGCGCCTTCATCTCTCAGGCGAAGGGCTCAAAAACTTGCAGTTTCCAGGTCTGCTGGCAACACCGAACTTCGAGACATGGGAATTGCCTTGCTGTCAGCCGTGCGGCGCAATCCACTTGTAGATCGACGCGATTTGTAGATCGTCGCGATGACCGAGCCGTGCTTCGAGGTCCAGACGATCGAGCCGGTGTCCACGCCGCCATCGCGTTTCAAGCCCGCCGGGAACGCCCAAGGGTCGGTGACGGCCTCCTCCGCCCAGTCCGTCGTCCGGCCGATGAGGTGACGGCGGAGAGGTAGGCGGCGGACCCCTGAATTCAGCGCGACCCGGGTGCAAGGGCGCTTCCCCTCAGTCGATCCCCGACTTGATTCACGTCAAGATGGAAAATCGGATCATCGCCCCTAATCCGCGGAAACCCGAATTCGGGGCAGATTTCCATTGGCGAAGAAGGATGCCGGACCATGATCTCCAAGCGCACATTCCTGAAGTCCGGGGCAGCCACACTTGCCGGCTTCGTGATCGGTGTTCCATCTGCGAGCGCCGAGTGGCGCCAGGGGCGGCCGGGCCTCATGTCAGTCCAGGAGATTGCCGAGGCGGCCTACATCTACGGCCTGCCCATCGTCATGAATTATGGTGCCATGTTCGAACTCGTCATCGACAAGGCGTCGAGCCAATTCCGCGCGCCATTCAACACGCTCTACAGCGAGGCACGGGTGTTCACCTACGAGGACACCGCCATCGTCACGCCGAACAGTGATACGCCCTATTCGCTGCTGTGGACCGACTTGCGCACCGAGCCCATGGTGATCTCGATTCCCGACATCGACCCGAAGCGCTATTTCTCGGTGCAGCGCGGAGTGCAGTTTCCAATGAATTCCTACACTTAAGCTGTTGGCGCTCCCTGCGGGAATCGAACCCGCCTTTGCAACGTGAGAGGCTGCCGTCCTAACCGATAGACGAAGGGAGCTCTCCGAGGAATGGGCACCCTATATAGGGGCTCTTCCGCCAGTGCAAGCCCCTCAGGGGCCGGCCGAAATGCGGGAGATGACGGCGTTCTTCCGCACGTCCACCACGATCACCTCGCGGCCGGTGTTGATCACCAGGCTGTTGCCGTCGAGTGCCGCCGAGCGGATGTCGGCGCCGGCGGGGAGGCCGAGATTCAGCACCTGCGGCGGCGGTTCGGGCCTGGGCGGGGCCTTGTGGTTGGCCTTCCAGATGATCCCCACGATCAGCGTCACGAGAAGCAGCACGAAGATGACGCCCATGATATAGACCAGCCGCAGCAGGCGGCGGGTGCCGGGGGGCAGTTCCATCGGCGCCGCTTCGCTCGTCTGCAGGGGATCGGATTCGTTCATGTCAGTGCCTTCACAACGCCTCGAAACCAGTGCCGCCGCGGCGGACCGCCTCGACAAGGCGCTGGCCGCCGCCTTTCCCGACGTGAGCCGGGCGCGGTTCCAGGCCCTTATCGCGGAAGGGGCGGTGTCTGTCGAGGGCGCCACGGTGACCGAGGCCCGCCACAAGGTGAAACCGGGCGATCAGCTTCGCGTTGTCCTTCCGGAAGCAGCGCCGGCGCTCCCCCAGGCGGAGGAGATGGCGCTGCCAATCGTTTTTGAAGACGAGGACCTGATCGTGATCGACAAGCCCGCCGGACTGGTGGTCCACCCGGGTGCGGGCAACGAGACCGGCACGCTGGTGAATGCGCTCATCGCCCATTGCGGCGACAGCCTGTCGGGGATCGGCGGGGTGAGGCGCCCCGGCATCGTGCACCGCCTCGACAAGGATACCAGCGGCCTCCTCGTCGTCGCCAAGAATGACAGGGCCCACCACGGCCTGTCCGACCAGTTCGCCGCCCATGGCCGCGACGGGCGCCTGGAGCGGAGCTACCTCGCCCTCGTCTGGGGCGTGCCGGAGCGCCGCCAGGGCACGATTTCGGCGGCGATCGACCGATCCACCGCCAACCGCCAGAAGATGGCAGTGTCGCGCAGCGCCAATGCCCGCGAGGCGGTGACCCATTATGAGGTTCTCGAGGTGCTGGGAACTCCGCCCGTGGCCAGCCTCGTGCGCTGCGTGCTGGAAACCGGCCGCACCCACCAGATCCGCGTCCACATGGCCCATATCGGGCACCCGCTGCTGGGTGACGGGGTCTATGGATCCGGCTTCCGGACCTCGGCGAAGAAGCTGTCGGACGACGCAAGGAACGCGCTTAATGCCTTGAATCGTCAGGCCCTTCACGCCACCACCCTGGGCTTCGAGCACCCCCGGACGGGCCGCCAGCTGCAGTTCGACAGCCCCGCACCGGAAGATTTTGCAATGCTGCTGGCCGCCCTGCGCTTGAACAACACGCAAGCGTGACTATCTGTAACTGCTCCAGTGTCGTATTTTCTGCGTAATTGTCCGTTAAGAACAGCACTCAGACAGGAAAGGCTTTGAACATGGCAAAGACCACGTCCCTCCCCGCCATCGCCTCGGGTGAAGCCGGTCTGCAGCGCTATCTGCAGGAAATCCGCAACTTCCCGATGCTCCAGCCGGACGAGGAATACATGCTCGCCAAGCGCTGGAAGGAACACGGCGACAGCCGCGCCGCCGAGAAGCTCATCACCTCGCACCTCCGCCTGGTGGCCAAGATCGCCATGGGCTACCGCGGCTATGGCCTGCCCATCGGCGAGGTCATCTCCGAGGGCAATGTTGGCCTCATGCAGGCCGTGAAGAAGTTCGAGCCGGACAAGGGCTTCCGCCTTGCCACCTACGCCATGTGGTGGATCAAGGCGTCGATTCAAGAGTTTGTTTTGCGGTCCTGGTCGCTCGTGAAGATGGGTACCACGGCAAACCAGAAGAAGCTGTTCTTCAACCTGCGCAAGGTGAAGAGCCAGATCGAGGCCATGCAGGACGGCGACCTGCGCCCCGACCAGGTGGAACTGATTGCCAAGAAACTGGGCGTCACCGAAGAGGACGTCGTGTCGATGAACCGCCGCCTCGGCGGCGACACCTCGCTCAATGCCACCATCCGCGAGGATGGCGAGGGCGAATGGCAGGACTGGCTGGTGGATGAATCCGACAACCAGGAGGAAATGCTCGTCCAGTCGGAGGAGCAGTCGATGCGCCATGGCCTGCTGCAGGATGCGATGGAGAAACTCACCGACCGCGAGCGCCGCGTCTTCGAGGCGCGCCGCCTGCAGGACGATCCGGCGACGCTGGAAGACCTGAGCCAGGAGTTCGGCGTCTCGCGCGAGCGCATCCGGCAGATCGAGGTGCGCGCCTTCGAGAAGGTTCAGAAGGCTGTGAAGAACGCCTCCCAGCGCCTGCTCGGACCCAAGACGCTTCCAGCCCCGACGGCGTGAGCGCGCCCTCCGGCGCCCTCACCGCTGGACGTTCCAGACAGCGCATCACATTGATCGATGAGGCAGACGTACGCTTCGACGCCCGTGGTGCGTGGAATGTCGTCGCTGCCATCCGGATGACGCATCCAGACTGGGGTCACACTATTTTTTTGCGGAAAACTTCTTCCATAAAAATGGAATGCATGTTAACGTAGCGTTATTCTCCAATTCAGTCTGACATGAGGTGCCTGAAATGAAGGTTCCGAATTCGACTGGTCCCGCGCTGACGATCAGCCGGGGGCAGATGCGCGAACGGCTGGCGTCTCTGATGAAGCGAATCGAGGAGGTTCCCGACATGAGAGAGCAGTTCCTGCTCGATCCGGCGGGAACCCTCGCCGAGGAGGTCACGGGAGCTTGCGCGAGCCGGCATCAAATTTCGGAAGTCAACCGGCTCATGTTTGCCATTCTGGCGAATGATGACCTGGTGGAATGGATCGCCGAGTTCGAGCCCAGGCGGAAATCTGCGGCACGTGAGGTGTTCGTCGAGAACTTTGCAAAGAAGGTCGTGGAACTCGGGGATGCGACCGTGCTGGGAGCGATCATCAGCAATGCGGCGGTCGGCAATGGCTTTCCAGGTCTCGGGCAGATCGCCTACCAATGCGTCTCCAACGAAACAACGGGCAAGAGGACCTGCACCTGCACACCGGTCGCCAAGGCGTCGCTCGGCCGCGAATACGGCATCGATCCGGCCACGATCCGCTCCCTCTCCGAGGCGCTGGTGGAACGTGCACGAGAATTGGCGCGAACCGGGCAGCTTGAGCAATTGAACGCGATCATGTGATGCCCGGTGGTCACACGGCGGGGATTGTCCGGCACAGGACGCTTTCGCTTTTGCCAACGCGGCGCTGCAATGCGAGTTGCCGGAATTGCGGTTCCTTCTCGGGACCTTCGGCACGTGATGCGCTCGATATCGACGACGTACGAAAGGTGATCGCCGAGGCGCATTCACTCGGGTTCGAATTGGTCGTCTTCACAGGGGGTGAGGCCACTCTGGCGCCGGATGTGCTGGCAGATGGTTTGCGCCTGGCCCGGGTGCTTGGCCTGCGGACGCGATTGGTGACCAATGGTCACTGGGCCCAATCCACGGAGGTCGCCATTGCTGAGGCAGAACGCCTCGCGGCCCTTGGTCTTGACGAGCTGAATGTCAGCACGGGCGACGAGCACGCGCGGTTCGTGCCTCTGTCTTCTGTCTGCCGGGCGGCGGCGGCCAGTTTCAAGGTCTTTGGCACCGCCGTCATCACGGTCGAACTCAGGTCGGCGCGCCCGATCACCCGCAAGACGGTGCTGGATGCCTTGCGCGCCGAGGGGCTGAGCGTGGATGAGATCGCCGCACTCAAGATCATCGAGTCGCCGTGGATGCCCGTCAGTCCCTTCAGGACCGAAATCTATGAAGCCGGCCATGCAGTTGATCGCACCAACCTCAGCATGAGGTCGGGATGCGAGAGCATCCTCGAGACCTATACTGTCGAGCCCGATGGCGTGGTCACGTCCTGCTGCGGCCTTGGCGCCAACATCATTCCGGAGCTTCACGTCGGGCAGGTGAGCGACCCTGACGCGCTTGCCACCGCGGTGGACCGCTCCGAGGGCGATCTCCTCAAGCTGGCAATCCGCTACATGGGGCCGGAGAAGATACTGGCCTGGGCCGCCTCGCTTGATCCGGCCATCGATTGGGAAGGCATGTATGCGCATAACTGCCAGGCCTGTCACCGGCTCTATCGCGACGAGCGCGTCAGGAGCGTCATCGCCCGTCACCTGCAGGACATCGAGACAAACATCCTTGCCGCGGTGGTCTTCGATGAGGCGCTCTACCCGTCCGTCATTGCCGATGCAGCGAGAGTGTCGAAGAGCGGCTAGTCGTCCGGTCTACTGGAAAATCCCCTTGGCGCGGGGCGTGGCAAAGAAGATCTGCACCGCCCAGATATCGCCGTCCCGCTCGATGACGCCGGTGGACACGAAGGCGAAGCTGCGATTGACCATGTTCCTGCGGTGCGGGCCGCTGTCCACCCACTGCTGGAACAGCGCCCGCGTCTTCTGCGCGAGGGAGCCGTCACGCACGGTCTCGCGCGCGGCATTCTCCCCGATCGAGGGATATTTCGTGACGTCGCCGACGAAAGCGGCCATGCGGCCCTGGAAGCTCATGCCGGTGGAGGATGAGTGCCCCATGAAGCCATTGAGCATCATATCTGCGGCATGTGCCCGCGCGGCCTGCTGGAAGGCCGCGTCGGCCTGCACCGGGGCCTTGCCCTTGCCGGCCCGATAGGCGTTCAGAAGGTCAACCAGTTCCGCTTCCAGGTCCGGCCGATAGCGCGAGCCCTTGGGCGGATGGGCGGCAAGTCCTTCGGCATAGGCAAGATAGGGGCCCGCGGCGGCCGGGTTCACCCCGGCCACCAGGCCGAACAGCCCGAGGCAAAGACTGCGGCGGCTCAGGTGGCAGGGCTCCGTCACAGCAAGACTCCGTGAACCAAGATAATCAATTTAAAGTTGTTACCAGAGACAGAATACACGTTTTGCTACTCGCCTTCGGCAGAATGCTCCCACTCAGGAGGTGGGTATGCGCAGAAATCTGCCCAGATTCGGACGTCCGCGTCTGCCCGTGAATATGTCACAGCGGGGGCGGCTTCTGGCGTCCTCGGCGGTGGCTGGCCTCGCGGGCGGTGCCGTCATCGCATCGCAGGGCATTTGGGCGGAAGCGGGGCCGGTGATCCAGTTTGCCCTCACCGCAATGCTCTGCGCGGCGGCAATCCTGGTGTCCAGCCATTCGCCACGCCGTGAGCAAGGCCGCAGTTCGCCCGGCCTTCTGCCCCGAAACGAACTGGTGGCGCGTGCCGGTGTCCTCGCTGGTGCCTCGCCTGCCGCCATTCTGTGCGAGCTCACCGGACTTGGCTGGGTCAGCCGCAGCGACCGCAGCGATGCCGACGAACTGGCGCTGGCGGAAGCCCAGGGGCGGCTCATGGCGTTGCTGCCAGCCGGGGCCGTGGCGGCACGCTGGAGCGAGGAGCGCTTCCTGGTCTTCCTGCCGCATGCGGCCGACCCTATGGCAGTCCTGGCCCTGGCCCGCGACCTGACGCTGAACGTCGCCACCGGTCCGGAGTTCGGCAAGCTGTCGGCCCAGGTCCGCTGCCATGCCGGCATTGCGCTTGGCCCCGGCGACGGGCAGCGCCTGTGCGAGCTGGTGAACAGCGCCGAACTGGCCCTAGCGGAAGCGCGCCGGCAGGGCGAGCCGGGCTATGGCTTCTATTCGGCCGACATGGCAGCCCAGGCGCAGCGCCGTCTTGGGCTGCAGCGGGCGGTGCGCGACGCGGTGAGCGGCGATGCATTGCGCCTCGACTTCCAGCCCGTCTACGCCATGGCGACAGGCGAACTCACCGGCTTCGAGGCCCTCATCCGACTGCACGATGCGGAACTCGGCCCCATCCCGCCCTCGGAGTTCATTCCCCTCGCCGAGCAGATGGGCCACATCGTCGAAATCGGTCAGTGGGCGGTGGAGGAGGCCTGCCGGGTTGCCGCCCAGTGGCCGCCGCATCTCGTGGTGGCGGTCAATCTCTCGCCCGCCGAATTCCATTCCGGCACGCTCATCACCACCATACGCCGTGCCTTGCAGCGCCATGCCCTGCCGCCCTACCGCCTCGAACTCGAAATCACCGAAGGCACGCTGATGACGGACAGCGAGCTCGTGCTCAGCCAGCTCCGCCTGTTGCGCGACATGGGCATCGGCGTGGCGCTCGACGACTTCGGCACCGGCTATTCGAGCCTTGCCTATCTCTGCAGGTTTCCGTTTTCCAAGCTCAAGATCGACCGCAGCTTCGCCGCAGCACTCGATCATTCGGCCTCGGCACGAAGCGTTCTGCGCGCCATCGTCAAGCTCGGCCACGGTCTGGGGATGACGGTGACGGCAGAGGGGATCGAAACGCAGCGCCAGCTTTCGCTGCTGCGCGACATCGGCTGCGACCTCGCCCAGGGGTACCTGTTGGGAAGGCCGGCGGCGCTGGGCGATCTTGCGGCCATCATCCTCGGCAACTTCGCGCAAGGGCTCTCCCGCAGGCCGCGGGCGGCCCGGCGCAATGCCGCATGATGCTGTGCTTTGGACTTTCCTTGCCGTGACCGGCAGTCTAGTTTGCGCCCGCATTCAACAGGCACGGGCCACATGCGCAAGCTCTCTCCCACCAAGGCGATCACCCACGCGCTGAATTCCGTCTGGAACTATCGTGAGGTGGCCCTGCGCATTGCCCTGCCCTGGCTTCCGGTGCTGCTGCTCACCGGCCTCCTGGAGCTCTATTTCGCCCCGCCCGACGTGACGCCGGGGGAAGTTCCGGGTGTGGGGCCGATCCAGATCGCCACCTTCCTCGTCTCGCTCATCGCCACAAGCTCGCTGGCAGTGAGCTGGCAACGCTTCATCCTGCGTGACGAGGTCAGCCGCGGCCTGCGGCTCGATGCCAATGTCCTCTACTACGCGCTGTTCAGCTTCCTCCTCGTCATGCTGGCCGTGATCCCGACGGCCGTCCTGCTGACCATGGCGATCCTGGTTCCGGCGGTGGCGGTGCTTGCTGTTCCCGCCTTCGTGCTCATTGCCGGCGTCATCACCAGGCTGTCGGTCAGGTTCCCGGCCATCGCCCTCGGTGACCGGACGTTCAGCTTCCGCGACGCCTGGGCGGCCAGCGCGGGCAACATGTGGCAGTGCATCGCCGTGTTCCTGCTGAGCTGGGCCATCACGCTGGGTGGTCTCTTCGTACTGATTCTCATGGGCAGCGCGCTGGCACAGGTCAGCGGCACGCTCGGCCAGTTGCTCACCGCCATCGGGCTGATCGTGACGCAGCTGTTCTATGCGATCTTCAACGCCTCGGTCTTTACCTCGCTCTATGGCTTCTTCGTCGAGCGCCGAGAATTCTGAGGCTTGACCGAAATCAAGGGCAGCCCCCTGCGGGGGGCGCAGACTCCCCGCTTCATTCCGTATCGCGGGGGACCGATGTCAGACACCACCACCACCACACCACTGCCTGCCGAAACCGCCACGCCCGCTCCCCAGGAGGATGAGGCGCCGGCGCCCCGCCCCTCTCTGGCCCGGCTGCGCCACAATCCGGAGGCCATCCGCCACGCCTTCGAAACCGGTGAGTTCCCCTACAAGACCCGCATGGGCAACAAGCTCTACGAGGAGGAGATGTCGAAGCTCCAGGTCGAGCTCCTCAAGCTGCAGAACTGGGTGAAGGAGACGGGCGAACGCATCATCGTGCTGTTCGAGGGGCGCGATGCCGCCGGCAAGGGCGGCACCATCAAGCGCTTCATGGAGCACCTGAACCCGCGCGGCGCACGCGTGGTGGCGCTTGAAAAGCCCAACGAGCGCGAGCGCACGCAATGGTATTTCCAGCGCTATATCGAGAACCTGCCGGCGGGTGGCGAGATCGTGTTCTTCGACCGCTCCTGGTACAACCGCGCCGGCGTCGAGCGCGTCATGGGCTTCTGTTCGCCCAATGACTATCTCGAATTCATGCGCCAGTGCCCGGACCTCGAGCGCATGCTGGTGCGCTCCGGCATCCGGCTCTTCAAGTTCTGGTTCTCGGTAACCCGGGAAGAGCAGCTGCACCGCTTCCAGTCACGCGAGAACGATCCGCTGAAGCAGTGGAAGCTCTCGCCCATCGACAAGGCCTCGCTCGACAAGTGGGACGACTACACCGAGGCGAAGGAGGCGATGTTCTTCTACACCGACACCGCCGACTCGCCCTGGACCATCATCAAGTCGGATGACAAGAAGCGCGCGCGGCTGAACTGCATGCAGTATTTCCTGTCATCGATCCCCTACCCCAACAAGAACACGAAAGTGGTGACGGGGCCTGACCCGCTGATCGTCGGCTCCACCGCGCACGTGATCGGGCGCGACGACCACATCCTGGGCAAGACGCTCAGGCCAGGCAAGGCGAAGCGCTGACGCACTCGCATCCTCGCTGATCACGCCAACCCAAGTTCGCCCTCATCATCGCCGGGCGTGTCCCGGCGATCTTTTGCGGGCGCTTCGCGAAAAAAGATGGCCGGAACAAGCCCGGCCATGATGTTGCGTGCAGGTCAGCGTGGAGCGAATGGCCCTCAGTCCTCGAAGGGATCCTTCATCAGGATGGTGTCGTCACGCTCGGGGCTGGTGGACAGCAGCGCCACCGGGCACTCGATCAGCTCTTCCAGATACTTCACGTATTTGATCGCCTGGGCGGGAAGCTGCGCCCAGCTGCGCGCGCCGGCCGTCGTGCCTTTCCAGCCTTCGAAGCTCTCGTAGACCGGCACCACGCGCTTCTGCGCCTCTTCGGCCGCCGGGAAACGATCGAGGCGCTTGCCTTCCAGCTCATAGCCGATGCCGACCTTGATCTCGTCCAGGCCATCGAGAACATCGAGCTTGGTCAGCGCGATGCCATGGATACCCGAGGTCTTGATCGCCTGGCGCACCAGCACCGAGTCGAACCAGCCGCAGCGCCGCTTGCGGCCCGTCACCGTGCCGAATTCGCGGCCGCGCTGGCCGATGTATTCGCCCACCTCGTTCTCCTGCTCCGTCGGGAAGGGACCGGAGCCGACGCGCGTCGTATAGGCCTTGGCGATGCCCAGAACATAACCGATGGAGGACGGCCCAAGGCCCGAGCCCGCGGCAGCCTGGCCCGCCACCGTGTTGGAGGAGGTCACATAGGGATAGGTGCCATGGTCGATGTCGAGCAGGATGCCCTGGGCACCCTCGAA
This sequence comes from Aestuariivirga litoralis, assembly GCF_003234965.1. Taxonomy (GTDB): domain Bacteria; phylum Pseudomonadota; class Alphaproteobacteria; order Rhizobiales; family Aestuariivirgaceae; genus Aestuariivirga; species Aestuariivirga litoralis. The sequence goes on from NZ_QKVK01000001.1 coordinate 318,334, forward strand.
CAGGATGCGCTTGCCCTCGCGCTTCATGTCGTCGAGCAGCGACCACACGGCATCCGAGAAGGGCAGGATGCGCGGCGCGATCTCGGCCAGCTGCGCGATCAGGTCCTGCGCCTTCACCTCGGCCTCGCCCATGCCACGGCGCAGCGCATTGTGGTGCGCCAGCAGGCGCTGAACCTTGGGGCCGATGGTGGCGAGGTCAGCGAGGTCATTCACGCGGATAGCGCGGCGGCCCACCTTGTCTTCGTAAGCGGGGCCGATGCCGCGGCCGGTGGTGCCGATCTTGCCCGCACCGGCGGCCGCCTCGCGCAACTGGTCGAGCTCGCGGTGGAGTGGCAGGATCAGCGTGGCGTTGCCGGCAACGCGCAGGTTCTGGCGCGACACGTCCACGCCCTGTGAAGACAGCTTGTCGATCTCGGCGGCCAGCGCCCAGGGGTCGATCACCACGCCATTGCCGATGACCGAGAGCTTGCCGGGCCGGACGATGCCGGAGGGGAGCAGCGAGAGCTTGTAGGTGACGCCGTCGATGACGAGGGTGTGGCCGGCATTGTGCCCGCCCTGGAAGCGCACCACCACATCGGCCCGCTCGGACAGCCAGTCCACCAGCTTGCCCTTGCCCTCGTCGCCCCATTGCGCGCCGACAACCGCCACATTCGCCATTTCAGGCTCCTTTCAGACACAGGAACGGCCCCGCGCGGGTGAGCCGCCGGAGCCGTTGCGGGCTCTTACACCATTGGGCGCAGAAGGCAAACCGGAGAAAGGGAGGGGGCGCCCTGCCACCGGCAGGCAGTTGACCTTGGGGCCTTGCGGTGCAAGCCTCCGCCATTCCACCAGCTGAGAGTGCAACGCCATGAAGCCCGTGAACGCCCTCCTGACCCTCGGTTTCCTGCTGGGGGCCAGCAGCCCCGCCCTCGCGGCGGCCACGCCGGAAGGGGCCCAGCGCCTGACCACCCTGTTCCAGTCCTACCTCGGGCAGACGCCCGGCGTGGTGAGCGTCGCGCCGCAGGGCGACTCCTATGCCGCGAAGCTGGACCTCATGCCCCTCTTCGCCAAGGTGAAGGACCCCACCGTCAGCCTCTCGCTGTCACCGCTGGAATGGACGCTCACCGACCAGGGCGGCGGCAAGTGGAAGGTCGACCAGAGCCAGCCGCTGAGTTTTTCCTTCGGCATCAAGGGCCAGGGCGAGACCCAGGGCACGATCGCATCGGTCGTCTCGACCGGCATCTTCGACGAGGCCCTGGGCGGGCTCGCGACCAGCACGGCAGAGCTCAAGACCATCGCCGCCAACCAGACAGTGACGGAGGGCGGAACGACCACCCGCGTCACCTATGCCATAGACGCCGTCAGCATGCAGAGCAGCATGCAGGGCTCGCCTGACAGTGCCGATGCAACGACCATGCACAGCTTCACGGGCCTCAAGGAAACCATCAGCATCCCGGCGGCGGGGGATGGTTCCACGCCCGCCATGGACATCGTGGTCACCTCCCCCGGCGGCAAGCAGGACGGCACGGTGAAGGGCCTGAAGCTGAAGGAGGTCAGCGATCTCGTCACCTGGCTGGTGGCGCACCAGGACCCCAAGGAGATCGTCGCCGAACAGGCCATGCTCAAGGACAAGCTCCGCGCCGCCCTGCCGCTGTTCACCAGCATCACCGGCACCAGCACGATTGACAATCTGGCCGTCGCGACACCTCTCGGGCAGTTCGCCGTGCAGCAGTTCGGCTTTGGCGCCGACATCAACGGCGTGGTCGCCGACGGAAAGCTGCGCGAGACCTTCAGCTTCTCGGGCCTGCAGCTGCCTGCCGGGCTCGTGCCGCAATGGGCCGCGGGCCTCGTGCCCGAGAAGCTCAACATCGACGTCGGCGTGTCCGGCTTTGATCTTGCGGCTCCCGCGGCCCTGATGCTCGACAAGCTCGACCTCACCCAGCCCGAGCCACTGCCGAAGGACATCGATGGGCCCATGATGCAGGCGCTGATGCCGAAGGGCAGCGTCACCATCACGCTTGGCCCGAGCCAGATCCTCGCCAGGCTCTTCGATCTCACCGCGCAGGGCAGCATGACGGCCGGACCAGTGGCCATGCCGTCGGGCGAGGCGCTGGTGAAGATGAAGGGCCTCGACGAGACCATGAAGGCCCTCGAGTCCTCCCCGCCGGACGTGCAGCAGATGAGCGCCGCCCTTCTGCTGGTGAAGGGCCTCGGCAAGGCCGAGGCCGACGGCTCGCTGTCATGGCAGATCACCGGCACGGACACCGGTGCCATCATGGTCAATGGCGCCGACATCACCAAGATGCTGGGCGGGCAGTAACCGGCTGCCCGCGCCCTCTCAGAAGGCCAGCGGCTTCGCCTGCTTCACCTGCGGCAGCCTGGCGACGGCCTGCAGCACCTCGGCAGGCGGCGCCTCGTCGATCGACACGAGGCAGATCGCCTCGCCGCCCTGGGCGCGGCGGCCGAGATTGAAGGTTGCGATGTTGACCCCGGCATTTCCGAGGATCGTTCCCAGCGCGCCGATGAAGCCAGGCTTGTCCTCGTTGGTCACATAGAGCATGTGCGGGCCGAACTCGGCCTCCATGTCGATGCCCTTGATCTGGATGACGCGCGCCTTGCCGTCGGAGAACACCGTGCCCGCCACCGAGCGCTCGAGATGCGCCGTCCTCACCGTGAGGCGGATATAGGTTTCATAGGCGCCGCGCTGCGTCTGCTTCACCTCGTCGACCTTGATGCCGCGCTCGCGCGCCACGACCGGGGCCGAGACCATGTTCACCGTGCCGAGCATCGGCTGCAGCACGCCGGAGAGCGCGGCGGAGGTCAGTGCCCGGGTGTTCATCTCGCCCACGTCGCCGGCATATTCGATGACGATGCCGGTGACCGGCTCTTCGGTGAGCTGACCCGCGAAGGAGCCGAGCTTCTCCGCCACCGCGATGAAGGGGCGCAGCCGCGGCGCCTCGTCCGCCGAGATCGAGGGCATGTTGAGCGCGTTGGAGACGGCCCCGGAGATCAGGTAATCGGCCATCTGCTCGGCCACCTGGAGGGCCACGTTCTCCTGCGCCTCGCCGGTGGAGGCGCCCAGATGCGGCGTTGCCACCACATTGTCGAGCTCGAACAGCTTGTGGCTGGTGGCGGGCTCCACCTCGAACACGTCGAGGGCGGCACCCGCCACATGGCCCGACTTCAGCGCATCATAGAGCGCATCCTCGACGACGAGGCCACCACGCGCGCAATTGATGATGCGAACACCCTTCTTGCATTTGGCCAGTGCCGCGGCATCGATGATGTTGCGCGTCTTCTCGGTCAGCGGCGTGTGCAGCGTGATGAAGTCGGAGCGGCGGAAGATCTCGTCGAGCTCCACCTTCTCGACGCCGATCTCGATGGCGCGCTCCGGGCTGAGGAAGGGGTCGAAGGCGATGACCTTCATCTTGAGGCCAAGCGCCCGGTCGGCCACGATCGACCCGATATTGCCACAGCCGATGACGCCCAGCGTCTTGTTGAAGAGCTCCACACCCATGAAGCGGTTCTTCTCCCACTTCCCCGCATGGGTCGAGGCGTTGGCCTCCGGAATCTGCCGGGCCAGCGCCATCATCATCGAGATCGCGTGCTCGGCGGTGGTGATGGCATTGCCGAAGGGCGTGTTCATCACCACGATGCCACGCTGCGTGGCGGCCGGAATGTCGACATTGTCGACACCGATGCCGGCGCGGCCGATGACTTTCAGCTTCGTGGCCGCCGCGATGATCTTCGGCGTCACCTTGGTGGCAGAGCGGATGGCGAGGCCGTCATAATTGGGGATCGCCGCCAGCAGCGCATCCTTGTCCTTGCCGAGATCGGGGAGGTAGTCGACCTCCACGCCACGGTCGCGGAAGATCTGCACGGCGGTTTCGGAAAGCTTGTCGGAAACGAGAACGCGGGGAGCCATTGAAGACACTCCTGATGTGAGATGAGAATCGTTGGGAAAATCAGGCAGCGGTCGCCTGGGCATAGGCCCAGTCGAGCCACGGCATCAGCGCTTCGAGATCGGAGGTCTCGACGGTGGCCCCGCACCAGATGCGAAGCCCCGGCGGCGCATCGCGATAGGAGCCGATGTCGAAGGCGGTCTTCTCGGCCTCCAAGAGCTTCACCATCTTCTTCGGCACGCTCTCGTCGGCGTTGAGCGTCAGGCATACCGATGTGTTGGAGCGCGTTGCCGCCACCTTGGCAAGGTTCGCCGCGAAGTCACGCGAGTCGAGCCACGTCTGCACGACAGCCGCATTGGCATCGGCACGCGCCATCAGGGCCTTGAGGCCGCCAAGCTTCTCGGCCCATTCCAGCGCCACGATGTAATCCTCGACGCACAGCATGGAGGGGGTGTTGATGGTCTCGCCCTCGAAGATGCCGGCGATCAGCTTGCCCCCGCTGGTGAGGCGGAAGATCTTGGGCAGCGGCCAGGAAGGCACATAGCTTTCGAGGCGTTCGACGGCGCGGGGGCCGAGGATCAGCACGCCATGCGCGCCCTCGCCGCCCAGTACCTTCTGCCAGGAGAAGGTGACGACATCGAGCTTGGTGAAGTCGAGCTTCTGCGCAAAGGCGGCAGAGGTCGCATCGCAGATGGTCAGGCCCTTGCGGTCCGCCGCGATCCAGCCGGCATCGGGCACGCGCACGCCCGAGGTGGTGCCGTTCCAGGTGAACACCACGTCATGGTCGAAATTGACGGTCGAGAGGTCGGGAAGCTCGCCATAGCCCGCGGTGATCTTGCGCGCGTTCTTCAGCTTCAGCTGCTTCATCACGTCGGAGACCCAGCCGTCACCGAAGCTTTCCCAGGCCAGCATGTCGACGGGGCGTTGGCCCAGCAGCGACCACATGGCCATTTCGACGGCCCCCGTGTCGGAGGCCGGAACGATGCCGATCAAGTGGCTGGCGGGCACCTCCAGCACCGCGCGCGTCAGCTCGATCGCGCGCTTCAGGCGCGCCTTGCCGAGGCTCGAGCGGTGCGAGCGTCCCAGGACATCGGTGTTGAGGAGGCCGGGTGTCCAGCCCGGGATCTTGGCGCAGGGGCCGGACGAAAAATGCGCGCAGTCCGGGCGCGTAGCCGGTTTCGTGATCGTCATCTTGTGCTCCATCCTTGCAGATGGACCGGCCTTCGGTGGGGAAGGCTAGCCCGCGACCCATATCGCTCATTTTGCGACATTGCGCAAGTGCACAAATGGAACGGCCCGCGCCGGGGCGCGGGCCGTTGCCGTTCAGGTCACGTCGTCAGATCAGAAGCCGTAGCGCAGGCCCACCAGGGCTTCGTTGGCATAGGTCTCCGAGTCGATGATCTGGCGGAAGCGATAGCCGACGTCGGCGCTCAGGTTGTCGGTGATGTTCACCTCGACACCGGCCATCAGCGCATAGGTCACGCCCGACTCGTTGTCGCCGTGATCATCCGACCAGCCATAGCCGATACCGGCGCCCACATAGGGCGTGATGACCGAGCCGGTGGGAATGTCGAAATAGACGTTGCCCAGGATCGACCCGAAGTCGTGGTGGTCATTGCCGATGCCGGCATAATCGCCGCGCAGGTCGGTGCGCAGGTGATCGTTGAACTTGTAGCCCACGCCGCCGCCGAGCAGGAACACGCTGTCGGCATTGTTTTCCGTGTCGAGCCAAGACCAGCCGAGATCGCCGCGGAGATAGAAGCTCGAAGCCGTGACGACAGGCTCCGGTGCATAGTCTGCCGCAAGCGCCGGCGCGCTGGTGATGCCGGCCAGCAGGCCGAGGCCGAGCAGCGCCTTGGTGATGAACTTCATGATCCCTTACTCCCTTGCAAACAGAACTCACTTGATGAGTAGAAAGCTAGAAACCATCCGTGACTCAAGCCGGGCATGAATGCGGCGGAAAAAAGTCGGAGGCCGTCTGTTGCGTGAAAGCCACATGATTTTGTATCGCGCTGACAGTGGTGGTTTACTTGCCGGTTACCATGCTGGCCCGCAGCATTCCGGCGCTGCAGGCGGCCATCACCCGTGCTATCGTGCGGCGGAACATGGAGGGGCGCATGAAGATTTTATTTACCACGTTGCTTATGTTTTTGGCCTGCGGCACTGCGCTGGCGGACTGCCCCGTCGGCGATATCGAGAAGGCGCTGGCCTCGCCGCTCGAAGGTCTGAAATCCGTTGAGCGCGAGGTGAGCGACGTACAGTCCACCGAGGGTGGCCTGTGGCGCATCTATACCGCGGGGGACGGCAGCCTCCAGTCGCTGCTGCGCATCGATGGAGGCGAGTCCGGCATGAGCGAGCGGCGTCTGAGCGTGGCCGGTGCGAATGCCTATGGCATTGCCGTCACCCGGGTCGACTATCTCCGCCACGCCTTCATCGACGAAGGTGGCCCCAACGGCACCGCCAGGCGCACGACGGAATACTTCTACTACTGTGACGGCAAGCTGCTCGAGCCGCCGCGCGAATATGCCACGCTGGACAGCACGGAATACGCGAAGGCAGGTGCCGCTGCCCGGAAGGCGATGCTGGACGACAAGGACATAGTGGACGTGACGAAGGCGCTGAAGCGCTAGGCCGGCCTCAGGCTGCAGCCCTGGCGATGGCGCCGCAGAGTTCGTCGACGATCCGCACCACGAGGCCCTCGTCATCTCCTTCCGCCATCACCCGGATGACGGGTTCGGTGCCTGAGGGGCGGATGACGAGACGGCCGGAATTGCCCAGGCGGGCTTCCGCGTCGGCGATCATCGCACGCACGGCATTGTCCTCGAGCGGTTGACCCTGCTTGAACTTCACGTTCTTCAGCACCTGCGGCAGCGGCGTGAACAGGTTGCACACCTCGCTCACCGGCTTGCCCTGGCGCTTCACCTCCGCCAGCACCTGAAGCGCCGCAAGCAGGCCATCGCCGGTCGTGGAGAAATCCGACAGCACGATATGGCCGGACTGCTCGCCGCCCACATTGTGGCCGTGGGCGCGCATGTGCTCCACCACATAGCGGTCGCCCACCTTGGTGCGGGCCAGCGTCAGCTTCTGCCCGGCAAGATAGCGCTCGAGCCCGAGGTTCGACATGATGGTGGCGACGAGTCCGCCGCCGCGCAATTCGCCGCGCTTCGCCCATGAGGTGGCGATCAGCGCCATCAGCTGGTCGCCGTCCACCACCTGCCCCTTGTCATCGGCGATGATGACGCGGTCGGCATCGCCGTCCAGCGCGATGCCGATGTCGGCGCGCAGTTCCTTGACCTTCGCGCACATCGCTTCCGGATGCGTCGACCCGCAGCCGTCATTGATGTTGATGCCGTTGGGCTCGTTGCCGATCTGGATCACCTCGGCACCCAGTTCCCACAGCGCCGTGGGCGCCACCTTGTAGGCAGCACCGTTCGCGGTATCGATGACGACGCGCAGCCCGTCGAGCGTCATGTCCTTCGGGTAGGTGCGCTTGGCGAATTCGATGTAGCGCGCCTGCGCATCCTCGATGCGCTTGGCCCGCCCGATGGTGTCGGGCTCGGCCACCGACATCAGCGAGGAATCGTCCAGCATGCGCTCGATCTCGAGTTCCTGCTCGTCCGAAAGCTTGAAGCCGTCCGGGCCGAAGATCTTGATGCCGTTGTCGGCGAAGGGGTTGTGCGAGGCGGAGATCATGATGCCGAGATCGGCGCGCATCGAGCGCGTCAGCATCGACACGGCGGGCGTCGGCACCGGGCCGAACAGGAACACGTCCATGCCGGCCGCGAGCAGCCCCGAGGTCAGCGCGTTCTCGATCATGTAGCCGGAGAGGCGGGTGTCCTTGCCGATGACCACGCGGTGGCGGTGGCTGCCGCGGCGATAGAGATTGCCGGCCGCCATGCCGATCTTCAGCACCATGTCGGCGGTCATTGCGCCGCTGTTGGCGCGGCCGCGCACGCCATCGGTTCCGAAATACTTCCGCGCCATCTTGTCCCCTGCCCTAAAGCCCGCTCTGGTCCGGGTCGGCGGCAGCGCCTGCCACCGCCAGCGCCTCGACCGTCGCCTTCACATCATGCACGCGCAGGATATGCGCTCCGTTAAGCGCCGACCAGACGGCACCGCCCACCGAACCGTTGACGCGGTTGCCCGCCTGTTTCTCGCCCGTCAGCGCACCGATGAAACCCTTGCGCGAAAGCCCCATCAGAAGCGGCACGCCGAGGCCATGATAGAGCGTGAACTGGCGCAGCACGTCGATGTTGTGGCGGAAGCTCTTGCCGAAGCCGATGCCCGGGTCGGCCACGATTCGCTCGCGCGCGATGCCAGCCGCCACGCAGGCCTCGACGCGCGCCTCGAGCCAGTCGAACACGTCGAGGGCCACGTCTTCATATTGCGGGCTCAGCTGCATGGTCTTGGGGTCGCCCTGGGCATGCATCAGGATGACGGGGCATGTGGCCTCGGCCATCGCCTCCATTGCCGCGGGCTCATAGGTGAGGGCCGCCACGTCGTTGACGATCTTCGCCCCGGCCTTCAGCGCCGCGCGCATCACATTGGCCTTGCGGGTATCGACCGAGACGGTGAAGCCCTGCCCCGCCAGCGCCTCGATGACGGGAAGGATGCGGCGAAGCTCCTCCTCTTCCGGAACACCCTCGGAGCCGGGCCGAGTCGACTCGCCGCCGACGTCGAGAATATCCGCGCCCTCCCTGGCCAGCTGGGCGCCATGCGCGATGGCGCGCGCGCCTTCCGCATTGAGGCCACCATCGGAGAAGCTGTCGGGCGTCACGTTGACGATGCCCATGATCAGCGGCCGCTCGCTGGAAAGGAAGGACGGCACCACCGTCTGCCGGGGCAATTTTCCCGGCGCGAAGCGCCGCGTGCCGTTCCGCTCGATCTCCTCCACCAGCGTATAGGCGATTGCGGAAAGGCCGCCGAGCGATGCTCCGCGGCCTTCCTTCATCAGCTGCCGGGCGTCGGACCCGTAGACGAGTCCGGCCGGCCTTGCGTAGGTCCTTTGCATCAGGCTTGCGGCTGCGGTTCCATGCCGCCGGCGCCCCCGGCCTTGGGCTGGCCGGTGGTGGGAACGGAGGATGATCCCTTGGCAAGCTTCTTGCCCGCGTCACCATCATCCCGGGTCGGCGGCGTGCCGGCGAGCAGGTTCTTGATCTCCTCGCCCGACAGCGTCTCGTATTCGAGAAGCCCCTGCGCCAGCGCCACCAGCTCATGGTTCTTCTCGGTGAGGATGCGCCGCGCGGTGGAGAGGCCGTCGAACACCAGGCGCTTCACTTCCTGGTCGATCTTCTGGGCGGTCTCCTCCGAGACGTTCTGGGTGCGCGACACGGAGTGACCGAGGAAGACCTCTTCCTGGTTCTCGCCATAAGCCACCGTGCCGAGCTCGTCGGAATAGCCCCAGCGCGTGACCATGGCGCGGGCGAGACGGGTCGCCTGCTCGATATCGGACTGCGCACCCGACGTGACGTTCTCCTTGCCGAAGGTGATCTCTTCCGCGATGCGGCCGCCCATCATGATGGCAAGGCGAGACGTCATCTGGGTGTAGCTCATCGACAGGCGGTCGCCTTCCGGCAGCTGCATCACCATGCCCAGCGCGCGGCCGCGCGGAATGATGGTGGCCTTGTGCACCGGGTCGGCCTTGGGCACGTTCATCGCGACGAGCGCATGGCCCGCCTCGTGATAGGCGGTAAGGCGCTTCTCGTCCTCCGACATGGCCATGGAGCGGCGCTCCGCACCCATCATCACCTTGTCCTTCGCTTCCTCGAATTCCGACTGGGTGACGATGCGCTTGTTGCGGCGCGCGGCCAGCAGAGCGGCCTCGTTGACGAGGTTGGAGAGATCAGCACCCGAGAAGCCGGGCGTGCCGCGCGCGATGGTCTTGGCATCGACATCGGGCGCCAGCGGCACATTGCGCATGTGAACTTTCAGGATCTTCTCGCGGCCCTGCACGTCCGGGTTCGGCACCACGATCTGGCGGTCGAAGCGGCCGGGGCGCAGCAGCGCCGGGTCGAGCACGTCGGGGCGGTTGGTGGCGGCAATCAGGATCACGCCCTCATTCGCCTCGAAGCCGTCCATCTCGACGAGCAGCTGGTTCAGCGTCTGCTCGCGCTCGTCGTTGCCGCCGCCGAGGCCCGCGCCACGATGGCGGCCGACGGCGTCGATTTCGTCGATGAAGATGATGCAGGGCGCGTTCTTCTTCGCCTGCTCGAACATGTCACGCACGCGCGAGGCGCCGACGCCCACGAACATCTCGACGAAGTCGGAGCCGGAAATGGTGAAGAAGGGCACATTCGCTTCGCCCGCGATGGCGCGTGCGAGCAGCGTCTTGCCGGTGCCGGGCGGGCCCACCAGCAGCGCACCCTTCGGAATCTTGCCGCCCAGGCGCTGGAACTTGTGCGGGTCCTTGAGGAAGTCGACGATCTCCACCAGGTCGTCCTTGGCCTCTTCCACTCCGGCCACGTCCTCGAAGGTCACGCGGCCGTGGCGCTCGGTCAGGAGCTTCGCCTTGGACTTGCCGAAGCCCATGGCCTTGCCCGAGCCCGACTGCATCTGGCGGATGAAGAACACCCATACGCCGATCAGCAGCAGCATGGGCAGCCAATAGACCAGCGCATTGGTGAGGATCGAGTCGTTCTGCGCCGTGCGGAAGGTGATCGACACGTTCTTGCTGCGCAGTTCCTTCAGCTGGTCCTCGAAATACATCAGCGGTCCGGTGGTCGACACCGTTGCGCCGTCGGACAGCTTGCCGGTGATGTTGTCACCGGTGATCACGATCGACTGAATGGCGCCGGAATTCGCCTTGTCGAGGAATTCGGAATAGCTCAGCTCGGAGCTGGCCGGGCTGCGCACCTGGCCCTGGAACACGCTGAACAGCGCGAAGAGCAGCAGCGCGATGACGATCCAGACGGCGAAATTGCGGAATTGGTTCACGTGATCCTCACAGATGGCCACCCGGCCCCTGGCGGGCGGGCGGCGGCACAGTCCTCTGAACGGCCCTTAACATAGGTTGCTGCCAAAGTATTTCCAAGAATGGCCTTTGCGTAAATCGCTCACCGTTGCGTGTTGAGCCGCAGGAAGCGGATTCGCGCCGGAGGGGCCCCGGGCGGCGGCTCGACCCAGGGGCCGGCGCGCTGGGCGTAAACCGGCACCCCGGCCAGCGGCGGAAGCTTCCGCGCCGCCACCGGCGCCACCGTCGAGCCAGGCACTGCCTCGACCAGAAAACGGTTATCCCACAAGAGCTTACCATCGCCGGGCACGCGCTGCGGCGAAGCCGCGATGCGCCCCGCCTCGCGCGTCACCCAGAAGCCGGTCTTGCGCCGGCCTAGCAATGCGCCGCCAAGCGTGCAGCGAACCGGCCCCTCGCCGCTGCAGGCCCAGCGGGCGATGCGGCGCAACTCGTCGGCGTCCACCGCCCCCTGGCCGCCGCCATAATGCGCGATGACGATGGCGAGGATCCGCTCCTGCAGCGCAGCCGGAAGGTCCCGGAAATCGCCGGCGGCGATGTGGCAGATGCCGGCCTCATGCTCCTGCAGGGAGAAGGCAAGCCACTTTCGCGCCGTCCGTGCGAGAAGGTCCGTCGCCCTGGCAGCGGCCTCAGCCAGGGCCGCCAGCCGGGCCGTCGTTTCCGGCCCCATCGCGGCAAGGCTGCGGCGCGCCCGCACGCGCTCGAAGCGGGGATCCTCGTTCGAGGGGTCATCGATCCACGGCTGGCCGAGACTGGCGAGCCAGTCGCGCAGGGCTTGCCGTTTGACGCCCAGCAGGGGGCGCAGCAGCGGCAGGCCCTGCCAGCCTCCTGCCGGGCGGATGCCGGCAAGGCTGTCCGGGCTCGTCGTGCGGGCGAGGCGCATCAGCACGGTCTCGGCCTGGTCATCGAGCGTGTGGGCGGTGAGCAGCGCCGTGGCGCCCTGCGCCTGGCACCACTGCGCCATCAGGCCGTAGCGCGCTTCCCGCGCCCGGGCCTGCAGGCCGGTCGCCGGCTTCGGGTCCTCCGTCCAGCGCAGCACCTGGTGGCCGAGGCCCAGTGCTGTGGCCCACTGGCCCACCTGCCGCGCCTCCGCCGCCGCCGCCGGTCTCAGCCCGTGGTCGACGGTCAGGACGGAAAGCACAAGGCCCGGATGGTTGGTCCGGGCCCAGTCCGCCGCGAGGCGCATCAATGCAGTCGAATCGGAGCCGCCGGAAACCGCGAGCGCCACATGGCGCTCAGGCGTCAGGGCCGAAAAATCAGCCGGGATGTCAGGAGGCGCAGCCGGCACGCTTGGCTTCCGCCTGGGCGCGCCTGCGGGCATCCACCGCCTTGGGATATTCGGTGTTGACGGCGGCGAAGGCCGCGCAGGCCTGCTCGCCCTGACCGAGGCGGTTGAGCGAGATGCCGAGCTTCAGCAGGCTGTCGGGGGCGCGCCGGCTGGTGGGGTACTTCTTGTAACCCTGCAGGAAATTGGCTGCGGCCCGCTTGTAGTCGTTCTGGGCGTAATAGGTTTCGCCCAGCCAGTACTGCGCGCTGCCGGACAGGCTGTGCTCGGGATATTTCTGCAGGAAGGTGGAGAAGCCGGCCTCCGCATCGCCGAACTGGCGGCGCAGCAGGCTCTCGTTGGAGCGCTCGTAAAGCGATTCCGGGGTCTCGGTGGCGGCTTCGGGCTGCAGCGACACGGTTTCGATCGCGTTGTCGCCGGTTGCGGCGGAAGGCGCCATGCTGCCCTGCTGCACATAGTCGTCGCCCGGCTCCTGCTGCGAGGGCGGAACCAGCACCTGGCCCTGGAAGCCGCCGTCGTTCGGCTGGGCCGCGGCCGTATCGAGGGCGCCGAACACCTTGGCGGCGGGCGCGGCCCCCGGCACGTCCTGCTGCACGATCTCGCCGGCGGCCGGCGCCGGCGCCGGGGCCGGTGCGGCGATCGGCGCCTGCTCGATGGTCTCGATGCCGTTGCTGTCGGGGATGGGGGTTCCGGCGGAGGCGGCGGCCAGTCGCTTCTGCTGGCTCGGTTCCGCCGGCTGGGGTGCGGCAACCGCCACGGAGGCGGCGGGCTGCTGCGGCTGGGCTGCACCGCTCTGCTGCGGCGCGCCGCCCTGCGCCTTGAGCTGCTTCACCTGGAAGGAGAGTTCCTGGACCTGGCCGGTGAGCTGGCGAACCTGCTCCTCCAGCTGCTGCATGCGCACCGCCATCTCGGAGGCGCTCTGCGCCATGGCCGGCGTCATCAGGCCGAGGCCCAGCAGGGCGGCGGCGGCGACGGAGGATTTCACGTATTTCAGCATGATCTGCACCCAGCGGCCCTCTGGAGGGGCGGATTGTTCTCGTCAGCCTCGCAACTGAACCGGAATCACGGTGAAATTGAGGCTTCGGACGGCACTCTCCGCAGCGCGATCAGCCACTGTTACTGGTTTGCACCACCGGTGATGACGGTGACCGCGCGGCGGTTCTGCGACCAGCACTGCTCGGCGTCGCACAAGGCCGCCGGGCGCTCCTTGCCATAGGCGATTGAGGAGATGCGCGAGCCCTTCACGCCCTGGGCGATCAGGTATTCGCGGGCCGCGGTGGCGCGGCGGGCGGAGAGCGCGATGTTGTATTCACGCGTGCCGCGCTCGTCGGCGTGGCCTTCGACCTGCACCGTCACGCGCGGATACTTCTGCAGCCACGCCCCCTGGCGGCGCAGCGTCTCCTGGGCTTCAGGCGACAGGGTGGACTGGTCCTCGGCGAAGAACACGCGGTCGCCCACATTCACAGTGAAGTCCTGTTCGGAACCCGGAACGGCGGCGGCACCCGGGCCAGTGCCGGCATTGAGGTCGGGGGTGTTCTTCTTCGAACAGGCGGCCAGCGCCAGGAAGCAGCCAAGAACGGCAACGAACTTGAGGCTCGCCAATCGAGAAATCATCTACCCACTCCTTGTACCGGGCCCGCTCCGCCGGCCGACATGAAACCTTGAAAGTCCCGGCTCAGGGACTTGCACAACCTGCACTCTGACGCAACAGGGTTAACATTCCCTCACCGGGCGGGCCGGACCCTGCCCCGGCCAGGGCCGGGGACGGGTGGACCTTGCCGCGGCGCTTACGACGTCTTGGCGCCGCCGGTGATGACGGTCACGGCGCGGCGGTTCTGCGACCAGCACTGCTCGGCGTCGCACAGCGCCGCCGGGCGCTCCTTGCCATAGGCGATGGAGGAGATGCGCGAGCCCTTCACACCCTGCGCAATGAGGAATTCCCGCGTCGCGGTGGCGCGGCGGGCGGACAGCGCGATGTTGTATTCGCGCGTGCCGCGCTCGTCGGCATGGCCTTCCACCTGCACGGTGACGGCGGGGTACTTCTGCAGCCAGGCGGCCTGGCGGCGCAGCGTCTCCTGGGCCTCGGGCGTCAGCGTCGACTGGTCCTCGAGGAAGAACACCCGGTCGCCCACGTTCACGGCGAAATCCTGCTCGGAGCCCGGAATGGCGGCAGCACCCGGGCCGGAATTGGCGTCGAGGTCGGTCTTCTTCTTCGAGCAGGCGGCGAGCGCCAGGAGTGCTCCGAGGCCGGCGGCCATCTTGAAACTGTCACGTCTGTTCATTGTCTTCACTTCCCGTTTTGTCGTGGTCATCTGGCCGCCGCCCGCATCCCCTGCGAGTGGCCGCCGCTCATGCGGGCCCCCGAGCCCTGGTTCAGAATTTCGTCACACCCGATCAGTTGAGTTTGGGCGACCAGGCCGGATCGGAGCCGAAGCCGTCGATCGGAAGGCGCTGCTCGTTGTAGCCGGTGATGTCCACCGACCACAGCTGCGGGCCGCCGTTCTCGCCCTGCGTGTCGCGGAAGAACATCAGCACGCGGCTGTTCGGCGCCCAGGTCGGGCCCTCGTTGTGATAGCCCTCGGTGAGGATGCGCTCGCCCGAGCCGTCGGGCTTCATCACGCCGATGGCGAACTTGCCGCCGCCCTGCTTGGTGAAGGCGATCCACTGCCCGTCGGGCGACCACACCGGCGTCGAATAACGGCCATTGCCGAAGCTGATGCGGTTCTGGTTCGAACCGTCGCTGCTCATCACATAGATCTGCTGCGTGCCGCCGCGGTCGGACTCGAAGGCGATCTGCGTGCCGTCCGGCGAATAGCTGGGCGCGGTGTTGATCGAGGCCTCGTTGGTCAGCTGGCGAACGTTGCGCGAGCGCAGGTCGAGCTCGAAGATGTTGGAGTTGCCGCCCTCCTGCAGGCTCATGATCACGCGCTGGCCATCGGGCGAGAAGCGCGGCGCGAAGCTCATGTTGGGGAACTGGCCCACGATCTCGCGCTGCTTGGTGTCGATGTTCATCAGGTAGACGCGGGGCTCCGCGTTGCCGAAGGACATGTAGGTGATCTCGTTGGTCGAGGGCGAGAAGCGCGGGGTGAGCACCAGGTCCTTGCCATCGGTCAGCGCCCGGATGTTGAAGCCGTCCTGGTCCATGATCGCAAGCTTCTTGATGCGCTTGTCCTTCGGCCCTTCCTCGGTGACGAACACGATTCGCGTGTCGAAATAGCCGTCGATGCCGGTGAGCTGCTTGTAGATGATGTCGGCGATCATGTGGCCGATGCGGCGGTCGTTCTTGGGGCTGGTGGTGAACTGCTGGGCCGCGAGCTGCTGGCCGGTGTTCACGTCCCACAGCCGGAACTCGACGCGCATCTTGCCGCCATCCATGAAGGCCTGGCCCGACACCAGCGCCTTGGCCTGGATCTGCTTCCAGCTGGCGAAGTCCGGCGTCTGGTCGAAGCTCGCGATCTTCTCGATGAAGGTGGCTGGGTCGAGCGGCGCGAAATAGCCGGAGCGGCCAAGGTCGTTGGTGATCACGGCCGAGATCGTCGCCGAGGCCTCCTCGGCCCCGCCACCCGCCAGGAAGGGCGAGATGGCGATCGGCAGCGGGTCGACGCGGCCGCCGGTGATGTCGATTTCGGTTTGCGCCACCGCAGCACTCTGGAGGCCGAACACGGCGAGCGCCACGAAAGCTGCCGCAGCGAGCCGGCGCAGGTGGTGAAGCGGGAAATCGATCGATATCATGCTGGTCGTGTTCCGTGTTCGCGTCATTGCGTGGCCATGTCGGCGAACATGTTGGGGTTGAAGTTGAGCACGAGGTCCTTCCACACGTCGTATTGTTCCTTGGGAAGGAAATCGTAATTCTGGCAGCCGAGGATGGCGGTCACCGTCGACTGCGCGGTGGTCGAGAACAGATAGTCGCCCGGCCCGTTCATCACCTCGGGCTGGCCGTTCACCGAGCCATCCTCGTTGAGCAGGATGTGCACCTTCACCGTGATGTTGCCCTCGCGCGCGCCGGGCGGAATGATCCAGCATTCGCGGATCTTCTGCACGAAGGCGGCGATGGCGGTGGCCGAAAGTCCCTGGTCCTTGCCCTGCAGCGTCTTCTCGCCCTGGGTGGGCGTGCCGTCGGTGGTCGCCTCGGAGGCATTGGTGGTCTTCTCGTCGTTCTCCTTGTTGAGGAGCGCTTCGAGCTTGTCGGTATCGAGCTTCACCACCTTCTTGGGCTTCTCCGGCGGCTTCTTCGATGGCTTGGGCGGAGCGGGCTTCGGCGGCGCGGGCTTGGGCGGCGGCGGCGTGTCCTCGACCTCCTTCAGCAGGTCGGCCATGGCGCTGGAGTCGGGCGGCGGCGGCTCGGCCTTTGGCGGCTTCGGCGGGGTCGGCGTGGCTTCGGGCGGCGGCGGCGGCGGCTCGGGTGCGGCCTCCTTGGCGGCCGTCACTTCCTTTTCCGCCACCTTCAGCGTCTCGTCGGTCTTCTTGATGACCTCGGCCTTCTTCGGCGCCGGCTTCTCAACCTTCGCCGGCGCGTCGGGCGCCATGGCCATCAGCTTGTTGGCATCCGCGATGTTGGAGATGTCGACGTTGATCGCCTCCACCGGCGGCGTCTCGTACTTGGGCTTGGGCAGCACCACCAGCGCCGCGGCGAGGATCGCCGCGTGAAAGGTGATGGATGCTGCGAGGCTGCCCTTCATCGTCAGTTCTGGCCCTCTGCGGGGGCATCCGTCTTGGGGGCGGAGGAATCGGCAGGGGCTGCGGGTGCTGCCGCACCGCCGGCACCCGGCAGCGTCTCGAGCCCGATCTTCTTGAAGCCCGCGGCATTGATGGCGCCCAGCACCTGGGCGATGGGGCCGTAGGTCGCGGCAAGGTCGCCGCGCACCCGGATTTCCTTCTCGGGATCGATGCCATAGAGCGCGGTGAGCTTCTGGGTCAGCTCCTCCATCGTCATCGGCTGTTCCATGAGATAGATCGTGCCGTCCGGCTTGATCGAGACGGAGAGCGGCTCCACCTGGCTGTTGAGCGGCTTTGCGTCGGTCTTGGGCAGGTCGATGGGCACGCCCACCGTCATCAGCGGCGCTGCCACCATGAACACGATCAGCAGCACCAGCATCACGTCGACGAGCGGCGTGACGTTGATGTCGCTCATCACGCCCTTGGACGACCGCCGCCTGGCGTTGCGCCGCTGGTAGCCGCCCTTTGCACCGCCTGCTGAAGCACCCATCCGTTACACCCGTTCATCCAGCTGGCGGGAGATGATGGCGGAGAACTCATCCGCGAAATTCTCCAGCCTGGCGCCGATCTTCCCCGCGTCGGCGGTGTACATATTGTAGAAAATTGTCGCCGGAATGGCCGCAACGAGGCCGATCGCCGTGGCGAACAGCGCCTCGGCGATGCCGGGCGCCACCACGTTGAGCGAGGTGTTCTGCGAGTTGGCGATGGCCTGGAACGACACCATGATGCCCCACACCGTGCCGAACAGGCCGATGAAGGGCGCAGCCGAACCGGTGGTGGCAAGGAACAGGAGGCGCGCCTCGACGTCATGCATCTCCTTCTGGATCTGCACGTCCATCACCTTCTCGATGCGCTTCTGCACGCCCTGGAAGCCGGCGCGCATGGCGGCGTCCTGGCTGCGCTTCCATTCGCGCATCGCCGACATGAAGATCGCGGCAAGCCCGATGTTGCTGCGGTTGCCCATGGAAAGATAGAGATCCTCGAGCGACTGGCCGGACCAGAAATACTGCTCGAAGCGGTCATTGGCGGCATTCATCTTCCGCACCGCGAGGAACTTCTCGATGATGATCGCCCAGCACCAAACGGAGGCCGCCGCGAGGCCGAGCATCACGAGCTTCACCACCCAGCTCGCCTGCACAACAAGGTGCCAAAGCGAGAGTTCGCCCGCCGGTGCCGCCGTCACTGCAAAAGCTATCATCCTGTCCTTCCAACTCCGCCGGAGGCCCCTGCCTGAGCTGGCCCGGCGTTCCGCACTGCCCCAATTCCGAGAAAGGCCCGTGCAAACATGCCAAATCTGTCGAAACTGCGGCGATTCGGGGCACTTCTCCGCAGGCCCATGCCGCGGCCCGCCCCAGGGGCGAAGCCTGGACCCACATGAATCAACTATGGTTAAGGGATTGTTACGATTCAGGAATCAGCCATGCGCCGGAAGCGGTCTGCCATTGTTTCAGGCAGCCGTCTGGGCCGTCCCCGGCCATCGACCAGCGCAACGGTGACATCAGCCGTGAACAGGGTGTTGCCATTCAGCATCACCACCTGCCCGATCTCGACGCGCGCACCCCCCATTTCGACAAAACGGGTGTGGACCTCGACGAGGTCATCGAGCCGGGCCGGCCGCAGGAAGTCGCAGACCATGCGGCGGACGACGAAATTGCAATCCTCGAAGGTGGATTGGTGGATGCCCAGCAGCCTCAGGCAGTCGGACCGGGCGCGCTCGCAGAAGGCCACGTAGCGGGCGTGATAGACCACCCCGCCGGCATCCGTGTCCTCGTAATAGACGCGGATCGGCTTGATGTGGACGCCATCGGCGATGCGCCCCGCAAGGCCGGGCCAGGCCGCCTCAGTCATCGGAACCATCCAGCGGCAGCACGCCCTGGGTGATTTCCGGGCGCTGCGGAATGGCAAGCCCCAGGTGCCGGAAGGCATGCGGTGTCAGCAGCCGCCCGCGCGGCGTGCGGTTGAGGAACCCCAATTGCAGCAGATAGGGCTCGACGATGTCTTCCAGCGCATCGCGCGATTCCGACAGGGAAGCAGCAATGGTATCGATCCCCACCGGGCCGCCGCCGAAATTGAGCGCAATGCAGGTGAGATAGCGGTGGTCGAGCGAATCGAGCCCGCGCGAGTCGACGTCGAGCGCCGAGAGCGCCTTGTCGGCCAGCTTCGCATCGATGATCGCGGCGCGGGCCACCGCCGCGAAGTCGCGCACCCGGCGCAGCAGGCGGCCGGCGATGCGCGGCGTGCCGCGGGCGCGGCGGGCGATTTCCAGGGCCCCTTCCTCGGCGATGCCGATCTGCATCACGCGGGCGCCGCGCTTGACGATCTCGAGCAGCTCATCCTGGTTGTAGAAATCGAGCCGCACGGGAATGCCGAAGCGGTCGCGCAGCGGCGTCGTCAGGAGGCCCGTGCGCGTGGTGGCGCCGACGAGGGTGAACCTGGCAAGGTCGATCTTCACCGAGCGCGCCGCGGGGCCCTCGCCGATGATGAGATCGAGCTGGAAATCCTCCATCGCCGGATAGAGCACCTCCTCGACCGCGGGGTTGAGGCGGTGGATCTCGTCGATGAAGAGCACGTCGCGCTCCTCGAGGTTGGTGAGCAATGCGGCGAGGTCGCCCGCCTTGGCGATGATCGGGCCGGACGTGGCCTTGAAGTTGACGCCGAGCTCGCGTGACATGATCTGGGCGAGCGTGGTCTTGCCGAGCCCGGGAGGGCCGGCGAACAGCACATGGTCCAGTGCCTCGCCACGCGCCTTGGCCGCCTCGATGAAGATGCGCAGGTTCTGCTTGGCCTTGGACTGGCCGATGAATTCCTCCAGCCGCTGCGGGCGCAGATGCGTGTCGATCGCATCTTCCGGAGTCTTTTCGCGCTCGCGGATCGGGTTGCTCATGCCAGCGCCAGCTCCTTCAGCGCCAGCCGGATCAGCTTCTCCGTGGGCTGATCATCGCCCGCCTTCTTCATCGCGGCGGAGACGGCCGCCCCGGCCTGCGCCTGGCCATAGCCGAGATTGACGAGAGCCGAAACGGCATCGGCCGCCGCCGTGGGCCGCGGCGCATCGAGCTCGGCAGCGAGCCTGGACACATCCTGCGACAGCGGTGCGAAGGCCGGGGTCTTGTCCTTGAGTTCGAGCACGATGCGCTCGGCGAGTTTCTTGCCCACGCCATTGGCGCGCCCGATCATCGCCTTGTCCTGCAGCGCCACGGCATTGCCGATCTCCGCGGTGGAGAGCGTCGAGAGAATGGCCAGCGCCACCTTGGTGCCCACCCCCTGCACCGACTGCAGGAGGCGGAACCACTCGCGCTCGTTCACCGTGGCGAAGCCCACGAGGCGGATCATGTCCTGGCTCACCAGCATCTCGGTGTGGATCTCGGCCAATTCACCCTGCCCCGCCAGCGCGGCAAGGGTCTTGGACGAACAGGCGACGTGGTAGCCCACGCCGTTGACGTCGATCACCAGCCAGTCGGCGCCGACGGCATCGATCCGGCCCTTGAGTTTTGCGATCATGGCGCCGCCACCCTCCCCTCAGTGACGTCATCCCGGCGAAGGCCGGGATCCAGCTTCCACCGTCCGCACGCGCTGACGCAAAGCGGGATCCCGGCCTTCGCCGGGATGACGGTCAGGAGGGTAAGGGCTGCACCAGAACAAGTCAAGAACGCGCCAGCACGTCGGCCAGCCGCTGCGAGCCGCGGTAATGGGCATGGCAGATGGCCACCGCAAGTGCGTCGGTCGAATCCGCGGTGCGCATCCGGGCCTTGGGCAGCAGCAGCTTCACCATGTGCTTCACCTGGTCCTTCTCGGCATGGCCTGCCCCCACCACCGCCTTCTTCACCGTGTTGGGCGCATATTCGGCTACGGGAAGCTTCAGCATGGCCGGCGCCAGCATGAGCACGCCACGCGCCTGACCCAGCTTCAGCGTCGCCCGGGCGTCGGTATTGACGAATGTCTCTTCCACCGCCGCCTCGTCCGGATCGAATTCCCTGAGAATGTCTGCCAGCTGGGAATGCAGCTGGAGGAGACGCTCCGCCAGCGACGCATCGCCGTCCGAATGGATGGCGCCATCGGCGATATAGGTGAGCCGGGAGCCCTCCTGGGAGATGACGCCCCAGCCGGTATTGCGCAGGCCGGGGTCGATGCCGATGATTCTGACCATGGCAGGAGACTAGCACGAAGGCGTCCTCTCCTGCGAAGCGGGAGAGGAAGGGGTCCCAACGACGTTGGGGGAAGTGAGGGGAAGCCGGCTTCGCAGCTTCAGTCCTGGCTTCCCCTCATCTCCCCGTTGCTTTCGCAACGGGTCCCTTCTTCTCCCGTCGAAGTGACGGGAGAAGACACGATCTCACTCGCCGCCGAGTTTCGCCATTACCTCGTCGGGAATGTCGGCGTTGGAAAAGACGACCTGCACGTCGTCATCCTCGTCCAGCGCATCGACCAGCTTCATCAGGCTTTCGGCCTTTTCCTGGTCGACGGGCGCCATGGTCTGCGGCTTCCACACGATCTTGACGGAGGTGGCCTCGCCGAACTTGGCCGCAAGCGCCGAGGAAACCTCGCCGATCGACTCGAAGGCGCAGGTGATGGTGTGGCCCTGCTCGTCCGAGACCACGTCATCGGCACCCGCGTCGATCGCCGCTTCCAGCATCGCGTCGCCGCTGGCCTTGGCGGCCGGGTAGACGACCTCGCCGACGCGCGCGAACATGAAGGACACGGAGCCCGTTTCACCCATGTTGCCACCATATTTCGCAAACAGCGAACGGACGTTGGAGGCAGTGCGGTTGCGGTTGTCGGTCAGCGCCTCGACGATCACGGCAACGCCGCCCGGGCCATAGCCCTCGTAGCGCACGTTGTCGTAGTTCTCGGCGTCCCCGCCCACGGCCTTCTTGATGGCGCGCTCGATATTGTCCTTGGGCATGCTTTCGGCCCGGGCGTTCTGGATCGCCAGGCGCAGGCGGGCATTGGCGTCGGGGTCAGGCAGGCCCGCCTTGGCGGCCACCGTGATTTCACGCGACAGCTTGGAAAAGGCCTTGGCGCGCACCGCGTCCTGCTTGCCCTTGCGGTGCATGATGTTCTTGAATTGTGAATGGCCGGCCATGGAACCCTCGGTGCGGAACAGGATTGTGTTTCGGGCCGCCTTATAGACAAGCCACCCCTGTGGAAACAAGGCCGCTTAACCTTCTCTTAAATCCACCCCGGCCAAGCTCGGCCCGTCAGTTGTGTGGAGTTCGTGCGAATGAAGGCAGGACGCGGAATGCTGAGTGAACTTTGCTTTGCGGCGGAAGGCCTGTCGGGAACGGCGGCCGCCTCCTCGCTCCGGAAGCTCGGCTCGATCATGGAAACGGCACCCTCGGGCCGGCTCTTCGGCTCGATCTCGACCCTGTCCGACATGTCCGCCAAGGCCGCCCGGGCACTCGAGGAAGGCGCCCTCAGCATCGGCCGGAACGACGAAACCGCAGCGGCCCGCATCGGCGAGGCGCTCCTCCACATGGACGGGCTGGCCGAAATGTCCGAGGACGGCCACATCCCCGTGCCGGAACAGCGCCGCGCGGCGCGGTAGAGGGCCCGCACCACCAAAGAGTTCATCATGCCCGGGCCTGTCCCGGGCATGCTTTTTGCGGCCAGCAAAAAGATCGCCGGTTCAAGCCCGGCGATGACGACGTGTGACGGTCACGAAACGTGGTGAATGAAGTCTGAACTCAGCTCGGCGCCACACCGCGGAGCCGTTCGGACCGGCGCCGCAGCATTTCGAGCGTGATCAGCATCGCCGTCGAGATCAGCACCAGCACGGTGGCCGCCGCGGTGATCGTCGGCGAGATCATCTCGCGGATGCCGGAGAACATCTGCAGCGGCAGCGTGCGGTCCTCCGGGCTTGCCAGGAACAGCACCACGATCACCTCGTCGAAGGAGGTGACGAAGGCGAAGAGCGCACCCGAGATCATGCCCGGCAGGATGAGCGGCATGACCACGCGGAAGAACACCGTGTGGGGAGCCGCCCCGCAGGACGCCCCGGCCCGCATCAGCGTCTTGTCGAAGCTCGACAGTGTCGCCGTCACGGTGATCACCACGAAGGGCGTGGCCAGTGCCGTATGCGCCAGGATGATGCCGAGCCTGGTGCCGACGAGGTCCATCGCCGCATAGAACTTGAACATGCCGACGGCCGAGATGATGACCGGCACGATCATCGGCGAGATGAGGATCGCCATGATCGTCGCCTTGGCCGGGAAATTGGCGCGCGACAGGCCAAGCGCCGCCAGCGTGCCCAGCGCGGTTGCGAGGATCGTCGTCGCGATGGCGACGAGGAAGCTCATCTTCACCGCGCCCGACCAGCGCGGATTGAAGAAGAAGTCCTCATACCACTTCAGCGAAAAGCCCGGCATCGGATAGGTGAAGAAGCTCTCCGAGTTGAAGGAGAGCGGCATCACCGCGAGGATGGGCGAGATCAGGAACAGCAGCACCAGCGCCACGAAGACGCGCACCGCATAATACATGACGGTTTCGCCGCGGGTGTAATAGGCAGGAACGGCCATGGTTCAACCCAGCTTCATGCGGTCGATGCCGACCAGCTTGTTGTAGACGTAGTAGAGGATCAGCGTGGCGGTGAGCAGGATGACGCCCAGTGCGGAGGCCTTGCCCCAGTTGTTCTCTGAATTGATCGCGCGCTCGATGAAGCCGGAGATCATCTGGTCCGTCGGGCCGCCGACGATGGCCGGCGTGATGTAATAGCCGAGGCACAGGATGAAGGTGAGCAGGCAGCCTGCCGCCACGCCCGGCAGCGTCTGCGGCACATAGACCCGCAGGAAGGAATAGAACGGCGTGCCGCCCAGCGACTTCGCCGCGCGCATGTAGTTGGGCGAGATGGTCTTCATCACCGAGTAGATCGGCAGCAGCGTGAAGGGCAGCTGGATGTGGGTCATCGCCACCACGGTGGCAAAGCGCGTCTTGAACAGTTCCGGCTCGCCGTTGAGAAGGCCGACGAGATTGAGGAACCAGGTGATGCCGGTGAAATGCATGAGCCCGGCGAAGACGCCGCCATCGGTCATCAGCACCATCCAGGCCGTGGTGCGCACCAGGAGCGATGTCCAGAACGGCAGCAGCACGAAGATCATCATGATCGAGGCGGTCTTCTGCGGCGAGGTGGCCAGCAGGTAGGCCACTGGATAGCCCAGCACCAGGGTCAGCAGCGTGACGAGCAGCGAGATGCCCAGCGTGCGCACCAGGATGCTCTTGTAGATCGCGCGATCCTCCGGCACGGCCTCGATCGAGCCGTCGGGGTTCTGCCGCAGGTCCAGCATGGAGAGCACGTAGAAGGGCGTATAGTCCGAGGACGAGCGCTTGATGGTGGCCCAGGTGTCGGGCTGGCCCCACACCTTGTCGATGGCGATCACCTGGTCCTTGTAGGGGCCGGCCTCGATCGCGCCCACCTTGCGGCCCGTGGCCACCACCTTGGAGCGGATGCCGGAGATCTCGTAGTTCAGGCGCTTGCCGATCAGCGCCGTCTGCTTGTTCTTCTGGGCTTCCTTCATGTCGGCCACGAAGGCGGCGAACACCTCTTCCGAGGGCACGTCCTTGCCGTCCCACGCCTTCAGCGCCACCACCGTCTGCGGCATGTTCTCCGCCACGTCCGGGTCATAGACGGCGTTGTAGAGCATGATGATGATGGGCACGACGAAGGAGAAGATGATGAAGGCGAAAAGCGGCAGCACCAGCCCCATGGCCTTCAGCCGCTCGCGGCGCTCGGCGCGGCGCAGCGCCACCTTCAGCGGCGTGCCGTCCGCGGCGCGCATCACGCCATCATCGGGAAGTGCCTGTGCCATCGCCATGTCGTCTTGCCTTCGATTCGTCGAAAAAAGAACCGGGGAGGAGGAAGCCCCCTCCCCGGCATGGTCAGTGCTTACTGGGCGAGCCAGGCGTTGAAGCGCTCGCGCAGCTCGTCGCCCTTGTCACCCCAGAACTGCGGGTCCGGATAGAACACGGTCTTGAGGTTGTCCGGAGCCGACGGCAGGTCGGGCAGGATGGCCGGGTCGATCAGCGGCGCGGCATCCTTGTTGGCCGGGCCGTAGGAGATGTACTTGGTCTGGTCGGCCATCAGCTGCGGCTGCGACGCGAAGGTGATGAAGCGGTAAGCGCCATCGAGCTTCGGCG
Source organism: Aestuariivirga litoralis (assembly GCF_003234965.1). Lineage (GTDB taxonomy): Bacteria > Pseudomonadota > Alphaproteobacteria > Rhizobiales > Aestuariivirgaceae > Aestuariivirga > Aestuariivirga litoralis. The sequence goes on from NZ_QKVK01000001.1 coordinate 343,307, forward strand.
TGCCCTTCGGGATCGCCCACCAGTCCCAGTCCGGAGCCTGGCGGTCCCAGATGATCTTGAAGGGCTTCTTGTCGGTCTTGATGGCGTTGTAGAAGCGGCCGTTCCACGAGGTGGCGAAGACCACCTGGCCGTCGGCGAGCAGCTGCGGGCCCTGGGCGCCCGATTCCCACCAGACGACGTCCTTCTTGATGGTGTCGAGCTTCTTGAAGGCGCGTTCCACGCCCTCGTCGGTGCCCAGCACCTTGTAGACGTCTTCCGGCGCCACGCCGTCAGCCATCAGAGCCCATTCGAGGTTCACGAAGGGGCTCTTCTGCAGCGCACGCTTGCCGGGGAACTTGGTGGTGTCGAACAGCGCCTCGAAGAGGTTGGCCGGATCCTTGGTCTTGGTCGTGTCATAGGCGGCGACCGTCGAGTACAGGATGTTCGGCACGGCGCAGTCCGTCACGTCACCGCCGATGAACTTCGACTTGTCGAGGCCGAGCTTGCCCCAGTCGATGGTCTCGAAGGTGCCTTCGGCGCAACCGGCCAGCGCCGTCTGCGTGTCGACGTCGACGACGTCCCAGGTCACGGCCTTGGCTTCGACCATGGCGCGGATCTTGGCGATTTCGCCGTTGTATTCGGCTTCCGTCACCTTGTTGCCGGCGGCGATGAAGGGCTCGAAGAAGGCCTTGCGCTGGCTTTCCTGGTAGGCGCCGCCCCAGGAGGTGATGGTGAGGTCGTCGGCGGCATAGGCCTGGGCGGCGCAGAGCGCCGAGCCGGCCATCAGGGCCGCGCCGAACAGAGTAGCAAATTTCTTCATACGACAGCTTCCTCCAGTGTGCCGGTCAGCCCGGCGTTTTGAGATCGAGGGAGGATGCAGGCTCTTCGGCGCGCAAAAGCGTGGCGCGTGTCACAGCGACGGTTTCCTCCCCATTTTACGCTTTTTCTCGGTGAGGTGACGCTGCTCGCAACCCTGTGCGGAACGCCGGCCGGCCCGTTTTTTTATAAGCGCTGCAAAAGATACTAACGGCTTTTCGCCGCGCGTCACTAGAGTTTTTCTACTACCAACGGGGAAATTGCGTCATCCCTCAACCGTCCCATGCGGAAACCAGCGACGGGGACAACCGGCCGCCGAGGCGGATCGGCGCGATCAGGGTGGCGAGGCCGGTGCGGTCGTCGGTCTCGACGGCGACGCCCGCCACGGTTGCAGGACCTTCGGCAGGCCGCATCCGCTCCACCGGCAGCTTGCGCAGAAAGCGCTGCAATGGTTCGGCCTTCTCCATGCCGATCACCGAATCATAGTCGCCGCACATTCCGGCATCGCTCTGGTAGGCGGTGCCGCCCGGCAGGATCTGGTGGTCGGCGGTGGGCACATGGGTGTGGGTGCCGACGACGAGGCTGGCCCTGCCATCGCAGAAATGGCCGAAGGCCATCTTCTCCGAGGTCGCCTCGGCATGGAAGTCGATCAGCACCGCATCACAGGCCATTCCCAGCGGGCAGGCCTCGAGTTCGCGGTCGACGGCGGGGAACGGGTCGTCCAGCATCGGCTCGATCATCACCCGGCCCATCGCCTGCATCACCAGCACGCGCTTGCCCGTCGCCGTGTCGATCAGCGCCGCGCCTCGCCCCGGGCAGCCCTTCGGCCAGTTCACCGGCCGCAGCAGGTTCGGGTAGCGCTCGATGAAGATCAGCGCCTCGCGCTGGTCGAAGGAATGGTTGCCGAGCGTCACCGCATCCGCCCCCGCGGCGAGAAAGCCCAGGAAGATGTCCTCGGTGATGCCGAAGCCATGCGCCGCGTTCTCGCCATTCACCACCACGAGGTCGGGGCGGTAGCGCTCCCTCAGCAGCGGCAGTTCGCGGGCAATCGCATCGCGGCCCGACCGGCCGACCACGTCACCGAGGAAGATCAGGCGCATCGGAACGTCTCCTGCTCGGTCATCACGTAGTCGAGGGGCGCATCGTGCAGGCCGGTCGGCACCTCGTCCACCATCTGCGCGTGATAGGCAACGCCGATCGCCACCACGCGCTTCACCGCGCGCAGCTTCTCCAGCGTGCGGTCATAGAAGCCGCCGCCATAGCCCAGCCGGTAGCCCTTGCGGTCGAAGGCCAGCATGGGGACCAGCAGCAGGTCGGGCACGGCTTCGGCAGCAGACTCCAGCGGCACCGGAATGTCGAAGGCCCCCGCCACCAGCGGCTCGCCCGGCACCCAGTCGCGGAACAGCAGGGGCTCATCCATGCCGATCACGATGGGCAGGGAGGTCCGCCAGCCATCGCGGCCAAGCCGCTCCAGCATCGGGATCGTCGTGATCTCGCTCTTGTAGGGAATGAAGCCGGAGACCGTGCCGGCGCTGATGCCGATATCCGGCGGAAGGCCGCGTTCGGCCATCTTCACGCCCGCCACGTCCTTCAGCAGCGCATGCGCCTCGGCCCGGCGCTTCGATGCGGCGGCGCGCGCCTGGCGCTTCACGTCGGCAATGTCCATCAAGTCCCCAGCCCGTCAGAAAGAAAGATCGAGTGGCGAGCCACCATGGGCCGTGAGTGACTAACGATCCCGGGTCCCTACAAGTGTAGGTGGGCGCCGTTTGGGCAAGGCCACGGCCAAGCCCAGGGACAGCTCCCATTCGGAAACGCATAGGCCCCAGGGAAAAAATGTCATCTCACGCACCGGGCAGCCCGCCGGCGACCTATTTAGGTGCGATGGCTGTGGATGTCCATGGAAGAACCCCGGGCAGGCGTTTGCCAGCGCGGCTTTCCGCACGATAGAAGGGAGGCCGCTCGATACAGGACACCCAGCCCGCGCCATGTCGGCACCTGTTCTCTTCGTCATCTTCAACCGCCCGCACACCACGACACGCGTGTTCGAAGCCATTCGCGCGGCGCGGCCCCGCCGCCTCTATGTCGCGGCGGACGGGCCGCGCAGGCACGCCGCCGGCGAGGGCGAGCGCTGCGATGAGGCGCGCCGCATCGCCACCGCGGTCGACTGGCCCTGCGAACTGAAGACGCTCTTCCGTGACGAGAACCTCGGCTGCCGGCAGGCCATCACCGAGGCGATCGACTGGTTCTTCGGGCAGGAGGAAGAAGGCATCATCCTCGAGGACGATACCGTTCCGCACGCCGATTTCTTCCGGTACTGCGAGGTCCTGCTCGCCCATCACCGGCATGACGACAAGGTCATGGCCATCTGTGGCGGAAGCTATTTCCGGAACAGGACGCGCGGCACCGGGGCCTATGCCTTCTGCCACACATTCGATCCGTGGGGCTGGGCAACATGGGCCTCGTCCTGGCGCAAGCGCCAGCTCAGCTTCGAAGGCCTGGACGACGGCGTGCTCGAAGATCTGGCCGAACGTCTGGGCCCACCTGTGCTTGACGTGGCGGCCTACTGGAACCGCTGCTTCGGCGAGGCGCGCGATGGTTCCGTCGACTCGTGGTGTTACTATTGGATATGGTCCATCTTCCGGCACCGTGGCCTCGTCGCCTATCCGCTGCGCAACCTCGTCTCCAATATCGGTTTCGGGCCTGACGGGACGCATACCCAGGTCGACTATGGCGGCGTGCTGCCATGGATCGCCGACCTCCCCACCCATCCCCTGCCGCCCGACATCGCGCGGCGAACCGAACTCATCGCCGATGGCGATCTGGAGCGCAGGCTCTACAGGAACCGCTTCTCGGTCCATCCCACGACCTTCGCGTCATGCCTGATCCGGTCCTGCACACGGGCCATCAGGCGCGTCACGCCGCCTGCCTTGCTTCCCCATGTCGCGCAGCTGCTGGGCCGCAAGACCCTGAAGCGGGCAGCGCACCCGCCGGCATCTTCCGGCCGCTAGTTACCGATGATCATCCGCGCTGTCCTGGCAGCGCGGCGGATGATGCTCACTTCCCCAGGTGTTGCGCCAGCACCTCGAGGCGTTCGGACGCGACCATCAGCCGCTCGCCCAGCGAGGCCTGCACTTCGAGGGCCTCGAGCTGTGCCGCATTCTTCGCCTCGCGCAACCCGTTCACCTGCTCCTCGAGGGCCTGGATCTTGGTGATCGCTTCCGACAGCCGGTCCGCCACCATCAGCCCGGCCATCACCAGCATGCGGATGTCGCCGACGTTGCCGACACTCGTCTTCACCCGCTGCACTTCGCTGTCGAGGAGTTCGGCGAGGTCCCTTAGGTGAGCTTCCTCACCCTCGGGGCACTGCATGGTGTAGGGACGGCCATTCACCTGGACGATCACATGCGCCATTCCATCACTCCGGCGTGTTTGAGTGCAGAACTGCACGGATGCGCGACATCGCCGCATCGATCTTGCCGGCGGCGGTCTTCGAGGTGTCGGCCAGTTCGCCGGCCTTGCTGCGCACGAGGTCCAGTTCATGCGCAAGCCGGGCCCGCTCGCGCTTCAGGGATTCGGCCTCATGCTCCAGCGCGATGATGCGCTGGTGCCCGTCGGTCGACATGCCCACCGCCTGCTCGACCCGGCGCAGCGCCGCCTCGAACCGCAGGAATGCCTCATCCAGTTTCTGAATGTCTGCCATCAAAGCCTCTGGTAAGATTGCAGAATTTCCCGCTAGCTACCGTAGTGCACCATAAGCTGATTGGGCGACTCACGCAACGGGTCCGAAATGCCGGGTGAGAAGCTTCGCACACGCTATGGTTTGAATTGACTCATCAGGCCAAGGCGCTATCACGGCGGCCAGTTTTCAGCGCTGCAAGGGACCCGCCCAGGCCATGACCCATTATTCCGCCGAACAGACCCGCCACATGGCCAATGCCATCCGTGCCCTCTCGATGGACGCGGTGCAAAAGGCCAATTCCGGCCACCCCGGCCTGCCCATGGGTGCCGCGGACGTTGCAACCGTTCTGTTCACCCAGTTCCTGAAGTTCGACGCCTCGGACCCGCACTGGGCCGACCGTGACCGCTTCATCCTCTCCGCCGGCCATGGCTCGATGCTGCTCTATTCCCTCCTCCACCTGACCGGCTATGCCGACATGACGCTGGAGCAGATCCGGAACTTCCGCCAGATGGGCGCCAAGACCGCGGGCCACCCGGAATATGGCCACGCCACCGGCATCGAGACGACGACGGGCCCGCTCGGCCAGGGCATCGCCAATGCCGTGGGCTTCGCCATCGCCGAGCGCCACCTCAACGCCGAATTCGGCGACGGCCTCGTCAACCACAAGACCTATGTGCTGGCCGGCGACGGCTGCCTGATGGAAGGCATCAGCCAGGAGGCGATCTCGCTCGCAGGGCACCTGAAGCTCAGGAACCTCATCGTGCTGTGGGACGACAACGGCATCTCGATCGACGGCAAGATCTCGCTCTCGGACTCGACCAACCAGACCGCTCGCTTCGCCGCGAGCGGCTGGGCGGTGTCGGCCTGTGACGGCCACAACCCCGGCGAGATCGCGGCCTGCCTCGCCGCCGCCCAGCATGCCGACCGCCCGGTGCTCATCGCCTGCAAGACGACGATCGGCTACGGCGCCCCTACCAAGGCCGGCACCTCGGGCTCGCATGGCTCGCCCTTGGGCCCGGATGAAATCGCCGGCGCGCGCAAGGCGCTGGGCTGGGACTACGAGCCCTTCGTCATCCCCAACGACGTGATGGATGCGTGGCGCAAGGCCGGCTCCCGCGGTGCGGCCGACCGCGCCGCCTGGGCCGCGCGGCTTGCGGCGTCGCCCAAAAAGGAAGAGTTCACCCGCCGCATGTCCGGCAAGCTCCCCGCCAATTTCGATGCGGTGATCGCCGGCTACAAGCAGGACCTCGCCAAGAACCCGCCGGCACTCGCCACCCGCAACGCCTCGCAGAACGCCCTCGACGTCATCAACGCCGCGGTGCCGGAGACCATTGGCGGCTCGGCTGACCTCACGGGCTCCAACAACACCAAGTCGAAGGAACTGAAGCCGCTCGACGCCCACAACTACGCCGGCCGCTATGTCTATTACGGCATCCGCGAGCACGGCATGGCGGCGGCCATGAACGGCATGGCGCTGCATGGCGGCGTCATTCCCTATGGCGGCACCTTCCTGGTCTTCACCGATTACTGCCGCCCTTCGATCCGCCTCTCGGCGCTGATGGGCATCCGCGTCATCTACGTGATGACGCATGACTCGATCGGGCTTGGCGAGGATGGCCCCACCCACCAGCCGGTGGAGCATGTGGCGGCCCTCCGCGTCATCCCCAACCTCGCCGTCTATCGCCCCTGTGACGCGGTGGAGACCGCCGAGTGCTGGCAGCTGGCGCTGCAGGATGCGACGCGTCCGTCCGTGCTGGCCCTTACCCGCCAGAAGCTGAAGCCCGCCCGCCTCGCCTATTCGGCCGAGAACCTCTGCGCCCGCGGCGCCTATGAGATCGCGCCCGCCGACAAGAAGGCCGAGGTGGTGATCTTCGCCTCGGGCTCCGAGGTCGAGATCGCCATTGCCGCCAAGGCCAGGCTCGATGCCGCGGGCAAGCCCACCCGCGTCGTCTCCGTGCCGTCGATGGAAAACTTCGCCGCGCAGGACAAGGCCTACCAGGCCAAGGTCCTGGGCACCGAAAGGCACCGCATCGCCATCGAGGCCGGTGTGCGCACCGGCTGGGACCGCTTCATCGGCACCGACGGCACCTTCATCGGCATGACCGGCTTCGGGGCTTCCGCGCCGGCCGAACAGCTTTATGAACATTTCGGCATCACCGCCGAGGCGGCGGTGAAGGCCGCAGGTTAAAGGGAGGGAACGATGCCCGGCTTCCGCACGCTCGACGACGTCAATGTTTCCGGCAAGCGCGTTCTCTGCCGGGTCGATCTCAATGTCCCCATCGCCGACGGCAAGGTGACGGACGCCACGCGCATCGAGCGCGTGGTGCCCACGCTGCGCGAGATCATGAACAAGGGCGGCGCCCTCATCGTGCTCGCCCATTTCGACCGGCCCAAGGGCAAGGTCGTGCCTGAAATGTCGCTCCGCCCCGTCGCGGCGGAACTCGAGAAGCATCTGGGCACGCCAGTGAAGTTCGTCTTCACCGATTGGCAGTCCGCACCCAGCGTCGACGTCAAGCCCGGCGAATGCGTGCTGATGGAGAACACCCGCTACCATGGCGGCGAAGAGAAGAACGACGAGGGATTCTCGAAGCTGCTCGCCTCGCTGGGCGACATCTACGTGAACGACGCCTTCTCGGCCGCCCACCGTGCGCACTCCTCCACCGAGGGCATCGCGCATTTCATTCCGGCCTATGCCGGCCGCGCCATGGAGGCCGAACTCAAGGCGCTGCAGCTGGCGCTCGAGACGCCGAAGCGCCCGGTCATCGCCATCGTCGGCGGCGCGAAAGTGTCCACCAAGCTCGACCTGCTCGGCAACCTGGTGAAGAAGGTCGATGCGCTGGTCATCGGCGGCGCCATGGCCAACACCTTCCTGCTGGCCTATGGCCACTCCATCGGCAAGTCGCTCGCCGAGAAGGACCTCGTGGACACCGCGCGCCACATCCTGCAGGCGGCCGAAAACGCCAAATGCGCCATCATGCTTCCCGTCGACGGCATCGTGGCGAAGGAATTCAAGGCCGGTGCCGCCTCGCATGACTATGGCGTCGACGCCATTCCGGCAGATGGCATGATCCTCGACGTCGGCCCCATGTCGGTCGACCGCATCAATGCCGCCATCGATGACGCGCACACCCTGGTCTGGAACGGTCCGCTCGGCGCCTTCGAGGTGGCGCCCTTCGACCAGGCCACCGTCGCCGCGGCACGGCATGCGGCCAAACGCACCAAGGCCGGCAAGCTCGTTTCGGTCGCGGGCGGCGGCGACACCGTGGCGGCGCTGAACCATGCGGGCGTGGCGCAGGACTTCACCTACATCTCCACCGCCGGCGGCGCCTTCCTCGAATGGCTCGAGGGCAAGCCGCTGCCCGGTGTCAAGGCGCTCGAAACCAAGTGACCGCGCCACGCCTCTTCCTCGTCGCCCCCGAAGGTGTGGCGGCAGCGCAACTCGTCAGCTGCATCAAGGCCGCTTGCGAGGCGGGCGACGTGGCGAGCCTGCTCGTGCCCTCCGCCGTGGCAAAGGACGTCACGGCTGCGGCCCAGGAGCTTGGCGTCGCCGTGATGGTCTCCGGCGAAGCGCGGGACGCGGCACGTGCCGGTGCCGACGGCATCCAGGTCGAAGCCAACACCGATGACGTGGCCGCCGCGCGCGGCTCCATCGGCAAGGACCGCTTCGTCGGCGCCTATGCCGGCGGCTCGCGCCACTTCGCCATGGAAGCTGCCGAGGCCGGCGCCGACTACATCGCCTTCGACCAGAAGGCCGCCAGCGTCGGCGGCGAGCCGATTATCCGCTGGTGGTCGGACATGATGGAAATCCCCTGCGTCGCCTTCACGCCCGTCGAGCCTGCCGACCTCGACATATTGCTGCCGCAGAAGCCGGACTTCATCCGCCCGTCCGATGCGATGTGGCAGGCCCCCGACCTGGCCCGCCTCGTCGTCTCGGCGCTGATGCAACGCCTCGGATGACATGAAGCCCACGGCCGCCGCCCTCGCCCTGCTGCTCCTCGCTACCCCGGCGGGTGCCGCAACCGTCGCCGAGGTGCAGCAGGCCTATGACGCGGCCGACTTCGCCACTGCCTTCACCGAGGTGCGGCCGCTGGCCGATGCGGGCGACGTGGCGGCCATGCGCCTCCTTGGCCTCATGTATCGCAACGGCCAGGGCGTGGCCGCCGACACGGACACCGCCATCGGCTGGCTCACCAGGGCCGCGGACCGGGAAGACGCCCAGGCGCAATATGCCCTCGCCATGATCTGGCTCGACCCGAAGGACTCGCGCTTCGACTTCACCAAGGGGCAGGCCCTGCTGCGCAAGGCGGCAGATGCGGGGATCGCCGATGCCCAGTTCAACCTGGGCCTCATCTCCTCCGGCGCCTTCAGCAACCCGGTGGATTACGTCAATGCCGCAGGCTGGTTCCAGAAGGCGGCGGACCAGGGCCACGTGGCCGCGCAATACAATCTCGGCGTCCTCTATCTCGAAGGCCAGGGCGTGGCCAGGGACCCGGTGAAGGCCGCCGCCCTCATCGGCGCCGCCGCCGACAAGGGCAACCCCGACGCCATGCTGGATTACGGCGTGCTCGTCTTCCGTGGCGAGGGCGTGCAGCAGGACGAGAAGATCGGCGCGCAGTGGCTGGTGCTGTCCGCCAGGCGCGGCAACCCGATCGCCCAGAACCGCGCGGCGCGCCTCTATCTCTTCGGCAAGGGGGTCGCGGCAGACCCCGTCGAAGCCATGAAATGGAATATCCTCGCAGCGAAGGGCGGCCGCGGCGACGCCGAGCTGGACTCGCTGCTGGCCAAGCTCACCGAAGCCCAGAAGCAGGAGGCCCAGGCGCGGGCCGATGCCTTCACCCCCGTCGCCACGAAGTAGCGCCAACACGCCGCCGCCGCCTCCGGCCCCCGCCGGACGCCGGACCTTCGCGGACCGGGAAAAATCGGATTCACCATGTCAATCAGCAGCAGGCACGTTCCGCCTGCCGTCTAGCACATCTAGGAATTAAAGTCAAGGATTATTTTCCGTAACCCGGACAGGCCCGGCAGTCCTCAGGCGAAGCGCTCCGGCGAGATCTCCGCCAGTACCAGCCCCTCGTCCATGATGTCGGCCGGCGGCGCCTCGCCGCGCACCAGCGCTGCCGCAAGGCGCGACAGCGCGGGCGAGGACTGGATGCCATAGCCGCCCTGCCCGATCAGCCAGAAGAAGCCGTCGTTCCTGTTGTCATAGCCCACCACCGGGCAGCCATCGGGCGCGAAGGAGCGCAAGCCCCCCCATGTGCGCTCAACCCGCGTCACCTCGTAGTTCACCGCCTCCTGGAAGCGCGCGATGCCCTCGGCCAGCGTCATGTCGTCGGCATAGGCGTCATGCGGGTCCACCGGCGTCGCCTCGGCGGGCGAGATCAGCAGCTTGCCCGATTGCGGTTTGCAGTACCATGTCTCGCCCACGTCGCCGACCATCGGCCACCTCATGAAGTCCTCGCCCTCGGGGCCGGGCACCACCGCCATGGAGCGGCGCTTGGGCTGCAGCCCGATCTTCTTCCGCCCCGCCATCTCCGCCACCACGTCACCCCAGGCGCCCGCGGCATCGACGATGATCCGTGCCCGGAGCGTTTCGGACTTGGTGCGCACCGTCCAGCCGCCGTTCTTCTCCAGCGCGGTCACCGCATGCTCGCAGTGCATCTCGCCGCCGTTCTGGCGGAACAGCTTCAGGTAGTGCTGGTGCAGGGCGTCGACGTCGATATCGGCGGTGTGCGCGTCGAGCACCGCCCAGCGCGCATAGCCATCCTGCAGGAAGGGAAAGCGGCGCTTGGCCTCCGCCACCGAAATCTCCTCCATGCCCTTCTGCAGGCCCATCAGGCGCTGGAACTGCGCCTCCTGCTCCGGTGGCGCAAAGAAGATGGTGTCGCGCTTGGCGAGGAAGCCGCCAGCCCAGAACTCCGGCCCCGCGGCGCGCGTCAGCGCCAGCATGGGCGGCGAGCCGTAATTGGGCTCATACATGGCCGCCGAGCGCCCGGTGGTGTGGTAGCCCGGCCGGTCCTCCATCTCGCAGATGGCCACACGGTGCGTGGCCGCCAGGTGTGCCGCGGCGGAGGCCCCGGCAATGCCGGCGCCGATGACGATGACGTCGAAATCCTTGCTCATGGCTCCAGTTAAGCCGGGCGCTGGTACTTGCGCAAGAACGTCCCGCCGTATCATCATGCCAGCCATGACGAACGTGACGCTGCATTTCCCCGAGGACGAGTATCGCCGGCGCATCGCCAAGGCGCGCAAGGCCATGGAGGCGAAGGGGCTGGACCTCATCCTCGTCTCCGACCCCTCCAACATGGCCTGGCTCACGGGCTACGATGGCTGGTCCTTCTATGTCCACCAGGGCGTGCTCCTGTCGCTTGAGGGCGAACCTGTCTGGTGGGGCCGCGGCATGGACGCGCAAGGCGCCAAGCGCACCGTCTTCATGCACCACGACAACATCGTCGGTTACGACGACACCTACGTGCAGAACCCGCTGAAGCACCCGATGAAGCAGCTGGCGCAGGTGATCCGCGAGCGCGGCTGGGACCAGGGCCGCATCGGCGTCGAGATGGACAATTACTGGTTCTCGGCCTCGGCCTGGGAAACGCTGCGCAGCCAGCTCGATACCGCCTCCTTCGTCGACGCGACGGGCCTCGTCAACTGGCAGCGCATGGTCAAGTCGGACCACGAGGTGGCCTTCATCCGCCGCGCGGCGGCCATCGTCGACGCCATGCATGCCAGGGTGATCGAGCTCGTCGAGCCCGGCCTGCCGAAGAACGTGCTGGTGGCCGAGATCCAGAAGCAGGCGGCACTCGGTGCCAATGGCCACTGGGGCGACTATTGCGCCATCGTGCCGATGCTGCCGTCGGGGCTTGATGCCACGGCGCCGCACCTCACCTGGGACGACCGGCCCTTCAACAACAACGAAGGCACCTTCTTCGAGCTCGGCGGCTGCTATCGCCGCTACCACGCGCCGCTGTCGCGCACCGTCTATCTCGGCACCCCGCCGCAGAAGTTCCTCGATGCCGAAAGTGCCGTGTCGGAGGCAACCGAGGCGGGGCTCGAGAAGTGCCGGCCCGGCATCACCTGCGGCGAGGTGGCGGAGGCCTTCTTCGGCACGCTGCAGAAGCGCGGCTTCCACAAGGATTCGCGTGCCGGCTATTCGATCGGCCTGTCCTACCCGCCGGACTGGGGCGAGCGCACGCTGTCGATCCGCCGCGGCGACAGGACGGTGCTGGAGCCCAACATGACGCTGCATTTCATGCCCGCACTCTGGCTCGACGACGGCGGGCTGGAACTGTCGGAGTCCATTCTCATCACTCCCGGCGGCGTCGAATGCCTGTGCAGGACGCCGCGCAAGCTGGTCATCAAGAACTGAGGTCACACGATGAATGAGTTCAACAAGCCCCTGTCCGGGCTGGTCACGCCGCGCTTCGGCGCCATCGCCACCTTCATGCGCATGCCGCATGTCGACCTCGACCAGGCGCAGGGCATCGACATCGGCATGGTCGGCATCCCGTGGGACGGCGGCACCACCAACCGCCCGGGCCCGCGCCATGCGCCGCGCCAGATGCGCGATGCCTCCTCCATGGTGCGGCCCATGCACCAGACCTCGCATGTGGTGCCCTCGCAGCTCGCCAACATCGCCGATCTCGGCGACTGCCCGGTGAACCCGGCCGACGTGATGGACGGCCTGAAGCGGGTCGAGACCTATTTCAAGAAGCTCGTCGCCAAGGGCATCCGCCCGCTCTCGGCGGGGGGCGATCATCTCTGCTCGCTCCCCGTGCTGCGCGCCGTGGGCGAGAAGGAGCCGGTGGGCATGATCCATTTCGATGCCCACACGGATCTCTATGACGGCTACTTCGGCGGCTTCAAATACACCCACGGCACGCCCTTCCGCCGCGCCATCGAGGAAGGCGTGCTCGACCCGAAGCGCACCATCCAGATCGGCCTGCGCGGCTCGATGTACGACCTCGATGATTTCGCATGGGGCGAGAAGATGGGTGTCCGCCTCGTGCGCATCGAGGAGGCGATGGAGAAGGGCCCCAAGGCCATCATGGCCGAGGCCCGCAGGATCGTCGGCGATGGCCCAACCTATGTGAGCTTCGACATCGACTGCCTCGACCCGGCCTATGCGCCGGGCACCGGCACGCCGGAGATCGGCGGCTTCACCACTTTCCAGGCGCAGCAGATGCTGCGCGAGATGCGGGGCCTGCACATCGTCGGTGGCGACGTGGTGGAGGTGTCGCCGCCGTTTGATCCGTCAGGGGTGACGGCCCATGCGGGCGTGACCATGATGTTCGAGATCCTGTGCCCGATGGCGGAGGACGTGGCGAAGGGACGATCGAAATAATTCTCTATGCCGTCATCCCGGCGAAAGCCGGGACCCAGCTTTCTTTCCATGCATGCTGAACCAAAGCTGGGCCCCGGCTTTCGCCGGGGTGACGGGACTTAGGGGCGCCGCTTGAACGGCGCCATGCCCTCGCGCGCCAGTTCGTCGGCGCGCTCGTTCTCGTCATGGCCCGCGTGGCCCTTGACCCAGTGCCAGCTCACCTTGTGCAGCTTCAGCGCATCATCGAGGCGCTGCCAGAGTTCGGAATTCTTGACGGGCTTCTTGTCCGCAGTCTTCCAGCCGTTCTTCTTCCAGCCATGGATCCACTTGGTGATGCCGTCCTTCACGTACTGCGAATCGACATGCATCTCCACCTCGCAGGGGCGCTTCAGCGCCTCCAGCGCCGAGATGGCGCCCATCAGTTCCATGCGGTTGTTGGTGGTCTGGGCCTCGCCGCCGGAGAGTTCCTTGCGCGTGCCGTTGTAGTCGAGGATCACGCCCCAGCCGCCGGGGCCCGGATTGCCGGAGCAGGCTCCGTCCGTATGCACGATCACCTTGTTCGCGGTCATGGCGTGGCTGGTGCCTCGCGCAGTTCCCGCGGCAGCTTGAAGGAGACGTTCTCCTCGCGCAGCGTCACCGTCTCGACGGTGACGTCATAATGGGCGCGGAAGGCATCGATGATCTCGTTCACCAGCAGTTCCGGTGCGGAAGCCCCCGCCGTGATGCCGATGGTGGAGAGACCCTGAAGGGTCGGCCAGTCGAGTTCGGAGGCGCGCTGGACCAGCATCGAGCGCGGCGTGCCCTCGCGCTCGCCCACCTCGACGAGGCGGCGCGAGTTCGAGGAATTGGGAGCACCCACCACGAGAAGCAGGTCCACCTTGGGTGCAATGGCCTTCACCGCTTCCTGCCGGTTGGTGGTGGCGTAGCAGATGTCTTCCTTGTAGGGGCCCTTGATGGCGGGGAAGCGGGCCTGCAGGGCTGCGATCACGTCCCTGGTGTCGTCGACCGAAAGCGTGGTCTGGGTGACGTAGGCGAGCTTCTGCGGGTCCTTCACCTGAAGCTTCGCGACATCCTCCGCCGTTTCGATCAGCACCACGGCGCCCGGCGGCAATTGCCCCATGGTGCCGATCACCTCCGGGTGGCCCTTGTGGCCGATGAGGATGATCTCGAAGCCCTCGGCATGGTGGCGCTGCGCCTCCATGTGCACCTTGGTGACGAGCGGGCAGGTGGCATCGAGCTGGAACATGTGGCGTGCCGTCGCGGCGGCGGGCACCGACTTCGGCACGCCATGGGCGGAGAACACCACCGGCCGGTCGCCGTCGGGGATCTGGTCGAGCTCCTCGACGAAGATGGCGCCCTTGGCCTTCAGGTCATCGACCACGAACTTGTTGTGCACGATCTCGTGGCGCACATAGACCGGTGCACCGTAAAGCTGCAGCGCCCGTTCCACGATGTCGATCGCCCGCACCACGCCCGCACAGAAACCGCGCGGGGCCGCGAGCAGGACTTTGAGAGGGGGCTTCGTCATGGCCAACAGATGCGGGGGGAGGCGGGCGATGTCAACCATCTGTGCTTGACGCCCCCGCAGGCTCCCCCTCAAATCGCCCCATGACCGAAACCCGCGCCGAAATCCGCCTGCCCACGCATGAACTCCGCGACGACCTGCCCTTCTTCACGAAAACCCTGAAGATGCGGCTGGACATGATCTACCCGGCCGACAACCCCGAGATCGCCGTGCTCTCCGGCCATGGCCTCAGGCTGCGGATCGAGAAGGGGGCGGCGGAGCCGCCCGGCACGATCCGGATTCTCACCGAGGATCCGGACGGCTTCGCGGGCGGCCAGCGCGTGCTCACCGCCCCCAACGGCACCCTGGTCGAGATCGACGAACTGAACCCGCGGCTGGTGCTGCCGAAGACCGAGCATGCCTTCGTGGTCCGCCGCCTGGCCGATCAGGCGCCCTGGGTGATCGGGCGGGCGGGCATGCTCTACCGCGACCTCGTGCCATCGCGGCTGGGCGGCGCGATGATTGCCTCGCATATCCGCATCCCGGATGGCGGGCCGGTGCCGGACATGGTGCACTTCCACAAGGTCGGCTTCCAGCTGATCTTCTGCATCAAGGGCTGGGTGGACGTGGTCTACGAGGACCAGGGCGGGCCGATCCGGCTCACGGCGGGCGACTGCTTCATCCAGCCCCCCGAGATCCGCCACCGCGTGCTGGAGGCCAGCGACGGCATCGAGGTGATCGAGATCGGCGTCCCGGCGGAGCACGTCACCGAGATCGACCACCAGATGACACTGCCCACCGCACAGGTGAGGCCCGAGCGCGAATGGCAGGGCCAGCGCTTCGTCCACAATGTCGGGGCGAAGGGGGAATTCCGGACGTCGCGCCTGCCCGGCTTCCTGGCACGGGACACGACGATCAGCGAGAACACCAGGGGCGTCGCCTCGGTCCTCGTGCTCCGCCCCGATGGCGGCGAAACGCGCTGGACGCTGCACCACGGCGACATCCTGTTCACCTTCGTGATGAAGGGATCGATGGTGCTGGAGGGCGAGGGCAAGGAACCCTTCCCCCTGCAGGCAGGCGATGCCTTCGTCATCCCGCCCGGCCTCCGGACGCGCTATTCCGCAGCCTCCGGTGATCTCGAACTGCTGGAAGTCAGCCTGCCCGGTGTCTTTTCCACAGATCAGCTCTGACGTCAGGCCTGCTTGACTTGGGCGCGAATGAGCATAGGTTGCAACGCGTTCAGCACAGTGCCCTGTGCGGAAGAGACCGGGCCCAGCCCCGGCGCCGAAGGAGCAACCGCCCCGGAAACTCTCAGGCAAAAGGACCGGCAGGGCATAAGGTCGAACTCTGGAGAGCAGCGGGTTCACGACAGCGCCCGCTCACCGAAGGAGCAAGCATCCGGTGTCGGAGTGACCGGATGTGAAATCTCTCAGGTCTCGTACAGAGGGGGCAGATCCGGTTTCGCCGGGTCTGGCCATTCCTTGTCCGGAGACTTGAAGCATGAGCGAAGACGCTCCCAAACGAACATCCCTTTACGACGATCACGTGAGGCTGGGGGCCCGCATGGTGCCCTTCGCCGGCTATGACATGCCGGTGCAATACCCGTCCGGCATCCTCACCGAGCACAACTGGACGCGCGAGAATGCCGGCCTCTTCGACGTCTCCCACATGGGCCAGTGCCTGATCGAGGGCGCGGATTTCGACACCGTGGCGAAGGCCATGGAGGCGCTGGTGCCGGCGGACGTCACGAGCCTCAAGCCGCGCCAGCAGCGCTACTCGCAGTTCCTGAACGATGAGGGCGGCACGCTGGATGACCTGATGATCACCCGCCATGCCAAGGACGGAACGCTCTATGTCGTCGTCAATGCCGGCCGCAAGGAACACGATTACGCCTGGATGCAGAAGCACCTGCCATCCAACGTGACGCTCACGCGGCGCGACGATCTTTCGCTGGTGGCCCTGCAGGGCCCCAAGGCGGAGGAAGCACTGGCGAAGCTGGCGCCCGCGGTGACGGACATTCCCTTCATGCATTACGCCGATGTCGAGATCGGCGGCATCAGCGCCCAGGTCTCGCGCTCGGGCTATACCGGCGAGGATGGTTTCGAAATCTCGGTGGCGAATGCCGACGCCTCGAAACTGTGGAACCTGCTGCTCTCCGACCCGCTGGCGAAGCCCGTCGGCCTCGGCGCGCGTGATTCGCTCCGCCTGGAAGGCGGCCTCTGCCTCTATGGCCATGAGCTGGACGAGGCGACCTCGCCGGTCGAGGCCGATCTCGTCTGGTCGATCCAGAAGCGCCGCCGCAGCGAGGGCGGCTTCATCGGCGCAGCCCGCGTGCAGAAGGAGCTGGCCAGCGGCACGGCACGGAAGCGCGTCGGCATCCGGCCCGAGGGCCGTGCCCCGGCGCGTGACGGCACCGTCATTACCGATCAAGCCGGCCGCGAGATCGGCAAGGTCACGTCGGGCGGCTTCGGCCCCTCGGTCGGCGGGCCCATCGCCATGGGCTATGTCGAAACGGCAAGCGCCGCGCCGGGTACGAAAATCAATCTCGTCGTGCGCGGGCAACCCATGCCCGCCGCGATCGTCTCGCTTCCCTTCATCCCCAACCGCTTCAAACGCTAGGAGCCTCTCCACATGACCGCCAAGTACAGCAAGGACCATGAGTGGGTGATCGTCGAGAACGGCATCGCCACCATCGGCATCACCAACCACGCGCAGGAGCAGCTGGGTGACGTGGTGTTCATCGAACTCCCCGCCATCGGAAAGAAGGTCGCCGCCCACGAGCAGGCCGCCGTCGTCGAGAGCGTCAAGGCCGCGAGCGAGGTCTATGTGCCGGTCTCCGGCGAGGTCGTCGAGATCAACAAGGAGCTCGAAGGAGATCCCGCACTCGTCAACCGCGAGGCCGAGGGTAGTGCCTGGTTCATGAAGGTGAAGCTCTCCAACCCGTCCGAGCTCGACGAGCTGATGGACAAGGCCGCCTATGACAAGCTGGTGAACGGATAACGATCATGGCCACCCGCCTCACCTTCGCCGAGCTCGAACCCGGCGCGAACTTCATCGCCCGCCACATCGGGCCGGATGACACCGACACCGCCGAGATGCTGAGAAGCCTCGGCGCCAGGTCGCTCGAGGACTTCATCGCCAAGGTCGTGCCGGAGAATATCCGTGCCCGGCGTCCGCTGGCCCTGAAGAAGGCCATGCCGGAGCGGACTGCCCTGTCCTATCTCCGCAAGATGGCCGATCGCAACGACGTCTTCGTCTCGATGATCGGCATGGGCTACTACGGCACCGTCACGCCCAAGGTGATCCTGCGCAACGTGCTGGAGAACCCCGGCTGGTACACGGCCTATACGCCCTACCAGGCGGAGGTGAGCCAGGGCCGCCTCGAGGCGCTGCTGAACTACCAGCAGATGATCATCGACATGACGGGCCTCGAAATCGCCAATGCCTCGCTGCTCGACGAGAGCACGGCGGCGGCCGAGGCCATGAGCATGGCGAAGCGCGTGGTGAAGACCACGGCCAACGCCTTCTTCGTCGACAGGGACACGCACCCGCAGACCATCGGCGTGATCGAGACCCGGGCCCGCGCCTTCGGCTATGACGTCGTCATCGGCGATCCGATGAAGGACCTGAAGCCGGAGACTGTCTTCGCCGCCCTTCTCTCCTACCCCGGCTCCTCGGGCGAGGTGCGCGACTTCCGCGGCGTGATTTCGAAGCTCCATGGCGCAGGCGCCTTGGCCATCATGGCCACCGACCTCCTGGCACTCGCACTGCTGACGCCGCCCGGTGAACTCGGCGCCGACATCGCCATCGGCTCGGCCCAGCGCTTCGGCGTGCCCATGGGCTATGGCGGCCCGCATGCCGCCTTCTTTGCGACGAGGGACGAATACAAGCGCTCGATGCCGGGCCGCGTCATCGGCGTCTCGGTCGATGCCGAGGGCCACCGGGCGCTGCGCATGGCGCTGCAGACGCGCGAGCAGCACATCCGCCGCGAGAAGGCGACGAGCAACATCTGCACCGCGCAGGTACTGCTCGCCGTCATCGCCGCCATGTTCGCCATCTACAACGGCCCCAAGGGCATCCGGAAGATGGCCGAACGCACCCACCGCATGGCGGAAATCTTCGCCGCCGCGGTGACGAGCTACGGCTATGAGGTGGTGACCAGGAGCTACTTCGACACGGTGACCATCCATGCCCCGGGCCGGGCGCACGCGCTGTGGGCCAAGGCCAAGGAGAAGCGCATCAACCTGCGCTTCGTCGATGCCGATCACCTGGGGGTCTCCTTCGACCAGTCGGTGCGCCGGCAGGAACTCGAACGGCTCCTGACCGTGTTCAGGACCGATGCGCTGGAGAAGGCGTCGATCGACGAGATCGACAAGGGCGTGAAGGAAACGATCCCCGAGCCGCTGCGCCGCACGTCCAGCTATCTCACGCACCCGGTCTTCTCGATGTATCATTCGGAAACCGAGATGCTGCGCTACCTGCGCCACCTGCAGGTGAAGGACGTGGCGCTCGACCAGGCGATGATCCCGCTCGGCTCCTGCACCATGAAGCTCAATGCCACGACGGAGATGATCCCCGTCACCTGGCGCAGCTTCTCGATGCTGCATCCCTTCGCGCCCCTCGAGCAGGCGCAGGGCTACATGCAGCTCTTCGAAGAGCTGGAAGAGATGCTGGCGGAGATCACCGGCTTCGACGCCGTGTCGCTGCAGCCCAATGCCGGAAGCCAGGGCGAATATGCGGGGCTTCTCGCCATTCGCGGCTATCACCGGTCGCGCGGCGACACGCAGCGCGACGTCTGCCTGATCCCCGTCTCGGCGCACGGCACCAATCCGGCCTCGGCCGTGATGGCGGGCATGAAGGTGGTGGTCGTGGCCTGCGACGAGCATGGTAACGTCGATGTCGCGGACCTGAAGAAGAAGGCCGAGGAGCACAAGGATCACCTCGCGGCGCTGATGATCACCTACCCGTCGACCCATGGCGTGTTCGAGACGGCGATCAAGGAGATCACCGGGATCGTCCATGCCAATGGCGGCCAGGTCTATCTCGACGGCGCCAACCTCAATGCGCAGGTCGGCCTCGTCAGGCCGGCGGAGCTTGGGGCGGATGTCTGCCACATGAACCTGCACAAGACCTTCTGCATTCCGCATGGCGGCGGCGGGCCGGGCATGGGGCCGATAGGCGTCAAGGCGCACCTGGCGCCCTTCCTGCCGGGCCATGGCGTGGTCACGGGTGTGAACCCCGCGGCAGGCAAGGACCAGTCGCAGGGCGCGGTCTCTGCCGCACCCTGGGGCTCGGCCTCGATCCTGCCGATCTCCTGGACCTACATCGCCATGATGGGCGGCGAAGGGCTGACCCGGGCGACGATGATGGCGATCCTCAACGCCAACTACATCGCCAGGAGGCTCGATCCGCATTTCCCGGTGCTCTACAAGGGCCCCGGCGGCTTCGTGGCGCATGAGTGCATCATCGACCTGCGCTGGCTGAAGGAGCGCACGGGCCTGTCGGTCGAGGACGTGGCCAAGCGCCTCGTCGACTATGGCTTCCACGCCCCCACCATGTCCTTCCCCGTGCCGGACACGCTGATGATCGAGCCGACGGAGTCCGAGTCGAAGCGCGAGCTCGACCGCTTCTGCGACGCAATGATCGAGATCAGGAAAGAGATCGCCGAGGTGGAAGAGGGGAAAGCCGACAAGCTCGACAACGTGCTGAAGAACGCGCCCCACACCCACCGCCTGCTGCTCGGCGACTGGAAGCACCCCTACTCGAAGGAGAAGGCCTTCTTCCCGCTGAAGGGGTACCCGAACGACAAGTACTGGCCGCCGGTGGCGCGGGTGGACAATGTCTTCGGCGACCGCAACCTCGTCTGCACCTGCCCGCCCATGGCGAACTACATGGAGGCGGCGGAGTAGGCTCCCTCAAGCTCCGTCATCCCGGCTTTCGCCGGGGTGACGGTCAGGGGGATGCACCATCTCGCCGCGGCCCGCGTGAGGACCAGCGCGCGCCTCACACGTCCTTGGCCATGTCGCGGAGCTTGAACTTCTGGATCTTGCCCGTGCTGGTCTTCGGCAGTTCGGTGAACACCACGTACTTCGGCGCCTTGAAATGGGCCAGTCCCTCGCGGCACCACGCGATGATCTCTTCCGTCGTGGCCTGCTTGCCGGGCCTCAGTTCGACGAAGGCGCAAGGTGTTTCGCCCCACTTCTCGTCGGGCCGCGCCACCACGGCGGCCGCCTGGATCGCCGGGTGCTTGTAGAGCACGTCCTCCACCTCGATCGAGGAGATGTTCTCGCCACCCGAGATGATGATGTCCTTCGAGCGGTCCTTCAGCTGGATATAGCCATCGGGGTGCAGCACGCCGAGGTCGCCCGAATGGAACCAGCCGCCGCGGAAGGCCTCGGCCGAAGCCTTCGGGTTCTTGAGGTAGCCCTTCATCACGATATTGCCGCGGAACATCACCTCGCCCATGGTCTCGCCATCGGCCGGCACGCGCTGCATGGTTTCGGGGTCCATCACGGTCAGGTCCTCGAGCGCGTGGTAGCGCACACCCTGCCGCGCCTTCTTCTGCGCGCGCTTCGGCCCATCGAGAAGGTTCCAGTCATCCTTCCAGTCATTGACCACGGCAGGGCCATAGGTCTCGGTGAGGCCATAGAGATGCGTGACGTTGAAGCCCTGTTCCGACATGGCCGCCAGCACCGCCTCCGGCGGCGGGGCCGCGGCGGTGAAGAACTCGACCTTCTGCGACAGCACCCGCTTGTCCTCCGCCGGTGCGTTGAGGATCGTCGACATCACGATGGGCGCCCCGCAGAGATGGGTGACCTTGTGTTCGGACAGCGCCTCCCAGATCAACTTCGGCCGCACCCAGCGCAGCGTCACATGCGTGCCGCCGACGACCGAGAGAGACCACGGGAAGCACCAGCCGTTGCAGTGGAACATCGGCAGCGTCCAGAGATAGACCGGATGCTTGGGCATCGACGCGGTGAGCACGTTGCCCTGTGCCAGGAGATAGGCGCCGCGGTGGTGATAGACCACGCCCTTCGGATTGCCCGTCGTGCCGGAGGTATAGTTGAGCGAGATCGCCTCCCACTCATCAGCCGGCCACAGCCACGCGAAGGAGGCGTCGCCGCTCGCCACGAACTGCTCGTAGTCGATCGCGCCCACGCGCTCGCCGTCGACCGGGAATTCGGGGTCGACATAGTCGATGACGATCGGGTGCTGGCCCTCCATCAGGGCCAGCGCATCCCTGGCGAGCTTCGAGAATTCCTTGTCGACGATCAGCACCTTCGCCTCGGCGTGGCCGAGCGAGAAGGCGATGGTGGGCGCATCGAGCCTAGTGTTCAGCGTGTTCAGCACCGCCCCCGTCATCGGCACGCCGTAATGGCATTCGAGCATGGCGGGCGTGTTGGCGAGCAGCACGGACACCGTCTCGCCCTTCCTGATACCCGCCTTGGCGAGCGACGAGGCCAGCTGGCGGCAGCGCGCATAGAACTGCGCATAGGTGGTGCGCTGGCGGCCATGGATGATTGCCGCCTGGTCCGGATAGACGGCGGCCGAGCGCGCGAGGAAGGTCAGCGGCGTCAGCGGCTGGTAATTGGCGGGGTTCTTGTCGAGGTCGGTCTCGTAGGCGGACATCCGGGCACCCTTCGGCTGGTTCGGCGACAGTTCTAACCCTTTCCAATCCGCCGTCAAAGCCGGGCGGGGCCACCCGGCACGCGACCAATTGCTAACTCGATTCCGCCCGCCCGGCGGCGGATAAAGACGCCAAATTCCGCCCCAGGGAGGGAGCCAGAATGAGCCGCTATCACGAGACCTATGCCGCCTGGAAACAGGACCCCGCCGGCTTCTGGGCGGGCGCCGCCGGGGGCGTGGACTGGGTGAAGCCCTGGACCGACGTCTATGCCAGGGTCGATGGCCTCGACCGCTGGTTCGTGGGCGCCGAGCTCAACACCTGCTGGAACGCGGTGGACCGCCACGTGAAGGCGGGCAACGGCGAGCGCCTCGCCGTCATCTATGACAGCCCGATCACCGGTGCCAAGGCCACGTATACCTACAACCAGCTCCTCGACGAGGTGGCGACGCTGGCCGCAGCCCTGGAGGATCTCGGTGTCCGCAAGGGTGACCGCATCATCCTCTACATGCCGATGATCCCGCAGGCGCTCTTCGCCATGCTTGCCTGCGCGCGCCTCGGCGCCATCCACTCCGTCGTCTTCGGCGGCTTCGCGCCGCCGGAGCTCGCCACCCGCATCAATGATTCGAAGCCCAAGGTGATCATGACCGCCTCCTGCGGCATCGAGCCGGGCCGCGTCATCGCCTACAAGCCCCTGCTCGACCAGGCCCTCGACATCGCGGCGCACAAGGTCGAGGCCTGCGTCGTCTTCCAGCGCGAGCAGGTGCAGGCCGAGCTCAAGACCGGCCGCGACCATGACTGGGACGGCATCTGCCATGTCGCCCGGGGCTTCGGCCGCAAGGCCGACTGCGTGCCCGTCAAGGCCACCGACCCGCTCTACATCCTCTACACCTCCGGCACCACCGGCCAGCCCAAGGGTGTGGTGCGCGACAATGGCGGCCACGCGGTGGCAATGAAATGGTCGATGGACAATGTCTACGACATCAAGCCGGGCGAGGTGTTCTGGGCCGCGTCCGACGTGGGCTGGGTCGTCGGCCACAGCTACATCGTCTATGCGCCGCTGCTGCAGGGCGCCACCACCATCGTCTTCGAAGGGAAGCCCGTGGGCACGCCGGATGCCGGCACCTTCTGGCGCGTCATCGCGGACTATGGCGTCTCGGCGCTCTTCACCGCCCCCACCGCCTTCCGCGCCATCCGCAAGGAAGATCCGGATGGCAACTTCATTGGCAAATATGATCTGACGTCGCTCCGCACCCTGTTCCTCGCCGGCGAACGCGCCGACCCGGACACGGTGAAGTGGGCGGAGGAGATGCTCAAGGTCCCGGTCATCGATCACTGGTGGCAGACCGAAACCGGCTGGGCCATCGCCGGCAATCCGGTCGGCCTCGGCATGCTTCCCGTCAAGCACGGCTCGCCCACCGTGGCGATGCCGGGTTACGACATCCAGGTTCTCGACGAAGGCGGCCATGAAGTGCCGCGTGGGACACTGGGCGCCATCTGCGTGAAGCTGCCGCTGCCGCCCTCCTGCCTGCCCACCCTGTGGAACAACGACGAGCGTTTCCGCAAGAGTTACCTCTCGCACTTCCCCGGCTATTACGAGACGGCGGATGCGGGCTACATGGACGAGGACGGCTACCTCTACATCATGGCCCGCACCGACGACATCATCAACGTCGCCGGCCACCGCCTGTCGACGGGCGGCATGGAGGAAGTGCTCGCCGGCCACCCCAATGTCGCCGAGACGGCGGTGATCGGCATTGCCGACCAGCTCAAGGGCCAGGTGCCGGTGGGCTTCGTGGTGCTGAAATCCGGCGTGGCGCGTCCAGCTGCGGAGATCGAATCCGAATGCGTGAAGCGCATCCGCGAGAAGATCGGCGCGGTGGCGGCCTTGAAGACCGTTGTGGTCGTGCCGCGCCTTCCCAAGACGCGTTCCGGCAAGATCCTGCGCGCCACCATGCGCAAGATCGCCGACAAGGAAGAGTTCAAGACGCCAGCCACCATCGATGATCCGGCAATCCTCGACGAGATCCGCGCCGCGCTGGGCTCGAAGGGGATCGGCGTCTAGGCGTCCCGCACGTGCCGCAGCCGGGGCGGCGGCGATTGCTCCCCCGGCGGAAGCAGTCTCCTTCCCGCCTGCCCGATGACCGGGCGGGCGGAGCGGCCTAGATTGAGCTCCATCAGAGGAGTTCATCCATGACGCTTCCCGCCCTGTTCATCGCCCATGGCGCGCCGGACCTGCCGCTGTCCACCACCCCTGCCCGCGCCTTCACCCAGGATCTGGGCAAGCGCTTTCCGGGCGTGAGGGCGATCCTCGTCATCTCCGCCCATTGGGAAGCCCGCCTGCCAACCATCGGCACGGCAGCGGCACCCCCGACGATCCATGATTTCGGCGGCTTCGACGACCGGCTCTACAGCATGGCCTATCCAGCCCGCACATCGGCCGCGGTGGTGGCAGAGGTGGCGGATGCCCTGAAGGCGGCGGGCATCGCCTTCGCCGAGGACGCGCGGCGCGGCTATGACCATGGCGTGTGGATCCCGTTGATGCTGGCCTTCCCCAGGGCCGACGTGCCGGTCGTCCAGCTGTCGCTGCGCCATGGCGCGTCGGCGGCGGAGAACGTGGCGCTGGGCAAGGCGCTCGCGCCGTTGCGCGACAAGGGCGTGCTGATCGTCGGCTCCGGCGCCATCGTCCACAACCTGCGCGCCATCGCGCGGGAGGGCACGCCGGCGCCGGACTGGGCAAAGGCGGTCGATGATTACATCGTCACGGCCGTCGAGGCGGGCGACGAGGCGTCACTTCTGAGGGTCCTCGATACCCAGGGCGGGCGCATCGCGCATCCCACGCCCGAGCACCTGATGCCCCTCTTCGTGGCACTGGGGGCCGGCGGCGGCTCGGGCCATGCCATCCACCGCAGTTTCACCTGGGGCTCGATCAGCATGACGAGCTTCGCCTTCGGTGAAGAGAAAAAGGCGGCCTAGCTGCCGTGCAGCGGAGCCGGGCTGGGCGGCGCGCCGAGCTTCACGAAGACAAAGCCCTTCGCCTTGAGCGCCAGGATGCCCGTCACCACCCCGGCACCCGACGGGCGCTCCGGCTTGTTCACATGGGCGATGATCACGTCGCCGTCCTTCGCTGCGGCAAGGCGTTTCGCCACCGCTGCGGCCGGCAGCGTGGCCCCGTCATCGGCGCGGATCGTGTAGCCGGCGATGGCCTCGCCGAGGCCGCGGATCTCGGCCATGGCGGCCGTGTCATAGCGCCCCGTCGCGCCGCGGAACCACCGCGGCGCATGGCCGGTCGCCGCCAGGATGGCGTCCCGGCCGCCCTCCACCTCGGCCTTCACCAGTGCCGGGGAGCCCGCCGTGGCAAGGCCATAGACCTTCATCGGCACGCTGATGGCCGGCACGTGGCGCGCCCCGTGATTTTCGATCTGGAACAGGTCCGGATGGGCGAGCATCAGTTTCAGCGAGTCGCCGTTGCGCCGCAGCCAGCGGGCGGTGACGAACACGGTGGCGGGAATCCGGTTGGCGACCAGGGCCTCGAAAATCCGCTGGTCGGCCTTGCCGCTGCAGGCATCCAGCGTCAGCGCCACCTGCGGCTGCTGGTGGGCAGCGCCATGGGCAAGCCGCAGCCGCGGCTCGCTCAGCGGCGTGGCCGCGCCCGCCGCCAGGGCGGAGAGCAGCAGAATCGTTGCGGCAAGGAGCGGAGCGCGCGTCATGGCCCCCCCTTTGCACCCTGGCCGCGCCCCCGGCAAGCTCCCGCAGGGCGTGAAATTCGGGGATTGCGCCAGACGGCAGCCCCCTCTATATCTCACCCATCCCCAACAAGCTGTCGTAAAGACAGGGAACCTGAAACACCGGTTCTCAAGGAGTGAAGACCAATGTCCCGCACACCGCTGATGCCGAAGGCCACCGCCGTGTGGCTGGTCGAGAACACCGGCCTCACCTTCCGCCAGATCGCCGATTTCTGCCATCTCCACGAGCTCGAGGTGAAGGGCATTGCCGACGGCGACGTGGCGGCCGGCATCAAGGGCATGGACCCGATCACCGGCGGCCAGCTGACCCGCGAGGAAATCGAGAAGGGCGAGAAGGATTCCGAGTATCGCCTCAAGATCCTCGAGTCGAAGGTCAACATCCAGGTGCAGAAGTCGACCTCGGGCCCGCGCTACACGCCGGTGTCGCGCCGCGGCGACCGCCCGGACGCCATCGCCTGGCTCTTGCGCTACCACCCGGAACTGCCGGATTCGGCGGTGATGAAGCTCGTCGGCACGACGAAGTCGACCATCGCATCGGTGCGTGACCGCACCCATTGGAACGCCGGCAACATCAAGCCCGTCGACCCGGTGTCGCTCGGCATCTGCTCGCAGCTCGACCTCGACTTCGCGGTGCAGAAGGCGGCGCGCAAGGCGGGCAAGCCGGCAAATGAATCCGCGCCTGTCCGCACCCTCATTCCCGCCTCGGAAGTGGAAGGCACGGCGGCCCATGCCGCGGCTCACGCCGACGACGAGCCGACCTTCGCGCCCTCCGAGCCATCGCCGCGCGAGGCCGAGCCGCAGTATGACGCGGACTCGGTCTTCGCCAAGCTGAAGCCCCTGCGCCGCGGCCAGCAGGACGAGGAATAAGATGCGCATCCTGATCGTCGGCGGCTCCGGCACGGTTGGCAAGGCGGCGGCAGCCGAACTCGGCCGCCGCCACGACATCATCCGCGCTGGCCGCAGCTCGGGCGACCTCACCGTCGACGTGATGAGCGAGGCCTCGGTGAAGGCCATGTATGCGAAGCTCGGCAAGGTCGACGCGGTGGTCACCACCGTCGGCCACGTGCATTTCGGCCCCGTTGCGACGATGACGCCGGAGCAGTTCCGGAAAGGCCTCGACGACAAGCTGATGGGCCAGGTGAACATCGTGCTGCTCGGCATGGACCATGTGAACGACAATGGCTCCTTCACGCTGACCAGCGGCATCCTCGACCGTGACCCGGTGCGGCAGGGCGCCAATGCCGCCGCCGTCAATGGCGCCATCGGCGCCTTCGTCAGGGGTGCGGCGATCGAGATGCCGCGCGGCATCCGCATCAATGCCGTGAGCCCGGGCCTGCTCGAGGACTCGGCGGCGAAATATGACGGCTTCTTCCCCGGCCATGAGCCCGTGTCCAACGCCCGCGTGGGCCTTGCCTATGCGAAGAGCGTCGATGGCGCGCTCACCGGCCAGGTGATCTGCGTCGGCTGATTGCCGAAACACGCTGA
This sequence comes from Aestuariivirga litoralis, assembly GCF_003234965.1. GTDB lineage: Bacteria > Pseudomonadota > Alphaproteobacteria > Rhizobiales > Aestuariivirgaceae > Aestuariivirga > Aestuariivirga litoralis. Next base: position 370,460 of record NZ_QKVK01000001.1, read on the forward strand.
ACGCTGTTAGCCTCTCCCCATCAGGGAGAGGCTTTTTTCATGCCGCGTGACAGCCGTTTCGACATTCTCTTCGAGCCTGTGAAGATCGGGCCGGTGACCGCACCCAACCGCTTCTACCAGGTGCCGCATTGCACCGGCATGGGCTACCAGCTGCCGCAGACGCTTGCCACGATGCGCGGCATCAAGGCGGCGGGCGGCTGGGGCGTCGTCAACACCGAGTATTGCTCCATCCATCCGTCGTCTGACGATGTGCCGCATCCCTTCGCCAGCCTGTGGGACGAGGGTGACGTGCGCAACATGGCGGCGATGGCGGATGCCGTGCACGAGCACGGCAGCCTTGCGGGAACGGAGCTGTGGTATGGCGGCATCCGTTCCTCCAACAACCTCTCGCGCGAGGTGGCGCTGGCGCCCTCGAGCTTTCCCGCCGCCGAGTCGCCCTGGCAATGCGCGAAGATGGACCTCGACGACATCCGCCGTTTCCGCGGCTGGCACCGCGCGGCGGCACTGCGGGCCAGGCAGGCGGGGCTCGACGTGGTCTATGTCTATGCCGCGCACACCTATATCCTGAACCAGTTCCTCGACCGCGACATGAACACGCGGACCGATGAATATGGTGGCACCCTGATGCAGCGGGCGCGCCTGCTGCGCGAGGTGCTGGCCGAGACGCGCGACGCCATCGGCGACCGTTGCGCCGTGGCGCTGCGCATCGAGGTCGACAACGAGGATGGCGGCGGCCTCGATGAGCGCGCGGAGCTGCTGGCCTCGCTGGCGCCGCTGGTCGACCTCTTCGACGTCACCATCGCGGACTACAGCCAGGAAATGGGCGGTTCGCGCTTCGTGAAGGAGGGCTCGCTCGAACCCCACATCGCCCATGTCCGCAAGGTCACGGGCAAGCCGGTGGTGAGTGTCGGGCGCTTCACCTCGCCCGAAACCATGCTGGGCCAGGTGAAGCGCGGCATCGTGGATTTCATCGGCGCGGCGCGGCCCTCGATCGCCGATCCGTTCCTGCCGCGGAAGATTTCGGAGGGCCGCGAGGACGACATCCGCGAATGCATCGGCTGCAACATCTGCTATGCGCACAACTCGAGTGCCGCGGCCATCCGCTGCACCCAGAACCCCACCATGGGCGAGGAGTGGCGGCGCGGCTGGCACCCGGAGCAGATCGCGGTGGCGAAGCAGCGTGAGCAGGTGCTCATCGTCGGCGCGGGGCCGGCCGGCCTCGAGGCCGGCCTGATGCTGGCCCGGCGCGGGCATGAGGTGAAGATCGCCGACGCGGGTCTGAGCGCCGGAGGCCGGCTGAACTGGGAGACGAAGCTGCCGGGCCTTGCCGAATGGGCCCGCGTGCGCGACTGGCGGCTGCACCAGATTTCCAAGCTTTCCAACATCGAGATCTTCCGCGACAGCCGCATGGCGCCCGAAGATGTGATGGATCTCGGCATCCCCCATGTCGTGGTGGCCACCGGCAGCCGCTGGCGGCTCGATGGGCGCGGGCGGAGCTTCCGGGCTCCGATCGCCTCCTATGCCGATGCCCGAATTCTTGCACCGGAGCAGGTGCTGGCAACCCCGGTGACGGGCGCCGCCGTGGTGTTCGACGACGACCACTACTATCTCGCACCCGCCATCGCCGAGCATCTGGCCCGTCAGGGCGCCCAGGTCACCTACGTCACCAGCGCCGGCAAGGTGGCGGCCTGGTCGGAACTCACTGCCGAACAGCACCGCGCCCATGCGCGCCTGCTGGAGCTTGGCGTGACGGTGATCGTCAATGCGCTGGTGAGCGGACTGAGGCCGGGCGTGGCTGTCGTGAGCTGCGCCTATTCCGGCGCCACGCGCGAGATCGCGGCTGATCGCGTCGTGCCCGTCACATCGCGTGATGGCGACGACGCGCTCTGCCATGCGCTGAAGGGCAACGGCCTGGCCTCGCTCGCACTCATCGGCGATGCGCGTGCCCCGGGGCTGATCGTGCACGCCGTCTATGCCGGGCACAGGCTGGCGCGGGAATTCGGCGAGGCCGATGTGACGGTCAGGAGGGAGCGGCCCCTCTGCTGAGGCACCCCCTCAATCGATGATGGACGCAATGGTCTTGCCGTCTCCTGCACAGCCCGCCGCCGGGGCGGGCAGTGTTGCCTGCGCACTGGCGAAGGTCTTCCCGGCATTGGTGACATCCGCATAGTTGTAGCGGAAGCGGTTGACCGGCCTGGCATTGGTGCCGACGGTGAGAAGGGCGGGGGCCTGCCCCTTGCCCGCCAGCGTGGCCGGGCAGTTTCCGGCGGCAAGCCTCACAGCCGGCGCGGTGTCGCTCATCGCGGCGACCGCGGAGAGGAGCAGCGTGGCGGAAACGGATGCAATCACGAGCGTGATGGTCTTCATCGGGGTTCTCCAGTGACAGCGATGGTCAATGGATAGGCGACCCGGCGCCCGCCCGCTGTGGCAATTCCCACGCGGGTGCTGCGGTCGTGTTGCGCTAGAGCTGCTTCACCAGCGCAGCGTCGTCTTGCGGCTGGCCAGGCTCCGCTGCCGCTTCCCGCCAGCCGCGGCGGCGGTAGAAGGCGAAGGCACGGCTGTCGCGTTCCGTCGAAAGCCGTGCCTCGGCATGGCCCTGCCGCTTCAGCCAGTGCTCGCAGGCCAGGAGCAGCGCGCTGCCATGGCCCTTGCCCTCATGCGCAGCATCCATGAACAGCGCGAAGATCGAGCCGTCGCGCCGGTCGGCCATGGAGAAGCCGGCGATGGCATCGCCCTCCATCGCCACCCAGCAGGCGAGGTGCCCGTCGTTCAGCTCGGCAGCGATCGACTGATGCGTGATGCCGAGTGCGGCCATGCCCTCGACCGAGAGGTGGTTCTCCGTCACCGCCGTGCGGATGCGGGTGAGCGCGGGCAGATCGGCAACCTGCCCGGCGCGGATCATGCCTTCACCGGAACCGTGTAGTTCAGCGGCATGCGGCCGCCATCGACATAGATGGTCTCGCCGGTGACGTAGCTTGCATCCTCCGACACCAGGAAGGCAGCGATGGCGGCAACCTCGGCCGGCGTGCCGGCACGGCCCAGGGGCGTGCGCGACATGGCGCGGTCCATGGCCGCCTTGTCGGACAGCACGCCGCGCGCCATGTCGGTGTCGATGGTGCCGGGGCCGATGGCGTTGACGCGGATGCCATGGGGTGCCAGCGCGATGGAGGTGGCCCGCGTCATCTGCGAGACGCCGCCCTTCGACATGCAGTAGGTGACGATGCCGGGAATGGCCAGCGTGTCGTTGACCGACGACATGTTGACGATGGCCCCGGGCCTGCGGCCCGCGGCGGCCTGCTTCAGCATCTGCCGTGCCGAGGCCTGCAGCATGAGGAAGGACCCCTTGAGATTGATGCCGATGACGCGGTCGAACTCGGCTTCCGTCACATCGAGAAAGTCGGTGTTCGACGACACGGCGGCATTGTTGACGAGAATGTCGAGGGCGCCAAACTTCCTTACCGTGAAGGCGACGAGGGCCTTCACGTCGGCCGCCTTCGCCACGTCGCAATGCCTGTAGGCGGCACCCAGCCGCTTCGCGGCCGCCCTGCCCTCCTTGTCGAGCACGTCGGCCAGCACCACGCTCGCCCCTTCCTTCGCCAGCCTCTCGGCGATGGCAAGGCCGATGCCGCGCGAGGCACCGGTCACGATGGCGATGCGTTTCTTCAATCTCAAGATGGCAGCTCCTGTTGGCGTCTCAGGCGAGGCCGCCGGTGTCCGGGTCGATGATGATGGAAGCGAGCGTCACGTGGCGCGGGCGCTCCAGCGCGAAGAGGATGGTCTCGACGATGTCGCGATTGGTGACGGAGGACGCCGCGTCGCGTGGCCTGTCCCAGGCCGGGTCGAGCGGCGACAGGTCCTCGATATAGGGCGGGAAGACGGCTTGGACGCGCACCGGCCGGCCCTTCAGCTCCTGCCGCAGCCCGTCGCTGATCGCCGCCTGCGCCTGCTTCGAGGCGGCATAGGCGACGGAAGCCGTCTGCAGCCGCGTGTTAGGAAGGCCCGAGATCGACACGATGGTCATGATGTCACCGGCACCGGATTTCTCGAGCAGCGGCACCAGCCCGCGCGTCAGCAGCATGGTGCCGGTGACATTGGCCGAGATGGTCTGGCTGATCGCCAGTGCGTCATGGTCCGTCATGCGGCCGGGCAGCCACTGCGCGGCATTGTTGATGAGGATGTCGACGGGCTTTCCCTCGTCGCGCAGGCCCTTGGCGAAGAGCGTCACCTCGGAGGCATCCGCCATGTCGAGGAGGCGCGCCTCGGGCTTGCGGCCGGTGCGGTTCTTGATCGCCTCCGCCACCGCGGTGAGGTTTTCGCGGCTGCGGCCGGTGATGAGAAGATCCGCCCCCTGGTCGGCCAGCACCACGGCCAGCGCGGCCCCCAGTCCCCGCCCCGCGCCGGTGATGATCACCCGCTTGCCTTTGAACGCCATGGCCGTCCCTCCCCTCAATAGGTGTCAGCTGCCTTCACTGCACGTGCAAACACGGCGATGATAAGCGCTGCGACGACGGTGAGGAAGAGGGCGGCGGTCAGGCTCGTCACCTGCGCCACGAAGCCGATCAGCGGCGGGCCGGAGAGAAAGCCGGTATAGCCCAGCGTCGTCACCGCGGCGATGCCGCGGCCCGGCGCCGTGGGCTCCAGCCTGCCGCCGCCGGCAAACAGCACGGGTGCCACGTTGCCGATGCCGACACCGGCGATGAAGAAGGCAATGATGGCGATCATCGGTGTCGGCGCCACCAGGAACAGCGCGGTGCCCGCGGCGGTCAGGAGCGCGCTGACAGCCACCATGCGCACCGCCCCGGCCTTGAGCCTGATCCAGTCGCCGGAGAGGCGCGACAGCGCCATGCCACCCTGGTAGACGGCGAAGCCCAGCGCGGCGATGCCGGCCTCCACCGCGAAGGTCTCGCGCATGAAGATCGCCGACCAGTCGATGATCGAGCCCTCGATCATCAGTGCCAGGTAGCACAGCAGGCCGAGCCCGATGGTGGCCTTCGTCGGCCAGGCGAAATGCGAACCCGAGAGGCCCTTGTCGATGCTGCCCGGCAGGAAGAAGCGCGTGGCCCCGATGAGCAGCACCAGCGCGATCGCCACCATGGTGACGGTTTGCGCAATCTCGCCGAAGCCCTGCAGCAGCGCGCCGCCCAGGAAGGCGCCGGCCATGGCGCCCACGCTGTAGACGCCATGCAGCATCGACATGATGGGCTTCTTCATCGCCTTCTCGACCGCGATGCCATGGGCGTTCATGGCCACGTCCATGCTGCCGATGGCCATGCCCATGAGGGCGCCGCCCAGCGCGAAGGTGGCGAGCGTCGGCGCCAGCACCGGCGCGAAGAAGGCGGCGCAGAACATGAGGCCGGTGAGCGTGATCATGCGCGCGCTGCCATAGCGGTTGATCAGCACGCCCGCGGTAGGCATGGCGATGACCGCGCCCCCGGCGATCGACAGCAGCGCCAGGCCGAAGATGCCGGGCCCCACGCCCAGGCGTTCCTTGGCGAGCGGCACATGCGGCACCCAGGCCCCGATGAGGAGGCCCATGAGCAGGAATGAGGCGGCGACGGCCCAGCGCGCGTGCGCGGCCTTCAGGGCCGGTGTGGCGGATGTCATCGTGTCTTCTGCGTTATGTTGCGCTGCATCCCTAGCGGATTGCGCCCTGCGCCGCCAAGCGCCATTGTCGCTCCACAACAGGAACGGGAAACCGGAGGGCCCATGACCACCACCAGCGAAGACTCCGTTGCCTTCACGCCGCGCCCACCGGCGGTGAAGATCAACACCATCTCCTTCGCCGATGTGAGGGCCGCGCTCGCCGCGGGCTGGCGGGATTTCCGCACGGCGCCGCTGATCGGACTGTTCTTCGGCGGCATCTATGCCGCGGGCGGCATCGCCATCTTCCTGCTGCTCAAGGTCTATCACGAGCCATGGTGGATCATCCCCATCGCGGTGGGCTTTCCGCTGATCGGGCCCTTCGTGGCGGTGGGCCTCTATGAAACGAGCCGACGCATCGCCGCGGGGGAACCGCTGAACTTCGGCGAGATCCTCACGGTGATCCTGGCCCAGCGCAAGCGCCAGGTGGCCTGGATGGCCTTCGTCGTGCTGTTCATCTTCTGGATGTGGCTCTACGAGGTGCGCATGCTGCTGGCGATCTTCCTCGGCTTCAAGTCCTTCTCGTCGGTCGAGGCCTTCCTCAACATCGTCACAACCACGCCGGAGGGGATCGGCTTCCTCGCGGTGGGCACCGGCGTCGGCGCGGCGATTTCCTTCGTGCTGTTCTGCACCACGGTGGTCGGTATCCCGCTGCTGCTCGACCGCGAGATCGACCTCATCACCGGCATCATCTACAGCTTCAAGGCGGTGCTGCAGAACCCGGTGCCGATGATCGGCTTCGGCATCCTCGTGGTGGCCCTCACCTTCCTCGCCTTCGTGCCGATGTTCCTCGGCCTGCTGGTGGTGCTGCCGGTGCTGGGGCACGCGACGTGGCACCTCTACAAGGCGGTGGTTGCGCCGGAGGGCTGAGCCCTGGCGCAGCGTGCGCGCGCCGTTCGGGCCCTGTTGCGCTAGCCGTTGACCAGCACGATCTTGCCGATGTGCTCGCTCGATTCCATCAGGGCATGGGCGGCGGCGGCCTCGGCGAGCGGGAAGGTGCGGAAGATGATCGGCTTCAGCTGTTCCGCCCCGAACAGCGGCCAGACGTTGCGTTCCAGCGCCCGCGCGATCTCCGCCTTCTCGGCCACGCTGCGGGCCCTGAGCGTGGAGCCGGTGAAGGTCAGCCGCTTCAGCATCAGCGGCATCCAGTCCACGTCGACGCGCGAACCCTTCTGGAAGGCGATCATCACGATGCGCCCGTGCATGGCAACGGCCTTCAGGTTCCTGGCGATGTAGTCGCCGCCCACCATGTCGAGGATCACGTCGGGCTTGATGCCCTTGTCGGCCAGCACGGCAACGAAATCCTGGTCGCGGTAGTTGATGGCGAGGTCGGCGCCAAGCGCGATGCAGGCCTGGCATTTTTCCGCCGAACCCGCGGTCACCACCACGATCGCCCCGAAGGCCTTGCCCAGCATGATGGCCGTGGTGCCGATGCCGCTCGAGCCGCCATGCACCAGCAGCGTCTCGCCCTCCCTCAGGCGGCCGCGGTCGAACACATTGGTCCATACCGTGAAGAAGGTTTCGGGGATGGCCGCCGCTTCGGTGAAGCTGAGGCCGGGGGGAACCGGCAGGGCGTTGTCCTCGTGCACCACCGCGAATTCGGCATAGCCGCCGCCCGGCACCAGCGCGCAGACGCGGTCGCCTGCCTCATAGCGCTTCACGCCGTCACCCAAGGCCACGACCTCGCCGGCGATCTCGAGGCCTGGCGTGTCGGGGGCACCGGGCGGCGGCGGATAGCCCCCCTGGCGCTGCAGCACGTCCGGCCGGTTGACCCCCGCCGCCTTCACCCTGACCAGGATTTCCCCGGGCTTCGGCACCGGCACGGGGATCGTCACCGGCACCAGCGCGTCCGGGCCGCCGGGGGTGGTGATGGCGATGGCGGTCATGTCTTTCATCGGCAAGGGTCCTCTTGAGGCACGTGTCCTCGCAGTTTGGGTTGAACCCCATGCCCCCGCAATGACAAAATGGCCGCGCCGCAAAGGAGTGCCGCCCATGAGTTTCGAAGACCTGCCGAAAAAGCCCACTGGCGTCATGCTGGGCGAAGCCCTCGACCTCCTGTCGGTGTCCGAATTGGAACACCGGGTGAGCCAGCTCGAGGCGGAAATCCAGCGGGTGAAGGCGGCGATCCAGTCCAAGCAGGCGTCGAAAAACGCCGCGGACGCGTTTTTTCGCTCCTGAGCCTCCCAATTTGGCACAAGCCGGGCCCTCCGGTTGCGCCTGTTAAGGTTTGGGTAAGGAATTAACGATAATCTCTGAAACTGTAATCCTTGACCGGATTGCTCCGAGTGGTTCTCCACCACTCTGTTTGACGCCTCCCTGTTTGAAACTTTCAAGCCGCGCGTCTCTTGCGCGGCTTTTTTTGGGTCTGGCACTGCTCTTGCTTTGGGAATTCCGGGGCAGCGCTCGATCATTGACCTTGGTTACAACCCGGTTCATGATCGCTCGAAGCTCCGTGCCAAGACAAATGCGAGCCCCGAGGAAATTCCCGTCATGCCGTCCGCCAGAGCCTCCGTCACCGTCGATTTCATGTCGCGCTTCACGGCGTCCGAGCAATTCGACAAGGTGTTCCGGGAGGGCATGGGCCTGGTCGAGGAGACCGCCAACTACCTTGATGGTCCGGGCCGGCAGGATGCCCGCCTGCTCGACCGCCACGGCGCCGTCGCCTATGCCACCGAAAGCATGCGGCTGACCACGCGCCTGATGCAGCTTGCCTCCTGGCTGCTCCTCCAGCGCGCCATCGGTGCGGGCGAAATGAGCCAGGACGACGTGAAGAAGGAGCGCCACCGCATTTCGCTGGCCGACATCGGCCGCGGCAAGGCGCTCAACGGGTCGGAACAGCTGCCGCCGGCGCTGAACGACATCATCGAGCGCTCGCTGTCGCTGCACCAGCGCGTCCTCAAGTTCGACGCCATGCTGAACATGCAGGCCAAGGCCGAGGTGGCCGCCCCCGCCCCCAGCCCGGTGTCGAGCCAGCTGGACCGGCTGGCGGCCGTGTTCGGCGCCCGCAGCTGACGTCACTCCGGACGGTTGCCTTGCAGGCGCGTTGACGGCAGAAGCATTCCTGTCAAAGACCGGACCTGCACTTGCGCCAGCGACTGACCCTTGCAACCCTGCTTTTCCTGCTGCCCGCCGCCACGGTGGCAGCCGCGGCACCGCCGCCGCTGCCCTCGACCGAGGACGAGCGCAAGAGCTTTGCCGAGAAGGTCTGCACCGCCATCGACAGCCGCGCCGTGGAGCATGGCCTGCCGCAGTCCTTCATCGCCCGGCTGATCTGGAAGGAAAGCCTGTTCGACCCCGGCGCGGTGAGCCCCAAGGGCGCCCAGGGCATTGCCCAGTTCATGCCCGGTACCGCGAAGCTCCGTGGCCTCGATGACCCGTTCGACACCGACAAGGCCCTGGCCGCCTCGATTGCCTATCTGGCGGAGCTGCGCAGCAGCTTCGGCAACCTCGGGCTCGCCGCCGCGGCCTACAACGCCGGCGAGGAGCGGGTGCGCAAATGGCTCTCGGGCAAGGGCGGCCTGCCCTACGAGACGCAGGACTACGTCTATTCCATCACCGGCCACGGCCATGACGAATGGAAGGAGGACAAGGCCAGCTTCGACATACCGGCGCTGGGCAAGGAGGGCAGCTTTGCCGACCAGTGCCGCAGCCTGGTGATGCGGGAACTCTCGCCCCAGGCGGTCGAGGTGAAGCAGGCGAACTGGAAGCCATGGGGCGTGGTGCTGACCGGCGGCTTCAGCCAGGCCCGCGCACTGCAGGCCTTCCGCGTCATCCGCAACCGTTTCGACATCATCAGGGACGAGGACCCGCTGGTCATCCGCAAGCTCAACCGCTCCATGGGCCGGCGCAAGATGGTGCGGGTGATGATCGGCCGCGACACCCGTGCCGAGGCCCAGCAGCTGTGCCGCGAACTCACCGCCCGCGGCGGCGTCTGCCTCGTCGCGCGCAACTGACCGCCGCAGCGGTTTGCCACCTCGCCGAGCCTGTGGTCTATTGCGCCGGCATGCTGATTTGACGAAGGGCCCGCCCGTGACGTTTCGCACCATTCTCCGCGCCCTGGCCCCCGCCCTGCTGCTGGCCGGACTGTCCGCCGCCGCCCATGCCGGCGCGGTCGAGGACTGCCGCAGCACCGCCCAGGTGACCAACGCGTCCCTTCTCGCGGCCTGCACCGCCGTGATCGACGGCAAGCAGGCGAGCGCCAGCGACACGGCCTATGCCTATTACCGGCGCGCCCTCGTCGGCTCCGCCAATCCCCAGGCCGACCAGGCCCTCATCATGGCGGATGTCTCCAAGGCCATCGAACTCGATCCGCGCCTGATGGAGGCCTTTGCCTTCCGGGCGCTCGGCTACAACCGCGCCCTGCAGCATGACAAGGCCATCGCAGACCTGTCCTCGGCCATCGCCCTGGCGCCCGACCGCTGGGGTCTCTATTCGCTTCGCGCCATGATCGAGGCCCAGAAGAAGGACGACAAGGCCGCGATTGCCGACTTCAAGGCCGCCCTCGCCCGCAATCCGCCGGCCTCCAGCGCCGACATGATCCGCCAGCGCATCAGCAAGCTGGAGCAGAAGTCCGCGCAGTAGGCGGACTTTTCAACTTGGTGGAGAAATTTCCACCTTAGGTACTTATACTGCTGTAAATGCTGAGAATATCGTTCAAGCGGATTTACGTTTTCGCTTGCAATTTTAGCCGTCATGTATATTTGACTATGCAGGATTACGTATAGCAGTTCTGCCAGCGCGCGGCTCTGCATGGTGAAGAGGTAAGGTTGATGGCAAGGACGTTCAAGGCACTGCGGGCTCTGTCCCTGCTCACCGTGATGAGCGGTGCATCGGTGCTCATGCTGTCGGCTGGCACCGCCCAGGCCGCCGAAGAGCGCCTCCACAACGAATCGACCTCGACCTATGGCCTGCTGCCGCCCGGTTCGTCCTCGGCCGCTCAGGACACGTCCGAGGGTGGCGACGGCTCTGCCGCCATGTCGGTTGCCTCGCTCAGCACCCCCATCACCAAGGGCGGCCCGGGCAAGGACGACGTTCCCGACCTCGAGGATCCGGAGCTTCCGGGCTATGACGGCGGCGAAGCCCCGTCGGCCGCCAAGGCCAGCCGCTGACGGCTGACGGCACTCTCCGAATGTTCAAGGCGCCCCGCGGGGCGCCTTTTTTGTTGCCGCCATTGCCCGGCCAACAAAAAAGCCCGGCCTTGCGGCCGGGCTCTGCATCTCCGCGCGGCGCGGACGGATTACTTGTTGAGGAACGAGAACTTCTGATTGAACTTGGAGACGCGGCCGCCGCGGTCGAGCAGGGTCTGCTGGCCGCCGGTCCAGGCCGGGTGCGACTTGGGGTCGATATCGAGGTTCATCGTGTCGCCTTCCTTGCCCCAGGTGGTGCGGGTCTGGAAGGTGGTGCCGTCGGTCATGACCACGTTGATCATGTGGTAGTCGGGGTGGATGCCTTGCTTCATGGCGAATACTCTCTCGATGGCGGGAAACACCCCGCTGGGGACGTCCGAATTCCGGGTTCGGCGGGGGCTATACAGGAGTTGCCGGGCACGCGCAAGGCCGCCGCGCCCGGGCTGGGGACAGGCTGCGGCGGCCTGCCCCAGCGCCCTGGCCCCCGCTTCCATTCTCTGCACCATCCGCTAGAACACGGCCCATGAGCAACCCCTATGAAGACGAGGCCCGGCGCCGTCCCAAGAGCCGGAACCTGCGCCCCCTCCTGCGCCTCACGCCCTTCCTGCGGCCCTATCGCCGGCAGATGGTCTTCGCGCTGGTGGCGCTGCTGGCCGCCGCCGGCGCGACGCTGGCCGTGCCGGTCGCGGTGCGCCGCATCATCGACAACGGCTTCACCGCCGAGAACGCGCTCCTCGTCGACAAGTATTTCCTCGCCATGCTGGCGGTGGTCATCGTGCTCGCCGTCGGCTCGGCGCTGCGCTTCTATTTCGTCATGTGGATCGGCGAACGCGTGGTGGCCGACATCCGCGACGCCATCTTCAGCCACCTCCTCAGCCTCAGCCCCGGCTTCTTCGAGACCCAGCGCTCGGGCGAGGTGCTGTCGCGCCTCACCGCCGACACCACCCAGATCAAGTCGGCCTTTTCCTCCACCGCCTCCATCGCGCTGCGCAACATGGTCATGCTCATCGGCACCATCGTGATGATGGTGGCCTCGAGCCCGAAGCTCGCCGGCCTGTCGCTGCTGGCCCTGCCGCTCATCGTGCTGCCGCTCGTCACCTATGGCCGCCGGGTGCGCAGCCTGTCGCGCCTCGCGCAGGACACGCTGGCCTCTTCCGCCGCCTTCGCGCAGGAGCGCCTCGTCGCCGTCTCCACCGTGCAGGCCAATGTCCAGGAACAGGCGGCCCGCACCCTGTTCAGCGATGCGACCGCCACCGCCTTCGGCGCCGCCGCCAAGCGCACCTTCGCGCGCGCCGTGCTCACCGCACTCATCATCGGCGTTGCGGCCGGCGCCGTCGTTGTCCTGCTGTGGTATGGTGCCAGCAACGTGATCTCGGGGTCGATGTCGCCCGGCACGCTCAGCCAGTTCCTGATCTATGCCATCCTCGCCGCCTCCTCGATGGGCCAGCTCTCTGAGGTCTGGGGCGAGGTGCAGCTTGCCGCGGGTGCTGCCGAGCGCATCTCGGAGCTGCTCGACGAGAAGCCCCTCATCACCGCGCCCGCCGTGCCCCAGCCCATGCCGCGGCCGCCGCAGGGCCGGCTGGCGCTCGAGCATGTCACCTTCGCCTACCCGACGAGGCCGGAGGAGAATGCGCTGATCGATGTCTCCTTCGCGGTCAGGACCGGCGAGACGGTGGCCATCGTCGGCCCTTCAGGCGCCGGCAAGACCACCATCTTCGCCCTCGTCCAGCGCTTCTTCGATCCGCAGAAGGGCACCGTCACGGTCGACGGGGTGGATGTGAGGAAGGCCGTGCCGCAGGACGTGCGCGAACGCATCGCCGTGGTGCCGCAGGAGACCGTCATCTTCTCCGGCACCATCATGGACAACATCCGCTTCGGCAAGCCGGAGGCCAGTGCGGAGGACGTGCTGGAGGCCGCTCGCGCGGCGCGCGTCGACGAGTTCGCCGAGCGCCTGCCGCAGGGCTACGATACGCAGGTGGGCGAGCGCGGCGTCACGCTGTCCGGCGGCCAGCGCCAGCGCATCGCCATCGCCCGCGCCATCCTGCGCGACGCACCGATCCTGCTGCTCGACGAGGCGACGAGCGCGCTCGATGCCGAGAGCGAGGCCTTCATCCAGCAGGCCATCGAGAAGCTCACGGCCAACCGCACCACGCTGGTCATCGCCCATCGCCTCGCCACGGTGAGGAATGCCGACCGCATCCTGGTGCTCGACGGCGGCGAACTCGTCGCCGAGGGCACCCACGCGGAACTGATCACCACGAGCCCGCTCTATGCGAGGCTCGCCAAGCTGCAGTTCACGGCACAGGCGGCGGAGTAGGACAAGCTCCCCTCTCACACCGTCCGTCATCCCGGCGAAAGCCAAGACCCCTCGTGAAAGGCCCGCAGCGGAGCCCCGGCTTTCGCCGGGGTGACGGCAAGACGAGGATCACCTCTCCGTCAGCTTCAGCTCGATCCGGCGGTTGCGCGACTTCGCCTCTTCCGTCGATCCCGGGTCGATGGGCTGGAACTCGCCGAAGCCCGCGGCGACGAGGTGCTGCGGCGACACGCCGTTGGCGATGAGGAAGTTGACGACCGCGATGGCGCGCGCCGCCGAGAGCTCCCAGTTGGACTTGAACTGCGCCGAGGTGATCGGGTCATTGTCGGTATGGCCGTCGACGCGCAGCACCCAGGCGATGTCCGGCGGGATTTCCTTCTCGAGCTGCTTCAGCGCGTCGGCGAGCTTCAGCATCTCGGCCTGGCCCTCGGGGTTGAGCGTCGCCTGGCCCTTGGGGAACAGCACCTCGGCCTGGAACACGAAACGGTCGCCCACCACCAGGATGTCGGAACGCTGCGACAGGATCTGCCGCAGCCGGCCGAAGAATTCCGAGCGATAGCGCGTCAGTTCCTGCACCCGCTGGGCGAGCGCCGAATTGAGCCTCTTGCCGAGATCGGCGATCTGGGCTTCCGATGCCTTGTTCTTGCTCTCGGCGTCGGACAGCAGCGCATTCAGCGTCTGCAGCTGCCGGCGCATGGCGGCGATCTGCTGGTTCAGCAACTCGACCTTGGCCAGCGCCTCGGACGAGATGGTCTTCTCCTTGTCGAGCGAGGTCTGCAGGCCGGAGATCGTCAGGCTCGCCGCATCGCCCTTCGCACCTTCGCCCTCGAGCATGGCGGAGAGCGAGGCATTCTTGTTCTTCTCCGCCGCGAAGTCGTCCTGCAGGGCGAGCAGCGAGCCTTCCACATCGGCCTTGGCCGCCTTTTCCAGCGCCAGCAGCTGCGTCAGCTCCGCGATCTGCGCGCGCAGTTGCCCGAGGGCGGAGTCCTGCCCGGTGATCTGCCGCGCCAGCAGGAACTGCGACACGATGAACACCGAGAGCAGGAAGGTGATGACCAGCAGCAGCTGCGCCATGGCGTCGACGAAGCCCGGCCAGTAGGCCTCCTCGCTGCCGCGCCCGCGCCTGCGGTTGAGCCCTGCCATCAGGGCCGCTCATCCTCGCGCGCCCGCGTGGCGCCGCGCGACAGCGGGCCGGTGGCACGGATCAGCAGGCGCTGGATCTCGTTCTGCTGGGTCTGCTGGCCCTGCGCCCATTGCCGCACGATCTTCTGCTCCTCGCGCATCTGGGCGACGAGGCCCGCCACGGCGTCCGCCAGCTGCTCGATCGAGTCGCCGTCGGGCCGCGGTGCGGCGGCGGCGGGAGAGGCGGTGGCCCGCTGGCCCTCGATCACATAGGTCAGCTTCTCGACCGCGCGCTGCAGGGCGGCCACCTCGGAGCGCAGCAGCTGCGGCGTGATGCTGGCGGCATTGGCGCCCTGCAAGGCCGCGTCACCGCCGGCGCCCGCCGCCACGTCGGTGATCGAGGACAGCCAGTCCTCGAGGTCGATGTAGAAGCGGTTCTGCGCCTGCGCCGCCTTGAGGTCGAGGAAGCCGAGGATCAGCGAGCCCGAAAGGCCGAGCAGCGAGGACGAGAAGGACAGGCCCATGCCCTGCAAGGGCGCCTGCAGCCCGCGCTTCAGCTGGTCGAACAAGGTCGCCGACTGGGTGGAGGAGACGTCCAGCCCCTCGATGGCGCCGCCGATCGACTGCACGGTTTCGAGCAGGCCCCAGAAGGTGCCGAGCAGGCCGAGGAAGATGAGAAGGCCGACGAGATAGCGCGACAGGTCGCGCGATTCATCGAGGCGCGAGGCGAGCGAGTCGAGGACCGAGCGCATGGTGACGGGCGACAGCACGGCGTCCTGCCGGTTCTTGAGCAGGAAGGCCATGGGGGCCAGCAGGCCCGGCGGCCGGCCGTTGTCATCCGGGTCGCCCTCGCGGAAGCGGTTGACCCAGTTCACCTCACGGAACAGCCGCCACACCATGCGGAAGGAATGGATGATGCCGAACAGCAGCGTTGCAACGATCACGCCATTGAGCATCGGGTTGGCCATGAAGGCCCTGAGCAGCCCCGGCAGGATGACCACCACGAGGATCGCCACCAGCAGCACGAAGACCGTCATGTGCACGAGGTAAACCCGTGGCGGATCAAGGGGTTGTGTTGCCGCTGGCTCAGCCATTTCAAATCCCGTCGCGCTGCGCGATTGCTTGTGGCGGCAAATCTAGACCATTGCGCGGCGAAGCGGGAAGGATTTTCAGGCCGAGGCTGCAGGCCGCCGTGCCGCCAGAAGCGCCAGCATGGCCGCGAGCGTGATGCCGGCCAGCATCAGCCACGCCTCGTTCGCGGCCATGGCCAGCGCCGCCTTTTCCACCTTGTCCTGCAGCTCGCCCAGTGCATCGATGTCCATCGATCCCTGGGCCAGTGCGGCGAAGTCATCGAGCGGAATGCCGACGTAGCCGGCTGCCGCGTCACTGCCGCCCTTCATCTGCTCCACCAGCCGGTCGCCCAGCAGCGGGGCGCGCCCATAGAGCACGGTGTCGATGAGCGCGATGCCAATGGCCCCGCCGAGGTTGCGCATCAGGTTGAACAACCCGCTGGCATCGGGCACGCGCGCGTCATCGATGAGGCCCAGCGCAAGCCTCGTGGGCGGCAGCAGGCAGAACATGATCGCCGCGCCACGCACCACCTGCGGCCAGAACATCTCGTCGTAATCCGTCGCCGGCGTCTGGAAGCCGCTCAGCGCAAGTCCGCTGGCGAAGGCGAGGAAGCCCAGCGCGGAGAGCAGCCGCGGGTCGAGCCGCTTGTCGAGCTGCACCGCGATGGGCGCCATCACCAGCTGCGTCGCCCCCGTCACCAGCATGATGCGCCCGATCTCCAGCGCCCCGTGGCCGCGCACGAAGGCCAGGAACACCGGCATCAGGTAGACCGACCCGAACAGCCCCACGCCCAGGGCAAAGCTCATGATGCAGCCGACGAGGAAATTCCGTTCGCGGAACAGGCGCAGGTCGGCGATGGGGTGCGCTCCCGTCAGCGAGCGCGCGGCGAAGCCCGCGGCAGAGGCCGCACTCAGCACCAGAAGCGCCACCACCACGCCGGACAGCCAGCCACGCCCAGGCGCTTCCTTGAGCCCGATCTCGAGCGCGGCCAGCGCCAGCGCGAGGAGCAGGAGCCCGGCGAAGTCCAGCCGCCGCAGCTCGGCGGGATTGACGGGCGAGCGCGGCAGGAACAGTCCCGCCGCCAGCGCCGCCACGATGCCGGGCAGGATGTTGATGAGGAACAGCATGTGCCATGACCAGCTCTCGGTCACCCAGCCGCCGACCACCGGCCCGATGGTCGGCGCCAGCACGGCCAGCACGCCGGCGATGGTGGTGGCCAGGCCCTGCTGCCTCACCGGGAACAGCAGGAAGACGGCGGAGAACACCGCGGGGATCAGCGAGCCCCCCGAAAAGCCCTGCACCACGCGCCAGAAGATCAGGCTGCCGAAGCCGGTGCTCGCAGCACAGCCGGCCGAGGCGATGGTGAACACCGTGATCGACACGATGAACAGCCAGCGCATGCCGAACAGCCGGGTGAGGACGCCGGTGAGCGGAATGGCGATGATCTCGGCGATGAGATAGGCCGTCTGGATCCAGCTCATCAGCTCCGGCGCGATGCCCAGCGCCGACTGGATGGTTGGCAGCGAAGTGGCCACCACCTGGATGTCGAGGATGGCCATGAACATGCCGAGCGCCATCATGGCGAAGCCGATCCAGGTTGCGGCCGACACGCGCTCCGGCGCGTGGTTCACGGCGGCGTGCCCGCCAGCGCCGCACTCTCCGCCCTGATGCGGATGGTCAGGATCGCCGCATTGGCGAGCGAGAACAGGATGGCGAACCACGTGAGCCCGAAGCACAGCGGCAACACCGCGATCTCGCCGATCACCACCAGGTAATTGGGGTGCGACACGAAGCGATAGGGCCCCTTCGCAACGAGCGCTGCGCCGGGCAGCACGATGATGCGCGTGGTCCAGCGCGGCCCCAGCGTCGCCAGCACCCATATGCGCGCCGCCTGCAGCAGCACGAAGACGGCGAACCAGAAGGGCGAGACGGGCTGGTCCCAGCCGAAGACCCACAGCCCGACGAGCCAGGCTGCATGCAGCAGCACGATCAGCGGATAATGTCCGGGCGCATGCTCGACGGCCCCCTGCGCCAGCAGGGCCCTGGTGTTGCGCCGCGCCAGCACCAGTTCGGCGAGGCGCTCCACCGTCACGAAGGCGAGCAGCAGGATGGCGGGCGTCATGCGGCGCGCAACGTGGCGGTGGCCGCCGTGAAGCCGGGGCCCATCGCCGTCATCAGCGTGCGCCGCGGCAGGCCGGTGGCGAGCGCCCGCTCCAGCACGAAGAACACGGTGGGGGCGGACATGTTGCCATAATCCTCCAGCACGGCGCGCTCATCGGCCAGCAGGCCCTGCGGCAACTGCAGCGCCCGCTCCAGCGCCGTCACCACCTTGGCCCCACCGGGATGGCACACGAAGCGCTCGATGTCCGGCAGGTTCAACCCTGCGCGCGCCAGCATCGCGCGCGCCGCCGGCCCGAAATGCTCTTCCGCGAAGGGCGGAATCGAGCGGTCGAAGATCACGCCCAGGCCCTCGGCGTCGACCGACCAGCCCATGATGTCGAGCGTATCGGGCCACGTATGTTGCGCCGTCGATTCGATTTCCGCGCCATCGCCGTCCTCCGCCCTGAGCACCAGTGCCGCGGCGCCATCGCCGAACAGCGCGGTTGCCACCACATTGGCCTTGGTGAGCTGGTCGGCGCGGAACGACAGGGTGCAGGCCTCGACCGCGACCAGCAGCACATTGGAGCCCGGCCGGGATTGCGCCAGCCGCGCCGCGATGGAGAGGCCGGACACCCCGCCGGCGCAGCCGAGGCCGAACACCGGCACGCGCTCGACGTCCGGCCGGAAGCCCATTTGGCCCGCGACACGGACCTCGAGGCTCGGCGTGGTGACCCCCGTCGAGGACACGGTCACCACCGTGTCGATGTCGCAGGCCCTCAGCCTTGCGTTGTCCAGGGCCCGGCCGGCTGCATCAGCGAACATCCTGCAGGCGCCGTCGACATAGGCCTCGCTGCGCTCCGGCCAGCCGAGCGGCTGCATGTACCATTCGAGCGGCCGCACCGCACGGCGGCGGCGGATGCCCGACGTCATGAACACGCCCGCAACCTGCTCGAAGCCGTCGAAACGCCCGCCGAAGGCGGCGGTGGCGAAGGATGCGGCATCCGACTGGCTGATCACATGCGGCGGCACGGCGGTGGCCAGCGACACGATTCGGGCCTTCAGCATGGGCGGCTCACCTCGTTCAATTCCCTTCCCAACGAAATGTTACGCCCGGCGGATCACCGCCATTCCCTCAGCCCCAGTCCAGCACCACCTTGCCGCAGCTTCCCTGCTTCATCAGCGCGAAGCCCTGGGCATAGTCCCCGGCCTTCATGCGGTGGGTGATCACCTTGCGCACATCGAGGCCCGACTGCAGCATGGCGATCATCTTGTACCAGGTCTCGAACATCTCGCGGCCATAGATGCCCTTGATGGTGAGGGACTTGAAGATCACCCGGTTCCAGTCGACCGTCGTCGGCCCCGACGGAATGCCGAGCATGGCGATCTTGCCGCCCATGATCATGCGGTCCACCATCTGGTCGAAGGCCTTCGGCGCCCCCGACATCTCGAGGCCGATGTCGAAGCCCTCGCTCATGCGCAGCCGGTGCATCACGTCGTGCAAGTCCTCGCGCGAGACGTTGACCGTCACGGCATCCGTCACCTGGTTGCACAGCTCGAGGCGGTAATCGTTGATGTCCGTCACCACGATGTGCCGCGCACCGACATGGCGGCACACGGCCGCGGCCATGATGCCGATGGGGCCCGCCCCGGTGATCAGCACGTCCTCGCCCACGAGGTCGAAGGAGAGTGCGGTGTGAACCGCATTGCCCAGCGGGTCGAGAATGGCGCCGATCTCGTCATCGACCTCGGGGGGCAGGTGAATGGCGTTGAAGGCCGGGATCTTGAGATAGTCCGCGAAGGCGCCGGGCAGGTTGACGCCGATGCCCTTGGTTTCGGGATCGAGGTGGAAGTGCCCCGCCCGCGCCATGCGGCTCTTCATCCCGATGAGGTGTCCCTCGCCCGACACGCGGTCGCCCACCTTCACGGTGCGCACGTGGGAGCCGACGTCGGTCACCACGCCGGCGAATTCATGGCCCACCACCATGGGTACGGGGATCGTCTTCTGCGCCCACTCATCCCACTTCCAGATATGGAGGTCGGTGCCGCAGATGCCGGTCTTCGCCACCTTGATGAGGATGTCGTCCGGGCCGATCTGCGGCACCGGCTCGTCCCGCATCTCGAGGCCTTCGGCGCGTTCGGCCTTCACCAGTGCCCGCATGTCAGATCACTCCCAGTTCCTGGCCCGCCGCCGTGAAGGCGGCAATCGCCGTGTCGATGTCCTGTGATGAATGCGCCGCCGACATCTGGGTGCGGATGCGCGCCTGGCCCTTTGGCACCACGGGGAAGAAGAAGCCCGTGACGTAGATGCCTTTGTCGTAGAGCGTCGCCGCCATCTCCTGCGCCAGCTTCGCCTCGCCCAGCATGACGGGGATGATCGGGTGCTCGCCCGGCAGCAGGGTGAAGCCCGCTTTCGCCATGCCGGCGCGGAAGCGCCTGGCGTTGTCGAAGAGACGCGCGCGCAGGCCATCGCCCTGCTCCGCCATGTCGATGGCCTTCAGCCCCGCGGCGACGATGGGCGGCGGCAGCGCGTTGGAGAACAGATAGGGCCGCGCGCGCTGGCGCATCAGGTCCACGATCGGCTTCGATGCTGCGATGTAACCACCCGCCGAGCCGCCCAGCGCCTTGCCCAGCGTGCCGGTGAGGATATCGACCTTCACGCCCGCGCGGTGCGGCGTGCCGCGCCCTTCGGGCCCGATGAAGCCCGTGGCGTGGCAGTCATCGACCATCACCAGCGCGTCGTAACGGTCGGCCAGCGCCCGCACCTCGGCCAGCTTGGCGAAATAACCGTCCATCGAGAACACGCCGTCGGTGACCACGATGATGCGCCGGGCACCTGCCTCGCGCGCCGCCTTCAGCTGTGCCTCGAGGTCGTTCATGTCGCCATTGGCATAGCGCAGGCGCTTCGCCTTGGAGAGGCGGATGCCGTCGATGATCGAGGCGTGGTTGAGGGCGTCCGAGATGATCGCGTCCTGCTCGCCGAACAGCGGCTCGAACACCGCGCCATTGGCATCGAAGCAGGCGGCGAACAGGATCGAGTCGTCCATCTGCAGGTAGTCGGCGAGGCGCCGCTCGAGTTCGAGGTGCAGGTCGCTGGTGCCGCAGATGAAGCGGACCGAAGCCATGCCCAGGCCGTGGCTGTCCAGCGCCTGCTGCGCGGCCTTGACGAGCTCCGGATGGTCGGCCAGGCCCAGATAGTTGTTGGCGCAGAAGTTCAGCACCTCGCCGCTCTTCACCCGGATATGGGCGGACTGGTGGCCGAGGATGGGGCGCTCCACCTTCCACAGCGACTGGGCGCGGATGGCTTCGAGTTCAGCGGTGATGTCGGCGAGGGTTGTGCTCATGGCGCGATGCTAGCCCGGCTTGGCGCGTCGCAGAAGGGTCGAAAGCGCTCACCTCACGAAGACGCGCGTGCCGTTGGGCACCGAACCGAACAGCTCGAACACGTCCTCGTTCAGCATGCGGATGCAACCCGAGGAGGCTGCCTTGCCGATCGACCACGGCTCGTTGGTGCCATGGATGCGGTAGAGCGTGTCGCGTCCGTTCTGGTAGAGGTAGAGGGCGCGCGCGCCCAGCGGGTTCTCGGGCCCGCCCGGCATGGTGGCGGGAAGCTTCGGGTTGCGCCGGCGCATGTTGGCGGTGGGCGTCCAGCTCGGCCAGCGTGCCCGCCGGCCCACCACCGCCTCGCCCGACCATTGCGCCCCCTCGCGCCCCACCGCCACGCCATAGCGCACCGCCCGGCCCGGGCCGGTGACGTGGAACAGGAAGCGCCCGCGCTTGTCGATGACGAGGCTGCCCACCGGCTCGCGCCCCGCGTAGCGCACGTCCTGGCGGCGGAACTCCGGCGGGATCTTGCGGATGTTGACGATCTCGATGTTGAAGGGCGTGTCCGGAATGATGCCGACGAACCAGTCGGATTCCAGGGTGTCCCGCGCGGCCAGCGCCGGCGTTGCAAGGCCTAGGAGCGGAAGGGCGAGGAGAATCTGGCGGCGGGTGATCTGCATGGCGCAGCCATAGGCTGAGTGGCGGGTGATTTGAAGGCCCTCGCGCATCGTGCTACCAGCGGCGCCATGACCCCAGCAAAGACCCAGCCCATCCACATCATCGGCGCCGGCATGGCGGGCTCCGAAGCCGCCTGGCAGGCGGTGAGCCTCGGCGTGCCCGTGATCCTGCACGAGATGCGCCCGCACGTCGGCACCGATGCCCACCGCACCGGCGGCTTCGCCGAACTCGTCTGCTCCAATTCCTTCCGCTCGGATGATGCCGAGCAGAATGCCGTGGGCCTTCTGCACTGGGAAATGCGGCGCTCGGGCTCGCTCATCATGGCGATGGCGGACCGCCACCAGGTGCCCGCCGGCGGCGCCCTCGCGGTCGACCGCGATGCCTTCTCGGCCGAGGTGACCGAAACGCTGAAGCGCCACCCCCTCGTCACCGTGGCCGAGGGTGAAGTCGCCGGCCTGCCGCCGGAGGACTGGCAGAGCGTCATCATCGCCACCGGCCCCCTGACCTCACCGGCGCTGGCGCAGGCGATCCGCACGCTGACGGGTGAGGAGTCGCTCGCATTCTTCGACGCCATCGCCCCCATCGTCCACCGCGAGACGATCGACATGGACGTGGCGTGGTTCCAGTCGCGCTATGACAAGGTCGGCCCCGGTGGCACCGGCAAGGACTACATCAACTGCCCGATGAACAGGGAGCAGTACGAGGCATTCGTCCGTGCCCTGATGGATGGCGAGAAGACCGACTTCAAGGAGTGGGAGAAGTCGACGCCCTATTTCGACGGCTGCCTGCCCATCGAGGTGATGGCGGAGCGCGGCCCCGAGACGCTGCGCCATGGCCCCATGAAGCCGAGGGGCCTCACCAATGCGCACAAGCCGGACGAAAAGCCCTATGCGGTCGTCCAGCTGCGCCAGGACAACAAGCTCGGCACGCTCTACAACATGGTCGGTTTCCAGACGAAGCTCAAATATGCCGAGCAGGTGAAGGTGTTCCGCACCATTCCAGGGCTGGAGAAGGCCGACTTCGCCAGGCTCGGCGGGCTTCACCGCAACACCTTCCTCAACAGCCCGCGCGTGCTCGACGAAGCCCTTCGCCTGAAGGCGCGCCCCGCGCTGCGCTTCGCAGGCCAGGTGACGGGCGTGGAAGGCTATGTCGAAAGCGCCGCCATGGGGCTGATGGCAGGCCGCATGGCCGCGGCGGAAGCGCTGGGCCTCGCCTTCACGCCGCCGCCGCCGACGACGGCGCATGGCGCGCTCATCAACCACATCACCGGCGGCCACATCGAAACCACCGACGGGCAGAAATCATCCTTCCAGCCGATGAACGTCAATTTCGGCCTCTTCCCGCCGGTCGAGAAGGTCAAGATGCGCGACGGCAAGCGCATCAAGCACGCAGACCAGGCGGTGGAGAGAAAGCGGGCCTATACCGCCCGCGCCATGGCGGATTTCGACGGCTGGCTGGGTGCCGCGGGGCTCAAGGCGGCGGAATGAGGGCGGCGGGCTCATGACGGCAATTTAATCGGCCACGGGTTGCCGAAGCCGCATTGCTGGGCCATATCAGCCGCTCACGCATTGCCAGGGACCTGACATGACCGCCACCGCCAAGACACTTGGACCGCTGCCCGAATGGAACCTCGCCGACCTCTATGCGGCGCCCGATGACCCCGCCTTCGCCGCCGACATGAAGCGCGGAGAGGAACTGGCCAGGGCCTTTGCGGAAACCTATCGCGGCAAGCTCGCCTCGCTTCCGGGCGAAGGGCTGGCGGCGGCGCTGAAGGATTACGAGGCGCTGTCGGATCTCCTCGGCCGCACCGGGTCCTATGCCCAGCTCTACTACGTGGGCGATACGACGGATTCGCAGCGCGGCAAGTTCTACGGCGACGTCTCGGCAAGGCTCACCGAGATTTCCACCCTGCTCCTCTTCTTCGAGCTCGAGCTGAACCGCATCGACGACGCGCAGCTGGCGGAGGCGATGAAGGTCCCCGCCCTTGCACACTACAAGCCGTGGATCGACAACCTGCGCATGGAAAAGCCCTACCAGCTCGACGACAAGCTGGAGGAACTTTTCCTCGAGAAGTCGCAGACCTCGTCCTCTGCCTTCAACCGCCTGTTCGACGAGACCATGGCGGGACTGCGCTTCGAGGTCGATGGCGAGAAGCTGACCCTCGAGCCCACGCTCAACATGATGCAGAGCCCGGACGAGGCGGTGCGCAGGAAGGGTGCCGAGGCGCTGGCGAAAACCTTTGGCGAGAACGTCAAGCTGTTCACGCTGATCACCAACACGCTGGCCAAGGACAAGGAGATTTCCGACCGCTGGCGTGGCTTCAAGGATATTTCCGACGCGCGCCATCTCTCGAACCGCGTCGAACCCGAGGTGGTGGCGGCGCTGGTTGAATCCGTCCGGCGCAACTACGAGAGGATCTCGCACCGCTATTATCGCATGAAGGCGAAGTGGCTGGGCAAGGAGAAGCTCATGCACTGGGACCGCAACGCGCCGCTTCCCGCGGAAGACACGCGCGAGGTGCCTTGGGCGGAGGCACAGGAGATGGTTCTGTCCGCCTACGGACAATTCGCGCCCGAGATGGCATCGATCGCCCGGAGCTTCTTCGACAGGCGCTGGATCGACGCGCCCTCGCGCCCCGGCAAGGCGCCCGGTGCCTTCGCGCATCCGACCGTTCCGTCGGCCCACCCCTATGTGCTGCTCAACTATCTGGGCAAGACCAGGGACGTGATGACGCTGGCGCACGAGCTGGGCCATGGCGTGCACCAGGTGCTGGCGGCGAAGCAGGGCGCGCTGATGGCCTCGACCCCGCTCACCCTGGCCGAGACGGCGAGCGTCTTCGGCGAGATGCTGACCTTCCAGGCGATGCTGGCGAAGACCACGGACCCGAAGAAGCGCAAGGCGCTCCTGGCCTCCAAGGTCGAGGACATGATCAACACGGTCGTCCGCCAGATCGCCTTCTACACCTTCGAGCGCAAGGTGCACGAGGCGCGCAAGGAGGGCGAGCTGACGCCCGACCAGATCAACGCCATCTGGATGTCGGTTCAGCACGAAAGCCTCGGTGACGCGATCGAGTTCGGGCCGGGCTACGAGACCTTCTGGACCTATATCCCGCACTTCATCCACTCGCCCTTCTATGTCTATGCCTATGCCTTCGGCGACTGCCTGGTGAACTCGCTTTATGCCCGCTACCGCGAGAGCGCCGAGGGCTTCCAGCAGAAATATTTCGAGATGCTGAAGGCCGGCGGCACCAAGCACCATTCCGACCTCCTCCGCCCCTTCGGCCTCGACGCGGCGGACCCCAAGTTCTGGGACAAGGGCCTGTCGGTGATCTCCGGCATGATCGACGAACTGGAGAAGATGTAGCGCAATCTCCCCTCCCCCTTGAGGGGAGGGAAACTTGATGGGACAGGGCGGAGGTCATGACGGACGTCACCTTTCGTATCCCGACCGTCGCCGATGCCGGGGCCATCGCCCATCTGCACGTCGCCTGCTGGCGCGAGGCCTATGCGGGGATCGTGCCGGTCTCGATTCTCGATCAGGTGGACATGGCCGACCGCACGGCCCGCTGGGAGGGCCACCTCCGGAACCCTGCCGCGCAGGCTTTCCTGGCCGAGGTTGCGGGTGAGCCGGCGGGCTTCATCCATCGTGGCGTGCTGGACCAGCCCCTGGCCGAGGGGGCCGATGGCCATGTCTTCGCCCTCTACCTCCTGCAGCGCTTCCACCGCCGCGGCATCGGACGGCACCTCGTGGGGCTTGCGGCTGCGGATTGGCTCGCCCGGGGCGGCCGGGCGCTGTCACTGGGCGTTCTCAGCGCCAATCAGCCGGCCGTCGCCTTCTACGAGGCCCTTGGCGCCCGCTTCGTGCGGCCGGACAGCTACCTCTGGCATGGCCATTCCCTGCCGGAATCGATCTATGTTTTCGAGGACTTGGCAGGCCTTTCCCGGTTCGCGTGACGGATCGCCGCGCGGGCTGGCTGGCCGCTTGCGGGGGCGGCTGCGAGTGGCTAGAAAAGCGTCAGGAACGAATTTCAGGCTTTTGGGGGAATCATGGCCGAACACGGGACCCACACGTCCAGCGCGATGGATTACGAGGCGGCGAATGCCACCTATGCGGGCTTCATCAAGGGTGCCGTGGCGCTCACCATCATGTGCCTCTACGTGCTGGTGGCGCTCTCCGCCTTCGCCTTCATCGAGAAGGGCAATGTGCTGATCGGCTTCGCGGGACTGATCATCGGCGCCATCGCGCTGATCGTCGACATGCGGGCCAGCAACAATTGGTATGTGTCTCTCGGCTGGCTCGTGATCTTCGGGCTGCTCACCGCCGTAATGGTCAGCTGACCAAAAGGGCGGGCAGCATGAAAATCGCGATCCCCACGGAAACAATGGTTGGGGAGAGTCGCGTAGCGGCCAGCCCCGACACGGTAAAGGCGTTCATCAAGAAGGGTGCGGAGGTCACCGTCCAGGCAGGCGCCGGCAGGGGTGCCTCGATTCCGGACGATGCCTTTGCCGCCGCCGGAGCGAAGATCGAACCCTCGGTGGGGCGCGACGCGGACATCGTGCTCACGGTCCGCCGCCCTTCGGGCGAACTCCTGTCAACATTGAAGCGCGGGGCCATCCTCATGGGTGGCCTCGAACCTTATGGGGACAAGGCCGGGCTCGAGGCCATCGCCGCCTCGGGCGCCACAGCCTTCGCCATGGAGCTGATGCCGCGCATCACACGCGCGCAGTCGATGGACATCCTGTCCAGCCAGGCCAACCTCGCGGGCTACAAGGCGGTGATCGACGCCGCCTTTCATTTCACCCGCGCCTTCCCGATGATGATGACCGCCGCCGGCACGGTTCCTGCGGCCAAGGTCTTCATCATGGGCGTGGGCGTCGCAGGGCTCCAGGCCATCGCCACGGCGCGGCGCCTCGGCGCCATCGTGTCGGCCACCGACGTGCGCAAGGCGACGGAAGAGCAGGTGAAGAGCCTGGGCGCCAAGTTCGTCTATGCCGACATCGCCGATGCGGCGACCTCCGGCGGCTACGCCAAGGAACTCTCGGCGGAAGACAAGGCCAAGCAGGCGGCCCTCGTCGCCAACCACGTGAAGACGCAGGACGTGATCATCACGACCGCGCTGATCCCCGGCCGCCCGGCACCCGTGCTCATCACCGAGGAGATGGTGGAGAGCATGAAGCCCGGCTCGATCATCGTCGACCTGGCGGTGGAGCGCGGCGGCAACTGCCCGCTGTCGAAGCCCGACCAGATCGTCGAGCACAAGGGGGTGAAGATCGTCGGCACGGTGAACCTCGCGGGCAAGCTCGCCGGCAATGCCTCGCCGCTGTTTGCCAAGAACCTCGCCAACTTCCTCGACCTGATGATCACCAAGGAAGGTGCCCTCAAGATCGACGACGCCGATGAATGCATCAAGGGAACCATGATCGCCCGGGACGGCGCGCTGGTGCACCCCATGTTTACTTCCAAGTGAAGTTCGGAGCCTGAGTGATGGAAGCGATCGATCCCTTTGTCTCGCTGTTCGGCATCTTCGTGCTGGCGGTATTCGTGGGCTATTACGTGGTGTGGAACGTGACGCCCGCCCTGCACACGCCGCTGATGAGCGTCACCAACGCCATCTCGTCGGTGATCGTGGTCGGCGCCATCCTCGCGGTGGGTGTCGGTGCCCTGGCCTCCGGCTCGGTGGTCGCGATGATCTTCGGCTTCCTCGCGCTGATCCTCGCCTCGATCAACATCTTCGGTGGCTTCATGGTCACCAGCCGCATGCTCGCCATGTACAAGAAGAAGGACAAGTAGGCGCATGTCGGCCAATCTCGCAGCCCTTCTCTATCTCGTCTCCGGCGCGCTGTTCATCATGGCGCTGCGGGGCTTGTCATCCCCCGCCACATCGCGGCAGGGCAACATGTACGGCATGGTGGGCATGGCGATCGCCATCGCCACCACGCTTGCCACCATGCAGCTCTCGCCGCTAGTCATCGGCCTCGTCGTGCTCGGCCTCGGCATCGGTGCCGTGATCGGCGGCACGGCGGCGAAAAAGATTGCCATGACGGCCATGCCGCAGCTGGTCGCGGCCTTCCACTCGCTCGTCGGCCTCGCCGCGGTCTTCGTGGCACTCGCCGCCTTCTATGCGCCCGAAGCCTTCCACATCGTGGTCGACGGGCTGATCCAGCCGATCTCGCGCATCGAGATGTCGCTGGGTGCCGCCATCGGCGCCATCACCTTCACGGGCTCGATCATCGCCTTCCTGAAGCTCGATGGCCGCATGTCGGGTGCCCCCATCATGCTGCCCGCGCGCCATGCGATCAACATCGCGCTGGGCCTGGCACTCGTCGCCTGCATCGTGCTGTTCTACCTCAGCCCGGTGTGGCTGTGGTTCTGGCTGATCATCGTCATTTCGCTGGCGCTGGGCTTCCTGCTGATCATCCCGATCGGCGGCGCCGACATGCCGGTCGTCGTCTCGATGCTCAACTCCTATTCCGGCTGGGCGGCGGCGGGCATCGGCTTCACGCTGCACAACACGGCCCTCATCATCACCGGCGCGCTGGTCGGCTCCTCGGGTGCGATCCTGTCCTACATCATGTGCAAGGGCATGAACCGCTCCTTCATCTCGGTGATCCTCGGCGGCTTCGGCGGCGAGAGTGCGGGCCCCGCGGCCAAGGGCGAAGCGAAGCCCGTGAAGCAGGGCTCGGCGGAGGACGCGGCCTTCATCATGAAGAACGCGGGCTCGGTCATCATCGTGCCGGGCTATGGCATGGCGGTGGCCCAGGCCCAGCACGCGCTGCGCGAAATGGGCGACCACCTGAAGGAGCAGGGCGTCACCGTCAAATACGCCATCCATCCGGTGGCAGGCCGCATGCCCGGCCACATGAACGTGCTGCTGGCGGAAGCCAATGTGCCTTACGACGAGGTGTTCGAACTCGAGGACATCAACTCCGACTTCGGCCAGGCAGACGTCGCCTTCGTCATCGGCGCCAATGACGTCACCAACCCCTCCGCCAAGGACGACCCGCAGTCGCCGATCTATGGCATGCCGGTGCTGGAAGTGTGGAAGGCCAAGACGGTGATGTTCATCAAGCGCGGCATGTCGTCGGGTTATGCCGGCGTCGACAATCCGCTGTTCTGGCGCGACAACACCATGATGCTGTTCGGCGACGCCAAGAAGATGACGGAAGAGATCAACAAGTCGATGGGCTGAGGGTCTAGCGCAGCGCCCGCAAGGCGTTGAGGATCACCGCGACGTCGATCGCCTCCTGCAGCAGCGCGCCCTCGACCACCGTGATGTAGCCGAAGGCCGCCGCGACCATCGCCGCGAAGGACAGGCCGAGCCCGGCGAGAACGCTCTGCACCGCTATGGCGCGGGCCCGGCGGGCGGCGGACAATCCCTCGGCGAGCCGCGTCAGGTCATCGACCAGCAGCACCGCGTCGGCCGATTCGGTGGCCGCGGCCGAACCGGTCGCCCCCATCGAGATGCCGACATCGGCCATGGCGAGGGCGGGGGCATCATTCACCCCGTCGCCCACCATCAGGGTGATTCCGGATCGCCGCTCCTGCGCGACGATGGCCACTTTCTCCTCCGGCTTCAGCCCGCCGCGCAGAACGTCGAGGCCCAGCCCCTCGCCCACCCGGTCGACCACCGCCTGCGCATCGCCCGAGGCCAGCACGATGCGGCGGATGCCCGCCTGCCGCAGCCGCTCCAGCGCCAGCGGCGTTTCCGGCCGAATGCCATCAGCGAGCAGCAGGTGCCCGGCAAGCCGGCCGGAAATGGCCAGCGCCGCCAGCGCCGTGCCCGGCTCGCGCTCCGGCCGCGGCAGCGCCGAAAGGCCCAGCTTGCGCGCCACGAAATCATGCCCGCCGACGATGAGGCGATGGCCCTCGACCATGCCCTCCAGCCCCTCGCCCGCCGTCTCGCGCACCTCCTGCGGGTAGGACAGCGCCAGCCTCCTGCCCTGCGCCGCGGCCACGATCGAGCCCGCCGTCACATGCGCCGAGGCCTGCTCCAGCGAGGCGGCAAGCCGCAGCATCTCTTGCGGCTCCCAATGCGCCGCAGGAACGATGCCGGCCAGCTCGGCACGGCCCCTGGTCAGCGTCCCGGTCTTGTCGATCACGAGGTTGGCGGCGCGCGCCATGGTCTCGAGCACCGGCCCGCCCTTCATCAGCACGCCGCGGCGCGCCGCCTTGCCCATGCCGGCGATGATCGCCACCGGCACCGCGAGGATCAGCGGAC
This sequence comes from Aestuariivirga litoralis, assembly GCF_003234965.1. GTDB lineage: Bacteria > Pseudomonadota > Alphaproteobacteria > Rhizobiales > Aestuariivirgaceae > Aestuariivirga > Aestuariivirga litoralis. The sequence goes on from NZ_QKVK01000001.1 coordinate 400,050, forward strand.
ACGGCGTTGCCGACACCAGCACGGCAAGCATGCGGATGTGGCTGCCGGTGAAATACCATGTCGCCCCCGCCAGCCCCACGGTGACGGCCAGGAACACCAGCGCATAGCGGTCGGCGAGCCGCACCATCGGCGCCTTCGCTGCCTGTGCCGCCTGCACCAGGCGCACGATGCCGGCATAGGTGCTCTCGGAGGCCGGCCGCGTCGCCATCATGTCGAAGGCGGTGTCGAGCGAGCGTGCCCCGGACTGGACGTCCTGGCCCTCCATCGCCTTCACCGGCACCGATTCGCCGGTCAGCGCCGCCATGTCGAGGAGAGCGCGGCCGTTGCTCACCCGGCCATCCACCGGCACGATGTCACCCTGGCGGATCAGCAGCCGGTCGCCCGCATGGATGGCATCGATGGCCACCTCCTGCAGGTGGCCGTCGTCATAGCGCAGCGCCGTTTTCGGCACCCGCGCCAGCAGGGCCTTCATGTCGGCCCGCGCCCGGTTGGCGGCATAATCCTCCAGCAGCTGGCCCCCGGCATACATCAGCGCCACGACGCCCGCGGCCAGCGTTTCGCCAAAGGCCAGCGCCGCCGAAATCGACAGTCCCGCCACGATGTCGAGCCCCACCTCGCCCTCGAACAGCGAGGTGACGATGTCGTAGAGCAGCACCGCCAGCACGGCGCCCGCAGCCACCCCCCAGATCCAGCTCTGCGCCTCCGCCAGCCCGACGAAGGGCGCCAGCAATCCGCCGGCGAGGCCGGCGACGGCAATGACGAACAGGCTCACGCGGATTGGGTTCAAGACATCTCCTCCCGGTTGCGCAGTTTGCCGATATCTTCGCGCAAGTCTATGACAGGGATCAAAACCGCCTTTTTCCAATCGATTGCGAGTGTCTCCAAACGTGGCTCTGCATTAACGGCGCCTTTACCCTCACCTGTCACCCTAGGGGAAAGGACGAGGCGAGTCGCTGTCGATCCCGGATGCCGGTCCGGGCCGCCTTGTCCGGGTTAAGAAACACACAAAGAAGAAGACCACAGGCGCATGGCTGTCCGCGTACTCATCGTCGAAGACGATCCGGCTCAACGCAGAATTCTCGAGGAAATGGTGCGCCGCTTCGGCTGCGACCCGATGCCGGTCGACGGCGGCCTGAAGGCGCTCGAGGTGCTGAAGAGCCAGTCCGGCGGCACCATCGAACTGGTCATCCTCGATCTCAACATGCCGGAGATGACCGGCCTCGAATTCCTCGAACGCATGCAGGCGATCCGTGGCGACCTGCCGGTCATCGTCCAGACCGCCCAGGGATCGATCGAGACGGTGATCAAGGCGATGCGCGCCGGGGCCGATGATTTCGTGGTCAAGCCGGTGAGCCCGGAGCGCCTCAAGGCCTCGGTGCAGAACCTGCTCAAGGTCAATGCGCTGACCGAGGAAGTGAAACGCCTCAACAAAAAGGTCGGCGGGGCCCTCAGCTTCAGCGACCTCATTGCCTCGGCCCCCGCCATGGCCAATGTGCTGCGCCTCGGGCGCCGCGGCGCGCAGTCCACCATCCCGATCCTGATCGAGGGCGAATCGGGTGTCGGCAAGGAAATGATCGCCCGCGCCATCCAGGGCGAGAGCGACCGCGCCGGCCGCCCCTTCGTCGCCGTCAACTGCGGCGCCATTCCTGAAAACCTCGTGGAATCGATCCTCTTCGGCCACGAGAAGGGCGCCTTCACGGGCGCCACGCAGAGGCACATGGGCAAGTTCCAGGAGGCCGACGGCGGCACGCTGTTCCTCGACGAGGTGGCCGAATTGCCGCTGGACATGCAGGTCAAGCTCCTGCGCGCCATCCAGGAGGGCGAGGTCGACCCCGTCGGCGCGCGCCGCCCGGTCAAGGTCAACATCCGCCTGATCTCGGCCACCAACCGCAACATGATCGAGATGGTGAAGGCCGGGCAGTTCCGCGAGGATCTTTATTACCGGCTCAACGTTTTCCCCATCATGGTACCGCCGCTCCGTGACCGCAAGGAAGACATTCCCGCCCTCGTCGACCACTTCGTCACGCGCTTCGCCGCCGAGGAAGGCCGCAAGGTGCGCGGCATCACGCCGGAAGCACTCGGCCTGCTCAGGGCCTATTCCTGGCCCGGCAACGTCCGCCAGCTCGAGAACACCGTGTTCCGCGCCATGGTGCTGTGCGAGGGCGGCAGGCTGGACATCGAGGACTTCCCGCAGATCGCCTCGCTGGTCGAGGGTTACGAGATCAGGATCCCGCCCGCCCCGCAGCTGGCGCCCAAGCCGGCACTGCCGCAGGGGGCGGCCGCCATCGCCGGCGGCTCCCCGCTGCCCAAGGGCTCGACCGCGGTGGCCGATGGCGTCGCCTTCGGCATTCCCGTCGTCACCGAGGGCGGCCATATCCGCAAGCTCGAGGAGGTGGAGGCCGACATGATCCGCCTGGCGCTGGCCCGCTACCAGGGCCAGATGTCGGAGGTTGCCCGCAAGCTGGGCATCGGCCGCTCCACCCTCTACCGGCGCATGAAGGACCTCGGTCTCGAGGAGGCCGCCAGCGGTTGATACTCACGCCCGGTTGCAGCAAATCACTTGCAATTGAGTGTGATTTGACATTCTGTCCCGCCGGCGCAGTCTAACGAGGCTGGGCATTCGGGATGGCGGGACGCCGTGCAGGTGGGGTTATGAAGACGTTTGTGAGATCGAGTGTCATTGCCGCCATGGCCGCGGTGCTGCTGGGTGGCACCGCCCCGGCCGAGGCCGCCTCCAGCAGGCAGAAACCCTCCTTCATCGAAAAGCTCTTCAGCAAGTCCGGCAACCACGCCGCCGGCAAGAAGCGCCGCAGCGTCTTCGGAAGCTTCAAGGACGACCCGGTCTACATCGAGGACCCGACCCCCAATTATGCGCCCAAGCGCAAGAAGGTGACGATCGTCGATGCCGATCCCGGTGGCGACCAGGGCTATGGCATGGGCAATCTCACCTATGTGCCGCCCAAGCTGGTGCCGCTGAGCGGCGTGAGCCTCGCCACCGCGGCCCCTGCCGATGCAGCGGCGGCGGCGATCTACAGCCAGCTCGCCGCCGATGGCCCCTCGCTGCGCGTGCTGCCCGCGGCGCGTGAGGCGCTGCTCGCCGAATATGCCGCCCGGTCCTACCGCCCGATCTGGCTCGCCGACGGCAAGCTCAGCGCGCGTGGCAAGGATGTGCTGGCGCTGCTCGCCAGCGCCGGCGAGGAGGGGCTGCAGCCGCAGGCCTATCTTCCCACCGGCCTCACCGCCTTCGATGCGCCCCTGCCTGAATATGATGCGGCCGCCATGGCGCGGCTCGACATCGATCTTTCCGCCGCGGCGCTGCGCTACGCGCGTGATGCCTCGGGCGGCCAGTTCAGCCCCGCGCTCCTGTCGCGCTATCACGACGTGTCGCCGCCCTGGGTGGCGCCGGACCGGGCGCTCCGCGTCCTCGCCAATTCGCCCTTCGCGGCGGATTACCTGAAGGGCCTGAACCCCACCCATCCCGCCTATGCGGCCATGAAGAAGGCGCTGGCCGAACTGCGCGCTGCCGAGGCCGAACCGAAGGATGACAAGATCGCCGATGGCGAGATCGTCAAGAAGGGCGGCAGCGATCCGCGCATTCCCGCGGTGCGCAGCCGCCTCGCCGAACTGGGCTTCACCGCCGAACCGCTGGACGGCATGGACCCCGACCTGCTCGATGCCGAGCTCTCGGTGCAGCTCCGCCTGTTCCAGAAGCAGGCCGGCGTCAAGGTCACCGGAGCCCTCGGCCCGCAAACGGTCGCAGCTCTCAACAACGCCGGCACCAGCGGCAGCGTCGACAAGCTGCTCGACAACATGGAGCGCCTGCGCTGGCTGCCGCGCGATCTCGGCAACCGCTACATCTTCGTCAACCAGGCCGCCTTCGAGGCAAGGGTGATGAAGGATGGCAAGCCCGAGTGGATCACCCGCGTCATCGTCGGCAAGCCCAATACCCAGACCTCGGTCTTCAGTGACGAGATGGAAATGGTGGTGTTCAACCCCTCATGGGGCGTGCCGCAGTCGATCATCGTCAACGAATATCTGCCGAAGCTGCGCAACGATCCGGGCTACCTCGACAAGATGGGCTTCAAGGTGGTGACGCAGCAGGGCAAGGTCATTTCCTCGCGCGCCGTCAGCTGGGACAGCTATGGCGCCAAGGTGCCCTTCGGCGTGCAGCAGCCGCCCGGTGCGGACAATGCCCTGGGCGAGCTGAAATTCCTCTTCCCCAACGCGCATGACATCTACATGCACGACACCCCCTCGCGGAACCTGTTCGAGCAGCAGGTGCGGGCCTTCAGCCATGGCTGCGTGCGCGTTCAGGATCCGCGCCACTTCGCCTCCGTGGTCCTCGGCTGGACGCCGGAGGAGGTCGCCGCCAAGATCGAGAGCAAGAGCAGCGAAACGGTGCGCCTGAAGCAGAAGATTCCCGTTCACATCACCTATTTCACCGCCTGGCCGGACGATCAGGGCAACATGGTCTACTACAACGACATCTATGGCCGCGACCGCACCCTGGAGAACGCCCGCTCGGCGACTCTGGTGGCCCAGCGCTGACGGCGTTGCGCGGCAAAGGGGAGAAGATTACAATCGGAGGTTAAACAGTGCTCCTGTGCTGCGCCGTTAAGCTGCTGTTAAACATACCGATTTACCATTAACGGAAAGCCGCCTCATGGTGGCCTCAATCTTGTTTGAAACGCGGTTACAGTGTAAGCCAAGCCCGGGATGGGGTTAGGCAGCTGGACAAAGCACCAGAGGAACCGGAAAACCGGTTGTAAGTGGGGTATGGGTTTGGACTGCAGGGAAACCGGACTTCGCACGTTTTTTGCCCGCTGGAAGAAGCTCGCCGCGTCGACTGCCGTGGCGGCGATGTTCGGCGCTGGCGTCCTTCTGAGCCTCAATGGCACTGCCCACTCCGGCGGCGAGACGCGCACCCTCTCGCTCTATCACGTCCATACCAAGGAACGCCTCACCATCACCTACATGAAGGACGGCAAGTACATCCCGTCCGCCATGAAGAAGATCAACTACCTGATGCGTGACTGGCGCCGCAACGAGGTGATCACCATCTCGCCGCGCACCATCGACCTGATGTGGGAACTGCACGCCGACCTGGGCTCCAAGTCGCCGATCCACATCGTCTGCGGCTACCGCAGCCCCAAGACCAACGCCTTCCTCAAGAAGGTCGGCCGCAACGTGGCGCGCAAGAGCCAGCACATGGTGGGCCACGCCATCGACCTCTATTTCCCCGACGTGCCGACGATCAAGATCCGCAACTCGGCGCTGGTGCGCCAGGTGGGTGGCGTCGGCTATTACTCCTCCGGCGCCGGTCCCACCGGCTTCCTGCACATCGATTCCGGCAATGTCCGCCACTGGGGCCCGGCCATCAGCTCCGCCCAGATGGCCAAGATCATGCGCGACTACCGCAAGACGGTCGGCGCCCGCCTCAACAAGAAGGGCATGAAGGCCGTTCCGGAAGTCATGGTGGCCGAGGCTGATCCGTCGGCCGCCCGACTCCCCTCCCAGATGGAGGGTGACGACGAGGGTGATGCCGAGAATGTGAAGCTCGCGGCCAAGAAGAAGATCCCGCTCGAAACCGCCTACAGCAGCGGCGACGACGAGGAACTGGCCAGCATGAGCGAGGACGTGGCCGCCGCTCCCGCCAAGCCGCGCATCAAGCCCGCCGATGCCGGCGACGACCAGGCCGACGATTCGGACACCGAGGCGGTCGCCGATGCCAATGGCGTCGACCAGGGCTATCCCGCCCCCAAGCCGCGGCCCAAGCCCATCGAGGTGCTGATGATGGCCGCCGTCAACATGAAGATCGAGCCGGCCTCGGCACCGCCGCCCGATCTCACCGCCCGCACCTCGCCCGTTGCCGGCAACTCGCAGGGCTATGTCATCGCCCCGGAAACCATGGTCGAGACCGCGTCGCTTGAATCCAACGCCGCCGCCAAGACCAGCCTCACCGAGGAAATCGAGAGCGGCGACGCGCAGAACGTTCCCACCATCCGCACCATCACCGCCTCGGCCTCGGGTGACGACCTGTTCTGGTGGCCGACGCAGCTGGTCTTCGACTCCAACAAGGCGGTTCGCCGCGACGGCGCGCCGCAGCAGTTCTCCGCGGGTTCCACTGCCGTGGCCGCCATCCTGCCGGGCGTCAGCGACGCCCAGGCAGAAGAGCCGCCGCAGCCGGCCCAGCGCCTGGCCATTGCCGAGATGACGCAGTCCCCCGCCAGCGAAGGCAAGGGCGACATGCTGGTCGTCAACCGCGAGGGCAAGGGCAGCCTGCTCACCGCCCCGGTGAAGCTCGGCCAGGCCACCAGCCAGTAAGCCCTCCCGGCGCTCCCCATCAAATCGCAAGGGCCGCCCCACGGGGCGGCCCTTGTCCTTTTCCGGACTGCCGTCAGGCGCCCGGTTCCGGCGGGGTACCGCCACCGGGGCGGGATGCGATGTTGATCCGCTCGCGTTCGATGACGATGGGGCCGCGGCGCACCTGGGCGTGGATTGCGGTGATGTATTCACCCAGCATGCCGGTGAAGAACAGCTGCACACCGGCGAAGAAGAACATCGCCACGATGATGGTGTGGGTTCCCGCCGGCGCGCTGCCGGGCGACACCAGCGCCAGGATGAAGCTCACCACCGCATAGAGAAGCGCCAGTGCCGCCACCGCCACGCCGATGAAGCTGCCGATGCGCAGCGGCAGCGAGGTGAAGGAGAACACGCCGTTCAGCCCCTGGTCGATGAGACTGAAGATGTTGTTCTTCGAGATCCCGCGTTTGCGCGCCTTCCACGCATAGGGCAGGATCAGGCGCTTGAAGCCGGTCGAGGCGATGATCCCGCGGATATAGGGATACTGGTCGCGGTGGCTCACCACCGCCTCCCACACCTTGCGGTCGATCAGCTGGAACTCGCCCACGTTCTGCGGGATCTCGAACTCCGACAGCGCGTTGACCGCGCGATAGAAGATCGACCGGCAGCTGCGCAGCAGGAAGGTCTCCTCGCGCTCGGCGCGCGCGCCGGCAACGATCTCGATGCCGCTTTCCCAGTAGCGCACCATCTCGGGGATCAGCTCCGGCGGGTCCTGCAGGTCGACCGGCAGGAACACCACGACGGCGTCGCCCGTGGCATAGCGCAGCGCATTGAACATCGAGCGGAACGGTCCGAAATTCCGCGAGTTGACGATCACCTTGACGCGCGGATCGGCGGCCGCGAGCCGCCGGAGGACATCGACCGTGCCGTCGGCCGAGGCATTGTCGGAAAAGATGTGCTCATGCTCGTGGCGGGCCAGCGGCCCGCCCTCGTCGAACAGCTCGCGCACCGCAGCATAGCATCTCTCCACATTGTCTTCCTCGTTGAAGCAGGGCGAGATGATCGAGATGCGGGCCAAGGGGCTCTCCGTCGTCACGTGGATGGTGGCCGGCGCTCTGCGTCAGCGCCGGTACAGCGGTGTGATACACCGGCAGCCTGCATCATCCCGCATGCCGCCTGTACCAGTCCACAGTTTCCGCTAGGCCCCGGGGCAGCTCCACCTGCGGACGCCAGCCGGTATCGGCGCAGAGCCGCGCGATGTCGGCCTGCATGAACATGATCTGGCCCGGGCCGAACGGCCGCTCGCCGAACACCAGCTCGAGCCCGGGTGCGGCGAGGTCGCGGATCATCGTCGCCACATCGCGTACCCTGACGGCCTGTCCTGATCCAAGGTTGTAAATCCCCGCAGCGCGGGTGGACAGCACCGCCGCCAGCACACCCTCGGCGGCATCATCGACGTGGAGCCAGTCCCAGCTCTGTGTACCCGCCGTCATCTCCGGCCGCCTTCCGGCCAGCATCTCGCGGATCAACATGGGAATCAGCCAGCAGTCGTTGTCGCCCGGGCCATAGGCCGAGAACAGCCGCAGCCAGACGTGGCGCATGGCGTTCTGCCGGGCGATCTCGCGGGTGAGGAAATAGGCCGCCACCTTGCTGGCGCCATAGAGCGTCACCGGTTGCGGCAGGCTGTCCTCGTGGCGCGGCCCCTCGGGGCCGTATTCGCCCTGGCTGCCGATGCCGGCGAAGCAGCCGACACCCGCCGCCGCCGCTGCCCGCGCCACGGCGCAGCTCATCGCCAGATTGCCGTCGAGCTGCGCGCGCGCGCCGTGCTCGGTGTTGCGCACCCCCTCCCACGCCAAATGAATGACGGCATCCGGCTGGTGCTCGACGAGCGCCGCCGCCAGCGCCGCCTCGTCGCGGAGGTCGAGGTCGAGCCGCTGCAGCGGGCCTGCCAGCCCGTCGAGGCGCGGGGTCGGCCGCCCGGCGCGGCAATGCGCCACAACGGCATGGTTCCGGCGCAGCGCGGCACGCACCGTGGCAGCGCCGACAAAGCCGGAGGCTCCGGTGATGAACAGCTTCATGGCCGCGACCCGTCTGCCGGGCGCCGCCGTGGCGGCACCGCCGACACCACCAGAACCACCAGCAGGGCAGAGGTGGTGAAGAAGGGCAGCCGCGCATCGGCGGCATTGCCCATGGCGACGAGGCTGGCGAAGTAGCTGGCCCCCGCGGCATAGAGCACGACCACCTCGCCGGATGACCGGCGGCGCCACATGGCGAGGGCCAGGGCGGCGGTGGCCACGGCATAGATGAACCACGGCCGGTAGACGAGCCAGCTCGAGGCGCTGAACACATGCGCCACCACCCTGTCGCGCAGCGGCGAGGCGGCCAGCTGATAGCCATATTCGTTCTTGTCGATGGAGGGCGCGGTGATGAGGAACTGTCCGCCGCGGTTGGCCCCGGTGAGATAGGCCGCCAGCTGCAGCTTGTTGGCCAGCGCGCACACCGGGTGGTGCAGCAGCATGTCGCGCCACGGCGCATCGACGCGCGCATCGGAGCCGGTCCGCGCCAGCAGCCCCGGCGACAGGTTGATGTGCCGCCCGTCATAGAGCTTCGCCACGTCGGTGATCGACAGCGACGGGTCGAGCGGCTTCAGCAGGTTGCGCTTCAGACACAGGCTGGCGCCGGCAAGGTCGAGAACGCGCACCGAGCGGATGAAGAAGGCGGTACTGTCCGGCAGCGGTGTCAGGCTGGGGAGGGAATAGCGGTCGAGCGCCGTCTTCGCGCCGAAGCTCACCGCGATCATCACCGCGGCGAGTCCGGCGGCCGCCATCATGCGCCACCTTCTGGAACCGGTGATGCGCTCCGCCACCGCGAAGCCCAGCAGAATGAAGAGCGGCACCGCGCCGGCCACGGCATTGTGGCGCGTCGCCACCCCGATGGCGATCAGCAGCAGCGCCAGCAGGCCGAGGAATCCGGCGCCAGCGGCGCTGGTCGACCGGCGCATCAGCAGCGTCGCGGCATAGCCGGCAAAGAAGAAGGCGGCCATCAGCACATCCTTCCAGATCACCGCCACCGTTCCGAGGATCACGGGAACGCTGAGATAGGCCGGCAGGAACAGGGCCGCCTGCACGAGCCGCCCGCTCAGCACCGCGACGATGGTGAACAGCGCCGCGAACAGCAGGAAGAGCTGGGCCACATGCATGGCCGAGGGGTTGGTCGAGACCTGGTCCACCGCCCGCCAGATGTAGCTCACCATGGGTGGCCACATCGAGTCGGTCACGCCGCTGCGGGCGCTGCGCAGGGCATGCAGCGTGTCATAGGACATGAATCCCGGATAGAACAGCCATGCCACCGCCGCGGTGACCAGCCCCGCCACCAGCAGCGTCAGCGCCGCGCGCGCCAAGGCGCCCTCGCCGCCAGCCCCCCTCATGCACCGCGTCTCCGGTACGGCACTGCGTCAGTCATGGTTAGCTCCCTGCTGTCCGGGGTGCGGCACCAGGGCCGCGAATTCGATCAGGCCGGCGAAGGGCCGTCCCCGCTTCATGAAGTCGCCGAAGCTGAGGGGAACGTCCGGCGGGCCCTTCACCTGCGCATTCGCCACAGTCATTTCGCTCACTGTCCTGCCATCCAGCGTCACCGTGAAGTGGTCGCCCTCGGCATGCACCACCAGCCGTGACAGGCGCCCCGGCGGGATGATGAAGGGCTTGCTGGCGTGCCAGCGCTCTCCATCGCCCACCGCCAGCGAATAGTAGCCGTTGCTGCGCGGCAGGTGATGAAGCGTGAAGCCCCGGAAGTCGTAACTGTGGTTGGACACGATGGTGGCATAGGGCCCCTGCTCTGGCTCCGGGGCAACGGTCATGATGATGTCGAAGCCACCGGCCGGAACCGGCTCGTGCAGGTCGAGGGGCAGCTGAACCGGCCGCTGCCAGCGCTGCCACAGGCGGCCGCCCTGTTCGGCGAAGACGATGGTCTGCGGCGGCGGGCAGCTGGGCCCGGCGCAGCTCAGGTGGCGCTCGAACAGGTCAGGCGCCGGCGAGGGCTCGCGGACGAGATGCATCATCTCGCCGTCCGGGCTCCAGTTCTTCAGGCTGTAGATCGCCCGCAGCCGTGGCAGGGCATCACGGATCCATGATGCGGTGTTGAGCCAGTAGGGCTGGTTTTCGACCAGCCGGTAATCGATGAACAGGTGCGGCGGCCGGGTGTCGAGCAGGTAGTCGATATAGGCCGCGGCATCCTTGCGCAGCAGCGTCTCGGCGATGCCTGGCCCACCATAGCCCGCGCGGTGCCTCGCCTCTGCGGCGAGCACCGGCTGGTCGATGCCGATCACCTCATATGCCTCCCCGTCGCTCTCCTGCGCGATGAAGCCCGGCAGGCCGGGCTCCGCCGGGGCGGCGGCCTGCAGGATCGGCTGCCATCGCGTCGCGGCCGTCTCGGCCAGTAACGGCGCGCCCGGGACGCCGATGACGGCGGCGAGGCCGATCCACAGCAGGGCGGTGGCGCGGCCGATGAAGGCCAGGCTTCGACTCGCATCCTTGCCGGTTGCGCCGGTCAGCCGGTCGAGCAGTCGCGCCGCCACCACCACGGCCGGCCACATGCAGAGCAGCAGCGTGTTGGGATGCGAGCGCCCAACGTGGTAGCTCACCAGCCCGGCGCCGAGGATCGCGGCATAGAGCGTCAGCATCGCCTCGCGGTTCCAGCCCTTGCTCAGGTCAAGCGCGGCGAGCAGCACGCCGAGCAGCAGCACCGCCGCGACCGCGACCCAGAGTGCCGGCAGCCCCTGCAGCGGCAGCATCATGAAACCCTCCGCCGCGAAGATGCGCGGATAGGCCATGAGCTGCAGCAGCTGCGGCGGGCTGCCGCCCTTCCACGCCAGCAGCAGGATGAAGGCGGCGCCGGCGGCGAAGGCGCCAGCGAAAAAGGCAGCGGCAAAGCCTGCGGCGCGCAGCGCCGGCATCCCGCCGCGCAGCGCCAGCGGTGTTGCTGCCACCAGCAGGGCGAGCGCCAGCAGCACCACGCTGCCGCTGTCCGGATTGAACATCACGGCAAGGCTGCCGAAGGCGCCGAGCCATGCTGCGCGGGCAGCGCCGGCCCGCGCGGTGAACCACATTGCCAGCGCCAGGCTCAGCGCCGGGAACAGCAACCGCAGCGGCCCGTACTGGAAATAGGGGTCGGTCACCCCGACCAGCACCCAGTTCTGCAGCAGGATCAGCCACAGCCCCGCCGCCAGCAGCACCAGCGGACTGCGCACGAGGCGGCCTGCGAACACCAGGATGCTGACCAGCGCCGCCGACTGGAGCAGCGCCGTCAGCAGCGTGGCATTGAGTACATTGAGCCCCGCCAGCTTCAGCAGCGGCGCATAGAACTCGCCATAGCAGCCATATTGCGGCACGACCCCGATGGTGCAGCTCGCGCCCAGCGAGATCTGCACGATCGAATAAAAGAATGCACTGAAATGCGGCATGAACGGCACGCTGTCGATCGACCTGACGTCGAACACCCGCGTCGCAAAGCACAGCAGCACCGACGTGATGCACAGGCCCGCAAGCACCAGGCGATGCAGCATCGCCGCACTCCGCATGGAAGGAACGAGGCCCGCAGCGCCCCCCGCCGCGGCCGCCAGCGCCAGCACGCCGGTCGCCGTGAGCACCCGCCAATCGACATTGAACAGGGTGGCGATGTCATCCCGCGCCACCGCCCATGCGGCAAGCCCGAGGCCCGCCAGCAGCAGCAGCACGTCGCCGGGCCGCGGACGGGCTTCCGCTGCCATGGCGCGCGTCAGCCACAGGCCCAGCGCCACGGCAAGCGGCGTTACGAGCAGCAGGGCAAGATAGGCGCTCCACTCGCGCGGCTCGGGGCGGAACTGGTCGGGGCTGGCGGCGACGATCTGGCTGGCGAAGGCGCCCCCATCCGGCAACACCGCATCAGGCGTGATCCACCACGCACCAAGCACGCCCGCCACCGCTGCGGCCGCGGCGATGAGGAAGGCAAGGCCGGGGCGTGAGATCGGAGAACGACGGACGGACAGCATGAAGCGCAGGATACCTTGGCGATCGGTTTGCGTCCGTGCTCCTGCGCGCGCATGCCTCTGGCCAAAGCTCCACGCTGGGTCGCAGCGGGTGTGCCGTTCGTCATCGCGCGCCGCGGCAGGACAAGGACGGCGTTCGCGGTAGCCATAGTCGCTCTCCCCGCCGCCGTCATCCGCCGCATGCGGCCGCAACCGCGTCATCCACCATCTGCTGCAGACCGGCGGCAAACGGGCGTATCTGCAAACTTAAGTTGGTAGCCGCGTCGGGGCATGTACCACATAAAGCGCTTTTTGCTATTCAGCATGGGGCATCGGCAGCAAGGTGGTTCAAGTCGTCATTCTGGCAGGTGGCCTCGGCACCCGCATCAGCGAGGAAACGCTGGTCAAGCCAAAGCCGCTGGTGGAAGTGGGCGGCCGTCCCATCCTCTGGCACATCATGAAGTCCTATGCGGCGCACGGCATGAACGAGTTCATCATCTGTGCCGGCTACAAGGGCCACCTGCTCAAGGAATTCTTCGCCAACTACGCGCTCCACATGTCGGACGTGACCTTCGACCTCGCCAGGTCCGAAATGGCGATCCACCGCAACGACGCGGAGGACTGGCGGGTGACCATCGTCGACACCGGCGAGCGCACCATGACCGGGGGCCGCCTCGCCCGCGTGCTCGACCGGATCGAGGGCGACCGCTTCTGCCTGACCTATGGCGACGGCGTGAGCGACCTCGACATCGCCGCGACGCTGCGCTTCCATGACGCCCATGGCGGGCTCGCCACCGTCACCGCCGTCTATCCGCCGCGCCGCTTCGGTGTCCTTGACCTCGACGGCGACCGGGTACGCGAGTTCCGCGAGAAGCCGCATGGCGAGGGCGGCTTCATCAATGGCGGGTTCTTCGTGCTGTCGCCGAAGGTCGGCGCCTATCTCGACGGCGACGACACGGTGTGGGAACAAGCGCCGCTGCAGCGCCTCGCGGCGGATGCCGAGCTCTTCGCCTACCGCCACGAGGGCTTCTTCCATCCCATCGACACGCTGCGCGACAAGATTTACCTCGAGCAGCTGTGGGACAGCGGGCGCGCCCCGTGGAAATCATGGTGACCCCGCGCTTCTGGCAGGGGCGCCGCGTGTTCATCACCGGCCACACCGGCTTCAAGGGGGCGTGGCTGGCCTTCCTGCTCAGCGAGATGGGGGCCGAGGTGTCGGGCCTCGCCCTCCCGCCCGAAGCGGGGCCGAACCTGCATGACATGCTGGGCATCGCGCAGCGCGGCCACTTCGTCCATGCCGATATCAACGACCGCGCCGCGCTGAACGCCGCCCTGGCGCGCAACCAGCCGGAGGTGGTCCTGCACCTCGCGGCCCAGGCGCTGGTGCGCGCCTCCTACGCCCGGCCCGCGGAGACCTTCGCCGTCAACGCCCTGGGTTCGGTGAACCTGCTGGACGCCGTGCGCGGCTGTGATGGGGTGCGGGCGGTGGTGATGGTCACCACCGACAAGGTCTACGAGAACCGCGAATGGCCCTGGGCCTACCGCGAGACCGACGAGCTTGGCGGGCATGATCCCTACAGCGCCAGCAAGGCCTGCGCCGAGATCGCCGTGAACTCGATGCGCCGCAGCTTCTTCGGACCGGGGCGCCACCCGGCGCGCATCGCCAGCGCGCGGGCCGGCAATGTCATCGGCGGTGGCGACTGGGCGGCCGACCGGCTCATCCCCGACATCATCCGCGGCTGTGCCGGTCCCTCCGGCACCGTCACCCTGCGCAATCCCCACGCGGTGCGGCCGTGGCAGCACGTGCTCGAGCCGCTCTGCGCCTATCTCGTGCTGGCGGAGCATCTGTGCGAAGGCCGTGAGGGCTGCGAGGGTGCCTGGAACATCGGTCCCTCGGCGCAGGACGCGCGCCCGGTGATCGAGGTGGCGCGCCGCATGGTCAGCGCCCTCGGGCGCGGCCGCATCGACGTGGCGAGCGATCCCGCGGCCCCGCACGAGGCGGGCCTGCTCACCCTCGACTGCGCCAGGGCGCGCAGCCGGCTGGGGCTTGGAACGCTGTTCAGCCTCGACGAGGCGATCGGCCTCACCGCCGACTGGTATGGAGCATGGATGAGACGCGAGGACATGGTGGCCGTGACGCGGGCCCAGATCGGCCGGATCTCCGGCCTGCAGCCGGCGGCGCTGGCATGAGCGATCATCACCTTGCCGAGATCGCCGCCCTGCGCCGCCAGATCCTCGCGCTGTCGGAGCGCTATGCCATGCTGGCCCACGGCCCGAAGCCCTTCGTGCCCGGTGCAAGCCCGGTGCCGCCGGCGGGAAAGGTGCTGGGCGCCGCCGAGATGCGCAACCTCGTCGACTCGGCGCTCGACTTCTGGCTCACCACCGGGCGCTTCAACGCACAGTTCGAAAGCCAGCTGGCGCGCCAGGCGGGCGTGCGCCGCGCGCTGGCGGTGAACTCCGGCTCGTCTGCCAACCTGCTGGCGGTCTCGGCGCTGCTGTCGCATGAACTGGGCAAGCGCGCCCTGCGGCCGGGCGACGAGGTCATCACCTGCGCCACCGGCTTCCCGACGACGGTGAACCCCATTCTCCAGAACGGCCTCGTGCCGGTCTTTCTCGATGTCGAGCTCGGCACCTACAACATGGACGTGAGCCGCCTCGAGGAGGCGCTGAGCCCGCGCACCCGCGCGGTGGTGCTGGCCCATGCGCTGGGCAATCCCTTCGACCTCGCGGCCGTCACCGCCTTCTGCCGCAAGCATGGCCTGTTCCTGGTCGAGGACTGCTGCGATGCACTGGGCGCGAGCTATGGCGGGCGCCAGGTCGGCACCTTCGGCGAGCTGGCCACGCTGTCCTTCTATCCCGCCCATCACATCACCATGGGCGAGGGGGGTGCAGTGCTGTGCAGCACCACGCGCTTCAAGAAGATCGTCGAGTCGCTGCGCGACTGGGGCCGCGACTGCTATTGCGAACCGGGCAAGGACAACACCTGCAACAAGCGCTTCGCCTGGCAGCTGGGCGAGCTGCCCCCGGGCTACGACCACAAATACACCTACTCCCACCTCGGCTATAACCTGAAGATCACCGACATGCAGGCGGCCATCGGCGTGGCGCAGCTGGCACGGCTCGACGGTTTCGTGGCCGCCCGCCGCGCCAACTGGCAATACCTGCGCGACGGGCTCGCCGATCTCGAGGACGTGCTGATCCTGCCGCGCGCCACGGACGGCAGCGAGCCCTCGTGGTTCGGCTTCTGCATGACGCTGCGCCCCGGCGTTCCGATCGACCGCGAGGACCTGCTGCGCTGGCTGAACGACGAGCGCAAGGTCGGAACCCGCCTGCTGTTCGGCGGCAACCTGCTGCGCCAGCCCTACATGAAGGACCGCCCGCACCGCGTCGCCGGGCCGCTCGAGGGCAGCGACGTGGTGATGAACCGCAGCTTCTGGACCGGCGTCTACCCCGGCCTCGGCACCGACCAGCTCGACTACATGATGGACAGCCTCCGCCACTACATCCGCGCCCGGGTCTCGCCATGACGGGCGCCGAATACATCGCCGCCTTCCTGGCGCGTGCCGGCTGCCGCCATGTCCACGCCATGACCGGCGGTGCCTGCGCCTTCATGCTCGATGCGGTGGGCCGCCACCCGGCGCTGGAGCTCGTCTGCTTCCAGCACGAGCAGGCGGCCGCCATGGCGGCGGATGCCGTGTGGCGCGTCAGCCGCCGGGTCGGCGTCACCATGGCCACCTCCGGGCCCGGCGCCACCAACCTCATCACCGGCATCGCCTGTTCCTTTTTCGATTCCATTCCGAGCCTTCACATCACCGGCCAGGTCAACCAGCGCGAAAGCAGCGCGGTGCACGGCGCAAAGGTCCGCCAGTCGGGCTTCCAGGAAACCCGCATCGTCGACATGGTGCGCCCGGTGGTGAAATACGCCGTGCTGGTGCGTAACGTGGAGGAGTTGCGCCGCGAACTGGCGAAGGGCCTCGCCATCGCGCTGTCAGGCCGCATGGGCCCGGTGCTGATCGACGTGCCGATGGACGTGCAGCAGGCCGAGATGCCCGACGACATGCCGGAGGCCGCGCCCGTGACGAGACCCGATCCGGCCCCTGCGGCGGCGGCGGCAGAGGCGCTCGGCGCCACGCTGGCGGCGGCGCGCCGGCCACTGGTGCTGTGGGGCGGCGGGGTCAACATGGCCGGTGCGGCACCAGCCCTGGCGCGCTGGCTGGCGCAGTCCGGCCTGCCCTTCGTCGCCAGCTGGGCGGGGCTCGACGGCTTCGACCACGCCATGCCGGGCTTCCTCGGCCAGATCGGCGTCTATGGCAACCGCGGCGCCAATTTCGCGCTGCAGAACGCCGATACGGTGATCGTGCTCGGCAGCCGCCTCGACAACCGCCAGCGCTCCGGCAACCCCGCCAATTTCGCCACCGGCGCCACCGTCCACGTCTTCGACGTCGACCCGGCGGAACTGCAGAAATACGGCGGCGCCTACCGTACCACGGAGATCGACCTCCAGCTCCTCCCCGAAATCCTCGCAGCGGTCCAGGCCCCGCCCGTCGCGGCCGACTGGCAGGACTACCTCCGCACCATGAAGGCCCGCTACCATGGCCGCGAGACCAGCAGCTCGGCGCTTCGCCTCAACAGCCTCAGCCCCTATGACGTGGTGCGCCGCATACGCCACCTGATCGCGCCGGATGCCATCGTCGCGGCCGACACGGGCGCCGCCCTGTGCTGGCTCTACCAGGCCTTCGAGGTGTCGCGGCACCGGCTGTTCACGGCGGGCGGCAATTCGCCGATGGGCTATGCGCTGTGCGCCGCCATCGGCGCCAAGCTCGAGGCGCCGGAGCGCCAGGTCGTGTCCTACAACGGCGACGGCGGCTTCCAGGTGAACCTGCAGGAACTTGAAACCGTGCGCCGCCTCGGCCTCGACATCGCCATCGTGGTCATGAACAACGGCTCCTATGGCATCATCAAGCAGTTCCAGGACAGCTATCTCGGCGGCCGCTACACCGGCTCGCAGCTGGGCTACAGCGCCCCGGACTTCGGCCGCATCGCTGAGGCCTATGGCATCCGCCATGCCCGCGTCGAAAGGCTGGAGGACATGACGCCGGACCTCTTCCGCAACGGCCCGACCCTGATCGACGTCATCCTCAGCGACCAGACGCTGATCGAGCCCAAGCTCGAGATGGGCCGGCCGATCAACGACCAGTATCCCTATCTCGCGGATGAAGACTACGCGGAGGGCAACCGCTTCGTCGCCTATCCGCGGCCGCCGGGCTTTGCCGGGGGGCGCCGCAGCTGATGCAGCGCCACGCCATCCGCGCCAGCACCGGCTGCCGGCCATGACCGCGCCGCGCGAGTGGGCCTCGCCGGAGGCCTGGCGCATCCTGCGTTTCCTGCTGGTGGGTGGCCTCAACACGGTCTTCGGCTTCGCCGTCTACGGCCTCGGCCTGGCGCTGGGGCTGGCGCCCGAAATCGCCCTTGCGGTGGCCTTCGTGGTTGGCGTCGCCTTCAACTTCCTCACCACCGGGCGCATCGTCTTCCGCCAGTCGCGCCTCGGCCTGCTGCCGCGCTTCATCGCCGTCTATTGTGCCGTCTATGTCATGAACGCGCTGGCCTTGCGCGGGCTCATCGAGGCCGGGTTGTCGCCCCTCGTGGCGCAGCTCATCCTGCAGCCGCTCAGCGCGGCGCTGACCTATCTCCTGTTCCGCCACTTCGTCTTCACGCCGGACGCATCACCTGCCGGCGGCCCGCCGCGCAGGCGCCCATGAGCGAGCAGAGCACGGCGGCGCGCGCCATCGACACCCGCTACGGCCAAATCTTCATCCCCGCGGGCGCCGACCTCATCAGCGATTCGCTCCGTCTCTACGGCGAGTGGGCGCAGAACGAGATCGACGACCTCTTGGCATTCATCCGCCCCGGCGACACGGTGCTCGATGTCGGGGCCTGTTTCGGCACCCACAGCCTGGCATTCGCCACGCAGGTCCGGCCTGGCGGCCGCGTCATCGCCATCGAGGCCGCGCCCGAAACCTTTGCCCTGCTCGCGCAGACGGTGCAGGCCTCGCCAGACGCCGGCAACATCACCCTGCTCAATGCCGCGGCCACCGACTCGGCCGGGGCGCGTTTCACCATCCGCCGGGCGGACGGCAATGCCGGTGGCAACCAGCTCGAGCCCGCAGCCGACGGCGGCGTGCCGGCCATCACCCTCGATGCGCTTGATCTCGCCGCGGCGAGCTTCATCAAGCTCGACGTGGAAGGCATGGAGGCGGCCGCCCTGCGCGGCGCGGCGGGGCTCCTGCGGCGCGCCCGCCCCGTCGTCTATTGCGAACTCAACGCCCTGGCGCCGGGGCTCGACGTCATGGCCGAACTCCTCCGCCATGACTATCGCTGCTTCGGCCACATTGCGCCGGCCTTCAACCCTGCCAATCGCAATGCCCACGCCACCAACATTTTCGGTGATGCCGCGGAGTGCGGCGTGCTGGCCATCGCGGCGGAGCGGGTGGAGAGCCTTGCCGGAACCATGGCGAAGCGCCGCCGGCTGATGGCGCTCGGCGACGCCGACGACCTCGCAGCCCTGCTCCTGCAGAAGGAGCAGTACCGCCGCCAGCTGATGGAGGCCTTTGCCACCGCCACTGCCCCGGTGGCGCAACAGGTGCCTGCCGATCCCCGGGAGGCAGCCGTGGCGCGCGAGGTGGAGGCCATCCGCCCGTTCTTCGATGCCGCCTTCTACCGCGCCCGCAATCCGGATGTGGCCGAGAGCGGCATGCCGCCGGAAGAGCATTTCTGCCGCAGCGGGTGGAAGGAGCAGCGCGACCCCGCGCCCTGGTTCTCGGTCCGCCACTATCTCGGGACCAACCCCGATGTCGCCGCCGCCGGCATCAACCCGTTCCACCACTACCTGGTCTCCGGCCGGCAGCGCGGGCTCCTGCCCCGGCCACCCGACGACGACGCCCGGATCGCAGCGGAGGCTGCGGCGATCCGCGAGTCCTTCGATGCCGCCTATTACCTCGCCTGCAACCCCGACGTCGCCGCCAGCAGCCAGCCGCCCGAGGAGCACTTCTGCCGCACCGGCTGGCGTGAGCGGCGCGACCCCGCGCCATGGTTCTCCGTCGGCTTCTACCTCGACACCTACCCGGACATTGCCGCGGCCATGGTCAACCCGTTCCAGCACTATCTGGCATCGGGCCGGCATCGCGGCCGCCTGCCCCGCGCGCTTGACGAACCGGCGCGGA
Organism: Aestuariivirga litoralis; assembly: GCF_003234965.1. Taxonomy (GTDB): domain Bacteria; phylum Pseudomonadota; class Alphaproteobacteria; order Rhizobiales; family Aestuariivirgaceae; genus Aestuariivirga; species Aestuariivirga litoralis. The sequence continues at coordinate 419,574 of NZ_QKVK01000001.1, forward strand.
TCGCGCGCGAAGTGAAGGTCATCGCAGCAGAGTTCGATGCCGCCTTCTACCTCGCCCGCAACCCCGGCGTCGCGGCCTCGGGCCTCTCTCCGGAGGCGCATTTCTGCGCCATCGGCTGGCGCCAGCGCCGCGATCCCGCCCCATGGTTCTCGGTGTCGCTCTATCTCGATACCTACCAGGACATCGCCAGGGCCGGCGTCAACCCGTTCTACCACTACCTGCTGTCGGGGCGGGACGAAGGCCGCGTCGGGCAGCGCCCCGTCACGCCACCCGCCGCCCTGCTGCGCAAGCTCGTGCCGCTGGAGCAGACGGTTAGCCGCTGGCGGCGCGACGGGCCAGCGGACCTCCTCACCGCCGGGCAGCTGGCCGGCCTGCTTCAGGAGCGCCGCGCCGCAGGCGCCGGCCGGCTGATGATCTCGGTGAGCCACGACGACTACACCAGCATCACGGGCGGCGTGCAGCATTGCATCCAGCTCGAACAGAAGGCCGCCGCGGAAGACGGCTGGCTCTACCTGAACCTCCATCCCTGGCAGCCGCTGCCCCGTCTCGCGCATGCCACCGATGACCCCGACCCAGCCGTTTCGCTGGTGCTGGCGGGAGAACCTCTCGGTGCCGCACCGTCCTCCGCCGTCGTCGCGGCGGTGCGCGCCGTCGCGGCGGATTTCACGGCGCTCGCCACGGTCATTCACCAGTTGCTCGGGCACAGCGCGGAGGCCATCGCCGGGCTTGCCATGGCGGGCGGCGAAACCTGGCTCTGGCTGCATGACTTCGTCACGCTCTGCCCCAGCGCCCATCTCCAGCGCAACGGCATCGCCTTCTGCGGCGGCCCCGCACCGGGTTCCAACGCCTGTTCCCTCTGCCTCTATGGCGCGGAGCGGGCCCGCCACCTGCCGCGCATGACGCGGCTCTTCGAGACCGCGGCGCTCAACGTCGTGGCCCCCTCCGGCTATGTCGCGGAGCTGTGGTCCCGCCGGGGCGGGTTTGCCGCCGCCAGTCTCCGGGTGCACCCGCACATGAGGCTGCAATGGCAGGGCAGTGCGCCGGCCGATGCGCCTGCGCCGGAAGCGGTGCGGCCCCTCGTCATCGCCTTCGCCGGCGTGCCCTCGGTGCACAAGGGCTGGCTCGAATTCTGCGAGCTGGCCGCCGCCGCACGGGCCGAGGCGCTGCCCGCCACCTTCCTCTATCTCGGCTCATCCGCCATCGACGCCGCCGGGGTAAACGCGATCAGTGTCCAGGTCAGTGGTGACGACCATGATGCGATGATCCGCGCCATGCGCGAGCAGCAGGTCGACGTGCTGCTGCACTGGCCTGCGGTTCCGGAAACCTTCTCCTTCACCACCCACGAGGCGCTTGCCGGCGGTGCGCTGGTCATCACCAATCCCGACAGCGGCAATGTGGCCGCCACCGTGCGCCACACCGGGCGGGGCCTCGTCCTCGACACGCCGCGCGACCTGCTCGACGCCTTGCGTGACGGGCGCCTGCTCAGCTTCGTGAGTGGCTTCCGGCGTGAACGTCCGTACGAAACGGTGCTGGTGGAGCGCAGCCGCATGACGCTGGACCTCGTCGGCGCGGGAGCAGGCCAATGACCGTCTACGCCTTTTCCAGCTTCACCTTCAGCCAGCTCGGCCGCGCCCGCGTGCTGGCACGCACGCTGAAGGCGCTGCACCCGGACTGGAAGCTGTGGGCCGTCATCACCGACCGGCCGCCCGAGGGTTTCGTCTTCGATCCCCCGGCCGAACAGTTCGACGGGCTGCTGACGGCGGAGGAACTGATCGGCGAGGAAGCCGGCCAGTGGCTCTTCGGCCATGACATCGTCGAGGCCTGCGCCGCGGTGAAGGGCCCCGCCATGGCCAGGCTCATGGATTTTCCGGATTGCGAGAAGCTGTTCTTCTTCGATCCGGACATCGCCCTGTTCAACACCATGGACGAGGTGGTCGGGCTGCTCGATCAGCACGCCGTGGTGCTGACGCCGCACCAGGTCGACCCGGAACCGCGCGCCGCGCGCATCGCCATCAGGGACAACGAGATCGCCTCGCTGGCCCATGGCGTGTTCGATCTCGGTTTCATCGCCGTCGCCAACGATGCGGAGGGACGCCGCTTCGCCCATTGGTGGCGTGACCGCCTGCTCGACTGGTGCCACGACAACCACGCGGACGGCCTGTTCGTCAACCAGAAATGGTGCAACCTGGTGCCCTGCCTGTTCGACCGGGTGAAGGTGCTGCGAGATCCCGGCTACAACGTTGCGAGCCGGAACCTCAGCCAGCGCCGCATGAGCTTCGACCCCGCGGGGCAGGCTCTGGTCAACGGCCATCCGCTGCGCTTCTTCCATTTCACCGGGCAAGGCCCCGCCGCCGAGGTCAAGACGCAGGGCCATGCCGGCGCCAGCATCGAGATTCATGAGCTCTGGTGGTGGTACGGCCGCCAGATCGCCGAAGCCGCCGCGCCGGAGATTCCGGCAGGCTGGTGGCATTACGGGCACTTCGACAATGGTGTGCCCATCCCGCGCGAGGCCCGCCACCTCTATCGCCGCCGCGCCAGCCTGCGCATGGCCTTCCCGCGCCCCTTCGCCACCGCGGGTGAGTCCTACTTCCTCTGGCTGCAGTCGCAGGCCGGCGATGGCGCGCAGCCTGCGGCGCCCGCCGGTGGCTGAGCGTGCATGCAGCGCGCTGGACAAGGCCATCGCCAGCGCATATCAGCCCTTGCCATGCTGCGAACCGTAGAGAGCCGCTTCTATCCAGAGCTCGAGGGCCTGCGGGGAATAGCCAGCCTCAGCGTGCTCATCGGCCACTGCTACCTGCACGCCTTTCCCACCGCCAATTACCTGGGGCCGGACCTGGCCTGGCTGCACACGCTGATCGGCGGCGTGTTCAACCCGCAGCCGGCCGTGCTGCTGTTCTTCGTGCTCAGCGGCTTCGTGCTCGGCTGCCAGCTGGAGCGCACGCCGGTCCGCGGGCCGCAGGACTATGCGGGCTATCTGCTGCGCCGCCTGTTCCGCCTGCTTCCGGCCACCTGGGTGTCGCTCGTCATCGCCCTCGCCTTCGCCTATGGCATCGGCTACGGCGACTTCCGGCAGTTCCTCAAGGCGGCCGTGCTGTGGGACTTCACGCTGAACATCGTCATCTGGACCATGTACATCGAGGTCACCGGCAGCATCCTCATGCCCTTCATGGCGCAGGCGGCGAGCCGCGGCGGCGCACTGCTCAGCGCCGTGGTGTTCGGCCTGCTGCTGCTGGCCTGCATCCTGCTGCAGCAGCCGCTCGCCCTGCCCTTCATGGTGTTCTTCTATGCCGGGCTCATGGTTTCCTATGTGCCCCGCAGCTTCATCGCGCTGATGCAGGGTCCGGCCGGCCTCGCCGCGGGCGCCGTCGCCGTGGTGCTCTATGTCTGGTCGCCCGAGATCGCTGCGGGTGAGGCGCGCGACTGGCTCTACTGGCGCTGGAACAACTGGATGTGGCTGGAGATCCCGGCCTGCTTCCTGCTCGTCTACCTGGTGGCGCAGCGCCGCTTTGCCGGCGTCTCGAAACTCCTCGACACCAACGTCGTGCGCTTTCTCGGCCGCATCTCCTTCAGCCTCTACCTGCTGCACTATCCGCTGCTGCAGTTCCTCACCATCAAGCTGGCCCAGTGGGGCTACAGCCCCGAGACCGTGACGAGCCTTGGCGGGCGCACGCTGATGTTCGGCTTCAAGGCCGGCATCGTGCTCGCCCTGTCGGTGCCGCTCGCCTGGCTGTCCTACACCTTTGTCGAAAGGCCGGGGATCGAGATGGGGCGCCGGCTTGCCGGGGCGCTGGCGGCCAGGCCGCGCGCGGCCTGATCCGAAAGGCCCGTCAGGCGGCTTCCTCGCCTGCGCCCGGGATCATGCCGAGGGCGGCGAGATAGACGTCGAGCATCGATTCCTCTTCCTCGCGCTCGGCGGCGTCCTTCTTGCGCAGGCTGATGACCTTGCGCAGGATCTTGGTGTCGAAGCCATTGGCCTTGGCCTCGGCATAGACTTCCTTGATGTCGCCGGCGATCACCTTCTTCTCCTCCTCCAGGCGCTCGATGCGCTCGACGATGGATTTCAGCTGGCCATGGGCGAATGTCGTCTTGTTCATGTCGGGCTCCGCGGAATTCAGTGCTTGTGGGACTGGGCGAACTTCGCCTTCTGCTCGTCGCTGGCGGCGGACTGGTGCCTGGCCTTCCACTCGTCATAGGGCATGCCATAGACCATGGTGCGGGCCTCATCGCGCGTCACCGCCACGCCCTTCGCCTTGGCGGCGTCCTCGAACCAGTTGGACAGGCAGTTGCGGCAGAAGCCCGCCAGATTCATCATGTCGATGTTCTGCACGTCGGTGCGGCCGCGCAGGTGCTCGAGCAGGCGGCGGAAGGCGGCGGCCTCCAGTTCGGTCTTGGTCTTGTCGTCGATGGTCATGGTCGTGAGCGCCTCTGCAGGTCCGGGTCTCGCCGGAGGTCATTCATAATCGGTTCGATCACCCGGGCCACCCGCCCGACCCACTCGTCCACACCTGTTTTGGCGGCGATCAGGTCCTGCCGGACCTCGATCAGGGCATGCGGCCGGCCGGGAACCGTGCCGTGGGTGTTGAGCGTATCGCCTTCGAGCGCCCCGTGATAGGGCTCATTGTCGCCCACCACAAGGTCGCCCTGCGCCGCAAAGCCGCGGATCATGGCGGTGGCGATCGTCTCGTCGCGGTCCCACAGGATGCCCACGTGCCAGGGCCTGGGCCAGCCGCGCCAGCTGGGCGTGAAGGAGTGGATCGACACGACGAGCGGCACCACGCCCAGCACCTCCACGGCCCGGATCGCCTCCGCCACCGCCCGGTGATAGGGGGCGTGGAAGCGGGCGATCCGCCGCTGCCGCTCGGCCTCGTCCACCTGCGCATTGCCCGGCACCGCCGCCCCGTCGGAAATCCGCATGATCAGGGTGGGGTCGTCCAGCCCGCGGTTGGGGTCAATCAAAAGTCGCGAAAAGCACGAGAGCACGGCGGGCGCCCCCAGCCTGTCCGCCAGCCCCAGCGTCAGCTCGCGCGCCCCGATGTCATAGGCGATGTGGCGGTCGAACTGGGCGGCGGGCAATCCCAGGTCGCCATACTCCGGCGGAACCGCGTTCGAGGCATGGTCGCAGAGCAGAATCAGGCCCGCCGGGCCCCTGCCCGCCACAATTTCGTACGCATCCGTGGGGGAAATCTTTGTCATGGACTGGCCATATAGATGAGGCTAATCCCTCAGTCATCCGGTTACGCCGCGCAAATCGGCAGGTCTTTGCCTGCCGGGTTGACGCGGCTTAAGTCAGATTGGAAAGCTATGACAGATTCGCGGAACTTTTCCGGAGGCGGCAGGATGCTTCGAAACACGGCGCTCGCGGCGGGTGCACTGGTCATGTTGGGCTTCGCGGCCGCTCCGGCCCATGCCGATCTCAAGCTCTGCAACAATACGGAAAGCCGCGTCGGCGTGGCCTTGGGCTACAAGGACAAGGAAGGCTGGGCCACCGAGGGCTGGTGGACCATCGCGCCGCAGAAATGCATGCCGCTGCTCAAGGGCGACCTGATCGCCCGTTATTATTATGTCTTCGCCGTGGACTACGACAAGGGCGGTTCATGGGGCGGAAAGTCGATCATGTGCACGCGTGACAAGGTCTTCACCATCCGCGGCATCGAGGATTGCGAGGGCCGCGGCTACACCAAGACCGGCTTCTTCGAGGTCGACACGGGCGAGGAGAAGGACTGGACCGTCTCGCTCTCCGGCGAAAAGACCACGCAAGGAAAGTAATGCGCCGTAACCGCAACGTGAAGATCGTGGCGACGCTGGGACCCGCGTCGTCATCCCCCGAGATGCTGGAGAAACTGTTCCGCGCCGGCGTGGACGTGTTCCGCATCAACATGAGCCACACCCAGCATGACCTGCTGCGCCAGCTCCACCATGACATCCGCGCCGTCGAGGCGCGGCTGAAGCGCCCCATCGGCATCCTCGCCGACCTGCAGGGCCCCAAGATCCGCATCGGCACCTTCGCCGCCAAGGAAGCGAAGATCAACCCGGACGACATCTTCGTCTTCGACACCGACAAGACGCCGGGCGACGCGACGCGCGTCTACCTGCCGCACCCCGAGATCTTCGCCTCCGCCCAGGTGGGTGACAACCTGCTCCTCAACGACGGCCGGCTGCGCGTCGAGATCATCAAGGCGGAACCCGCGAAGCTCACCACCAAGGTGATCTTCGGCGGCGTGATCTCCGACCGCAAGGGCGTCAACCTGCCCGACACGGTGATCCCCATCCCCGCCTTGACCGAGAAGGACCGCGCCGACCTCGAGGCCGCGGCCTCCGTCGGCGTCGACTGGATCGCACTGTCCTTCGTGCAGCGCGCCGATGACGTGGCCGAGGCGCGCAAGCTCATCGCCGGCCGCGCCGGCGTCATGGCCAAGATCGAGAAGCCCGCAGCACTCACGGTGCTGGACGAGATCCTCGAGATCGCCGACGGCCTGATGGTGGCGCGCGGTGACTTAGGCGTCGAACTGCCGCTCGAGACGGTGCCCGCCAAGCAGAAGCAGATAACCCGTGCGGCGCGCCGCGTCGGCAAGCCGGTGATCGTCGCCACCCAGATGCTCGAGTCGATGATCGTCGAGCCGGTGCCGACGCGTGCCGAAGTCTCCGACGTCGCCACCGCCGTCTATGAAGGCGCGGATGCCATCATGCTCTCGGCCGAAAGCGCCACCGGCGCCTGGCCCGACAAGGCGGTGGCCACCATGGACCGCATCGCCCAGGCGGTGGAGCGTGACCAGCTCTATCGCGGCATCATCACCGCCCAGCGCACCGAGCCGCAGGCGACGAGTGCCGACGCCATCTCGAGTGCCGCGCGCTCGATCTCGGAAACCCTCAAGCTCGCCGCCATCGTCTGCTACACGGGCTCCGGCTCCACCGGCCTGCGCATGTCGCGTGAGCGCCCGGACACGCCGATCATCGCGCTCACGCCGATTGCCACCACGGCGCGCCGCCTTGCACTCGCCTGGGGCCTGCACTGCGTCCTCACCGAGGACGCGCATGACCTCGACGACATGGTGACCCGCGCCACCGGCATCGCCCAGCGCGAAGGCTTCGCCGATGCCGGCCAGCGCATCATCATCACCGCCGGCCTGCCGCTGGGCACCCCCGGCGCCACCAACATGCTGCGCATCGCCTACGTGTCCTGAGCGTGGCGCGCAGCTGCACCTCCCGACCCTCCCCCCCCCAGCGAAAGCCGGGCGCCAGCTCGCGCTGGCATGACGAACCTCGGCGCTCTGCAAATTCTTTCATTTTGACGCTGCGTCGAGAATCGCTGTCTCATCGCCTCACCGGAGGCCGCACCATGCACATAGAGATCAGCACAGATCCATCCTGCATCACCGAGCAGCAGCTCGCCTACATCTACGCCTCCGTGGGCTTCGGTGCGGAGTCGGACTATATCGGCCGGCCTGACCTGATGGCGCAGCTGTTCGGCCCCGGCGTCTTCGGCTGTTTCGCGCTGCATGCGGGTGAGCCGGTGGGTCTGCTCCGCGCCTTCAGCGACGGCTGCATGGTGGCATGGATCGCCGAGATCTGTGTCATCCCCTCGCACCAGCGCATGGGCATCGGGCGGCTGCTGATGGAGGCGGCGGACGAGCATTTCGGCGGCCTCGCCCTCTATGCCGATGCCTTCACCCACAATGAGGGCTTCTTCAACGCCTGCGGCCTGCGCAGCCGCGCCATCCTCACCGCCTGCGCGCGGGCCCCGCTCCGCCACCAGGCAGCGGCATAAGGCTCGAGCACGCCCGCAGGGGTCAATCTTCCAGCGCGATTTCGATGAAGCCCGGGCCGCCTTTGCTGCCCTTGGTCAGCGGACCGAGCCTGTCGGCATAGCCGTGCCCGCCGCCACCGCCGCCGCCCTGAAGCCCCGGTGTGGCAGGCCGGGGTTGCGGGAGGGCCGAGGCGCCGTCTCCCCCTGCGCCGTGGCCGCCGCCACCGCCGCCGCCGCCGCCACCCTTGCGGTCATCGTTCGGCTGGTCGGCGCCGCCACCGCCTTCGCCGCCGCCACCGCCTGCGCCCAGGCGTTCCTCGGAAGGCTGCCCACCTTCGCCATGGCCACCAACGGCGTGCGACCAGCCGAAGCCGCCCGCGCCACCATCCCCGCCGTCATGCGTGCCGCTGCCGCCCGCGCCGCCCGGCACCGAGCCGGGTTGGCCATTCCATTCGATCCCCCCCTTGCCGCCCCTGCCGCCCTCGAAGCGGACGACGTCCTGCCACTCGCGCCCCGGTTTTCGCACCTGCAGGGCCGAGCCGCCGCCATCATCGCCATCCTGCTTGTTGTCGTGTCCCTCGCCGCCCGTGCCGGCGATGAGGCGATATTCGATGGCCGAGCTTGGCTCCGTCACCTGCAGCCAGTCCGTCAGCACCAGCTCGCCCTGGCAGCCGCCGCCGCCGCCCCCGCCGCTGCCGCCCTGGCCGCCACCCCCGCCACCGCCGCCGCCGCCGCCATAGCCGTGCACCCACAGCCGCACGGAACGCCTGGACGGTGTGATGTCGGTGAGCTTGAAGACGAGCGATGCTCCGTCACTGACGGAACGGATGAAGTGCGGCATGCGGCGACCTCCATTCGGCCTCCTGCGGGATCGCGGTGGCGCGACCAAAGGTTGTCACGTCGGCTGTTTCTCATCAACGCATTTCCGCGGCGGACGCGCTAGATTCCCTGCTCCACCCGGTCCAGTTCCTTCAGCGCCGCCTTCACCTGTTCGAGCGTCGGGTTCACGGCGAGCGCCTCCTCATAGGCCTCGCGGGCGGCGGAATACTTCTTCTGGCGCTCGAAGATCATGCCCCTGCCGGCCAGCGCCCCGAAATGCCGTGGCTCCAGCTCCAGCACATGGTTGATGTCGGCCAGCGCCGCATCGTCCCGCTTCATCATGAAATAGAGGGTGGCACGCTTGTTCCAGGCCTCGGCGAAGTCCGGGTTGGCGCCGATCAGGCGGTTGAGGATGGACAGCGCCTCGGCCGGCGCACCATCCTCGATGGCCTGCTTGGCCTGGCCGAGCAGCACTTCCGCCGTGGGCGAGTCGGAGGCGCTCCACAGCGCCCAGATCTTCTCCTCCACCTCGCCGCCCTGCACGCCGGGCCGCCGCAATTCGGCGAACAGCACGTCCAGCTGGTCGGCCCGCTGCTCGGCGGGCTTCAGGGGCTTCACCGCCACGCTGGCCTCGGGCGCCGCAATGGCGGGCGCCTCCCCCGGCACCGGCGCCTCCTCGGCCAGGGCGGCGGGGGCAAGAACGGCGGCGGTCAGAGCAAGGGCGGCAAGGCTGGCGAAACGGGCGCGCATGGCGGTCACTCTACACCGCCTTTCATGGCAACAAAAAGAGCGCCGTGGGCGGCATCCCGTCCACGGCGTTCACAAAACTGGCAACAGGGAATGCTTAGCCCTGGCGCGCCTTGAAGCGCGGGTTGGTCTTGTTGATGATGTAGATGCGGCCCTTGCGGCGCACCATGCGGTTATCGCGGTGGCGCTTCAGCAGGGACTTGAGCGAGTTACGGACTTTCATGGACTTCACCTGATAATTCAGGCAGAAGGAGCCCGGCTCCGGTCCGCCTGTTGAACACTGGCGGGGTCTTTAGCGGGGTCACCCTGACCTGTCAACCAATCCGCCTCTCCGATGACCGAGCTCTTCAACAACTCCGAATTCCTGATCACGCTTGCCCTGTTCCTCGCCTGTGCCGCCATCGTCGTTGGCCTCGGCTGGCTGGAGCGCCGCCCCCGCAAGGACCTCACCCCGCGCCTCATCCCCACCACGCCCGTCCTGCTGGTGTTTGGATTCGTTGGACTTTTGGCCCTGGTGCATTTGCTCAACATGTATGGCATCCACACCGGAAACCGCCCGAGGATCTGACGCCACATGCTGCCGCCCAGCCAGACGCTGTATTTCGAAGACCTCGCCCTCGGCATGACCGAGACCTACGTCAAGGAAGTGAAATCCTCCGACGTCGTGGGCTTCGCCGAAATCTCGGGCGACCGCAACCCCATCCACCTCTCCGAGCATTTCGCCGCCCGCACCCCCTTCGGCGGTCGGATCGCGCATGGCCTCTACACCGCGAGCCTCATCTCGGCGGTGATCGGAACGAGGCTCCCTGGCCCCGGTGCGGTCTACCTGTCCCAGACGCTGAACTTCAAGGCGCCGGTCCGCATCGGCGACATGGTGGAAGCCTCCGTCGAGGTGGTCGAACTGGTCGAGAAGGGCCGCCGCGTCAAGCTCGCCTGCCGCTGCAAGGTCGGCGACACGCTGGTGCTCGAGGGCGAGGCGCTGGTCAAGGTGCCGGGCAAGCCCGAGGGCTACTGAGCCTGCTTGACTCCTGAGGTAGCCCCTCTAGCCTTCCGGAAAAATTCCGGGAGGACTCCTCAATGCTGCGCAACTTCGACAACCGCCTCAACGCGGACGTGATCCGCTGTCTCCGCGCCATGGGCCATGGCGATGACCTGATCATTTCCGACACCAACTTCCCCGCCGACTCGGTGGCGCGCCACACGGTCACGGGCGAACTCCTGCGCATGGACAACCTCACGGCGGCGGAAGCCATCGATGCCATCCTCTCGGTCATGCCGCTCGATTCATTCGTCGAGAAACCCGCCGAGCGCATGGAAATCGTCGGCAAGCCCGATGACATCCCGCCGGTGCAGCAGGAAGTCCAGAAGGTCATCGACAAGTGGGAAGGCAAGTCCCTGCCGATGGGCTCGGTCGAGCGCTTCGCCTTCTACGAGAAGGCACGCAACGCCTATGCCGTCATCGTCACCGGCGAGACGCGCTTCTATGGCTGCTTCATCCTCAAGAAGGGCGTGATCCCGCCGAAGGCTTGAGTGCAATGACCAGGGGCATCGCCATCCTCGGCATCTTCGTCGCCGATCTCGCCTTCCGTGCCAACCGCCAGCCGGTGATGGGTGAAACCCTCATGGGCTCGGGCTTCAAGATGGGCCCCGGCGGCAAGGGCTCCAACCAGGCCGTCGCCGCCGCACGCGCGGGAGGGTCGGTCAGCTTCATCTCGCGACTCGGCAAGGACGCCTTCGGCGACATCGCGATTGCGACGTGGAAGGCCGAAGGCATAGCACCCCACGTGGCGATCGCGCCCGACGAGCCGACGGGGGCGGCCTATATCTTCGTCAGCGACGAGACGGGCGAGAATGCGATCATCGTGGTGCCGGGCGCCGCGGGCGGCCTCTCCGCGACAGACGTCGACGCCGCGAGGGGCGCCATCGAGGCTGCGAAGGTCTTCGTCACCCAGCTCGAACAACCCATCGCCGCTGCCCGCCGGGGCCTCGAGATCGCGCGCGCCGCAGGTGTCGTCACGGTCTTCAACCCGGCCCCCGCCGCCCCCGTGCCGGATGATCTCTACGCGCTCTGCGACTGGGTGATCCCCAACCAGACGGAAGCCGCTGCCCTCACGGGCCTTCCCGTCGACACCGAGGACCAGGCCCGCAAGGCCGGTGACGCGCTTCTGGCCAAGGGCGCGCGCAACGCCCTCATCACGCTCGGCGCGCGCGGCGCGCTGCTTCACAACGCACAAGGCTCGGTGCTCATCCCATCCTTCAGCGCGGGCAAGGTGGTGGAGACAGCGGGCGCCGGCGACGCCTTCGTCGGCGCCTTCGCCACGGCGCTGGCCGAAGGCATGGACCCCGCCGCCGCCGCCCGCTTCGGCTGCGCCGCCGCCGGCATTTCCGTCACCCGCCCCGGCACCGCCCCCGCGATGCCGACTCGGCAGGAGATCGAGACGCTGCTCGGGTAACGCAACCCACCTCGCGCTTCGCATCTCCTCTCTTCATCTTTGCCGGGCCTGACCCGGCGACCCTTTTTGTCAGCCGCAAGAAGATGCCCCGGTCAAGCCGGGGCAAGGTGAATGGCGAGGGTGGATCTTTCCTCCCTCACTCCCGCACGAAATGCAGCTTCCTGAACTCCCGGCGGAACGCCGCCACCTCGGGGGCAACCGACTGCGCGGCGCGGCGCTGCAGCAGCACGTCGGCGATGAAACGCGCCACCTGCCCCATGTGCTGCGGCCCCATGCCCCAGCGCACGATCTCGGGCGTGCCCAGGCGCAGCCCGTTGAGATCGCCCGCCACCTCGGCAATGGGCAGCCCGATGCCGCAGGCCAGCACGTTGGCCTCGCGCAACAGCTTCGAGGCCGCCTGCCCGCCGCCGAACGCCGCCGCCTCCACCGCCACCTGGTGCGAGGTGGTGAAGCCCTTGTCCGCGCCATGCACCGGCACGCCCTCGTCCGCCAGCGCGGTGGCCAGCGCATGCGCCGTCTCGGCCATGATGTGCGCATAGTCGTGGCCATGCACCTTCCAGTCCAGCAGCGTCATGGCGAGGGCGGCTGATTTCGCCGCATCGAAATTGGCCGTGAGGCCGGGGAAGGCAATGGCATCGATGCGTTCGGCAATTGTGGCATCATTGGTCAGGATCAGCCCCGCCGGGGGCCCGCCAAGGCTCTTGTAGGTGCTCATGCTCATCACGTGGGCACCTTCTTCCAGCGGCTGCTGCCACGCCTTGCCGGCGATCATGCCCGACATGTGCGCGGCGTCATACATCACGAGCGCCCCCACCTCGTCGGCAATGGCGCGGATCTCGCGCAGCGGGTGGCGGAACAGGTTGAGACTGCCGCCGATGGTGATGAGCCTTGGCCGCAGCCGATGCGCATCGGCGCGCAGCTGCACCACGTCCACCGTGAAGTTCGCCGCATCGACGGGGGCGGGATGCGTGGTGAGGCCATAGAGCCCCGCCGCCCCCGCGCCATGATGCGTCACGTGCCCGCCGATTGAGGCAGGTGGCGCGATGATCGTGTCGCCCGGCTTCGCCGCCGCCATGAACACATAGAGATTGGCCAGTGCGCCGGAGGCGATGCGGATCTCGGCGAAGCGCGCGTTGAACACCTCCGCCGCCAGTTCCGCCGCCATGATCTCGATCTTCTCGATGCCCTCGAGCCCCATCTCGTACTTGTCGCCGGGATAGCCGAGCGAGGGCCTCGACCCGATGCCGGAGGCGAGCAGCCGCTCGGCCTTCGGGTTCAGCATGTTGGTGGCGGGGTTGAGGTTGATGCATTCACGCTCGTGGATCCTCGCATTCTCGGCCACGAAGCCCAGCAGCGCCTGTTCGTTCTCGTCCGCACTCGCCTGCGCCACATGCGATGCGACCAGCTGGACGTAGCTCTCGGGGCCCGCTGGAACCCATTGACGCCGCTGCAACATGCCTGACCGCCCCCCGTTCTTTCGGGTCAGTCTAGGCTGGCCAGCGCCCGTTCCACAATCGCGCGTTCGCCGGGGTCGAGGCGCAGCACCGCGGTGGGATGGTGCGTCTGCAGGCGGTCCGCCGCATGGTCGCACAGCGTCAGGTAACGCGCCGCACCGCGGCGCGTGTCCAAGAGCCTTCGCGTGCCGCACAGCGATTCGAGCTGCCCCACCAGGTAACCCGCATCGGCAACGGGGTCCGCCGCGGCGAGCGCGCTGCGCGACGTGGCCGTTCCGCGGGTGGTGAGCCGCAGCGCCTGCAGCGCCGGCAGCAGCTCCGCCGGGGCCTGCGCCCGCATCGCGGCGATGAGGCCAGCACCCCCGTCGGCCTCGGCGTCGATGCCGTGCTTCAGCGCCTGGTGGCGCGCGAAGCCCGCGGCATAGCCGGCAGCGAAGCGCGCGTCGCCGGCCTCCTGCTCGCGCAGCGCGGCCAATGCAGCCGCCACCGCCTTGCGCAGCACCGCAGCAGCGCGGTCCTCGCCCGCCGCCATGGGCACCACCGCCACGTCGAGGCGCGGCTTGCGGCGGTTCATGTTGATCTCTCTCCAGCCCATGGCCGGTGTTCTAGGAAATGCCAGGGGCCGCGGCAAGCCGCGGCCCCGTCGCAGTCTGCGGTCTGTTCACTGGGCCTTGGGCAGCGTCATCTTGCCCACGAGCTGCGGGTACTTGCTGGTGATCTCGTCGAACTTGCCGGCCTTGGCCATGGCGGTGATGGCGGCGTTGAGCTTGTCCTTCAGCGCCGTGTCTTCCTTGCGCAGGCCGATGCCCACGCCCTCGCCATAGATGCCGGGGTCGTCCTTCGGCTTGTCGACGATGCCCTTCAGCTCGCAGCAGGCCTTGCCCTGGTCGGTGTCGAGGAAGTCATAGAGGGCGGAGCTGTTGGCCAGCACATAGTCGAGGCGGCCGGCGGCGAGGTCGTTGTTGGCCTCGTCCTGCGTCGAATAGGTCTTGAGCTCGACGCCCGACGGCACCAGGTACTTGGTGGCATAGCGCTCATGCCCGGTCGACACCTGCACGCCCAGCATCTTGCCCTTCATGTGGTCGGGCGTGGTGTCCTTGTCGCCGTCCTTGGGGCCGATGATGGCGGGCGGCGTGTCATAGTAGAACTGGGTGAAGTCGATCACTTCCTTGCGCTTCTCGGTGACCAGCATGGAGGCGACGATCATGTCGATCTGCTTCGCCGTGAGGGCGGGGATGATGCCGTCCCAGGCGGTGGCGACGACCTCGCACTTCTCCTTCACCTCGGCGCAGATCGCCTCGGCGAAATCGATCTCCCACCCGACCCACTTGCCGGTCGCGTCCTGCGAGGCGAAGGGCGGATAGGGCTCGGCGGCGATGCCGACCTTCAGGTCGGCCATGGCAGGAGCTGAGGTTGCAAGGAGGGCCGCGACTGCGGCTCCAATGGCAAGGCGGCTGGTCCACATCATGGTCGTTCTCCCGGTGCTGCTGCTGATGTTCCCGTCACGTCGGAAGAAAGCTCCTGAGGGGAAACTTTCTTTCATGAGGGAAACTGCATGAAACCAAGTCTCTCGGCAAGATGGTAAGTTGCTTTCAAGCCAGTCATTCATGCCGTCACGGCAATCGCCGCGCGCAGCGGCGCTTGACCCTGCCACCGCAGCGGCAATAGGTTGGCCTGCGGCAGCGGCGTCGATGGTCTTCGCCCGCGCCCACAGGCGGCCAGACCCGACGTGACGGACTTCGCCCTTCTGCTTCTTCTCGCCGGCTTCCAGGTGAAGCACGTGCTGGGCGACTATGTGTTCCAGAACGCCTATATCCTCGAGCATCGCCGCATCTGGGGCCATCCCGGCGGCCTGCTGCACGTGGCCATCCACGCCGCGCTGACGCTGCCCCTGCTGGTCGCGGCGGGGGTGCAGGGCGCGCTGTTCCTCGCCATCCTGCTCGGCGAGGCGGTGTTCCACTATCACGTCGACTGGGTGAAGGACGGCTGGATCTACCGCGAGGGCTGGACCACGCAGGACAAGCAATACTGGTGGCTCACCGGGGCAGACCAGATGCTGCACCAGCTGTCCTATCTCGTCATCGCTGGCGTGATCGCGGCCTAGGCGCTGCTGTCGACGCGGAACTGCAGGTAGTCGCCCTGGGTATACTGCAGGTGCTTCAGCTCCTTCGTCACCCCCGCCAGCAGGCGGATCGCCAGGTTCCCGCCATCCTCCGCCGGCGGAGCAACTGACGCGGCGGCAACCAGCTCCTCGAGGTTGCGCTCGGAAGGCCCCGTCACCATCTCGACCTCGGCCTCGCCCTTCGTCTCCTTCAGCCGCACGATCAGCCTGCCCTTGCCCCTGGCGCCCGTCGCCTCGCGCTCCTCGCACAGGAAGATCACCGCCTCCTCGATCGCCAGCATCAGCCGGTTCTCGGCCGGCCCGTCCCAGCCCACGCGGCGGGCGAAGCGCGCCACGGTCTCGTTGAGGGCGATCACGGCGCGCGGGCTCAGGGGGACGCTCACCCGGTCCTGCGGCCCCCTGCGCCAGGTGATGATCAGCATCATGATCATGGCGGTGACGCCGCCCACCGTGGTGCCGTTGGAGAAGATGGTCTGCAGCCAGGACGGCATGATCTCGTTCATCAGCCCGCCCGACTGCGCCGAAAGCCCGATCCAGAAGCTGAGGCACACCGCGAGTCCCACCTCGAAGCCCAGCCCCTCCTCGTTCACCAGCCTGATGCCATGGCCGAAGATGATGACGATGAGGATCAGGATATAGGCCCCCACCACCTGGCTCGGGATCGCTGCGACGCCCGCCCCGATCTTGGGCGAGAAGGCCAGCAGGATGAGGAACAGCCCGCCCCACAGCCCCACCCGGCGCGAGGCGACGCCGGTGATCTCCGACACGGCGAGCGAGGTCGAGAACACGGTGTTGGGCACCGTGCCGAGGAGCGCGGCGAAGATCGAGCCCGTGCCATCGGCGTTGATCGCCCCCTGCACCGAGCGGAAGTCGATCGGCCGCTCCTTGCGGTGCGACATGCGCTGCGCCGAGATGCCGTCGGCATAGGTCTCCATGCAGCCGACGAGGCTCAGCAGCGCGAAGGCCGGAACGAGGCTCCAGAAGCGTGCATCGAAGCTGAGGTCGAGGCCGGGCCAGCCCTCGCCGGGAATGCCCAGCCACGGTGCCGCCACGACCTTGGAGACATCGAGATGCCCGAACCACGTGGCAACCAGCGTGCCGAGAGCCACACCGACCAGCGGCGCCCACAGCCGCAGCATGCCCTTGCCGAACAGCAGGATCAGCGTGATCACGGCAAGCGTGACGAGAAAGACGAGGCCATGCGGCGCGCCGAGCTCCGCCCCCGGCAGCGGCTTCGACAGCATCTTCCACACGACAGGCCCCACGCTCAAGGCCATCAGCATCAGCACCGTGCCGCCCACGGCAGGCGTCAGCACTGCGCGCAGCATGGGCAGCCAGCGGGTGAAGGCGAAGGTGGCGAGTGCGCCGACGGCACCCAGCGTCGCCAGCAGCGGAATGCCGCCCGCCTTGTAGGCCGCCACGGAGACGCCGACGAAAGCCACGTTGGAGCCCACGAACAGCACGTAGCCGCTGCCGATCGGCCCCTTGCGGAGCAGCTGCAGCCAGGTCGAAACCCCCGCCGCGACGAGTGCGGCGAAAACCATCCAGGACGTATCGGCATCCGACGCCCCGGCCCCGCGCGCGATCACCAGCGGCGTCAGCATGATGCCCGCAATGATCAGCAGCACCGTCTGCGCCGCCATGGCAGCGGCCAGTCCCTGCGGCGCCTTCTCGTCCGGCTCATACCGAATGTGATGCGCCGCCGCGCTGTCTTCGCCTGCCATCGTGCCCCCCGGTAAATGCCCCGCGCCCCTTATGGCAAGCCGCCGCGGCTCTTTCAATCCGCCATGGCATTGCAATCCCATCACAGAGCTCGGCACTTGTTTTCACCTCCCCCGGGCTCAGGGGCCTAACTGCCTTTGCCGAGACTCCGCACGCCACCCTCAATTCCGTCATCCCGGCGCAGGCCGGGATCCCGCTTCCTGTCAGCGCGGGAACCGTCCAAAGCGGGACCCCGGCCTGCGCCGGGGTGACGGGACTGGGGGAGTAAGGTAGGCGAGAAACGTCACCCTCACCCGATGGTCATCAAGCTCGCATTGCCGCCCGCCGCGGCGGTGTTGATCGAGGTGCTCACCTCTTCCACCAGCCAGTTGAGGCAATAGGCGCCCGCATCGGCTGCGAGTGCCTCGGTGCTTGCCGCCTGCACCAGCACCAGCGGGCCGTGGAGCTTCGCGATCCGCGCCGTCACTGCGCGCACGCGTGCCGCATCGCCCTCGACCAGCGCGCCGGCGTAGGGGCCGTCCTTCTCCCAGTCGCTGCTCCACGACACGCGCGCCGCGACGCTTGCCGGCAGGGACGCGAGTGACAGCCCGCTCGCCTGGTCCACCACCACCGCGTTGCCCGTGGCCAGCGCCGCCGCCATCTGGCGGTTGAGGCCCTTCGCCGTCTGCGGCACCAGCAACACGCGCCCGCGCGGGTGCAGCGAATAGACGTTGCGCTCGCCCACCGGCCCCGGCAGTTCCTTCACCAGTCCGAGGGCGGAGAGTGCGCCCAGCTCGCGCGCCGCGTCGGCATCGTCATTGTGCCCGCGCTGGCCCAGCCACGTCGCGAAGTCGCGGAGCGCCGGGTCCGTCGTCGCCGAACTCACCTGCGGCGGCACCGGCGGCTTCTGCACCAGCCGCCCGATATAGAGCGGGCCTCCTGCCTTGGGGCCCGTCCCCGAAAGCCCGCGCCCGCCGAAGGGCTGCACGCCGACGACGGCGCCGATGATGTTGCGGTTCACATAGAGGTTCCCCGCCTTCACCCGCTCGGTGACGCTCAGGATCGTCTCGTCGAGCCTGGTGTGCAGCCCGAAGGTCAGGCCATAGCCCGTGGCGTTGATCTGGTCGATCAGCTGGTCCATGTCCTCGCGCTTCCAGCGCAGCACATGCAAAACCGGCCCGAACACCTCGCGCGTCAGCTGCCCGATGTCATCGATCTCGATGATGGTGGGCGGCACGAAGGTGCCGTGTTCCGCCTCGCGCGGCAGCGCCAGCTGCTCCACCTTGTGCCCGCCCGCGCGCATCGCCGCGATGTGGCGCTCGATGGTGGCCTTGGCCTCGGCCGTGATCACCGGGCCGATGTCGACCGACAGCTTGTCCGTGCGCCCCAGCGACAGTTCGGCGAGTGCCCCCTTCAACATGGCCAGCGTGCGTTCGGCGATGTCTTCCTGCAGGCACAGCACGCGCAGCGCCGAGCAGCGCTGGCCCGCACTGTCGAAGGCCGATGCGATCACATCCGCCACCACCTGCTCGGCCAGAGCGGAGGAGTCGACGATCATCGCATTCTGCCCGCCCGTCTCGGCCACCAGCGGAATGGGCCGTCCGTGGGCGGACAGCCGCTCCGCCAGCTGCGCCTGGATCAGCCGCGCCACTTCGGTGGAGCCGGTGAACATCACCCCCGCCGTCTGCGGTGCCGCCACCAGCGCCGCGCCCAGCCGCCCGTCACCCGGCGTGAACTGCAGCGCGCCGCGAGGCACGCCCGCCTCGTGCAGAATCCTGACGCTCTCCTGCGCGATCAGCGGCGTCTCCTCCGCCGGCTTGGCGATCACTGCATTGCCCGCCACCAGCGCCGCCGCCACCTGGCCCGTGAAGATCGCCAGCGGGAAGTTCCACGGGCTGATGCAGACGACGGCCCCCAGCGCCTTGTGCGACGGCCCCAGCGTCTTCTTCGCCTGCTCGGCATAATAGCGCAGGAAGTCGACTGCCTCGCGCACCTCGCCCACCGCATTGGCCGCGGTCTTGCCCGCCTCGCGCATGGCAATGCCCATCAGCACGTCCATGCGCGCCTCCATGAGGTCCGCCGCGCGCTCGAGGCAGGCCGCGCGCTCCGCGGGGGCCATGCCGCCCCACTGTCCTGCTGCCTCATGCGCCATGTGAACGACGCGCGCTGCATCCTGCGCCGAAAGCTCCGTCACGCGCCCCACGCGGTCGCCATGGTCCGCCGGGTTCAGCACATCGCGCGTCTCACCCTGTTCCGCACCGTCACCGAGCAGCGGCTTCGCATGCCAGAAGGTCGCGGCCGTCTCCTTCAGCACCTTGCCCAGTTCGGCCAGCACCGTCTCGCTGGCGAGGTCCAGCCCGCGCGAATTCACGCGGTCCTTGCCGAACAGGTCTGCCGGAAGGTCGATCTGGTCATGCGGCGTTCCCACCACCGGCATGGCGCTCACCACGTCGACGGGATCGGCGATCAGGTCATCGACCGATACGTTTGGGTCCGAGATGCGGTTGACGAAGGACGAGTTGGCGCCATTCTCGAGAAGCCGCCGCACCAGATAGGCCAGCAGCGTCTCATGCGTGCCGACGGGCGCATAGATGCGGCAGGGCCGGTCCAGCTTGTCGGGCCCCACCACCTCGTCATAGAGCGGCTCGCCCATGCCGTGGAGGCACTGGAACTCATATTCGCCGACACTGAAGCGCGGGCCGGCAAGCGTATAGATCGCGGCCAGTGTCTGCGCATTGTGCGTGGCAAATTGCGGGAACACATGCGCCCGCGCGTCGAGCAGCTTCCGCGCACAGGCAAGGTAGCTCACATCCGTGTGCACCTTGCGGGTGAAGACGGGGAAGCCGTCGAGCCCGTCCAGCTGTGCGCGCTTGATCTCCGCATCCCAATAGGCGCCCTTCACCAGCCGCACCATGATGCGCCGATTGGAACGCTTCGCGAGATCGATGACGAAGTCGATCACATAGGGGCAGCGCTTGCCATAGGCCTGGATCACGAAGCCGAGCCCGTTCCACGCTGCCAGCTCCGCATCGTGGCTCAGCGACTCCAGCAGGTCGAGCGACAGTTCGAGGCGGTCCGCCTCCTCGGCATCGATGTTGAGGCCGATGTCGTAATGCCTGGCGAGCTTCGCCAGCTGCTTCACCTTGGGCAGCAGCTCCTGCATCACCCGCGCGGCCTTCTGCCGCGAATAGCGCGGATGCAGCGCCGAGAGCTTGATCGAGATGCCGGGGCCCTCATAGACGCCCCTGCCCGCCGCCGCCTCGCCGATCGCATGGATCGCGTTCTCGTAGTCACGGTAATAGCGCGCCGCATCGGCAGACGTCGTCGCCGCCTCGCCCAGCATGTCGTAGCTGTAGCGGAAGCCGCGCGCCTCCAGCGGCTTCGCGCGCTTCAGCGCCTCGCCGATGGTCTCGCCGGTCACGAACTGCTCGCCCATCATGCGCATCGCCATGTCGACGCCGCGGCGGATCACCGGCTCGCCGGCGCGCGCGATGAGGCGCGAGAGTGCGGCACCGAGGCTGCCGTCGCTCACCGTCGAGGTCAGCTTACCGGTGACCACCAGCCCCCAGGTCGCGGCATTGACGAACAGCGACTTCGTTCCGCCCAGGTGGCTCTTCCAGTCGCCCTCCGCGATCTTGTCGCGGATCAGCGCATCGCGGGTCTCGGCATCGGGAATGCGCAGCAGCGCTTCCGCGAGGCACATCAGCGCGATGCCCTCCTGGCTCGACAGCGAATATTCGTGGACGAGGCCCTGAACGCCCGTGCCCTTGTGCTTGGCCCTCAGCGCCTCGATCAGCTGGCGCGCGGTGGCCGCCGTCTCCCGCTTCTGTTCCGGGCTCATCCGCGCCATCGCCACCAGCGGCGGCAGGCATTGCGGCTCGGGCGTACGGCAATGCGCGGTGATCATCCGGCGCAGCGCATCCTGCGGGCGGATGGGCGGGGCGAAGTCGGCGAACAGCGGTTGCGCGTGCGTCATCGGTCGGGCTCTCCGGAGGGGGTGAACGCACCATATCACCGGCTTGCAAACCGGATTCACCTATTTCAAACTGGATACTTGGTGAAATTCCCGATTTTGGACGCCTCTGGAGGCAAAATGCCCACTGAACAGCATATCGGCAGCGATCTTGACCAGTTCGACCGCCGCATCCTCGAGGCGCTGGCCGAGGACGGCCGCATGTCCATCACCGACCTCGCCAAACGGGTCGGCCTCTCCAACACCCCCTGCCAGCTCCGCCTCAGGCGCCTCCTCGCCGAGGGCTACATCGAGGGCTTCAAGGCGGTGCTGAACCCGGTGCGCATGGGGCTCGACCATGTGGCCTTCGCCGAGGTCAAGCTCACCAACACCCATGAGGATGCCCTCAGGGCCTTCAACGAGGCGGTGAAGAAGATCCCCGAGGTGGAGGAGTGCCACATGATCGCCGGCCGCTTCGACTATCTGCTCAAGATCCGGACGCGCGACATCCGGCGCTATCGCCACGTCCTCGGCGAACGCATCTCGGAGCTGCCCTTCGTGGCGAGCACCTCCACCAACGTCGCCATGGAGACGGTCAAGGACACCTGGAGTGCATCGTCCCGCAACACGAGTCGGTAGCATCCCTTGCGCAACCGCCGTGCAACGGCGGCAACGCAAAATGCAACAGACAGCAACGTTGTGAGCGACGATCAGGGCGCCTTGGGCAGGCCGATTCCAGGTGCCACCGGGGCCGCCATGCCGACGAAGATCACCATGCCGTCGCCACCCGGGTTGAGCAGCAGGTCATTGGCGCCGGACGGCTTCCAGTTGTTGGTCACCCACACGTTGCCGGCCATGTCGACCTGCGTTGCGGTGGCCCGCATCAGCGGCTTGTAGCTCTTCACTTTTAGCGGTGAATACAAGGGCTTGCCGCTCGCCAGCAACACCTGGTCACCGCCCGAGGGCAGGGTCCAGCCGGTGTTGTCGGGCGAGATGTTGTCGCCCGTCGTCTTGCCCTCCGGGCAATGGGCCGTGTTGGTGCCGCACAGCTGCGTCAGCCGGTATTTGAGCGGCAACTGCTGCTCCAGCCCGAAATTCGCCACCCAGACATTGTCCCGCGCGTCGACCGACAGCCCCCACGGCCCGTTGATCGACCCGCCACCATCGAAGGATCCCTTGGGATTGAGTTCTGAATCAAAGAGATAGACAAGGGACTGAGCGCCTGCCGTGGCCCACACGTGTCCCGTCGTGTCCAGCCCGATGCCCTTCGGGTTGGCATCGGACCCGATCGGCGCCGTCGCCACCTTGGTGATGCCATCCGCGGCGTAGGTGAACTTGGAGAGATAGGACGTCCCGGTGTAGCTGACGTAAGCTGCTCCATCGTCATCGACGAGAATGTGAAAAGGCTCGGTGTTACTATCTGAAAAGGCTGGGTAATCCGTGAACGGATTGCCGCCCGGGAAGACCTGGACGCGGTTGTTGCCATAGCTCGCCATCCAGATGTTGCCATCCTGGTCGGATGTCGTTCCCTGCACCTTGTAGAGGGTCGACACATAGCCGTTGGGAGCTGGCGACAAGGCCTTGCCATCGCTGGAGAATTTCGAAACGGACCCAACGGGGTTCACGCCGCCCCAGCCGAAGTTGCCAGCCCAGATATTGCCCGAGGGATCGCGCGTGATGCCGAAGCCCTGCCCCAGCACGCCGCCGCCTGACAGCGGCGACTTCGGCGTCCCGCCCTTGCCGTCTGCCGGTGAGCCGTCAGGCTTCAGCACGGCAAAGCACTGGGCCGAAATGGTCGTCCCCGCTACCACATTGTTGGTGATCCAGGCATAGCCGCGGTCGTCGAACACCAGGTTGCCGGTGCCGGCAAAGGGGCAGCTTTCCTTGCCTTTTCCAGCACTTGTACGGTTTACCTTCACTGCCACCGTAAACGCGTCGAGCCGCATCAGCTCGTCTGGCGCATCCGGACCCTGGCTTGCCATGAGGGCAGGCTTGAACGGCTGCACATTGTTCCCGAGGGCAAAGATCTCATGCACCCTGTTGGACGGGTTGCGAGCGATCGCAATCGCCGCCTCGAGCGTGGTGGTGCCCCCCGCCGCTGCGAACAGCGGCGCGCAATTGTTTGCACTGCGAACACAGCCCGCCAGCACGTTGGACAGCGTAGCCATCAGCCGCCGGGCATTGGTTTCATCGGCATTGGGCGAGCGGCGCAGCACGTCGGAAACCTCGCCGCGGTCCGGGGCGGCAAGATTGCGGAACATGCCCCCCGCCACCTGCAGCGGCAGCGGCTTTCCGGATATTTCTTTGTTTTCAATGAATTGCGCCAGGGCATAGGCCGCGGCCACCGTTGTCATCTCATTGACGCGCACATGCGGCCGGTCGCCCGCCGCCATCACCGTCATCAATTCCGTGCTGCCCGTGGAAGCAACGGCATAGCGGATTTCGGCGGCGCCCTGCTTTGGCAGCCGGGCCGAAAACTGGCCGCGGGCATCGCTCACCGTTTCCGCCAGCAGCTGCGGCGCGCCGACCTCGGCGCGGTAGATGAAGACCTTTGCACCCCGCACCGGCTTGGCACCTCTTGCCGGCCCGGACGTGACCACGCCCATCAGGCGCGTGGAACAGGCATTCTCGTTGCAGACGCCGGCCGGGACGGGTCCTGCCATAATGGTGGTCAGGACAGCCGCCGCGGCGACGGGCATAAACATTTTCATCGTGAAACCTCCGGCAGAACCTCGGCGTGGTTTACGCCCCGGGGAACGCGCTTTCCATTGTCAGAAACAGCAATTTCTAAACGATTTCACTGCTCGCTGGCGGCGTCAGCTTGATGGTGTCCGGATCATCCGGCGCTGCGTCGAGGCCCGTGCCGCGCCGATAGGCGGCATAGCGTTCCGCCAGCACCGCACAATCGACCCCACGGAAGGTCGCAGGTTCGATGCGGGTCAAACTTCCGGCCCGTGGGGTGGTCGCGTCACCTTCGATGTCCAAGCTCATGGGCGTTGCCTCCTCATCCTCCGCCGATGCTGCGCCCCGGGCGGTTAAGGAAGTGCTGAAGGGCATGATGCGAAAGGCTTATTCCAACCTGCCGGGGTGTTGGTTGAAGCCCCGGTGGCGATTGGCTAAGGTCCGGCCCGCAAAAGAGGATTATCCGCCATGAACACCGCACAAGCGCAGAAGATCGCATCCGGCAAGGGCTTCATCGCCGCTCTCGACCAGTCCGGGGGGTCCACCCCCAAGGCGCTCGAAGGCTATGGCATCGGCAAGGATGCCTGGAAGACGGATGAGGACATGTTCGCGCTGATGCATGCCATGCGCGCCCGGATCATCAAGTCGCCCGCCTTCAATGGCGAACGGGTGATCGGCGCCATCCTCTTCGAGCGCACCATGGACGGCGACATCGACGGCAAGCCAGTTCCGGATTTCCTCTGGCAGAACAAGGGCGTAGTGCCGTTCCTCAAGATCGACAAGGGGCTGGCGGACGCCGCCGACGGCGTGCGCCTGATGAAGCCGATGCCCGACCTCGACAAGCTGCTCGACCGTGCCGTGGCCAAGGGCATTTTCGGCACCAAGATGCGCTCGGTGATCGACGCCGCCTCGCCCTCGGGCATTGCCGCCAATGTCGCCCAGCAGTTCGACTATGGCCGCCAGATCCTCGCCAAGGGCCTGATGCCCATCATCGAGCCGGAGGTGACGATCTCCATCGCCGACAAGGCCGAGGCCGAAAAGATCCTGCGCGACGAGATCCTCAAGAACCTCGACAAGCTGCCCGCCGGCCAGCAGGTCATGCTGAAGCTGACCATCCCGAGCGAGGTCAACTTCTTCAAGCCCTTGATCGATCACCCGAAAGTCATGCGGGTGGTGGCGCTCTCCGGTGGTTACAGCCGCGAGGACGCCAATGCCATGCTGGCGAAGAACACGGGCCTCATCGCCAGTTTCTCGCGCGCCCTCAGCGAGGGCCTGTCCGCCCAGCAGTCGGACGCCCAGTTCAACGCCGAACTGGAGAAGACGATCAACGCCATCTACGACGCGTCCGTCGCGGGCTGACGCCACCACCCTCGGCCGGGGCTCCGGAGCCCCGGCCCGTTCTCGTGGTCAGAATGTGAGCAGTCCGTCGTCCGGCACGCGCTCGCCCCTGGCATTGGCCAGCAGGGCCGCCTTCAGCGTGGCGCGGTCATGCGCGTAGTTCCGGGTGATCGCGGCGCCGCGCTGGCGCGTGGCCCAATGCGGATCGGCCAGCAGTGAGGCCCCCTCGGCTTCCGCCAGATGGCGCCCGCGGATCAGGTCCGCCATGCGCTCCGCCAGCACCAGCGTCGGCGCATTGAGGTCGCCCGCCGTCGCCTGGGGCATCAGCGAGGAATCAACCACGCGCAGGCCGTCAACACCGCGAACCCGCCCGTCGGGCGTGGTGACGGCGGCATCGTCGTTTCCCATCCGGCAGGTGCCACAGGGGTGATAGGCGCTCTCCACCTTGCGCTTCAGGAAGGCGTCGAGTGCCGCGTCATCCTGTGCCTCCGTACCGGGCGCCAGTTCCCTGCCCCGATAGGGCGCAAAGGCCGGCTGCGCGAAGATCTCGCGCGTCAGCCTGATGCAGGCGCGGAATTCCAGCCAGTCATCCGGGTGTGACATGTAGTTGAAGCGCACGCGCGGCAGGCTGTCCGGCCGGGCGTCCCGCAGGCGCACCCAGCCGCGGCTCTTCGAGCGCTTGGTGCCGACATGCACCTGGAACCCGTGGCCGGACGCGAGGCTCTTGCCGTCATAGGAAATGGCCAGCGGCAGGAAATGATACTGGATGTCCGGATAGACGATGCCCGCCCGGCTGCGAATGTGCCCGCCGCTCTCGAAATGGTTGGTCGCACCCAGCCCCTTGCGCGTCGCCAGCCACTCCATGCCGATCTTCGCCTTGCCCCACAGGCTCTGCGTGGGAAACAGCGTCACGGGCCTTGTGCATTCCATCTGGATATAGAGTTCGAGGTGATCCATCAGGTTCTCGCCCACGCCGGCCAGATCCTGGATGACGGGGATGCCGTGCGACCTCAGTTCGGCAGCAGGCCCGATGCCGGAGCGCTTGAGGATCATCGGCGACATGATGGAACCCGCCGAAACGATCACCTCGCGCCTGGCCCGCGCCTGACGCGTCTCGCCGTTGACCAGATAGGAAATCCCCGTGGCGCGGCGCCCGTCGAACAGCACCCGGTCCACCATGGCCCCGGTCACCACATGCACGTTTCCGCGCGCCATGGCGGGGCGCAGATAGGCACGTGCAGCACTCATCCGCCGCCCGTCGCCAATGTTCATTTCCATCGGGCCGAAGCCCTCGTGCTGGACCTCGTTCATGTTCCGGCTGCGGGCGTACCCCGCCTCGACGCCCGCCTCCACAAAGACGTCGTAGAGCGGATTGCGCTGAAGGCCGCGATTGACATGCACCGGCCCGGACGTGCCGCGCAGCGCTCCGCCACCTTCGACATTCTCGAGCCGCTGGAAATAGGGCAGCACATTGGACCAGCGCCAGCCATCCGCGCCAAGCGCCTCCCACAACTCGTAGTCCATCGGGTTGCCGCGCACCCAGCACATGCCATTGATCGAGGACGATCCCCCAAGGCCCTTGCCGCGCGGCAGGTTCACCTCGCGGCCATCAAGCCCCGGTTCCGGTTCGGTGCGCATGCCCCAGTTGAAGCGCCGCGTGTTCATCGGGATCGACAGCGCCGCCGGCATGTCGACGATCACCGCCCGCTCGGACCCGCCCGCCTCCAGCACGAGAATGCGAAGGGATGGGTCCTCGCCCAGCCGGTTTGCCAGCACGCAGCCGGCCGAACCCGCTCCGGCGATGACGTAGTCGTAGGTCTCCGGTGTCATCCGACGATCACATAGTACTTCAGCATCGGTCCGGGCTGGTGCCATATGCCCTTGAAGCCCCTGGGCAGCAGGAAGGCGTCACCCTTGCGATAGGTGTCGCTGAAGCCGCCATCGCTCGTCAGCGTCACCTCACCCTCCAGCACGACCATGAATTCATCGACCGGATAATCGTCATAGCGTTCGGTATAGGCACCGCAGCGCCAGATGCCGGCGCGCAGGCCGGGCTTGGCGAAATAGGCGTGGTCGAGGCCGATGGGCGTGCCCTTCAGCAACTCGGCATGCTCGAGCGGCTGGTCGGGAAGGCTGCTCCAGCCATCGGGGCCGGACGACGAAAAGCGGATCGGATCAGGCAAGGGGAAAACTCCTGTGCGGGCTGGCGGGGTTAGTTCTTGCGGGCGATCAGCACATAGCCACGCGACTTGTCGTCATTGTCGGAATCCTTGGTGTTCATCGCCGCGAAAAGCTCGTCGGCCTTCACCCAGACCGGAGGATATTTGTAGCGCGCGACGTCGAGGATGAGGAAACGGTCCGACTCCTTGTCATAGGCAGCGAGCGGCGAGAAATGCCCGCCCGTCTGCTGGCCGATGGTCTTGCGGAGATAATTGACCAGAACGTGGTGAGCAGGCTGCGCGAGAAAGGCTGCAACTTCGCTTCGGAACGTGTCGAGATCGGTATCGGATGCGTGGCGAACCACCACCTCCACCGGCTGCACCTGCAGGAGCTGGCCGATCTGGTCGAGCGTGATCCCCTGT
Source organism: Aestuariivirga litoralis (assembly GCF_003234965.1). Lineage (GTDB taxonomy): Bacteria > Pseudomonadota > Alphaproteobacteria > Rhizobiales > Aestuariivirgaceae > Aestuariivirga > Aestuariivirga litoralis. The sequence goes on from NZ_QKVK01000001.1 coordinate 447,168, forward strand.
TTCAGGATCGTGGCCTGCGGCAGAATTGCCTCGGTCCGGTCGTTGAAGATGTTGTCCTGCGTGAAGGTGCGGAAGGGCGCATATTCGGGCACCTCGGGTGCCGGCAGCTGCATGGCATTGAACACCATCACCATGCTGGCGACGCCACAGAAGCTCTGGGTCTTCTGGGTCAGGTAATTGCTGGCCAGCGTGAAGTAGGCTTCTCGCGCATCTGCCCCGATCAGCAGGGATTCGCCTGCAGGCGACATCGACGAGATGAGGTTGTCGGGGAGCGGCAGGCTGTCGGCCCTCGCGGCGGGTGCCAGGAGAAGCAACAACAGGCTGAGCCGAAAAAGTCTTGCCAGCATCGAAACCCTCTCTTCCTCACCCATCGGAGCAGGCACCCTGCGCCGGTGGAATCTGCGCCAGCAAACGCCCCGCGGCAACGGCCAATTTCCACTTACGGGCGCAGCTTCCCGCCGCGGTGACGAACGCGCTACTTCGGCGCCTTGGACTTGCCCTTGAACTTGCCCGTGCCCTTGGCAGCATAAGGCTTCCTGTCCTTGAAGGCCGGTTTGCCGGGCTTTTCGCCGAAGGCCTTCTTCTTGGCGAATTCGCCCTTGGGCCAGGCCTTCTTGCCCGGCTTCGCAGGTGCTTGCGCGGGCCCGCCGTCCGGCGTGCCCTCCATTTCAGGACGTGGCGTCTGCCACGCCTTGCGCGGGGCTGGCCCATCCTGCCGCGCCTCGCGCGGCTTTCCATCCGCCGGCGTGATGGTGACGCCCTTCTCGCCGCTGCCGATGCGCGCCACGCGTTCGGCGAACTCGGCCGCCTTGTCGGCGGAGATCTCGAATCGTGTTTCGTCGTCGAAGATCTTGATCGAGCCCACGTCGTCGCGGGTGATGCCGCCGGCCTTGCAGATCAGCGGCAGGAGCCAGCGCGGCTCAGCCCGGCGGCTGCGGCCAACGGAGGCGGAGAACCACTGCGCGCCGGTCATGTCGCGGCGCTCCGGCCGGGGCCGTCCGGCGGCCTCGTCGCGGGGCCCCTTGCCCTCACCCGGCAGCGGAGCGGCGGAAATGTCCTCGGGCGCGGGCCTCGTGGCGAGTTGCTGGCGCAGATAGGCCGCCGCCAGCTGTTCCGGCGTCACGCGTTCGAGAAGCTCGGCCACGAATGAGGCCTCGGCCTCTTCCGGCATGGTGGCGGTGGTGGCGGCAGCAAGGATCTGCTCGCGATAGCGCATTTCGATGTCCGCCGCCGTCGGCGCATTGCGCACCGTGCCCTGGGCATTGGCAAAGCCAAGGACGCGCCGTGCGGCGGGATAGCGCCGCACCGGAACGATCAGCACGCACACGCCCTTGCGGCCGGCCCGGCCGGTGCGCCCGGAGCGATGCAGAAGCGTATCAGGATTGGACGGCAGGTCGGCATGGATAACGAGGTCGAGGTTGGGAAGGTCGATGCCGCGTGCCGCGACGTCGGTCGCCACGCACACGCGCGAACGCCCGTCGCGCATCGACTGCAGTGCATTGGTGCGCTCCGACTGCGAGAGCTCTCCCGACAGCGACACCACATGGAAGCCGCGGTCGCCGAGCTGTGCCGCGAGGTGCTTCACCGCCTCGCGCGTGTGGCAGAACACGATGGCGCTGCCGCTGTCATAGTAGAGCAGCGTGTTGATGATGGCATTCTCGCGTTCATGCGGCTGCACCAGCACCAGCTGGTAGTCGATGTCGGCATGGCGCTCGCGGGCACCGGTGGCCACGATGCGCAATGCGTCGCGCTGATAGGTCTGGGCCAGCTGGGCGATCTGCTTCGGCACGGTGGCCGAGAACATCAGCGTGCGGCGCTCTTCCGGTGCGGCGGCGAGAATGAATTCGAGATCGTCACGGAAGCCCATGTCGAGCATCTCGTCGGCCTCATCGAGCACCACGGCGCGCAGCGCCGAGAGATCGAGGGAACCCTTGGTGATGTGGTCGCGCAGGCGCCCGGGCGTTCCCACCACGATATGTGCGCCCCGGTCCAGCTGGCGGATCTCCTTGCGCATGTCCATGCCACCCACGCAGCTTGCGGTGACGGCGCCCGCGTCGGCATAAAGCCAGCGCAACTCGCGCTCCACCTGCAGCGCCAGTTCACGCGTGGGGGCGATGATCAGGCCGAGCGGCCTGTCGGCAGGGCCGGCAATTCCCGTCTCGCCAAGCAGGGTGGGGGCGATGGCCAAGCCGAAGGCAACGGTCTTGCCGGACCCAGTCTGGGCCGACACCAGGAGGTCGCTGCCGTTTGCCTTGTCCTCCAGAACGGCGGCCTGCACCGGCGTCAGCGCAGTGTAGCCCTGCCGCGCCAAGGCCGGGGCCAGCGCCGGGTGGACGGGAACCTCCGTGGAGGCGGCGGCGGTTTGCTCGGCGGTTGTCATGAGGGGAGCTTTCGGGAAATTCGCGGTTGGCGCTCTTTGTCACAAAAGCACCCGCCGGGATACCCCTCAGCAAACCTGCATCACGGCGCCCTGCTGTAGAGATATGATATCCCCACGAGTACAATTGCTCCGGCAGCCACCATCATCAGCACAACTTCAAGCACGGATACGCCCCATCGATGAGGCCTCTACGCGGGTAGGCAGGTTTTGGACTAGCGCCTGGGCAAGGACTTTCGGCAATTCGGCTTGCGGTCCTTACGCCGCGCCGCTCCTGTTCGGCGTGCGGCGCGCCTTGCGCATGCGAAGCCAGATGAAGGGACCGATCAGGGGCCTGAGGGCAGCATGCCGGAAAATCCCCAGGCCGAGGGCAGTCGCAAGATAGTTCGCCTCCACCTGTCGGCTGCCGAGGCGCGGATTCTGCCGGGTTGCAGTGATCACGGCCAGGCGCTCGAACTGGAGATGGGCGTCTTCGGTGAGGAGGTCCTTCAGCAGGACCCTGCCCGGATATCCGGCGACAAACGCGTCGAGGCCAAACTCCGCCACGTCACCGGTGAGGTTGCGCCGGAACCGCGCCGCAAAGCGTGGAAAGTCGAGAATGAAGACGTGATTGAAACGGGCCGTCGTCACGTGAAAGCAGCCCCGCTCCTCAGCGGCGCGTTGAATGGTCTGCCGATCCAGCACAACGCCATGCTTGCTCAATTCCGCATAGAGTGAGCCAAGCGACTCGTGAAGAGGCCTCGTCACCACGGCCCATGTCACTGAGCTGAATCCGGCACCAAGTGCGAGGGTTTCGACGTCGCACGCCAGCGCAACATCAGCGATGCAGTTCTCGAAATCCTCCCCGCTGATGAGCACCGTGCTGCACTCCGCACCTGCTTCGGCGCGGGCACGGGCAAAATAGGATCCCAGCACTGCCATGCCGTCCCGCTGCGCTTCGTGAAGGATCAGGCTGTGCTGGTTCTCGGCCCCGAAAGCCGGGTAGTGAATTCCCAGCCCGCGCAACAGCGCCCGGTTCTCGGCACAGAGCCTCTGGAAGCTCGTGGTAGCCGTCTTGTGCAGGCCACAGTGGATGACGAGTTTCAAGACTTGCTCCCCCGTGCAGGCCACAGCGGAAACTCGGGTTTCGCGGCATGTCTGGGAACCGGCAGGACGGAAACCATGATGATGTTCTGGAGAAAGTGGTGGGTGGTACAGGGATCGAACCTGTGACCCCTACCATGTCAAGGTAGTGCTCTACCGCTGAGCTAACCACCCACGTCCGACGCGGTGGCGACCCTATAGCGGGGGCCGCCGGGGCGCGCAACCCCTAAACTCAGGCCGCCATCAGGCGCTCGACCTCGTTGACGAGGTCGCGCAGGTGGAAGGGCTTGGAGAGCACCTTGGCGTCCTTCGGGGCCTTGGAATCCGGGTGCAGGGCCACGGCGGCGAAGCCGGTGATGAACATGATCTTCATGGAAGGGTCGAGTTCCGAGGCCCGGCGGGCCAGTTCGATGCCGTCCATCTCCGGCATCACGATGTCGGTGAGCAGCAGGTCGAAGCTCGCGTGCTTGATTTCCTCGAAGGCGCTCATGCCCTCCCCGAAGCTGGTCACCTCGTGGCCGGCCTTCTGCAGGGCCTTCACCAGGAAGTTCCGCATGTCGTCGTCATCTTCGGCGAGGAGAATTTTGGCCATGGTCTTCATCGTCATCGTCAGAAATCGTCCTGAAACGGGGGCGACACCACCGGATCGCCTTCTTGGTCTTCTAGTCTTGTGCCAGTAAACGGTGAATGAAGCCTTGCCGCCTTCCGCCCTCTGGGCAATGATCGGCGGCAACCGCCACGGAACACGAGACGGCATGCCGGACCCCCACCCGCCCTTCGAGATCCTGTCGCCAGAGGAATGGACGGCACCCGCCGTGTTCAATTCGCCCCACAGCGGGCGGGAGTTCCCGGAGGCTTTTCTGCGGCAATCCCGTCTGCCCCGCCAGACACTCCGGAAATCCGAGGACTGCTATGTGGACGAACTCTTCCTTTCCTGCGTCGGCCATGGCGCGCCCATGCTGAGGGCACGCGTGCCACGCAGCTACATCGACCTGAACCGCGAGCCCTATGAACTGGATCCGCGAATGTTCTCGGGCGAGTTGCCGGGCTATGCCAATACAAGCTCGCCGCGCGTGGCAGGGGGCCTCGGCACCATTCCCCGCATCGTCTCCGAGGGCGAGGAAATCTACCGCGGCCGCATCGACTTCGCGGAGGCCCGCCAGCGCATCGAGCAGGTCTACCTGCCATATCACCGCACCCTCTCCGCCCTGACCCAGGCCGTGCACGCCAAGGTGGGCGACGTGCTGCTGGTCGATTGCCATTCGATGCCCGCAAGTGCCAGCGCCCACGTCGCCCCGCAGGTGTCCGGCGGCGTCGACATCGTGCTGGGGGACCGCTTCGGCGCCTCCTGCGCGGAGGACATTGCGAGCTTCGTCGAACACGAGTTGCGCAGCCACGGCCTGCGTGTGCTGCGCAACAAGCCCTATGCCGGCGGTTTCATCACTCAGAATCACGGCTCGCCGCACCGCGGCCAGCACGCGCTGCAGGTCGAGATCAACCGCAGCCTGTACATGAACGAAGCCACGCTGGAGAAGACCGCCGGCTTCCAGGAGATGCGCGGCATCCTCGACAGGTTCATCGCTGCCCTGCTGACCTATCTGGAACAGCGTTTCGCGCCGCGGCAGCTCGCGGCCGAATAGGGCCGGCCGACGTGCCGCCCGGCACGCGACAAGCCATGGACGGATAGACGGGAACAAGCGCGCACCGCGCCCGAGCTGCGCCATCGCCACCCATAACCATGCCTGTGCGGCGCCTGCCCGTCACAGTTGACCAAAGGGCAAGATCGGCGAGTTTCCATAAAGTTTTTGGGTACCAAATTTTTAATATTTCGCAGCGTTAATCTGCCCAAGCGTCAACAGGATTTCTTGTGCTTGCCAACCACCCGTTCCCCGCTGCGGCGGCTCGGCTTTGTCGTCGTCGTCATCCTGCTCAGCAGTCTTGTGTGGATCGCGTCCTGGGAAATCTCCCAGTCCGTGCTGTCCTTCACGGTGATGAAGGACAGCGTGACCCTCATCTACATCCCGGCCGGCGTGCGGCTGGTCATCCTGCTGGTGTCGGGGATCTGGGGGGCAATCGGCATCATGCTGGCCTTTCCCGTGGAGCTCATCCAGGTGTTTCCGGATCCGTCCTGGCGGGAAATCATCGTCTATTCCGTGATTGCCGGCGTCATTCCCTATGCAACCGTGCTGGCGGTGTGCCGCTGGGCAAATGTCTCGCGCGACCTCCGGTCGCTGCGTGCCATCCACCTGCCGCTTATCGCTGCTGCCGTGTCGATCACCGGTGCGGCAAGCTATGCTGCTGCACTCGTAAGGTTCGGCCGCTTCGACGCAGCGAGTTTCCTGCCCGACGTGACGGCCATGATGGCGGGAGATTTCCTCGGCTGCTTCGCGGTCGTATTGCTCGTCAGGCTGGTGATTGCCATTCGCCGCCCGCCCCGCTGAACTGCTTCACTTGCCGCGCAGCGTTCGCGCAGCCTGTGAAGACATGCGGCCAAACACCTTCCGGGCGCGGTCGGTCAGGCACAGGCGGCGTGTTCTTGCGTCCTTCACATCCTGGCGGCGCTCGATCCAGCCTTCGCTCTCCAGTGCGTTGAGAGCACTGTAGACCGTGGGCGCCGTTCCCATCTCGCCATTGCGTGTCAGGTCTCCAACGCTCAGCGCCGAACCTTCGAAGTCACCATCGGCAATGAGCAGCAGCAGGGCCTTGGCTCGCGCGTCGAGCCCATCGAGGCCAGCTTCCTTCTCCACGATGCGAAGGATGCGATAGACGGCGAAGATGAACGACGAAGTCCTCATGCAGAATTCCACAACGCGCACCCGCGGCGCCACGCGCATGACAAGACAACATGCGCCATCAAAACGCAACTTCAGTATCGGCGACGCGGGTGAAGCGAATGCCGATGATCGTCCACGCGCGGGCCCGCGGCCCCATCGCGTCACGCGCCCGGCGGCGTTCCGGCCCCGTCCTGTTCCGCCACGTCCTGTTCGCCAGCACGGGGATCAGCGGGCCGCGTAGCCCGGAAGTGCCAGACCGACCGCAGGAAGCCCGCGAGCAGAAGCGTGCGGTCCGGGGCAACACCCAGTCCTTGTGCGGGCGGCTTGCTGGCCGGCCCGGAACACAGAATGTGGATGACGGCACCTGAACTTGGCATGGTTTCCCGCAAATCGCTGAGTGAAGATTGTGCATCGCAATAGCGCCATGGCGTAGCGAAGAACGACTGCCAGAAGGACGCGGGCGGACAATGGCCTCGCCAAAGAAAAAAGGGCCGATGCACCAAGGTGACCGGCCCAAGTCTAGGGAGGAAACGCCCAGGAAGGGCTGCAAGACATCGCTGCCTTGCGAGCGGGGATATGGCAGTGCGGCATGGCATAATCAAGGGGCCGGGCGGCAGATTTTTGCACAAACGGTCAAAAATTGCACAGGAGGTGCTGAAGCAGCAGGCAAAAGACATTGAAATCATTTCGATTTCCATCATACTGAGCGAGCCATGCAACATGTGCATGAGCCAGGGATTTTGTTGCAATGCAACATAAGCCTGTGCCTTGAGGCGTGTCGGTCGCTCCAATAGGAAGGGCTGACGGGGAGATGGACAATGAAAACGCCTGACTGGGCTGAACTCACGCGCTTTGCCATCGCGCTGGCAGAGGCCTCGGCAGATGCCATCCTCCCCTATTTCAGGCGCAACACCGCGGTCGACGTGAAGGATGGCCCCGTCTGGGATCCGGTGACGGAGGGCGACCGCGCCGGGGAGCGCGCCATTCGCGCCCTCATCGAGCGCCACTATCCCGATCATGGCATTCTTGGCGAGGAATACGGGGTGAAGCATGGCCGCTCGCCCTTCACCTGGGTGCTGGACCCGGTCGATGGTACGCGCGCCTTCGTCAGCGGCATGCCCACCTGGGCGACACTGATCGGCCTCACCTTCGAGGGCAGCCCGGTTCTCGGCCTGATGAACCAGCCGGTCGTCGGGGACATGTTCCATGGCAACCCGGAGGGTGCCTGGCACAGCTACCGCGGTGATGTGTCCCCGATCCGCGTGCGGCGCGGGGTGCCGCTGGCACGGGCGACGGTCGGGACCACGGCCCCCGAACTCTATCGCAGCGCGGAGGACCAGCGGCGGTTCCAGGACTTGCGCGCGCGCGCCCAGCTCACGCGGTATGGCGGGGATTCCTACTTCTTCTGCCTCATGGCGGCTGGCCACATCGACATTGCCATGGACTGCGGGCTGCAGCCCTATGACATAGCGCCCCTGCTGCCGATCGTGACCGGTGCGGGGGGCGTGGCGGCCGAGTGGACCGGCGGCGATGTTGCAAAGGGTGGCAACGTCATCACCGCGGGTTCCCAGCCCCTGCTGGAAGAAGCCCTGGCAATCATGGCGCACTGACAGTGCGCCAAAACGAAAATGCGCGGGCCGTGCCCGCGCATTCGAGAACCTGACCTGGTTGGCGGCCTTACTGCATGGCCAGCTTCAGGCACTGGCCGGCGGCCATCGCCGCCGGGCGGGCGGCCGACATCGGCACCTGGCCGGAGGACACCAGCGACTTGGTGGTGGTGGTGACAACCGCCTTGAGGTCTGCCCCCGGGGCGACCTGCGGCAGCGCCGCGTTGAAGATGGTCTGGCCGTTGGCGTCGAGGCTGGCGGCGCAGCTCTTGGCTTCGGCGGCACCGGCAAGGGCCGGGGCCGTGCTGAGGGCCAGAAGGGCAAGAGCGGTGATGATGCGCATGGCGATATCCTTTTCAGTGTACTGCGGGGAAACTCCTAGCGGTGCACGCGAAAATGTGAATCCGTAATTCCCACGCGTGCGGCCGAAAGCGAAGAGGCCGCCCGGAGGCGGCCTCGTTCGGTCAATCGTCCCGGTAGACGCGCTCGCGCCGTTCGTGGCGTTCCTGTGCCTCGATCGACAGCGTGGCGATCGGGCGGGCATCGAGGCGCTTGAGGCTGATGGGTTCGCCCGTCTCCTCGCAATAGCCGTAGGAACCGTCCTCGATGCGCTTCAGCGCGGCGTCGATCTTGGAGATCAGCTTGCGCTGCCGGTCACGCGTGCGCAGTTCGAGCGACCTGTCGGTCTCGGAGGAGGCACGGTCGGCCAGGTCCGGCAGCACGTGGTTCTCGTCCTGCAGGTGGGCGATGGTTTCCTTGCTTTCCTTCAGGATCTCTTCCTTCCAGGAAAGCAGCTTGGCCCGGAAATACTCGCGCTGCCGCTCATTCATGAACGGCTCGTCGTCACTGGGTTTGTAGGCTTCGTCGACTTCTGCAGCCATTTCGAACTCTCTGTGAACCCCTGCTTGGCGGCGGCTTATAGCGGCAGCACCGGCCTTCCACAATAGCCCGATTGCGGCTTTTACCGACCGTCCACAGCCCAGCTATCGCCATGATTTTGCAACGCTTTCATGACATTTGCCAGAAGGGTCCAGGAATGCAACAAAGGCCCCGGCGGGAACGGGAAGGATTTTGACCCATGCGTTTTGAAGGAACGGCGGACTACGTCGCGACCGACGATCTCAAGACGGCCGTCAACGCGGCCATCGTGCTGGAGCGCCCGCTCCTGGTGAAGGGCGAACCCGGCACCGGCAAGACGGTGCTGGCGCGCGAGATCGCCTCTGCCATCGGCGCGCCCATCATCGAGTGGCACATCAAGTCGACCACCAAGGCGCAGCAGGGCCTCTATGAGTATGACGCGGTGGCCCGCCTGCGCGACTCGCAGCTTGGCGACAAGCGCGTTCATGACATTGCCAACTACATCCGCCGCGGCAAGCTGTGGGAGGCCTTCACGGCACCTCAGCGCCCGGTGCTGCTCATCGACGAGATCGACAAGGCCGACATCGAATTCCCCAATGACCTCCTGCAGGAGTTGGACCGCATGGAATTCTTCGTCTACGAGACGGGCGAGACGGTGAAGGCGCAGCGCCGCCCCATCGTCATCATCACGTCCAACAACGAGAAGGAACTGCCGGATGCCTTCCTGCGCCGCTGCTTCTTCCATTACATCAAGTTCCCCGATGCCGAGACGATGCAGGCCATCGTCGATGTCCACTTCCCCGGCATCAAGAAGCGCCTGGTATCGGAAGCACTCACCATCTTCTTCGAGTTGCGCGACGTGCCTGGCCTCAAGAAGAAGCCCTCCACCTCCGAGCTCCTCGACTGGCTGAAGCTGCTCCTCAACGAGGACATCGACGAGGCGACGCTCCGCGAGCGTGATCCGCGCAAGGTGATCCCGCCGCTCCACGGCGCACTCCTCAAGAACGAGCAGGACGTGATGCTGTTCGAGCGCCTCGCCTTCATGGCCAGGCGGGAGGGGCGCTGAAATGGACGCGCTCCGCGACAAGGACGGCCGCACCGAACTGCTGCTCGCCACACGCGCCAATGACGTCACCGCCGCCGCTGCCCTCATCGCGGCGGGGGCCGACGTCAACGCCAAGGACATGATCGCCGACACGCCCTTCCTCTTTGCCGCCGCCGAAGGCCGGCTCGACATCCTGCGCCTCATCCTGGCGACGGGCCGCGCCAATCTCGCCGACACCAACCGCTATGGCGGCAACGCCTTGATCCCCGCCGCCCATCATGGCCACCCGGAGGTGGTGCGCGAACTGCTGAAGACCAGGATCGACGTCAACCACGTCAACCGCCTCGGCTGGACCGCACTGCTGGAGACCATCATCCTTTCCGATGGCGGTCCGACGCATCAGGATATCATGGCCCAACTGATCGCCGCCGGGGCCGACGTGAACCTCAGGGACGGTGAGGGCGTGTCGCCCCTCACCCATGCAAGACAGCGCGGCTACACCGAAATGGTGAAGATGCTGGAGGCGGCGGGCGCACGCTAGCCAGCTGAGTTCATTCACCTTCGCCGGGCTTGACCCGGCGATCCTTTTTGCGAACGCCGAAAAGGATGCGCGGATCAAGTCCGCGCAAGGTGACGATCGGAGAGCCTAGCGGTCGTTGCGGCTCATCCACTTGAGGGCATGGGGCACGAACCAGGCATTGCCACGATACCAGAACTTCGCTGGTGGCTCGGTGTCGAACACGCTCTCCCAACCCTCTTGTCCCAATATGCGCCGCGCGATCTTCTGCCCGAACAGCGTGCCCATCGGCACGCCGGCAAAGCAGTAGCCGCCGCCGTAATGCACTCCGTCATGCCGCCCGATGCGCGGCGTGATGTCGAAGGTGCCGCCGCACTTTCCCGTCCACACGTGGTCGAACTGGATGCCCTCCATGTCGGGGAAGATGCGCACCAGGCGCTGCTGCAGCCGCTCCGCCATGATGCGCAAGTCCGCATCCACCTCGCCGGTCAGGCCGCCGAAGGTCATGCGCGTGTTGTCGCCGGGCGCGATGCGCATCCAGTCGACGTTGAAGTTCCAGTCGATGAAGGTGCGGTCACCGGGCAGCAATGCGCGGATGCGGTTCTCGCTCATCGGTGCCGTCACCGCCTGATAGGCATGAAAGGGCATGATGCGCCGCTGCAGCCAGGGGAATTCCCGCCCGCCATAGCCATTGGTGGCGAAGACGAGATCGCGCGCCTCCACCTTCGCGCCCCTAACGAACACGGTGAAGCCCTGCTCTTGCCTGCGAAAGCCATGGACCGGCATGAAGCCGCAGATGGTGACGCCTGCCGCCCGCGCTGCATCCAGCAGGCCCTGGTGATAAAGTCCTGGATGCAGCCCCGCATGGTCCGGAATGCGCACGCCGCCGAAATAATGATCGGTGGCGATCTCGTCGCGCTGCTCCGCCCGGCTCACCGTCTGGAACGGCTCGCCCAGGTGCTGCTCGCGCAGGGCGAACTCGCGCGCCATGTCGTCATACATCTGCGGCGACGTCGCCAGCAGCAGCCGCCCCTGCTGCTTGTAGTGGCACTGGATGTTCTCGCGTTCGACGACGTCCTTCACCGCGAGGAAGGCTTCCATCAGCTCGCCATAGGTGGCCTTCGCCTTGTCGAGGCCCTCGGTCTCCATGATCTCGCCGAAGGAATGCTTCAGCGTGCGCCCCACATAGCCGGCATTGCGCGTCGACGCGCCATGGCCCGGCTCCTTCGCCTCGAACACCGTCACCTGCCGCCCGCCGCGCGCCAGGTCGATTGCTGCCGTGAGGCCGGTGATGCCGGAGCCGACAATGGCCACGTCGGTGCGCTTGGGCGGAATGTTGCGGGAACCGTCCTCATGCGGCGCTGCCCGCCACCAGTAGGGATTGAAGGAGGCCTCGTTGCTCAGGGCTGCGCTGCCGAAGGCCATGTCAGGCTGCCTTGCCGTATCGCCGCTCGTCGATCCGGTCCTTCAGCTGCATGTACCAGTAGCCCGCCTGCACGCCCACGCGGCCGAAGGGTCCGCCCGCCCAGTCCGGCGCGTAAGGCGCGAAGCGGCGATACTCGTCGTCCTTCGCACCAATCGCCCGCGCCATCAGGATTCCGCCCATGGCGGTCGTGTTCATGCCATGCCCGCCGAAGGCCGTGGCCCACCACTGCCCCTGCCCGTCGGAGCCGATCAGCGGCATGAAGTGCCGCGCATAGCCCATCAGCCCCGCCCAGGCATAATCGATCCGCGGATTGCCGAGTTCGGGGAACACCGACACCATGTCGCCCTTCATCCGCTCCGCCAGGCGTGCGGGCTCCGAGACGCGCGTGGTAATGGCCCCACCCCACAGCAAGCGGCCCTCGTCCACCAGCCGGTAGTAATTCCCCGCGCGCCTTGTGTCCGAAATGGCGCTCCGTGTACGGATCACATCCTGCTGCAGTGGCTCCGTCACCGCCACATAGGTCGCCACGGGCAGCACCGCCCGCCCTGTCGGCTGGTGCAGCGTCCGGTCGAGCGATGAGACACAGTAGACGACGTTCGGCGCCCGCACCTCGCCTGTCGCGGTCCGAACCGACCACAGCGCTCCCTGCCTCTCGACCGACACCGCCGGCGACATCTCGTAAATGCGGGCCCCCGCGGCCTCGGCCTTCTTGGCGATCATCAGCGCATAGCGCAGCGGGTGCATGTGGAAGGCGGTGGGATCATAGGACGACTGGAAATACCGCTTCGTGTTCACCCGCGCCCGCGTCTCGGCCACGTCGAAGAACTCCATCGGCTGGTCATAGTCGCGCGTCATCTCCGCCACCGCCGCCCGTTTCTCGGCGGCGTTCGAATAGCGGATGCAGCCCTGCCAGCCGTCGCCCATCCTGATCGAGGGGTCGGTCTCGGCGATCTCGCGCCGCACGAACTCGGTACCGTGGCGGGACAGCTGGTAGAGCGCCTGTGCGGCCGGCAATCCCACGCGCTTCGCCACATTCCCCATGCCCTCGGCGAAGCCGTTGGACACGAATCCACCATTGCGCCCCGAGGCCCCCCAGGCGACGCGCCTGCCCTCCAGCAGCACGACCGACTTGCCCCGGCGGGCCAGCTCCAGCGCCGTGGTCAGCCCCGCGAGCCCCGCCCCGATCACGCAGGCTTCGGCCTCGACCCGCCCCGTCAGGGCGGGCCTCAAGCCCCCCCGGTCCACGGTGGCCTCGTACCAGGTGTTGTCGGAAAGCTTCGCGTCGATCATTCTTCAAGCCTCGGGAAACGCGCCGGTTGCCCCCGCCCCACGCCTTCCGCTATGGAACGCCCCATGCGCTTCACTTCAGGCAAAGACTTCGCAAACCAGCCAAACAAGGCCGTCACCATATTCGGCATGTCCGGCGTGGGCAAGACGACGCTCTCGAACCTCCTGCAGGATTCGGGCTGGTACCACTATTCCGTCGATTACCGCATCGGCACCCGCTACATGGGCGAGCACATCGTCGACAATTTCAAGCGCGAGGCGATGCGGGTTCCCTTCCTGCGTGACCTGCTGCTGTCGGACTCGATCCACATCCAGTCCAACATCACCTTCGATCACCTGAAGCCGCTCTCGACCTATCTCGGCAAGCCCGGCAACCCGGACAAGGGCGGCATCTCATTCGCCGAGTACAAGAAGCGCCAGGCCCAGCACAGGAACGCCGAGATCTCCGCCCTGCTCGACGTGCCCACCTTCGTCGGCAAGGCCCGCGACATCTACCAGTACCGCAACTTCGTCTGCGACTCCGGGGGATCCCTCTGCGAGGTGGTGAACCCGACGAACCCGCTGGACCCCGTGCTCACCTGCCTCGCGGAGAACACGCTGCTCCTCTATGTCGAGGGCACGCCCGAGCACACCAAGATGCTGGTGGAGCGCTTCCGCAAGTCGCCGAAGCCCATGTATTACCAGCCGCAGTTCCTCGAAACGAAGTGGGCCGAGTACAAGGCCATCAATGGCATCGCGAAGGACGATGACGTCGACCCGGACGGTTTCGCCGTCTGGGGCTTCGAGCAGCTGCTCCACCACCGCATCCCGCTCTACAAGGCGATTGCCGACAATTTTGGCTACACGGTCCGAATGCGTGACGTGCCTTCCGTCCAGTCCGAGGAGGACTTCACCGCACTCGTCGCCAACGCCATCGAAAAGTAACCACCATGCCCATCCGCATTCCGAATGATCTTCCTGCCCGCCGCACGCTCGAATCCGAGGGCGTGATGGTGATGACCGAGGCCTCGGCCGCCCGCCAGGACATCCGCCCCCTGCGCATCGGCCTCCTCAACCTCATGCCCAACAAGGTCAAGACCGAGACGCAGTTCGCGCGCCTCATCGGCGCCACGCCGCTGCAGGTGGAGCTGAGCCTCGTCAAGATCACCAGCCACACGCCGAAGAACGCCGATCCCGATCACATGCTCGCCTTCTACGCCAACTGGGAGGACGTGAAGCACGAGAAATTCGACGGCTTCATCGTCACCGGCGCGCCCGTCGAGCAGCTTGAATTCAGCGACGTCAACTACTGGGACGAGCTGTCGCGCATCTATGACTGGACGCAGACGCATGTGCACTCCACCTTCAACGTCTGCTGGGGTGCGCAGGCGGCGCTGTGGCACTTCCACAAGGTGCCGAAGCACGGCCTGCCGAAGAAGCGCTTCGGCGTCTACACCCACCACAACCTGAAGCCCAACTCGCCCTATCTCCGTGGCTTCTCGGATGACTTCTCGATTCCCGTCTCGCGCTGGACCGAGAACCACCGCGCCGACCTCCCCACCGACCGGGGCCTCGAGTTGCTGATGGAATCGGATGAAGCCGGCCTCTGCCTCATCAACGACCCTGCGAAGCGTGCGCTCTACATGTTCAACCACATCGAGTACGACACCACCTCGCTGTCGGACGAATACTGGCGTGACCGCAACGCCGGCAAGGCCATCGACCTGCCGGTGAACTACTTCCCCAAGAACGATCCCGAACAGCCGCCGGAGAACCGCTGGCGCAGCCACGCGCATCTGCTCTTCGGCAACTGGATCAACGAAGTCTACCAGACGACCCCCTTCGACCTCGGCAAGATCGGGAGCTGAGGCAAGGGCCCTCGTCCGGCCTCCTGTCACCTTCTCCCCTTGGCTGCGCCAACGGGGGGAAGGGGAAGCCGCACCGGCGAGCCATTGTGCCGTTTGCGAAGCGATGGGGAGGTGCCCGACCAGGCGTATGAGGGCTTGCGCCCGCGAGTTTGCTTTCATTCCGTCAAGAACCCGGTCTAACCTGCCCCGGCTTCAACCGCGGGAGCCCCCATGCCGGACCGCCAGCTGTTTCTCCTTCGCCATGCCAAGGCCGTGATCGGCGAAGGCATGGAGGACTTCGACCGCCCGCTCGCCGTGCGCGGCGAGCAGGCCGCACAGGCCATGGGCCGCTACATGGCGTTGCACGGCCTCGTTCCCGACCTCGTCCTCTGCTCGCCCGCCCGCCGCACCAGCCAGACCTGGGAGATCGCAGCGCGCGAATTGCCGGCCACCGAGGTTCACCTCGTCGAGGCGCTCTACGACTTCGGCGACGGCGAGGCCCTGCTGCAGGTGATCCGCGAACAGGGCGGATCGGAAAGGCGCCTGCTGCTCGTCACCCACAATCCGGCCACCCAGCACCTCGCCTTGGCACTTGCCGGCTCCGGCAACCCGGTGCAACGCCGCCAGATGCTGGAGAAATACCCCACGGCCGGTCTCGCGGCGCTCACCCACTCGGGCACCTGGCCGGACCTCGCCGCAGCCACCTGCCGCCTCGACGCCTTCATCCGCCCCCGGGACCTCGCCTGACGTTTCCCTTGCGTTGCGGGCGGAACCGCACCACTTATTGCGCCTGAAAGGGGTTTCAGAGATCGTCACCTTCACGGATATCGTCGACGGCACCCGCGTTGCCGCGGGGGGCCTGTCGGATTTCGCCACCGGACTGGTCAACCCCTCGGTGCGCCTCGGCGTCACCGGCCTGTCGCGCGCCGGCAAGACGGTGTTCATCACCGCCCTCGTCAATGCGCTCCTGAAGGGCGGCCGCTTTCCCGCCTTCGAGGCGATGAGCGGCGGCCGCATCACGCGCTGCTACCTCGAGCCCCAGCCCGATGACACGCTGCCCCGCTTCGCCTTCGAATCCCACACCAGGGCCTTGACCGGCGAGCACCGCCACTGGCCGGAGGGCACCAGCCGCATCAGCCAACTCCGCATCACGGCGGAGTACAATCCGGTGGGCCTCCTCGCCCGCAACCTCGGCAGCGGCAAGCTGCACATCGACATCGTGGACTATCCCGGCGAATGGCTCCTCGACCTGCCGCTGATGCGCATGAGCTATGCCCAGTGGTCCGCTGCCACCGTGGCGGCGAGCCGCATCGCGCCCCGCCTCGCCTATGCTGGCGAGTGGCACGCCCTGCTCTCCACCCTCGATGCCGCGAGGCCCGCCGACGAACAGGATGCCATCACTGCCGCGGAAGTTTTCACCGCCTATCTCGCGCGCTGCCGCAAGGATGACGTGTCGCTCTCCACCCTGCCGCCGGGCCGCTTCCTGATGCCGGGCGACTACAAGGGCTCGCCGCTCCTCGCCTTCGCGCCCTTGGACATTGCTCCCGATACGGAGCTTCCGAAGGGATCGCTGGGCGCGCTGATGGAACGCCGCTACCAGGCCTATGTCTCGACCATCGTGAAGCCCTTCTTCTATGGCCACTTCGCAAGGCTCGACCGGCAGATCGTTCTGGTCGATGCATTGACCGCGCTGAACGCGGGCGCCTCCGCCGTGAAGGACCTGCAGCATGCGCTGGCCGATATCCTCGCCTGCTTCCGGCAGGGGCAGAACTCGATCCTGTCCAACCTCTTCGGCCGCCGCATCGACCGCGTGCTCTTCGCCGCCACCAAGGCGGACCTGCTGCATCACACCAGCCACGACCGGCTGGAGAACATCCTCAAGCTCATCGTCGACCAGGCCATGACGCGTGCGGAATATTCCGGCGCAAAGATAGAGGTCGCCGCACTGGCTGCCATCCGCGCCACGCGCGAGGCGAGCGTGCGCCAGAAGGGCGAAACGCTGGAATGCATCGTCGGCACGCCGCTCGCCGGCGAGACGGTGGGCGACACGACTTTCGACGGCACCACGGAAGCCGCGATCTTCCCCGGCGATCTTCCGAAGGACGCGCAGAAGGCCCTCGACGGTTCGCTCGAGGGCAGCCTCAAATTCGTGCGCTTCCGCCCGCCTCTGCCGAAGGACGGCACATGGCCGGCGATCCGCCTCGACCGCGCCATGGAATTCCTGCTGGGAGACCGCTTCCAATGAGCGAGCGCCGAAACCCGCAGGCCTTCGTCTTCGACAGGCCGGAGCCGGAGGAAGAACCGCAGCGCAAGCCCCGCGCCATCACCGGCATCACCTTCGAGCCGGAGGTGGACGAGGGCGAACTCATCGTCATGCCGCCCGCCGTATCGCGCCCACGGCGCTTCCGCTGGGGCGCGCTGCTGGCCTCCGCACTCTTCACCCTGGTCACCATGTGGGCCGGCCTATCGATCTCGAAGCTGGTCGAGGATTTCTTCGCGCGGTCACCGATCCTCGGGTGGGCCGCTCTGGGCGTGGCCGGTGTCGCGGCGCTGGCGGCGCTGGTCATCATCCTGCGCGAGATCTGGGCCCTCGCCCGGCTGCGCCGCATCGAACACATCCAGGTCGATGCCGCCCACGCCATCAACACCGATGATTCCGCCGCCGCGAAGCGCGCGGTCGACAATCTGAAGTCCCTCTATTCCGGCCGCGCCGATGCCCAGCTGGGCCTGCGCGAGATGAGGCAGTATGAGGGCGATATCCTCGACGGGCGCGACCGCATCCGACTCGCCGAGCGCCACCTCGTCGACTGGCGCGATGCCGAGGCCCACCGCATCATCGCCCATGCCGCCCGCCGCATCACGCTGCTGACGACGGTCGCCCCCACCGCAGCGCTCGACATCCTGCTCGTCACCGCGCAGAACCTGCGCATGATGCGCGAGCTCGCCACGCTCTATGGCGGCCGCCCCTCCACCCTGTCCACACTGCGCCTCGCCCGCATGGTGATCAGCCATCTCGCCCTCACCGGCGGCATCGCGCTCTCCGACAATCTGATCCAGCACGTGGTCGGCCGCGGCCTTCTCGGCAAGCTTTCCGCCCGCTTCGGCGAAGGCACGGTCAATGGCATCCTCACCGCCCGCGTCGGGCTTGCCGCGCGCGATGTCTGCCGCCCCATCCCCCAGGAAACATCGGCGAAGGACACGCTCGGCAGCCTGATGAAGGAACTCGTTTCCTCCGCCCCTCAGGAGAAAGCGGAATGAGGCCGCTCGCCGCCCTTCTCGTTGTCGCGGCTCTGGCCTCGCCTGCCGCGGCCAGCGAGAATCGCGGCACGCGTATCGCCATGGCCGTGGCGCTTCTCGATGTCGCGGATGACTATTGCGAGGGCAGGCTGAAGGTCGACGAGAAGGTGAAGGCCACGCTGTTCGCGCACTTCCACGAATATGACATTGCCGGACTCGCCTCGCTGCTTTCCCGGCCCTTGAACAGCTTCTACGAGGACTTCTCCTACCAGGCCAAGCAGGGTCGCGATGCCTTCTGCCGCAAGGCCCCGCAGGAGGCCGCGCGCACCGGCTACCCCGTTCTGCTGGCGGAGGGTGGCTGATGTTCCTCACCTTCTTCACCGAACTCAAGGCGTCGGGCGTTCCGGTCTCGCTCAAGGAATATCTCACCCTCATCGAGGCGCTGGACAGGGACCTCGCGCAATGCTCGACGGAGGAGTTCTACTATCTCTCCCGCGCCGCGCTGGTGAAGGATGAGCGCAACCTAGACCGTTTCGACCGGGTCTTCGGCCATGTCTTCAAGGGCCTCGGCAACACTGGTGATGCGCTCAGGGCCGAGATCCCCGAGGAATGGTTGAGGAAGCTCGCCGAGAAGCACCTCACCGAGGACGAGAAGAAACTGGTGAAGGCGCTCGGCGGCCTCGACAAGATTCTCGAGGAACTGAAGAAGCGGCTCGAGGAACAGAAGGGCCGCCACCAGGGCGGCTCCAAATGGGTGGGCACCGCCGGCACCTCGCCCTTCGGCGCCTATGGCTACAATCCCGCCGGCGTGCGGATCGGGCAGGACAAGAACCGCAACAACTCCGCCGTGAAGGTCTGGGACAAGCGCGAGTTCAGGGACCTCGACGACACGGTGGAACTGGGCACGCGCAACATCAAGGTGGCGCTGCGCCGCCTGCGCCGGTTCGCGCGCGAAGGTGCCGCGGAGGAGCTCGACCTCCCCGATACGATCCGCTCCACCGCGCGCCAGGGCTGGCTCGACGTGAAGCTGGTGCCGGAGCGCCGCAATACCGTGAAGGTACTGATCTTCTTCGACGTCGGCGGCTCCATGGACCCGCACATCCGCGTCTGCGAGGAGCTGTTTTCCGCCGCGCGCGCCGAGTTCAAGCACCTCGAATATTTCTACTTCCACAACTGCGTCTATGAGGGCGTGTGGAAGAACAACCGCCGCCGCAACGCCGAACGCATCGACACCTGGAAGCTGCTCCACACCTATCCGCACGACTACAAGGTGATCTTCGTCGGCGATGCCTCGATGAGCCCCTTCGAGCTCACCCATGAGGGCGGCTCGGTCGAGCACTGGAACGAGGAGCCCGGCCTCACCTGGCTCACCCGCATCGCGGCCACCTATCCCAAGGCCGTGTGGCTCAACCCCAGTGCCGAGAAATACTGGGGCTACTCCCCCTCGATCAGCCTCGTCGCCCGCACCTTCGAGGGCCGCATGTTCCCCCTGACGCTGGACGGCATCGACCGCGCCATGCGCGAACTGGTGCGCTGAACCACCTGACGTAGAGCGCGGCTTTCCGCGACGGATTTTCCGCCGTCACGCGTCTTCTCATCATCGGACAACAGTGGAGTATCGATGATGAAGAACCGGACCAAGCTTCTCCTCGCCGGCGGCGCTGCCGTCATGCTGGCCTTGGGCGGCGTCGCGGGCCTCGCCCGCGCCGACATGGAGGGCGGCGGCCAGTGCGGCATGGGCATGGGCCACGGCGAAGGCCGCGGCCACGGCATGATGGGCCGCCAGATGATGGAGCGCTACGACGCCGACAAGGACGGAAAGGTAACCCAGGCCGAGATCGACAAGAACCGCCAGCAATGGCTTGCCGAGGCCGATACGGACAAGAACGGCACGCTGTCGCTCGATGAGTTCAAGGTTCTGTGGCTCAAGGGCCGCAACGAGATGATGGTGCGCGAATTCCAGTACTTCGACCGCGACGGCAATGGCCAGGTGACGATCGAGGAATACCAGGGCCCCATGGCCGACCTCGTGGCGCGGCGTGACCGCAACGCCGACGGCTCGCTCGGCGCCGATGACCGGCCCGGCCAGGGCGAAGGTCGCGGCCAGCGCCACGGCCGCATGAAGGGCCACGGCATGGGCCAGGGAATGGGCCAGGGAATGGGCCAAGGCATGGGCCGCGGCATGATGAACGGCAACGGCCCCTGCGTGGGCGGCGGTGATGCCGGTGAACCCGACGATGCGCCCGATGCGGCACCGGGTGATGAACCCGCCACGCCCTGACGGCATGGCAGACCCGGAGCCCCGCTCCGGGTCTTTTCTTTTGACCCCTTTCCCGCCATCAAGGACGCAGCGACGCGATTGATGGACAGCGCACCGTGACGGATTTCACGCCCCTCGCCGGCCTCACCGGCGGCATTCTCATCGGCCTTTCAGCCGTGCTGCTGATGGGCGGCCTCGGCCGCATCGCCGGCATTTCCGGCATTTTCGGCTCCCTGCTGGGGCGCTGGCTGCCGGACAATGGCTGGCGCCTCACCTTCATCCTCGGCCTGCTCGCCGGCACGGTGCTCGTGTCGCTGCTGGGCGGCTTTGATTCGGACAGCATGGCCTTCCCCGGCAATCCGCTCTCCACCCTGCTGGGCGGGCTGCTGGTCGGCATAGGAACGGTCCTGGGGGCGGGCTGCACCTCGGGCCATGGCATCTGCGGCCTGGCGCGCCTGTCGGTGCGCAGCATGGTCTCGACCGCCGTCTTCATGTTCTTCGCGGTCGCCACCGTCTACATGATGCGCCACGTGATCGGGGCCTGAGGCATGGACAAGCTCACCGCACTGCTGTCAGGCCTGCTGTTCGGCGCGGGCCTTGCCATCTCCGGCATGGTCAACCCGATGAAGGTGCAGAACTTCCTCGACGTCTTCGGCCGCTGGGACCCGACGCTGATCTTCGTCATGGGTAGCGCGCTGGCCGTCACCTATGCCGGTTATCGGCTGGTGCTGAATGCGCCGCGCCCGCGCCTTGCCCCGGCCTTCGTCCTGCCCGCGCTACAGGGCATCGACGAACGGCTGATCGGCGGCGCCGTGGTCTTCGGCCTTGGCTGGGGCCTCACCGGCTTCTGCCCCGGCCCCGCCATTGCCTCGCTGGTCTTCGGCTACTGGCCCTCGGTGCTGTTCGTCGCCGCCATGGCGGTGGGCATGGTGCTGGCCCGCCACCTGTTCCTCGGCAGCGACGAGACGCTGTCGGCCGATGGCTAGGCCTTCTTCACCGGGCAGGTGCTGACGCCGATGATCGAATAGAGCGGGCAATTGCCGATCAGCGCGGTCAGCAGCGGCACGACGCCGATCCAGCCGATCCAGTTATAGCCCGTGGCGGGCGCCAGCAGCGCATACCACAGCAGCGCCAGCCCGATGACGATGCGCAGCACCCGGTCGATGCCGCCGACATTCCTGCTCATGTGAGTCTCCTCTGGTTGATGCCGCCACCATGCCCCATTCCGCCACCGGTGTCTGTGACTTGATCACACGCCCTCGGCGATGCGGGCCAGCCGCTCCGGCGCGGCGACGATGATGTTCCGGCGCTCGATCTCGACGAGACCCTCGCTGGCGAACTGCTTGAGGAGCCGGCTCACCACCTCCCGCGCCGTGCCCAGTTCGGCGGCGATTTCCTGGTGGGTCAGTTCGACGGGACCGGCCGCCCGCTCGGCGAGGAAGCGCGCCAGCCGCCGGTCCACCTGGCGCTGCGACACCTCCTGCACCAGCCCGATCAGCTCGCGCAGCCTGACGCCATAGGAAGAGAACACGAAGCGCCGGAAGGCGGGCGACAGCGCCATCAGTTCCTCGAACAGCGGCTTCGGAATGGCCAGCGCCGTGACGTCGGTCTCGGTCACGCCCTCGGCGTCATAATCGGCCTCGGCCAGCAGGCAGGCGGTGGTGAGGACGCAGGTCTCCCCCGCCCCCACGCGGTAGAGCAGCAGCTCGCGCCCCGAGCTGGTGACGGTGGAGACCTTCACCGTGCCCGCCGTGACGACGAGGAAGGCGGCGCAGGCCTGGCCGGGCTGGAACACGCCCTGCCCGCGCCTCAGCGCCACCTGCCGCGCCGCCGCCATGCGGGCGAGCGCCGCAGGTTCGAGGCCAGGGATGGCACAGCTCTCCGCCATCACATGCGTCCGTATTGCGTCATCAGCGCCAGCAGCGCATCGGCGGGAAGGCCCACGGCAGTGTTGCCATCCCGCCCCGTCATGGTCTCCGCCATCAGCATGGCGTCGATCACCGCCTCCTCGGTCGCCTCCACCGTGGCCATGAACAGCCTGTCGATGTCGGCATTGCCCAGCGCCTTCATCTCGGCAATGCCGCTGCGCTGCGCGAAGGCCTGTTCGTTGGCGGTGGAGAAGGCGAGGAAGATGTCGCCCGAGGAATTGTTGCCCACCGTGCCGGTGCGCGCCAGGCCCAGCGGCACCCGCCTTGCGATGCGCTTCAGCTGGTGCGCCATCAGGGGCGCGTCGGTCGCCACGATGGCGATCACCGATCCCTGCTCCTTGCCGCGCAGCTTGCCCTCGAGGAGATGCCGCCCGACGGGAACGCCCAGCACGGTAAAATCCTCCCGCCGCCCGAAATTCGACTGCACGAAGACACCGAGCGTGAAGCGCTGCCCCGCGATCTCGACGATGCGCGAGGCCGAGCCATTGCCGGCCTTGAAGTCATAGGTCAGCATGCCGGTGCCACCGCCCACGCTGCCCATCGCCACCGGGCCGGAACCCGCCTTGTCCAGCGCCGCGATCGTGTGCTCCGCCGTCACGTGGAATCCGTTGATGTCATTGAGGTCGCCATCATAGGTCTCGGCCGCCACGGGAAGGCCCCAGTCCTGGCCCGTGCCCACCCCGCGCCCGACGAGCCAGCGGATCGTCGCGTCGCGCGTCACGCCGCAGGAATGCGTGTTGGTGATGGTGATCGGCGTCTGCAGCTCGCCCGATTCCTCGATCCACACCACGCCCGTCATCTCGCCATTGCCGTTGAGCGAATAGTAGCCCGCCGCGCAGGGCACATGCGCCTTCGCCTTGCCGCGCGGCAGGATGGCGGTGACACCGGTGCGCACCGGGCCGTGGCCCACCCTCAGCGCACCCGCGCCGGAGATCAGCGTCACCTGCCCCACCTCCACGCCCGGCACGTCGGTGATGGCGTTCCACTCTCCGGGTTGTCCGGGAAACGGCAAACCCAGCTCCCGGCCCCGCTTGCGATCACTCACCGCGACTCTCCATCCTTGGTCAAAATCCTGTCAAACCTAGCAAATTAGCTTGCCGCGTCGAGGCCCAGCCTCTTTAACTTGAAACGACCCGAAGGAGAGACGCTTGGCCGGACCGACGCATGCCCATAACCCGTGGTGGACAATGGCCTTCCCGCTGCTCGCGGCGGTGCTGGTCATCGCCTATTTTGCGGGCCTGGTGCCGAAGGACCAGCCCCTGTTCTTCGCGCTTGAGGCCGCCGTGCTGCTGGGGGCGGTGTTTGCCGCCGTGCACCATGCCGAAGTCGTCGGCAACCGCGTGGGCGAGCCTTTCGGCTCGATCATCCTCGCGGTCTCCGTCACCATCATCGAGGTCGGACTCATCGTGGCGCTGATGCTGGCGGCCGATGACGGCGGCCCCACCATCGCGCGGGACACGGTCTATTCCGCCGTCATGCTGGTGCTCACCGGCCTCATCGGCCTCTGCCTCGTGGTCGGCGGCCACAAGCACTACGAGCAGACCATCAAGGTCAGCGGAACCTCCTCCTATCTGGCGGTGCTCGGCACGCTCACCGTCTCGGCGCTGATCCTGCCCAACTTCACCACCTCCACCGCCGGCCCGACCTACAGCACCGCACAGCTCGCCGCCGTGGCCTTCGTCTCCATCATGCTCTACGCCGCCTTCATGTTCGTCCAGACGGTGCGCCACCGCGACTACTTCCTCGCCGCGGCGGATGACGCCCATGCCGATGACTACGAGGCGCCCACCAACCGCCAGGCCGGCGTCAGCCTGGTCTTCCTGCTCGTCTCGCTCGCCGGCGTCGTGCTGCTGGCCAAGATGCTGGCGCCGGCGCTTGACGAGCTGATCGAGCTCGCGGGCCTGCCGCAGGAATTCACCGGCGTTGTCATCGCCGCCCTGGTGCTGGCGCCGGAAAGCATCGCCGCGGTGCGCGCCTCGCTCGCCAACCGGCCGCAGACCGCCATCAACCTGGCGCTCGGCTCGGCGCTGGCCTCGATCGCCCTCACCATCCCGGTCATCACGCTGCTCGGCGCCTTCGACAATGTGCAACTGGCGCTCGGCGTGCCGCCCGCCAAGATTGTGCTGCTGTCGCTCGCCCTCTTCGTCAGCGCCATCACCCTGCTCCCCGGCCGCACCAGCATGCTGCAGGGCTTCGTGCATCTGGGCCTGTTCATCATGTTCGTGGTGGTGGCCGCCGTTCCATAAGGCGATTTGCGCTTCCCAAGCCGCCACCGCTGCCTCACACTGCAACGCGGGGGTAAGGCCTGATGCCGTCTGAAACCGCGTTCTACTACAAGGAATTCCTGATCGTCCTGGGGGTTGCCGGGCTGGTCGTTCCGCTGTTCCTCCGGATCGGCGTCAACTCCGTTCTGGCCTTCCTCATCATGGGCGTGCTGCTGTCGCCCGACATTCTGGGCCACGCCGCCGCCTATGTGCCGGGCATCGACGAACTGGGCTTCTCCAACCCCGAGAGCCTCGCCCACATGGCGGACCTGGGCGTCGTCTTCCTGCTGTTCCTCATCGGCATCGAACTGTCCTTCGAGCGCCTCAACACCATGCGCCGGCTGGTCTTCGGGCTGGGCGGGCTGCAGGTGGTGCTCAGCCTTGCCGCCCTGGCCGCGGTGGCGCTGGTCATGGGCTTCGACATGCGCGTGGCGCTGGTGGCGGGTGCGGCCCTGTCGCTCTCCTCCACCGCCATCGTGGTGCAGTTGATCTCCGACTCGAGGCGCCTGGGCTCGCAGACCGGCCGGCTCAGCTTCGCCATCCTGCTGATGCAGGATCTCGCCGTCATCCCCTTCCTCCTGCTGCTGCCCATCCTCGGCCAGCGGGTGGAGGGCAGCGTGGCCGTCAGCGTGCTGCTGGCGCTGCTGCAGGCGGCAGCGGCGGTGGCCGTCATCATCATCGTCGGGCGCTACCTGCTGCGCCCGCTGCTCCGGCTGGTGGCGCGCACCGGCAGCTCCGACCTGTTCATGGCCGCCACCCTGCTCATTGCCGTGGGGGCCGCGGCTGCCGCCAGCCTCGCTGGCATCTCGATGACGCTCGGCGCCTTCATCGCCGGGCTGATGCTGGCCGAAACCGAATACCGCCGCGCCATCGAGGCGGTGATCGAGCCGTTCAAGGGCCTGCTGCTCGGCACCTTCTTCCTCGTCATCGGCCTCAAGCTCGATCTCGACACGCTGTTCGCCAACCCGGTCTACACGCTGAGCATGGCGGCGGGGCTCATCCTGCTGAAGGGCATCATCGTCTATGCCCTGGCGCGGCTGTTCCGGGTGAACCGCGGCGCCTCGATCGAATCCGCCCTGCTGCTCGGGCCCTGCGGCGAATTCGGCTTCGTCATCGCCGGCACCGCGCTGGCCTATGGCCTCATCAACGATGCCACCAGCCGCAACGTCATGCTGCTGGTCACCATCACCATGATTGCCCTTCCGCTGCTGGCCCGCTTCGGCAACTGGTTCACCCGCTCGCTGCGCCAGCGCGCCGCCGCCGCCGCTGTGCACACGGTGCTGCCGGAGGACAACGAGGCCCGCGTCATCATTGCCGGCTTCGGGCGGGTGGGTCACCTCGTCGCCTCGATGCTGGAGGAGCACAAGATCCCCTGCCTCGCGGTCGATGCCGACGCCGACCTCGTGGCGCGCGAGAACAAGGCTGGCGCCAGGGTCTATTTCGGCGACGCCACCAACGCCGAGTTCCTCAAGCGCTGCGGCCTGATGGAGGCGCGCGCGCTCGCCGTCACCATGGACAACCAGACACGCGTTGACGAGGTGGTGCGCGTTGCCCGCACGCTGCGTCAGGATCTCAAGATCATCGCCCGCGCGCGTGACGAGCGCCACGCCCAGAGGCTCTACGCCGCGGGCGTCACCGAGGCGGTGCCCGAAACCATCGAATCCAGCCTGCAGCTGGGCGAGGCGCTGCTCGTCGAGACCGGCGTTCCCATGGGGCTTGCCATCGCCTCGGTGCACGAACGCCGCGACGGCTTCCGCAAGCTTCTGGGCCGGCCGAACCGCCGCGAGGAGCTGGAGCTGGCGAAGAAGCGCCTCAGGCGCGAAAAATCGGCAGGATAGGATCCCGCCGAGGACAACAGCCAAATTGTGCAGCATGCCTTTCCATAGCACATCGAGCGCGCGCTGTCAAGGACAAAAATCATAAACTAGGAACTCATCATGCGCGGGCTTGTCCCGCGTATCCTTTTCGGGCGCCGCAAAAAGATGGCCGGGACAAGCCCGGCCATGATGACGTCGAAAACTGCAGGCCGCGTCCTTACGAAACGCCCAGCTTCTTCTGCAGGTTCGAGCTCGATGTCGTGTACTGGAACATCAGCCGCTCGCCCGGGTTCTTCAGCTTGAATACCTTCTGCGCCATCAGCGCAGCCTCGTGGAAGCCTGACAGGATCAGCTTCAGCTTGCCGGGATAGGTGTTGATGTCGCCGATGGCGAAAATCCCCTCGACCGAGGTTTCGAACTTCTCGGTATCCACGGGAATTAAATTCTCATGCAGGTTCAGGCCCCATTCGGCCACCGGCCCCAGCTTCATGGTCAGCCCGAAGAACGGCAGCATGGCGTTGCAGGCCACATCGAAGCTTGCGCCGTCATTGCCCTTCACGGTCGCGGCGGAAAGCACGCCATTCTCGCCCTGAAGGCCGGTCACCTGGCCGAGCTTGAAGGACATTTTGCCCGCCGCGACCAGCTCGCGCATCTTCTTCACCGAATCCGGCGCGGCGCGGAAGTCGTCGCGCCGGTGCAGCAGCGTCAGGCTCTTCGCGATGGGCTGCAGGTTGATCGTCCAGTCGAGGGCGGAATCGCCGCCGCCGACGATCAGCACGTCCTTGCCGCGCAGCGCTTCCATCTTCTTCACCGAATAGAAGACGGAGGCATTCTCGTAGGCCTCGATGCCGGGGATCGGCGGCTTCTTGGGCTGGAACGAGCCGCCGCCCGCCGCGATCACCACCACCTTGGAGCGGAAGGTGAGGCCGCCATCGGTCTCGACCTCGAAATCGGCGTCACCCAGCTTCTTCACGCCGGTGACCATGTGGTTGAAGTGGAACTCCGGGTGGAACGGCTTGATCTGCTCGAGCAGCCTGGTGGTGAGTTCGGCCCCCGTCACGATGGGGAGTGCCGGAATGTCGTAGATCGGCTTTTCCGGATAGAGCTCGGCGCACTGGCCACCCGGCCGGTCGAGGATGTCCACCACGTGGCAGCGGATGTCGAGGAGCCCCAGTTCGAAAACGGCGAAGAGCCCGCAGGGGCCGGCGCCGATGATGACGGCATCCGTGGTGATCACATCCGGCATGGCGCGCCCCTCCTCAGAACTGCTTTTCGGGAACCTTCACGCGCAAGCCATCCAGCGCGTCCGACACCTTGATCTGGCAGGACAGGCGCGAGTTGTCGCGGACGTCGAAGGCGAAATCCAGCATGTCCTCCTCCATCGGGTTGCGGGCGCCCACCTTCTCCACCCAGTCGGGCTCGATGTAGACGTGGCAGGTGGCGCAGGCACAGGCGCCGCCGCAGTCGGCGTCGATGCCGGGCACCGTGTTCTTGACGGCCGTCTCCATGACGGACATGCCGGGAAGCCCGTCCACCGTCTGCTCGTTGCCGTTGTGCTGGATGAAGGTGATCTTGGCCATGATGTATCCGCGCGAAAGCCGTTCGTTTTTTCGAACGGGTTTCTAGGGGATCAGGCGGCGAAACACAACTGCGGGGGTGGCAGGTCAGCCCGCCGGATAGGCGCCGCGCGCCGCCGCCGCGAATTCCGCCGCCGCCACCTTCAGGCCTTGCAGGCGCA
Source organism: Aestuariivirga litoralis (assembly GCF_003234965.1). Taxonomy (GTDB): domain Bacteria; phylum Pseudomonadota; class Alphaproteobacteria; order Rhizobiales; family Aestuariivirgaceae; genus Aestuariivirga; species Aestuariivirga litoralis. Next base: position 475,212 of record NZ_QKVK01000001.1, read on the forward strand.
GTTGGCGAAGCCCGGCCTCGCCCGGAAAGGCCAGGGTTTCGAGGCAGGCGGCAAGATTGTGCAACTTCTGCGCACCCACGGCAGCACATGACCCCTTCAGCGTGTGGGCCGCGAACTTCCATTCCGCCGCCGTGCCGGCCTCATCCAGAAGCTGCAGCGTGGCTGGCAGCTGGGCCAGGAAAAGCCCCAGCACTTCGGCGGCAAGCCTTTGATCATGCATGGTATTATGCTCAAGGCCGAGGCGGTCGAACACCGCGCTGTCGGCTTCCGGCTTCAGCTTGGCACTGGCCATCGACTGGTCCTCCCACACACCCCTTCCGAAGCCTACGCCGCAAGCCTGAGCAGATCGTAAAGGGCCGCCCCGCGGCGCGGGTTTTCGGCAAATTTTTCAATGCCTCCCCGGCCTTTAACCAATTTTTAAATAATCGTGCCCGGCAGCCCGAAGGCGGGTTCAACCGGCCCTCCCGATGGGCTATGGTAAAGATTGCGAAGCCGCGTCCCGATGGCGCCGGTCCGCGCTCCGGACATAAAAAAGCCGGGCGGGGGCACCATCGGGTGTGGCCGGGGCAGCGCGGCATCCCAAAGGGAGCCGCTTGTTTGTAATTGTGCGGGATATGACACATGGCCAACACCACCGACACGCGCCGTTCTGACCGTCGCCAGGCCGATACGGACGCCACGAGGCGCGACGTGCCACGGCTGTCGGGTGAACCGGCACCGGTCAAGGGCCGCCCCGCCAATGAAAACGACCCCGGCACCGCCATGCTGCTGGCCAAGATGCGCCGCCGCCCGTCCTTCACGCCCTATGCGCTGGTCTCCGTCATCCTCACCGCGCTGTGGTCCTTCGGCTGGTTCTATGTCAGCTCCGGCACGCTGGGCGGGGCCGCCCCCGCCGCCGTCGTCATGCAGGCGCTGGCGCTGCTACTGGTGCCCGTCGCGGTGATCTGGATCGGCGCCTTCACCCTGTGGCGCGCGGCCGACATGCGCCAGGTGTCGGAAGCCCTGTTCCAGTCCGCCATGCGCCTCGTCCGCCCGCAGGACATCGCCACCGAGGGCCTCACCACCATCGCCCAGGCGGTGCGCTCCGAGGTCGACCTGCTCGTCGGCGGCGTCGAGCACGCGGTGCAGCGCGCCGCGGTGCTGGAGGAAATCGTCCACAAGGAAATCGCCGCCATCGAGCGCGCCTTCGGCGGCAACGAGGAGCGGATCCGCAACCTCGTGGCCGGCATCGAGAACCAGCGCTCCGCCCTGCACCAGGCGGCGCTCCTCATCTCGAACGACACCAACCCGCTGATCACCCGGCTCGAGAACAACACCAAGAACCTCGATGGCATCATGATGGCCGCCCAGGACACGCTGGGCCGCCTCGAAGGCGGCCTGCGCGAGATCTCGGGCTCCGTCGTCAACGCCATGGAGGACATGGCCGACCGCGCCAATGCCGCGGGCTCCGAGGTCTCGATGCAGACCGCCCACATGGAGGACGTCTCGACCCAGATGCTGGGCCAGCTGCGCGAATTCTCCCACCAGGTCGGCTCGCACATCGAGCAGATGAAGATGGCCTACTCGGCGCTGAACTCCGAGACGGTCGACTTCAGCCGCACCGTGCAGGACATGGAATCGAACATGACCGGCCTGGTCCGCAACGCGGTCGATTCGCTTGCCGCCGTGCACGAGGACATTTCGCGCGTCATCGAGCGCTCCTCCGTCGCCTCGGCCGACCAGATCCGCCAGCAGGTGGCCGACCTGGCCGAAGTGGTGCAGACCACCGGCGCCAATCTCGGCTTCCACATGAAGTCGATCGCCGAGGACGTGACCGGCAATCTCGAGCGCGTCAGCGTCGACACCGCGCAGCTCCTCGAGCAGAGCCGCACCATGGTCACCCAGGGCATGCAGACCCTGTCGTCCGACTATATCGAGCGCGTCGCCCAGTCGCGCGCCGAGCTCATCACCTATCTCGACCAGTCGGCGGCAGGCGTTGCCGCCGCGGTCGACGAGGCCACCGACACCGTGGCGGGCCGCCTCAACGCGGCCGGCACGCAGTTCCTCACCGGCCTCGACCAGACCTCCTCCGCACTCCTCGAGGAGCTGGGCTCGATGAGCACCGGCGTCTCCGGCCGCATCGAGCAGACGACGGGCCGCCTCATCGACGAGATCGGCAACCGCGCCGACACCATCATCACCAGGCTCGACGATTCGGCGGGCGGCGTCTTCGCCCGCCTCGACGAGCAGGCCGGCCTCATTTCCACCCGCGTCGAGGAAACCGCCACCCGCCTCCTCTATACGATCGAGGACCGCACCGCCGCGGCGGCCGCGCGCGTCGGCGAGGCGTCCAGCCAGGTGCTCGCCGCACTCGACCAGCAGAACCTCGATTCGGCCGAACGCGTCACCGAGTCGGCGGCGCGCGTCGAGATGGCCATTGCCCGCGCCACCGACGAGTTCACCGCCAGGATCAGCGCCTCGCAGGGCGACATCGTGGCCCGCGTCGATGAGTCCGTCGCCGCCGCCCTCGCCCGCCTCGAGGACACCTCGACGGAACTCCGTGCGCTGATGAACCAGACCAGCGGCGACGTGCTGGGCCAGCTGGACGGCCGCACCCGCGACATGCTGGACCAGCTCGACGCCGTTCTCGGCACCGCCAACACCCGCCTCACCGATGCGGCCACCACCTTCCACGCGGTCATCAGCCAGACCAGCGACAAGCTGGAAGACCGCATCGGCGTTTCGGGCGAGGCGCTCAACGCCCTCATGGCCACCGCCGTCGAAACCGCGCGCTCGCGCATCGACGAGGCCTCCGGCCTGTTCCATTCGATCGTCGAGCAGGTCACCGGCAGCATGGAATCCCGCCTCGGCACCTCAACCACGCTGATCGAGGACCAGGTGTCGCGCGCCATTGCCGCCGCCTCGGGCCGCCTCGACGACACCACCCGCATGTTCCAGGAGCTGATCGGCGGCGCCTCGGAGGAAATCGAACGCCGTGTCGACGGCGCGGCCGAGCGCTTCTATGGCCAGATCGAAACCTCGGTCAGTGCCGCGACCGGCTCGCTCGACCAGGCCAACAAGACCTTCCAGGACGTCATCACCGGCACCGCCGGCGCCGTGGTGGGCCAGATCGGCACCGCCACGCGCGAGATCATCGGCTCCGTCGAAACCACGGTGACCGAGGCCTTCGGCCGCTTCGAGAACTCCGCCACCTCGTTCCAGGCGCTGATCTCCGGCTCGGCGGACGACCTCGAACAGAAGGTCGACGGCGCTGCCGAGCGCCTCTTCGTGCGCATCGCCGAAACCGCCGAACAGGTGACGAGCCAGATCGACGACGTCAACGAGCGCGTCAGCACGCGCCTCGGCGAGACCTCTGCAAGCGCCACCACGCGGATCGAGAGCGTGGCGCGCAGCATCAACGAACTGATGGCGCAGACCAGCACCACGGTCGCCGCCCACCTCAAGGACACCGCCGACATCGTCAACCGCGAGATGGCGGAATCGGGCGTGGCACTCGCCGAGCGCATCGAGAATTCCGGCGGCCAGGTGACCGACAAGCTGATCACCGTCTCCGACAGCTTCACCCACAACCTGGCGCGGGCCCGCGAGGACCTGCTGACCATGATCACCACCTCGTCGGAGGACGTGACCAAGCGCCTCGCCGACACCACCATGCAGCTCTACGCCAAGCTCGACGGCACCACCTCCTCGATGACCGGCCAGCTCGAGACCACCGCGACCAAGCTCTACACCAGGCTCGACCAGGTTTCGGCCCACATGTCGGGCGAGCTGGAGAACACCGCCCAGCGCATCACCGATTATATCTCGACCTCGGCCGGCGACGCGGTGACCAAGGTCGCCTCGGTCACCGACCGCCTCACCACGCAGCTCGACAATTCCTCCCAGCAGCTGGGCCAGCTCATCGACCACACGTCCGAGCGCCTCGGCAGCCAGCTCGACCAGGCAGCCAACGACCTCTCCGCGCTGTTCGGCAATTCGACCGAGACGCTGACAAGGCGGCTTGACGAGACCTCCTCGCACCTCTCGGAGATCTTCACCACCAACACCGAGATGCTGAACGGCCAGCTCGAGGACACCTCGGTCAAGCTCTCCGAGCTCTTCACCACCAACACCGGCATGATCAACGGCCAGCTGGAGGAGACCTCGGCCAAGCTCTCCGAGCTCTTCACCACCAACACCGAGATGATCAACAGCCAGCTCGAGGACACCTCGGCCAAGCTGCAGGACCTGTTCACCAGCAACACCGGCAAGATCTCGGAGGAGCTGGGCGACACCTCGAACCGCCTCTCCAACCTGTTCTCGGTCAATGCCGAGCGCCTGAGCGAGACGCTGGACAATACCTGGAACAGCTTCTCCAGCCTGTTCAACGACAAGACCGAAGCGCTCACCGAGCAGCTCGACCGCACCTCGGCCGACCTCAACGAACTGTTCATCGCCAACACCCGCATGATGGCGCAGCAGATCGACAAGACGGCCACCGAGATGACCGACAGCTTCTCGGAAACCGCGGTGCGCGTCACCCAGCAGGTGAGCGACGTCAACCGCGTCATGGCCCAGCGTCTCAGCGACGCCTCCTCCGAGGTCACCTCGCAGCTCGACACCGCAGGAACCTCGATGCTCGCCCGCATCGAGAAGACGGCGGAGGTGCTGCGCCAGCGCTTCGACAACTCGACCGGCATGCTGGAGCGCGTCACCGACGAGCTCAACACCAAGCTCGATGGCACCGGCCTGCGCTTCGCCGACATTCTCGACCAGGCCTCGGGCGCCATCCTTGCCGACCTCGGCAAGGCGAGCCAGGCGCTGACCCAGGAACTCGGCACCACCACGGACGAGATCACCAGCCGCATCGCGCAGGATTCGAGCCAGCTCACCGCGCGCGTCGAGCAGGCGGCACGCGAACTCGAGCAGATCTCGGCCTCGACCTCGGTCAAACTCGAGGATGCCAACCGCAAGTTCGCCAAGCATGTGGAAACCGCCACGAGCTTCCTCGCCGAGCAGCTTGCAAGTGCTGCCAGCACCATGGACGAGCGCCTCGAAACCGTGGCGGGCGACCTCACCGGCCGGCTCGAAGGCACCTCCACCCGCGTGTCCGAACGCCTCGACGATGCCACCACGCTGGTGCAGCGCTCGATCGAGCGCTTCAACGGCGAGATGGAACGCGTGCTGGCCGACCGCCGCCAGGCGCTCGAAAGCCTGGTGGCCGACGCCGCCACGCAGGCCGGCGAGATCGACAAGGTCATGGGCAGCTACATGAACCTGATCGAGGATTCGCTCGCCGCCTCCGAGGCCAAGGCGCGCGAGATCAGCCGCATCGTGGCCGAGCAGTCGGCGCTTGCCACCCGCAACCTCGAAAAGGAGATCGCGCGGCTGGAGGAAACCTCGGGCGGCCAGATCACCCAGGCGGTGCGCGTGCTGCGCGACCAGCACGAGCGCGCCATGGCGGCGATGAACGAGATGCTGTCCTCCACCGCCACCGACTTCCAGCAGACCGCGCAGGACATGCGCCTCACCGCCCAGCAGGTGGTGAAGGACATCGACGCGGCGCGGGGCGACCTGCTCCGTGCACTGACGGATCTTCCGGAGGAGACCCGCTCCAACGCCGATGCCATGCGCCGCGTGGTGGCCGACCAGATCGGCGCGCTGGCGGCACTGGCCGACGTGGTGAAGCGCCAGGCGGGGGCGCTGGACGTCTCTGGCCCCGGCGCCGGCCGCGGCAAGGCCCCGACCAAGAACTGACGCGCCGCCGGGCCACCGCATGCGCCTCCTGATCGCCGAAGAACGCTGGCCGATTGCCGGCAGCTTCACCATTTCGCGCGGCAGCAAGACCGAGGCCCATGTGGTGACGGTGACGCTGGAAGACGCTGGCCACACCGGCCGCGGCGAATGCGTGCCCTACCCGCGCTACGCCGAGACCGTGCCGCAGGTCGTGGCGGCGCTCGAGGCGGCGCGCGGAGCCATCGAGGCCGGCATCACGCGCGACGAGATCGCCTCGGTCCTCGAGCCCCATGCCGCACGCAACGCGCTGGACTGCGCCTTGTGGGACCTTGAAGCCAAGAAGGCCGGAAAGCCGGTCTGGCAGCTCGCGGGCCTTGCCCAGCCGAAACCCGCCATCACCGCCTATACGCTGAGCCTCGACACGCCGGAGGCCATGGCCGCCGCCGCCGCGCAGGCGGCGGACCGCCCGCTGCTCAAGCTGAAGCTCGGCCGAGACGGCGATGCCGAGCGGCTGAAGCTGGTCCGCAAAAACGCCCCCAACAGCCGCCTCATCATCGATGCCAATGAAGGCTGGACGGCGGAGAACCTCGCCGCAATGCTGGCGGCCTGTGCCGATGTCGGCGTCGAGCTGGTCGAGCAGCCGCTGCCAGCGGGCAATGACGATGCGCTGCTGGGCCTCTCCCGGGCCGTCACCGTCTGCGCCGATGAATCGGCCCATGGGCTGGACTCGCTCGACCAGCTCATCGGCAAGTATGACGCCATCAACGTCAAGCTCGACAAGACCGGCGGCCTCACCCCTGCCATCGCGCTGGCCAGGGCGGCGCGCGAACGCGATCTCGGCATCATGGTGGGCTGCATGCTGGCCACCTCGCTCGCCATGGCGCCCGCCTTCCTGCTCAGCCCGCTCGCCGAGGTGATCGACCTCGACGGGCCGCTGCTGCTGAAGCAGGACCGCCAGCCCGCCGTCCGCTTCGATGGCAGCCTCATGCAGCCGCCGCCGCCGACCCTTTGGGGCTGATCAGCCACAGCAGCGCGGCAAGCCCGAAGGCCAGCGCTGCCAGTCCTGCCATCACGTAGAAGGCGCCGCCGCCCAGCCCGGCATAGAGCGCGCCCGAAGCCCACATGCTGCCCGACAGCAGGATGCCGCTCGACACCACCGAGTAGAGCCCCTGCGCGGTATTGCGCATCGAGGCCGGCACGCGCTCGCGGATGAAATGCATGGTGCCGAGATGGGTGAGGCCGAAGGACCCCGCATGCAGCGTCTGCACCAGGAACAGGATGCCGAGCGGCGGGGCGAGAGCGGTCGCCAGCCAGCGCAGCGTGGCAAGGCCCGTTCCCAGCATGATCAGCCGCACCGAGCCGAAGGTTCTGTAGAAGCGGTTGGAAAAAGCGAACATGGTGACTTCCGCCAGCACGCTCGCCGCCCACAGCATGCCGATCACGAATTTCGAGAGCCCGAGCGATTCGAAATAGACCGAGCCGAAGGCATAGAGGAAACCGTGGCTGGCCTGGCCGAGGCCCGCCGCCAGCGTGAAGGTGATGAAGCTCGCGCCACTCACCAAGGCCAGCACCCCGGCGAGCCGGATGGGCTGCGCCTTGCCGGTGGCGCGCATTGCCTTGTCGGCGGGCAGCAACAGGCTCACCAGCGCGCCCATCGCCTGCGAGCCGGCAATCAGCAGGATGACGAAGCCGAGCGGGACGACCTCCAGCAGCGCGCCGGCGCCGAGGCTTCCCGCCAGGAAGCTGAGCGAGGCCCACAGCCTGATGCGGCCATAGTCGAGCCCGTAATGGGCACTCCCTTCCACCGCCAGCGCCTCGGTCAGCGGCACGATGGGGGCGAGCAGCGCGGCCGCCAGCATGCCGGCGGCGAGGATCGGCCAGAAGCCGCTCATCTGGCTGAGGACGAGATAGGCCGCGGTGGCGCCGAAGGCGCAGGTGATGATCACGGCGCGGCGGCGCTGGGTGAGGTCGGCAATGAAGGTGCCGAGCGGAATGCCGAGGATCCGCACCGCCATCATCAGCGCCACCACGAGGGCCACCTCGGAATCGGGCAGCCCCCGGTCCTTCAGCCACAGGGGCAGGAAGGGCAACTGGATGCCGCTGCCGAGGAACAGCACGGCATTGAACAGCGACAGGCGGAAGCTGAAATTGCGGGAGGGCATGGAGGGCGCGGTCTCGGATTAACCGCGTCTAAACCAAAGATTCACCACTCGCCATGATTATGGCGGGCAGTGGTGCCCTGCGGCTGGCGCAGGGGAAGGGGCCCGTCCGCCCCGTGTCGAGTCAGGTGAGTGGAGTTGCGTATGCCGCCCAGAGAAGTGCCGCCGCGCGTCAGGCCGGCCCAGCTTGAGCCCGAGGATTTCGACGCGATCCGCGAGGCGGTCATGGAAACCCCGCGCGGCCGGTGGTTCCTCGACGAGTTTTCGACCAGGCTCCGCCGGGCGGAGCATTCCAGCCTGCAGGACAGCATGCGGCGGCTCGAGACCGCCATCGCCAGCAACCATGACGAGGTCATGTCCCGCCTCGCCAGCGTGCTGCGGAGTGAGGCCGAAGAGGCGGCCGAGCCCGTCCGCCCTGCGGCCGAAACGCGGCTCGCGCCGCGCCACATGCGGTATTATCGCGCCGACGAGGACATTTTCGAGCCCGCTCCCGAGGCCACCCTCGCCGCCGTGCCGCGCCTCCTCGACATGCTGCCGCCGGAGGAGCCCGCCCCGGCCCCGCGCCGCCGCATCATCATCACCCGCCACAAGCCCGGCGAGCCTTTCGACGTGCCGCTGGCGGAAGAGCTTCCCCGGGCCTCCTGAACCTCAGATCTCGCGGTTCAGGATCCGCGCATAGAGCCCCGGGTCGCAGTTGCCGCCCGAGGCGATGACGCCGATGGCCTTGCCCCGGGTCTCCACCTTGCCCGAAAGCACCGCGGCGAGCGCCACCGCGCCACCCGGCTCCAACACGATCTTCAGCACTTCGAAGGCGAAGCGCACGGCCTCCGCGGCCTCGGCATCGGTTACCGTCAGCCCCGCGCCGAGCAGCCGGCTGTTGATGGCAAAGGTCATCTCGCCCGGCGAGACCGACATCAGCGCATCGCAGATCGAGCCAGAGGGCTTCGCGTTCTTCTCGATCTTCCCGCTCTTCAGCGAGCGGGCGTAGTCATCGAAGCCTGCCGGCTCAACCGAGTGGACTTCTGCCGAGGGCTGCAGCTCCGCCATGGCCAGCGCCACGCCGGCCGTGAGCCCGCCGCCCGAGCAGCACACCAGCACGTCATCGAGGCGGATGCCGCGGTCCCTCGCCTCCTCCGCCAGTTCAAGCCCCGCCGTGCCTTGCCCGACGATGATGTCGGCATGTTCGAAGGGCGGCACCATCACCGCCTTGCGCGCCTTCATGTAGCGCTCGGCGATCGCCTCGCGGGACTCGGTTGCGCGGTCATAGGTGACGACCTCGGCGCCATAGGACCTTGTGTTCTCCTGCTTGATCATCGGCGTGTCGGCCGGCATCACGATCAGCGCCGGCAGGCCCTTGATCTGTGCCGCGGCAGCCACCCCCTGCGCATGGTTGCCGGAGGAATAGGCGACCACGCCGCCCCTGGCCTTCTTCGCGTCGAGCTTCGAGATCATGTTCCACGCCCCGCGGAACTTGAAGGAGCCGGTGCGCTGCAGGCACTCGGCCTTGATCAGGATTCGTCCGCCGGTGAGCGCATTGAGCTTCGGGTTCTCGATCACCGGTGTCCTGACGGCAAATCCCTCGATCCGCCGTGCCGCCTTCTCGATATCCTTGAATTCCGGCAGCATGTGACCCCGCATATGTCCCTGTCGGGGTGAGCATAGCCGAGGCCGGGGCGGATTTGCTAGAAGCGCCTGTCAACCCTGGGAGATGACATGACCCGCGACCCCCGCTACGACATCCTCTTCGAGCCCGTCCGCATCGGCCCGGTGGTGGCGAGGAACCGCTTCTACCAGGTGCCGCACTGCAATGGCATGGGCTATCGCGATGCCTCGGCACTCGCTGCCATGCGCGGCATGAAGGCGGAAGGCGGCTGGGCCGTGGTCTGCACCGAGATGGTGGAAATCCACCACACGGCCGACGTCTCTCCTTACGTCGAGCTGCGCCTGTGGTCCGACCACGACATTCCCATGCTCGCCCGCATCGCCGAGAAGGTGCACGAGCACGGCTCGCTGGCGGGGATCGAGCTCTGCCATTCGGGCTATACCGCCAACAATCTCTGGACCCGCGAGGTGCCCATGGCGGCGAGCCCCATGCCCACGGCCAGCTATTTCAACGATCCCATCCAGGCCCGCGGCATGGACAAGGAAGACATCCGCAACCTCCGCCGCGCCCACCGCAAGGCGGCGCTGCGCTCGAAGCAGGCGGGCTTCGACCTCGTCTATGTCTATGCCGGCCACGGGCTCGGCATCTTCCAGCACTTCCTGTCGCGGGCCACCAACTTCCGCACCGACGAATATGGCGGCTCGCTGGAAAACCGTGCGCGCCTCCTGCGCGAAGTGATCGAGGATACCAAGGACGCGGTGGGCGACACCTGTGCGGTTCCCGTGCGCATCGCCATGAGCGAGTTCATCGGATCGGCCGGTCTTGAGCCAGCCGAGGTCGAGGATGCGATCGCGATGATGGCCGAACTCCCGGACCTGTGGGACCTCTCGCTCTCCGACTGGTCGAAGGACTCACAGACCTCGCGCTTCTCCGAGGAGGGCTTCCAGGAGCCCTACATCAAGGGCGTGAAGAAGCTGACGACGAAGCCCGTCGTCGGCGTCGGCCGCTACACCTCGCCCGACACCATGGTGCGCGTGATCAAGCAAGGCATCATGGACATGATCGGCGCGGCCCGGCCCTCGATCGCCGACCCTTATCTGCCCAACAAGATCCGCGACGGAAGGCTCGAGGACATCCGGGAATGCATCGGCTGCAATGTCTGCGTCACGCATGACTACACCATGACGCCGCTCCGCTGCACCCAGAACCCCTCGATGGGCGAGGAGTGGCGGCGTGGCTGGCACCCGGAATTGATCCGCCCGAAGGAGGAGGACCGGCACATCCTCGTCGTCGGAGCGGGGCCTTCGGGCCTCGAGGCGGCGCGCGCGCTGGGCCAGCGCGGCTACCAGGTGACGCTCGCCGACAAGGCCTCGCAACCCGGCGGCCGGGTGACGCGCGAGAGCCGGCTGCCGGGCCTTGCCGCCTGGGCCCGCGTGCGCGACTGGCGCCTCCTGCAGCTCGACAAGCTCCCCAACGTCTCGCTCTATCTCGAGAGCGAGATGACGCCGGAGACGGTGGCCGAGCTTGGTGCCGATCAGGTTCTCGTCACCACCGGCGCCAAATGGCTGCGTGACCTGACGGGCCGCCACGTGGTGGTCCCCTTCCACCACCCCGAAGCCTGTGACGTGCTGACCCCTGACGACCTGATGGCAGGCCGCCGCCCGAAGGCGAAGGACGTGGTGCTGTTCGATGACGACCACTACTACATGGGCGGTGTCTGCGCCGAGTTGCTGGCGAAGGACGGCCACCAGGTGACGCTCGTCACCCCCGCCGCCGTCGCCTCGTCCTTCACCAAGGCCTCGCTGGAGCAGAAGGCGATCCAGGCGCGGCTCCTCAAGGCGGGCGTGAAGATCCTCGCCAACCACGCGGTGGTGGCCATCGCGGAAGGCCATGTCACGCTCGAATGCGCCTATACGGGCGAGGCATCGCCACTCGCCGCGGGCTCGGTGGTGCTGGTCACCGCCCGCCGCCCGGTCGACGGGCTGTGGCAGGCGCTGGCGGCGGCGGGCCTTCCCGCCACGCGCGCCGGCGATTGCCTGGCCCCCGGAACGATTGCCGCGGCGGTCCATGCGGGGCGCCGCTTTGCCGAGGAATTCGGCAGGCCGGCACTGGATTTCCTCGAGATTCCCTTCAAGCGCGAGGTCACCGCACTGAGTTGACCCGAAGCTGCCGCAATCCTGCCGAACAAGGGCTCTAGACATTCCAGACTTAAGCCGCCATTTACCCGGCGGTCTCACAATAAGCGCTTGGATCAAGGGGATTTCATCAGTGCTGTCGCGTCGCGTCTTCAATCGCAGCCTTTTTGCCATGGGCAGCCTTCTGGCCATGGGGGCAACAGCCCTTGCGCAGGAGCCGACCTTCACCAGCTCGCTGACCTCGCCCGAGCCCGGCCAGCAGGCCCCGGCCAAGAAGGCCAAGGCCGGCGGGCTTGCCACCCAGACGGAAATCGTCGCGGGCCAGGACCAGCAGCCGATGCTGAGCCTCAACTCCGCCGCCGCGATGGAAGGCGCCATCGCCATGTACGAGGAGATCGTGGCGGGTGGTGGCTGGGAAGAGCTTGCCTCCCGCACCCTCAAGAAGGGTGCCAAGGGCGAGGCCGTCATCGCGCTGCGCCAGCGCCTGATCCGCGAGAACTACCTGCCCTTCGATTCACTCTCCTCGGAGACGGCCTCGGTCTATGACGCGGAGCTGATGGAGGCGGTGCGCGCCTTCCAGGTGAACCATGGCATCCTGCCCTCGGGCATCGTCGCAGAGAAGACGCTGGCCGAGCTCAACGTGCCGGCCGAAACGCGCCTCGGCATGCTGCGCGAGAACCTCACCCGCGTTCAGGCCTATTCCCAGGACCTCACGGGCGACTTCGCCATCCTCGTCAACATTCCGGGCGCCCAGCTCGAGACGGTGGAATATGGCCACGTCTATTCGCGCCACAACATCGTGGTCGGCAAGCAGGAACGGCCCTCGCCCACGCTTGCCTCCAAGGTGAGCGACATCAACTTCAATCCCTACTGGAAGATCCCGGCCTCCATCGTCGAGCGCGACATCGTGCCGAAATACATGGAAGACCCGAGCTATCTTGCCCAGATGCACATCCGCATCTTCGACGGTGTGGAGGGCCCCGAGGTCGACCCGGCGCTGATCGACTGGACCACCACGCCGCCCGACCGCTATTTCTTCCGCCAGGAACCCGGCTCGCACAATTCGCTGGGCGCCGTGAAGATCAACTTCCCCAACAAGTTCATGGTCTACATGCACGACACGCCGCACCGCGAGCTGTTCGGCCGCAACGTGCGCTTCGAAAGCTCGGGCTGCGTGCGCATCGACCAGGTGCAGACCGTGGTGAAGTGGATCCTCGACCGTACCCAGACCCCGCTGGACGAAGCGACCTACGAGGCGCTCGTCAATTCCACCGAGCAATACGAGCAACCGGTGGAGAACGGCCCGGACGTGCGCTGGATGTATCTCACCGCCTGGGCCACCGATGATGGCCGCGTCAACTTCCGCCCCGACGTCTATGGCCTCGACGGCACCGACTTCGTCTTCGGCCAGCCGCAGCCCAAGACTTATTGAGCCCGGCGCTTTTGAATTTCCATCATCGCCGGGCTTGTCCCGGCGATCTTTTTTGCAGCCGCGCAAAGGATGCCCGGGCCACTCCCGGGCATGATGGCATTGGGGGTTCTCCCAGCTTGCAGGCCGCCCCCGGCCGCCCTACCCTGCGCGAAACCACACGGACACCCACATGACCCGCAGCTACTACGCGCCCCATGGCGGCCACCCGCCACAGACCGAGCTTCTCACCGGGCGCGCTGTCTTCACCGAGGCCTATGCGGTGATCCCCAAGGGCGTGATGCGCGACATCGTGACCAGCGTGCTGCCCTTCTGGGACGACACGCGCGCCTGGGTGATTGCGCGCCCGCTCTCGGGCTTCGCCGAGACCTTCTCGCAATACATCATGGAGGTCGCCCCCGGCGGCGGCAGCGACAAGCCGGAACCGGCCAAGGACGCCGAGGGCGTGCTGTTCGTGGTCGAAGGCGAGGCGGTGCTCACGCTGGATGGCTGGCGCCATGACCTGAAGCCCGGCGGCTATGCCTACATGCCGCCCGGCGTTCACTGGGCGCTGCGCAACGAGTCCAAGGCGCCGGTACGCTTCCACTGGGTGCGCAAGGCCTATGAACCGGTCGACGGCATCCACGCGCCCGAGGCCTTCGTGACCTCCGACCAGGAGGTGAAGCCCGTCGCCATGCCCGGCACCGACGGAAAATGGTCGACCACCCGCTTCGTCGACCCCAGCGACGTGCGCCACGACATGCATGTGAACATCGTCACCTTCGAGCCGGGTGCGGTCATTCCCTTTGCCGAGACCCATGTGATGGAACACGGCCTCTATGTGCTCGAGGGCAAGGCCGTCTACCGCCTCAACAATGACTGGGTGGAGGTCGAGGCCGGCGACTTCATGTGGCTCAGGGCCTTCTGCCCCCAGGCCTGCTATGCCGGGGGCCCGGGCCGTTTCCGCTACCTGCTCTACAAGGACGTGAACCGCCACATGAAGCTGAAGGGTTACCTCGGGAAGTAACCCGATGTGATGTTTTAAACATCACTCTTGACGCTTTGAACGTGGATATCTATGTTCCACCCACGTTCAATCCAGTTATTGTCCGCCATGATCACATCCGCCCAGATCCGCGCCGCCCGTGCCATGCTCGGCATGGACCAGCGCATGCTGGCGGAAAAGTCTGGCCTGTCCCTTCCCACCATCCAGCGCATGGAAGCCAGTGACGGCCAGGTGCGCGGCGTGGTCGACAGCCTGGTGAAGGTCGTCCAGGCGCTCGAGGCGGCTGGCATCGAACTCATTGGCGAGAATGCGCCGAGCAGCGGAGGCGGGCGCGGCGTGCGCTTCCGCGAGCCTAAGGCGCCGCCCAACCCATAAGACAGCAACGGGGCCATCACCGATGTCCGTTCAGACCGCTTCACCCGCCTCGACCCGCAAGCCGCGTGGCGCCAGCTTCGCCGAACTCTTCACTCCCAAGCTGGTGACGGTGCTGCGCGAGGGCTACACGCTGAAGAACCTCAGGGCCGATGCGCTGGCCGGGCTCACCGTGGCCATCGTGGCGCTGCCCCTGTCCATGGCCATTGCCATCGCCTCCGGCGCATCTCCCGCCCAGGGGCTCTACACCGCCGCCGTTGGCGGCTTCCTCGTGTCGCTGCTCGGCGGTTCGCGCTTCCAGATCGGCGGACCCGCCGGCGCCTTCATCGTGCTGGTGTCGGCCACCGTGGCGCAGCACGGCATGGACGGGCTGATCCTCGCCACCTTCCTGTCCGGCCTGCTGCTGGCGCTTGTCGGCTTCCTGCGCCTCGGCACCTTCATCAAGTTCATTCCCTTTCCGGTCACCGTGGGCTTCACCGCCGGCATTGCCGTCATCATCTTCGCCAGCCAGATCAAGGATCTCCTCGGCCTCACCCTCAGCGTGCCGGAACCCGGGCCGCTTCTGGAAAAAATTCCCGTGCTGTGGCAGGCTTTGCCCACACTGTCGCCCTGGGCGCTGGGGCTTTCGGCCGGCACCGCGGGGATCATCGTGGGCCTCAAGCGGCTGCGCCCGCACTGGCCCGGCATGCTGATCGCGGTGACGCTCGCCGCCGTCATCACCTGGAAGCTGGGCCTCGACGTCACCACCATCGGCTCCAAGTTCGGCGGCATTCCCTCGACGCTGCCGGCACCGGCCCTGCCTGCCTTCTCCATGGCGAAGGTGATCGACGTGCTGCCCGCCGCGCTCTCCTTCACGCTGCTGGGCGCCATCGAGTCGCTGCTCTCCGCCGTGGTGGCCGACGGCATGACGGGCCGCCGCCATCGCTCCAACTGCGAACTCGTGGCGCAGGGGGCTGCCAATGTCGGCTCGGCGCTGTTCGGCGGCTTCTGCGTCACCGGCACCATCGCGCGCACTGCCACCAACGTGCGCTCCGGCGCGCACAGCCCGGTGTCGGGCATGCTGCATGCGGTGTTCATCCTGATCTTCATGGCGGTCGCGGCGCCGCTTGCCGCCTATATCCCGCTCGCCGCACTGGCGGGCGTGCTGGCGGTCGTGTCATGGAACATGATCGAGAAGCCGGCGATCGCGGTGCTGGTCCGCTCCGGCTGGGGCGAGGTGGCGGTGCTAGCGGCCACCTTCTTCCTCACCATCTTCCGCGACCTGACGGAGGCCATCATCGTCGGCTTCGCACTGGGCTCCGTGCTGTTCATCCACCGCATGTCGAAGGCCACCGCGGTCGAGACCCACACGCCCTTCGTCGGCGAGGACCAGGCGGATTCGGCCCAGCCGCGCGGCGACTACGACGAGGCGCTGGCGGCCAACCCGGAACTCGTCGTCTATCGCATCACCGGCGCCTTCTTCTTCGGGGCCGCGGCCTCGATCGCCTCGGTGCTGGACCGCATCCAGGACACCCACAAGGCGCTGGTCGTCGACTTCGCCGCCGTGCCCTTCCTCGATTCGACAGGGGCCAATGTCATGGAGGGCCTGGCCCACAAGGCCACAAAGCGCGGCGTGAAGCTGTTCGTGAGCGGTGCCAACCCCGATGTGCGGCGAAGCCTGCTCACCCACGGCGTACGGCCGCCCGCCGTGCACTTCGCTGCCACCATCGACGATGCCCTGACGCAGTACCGCGAGCCCGCTGCGGCCTGACCTGCTGGTAGGCCGCGAAGCCGTGCTCGGTCTTGTTCCAGTGGAACGGCCGGGTGAAGAGTTGCCAGATCGCCATCCACGCCGCGCCCGACATGAGCACCCAGTAGAACGGCATGGTGGCCAGCGTGCCGTACCAGCCTCGGATGCCGCGCCGCAGCAGCGCCCGCCGGGTGAGGATGATGGAGGCGGCATAGCCTGCCACGAAAACGGCGAGGTTCAGCCCGGCGAGGATGATGAGGGAGGTGCCGCGCGGCTCGGCGCGGACGGCCCCCTGCACGTAGAGCAGAACCGTCGCCACCATGCAGATCGGATGCAGCAGCACCGAGACGACCACGGCCAGCGTCAGCACCTGCGCCACCCAGAAGCCGGCCGGGCCCACGTCACGCATGAACACCAGCGGTTCGCGCATGTGGACGAGCCAGGTGACGAGCGAGCCCTTCAGCCAGCGCGCGCGCTGGCGCATCCAGTTGCCCAGCCGCATGTTGGCTTCCTCGAAGGTCAGGCTGTCGAGCACCGCGATGTCATAGCCGAGCCGGGCCAGCCGGAGGCCGAGGTCGGCATCCTCGGTGACATTGTGCGGGTCCCAGGCGCCGACCCGGCGGAGCACCTCCATCCGGAAGTGATTGGAGGTTCCGCCCAGCGTCAGCGGCAGGTTGTGGTTCGCCAGCATCCGCAGCAGTTCGCCGAACCACGTGGCATACTCGGCCGTGAACTGGCGGGTGAGCCAGTTGTCGTTGGGATTGTAGTAGGTGAGCTGCGCCTGCAGGCAGGCCAGGTCGGGCGGTGCCGCGGCAAAGCGCCGGGCCGCCTTTTCCAGCTGGTCCTTCTGCGGAATGTCCTCCGCGTCATAGATGGTGAGCAGCTCGCCCCGGCAGAACTGGAGGGCATAGTTGAGTGCCCGCGGCTTGGTCTGCGGCAGGCCGCGCGGCACGATGATCACTTCGAAATGCGGTTCCAGCGCCAGCCCCGCCACGGCGCGCTGCATCGCGCTGTCTTCCTCCTCGAGCACCAGCTTGATGTCGAGCCTGTCCTGCGGATAGCGCAGCTGGCGCAGCGCCCCGATCAGCTGGTCGAGCACCGACACCTCGCGGAACAGCGGCACCATGACCGAATAGACCGGCCATGCGTCGTCGGCGATCGCCTGCAGCGGTGGCCGCGGCCGGGTCACCGGCGGCAGGAAGCACAGCAGGCGCAGCGCCACCACGCCGAGGAAGAAGGCCCCGCTTGCCGCCGAAGCAAGGGTGATGAACAGCGGCCCGGGCAGGTGGATGGCGGCGATGATCACCCCCGCCACGAGCGACAGCAGCACCATGGCCTGCGCCGGCGTGATCAGCCGGCTGGCGGTGAAGCGCGGCCAGCGCCGCGCCAGGCCCCAGGTTGCCTCGCGCAGCAGCGTGGCGCCATGCACACATCGCACCGCCTCGCCGAAAGCCTCGGGCTCGGCATAGGCGACGACGCCGAGCCCCTGTTCGCGGGCAGCGCGCAGCGCGGGCTGCCCGCTCACCGCATGCAGCACCAAGCCGGGCAGGCTCACTGCCCGCATGACCTTGGTCTTCAGCGCCTCGTGCAGTTCATCCTTGGGCAGCCGCCGCACCAGGTCACAGAGCGCATCCTGGTCCAGACGGGGCAAGACTTCGCCCGTGGCCCCGTCTATGCTGAGCCCGGTTGCCGGAGACTCGCCGAAGCCTTGGTGATCATGATCCGACAACACTGCCTGCCCCTGCCAATGGCCCGATGATGCGACGTAACGTAAAGTTTTCTACAGCCTCCCGGATGTTTTTCGCGCTGCTTCTTCTATCAGGAGTTGCAGAGGCCCAGGACACGCCACCTGTCGCCTACCAGCCGCCCCTGTTCCGGGCGGCGGAGGAGCAGGCCCGCCCCAAGCTTCCCGAGAACCTCTCGGTCAAGCTCATCGCCGATGAGGATTTCGCCCCCTACAGCTTCCTGTCGCGCACCGGTTCGCCCGCCGGCATTTCGGTGGAGATTGCCATTGCCGCCTGCGAACAGGCACGGCTGGCCTGCACGGTGGAGGTGCGGCCCTTCGCCGAGATCCTGCCCGCGCTGGCGCGCGGCGAGGCGGATGTCGCCGTGACCGGCCCCCGCCTCGACGAGAAGAGCCTCGCCGCAGCACGCATGACGAGGCCCTATTTCCGCATCATGGGCCGCTTTGCCGTGGCCAATACCAGCACCCTCGACAGCGCCACGGCGCGCAGCCTTGCCGGGCGGCGCATCGGGGTGGTGAAGGACACGGTGCACGCCCGCTGGCTTGCCACCTATTATTCCACCGCCCGCATCACCCCCTATGACGACCTCGCCAAGGCGGGCGCGGCCCTCAAGGCGGGCGAGGTCGACGTGCTCTTCGGCGACAATCTGCAGGTCATCTACTGGGTTGCCGGCGAAGCGGCGGCAGCCTGCTGCCGCCTGCTCGACGGCGCCTATTCGGACTTCGACTATTTCAGCCGCAACTTGGCCTTCCTGGTCCGGCGTGACCGGGCCGAACTGGCGCAGGCCTTCGACTATGGCCTCGACAAGGCGCAGGCCACGGGGTCGACCGCGAAGATCCTGCGGACCTACGTGCCGCTCGACCCGTGGTGAGCCAGCGCTGCCGCATCGCTTCCGCGCTGGCTGGCAAGGGGCAGCCGCGCCGCCTCGGCCGACAGGTGGCGGAGGATCGCGGTCACCAGGGCCGGCCCCTGGTAAACCAGCGCCGAATAGAGCTGCACGAGGCTGGCACCGGCGCGGATCTTCATCAGCGCCGAGGGACCGTCATGCACGCCGCCCACGCCGACCAGCGGGATGCGGCCGCCGGTGAGCAGGAACATGCGCGCCAGCTGCCGGGTGGACAGCGCCAGCAGCGGTGCCCCCGACAGGCCGCCCTGCTCGCCTGCACCGGGGCTGCGCAGCCCGCCGCGTGACAGCGTGGTGTTGGACACGATGATGCCGTCGACCGCACCTCCGCCGCAGGCCGCCGCGATGTCCTCCAACTCGTCCTCGCGCAGGTCCGGCGCGATCTTCAGCAGCATGGGCGGCTTGTGCGCATGGCGGGCGCGCTCGTCATTGAGCCGCGCCAGAAGCTGCTCCAGTTCGGCGCGCGACTGCAGCCCGCGCAGGCCCGGCGTGTTGGGCGACGAGATGTTCACGGTGAAATAGGACGCGAGATGCGCGAAGGCGGCGATGCCCTCGACATAATCGCCGATGCGGTCTGCCGACTCCTTGTTGGCGCCGATGTTCACGCCGACAATGCCGCCGCGGTCCCGCCGCGCCGCGAGCCGCCGCAACGCCGCCGCGTGGCCCGCGTTGTTGAAGCCCATGCGGTTGATCACCGCGCGGTCCTCGGCCAGGCGGAACAGCCGGGGCCGGGGGTTGCCCGCCTGCGGCCGGGGCGTCACCGTGCCGATCTCGGTGAAGCCGAAGCCCAGCGCCAGCATGGCGTCCGGCACCTCGGCATTCTTGTCGAAGCCCGCGGCAAGCCCCAGCGGATTGGGAAAGCGCAGGCCGAGGGCCTCGACCGCAAGACCCGGCGCCGCGGCGGTGGGCCCTGCCAGAGGAAGGGCCTGGAGGGCCCGTATCGTCAGGCCATGGGCGGTCTCGGCGTCGAGTGCATGGAGCACGGGCCGGGCCAGCGGAAAGGCGAGTGCGGCGAGGCTCATGCCGCACCCCGGGGAAAGCGGTGCGCGCCACCTTCGAGCGGCAGCGGATCGACCGAGACGGCCAGCGCCGTGTCGATCGCGCCATAGACATGGGGAAACAGGTCGCCGCCGCGCGAGGGCTCCCACCTCAGGTTGGGAAGGTCCTCCTCGCGGAAACCCACCAAGACCAGGCCATCCTGCCCGGCGAAGTGCCGGGCCGCCGTCTCCCGCATCTGGCCGGCGGTGGACAAATGGATGAAGCCGTCCGCCACGTCCACGGCGGAGCCGGTGAACAGGCCCACGGCCTGGGCCGCGTCCCACTGGTCGGCGGCAAGGATCTTGTAGAGGATTCGCATGGGCGCGGACCATAGGCCCCGCTTTGCGTCTGGACAATCGCCGCCACACAAGGTATAGCTTCCTACAACTATGAACTTTTACTCCCACCGGAGGGCATGATGCTCACTCACAAGCAGGTCTGGAACGCCATCGACACCATCGCCGAACGTTACGGCTTCTCGGCCTCGGGGCTCGCCAAGAAGTCGGGTCTCGACCCGACGTCCTTCAACCCCTCGAAGCGCAACGGCCCCGACGGCCGCCCGCGCTGGCCCACCATGGAGTCGATCTCGCGCCTGCTGCAGGCGTCGGGCGCCTCGATGGAGGAATTCTCCGAACTGCTGATCGGCCGCCGCGGCCAGCCGCCCAAGCTGCGCCAGATCCCGCTTCTGGGCCTCGCCAAGGCGGGCAAGGGCGGCTTCTTCGATGATTCGGGCTTCCCCTCCGGCAATGGCTGGGACGAGATCGATGTACCGGGCGTCACCGACCCCAATTCCTACGCGCTCGAGATCACCGGCGACTCGATGCTGCCCGTCTACCGCGAGGGTGACATCATCATCCTCTCGCCCTCGGCCGCCGTCAGGAAGGGCGACCGCGTGGTGGTCCGCCTCAATGACGGCCAGGTCATGGCCAAGGTCATGCAGCGCCAGACCTCGAAGACCCTCGAACTCGCGTCGTTCAATCCGAACCACGCCACCAAGAACCTCGACATGAAGGACGTGGACTGGATCGCCCGCATCATGTGGGCGAGCCAGTAAGCGGATTGCCAGCCCCCGCACGACTTGTGCGGAGCGGGGGCAAGAAGCGGCAAGGACCGGCGATGGCAGGTTGGGCCTGATCCGTCCACATGGTGATCTCCGATCGAAATCGAGGATCACCATGACTGATGTTCCCGCCGCGGAGGTCTTGCCCCGCTCCCATTCTGTCGCCCTTCGTTTCGCCATGCCGGCCGCTCTGGCCGGCCTCACCGGTATCGCATGGCAAGCCGGCCTGCCCGGCAGCGTCATTGCCGCCGTGCCGGCGGGCCTCTTGTTGCTCATCTGCACTCCGCTGGACTGGCCGCGGCGCAGCGCCTCGTTCAAGCTCATGCTGCTGCTGGCGGTGGGCGCCGTGCTGGCCATCGCCCTCGAGCCGGGGCCGCTGAACCTCGCCATCGGCTGGTGCTGCCTTGCCCTGCTCATGCTTATGGCGCGCGGCGACTCGCTGGCCAATCCGCTGCAGGCCGTGCTGTCGATGGCCGGGCGCGCGGTCCTGTCACCCATCTCCGGCACTGAGGCCGCGCGCCAAGCCTGCCGCACCGCCAGGGCCGGGCTTCCCACCCGCTTCGACAGCCGCACGGCCATCGTGCCCCTGCTTTCCGTCATGGCCTTCACGCTACTCTTCATGTCGGCGAACCAGGCCTTCAGCGACATCATGGTACAGCTGTTCGACATCAGGTTCGATCCGCTGTGGCTGTGGACGCTCTTGGTGTCGCTTCTGGCGCTGCTGAGCTTCCATGCCATCCTGGCGATGCAGGCATTGCGGAGCTTCGACACCACGAGGATCGAGGCCAATGCGCCCTCCTGGCACGACACCCTGTTCGCGCCCGGCGCCGTGATCGCAACACTCGCCGCACTCAATGGCGTGTTCCTGCTCCAGAACGTCCTCGATGCGCAGTATCTCTGGTCCGGCATGCTGGGCACGCCCGGCAATGGCTATGCTGCATATGCCCAGCAGGGTGCCTTCACGCTGATCGCCACCGTGCTGCTCGCCGCGGGGCTGATCATCATTTCGCTGTGGCCCGGCTCGCGCAGCGAGGCCTCGCCCGCCGTGCGCCTGCTGGTCCTGCTGTGGATCCTGCAGAACGGCTTCCTGCTCGCCTCCAGCGCGGCCAGGCTCTCTTTCTACATCGATGCCTATGGCCTCACCCTGTGGCGGCTCGCGAGCCTGATCTGGATGGGCCTTGTCGCCTGCGGCCTCGTGCTGGTGGCCCTGCGCATCTTCCTCGGCCGCAGCAATCTGTGGCTGGTCAATGCCAATCTGGCCGCGGGTTTTCTCCTGCTCTGGGCCTCGGGCTTCGTCGACTTCGCAGGCGTGGTGGCAAACCACAATGCAGCCTGGGGCATGAGAACAAACCACTATGATACCTCCTATATGGCATCGCTCGGGCCGAGCGCGCTGCCGGCGCTCCGCAAGCTCACGGCCATGCGTACCGTCGTCCTGCCGGAAAACCTCGATATCATCGACATTCGGATTTCGCATCTCGAGTACCAGGAGAGACGCCGGCAGGCTGACTGGCGGAGCTGGACGCTGCGTGGAGAACTGATCAGGCGCGCGCTGGCAACAGACACCACCGCTCAACCCTTGTCCGCGAGATAAGCTCTCCCTCCGCACAGCCTGTGCAAAGGCCCGGCAAACACCGGCAAGCTCCGGCGATGGTGGTGGGGTGCCGGGCATCACCACCTCCAAGTCTTCGATCACCACACGAGGACCCCATGCGCAACCCGACATCCCAACCGAGCCCTGCCCTCAGGATCGTCCTGCTGAACTCGCCGCACCGCGCCATCGGCAGCCGCGTGCCGGGCGAGCTGCTGCCGCCGCTGGGCCTGCTGATGGTGGGCGGGCCGCTGATCGATGCGGGCCACCAGGTGCGGCTGATCAATGCTGACATCGCGCCCATGACCATCCCGCAAATCCTGGCGGGGATCGGCCGCGACCTGCCCGATGTGCTGCTCATCGGCCATTCGGGCTCGACCTCGGCCCACCCCGTGGTGCTGGAGATCAGCGCCGCCGTGCGGGCGAAGTGGCCGGACATCACCATCGTCTATGGCGGCGTTCACCCCACCTATCACTGGCAGAGCATCCTGCGCGAGGCGCCGCAGATCGACATCATCGTGCGCGGCGAGGGCGAGGTGACGGCCCCTGCCCTGATGGCGGCGCTCGCCGCGCGAAAGCCGTTGATCGGCGTTCCCGGCCTCGCCTTCCGCTGGGCCGGCGAGCCTTTCGCCACGAAGCCCGCCCCCATGCTCACCGAGCTCGACCAGGCGCGGATCGGCTGGGAGCTCATCGACTTCGCGCGGCACTCCTATTGGGGCGGCAAGCGCGCGGTGGTGATGCAGTTCTCCCGCGGCTGCCCGCATCTTTGCACCTATTGCGGCCAGCGCGGCTTCTGGACCAAGTGGCGCCACCGCGACCCTGTGGCCTTCGCCCGGGAGATCGCGCGGCTTCACCGCGAGAAGGGTGTCGAGCTCGTCAATCTCGCCGACGAGAACCCGACCTCCTCCCGCGTGGCCTGGAAGGCATTCCTGGAGGCGATGATCGCCGAGAAGGTGCCGGTCCACATCATCGGCTCGACGCGCGCCGACGACATCGTGCGCGATGCCGACCTCTTGCCGCTTTACAAGAAGGCCGGCTGCCTGCGCTTCCTGCTCGGCATCGAAGCGACCGACGAAGCGACGCTCACGACGCTTCGCAAGGGCGGAACCACGACGAAGGACCGCCAGGCGATCCAGTTGCTGCGGGCCCACGGCATGATCGGGCTGTGCACCTTCGCTGTCGGCTTCGAGGAGGAAACCGACGCAGATTACTGGCGGCTGCTGCGGAACCTGCTGTCCTATGACCCGGACCAGGTGATCTCGCTCTTCGCCACGCCCCACCGCTGGACACCCTTTCACCGCCAGAGCGCCCACCGCCGCATCATCCAGCGCGACCTGCGCCTGTGGGACTACAAGCACCAGGTGCTCGAAACGCCGCGCGTGCCGGCCTGGCGCGTTTTTCTCTGGGTGAAGCTCATCGAGGCGGTGCTGCAGGCCCGCCCCAAGGCACTATGGCGCGCCTATCTCCAGCCCGACCCGGTGCTGCGCCAGTCCCAGCGCTGGTACACCCGCATGGGCCGGCGCGTGTGGCTGCGGGAGTTCCGCGACTTTTTCCTGTTTCCCAGCCGCCCCGGGCCAACAGTTGCCGAATTCTCCGGCGAGGAGCAATTGCCGGAGCAGGCGCTGGCCCGCCATCCCCGGATCGCCGCCGAATGAGCACCGCCTTGCCCCAGCCGGTGGAATCGGGAATGGTTCGGCCATGTCAGAACCAGGCCCCTCACCGGACGGCCAGCGGCCTGCCGCCCAGCTCATCCGGGATGAGCTGGCCCGCCGCCGCCTGTCGCGCGCCCAGCTCGCGGCCATGGCGAAGGTCAGCCTGTCGTCGCTGGAAAAACTGCTCTCGGGGCAGAGAACCCCCACCGAGCAGACCCTGATCCGGCTGGAGCAGGCGCTGGACATCAGGCTTCGCCATGAGGCGGCAAGTGCGGGCCAGGTGGCCCCCGCCTGGCTCGGCGCCTATAGCCGCGCCGCGGTGCAGTGGATGGAGGGTGCCTATCTCACACTCCGCCCCTCCTCCTCCGGGAGCGGCAGCATCTATGCCTATGTAACCGAGGTGCAATGGGACGCGGCGCAATCCTGCCTCGCCTTCCGCGAGCGCGAGCGGCTGGACGGCGACTATGCCCAGGCCGGCACCGTGTCGGTGCCGCACCAGACGGGACATGTCTATCTGGTGACCAACCGCCACGGGCAATACCGCATGGCGATCCTGTCACGCCCGCTCATCCGCGGCGAGATGTTCGGCATCTTGGCGACGCTGCAGACGGGCCGTGGCTCGCAGCTGCTGCCGGTGGCGGCCCCTCTCGCCCTCGTACCGCTGGGCGAGGGCCAAAAGCTGGGCCGCATCGCCGCCGGCATGGCAGAGCATTCCGCCTATGCCGCCATCCTGAAACGCGCCGTGGACGAGGACTTCGCGCGCCTCCTCATGCCGGCTGCGCCAGCTCTCCCTTGACCGCCCGCCCGATCAGCGCGCGCGTGTTGTCGATGCCATAGAGCGCCACGAAGCTGCCGAAGCGCGGGCCCTTCTCCTCGCCCAGCAGCACCTGGTAGAGCATGTTGAACCAGCCCTGGCCCACACCCACCGAACCATCCTTCTGCGTCACCGTGTAGGGCTCGCGCCGCCCCACCTCATAAATTTTCTGCTGGATATCCTCGGGCGATGACTGCGCCGGCAGCGTGGAGAGCGCTTCAGCGAGATCAGCGAGCGCCTTCGCTTCATCCTCCGCAGGCGGACGATATTGCTTCTTCGGCTTCACGAAGTCATCGAAGTAGCGAAGCGCGTGCTTGGCCAGAAGGTCGAGGCGGGGATGGGTTTCGGGCGAAAGCTGTGGCTGGTATCGCCTGATGAAGTTCCACAGCGCCGACTTGTCATGGGCGTTGGCCACGGCCGCGAGGTTCAGCAGTAGCGCGAAGGAAATGCCGCCCTCCTCAGGTGCGGGCGGGTTGCCGCCATGTATGTGCCACACCGGGTTCATCAGCCGGTCCACGGGCTTGTCCGCCTGGCGCTGATAGGCCGAGAGGAAGGCGCCGTAATCATCGACCGCCCGCGGGATCACGTCGAAATAGAGCCGCTTCGCCTCGCGCGGCTTGTTGTACATGAACAGCGCCAGCGACTCGGGGTCGGCATAGGTCAGCCACTCGTCGATGGTGAGGCCATTGCCCTTGGACTTCGAGATCTTCTGGCCCACGTCGTCGAGGAACAGCTCGTAGACATAGTGCTCTGGTGCCTCCGCGCCGAGGATCTCGCAGATCCGGTCATAGATCGGGGCGTTGGTCTGGTGGTCCTTGCCGAACATCTCGAAGTCGACGCCCAGGGCCGCCCAGCGCATGCCGAAGTCCGGCTTCCACTGCAGCTTGGTGCGCCCGCCGCGCACGTCCATGGTGACGTCGCTGCCGTCCTCGTCGGTGAAGGTGATGGTGCCGGCCTTCGCATCCACCTTCTTCATCGGCACGTAGAGGACACGGCCGGAGGTCGGCGAGATCGGCAGGAAGGGCGAATAGGTCGCCTGTCGCTCCTCGCCGAGGGTGGGCAGCATCACGGCCATGATGTCGTCGAACTTCTCCAGCGCGCGGATCAGCATCGCGTCGAACTTGCCCGACTTGTAGTATTCGGTCGCCGAGGCGAATTCGTACTGGAAGCCGAAGGTGTCGAGGAAGCGGCGGAGCATGGCATTGTTGTGGTCGCCGAAGCTCTTGTAACCGCCGCCGAAGGGGTTGGGCACGGCGGTCAAGGGCATGTGGAGATAGGGCTTCAGCGCGGCAGGATCCGGCACCGTATCGGGGATCTTGCGCATGCCGTCCATGTCGTCCGAGAAGCACAAGAGCTTCGTCGGGATGTCGCAGAGCAGCTCGAAGGCGCGCCGCACCATGGTGGTGCGCGCCACCTCGCCGAAGGTGCCGATATGGGGAAGCCCCGAGGGACCATAGCCCGTCTCGAACAGCACCTCCTTCTTGCCCGTCCGTTTGACGCGCGCCACCAGCTTGCGGGCTTCCTCGAAAGGCCAGGCCTTGCTGGTCTCTGCGGCGGCACGAAGGGCGGGATCGACGGTCATTTGCTGCGGGTTCCGGGATTGAAGGGAGCCCGCTGTTTAGGGAGGTGTGGGGCCGGGGTCAATCACGGGTGGGGTTTCCACTTCGCACCGCCCTCAGCTCATCATGGCCGGGCTTGACCCGGCCATCCTCTTCCCGGCCCTAAAGAGGATCGCCGGGACAAGCCCGGCGATGATGGGTGGGAGGGGAAGACATAGCTTTCGCCGGGATGACGGACAGGAGGATTTACGAAAGATACTTCCGGAAGAACCCGATGGTCCTCCCCCAGGCGAGGTCCGCCGCGTCCTTGTTGTATCTTGCCGCATTGGTGTCGTTGTTGAAGGCGTGGTTCACGCCGTCATAGACGAAGAGCTCGAATACCTTGCCATCGGCCTTCAGCGCCGCCTCGTAGTCCTTGATGCCGGCATTGATGCGCTCGTCGAGGCCGGCATAATGCAGCATGAGGGGTGCAGTGATCTTCGGCACCTCGGCCGCCTTGGGCTGCATGCCATAATAGGCGACGCCCGCCTTGAGGTTCAGGTCACCCGTGACGGCCAGCGCATTGACCGCCCCGCCGCCCCAGCAGAAGCCCACCGCACCCACCTTGCCGTTGCCGCCGTCGATCTTCGCCAGCGCATCCACCGCGGACTGGCTGAAGGCCACCACCGCCTCGGGCTTCAGTTCCTTGAACATCTCGCGGGCCTTTTCCTCATCCGCCGGGGTGCCGCCCAGCGGGGTGAGGTAATCCGCACCAAAGGCGATGAAGCCCTCCTTGGCCATCCGCCGCGTCACGTCCTTGATGTGGGGGTTGAGGCCTCGATTCTCGTGGATGACCAGCACCACGGGATAGGTTCCCGCCGCCTTGGGCCGCACCAAATAGCCCTTGATGCCCGGGGCGATCTCCGTCATCTCGGCCGTGATGGCAGGGTCGTTCTCCGGCACCATCTCCGCATGAGCATAGTTGTTCTCGAGCAGGGGGAGCAGCGCCGTGGCGGCAGCCGCCGAGCCCGCGAGCCCCGTCAGACGCTCCAGGAAGTCCCGCCGGTTCATGCCGCCATGCGTGTAGCGGTCAAAGAGATCGATGAATTTCTGCTCCATGTGCTCCGTTCCTCTTCCGTTCGGCTGTCCCAGTCTTTAAACGTGGACCCAAGACATCAGGATGACAATGGATTCGACCCTTCGCACCGCCGTGGCGTCCGGCATGGGCGCCGTGATCGGCGGCGAACCCATGGAACCCGCGCATGCGCTGGCGGAACTCGCAGCACGGCCGCACCTGATCTGCCACTCGGCCTTCTTCATCGAGCGCCTGGGCGTCGCCTCGCAGGCGCCACGCGCCGCCGTGCGGGCGGCGCGCGAGCAGCGGCATTTCGACGTGGCCGAACTCTTTGCCTTCGTCTGCCCGGCCCGCTTCGCCACGCCGACGCCGACGGGTTTCGCCCGGTCTCTCGCCATCGACGAAGGTGCCGATGACGAGGAGACGGTGCGCCTCATCGCCGAAGATCTTCTGAATCGCCTTGCCAGCAAGCATTATCCGCTGCTGCGCGAGACGGCGGAGAACGCCACCTTCCTCGCCCGCGCCAAATGGCCCTGGGCCGAAAGCGTGATGCGTGCGCTGATGACGGCGAACCCGAAGATGGACATCGGCAGCTTCGCAACCGGCCTCAATGCCTGGGACAGGATCGAGGAATGGGAGGAGGACGGCGGCCGCGCGCCGGGCCGGCAGGACGCGATCGCAGCGGAAGAGGCCCAGCGCTTCCTGCGCGAGGTGCTGGGATCGGACTCAGAGCAGCGCGCCTCGCAGGCGGCCTATGCCGGGGCCGCGACCTTCGCCTTCCAGCCGCGCCAATCAAAAGAGATCAACAATATTTTACTGGCGGAAGCCGGCACGGGACTGGGCAAGACGCTCGGCTATCTCGCGCCCTCGTATCTCTGGGCCAGGAAGAACAACGCTCCCGTGTGGGTCTCGACCTACACCAAGAACCTGCAGCGGCAGCTCGACCAGGAGACCGCGCGCCTGATCGAGGACCCCGAGGAACGCCAGGGCAGGATCGTCATCCGCAAGGGCCGCGAGAACTATGTCTGCCTCCTCAACATGCAGGAGGTCTTCGGCAGGCTCACCTCGGCCAACCCGCGCACGGCACTGCTCGCCGCACTGATCTCGCGCTGGGCACGCTTCACGCGCGATGGCGACATGGTGGGCGGTGATTTCCCCTCCTGGATCCTGTCGCTGTTCAACGACCTCTCGCTCGATGGCGAGTCCCGCGGCGTCACCGCGCAGTCACTGGGCCTCACCGACCGGCGCGGCGAATGCATCTATTCCGCCTGCCCGCATTACCGCCGCTGCTTCATCGAGCGCTCGGTGCGGGCAGGCCGCAACGCCTCGATCGTCATCGCCAACCATGCCCTCGTGCTGCACCAGGCCGCCGTCGACCACGCGCTCGGCATCGCCATCACCGAGGAGGAGGAGGCCGCCCCCGGCGGCATTCGCCGCATCGTCTTCGACGAGGGGCACCACCTGTTCGATGCCGCGGACTCCGCCTTCTCCGGCCACTTGACCGCGCTTGAGACCGCCGAGCTGCGCCGCTGGATCAGGGGACCCGAAGCCGAGCGCCGCCGCGGACGCGGATTGTCGGACCGCATCGGCGATCTTCTGGGCGAGGACGAGAACGGCGAGAAGCTGCTGCAGCAGGTGCTGCGCGCCGCCCTGGCGCTCCCCGGCCCCGGCTGGACACGGCGCGTGCAGGCAGGCCAGCCGGAGGGGCTGGCCGAGAATTTCCTCTCGCTCGTGCGCCAGCAGGTTCTGGCACGGGCCGAGCAGAATGCGGGCTCCGGCCACACCATCGAGACCGACTGCCTGCCGCTGATCGACGGCCTCGCCGATGCGGCGGAGGAACTGATGGGCGCGCTGCTGGACCTGAAGAAGCCCATGTCCGGCCTCGCCAATGCGCTGGCCAAGAAGCTGGACGAACAGGCCGAGGAGCTTTCCACCCACGACCGCGGCCGCATCGAGGCCGTGTCGCGCTCGCTGAAGCGGCGGGGCGAGCTGATGGTGGGCTCCTGGGTCGACATGCTGAAACGGCTGCTGGAGGAGAAGAACCCGCTCTTCGTCGAGTGGTTCGACATCGCCCAGGCCTTCGGCAAGGAACACGACGTCGGGCTCCACTCGCACTGGCTGGACCCGACGGAGCCCATGGCGCTCGCCGTGCTGCGCCAGGCGGACGGCATCGTCATCACCTCGGCCACGCTGAAGGACCGGCCGCCCGATGTGCCGGACGACTGGGCCAATGCCGAGATGCGCACGGGTGCGGTGCACCTGCCCTACCCCGTGAAGCGCGAGAGCTGGGACTCGCCCTTCGACTATCCGGACGCAAGCCGCGTCATCGTGGTGACGGACATGAACCGTGAGGACATGGACCAGGTGGCATCCGCCTATCGCGAGCTCTTCCTCGCTGCGGGCGGCGGGGGCCTCGGGCTCTTCACCGCCATCTCGCGGCTCCGCGCTGTGCACAAGCGGCTGGTGAAGCCCTTGGCCGATGCCGGCCTGCCGCTCTATGCCCAGCACGTGGACCCGATGGACACGGGGACACTGGTCGACATGTTCCGCGCCGAGCGCGATGCCTGCCTATTGGGCACCGACGCAGTGCGCGACGGGGTGGACGTGCCGGGCGACTCGCTGCGCCTCATCGTGCTCGACCGCGTGCCGTGGGGCACGCCGACCATTCTCGAGCGCGCCCGCAAGGAGGCCTTCGGCGGCAATGCGTACACTGACATGGTGGTGCGGCTGAGGCTCAGGCAGGCCTTCGGCCGGCTGATCCGCCGAGCCGGCGACAGGGGCCACTTCGTGGTGCTGGACCCGCGGCTCGCCTCGCGCTTCCTCACCGCCTTCCCGCCGGGCGTCACGGTCTCGCGGCTGGGGCTGGTCGATGCGATCGAGGCGGTGCGTGCACAACTGGACAAGTCACGTTCCAGCACCTAACTGTCAGGGCCTCAGGAGGACCTCAATGCCCGGCACGATCTCGACTGAACAGGCGCTCATCTACACCATGGTCACTATGTCCGGCGTGGAGGGCAAGGTGAACGCCATCGAACTGGCCGAGATCCGCCAGCTGGTGCAGACGCTGCCGATCTTTGCCGACTTCGACGAGCACCGGCTGATGGGTGTCGCCCAGGAGGCAGGTGAAATCCTGCAGGATACGGAGGGCCTGAAAGCCATCCTCGGCCTGATCAAGGGTGCGCTCAAGCCGAAGCTGCGCGAGACGGCCTATGCGCTGGCGGTGGAAGTCGCCGCCTCCGACCTCGCGGTGGGCAAGGAGGAACTCCGCTTCCTCGCCATGCTGCGCGATGCACTGGGGCTGGACAAGCTGGTGACCGCGGCGCTCGAACGCTCGGCGATCGCCCGGTACCAGACGGAGTAGGGTTCACCCATACCCCATCCCCACCACCATCATCGCCGGGCTCGTCCCGGCGATCCTTTTGGTGGCCGCAAGAAGATGGCCGGGACAAGCCCGGCCATGATGAAATTAAGACGAACCTAACTTAGGAAAATATTTCTTGACGTTAATCCTACGATGTGCTAGGTATCAGGCTCGTGCCTGCTGCTGATTGACATCGTGAAGGACTACCCAAACGCCCGGCGCTCCAGCGACGGCATGCGGGTGGCGAAGGTTACCCCGCGGGCGATGAAGAAGATGTTCAGCGCCGCCCAGAGCCCGTGGTTGCCGTAAGGCTGCTCCAGCAGCCACCATGCCAGCAGGAAGATGGCGAGCGACACGATCATCATGTTGCGCATATCCTTCGTCGCCATCGCGCCGGTGAAGATGCCGTCGAACTGGAAGCAGATGACGCCGAGCACGGGCGAGACCGCCACCCAGGGGAGATAGGTCCGTGCCATGTCCCGCACCTCGGGGCTCAATGTCATCATGTCGATGATCGCCGGGCCGAAGACCCAGATGACGAGGGAGCAGAGGACCCCCAGCGCCATGGCCCAGATGCTGGTGAGCCGCACCGCCGCCCGGAAGCGCTCCCGGTTCCTGGCCCCCACCGACTGGCCGACGAGCGCTTCGGAGGCATAGGCGAAGCCGTCGATCAGGTAGGCGGAGACCTCGAAGAGGTTGAGGAGGACGGCATTGGCCGCCACGATGACGTCCCCCGACCGCGCGCCGCGCGCCGTGAAGAAGGTGAAGGCGAAGACGAGGCAGAGCGTCCTGATCATCACGTCGCCGTTCATCAGCAGCGTTCGCTTGAAGCGGGCCGGATCGAGGATGCGCGGCCAGGAGATGTGGGCCCCCATGCCGCGCAGGATCGCCGCCGCCAGCACCAGCGCCAGGGTGACGGCGGACCATTCGGCAATGAGTGCTGCGAGGCCCACGCCGTCCGATGTCATGCCGAGGCCGAGGACGAAGAAGGCCGAGAGCGCCATATTGGTGAGGTTCAGGAACAGCTGCACCACGAAGGCCAGTTTCGCCCGCGACTGGCCGATGAACCAGCCCATGACGCAGTAATTGGCCAGCGCTGCCGGGGCGGCGAAGATGCGGTAATTGAAATAGGTCTCGGCATGGCTCCGCACCTGCGGCGAGCCGCCGATGAGGTTGAAGGCCGCCTCGCGGATCAGCGGCGACAGGATGATCAGGCCGATGCCGGCGGCGAGCCCGATCATCAGCGCACGGATGAGCACGGCGACGAGCTCGGTGCGGTCCCCTGCCCCCAGCGCCTGGGCGGAGAGGCCGCCGGTGGAGAGCCGGAGGAAGCCGAAACCCCAGAACAGGAAGGAGAAGACCAGCGCCCCCACGGCAATGGCCCCGATGTAATAGGGTTCCTTCAGCTGGCCGATGACGGCGGTGTTGACGACACCGATCAAGGGCTCCGAGACGTTGGAGAGCATGATCGGCACCGCCACCGCGAGGACCGAACGGTGCGTCACCTTTGCCTGTGGATCGAAGGACATGGGCTGCTGTTGCGTGTTCGGCGAAGCCAAGTCAAGCTGGGCCTCCCATGAGCCTGCCGCAACGCTTCCTCGACTGGTTTTCGGCGCGTGGCTGGGCGCCGCGCGCGCACCAGCTGGCGGTGCTCGATCATGCGCAGGCCCGCGAGAGCGTTTTGCTGATCTCGCCCACCGGCGGCGGCAAGACGCTCGCGGGCTTCCTGCCGAGTCTCGCGGAGATCACCGAGCGGGGATCGGGTGAGGGCATCCACACGCTCTACATCTCGCCCTTGAAGGCGCTGGCCGTCGACATCGCCCGCAACCTCGAGGCGCCCATCGCCGAGATGAAGCTGCCGGTGACGGTGGAGACGCGCACCGGCGACACGCCGCATTCCAAGCGCCAGCGGCAGCGGCAGAAGCCGCCGGACATCCTGATCACCACGCCCGAGCAGGTGTCGCTGCTGGTGGCGGACCCCCATGCGGCGCATCTGCTGAAGGGCCTGCGCACCGTCATCCTCGACGAGCTGCACTCCATGGTGACTTCGAAGCGCGGCGTGCTGCTGTCGCTGGCCCTCACGCGCGTGCAGTCCCATGCGCCGGAGGCGATCCGCATCGGATTATCGGCGACGGTGGCGGACCCCGATGCGCTGCGGGCCTGGCTGGCGTCGACCGGCGCCGAGCCTGCGCCACTGGTATTGGGCAAGCCCGGTGCGAAGCCGGAGATCCGCATCCTCTCCTCCGTCGAGCGCGTGCCGTGGTCGGGGCATTCCTCGCTCTATGCGATCCCGGAGGTCTATGAGGAGATCAAGCGGGCGAGGATGACGCTGATCTTCGTCAACACGCGCAGCCAGGCGGAGATGGTGTTCCAGGCCTTGTGGGAGGCGAATGACGACAATCTGCCGATCGCACTCCACCATGGCTCGCTGGATGTCGCACAGCGGCGCAAGGTCGAGGCGGCAATGGGCGAGGGCAAGCTGCGCGCCGTGGTCTGCACCTCCACCCTCGAACTCGGCATCGACTGGGGCGACGTCGACCTCGTGGTGCATGTGGGGGCGCCGAAGGGATCGAGCCGCCTGCTGCAGCGGATCGGGCGCTCGAACCACAAGCTGGACCTGCCGTCACAGGCGCTGCTGGTGCCGTCCAACCGCTTCGAGGTGCTGGAATGCACGGCGGCACTGCAGGCGGCGGAGGTGAATGCGCAGGACACCGAATACCCCATGGTGATGAAGCTCGACGTGCTGGCGCAGCACATCTTGGGCCGCGCCTGCGCCGGGCCGTTCCACCCGGATGAGCTGTTCGGCGAGGTGAGCAGTGCCTGGACCTATCGCAAGCTGACGCGGGTGGAGTTCGACAAGGCGGTCGATTACGTGGCGACCGGCGGCTATGCGCTCCGCGCCTATGAACGCTATGCCAAGCTGAAACTGCAGGCGGATGGCACGCTGCGGCTGGCGCATCCGCGGCTGGCCATGGCCTATCGGCTGAACATGGGCACCATCGTCGAGGACGAGATGCTGAAGGTCAGGCTCGCGCACGTGAAGCGCCGGCTGGGCAAGCGCGTGGTGGTGGGCGGGCGCGTGCTGGGCGAGGTGGAGGAATGGTTCGTCAGCCAGCTGACGGTCGGGCAGACCTTCGTGTTTGCCGGCGAGGTGCTGCGCTTCGAGGGGCTCGATGAGTTCGGGGCACTCGCCACGCGCTCCAATGACCGGGAACCGATGGTGCCCTCCTACCAGGGCGGCAAGTTTCCGCTGTCGACTTACCTTGCCGAGCGCGTGCGGCAGATGCTGGCGGACCCGAAATCCTGGAAGGACCTGCCGCCGCAGGTGCGCGGGTGGCTCTCCCTGCAGCGCTTCCGCTCGGTGGTGCCGAAGGCCGGGCAGATGCTGGTCGAGACCTTCCCGCGCGCCGACAAGCACTACATGGTGTGCTACCCCTTCGAAGGCAGGCTCGCGCACCAGACGCTGGGCATGCTGCTGACAAGGCGGCTGGAGCGCGCGGGGATGCAGCCCCTGGGCTTCGTCGCCTCGGAATATGCGCTGGTGATCTGGATGGTGCGCGATCTTTCTCTTGCGATCTCATCGAACCGCATCGCGCTGGGGCGACTCTTCGACGAGGACATGATGGGCGACGACCTCGAGGCCTGGATGGCGGAATCGGCGCTGATGAAGCGGACCTTCCGCAATGCCGCGATCATCGCGGGGCTGATTGAGCGCCGCCAGCCGGGCAAGGAGAAGACGGCGCGGCAGATGACGGTGAACACCGACCTGATCTATGACGTGCTGCGGACGCATGAGCCCGACCACCTGCTGCTGCGCGCGGCGTGGGACGATGCGGCGGAAGGGCTGATCGATGCCCATCGCCTCGGCGCCATGCTGAGGCGCATCAAGGGCCAGATCCTGCACAAGGCGCTCGACACGGTGTCGCCGCTGTCGGTGCCCATCCTCTTGGATATCGGCCGCGAATCGGTTTACGGCGAAGGCCATGATGCCCTTCTCGCCGAAGCCGCGAATGCCCTCATCGACGAGGCCATGCGGCTTGTCTAGGTCCCACCGCATCACGCTGTCCGGGGTTGATTTCATTCCTGACCTGTCGGGCGCCCTCTTCGCGCCGGAGTTCAACGCACTCCTGGTGGCGGACCTGCACCTCGAAAAGGGCACGAGCCTCGCGCGGCGCGGCGTTCACCTGCCGCCCTACGACACGCGCGAGTCGCTCCTGCAGCTGAAGGCGGCGGTGGAGAGCACGCGGCCACAGCGGCTGATTTTCCTCGGTGACAGCTTCCACGACCAGGGCGCGCGGGAGCGGATCGATGCGTCCGACCTCGCGATGCTACGGGCCATCACGGCAAAGGTGGAGACGGTGTGGATCACCGGCAACCACGACCCGGCGCCACCGGAGGATGTCGGCGGCATGATCGTGGAGGAGATGGTGCTGGGGCCGGTGAGCCTGCGCCACCACCAGAAGGCGCTGCGCGACGGCGAGGCGGAGATCTCCGGCCACCTGCACCCCGCAGCGGCGATCCATGCGCGCGGCCACCGCATCCGCTGCCGCTGCTTCATCGCGGATGAGAAGCGGCTGATCATGCCGGCCTTCGGCAGCTATACGGGTGCGTTGAGCGTCAGGTCAGAGGCCTTCGAGGGGCTGTTCGGCGACTTCCATGTGTGGATGATCGGCGACAAGGCCGTGCACCGCTTTCCGGCAGCCCAGGTCAGGTAACGATCACCGCCAGCAGTGCGGCGATGAGCGAGACCACCGCGCCCGCGGTGAGGATCATGCGCAGCCGGCCGAACCAGGCGGGCAAGCGGCCGGCATCGGCGCTCATCACGTCCCACAGGCCCTGCATCAGGAAACCGGCGATCAGCAGTGCCAGGGCCGGGATGGGCGGCAGGAAGGCGGCCGCAAGCCCGGCAAGCGAGCCCAGCACGGAGGCCGAGAATTCCAGCGCCTGGCGGCCCTGGTCATAGGGCCCGATGGCGGTGCCCCAGCGAATGCCGCCGAGGAACGAGAGAATGATCGCAGCGTAGACGATGACGAGCTTCAGCCCCGTCTCGGCGGGGAGCAGCGGTAGGCTGGCCCATTGTGAGGCGGCACCGGCAAGAAACGGAATGAGGCCTGCGAGGCCGAGCCACAGGGCGGGTGCCGGAATCCTGCCGGAAAGGGAATGATCGTTCATCCCCCCGTTTTGGCGCGGCGGCGGGCACGAGGCAAGGCTTACGAGGACTGCTTTACCGTATTGCCCGGCCGGCCGTCATTCCAGGCCGGGTCGACGACCGTCACCACATTGGCGCTGTCATCGGACGGGGTGGGCGTCCAGCCGGCGAGGCGGGCGGCGGCGCTGATGCGCTCGGTCTCCGGCATCTTCCGGGAAAGTGCCGTGGCCCGCTGGGCCGAATCCGGGTCGCCCTGCTTGGCCGACAGCGAATACCAGACGAAGGCGTCCTGCGCGCTCTGCGGCGTGCCGAGCCCGCGCTCGTAAAGGATGGCAAGATTGAACTGGCTGTCGGCGAAGCCGCGCTCGGCAGCGGCCTTGAACCAGCGGAAGGCGCGGTCGAAATCGGCAGGACCCGCCTTGTCGCCCGCCGCGATGACCGCCGCATTGTGCATGGCCTTGACGTTGCCGGCGAGTGCCGCCCGCTCATACCAGGCCAGGGCCTTGGCAGTATCGATCTCCGTGCCCTTGCCCAGTTCGTAGAGCGTGGCGAGACGATATTGCGCCGGGGCGAGACCGCCATTGGCGGCCTGCTGATACCAGTAGAGCGCCTTGGCGAAATCCTGCGGAACGCCCTGCCCATCGAGATAGCGGCCGGCGACGATGAACTGCGCAGTCGGATTGCCGTTGGCGGCGGCGATGCGCAGGGCCTCGGTGCCGGTCTCCGGCGGCGGCAGTTCGAGCCGGGTGACGAGCGGCGCATCGGCGGAGCGGGTGACGCTGCCCGGCGGCAGCGACCCGGTGACCACCGGATCGGTGGGGGCCACGAGCAGGCCGCCCTTGGCGGCAGCAACGGCCGGCGGCGCGGCAACGGCCGGGGCAGCGGGCATCTCGATCTGGCCCGACTGATTGGCGGCAGGCGGCGGAGCGGAGGGGGCGAAGAAGCTCCGGTACATGAGGAAGCTGGCGGCCGCGAGCACCACCACCCCGGCCAGGATCCAGGTGCGGCGGCCCACTGCCGGCTGGGCAGCAGGCGCGGCAGGAGCCGCAGTGCCTTGCTCGGCCTTGGGCGCGGCCTGCGGGCGGAGGTTGCGCAGGCGCTCCAGGAAGGAAAGCTTCGCTGGCTTCGGTTCCGCCACCGGCTGGGTGAGCACCGCATATTCGGCTCGCAGCGCCGAGGGCCGCGTGGCGGCGGCCTGGGCGGCGCGGCGCGCGGCGGCAATGAAGTCATCAGCCCCCGACAGCGGGTCGGCCTCGTTGGCGGCGGGGACTTCATCGGCTGGCAAGTGAGGCGCCGGTGCGGCAACCTCGCTCACGGGCGCCTCCACGGGCGGAGGCGGTGCTGCAGGGGCCGGCGCGGGCGGCGGCGGCGCTTCGAGCTCGGCGATCTTCTCGACGATCTCGGCCAGCGTCTCATGCACGGCTTCGAATGTGTCCTGGTGGCGGCGCTCGGCGGCGGCCGCGCTTTCGCGGATGGCGCGCAGGCCATCCTCCAGCGCCTGCAGTTCGGGCGAGGGCCCGGAGTAGGCGGGCTGCGGCGGCTGGTAGCGCTCCAGCGCGCGGCTGGCCGCGGCCTCCGCCGCCTCGCCCACCGAGCTGCGCGTCTGTTCGATCGAGTCGTAGAGCTGGCGGATGGCCTGTTCCATGGTCTCGAGGTGGCCGAGCTGCTGTTCGGTCTGGACCACGCGGTCATTGACGGCGGCGATCGAATCCTCGAGGCGATGCAGCGCCTGCTGGTCGCCCTGCAGGCGGATGGCCTCGGCCAGGCGATGGTCGAGTTCGGCGATGCGCTGCTCCAGCGCGCCGACCTGCGGCTCGTCGCGGCTGGCCATGGCGGCCTGTTCGAGCCGCCGGTTGATGTCGCCGAGGCGCTTGTCCATGTCGGCGAGGGGGCGCATGTCGGGCCCCTGCGCGACGCGGGCCGACAGCTGCTCCAGAGCGGCGCGCAGCGACTGCACGTCGCGTTCGCTGGCAGCACCCGCCTTGACGTCATCGAGGCGGCGGGCAAGGCCCGCCATGTCGCCGTGCAGCTTGGCAATCTCGGTGGCGACGATGGAGGGCGCGTTGGCGGCGGCCGCCTGCGCCTCCTTGAGGGAGGCCAGCATGCGGGTTTCCACCTCGCGCAGTTCACCGCGCAGCGCGGTGACGGCGGACGCCTGTGCCTGGTTGGCCATCTGCTGGGCGGTGGACCGCACCGCCTCCACCCGCTCCGTCATCAGGCCTTCGGAGCGCTGGATGCGGTTGACCATGTCGGCGAGCCGGCTTTCCAGCCCGGACAGGACCGGCACGGCGCGCAGGATGTCCTCGCCGTCGGGCATGACGCCACGGCGTTCGGCGACCTCTGCCATGCGGTCCTGCATCGACTTCAGGGAATCGCGGGTGCGCTTCTCGCTGACCTCGATGTGTTCGACGACCGAGCGGATGGCCGCTTCGAGCGCCGGGTAACCCGGCACGTCCTCCGGCCGCTCGAAGCCGCCGGGGCGGCCGAGCTGTGCAACCTGCCGGGACAGCAGGGTGAGGCGGTCGTTCACGGCGGTGAGCGCCTCCACGGTCTGCCGCTCGTTTTCCTCGATCCGGCTGGCGATGCGCTCGAATTCCGCACGGTCGGCGGCGCTGCTGCGGTCTGCCG
This sequence comes from Aestuariivirga litoralis, assembly GCF_003234965.1. Lineage (GTDB taxonomy): Bacteria > Pseudomonadota > Alphaproteobacteria > Rhizobiales > Aestuariivirgaceae > Aestuariivirga > Aestuariivirga litoralis. The sequence goes on from NZ_QKVK01000001.1 coordinate 513,894, forward strand.
CGGGAGACGGCGCCGAATGGCGCTCGCGCTGGGCGAGGTCGGCCAGTTGCTGGGCGATGTCCTGCAGGCGCAGCGCACTGTCATCGCGCCGCTCGGCGCGCGCCGAGAACGGGCGCGGGCTGACATCGGGAGGCCGGGAAGACTCAGAAGGCGGCGGCGGCGGAGCGGACACGAAGTTTTCCCATGGGTGAGAATCAGCCTGTCCCGACACATTATGCGCTCTCTGGTCGAAAATCACGCTATTTAACCACTCCCCCAGCGTGAGGCCGGCCTTGCGCGCCGCGAGCTTCGCGGCCTCGCGCGCCTCGGGTTCGATGCCCTTCACGCTCCAGGGTATGCCCGGTTTCATCAACCTACGTCTTTCAGTTGCCCGCGCCTGCGGCCGGGTGACCATGAAATGATCACGAAAACGGCGCGGGAATTCCCTCTCCAAAGCTTAAGGAGTTCGGTAAATATTCGGTTAAGCGGTTGTTCTTTTGCACGATTTTGTGCGGACTTCGCGAACCGGACGGTGTGTACTTAACCCAATCGAGAGATTTGCGGGCATTAAAATTGACGCAGGGGGATACACAAGCTTCCCTCCTGGGTTTATATGAACGACAACGGCCCCAGCGACTCGCCTTACCGGAGCAAGACAAATCATGAGCGTGACTGAAACCACCGAACGGTCGAAACGCGACCGCACCTATTCCATTACCGAGCTGTGCCGTGAGTTCGACGTTACCCCCCGCACCCTGCGCTTCTACGAGCAGAAGGGCCTGCTGCACCCGGCGCGCCGCGGCTGGACCCGCCTGTTCAGCTATCGCGACCGGGCCCGCCTGCAACTGATCCTGCGCGGCAAGAAGGTTGGCTTCGCCCTTGAGGAAATCAAGGAGATGCTCGACCTCTACAACCTGCGTGACGGGCAGCTGACACAGCTGCGCATCGCCTCAACCAAGATGCGCGAGCGCCTTGAGGCGCTGCGCAAGCAGCGCGTCGAACTCGAGGATGCGATCGGCGACCTCGAACGCACCGTCGTCGTCGTCGACGGCATGCTGAAGGAGCGCGAGGCCGCGCAGCCCAAGGCCGCGAACAGCTAAGCCCATCCATCCGCCTTGCGGAGTTCAGGCATCCGGGTGAAAACCCGGGTGCCTTTTTCTTGGACCGGACCCCTGCCCCATGACGCTTGCCTATGTGCTGAACCCGCTCGACCGCCGCGCCAATGACCGGCCCAATGCCGGCTGGATTGCCGAACGGCGCCAGCGGGCCGATGCAAGGCTGATCCGCATCGCGGGTGATGCCGCCCTGCTGCAGGACGGGACGCTGGTGACGGCGAATGACGTTACGGCCGAGCCTTCCGTGTTCCTTGGGCTGGACGCCAGCGGCGCGCCGTGGTTCGCCTGCCGGGTGCCGGCAACAGACGGGATGCGCGACCTGCGCAGCCTGGCGATGGAGGAGGCGCTGCCGCCGGAACAGCTCGGCATGCTGGCCCAGGCGCGTTCGCTGCTGCAGTGGCACGAGCGGCGCACCTATTGCTCGAACTGCGCGGCGAAACTCGAACTGGCCGATGCGGGCTACCGCCGCCACTGCCCGTCCTGCGGAATGGACCACTTCCCGCGCACCGACCCGGTGGTCATCATGGTCGTGCGGCATCAGGGCAGCATCCTGCTCGGCCGGCAATCATCCTGGAAGCCCGGCATGTATTCCGCCCTCGCCGGCTTCGTGGAACCCGGCGAAACCATCGAGGATGCCGCACGGCGCGAGGTGTTCGAGGAATCGGGCGTGCGCGTGGGGCCCGTGCGCTACGTGACGAGCCAGCCCTGGCCATTTCTCTCGAACCTGATGATCGGACTGGTCGGCGATGCCGTGTCGGCGGAGATCACGATCGACCGGAACGAACTTGAGGATGCACGCTGGTTTTCGGCGGACGAGGCGCGGATGATGGTGGAGCGCCGACACCCGGACGGGCTCTATGCGGCGAACCCCTATGCCATTGCGCATGAGCTGGTGCGGGTGGCGCTGGAGGGGTGAGGGCCGCGTCGTCCGTCATGCCCGGGCTCGTTCCGGGCATCCTTTGCGTGGCCGACAAAAGGATCGCCGGGACAAGCCCGGCGAGGATGCGTGAAGTCTGGCGTGATGAAGACGCGGGCCCTGCTCAGACCTTCTCGAACCGCTTGGCGATTTCGGCGCGGTGCGGCGAGGCCTTGTAGATGCCGAGCACGCGCAGATAGCTGGTGAAGAATTCAAGCTCCTCCATGGCGAGGCGCACGTTGCGCTCCGACGGGTGGCCCTCGATGTCGGCATAGAACTGGGTGGCCGAGAACTGACCCTCGATCTGGTAGGATTCGAGCTTGGTCATGTTGACCCCGTTCGTCGCGAATCCGCCCATGGCCTTGTAGAGGGCCGCGGGAACGTTCCGCACACGGAAGACGAAGGTGGTGATGACGGGAATGTCCTCGGGCTCGGCATCCTGCGGCGTGGCCGAAAGCACGACGAAGCGCGTGGTGTTGTGGCTCTCGTCCTCGATGTTCTCGCGGATCACCTCGAGGCCATAGATCTCGGCGGCGAGCTTCGAGGCGATGGCCGCCTGCGTCGGCTCTCGCGATTCCGAAAGCTCGCGCGCCGCACCTGCGGTGTCGGCGGCGACGACGGGCTTGATGCCGAGTTCGCGGATCACCTTGCGGCACTGGCCCAGCGCATGGACATGGCTGCGCACGATCTTGATCCTGGAACGGTCAGCGCCCGGCACGATCATCAACTGGTGATGCACGGGCAGGAAGTGCTCGCCGATGATGTAGAGGTTGGAGCGCGGCAGGAGGTGATGGATGTCGGCAACGCGGCCCGCCACCGAGTTGTCGATGGGGATCATGGCAAGCGCCGCCTCGCCATCGGCCACGGCCTGGAAGGCATCCTCGAAGGTGCCGCAGGCCAGGGGTTCATAGGTCGGGTAGGCTTCGATGCAGGCAATGTGCGAATTGGCACCGGGTTCGCCCTGGTAGGCGATCTTCAGGGGCATCAGGCTTTCCTCAGCATGCGGCGGGCGGTTTCAAGTTCGGCTGGCGTATCGACGCCGAGCGGCACCGTGTCAACCCGCACCACCACGATGCGCATGCCATTGTCCATGGCGCGCATCTGCTCGAGCTTGCGCTCCGCCTCGCGCGCGCTGACGGGGAGCGACACGAAACGCTCGAGCACCGGCCGCTTGTAGGCATAGACGCCGATATGGTGCCAGAACGGCGGCTGGTGCTCGGGCCCCACCTTGCGCAGGAAATCCCGCGCGAAGGCCACCTCGCGCTCCTCGCTCAGGGGGGCGATGGCCTTGACGATGTTGGGGTTGGCCACATCCTCGTCGCGCTCGATCTTCGCCGCGATGGTGGAAATGTCGGCGGCCTCGTTGGTGAGGCCGGCAAGGCAGCGCTGGATCGACAGGGAATCGATTGTCGGCAGGTCGCCCTGCAGGTTGACCACATGCTCGAAACGGCCCTGCGGGTCGCGCAGCGCCAGCGCCTCGGCAATGCGGTCCGAGCCTGAGGGCAGGGCCGGGTCGGTGACGATGGCGTCGCCGCCCTGGGCGCGCACCGCGTCGGCAATCTCCACCTCGGCGGCGGCGACCAGCACCTGGCCAATGTTCGCCTCCACCGCGCGCTTCCAGCACTGGACGATCATGGGAAGCCCGTTGATGTCGGCGAGCGGCTTTCCGGGAAGCCTCGTGGAGGCCATCCGGGCGGGGATGAGGACAATGGTATTTCGGTTATCGATCATGGAGTTAGCCAGAGGCGCGGCAAAATGGTGCAAACCCCCCATACACTATTGCGGCGGGGCGGAGAAAGCACTAGTTTCCGCGCCCGACGACGGCTCAAGGGGTTTCTACCTTCATGGACAGCTTTGAATTCAACAAGATCGCAGGCGCGGTGCTGGGCACGGCACTGGTGGTTTTCGGCCTGAACGAGTTGAGCAAGATCATCTATCACGCGCCGGAGCCGGAGAAGCAGGGCTTTGCCATCGAAGTGGCGGAAGCCGCCGGCAGCGGCGAGGCCGCCGCCGCAACACCCGCCGCACCTGCCGAATCGCTGGGCGCCATGCTGGCCTCGGCCGATGCCGCCAAGGGCCAGACCGTGTTCAAGGCCTGCGCTGCCTGCCATGACGGCTCGAAGGGCGGTCCCAACAAGGTCGGCCCCAACCTGTGGGGCGTGGTCGGCCGCATGCATGGTTCGCACGAGGGCTTTGCCTATTCGGACGCCATGGCAGCACTCAAGGACAAGCCCTGGACCTATGAGGCGCTGAACGAGTTCATCACCAATCCGAAGGCGGCCATTCCGGGTACCAAGATGGCCTTTGGCGGCATCAAGAAGGATGCCGACCGCGCCAACCTGCTGGCCTACCTGCAGACGCTGTCAGACAGCCCGGTGCCCTTCCCCGCCCCGTAAAGGCCGCAAATCTCACCGAAATTTAACACCGGCAAGCTGCTTGCCGGTGTTTTCTTTTGGGGCGCGGCTTGCTTATCTTGACCGAACCCTCGAACCCCGAGACGCCGCCTGGAGTTTTCGCCCCATGACCATCAGCCGCCGCACCCTGATGAAGCTCGCAGCGCTGGCGCCCGCCGCCAGGCTCGTCGGCATCCAGACGGCCCACGCGGAGGATCGCGACTTCCGCCATGCGCTGACGCTGTTCAACGACATCAAGTACCCCGCCGGCTTCCAGCATTTCGACTATGTGAACCCCGCCGCACCGAAGGGCGGGCGCGTTCGCTTCGGTCTCGTCGGGTCCTTCGACAACCTGAACCCATATACCTACAAGGGCGAGGCCGGCCCCGCCGTGCAGAACGACGCTCTGCTCACCTCCTCCCTCGACGAGCCTTCGACCGAATATGGCCTCGTGGCGAGCGGCGTGTGGCACCCGGAGGACCGCTCCATGGTGGTCTATCGCCTGCGGCCCGAGGCGCGCTTCCACGACGGTTCGCCGGTGACGCCGGATGACGTGATCTGGTCGATGCAGGCGCTGCGCGATGCCAACCCGTTCTACAACGCCTATTACAAGAACATCTCCAAGGCCGAGCAGACCGGCGATCATGAGGTGACCTTCACCTTCAACCAGACCGGCAACCGGGAGCTGCCGCTGATCACCGGCCAGCTGCCCGTGCTCTCCAGGGCGTGGTGGACCGGCAAGGACGACAAGGGCAAGCAGCGCAACATCCAGGAGACGAGCTTCGAGGTGCCGCTCGGCTCCGGCGCCTATGTGGCGGACGAGGTGAAGCTCGGCACGTCGATCCGCATGAAGCGGGTTGCCGACTACTGGGGCAAGGACCTGGCCGTGAACATCGGCCAGAACAATTTCGACACCATCGAATACATCTATTTCCGCGATGCCAATGTGGCCTTCGAGGCCTTCAAGGGCGACCAGTATGACTGGCGCACCGAGAGCTCCTCCAAGCTGTGGGCCACGGGCTATGATTTCCCGGCGGTGAAGTCCGGCAAGGTGGTGCTCGAGAAGATCAGGCTGAAGCAGGTGGAAGGCATGCAGGGCTGGGCGCTGAACCTCAGGCGCAACAAGTTCCAGGATGCGCGGGTTCGCCAGGCGCTGAACCTGGCCTTCGATTTCGAATGGGCGAACCAGAACCTGTTCTACGGCCAGTACACGCGCTCGCGCAGTTACTTCAACAATTCGGAAATGGAGGCAAAGGGGCTTCCCTCCGAGGCCGAGCTTGCGCTGCTGAACCCGCTGAAGGACCAGCTTCCGGCCGAGGTCTTCACCACCGAATATGCCAACCCGGTGAACGACACGCCGCAGAACCGGCGCAAGAACCTGCGGCAGGCAGCGAAGCTGCTTTCCGACGCGGGCTGGACCATCACCCAGGATGGCGGACGGAACGTGCTGAAGAACGCCAAGGGTGAGCAGCTGACCATCGAATTCCTGCTCGACTCGCCGCTGTTCGAGCGTATTGCGCTGCCCTACCAGCAACAGCTGGAATTGCTGGGTATCGGCGTTACGATCAAGACGGTGGACAGCGCGCAATATGAACGCCGCACCCAGACCTTCGACTATGACGTGGTGGTGGGCAACTGGGGACAGTCCCTGTCTCCGGGCAACGAGCAGCGCGAGTTCTGGGGCAGCGACGCGGCGAGCCGCAATGGCAGCCGCAACCTCGTCGGCATTTCGAACCCCGCCATCGACAAGCTCATCGAAACCCTCATCTTCGCGCCCGACCGCGAGAGCCTCGTGACGGCCAGCAAGGCGCTCGACCGGGCGCTGGTGTGGAACCACTACGTGATTCCGATGTGGTTCATCGACTATGCCCGCACCGCGCGCTGGGACCGCTTCGGCCGCCCGGACAAGCTGCCCGAACTCTCCACCGGCTTCCCCACCACCTGGTGGTGGGACGAGGAGAAGGCCAAGACGGTGGCCTCGAAGTGATGCGCCTTGCTGCGGCGGCGATTGCCCTGTGCCTCGGCGCGGTGGCGGCGCAGGCGGAAGCCCGCCATGGCATTTCCACCTTCGGCGACCTGAAATATCCCCCGGACTTCAAGCATTTCGACTACGTGAACCCGGCGGCGCCGAAGGGCGGCAGGATCGCCACCATCGGCACCGCGGCGATGGACACCTTCGACAGCTTCAACGCCTATATCCTGAAGGGTGATGCCGCACAGGGGCTCGACCTGCTGTTCGACAGCCTGATGGTGCGCGCCATGGACGAGCCCGACGCAATGTACGGGCTGGTCGCCAGCGACGCCGACATCGCGCAAGACCGCAAGAGCGTGACCTTCAACCTGCGTCCGGAGGCGAAATTCTCCGACGGTTCGGCGCTGACCGCAGAGGATGTCTGCGACAGCTTCCGGCTGATCTCGACCAAGGGACATGAGCGCATCCGCATCACCATCCGCGATGTCGAGGCCTGTGACGTGATCGATCCGCACAAGGTCCGCTATCGCTTCAAGGGCGAGCGCACGCGCGACCTGCCGCAGGCCGTGGCCGGCCTGCCGATCCTGTCCAGGGCCTATTACGCGAAGGTGGATTTTTCGAAATCGACACTCGAGCCGCCGCTCGGCTCCGGCCCCTATCTGATCAAGTCCTTCAAGCCCGGCGAATACGTCACCTACGGACGGCGCGACGATTACTGGGCGAGCGACCTGCCGGTGAACAAGGGGCGCTATAACTTCGACGAGGTGCGCTACGACTATTTCCGCGAGCGCATCGCGGGTTTCGAGGCGCTGAAGGCCGGCGCGGTCGACGTGCGCGAGGAGTTCACCTCGAAGGACTGGGCAACCGGCTATGACTTCGCCGCGGTGAAGGACGGGCGCGTCCTGAAGCAGGAAATGCCGGACGACACGCCGTCGGGCGCGCAGGGCTGGTTCTTCAACCTGCGCCGGGCGCAGTTCCAGGACATCCGCGTTCGCGAGGCGATCAACCTCGCCTTCGATTTCGAATGGACCAACAAGAACCTGTTCTATGGCGTCTACGACAGGACGCAGAGCTTCTTCCAGCGCTCGCCGCTGCAGGCAGACGGTGCGCCGAAGCCCGGCGAGCTTGCATTGCTCGACCCGCTCAAGTCTGCGCTGCGCCCGGAGGTGTTCGGCCCGGCCGTGCTGGCGCCGGTCAGCAACGGGTCAGGCCAGGACCGCGCGCTGCTGCGCAAGGCCTCATCACTGCTCGACGCGGCGGGCTGGAAGACCGACGGCACGCTGCGGCGCAATGCGGCCGGACAGACGCTGGATGTCGAATTCCTGATCGAGAGCCCGGTGTTCGAGCGCGTTCTCGGCCCCTATGTGAAGAACCTCCGCCTCATCGGCATCAATGCCACCATCCGCACGGTGGATGATGCGCAGTACCTGAAGCGCCTCAAGGACTACGACTATGACGTGGTGGGAAGCCGCTTCGTGACCAGCCAGACGCCGGGCGACGAACTGCGCGTGTTCTTCGGGTCGGAATCCGCCAATTCGCCCGGTTCCTACAATCTCTCGGGCCTCGCCTCTCCGGCCATCGACGCGCTGCTCGACAAGGTGGTGGAGGCCCCCTCCCGCGATGAGCTGAACACGGCCGGCCAGGCGCTGGACCGCGTGCTGCGGGCGGAGCAGTTCTGGGTGCCCAACTGGTACAAGGGCACCTATTGGCTGGCCTATTGGGACCGCTTCGGCAGGCCCGAAACCAAGCCCAAATACGACCGTGGCATCCTTGACACCTGGTGGTATGACGAGGCCAAGGCCAAGCGAATCGCCAACGGAAACTGATCCCGCTCCATGGGCGCCTATATCCTCAAACGCATCCTGCTGATGATCCCGACGCTGGTCGGGATCATGCTGATGACCTTCGCGGTCATCCAGTTCGTGCCGGGCGGCCCGGTCGAGCAGGTGATCGCCAAGATGCAGGGCAATGACTCCGATTCCACCGGGCGCATCAGCGGCAACACCGGAAACGAGGCAGGCGGCAACCAGGCGCAGATGACGCCTGGTGCGGACGCCGTGAACGTCAAGTATCGCGGCGCCCAGGGGCTGGACCCCGAATTCATCAAGAGCCTGGAAAAGCAGTTCGGCTTCGACAAGCCCGCACCCGAGCGCTTCCTGCTGATGATGAAGGACTACCTCACCTTCAACTTCGGCCAGAGCTATTTCCGCGACCGTTCGGTGATCAGCCTGATCCTCGAGAAGATGCCGGTGTCGATCTCGCTGGGCCTGTGGCTGACACTGATCCAGTATCTCGTATCGATCCCCCTCGGCATCCGCAAGGCGGTGAAGGACGGCTCGCCCTTCGATGTATGGACCTCGGGCGTCATCATCATCGGCTACGCGATCCCGAGTTTCATCTTCGCCATCATGCTGATCGTGTTCTTTGCCGGCGGCAGCTATTACAGCTGGTTCCCCTTGCGCGGGCTGACCTCGGACAATTTCGAGCAGCTGAGCTTCCTCGGCAAGATCGGCGACTATGCCTGGCATCTCGCGCTCCCTCTCTTCGCCATGGCCATCGGCAGCTTCGCCACCATGACGATGCTGACCAAGAACTCCTTCCTCGACGAGATCCGCAAGCAATATGTCACCACGGCGCGCGCCAAGGGGCTGACGGAATCGCAGGTTCTCTATGGCCATGTATTCCGCAACGCCATGCTGCTGGTGATCGCCGGTTTCCCCGGCGCCTTCATCGGCGCCTTCTTCGCAAGTTCGCTGCTGATCGAAACCATCTTTTCGCTCGACGGGCTGGGCTACCTGTTCTTCACCGCCACGGTGAACCGCGATTACCCGATCGTCTTCGCCAGCCTCTACATCTTCACGCTGTCGGGCCTGCTGGTGCAGCTGATCTCGGACCTCACCTATACCTGGATCGATCCGCGCATCGATTTCGAGAAGCGGGACGTCTGAGCCATGGCGATGCGCATCAGCCCCCTCAACAAGCGCCGCTGGCAACTGTTCCGCCAGAACCGCCGCGGCTTCGTGTCCTTCTGGCTGTTCATGGTGCTGTTCCTGATCTCGATCTTCGCACCCTTCATCGCCAATGACCGGCCCATCCTCGTCTCCTACAAGGGTGAATGGCTCTATCCGACTTTCGTGGATTATCCGGAAGCGAAGTTCGGCGGCTTCCTCGCCCGCACCGATTTCCGCGATCCGGTGAACCAGGAAGAGATCGAGGCCAATGGCTGGATGGTCTGGCCGCCGATCCGCTATTCCTACAACACGGTCAACAATGAACTTCCCAGGCCGGCCCCCTCGCCGCCGGCCTTCGAGCTCACGCGCGAACAGGCCTGTGCCAAGTACCCGCAAGGGGTGAACGACCCCAACTGCGTCTTTGGCAACCTCAACTGGCTGGGCACCGACGACCAGGGGCGCGACGTGGTGGCGCGCCTCATCTATGGCTTCCGCATCTCGGTGGCCTTCGGCCTCATCCTCACCGTGATCTCGTCCCTCATCGGCATGGCGGCGGGCGCGGTGCAGGGCTATTTCGGTGGCTGGACGGACCTCCTCTTCCAGCGCTTCATCGAGATCTGGACCTCGATGCCGTCGCTCTATCTGCTGATCATCCTGGCGGCTTTCATCACGCCAACCTTCTGGATCCTGCTGTTCATCCAGATCCTGTTCTCATGGACCTCGATCGTCGGCCTCGTCCGCGCCGAGTTCCTGCGGGCCCGCAATTTCGAATATGTGCGGGCGGCGCGCGCCCTGGGCCTTTCGGATGCCAGGATCATGTTCAAGCACCTGCTGCCCAATGCGGTGGTCTCCACCATCACCTTCATGCCCTTCATCGTGGCAGGCTCGGTGACGGTGCTGACCTCGCTCGACTTCCTCGGCTTCGGCCTTCCGCCCGGTTCGCCGTCGCTGGGCGAGCTGATCGCCCAGGGCAAGAACAACCTGCAGGCCCCGTGGCTGGCCATCACCGGCTTCCTCGTCGTCTCCATCATGCTGTCGCTGCTCGTCTTCATCGGCGAGGCGGTGCGTGATTCACTCGATCCGCGGAAGACCTTCGCATGAGTGACAAACTCCTCGCCGTGAAGGATCTTTCGGTCGCCTTTTCGCAAGGTGGCAGGACCACGCTGGCCGTCGACAGGCTGTCCTTCGACATCGCCAAGGGCGAAACGCTGGCGCTGGTGGGCGAGTCCGGCTCGGGCAAGTCCGTTTCAGCGCTGTCGATCCTCAAGCTGCTGCCCTACCCTTCGGCCTCGCATCCTTCAGGTTCCGTGCGCTTCATGGGCGAGGAGCTGCTGGACGCCGACGAGCGCGACCTCCGCCGCGTGCGCGGCAATGACATCACCATGGTGTTCCAGGAGCCGATGACCTCGCTCAACCCGCTGCACACGGTGGAGCGGCAGATTGGCGAAATCCTCGAGGTGCACCAGAACATCAAGGGAGATGCAGCCCGCACCCGCATCGTGGACCTGCTCGGCAAGGTGGGCATCCGCGACCCGGAAACGCGCCTCCTCGACTATCCGCACCAGTTGTCGGGCGGGCAGCGCCAGCGCGTGATGATCGCCATGGCGCTCGCCAACAACCCGGACCTGCTGATCGCCGACGAGCCGACGACAGCCCTCGACGTGACCGTGCAGGCGCAGATCCTGAAGCTGCTGAAGGACCTGCAGGCCGAGTTCGGCATGGCCATGCTGCTCATCACCCATGACCTCGGCATCGTGCGCAGGATGGCCGACAAGGTCGTCGTCATGCAACGCGGCAAGGCAGTGGAGAGCGGCGACGCCAAGGAAGTCTTCGCCAATCCGCAGCACGCCTATACCAGGATGCTGCTGACGGCGGAGCCCAAGGGCGCGCCTCCGCCAAGCGACCCGTCGGCACCCACGGTGCTGGAGACCAGGGGCCTCAAGGTGTGGTTCCCCATCAAGCGCGGCTTCTTCCGCAAGACGGTAGGGCATATCAAGGCCGTGGACGGAGTCGACGCCACTGTGCGCAGCGGGCAGACACTCGGCGTGGTGGGTGAATCGGGCTCCGGCAAGACGACACTGGGCCTTGCGCTGCTGCGCCTCATCCGCTCCGAAGGGCCGATCGTCTACATGGGCCGGAACATTGACGGCTACAACACCGCGATGATGCGCCCGCTGCGCAAGGAGATGCAGATCGTCTTCCAGGATCCCTTCGGTTCGCTGTCGCCGCGACTGTCGATCCAGCAGATCGTCGAGGAAGGCCTCACCGTGCAGGGCCGCAACCTCGGCTATGACCAGCGGCGTGAAATCGTGGCGCGTGCCCTGACGGAAGTAGGACTCGATCCCTCCACCATGGACCGCTATCCGCATGAATTCTCGGGCGGTCAACGCCAGCGCATCGCCATTGCGCGCGCCCTGGCGCTCGAACCGAAGTTCATCATGCTCGATGAGCCGACCTCGGCCCTCGACATGTCGGTGCAGGCGCAGATCGTCGACCTGCTGCGTGAACTGCAGCACAAGCATGGCCTGGCCTACCTGTTCATCAGCCATGACCTGAAGGTTGTGCGGGCGCTGGCGAACGAGGTGATCGTGATGCGCAATGGCGTCACCGTGGAGGCCGGCCCAACCGCCGAGGTCTTCTCAAATCCCAAGACCGACTATACAAGAGCGCTGATCGCGGCCGCCCTCAACCTCAAGGCCGCGCCGGAAGGTGTGGTGAACCAATAATGGCATTCCTCTTCGTCTTGCCGACATGGCCCGTGGATGTGTGGACCGCCGCCATGAAGAAGGTGGCTCCCGACCTCGACGTGCGCGTCTGGCCCGACGGCATGGGCAATGTTGACGATATCGAATATTGCGCCGCCTGGCTGCCGCCGCCCGGCGTGGTGAAGAGCCTGCCGAACCTCAAGGTCATCATGTCGCTCGGTGCAGGTGTCGATGCGATCCTCAAGGATCCGACGCTTCCCGACAATATCCCGATCGTGCGAGTCAACGACCCGGACCTCACGGGTCGCATGACCGAGTACATCGTGCTGCATGTGCTGATGCACCACCGCCAGCAGCGCCGCATCGATGAAAATCAGAAGAAGAAGGTCTGGGACTCCTTCCCTACCCATGCCGCAAAGGACCTGAGTGTCGGGATCATGGGAATGGGCGTGATGGGAACCGACTCTGCGCTCAGGCTGCGCGACCTCGGCTTCCGGGTGGCCGGCTGGAGCCGTGGCCGCAAGGAGATTCCGGGAGTGGAAAGCTTCGCCGGCGAGGCGGAATTCGATGCCTTCCTCGCGCGCACCGACGTGCTCGTGTCCCTGCTGCCGGCGACGCCGGAGACTGACGGCATCATCAACCGCGCCACCATCCGCAAACTTTCCCGCAAGGGGCCCTTCGGTGCACCGATCATCATCAATGCCGGGCGCGGCCGGCAACAGGTGGCGGACGATATCCTGGCCGCCCTCGATGCGGGCGAATTGCATGCCGCCACCCTTGACGTTTTCGTGCCCGAGCCGTTGCCGCCCGAGAGCCCCTTGTGGACGCACCCGCGCGTGACGGTGACCCCGCATTGCGCGGCCGACAGCGACCCTGAGACGATCTGCGCCTATGTGGCGGAAAACATCCGCCGGCACCGGCGGGGTGAGAGGCTCGACAATCTCGTGGACCGCGCGCGGGGATACTGAACCGGCGCCGTCAGAACGCCATGCGCCGCACGCTCGTCACCTGGCCGTAGCGCGCGGCGATCCGGTCAACCGCATCCTCCAGAGGTTCGGCCACTACCATCATGTGATGGCCATTGGCGTGCAGGAGCGTGCGATCATCGACCATGATGCCGACGTGGCCGTTCCAGAACACGAGGTCGCCACGCTTCAGTCCGTCGAGGTCATTGACCAGCAGGCGCTCGCCCAGCGTCTGCTCCTGCATGTCGCTGTCGCGCAGCGCAGCTCTGCCGCAGGCCTCGAGCGACAGTTGCACGAGGCCGGAACAGTCGAGCCCCTGCACCGACTTGCCGCCCCAGTAATAGGGAACGTGCCGGAACATCTCGGCCACGGCCACAAAGTCGGTCTCGGCATCATGCACGGGCTTCGCATGCGCCGTGAAGATGAAGCGGCCGTTGGACAGCTGAGAGTAAACACCGCTTTCCGCCGTCACCGTCACCTGCGCATTGAGGGTGAGCGGAATGGCGGGCACAGCCTTGAGGTTGGGCTCCGGGTACATGAAGGTGGAGGGCACGGCAATACGGTGTGTGGGCGTCACCACATGGGGTGAGAGGGCATTGCCGTTCACATAGCCGACATAACCATCCTTCACCAGCTGCACCCAGGCCCAGCCCTCCTCCTCGAGGAAGACCTTCACCTCTTCGCCGAACAGCGCCTGGGTGAGTTGCATCGCGTCGAAGCGCGGCGCCTTGTGCACGGTGACGACGGGTTCGATCACCTGCATCAGCCGCGGCGCGACGAAGCGCTCGGCCTGAACCTGGCCCGCGAGGGCTGCGTCGGCGAGATCTTGTCGAAAGGCGTGAAGTCTGGGGTCGAGCGTGCTCATGCCCGCTCCCTAGAGGCTTTTCGCGTGATTGCCAATCGTGTCCGCCAGGCGTTCGAGATAGAGCGCGCCCTTCACCGTGCGCTGGACCAGAACGTTGCGGCGATCCTTCTCGTCCCGCCGGCGGCTGACGAGTTCGAGCTTGCCCATGGTGTCCAGCGCGCGGGTAATGACAGGCTTGGTGACGCCCAGTTTCCTTGCCAGGTCACGCACCGTGTGCGGCGGCGCCTCCAGATAGATGGTGAGGAGGATGCAGACCTGGCGGACCGACAGATCAGGCTCGTCGTCCCGCACCATGGCAAGGGCAACATCATGCCAGAGGGTGAGGGACTGGGCGGTGGACAACGCAACGGACATGAACAGCCTTCTAGCAACCGCTGTGGTTGTTTCGGGTCCGTTACAGTCTGGCGGGAAACCGTCGTTCTGGCAACCGCTATGTGGCGCGCTGGCGGATCACCTCGAACAGCGCCCGCATGGCCTGGGCCTCGCCCCCCTTGGGACGCCCGGGACGCGCCACCGGCGTCCAGGCGAAGACATCGAAGTGAACATAGGCCCTGGCCTTTTCCACGAAGCGCTTGAGGAACAGGGCAGCGGTAATCGACCCAGCAAAGCCCGAGTCGCCGGCGTTGTTCATGTCAGCGACGGAAGACTCGAACAGCCGCGTGTATGGCTGCCAGAATGGCAGGCGCCAGACCGGGTCATTCACATCGCGGCCGGCGCGCGCGATGGCATCGGCCAGGTTCTCGTCATCGGTGAAGAAGGGCGGCAGGTCCGGCCCCAGGGCAACACGGGCCGCCCCTGTCAGCGTCGCCATGTCGATGAGAAGGTCGGGCTGCTCCGCGTCAGCGAGCGCCAATGCATCTCCGAGAACGAGCCGGCCCTCGGCGTCGGTATTGCCGATCTCCACGGTGATGCCCTTGCGGCTCTTCAGTACGTCACCCGGACGGAACGCATTGCCGGCGATGGAATTCTCCACGGCGGGAATGAGCACCCTCAGCCTGACCTTGAGGTTGGCCGCCATGATCATCTGCGCCAGGCCCAGCACATTGGCAGCCCCGCCCATGTCCTTCTTCATCAGCGCCATGCCAGACGCCGGCTTGATGTCGAGGCCGCCCGTGTCGAAGCACACGCCCTTGCCGACCAGCGTGACCTTCGGAGCCCGCGCCGGTCCCCAGCTGAAGTCGATCAGCCGTGGCACGCGCGGGCTGGCCTTGCCCACCGCATGGATCATCGGAAAGCCCTTTTCGAGAGCCTTGCCGGTGGTCACCGTGAGCTTCGCCTTGCCGGCGCGGGCGACGGCGCGGGCCGCCTGCTCCAACTCGTCCGGCCCCATGTCGGAGGCGGGGGTGTTGACGAGATCGCGAACCATGAAGCTCGCCCGCGCTGCCCGCAACACGGCCAGGCGATCCACCCCCTTCGGACAGACCAGCTGTGCGGCCGAAGCCGCGCGCTTTCCATACCGCTCGAAGCCATATGATTCGAGGCACCAGCCCAGCGCAAACAGGTCAGGACGCTCCAGTGCTCCGCCCACCGTGTAAGCGCCCGCCGGCAGGCTGCGACACAGCTTTCCAAGAGCGAAGGGGTCACTGGTATCAGCGCCCACCAGCACCTGTGCCAGGTCACCCTTCTTTCCGGGAACCGGCAGAACGCGTCCTGGCTGCGCCTTGAAACCGTTTGTTCCTGCCCATCCGCGCAGATCATCCGCCAGTCCATGGCGCATCTTTTCCCACTCCGCGGCCGCAATGACTGTGACGGGAACTCCGCGTGCGCTGGGGCTCAGAAGAATGTTTGCTGGATCGGTCATTGCGAACTCCGGGTTTGGCCTCCCTTAACGCCTATTGCTCTCATGGTTAATCAATTATTGACCGTTGCGCGCCAAGGTAGCCGAACAAACCGGACTGGAGTTTCGTGATGCCGAGGGCCAGGCCCCGCGCCGCCATTCTTATCCTGCTGGCTTCAGCCGTGGCGCTGACGGGCTGCAACAAGACCATGAGTTCGCTGACGCCCGGCAGCAGCCTCAACACCGCCTCCACCACGCCCGTCTCGCTCGATGCGCTGGCGGAACTGGGCGAGAAGTGGCAGTCCAACCCCAAGGACGTGAACAAGGGACTGGCCTATGCCAATGGCCTCGAGAGCGTCGGGCAGAAGGATGAGGCACTGACCGTCTACCAGAAGCTCTACGAGTCAGCCCCAGGCAATGCCAAGGTGGCCGGACTCTATGGCCGCAAGCTGGTCTCCGCGGGCAAGGCCGACCGGGCCGTTCCAATACTCGAGGCCGCAGAACGCGGTGACACGGACTGGCGCATCATGTCGGCGCTGGGCACGGCCTATGACCAGCAAGGCTTGTATCAGAAGGCCCGCGAGCAATATGCCAAGGCCCTGGCTGCCGATCCGCAGAACCTCGCGGTGATGAACAATCTCGCAATGTCCTATGCGCTGGAAGGCAATCTCAAGCAGGCGGAAACCGAACTGCGCGCCGCCGACGCACTTCCCCGATCCAAGAGCGAACCGCGCATCCGCCAGAACCTGGCGCTCGTCGTCGGCCTGCAGGGCCGCTTCGATGAGGCCACGAAGCTCGCCCAGCAGGACCTGCCGCCCGAACAGGTGCAGGAGAACATGGCCTACCTCAAGAAGATGCTGTCGCAGCCCAACACCTGGCAGCAGATCAGCGCCGGCGGCAACCAGGGCTGAGCCCGGTATCTGGCTAGAGGTACTGCATGGCCTTCATTATGATGGGGGTCAGAATGACCACGAAAATGACAGGCATGAAGAACAGCATCATCGGTACGGTGAGGCGCGGAGGAAGGGCTGCGGCCTTGCGCTCAGCTTCCGTCATGCGCATATCCCGGTTCTCCTGCGCGAGGACGCGGAGAGCAGCACCCATTGGCGTGCCATAGCGTTCTGATTGTATGAGGCTCGTCACCACCGACTTCACCTGCGGCAGACCGGTACGCTTCCCGAGATTTTCCAGCGCCTTTCGCCTGTCCTGCAAGTAGGAGAGTTCTGCAACGGTGAGCGTCAACTCTTCCGCGAGGGGGACCGAGATCGAGCCGATTTCCTGCGACACACGCTGCATGGCGGGCTCGATCGCCATGCCGGCCTCGACGCAGATCAGCAGCAAGTCGAGCGCGTCGGGCCATGCCCGGCGGATCGAGGCTTGCCGCTTCGCCACGAAGTTGCGCACGAAGAGAAGGGGAACGTAGTTGCCGACGATGACGCCGGTGGCTGCCGCAGCAAGCCGCATCGGCGGTGGAAAGACGTCGCCAAGGAAGGCCGACACGTAGACAAAGGTCGTCAACCCCACCAGCAGCGGAGCGACCACCCTCGTCGCCAGATAGATGATCAGGTGCCGCTCACTCCGAAAGCCCGCCTGGCGCAGCAACTCACGCGAAGGTTCGGCTTCGAAGACCTTGCGAAGGCGCAGCAGGTCCACGAGCGTGGCGGCAGCCCCGGAGTTCGTGTTCTGCCGAAGGCGCGAATCGCCTTGCCCCTGTTTGGCTCGCTGCTGAAGGCGCATTCTCTCCCGCTCCACGCTCACCGCCTGCATGCGAGCCTTCAGGGGATCGTTCTGCAGCATGGGCGCAGCCACACTCAGCACCGCCGCGAAGGCCGCCAGCGCAAACAGCAGCGTGACCAGCAATTCGGGGCGCAGCAGAGCGGAGACTGATTCGAGCATCGCCAGGGCGCCTCTCAGATGTCGAAGTTGATCATGCTGCGCATCATCAGGATTCCAGCCAGCATCCATACCCCCGCGCCAGCCAGCACCATGTGCCCCGTCGAAGAGTAGAGCAGCGGGTCGAGGAACCCCGGGCTCATGAACAGCAGCGTACCGACCATGACGAAAGGGAGGGATCCGATGATGGCGGCCGAGGACCTTGCTTCCTGCGACATGGCGCGGATCTTGCCCTTGAGCTTCTTGCGCTCACGCAGCACTCGGGAGAGGTTTGCAAGAGCCTCGGACAGATTGCCACCGGACTTCGACTGAATGCTGATGACGATCCCGAGGAAACTCACTTCCGGCAGGGGGACACGGTCGAACATGCGCTCCAGCCCCTGGTCGATGGTGACACCAAGGCGCTGGCCTTCAACCACCTCCATGAACTCCGGGCCGAGGGGAGGACCTGATTCCGTTGCAATCACCCGCATGGCGTCAGACAGCGGCAAACCGGCCTTCAGGCCGCGAACCATCACATCCACGGCATCGGCAAGATCTTCCAGGAATATCTTCTGGCGTCGCTTGGCGGCGGAGAGAAGAAACCAGCGCGGCAATCCGAAAGCTCCGACAATGCCGCTGAGCACACCGATGTACCAAGGAAAGCCGAATAGCAGGGGAAGCACATACAGCACTGCGCCCGCAGCGCCTGAGATCATCCAGAATCTGGCAACCGAAATCGAATACCCGGCACGGCTGATCTGCAGCCGAAGCGGCACGGCGCCCTTTTTCTGGCGCGCCCTATCGTCGATCTGCTTCAGCGTATCCTGAAGCTTCGCCCGACGCTTGTCCTTCTGGTTGTCGATGAGTTGTGAAGTTCGGGGGCGGCGGCGGGCTTCGCCGGATCGTGCGTTCGTCACCAGGTTCCGCACCCGGTCTTCGCCCTCTGCCGGGACGAGATAGGGAAAAATCAGCGCAAGGATGACCCCGCCGACGGCAATCGCCACCAGGACAAGAAATAGCAACTCCGTCCGGTCAAGGCCGAACATCGCGACATCAGCCTCCGTCGCCCTGGACTTCAGCCAGCTCGAGTGTCTCGGCCAGCCGCCGTTCCTCGTTGAAATAGCGGGCCCGATCCCAGAAATGGGGCCGCGAGATGCCCGTGCCACGGTGGCGTCCGATGACCTTGCCGTTGGCGTCTTCACCTGAGATTTCATAGACCATGAGGTCCTGGGTGATGATCACGTCACCCTCCATGCCGACCACCTCGGTGACGTGGGTGATACGTCTTGACCCGTCACGCAGGCGTGCCGCCTGAACGATCACGTCGATGGAGCCGCAGACCATTTCCTTGATCGTCTTGGATGGAAGGGAAAAGCCACCCATGGTGATCATCGACTCGATGCGCGAGAGCGCCTCGCGGGGGGAATTGGCGTGCAGTGTTCCCATCGACCCGTCATGGCCGGTGTTCATCGCCTGCAGCAGGTCGAACGCCTCCGGACCGCGCACCTCGCCGACGATGATCCGTTCAGGGCGCATGCGAAGACAGTTCTTCACGAGGTCCCGCATGCTGATCTCGCCTTCACCCTCCAGATTTGGCGGACGTGTTTCGAGCCTCACCACATGCGGCTGCTGCAGTTGCAGTTCTGCCGCGTCCTCACAGGTGATGATGCGCTCATCGTTCTCGATATAGGCGGTGAGGCAGTTGAGGAGCGTTGTCTTGCCCGAGCCCGTGCCACCCGAAATGAGCACATTGCAGCGAACCCGCCCGATGATCTCGAGCAGAGTTGCGCCTTCACGGGTAATCGAGCCGAAGCGCACCAGGTCCGGCAGCTTGAGGCGATCCTTCTTGAACTTGCGGATGGTGAGGGCGGGACCGTCGATCGCCAGGGGTGGCACGATCACGTTCACACGTGAGCCATCCAGAAGGCGAGCGTCACAGATCGGGCTCGCCTCGTCCACGCGGCGCCCAATCTGGCTCACGATACGCTGGCAGATGTTGAGGAGTTGCGTGTTGTCCCGGAACCTCACGCCAGTCTTCTGCACCCGCCCGGCAACTTCGATGAAGGTCGTCCCGGAGCCATTGACCATGATGTCGGAGATGTCGTCGCGTGCCAGCAACGGTTCGAGCGGCCCAAAGCCCAGAACGTCGTTGCAGATGTCCTCGAGCAATTCTTCCTGCTCGGGAACCGACATCACCACGTCCTTCAGCGTGATGATCTCGCTGACGATGTCACGAATCTCATCACGCGCCGCGTCGCGGTCGATCTGCGACAGCTGGGTGAGGTCGATCGCATCGATCAGGGCGTTGAAGATGGTGCTCTTGATGTCGTAGTAGTTGTCGGAACGCCGTGCCCCATGACCGATCTCCAGCCGCGGCGCCGCAGGTCCGGCAGGCAGCCCAGGCTGGGCGCTCCGGTCCATCACGGGGTTGCGCTGGCCCTGCCCGGACGAGAACAGCTGCTTTCCTGCTTGCCCGCCAGACTCGGAGGATCCGGGCTGGACCGGTGCAAGGACATCCTTTGAAGGGCTGTCGCCCGAGCGCTTGCCGAACATCACTTCTTACCCCTCATCATGAACTTCTTGAGGAACGAGTTGCCGGCCGGGGCCGCCTTCGCGGGCTTGTCACCCCCCAGGCTGCGCGACAGGCCGCGGATCGCCTCAGCCGCCTTGCTGCGGGGCGCCAGTTCGAGCAGCATCTTTCCGTTGTTCAGCGCAGCGCCGAAGTTCTGCGGGTCGAATGGGATTGCTCCGGCGAGGTCGATGCCGATGGCCTTGCGGAAATCGGCAGCGGCAATCTCCGCACGCTTCGGAATGCCCACCTGGTTGAGAATGACGGTGGGCGGCGGATCGTTGGGCCGGGCGAGTTTCAGCATGTCGGCAAGCGCGCGCGTGTTGCGGAGGCTCGCCAGCTCCGGCTCGGCGGTGATGATGACCTGGTCGGCATGGAGCAGCGTGAACCTGACCCAGGGTGCCCACAGGGCCGGAACATCAACGACGATGAGCGGCACACTTGCCCGCATGGATGTCAGCACAGCCTCGACGGCATGCGCCTCAATGACGAAATCCTTGTCAACGCCACCTGGCCCGCCAAGCAGGCTCAGCTTTCCACCAAGCCGCACCAGCAGGCGATCCAGCAGCTGCGTGTCTACGCGCTCGGGCTGCGCGAGGGCTTCCATGATGCCCCCGCTGGCATCGAGATTGAAGTCGAGGGCGGCCGTGCCGAAGGCCAGGTCGAGATCGACGATAGCGGTCTCGACATCACGCGTGCGGGATAGTTCCCACCCGCAATTATGAGAAATGGTGCTTGAGCCGACGCCACCTTTCGCACCGACGAATGCAATCACGCGGCCAATGGGAACGGCCTTCTCGCTGCGATAGAGTGATGCAATGGTATCGATGAGTTGCAGGGGCGAGACTGGCGCCACCACGTATTCGCTGACGCCACGGCTGATGAGTTCGCGATAGAGGATCACGTCATTGACATGACCGATGATCACGACCTTGGTCTCGGGCTGGCAGACTTCCGCCAGGGCGGTGAGGCTGGACAACAGTTCCTCACGCGCTGCACCGGTTTCGACGATCAGGAGATTGGGCGTCGACTGCGTCTGATAGAGCCGGATGGCCGCCGGGAGACCACCCGTCACCACCGTGGCATGGGCACGCGCCATGCGACGGTCGGTGAATGCGGCCTGGAGGCTCTCCACCGTCTTTGGCAGTTCGCAGAAGGCCTGAATGTTGATCCGCGGCACCAGAGCGACCGGAAGGCCATCCGGACCACCACGCGTATTGACTTCATAAGGGCGGGTCATCACGAGATGCGCCTCGATGCGGGCTGGAGGGAAGGCATGGCTGTGATCATCAGTTGCTGGATCCCGAAGAGTTGGAAGAGACCGTGGAGTCTTTGATCGGAGCCTGCCACTCGCCGGAGAGATACTTGGTCATCGCCGGATTCTGCGCCGCGCTCCATGCCGGGGTCATTTCCCTTGGGTGCTGCAAATCCTCCGGATTGGCGATCATGGCGGCGAAGTTCTGCTGGAAAGCGCAGCCGAAGTTCGGCCCGGAATCATTGAACTGGCTGCCGCGCATGTTGCTGGACCAGTCGCCGCACGGTTTTGTTTCCGCAACTTTTCTTGCAAAAGTAAGGGTCACGTTGCTCCCACCGCCGTCATAGGGTGTGACGAGAACCGCCTGCCGCGCCATGCCTTCCTTCACGAGCACACCGGCCGCGTGACCTGCAACCTGCCTTGCCAGCTTGTTGCCAGCCGGATAGGACACTGTGACTGGCGTGGTAGCGCTGGCCCGCGCCTGGCGGCCAAAGCGGGAGATTTCGCCGATTTCCGCGGCTTGCAAGCCACCGTTCGTCACCGGCACGGTGAGCTTTACCGAACGCTCCACCACCTTGATGGGAAAGTTCTCGTCGACGCTCTGGGGCACGTAGACGTCATCGAAGCTGGCCAGGTTCGGGGAGCACCCAGCGGAGAGGACGGCGGTGGCTGCGAGCAGGCCCGTGGCGGCCATGCGGCTGCGGAGGCGAAGTATGTTCCTGATCTTCATTGGTTTGCCTGCCTCTATTCGACGATGTGGCCGACGCTGCCGTGATAGGTGCCCGCGGCCACGTCGTTCGCCGCGTCCGGCAGGCCATAGATCTTGTTCAAGCGCCCGAGGAACAGTTGCTGCAGATCGGTGGCGTTGTTGTAGCGGTCGATCGGGGTGGCTGTCTGATCCGGGTTGGCGGGGCCGACGACATAGGGCGTCACGATGACGACGAGTTCACTCTGGTTGCGCTGAAAGCTCTGGCTCGAGAACAGCGCACCAAGAATGGGCAGTGAGCGCAGGCCCGGCGTATTGTTGATCTTCTGCAGCGAGACGTTCTTGATAAGGCCTGCCAGCATCATCGAGCCGCCGGAGGGAAGCTCAATCGAAGTATTAGCATTCCGGAAGTCGATGATCGGCTTTTCACCGAAGGGGTTTTCCGCGAGGTCGCTGACCTCGGTGAAGATGCTGAGCGCAATCCGGCCTTCCGACAGAACCGTCGGTGTGAAGTCCAGCGTGATGCCGTATTTCTGGAAATCGATCGTGCAGGCATAGTAGGGGTTGTTCTGTTCCGGCGCGTCGCAGACGGAATAGGGATACTGTCCACCGGCATGAAAACTGGCGGGTGCGCCGGAGACAGCTGTCAAGGTCGGCTCAGCCAGCACCGTCGCCAGGCCGCTCGCCTCGAGGGCGCGGATCGTCGCGGAGATGTCCACCGGGCCGCCCGGGATATTTGCAACGCCGTCGAGGATGCGTTGCCGGCTTACCGGATAGGTGTCGTTTATCCACTTGAAGTTAAAGGCTCCGGCCGTAATTGAGCCATCAAGATTGATGCCCAGCTGCTTCAGCAGCGTGCGCTTCAGCTCGACCACGCGCACCTTCAGCATCACCTGGTTGCTCTCGGCGATCTTCAGCAGGTTCACCACGGACTGATCGTTTCCACCATAACTTCGGATGAAGCGCCGGGCGAGGTCCTCAGCCATCTTGCCCTGTTGCGTGTCGGCAACCGTGCCCCTCAGAACGACACTGTTGCCCGTGCTGTCGACAGTGATCGCACTGCCCGGAAGAGACCGGTCGAGAAGCGCCTTCAGCGCCACCCCATCGATTGCCACCTCGAGATTGAGCTGCAGGATCTGGCGCCCTGCCCCATCGAGGAAGAAGACATTCGTCTGCCCCAGGCTGCGCGCGAAGAGATAGGCCGTGCTGCGGTTCTTCAGGTAGACGTCGACCATCGCGGGATTACCGACGATGACGTCCTTGATCACGGCCGGCAGCTTGAGCACGGCGCTCTTCTGCAGCCCGAGCCGCAGCGAGCGTGCGGCCTGCGGGGCACTGAGATCGATGGTGCTGCCCGTTTCTGCCGCTGCTGCGTGCTGCTGTGACGTTTCGACGCCAATGAGCATGACCAGCGTGAGGGCAAGGCCAACCATGCCGAGGTGCCGCCTCAGGATGGGCTCAAGCGTGGATGGCAGGAATGAAAGCTTGCGCGTCATCAAGGTCCTCATTTTCCGGGGATCGTGCGCTCAAAGCCGTAGCGGATGATCAGTGTGCCGGCTGCCGCCCGGCGGGGGTTGCGGAATTCGTCTGACAGCATCGGTGTGTCGTCGGGGAGTCCGTTGGGCCCCACTTCGGACAGCGATCGCAACAGCAGCGACACAGTGCCCGAAGCATCGACCTTGGTGAGGATCTGGGCCTGGAGCGGGTCGAGTTCGAGCACTGCCGTCCGGCCGCCCGGTATGCTTGGGTCGTCGCCGGCGCGCAGCGTCTGGTTGATGGCGAGCACCTTCACATTGGTCAGCACCGTCTCGGTTGCGGGGACCTTGATGCCGTTGCGGCCGGTCACCTGGCGGGTGAGAAGGACGTCGACGCGGTCATTGGGAAGGATGAAGCCGCTGACCGACGTGGTTTCGTTGATGGGAATGGCAATTGCCCGCATGCCCTCGGGCAGAATGGCGCTGACAAACCCCCGGTCGCCTGGACGCACGATCTTTGCCGCGACGATGGGCTCACCCGCCACCATGGACTGGCGGGCGCGCGCCTGGGCCATCATGTCCAGCGCATCGGGTGCTGCATCCTTGGTGATCATGTCTGGTGAAATCGAGTCGCGGGGCCAGGGCCGCCATTCGACCGCGAAGTTGCCGAGCTGCTCGCCCTGCAGAAGATTTCGGGCAGCGACCAGGACATCCGTCTTGGCCGTCTTCTCGATGACAACGGGCTGGCTGACCTGCGGAGCCGGTGCGCGCCGCAGCAACCCGGCCGACAGATAGGCGGCCAGCAACGCCGCAAGCAGCGCCGCCGCGAGGAGTATGAGCCGCATCCTGTTCATCGTGGAGAACCCGTAAGGTACCAATATGGAGACATTTGGCTACCTTGAGGTGTATTCGTCAAATTTGCGTTAACTATGTTTACCCGCCTGCAGCCCGCATCATCCAGCTGAAGGGCGTGGCAAGAATGGCGCCAGCCGCGAGGGCGAAGCCATAGGGAACCTTCGGAGAAAGCTGCCGGAAAGCGTCTCCGGCAGCACTACTCCGGGCAGACACTTCGAGCTCGAGAAGCACGAAAAGCGCCATGGCAGCAGCCAGCAATGCGCCGGAGATTGCCGTAAGTCCGATGAAGAGAATCGAGGCCGGAAAACCAAGCCACAGTCCGGCTGCGGCCATGAGTTTCCCATCCCCGGCACCCAGAATACCCAGAGCGAAAAGAACGAGGCCCGCAACGAACAATGACGCTGCGGTGGCGCCGTGAACAAGCACAAGCCACCACGGCATGCCGGCGATCAGCGCGAGAGGGAAAAAGGCGACCACAGAGAGAATGACGAGGCGGTTTGGAATCCGCCTCGTCATCACGTCCCTGGCTGCGGCCAGGACCATGATAAGGGGAAACAGGAGCATGGCGACATCACCAGCCACTGACCACTCAAGATGCGGGTTCAGTCACCCTGCATCAGATGCCGCTGAGGCCGGATTTGATGTCGCCGAAGATCTCATTCACTCGAGTCCCCAGCTGGGTGACTGCCGTGATGATGACCAACGCGATGAGCCCCGCCAGCAAGGCATATTCGATTGCCGTTGCACCGGACTCCTCCCTCAGATAGCGCGCGAGAATGTTCATTTTGAAACTCCAAGCAATGGTTGAACCGACTATGGCCAGAGCTCTTCTCCAGAACCAAACCATAAGTAGCATTTTTCGCCACTTCGTTTTAAGGGGAAGTAAATGACTTCGTCAAGTGAACTGTTTTCAACGTCCTACAAGTATCTTGAACAATAAATCGTTGTTCCACAGTAGTAATGTAGTATAGTTTTAATATTACTTTATACATTCCATTCTGCCGTGTAATTCTCCCCTCATGGCGAGCTGTCATAATGATGAGAAATGAACAACCATAGATCTTTATCGATTGCAGATAAGAGGAGTGCTTCGGGGAATTCTTTGTCACATCATTTGAGCTGAGCACGAGTTCGGGCCGGCAAGACGAGGCACACACCTCGGAGTGGCTGGTCACGCATGGTGAGCACCTGCTCTAAAGCACCTATTCTGAACGACATCGGCAATCTGCGCAATTTTTAATTGAAAGTTTATCGATCCTGCGCCATGCTACCCTCAATCGTGTGAGGTGAGTTCCATGTCGCGTCTCTCAAGCAGCTCTTTTTGTCGAATACTTCCGGCCCTGATAGTATTGCTTCTGATGACCCATGATCATCCTGCTGAGGCCGCCCAGGAGTTGCGGCTCATCGACAACCAGTCACAATTGATCAAGCTTGCCGAACCCCCGTCCACCGTCGTCGTGGGCAATCCCGCCATTGCCGACATCACCACAGATGGTACCTCACTCTTCTTTCATCCGCGCGCCCCCGGGGTGACCAACGTGATTGCCATGGACGCAAAAGGCGGGAAACTGGCCGACTACCTGGTGCGCGTGATCTTTCAGGACAGCTACAGCGTCGCGATGTACACGCCGACCGGGCGCCGCACCTACAGCTGCGTCGTGGACTGCGAGCTGATCCTGCGGCTGGGCGACAACAACGACTATTTCGACAAATTCACCTACCAGGCCGAGGCCAAGAACACCCTCTCTTCCACGCAGGCCATGGGCGAAGACCTGCTGGTGCCCCAGTACAGCCCGTTCACATTCGGCATCCAACCGCAGTAGCTGATGAAACCTTTGATTGTTTAGACCACCCGTTTTGCGGTATAATGGCACTGGCGCGGCCACGAACAGCCCGCTGGAGGCATGGATGAAGGAGAGGTTCCGTTTCTCGAAGGAGTCCATCAGGACACGGGAACGCCAAAATGGTGTAACGGCGATCGAATTTGCGATCGTTGCCCCGGTCCTCTTCCTGTTGTTGATGGGGCTCGCCGAGATGAGCCTGCTCATTTACGTCAAGGCGAAGGTAATGCGGAGCGCGGAACTCGGCGCGCGCGAGATCCGGACGCTGAAAGTCGGCCCATCCGACAATAGGGCGACGACGGGCAACCAGATGACCGCGCAGAATTTCACGAAGAACGTGATCTGCCAGAAATTCGCGGACAGGGACGAATGCGTATCGCGCATATCCGTCGACGTGCGGACCGCCGACACCTTCGCCGCACTCAGGGGAAAGCTTCCGGCGAACCTCAAGGATGTGGGTCCCGATGCGGCCTATACCGAAGAATTCAAGCCCGGCGGCCCCGGGAAGATGGGATCGCTGATCGTGACTTATGACTGGCAGCTTTTCACGCCGGGCCTGACGTTCATGTTCGCCAATGTTCCCGGCATGCAGGGCATCAGCCGACTGACGGCCATTGCCGTATACCGGAACGAGATGTGACATGGCGCCGTGGCTGCCATCAGCAATGTCGCGACGGCGTGGCTCTTCCCGCGGCGTTGCCGCCATCGAATTTGCCATCGTGGCCCCGTTGCTCATCGCTTTGGTGCTCGGCACCTTCAACCTGACACAGCTGATTGCCATGAAGCGGAAGGTTGCCGCGGCCACGGAACTGGTCGCAGACCTCGTGACCCGGCACGACACGGAGATCGCGTCGACCTCGATCGATGACTACTTCGTCGCCGTCGAACTGGCGCTGAGGCCCGTGGACGTCTCGACGATGCACATCGATTTGTATAATTTCTACCAGGAAGCAGGCACCATCAAAACGCGATGGAAGAAGTCCTCGGCCAACGGCACGGCTTGCACCACGCAAACTCCCACCACCAGAGACCCCGTCGGCGAGCTTACGAACGATGGCAAGGATGTGGTCGTGGCGGTGCTCTGCATGCCATTCTTGGCATTGGGGGACACAGCTCCCGGAATGCAGATGTTCGGGGGCATCAAGCTGGAGAAAAAGGTTGTCATGCGCCCGCGCCAGTCCGTGACGCTGGCCTGCACCCCCGCCCCATGCCCGTGAAGATGCTGGCGCGGCCTCCGGGGCTGCGCTAAGCCGGAAGGCTGGAGCGCCTTCCTTGGAACTTTCGGTTTTCCTCGCCGTGCTGGCCGCGGCGGTGATGCATGCAGGCTGGAACGTGCTGGTCAAGCTGAAGCTGGACCGGTTCCTGTCCCTGTGCCTGATCCAGACGCTGATGGGATTCATGGGGCTGGCCATGCTGCTGGTCTTCCCTGCGCCCGCGCTGGCAAGCCTCCCCTATGCCCTCGCCTCGGGTGTGCTGCACCTGGGCTACAACCTGTTCCTTGCCCGCAGTTATCGCACCGGTGACCTCAGCCAGGTCTATCCCATTGCACGTGGCGCCGCGCCATTGCTCACCCTGGCCGTAACCTGGACCTTCATGCATGAAGAACTGACGCTGCTGGGTGGCGCAGGCGTGGCAATTCTCGTTCTCGGCATCTGGATGATCAGCCTCTTGGGGCACCGCGGCCTGAGGCTGGACGGGCTCACCATGTTCTTCGCCATCGGAACATCGGTCTTCATCGCGGCCTACACCATTGTGGACGGCATGGGCGGGCGGGCCTCGGGGCAACCGTCGTCCTATGCCGGCATGGTGTTCGTCTTCGATGCTCTCTTCCTTGCGGCGACCGCAATTGGCCTTCGCGGCCCCGGCATCGTGCGGGAAGTGGCGCCCTACTGGAAGACCGGCGTGGTGGGGGCCCTGCTCTCCGTCGGCGCCTACTGGATTGCCATCTGGGCCATGACCAAGGCGCCGATCGCCAGTGTCGCTGCCCTGCGCGAGACCAGCATCCTCGTCGTCATGCTGCTGTCGATGCGCGTTCTCAAGGAAACCGTGAGCCTGCCGCGGCTTGCCGGCGCAGCGCTGATCGTGGCGGGCGCAGTCCTGATCAGGCTCGCCTGAACATCAGGCACTGCCGATGAGAATGCCGGTCAGGAACACCAGGAAGCCCCCGACCGCGATCTGGAACGCCGCCTTCAGGAAGGGCGTATCCATGTATTTGTAGCGGATCCAGGAAATCGCCCAGAGCTCGACGAAGACCACAGCGATGGCCAGCCAGGTGGCGACCCAGAAATCGGGAATGAGATAGGGTAGCGCATGGCCGAGGCCGCCCACCGCCGTCATGATGCCGGCGGCAAGCCCGCGGATGAGCGGATGACCGCGCCCGGTCAGCTTGCCATCATCCGAAAGGCCCTCGGCAAGACCCATGGAAATGCCCGCTCCGACCGAGGCCGCCGTACCGACCAGAAAGGTCTCCCACGTGTTGTGGGTGGCGAAGGCAGCGGCGAACAGCGGCGCCAGGGTCGACACCGATCCGTCCATCAGGCCGACGAGGCCCGGCTGGATCACCTGAAGCAGGAACAGCCGGCGCTTGGCCTCTCCCTCCTCGATCTTGGCGTCAGCCGTGAGATGGGTCGTCCCCAGCTTCACCGCGATCGATTCGTGGCCCTTCTCGGCCTCCGCCAGTTCCAGCAGCAGCTTGCGCACCTGGGGGTCGTTGCTGCGCTCGGCCGCCTGCTTATAGAAGCAGTAATTCTCGAGTTCGATCACCTCGGCACGCTGGCGCATCTCCTCGATGTTCATCTTGCCGATGGTCCAGGCCGGCTTGTGGCGCACGAAGCCCTGTATGTCAGAACGCCGGATCAGCGGAATGAAGTCGCCGAACTTCTTGGCATAGAGGTCGGTGAGCCAGCGGCGATGCTCGTGCTCCTCCTCCGCCATCTCGACGAAGACCTTTGCAGAGGCCGGATACGTATCCATGAGGGCGTGGGCGAAGCCGGCATAGGCGCGGGCGTCGTCATCCTCGCTGGAAATCGCCAGGGCGAGTAGTTCCTGTTCCGTCAGGTCGGAGAAGCTCTTCACAGTCCGCAATCCAAGTATGAGGCCACATATTAGAATCATTCCAAACTACGGTCCAGCACAACGGCGGTTCACGGGAAAAACACATCCTTAAGTGAGACTGCGCTATGAAAAAGGCTACGTTCAGGGACCTCCATGATTGCCGTTACGAGCGTGCAGGCCACGCGCCTCAGTCACCTTGCCGCCCGCTGGTTCCGCGACAGGGCGGTTGCCCTGCTGTCCGGGTTCCGGACCCACTTCACAATCTATGTCCTGTGTGTCGGGACATATCTGGCGGGCCTGGTTCAGAGCCACCTGCTGGGTGAGCCGCTGTCGCTGGGCCTCGCGGGCCTCGCCAGCACTGCGGCGCTCATCCTGGTCGCCGGCATCGTCAGCTGGCGCCTGTTCGCGAAACTCGTGCGGCTGTGGCGCTCGGGCTATTCCGGCAGTCCCACGCTGGCGCTGATCGACGACCTGTTCAACGGCATCCTCACTCCGGGCCGGATTTCCAACGGCTTCCATGTGCTGATCGCGACCGGCATCTTCGCCATCGGCTTCACCAACATCAAATCCAACATTCCGAGGGCAAACCCGTTCAGCTGGGATGAAACCTTCATGCTGCTGGACAGGTCGCTGCACTTTGGCCTGCTGCCCCACCAGTGGCTGATGCCGCTGTTCGGCTATCCCCTCGTCACCCTGTTCATGAACGTCGCCTATAACCTGTGGTTCTTCATGATGATGGGTTTCGTGATCTGGCAGGGTTACCGTGACCGGGACACTGTCCTGCGCCAGCAGTTCCTCCTTGCCTATGTTCTGCTCTGGATCACGGGGACCATCCTGATGGGAACGATCTTCTCGTCGGCGGGGCCATGCTTCTACAGCCGCGTTGCCCTGGGACCCGATCCCTATCACGGGCTGATGAGCTATCTCAGGTGGACCAACGCGCTCTACCCGATCTGGGCGGTCACCACGCAGGACATGGTGTGGGACAGCTACGTGACGAGCAAGGGCGTGATCTCCGGCATCTCCGCCATGCCGTCGATGCATGTGGGTTCATCGGTACTGTTCTTCCTGTGCGCCCGCGCCTCGGGCCTTCGCTGGCTGGCCTGGTTCAGCGGCGTCTTTGCCGTGCTGATCATGCTCGGCTCGGTTCTGCTGGCCTGGCATTATGCAGTGGACGGCTATGCGGGGGCGCTCATCGCGCTCGCCTGCTGGTGGCTGGCGGGCTGGTGGGTGACGCGCGGCCCGCTCAGTTTTCGTCCATCTTGAGGGCGGAGATGAAGGCCTCCTGCGGGATTTCGACCTTGCCGAACTGCCGCATCTTCTTCTTGCCTTCCTTCTGCTTGTCGAGAAGCTTCTTCTTGCGGCTGATGTCGCCGCCATAGCACTTGGACGTCACGTCCTTGCGCAGCGCCGAGAGCGTCTCGCGCGCCACGATCTTGCCGCCGATCGCCGCCTGGATGGGGATCTGGAACATGTGGCGCGGGATCAGCTCCTTCAGCTTCTCGCACATCACGCGGCCGCGCTGCTCGGCGCGCGCGCGGTGCACGATCATGGCCAGCGCATCGACGGGCTCGGCATTGACGAGGATGCCCAAGCGCACCAGGTCGCCCTCCTCGTAGCCGATCATCTTGTAGTCGAAGGAGGCATAGCCGCGCGAGACCGACTTGAGCCGGTCGTAGAAGTCGAACACGACTTCGTTGAGCGGCAGGTCATAGACCACCATGGCGCGCGAACCCGCATAGGTGAGCTGCTTCTGGCGGCCGCGCCGATCCTCGCAGAGCTTGAGGACGGAACCCAGATAGTCGTCGGGGACGAGGATGGTCGCCTCGATCCACGGCTCCTCGATCGATTCGATCAGCGTCTGGTCGGGAAGATCCGCCGGATTGTGCAGGTCGAGGTGCGAGCCGTCGCGCAGGTTAACCTTGTAGATGACGGAGGGTGCCGTCGTGATGATGTCGACGTTGAACTCGCGCTCGATCCGCTCACGGACGATTTCGAGATGCAGCAGGCCGAGGAAGCCGCAGCGGAAACCGAAGCCCAGGGCCGCGGAGGTTTCCATGTCATAGGTGAAGCTCGCGTCGTTGAGGCGGAGCTTGCCCATGGCCTCGCGCAGCTCCTCGAAGCGCGCCGCATCGACGGGGAAGAAGCCGGCGAAGACGACGGACTGTGCGGGCCGGAAGCCCGGCAGCGGCACGACGTCCATGTTCTTTTCATCGACGATGGTGTCACCCACACGGGTGTCGGCCACCTGCTTGATGGACGCGGTGAAGAAGCCGATTTCGCCGGGGCCGAGCTCGTCCACGGTTTCCTTCTTGGGGCGCGACACGCCCACGCGCTCGAGCTGGTAGACCGCGTTGGTCGAGACGAGGCGAACCTTCTGGCCCTTCTTCATCACGCCATCGATGATGCGCACGAGGACGACGACGCCGAGATAGGGGTCGTACCAGCTGTCGACGAGGAGTGCCTTCAAGGGCTTGCTGCGGTCACCCTTGGGGGCGGGGAGGCGGTGGACGATGGCTTCGAGCACGTCAGGCACGCCGACGCCGGTCTTGGCGGAAATGGGGATCGCATCCGAGGCATCGATGCCGATCACGTCCTCGATCTGCTGGCGCACGCGGTCGGCATCGGCCGCCGGCAGGTCGACCTTGTTGAGGACCGGCACGATCTCGTGGTTGTTGTTGATCGCCTGGTAGACGTTGGCGAGCGTCTGCGCCTCAACACCCTGCGAGGCGTCGACGACGAGGAGCGAACCCTCGCAGGCGGCGAGCGAGCGCGAGACCTCATAGGCGAAGTCGACGTGGCCGGGCGTGTCGATGAGGTTCAACACGTATTTCTCGCCGTTCTTCGCGGTGTAGTCGAGACGGACGGTATTGGCCTTGATGGTGATGCCGCGCTCGCGCTCGATGTCCATCGAGTCGAGGATCTGGTCCACCATCTCGCGGTCGGACACGGCCCCGCAGAGCTGGATCAACCGGTCGGCAAGGGTCGACTTGCCGTGGTCGATGTGGGCGATGATGGAGAAATTCCGGATATGGGCGGTGTCAATCATGATTGCCGGGGTGTTTGGCATTGGCGGGTGGGGAGGTCAAGCACTGGCGGGGCCGCAGCCATGGGGCATCCCTTGCGAGGGTGGCCCTTGTCCCTCCGGGAGCAAGCGGGAGGCGCGGGCGCTGCCCGGCGCGGTGTGCCGATCCTTGTGGGACCGGCGGCGGAGCCCTGAGCAGCGCCCGCATCTGGCAGGGTGAGGCCTTCGAAGGAGAGCTTGCGCAACAGTCCCCTGGACTGCCCCGGCTTGCCCTGAGGGCGCGAGGGTCGTAATGCCCCCGGGTCTCCTTTTCGGCCCCCGGGAGTGTGGATTACGTTGAGCCACACCCGCAGGCCTGCCCTCCACCCCGCCCGAGCTCACCGTCGCGAGCAGGACCTCGTTGGGGAGGAGTGGCGGGTATATATCACATGGTACGAAAAAAATCTAGAAGAAGATTCCTAAGAGTGCACGGTTGAGTCCCCCTCCACGCATCATGCCCGGGCTTGTCCCGGGCATCCTTTGCGGGGCCGGCAAAAAGGATACGCGGGACAAGCCCGCGTATGATGAGCATGTGTGCAGGCGCCGCCCCCTCCCTCTGCCTTCGCCGGGATGACGGATGTAAGGGGGAAAGCACTGCGGCAGGCCGAGCTCCCCGAGGCCGTCGGGATTCGCGAGGGTGATCTCGCGGAAGGAGGCATCATCCAGCATGGGGCGAGGTTAGGGCGAGTCGGTGGTGAATGGGGATGAAACATTCCAATCAGACCGTCACCCCGGCGAAAGCCGGGGCCCCCCTTCGTGCCGTATCTGCCGAACCAAAGTGGGACCGCGGCCATCGCCGGGGTGACACCGCTATAGGCGGGTAACCTACGGCTTGAGTTGCGCCGCCTCGGCAGCCAGTTTTTCGATCCCGGCCCAGTCCTTCGCCTCGACCAGCTTCTTCGGCGCCATCCACGAGCCGCCGACGGTGATGACATTGGAGAGCTTCAGATAGCTTACTGCCTTTTCGGGCGTGATCCCGCCCGTCGGGCAGAAGCGGATTTGCGGCAGGGGAGATGCGAGAGACGACAGATAGGCCGTGCCGCCCGCAGGTTCCGCGGGGAAGAACTTCTGGATGGCATAGCCCCATTCCAAGAGCGCCATGCACTCCGACGCGGTGACGCCGCCCGGCAGAAGGGCGATGTCGTAATCCTCCGCCGCACCCAGCAACCGGCCGGTCGACCCCGGCGACACGGCGAACTTGCAGCCGAGCCGGTCGCAGTCGCGCAGCTGTTCCGGCGTCAGCACCGTGCCGGAACCGACGATGGCACCCTCGACCTCGGCGATGATGGCGCGGATGCAGTCCATCGCCTTCTCAGTCCGGAGCGTAATCTCGAGAACGGGGAGCCCGCCATTGACGAGCGCGCGCGCCAGCGGCACGGCGTCTTCCACCTTCTCGATCACCATCACCGGCACGACCGGCGCCAGCGCCAGGGCCTCGGCGAGACCCTTCTGATAGGTCTTCGTCATCACACAGCCTCGAAAATCGATGCGCCCTGGTCGGCGCGGCCCGCGTTGCGGCGGAACATCTGGAACAGCTCGCGGCCGGTGCCCACCTCATTGGCGGCGAGATCGGCCTTGACCGCCTCGCGCGCCGAGAGATCGGCCAGCACCTCGAGCGTGCCTTGATCGGCATCGAGGCGGATCATGTCGCCATCGCGGATCTTGGCGATCGGCCCGCCATCGGCAGCTTCCGGCGTCAGGTGAATGGCAGCCGGCACCTTGCCGGATGCGCCCGACATGCGGCCATCGGTGACGAGCGCCACCTTGAGGCCACGCTCCTGCAGCACGGCGAGCGGCGGGGTGAGGCGGTGGAGCTCCGGCATGCCATTGGCCTTCGGCCCCTGGAAGCGCACCACCGCCACGACGTCGCGGTTGAGCTCGCCCGCCTTGAAGGCCGCCTGCAGCTCCTCCTGCGAGTGGAACACTTTCGCCGGCGCCTCGATCACATGGCGGTCCGCCGGGATCGACGAGGTCTTGATGACCGAGAGCCCGAGATTGCCGGAAAGCACGTTGAGGCCGCCCGTCGGCTGGAAGGGATCGCGCGCGCCGCGCAGCACCTTCTCATCCGCACTCTTGTGAACAGCATCGGCATAGATGAGCTCGCCATCCGCGCCGAGCTTCGCTTCCCTGGTATAGCCCGAAAGCCCGGTGCCCATGATGGTCTGCACGTCCTCGTGCAGCAGGCCCGCGCCCAGCAGTTCGCGGATCAGGAAGCCCATGCCGCCTGCCGCATTGAAGTGGTTCACATCTGCCTTGCCGTTCGGGTAGACGCGCGCCATCAGCGGCACGGCCTGCGAAAGCTCGGCGAGGTCTTCCCAGGTGAGCGCGATGCCCGCGGCGGCCGCCATGGCGATCAGGTGCATGGTGTGGTTGGTCGAACCGCCGGTGGCGAGCAAGCCCACGACGCCATTCACCACCGCCTTCTCGTCATAGATGCGGCCGATCGGCTGGTAGTCGTTGCCGAGTGCGGTGATGGAGAGGGCGCGCCTGGCACTCTCACGCGTGATTGCATCGCGCAACGGCGTATTGGGGTTGACGAAGGTCGAGCCCGGCAGATGCAGCCCCATGATCTCCATCAGCATCTGGTTGGAATTCGCCGTGCCGTAGAAGGTGCAGGTGCCGGGGCCGTGATAGGACAGGGCCTCGGCTTCGAGCAGCTGGTCGCGGCCCACCTTTCCTTCCGCATAGAGCTGGCGGATCTTGGCCTTCTCGTCATTGGGAAGCCCGCTGGTCATCGGGCCGGCGGGGATGAACACAGCGGGTAGATGCCCGAACGACAGGGCGCCGATGATGAGCCCCGGCACGATCTTGTCGCAGACACCGAGATAGACCGCCGCATCGAACATCTGGTGCGAGAGCGCCACCGCCGTCGACAGCGCGATCACGTCGCGCGAGAACAGCGAGAGCTCCATGCCGGTCTCGCCCTGGGTCACGCCATCGCACATGGCGGGAACGCCACCAGCCACCTGCGCGGTGCCGCCCACCGCACGCGCCGCCTCGCGGATCATGGCGGGATAGGTCTCGAAGGGCTGGTGCGCCGAGAGCATGTCGTTATAGGCGGTGACGATGGCGAGGTTCGGCGCATTGCCATTGCGCAGCGCGTTCTTGTCATGCGGCCCGCAGGCGGCGAAGCCATGCGCGATGTTGGCGCAGCCCAGCGCCTTGCGCTTGGGGCTCAGCGCGATGGCGGCGTCGATCTTGTCGAGGTAGCGGCGGCGCGGGGCGCGGCTGCGCGCGATGATGTTTTCGGTGACGGCGGAAATCGTCTCGTTCACGGCCATGGCTTCACCTCTATGGGCACCAGTAGAGCGTCACGGGTGCGGCACTGCGCAGCACCGCGCGCACCGGCATGTCTTCCTCGGGGCCTTCGCCCAGAGCCTTGGTCAGCACCTGCTTCTTCTCGGCGCCTTCGATGTGAAG
Organism: Aestuariivirga litoralis; assembly: GCF_003234965.1. Classification (GTDB taxonomy): domain Bacteria; phylum Pseudomonadota; class Alphaproteobacteria; order Rhizobiales; family Aestuariivirgaceae; genus Aestuariivirga; species Aestuariivirga litoralis. Next base: position 549,646 of record NZ_QKVK01000001.1, read on the forward strand.
CGCAAGGCGGCCCGCGGATTCGAGCACCGGTAGCGTGAAGGTGAGGCGTGGCTCGCCCGCACCGGGCGCCGAAATGGCGATGAGGCGCTTGGGCGTTTCGCCGTCAATGGCTTCCGCCAGCGTATCGCCGCCGGGGAAGAACGATGCCGTGTGCCCGTCATTGCCCATGCCCAGCACGGCGACGTCGAAGCCGGGAAGCTTCGCGGCATCCGGATTGTCGACCAGCGGCACGAAGCGCGCGGCGGCGGCCTTGTTCTGCAACAGGTGCTGGCGCACGAGCCGGGCGTTGGAGCGTTCGGAGCTTTCCGGCACCTGGCGCTCGTCGACCAGCGTCACCGAGACCCTGCTCCACGGAATGTCGGCCTGCGACAGCTTCTCGAAGAACAGCTTCGGCGTGGTGCCGCCGGAAACGGCGAGCGTCGCCTTGCCCTTGGCCTCGATGGCGCGGGCGAGCTCGTCGCCCACGTCACGCGCCAGACCCTCGGCCAGCGCCTCGCGGGCCTCGAAGATGCGTTCGGCTTCAATCAATGTCCTGGTCCTCGTACCATGTGCGGCCGTCGCGTTCGATCAGCGCCACGGCGGAAGATGGGCCCCATGTGCCCGCGGTATATTGCTTCGGGAGTTCCGAAGAGGCGGCCCACGCATCGAGCACCGGGTCGATCCAGCCCCAGGCCGCTTCCACCTCGTCGCGGCGCATGAACAGCGCCTGGTTGCCGCGCACCACGTCCATGATGAGCCGCTCATAGGCATCCGGATTGCGCACGTTGAAGGCATCCGCGAAGCTCATGTCGAGCGGCACGTTGGAGAGCCGCATGCCGCCGGGGCCCGGGTCCTTGATCATCAGCCATAGCTTCACGCCCTCGTCGGGCTGGAGCCTGATGACGAGGCGGTTGGGCGCGATCGGCCCCGCCTGCCCGTCAAACACCGAATGCGGAATCGGCTTGAAGGTGACCACGATCTCGGAGACGCGCGAGGGCAGCCGCTTGCCGGTGCGGAGATAGAAGGGAACACCCGCCCAGCGCCAGTTGTTGATCTCGGCCTTGAGCGCCACGAAGGTCTCGGTCTTCGACGTCGCGGAGCCCAGCTCCTCGAGATAGCCCTTCACAGCCCCGCCATTCGCAGCACCGGCGCGATACTGCCCGCGCACGGTGACGTTGGGCACGGCCTCGGCGGTAATCGGCTTCAGCGACTTCAGCACCTTGAGCTTCTCGTCGCGCAGCGCATCGGCCTGGGTCGAGGTCGGCGGCTCCATCGCCACCAGACACAACAGCTGCAGCATGTGGTTCTGCACCATGTCCCTGAGCGCGCCCGCGGTGTCGTAGTAGCCCGCGCGGCCCTCGACGCCCAGCGTCTCCGCCACCGTGATCTGCACATGGTCGATGTGGCCCGAGTTCCACACGGGCTCGAACAGGGCATTGGCGAAGCGCAGCGCCATCAGGTTCTGCACCGTCTCCTTCCCGAGATAATGGTCGATGCGGTAGATCTGCGGTTCCTTGAACACCTTGCCGATGGACTCGTTCAGCGCATGCGCCGAGGCGCCGGACTTGCCGAGCGGCTTCTCGATCACCACGCGGGTCTGCGGCGTGACGAGGTGATAGGCGCCCAAGCGGTCGCAGATCGGGCCGAACAGGTCCGGCCCCACCGCAAGGTAGAACACCCGGATGCGATGAGATTCGGGCTTCAGCAGCTTGCCGAGCTCGGCCCAGCCTGCATCCTGCGCGGCATCCGCCGTCACATAGCTCACGCGCTCGAGGAAGCGGGCCATCACGTCGGCCGGGCGGTCGGCCTCCGGCACGTGGTCTTCGATCGCCTTTCTGGCAAAGGCCTGGAACGCCTCGTTCGTCAGGCTGCGGCGCGAGCAGCCGATGATGCGCGAGCCCGGCGGGATCTGGCCCTGCAGGTCGCGGTGGAACAGCGCGGGCAGCAGCTTGCGCTGGGACAGGTCGCCCGTGGCGCCGAAGACCACGAGGTCGAACAGCTCCACCGGGATGATGCGCGGGGTCATATTATGTCTTTCAACCGACTTTTGATGTGCGCCACTCAAATAGCGGCTTTCGATTACGAGTCAATGAAGGCGGCAATACGTCAGGGCAGGTGATTTATTGCAATCCTCACTGAAATGGCCCATGATTGCTTAAAAATCAGCAGTTTGGGAGGACGGCATGATCCTGTGTTGCGGCGAGGCCCTGATCGATTTTCTGCCTAGAAAAACGGCAGATGGTGCTCCTGCCTATGAACCGGTCTGCGGCGGCTCGGTCTATAACACCGCCATCGCCCTGGGCCGCCTCGGTGTGCCGGTCGGCCTGTTCACCGGTCTGTCGACCGACTTCTTCGGCGACATGCTCCGCGACGGCCTCAAGGCCTCCAAGGTCAGCCTGTCCTTCATCAAGGACTGGGACAGGCCCTCGACGCTGGCCTTCGTCAAGCTCACCAAGGGCCACGCCCGCTACTCCTTCTTCGACGACAATTCGGCCGGCCGCATGCTGACGAGGCGCGACCTGCCGAAGCTCGACAAGAAGGTCCAGGCGCTGCATTTCGGCTCGATAAGCCTGATCCCGGAGCCCGGCGGCGAGACCCTCGAACAGCTGATGAAGCGCGAGTCCAAGGCCCGCGTCATCTGCCTCGACCCCAACATCCGCCCCGGCATGATCAGGGACCGCAGGAAGCACATGGCGCGCCTCACCCGCATGATCGCCATGGCCGACATCGTGAAGGTGTCGGACGAGGACGTGGCCTGGATGACCGGCAAGGATGACGCCGCAGCGGCGGCGAAGAAGTGGCTGAAGCTGGGCGCCAAGCTGGTCGTCGTCACCCGCGGCGCCAGGGGCGTCGAGGCCTTCACCGCGCAGGGCTTCATGAGCATGGCGGCCCAGAAGGTGAAGGTCGCCGACACGGTCGGGGCAGGGGACACCTTCACCGCCGGCCTCCTCACCGCACTCCGCGCCATGAAACTGCTCGACAAGACGAAGCTCTCCGCACTCGAGGCCGAGGACCTTGCCCTGGCGCTCGGCTTCGCCGCCAAGGCCGCGTCGATCACCTGCTCCAGGCCCGGCGCCAACCCGCCCTGGGCGCGGGAGATGGTGTAAAGAGCCAATCACCTTCCCCCCTCTTCCCATATCGTCCTCATCATCGCCGGGCTTGTCCCGGCGATCCTTTCTTGCGGCCACCAAAAGGATGCCCGGGACAAGCCCGGGCATGATGAAGCAGAGAGGACAGGGAGTGAGGCAGGAAGACGTATGCACACATCTCATCAGCCTCCCTTGACATTCCCCGCCGCCCCGCCGAGGTGATCCCCCAATGGATTTCCCCGTCGACCAGATCATCCCGCAGCTTTCCGACGCCCTCGCCAGGGGCCCCGCGGCCCTCCTCGTCGCCGAGCCGGGGGCGGGCAAGACCACGCGCGTTCCCCTGAAGCTCGTCGATGCACCCTGGCTCAAGGGCCAGAAGATCGTCATGCTCGAACCGCGGCGCCTCGCGGCGCGCAATGCCGCGCATCGCATGGCGGAGACGCTGGGCGAGGCGGTGGGCGAGACCGTGGGCTACACCGTCCGCCTCGAACGCCGCGTCTCGGCGAAAACCCGCATCGAGGTCGTCACCGAGGGCATCCTCACCCGGAGGCTTCAGCAGGACCCGGAACTCGCCGGCACCGGCCTCGTCATCTTCGACGAATTCCACGAACGCTCGCTCGATGCCGATCTCGGCCTCGCCCTCACCCTCGACATCCAGCGCGGGCTTCGCGACGACCTCAAGATCCTCGTCATGTCGGCCACACTCGATGCCGCGCGCGTCGCGGCACATCTCGGCAATGCGCCCGTCATCGATGCGCCGGGCCGCGTCTTCCCGGTCGAGACGCGCCACCTCGACAAGGCCCAGCGCCAGACCATCTCGGCCGATGCCGTGCGTGCCGTTCACCGCGCGCTGGACGAGACGGACAAGTCCATCCTCGTCTTCCTCCCCGGCGAGGCCGAGATCCGCCGCACCGAGGAAGCGCTCAACACCTCCGGCCTGCCGAGGAACACCGTGGTCCGCCCGCTCTACGGCGCCATGAGCTTTGCCGAGCAGGACGCGGCGATCCGGCCCTCACCGCCGGGCGAGCGCAAGGTGGTGCTGGCCACCACAATCGCCGAGACGAGCCTCACCATCGACGGCATCGGCGCCGTCATCGACTGCGGCTTCAAGCGCGTGCCGCGCTTCGACCCCGCCTCCGGCATGACGGCGCTCGAGACCGTGCGCGTGTCGATGGCCAGCGCCGACCAGCGCCGCGGCCGTGCCGGACGGCTCGGCCCCGGCATCGGCTATCGCCTCTGGCCCGAAGCGGAATCGCGCGCGCTGAAGCCCCATGACGAGCCGGAGATCTTCGTCGCCGACTTGGCCCCCCTCGTGCTGGAACTCGCCGCCTGGGGCGTCACCGATCCAAAATCGCTGCCCTGGCTCGATCCGCCGCCCGCGGCTCCATTCGCCCAGGCTCAGGACCTGCTGCGGCGCCTCGAAGCGCTCGATCACGACAACAAGATCACCGCCATGGGCAAGCAGATGGTGCGCCTGCCGCTGCACCCGCGACTTGCTCACATGGTGGTGAAGGGCAACAGCGCGCTCGCCGCCGACCTCGCCGCCATGCTGTCCGAACGCGATGGCCTGCCGCGCGATGCGGGTGTCGACATCACCTCGCGCCTGTCGCATCTCCGCGGCGGCGCACGCGACCGCATCCGCCAGTCGGCGAAACAGATCCGCCAGATCGCCGGCATCAAGGATGAGGAAAGCGACGTCAGCGCCGGCGTGCTGATCTCCTATGCCTTCCCGGACCGCATTGCCCAGCGCCGCGGCGGCGACCGGCGCTATCGGCTCTCCGGCGGCGGCGGTGCGGTGCTGCCGGAGCATGACGCGCTGGTGACGCAGGATTTCCTCGCGGTGGCAACAACCGACGGCGCCTCTGGTGACCAGAAGATCTTCCTCGCGGCACCCCTGTCGCTGAAGGAGATCGAGGAGCACTTCCGGGACCAGATCGAAGCCCGCGACGGCGTCTTCTGGGACAGCCGCACCAAGGCGGTGAGCGCGTCGAAGTCGCGCCGTCTCGGCCAGTTGGTGCTGGAGGAGAAGCCCTCCGCCAACGCCGACCCCACACTGATCGCCGAGGCGATGACCGAGGGCGTGCGCGACATGGGCCTCGCCGCGCTGCCCTGGACCGATGGCGCCAGGATCCTCCGGGCGCGGGCCATGTTTCTCCGCCGCCTCTATCCGGAGGAGGGCTGGCCCGACCTCTCGGATGAGGCCCTGCTTGCGAGCCTCGCCGACTGGCTCACCCCGTATCTCGCCGGCATCAGCCGCAGGGCCCATCTCGACCGCCTCGACATGCACCAGATCATCCAGTCGCTGATCCCGCATGAACTGGCCCGCAAGTTGGACCGCCTCGCGCCTGTGCGCATCGAGGTGCCCTCGGGTGCCGACGTCCGCATCGACTACGAGACCGAGGGCGACCCCGTGCTGCGCGTGAGGCTGCAGGAAATGTTCGGCCTCGCCCGAACCCCCGCCATCGCCGAAGGCCGCAGCCCCTTGCGTATCGAGCTCCTCTCACCGGCAGGCCGCCCCCTCGCCGTCACCCAGTCACTCGAAACCTTCTGGACCAACGGCTATCCGAGTGTCCGCTCCGACATGCGCGGAAGATACCCGAAGCACGCCTGGCCGGAGGACCCGCTCAACGCCGCGCCGGTGAAGCCGCGGCGGCTGAGGTAGAATCTCCCTCTCGGATGGCGTCATCCCGGCGCCATGTGCGCCCTAGTCCTTCGCGCCCTTCAGCACGTCGACATATTTCGCAATGGCCACGGCGGTGGGCGAAAAGAGCTGGCGGTAATAGAGCAGCGCCGTGATGGCGAGCGTCGCGGCGATGCAGACCCAGGGGCCGGCGAAGAGGAACATGGCGGCCACGGCATAGTAATAGCCGCGGATGCCGGTGTTGATGGAGCGCACCGCCTCGGTGAGCACCACGGCGGATTGTTCGCCCATCACGCGGGCCTGCGGCGTATCGGCCTTCGAGGCCTGCAGGCCCCCGAGCATTGCGAAGGTATAGGCCATCTTGCGCAGCGCATAGGTGAAGGAGAAGAAGCACTGGGCAAGAATGGCCGTAAGAAGGAAGACGCAGAGCGTGAACAGCTCGAGCGGCATGCTGTGATCGACGAAGGCAAGGCCACGCGTCAGCAGATAGACGCTGTTGACGTTGGCGAGCGCGCCGACGAGGCCCGCCAGCACGAGAAGCGTGCCGGAGCCGAAGTAGGAAATCGAATTGGAGATGTGCCCGAGCATGATCGCATCGAAGACGCGGTGCTCGCGCTCGGCGCCCTGGTGCACCTCGAACCACCGCAGCCGCACGGCATGCAGCTGTGAATTGAGCGAGCCGCGGCCAAGAAGCCCGAGGATGGGCGTGTAGAATCCCCACAAGGCGAGGACGAGCACGATGGCCGCCGCGTGGGCGAGACCGAAGCCCGAGGGCAGGTACTGGGCGGCCAGCGCTGTCATTGCGGCTTGTGCATTTCCTTGATCTCGGTGGTGCGGATCTCCGGCGCGCGCTCGAGCGTGTAGTTCAGGTTGAAGGCCGATTGCGCCATGAAGACCGGGTCGCCGTCAAGGTCATGCGCGATCGAGAAGCGGTTGTTGGCGATGAACTCGTCGAGCTTCTTGGGGACGTCGCAGGTGATCCAGCGCATCACCTCGTAGCGCGCCGGCTCGAAGCTGGCGGGAACGCCATATTCATTGGCCAGCCGGTCTGCCAGCACGTCGAGCTGCAGCGCGCCGACGACGCCGACGATGGCAGGCGAGCCATCGGCCGGGATGAAGAGCTGAACGACCCCCTCCTCCGCCAGCTGCTGCAGCGCCTCGCGCAGCTTCTTGGCCTTCATCGGGTCGCCGAGCTTCACGCGGCGCAGGATTTCGGGCGCGAAGCTGGGCACTCCGGTGAAGACCACGTCCTCACCCTCCGTCAGCGTGTCGCCGATGCGCAGGAGACCATGGTTGGGAATGCCCACCACGTCACCCGCGAAGGCCTCGTCCGCGATCGAACGGTCCTGCGCGAAGAAGAACTGCGGCGCGTTGAGCGCCACCGTCTTGCCGGTGCGCACGAGCTTCGCCTTCATGCCGCGCGTGAGCTTGCCCGAGGCCAGCCGCATGAAGGCAATGCGGTCCCTGTGGTTCGGGTCCATGTTGGCCTGGATCTTGAAGACGATGCCGGTCATCTTCGGCTCGGTGGCGTGCACCACGCGGCCCGCTGCCTGCTGGTCGCGCGGCGGCGGCGCATAGGCGATCAGGGCTTCGAGAAGATCGCGCACGCCGAAATTCTTCAATGCCGAACCGAAATAGACGGGCGAAAGATGGCCCTCGAGGAAGGCCTGCCGGTCGAAGCTGGTGCAGAGGTCCTTCACCAGGTCGATCTCGTCGCGCCACTTGGCGAAGGTGTCGGGCTTGACCAGCGTCGGGATCAGCGGGTCATCGGGGCCGGAGACAGGGACGCCCGCCGGGTCCTGCTCGAGCTGGCGGACGCGCGGCGAGTTCAAGTCATAGGTGCCGGCGAAGTCCTTGCCCTGGCCGATGGGCCAGACCATGGGGGCGACGCTGAGCGCCAGGCCCTTCTCGATCTCATCAAGGAGGTCGAGGGGATCGCGCGCCTCGCGGTCCATCTTGTTGACGAAGGTGATGATGGGAATGTCACGCAGGCGGCAGATCTCGAAGAGCTTGCGCGTGCGGGCCTCGATGCCCTTGGCGGCGTCGATGACCATCACCGCCGCGTCGACGGCGGTGAGCGTGCGGTAGGTGTCTTCCGAGAAGTCCTCGTGGCCGGGCGTGTCGAGCAGGTTGAAGACCGTGCCGTCATACTCGAAGGTCATGACCGAGGTGACGACCGAGATGCCGCGGGCGCGCTCGATCGACATCCAGTCGGAGCGGGTGCGGCGGCGGTCGCCCTTGGCGCGGACCTGGCCGGCAAGCTGGATGGCGCCGCCGAACAGGAGGAGCTTTTCGGTCAGCGTGGTCTTGCCGGCGTCCGGGTGGGAGATGATGGCGAAGGTGCGCCGGCGCGCCACTTCCTGTTCGAGCGGGTTGGTCACTTGAAACCTGAAAAATGAAGGGTGACGGGCTTCCTAGACGGCTTTTGTGGGCTGGTAAAGCTTGCCGAAAAGCGGCTTCCGTGGCAGTTGAGGGACCGGGGGAAAAGCCATGACGGAACTGGCACTTGTCGGCGATATCGGAGGCACCAATTCGCGCTTCGGGCTGGTTGAGCCCGGGACGACGCGGGTGGCTGAGGTCGCCGTCCAGAAGAACGACAATTTCGCTTCGCTGGAAGACTCGATCGCGGCCTATGTGAAGGCCAAGGGCGTTTCGCAGCTGGCGGGTGCGGCCATCGCGGTGGCAGGCCCGGTCGAGGGCGAGGTAGTGCACCTCACCAACCGCAACTGGAGCTTCACGCGGGAGTCGCTGCGCAGGGCCGCGGATGCCCGCCAGTTCCGCCTGCTCAATGATTTCGAGGCGCTCGCCTTGGCGCTCCCCCATCTCGATGGCGAGGACGTCGTCCAGATCGGCGGCGAGCTGCCGCAGAAGCCCTCCGTGAAGATCGTGCTCGGCCCCGGCACCGGGCTCGGCATGGCAACGCTGGCGCCGCTGCCGCTGGGCGGCTGGATGGCACTGCCGGGCGAGGTGGGGCACATCACGCTCCCCGTCGTCACGCAAGCCGAGTTCGACTGGCGCGACAGGATGTCCAAGCCCGGCGTTCTCTTCGAGGCGGAAGATGCGATCACCGGCGGAGGCCTCCTGCGCATGTATCGCGCGGTGGCGGAAAGGCCGACCCTTGAGACGCCCGAGGCCGTGCTGCAGGCGGCCCTTGCCGGGGCTGACCCGGCGGCGGTGAAGACGCTGGACCAGTTCATCGTGTGGCTCGCCCGCGTGGCGGGCGATGCCGCCATGACCATGCAGGCCAAGGGCGGCGTCTATCTCGCGGGCGGCATCGCGCCCTCCATCGTGAACAAGTTGAAATCCGGGCCCTTCAGGTCCATCTTCGAGGAGAAGGGGCGGCTTGCCTTCGTGATGAAGCCGATCCCCGTCTACGTGATCGTCGACAAGTTTCCCGCGTTCAAAGGATGTGCCGCCGCAATAGCCGACATGAGGTGAAGCCATGTGGAAGGATACCGACGTTCTCCTCGTCATCGACGTCCAGAACGACTTTTGCCCCGGTGGCAAGCTCGCCGTGCCCGGCGGCGACGAGGTGGTGCCGCTCATCAACCGCATCGCCCATGGCTTCAGGCACGTCATCCTGACGCAGGACTGGCACCCGGCCGAGCACAAGTCCTTCGCCGCCCAGCACCCGGCCAAGAACCCCTTCGAGATCGCCATGATGCACTACGGCCACCAGACGCTGTGGCCCGACCACTGCGTGCAGGGCACGCATGGCGCGGAGTTCCACAAGGACCTCCACGTCAATGCCGAGCTCATCCTGCGCAAGGGCTTCAGGGAAGAGATCGACAGCTACTCCGCCTTCTTCGAGAACGACCGCACGACGCCCACGGGGCTGGGCGGTTATCTCAGGGAGCGCGGCTTCGAGAAGGTGGTCTGTGTCGGCCTCGCCTTCGATTACTGCGTGCGCTTCTCGGCCGAGGACGCGCGGCGCCTGGGCTTCGAGACCGAGGTGATCGAGGCGGCCTGCCGCTCGATCGACCTTGACGGCTCCGCCGCGGCGGCGCGCCAGAGCTTCCAGGAGCACGGGATCGCGCTGGCCTAGCACCTTCTTCTTCATCATGCCCGGGCGTGTCCCGGGCAACCTCTTTGGCGCCCCCGAACGGATCGCCGGGACAAGCCCGGCGATGATGAAGATATGGAGCTTCATGCGCCCTGCGCAGGGCCCCACCCTGCCATAAGGGATGCGCGTGACACCGCATCGCGCTAAGCCGCCTCCATGAGCCCGCGTCTCACAGGCATCGTGCTGATGATGGCCGCCATGGTCTTCTTCACGCTGCTCGATGCCACAGCCAAGCACCTCGTCCAGAGCCTGCCGCCCGTGGTGGCGGTGTTCGGGCGCTATGCCGTGGCGCTGGGACTGTCGATCGCAGTCATCCTGCGCAAGGGCGACCTGGCGCTGGTGACGACGAGCTATCCGAAGCTGCAGGTGCTGCGCGGGTTGCTGCTGATGGCTTCGACCGCGCTCAACTTCACCGCCATCATCTACCTGCAGCTCGCCCAGACGGCGGCAATCTTCTTCTCGATCCCGCTGTGGGTCTGCGCACTCTCCGTGCCGATTCTCGGCGAGAAGGTGGGCCTCAGGCGCTGGATCGCGGTGGCCATCGGTTTCCTCGGCGTGCTGGTCATCATGCGGCCGGGCACAGGGTCCTTCCACTGGGCCATGCTGCTGTCGGTCACGGCCTCGCTGTGTGGTGCGGTCTACAACATCGTGACGCGCAAGGTGGGCGGGCGCGACCGGGCGGAGACCTCGCTGTTCTATGTGGGCCTCGTGGGTGCTGCCGCTGCCGCGCTGCCGCTGCCCTTCGTGTGGAAGACGCCTCAGGGGATCGAGTGGCTGCTGCTCGGATTCATGGGGCTTGCCGGAACGATCGGCCACTTCATGCTGATCCAGGCGCATCGCCTGGCGCCCGCGAGCGCGCTCGCCCCTTACATGTATACGCAGATCGTGTGGATGATCGCGGTGGGATACCTGTTCTTCGGCGACGTGCCGGACCTGTGGACACTGGTGGGTGCGGCCATCGTGGTGGCGAGCGGGCTCTTCGTCTTCGCTGGCGAGGCGAGGGCCTTGAGGACCCCCGCCAAGCCGTGAGCCTCAGGCCAGCGTATAGGCCGTCTTGATCGCGGTGTAGAAGTCGACCGCATGGCGCCCCTGCTCGCGCGCGCCATAGCTCGAGCCCTTCCGGCCGCCGAACGGAACGTGATAGTCCACACCCGCCGTGGCGAGGTTCACCATCACCATGCCCGCCGCCGACTTCTTGCGGAAGTCGGTCGCGTATTTGAGCGAGGTGGTGATGATGCCGGACGACAGTCCGAAGGCCGTGTCGTTGGCAACGCCCAGCGCCTCGTCGTAGGAGTCGACCTTGATCACCGAGGCGACGGGGCCGAAGACCTCCTCACGGTTGATGCGCATGTCGTTCTTCGTGCCGATGAACAGCGCAGGTGACAGGTAGTGGCCCTTGGTGTCGCGGTTCAGCCGCTCGCCGCCCCAGGCGAGTTCGGCCCCCTCGTCGCGCGCGATCTGGATGTAGCGCTCGTCCTGCGCCATCTGGGCTTCGTCGACGACGGGGCCGATGACCGTGCCGTCCTTCAGCGCGTGGTCGACCTTCAGCTTCTTCATGCCGTCCACCATGCGCTCGACGAAGGCATCATGCACCTTCGACTGGACGATGAGGCGCGAGGAAGCCGTGCAGCGCTGGCCGGTCTGGTAGAAGGCGCCGTCGAGGGCTGCCGCCACCGCGAGGTCGAGGTTCGCATCGTCCAGCACCACGAGCGGGTTCTTGCCGCCCATCTCAAGCTGGAACTTGGCGCCGCGCGAGGCGCAGGCCATGGCCACCTTGCCGCCGGTCTCGACCGAGCCGGTGAAGGAAATGGCGTTCACGTCACGCGAGTCGAGCAGCGTCTGGCCGACGACCGAGCCGCGGCCCATGACGACGTTGAACACGCCCTTGGGGATCCCCGAGCGCGAGATGATCTCCGAGAGCGCCCAGGCCGAGCCCGGCACAAGGTCGGCGGGCTTGAACACCACCGCATTGCCGAAGGCGAGAGCCGGCGCCATCTTCCAGGCGGGAATGGCGATGGGGAAGTTCCACGGGCAGATGAGGCCGACGACGCCGAGGGCCTCGCGCGTGATGGTCACGTCCACGCCGGGGCGCACCGAGGAAATGGCGACACCCTCGACGCGCAGCGCTTCCTGCGCGAAGAACTTGAAGATCTGGGCGGCACGCATCGTCTCGGCGATGCCGTTGGAGAGGGGCTTTCCCTCCTCGCGCGACAGGAGGCGGCCGATCTCGTCCTTGCGGGCCAGGAGCTCGGTGCCGATGAATTCCAGCGCGTCGGCGCGGACCTGCGGCGTGGCGGCGGCCCAGGCAGGTTGCGCAACCTTGGCAGCGGCGATGGCGGCTTCCGTCTGCGCCTTGTCGGCCTGGGCATATTCGCCGACGATGTCGCTGACGTCCGAGGGGTTGATGTTCTCGCGGACCCCCTTGCCCTCCAGCCATTCGCCATTGATGAAATTGCGGTGCAGCGCCATGATGCCAAAACTCCCTGATTTTCGGGGCGGAACATAAGGACGCGGGACAGTTGAGGCAAGCATGCATGTAGGCCTGATCGGGGCGGGGATGATGGGCCATGGCATGGCTGCCAACCTGCTGAAACATGGCCACCGGGTGAGCGTCATCGCGCACCGCAACCGCGCGCCGGTCGAGGACCTGGTGGCGAAGGGCGCGACCGAGGCCCGGACGCTGGGCGAGATCGCGCGGGCCGAGGCGATCCTGCTCTGTGTGACGACCTCCAAGGTGGTGGAAGACACGATCCGGCAGCTGACGCCGCACCTGCGGGCCGGCCAGATCATCATGGATGCCGGCACCTCCGCCCCCGCCGCCACGAAGAAGCTGGCGCAGGAACTGGCGGCGCTGGGCGTGGCCTATGCCGACATTCCGCTGACCGGCGGGCCGGAGCAGGCGGAACAGGGCGTGCTGGGCGTGCTCTGCGGCGCCAGCCCCGAGACCTTCGCCCGCATCAGCCCCCTGCTCGGCTGTTTTGCAACCACCATCCGCCATTTCGGGCCGCCGGGCTCAGGCCACACGGCCAAGCTCATTTCCAACTATCTCGTCACCGGAATGGTGGCGCTGGTGGCGGAGGCCTTTGGCGCCGCGCGGCAGGCGACGATCGACTGGCAGGACCTCTATGAGGTGATGCTCAATGGGTCTGGCAATTCCGGCGTGCTGCGCAAGATGGTCGAACCTGCACTCAAGGGCGATTTCGACGGCTATCGTTTTGCACTTGCGAATGCGGCGAAGGACATCGGCTACTATGCCGAACTGGCCGAGGGGCTGGGTTGCAGTTCGAAGCTGACGGATTCCGTTGCGGAGGTCTTCGCCCGCGCCGTAGAAACAGGCCATGGCGGACGGAACGTCAGCCACCTGCTGGACCCTGCAATCGACGATGTGAGCTGATGCTGAAAATCAATCCTGCCGTGGCGGCCATCGAGGAAGAGACCGCCTTCACCGTCATGGACCGTGCCAATGCGCTGCGCGCGCAGGGACACCCGGTCATCAACTTGGGGATAGGGCAGCCGGATTTCCAGCCGCCGAAGCATATCCTGGAGGCCGCCGAGAAGGCGGTGCGCGATGGCCCCCATGGCTATACGAGCCCGCAGGGCCTGCCCGCGCTGCGCGATGCGGTGGCGCAATATGTGGGTGGCCGCTTCAAGGTGCCGGTGACGGGCGACGAGGTGGTGATCGTGCCGGGCGGCAAGGTGACCTTCTATTTCGCCTGCCAGATCTTCGGGGGCCCCGGTGCGGAGATCCTCTATCCCGACCCCGGCTTCCCGCCCTATCGCGATGCCGCGCGCTCCAGCGGGGCGAAGCCCGTGCCCTACCCCATCCGCGAGGAGAAGGACTTCGGCTTCGATGCAGAAGAGGTGCTCTCGCTCATCACGCCGGCCACCCGCCTCATCATCATCAATTCGCCGGCGAACCCGACGGGCGGCGTGGTCTCGCGCGCGGAGATCACCAGGCTCGCTCATGGGCTGGCGAAGCACCCGAACGTGGCGGTGCTCTCCGACGAGATCTACAGCCACCAGGTCTATGATGGCGTCGACTTCGTGAGCTTCCTCAGCTTCCCGGAACTCCGCGACCGCACCATCATCCTCGACGGCTGGTCGAAGACCTTTGCGATGACGGGCTGGCGGCTGGGTTTCGGAATCTGGCCGAAGCATTTGATCGAATACGTGAAGAAGCTGATCACCGTCGACCACTCCTGCACTTCGGTCGCAACCCAGATGGGCGGTCTCGCGGCCATCACCGGCCCGATGGACGAGATCGAGGACTTCCGCAAGAGCTTCCAGAAGCGCCGCGACATGGTGGTGACGGGGCTCAACGACATCAAGGGCGTTCGCTGCCGCGTGCCGGGTGGTGCCTTCTATGCCTTCCCCAACATCACCGGCACCGGCTGGCAGTCGCGCGACCTCGCCCGCGAACTGCTCGACAAGGCCTATGTGGCCCTGATCTTCGGCGAAAGCTTCGGGCAGAACGGCAAGGGCTTCATGCGGCTGTCCTATGCCGCGAGCGAAGCGGATCTTGCTGAAGCGCTGAAGCGGATGAAGGCCTTCATCGAGGCATGAGCGGCAATCTCTACGCCCGCTTCGAGCGCGTGTTCGCGGCCAATGCAGATCGCGTTGCCCTGCGCACGCCCGATGGAACGGCCTCGCTCACCTTCGGCGATCTGGCGCGCGGGGCGTCCCGCTATGCCAATGCGCTGAGCGCGCTCGGCGTCGAACCGGGCGACCGCGTGACGGTGCAGGTCGAGAAATCCATCGCCAATGTGCTGCTCTACCTCGCCGTGCTGAAGGTGGGTGCGGTCTACCAGCCGCTCAACACCGCCTATACGGCGGCGGAGGTCTCCTATTTCGTGGAGGACGCGCAGCCGAAACTGATCGTGTGCGACCCGGCGCGGCAGGCCGAGATGCGGGCGCTGGGCGACAGCGCGAAGGTCTTCGCGGTGGTGAACCTCGACGCCCATGGCGGAGGCTCGCTCGCCGCGATGGCCGCGACCATGGATGACCGGCACGACACAGTGGCGCGCGAGGCCGACGACCTCGCAGGCCTGCTCTATACCTCCGGCACCACGGGCCGCTCCAAGGGTGCCATGATCACGCATGCGAACCTCGCCTCGAATGCGGAGACATTGGTTGAACTGTGGCGCATGACGTCAGCCGACACGCTGCTGCACGCGCTGCCGATCTTCCATGTGCATGGGCTCTACGTGGCGCTGAACACGTCCTTTCTCGCTGCCGCATCCATGATCTGGTTCGGCAGGTTCGACGCCCAGGCGATGATCGCGGCCATGCCGCAGGCCACGGTGCTGATGGGCGTGCCGACCTTCTACACGCGCCTGCTGTCAGAACCCGCATTCACCATGGAAACGGCACGCAACATGCGGCTGTTCATTTCCGGCTCGGCGCCGCTGCTGGCAGAAACGCACACATCCTTCGCGGAGCGCACCGGCCACGCCATTCTCGAGCGCTATGGCATGACCGAGACCGGCATGATCACGTCCAACCCCCATGACGGCGCGCGCCTGCCCGGCACGGTCGGCTTCGCATTGCCCGGCGTCGCGGTGCGCATCAGGGGCGAGCAGCCCGGCGTTCTTGAAGTGAAGGGCCCGAATGTCTTCAGGGGCTACTGGCGCATGCCGGAGAAAACGCGCGAGGACTTCACAGCAGACCACTGGTTCATCACCGGCGACGTCTGCACCATCGACGCGCAAGGCCGCGTCACCATCGTGGGGCGCGCCAAGGACCTCATCATCTCCGGCGGTTTCAACGTCTACCCGAAGGAGATCGAGGAGGTGCTGGATGCGATTCCCGAAGTCGCCGAGAGCGCCGTCATCGGCGTGCCGCATCCGGATTTCGGCGAGGGCGTGGTTGCCGTGGTGACGGCTCGCGGAAGGCTTGCACCCGAGGCGGAGATCATCGCCGCGCTCTCGGCATCGCTTGCCAGGTTCAAGGTGCCCAAGCGCATCTTCGAGGTGGCCGAACTGCCCCGCAACGCCATGGGCAAGGTGCAGAAGGCGGAGCTGCGCAAACGCTATGCCGCCACCTTCACGACGGGGTGAGTCACACCACCTCCACCGGTTGCAGCATCATGAGAATGCTCTTCTGGCGGAAGTCATGTGCCAGCCGCGCGCGGTAGGCCGACCACCAGTCGCGGTCGCCGTCCTGCGTCAGCACCTCGAAGATCACCACGTCATCGGCATGCATTTCGCCGCCATCATGCCACAAGCCGCTGGCCGGTGACTGGAGATGGGCCGTCACACCCCCGAAGCGGCCCGACAGTTCCGCCTCGACGGCGCGGAACATCCGGGCGGGAAAGGCGCCGCCCGCATTGTCACGCAAGGGAAGGTAGAACCGCACCAGACGCATCTGCAGCGAACGTAGCGCAATGCGGATCGTTCCGGAAATTGGAACCTTTTTCAATGCCGCGCGTTCTTCCGCGGGTCGGAGACCATTCATCACGATGCCGACCACGGGTTGCAGGCGACGGGAGACGGAATGCTGATCGGCAGCACAACGCAGAAGCAGGCGGGGGAGGTTCCGCCAGCCGCTTCGCCGGCCGCCCCCGGCATGCGCGAGGACCGCACCACCCACCTCGAAACGCTCTATCGCCTCACCGACCGGCTCTATCGCGCCGCCGGCATGGAGGCCATGCTTGACGCCGCGCTGGACGCGATCAGCGAGGGGCTGGGCTGCGAGAAGTGCTCGATCCTGCTGTTCGATGGCGGCGGGGTGATGCGCTTCGTGGCCTGGCGGGGCCTGTCCGAGCACTATCGCCGCACCCTCGAGGGTCACTCGCCGTGGACGGCCGACACGCTCGACCCGCCCCCCATCTTTGTCGGCGACATTGCGCAGACGGAAGAGAGCGACATCGTCAGGCAGACGATTCTCGCCGAGGGCATCCGCAGCCTCGCCTTCATCCCCATCACCAGCCAGGGCCGGGTGATCGGCAAGTTCATGGCCTATCACAGCGAGGCCAATGCCTGCGGCGAAAGCTGCCGGGCGCTGGCGGTGACCATCGCACGGCAGCTGGGCTTCAGCCTCGAACGCGCCAAGGCGGAGCGCGCCCGGCTCGCCGCGCTGGGCGAGCTGCAGGAGTCGGAGCAGCGCTTCCGGCTCATGGCCGAACATGCGCCGGTGATGATCTGGATGTGCGACGCCGAAGGCCGCTGCCTGCACCTCAACCAGATGCTGCGGCGCTTCTGGAATGTGGCGGACGGCGATCTCGCGAGCTTCGACTGGCGCGGCTCCATGCACCCAGGCGACGTGGAGCGCGTGATGGGCGCCATGGGCGGCGCACTGCAGCGGCGCGAGAAGGTGTGCGTGACCGGGCGCTACCGCAATGCGGATGGTGACTATCGCACGCTCGAAACCGTGGCACATCCGCGCTTCGCGGCGGATGGCAGCTTCATGGGGCTCACCGGCGTCAACACCGACATCACCGAACGGGAGCGCGCCGAGAAGGCGCTGCGCGACAGCGAGGAGCGCTTCCGCATGGTGGTCGAGGCCGCCCCCAGCGGCATGGTGATGACCGATGGCGCGGGCCGCATCCTGATGATCAACGGTCTGGCCGAAAAACTCTTCGGCTATGCGCGGGGAGAACTCGATGGCCGGGCGATCGAGGTGCTGGTGCCGCTTGCCGCCCGCGACCTGCACCCCGCGCTGCGCGCCAGTCACCTGGCAGGCGCCCACAACCCGGTGAAGGGCGAGGTGACGGGTCGGCGCAAGGATGGGCGAGAGATTCCGCTGGAGGTGGGCATCAACCCCATCGTCACCTCGGACGGCATCCGCATCATCGCCACGGTGTCGGACATCGCCGAGCGCAAGCGCACCGAGGCGCAGCGCGAGCTGCTGCTGGCAGAGCTGAACCACCGGGTGAAGAACACCCTCGCCGTGGTGCAGGGCCTCGCCTACCAGACCTTCCGCAAGACCGATGCCGGCGCCCGCCGCGCCTTCGAGGGGCGGCTTCAGGCACTGGCCACCGCGCATGACCTGCTCACGCGCTCACACTGGGAGAGCACCTCGCTCGACCAGCTGGTGGGCGACACGCTGCGCCCGGCCGGCGCCAACCGCGCCCGCATCGAGGTCTCGGGCCCGGCGATCCGGCTCAGCCCCCATGCGGCGCTGACCATCGCGCTTGCGCTCCACGAGCTCTTCACCAACACGCTCAAATATGGCGCTCTTTCCAGCGAGGAGGGAAAGGTGCTGCTGACGTGGCGGCACCTCGACTGCGAGGGCAAGCTCCGCATCACGTGGCGCGAGGAGGGCGGGCCTCCGGTGCAGCCGCCCCGGCATCGTGGCTTCGGCTCGCTGCTGCTCGAACGCACCCTGGCGAAGGACCTCGACGGACGGGTGGCGCTTGCCTTCGAACCTGCAGGTGTGGTCTGTGTGATTGAAATGCCGATTGCGGATCCGGGAGGGCATGCATGCCTTGGCTGAAGGGAAAGCGCATCCTGGTGGTGGAGGATGAAGCCCTCATCGCCGTGATGGTGGAAGACATGCTGATCGAGATGGGCAGCGTGGTCGTGGGCCCCGCGGCCACCATCGAACAGGCGCTGGCGCTGGCCCGCGCGGAACAGATCGACGGCGCGGTGCTGGACGTGAACGTGCGCGGCGAACGGATCGACCCGGTGGCCGACGCCCTTGCGGCGCGCGGCGTGCCCATGCTCTTCGCCACCGGCTATGGCGAGGTGAAGCTTGGCAGCGGCGCAGCGGCCACGGTGATCGACAAGCCCTATACCCAGGACAAGCTCGCCCGCGGTCTCGCCGCGGCGATGGGCGGGGCTGCGTTGCGGCAGAGTGCCGGCTAAGGCGGAAAGCGGCTTCACCGCTTCCCGCCCCCCTGACGCCTCAGGCGCCGGACGACCGGCTGCCGGCGAGGGTTGAGGTGCCTGAACCACTGCCCGGCGCCGGCTGCGTGGTGGAGCCTTGCGCGGACGTGGCGTTGCGGTCCTTCACACGCAGATTGTTCTGCACATGCTTCACGCCGGAAATGGCCTCCGCCAGGTCTTCGGCACGGCGCTTTTCCTCGCGGCTCGTGACCTGTCCGGTGAGTGTCACCTCGCCGCTCGCCACCTTCACCTCGATGTCGGAGGCATCGAGCCAGCCATCATCGGTGAAACGGTCGTTCACGTCCTCGCGGATGCGATCGTCGGAGCGGGTATAGCCGCGCGGGCCGCGGCCCCGATGCTCGTCCATCTCGCGCCGGCGGCGGGCGTCGTCGTCGCCGAACCACGAGGAGACCTCGTCACCGGCACGTTCCCAGAAACCGCGCTCGCCGCCGCCCTGCCGGCCCTGCGCGTTGCCATAGCCGCTCGACCCATAACCATGGCCGGAGCCATAGCCCGAGCCTGAGCCCGTGCCATAGGTGCCCGAGCCATAGCTGCCGCTGCCATAGCTGCCGCGGCTGCCATAGCCGCCCGCACCATCATCGATCGCGCCCTGGCCGCCGCGGGACCCCCCGTAGCTGCCTTCGCCCACATAGGGCCGGTTCATGCCCTGGCCATAGGAGCCGGAGGAGCTCCCCCAACCGCCGCGCCCGCCGGAGGACTGGCCATGATCGCGGTCCATGCGATGGCTGCCCCCCTGGCCGAAGCGGCCCGTGCCGCCGCCCTGCCAGCCTTCCTCGCCATAGCGCCCCATGCGGTTCCACTCGCCGCCCTGCTGCTGGCCATAGCCGCCCTGCCAGCCCGACTGCTGCTGGCCGGAGCCGAATGGCTCGCGGCGTTCCTGGTCATCGAAGCCATGCTGCTGGGCATGCTCGCCAAATCCGCCGTCCTCACCCTGCCAGCCGCCGCGTTGCTGCCGCTCGCGGTCCTGCCAGTTGCGATCCCTGTTCTGTGCCATGATGCGTTCCTTCGCTGTGGCCGTACCCATGGGGCAAACCCGGTGCGGGCGAAGCTGGTTCCGTGCACTCCTGCATGCTTTGCGCGCGAAACGGCAGCGTGTATGAGAGCGCCATGACAACCGTGATCGATGACGCCGCCGTTCTGGAAGCCTTCGGAGTTTGCATTGTCGCCTATATGGTGATCGTGGCCCTGCATGTCGTGGGCCTGCATGCGACGGTGCGCATCTTCCGGCACAATTTCCACCCGCAGGACATCGCCAAGCTGCGCTATCACCAGACGGTGATCCTCATCCTCTCGGCGATGATGGTGCTGTTCGGCCTGCACCTCCTCACCAATTTCGCCTGGGGCGGCTTCATCTATGGTGCGGGCGTGCTTCCGAGCGTGCGTGACGGCGTGTTCTATTCGCTGGAGAACTACACCTCGCTGGGCCTGACGCGGGTGAACGTGGGCGATACCTGGCGCATGCTGGCGCCGATGATCTCGCTGTCGGGCGTGTTCTGCCTCGCCTGGTCGACGGCGATGCTGGTGAGTTTCCTCGGCCAGATCTATTCGTTGCGCCTGGGAGAATGAGACAGGGGCCGGCCTTCCGCCGGCCCCATCGAGAGATCAGGCGAGCCCGCCGAGCTTGCCGCTGGCTTCCGCCATCAGGTAGTAGAACGTCACGCGGTGCTTGGTCTTGTCGGCCTTCATCTTCTCGCACACCGCCTTGATGATCTTGTCGCTTTCCGCCGCGTCGAGGCCGAGCACCTTGGTGGCGAAGCCCTTGCGGATGCGGTCCACCTCCGCCTCGTCGGTGCAGGACACCAGCGAAGCATCACGCGACTGCAGCGCGATGCCGCAGAACTTGACGATGGCCGCGACGGCCTTGTCGTCGACGGCGGCGGTGTATTTGGCGATGTCGGTCTTGTAGTCCATCTTGTCTCTTCCTTTTCTGTCGGATTGGGCAGGCACGGCGAAATCACGGCGCTTCGGGCCGCGCCACGCGGCGCGACACGTTGCGGATCACCTTGTCCGCAAGCTCCGAATTGGTGACGGTGATGAGCGAGCCGTCCTCGGCCCGGATGCGGGTGGACCGCATGCCGATGTCCTCGACCGTTCCCGACAGCGGGCTCGAATCGATGGTGTCGCCCACCTTGATCGAGCCGTCGAGGAACAGGATGACACCGGCCAGGATGTTCTCCAGCGTCGGCTTGGCGGCAAGCGCCACGGCAAGGCCGCCGACGCCGAAGCCGGCGATGATGCCATAGACCGGTACGCCCGCCGCGCTGATGCCGTAGATGACGATGCCGAGCGCCGCCATGGCCGAGGCGATGCGCGTGCCCAGCCGGACGATGCTGGTGTCGAAGGTCTTGTCGGATTTCGTCAGCACCGCCGAAAGCCAGGTGCCCACCCACTCGCCGATGATCAGCACACAGACGATGAAGGCGCCGTAGAACAGCGTCATGAACACCAGCGTCATGACGGTGGCGCCAGCGCCGGACAGCCCGGCCTGGTCGACCACGATGCCGGTGGCATAGAGCGACAGCAGGCCGGTGGCCACGGCCTGGGCGAACCAGCGCAGGCCGCGCCGGCGAAACAGGTAGCCCACCGCCACCGGGATCGCCAGCACGGCGGCGAGGATCAGCGCCGCGATCAGCCACTGGAACACGGTGTTGGAGCCAAGGTCCCAGCGCAGGACGCCGGGCAGCTTCTGGGTCACGCCGGCCCAGCGTGGCGGCAGCAGCCCGCCGGGGGTTTCGGTGAGGTAGCGGTAGGGGCTGAAGCCCTGCCGGTTGCGCGTTCCCACCACCGCGTCATAGAGCGCGGGCACACTCGCCACCATGTCGGCGGTGAACACCACGTCGCCCATGCGCATGCCGGAACCGATGGTGCCGACCTGGATATAGGTGCCGGGGATGACCCACAGCCCGTCGCGCAGCTTGCGGAAGTCGGTGGCCTTGGTGACGCCCTCTGCCTTGAGGATCTCCCACAGCATGAAGGCCGTCTCGAGGCCTGCCGACTCGCGCCGCCACTCCGGCACCGCAGAGAGGTCCATCGAGTCGAGCACGTCCTTCTTGAGAAGCTCGATCTCGCCGGCCTGCTGTTCGTCGATCTCGGGATAGAACCAGGCGTCGTAGTAGCTGCGCGCCCATTCGCGCGCCTTCATGCGCAGCACGGTGCGGTCGACGGCGGTGAGGAAGGTCGCGAGGTGCTTCTCGGGCGTTGAGCGGTCGACCGTGATGTCGGCATAGCCGCCCTCGCCGTCGCTTGCCGCCGCCAGCGCGGGCAAAGCCATGATGAAGATCGCCAGGATGAATGCAACAACCGTCCGCACGCCGGGTTCCTCTTGCCGTGGACACACAACCGGGAGGCTTCATATTGAAGCGCGGTGCGGCGGGTAATGCGATTTCTACCTAAGCGGCAGCATTTCCTTGGCAAGGCCGGGCGGCGCCTGCCACCTGCGATTGGCATGGCCTCCACCGGGGCGGCGTCAGGGGGCGCGCGGAAAGGCGGCGCGGCCGATCGCCAACCCCACCCGGGCAATGATCGAGACCAGCAGGCAGCCGAGGAAGTCGCCCGTCATCATGGCGGTATAGTTGTGCAGGAACTGCTGCGGCTGGGTGCGGCCCTCGGCGAGGAAATGCAGGTTGAACAGCAGCGGCGTGACGACCGAGACCGCCAGCGCCAGCAGCGGCAGGTGAATGGGCCTGAGCTGCGTCAGCGAGCCCTTGATCCCGGCCACGCGGCAGAAGGCCTTCACGGTGAAGTAGGGTGCAAAGCCGGAGATGAATGCGTTGATCAGCACCTCGCGGGCGCTGCCATGGCCGAACTCCACCATGAACATCAGCGGATCGGCGAGGAAGATGCCGAGCGCGCCCCAGACGCCGAAGACGATCACGATCAGCAGGCGGAAGCCCGCCGGCACGAACACCAGGTCGATGCCCGGCGCAACATGGGTGCCCGCCATCAGGTACTTGTTGGCGATCCACACGGCGCACCACAACACGCCACTCGTCACCACCAACGCGGCGTCAAGCAGCCATGACTCGTCCTGTCGGCGATGCGGCATGTGCCCCCTCCGGAGCCGCCGGGCTCCGGTTCAAGCCGGCCGTTATAACAGCGCACAGCCGCCGGCACCATGCACTTGTCGGTGCCATGACCGGCCCTGAGCCCGCACGGACGGCGCCGGCTTCACGCCTTGCGTGCTCATTGCAACGCCTGTCCAGGGGCAGGGCCGCAGGACGCAACCCCGCTGTGGCGGTGCCCTGGGGCGGCCTCAGTGCCGGCCGCGCAGGAAGCTGCCGCCCGCTGCAACCACCCCCTCCGCGAAGCGGCTGGGGCGCAGCGGGTTGTCCTGGTGGCGCATCTCGCCGGTGAGGAGCCGCGCGACACGCCGCCCGGCCTCGGGCGCCAGCATGACACCTGCCCAGTAGCCGCAGTTGAGGTGGAAGCCCTTGACCTCCGTGGCGCCGATCAGCGGCTGGTCGTCGGGGGTGTACATGTAATAGCCCGCCGTGGTGGTGAGGTCGCTGCTGCTCAGCGTCTCCGCCACATCGGCCCAGAAGGGTGACAGCGCGGTGATCTTGTCGAGCAGCACCGCGGCATAGTCCCAGTCGGTCGGCACGTCCTCGACCGGGTTCGGCACCGGCTTCTCGTCGGGGTCGACCCAGGCCATCAGCGCGCCGCCATGTTCGGGGCGCCAGTAGGTTTCCTGCCCGATGTCGATGCACAGCGGCGCCTCGCGCGGGATCTGCGGCTTGGGCGCGACATGCACCTTCTGGCGGCGCACCGCGTCGATGGGCAGGCTCAGCCCCACCATCCGCGCGATGCCTTGAGCGAAGGGCCCGGCACAGTTCACCACCTGGCGCGTGGCGATCGCGCCGCGGTCGGTGATGACGGCGCAGACGCCATCACCATCCGTCTCGATGCCGGTTGCCCTGGTGGCGAGCAGGAACTTCGCCGCCGAGCCCTTGGCGAAGCCCTGCGTGGCCTCATGCGAGGACAGCCAGCCGTCATTCTGGTGGAAGGTGCCGCAGACCATGCGCTCCGAGATATAGGGGAAGCGATGCGCGATCTCCGCCTGGTTCAGGAACTCGGACCCGGTCACGCCATGGCTGTGATGCACCGCCACCGCCTGCTTCAGCGTCTCCGCCATGGCGGGCGCGTCCGAGACGAATAGATAGCCCTGGTGCTTCAGCGCAATGTCATGCCCGGGAAGGCCGACCGTCGCGGCGAAATCCTCGTAGATGCGGATCGACGGCAGCACGAGGTCGGCCATCGCCTTCTCGGTCATCTGGGCGCGGAAGCTTTCGATGGAGAGCGGCGTGGTGAGCGTCGACAGGCCGCCGCGCATCTCGACCAGCACCGTGTCGAGCCCCGCCTTCGACAGCCAGAAGGCCGTGGCCACGCCCACGATGCCGCCGCCGATGACCACGACATCCGCCGTCCTCGGCAGGCTGGCCTGATCCGGCACGAAGATCTTGCGCCCCGGGCTCATGCGCCGAAGGTCCACGTGCCCGGTGGAACATAGGTTTCCTTCACCGTGCGCGGCGAGGTCCAGCGCAGCATGTTCATCCACGAGCCTGCCTTGTCGTTGGTGCCCGAGCCGCGCATGCCGCCGAAGGGCTGCTGGCCGATCAACGCGCCCGTCGGCTTGTCGTTGAGGTAGATGTTGCCCGCGGCATTGACCAGCGCCTGCGAGGCCTGGTTGAGCGCGATCGGGTCCGGCGAGAAGACGGAGCCCGTCAGCGCATAGGGGCTGGTCTCGTCGATCAGCGCGAACATCTCCGGCCAGCTGGCATCGTCGTAGGGATAAACGGTGAGCACGGGGCCGAACAGCTCGTCGTGCATCAGCGCGTGGCGCGGGTTGGAGGTCTCGAGCACGGTGGGCTGCACGAACCAGCCGACCTCGTCCGAGGCCGTGCCGCCGGCGATGACCGTGATCTCGGCATCGGACTGCGCCGCCCCGAGCCGTGCCGAGAGGCGGTCGAAGGAGGCCTTGTCGATGACAGCGCCCATGAAGGTCCTGGGGTCCGCCACGTCGCCCACGGGGAGTTCGGCAAGGCGCTCCCTGATGCGGCGGCTGAGCGCCGGCCACAGGCTCTTCGGAACATAGGCGCGCGAGGCGGCAGAGCACTTCTGGCCCTGGAACTCGAAGGCAGCCCGCACCAGCGCGATGGCCAGCACCTCGACATCGGCCGAGGGATGCGCCAGCACGAAGCCCTTGCCGCCCGTTTCGCCGACAAGGCGGGGGAAGGTGCGGTAGTTCGACATGTTGGCGCCCACGCCCGCCCAGATCGACCGGAACACCGCGGTCGAACCGGTGTAGTGCACGCCCGCGAGCTCCGGCGAGGCGAGCGCCACGCGCGTCATCGCAGCCGCGTCCGCCGGCACGAAGTTGATGACGCCGGCAGGAAGCCCCGCCTTCTGCAGCGCCCGGAAGAAGATGTAGTTGGCAAGCGCCGACTTCTCCGACGGCTTCCACACGACGCCATTGCCCATCAGCGCGGGCGCCGTCGAGAGGTTGGCGCCGATCGCCGTGAAATTGAACGGCGACACGGCATAGACGAAGCCCTCGAGCGGGCGCCAGTCGATGCGGTTGGCAGCGCCCGCCGTCGACACCGGATGCTCGCGGAACAGCTTCTGCGCATAGAACACGTTGAAGCGCAGGAAGTCGATCAGCTCGCAGGCGGCATCGGGGTCGGACTGGTCGATGGTCTTGGACTGGCCGAGCATGGTGGCGGCGTTGATGCGGGTGCGCACGTCGCTGCCCACGATCTCGGCGGCGCGCAGCATGACGGCGGCGCGCGACTGGAAGGGCAGCTTTGCCCAGTCGGCGGCCGACCTGACCGCCGTCTCGATCGCCTCGCGATGCTGGGCCTCGGTCGGGCGGTGGATGCGCGCGACGACGCGGGCCTTGTCATGGGGCGAGCGGACTTCGACAACGTCATTGGAAAAATAGTCCTTGCCGCCGATGACGGTCGGGATGTCCACCACCTCGTGGTCCGCCAGCGCCCGGGCCAGCGCGGTGTGCTCCGGCGTGCCGGGCCTGTAGGCCCATTCGGGCTCGTTCTTGGGGAAGGGAAGATCGGGGACGAGGTTCACGGCGCAGGCTCTCCGGGTTGAGGGGGCGGCCCCATATAGTCCGCCCCGCGCGCCGGCCCCAAGCGCCGAAACCTCACGCATGTGTTGACTTTGCGGCAAAGGGTGCTGGCGCTACTCGTGCCGCGCCTGCCATTCCTTCCAGCGCATGTAGGCATTGGCTCCGATCGCGTCGACAGGGTGGGGCGGCAGCTTTGCCGGCGCGCCCTCGGCGAGGAAGAACCCCGTGATGTCGCTGGTCCGGCCGCAGGCCAGTTCGGCGGCGGCCATGCCCATCAGCGTGCCGCGCGCCGTGCCCAGCCCGTTGCACACGCAGGCTGCAAACAGGCCGGGCTCCAGTTCGCGCATCACCGAGACGCCGTTCTGCGACAGGCAGAGGTGGCCGGACCATGCATAGGCGAAGCCGACATCGCCAAGTGCCGGAAAGCGCGCCATGAACTTGTGCCGCATGCGGCGGACGAGGCGCTGCAGGTCGGCGTCACTGGTCTGCATGTCCGGGCGGTAATAGCCGCCCTGGCGGATGACGAGGCGGTTGCCGCCCTGCGCCGGGCCGATCCGCCGCAACGTGGTGCCCATGGCATCGGCGGGGGTAATGCCCCAGCACGCAGCACCGCCCAACCGGCGCAGCTGGTCCTCGTCCAGCTCCGCCGTCATGCAGGCGTTGAGCATGATGTGCATCAGCCGCCCGCTGCGGAATCCGAAGCTCTCGAGGTGGCCGTTGCTGGCGAGGATCACCTTGGCAGCGGCGAGGCTGCCCTGCGCGGTGGAAAGCTGCCAGCCGTCCCCGGTACTTTCGAAGCGCAGCACCGGCGACTGCTCGAACAGCGCCACGCCCTGCCGCACGAGCCCTGCGGCGAGGCCGCGCACATAGCCCGCCGGCTGCAGCATGGCGGTGCCCGGGGTGAACAGGCCGCCGCGATAATAGGTCGATCCGGTGATCTCGCGCATCGTGGCGGCGTCCAGCAGCTCATGCGGCTCGCCGAGTGCCGCAAGGTGCGCGGCATAGCTCTGGTTGGCGGCCAGCCCGCGCGCCGAGGCCGCGCCATTGATCTTGCCGGCGCGCTGGAAATAGCCCTCGGGAATGCCAAGCTCATCCACCGCTGCCGCGGCGAAATCGATGGCCTGGCGGTTGAGCCGGGTCAGCGCAAGGTCGCGCGCCGCGCCGCCGCCGGCATAGTCACGCGAGGTCAGGTCATGCGGCAAGTCGATCATGAAGCCGGAATTGCGCCCGGCCCCGCCCTCGGCCACGCGGCCGGCCTCGAGGATGGCGATGCGCGCCCCCGGCGCCATCTGGCGCAGCCGCCGCGCGGCGGAAAGCCCGGCGAAACCGGCCCCGACGATCGCAACGTCACAAGCGGCGGGCCCGCGCAGTGCGGGTTGCGCGGGCACGGGGCCGAGTATCTCGGACCACCCGGCCGGGCCGGTGTGAACGGGCAGGCGGCGGACGCTGCGCAGGCTCATCGGTGACTCGCCCACAGGCGTATCGGACCTAACGATATCAATGGGATAAATGGCGGAAGAGGAGGGATTCGAACCCTCGATACGCTTTCACGTATGCACGCGTTCCAGGCGTGTGCCTTAAACCACTCGGCCACCCTTCCTTGAAGTGGTGCGGGAATATCGTCATCCCCTTCATAAATCAAGCTTTGTTGAATGGTGCAGCGCAGATTGTCCGCCTATATCTGGCGGGCAACAGAAGAAGGACGAAGCCCCATGTTCTTTGCCCGCCAAAAGTCCCGCATGATTTCCCCCGCCGAGGCGCTGCCCGGCCGCGCCGAACCGCTGGCCACCGCCGAAACCCACCTGGTGAACGGCAACCCGCTGAAGGGCCCCTACCCCGCCGGCTTCGAGACCGCGGTCTTCGCACTCGGCTGCTACTGGGGTGCGGAGCGCAAGTTCTGGCAGCAGCCGGGCGTGTGGGTGACCGCGGTCGGCAATGCCGGCGGCTTCAGCCCCAACCCCACCTATGAGGAGGTGTGCTCGGGGCTGACGGGCCATGCCGAGTCGGTGCTGGTGGTCTATGACCCGAAGCAGGTGTCCTATGAGCAGCTGCTGAAGCTGTTCTTCGAGTCGCATGACCCGACCCAGGGCCTGCGGCAGGGAAACGATGTCGGCTCGCAGTATCGCTCGGCCATCTACTGGACCAGCCCGGCCCAGCGCGATGCGGCACTGGCCGCCAAGGCGATGTATGAGCAGGCGCTGGCGGCCAAGGGCTTCGGCCCGGTGACCACGGAGATCGCCGAGGCCGGCCCCTTCTATTTCGCCGAAGCCTATCACCAGCAGTATCTCGCCCGGAATCCCGGCGGCTATTGCGGGCTGGGCGGCACCGGCGTGTCCTGCCCCATCGGCACCGGCGTCGCCGCCTGACCGGATCAGCGGCCGTCACTCCATGAAGGTGACGGCCGTGCCCTTCTTCACCATCTTCGAGAGTTCCTCGGCGTCCCAGTTGGTCAGCCGCACGCAGCCATGCGACTGTGTCTTGGCGATGAGCGCGGGCTCCGGCGTGCCGTGGATGCCATAGGTGGGCTCGGTCAGGTCGATCCACACCGTGCCGACCGGATTGTTCGGCCCCGCGGCGATCTCGAGCAGGTCCTTGGTCTTCACCCCGCTGAAGTTCAGCTCCTTCGGATTGTAATAATACTTGGGCTCCGGCGCGATGGCGCTGACCTCGTGGGTGCCCGTCGGGCTCGGCGTGCCCTCGCTGCCGATCGAGGCGGGATAGAAGGCGACGAGCCTGTCCTGCGCATCATAGGCATAAAGTGCGCCCTGCCCCTTCACGACGTCGATGCGGGTGACGGTCTCCTTCTCATCGCGCGCTGCCACCTGGGCCACGGTGATCCCGCTCCCCGCCCTTGCGAAATCGGCGCCGGGGTTCAGGGCCTCGAGCAGGTCCTCGTCCATGTGGAATTTCTCGGCCAGCAACTCGCGCGGCGAGGTGAAGGACAGGTGCGCGAGCTTCGCCATGTCCTCGAGCCTGTCCGGCACCTTCATCACGAATGGACCCTGCACGTCCTTTTCCGAAATCGTGTAGCGCTGCAGCACGGGCTTGCCGTCCTCCGCCGCCAGTGCCTGCAGCAGGGCGGCATCATCCTTGCCGTCGAGGCCATTGGCCACCTCGTAGGCCGCGATGGCCTTGCGCACAATGTCGCCGGCGAGGCCGTCGATCACGCCGGGCGAGAAGCGCGAGCGGTCGAGCAGCACCTGCAGGCGGATCATGGCGGGGTCGATGGCCTTCCCGTCACCTTGGGCGAAGGACTGGGCCTGTTCGACGGCCTGCGGGTCGAGTCCAGCCGCCTGAACGGGACCCGGCAGGGCGAGCAGCAGGACAAGGGCGAGGGCGGGAAGGCGTGTCATGGGACCTCTGGGCGAAGTTCGGGTCCCGAACGGATGTGGCACGGATGTGGTTCCAGCGGCCCACAGAGGCGTGCTGACGGCCGTTCTGCAGCGCTCGGCTAGGGGGCTAGCCTGAAATGAAAATGCCCAAAAGCAATCGTTACGAATGTCATCAGGGCGCTGCGCTCCGTTTCGTCACGCCAGCTTCACCCATTCCCGCCGCTGTGAGGAGGCAATCGCCGCCTCGACCACCTTCTGGATCTCGTAGGCCTCGCGGAAATCCGGCGTGGCCTTCTCGCCGCGGCCGATGGCGCGCAGGAATTCGCCCATCTCGATGGTCTTGAGGTCGTTGAAGCCCAGCTGGTGGCCGCCGGCGATGCAGAACTCGCCATAAGGCGGGTGCTGCGGGCCCGCCTCGATCTTCACATAGCCATTGTTGCGGCTGTCGCCGCCGGCGCGGTAGAACAGCAGCTCGTTCAGCCGCTCCTGGGTGAAGACGAGCGAGCCCTTGTCGCCGCTGATCTCGAAGCCCAGCTGCATCTTGCGCCCGGTGGCGATCCAGTTGGCCTCGATGGTGCCGCCGCAGCCGCGCCCGAAATCGACGAGGATCCGCGCCACGTCGTCGACCAGAACCTCCTTGCGTTCCGCCGCTCCCCTCGCCACCGGGCGGCTCTTCACCACGGTCCGCACGTCGGCCGAGACCTGCGCGATGGACCCCAGCAGGAAGCGCGCCATGCCGATGATGTGCGAGCCGAGATCGGCGATGACGCCCGGGCCCCCGACGGGGTCGATGCGCCACGTATAGGGGCTCTCGGGATCATGCATGTAGTCCTCGGCATGGATGCCGCGGAAGCCGGTGATCTCGCCCAGCTCGCCGGCTGCGATCATGTCGCGGGCCTGCTTCAGGAGCGGGTTCTTGATGTAGTTGAAGCCCACCTGCGTGACGGCGCCGGCCTTCTCCGCCGCCGCGACCATCGCAGCCGAGTCGGCGAGCGTCGGCGACAGCGGCTTCTCGCAGTGGACATGCTTGCCCGCGGCGATGGCCGCCAGCGCCATCTCCTTGTGCAGCGTGTTGGGCGTGGTGATGGAGACGACGTCGATCCTGGGGTCGTTCACCAGCGCCCGCCAGTCGCTGGTGGCGCGCGCAAAGCCGTATTGATGCGCGGCTCTTGCCGCCAGCGCCTCGTTGACGTCGGCGATCATCTCCAGCCGCGGCACCGGAATGTCCGGGAAGGCGGCGAGCGCGGCACGATAGGCAAAGGCATGGGCCTTGCCCATGAAGCCCGTGCCGATGATGCCGATGCCCAGCTCCTTCATCAGGCGACCACCTCGTAGCCTGCCGCCGTCATCACCCGCATCAGCTCCTTGTGGCCGACCTGCGCCATCTTGAGGGGCGGCGCCTTCTTGGGGTCCTGCTCGGCCTCGACCACGAACCAGCCCTCATAGCCATAGCCGGCGAGCTTCTTCACGATCGCTTCGAAGTCGAGCGAGCCGTCGCCCGGCACGGTGAAGGCGCCCTTGATCACCGCATCGAGGAAGCTCTCCTTCGAGCGGTCGAGCCCCTTGATCACCTCCATGCGCACGTCCTTGGTGTGGACGTGGCGGATGCGCGCGTGATGCTTGTCGATGCAGCGCAGAACGTCACCACCTGCGAAGGCCATGTGGCCCGCGTCGAAGAGCAGCGCGATGTCGGAGGCCGCCATGAAGGCATCGAGCTCGGCCTCGGTCTCGACCACGGCACCCATGTGGTGGTGGTAGACGATGGGCATGCCCTGTGCCTCGACCCACTTGCCGAACTCCGAGACCTTGGCGCCATAGGCCTTCATCTCGTCGGCCGAGAGCTTCGCCTTGCTGGCGAGCGGGCGCGACTGGTCGCCCTGGATCGAGAGGCCCACCTCGCCATAGACGATGCAGGGGGCGTTCACCGCCTTGAACAGGTCGATCATCGGCTGGATGCGCTGCTTGTTCGACTCCAGCGACTCGTTCACCAGCGTGGCCGAGAACCAGCCACCGCACAGCGTGACATCGGCCTTCTTCAAGGCAGGGAGCATTTCGGCGGCCGTCGACGGGAACCGGCGGCCCTGCTCCATGCCGGTGAAGCCGGCCGAGCGCGACTGGCGCAGGCATTCTTCCAGCGAGACATCGTCCGAGAGCTGCGGAAGATCGTCGTTCCACCAGGCGATGGGCGACATGCCCAGCTTTGCTTTCAACATCTCAGACTCCAATGCGTTGCTTCTTGCGGATGGTTTCGTGGTGCTCGCGGGCCTTGCGCACCTCCGGCCGGTCGGAGACCTCCGGCACGCCGACATCCCAGTCGGCGTCACCCGGCACCCAGGCATAGGCGTCGGTGACGATGGAGATGACCGTCGTGCGGTCGGTGGTCTTGGCCCACTTCAATGCGGCTTCGAGGTCGGCGAGGCTCTCGCACTGCCGGGTGAGCGCACCCATGGAGGCGGCATGCTGCGCGAAGTTGACCGCGAAGGGCTCCTTCACGCGGCTGTCCTTGATCAGGTTGTTGAAGGAGGGCGTGCCCTTGAAGTTCTGCAGGCGGTTGATCACCGCATAGCCGCCATTGTCGCAGACCACGACGATCAGCTTGTGGCCGGTGAGGACCGTCGAATAGATGTCGGAGTTCATCATCAGGTAGGAGCCATCGCCCACCATCACGATGGTTTCACCGTCGCCCTTCTTGGCCATGGCATGGCCCCAGCCGCCGGCGATCTCGTAGCCCATGGCGGAGAAGCCGAATTCGAGGTCATAGGTGTTGGGGTTCTTGATCTTCCAGCCCTTGGCCGTCTCGCCGGGAAGGCCGCCCGCCGCCGTCACCATGGTATCGTTGGGTGCCGCCCATTTGTTGACGACGCCGACCACCTGCGCATAGGTCGGCACCGGATCGTTGGTGGGCTTCTGGTGCTGGTCGAGGAGATCGTTCCAGCCCTTGAAGGCCGCCTTGCCCTTCTGCGTCCAGGCGGCGTCGACCTTCCAGCCGGCAAGAGCAGCGGCGAGTTCCGCCACCGTCTCCTTCGCGTCGCCGACCACGGCGAGGGCCCGGTGCTTGGTCGCGTCATAGCGCGCGGCATTGATCGAGACGAACTGCGCATCCTGCGCGAAGACCGTCCACGAGCCGGTGGTGAAGTCCTGCAATCTCGTACCGATGGCGATGATGACATCCGCCGCCCCCGCCATCTCGTTGGCCGAGGACGAGCCGATGACGCCGATGGGGCCGACATGGGCCGGGTGGTCATGCGTGACGGCACCCTTGCCGGCGATGGTCTCGGCCATGGGTACGCCGTGCTTCAGCGCGAAGTCGGCCACTTCCTTTTCCGCGCCCGAATAGCGGACACCGCCGCCGGAGATGATGAGCGGCCGCCTGGCGGACTTGATCAGCTCCACCGCCTTCGCCACGCGGTCGCGGTCCGGCCTGAGGCGCGGGATGGTGTGGACCGTGGGGGCGAAGAAGGCCTCGGGATAGTCGAAGGCAATTTCCTGCGTGTCCTGGCAGAGGCCGATGAAGGCCGGGCCGCAGTCGCCGGGGTCGAGCATCGTTGCCACCGCCTGTGGCAGCGACGAGATGATCTGCTCGGGATGCGTGATGCGGTCCCAGTAGCGCGTCACCGCCTTGAAGGCGTCGTTGACCGAGACGGTCGGGTTGTTGAACTGCTCCACCTGCTGCAGCACCGGGTCGGGCCGGCGGTTGGCGAAGACATCGCCCGCGAGGATGAGGATGGGGAGCCGGTTGGCATGCGCGCAGCCCGCCGCCGTGACCATGTTGAGGGCACCGGGTCCGATGGAGGAGAGTGCCACCATGATCTGCCGGCGCCGCATCGCCTTGGCATAGCCCACGGCAGCCAGCGCCATCGACTGCTCGTTCTGGCCGCGCCAGGTGGGCAGCTTGTCCTGCACCGCCTCCAGCGCCTCGGAAATGCAGGTAACGTTGCCATGGCCGAAGATGCCGAAGAGCCCGGCGAAGAGCGGTACCTGCTTGCCGTCGATGACGGTGAACTGGTTGCACAGGTAGCGCACGAGCGCCTGGCCCATGGTCAAGCGGACAGTCGACATGGCGGATCCTCCCATTGGCATGCGTATTGGAACATTTCTTCTATTTCTTCAAGCGATGGAATGCAGCTTCCATTCCAGAACCTGCGGCCCGGCGACCAGTCTAGGCACGCCCCGGCGCTTGCGCCAGTTCCGCGGCATTGACCACCAGTGCCGGGTCCAGCCTGCCGGCAAAATGATCGAGCACGTTCTGGACCGAGGCCACCGCCATGCGGGCCGCGCACTCCGCCGTGAGGCCCGCGGCATGGGGGCTGAGCAGCACGCGCTCGTTGGCCAGCAGCGGGTCGTCGGCCGGGGGCGGCTCGGTCTTGAACACGTCGAGGCCGGCCCCCGCGAGGCGGCCCTCGCGCAGCGCCCGGTCCAGCGCCGCCTCATCGACCAGCCCGCCGCGCGCCGCATTGACGAGGATGGCGCCGGGCTTCATCGCGCCGATCTCCTCCTCCCACATCACCGCACCCGCGGTGGTGCCCGGCATGTGGAGCGAGACATAGTCGGCACTGCCCAGCGCCTTCACCAGGTCGGGCTCGGGGCGCACGCCGTGCTTGGCCATCACCTCGGGCTTGACGAAGGGGTCATAGGCCGCAACCGCCATGCCGAAGGCATTGGCGAGCTGCGCGACACGCCGGCCGATGCGGCCGAAGCCGACGAGCAGCAGCGTCTTGCCGTCGAGTTCCACCGTCTCGAAACGGTTCCTGACGTTCCATTGGCCGCGGCGGATCGCGGCATCGTGCTGGGCCGCCTTGCGCGCCGTGGCGAGCATCAGCATCAGCGTGTGCTCGGCGACGGCACGCGAATTGACGTCGCCGACGATTGCCAGCGGAATGCCGCGCGCGGAGAGCGCCTTCACGTCCACCGCGTCATAGCCCACGCCGTGGCGCGACACGATCTTGAGGTTCGGCGCTGCGGCGACCACCTCTGCCGTCATCGGCTGGGTCCGGAGGATCACAGCGTCCGCCGTGCCCACATGCGGCAGGTAGGACTCGAGCGAGATCTCGTCGACCAGCGTGAAGCTCATGTCCTTCGCGGCCTTGAGCCGCTCGAGGCCCGCAGCGTGCAGCTTTCCGGCAACGAGGATGTGGGCCATCTCAATACCCCGCGTTCTTCGGTGCCGCGGCCTCGGCCACCTGTTCGCCGATGAGCTTGCGGGCCTGGTCGACGCTCGCCTTCGCCGCACCCGCCAGCAGGCGCACGTCGTTGAGCAGCGTCACCATGTCGAAGCCCCAGCCGATGGCGCGCGCCGCATAGGCCGAGTTGCCGCAATGGATGGCCGCCTTGATACCCGCCTCATGGGCGCGGGCGAGGATTTCCCTGATGGCCTCGATCATCTCCGGCTCCTCGCGGTCGAAGCCCGTGGGATACTTGCGGCCGGTGAGGCCGAGCGTGAGGTCGGCGGGGCCGATATAGACGCCGTCGAGGCCGGGTGTCGCCACGATGTCCTTCAGGTTCTTCATGCCGTCCGCCGTCTCGATCATGGCGAGTGCGATCACCTGGCTATCGGCCCACTTGCCGTAATCCGCACCATGCGCGAAGACCGCGCGGGTGGGGCCCATGCTGCGCTGGCCATGCGGCGGATAGCGCAGGCAGGAGACGAACTGTTCGCTTTCCGCGCGGCTGTTGATCATCGGGCAGATGATGCCGAGTGCCCCGGCGTCCAGCGCCTTCATGATGTCGCCCGGCGCATTCCACGGGACGCGCACCAAGGGCGTGACGGGGGAGGCCTTCATCGCCTGCAGCATGGGGGCCAGGGCCTCGTAACCGAGGAAGCCGTGCTGCTGGTCGATGGTGAGCGAGTCATAGCCCTGCGCAGCAAGGATTTCGGTGGTGAAGGCATTGCCGATCGACAGCCAGCCGTTGAGCACCGGCTTGCCCTCGGCCCACAGGCGGCGGACGTTGTTCTGGGTCATCTTGGTTTCTCCCTGGCCTCCTTGATTGGCCAGCATCGGGCCGCCGTCAAGTGACCGAGCACCGATGCCGGAGCATGGCTGGACGGGCTGGAATTGCCGGGCGGGATGGCGTAACCAGCCTCCTCGCACAGGCGGCGGAGGAATGATGTCGGAAAGAGGCATGGTGATCGTCGGGGGTGGCATGGCGGGGGCACGCGCCATCGTGAGCCTGCGGGCCAATGGCTATGAGGGCCCCATCACGCTGGTCAGCGAGGAAACGCTGCTGCCCTATGACCGGCCACCCCTCTCCAAGGCCATGCTGCTGGAGGAGAAGGAGCCGCAGCCGGTGCACCTTCTGGATGACGGCATGATCGCCTCGCTCGGCGCCATCTTTGTGCGCGGCGTGAAGGCCGTGGGGCTCGACCGCAAGGCGAAGGCGCTGGTACTGGAGGACGGCCGCGCCATTTCCTACGACAAGCTGCTGATTGCCACCGGCGCCAAGCCGCGCCGCCTGTCCATCGAAGGCGGCGAACTCGCCTATACGCTGCGCGACTTCGCCGACGGCGACCACCTGCGCCACCGCCTGCGCCAGAGCAGGTCGGCCGCCATCATCGGCGGCGGCTTCATCGGCCTCGAGGTGGCTTCGAGCGCGCGTAAGCTCGGCCTCGACGTGACGCTCGTCGAGGCGCAACCCCGCATCCTGATGCGCGGCGTGCCCGAAGAAATTGCCAGGGTGGTGCATGCGCGCCATGTCGAGGCGGGCGTCACCATGCAGGTGGGCACTGCCTTGAAGGCGGTGGAGACCGATGGCGTGCGGCTGGCGGATGACCGCAAGGTCACGGCCGAGATCGTGGTGGCGGGCATCGGTGCGGCACCTGAGATTTCCCTCGCGCAGGGCGCCGGGCTTGCCATCGACAATGGCATCGCCTGCGATGCGAGGCTGCAGACCAGCGACCCCGACATCTATGCCGCAGGCGACTGCTGCTCCTTCCCGCACGGGCTCTTCGGCAACAAGCGCATGCGCCTCGAGGCCTGGCGCAATGCCACCGACCAGGCCAATGTCGCGTCCGAGAACATGCTGGGCGGATCGAAGCCTTATATGGCCGTGCCGTGGTTCTGGTCCGACCAGTATGACCTGTCGCTGCAGATCGCCGGCAACCCGGCGGACGGGCCGGAGATCGTGAAGCGCCAGACGGGCGAGCAGTCCTTCGTGATGTTCCACCGCGACCATGAGGGCCGCCTCGTCGGCGCTTCCGGCATCGGGCCGGGCAATTCCATCGCGCGTGACGTGAAGCTGGCCGAGATGCTGATCGGCAAGCGCGCGGCCCCTTCGGCCGAACAGCTGGCCGATCCTTCCGTCCAACTCAAAGTGCTTCTCAAGGGCTGACAATGAATTTCGCATCCGACAATGTCTATGGCGTGCACCCGAAGATTCTCGCTGCGCTGGCAGACGTGAATGGCGGCACGGCGCCCTCCTATGGCGGCGACGACCAGACGAAGCGCGCCGAGGAGATGCTGAAGGAGATCTTCGGCTGCGAACTGCGCGCCTTCCTCGTCACCAGCGGCACGGCGGCGAACGGCCTTGCGCTGTCGACCATCACGCCGGGCTTCGGCGCCATCTTCTGCAATGCGGAGGCCCACATCGCGGTCGACGAGTGCAACTCGCCGGAATTCTTCACCGGCGGCGCCAAGATCATCGGTCTCAACGGCCCCGGCGGCAAGATCACGCCGCGCCAAGTGGAGAAGGCGCTGAAGGGCTTCATCCGCGGCGAACATGACCCCAAGCCGAAGGGTGTCTCGCTCACCAATGCAACGGAACTCGGCACGGTCTATTCGCCGTCGGAGGTCAAGGCCTTCTCCGACCTGATCCGCCCGCGCGGCATGAAGCTGCACATGGATGGCGCGCGCTTCGCCAATGCGGTGGCAGGCCTGGGCTGCACGCCCGCCGAGCTCACCTGGAAATCCGGCGTCGACGTCCTGTCCTTCGGCGCCACCAAGAACGGCGCGATGATGCTGGAGGCCGTCGTGTTCTTCGACCTCGGGCTCGCCGAGGACTTCGCCTATCGCCGCATGCGCGGCGGGCAGCTGCTCTCCAAGAGCCGCTATCTGGGTGCCCAGATGATCGCCTATCTCGAGGA
Source organism: Aestuariivirga litoralis (assembly GCF_003234965.1). GTDB lineage: Bacteria > Pseudomonadota > Alphaproteobacteria > Rhizobiales > Aestuariivirgaceae > Aestuariivirga > Aestuariivirga litoralis. The sequence continues at coordinate 586,751 of NZ_QKVK01000001.1, forward strand.
TGGCCTGTGGCTGGAGAACGCCAGGCGCGCCAACGCGCTGGCGCAGAGGCTGGCAAAGGGCCTCACTGCGGGCGGCAAGGTGCGCATCCCCAACCCGGTTGAGGCCAACGAGGTTTTCGCGGTGATGCCGAAGACCATGTTCGACCGCCTGCAGGCCAGCGGTGCCAAGTTCTACGACTGGATGCCGGACAGCCTCGGCGACGCGATCAGGCCGGACGAGATCTTCGCGCGATTCGTTCTCTCCTTCGCGACGCCGGAGGAGGAGGTCGGGGCCTTCGCCAGGCTGGTGGCGGAGGGATAGCGGCCCCTCCTCGCCTCCCTCCGCGGCGCTAGACTTTCGGGTGCATGCGGCGCGACGGATCAACTTCTCTGGGAAAATGAGCTCACTTATTCGTTGATGACGCAACGTCAGTATTGATCTGGCGCAATTCACTGCATGTTCAGTCAAGTAAGATGGACAGCATTGAAATTGACAGCCAGATACGTGGCGAAACCGATGACCGACAAGACGACGCCCCCGTGCCTCCAGGCCCTTGACCTTGGCGACGTGGCAAGGATCGTCCAGGCGGTGTTTCCCGACTACTCCCTGTGCGAGTGCGCCCGCATGGTGGCCGTGCTTGTGCCGACGACCGGCTGTGTGTGTTCCCTGTGCGCGCCGGGAATCTATCCAGATTGCGTGCGCGACATCATCGCCCCGCCTGGCGACGCGGCCAGCGCCGCCTGACACGCAAAAGGCGCCCCCTTGCGGGAGCGCCCCTCGTTCACGTCACGCGGACGATCGTTCAGGCAGCCTTGCGGGCCTCGATGACCTTGGGGCTCTCGACACCGTTCACCGGGATGGTGCGCGGCTTCAGAGCTTCCGGCACCTCGCGCTTCAGCGCGACGTGGAGCAGGCCGTTCTCCATGCCGGCAGACTGCACATGCATGTGGTCGGCAAGCTGGAAGCGGCGCTCGAAGGCGCGCGACGCGATGCCCTGGTGGAGGAACTCGCCGGTCTGCTCCGGCTTGTCGGTCTTCTTGGCCGAAACGGTGAGGGCGCTGCCCTTCACTTCCACCGTGATGTCTTCCGGCGCGAAGCCGGCCACCGCCATGGTGATGCGGTAGTCGTCATCCGAGAGCTTCTCGATGTTGTAGGGCGGATAGCTGGGCGCGTCGAAGGCCTGGGCCTCGTTCAGCATGCGGGCGAGACGGTCATAGCCGACGGTCGAACGATAGAGGGGGGTGAGATCGAACATGGTCACATTCTCCTTGAGCAATGTCACAGATGGTGCCCGCCATTGGCCGGGCTGGTTTGCTTCACAGGCCCCGGATGGGCGCCTGCACTGCGAGAGATAGGAAGCCCCGCCCCTGTTTCAAGCCCCCGGGCCCCGAAGCTGAACGGTGGATGAACGGCTGGTTCGGGTTGGGTTCAATCTCGCCCGGCTAGTGTGCTGCCAACGATGACCGATGAGCGGCATCGCGTTGAGGAGCACCACCATGAAGGCCCTTTCGATCAAGACCCTGTTCGCCGCCGGTGCGCTTGCCGCAGCCCTGGCCGTCATTCCCGGTACCGAGGCACACGCCGATGTTGATGTCGGCCTCGCCATCTATCCGCCGGTCGCACCGCTCCATGTGGGCGGCTATGGCGGGGGCTATGGCGATGGCTATGACGGCGGTTATGAAGGCGGCTATAACGGTGGCTATAGCGGTGGCTATTACGGCGGCTGGAACCGCCCGCCGGCGCCGCCTGCCTATGGCGGCTGGGTGAGCTGCCGCGACGGCCGCCGCATTCTGTGGCGCTCGGGCTACCGCAATGTGGAGGTGGAGAGCTGCCGCCGCGGCTTCTATCGCTACACCGCCTGGCGCAACGGCAAGCAGTACCTGATGGCGGTCGACCGCGGGGGCGACGTGAGCCGCCTGCGCCGGATCTACTGAGCCGGGCCTGCGTTGGGGATGGCGGTGCGCCGCCATCCCGCCGCCGCAGAATGGCCATGAAACTTCACCACACAATGTCACCGCCAGCGGTTGCGCAACGCCGCGGCATCTGTTTCACTCAGGACGCGGGCCCGCGTATCGGCCCCGCGCCGCAAAGGTAAAGTAGATGTTCCGATCTTCGATCATTCGCGGGCTCAGCCTCGCGGCCCTGGGTCTGACGGCCTTCGGACTGATGCCGGAGAGCGCCATGGCCGGGGGCAACCACGGCGAGCCGCCGCCGGTCTACGAACAGAACTACTCGGGACCGCCGGTCATCCGCCGCATTCCCGGCCTGCGCATCCTGTTCGGCGACTATGCCTTGACCGAGGAGGAATACGACCAGCTCTACGAAAAGAAGAAGAACAAGAAAAAGAAGCAGATCGACGAGAGCTACTATGAGCCCGCGCCGGCCGCCCCGGCCAAGCCGAAGGCGGTGAAGCCCGCGGCCAAGACGGCCGCCCCCGCAACCGCAAAGCCGGCCACGGACCCAGCGCTGCCGCAGAAGACCGCCAACGCCGCGCCCGCCAAGCCTGCCGCCGGCGGGCCGCTGAGCTGCGAGAAGGCCACCGAGGTGGTGAGCAGCTATGGCTTCTCCAGCGTCGAGGCCTCGGCCTGCACCGGCAGCCTCTATGCCTTCAATGCCAAGCGCGGCGGCAAGAGCTTCGCCATCAAGCTCAACCCGGCGAGCGGCGAGCTGACCGAGGTCAAGAAGCTGCCCTGAGGCTTGCCCGCAACGGCACGCCACCGCTAATGTGGCGGCGTGCAAGCGACCCTCCATCCCACGCCCGAGAACCCGCTGCCGCCGGGTGCGGAATGCCTCGACCTGACGACGCGCGACAAGCAGCGGCTGCGGGTGATGAAGGCCGTTCCGGACAACCCGCGCGGCACCTTCGTGATCCTCGGCGGACGCGGCGACTTCATCGAGCGCTATTTCGAGACGGCGCGCGAGCTGATGGAGCGGGGCTTTGCCGTGGTCTGCCTCGACATGCGCGGCCAGGGCGGCTCGCAGCGCCCCAGGAGCCAGCCCTACCGCGATCGCACGCGCAGCTTCGGGGGCTTCGACGAGGACGTCCGCGCGTTGATGGAAGGCCTCGTGCTGACCTCCTGCCCGCCGCCCTATTATGCCCTGGGCCACTCGACCGGTGCCCACGTGCTGCTGCGGCTGCTGCGCGACAGGACGTGGTTTGCCCGCGCCATCCTGGTTTCGCCGCTGGTCGAGATCATCTATGGGCCATGGCCCCGGCCGGTGGCCACGCTGCTGGTCAATTTCATGTGGTTCACCGGGCTGGCCGACCGTTTCCTGCCCGGCGTGCGCAAGGTGCCGATGGGGCGGGCGGATTTTCCGGGAAATCCGCTGACCACCGACCGCCGCCGCTGGGAGCGCGACAGCGCCACGCTGGAACGGGCCCCCGAGCTCGGTCTTGGCGGCCCGACCTTCGGCTGGCTGGGCGCGGCGCGCAGCTCGATCGCCCGCCTGCGCCGGATGAAGAAGGCCCAGGCGCCGGTGCTGATCGTGGCGGCGGGTGCCGACCGCGTGGTGGGCAACGAGGGCATCCGCCGGCTGGCACGCAAGGTGCCGGGCGTGGCCCTGACCTTCATCCCCGATGCGAAACACGAAATCCTTGGCGAGTGCGACATGATCCGCCGCCAGTTCCTCGCCGCCCTCGACAGCTTCCTGCCGGCCTAGCTGCCGATCTGCTCGAAGGCAAGGTTGATGCGCACCAGCATGGCGCGCACATAGTCCATCACCTCCCCGGGAAGCTCGAAGGAGGCGATGCGGTCGGGGTGATAGAGCCTGGCCATGCGGTGATAGGCCTGGCGGATTTCCTCGGGGCTGGCCTCCTTCGACACCTTGAGCACGGCATATGGGTCGAAGCTGGGGGCGCCGGGGTTGCGGCCGTCGGGGTCCAGCTGGTCCGCCTTCGGCACATTGGCCGAACGCACCGAGCGGATGGTGGCCTTGGAGATGAAGAGCTGCTGGCCGGACGGCGACACCGCATCGAGGAAGGCATCGCCATTGTTGAGCGCATCCCCCAGCCGGTTGGACAGCGGCAGGCGGATCGACACCGTGACCACCGCGCCGTCGGTCTGGGTGACGAAGACGGGCGTGCGGTTGAACTTGTCGTCGCGTCCGGTGAACATTGCGATTCCCCTGGAAGTTGAATACATCGCCAGCGGTGAACCAACCGTTAAATTGCCTTTCGATGCTGCGCATGCTAAGCGCGCCGCAACCTCCCATTTCCACGCATGCAGAAAGTCAGTGCGCCTCATGAATTTGCGCAATATCGCCATCATTGCCCACGTCGACCACGGCAAGACCACGCTGATCGACCGTCTCCTGTCGCAGTCGGGCTCGTTCCGCGAGAACCAGAAGGTGGCCGAACGCGCCATGGACTCGAACGACCTGGAGCGTGAGCGCGGCATCACCATCCTGGCCAAGGTGACCTCGCTGAACTGGAAGGACACCCGCATCAACATCGTCGACACCCCCGGCCACGCCGATTTCGGCGGCGAGGTGGAACGCATCCTCAACATGGTGGACGGTGCCGTCCTTCTGGTGGACGCCGCCGAAGGCCCCATGCCGCAGACCAAGTTCGTGCTGCAGAAGGCCTTGAAGATCGGCCTCAGGCCCATCGTCTGCATCAACAAGATCGACCGTCCGGACGAGCGCCACAACGAGGTGGTGAACGAGGTCTTCGACCTCTTCGCCAATCTTGACGCGAACGAGGAGCAGCTCGACTTCCCGATCATCTACGGCTCCGCCAAGCAGGGCTGGATGTCGGACAGCCCGACCGGCTCGCAGGAGAACATGGCGCCGCTCTTCGACCTGATCGTCAAGCACTTCCATTCGCCCACGGTGGAAGAGGGCCCCTTCCGCATGCTGGTGACGACGATCGAATCCAACCCCTTCCTCGGCCGCGTGCTGACCGGTCGCGTGACCTCGGGCGCCATCAAGGCCAACCAGGCGGTGAAGGCACTGTCGCGCGATGGCAAGGTGGCCGAGCAGGGCCGCATTTCAAAGGTGCTCGCCTTCCGCGGACTGGAGCGCGTGCCGGTGGATGAAGCCGAAGCGGGCGACATCATCGCCATCTCCGGCCTCACCACCGCGACGGTGGCCGACACGATCTGCGACCCCTCCGTCACCGAGCCGATTTTCGCCCAGCCGATCGACCCGCCGACGCTGACCATGACCTTCCGCATCAATGACGGCCCGCTCGCCGGCAAGGAAGGCGACAAGGTGCAATCCCGCGTCATCCGCGAGCGCCTGCTGCGCGAGGCGGAGGGCAATGTCGCCCTCAAGGTGACGCCGTCGGAGAACGAGACCGACGCCTTCGAGGTGGCGGGCCGCGGCGAACTCCAGCTCGGCATCCTGATCGAGACCATGCGCCGCGAGGGCTTCGAGCTCACCGTCGGCCGTCCGCGCGTGGTGTTCAAGCAGGACGAGGAAACCGGCGAGCGCATGGAGCCGGTCGAGGAAGTGATCATCGACGTCGACGAGGCCTATACCGGCGCCGTCGTGCAGAAGCTCTCGGAGCGCAAGGGCGAGCTGAAGGACATGCGTCCCTCCGGCGTCGGCCGCCAGCGTATCGTGTTCCACGCGCCGACCCGCGGCCTGATCGGCTACCAGTCGGAACTCCTGTCCGACACGCGCGGCACGGCGATCTTCAACCGCATCTTCCACGGCTATGCGCCGCACTTCGGCGAGATCCCAGGCCGCCACACCGGCGCGCTGATCTCCAACAGCGATGGCGAGGCCGTGGCCTATGCCATCTTCAACCTGCAGGACCGCGGGCCGATGTTCATCGAGCATGGCACCAAGGTCTATCCCGGCATGATCGTGGGCGAGCACACCCGCGGCAATGACCTCGAGCTCAACGTCATCAAGGGCAAGAAGCTGTCCAACGTCCGCGCCGCCGGCAAGGACGAGGCGCTGATCCTGACGCCCCCCATCAAGATGTCGCTCGAGAAGGCGCTGGCCTATGTCGGCGAGGACGAGCTCGTCGAGGTAACGCCGAAGTCGATCCGCCTGCGAAAGGCCATCCTCGACCCGCACGAGCGCAAGAAGGTGAGCCGCCAGAAGGAAGCCGAGAGCGAGGCCTGAGGGCCTTCTCCGGCCGATGACGGCAATGTGAGGCGTGCCGGCCCCTCGCCCGCTTGGCGAGGGGAAAGACCGGGCGTAGCCTTGGCCAATCCAACCCGCAAGCGGAAGGACGCAGCCATGCTTCAGCCTTGCCGATCCCTTGCTCTCGCCGCTGTCGCCCTGCTGGCGGCAGCACTCCCCGTGTCGGCGATGAACCGCGAAGGCCATGACGACTGGATGCTGGACTTTCCGCCCGGCATCGAGGCCTTCACCGGCGGCAAGGACCAGAAGCCGCTGCCCAGCCCGCGCTGCCCGGTGAGCTGGGAAACGCTCAAGGACAATCCCTACGAACAGATCCCGCTGCCCAGCCATGGCTGCGGCCCGGCCCCCTCGGGCGGGAAGAACCAGACGGCGAAGTGACGCCAGCCCGCGCCCTCGGCTGCGGCGCAGCTCAGGCAGGCGAAGCCGCATGGATGAAGGCAGGCGAGCCGCCCGCCGCAAAGGTAGCGGGACACAGACAGAAGGAGGATAGCCAATTGCGCCGTGCCGTGGCAGAGAGGCCTCCACAAAGGTCAAATTCCAAGGAAGTCCCATGCGCATCGACGCCATTTCGATCGGCAAGAACCCCCCGAAGGAAGTCAACGTCATCGTCGAGGTGCCGGTCGGCGGCGAGCCGATCAAGTACGAGATGGACAAGGCGGCGGGCACCCTGGTGGTCGACCGCTTCCTCTATACCTCGATGCGCTATCCCGGCAATTACGGCTTCATCCCGCACACGCTGTCGGACGACGGCGACCCGATCGACGTGCTGATCGCCAACCAGCGCGGCATCATTCCCGGCGCCCTCGTTGCGGTGAAGCCGGTCGGCGTGCTCAAGATGCAGGACGAGGCGGGCCATGACGAGAAGATCGTCGCCGTGCCCACCGCCAAGCTGACCAGGCGCTACGAGAACGTGCATGAATACACCGACCTGCCCGACATCACGCTGAAGCAGATCGAGCACTTCTTCGAACACTACAAGGACCTCGAGCCCGGCAAGTGGGTGAAGGTCGTGGGCTGGGGCAATGCGGCCGAAGCCGAGCAGATGATCCTCGACGCCATCGAGCGCGCCAAGAAGGCGAAGGCCTGAGCCTTCTCGATGTCCGGGCAGGCGAAGGCCTGAGCCTTCGCAATGTCCGGGCGGCCGAAGGCCCGAGCCTTCGCCGTGCTGCTCAGTTGACCGTCACCACCGCGCCGGTGGGGCCAAGGATGGTGGCGCCCTGCATGGTGGCGGGCGAGATGTCGCCCGACTTCTTGAGCTTCTTCACCTTGATCTTGCCGGTATAGGTGACGGCGGAGCCGACGAGCGGCGTGGTCTTGAGGGTGAGCTTGTATTCGCCGGCGAGGAAGGACTTGCCGTCGCTGCGCTTCAGATAGGCATAGCCGGCGCTGATGTGCTGGCCATAGACGGCCCTGACCTCATAGGATGATCCCGGCTCCTGCAGCCACACCTCGTTGAGCTTGAGCGGCCCTGCGAAGGCGAGGTCGACGATGAGATAGACGCTGGTGTCGTCGGTCTTGGGCGTCCACTGGTAGGAACGGACCACCGTGGCGGTCGTGGCGTTCACCACCGACGCGCCAAGCCGCAGCTTGCCCAGCGTGTCCGGCACCGGATAGGCCACCGCCGCCATCGCCTGGGTGGCGCTGAAGGTGCCGTAGGACCAGTAGGCCTGCCCCGGGGGTGCGGCGGAGCCCGAACCCGAGGGCGGCCAGTTGAGGCCGAAGCTGTTCTGCACCAGCAGCGCGCCGCGTTCCTTGTCCTTGCCCGCCTTGTCGTCATAGCCGACGATCAGCTGGCCATGGCCGCTGTTGGGCACCACGGCTGTTTCATAGATGACGCCGCTCTTGAAGGCCGGGCGCTTGGCATAGCCGCACAGCACCGACCCGGTGAAGGCAACGGCCTGCCCGCTCTGCACATGCGCCCTGATCTGGTCCACCGCGCCGGCATTGCCGGTGACCGGGATCACCGCATAGCTGCCGATCAGGAAACGCGTCATGCTGGGACGGTCGCCGGTGTTGATGTTGTTGAGATAGGTGCAGTTGGACTGGTAGGGAACCTGGGTCCGGCTGGGGGCGCCCGCGCCCGCCAGCTGCTCCAGATAGTCGAGGCTGCGCGAGCCCTGCGGGCATTGCCGGCCGGCGCGCTTCTGGATCAGCGCATAGAGCCAGGCGGCGCTGGCCGAATTCTGCGGCTGGCTGGCATCCCACTTCTGGGCGCCCGTGCTGGTGCGTGCGGCGGTGTAGGAGCCGAGACCATAGCCGTAGGATTGCGCCTCGCAGGTGCCCGGAGAGCCGGGCTCCGCCGTCGAGCCCTGCTGGGCCACGGCCGGGAGGTTGCTGAGCATGGCCTGCTTGGGCAGGTTGCCGACGGGCTTGCCCTTCTTGCCGGTGAGCGCCTGGGGCGGCAGGGCCTTCACCGCGTTGACGATGTCGGACAGCGACAGCACCACGCCGTAATTGGCCGATGCTTCGCAACTGGCGGCCCGGGCGGCGGTGGCGCCGCCGAGCAGGACGGCTGCCGACAGGAGGCCGGCGAAAGCACGTTTCAGAGGGCGAACGGGGCGGCGCATGGGCTTGCCTTCCATGATGCGGATCACTCGAAGCTAAACCCAAACGGGCCTTTTGCAAAGGTTTGCATAAAGGTTTGCATAGAGGATTGTCAGAAGACTGGCGATAACGACGGGCCCAGGATGGGGGCCCGGGATCGGCGCCGGCCTATTTCAGCACCACCACGAAGCGCTCCCGGTCCAGCCGCAGCAGGGTGGCGGAGCCGACGGGCAAGGTCTCGAGGTCCGCCTTGAACATGGCCTTTTCATTGTCGGTGAGGGTGAAGATCCGCTGTGTGGGGTCGCGCTCGAGCAGTGTCAGGCTGAGCAGCGGGCCGAGGGCCTGGGTGCACTGGAAGGCGCTGCACATTTCCCGGCTGCGCACCCAGCGTGGCGTGTCGCCGCTGTCGTAGCTGCCGAGCAGCGCGATCTTCCAGTTGATGACGCCGGAGGCGCGGATGGTGGCGAGGAACTGCGTCATGGTGGAGACGTCGCGCCGGTTGAGATTGGCGAGGTGCACCTGCGCGGACGACAAGGCCGCGGCCGAGATCACCACCACCATGGCACCCGCCACACCCGCCACCCAGCGGCCCGCGGCATTGCCCAGCGGCACCGTGAGCGCGACGGCCGCGACGAAACACGGCACCAGCGCCAGCGGCCAGACCGCCGCATAGTGGAAGGGAAAATTGCGCGACACGAGGCCCAGTGCCAGTGGCAGGGCGGAGAGCAGCAAACCCCCCGCCACGAGTGCGGCGACGCGCGCCACGTCACGCGCGAAGAGGCTCTGCAGCAGTGCGGCGGCGGCCATCACCCAGACCAGCGCCTTCACCACGCCGGGAAACAGGTAGTGTGACTGGAACAGGAACATCTTCCAGTAATCGAGGTAGCGCAGCAGCAGCCCGATGCTGTCCTGCGGGCTGGAGACGAGACCATCGGTGCCGATGTTGCCGGCACGGGTGAGGCTGGCGCCGGTGATGGCGAGCGCTGCGAAGATGATGCCGACACCCACGGCCCCCGCCAGAAGCAGGCTGAGCACCATCGGCCACAGGCTGGCGAACAGGCCGCGGCCATCCTGCAGGCGGGCCCGGATCGCCTCGATGAGGGCGACGCCGCACATGAGGAAGACGAGCTCGTTGCGGGTGGCGATGGCCACGCCCCCCGCGAGGGCCCCCAGCGGCAGGGCATGCCAGCGGCCCTTCATTCCCTCGGGTCCGGCGGGCGCAATGGTGAGGAACCAGAAGCTGAGCAGCACGAAGGCAAGCGACAGCGGCAGCTGGTTCACCGTAAAGTGCATGTGCTCCACCAGCAGCGGACTGCTGATGAACAGCGACAGGATGAGCAGCCGCAGCCAGGGCGATGCCGTCCACCGCCGGAACACCACGAAAATGAAGACCGTCATCGTGGCGTAGAACAGCACGGTGTCGAAGGGGTGCAGCGGATAGGCCCTGAGTGCCAGCGCCGAGACCAGCGCGAAAACGGGGCGGCCGGAGGACACGGTCAGCGTGGTCTGGTAGTCGGCGATGCCGGCATAGGCCCACCATTGATCCACCGCCATCAGGTTCTGGAACATGAAGCCGCCGCCGGCGGCGAGGATGACGATGACGAGATAGAGACCGGCCTGACGCAGGAAGGCATTGAGATCGCCCAGCGCCGCGCCGATCGCACCGCCGAGAGATGTCTCCGAACCTGCCGATGGAACCGCCTGCATGGCCCCCCCGTGCCCCAGCTTGCGGCATGACTATGCGTGGATTCGCAGGGCAAGCAAGCGCCGCCGCGGCGGGTGCAACTTTCACACGAACGAGCCGAAGCTTCGGCGCGGTGGCAAACCGGTCGCGCTGCCCGCGCCTTGCGCGGCGCAGAAGCGGAGGCTATTCAGGGCCGATCGTCAGGATACTGAGAATATCCGGAATTTTCCCTGGGGCTGGACGCATGGTGAAACTGTCGCTGATCGTCCCGGTGCTGAACGAGGCAGAGGCCATCGGCCCCTTCGCCGACCGCGTGGCCGGCGTCTTCGCACCCCATCCCGACATCGCGGTTGAGCTGGTCTTCGTCAATGACGGCAGCAGCGATGCGTCGCTGGCGGCCATGCTGGCGGTGAAGAAGCCCGGCCTGCGGGTGCGCGTCATCGACCTCAGCCGCAATTTCGGCAAGGAAGCGGCCCTGACGGCAGGGCTTCAGCACGCCGGCGGCGACGTGGTGGTGCCGATCGACGTCGACCTTCAGCACCCGCCGGAGGTGATCCTCGAGATGCTGGCCAAATGGCGCGAGGGCTATGAGGTGGTGCTGGGCCGCCGCACCGACCGCGCCAGTGAGCCCTGGGCGCGCGGCAAGCTCGCCGCCCTGTTCTACCGCCTCCACAACCGCATCGCCTCGCCGCAGATCCCCGAGAATGTCGGCGACTTCCGGCTGATGGACCGGCGCGTGGTGGAGGCGCTGCGCCAGCTCCCTGAATCGCAGCGCTTCATGAAGGGGCTGTTCGCCTGGGTGGGCTTCCGCACCGCATCCGTCGACTACAGCTGCGCCCCGCGCGTGGCGGGCCGCAGCAGGTTCAGCGGCTGGAAGCTGTGGAACTTCGCCATCGAGGGCGTCACCAGCTTCAGCTCCTATCCGCTGCGGGTATGGACCTATCTCGGCATCCTGGTGTCGCTCGCCGCCTTCGTCTTCGCCGTGATCGTGATCTTCCAGGTGCTGATCTACGGCATCGACGTGCCGGGCTATGCCTCGCTGTTCGTGGCGGTGAACCTGCTGGGCGGCATGCAGCTGATCGGCATCGGCATCATGGGCGAATACCTGGGGCGCAACTATTTCGAATCGAAGCGTCGCCCGGTCTATCTCGTGCGCCACATCTACGAAGACCCGTGAGTGCCGGGCGCGGCATGCTGCGCGAGGCGCTGCTGGGCCTGCGCTTCGGCATCGTGGGCGTGGCGGCGAGCCTCACCCATTTCGCGGTTCTCACCGCACTCCTCAGCCTTGCGAAGGCGGGGCCCGTGCTTGCCAACACCTGCGCCTATGCCCTGGCGCTGGGCGTGTCCTTCACGGGGCACCATTTCTGGACCTTCCGCACCGGCGGGCCGCTGGTGAGGTCCTTCCTCCGCTTCCTCGGCGCATCGGGCGGCGCCTATGTGGTCAGCACGCTGGTGCTGGTGGCGCTGCTGCGCGCCACGGCCCTGCCCGATGCCATGGCAGCCCTGCTGGCGGTGGCGGTCATGCCGCTCGTCACATTCCTGGCGCACCGCTTCTGGGTGTTCCGCCGCCGCGACTGAGGGCAAGGGCCCGGGCCCCAAGCCCGGGCGCGCGCTTACATGGCGGGCTGTTCGATGCCCCTCGCCGCGCAGGCGGCCTTCACCGTGTTGTAGAGCAGGCAGGCGATGGTCATGGGGCCCACGCCGCCGGGGACGGGCGTGATGGCGCCCGCCACCTTCTCGCAGGAGGCATAGTCGCAGTCACCCACCAGCTTGCCCTTGCCGTCGCGCTCGATGCGGTTGATGCCGACGTCGATCACGGTGGCGCCCGGCTTCAGCCAGTCGCCCTTGACCATCTCCGGACGGCCCACAGCGGCGATCACGAGATCGGCGCGGCGCACGACGCCCGGCAGGTCCTTGGTCTTGGAGTGGGCAATGGTGACGGTGCAGTTCTCGGCCAGCAGCAGCTGCGCCACCGGCTTGCCGACGATGTTGGAGCGGCCGATCACCACCGCCTCCAGCCCGTCGAGCGAGCCCAGCACGTCCTTGGCCAGCATGACGGAGCCCACCGGCGTGCAGGGCACCAGCGAGTCCTGCCCCGTCGACAGCTTGCCGACATTGACGACGTGGAAGCCATCGACGTCCTTCGCCGGCGAGATGGCGGTCAGAACCTTCATCGAATCGATGTGCTTGGGCAGCGGCAGCTGCACCAGGATGCCATGCACGGCGGGGTCGTTGTTCAGCTTCTCGACCAGCGCCAGCACGTCCTTCTCGGAGGTCTCGGCGGGGAGCTTGTGCTCCCACGAGTTCATGCCGACCTCGACCGTCTGCTTGGCCTTGTTGGCCACATAGACCTTGGAGGCCGGATCCTCGCCCACCAGCACCACCGCCAGGCCGGGGGTGAAGCCATGCTGCGACTTGAGGCTGTCCACGGCCTTGGCGATCCGCCCCCTGAGGCCCTCCGCGAAGGCCTTGCCGTCAATCACTTTCGCCATATTCAATTTTCCTTCCCTGCATTCACTTTCCCGGCAATCAATGCCTCAAGTTCCGCGGGATTTCCAGTGACCAGAATGGTCTTGTTGCGCTCGGTTTCGCCCGCAACGAGCTGGAAGGCCGATTTGGGCATCCGGCAGGCCTTGGCGAGGGTTTCGATAACCGCCTTGTTGGCCCGGCCCTTGTCCGGCACCGCCGTCACCTTCACGGCCAGCGACACCGCCCCGTCGGCGGCGACATGGAGCCCTCCCACCTCGTCGCGGGACGATTTGGGGGTGACGCGGACAGTGAGCAGGAGCCCGCCCTTGCCGGGGCGGAGAGGCGTGGTCACGCCCAGCCGAGATTGACGAAGACCCGGGTCACCAGCATGCCGAAGAACTGCATGGCGATGAGCAGCACGATGGGCGAGATGTCGATGCCGCCCAGGTCCGGCAGGACGCGGCGGATCGGCCGGAGCAGCGGCTCGGTCAGCCGCTCCAGCGCATAGCCGATCTGGCGCACATAGGGGTTGGAGCGGTTGACGATGCCGAAGGCCACAAGCCAGCTCATCACCACCATCGCCAGGATGATCCAGAAATAGATGTTGATGACCGTCAAGATCAGCCACAGGAAGGGGTTCATCGACATCATGGACGTTGAGGCCTTTCGGATCGTTTTGTCGAGATGTAGGCGCGGGGCGGCCCGCAAGCAAGCTTGACGCTGCCCCGGCCACGGACTAGAAACCGCTCCGCCTGTGGACACAGCCTTGAAAAGGGGCGGTAGCTCAGTTGGGAGAGCGCGGCGTTCGCAATGCCGAGGTCAGGGGTTCGATCCCCCTTCGCTCCACCAGGCCATTCAACCACGATGCTGTCGGACGCTGGCCCTGCCACTGCGGGCAATGCCAGGGATGTGCCGTGCCGCAAGGCTATGGCGCGGAGAGTTTCCCGATCAGGTCCACCAGCATGCGCCTCAGTTCAGGGTCCCGGACGGCCTTGGCGGCCATCGGGGTGCCGGGCGCCATGCGCTCCGGATCGGCGAGGAAGGCGTCCAGCGTTTCCGCCGTCCAGACCGTGCCCATCGCCTTCAGGCTAGGCGAGTAGTCCACCCCCGGCACGCTTGCCGCCGTCCGCCCGATGATGCCGGTGAAGGGTATCCGTCCGCCGGTTGCGTCGCTGACGGCGAGGGCGTGGCACATGAGGCATTGTTGCAGGGCCTCGCGCGCCGGCTCCGGCGCGGCCGCCATGATCGCCTGTATCCTGCCGTCGCGGTCCTTCTCGAGCACGATGATCTCATAGTCGTCGGTGAGGATGGCGATGCGGCCGCCCGGCATCTGGACCATGTCGCGCAGGCGCTGGTTCAGGAGGATCGGTTCGTCATAGAGCACGCTGTCGCCATCGAGCCGCAGCCGGTGCAGCGTGTGCTGCTTGAGCGAGCCGACGAGAAGATCGCCGTCCCATTCCTCGGCGAAGCCGCGGGCTTCCATCAGCTGGCTGATGCCGATGGACGGAACATAGGCGAAGACCGGCTTCTGATACTGCGAATGGTCTCCCCGCTTCTTCGCCAGGAACCAGTCGCCGCCACCATAGCTGGTGCCCAGTGTTTCATATGGCCAGCCATAATTCACCCCATCGCGCACCAGGTTGATTTCATCGCCACCCTGCGGCCCGTGTTCGGTTTCGAAGATGCGGCCATCGCCAGTGATGGCGAGCCCCTGCCCATTGCGGTGACCGGTCGAGAAATGCCGGTGCGCGCCTGTTGAGAAATCGATTTCAACTATCTTGCCAATATCGCTCTTGGGGTCCTGCACGGAGCCCTCGACCTGGTTGACGCCGCCATAGAGATCGAAATCGCCGACCGTCACCAGCAGCGTGTGGTCGGAGGTCTGGACAAGGCGGCCACCTGCCTGAAGCCCGTTGAAGACGGAATCGTCGTTCATGTGAGGCCCGATGCAGGGCGTGGCTTCGAAGACCGGCTTCACGCTGGTCGGTTTCGCATCGAGATCGAGAATGGCGACCGCGAACTGGAAGCACTTGTAGGCGTCGTTCCACCGCGTGTAGGACACGGCCGTCCTGCCGTCCTGCAGGCGAAGCAGGTCGAGAAGCTTGAGGCTCGGGTTGTCCTGGGTCGCGGTGCTCGGTTCGGCCGACATCATTTCCGTCCAGAACATCGGAAGGTCGAAGCCGGTGTCTTCGATCGAGATGTCCGGCTGAAGCTTCAGCTTGTAGAAGCGGCCGCTGCAATGTCCGAGCAGCAGGCCGTCACCATCCACCTCGATTGCGCCCGGCGTGTTGACATCGAAGGGGCAACGCGGAATCCCGAGCAGCGCATAGCGTGACACCTTGAGGTCGATCAGGCCCGTTGACAGCAGTGTCGTGCCAAGCGCCGAGATCTCCGCACCACCCGCCTGCGCATCGGCACCCACACCCAGCTTCACCTTGATGGAATTGCCGATGGCCCGCGCCGTGCTGCCGATGAACTTGCTCGTTTCGGCGATCGCACCGTCGGGACGCTCGACGTCATACAGGACGAGGGGAACGAGCAAGCCCGTCGTCACGAGCAGCAAGAACCCGGCGACGAACCACGCGATCCAATGTCTCTTCGAGTAACTCATCTGCCCCATCCGCGATGCTGCCGGATTCCGAAGACGATCGCTCCACGGAATTCCGCTGTCGGGCGCAGGGGTATTTCCCCGCCCCTGGCTGAGGCAGCACGTGTTCTCGGTTCGTGATCGCTTGTTGCCCGGAAGGACGGATTGGGAAAGAAAGGGCCAAAAGTCAATACGTGAAGCAGCCCATGCGCTTTCACGAACGACTCCAGACGGGGATACGGGGGGCTCTGGCACCGCCGGCCCCCCATCCTCAATCTGTGGGCATCCGGCCTCCAGAGACCGGGCGCGGGCAACGCCTGACTAGTGGACGAAGACGCATCCCAGGAAGTCGTACTTCGAACCAAGCGGCGCACTCAGGGCACTGCTTTCAATGTCGATCCGCCCGCCATTCCAGCAATCGAAGCTATTGGTCCAGTTCAGCATCTTTGGCAATGTCGACACACCGTTCCAGTCCACGAAGTGGAGCGACGAACCCGTCCCGGCCTGTACGTCGCCCGAGGTGTTCGAAAGTGTGACGGTGTCGAACATCACCCTGCTCTGCTCCGCGTTCAAGCCGATGTTGTTGCCATTGATCGTCGTGCGCGCGAAAATCACGTCGCTTTGGTTGAGCCAGACGCCGTTGGCGCCGTAGATGATGACGGCATTTTCCACCGTTCCGCGCGATTGCGAGAAGCTGATGCCCGTGTCGGTGATGTTGCGGATGCGCAAGTTCAGCCTTGATGTGGTCTTGTTCCAGATCTTGAAATCGCAGAGGTTGCCACCGATGCCATAGCGGCTCTGCTCGACCGTCATGAACCCGTTCGTCGGTCCGCTTGCCTTCGCCTGCACGCGAAGGCTTGCGCCCTGGCCGCAGCTGATACCGGCACCGGGGCTCTTCACATAGGCTTCGAAGGCGCCGGTGGGACCAGCGGGAAAGGCCGGATCGCCTTCGACGACGAGCGTCGAGGAACCCCAAACATCGAGGCCGGATCCATAGCCCCCGACAACCCGGCTGTTCGTGACCTTGGCGGTGCCACCCCAGACGCCGACGACGGCTTCCACATTGGGGGCGCTGAGGTCGCTTGAAATCACCGTCAGCATTCCGCCCTTGTTGGTTTCGACAAGCGTATCTGCCGCGCCCGTCGCATTGTTCAAGACCATCTTGCGGAGCGTGACGTCACCCAGCGCGTTGACAGCGGGAAGCAGGACGTTGGCAGGCGTGATCTTGGAAGTGGCCGTAGCACCCACGATGACGATGGTCTTGCCCTGCGGGACGACGATGTTCTCGTTGCAGGTTCCGGACACGTTTATGGTCGCCACGGTCCCGGCAACAACCGCATCGATGGTTGCCTGCAGCTTGACCGTGGAGGAACAGGTTATGTTCGTCGTCGTGGTGGTGAGAGCGGAGCCCGGGACGGCGGACAGGGCGAGCGAGGCACTTGCAAACAGCAAAACGGCAAGTTTGTTTCCCATTGAATTCCCCCAGTGTTTGCCTGCTACGGCGGTTATGACCCCAGATAAGCACTCACGCTATTGACTAAGTAACCATTTACGAACCTGCTTTGTTAAGCAACAAGAATTTTGCGGCACTCGCCAAAACGCCCGTGGTTCAGGCCCTGAAAGCCGGCAATGTGCGGCTCGCGACCGGGGATGGACGTCGGCATCACGGCATAAGTTTCATCCAGTGCGTGCAGGCCCCGCGCCGGTCCGCTCATGCGATCTCCGCCGCCAGCCTCTGCGCCAGCCAGGGTGCCGTCGAATACTTGCCGGTGTCGACCGACACATAGCTGCCGCGGCGGGTGATGCCGAAGTCGGCCCGGCGATGGATGGTGGCGGCGGGATCGGCCAGCGAGCCAGAGGCAGCGGCGTAGACCCAGCCGCCCGCCACGATGATGCTCTCCGCCTCCGCCCGCAGCTCCGCCACCTGGGGCAGGAAGGCCTCGAGTGCTGCGAGGCTGTCGCTCGCCACCTGCGCGTCGAAACCGCCACCCGCGGGTGGCGTCCACTGCGGGTCGAGGTCCCGGCTCTCATGCTGCAAACCGGCCGGATACCAGGAAAGATAGAAGTCGCGGCCATTGTAGTTCTTGATGTCGCCAAAGGGCCCGGCGGCGATGACGGCGCCGGGGGCATCCACATGCCGCCGCGTGCGCAGGAACACGGCCAGCCGGTAGCGCTGCGACCAGTCGGCCGGCAGCGGCAGCCCGGCGCTCACGTCCACCGGCAGGCGGCCCTGCCAGAGCGCATTCACCACGCAGTCGAAGGGACCCTCCGCGCCCTCGGGCGTGAGCACGCGCCAGCGTGCGCCCTGTTCCACGCCCACAACGCGGCGGCCGCAGCAGAGGCGGATGCGGCCATCGGCCTCGACCGCGGCGCGCAGCAGGTCGGCCACCGCCCGCGTCTGCACCGAACGCTCGGGCACGTGGAACCCCGCCACGATGGCGGGCGAGCCTGTGAGCCTTGCCAGTTCCGCCATGCCGAAGCGCCGTGCCGCGCCATGGCCGCCGCCGCCGGGGTGGGCCCTCACGAGGGCCGCAACGGCATCGAGGCGCTGCGCCATGAGGTCCGGCGGCACCACGGAGGTGGCATGGCAGAGGAAGACGTCGTCGCCCTCCGTCATCAGCCCGGAAAGGGACGTCTCGATGAGGTCCTCGACCAGCGGCACGAAGGCCAGACCGCCGGCGATCACCCGCCGCGCCGTGTCGAGGCTGGCATCGGCGCTGTACATGTAGCCGAGGTGGATCTTGCCCTCGTTCCAGCGGCTGGCACCCGCCATGATCTCCGGCATCTGCTCGAAGATCACCGGGCTGGCGCCGCGCCGGGCAAGGAACAGCGCCAGCGCCGAGCCCATGATGCCGCCGCCGAGAATGGCCACGCTGCGGCCCGTCACGCCGCCGGCTCCGGCTGGTAGGACTGGGCGCTGAACGGCTCGCTCGCCAGCACGCAGAGGACTGCCCCCGGCGTGACATAGTGCTGCTCCGACCACACGCCTGCCTCGACGAGCAGGCCACGCGAACAGTCATCGAGCACCACGCAGGCCTCCTCACCGCCATGGCGCATCCGCACGGTGATGCTGCCTGACAGGCAGAACAGCAGCTGCCGCGCGGTGCGGTGGGCATGGCCGCCGCGCCGCGTGCCCGCCGGCACGCCGTGCACGAAAAAGCTGCGCTGCGGAGCGAAGGGCAGCCCATCATGCGGCAGCGCGGTGAGCGTGCCGCGTGCATCCGCCTGCGCCTCGAAGGCAAGGAGTTGTGCACGCCCGCCGAGGAAGGCCGCCACCGGCCGGTAGCACGCCATGCCGCTCACGACAGCCACCGCAGCACGGGTTTGGGCAGCACCGCCTTGCCGGCGGCGCGGATGGGCCGCGGCAGCCAGTGAAACCGTCCCTGCCGTGGACGCGACTGCACGAGCAGTGCTTCGCTGAGTGCGAGCTTGTCACCCTCGCCGAGGTCCGACTGCCAGATCTCGCGCAGGCACGAGGCATGGACCGCCAGCCACTGCGCATCGTCATAGCTCCAGGTTCGCGACAGGCTGTGCTTCTGCAGGAACTTGAAGCACAGCGTTTCCTGCACCCGGACGAAATCGCCGAGCAGGCTGAGGTGCAGCAGCCATGGCAGGTCGCAGACGAACTCGCCTGCCGAATGGCGCTTGACGCCCCTGACGCGCCGCGCCGCCGCCATGCGGAACAATCCGCGATTGGGCACCCACCAGCCCGCCGGCTGGCGCAGCATGACGAGGCCGCGCGCCGCTGCTCCCTCCTGCCCCGCAGGCGCGGTGAAGGCCCAGTGCTGCGCCGTGCCGCCGATCTCCGTCATTTCCATGTCGCCATAGGCCAGCACCGCTTGCGGCGCGGCGGCAAGTGCCGCCGACAGCCGCTCAAGGCAGTGGGGCGCCAGGATGTCGTCGTGGAAGGCGAACATCGCGCAGTCGGTGGCAGCCTGGCCGAGCAGGAAATTGCAGTTGCCGGCATAGCCCTGGCGCTGCGCCTGCCGGACCACGCTGAAGCGCGCATCGCGCGCCGCATGGGCGGCACACAGATCGAAGGTTGAATCGGTGCTGACATCCACCGAGATGATGGCCCTGAACTCCGCGCCGGACTGCGCCGAGACCGATTGCAGCATCGGCGCGATAAAGGTCGCGGCATTGTAGGCGGGGATGAGCACCGTCACGGAAGGCTGGGTCATGATGTGGCGCGATCATCTCCGCTGCGGGCGGCCCGATCGACGGGCGGCGGGCCACCCGCCGTTTATGGTCTGACCGCCGCGCCGGTCAAGCGCAGCCTGCCAGCCATGCGCGCCTCCTGCATGCTTCGCATGGAACGGCGGGGCGGCACGGCAGTTAGGCCCAATGTGCATTTCAGCAAGCCGACCAGGGAGCAGGATTTGACCGAGCTTGACGCTGCAGCGCGTCCCGAGTTGTGGGGCGGGCTCGAGTGTTCCGTGGTGCGCGTGGGCAACGACTGCCGCAACCAGTTCGCGGAAACCGGCCATCTGAACCGCCCCGACGACCTCGACCGGATCGCCGCCCTCGGAATCCGGACGCTCCGCTACCCAGTGTCATGGGAAACCACCGCCCCCGACAGCCCGGAGCGCTGCGACTGGCGCTTCGCCGACGAACGGCTCGCGCGCATGCGGCGGCTGGGCCTGCGGCCGATCGCGGGCCTGCTGCATCATGGCAGCGGCCCCCGCTACACCTCCATGACCGACCCGGATTTCCCCGCCCTGCTCGCCCGCCATGCCGGCGAGGTGGCGGCGCGCTTCCCGTGGATCGACCTCTTCACGCCGGTCAACGAACCGCTCACCACGGCGCGCTTCAGCGGGCTTTATGGCCATTGGTACCCGCATGGCCGCGACATGCCGACATTCCTGCGTTGCCTCGTCAACGAATGCCTGGCGACGGCACTGGCGATGCGCGCCATCCGCCGGGTCAACGGCGCCGCACGGCTGGTGCAGACGGAGGATCTCGGCAAGGTCTTCAGCACGCCCCAGCTGCAGGACCAGGCCGAGCATGAGAACCAGCGGCGCTGGCTGAGCATCGACCTGCTGTGCGGGCGCGTCGACCGCCATCACCCGTGGCACGCCACGCTGCTCCGCAGCGGCATCCGCGAGGCCGAACTGGCGCTGCTGTCCGAGGGTGAGGGCAGGCCCGACATCCTCGGGATCAACTATTACGCCACCAGCGAACGCTACCTCGACGAGGCACTCGGGCGCTACCCGCCCTGCTTCCATGGCGGCAATGGCCGCCAGGCCTATGCCGACGTGGAGGCGCTGCGCATCGACCTCCCCGATGGCGAGACGGGCGCGCGCGCCCGCCTGGCGGAGGCGTGGGAGCGCTACCACCTGCCGCTGGCGGTGACCGAAGTGCACCATGGCTCCACCCGCGAGGAACAGCTGCGCTGGCTGGCCGAGGTGTGGGACGATGCGGCGGCGCTGAAGCGCGACGGCGTGGACCTGCGCGCCGTCACGGCCTGGTCGCTGCTGGGCGCGCTCGACTGGAACAGCCTGCTCACCAGGCGGCATGGCCATTACGAGGTGGGGGCCTTCGACATCCGCGGACCCCGGCTGCGCCTGACGGCGCTGGGCAAGGCCCTGCGGCAGCTTTCGGAAACGGGCTGCATCACGCACCCTGCCCTCGACCAGAAGGGCTGGTGGCGCCGCGACGGGCGGCACTATTGGCCGCCCGCCGGCCGGGCCCCGCCCGTGCTCAGGCGGACGCGCAGCATTCTCATCGCGGGCGCCAGCGGCAAGCTGGGCGCCGCGCTGGCCAGGGCTTGCGCGCAGCGCGGGCTGGACATCACCTGCCCCGGGCGCGGCGAACTCGACGTGACGGATGAACGCCAGGTGGCCGAAGCCATCCGGCAGCACCGGCCCTGGGCAGTGATCAATGCCGCCGCGCCGCGCGAGGCGGAGGATCCGCGCCGGCAATTCCGCGTCACCAGCCTGGGCGCGGAGAACCTTGCCAGGGCCTGCGCCGCGGGCGGCCTGCCCTTCGTCACCTTCTCCTCCGACCGGGTGTTCGACGGGGCTCTGGAGCGGCCCTATGTGGAGGGCGACGCCACCGCCCCCGCCTGCCTCATCGGGCGCAGCAAGGCGGAGGCGGAGCGTCGCGTCAGCCGCGCCCATGGCGATGCGCTGATCATCCGCATGAGCCGGCTGTTCGGCGGCGACGACGACCCCGCGCTGCTGCTCGCCGGCTGGGCACGCAGCCGCGGCACCGGCACCTTCTTCACCGCCACCTATCTGCCGGACGTGGTGCGTGCCGCCCTCGACCTGCTCATCGATGGCGAGACCGGCACCTGGCACCTGCCAAGCCACGGGGCGCTGTCGCGCCGCGAGATGGAGTGCCTGTTCCCGGTGGCAGCCCAGCAGGCGAGGCCGGCGGGGCGGCTGGTGATGCTGGGCAGCGAACGCGCACGGCTGATGCCCAGCCTGGCCGAGGCCCTGCAGCGCCAGAAGGAGGTGCTCGCCGCGGCGCAACCTGCGCCGCCCTGCGCCGTTGCCGCAGAATGAGCGATGCCGCGGCCGGCGCCCTCGCCGATCTCAGCCGAAACGCCGCGGCGTGCGCTCGGCCTCGCACCACAGCGCGAAGTTCTGCGCCGTGCGTTCGCTGTCGCGCGCATTGCCGTTGCCGGGCGCGAAGGTGACCTCGCCAAGCCAGGGGCGGCCCTCGCCGTCCACCAGGAAATCGATGCGGGCAAAGCTCAGCTGGCGGCCGATCTCGCGTGCATAGTCGAGGATCAGCGGCCTCGTCTGTTCATCGAGCGTCCATGATTTCAACACCGGCCGCGTCGGGTGCTGCTGGGCGAGAGGCGCGAAGCCGGGGTCCATCCACAGGCTCGACTCGTAGCAGGTGCCCTCCTCGTCCAGGCTCTTGAGATAGATGGTGATGAGGGCAATCTGGCCGCCGAAACTCCAGACGTTGAAGGACGGCGTGTCGGTGTCCTCGCCGATGGCCCTTTCCAGCAGCACCTCCGGGGTGAAGGCGCCATACCACCACTCGCCGTCAGCCAGGCCATAGGGGGTTGCCAGCCACTGCCGGCACAGCCGCTGCAGGTTCTCGCGCTGGCGCGCCTCGAGCGGATAGCGGATGCGGCGGAACATGCCCGAGCCGTGACTGGCCTTGAGGTAGTAGACTCCTTCCGGCACGGCCGAATCGGGTGGCAGCACGGGCTGGGTCGAATGCCAGACGATTTCCGGGCAGCTGAGGCGCCCGGCGAGGCTCTCCGGAATGAAACGCGAGGTCAGCAGCTTGTTGCCCGATTCGGGTACCTTGAAGGGCCGCAGGAACTTGGAGGCGAACAGCTTTTCGGCATAGTGGCGGGGCTGCAGCAGGTCGGGGTCATAGCCGTGGACGGCGTGAAACCGGTTCATGGCGCGCGTCAGCACCAGGGCGAGCCGTGCTCCGCTGTAGAAGTCGATACCGCGCAGAAATCCTTCCGCGGGGCGGGCGGCGGGGGAGAACAGGCCCCGCCTGCGGAGTTCCGAAAGCTGCGCCGCCGCCACCCGGCCGGAGCGCAGCAGCGAGGCGCGACGCCCAAAGAGTGCCTGCGCACGGCGCCATGCCAAAGCGGGCGCGACCTGGCCAAACGGCCACCCCGGCACATCCTCATCGGGCAAATGCGTCATCCCCCGGCTGCAAATTCATCCCCCCATGCGTTGAGCTAAGGCCAACAAACCGCTGCACTGTCAACATGGACGCCCGGTTGCATGTAGCCGAGCCCGGCGGCGGCAGGACGCGCCACTGTGGAAACTCAATCGAAGATTACAGTAACACCGAAGGACAGCAGCCATGGGTTGAGAATAGATGAGGAGCGCCGCCTAGTGGCCATATCGGCGCGTTTGGCACTTCTCTTTCTGGTCGCCGGGTGCAAAAAGGGGCGCCAATTGAGCTGTTCATGGCGTGGCCACGCCCGTTGTGATGGCCGGGGCCAAAAGATATGCCAAAGACATTTCGCAAATCGCCCGCGGAGCCTGCAATGTGTGAAATCGTTTTCAGCAAAGCCGCCCGAAGGTCCCCCACGCGATGTGGACGAGGACGCGCGGCGTGACCAACGTCCTGCCGGAAACCGGCACCACCCGCTCGATGTCGCTGATGTTCCGCGAGCGGACGCAGTTTGCGGGCGCCGTGCTGCTGGCCGTCATCGTCCCCTTCTTCGGCCGCTATGGCTTCGACCACGATGTGAAGGCGCTGGACCAGACCGACACCTCGGTGCTCGTGCTGTTCGCCATCATCGCCAGCCACATCTTTCTCAAGAGCTTCTCGCGCTATCCCTCGCAGGATCCGTTCTCGACCGTGCTGCCGGCGGTGACGGCGAGTTTTGCAATCGTCCTCATCCTCATCACCGCGGGGCACCTCGATTATTCCCGCTCGCTGCTGCTGGTCGGCTACGGCCTGACGCTGGTGTGGTATGGCGGGCTGGCCCTGATGCGCGAACGCCTGCTCAAGCCACGCCTCGCGGTGGTACCCTTCGGCAGCCAGCGCGAGTTGACGCGCCTCGGCAGGGCCGAATGGCGCACCCTGCAGGAACCGCCGGCACAGGCTCCCACGCGGGCCGTCGATGGCGTGGTCGCCGACCTCAGCGCCGACCTTGCGCCCAAGTGGGAGGAGTTCATCGTCCGCTGCGCCACCCAGGGCATTCCCATCTATGACAGCACGCTGACGCGCGAATTCATGACCGGGGAAGTGGACCTCGTGCATGCCGGCGACATTGGCATCGACGCCCTGCACCCGCAGCGCAACTACCTCTACATCAAGTCCGTCATCGATCTCCTCATGGCGATCGCGGTGCTGCCCGTGGTTCTGCCGGTGCTGGGTCTCACCATCCTGCTGATCAAGCTGGACAGCAGCGGGCCGGCCTTCTTCGTGCAGAAGCGCGTGGGCTACCGCGGCCGCCTGTTCGACTGCTACAAGCTGCGCTCGATGCATGCCAACGCCCATCTGATGGGGCCGGACTTCACCACCTCGGAGGACCCGCGCATCACCCGCGTCGGCCGCTTCATCCGCAAGTACCGGCTGGACGAGCTGCCGCAGGTGTTCAACATCCTGAAGGGTGAAATGAGCTGGATCGGGCCACGCCCGGAGGCCGCCGCCCTGGCGCATGAATATGAGCGGCACATTCCCTATTACGCCTTCCGCCACTCGGTGAAGCCGGGCATCACCGGCTGGGCGGCCATCCGCCAGGGCAATGTCGCCGAGGTCGAGGAAGCAACGCGCAAGCTGCGCAACGACTTCTTCTACATCAAGAACATCTCCGCCTCGCTCGACGCCTTCATCACCGTCAAGACGATGTGGATCGTGCTGACGGGCTTCGGGTCGCGGTGATGCCGGGCGAGACGATGGCGCGGCCTGCCAGCAGCGTTGATTCGGGGCTGCCGTCACGTCACCACTCCATGGTTGCAGTTTCTCGCCGGTTGTTGCACGCGATGGTTCGGGGCCGGCGGCAACCGGGTGCGGTCCTGCCGGAAATCAACACCCATGTGGCGTTCTTCCGCCACCCTGCGGCGGGCGAAGTTGGTGTCTTTCGGGTCGCGGACGTGTACAATCATGACACCATTGCAATGGAAACACACGCAGACGTGACATGAGCACCGCCACCTGGACCGATCGCGCGCCTGGCCAAGAGCGCGCCCTTGGCCATTGGGCATGGCCGGCGACGCTGTCTTTCGCGCTGCTGCTCGCAATCGTTTCCGGCGGTTCGTCCCAGGCCGACTCCTGGGCCTTCCTGCTGTTCCGGCTGATCTGCATCGGCATTCTCGGCGTGGCGCTGCTGCGCCTGCTTTCGACGAAGCTGGCCCGTACCGAGGTGCTCGCCCTGCTGCTGGTCATCGCGGCGGTGGCGCTGGTGGCGCTGCAGCTCGTGCCATTGCCCTTCGCGCTGTTCGAAAGCCTTCCGGGCCGCGCCCCCATCGCCAAGATATTCTCCATCGCCGGCATCCCGCCGCAGATGATGCCGATGACGCTGAGCCCCGAGGCGACGCTGGCCTGCATCCTCACCCTGCTGCCGCCGATCGCCTTCTTCGTGGCACTGCTGACCAGTGGCCAGCGCGCCCGCTGGATGCTGGTTGGCGCCATCCTGCTGGGCAGCATCGCCAACACCTTCCTCGGCCTCGCCCAGCGCCTGCAGGGCGCCAAGGGCGGCCTTTATCTCTACGACATGCCCTTTTACGGATCGGCGACGGGCTTCTTCTCCAACCGCAACAACTTCGCCATGCTGCTCTGCGTCGCCATTCCGCTGACCTGGGCGCTGACGCAGAAGCTGATCCGCGGCCGCGTGCTGCCGCCGGTGGCGGCCCTGGCGGGCGGCGCGGTGATGATGCTCATCATCCTCATGGGGCTTGCCGCGTCAGGCTCGCGCTCCGGCATCCTGCTCGGCATGCTGGCGCTCACCCTCTCGACGCTGATGGTGCTGGTCACGCCCCAGGGCTCCGACCGCGGTGCGCGGCGCGGCCAGCGCGCCAAGATGTCGGTCTTCGCCATTCTGGGTGCCGCCTTCATCATCGGCCAGTTCGGGATGACCGGCCTGCTGCGCATTGCCGACAGCGACCCGCTGACCGACTCCCGCAGCCTGATGCGGCGCACCACGATCAGCGCCGCCGCGGAGTATTTCCCGCTGGGCAGCGGCTTCGGCACCTTCCGGCCGGTCTATGGCATGCACGAGCAGCCCTCGGCGATGGAACGCACCTATGTGAACCACGCGCACAATGACTGGCTGGAACTGTGGCTCGAGGGTGGCGTGCCGGCGGCCATCCTGATGGCCTGCTTCCTGGCGCTGTTCGCCTATCAGACGCTGCGGGTGTGGAACCCGCGCGGCGCTTATGCCGAGCAGGTGCTGCCGCGCGCTGCGAGCATCGTGGCGCTGGTGCTGATGCTGCATTCGCTGGTCGAGTTCCCGCTGCGCATGCCGTCGCTCGCCTGCATCTTCGCCGGCATGATGGCGATCCTGATGGCGGCACCCGCCGCCCGCCAGCCCAAGCCGCAACAGCGGCAACCCAGCCAGCGCCGGCGCAAGGACCATGGCGAGACGCACCCCGAGCGCCCCGCCCCGCCGCCCGCTGCCACCACACCACCCGTGTTCCGCGTGCCGCGCGGCGATGACGACCTCCGCCCGCGTGACGGCGCCGGAGCCCCGACCGAAAGGCTCACCCGCCGATGATCGACCTTCACAGCCACATCCTTCACGAAACCGACGATGGCGCCACCAGCCTCGAGGTGGCCCTCGACATGGCCCGCTGGGCCGCCGACGACGGCGTCGAGGTGATGGCCTGCACGCCGCATTTCCTGCCTGGCGTCTATGATCCCGACCCCCAGCAGGTGGTGCGCCGCGTGGCGGAGCTGAACGACCACCTGCTCGATGCCGGTATCGAACTCGCCCTCGTCACCGGCTGCGAGGCGCATGTCCGCCCGGACCTCGTCCGCCGCCTCGCCAATGGCCAGGTGCTGACGCTGCACTTCGGCAAGTACGTGCTGATCGAAATGCCGCCCTCGACCCTGCCGCCCAACATGGACCGCTTGTTCTTTGACCTTTTGGCAGCGGGCTACAAGCCGATCATGGCGCATGTCGAACGCTACCGCTGGGCCGACCGCGCCATGCCGTTCATCCAGAACCTCGCCCTCTCCGGCGTGCTGATGCAGGTGACCGCGGGCTCGTTCTTCGGCGACTACGGGCGCTCCGCGGCCGACCTGTCGGCGAAGCTCCTCGACATGGACCTCGTCCATCTCGTCGCCTCCGACGCGCATGACGTGACGCGCCGCCCGCCGGGCCTCAGCAAGGCCTGGGCCTATGTGCAGGGCGCACGCGGCACGGCGGAGGCCAACATGATTTTCAAGCGGCGGCCGGAGGTCATCCTCCTCGGCGAGGCAGCCGACGTCGAAACGCACGAAAGCGCAGAGGTCCTGTGAACAGCTTGCTCCCGACATCCACCGTGCTGCGCCGCGCCCGCGTGCTGGTCCTGCTGCTGCTGGCGGCGGGCCTGGCGGCCTGCAACGAAACCGGCCCCTCGCTGTCCAACTCGCAGCAGGCCGCCTTCTCCGGCACCGATGCAGGGCCGAGCGCCACCGGCTCGGCGGCCGGCACCATCCGCCCCTCGAAGCAGAGTGCTGCGGCCGTCTCGCAACTGTTCGAGCAATATTCGGTGCCCGACCAGGACGGCCTCGTCACCGACTACCGCGTGGCGCCGATGGACGTGCTGGATGTCACCGTCTACGACGCGCCCAACCTGTCACGCCCGGCACAGGTGAGCGCTTCCGGCTTCATCTCGCTGCCGCTGATCGGCGACGTGCGGGCGACCGGCAAGACCACCGACCAGCTGCAGGCGGACATCGCGGCGCGGCTGGCCAAGGACTTCATGCAGAAGCCCCAGGTGTTCGTGACGGTGAAGGAATACAACAGCCAGCGCGTGACGGTGGACGGCGCGGTGACGAAGCCCGGCGTCTTCCCGCTCAAGGGCGAGACGACGCTGGTCGAGGTCATCGCACAGGCCGGCGGCCTCAACGACATGGGCTCGCCCAGCAATGTCTATGTGCTGCGCAAGGTCAACGGCCAGAAAATGGCGGCGCGCTTCGACCTCAACGAGATCCGCAAGGGCATCAAGAACGATCCCACCATGCGCGCCGGCGACATCGTGATGGTCGACGAGTCGAGCGGCAAGGTGATGTTCAAGGGGCTGCAGAGCGCCATGGGCTTCACCGGCCTGTTCAGCCTGCTGGCACTCTGAGCGGCGCCATGAACCAGGTTCCGCAGATCCCCGACAATTCGCGCCGCGACGAGGGCGGCCGCCGCGCCATGCAGGCGGCCGACGCCGCGCGCGACACCCGCCTCGACGTCTACCAGGAGCCGCAGGGCTATGGCCCCTATGGCGACGAGGACACCAAGGCCTTCGACGTCTTCAAGTACCTGCGCATCGTCACCAAGTACAAGTGGCTGATCGCCGGCATCGCACTGGCGGTGTTCGCCGTCACCGCCGTCTCGACCTTCATGACGACGCCGATCTACAAGGCCACCGCCAGCATCCAGATCGACCGCGAGGCGACCAAGGTTCTCGACAAGGGCGACGTCGGCAACGAGGAGTCCGGCGGCGAGGACTTCTACAACACCCAGTACCAGCTGCTGCAGAGCCGCACGCTTGCCGAACGCGTGGCGGCCGCGCTGGCGCTCGCCAACGACAAGGAATTCAACGCCGCCGTGGCGCCCTCGCTGGTGACGCTGCTCAAGGGCAAGCTGCTGGCCCTGATCTTTTCCGACGACAAGGCGGATGCCGAGGCAGAGGCGCAGGCCAGCAGCGACCGGAACCGCGAAGCCGCCTCGCGCCTGCTCGACGGGCTCGAGGTGCAGCCGGTGCGCGGTTCGCGCATCGTCAACGTCAGTTTCAGCCACCCCGACCCGGCGGTGGCCCAGCGCATCGCCAACGGCTATGCCGAGGTGTTCATCACCGACAACCTGGATCGGCGCTTCGAGGCCAGCGCCTATGCCCGCAAGTTCCTCGAGGAGCGGCTGGCGCAGCTCAAGGCCAAGCTGGAGGAGACCGAGAAGCAGGTCGTCCAGTATGCCGACGAGAAAGGCATCATCACGGTGGGTGACGGCAAGACGGTGGTCGACGCCGACATCGCTGCCATCAACACCAAGCTCACCGAGGCGCGCTACGAGAAGATGCGCCTCGAGCTGGTGTGGCAGCGGGTGGAAAATGCCGACGGCCTGGAAATCGCCGAGATCCGCAACAACGAGACGGTGCAGGAAAACCGCAAGCTGCGCTCCGAACTTTCGGCCCAGTACCAGCAGAAGCTGAACGTGTTCAAGCCGAGCTATCCCGAGATGGTCCAGCTCAGGAGCCAGATCAGCGAGCTGGACGAGCAGCTGGCCCAGGCGGTGCGCTCGGTGAAGGCCGACATCAAGTCCTCCTATGAGGCGGCGCGCGTCTCCGTCGCCATGCTGGAGGCGGAGCTGCAGAAGACCAAGGACACGCTGGTCGAACAGCGCAACCGCTCGATCCAGTACAACATCCTGCAGCGCGAGGTGGACACCAACCGCCAGCTCTATGACGGCCTGCTGCAGCGCTACAAGGAGATCGGCGTCGCCGGCGGCATCGGCACCAACAACGTGTCATTCGTCGACAAGGCAGACCGCCCGAACAATCCGGCCTACCCGAAGATCCCGCGCAACCTGCTGATCGGCCTTCTGGCCGGGCTGGTGCTCGGCTGCATGGTCGCCTATGGCCTCGACTTCCTCGACGAGACCTTCAAGGTGCCGGAGGACGTGGAGAAGGAAACCGGACTGCCAGTCATCGGCGTGGTGCCCCTGCCCAAGGCGGGCATGACCCTCGACGAATCACTGCGCGACCACCGCTCTCCGATCTCGGAAGCCTACCGCTCGCTGCGCACCAGCCTGCAGTTCTCGACGCCCCAGGGGCTTCCCACCTCGCTGATGATCACCAGCTCGAACCCGTCCGAGGGCAAGAGCACCACCGCCATCGGCATTGCCGACACCTTCGGCAAGATGGGCATGAAGGTGCTGCTGATCGATTCCGACCTGCGCAAGTCATCGCTGCACAAGCGCCTGCAGCTGCGCAACGAGCGCGGCCTCTCCAACTACCTGATCGGCGGCATCGAGGCAGCCGACACGCTGCAGGTGACGCCGATGCAGAACGTCTTCGCCATCACCTCGGGCCCGCTGCCGCCCAACCCCGCCGAACTGCTGTCGGGTCCGCGCATGGCGGACCTGGTGCGCGCCGCCGGCGATGCCTATGACATCGTCATCGTCGACGGCCCGCCCATCATCGGGCTGGCGGACGCGCCGCTGCTGGCGGGCGCCACCCAGGCCACCCTGCTGCTGGTGAGCGCCAACAGCACGC
Organism: Aestuariivirga litoralis; assembly: GCF_003234965.1. GTDB lineage: Bacteria > Pseudomonadota > Alphaproteobacteria > Rhizobiales > Aestuariivirgaceae > Aestuariivirga > Aestuariivirga litoralis. Next base: position 616,951 of record NZ_QKVK01000001.1, read on the forward strand.
GCAAGCGCACCTTCCGCATCGCCGTGCGCCGCATGCAGGTGGTGCGCGCCAACATCATCGGCACGGTGCTGAACAAGTTCGACCGCAAGGAAGCGGGCTATGGCTATGGCTACGGCTATGGCGACAGCGACTACGAATATTATGGCTATGGGCAGCCCAAGCAGCTGCCCTCGCAGAACAGCTAGTGGCCGGTGATGACGCGCCGGCACGCCATCGATATCGCGATTGACGCGCGGACGCGCAAGGGTCCGGCGTCGTTGCTGTCGGTCGGCCCGTTGCCGGAAGGGGTGAAGGACCTGCTGCGCATCGTTGCCGAGGGCGAGTGGCGCAGTCCCGCCACCGAACATGTCTACCGCGCGCACAGTTCCGAGGAGGTGCGCGCCGCGAGCGCCGCCTTCCTCGCCGCGGCCTTGTTTCACAGCAAGGCCGACCCCTACCGCGTGCTTGGCATAACCCCCGAGGCAAGCCACGAGGACCTGCGCGAGAACAAGCGCCTGTTGCTGAAGTGGCTGCACCCGGACCGCAACCCGAGCCCCGGGGCACGGGCCCATCTGGGCCGCGTGCTGGAGGCGGCAGAGGCCATCGAGGACGGCCGCGCCAAGGCGGCAGCACCGGAGCTTCCGCCGCGCATCGTGGTGCCGGCCCGCAGCAAGCGGCCGCGGCGCGCCAAGGCAGACCCGCTCAAGAGCGCCGTCCAGCAAATCGTCGAGGCCGTGGCGCGCACCGGGAAGGTCCTGATCGTCACGGCCCTGGTGACCATCATCGGCCTCGTGGCCTGGCGCTACGTGATGAACGAGCCGATCGGCACCACGCTCGAGCGCTATACGCGGCTGGCGGTGGGGATGGCCCCGTGGTAGCGGCCTTGTTTCCCCCGCCGCGCACGGGCTCGGGCTGGCTGGGCAAGGTGACGCTGGCCCTAGGTGCCGTGTTCCTTGCCACCACCTGCTACCTGGTGCTCAAGGGTGCCGTGTCCGGCGGACCCGCCGAGGCGCCTGCCATGAGCGCCGAGGCGCTGAAGAAACTCACGCCCGGCGAGCGGGCCGATGCCGCGGTGGCGGCGCAGCGGTCCTTCGTGCGCGATCCCCTCGATGCCGCTGCGGTGCTGGGCCTCGCCGTGCTGGCGGATGCCGAGGGCAATGCCGAAGCCTCGGAGCGGCTGCGGCTGAGCGCCGGCGACATGTCGCCCCGCGCCACAAAGATCCAGGCCGAGGCGATGATCATCCTGCTCAAGCGCCGCGATTTCGATGCGGTGATGACCCGCGTCGACGGCCTCATCCGCGCGCGGCCGAGCGATGCCCCGAAGCTCTTCGCGCTCGCTGCCGAGATTGCCGGCGACCCGGACGGCGCCAAGGCCGTGGCGCGCATGCTGGCCAGCAACCCGCCATGGCGCGAGCGCTTCTTCGCCAGCCTGCTGGCCAAGGGCCAACCGGCCACCGCCACCCGCCTGATGGACGAGTTGCAGGCCATGGGCGCCCCGGTGCGCGACGCCGAGGTGGCAGGCGTGGTCGACAACTACATGAAGGCGGGCGCCATCGACACCGCCTATGCGGTGTGGCTGTCGACGCTCGGCGAAAACGAACTGCGCGACGTGAAGCGGGTCTATGACGGCGGCTTCGCGCACCCCATCCGCAACCTGCGCTTCGACTGGACGGTGAAGCCGGCCGATGGCCTGACCTACCGCCAGTTCCCGCGCAACACGGCAAGCATGGACCAGACGCTGCAGTTCGACCTCGCCGACTTCAAGGGGAGCTTTGCCAATCTCTCGCAGATGCTGCGGCTGCGTCCGGGGCGCTTCCGCCTGACCGGCGAAGTGCGCTTCGAGGGTTTCGAATCGCCCACCGGCCTCGTGTTCCGTCTCTACTGCTTCGAGGCGGGCCGCTTCAGGCCCCTCGATTCGACGGCACCCCTGCCCCAGTCGACCCAGTGGATCGGCTTCGACAAGAGCTTCGATGTTCCGCCCGAAGGGTGCACACACCAGATGTTGCAACTCGAGAGCCAGCGGGCGCTCGAAAAATCGCAACTGACACGCGGCACGGTTGCAGTCGACGCGATAGACATTGACATCCTGCCAGGCTTGGCTCCATAAAACCATGAGCAAGGGGATATCTCTCATGATGCATGTGAAAACGTTTTCGGGCTGCCTTCTGGCTGCTCTTCTGGCTTCCACCTCCGTGGCTCTGGCCAACGACATCGCGATTGTCAGCAAGGTTGGCGGCAAGAACGTGACCTGGCAGCATGGCGACGCCAGCGCAGCACCCCGGGTGCAGACCCTGCTCGGCGCCGGTGACAGCATCACCGCCGGCAAGGGCAGCTTCGTCGAGATCAACTACCTTGCAGACAATTGCACCATCCGCGTCAACGCCGGCGGCAACATGGTGATCGGCGATGCCTCGCCCTGCTCCGCTGCCGCGCAGCAAAAGGCTGATGCCGCCAAGGCTGGCGACGCCAAGCTCATCCCCGCTGCCGTTGCTCCTGCCGAAGTGATGGACGCCAAGGGCCCGGTCACCCGCGTCAACAAGGGCGACGGCATGGTCGCGGCCTCGGTCGGCGACAGCCTGAAGGCTGGCGATGAAGTCTTCGCCGGCAAGAACAGCTCGGTTTCGCTGTACTTCGCTTCTGCCCAGTGCAGCTATACCGTCGCCGCCTCGAGCGTTTACAAGGTGACGGACAAGGCGCCCTGCAAGGCCTCGACCGCCAATGTGGTGCCGACGGCTGACGTGCCCAGCGAAATCGATCCTGTGCCGCTGGTTCCGCCGCTCGCCATTCTCGGCCTCGGCGCAGTGGTCGTCGGTGGCGCCGCCGCCGTGATCATCGTCAACGAGAACGACCCGAGCAACGACAATTCCCCGGCCACGCTGGACTGATCTTCCGGTCCCGCATCCGCTTGGTTTTCTTGAGCACACCGGGCCCCGCGCCCGGTGTGTCTGCATCCGGGGGTGGGCTGGCTTTGCCGCTGACGTTGAGACCCAGGAGCACGGCAGGACGTCATGACCAAGACTGCACTCATCACCGGTGTCACCGGCCAGGATGGCGCCTATCTGGCGGAGCTGCTGCTTGCCAAGGGCTATGAGGTGCATGGCATCAAGCGCCGCTCGTCCTCCTTCAACACCGGCCGGATCGACCATCTCTACCAGGACCCGCACGAGACCGACCGCCGCCTGATCCTGCACTATGGCGACATGACGGATGCGACGAACCTCATCCGCATCGTGCAGGAAACGAAACCCAACGAGATCTACAATCTCGCCGCCCAGAGCCATGTGCAGGTGAGTTTCGAAACGCCGGAATACACCGCCAATGCCGACGCGCTGGGCACGCTCCGCCTGCTGGAGGCGGTAAAGCTTCTCGGCCTCCAGGACGTGACGCGCCTCTACCAGGCCTCGACCTCCGAGCTCTATGGCAAGGTGCAGGGCGTGCCGCAGTCGGAGACGACGCCCTTCTATCCGCGCTCGCCCTATGCGGCGGCCAAGCTCTATGCCTACTGGATCATCGTCAATTACCGCGAGGCCTATGGCCTGCACGCCTCGAACGGCATCCTGTTCAACCACGAGAGCCCGCTGCGCGGCGAAACCTTCGTGACCCGCAAGGTGACCCGCGGCGCCGCCGCCATCGCGCTCGGCCTGCAGGACAGGCTCTACCTCGGCAATCTCGATGCCGAGCGCGACTGGGGCCACGCACGCGACTATGTGGAAGCCATGTGGCTGATGCTGCAGCAGGACAAGCCGGGCGACTACGTGATCGCCACCGGCCGCAAGCATTCCGTCCGCGACCTCGTCACCCGTGCCTTCGCCGAGGCGGGCATCACGCTTGCCTTCGAGGGCCATGGTGCTGCGGAAAAGGGCCGCGACGCAGCCAGCGGGCGCATCCTCGTCGAGGTGGACCCGCGCTACTTCCGCCCCACCGAGGTGGACCTGCTGCTCGGCGACCCGTCCAAGGCCCGGTGGGAACTCGGCTGGGAGGCACGCACCAGCTTCGAGGACATGATCGCCGAGATGGTGCAAAGCGACCTCAGGCTCCTCGAGCAGGAACGCGGCCTGCGCCGGCCAAGCGAAGAACCCGCCGCCGTCAGGGCTGTCTGATGCGCGCCGGCCCGGACATGACGATCTCGGTCCTGACGGTCTGCCGCAATGCCGAGGCCACCATTGGCCGCACCATCGAATCCTTCCTCGCACAGGATCATCCGAACAAGGAAATGGTGCTGGTCGACGGCGCCTCGACCGATGCCACGGTGGCCATCGCCCGAGGCTTCGCAGCACCCCAGATCCGCATCCTGAGCGAGCCCGACCGCGGCATGTATGACGCGCTCAACAAGGGCCTCGGCCTCTACACCGGTGACGCCGTCGGCGTGCTCAATGCCGATGACGCCTATCGCGGCGGCAGCGTGCTGTCGCGCATCGCCGAGGCGCTGCAGGACCACGACGCCACGCATGGCGACCTCGACTTCCATGACGGACAGGGCCGCGTGGTGCGGCGCTGGCGCGGCACGCCGCGGCCGCACAGGGGCTTCGCCGCGGGCTGGATGCCGGCTCACCCGACCTTCTACGTCCGCCGCCAGCTGGCAGAGGCCGTCGGCCCCTTCGACACCGCACTCGCCACCGCCGCCGATTACGAATGGATGCTGCGGGCCATCGAGGTTCACCGCGCCCGCCTCAACCACATTCCGCTGGTGATGGTCGACATGGCGATGGGCGGGCGCAGCACCGCCAGCCTCTCGGCGCATGTGCGGCACAATCTGGAGGCCCTGGCGGCGCGGCGCCGCTGGCTGAGGGCCGGCCTCGTCGACTGGGCACTGGTGGCCAAGCCCGCCTCGAAGCTCCGCCAGTTCGCGGGCGTGGGGCGCAGGCCGCGATGACGGTTGTCCTTCCCTATTCCCTCGCCGGCAAGCGCGTCTGGGTGGCGGGCGAGCATGGCATGGTGGGGTCTGCCCTGATCCGCCGCCTGGCGGAGGAGCGCTGCGACCTGCTGCGCCTGCCGCGCCGCGCCATCGACTTCCGCGACCAGGCGGCCACCACGTCGTGGATCAAGGCCAACCGGCCCGACGCCGTGTTCCTCGCCGCCGCCCGGGTCGGCGGCATCGCCGCCAATGCGGCAAGCCCCGCATCGTTTCTCTATGACAACCTGATGATCGCCGCCAACATCATCCATGCCGCACATGAGGCGGAGGTGGAACGTCTGGTGTTCCTCGGGTCGACCTGCATCTATCCGAAACATGCGCCACAGCCCATTGCAGAGGAAGCACTCCTCACCGGGCCGCTGGAGGAAACCAATGAGTGGTATGCCATCGCCAAGATTGCCGGCCTGAAGCTCTGCCAGGCCTACCGGCGGCAACATGGCCGCAGCTACATCGCCTGCCAGCCGACCAACCTCTATGGCCCCGGCGACAACTACGACCTCGAGACATCGCACGTGTTGCCGGCCCTGCTGCGCAAGGCGCACGAGGCGAAGCTGGCACAGGCGCCGCGCATGACGGTGTGGGGGTCCGGGCGCCCGCTGCGCGAGTTCCTGCACGTCGACGATCTCGCCGACGCCGCGGTGTTCCTCGCGCGCCACTATGACGGCGAGACAGCCATCAACATCGGCTCGGGAGAAGAGGTGTCGATCGGCGATCTGGCACGGCTCGTCTGCCGCACCGTGGGCTTCCGCGGCGAACTCGCCTTCGATTCCAGCCGCCCCGACGGCACCCCACGAAAACTGTCCGACACCAGCCGCCTGCGCGCACTTGGGTGGAACCGCGCCCGGCCCCTGGCCGAAGGCCTGGCGGAAACCTATGCCGGCTGGCTGGCCAGCCCGCAACGCGGCGGCTGACGCTTGGAAGTCCCCTTGTAATCCTTTGCAAACAGCCCTCGGCTCGTCTATTGCTCAATCTTGAGCATGGAAAGCATCAAGGGCCCCGCCCAACCAGAGAGTTCCGCCGCGGCTGGGCCTTTTGCGCAGCGCTGCGGCCGCTTTGGAATGAGCACGGCCGGTTACTGATGGCCAGTCGGCGCCCCATCCTGCGCGAGGACGTGACCTTGAGGGCCCTTCGCCTCATCGACGAGAACCCCCGCATCAGCCAGCGCGACCTGGCCTCGCGGGTGGGGATCAGCGTCGGCGCGGCGCATTACTGCCTGACCGCCCTGGCGGAAAAGGGCCTGATCAAGCTGGGAAATTTTTCCGCATCGCGCAACAAGCGCGGCTACATTTACCTTCTCACGCCCGACGGCATCGCCACCAAGGCGCAGCTGACCGTGACCTTCCTCAAGCGCAAGCTGGCCGAGTTCGAAAGCCTGAAGGCCGAGATCGCCGACCTGAAGCGTGAGGTCAGCCCATCCGGCCGCATGGGCGCGACGGACGTCGACGCGTGACGCAGGCACCGGCACAGGCTCCGGCTGCCATGGAAGCCCCGGGCGGGATGTCGGTGCAGGAGGCCTTCCGCAAGCTCTACCACACCATCTCGCCGCGGCGCAGGCGGCTGTTCCTGCCGATGCTGGGGCTGATGCTGGCCGGGGCGCTTGCCGAAGTCATGACACTGGGCGCCCTCCTGCCCTTCCTCGCCGTCATCGCAGATCCCGGCGGCGCCTTCCTGTCACGGCTCAAGCCCGTTCTCGACAGCATCGGTCTCGGGTCGTTCCCGGTGATCTACGTGCTGACGGCGGCCTTCGCGCTGTCGGCCATCGTTTCCGCCACCCTGCGCCTGGCGCTGCTGTGGGCCAACAACGCCTTCGTCAACGGCATCTCCTACGAGCTCTCGACCAAGCTCTACGACACTGCCCTGCATGATCCCTACATCCTGCACACGCGGCGCAACACTAGCGAAACCATCGCCACCATCAACAAGGTGGAGCTGCTGAGCTGGAGCGTGCTGGGCCCTGTCGCCAACGGCATCGTGTCACTCGTCATTGCGGTCTTCATGGTGGCGGGGCTGATCTACATCAATCCCGCGGTGGCGCTGTCCTCGGGTCTTGGCCTGGCGGCGATCTACTTCGCTGCGACCATGACGTGCCGGCGCCAGATGCAGGTCAACAGCCGGGTGATCTCGGCCGCCCAGGGCCGCGCGGTGAAGTCGATGCAGGAGGGCCTCGGCGGCATCCGCGACGTGCTGATCGATCATTCCCAGCCGGTGTTCCTTGCCGCCTACGAGAATGCGCTCGCCGGGCTGCGCGATGCACGCACCCGCAACACCTTCTTCGCCGGGGCGCCGCGCTTCTTCGTCGAGGCACTGGGCATGGTGCTGATCGCGGGCGTGGCGGTGGTCGTCACCGGCCAGCCGGGAAGCCTGACCACGGCCATTCCGGTGCTCGGCACGCTGGCGCTCGGCGCGCAGCGGCTGCTGCCGCTGCTGCAGCAGATCTATCATGCCTGGGCCCAGGTCACTGGCAACCGCCAGGTCATCATCGATGTTGCCGAACAGGTCAGCCAATCGGTGCCCAAGGACGAGGGGGCCGTCACCGCCCTGCCCTTCGAAACCGCGATCCGGCTCGACGGCCTGTCCTTCACCTATCCCGGCGCCAGCCTGCCCGCGCTGGCCGGCATCGACGACGTCATTCCGAAGGGCGCCCGCGTCGGCGTGATCGGCAGAACCGGCAGCGGCAAGTCCACGCTGATGGACCTGCTGCTCGGGCTTCTCGAGCCGAGCGAGGGACGCATCCTCGTCGATGGCGTGACGCTCGACGATGCAAACCGGCGCGCCTGGCAGAAGAACATCGCCCATGTGCCACAGGCCATCTTCCTCGCCGATGCCAGCATCGCGGAAAACATCGCCTTCGGTGTGGAGCGCCACAACATCGACCGCGACCGCGTGGCCAGCGCCGCCCGCCAGGCCGAACTGACCGACGTCATCGCCAACCTGCCGCAGGGCTTCGATACGCGGGTGGGCGAGCGCGGCATCCAGCTCTCCGGCGGCCAGCGCCAGCGCATCGGCATCGCCCGCGCCCTCTACAAGCAGGCCAGCGTGCTGATCTTCGACGAGGCCACGAGCGCGCTCGACAGCGAGACGGAATCCGCCGTGATGGCGGCCATCAAGACGCTCGACCGGCGGCTGACCATCCTCATCATCGCGCACCGCCTGTCGACGCTCGAGGACTGCAACATGATCATCCAGCTCGAGGCCGGCCGCCTGCTCGACCGCCGGCACCTGCCACGCGAACTGCAGCAGGCCCCATGAGGAACCGCCTCGACATGCCGGTGCAACACCAGCGCCTGATGCCGGCGGACAGGCGCATGGCACCGCCCCCGCGCGCGCGGCCCGCCCCGCCACAGCCCCGCAGCCGCCGCGCACCGGCCCTGCTGTGGGCCTATCTGCCGCTTCTGCTCGCCCTGGCGCTGCGCCTGGCGTCAGAGGAAACGGCCGACATCAGCTACCTCGTGCTGGCTGTCTATGCGCTCACCGGGCGCGCCCAGGCCATCCGGGCGCTGGCGATGCTGTGGCTGCTCTCCATGCTCAACCCCGAACTAGCGCCGACGGCAAGCGCGGCCGGCATCGGGCGCTACGCCGTGCTGCTGGGCGCCGGCGCCTCGGCCATGCTGCGCAGCCGGCTGCTGCGCGCCCCGGCCAGGCCCTTCACCATGGCAACCATGCTGCTGGGTGTTTTCATCGCCATTCATGCGCTGCTGTTCAGCGCCATCCCCGACGTGTCGATCCTCAAGGCCGTTTCCTGGACCCTGGCAATGGCCTCGCTGATCTCGCATTGGTGCGGTCTTTCGCCCGCACAGCGGCAGGGCATTGCCGGAGAACTGTTCCTGCTGCTGGTGGCCGTCCTCGCCGCCAGCCTGCCGCTGATCGCCTCGCCGGCCATCGGCTTCAAGGTCAATGGCACCGGCTTCCAGGGCATCCTCAACCACCCGCAGGTGTTCGGTTCGGCAATGGGCCTGCTGGCGGCCTGGGCGACGGCGCGCCTCCTCGGCCTGTCGCGGCCGCCCTACTGGCTGCTCGGCGTCGCCGGTCTGGCATTGCTTGCGGTGCTGATGTCGGAGGCCCGGACGGCCGGTCTTGCCATGGCGGCGAGCATGGTGCTGGGTATTCTCTTCGGCCCCCGGCTGGCCCGCCGTCCTCTGTTCAAGATGCTGCCGGGTCTGCGCAGCGGGCGGCTGTGGACGATGTTCAGCGCGGTCCTGCTGGCAAGCATCGTTGCAGCACCGCTGATCGCCGACAGGTTCCAGACCTACATCACAAAGTCGAACCGGGTGGAGGTGACGGGCATCGTCGAGGCCTTCAACAATTCCCGCGGCGGCCTGATGGCGTCGATGCTCGAGAATATCTACGAGCACCCGTGGTTCGGCATCGGCTTCGGCATCGGCTCGGAACCGGAGATCATGGTCATCGAACGCGATTCGGTGTTCGGCCTGCCGACGAGCGCCGTCGTCGAGAAGGGTGTGACGCCCATCGCCGTGGTGGAGGAGATGGGCGTCTTCGGCGCCCTTCTGTTCGGCATCTGGCTGTTGCAGCTGTTGCGGTCCGCCGCCCGCGGCGGCTTCGAGCCGCTCACCGTTTCGCTGACCATCGTCATGCTCAACTTCGGCGAGGCCACCCTGTTCTCGCCAGGTGGAACAGGGCTTCTCTCGCTGATCCTGCTGGGGTGGGCCTTCTCGTCCGGCGTCACCCGCACCGAGGGCCGCCGTGGCTGAGCCGGTGTGGTTCTGGCAGCGCATCATCACGCCCCACATGGCGGGCCTTGCCAGCGCCATGGCGAAGGCCGGGCATGATGTCACCTATGTCGCCCAGCAGGAGATGTCGGCCGACCGGGCCAGCCAGGGCTGGCAGGTGCCGGCGCTTGGCGGCGCAAAGCTGCTCATGGCTCCGACGCGGGACGCGGTGAAGGCGGCGGCCAGCGCTGCCCCCGCGGGCGCCGTCCACATCTGCCAGGGCCTGCGCGGCAATGGCCTGGTCGGGGCGGCACAGGCAGTCCTGGCGCAGCGTGGCGCCCGGCAATGGATCATCCTCGAGACCATCGATGACCCGGGCCTTGCGGGCATGGCCAAACGGGCGCTCTACCGCCTCCTGATCAATCGCCGGAAGCGCCACATCGAGGGCATGCTCGCCATCGGCCATGACACGCCGCGCTGGATGGCGGCGCGCGGCATGGCACCCGAACGGATCTATCCCTTCGCCTATTTCCTGGCCGACCAGCCGGAGCCGGATGAAGCTGCTGCCGTGGGCGGAGACGTGTTCCGCTTCATGTTCGTCGGATCCTTCATCGACCTCAAGCGCGTGGGTCTTCTGATCGAGGCCTTGAGCCTCATCGCCGAGCGTCCCTTCAGCCTCACGCTGGTCGGGTCGGGGCCGCTCGAGGCCACGCTGAGGGCACAGGCGGCACGGCTGCTTCCGGGCCGTGCGCAGTGGCTGGGGCGCCAGTCCATCGACCGCATCCCGGCCTTGATGGCCAGTGCTGACTGCCTGGTTCTTCCCAGCCGCTACGATGGCTGGGGCGCGGTCGTGTCCGAGGCCCTGATGGCCGGCACGCCGGTCATCTGCTCCGATGCCTGCGGATCGGCCGCCGCCGTGCTGGCAAGCGGAGAGGGCGGGGTATTCGCCGCAGACGACCTCGGCTCGCTTGCCTCTGAACTCGCCCGCGCGCTCGCTGCCGGCCGTCAGACCGCGGCCCGCCGCGCCGCGCTTGCCGGCTGGGCGCGGAAGCTCGGCGCCACGCAGGGTGCTGCCTATCTCTCGGCCATCCTGGCCCATGCCGCAGGCCGCGGCCCTCGCCCGCGGGAGCCATGGTCTGCCGGAGCCTCCGCATGAGGTCCATCCAGACCGTGGCGCATCTCGACACCGAGGCCTCCGGCGTGGCCTACGTGGTTCCCCGGCTTGCCCGCTCCCTTGCCGGCGCTGGCTGCCGAACAGAGGTGTTCGCACTGGCGGGAGAACGCACGATCGACTTTTCCGGTGCTGCGGTTTCCACTTTCGCCGCCGATCGGCTGCCGCTGCGTGGTCTGCGCAAGCTGGGGCGCTCGACCGCCATGCGCGACGCGCTGCTGAGGGCGCCAGCGGAGGTCTACCACGCGCACGGCCTGTGGATGATGCCCAATGTCTATCCGGCCGATGCGGCACGCGCGGCCGGCCGGCCCTTCATTCTGTCGCCGCACGGCATGCTGGGTGCCGAGGCGTTGCAATTTTCGCGGCTGCCCAAGCGCGTGTTCTGGCTGCTGTGGCAAAAGCGGGCGCTGGCCGGGGCGGCCTGCCTCCATGCCACTTCGCAGGCCGAGTACGAAGATATCCGGCGTTTCGGGCTGAAGCAGCCGGTGGCCATCATTCCGAACGGCATCGATCTCCCCGACCTCCGTCCGGTGGCCCAAGGCATTCCCGCTCGCCGGCCCTATGTGCTTTCGCTCGGGCGCCTCCATCCGAAGAAGGCGCTCGACCGGCTGGTCTCGGCCTTCGCCCAGGTGGCTGGTACCTCTCGCGATTGGCAACTCCGTATCGTTGGCCCGGATGACGGACGCACCGGTGCACGGCTTCTGGAGCAAGTGAACGCCTTGGGGCTGGTGGACCGCGTGTCGATCGAAGGGCCGGTATTCGGCGAGGCAAAGCTCGCGTTGATGCGGGAGGCGGAGGTCTTCGCGCTCTCGTCCCTCAACGAGAACTTCTGCATGACGGTGGCCGAGAGCCTGGCCGCTGGCACGCCGGTGATTTCGACACGCGGCGCACCGTGGCCCGACGTCGTCACGCACCGCTGCGGCTGGTGGATCGACCATGGCCCCGACGCCATGGCGGCAGCCTTGGCCGAAGCCATGGCCATGGCCCCGGACGAGCGCCTTGCGATGGGCGCACGCGGAAGGGAGTGGATGGAGCGGGATTTCGACTGGAGGTCGATCGGCAAACGAATGTGCGATGTCTATGAATGGGCGCTGGGGCGGCAAGTAAGGCCGGACTTCGTCATCGGCGGACCTGGCCCCGGAAGCGGATCGCAATGAACCTGTTCGTCATCAACCTCGAAAGATCCGCCACCCGCCGCAGCTTCATGGCAGCCCAGCTGCAGCGGCAGGGACTTGCCCACAGCTTCTTCCCTGCCGTCGACGGTCGTGCGCGGCACGCGGAGTTTGCCCATCATTATGATGATGAGCGTTGCCTGAAATCATGGCGCCGCCCGATGACCCGCGGCGAGGTGGGATGCTTTGCCAGCCACTATCTGCTGTGGGAACGCTGTGTGCAGGTTGGCGCCCCGATCGTGGTGATGGAGGACGACGTCATCCTTGCAGACGGCATCGGCGAGGCAGTGGAGATCGCGCAGCAACTGGTGGCGAACCACGACTTCCTGCGGCTCAGCGGTGTGGTGGACGTTCCACGTGTCACGCTGGCTGCCGATCTTGCGCCGCCGTGGCGGCTCGTCAGGTTCCTTGCCGGCCCACTCGGAACCCAGTGCTATGTCATCGCGCCGCGCGCTGCGCAGGCGCTGCTCGACAAGGCAACGCAATGGCTTATGCCGGTCGACAACTATATCGATGCCTTCTGGCTCCATGGCGTCATTTCGAAAGGCCTCGAACCCTTCCGCGCACGCCATGATGACAGCCAGCAGTCGGAAATCTCCGACACCATGCTCAGCCCCTCGCAGGTGATGAGGGACAAGGTGCCGCGCGTGAAGCGCTTCAGCCGCCGCATGTATGACGAGTTTCGCCGTCATGCCTTCAACTTCCTCCATCAACCACCTTCGGGAGGTGTGAGATGATGCGGCGCTGGCTGTGCAACAGGTTCGTCGGGCTTCTTCCGCCGACGCGCTTCTACCGGCAGAAGGCGGCGCTGTGGCGCCTCGCGGGGGTCGACGCCGCGGCTGACGCCCGGCTGACGTCGAGTGTCGAGATCTGGACCAATGGCCGGGTCAGCATCGGGTCGGACAGTTTCGTCGGCCACCAGACACTTCTCATCGGCGGCATGGCGGAGATCGCCATCGGCGCGCGCTGCGATATCGGCCCCCGCGTCACGCTGGTGACAGGCACGCACGAGGATGGCGGTAAGGAGCGGGCCGCCGGTGAAGGCAAGAGCCTGCCGATCACCATTGGGGACGGCGTGTGGATCGGGGCCAATGCCACCGTTCTCGGCGGCGTGGAGATCGGCGAGGGCACCATCATCGGCGCAGGGAGCCTGGTGAACCGCAGCATTCCGCCCTACTCCGTGGCGGCGGGTATTCCCTGCCGGGTGATCCGCCAGCGTGCCGTTGCCCATGCGTGACGCCGTCGAAACCAGTTCACCCGAAGCCTTCCGCAACGCGCTCGACCGGTTGCTGGAGACGCTCCTTCCTTCAGTGCACGGACAGCCATGGGCCCTGCTCGACTGGCCCGGGCACACCAATGTCGGCGACAGTGCGATCTGGCTCGGCGCACTCGCCGCGCTGGAACGGCGCTTCGGGCGCCCGCCCGCCTTCCTGTCGCGCAGCGCCGAGTTCCCGCATGGCCTGGACGACGCCATGCCGGAGGGCATCGTCTTCCTCCTCGGCGGCGGAAACTTCGGCGACCTGTGGAAATCGGTCCACGAAAGCCGCCTCCGGGTGCTCCAGGGCTTCCGGCATCGCAGGATCATACAGCTTCCCCAGTCCATCCACTTCCAGTCACAGGCCTCCCTTGAGGCAACCCGCAAGGCGGTGGAGCAGCACCCGGACTTCACGCTTCTGGTGCGCGACAAGGCAAGCTTCGCCTTCGCCGAGACTCAGTTCTCCTGCCCGGCATTGCTCGGCCCCGACATGGCCTATGGCCTCGGCAGCCTCGCCCCTCCGGCGCCGGCCGACACCGACGTCTTCTCGCTGCTCCGCACCGACCTCGAGCGCCAGGAAGGCAGCCCGGAGCGGCGTGAGCTGGCACGGTTCGGCCCCTGCGAGGACTGGACGCTGCGGCGCGCGCCGGGCCTGCATCGGGCCGTGGATGCCATGGTCCTCGATCTCTCACCCAGGTCTCCGGCCCTCATGAGGCTGCGCGAGCGCGCCTACCGGCGCTATGCCCGCAAGGAAGTGCTGCGGGGTGCGCGCCTGCTGGCGCGTGGCCGGCTGGTGGTGACCGACCGGCTCCATGCCCACATCCTCTGCCATCTGATGGGCCGCCCGCACGTCGTGCTCGACAACAGTTATGGCAAGATCTTCGGCTTCATCGAAACCTGGCCGCGCGATGGAAACACCTTCATGGCAAAAGGGCTGAAGGACATCGAGGCCATCATCGGATCGCGCAGCAGGCCGGTTCCGGCATCAGGGGGGATGACGCGATGAAGAAGCAGCGCCTGCCCATCGACGGCGGTCCCACCTTCAGCCTCTCGCACCGGCTCTACCGGCTCGGCTGGAACACCACGTGGTTTCTCCTGGCATCTTGGACGCCACCCTTCATGCGCGGCTGGCGCTGCATGCTGCTGCGGCTCTTCGGCGCGAAGATCGGCGCGGGCTGCGACGTGCGGGCAAGCGCGCGCGTCTGGTATCCGCGCAACCTCGTGATGGAGGCGCGCACCACCATGGCCGATGGCGTCATCTGCTACAACGTCGATACCGTCACCCTGCAGCAGGGAGCCCTCGTCTCGCAGCGGGCCTATCTCTGCACCGCCTCGCATGCCATCGACGATCCGAAATTTCCGCTCACCCACCGGCCCATCCGGCTCGAACGCCTGTCATGGATCGCCTCCGATGCCTTTGTCGGCCCGGGCGTGACGGCAGGCGAAGGCAGCGTGCTCGGCGCCCGCGGGGTTGCCTTCGCCGATCTCGAGGCCTGGCAGGTTTATCGCGGGAACCCAGCCCAGCCGCTGCGGCGGCGCAAGAAGATCGGCTAGATGAAACAGCCTGCGCCAAGGGCCGGTGCCCCGAACCTCACCGTCATCATCCTGACGCGGGACGAGGAACTGCATATCGAGCGCGCCCTCGCGTCGGTCAGCGATATCGCCAGCCGCTGCATCGTCGTCGACAGCGGTTCGACCGACCGCACCCTCGCCCTGGCCAAGGCGGCGGGCGCGGAGGTCTGGCATCACGACTGGCTCAACCACGCCGCCCAGTTCAACTGGGCCCTTGCGGAACTTCCTCCTGGCACGGGCTGGGTCCTCCGCCTCGACGCCGACGAGACCGTCACCCCTGCACTGGCCACCGAAATCCGCCAGCATCTCGCCGCACTCGATGGCGCCGTGACGGGTGTCGTGGTGGGCCGCCGCATGACCTTCCTCGGCCGCCCCATTCGCTGGGGCGGGCTGTTTCCCGTCCCGGTGCTCCGGCTCATCCGGCACGGGCACGGGCGCTGCGAAAGCAGGTGGATGGACGAGCACCTGGTGACCGACGGCAGGACCGCGAGCTTCGCGGGCGAGATCATCGACGACAACCGCAAGCCCCTCGGCTGGTGGATCGACAAGCACAACGGCTATGCCGCGCGCGAAGTGGTGGACATCCTCAGCCGCGAACATGGCCTTGGCCCGCAGGACAACCGCGGCGAACTCGAGGGTCACGCACGGGGCAAGCGCTGGATGAAGACCGCCGTCTATGCCCGCCTCCCGTCGGGGGCGCGTGCCGTCCTGTATTTCCTCTATCGCTACGTGCTGCGCCTCGGCTTTCTCGATGGCTACGAGGGCCTCGCATTCCATGCGCTGCAGGGCTTCTGGTATCGCTTCCTCGTTGATGCCAAGCTGTTCGAGGTGCGTGCCTACATGGCGCGGACCGGCGCGCCGCCTGCCGATGCCATCAGAGCCGTTCTGGGAATCGATCTGGCCAAGCGGGGTTGACGCCCCCGCGCTAGAGGCACTCCAGCACGGTGCGGGCGATGCGCGCAGGCGCCAGTTCGCGCAGCAGCTCGTCCCGGATCCGGGCCAGGCCGAACGCCTTCCTGTCCCTGTCGAAATCGAGGCCCCGCAGCCGGTCGGCCAATTGCCGAGGTCCGTCATAGGCCAGCGCGTCGAGGCCGTAGCGGCCTGCCAGCTCCATGTAGGCCGGCGTTGTGGAGGGCAGCGGCACCAGACCCCGCACGATCGACGTCACCATCTTGTTCGGCGACTTGATGATGGTGTTGAGGCTTCCATCGTAGCAGAAGTGGCTGAGCAGCGCATAGCTGAAGGCCTGTGCCCTGACATAGAAGCTGTCCGGATCGAAGTCCTGGTGCGCGACCCCGGGAAGCAGCTGCGATGACGGCGCCGTGATGATGCCGAACCGGCCAGGATCGAACGCCGCCTGCGCGAAGGCGGCGGGCAGAAGGTGGCACATCGACTTGCGGAAGGATTCCGGATAGCCGAACCACAGCAGCCGGTTGGCGTTGCTCACCTCGCTGGCCTGCGGCCCGGGCGGCAGGGCGATGGGATCGACCGCCTCCGGCACATGGAATACCGGCGTCTGCACCGCCGACTGAATGACGTCACGGTGCCAGCGGGTGGGGGCAAGAAACACGTCCACGAACGCGGCGAGCTTCACATAGTCATCGATGCCGTAGACATCGGAGGCAAAGCACACGGCCTTGCACGCCATTCGCCTGCGGGCCTCACGCGCCAGCTCGGCGGAGCGCCGCTCATTGTAGAGAAAGAAGACGTGGCTGGCCCCCTCCAATGCCTGCAGCTGGGCCGCGGCCGTGCCGGTTGCATGCGGGAAGGCGCGCCGCAACAGCCGCGCGGACCGGTTCAGCGGCGGCAGCGTCACCATCGCGGCGTCCTGACCGAGTTCACGCAGTCCCTGCAGCAGCGGAATGGTCTGCAGCCTCGCCAGCGCATGCTGGACGCCATCGCCCGTCTTCAGGATGACGCTGCGCATGCACTCTCCTGCATGAAGCCAACGTCGGGCGCCGCGGCCCTCATGTCCACCTGGCCTTGATGGCAGTCCAGTAATAGCGCCACAGCCGCGCGCAGCGCACGGCGCGCCGCGGCGCCGACATCCGTGCGGCGCGGTCCTCGTCATGATATGCCGACCACACCGGAAATCCGCTGTGGAGGCGCGACGACAGGGGGTCCCACGGTTTCAGGCCGCCGGAAAAATGCAGGATGGAACGCCCGCGTTCGATGCCTGAGAGATCCGAAGTCGGCCACAGCCGCACATTGAAGCGCGGATCGAGTTCGAGGATGTCACGCCACAGCAAGGCATTGAACACGGTTTGATCCGCAGTTCTGAGGCTCTCCGCGTGGCTGGCCGCAAAGCGCAAGGCGCGCTCGGTGAGCCCCTGCCGGCGCCAGGCAGCGGCGTTGAACAGCAAGACGCCCGCGTTGTAGTAGTTCGCGTCGGCGGCAACTCCGGTGCCGATCAGGAACCTGCCTTCGATACTGTCCCCGATGCGCGCCTCCTTCACGGCGGCGAGCGGAGCCTGCGCCATCGGCGTATTCCACAATTCCCAGACATCGGTGTCGGTGATGGTGTCGGTGTCGAGATAGAGGATCCGGTCGGCGCCGATCAGGTCGGGGATCAGCAGCTTGCTGTAGGCGAACCGGTTGCCCACCAGCGGGCACCAGCCTTCGAACAGCCGGGTGTCGACATCGTAATGGCGAATTTCAGCGCGCTTGCCGAAAGCGGCCGTGAACCGCTGTCGCGAGATGCCGCTGCGCAGGTCCGTGAGGATATGCAGCGTGACGGGCCGGCTGCTGTGATTGAGCAATGATCTTGCCGCGGCGAAGAGTCCAACCTCGACATCCGCATCGCCGCAGAAGGCGACGTGAAGCTCACTGCCTGAACCTGGACTCACCACACGACCGCCGGCCTCAATTGCAACCACAGAGATGGACGCGGTATATCGGACTGCGCCGACGCCAGCCAGTGGCCATATTTGGTCGTCGCCTGAAATCATGCGTTGTGATTGCGCTCACGCCGCAGCATGCAAGCATTGCTTCCGGAGTGCCCCGGCACGGCGCTAATATCCCCAAGTTCGAAGAGAGATCGCATGAGCTTCACGAAATGACGGCCTGCCACACGGCGCCCGGACTTGAACGGCGGATCGCTGGACGCGAGGCGCGGATCGGCATCATCGGCCTCGGCTATATCGGCCTGCCGCTGGCTGTCGCCTTTGCACAGGGCGGGTTTCGCGTCACCGGGTTCGATATCGACCCCGGCAAGATCAGCGCGCTTGGCGATGGCCGGTCCTATGTCGACAACGTAAGCTCGGAGGATGTGGCACAGTGCCGGAGCAGCCATCGCCTCGCTGCCACGGGCGACTTCACCCGGCTTGCCGATTGCGATGTCATCGTCATCTGCGTTCCCACACCGCTGTCGCGCCACCGCGAGCCTGACCTGAGGTTTGTCACCGGAACGGCGGAAACCATTGCCGCCCATCTGCGGCCGGGCCAGCTCGTCATCCTCGAATCGACGACCTATCCGGGCACGACCGAGGATGTGGTGAAGCCGATCCTGGAACGTGGCGGCCTCAGGAGCGGAACCGACTTCTATCTCGGCTTTTCACCCGAGCGGGAGGATCCGGGCAACGCTGCGTTCCGCACGGTGTCGATCCCCAAGGTGGCGGCCGGCGACGGGCCACTGGCCACCACGCTGGTCGAGGCCTTCTACCGCACCGTGTTCGCGCGGGTGGTGATGGTCTCCTCACCCGCCGCGGCCGAGGCCGTGAAGATCACCGAGAATGTATTCCGTGCCGTCAACATCGCGCTCGTCAATGAACTGAAGCTCATCTACGGCGCCATGGGCATCGACGTGTGGGAGGTGATCGACGCGGCCGCGACAAAGCCATTCGGATACATGCCGTTCTATCCGGGCCCAGGTCTGGGCGGGCACTGCATTCCCATCGATCCCTTCTACCTCACCTGGAAAGCCCGCGAGTTCGGCCTCTCCACGCGCTTCGTGGAGCTGGCCGGCGAGATCAACGTGGCCATGCCGAGGTTCGTCATCGACAGCCTCGAGCAGCAGCTCGACCGGCGCCAGCGAAAGTCGCTCGGGTCTGCGCGGGTTCTCATCCTCGGCCTCGCCTACAAGAAGAACGTCTCCGACATTCGTGAGAGCCCGACCTTCCGCCTGATGGACATCCTGGCGCAGAGGGGCGCCGCCGTCGATTTTCACGATCCGCTGGTGCCGGTGATTCCGCCCACGCGGGATCATGCGGCCTATGCCGGCATCCGCTCCGTCGCGCTCGGCGCCGAGAGTCTTGCCGCCTATGATGCGGTGATCGTCTCGACCGACCACGATGCAATCGACTACCATCTCGTGGCTCGGGAGGCGAAGCTGATCATCGACACGCGCAACGCCTTCGCCCGCCGCAACATCGCTTCCGCTGCCGTCGTCAAGGCATGATGTGGCTGACGTGGCGGATCAGGGGTTTCGGCTGAAGCGGCAGTCGAAATAGAGTTCGGCCCCGGCGCCATAGCTGTGCTTGTTGGCCGCGCGATTGGGGCTGTTCGCGCCATTCATGTCGAACCACCGCAGGCCTCGCGCATGGGCCCTGCGAATGGCCTGCCACGTCACCCAGGAGGACAGCCCGGACCTCGCATGCGCGTCGCTGGTGGAGCTGAAGATGTTGTTCGCCGTGCCTGCGCCGTCAACGACGATGACGGCCGCTTCCGCCGCTTCGGACCCGTCTGGATGATAGCCCGTGATCGTTCCCGCGCCCGATTGCGCAAGGGCAATCATCCGGCGCAATGCCACATGGCGCCCGGGCGTGATCTGGCCTCCGGTGCGCCGCAGCGTCTGATCATGGAGTTCGATGATGCGCTCCACAGGCACGCGCCCGGACTCGGCCGGCGGTGACATCGACCACTGCGCGATGGCGCGGCGCCGGTCACCGCTCATGCCCTTCAGCAGCGAGGCTTCGTCGGGGTGCCGGGCAAGGTCAATGCGGGCCGAATAACGCGGTGTGATCTCGAAGCCCTTCTCGCCCGGATGATCGAAATTCCACCACGACAGGACGCGCACATCCATCAGTCCCAGCGGCAGCGAAAAGGAGAAGCTGGCGTGTGCGCCGGTCACCGCCTCCACCATGGCACGGAAACTGCCCGTGTAGGCGTTCCATGCGCGGGCCGAGCACATGTTCACCCGAATGTCGCTGAGAAACAGGGGCCCCACATAATAGGTGAAGGGCGGCGGCCCGATGTCCCCGCCGCGCTGCTGCCGGATCAGGGGCCAGGCAGCGATGAGCCTGTTGCCGCGCCGCACGCCCCACCAGTCCACCTCCGCGGCAATGAGCTCGAGATTGGCCGGGCAGGTGAAGGCCGATGCTTCAGTCGAGGCAGACCAGACGTCACGGGCTTCCCCCGGAGTGATGCGAGCAGCCTGGAATGTCATGCCGGTGCTTGCTGTCATTGGTTTTCAGGGCCGACCGGAGCCGGCCGGAGCGTGGCGCTGCTGGTCAGGCCGGTACGCGCTGCACTGAGGCCTTCCGGATAGGAGGAAAAATCGAGCCAGTGCGTGAGGCCCCGCGCCATGCCGCCGAGTTGCAGGCGCTCCGCCGTTGCCAGCAGCCGGGGCGCCATGGCCAGCTTGGCGTTTCGCCGCCAGGCGAAGCCGCCGCGCTCCTCCGGGTCTTCGGGGCCGGGGCGTCCATGCAGCGCGAGCGCGTATCCCGAGAGGTCTTCGAGCTCGTCGGCCAGCCGCAGTGTCACCACGTCGGCCTGCGCCAGCGGACTGTCTTCCAGCCAGCCCCCCGAGGAGTCATCCTCGAGGATCGTATAACGGTGCACGATGTCGTCCACGGCCGCGCCGAAGCGGTCGCTGATCACCAGCCGGCGCGCTGCGGGCGCGAGGCCATTCTCGAAGGGCACGCGGCGCTGGTAGAGCGCATGCAGCATGGCGCCGATCACCCAGTCCTCCGGCTTTCCCGACGCAAGGACCAGGCTGGCCGTGCCGACGAGATGCGCAATGAAGGGCTTGCCCGAACCGCGCACCAGCGAATGCACCTGCCGCAGGGCAAGGTGATGGGCCTCGTTGAGCCGTGCCAGGCTACCGCCACGCCAGCCCATGGCGAGGGCCTGCGCACAGAGCTCGAGGTTGGTCTGGGCGGGAAACAGGAAATGGTCTCTCATTGGCGGTAGATCCGGTCGGCCTCGCGCGGGCTCAGGCAGAGGTCGCCCGAGGCGGCGAAGATCGCGTTGAGATTGGCGAGGTCCGCCTCCGTGTCGACGGCGAAGCTGGGGCAGGCATAGGTTCCAGCGTCTGACGGCACATGGCGGATGTGGAATGCCGCAGGCCTGTCATAGAAGGCAGTGGTGATGTGTTCCTGCTGCGCAGCACTCACGCCGCCTTGCAGGATCTGCTTCAGGCTGCGGGTGCGGACGACCTCGGTGGTGAGGCCGGGGGGAGCGCCCGGCATCGGCAGGGACGTGACGAGGTCCGGCGCTGGCAGGGACTGCAGCATGGCGGCAACGGCAGCCTCCATGGTGTCCAGTGGAAACAGCGGCCGGTCGCCGCACAGGCGCACGAAGCAGTCGAGGCCGAAGGCCTCGGCGGCGAGCACCGCCCGCTCCATGACCTTTGCCTCCGAACCGCGGAACACGCCGGCACCGAGGCCCTCGGCCAGGGCCGCCAGCGGGTCATCGGCGGCCTTCCGGGTGGTCGCGACATAGACCGGCCAGGGCGTGGTTTGCGCCCGCCGGATGACGCGGGCCAGCAGGGCCATGCCGCCCACCTCGCGCAGGGCCTTGCCGGGAAGCCTGCGCGAGTCATGCCGCGCGAAGACGATGATGCCGAGCACTGCGGTCACGTCGCCAGAACTCCCGCCGCCGCCAGCACCTCGAGATCGGGCAGGAAGGCCCAGATCGGACGGTTGCAGCGCTCGGCGATGTCGAGAAGGCGCGTCCTGCCGTCGGCATGCGAGATCAGGTCGAGCCGGTCGCGCACCGGCGCGCTGCTGCCCTTCCGGCTGAGCGGCGGATAGAGGCCACGCCGTCCAAGCTGCGGTTCGCCGAGAACCAGCGCCTGCGGCATGCAGTCTGCCTCGAGGCTTGCCACCAGCGTCTGGTGAAGCGCCAGCGACTGCGCCAGGCCACGCGCCGTGACGACGCGGCCCGGCGTATCCAGCGAGGTGTGGTATTCCGGATAGGTGCCGTATTTCGATCGCATGATCGACACCATGGGGATGTCGATGCCGGGGGCGCAATACATGCTCTCGTCGCTGCCGCGGTCATGCCAGCCATAGGCGTCGAAGCGCCCGACCGCATGGCCAAGGACGTGCCGCGCCATGCGGTCGGCATAGCTGTCGCCGCGGCGCGAGGGCAGGAAGGACCAGGTCCGCTCGTCGCCCACGCAGGTGAGGTTGAAGGCGGCGACGACGTGCGACTGCAGGTGCCGGCGATGCTCCGCCAGCACCGCTGCGGCGCCGATCATTTCCGGACCGAACACGAAGCGGTAGGTATGCCGGCGGCGCGCAAGGCCCGACAGCCAGCGCGCCAGCGCCACCGCCAGTACCGGCCCCGACAATTCGTTGTTGGCCATGGCCGGGTGGCAGCAATAGGTGGAGAACAGGATTTCCTCCTGCGTGTCGCCCGGCAAAACGCACTGCCCGTAGTCCAGCCGTCCTGCGGTGTGGGTGGCGGCGATGTGAACCCGGTAGCGTCCGGGCTCCAGCATCTGCCGCTGCCGTTCGGACAGGCAGAACCCCCAGGTCCGCTCGTAGTAGGAGGTGACATAGGGAATGGCGTCGGGCTGGTCAGGCAGGGAATGCAGCCGCGGCTGCAGGTCCTCGAGCGTCAGTTCGGCATCGATGGCCGTGCTGTAGCCGACGACGTGGAGCATGTTGTCCGCAACGTCGCAGATGCGCCGGCCATCGGGCGTTTCGATATAGGCACTGTCGAGGCGCCACTCGTCGGGAACGATCCAGTCGAGCACCAGCTGGCCCGTCGCCGCACTGCCCAGGCTGAAGCCCGCCATCTCGTCGCCCAGCATGCGAAGCGTCTCGCGGATGCCGGGCCCCATGAGCGAGCGATGCACCGGCCACAGGCGCTGCAGCAGCGCCATCATCCATGCGCCGGCCTCGGCGTCAGGCGCAAGGGGAAGCTGACCGGCCACGCTCATGCAGCCCCTCCGCCGCCGCGCCCGGCCAGCAGGTAGAGCCTGTTGCCGGACGGTCGGATGGCATCGAAATCCAGATGCAGGTCCTTGCCGAAGCGCTCCGCCACACGGGCCATGCAGCCATCTGGCCAGCCGGTGAAATGCTGGATGGCGAGCGGCGCGTCCATGCCGTCGAGGATGATGGCGGCACTTTGCGTTCGCGCCAACAGGTCAGCCAGGAATGCACCCGGCTCTCGCAGATGGTCGAGATACTGGAACAGCCCCACCACGTCGTGGCGCGTGACGCTCGACCAGGAAGCAGCGGCAATGCGCCGGTCTTCCAGCAGCCGTGACAGGCAGTGCGTTCCCTCCTGCCGGCAACCATCACCCCAGTAGTTCGGCTCCTCGCGCCTGAGGAAGACGGCCGGTACCCCCAGCTTCGCCGCATGGGGCAGCAGGCCCCACAGCGGGCAGCCGACCTCGGCATAGCTGCCGATCGGGCCGGCGCGCTCCGCGAGATAGTCCCAGAGCTCGCCCGACCCGAAGCCGGAAAAGCGCTTGAACGCGGCAGGTGCACCGATCGATGACCGGATCGCCGGCATGATGTGGCCGAAGCGCGCAACGTCACGCAGCGTGATGGCGGCAACCGCATCGCCGGGCGCGAAGCCGGACGGCGCGACGATCGAATCCATGATCGACAAGAGTTCACGCTCGCCGCGTCGCACGCCCGGTTCGAAACCTGTGGCGACGGCGTTTGCCCACTGTTGCGCCGAGGCATCGAGACCCGCGGCGGAGAAGCGCCCGGGCACCGTGTCCCAGCCGCGCGGGTGCCGTGCCACGGCGCCGCCGAAAAGAGCCCGCAACGCGGGTGCCGCAAACCACTCACGCTTGTAGATGAGCCCGCAGCCGCTGCATTGCCAGTTGGCATGGCGTGCCAGCAGCTGCGCCTCGCCGGCCTCGAGAAGTTCGGCCAGCTTCTCGGAATAGAGGTTGGGTTCGGGCTCAGACTGGCGGACAGCATCGGCACCGCCGCACAGCGGGCAGTGCGCGACGTGAAGCGTCATCCCCGGCCTCACGCGATCCACTCCCAGTCCAGCGGCTCGTGTGCCGGCAGGGCGCGGGCGGCGCGGCGGCCGACAAGGGCATCATAGTCGCGGGCATCGATGCCCTGGTTGGGCCGCAGCACGCAGAGATTTTCCGGTCCCAGCACCTCGCCCGCGGCAATGTCGCGCGAGGGATAGACGGCACGGCGGAACGAGCGGGGATGGCCATGTTCGCGCTCGATGGCAAGCACCTGCTTGACCGGCGAGCCCTTGAGGCTGCGGATCTCGTCCAGAGCCCTGATGAGATCAAGCAGGTCCGTGGCTTCGAGGGACAGCTGGTGGTCGCGGAAGCTGCGCCCCTCCTTGCGGTCGGTGAAGTGGAACTCCAGCACCTCCGCACCCATGGCGGCCGCCACCTCGAGGGCGCGGCTGCCCAGCGTGTGGTCGGAATAACCGATGCTGACACCAAGCCCGCGGAAGCTGTCCATGACGGCGAGGTTGGCATCACTCATGGCGATGGGATACATGCTGGTGCATTGCAGGACGGCCAGCATGTCGCGTGCCGCGTAGGCCTGGTGGCAGGCGCGGATCTGGTCCACCGCCCATGCGACCTCGGCTGCATCGCTCAGTCCGGTTGACAGGATCAGCGGGCGGCCGGTGCGCGCCGCGGCCCGCAGCAGCGGAAGCGCGGTCAGGTCGCCACTGCCGATCTTGTAGGCGGAGATGACGGGATCGAGCCAGCTGAAGGCCTCCACGTCCCACACCGAAGCGACATAGGCGCGGCCTGCCTCCCGCACCCGGCGGGCGAGCGCCAGGTGCTGGTCGGGACTGAGCTCGAAGCGGCGGAAGTGCCGGTTGCGATCGGGGTCGGCACGCCGCGACACCAGCGTGTCGCCCCAATAGACCTGGAACTTGACGGCATCGGCCCCCGCATCGATGGCAAGATCGGCGAGGCGCATGGCATCATCGAAGCTGCCTTCGTGGTTGCCGCCGATCTCGGCAATGAGCCAGGGCCCGTGGGAACCATGGAACAGGCTCATCCGCCAAGGCTCCCCGGCCTGGGGGCAAGGCCTGCGCGCAGCCGCAACAGGGCGGCGCGGCAGGTGAAGGCGAGGCGCACCGGCGGCGGCAGCGGATCATCCGCCGGCAGGCGCCGGCCGAGGAAGCGGCCCCGCTGGTAGGACTCAGGTTGATAGTGGCGGTAGGGCTCCCCCTGGGTGAGAAGCCAGTAGCCATAGGGCAGGCAGTTCTCCCGCGGCTTGGCGGCGACGGTCGGATCCGCGAGCAGCCGGTCGAGTTCGGCGGGCGAGGAGGGCTCATGGACGCAGTCGAGGCCGCGATAGGCGGCATCGCCCACCAGGATCGAGACCTTGCCCAGGTAGCTCGCCTCGATGCCCATGGTCGAATGGAAGGTCACCACCCTGTCGGCGCTGGCGGCCAGCGCATAGGAATCAATGCTGCTCGCCGCCTCCAGCAGCGTGACGTGGGGGCCCTCGAGGCCGCGCCAGCGCGCCAGCTCGGCTGCAGCCACTTTGCGCAGCCTGGGATGCAGTCGGATGACGAGTTCCGTCCCGGGCCGCGCGCGCACCCAGTCGACCAGCCAGGTGACGGCAGCGAACTGGTCCTCGAACGCC
This sequence comes from Aestuariivirga litoralis, assembly GCF_003234965.1. Lineage (GTDB taxonomy): Bacteria > Pseudomonadota > Alphaproteobacteria > Rhizobiales > Aestuariivirgaceae > Aestuariivirga > Aestuariivirga litoralis. Next base: position 642,442 of record NZ_QKVK01000001.1, read on the forward strand.
ACCGGCGCGAGCCCCTCCTCCACCGCCGCGAATTCATCGATGCTCGAGGCGAAATAGACGATGCGGAACCGCCCGCTGGCAGGCAGGCAATGGCCTTCCTGCTGGGCCGCGAGATAGGGTGCATGCAGGGGCATCACGGCGCCCCGCCCGCGCGAGAAGAAGCCGTGCCCGACCTCCGCCCGGCCGTCGGGCGCCTGCGCCCATGCCGCCTGCAGCATGGCGCGCGCATGCTGCTGGTTGTGAACCGAATGCGGTTCGCAATAGTAGCGCGCATGCGACTTGCTGACCTCATGATACAGCAGGTCGACGCCCGCCAGCCGCGCCGCCTCGGTGATGCCCTTCGAATAGGCAAGGCGGCCGTTGAACACCAGGATGCTGCGCGGCCGCAGCTCGCCGATCAGCTGCCGCGTGGCGGTGAAGGCGCGTTGCGCGGAGACGAGCAGGCGGTCCACCAGGTTGCGGTGGCTTGCCACGTCGGGCGCCGTATCCATGAGGAAGGAGACGAGCGAGGACACGACGCCGACCCCGAGGGCCGCCTCATCCATGCGATAGGCGCGCAGCGCCTCCAGTGTATTGAGCCCAAGCTCGCTTGATCCGCGAGGCGCAGCAGCGGCCTCTGGCCCGGGCGCGATGACGGTCACGCCATGCGCGGCGAGGATCCTTTCCACCGCCCGCACGCGCTTGAGGCGATGCGCGCGGATCAGCCTGTCCATCATGGGACGAGGGTGGATCACCGCGAGATCGAGGAAGACGAAGGCGACGCGCCGCCCGCGCCCTGCTTCGCGCAGGCAGATTTCCGTCGCCGTCTCGAGATGCGGCGTGGTGCTTCGCACCTCCACCGCAAGCAGGTCGAAGCCATGCTCAGGCCGCATCGGCGTCCGCCGACAGGCGCGCCCGCGCCATGAGCGCGGCGAATTCGAGGTCAAGCGCTGTGCGAATGGTGAAGCCCGCCGCTTGGTCCAGCAGAACATGCGACCGGCGTGCCGCTTCGCCGGCAAGCGGGGCAGGCTGGGTCCGCAGCAGCGTCAGGCCGGGGCATTGGCGGTAGAGTTCGTCTTCCTCGCGGCGAACCGACGCCCCGTCGCGCAAGGACTGCAGGCCGGTCCCGTCATGGCGCAGCAAGACGCCATCCTCACGCTGCACGGCCAGCACCTCGCCGGCCTCGAAAAGCTGCATGGCATGGATGGCCTGCTGCATCAGGCCACGGGACAGGAAGGGCGACCGCACATCGAGCTGCAGCACCGCATCGAAGCCTGCGGCAGCCTGTGCCGGTGCTTGCGAACTCTCGCCCGCCTCGACCTGCACCGCCGCGCCATAGCGGCGCGCCGCATGGCGCTGGACCTCGACCTCGGAGGTGCGCAGAACGACCGCGTCAAGGCCTGCGCAGCCCAGGGCCTCGTCGAGGCACCACTCGATCAGCGGCTTGCCCGCAAGCGGCGTGAGTGGCGCCACGGGTGAAGAGGAAGCCCAATCGGCCATCACCACGGCCTTCACGCGGGGCCGCACCAGGCCACGCTTGGCCACGTGCTTGGCAAGGATTTTGCCGCGGGCCGCCATGAGGGCCGCCGTTCCCCGGCTCAGATTGCCAGCGTGCTGGCGGTAATGGACGAGAGGCTCATTCACGGTGAGAACGCGATCCTCGGGCCCGACATGAAGCCACAGGTCAAGGCCGTCTTGGCAGGGAATGGCTTCGTCATAGCCACCCATGCGGTCGAGGAAACGCCGGCGCACCATCACGCAGGCGCCATGCGGCGGGAGATCGGGCGCCGTAGCGCTCCCGGCTCTCGGCCGCGGCAGGAAACTGCCGAGGCTGACGCCCTTCACATCGACCGCGACGTGGCCGCAACAGGCGAGTGCAGCGCCCGGTTCTCGAAGCATCGCGCCCGCCAGCACCTCGATGGCACGGGGTGCGAGGAAATCATCGGCGTCCAGCCGCATCACCAGGCGTCCGTGCGATTCCCGGATGGCGGCGTTGCAGCACGCGGTCAGGCCACGCACCCGGTCATTGCGCAGGATGCGGATGCGCGGATGAGACTCGAAGGCTGCAAGCACGGCCGCGCTTTCATCCTCCGAGGCATCGTCGACCACCACGATCTCGAGCCCCGCATGGGACTGCACAAGAACGCTTTCGATGGCCTGCCGCAGGAACCGGCCATAGTTCCTGTTGACGATGTAAACAGTCACCTCAGCGGCATCCGCCGGCTGAATGTCGCAACCCATCAAAGCTCGCCCCACAACTCCGCGCCAGCCACACGGGCGGCGGCGCAACCCCTTCTAAACTTAAAGGATTTGAGATGCCCGCGAAAATCGTGAGAAATCCCTTTCGCCACGGGGTTTTTCAGCATGACGCAAGGGCCGGGCGCGACAATCGTGCAACTTATGACTGCAAGTACAGCCACAATGTCATCGCTGCTTGGCTCGCGAGCCGCGAGGATGACGGCAAAGCTTCGAGGTGCGTGTGACACTCACCGGGCGAAGCCCCGATCCCGATGAATGATTCAGCGGGTTCCGGAAAGGCCAGCGGTGGGCTACAGCGTTGCTGTCTGAAGGGGAGCAACGCAAGCGATGGGGGCCGATCTGCTTCCGGTGAACATGTTCTGGATGGGCCCGCGGCTCTCCATGCTGGAAACCGGCTGCATGCTGTCGGCCCTGCGGGCGGGGCATGCCGTCACTGTCTTTTCCTACGAGAAGCCCTCCAATCTTCCCGCCGGCATCCAGTGGGAGGATGCCGCCGGCGTGCTGCCGCGCGAAAACTTCGTCCTCTATCGCGGTCAGGGAGCAGCACTTGGTTCCAACCTGTTTCGCTACAGGCTGATGGAGCAGCAGCGCGGGCTGTGGCTCGACACCGACATGCTGGTGCTGAAGCCAATCATCGGAGACGGCACGGAAATCTTCGGCTGGCAGAACCAGGTGCTCATCAATTCTGCCGTCCTCTTTCTCCCGCCGCACAGCTCGGTGCTGCGCGACCTCCTCGCCTTCACCTCCGATCTCCATCCTCGGCCCCCCTTCCTCGACCGGCGCGACCGGCTGAAGATCGGGCTGCGGCGGGCCATCGGCCTTCCCATGCATGTGTCCCGCATGCCCTGGGGCGTGTGGGGACCGAATGCCCTGACGCATTTCATCCGGCGCAATGGCTGCGAAGGCCGGGCACAGCCCTGCGATGTCTTCTATCCCGTGCCCTTCGAGCAATGCGAAACGCTGATCCGTGCGGGCACGGCAGTGGAAGACCGCATCACCCCTGCCACCCGCGCCATCCACCTGTGGAACGAGGGTCTCCGCCGGAGTCCCGGCCGGCAGGCGCGGATCACGGAGCCGGGCGCCGGAATCGATCCGGACAGTTTCGTCGGACGATACTTCATCCGCGAACTCGGAATGGCACGATGGTGAGCGGCGGCACGTCCCATGATGGCGCTCGTCCCGCGTCGATTCACCTGCCGGCCTTCGGCAACGTGGCGCCGCGCCATGGCGGGGTGCGGCGCAGCAGCCAGCTGTGTGAAATGATGTCGGATGCGGGCAGCGAGGTCCTGCCGCCACCCTCGCGCAGCACCGTGCTGAAAGCCCTGCTCGGCTCCCCGCTTTCGCTGCTGATCGTCCTGCCGGCGGCACTGGGCCTCGCCGTCCGCATGACGAGCCTCCGCGGCAGCCTCGCGGCCCTTGTCTACGGGGCCTGGCTGCACGCCGAACTGAAACGCCGCGGCTGGCCGAGGCCGGGACTCGAAATCACGCCCGGGCGCCAGCTGGTGCTGGCGAACATGCTGGTGTCGCTCGGCATCCCGTTCTCGGCCTTCCCGCACAATGTCGAATTCCTGGTGCCGGGCCAGGGCCATCCGCTGCTGCGCTCGCATGCCGCCGGCTTCGCGGCGGAGGCTCGGGCCTATCGCCATGCGCTGGCGGTCCACGCCATCAGCCGCTTCGATGCGGGCGTGATCCGCGCCCTCGGCGCCGCCGATGTCGATGTGATCGCCTATCGGCCCAGCGCCGCGGACCGCGCGGATCTCGCCGCCATCCGCGCCCGCCGCGGCGAGGCAAGGGGCGGCTTCATCCTCATCCTGGGGACCGCTGGCAATCCGCCCACCCGCCGCGGCATGGAGCGCCTGCTCGGCCTCATTGCCCGCGATGCCTCCGGGCGGCGCTACGTGCTCGCCGGATTCGATACCGAGTGCTTCGCCGGCAAGGCACCTCCCAGCGTCGAGGTGCGCGGCGCCGTCCACGGGCAGGACTTCGAGCAGCTGCTGGTGGACTGCCGGGCGCTGCTCGTCTACCAGCCGCCAACCTCCGGCATGCTCACCCGACTGGTCGATGCCGGCTGCGCCGGCATCCCGGCCTATGTCATGGGCGGATACTCCCAGGCCGCCGAACTGGCCAGCGAAGGTGTCAGCTCCATCGATGCTCTCGACGCATTGCCCGCAGCGCCATGACAGGTCCCCTCGTCCATATCTCCTCGACCAGCGGCCATCATCCGAGCTACCAGCAGCTGTTCGTTGGCCTGTGGCGCGGCGCACCGTCCACCGGCTCCATCTGGAGCAGCCGCTTCTGGCGCCTTGTCGCAGCGCCGCAGGTGTTCTTCTGCACCATCGATGCCGACTATGCGGGGTTCATCGCCGTGGCCCTGCTTCGCGCGCTGCGCCGCAGGCCGACGGCGGGCCTCTTCCTCCGGCCGATGCAGTGTTTCGAAACCCGCCGCCCGATCATGTTCCCGCTGAAGCGCCGCGTCTTCCGCTGGCTCTGCGCGGTGCCGGGCCTCACCATCCTCTCGATCATCCCGCATGACATCTACCCCAAGCTGCGCGAGGTGAGTCATGACTGGATCTATGATCCACAGATGTGGGACCTGTGGATCGACGGCCCTCCGGTGCTGCCGGACACGGCCCTGTCACGCCGGGTCGCGGCCGAAAGGGGCGCGCGCCGCGTGCTGATCTTCATCGGCACCGGCAACGCCATCAAGGGCTTTGCCGATTTCGCGGCGCATGCCGCGCAGAACCGCGAGGAGCTGCTGTCCGTCGTCGCCGGCCGGGTCGGGCCGGAATACGGCGCCGAACTGGCGCAGCTCCGTTCGCTTGGCATGATCGTGGAGGACCGGCTCGTCACCGATGACGAGATCCTGAGCCTCTACAAGGTCGCCGATCTCGCCTGGTGCCGCTATGCACCGGATTATGACCAGGCCTCCGGCGTTTTCGGGCGCGCCCTGCAGACGGGCGTCACGCCCATCCTGCGCAGCGGCAGCCTGCTCGACCACATCTTCGCGAAGTTCAGCCCGGAAGATGACAAGGCCGGACCGCCCCCGGCAACGGCCCTGGCCTGGCGCGACCGCAGCCTGGCGGAGCTGAGGAAGTCGCTGCCCGGCGCCTGACCGGCGAGCGGAACCTGTCAGTCCGCCCCGTCCCCGTACCAGGCGCGCGGCAGCACGATGTCAGGCCTGCCGGCAACATTGGCCCGGTCGAGCGGATGGGGAAACGACGTGACGGGCGTCTTGCCCTGCAGCCTGTCCTTGCGCAGGAAGGTGAATTCCATGACCGGCGGAATGACCATGCCATCATGCACTGCCGGCTCGCAGCAATTGTTGGGGTGGATGTGCACCACCTCGAAATCCTGGCGCAGCTTGCGGAAGGCGATGTGGATCAGCTGCTGGCCGAACGGATCGAACAGCCGGTCCAGCCCATGGAACTCGATCACCATGATGCGGAACCGGCGCAGCAGGGCGCGGCTGGTTTCGCAGATCACGCCATATTCCGAGCCCTCGATGTCCATCTGCAGGATCATCTCGGAATCGTCACGCCACTTCCTGTCCACCCAGTCGGCGAGCGACACGGCATTCTGCGCGGCACCCGGACCGATGAAGAGCTTCTCGAAATCGAACAGTGCATTGTCCAGCGCGGGTCGCTCCACCGCATGATCGGCGAGGAAGCTGCGGATGCCACGCTGCGCCAGATCGGCCTCGAAGTCCGACACGCTGGATACGCCGGGCGAGAAGCAGGCACGAATCCCGGCGAGATCATCGGGCACCAGGTAGCCGCCATCGCCATCGCCCCCGATGCGGATGAGTGGCACGCCCGCATCGCAGGGGCGCGCCAGATCGAGCACGGCGTCCAGCACGTCGCGCCCCCCGGTGCGGAACACCATGACGCCGGCGCCGAGTGCGGCCTTCTTCGTCCAGGCCGTTGCCCTGCTCATCGTCTCTCCCCTTGTTCCAGCGCGGTCATGATGGCCTCCAGCTGCCGTGACAGCTGTGGCGTCAGTGCCGGGTTGATGAAATCGTCATGCTCCCCGAACAGCGGATGGAAGCTCACCCCTCCCGCGGCATGCGGTTGCCACACCGCCTTGAGCACGGCGCGGCCACGCGGCGGGCCGATCACATGGGCATGGAGCGGCAGACGCGGCGGCCGGTAGGTGCGCAGCAGGCGGACGAAGAGGTCGCTCTGCTCGGCATCATCCGCCGGGCTGGCGGAGGTGCGGTTCCACACGCGGCGGTGGAGGCGCGACAGCACGCCGCCGGCATAGCGCAGCCGCCCCTCGGCAGCGCCTCCCGCCGCAATGGCCTCCGCGTGGATGCGCGCCCGCTCCAGCCGCTTCAGCATGTTGACGCGCAGCGCCACGGCCGGGTCGATGTCGAGGGCGATGCCGCGCACGTCCAGCATCGCGAACATGCCGATGCGCCCGCCCCGCTTCAGCAGGGCATCGGCAACGGCGTGGGCATACCAGCCGCCGGCGGAATAGCCGGCGATGTGGATCGTGCTGTCACCGCGCGCGAGGATCTGCTCGGCATAGCCTGCAGCCAGTGCCTCGACGCTGGGACGCTCCACGCAGCGAACCTCCTCCACGTCGCAGCCGATTCCGAACACCGGACGGAGCGGGTCGATGTGCAACTCGATGCCGTTGAAATGCGAGATGAAGCCGCCCCAGCCGTGGATGAGGAAGAGCGGCGTCCTCGAGCCCTGCGCCCGCAGGGGGATGATGTTGCCACTGCGCGGGCGCGCGCCCGTTGCATGCGGGGAGCCCCGCCCCAGTTCGGCGGCGAGCTGCTTCAGGTCGGCGGCCTCATAGATCTGCCGCAGGCTCGGCAACACGCCGATGTTCTCCTCGATGCGCAGGATGAGCCGCATCGCCTGCAGCGAGTCGCCACCCAGCGTCTGGAAGAAATTGTCGTGGCGGCCCACGCTCTCCCGGCCGAGCACCTCGCACCAGAGCTGGGCCAGCCTCTCCTCCATGTCGCCCTTGGGTGCTTCATGAATGGCCTGCCCGGCGAGCGGAAGACCGGCGAGTGCGCGCACCGCGGCGCGGTCGATCTTGCCATTGGCCAGCAGCGGGAAGCGGTCGCACAGGATGAACTGCTCCGGCACCATCTGGACGGGAAGAGCCTCGAGCATGTGCCGGCGCAGGTCCGCCACGCCGGGCGCCGTCACCCCGCCAGCCAGCAGGATGCGGGCGGCAAGGCTGCCGGTGGCGCTCGCCGAAACCACGGCGGCCTCGATGGCGGGATGGCGGATGAGCGCTGCCTCCACCTCCGCCGGCTCGATGCGCACGCCGCGGATCTTGATCTGGTGGTCGATGCGGCCGAGGAATTCGATCACGCCGTCCGCCCGCATGCGTGCCAGGTCGCCGGTGCGGTAGAGGCGGGCCCCCGGCTCGGACGAAAACGGATTGGCGACGAACACCCGCGCCGTCTCGGCAGGGTCGTTGAGGTAGCCGAGCCCCACGCAGGCACCGCCAAGGCACAGTTCACCGGGCATGCCGAAGGGCACGAGGCGCATGCCATCGAGCACGTAGGCCTGGACATTGGCAAAGGGCCGGCCGAGCGGAACGGGGTCGACAGGCTCCAGCGGCAGGTCGCAGCGGATGACGCCGATCGAGGTCTCCGTCGGGCCATAGGTGTTGACGATCCGGCACTGCGGCACGATCTCGCGGAAGGCATAGGCGTCGCTCGCCCGCATCGCCTCGCCGCCGACCAGCAGCAGGCGCAGCCGCGGCCAGCCGGGCACGCCGCTGCCGCGCAGCGCATTCACCACATCGGTGAACAGCGAGGGAACGAAGTCGAGAACCGAGATGCCCGCACGGGCCACCAGCGGAAACAGCCGTGCCGGCGTGACGATCACCTCGCGCGGGGCGACGACCACGCGTCCGCCAAAGCACAGCGCCCAGAAGAATTGCCAGACATGGGTATCGACCGTGACCGGCGCCGTCACCAGCACCGCGTCCTCCGCCGGGTCGCCGAAGGCGGTGTTCATCGCGAACAGCCGGTTGACCACGCCGCGATGGGCATTGACGGCGCCCTTGGGAAGGCCGGTGGAGCCCGACGTGAAGATGCAGTAGATCGGGTCGTCGAGGCGTGAGTGCACGTCGGGCGCTCCCGGATCGTCACCCGCCGCCAGCAACGGCAGCACGCAGAACGTGCCAGGCGCATCGTGCTCGGCAAGGATCAGCGGCGCGCCGCCGATGCGCTGCGCCAGCGCCGTCAGCCTCGCCTCCGGCCATTCGGTGCCCACCGGCACGAAGGCGGCGCCGCACTTCATCACCGCCAGTTCCGCCGCGATCATCGCCAGCGACGGGTTCATCCGCAGCATGACGAAATTGCCGGGCGCAACACCCCTCTTTCGCAGCGCCGCGGCGATGCGATTGGCGGCGGCGTCGAGTTCGCGGTAGGTCCAGTCGCGCTGCGGATCGCTGACGGCGACGGCCTGCGGCGTGCGCCGGGCCTGCGCTTCGACCAGCCGGTGCAGCGGTGCCATGGCGGGATAGGCAATGGCCGTCTCATTCCAGGCGAGGATCCGGCCCCGCTCCTCCGCGGACATGGCATCGAATTCCGCCACCGGGCGGTCGGGGTGAGCGAGGGCCGCCTCCAGCAACAGGCAGAACTGCCGGTGAAGCTGTTCGGCGGCCTCATGAGTGATGACCGGAGCGCGGCCGAGGTAGCTCAGCTCGAAACCCTCGTCCACCGCCTGGAAATAGACTGCCAGGTCGCGCTCCGCGAGCGGCAGGAACACCCGCCGCTCGCGGAGCGCCAGCCCCGCCACGTCGACACGCAGCCGCGACGGCAGCCGGGTGAAGGACACCGCCGTCAGCGGATTGCGGGAATAATCCGGACGCGCCGCAAGCTCGCGCGCGGCCACCCGCATCGGCAGCGCTTCGTGCGCCAGCAGACCTTCAAGCTCCTCCTGCACATCGGCCAGCACGCTGCGCAGCGACGCCGCTCCGGCTATGGCGAGGCGCAGGATGCCGGTATGGGCGAAGAAGCCGATCATGTTTCGGCTCATCTCCGTCGGCCGGCCCGATACCGTGGTCGCCAGCACCACCTCCTCGCGCCGCGCGATGCGGGCAAGCAGGGCGGCGAAACCCGCCATGGCAAGGCGGAAGGGCGTGGTGCGCAGCTCGGCCGCAGCCTGGCGAAGGCGCGCCGACAGCGCCTCGCCAAGGGCGAATTGCCCGACCGAGACCGAAGCCCTGGCACTGCCCGGCCCCGTGGCAGGATGCGGCAATTCCCATGGGCCCGACAGGGACCCCAGCAGATTGCGCCAGAAGCTGCGGGCGTCCTCGCCGCTGCGGCCCGCCAGCAGGCGCTCCTGCGCCGCGACATGGCTGAAATAGTCGGCTTCCACCGCGGGCGGTTCTCCGCCCCCCAGCAGCACGGCCAGCTCCGCCGCAAATTTCGGCCACGACACCCCATCGATGACGAGATGATGGAAGCCACACAGCAGCTCATGCGACTGGTCGGTGCGCCGCACCAGGGCGAAACGATAGAGCGGCCCGTGCGCAAGGTCGAAGGGTGCCATGGCGAAGGCCGTGGCGTCGAAGGGTTCATCGACCACCGCAAGCGCCACCGCACCGGCGGGCATGATGCGCACGCCAAGCCGGTCGCCTTGCCAGTGGAACACCGACCGCAGAACGGCATGCCGCGCCACGACGCGGTCGAGTGCCGCGGCAAGCCTCCGTGCAGCAAGCGGCCCATCGAGGCTGATGGTCCACAGGAGATTGCAGTTGCTGGGGTCCTCCGCCGCGTGCGGCGACAGCCACATGCCTTCCTGCAGGATCGATGCGCTGGCCGCGCCAGCATCACTCACCATCGTTCCACTCATTGCGCGCCAGTCAAACCTCAAGCAGCATGCCGTCAGCCCCGCCCTTGGAGGAGGCCATGTACCAGCTATAGCCCGGTCCCTGCCGCCGAACGAGATATCCTTCCCCGTGCAGGGTGCAATTGCAGATTGCCGATACCCTGCGCCACCCGCGGTTGACCTTCGCACCGCGCTGGGCGAACCTTCCCGCCATCTTGCTGCATCTCACGAAAATCGCCGCCGTGTTCGCCACGCCACTGGGCGTTGGCCTGGTCGTGGCGCTGCTCGGCCTGCTGCTCGCCTGGCGCGGCTGGCGGCGCCTCGGCCACAGCTGCATTCTCGTCGCATTGCTCGGCCTGTGGGCGGCGGCCATGCCGCTCACGGCACGCCTCGCGCTCGGTGCCCTCGAGGCGGCCTATCCGGCCCTGCCGCCTGGCCAGTCACCTGCTGCCGATGTGGCCATCGTGCTGGGGGGCGCGGTGCGCGGCGCGCTGCCGCCGCGGCCCGGTCCTGACCTGGCAGAAGCCTCTGACAGGGTGCTCTATGCCGCCGAACTGTTCAGGGCCGGCAAGGTGGCGAAGGTGGTGGTGACGGGCGGCAACCTGCCCTGGGAGAACGCCTCCCGGCCGGAGGCCGAGGTGATCGCCTCGCTGCTCCAGTCCTGGGGCGTGCCGGCCTCCCGCATCGTCAGCCTGGGCAGCAGCCGCACCACGGCGGAAAACGCCGCCGAGGTGAAGGCCGCATGGCCCTCGCTGGGTGCATCTTCCGCCCTTCTCGTCACCTCCGCCGCGCACATGCCGCGGGCCCTCGCCACCTTCCGCAGCGCGGGGCTGCCCGTCACTCCTGCCGCCACCGATGTGCGGATCGTCCGGCAGCCGACGAACCTGCTGGACGTGCTGCCCTCGGCGGATGCGCTGCTGCAGACCAGCGACGCGGCGAAGGAGGCAATCGGCTATTTTGTTTACTGGCTGCGGGGCGATATATGACAGGGCTGACAAGCGCTGCCACATGCCGCGCCACTTTCTTGAAGGACACGGGCTCCAGATGATTCGCAGGATTTCTCTCGCCACCGATCTCTCGCAGGAGGGTGCGCCGGCCTTTCGCGCGGCTCTCGCCCTCGCCGTGGCCTGCAAGTCGCGGCTCGACATCCTGCATGTGAGCAGCCGGGGCGAGCAGCCCGCCTGGGAAAATTTCCCGCAGGTGCGCAGCACGCTGGAAGCCTGGGGCCTGCTGCCGCCGGGCTCGCGCCAGGAAGACGTGGAACCGCTGCTCGGCGTGGGCATCACCAAGGTCACCATTCATGGCCGCGACCCCGCCTCGGGCATTGCCGACTTCGTGGCCAAGCACACGCCTGACCTGCTGGTGGCTGCCAGCCACGGCCGGGCTGAAACCGGCTGGTGGAGCGGCGGATCGGTTGCGATGGAGGCGATGCGCCTGGCGGACCTGCCTTCGCTGCTGTTCGGCCCGCTTGCCCGCGACATGGCCGACCCCGCGACCGGGGCGCTGGCGCTGCGCAGCGTGCTGATGCCGGTCACCGACACGCCGCCGCCGCGCGCCGCGCTCGGCAGGCTGCACCTGCTGCTTGACCCGCGCCCGCTCGACCTGCACCCGGTGCATGTGGCGGCATCCGCCCGCACCGAGGACGAGGTGCGCGCCGTGTTCCCCGAGGCTGCCCGCCTCGAGGGCGAGGTCGTGCCAGCCCTGCTGCAGGCGGCAGACCGCGTGGCACCCGACCTCATCGCCATGCCGACGGCACGCCACAAGGGCCTGCTCGGCGCCCTGCGCGGCAGCACCACCGAAAAGGTGCTGCGCGCCGCCCCCTGTGCGGTGCTGGCGCTTCCGTCCTGAGCGGCGGCAACCGCGGGAGCACCTGCCGGTGACCGTAAATAGACGGGGCTGCTGACTGTCCGTTCACCAGCTGGCAGTGAAAGCAGATTTTTTTATATTTGTGATTCAGTGATTTAACATGCCTGCGCGGGTTACCTAGGTACAAACCCAGGGGCTGCCGGGTGAATCCTACTTATAGCAGAATTATGCCCTGCGCCCTTGATGGCGGGTCCGAGGCCAATCCGGCTGCGGCAATCAGAGTGAGGCAGCACATCATGACCGTCGCCCGCATCATCAAGGACAAGGTCGGCAAGGTGATCACCGCAGCACCGGATGACAGCATCCTGTCGCTCGCGGGCCGTCTGGCGCGCCACCACATCGGCGCCCTCGTCGTGCAGGACAGGGCGGGGGCCATTGCCGGCATGATCGCGGAGGGCGACGTGATCCGCGCCGTGGCCAGCGGGCAGGCCTGCGATGCGGGCGTCACCGCGCAGGACATCATGCGCCCCTGCGTTCTCACCTGCACGCCGGACACCACGGAGTCGGAACTCCTCGACATCATGACCGACAATCACGTCCATCATCTTCCGGTGATCAGCAATGGCCGGCTGGCCGGCATCGTGTCGCTGGGCGACGTGGTGCGCCTGCGCCGCGAGAAGATCCGCGAGATGCTCGCCGATCTCGAGCGCCTTGCCGATGAGGGCCGCTTCACCGCCAACCTGAAGCACCACCGCACCGCGAAGGCGCCATCGCTGCTGGCACGCGCAATCTAGCGCATCGGTGTTTTGGCCGAGGCGGCGGGCCCTGCCCGGTGTTGCCAGTGCGGCCCGGTCCGTGCATCTATGCCCGCAGGATTGGATGACGGGCGGCGGCGGCATGATCAGGCTGGTGATGATACTCCTGTGGGCGGTGCTCACGGCGGGAACGGCAGCGGCGGACGGGCCGTGGAGCGGCGAATGGGAAATCACCTGGGGCAATGGCGGGGCCATCGTCCGGCTCGAGCAGGACGGCGCTGCCGTTGGCGGCAGCTTCGGCAGCGGCCAGATCCAGGGCACGCTGCGTGACGGGCGCTTCGACGGCCAGATCCTGTACAATGGCGACGTCGAGACCGTCACCGCCACGCTGAGCGCCGACCAGCAGAGCTTTGCCGGCACCACCGAATCGGGCGACTGGCTGAACGGCCTGCGCATCGCCCCCGGGGACCCTCATGCCGCCGCGGTAGAGGCTGATCTCGCCAACCCGCGGGCGGCGCTGCGCAGCTTCCTCATGGCGGCCAATCTTGCACAGGCCGACAAGCCCTATGCATTGAATGCCGCAATCGATTCGATCGACTTCGGCAGCGATGCCGGCTGGGCCTCCCGCGAAGCGCGCTTCTCCGGCGCCCGCCAGCTTTTCGACCTGATCGACCGCGCCACCTTCAACCTTGCCGCCATTCCCGACGACACGGCGGAGCAGCGGCTGAGCCTGCAATTGCCCGAGGCCGGCTCGAAGTCGGTGGTCAACATCGACATGCAGCGCGGGGCGGATGGCAAGTGGCGCATCGTCATGCCGCCGCCGGCCAGTCTGCGCGCCGAACTCGACGCCGGCCCATCGCAGACCGCCGATGGTTTCCGCCAGCTGCAGAGCCCGCGCGACACGCTGCGCGCCTTCCTCGACGGCATGCTGCACTGGAACAGCGGCGGCGAGGCGCAGGCCATCGACACCATCGACCTGTCCCGCGTGCCCGAGGTGCTGCGCAAGGCCGAGGGCGCGCTGGTGGCGCAATACCTGGTGCGCATCATCGACAGGGTGGGCCACCACACGCTGCAGAACGTGCCCAACTCCGGCGAGAGCCGGGAGCCCTTCGTCTATTTCGAGCTTCCCGCCGGCCGCATCGCCATCGAGCCCGTGGGCACGGGCAAGGACACGCGCTGGAAATTCTCCGCCGAGACGGCGGCCAACATCCGCAGCCTCTACAGCTCCGCCGAACAGCTGCCGGACAACCACGCGCTGGACCCGGGCTTCATTCCCGCCTCATCCATGTTCGCGCTCCGCGACCAGGTGAAGCGTTATGCGCCGGCCCTGCTGCGCGGCCTGCCGGGCCCTGCCCATGTCGAATACTGGCAGCTCCTCGCAAGCCTCGTCGCGCTGCTGGCGATCGTGCTTCTCACCCTCATCCTGCGCGCCGCCCTGCTCTGGCTGATGAGCCGCAACGCCGTCCGCCGCCATGTCGTCAACCCGCGCCGCCTGGCGCTGGGTCTTGCCATGGGCATTTCCTTCATCATCGGCTCGCGCTTCGTTGCCACCGTCGGGCTGCCGGCGGCGGCGCGGCAATACACCGTGCCGGTGCTGGGCACCCTGCTCATCGTCATCATCGCCTATGCGCTGTGGCAGCTCGTCGTCTTCGTGCTCTCCGTGCTGCAGGAACTGGCCGAGAAGACCGAGACCGCGGTCGACAACATCCTCATCACCTTCGCCGCGGGCGTGGCCAAGCTGTCGATCGTGCTCGGTGCGGTGCTGATCCTCAGCTACCTGTGGTCGCTGCCGACCAGCGGGCTCATCGCCGGCCTCGGCATCAGCGGCCTCGCGGTGGCCTTCGCCTCGAAGGAGACGCTGTCCAACATCTTCGGGGCCGGCATCCTGCTGGGCGACCGGCCCTTCGGCAAGGGCGACCGCATCATCGCGGGCGACGTCAACGGCTGGGTGGAATCGGTGGGCCTGCGCTCCACCCGCGTGCGCACGCTTTACGACAGCGTGCTGGTGGTGCCCAACGGCAAGCTCGCCGACATGGTGGTGAACAATCTCGGCGCGCGGCGCAAGCGCAGCCTGTCGACCACCGTCATCGTCACGTCCGGCGCCACGCCGGCGCGCATGGAGGCCTTCACCCGCGACATCCGCCAGCGCATCGCCGACGATCCGATCTTCGAGGGCAAGTGGGCGGAGGTGAACATCTCGCGCATGTGGTCGGAAGGCATCGACGTCGAGATCTCGTCGATGGTCGAGACCCGCAGCGGGCGTGCCTCGCGCGAGGCGACCCACAAGCTCTACCTGGACATCATGCGCATTGCCGAGGCCAATGGCCTGACGCTCGCCCACGCCACCGACCCGGCCGCCGCGGAGGGCGAGGCCGCCGCAGCGAAGGCGTGAGGCTCAGCGGTCGTAGTCGGGCGGCTCGCGGTCCCAGGCGGCCGGCGTCTGGCCCATCTGGTAGCCGCGCTCGTAGAGCGCCTTCATGTAGGCGGTGTCGAACTCGCTCTTCGCCTTCATGGTGAAGTCATTGGGAATCGAGCTGAGGTAGAAGGCGACGTCGTCCTTCTGCGCCTGGGCATACATCCGGTAGGCATCACCGATCGACTGGTTCTTGATCAGCGTCGAGATCGAGCGCGCGGCGATGGCGAGCGTCTTTGTCTCGGTCTTCTCCGCCTGCGGCGCGAAGGAGCCGTTCATGATGATGTAGAGGCTGCGCTTCCTCGGAAACTTCAGCGCCTTGTCGACGTCCTTCAGCGAATTCTGTGCCGAGACGAGGAAGGCCTGGGTGGTGGTGCCGCCATCGACGTGCAGCTCCTCGTAGAGCTTGCCGTCCGCCGTCACCTTGATGAGCTGCGGCGGGAACACGCCGGGAATGGCCGCGCTGGCCACCAGCACGTCGCGGAACAGCGACAACCGGTCCGGGTTGCTGCTGGCGGCAATCGCCGTCATGTCCCACACCACCGGGCGCTGGGCATCGAGGTTGGTGGTGCCCACCAGCAGGCGCCGCCCCTTGCCATGTTCGACAGCGATCTTGTCGAGCAGCTCCTGCGTCACGTGCCTTGCCACCAGCGCCTTCAGCGGGCTGTTGTCGGTCATCGACGAGCCGAAGACGCCGCTGATGGCGCCCTTCTTCTTCATCACGTCCTTGTCGTTGATGGTGGTGTAGATCTGCTTCAGCTCATCGTCATAGTCGGAGCCGAGGAAGGCATAGGGCGCCGACAGCGCGCCGGTGCTGATGCCGGTCACCACCTCGAACTTCGGCCGTGTGCCGGCCTTGGTCCAGCCATTGAGGATACCGGCGCCGAAGGCACCATCGCCGCCGCCGCCGGAAATCGCCAGGTAATAGGCGTGGTCGAGGGGGATCGAGGGGTCCGCCTTGTGCGCCGCCTTCAGCTCCTCGAGGCGCTGGGCCGAGGCCTCGTTCAGCTTCTTGAGCTCGGCATCGCCCCAGTAGCGGATGCCCTTGTAGCCCACCGGCGTGGCATAGCTGTTGACCGGCGCATCATCGAGGCGCGGAACATTGCTGCCGCAGGCGGCAAGCGTAAGCAGCAATGCGGCGGCGAAAAGTGACCTGAGGATCGAAATGGACATGCGGCCAGTCGTTTGTTGAAGCTTGTGCCGCTTGTCAACCGGCATCGCCAGGTGGCCGGGCGAGGCAGGCCAGCGGCTCAGCGCCGGTTGCGCAGGGTCGAAATGTCGGTGACGTCGCCCCCGCCCCCCTCCGGCTCATCGCCACCTTGCGGGTCCGCCGGGGCGTCTGCCGGCAATAGCGCAAGCTCCTCGTCGAGGCGGTGCAGCTCGCCATGCAGGGCCACCAGCTTGCCGCGCAGGTCGTGGTTCTGGTTGGACATCGTCTCGACGATGCGGTCCATCTGGCGGATGCGCTCATCCTGGACAGTGGCCTCGCTGCGGTAGGTGAGTTCCTCTGCCTCTGCCTGCGCACGCAGTTGTGAAAGCCGGGATTCCGCAACCGAGGCGAGACCCTCGGCCCCCAGTGCCATCACCACGCAGGCCACGCTCATGCCGATTGTCAGCGGCGACACGCCGGTCTGCGCCCACAGATAGCCGGTCAGCGGCAGGGTGACGAGCAGGCCGAACTTGAACAAGAGCCTCAGGCTGCGGCGCGGGTCCGCCATGGCTTTCCCCCTCCCCGGGGTACGAGTGTCGACCCTGCGGCGGCGCAACCCTACAGCCGCCCGGGTTGGTGTGGAGGAATAGGCCCTTCACCCTTGCTTGGCGAGAAAAATAAAAATGCAACGGCAGATGCATGAGTCAAAACAGAAGCAAAAACAACCCTTGATACGCTCAAGCTGATGAACCTCGGCGCAGCGGATACGATTCTTATACGGGTTTTACTTATGTTCGAAACACGTAACGCGGCCTACAAGGCCACCGTCAGGTTTCACCTCGCAATTCCGGAGAAGTTCCGCCGTGATCCGCTACCTTGCCGGCCTCTGCGCCGCCCTTCTGTTCAGCATTGCAGCACCGCTGTCCGGCCAGGCGGCACCCAATGCGGCCTATGCCATCTGCACCAACCAGACCTATGCGCTGTGCGCCGCCGCCTCCGCCTTCGTCTACCAGGAGGTGAGCTATGCCAAGTGCATCATCAAGAACGGCAACTCGATCAGCGCCCCGCCGCTGCGCTACCGCTCCGGCAACCAGATCAAGGACATCTGCGACGTCAACGCCATGGGTGCCAACAACGGCTACATGATGAGCACCTTCAGCCTGCCCGAAGAGGTGAAGAAGGGCGGCAACAAGGCGCTCTACACCTGCCCCGGCGGTTCGACCGGGTCCTACGCCCAGTGCGACGGCGGCACCTGCTTCCGCAGCTCCAGCGGCCAGGTCTTCCCCGGCGTCGGCAAGGTTGCGGCCAACGAGATCATCTGCTCCTGCCCCATCACCAAGTCCGGCACGTCCAACGCGCCCTTCGGCTATCAGTTCATCGGTGCCTATCCCTGCCAGCAGAAGGCCTTCGACGTCTGCGACCAGGAAGCCCACAATGGTGACATCATCCCCGTGGGCTCGCCGCCCGGCGCAGGCCGCGTGCTGACCGAGGCGCTCTACGGCCGCAACTACGAAATCAACGAGTGCAAGCCCAACTGAGCACCTGCACAATACCCTGACCCACACCGCTCGCGAGCCTGCCAACTGCAATGGCGGGCTCGCGATTTTCGTTCTTATGGTGCCTGCCTCCGGTGCCACGATCCTGCGGCGCATGCTGCATTGCCAAACTGCACGCCCGGCGACAGCAAAGTCGTTGATTGCATGCGCTTGCAGCCTGCCTTATCATCCGACCGTTACCGAGGCCGTCCCCACAGCAAGATGAGGCGGCCCGACAGGGTTGGGATGGCTGACGATCAGGATGAGGACGGCGGCATGGCTTCCGTGAAGCCTGACTTTCTCTCGGGCGAAGATGCCGGGGCGGGTGGTGGATTTCTGCCGCCGCTTGAGATCACCGTCGACGTTCCGGATTTCCGCTATGCCAAGCTCAGCCGCATCGTCGCGGAGCACGTGCTGCCGCAGCTGGTGGCGCTGCACGAGCCCCAGCCTCCCGTTCAGCCTGCCGCCGTGCTGCGGACCAGCGAGATTGCCGAACTCGCCCGGCTGGTGATGGGCGCCGACAACGACGATGCCACCAACTACGTCCTGAAGCTCAAGGACGGCGGCGTGTCGCTCGATGATCTCCATGTCGAACTGCTGGAGCCCACCGCCCGCCTGCTGGGCGACCTGTGGAACGAGGACAAGGCGGATTTCCTCGACGTCACCATCGGGGTCTCGCGCCTGCAGCGGCTGGTGCATGTGTTCGAGGGGCTCGGCCAGATTCCGGACTATGACGAAAAGCGCCGAGTGCTGCTGGCCGCAGCACCGGGCGAGCAGCACAGCCTGGGCAGCACCATCGTGCAGAAATTCCTGCGCGCCGGCGGCTGGCACGTGTGGAGCTGCGCATCGCCCGATGCCGGCGAGCCGGCGGAGATAGCGGCCAGGGAATGGTTTGCCGTCGTCGGCTTCTCGCTCGGCTCCGACGTTCACCTGGGGCTCCTGAAAGATGCCATCGCCCTGGTGCGGGCCCGGTCACTGAACCCCAGGGTGGGCATCATGATCGGCGGTTCCGCCGTGTCACGCGATCCGGACCTCGTGCGGAAGGTCGGCGCCGACGGCACGGCCGCCAATGGCCCCGCCGCGGTGGTGCTGGCCAAGAAGCTGCTGGCGGAAGCGCTGGTCTGACCTTGCATCCGCCACGCGCTGCGGCATGCTTGCGCCCATGACGACGCATCGCTTCACGCCCTCCACGCTCCACAACACGCTTGGCAGCCACGCGCCCGCCCTGGCGATTGCCAGCGGCGACACGGTCATTGCCGCCACTGCCGACGCCCACGGTGTCGATTTCCGCGGCGAGAAGATCGGCGACAGGCCGAACCCGATGACCGGGCCCTTCTTCATCGAAGGTGCTGAACCCGGTGACGCCCTGCTGATCGCGATCCGCGACATCCGCATGACGCGCGCCACCGGCTGGACCTTCGACGTGCTGAGCCCCAACGTGGTGGACCCCAACGCGGTGCTGCGCTTGCGCGAAAGGCGCAGGGTGGAATGGCTGATCGATGCGGCGGCGGGCCGCGTGCGGCTGGCGGAGCCGCCGCCCGCGCTTGCGAACTGGTCGGTCGCGGTGGAGCCAATGATCGGCTGTTTCGGGGTGGCGCCTGACCTGTGCCAGGCGATCTCGACGGCCACCAGCGGCCGCCATGGCGGCAACATGGATTACCGCGGCTTCAAGGCCGGGGTGGAGGTGATGTTTCCCGTCTCCGTTCCCGGTGCGCTGTTCTTCTTGGGCGACGTGCATGCCCAGCAATGCGACGGCGAGATCGTGGGCACCGGCATCGAAACAGCCGCCGAGGTGACCTTCACCGCACGCGTGCTGAAGGGCCAGAAGATCGGCTGGCCGCGCGGGCTGAACGAGACGGAGATCTTCACCATCGGCAATGCCAGGCCGCTGGACCAGGCGCTGCAGCATGCGACGACCGAGATGCTCGACTGGCTGGTGGCGGATTACGGCCTCGATGAAGTGGCGGCGAGCCACGTGATGGGGCAGTGCGTGAGATACGACGTGGCCAATGTGTTCAACCCCGCCTATTCGGTAGTGTGCCGCGTGGCGCGCGCGGCGCTGCCGTGAGCCACATCTCATAAAGCCGTCACCCCAGCGAAAGCTGGGGTGACAAGCTTAAGGGTTTCAGGATTTCGCCACCCCCATCAGCCCCTTCAGCGTCTCCAGCGTATCCGCCTCCTCCGCCGGCTTGTCCCAGCGGATGCGCGACACGCGGGGGAAGCGCATGGCGATCCCGGACTTGTGGCGGGAGGATTGCTGGATCGCGTCGAAGGCGATTTCCAGCACCAGCTTCGGAGTCACCGAGCGCACCGGGCCGAAGCGGTCGATGGTGTTCTGGCGCACGAAGCGGTCCAGCGCCGCGAGTTCCTCGTCGGTGAAGCCCGAATAGGCCTTGCCGACGGGCACGAGGAAGGGTTTCCCCTCCTTCTCCGTCCAGGCGCCGAAGGTGTAATCCGAATAGAAGGACGAGCGCTTGCCGCTGCCCTTCTGCGCATAGAGCAGCACGCAGTCGGCGGTCAGGGCCGCGCGCTTCCACTTGTACCAGTGGCCCTTGGGGCGGCCGGCGAGATAGGGGCTACTCTTGCGCTTGAGCATGAGGCCCTCGATGCCCTCCTCGCGGGTCGCCTCCCAGCGCGTCTTCAGCTCCTCCTTGCTGGCAAAGCTCAGCACCTCGGAGAGATCGCTGTACGCGGGGCCGTATTGGCGGTGCCAGGCCTCGAGCCTTTCGCGCCGCGCGGTGAAGGCAAGGCCGCGCAGGTCCTCACCGCCGATCTCGAGCGCATCGTAAAAGCGCACGTGAGCGGGATACTTGGTGACCATGGCACGCGTGACGGTCTTGCGGTTGAGGCGCTGCTGCAGGTCGCCGAAGGGCGCCACCTCGCCATTGCGCACCACCAGCAATTCGCCATCGAGCACGGCGTCGAACTTGAAATGGTCGACGAGTTCGGGGAAGGCCTGGCCGATGTCATCCCCCGTGCGCGAGAACAGCCGCGTGGCGCCCCCCTTGGCGGCGACCTGGATGCGGATGCCGTCCCATTTCCATTCGGCGGCGAAGTCATCGAGCGCCATCGCCTGCCAGTCCGCCTCCTCCAGCGCATGGGCCAGCATGAGCGGGCGGAAGATGGGCGTGGCGGAGAGCGAAGGGCGCTCGGCCCTCTGCTCCAGCCAGTCGAAGAGCTCCGTGTACGGAGGAGAAATGCCATGCCACAGCTCCTCGATGTCATCGACCGATCTTCCGAAGGCGTTCGCCACCGCCTGCTTGGCGAGACGCGCCGAGACGCCGACGCGCGGCGCGCCGCTGAGGAACTTGAGGAGCGCCCAGCGCCCCGTGGCATCGAGCCGGTCGAGCCATTGCGTGAGGAGTGCCGCATGCCCGCCGCGGCCCGCCCTGGAGAGTGCTGCGACGATCTCGGAGAGGCGCGGCGCATCGCCCTCTGCTTCGGTGACGGGCCAGATGAGCGCCACCGTTTCCGCCGTGTCGCCCACGTCGTCACGCGACATGCGGAAGAGTTCGGGGTCGAAGCGGCTCTCGCCGATCTCCGCCAGCACGCGGCGCAGCGGGAAGTCGATGGGGACACCGTCGGTCAGGGCCGCCAGCGCATAGCCGCGGTCGGGGTCCGGCGTTGCGCGGAAGTAATTGCGCATCAGCATCAGCTTGGCATTGCGCGCCGGCGTATAGGTGAGGCGGTCGAGGAGCTGCGAGAAGGCCTTCATTCGCTGTCATCCTCGCGACCGACGAGGCGCAGCGCGCGCGCCGTGATCTGGCGCTTCGAGAGTTCATGCACCAGCGCCTCCTCGCGGCCATGGGTGACCCAGACCTCGCGCGCACCCGTCTCGGTGACGGTGCGGATCAGCTCCGGCCAATCGCAATGGTCCGAGATGATGAGCGGGAGTTCCACGCCGCGCTGGCGCACGCGGCCGCGGATGCGCATCCAGCCCGAGGCGAAGCCGGCGAGCGGATCGGCGAAGCGGCGCGACCAGCGGTCACCCAGGGCAGAGGGCGGCGACAGCACGATCTCGCCCGCGAGCTTGTCGGTGGCGTCCATCGCATTCGGCACCGCGCCAAGGTCGAGGCCGCGCGCGACATAGTAATCCGTCATCGACCGCAGCGCGCCGTGGAGCCAGATGGGGCGGTCATAACCCGCCTGGCGGATGAGCTTGATGAGGCGCTGGCATTT
This sequence comes from Aestuariivirga litoralis, assembly GCF_003234965.1. GTDB lineage: Bacteria > Pseudomonadota > Alphaproteobacteria > Rhizobiales > Aestuariivirgaceae > Aestuariivirga > Aestuariivirga litoralis. The sequence goes on from NZ_QKVK01000001.1 coordinate 664,323, forward strand.
GCCCAGCCCATAGACACCGACCTGGTGCGTGCGCTCGGGAAAGTCGCGCAGCGAGGCGAGGAGCTTCTGCACCTCCGCCATGTCGGGTTCGTGGCGATAGACGGGCAGGCCGAAGGTGGCCTCGGTGACGAAGAGATCGCAGGGCACGAGTTCGAAGGGATCGCAGGTCGGGTCCGCGTGGCGCTTGTAGTCGCCCGAGATCACGGCGCGCTGGCCCTGATAGTCGATGACGACCTGCGCCGAGCCGAGGATGTGGCCGGCGGGCACGAGTGTCACCGTCACGTCCTTCACGGTGAGCGGTTCGCCATAGGCCAGTGCCTGGGTCTGGCCGAGTTCGCCCAGCCTGAGGCGCATGATGGCGAGCGTGTCGGCGGTGGCCAGCACTGCCGCGTGGCCCGGCCTGGCGTGGTCCGAGTGGCCATGCGTGATGATGGCGCGCGGCACGGGGCCTGCGGGATCGATGTGGAAATCGCCCGGCGCGCAATAGAGGCCCGCAGGGCCGGGCCGAAGCCAGCTTTCGAAGGGAGGAGACGCCATGACGTTACAATGTCATGTGCGGGCCCGGGTTTCGCAATGGCGGAAATGGGTGCGGGGGGCCGGACTGCGGGCCCCCCGCAAAACACTGGCACCGGGTACGCAGTACATGATCCCGGATCGCCGTGGCACCGGGACTGCAAAAGTCTCCCTGGCCATGACTCCATCATGGGGCGTTGCGGTTTCCAAACGGTTTAGAGGGTGCGAAGAAAGGCTTAACGCGCGGCGCCCGGGCGTCTCAGCCCGGCACAGGCTCAGGCCAGCCACTGGTCGAGGAAGCGCGAAAGCCAGTCCTTCACCGGCGCATCATGCATCAGGTTGCCCTCGAGATGGGCAGCGGATCCTTGCGCATTGGGCAGCACGAAACGGTGCGCACCGATCACCCCCCAGCGGTGCATGGTGAGCCTCGTAACCTCCGGGTGGAACTGGATGCCAAAGGCCTTGCCGTTGACGCGGAAGGCCTGGTTCTCGAAGGTCTCGCCCGTGGCGAGCCTCACGGCATCCTTCGGCAGGGTGAGGCCCTCGCGGTGCCAGTGATAGACCTTCTGCGGCCAGGGGCCGTGGGCGCTGCCCTCCTCCGTCGGGATGAGGTCGTAGTAGCCGATCTCGACCAGGCCATCGGCATGGGGCCCGACGGTGCCGCCGAGGTGCTTCGACAGCATCTGCGCGCCAAGGCAGACGCCGAGGAAGGGCTTCTGCTCCTTCAGCGGCACGCCGATCCAGTCGATCTCGCGGGCGATCCAGTCATCGCTGTCATTGGCGCTCATCGGGCCGCCGAAGACGATGGCTCCGGCGTGCTGCTCCAGCGTCCGGGGCAGCGGATCGCCCAGGGCATGGCGGCGGATGTCGAGGCGGTAGCCCTTCTGCTCCAGCATGTGGCCGATGCGCCCCGGGGTCGAGGTCTCGGTGTGGAGCACGATCAGGACATCGCGCATCGCGTCAGAGTTCCGCCGGGGCGGCCACCGGCTGGCGGGCGCGGCCTTCGAGCAGGATGATGGCAAGGCCCGAGGCCATGATCAGCGCCATGCCGCCGATCGCCAGCGCATTGGGGAACTGGCCGAAGACCAGGATGCCGGAGAGGCCGGCCCAGATCATGACCGAATAGCTGAAGGGCGCCACCACGCGGGCCGCGGTGCGGCTGTAGGCCATGAAGACGAAGGAATGGCCGCACATCAGGAAGAAGCCGGCGATGAACATGAGCCAGGCATGCTGGAAGGTGGGCATGACCTGCTGCTCGAAGGCCAGCGACAGCACGAGGGCCCCCAGCATCACGACCAGCAAGGTGGAGAAGGTGACGGCGAGAGCCGGGGTGCGCGGCGGCACCTTGCGCGAGAGAATGTCGCGGCCCGCAACCCCCACCGCCGTGAGGAAGCCGAAAATGGCGAAGGGCGAGGCCGCCACCCCGCCGGGCTGCGCCACCAGCAGCGCACCCGTGACGCCGAAGCCGATGAGCAGCAGGCGCAGCCACCCCACCTTCTCGCCGAAGATGAGCCACATGCCGAGCAGCACGACGAGCGGCGAGATCTGGGTGATGGCCGTCAGATCGGCGATCGGCATGTGGGCGAGCGCCGTGATGAAGCACAGGATGGCGAGGAGCTCGCTCGTCGAGCGCAGCACGACCCAGGGGTTGAAGGCCTTGGGGACATGGCGGATCAGCCCCAGAAAAAAGATCACCGGCAGGCACCAGATGATGGCGGCGATGCCGCGCATGACGAGCACCTGGAAGGGCGGCGCATCGGCCAGTGCCAGCTTCATGCAGGTGTCATTGGCGACGAAGCTGCCGGTGGCCACGACGATGGCGGCGATGCCGCGGAGATTGGGAGACAGGGCCATTTGGTCCAGGCGGGTTGACTGATTCGGGCGAGGATAGAGCAGAACGGCGGCGCGGGGTGCCCGCATTTTCCGCAAGTCTCGCCCCCGGTGGCGGCGGGCGATCACTCCGCCACATGAGCCGTCACCCCGGCGTAGGCCGGGGTCCCGCTTCGGGCATCGGCCACGCGGAAAGCTGGATCCCGGCCTTCGCCGGGATGACGGCTTTGAGGGGGAGATCTGAATTAGCAAGTCCTATATTAGGTAAATAGTCCTTGACAGCGCGCGCTCGTTGTGCTATGAAGGAGCATGCTTCCGAAATGGGTCTCCGGACCGCCATCACCAGCGTCATCATCCCCGGGCTTGTCCCGGGGATCTTTTTTGGGGGGCGCGGAGAGGATCGCCGGGACAAGCCCGGCGAAGATGAATTGGTTGCAGGGATGACGAGAGGATGAGGTTGGAGACCAGGACTCGTGGGATGAGTGGCTGAAAACGCGGCCTCAGTTCGGAAGGGTGATCGGCACCCGCAGGTAGTGCACGCCGTTGGCATCCGCCGGCGGCAGCTTTCCTGCGCGCATGTTGACCTGGATCGAGGGCATGAGCAGCGTGGGGGCGGAGAGGGTGGCGTCCCTGGTGGTGCGCATCTTCACGAAGTCGTCCTCGGAGACGCCGTCATGGACGTGGATGTTGTGGGCGAGTTCATCCCCCACCGTCGTCTCCCAGGCGAAGTGCTTGCGGCCATCCTTAGGGAGGTAGTCATGGCACATGAAGAGGCGGGTGTCCTTCGGCAGCGCCATCAGGCGCCTGATGGAGCGGTAGAGGATGCGGGCGTCGCCGCCGGGGAAGTCGGCGCGCGCGGTGCCGTAATCCGGCATGAACAGCGTGTCGCCGACGAAGACCGCGTCCTCGATCTTGAAGGAGACGCAGGCCGGCGTATGGCCGGGCGTGGCCAGCACCTCGCCCGCGAGCTTGCCGATGGCAAAGCGGTCGCCATCCTTGAACAGGATGTCGAACTCGGAGCCATCGCCCGACACATCGATTGCATTGAAGACCGGGCGGAAGATCTTCTGCACCTCCTTGATGCGCTCGCCGATCGCCACCTTCGCACCGGTCCTGATCTTGAGGTAGGGCGCTCCGGACAGGTGGTCGGCATGCACGTGGGTCTCGAGGATGAGGGTGATGGTGAAGCCCTCCTCCTTCGCCCGGCCGAGGATGGCATCGGCGGACGTTACGTTGGCCTTGCCGGACTTGTGGTCATAGTCGAGCACGGGGTCGATGACCGCGGCCTCTCGCGTTTCGGGGTCGCCGACGAGGTAGCTCACCGTGTTGGTGGGCTCGTCGAAAAAGGCGTGGATGATGGGCTTCGGCATGACCGGCATCTCCCTCGGACACGAATTTCCTTGACAGTATATTAGACAATTCTAAATTAGCAAGCATCGAAATGGAGGTGCCCATGGGCACGCTTGAACTCGACCGCTCGCTCGAGGGGTTCGAGGAAAAGGCCACCGAAGCCGCACAGATGCTGAAGGCGCTGAGCAACGAGAAGCGCCTGATGATCCTGTGCAAGCTGCTGGAACACGGCGAGATGAGCGTCAACGCGCTGATCGGCCATGTCGGGCTGTCGCAGTCCGCCCTGTCGCAGCACCTCGCCCGCATGAGGGAGGAGAAGATCGTCGACACGCGGCGTGACGCGCAGCAAATCTTCTACCGCGTGGCCGACCCCCGCGTGCGCGATATCCTCGGTACACTGAAGAACACTTTCTGTTGAGGGACTGACATGACGCTGAAGCACATCAATGCGGCGGAAGCCAAGAAGCTCGTGGACGGCGGCGCCCTTCTCGTCGACGTGCGCGAGGTGAACGAATACCTGGGCGAGAACATCCCCGGTGCGAAGAATGCACCGCTCTCCGGCATGGGGCGCGGCAAGATCGAAGGCGCGCCGGCCGTGGTGTTCCACTGCAAGTCGGGGGCCCGCACGCGGATGAATGCGGCAGCACTCGCGCAGTGCACGGACGCCGAGGTCTATATCCTCGATGGCGGCATCGAGGCGTGGAAGGCGGCGGGATACCCGGTGAAGCGGGGATAGGTCTTCTCGCACTTCCTTTCTGTCGTCATCATCGCCGGACTCGATCCGGCGAAGTTCTTTTGAGGCAACTCCTCGCGTCCGTCACCCCGGCGAAAGCCGGGGCTCAGCTTTGGTTCAGCATGTACGGAAAGAAAGCGGGGTCCCGGCTTTCGCCGGGATGACGAGCCTTGGGGGATCACAGAGCGCGCGTCAGGAACACGCTGTTGGGGTCCGGCCTGTAATCGCCAAACGGCGGGCATTCCGCGAAGCCGTGGGCCTTGTAGAGCGCAACGGCCGGTTCGAAATAGCCGAAGGAACCCGTCTCCAGGCTGAGACGGGTGAGGCCCCTGCTGCGGGATGTCTCGATGATGTGAGCCAACAAGGCGCCGCCCACACCGCGCCGCCTTGCGGCTTCCACGGTATGCATCGACTTCACTTCGCCGTGGCGTTCGTCGAGCGGCTTCATGGCGCCGACGCCCAGCAGCGTGTCGCCCTCCCAGGCGGCCCAGAAATCGATGCCGGGCGCTTTCAGCTTTTCGAGGGTGAAAACATGGGCGCTGCACTTGGGCGTCACCTCATGGCACTTGTCATAGTGGTGGCTGAGGAGTGCCACGATGCGGGTGTCGGTGAGGTCGCCACGGAGGATGTTCATTGTCACACCATGAAGAGGTGGTAGCGCGCGCCGCTGTTGGCGGGCGTTTCGAACAGGCTCTCGCCATGCAGGCGATAGCGCAGGCAGTCGCCCGCCGCGAGGCGGTGGCGGATGCCGTCCACGGTGAGGCTCAGCGCACCGTCGAGCATGACGAGGTGATGTTCGAGGCCGGGGCGCGGCGGCCGGTCATAGGCGATGCGGGTGCCGGGCTTCAGCGTGCTTTCCACCACCTCGCCCGAAAGGCCGGGGGCGGGCGGCGAGACGGCGCGGCGCTGGTAGCCGGTTTCGGGGTCCGCCCAGACCAGCTGGCCGTCGCGCGGCAGGAAGGGCGCGAAGCCCTCCTCGACGAGGACCATGAGGCGTGACAGGGTGAGTTCGAAGGCACCGCAGATCTTGCACAGCACCGCGGCGGTGGGGCTGACCTCGCCGTTCTCGATGCGCGAGAGGGTGGCGCGGGAGACGCCGCTGCGCTGGCTGAGCTCCTCCAGCGGCCACTGGCGCTCGGTGCGGAGCGAGCGGATGCGCTGGGCGATGCGGCGCTCGATGCTGTCGCTGAAAAGGTCGACTTGTTCCATATGTGGGAGAATATCCCACTTGTGAGAGCAGTCAATGGCGAAATTTTATTGCTGATTTTTGGGCTGGCTGATTCCTATCTTGCGCTACGCCCCTCAATCTGGCATACAGAGATAGGACAGTGACCCTGTCCTATCGTGGCAATTCAAGGCATGTGGACCCCCGGATGATCCGGAATACGACCACCAGGACCCTGAAAACGACGGCCAAACCGGCCGGCGATGCCGCCCGGCTGCCCCGCGCTACGCTCCGCAAAACCATCTGAGGGCGAGCACTTGGGGCAAGGATGCCCAGGAGTTCGATCGCCCCGAAGGGTCCGGCGCCACCCGAAGGCCCCGCCCCCAAGGCCCAGGATCGACACCCCTGCGTATCACACGAATGAGACCTTCCGGGTTCATGACGGACCCGGCAGGAGGGATGGGACGCGAGAGGCAAGGAGTTGGCCATGAACATTCAATATCGGCCAGAAGGTCTTCCCGAGGCGCATGGTCTTTATGACCCGCGCAATGAGCATGATGCCTGCGGCATCGGCCTCATCGCCAATATCCACAATGTCAAAAGCCACCGCATGGTGGCCGATGGCCTGTCCATCCTGAAGAACCTCGAGCATCGCGGCGCCGTGGGTGCCGACCCCAAGGCGGGCGACGGCGCGGGCCTGATGCTGCAGATCCCCCATTCCTTCTTCGCGGAGGAGGCCAAGCGCCTCGGCTTCGAGCTGCCCGCCGCAGGCCATTACGGCGTCGCCCAGCTCTTCATGCCGCGCGAGCCCATCTACCGCCAGGACGTGGAGCGCATCTGGTGGGAGACGACGCGCGAAGAGGGCCTGAAGGTCCTGGGCTGGCGCGACGTGCCGGTCGATTCCTCCGTGCTCGGATATTCGGTGAAGGGCACCGAGCCCTTCCACCGCCAGCTCTTCATCGGCCGCGGGCCCCTGATCCGCGACGAGGCGCATTTCGAGAGGAAGCTCTTCGTCTGCCGCAAGGTGGTGTCGAACCGTGTGCTGGAAGTGCTGGGCCAGAAGGCCAAGACCTATTACCCCGTCTCCGTCTCCGCCCGCACGCTGGTCTACAAGGGCCTCGTGCTGGGTGCCGAGCTTGGCGCCTATTACCGCGACCTCGAGGACCCGCGCCTCGAGAGTGCCTTCGCCATGGTGCACCAGCGCTTCTCGACCAACACCTTCCCCAGCTGGCCGCTGGCGCACCCCTACCGCTTCATCTGCCACAATGGCGAGATCAACACGGTGCGCGGCAACTACAACTGGATGGCCGCGCGCCAGGCCAACATGCGCTCCGACATCTTAGGGGAAGACCTCTCCAAGCTCTGGCCCATCTCCTATGAAGGCCAGTCGGATACTGCCTGCTTCGACAATGCGCTCGAATTCCTGACCATGGGCGGCTATTCGCTGCCGCATGCCATGATGATGCTGATCCCCGAGGCCTGGGCGGGCAACCCGCTGATGGACGAGGACCGCCGCGCCTTCTACGAATATCACGCGGCCCTGATGGAGCCGTGGGACGGCCCAGCCGCCATGGTCTTCACCGACGGCAAGATGATCGGCGCGACGCTGGACCGCAACGGCTTGCGGCCGTCGCGCTACATGACGAGCGATGACGGGCACATCCTGCTCGCCTCCGAAATGGGCTGCCTGCAATTCGCCGAAGAGCACATCACCCACAAGTGGCGCCTGCAGCCGGGCAAGATGCTGCTCATCGACCTCGAGCAGAAGCGCATCATTGCGGACGAGGAGCTGAAGAAGCAGCTTTCCACCGCCAACCCCTACAAGGACTGGCTGAAGCGCACCCAGATCGTGCTGAAGGACCTGCCCGCCTCGAAGACGAAGCGGGCGAAGTCCACCGTGCCGCTGCTCGATCGCCAGCAGGCCTTCGGCTATACCCAGGAAGACCTGAAGGTGCTGATGGCGCCGATGGCCCAGACCGGCCAGGAGGCCGTGGGCTCGATGGGCAATGACGCGCCGATCTCGGCACTCTCCGACCGGCCGAAGACTCTCGACACCTATTTCAAGCAGAACTTCGCGCAGGTGACGAACCCGCCCATCGACCCGATCCGCGAGGAGCTGGTGATGTCGCTCGTCTCCTTCATCGGGCCGCGCCCCAATCTGCTCGACCTCAAGGGCACGTCCGCCCACATGCGGCTCGAGGTTGCCCAGCCGATCCTGACCAACGAGGACCTGGAGCGCGTGCGCACCATCGGGGCTGTTTCCGACAACCCGTTCCGCACCGCGACCATCGACATCACCTATGACGTGGCGAACGGCCACCATTACATGGAGGCCGCCCTCGACTCGGTCTGCGCGCTGGCCGAGCGCGCGGTGAAGGATGGCTACAACATCATCATCCTGTCCGACCGTGCGGTCTCGGCCGAGCGCGTGCCGATCCCTGCCCTGCTGGCGACGTCTGCCACGCATCACCACCTGATCCGCAAGGGCCTGCGCACGCAGGTTGGCCTCGTGGTCGAGACGGGCGAGGCGCGCGAGGTGCACCAGTTCTGTGCGCTCGCGGGCTATGGCGCGGAAGCGATCAACCCCTATCTCGCCTTCGAGACGCTGGAGGACATGCTCCCCACGCTGGAAGAGAAGATCACGGCCTACGAAGCGGTGAAGCGCTACATCAAGGCTGTCGACAAGGGCATCCTGAAGGTGATGTCCAAGATGGGCATCTCCACGTACCAGTCCTATTGCGGCGCGCAGATCTTCGATGCGGTGGGCCTCTCCTCCGACTTCGTGAAGAAGTATTTCACCGGCACGGCGACGCAGATCGAGGGCGTGGGCCTGACCGAGATCGCGGAAGAAGCCTTCCGCCGGCACGAGAATGCCTTCGGCGAGAACCCGGTGTTCCGCGCGGCCCTCGATGTGGGCGGCGATTATGCCCAGCGCATCCGCGGCGAGGCGCATGTGTGGAATTCGGAGACGATCTCCAACCTGCAGCACGCGGTGCGCGGCAATGCCAAGGACAAGTACCAGGCCTTCGCCAAGGCGGTGAACGAGCAGTCCGAGAAGCTGAAAACCATGCGCGGCCTGTTCCGCATCAAGACGGCTGAGGAGAAGGGCCGCAAGCCCATCGACATCTCCGAGGTGGAACCCGCGGCGAACATCGTCAGGCGCTTCTCGACGGGCGCCATGTCCTTCGGCTCGATCAGCCGCGAGGCGCATACGACGCTGGCCATTGCCATGAACCGCATCGGCGGAAAGTCCAACACCGGCGAGGGTGGCGAGGAGGCGGACCGCTTCAAGCCGCTGCCCAATGGCGACTCCATGCGCTCGGCGATCAAGCAGGTGGCGTCGGGCCGCTTCGGCGTGACGGCGGAATATCTCGTCAACTCCGACATGATGCAGATCAAGATGGCGCAGGGCGCAAAGCCCGGCGAGGGCGGCCAACTGCCCGGCCACAAGGTGGATGCCACCATCGCCAAGGTGCGCCACTCCACACCGGGCGTGGGCCTCATCTCGCCGCCGCCGCACCATGACATCTATTCGATCGAGGACCTGGCGCAGCTGATCTTCGACCTGAAGAACGTGAACCCGGCGGGCCAGGTGTCGGTCAAGCTCGTGTCCGAAGTGGGCGTGGGCACGGTGGCCGCGGGCGTGTCCAAGGCGCATGCCGACCATGTGACGATCTCGGGCTATGAGGGCGGCACGGGTGCCTCTCCCCTCACCTCGATCAAGCATGCGGGCCTGCCCTGGGAGATCGGGCTTGCCGAAACGCAGCAGACGCTGGTCGCCAATGACCTGCGCGGCCGCATCGCGGTGCAGGCCGATGGCGGCATCCGCACCGGGCGCGACGTGCTGATCGCGGCACTGCTCGGAGCCGACGAGATCGGCTTCGCCACGGCCCCGCTGATCGCGGCGGGCTGCATCATGATGCGCAAGTGCCACCTCAACACCTGCCCGGTGGGCGTGGCGACACAAGACCCCGAGCTGCGCAAGCGCTTCAAGGGCCAGCCGGAGCATGTGATCAACTACTTCTTCTTCGTCGCCGAGGAACTGCGCGAGCTGATGGCGGCGATGGGGGTCAAGAGCTTCGACGAGCTCGTGGGCGAGACATCCTGGCTCGACCAGACCACGGCCATTGCCCACTGGAAGGCGAAGGGCCTCGACTTCTCGAAGATCTTCGCGCGTCCGGACGTCAACGGCCCGATCGCCACCAAGAAGGTGAGCAGCCAGGACCATGGCATCGACAAGATCCTCGACCGCAAGCTGATTGCGGAGGCGAAGCCTGCGCTCGAGAACGGCACGCCGGTGGTGATCAAGTCTGCGATCCACAATTACGACCGCACGGCGGGCGCCATGCTCTCCGGCGAGGTCGCCAAGCGCTATGGCCATGCCGGGCTGCCGGAGGACACCATCACGGTGAAGTTCGACGGCATCGCAGGCCAGAGCTTCGGCGCCTGGGCGGCGAAGGGCGTCACGCTCGAGTTGACCGGCGAAGGCAATGACTATGTCGGCAAGGGTCTCTCGGGCGGCAAGCTGATCGTGCGGCCCAAGGAGAAGATCGGCTTCGTGCCGGAGAAGTCCATCATCGTCGGCAACACGGTGCTCTATGGCGCCATCACCGGCGAATGCTACTTCCGCGGTGTTGCGGGCGAACGCTTTGCCGTGCGCAACTCCGGTGCCGTCGCCGTCGTCGAGGGTGTGGGTGACCACGGCTGCGAATACATGACGGGCGGCGTGGTTCTCGTCATTGGCGAGACGGGGCGCAACTTCGCGGCCGGCATGTCGGGCGGTGTCGCCTATGTGCTGGATGAAGCCGGCGACTTCGCCAAGCGCTGCAACCTCGCCATGGTCGACCTGCAGCCCGTTCCAGCGGAGGAGAAGGCCACCGAGAAGCTGCTGCACGCCACGGGCGACCTGCACAACCATGGCCTGGTCGATGTCACCTCGCACATGGACCGCATGGATGCCGAGCGCGTGCGCGAGCTGCTGGCGCGGCACATGAAGTATACGGGCTCGAGCCGGGCCCGCGACATTCTCGACAACTGGGGCCAGTATTTGCCGAAGTTCGTGAAGGTGATGCCCGTCGAATATGCCCGCGCGCTGCGCGAGCTCGAGGCGGCACAGAAGGACAGCGATGGCACGACGATCGGCGTGAAGAGGAGCGCATAAGATGGGAAAGATCACGGGTTTCCTCGAGATCGAGCGGCAGGACCGGAAGTACACGCCGGCCGCCGACCGGGTGCGCCACTATAACGAGTTCGTCATTCCGCTCTCGGCGGAGGCGGTGAAGAACCAGGCGGCGCGCTGCATGAATTGCGGCATTCCGTTCTGTCACAATGGCTGCCCGGTCAACAACCAGATCCCGGACTGGAACGACCTCGTCTATCTGGGCAACTGGGAAGAAGCCTCGCGCAATCTTCACTCGACCAACAACTTCCCCGAATTCACCGGTAGGGTTTGCCCCGCCCCCTGCGAGGCATCCTGCACGCTGAACCTCGAGGACACGCCGGTCACCATCAAGACCATCGAATGCGCCATCGTCGACCGCGCCTGGGAGAACGGCTGGCTGAAGCCCGAGAGCTTCCGCGAGAAGACCGGCAAGAAGGTGGCGATCATCGGCTCCGGCCCCGCCGGCCTTGCCGCGGCACAGCAGCTGGCGCGCGTGGGGCACAATGTCCATGTCTTCGAGAAGAATGCCAGGGCCGGTGGCCTGCTGCGCTACGGCATCCCTGACTTCAAGATGGAGAAGCACCTGATCGACCGCCGCATCGCGCAGATGGAGGCGGAGGGTGTCACCTTCCATTATGGCGCCCACATCGGCGTCACCCAGGATGCCCAGCAGCTGGTGGACAGCTTCGACGCGGTGATCCTGGCGGGCGGCTCCGAGAAGCCGCGTGACCTGCCCGTGCCGGGGCGCGAGCTCGGCGGCATCCATTTCGCCATGGAGTTCCTGCCGCAGCAGAACCGCCGCGTGGGCAAGGAGCCGCAGCTCGACAACCGCCCGATCACGGCGGAAGGAAAGCATGTCGTCGTCATCGGCGGCGGCGACACGGGGTCTGACTGCATCGGCACCTCGGTGCGCCAGGGTGCGCTTTCGGTGGAGCAGCTGGAAGTGATGCCGAAGCCGCCGGAAAAGGAGAACAAGCTGCTTACCTGGCCGAACTGGCCGCTGAAGCTGCGCACGTCCTCCTCGCACATGGAGGGAGCCGACCGCGAGTTCTCGGTGCTCACCAAGTCCTTCTCGGGCGAGAACGGGCAGGTGAAGAAGCTCCATTGCGTGCGCGTCGACGGCAGCATGAAGGAGATCCCCGGCTCCGAGTTCGAGCTCAAGGCCGATCTCGTGCTGCTCGCCATGGGCTTCGTCAGCCCCGTTCATGAGGGCATGCTGAAGGCGCTCGACGTGAAGATGGACGGCCGCGGCAATGTCGACGCCAATGTGATGAACTACAAGACGTCCATTCCGAAGGTGTTCTCGGCGGGCGACATGCGCCGGGGCCAGTCGCTGGTGGTCTGGGCCATCCGCGAGGGCCGCCAGGCAGCGCACGCGGTGGACCAGTTCCTGATGGGATCGACGACGCTGCCGCGGTGAGATGCCGTTCCCCGCACCTTCCCCTCATCATGGCCGGGCTCGTCCCGGCCATCTTTTTTGCCGACAGCAGAGGATGCCCGGGACGAGCCCGGGCATGATGAGCGAGAGTGGATGGCTTGGCCGAGCGCCCCAGGCCCTAGGGCGCCGGCGCCGTGAAGTCATCCGGCCGCCCGGCCGGCGCTGCCTCCGGGCTTCCCAGCTTGAACAGGCTTTCGGCGCCGCTTCCCGTTGGCGCGATGTCGCGCAGGGTCTTGAGCGCCGCTTCCGGCCCCAGGTCACCCGCCGCCAGCAGGATGGCGTTGGCGGTGACGCCTTCGGGCTGGACGGTATAGGGCTCGGCATCCATCACCGCCTGGCCGAACAAGGGCACGGCCCCCGGCAGGGCCTCGGAATCGGTCTTGCTGGCCTCCGGCACGTCGAGGCGCGAGGTCTTTTCCGCAGCCGGCGCCTCGACCGGCTTCTCACCTTCCTTGATGGCGGCGAGCAGCTTCTCGCCCATCAGGTTGTTGCCGGCCTTGAAGAACGAGATGCCGTCGCGCCCGCGCAGCTTGATGATGTTGGCGGCGCCATCGGTGGTCGAGTCGGTGTAGGTGCCGTCAGGATTGGTGAAGTCCTTGCGCAGGTCGAGGAAGGTCATGCCGCGGGCTTCGACCAAGCCCTTCTGCAGCCCGGCGATGGTCTGCATCGCGGCATCATAGTCGGGGTCGCGCATGGGTGGCGGCGCCACCCAGATGACGCGGGCCCCGGAGGTGGCAAGCTGGTCCAGCAGCTGGTTGGCCCTTGCCGTGTAGGTGGCGGTCCATTCCGGCGTGCCGAAGTCATAGCGCTTGTCGCCATCGCGGATGGTCTGGCGGTCATTGGCGCCGAGCATCACCACGATCACGCCATAGGCATTGCCTTCGAGGATCTTCGGAACCGTGGCGGCCCAGTCATAGACCTCGGGCCGCGCCAGGCCCGATTCCTCGTTGAAGCGGATCGACACGTCATATTCGCCGCCAGGCTCTGTGACGCGGGCCAGACCGGCACCCAGGCCGCCGCCGATGGCATCGCCGATCGTCAGGACTTCCGTGACCTGCTTTTCATCCCCCGCAGGTGCCGGCGGGGCGGCCTCCCCGCTTGCGGCGGACGAGCCCATGACCGGCATGTCCGGGGTCTGCGCAGCGGCGGCAGGAGCCAGCAGCAGGGCAGCGGCGGCAAGGGCAGCATATGGCTTCATCAGCTGTTCTTCTGGATGGATTGCAGCAGCTTCACCGACGGCACGCCATCGAGCGGCAGGCCGTTCTTCTTCTGGTAGGCGAGGATCGCCTCATAGGTGCGGGCGCCGAAGCGGCCGTCATTGCCCCCGGTCGAGAAGCCCAGCGCATTGAGTCGGTTCTGCAGTTCGACGCGCTGCTTGTAGGTGAGGTCATACTCGACGTCGGGCCAGGCGGTGACGAAGGCGCCCCGGCCGCGAATGCGATCCGCCAGGTGGCCCACGGCCAGCGCATAGGAATGCGAGAGGTTGTAGTCCATGATGGCGAGGAAGTTCCTGGTCACCAGGAAGCGCGGGCCCGACACGCCCTGCGGCACCATGACGAAGGCCTCTGCCCCCGGCGAGCCGAACTTGCCGCCATCGGCCCGCTTGATGCCGAGCTTCTGCCACTCCGCCACCGTCTTCCAGTGTGACCGGCCGATCAGCGCCTTGTTGAAATCCTTCGGCAGGATCACTTCCCAGCCCCACGGCCTGTCCATCTTCCAGCCGGCCTTGGCGAGATAGTTGGCGGTGGAGGCGAGCGCATCCTGATAGGTGTTCCAGATGTCCTTCTTGCCATCGCCCGTCCAGTCCACGGCATAGGAGATGTAGGACGATGGAATGAACTGCGTGTGGCCCATGGCGGCGGCCCAGGAGCCATCGAAGTCCTCCGGCGTCACGATCCCTGACTTCAGGATCTTGAAGGCCGAGACCATCTGCTCATAGGCGTATTTCCTGCGGCTGCCGGAATAGGCCAGCGTCGCCAGCGAGCGCATGACGCTCATCGAGCCCTTCATCTTGCCGAAATTCGACTCCATGCCCCAGATGCCGAGCACGATGTAGCGGTCGACGCCATATTTGGCCTCGATCGCATCGAGCAGCTTCTTCTCACCCTCGGCCTTCTGCTTGCCGGTGTCGATGCGGATCGGCGTCACCGCCTTTTCGAGATAGGCGGAGGTCGTGGAGGTGAATTCCGGCTGGTTGTCAGCAAGCTTCAGCACCACCGGGTCGGGCTCGGTGATGCCGGCGAAGGCGGCGTCGAACAGCTTGCGCGACACGCCCGCCGCCTTCATGCGGGGCCAGATGGTGTTCTGGATGAAGGCCACGAATTTCGCGTCATCGGCGCGGGCGGGCCGCGCCAGCAGCGGCGCCAGCAGGAGAAGCGAGGTGAAGATCCGGCGGTCCATGACGTCCCCACGATTCGGGCGCGCCCTGGCCGGGCGCAACTCCACTGTACAGGCAAGCGTTTCAGCCGCCAAATGCGGCTTCAATCGGGCGCTGCGTCACCCGCCGGCGTTGCGCAGCGCCAGCTTGCGCTCCCAGTTGAGCGCGGTTTCGACGATGAAATCGAGGTTTTCGTGGCGGGGCTGCCAGCCCAGCACCTCACGCACGCGGGCGGCCCCCGCCACGATTGCCGCGGGATCGCCCGCCCGGCGCGGAGCATACTGGACCGGCAGCGGCGCGCCGTTCACCCGCTCCACCGCCCTGATGACATCGAGCACCGAATAGCCCTTGCCATAGCCGCAGTTGAAAATGCCGCTGTCGCCGCCCTTGCGCAGATAGTCCAGCGCATCGACATGGGCGGCGATGAGGTCGCTCACATGGATATAGTCGCGCAGGCAGGTGCCGTCCGGCGTGTCGTAGTCGGTGCCGAAAACCTCCAGCCGCTCGCGCTGGCCCAGCGCCGTCTGGCAGGCAACCTTGATGAGGTGGGTGGCGCGCGGCGTCGACTGGCCGATGCGGCCCCTGGGATCGCCTCCCGCCACGTTGAAATAGCGCAGCGCGATGAACTGCAGGCCATAGGCGGCGTGCGAATCCTTCAGCATCTGCTCGGTCATCAGCTTGGAGGCGCCATAGGGCGAGACCGGGGCCGGCGGCCGGTCCTCGAACACCGGCTCTGCCGGCACGTTGCCATAGACCGCGGCGGTGGATGAGAAGATGAAGCGCGGGATGCCGGCCTTGACCGCGCAGGCCATGAGCATGCGCGATTTCACCGTGTTGTTGAGATAGTAGCCCAGCGGGTCGCGCACCGAATCCGGCACCACGATCGAACCGGCGAAATGCACAACCGCATCGAAGCGGTGCTCTGCCATGATGCGGTCGAGCAGCGCCTCGTCGCCGATGTCGCCCTCGACGAGCTTCGCCTCGGGCTGCACCGCCCACCACATGCCGGTGGACAGATTGTCGAGGACGACGACCTGCTCGCCCCGCTCCACCAGCGCCAGCACCATGTGGCTGCCGATGTAGCCGGCACCGCCCGTCACCAGAATGGCCATTGAAATCTCCTGTCGGGTGAGTGTAGCGAAGTTTCCGGAACTGCCAAAACCCCAACTTGTTTGAGGTGCATGGCGGTTGCCATGGTTAATGAAAGGTCAAGCATGGTTCGTCCGATCAAGACTGCCGTCTTCCCCGTGGCCGGGCTCGGCACGCGCTTCCTGCCCGCCACCAAGGCGATGCCGAAGGAGATGCTCACCGTGGTCGACCGCCCGGTGATCCAGCTCGCGGTGGATGAGGCGCGGGAAGCGGGGATCGAGCATTTCGTGTTCGTGACGGGCCGCGGCAAGGCGGTGATCGAGGATCATTTCGACAAGGCCTTCGAGCTCGATACCACGCTCGCACAGCGCGGCAAGACGAAGGAGCTCGACGCCCTGGCCCAGGACCTGCCCAAGGCCGGCCAGGCCAGCTTCACCCGCCAGCAGGAGCCGCTGGGTCTGGGCCATGCCGTGTGGTGCGCGCGCCAGCTCGTCAAGGACGAGCCCTTCGCACTGCTGCTCCCCGACATGGCGATGCATGCCAGCCCCGGCTGCCTGAAGCAGATGATCGACGTCTACCAAAGCCACGGCGGCGGCAACGTGGTGGCGGTGGAGGAGGTTCCCTGGGACCAGGTGAGCCGCTACGGCGTCGTTGGCGCCAGGGACTGGCAGGACAACGCCTTCACCATCACCGGCATGGTGGAAAAGCCGAAGACGCGTGAACTCGCCCCCTCGAACCTCATCATTTCCGGCCGCTACATCCTGCAGCCGGAGATCTTCGGCGAGATCGAGAAGCAGGAGCCCGGTGCGGGTGGCGAGATCCAGATCACAGATGCGATGATCCGGCTGATGGGCCGCCAGCCCTTCCACGGCCTCAGGTATCGCGGCACCACCTATGACTGCGGCGACAAGGTGGGCTTCCTGGCGGCGAACGTGGCGTTCGCGCTGGACCGGCCGGACGTGGGGCCCGGCTTCCGCGAGGCGCTGAAGAGGATATTGGCGGAGAAGGGCGGGCTTTAGGGCCAGCCGCCGGCATCATTCCCCACACTCATCATGCCCGGGCCCGTCCCGGGCATCTTCTTGGTGGCGTCCGGAAAAGATCGCCGGGACAGGCCCGGCGATGATGAATTGTAGGCTCCGCCCAAAAGGTCTATGACCCCGGCCATGCCGAACCGACACCTCACTCCCGTTCCCCTCGGGGCCCAGTGGCGCGAGTCCGCCCGCCGTGCCCTCGTCACCGAAACCGAAGGCATGCAGCAGCTGATCGCGGCGCTGGAGGGCCCGCTGGGCGATGCGCTGGCGCAGTCGGTGGAAACCATCCGCAAGGCCCGGGGCCGCGTGGTGATGACCGGCATGGGCAAGTCGGGCCACATCGCCCGCAAGATCGCGGCGACGCTGGCCTCCACCGGCACGCCGGCAAGCTTCGTGCACCCGGCGGAAGCGAGCCATGGCGACCTCGGCATGATCACCCCGGACGATGTCGTGGTGATGATCTCGAATTCCGGCGAGTCGCCGGAGCTCCGCGACATCCTCACCTATGCCAAGCGCTTCGCCGTGCCGCTGGTCGCCATCACCTCGGTGCCGGACTCGACGCTGGGCAAGGAGGCCGACACCGTGCTGCCGCTGCCGCGCGCCAGGGAGGCCTGCCCCAACGGGCTGGCGCCGACGACGTCGACCCTGCTGCAACTGGCGCTGGGCGATGCGCTGGCCATCGCGCTCTTGGAGGACAAGGGCTTCAGCGCGCATGACTTCCGCAAGTTCCACCCCGGCGGCAAGCTGGGCGCGCAGCTGAAGCACGTGCGCGACATCATGCACGCAAAGGAAGAGCTGCCGCTCGGGCCCGAGAGCATGACCATGTCGGACGTGCTGATCGTGATGACACGGCGCAGCTATGGCTGCTTCGGCGTGGTCGGGGCCGACGGCGCGCTTGTCGGGATCGTGACCGACGGCGACCTCCGCCGCAACATGGCGCCGGACCTGGTGAACCGCACGGCGGGCGCGGTGATGACCAGGGCACCGAAGACGATCGGGCCGGATGCGCTGGCATCGGAGGCGCTGGAGCAGCTGAACTCGCTGAAGATCACCAGCCTTTTCGTGATCGATGGCGAGAAGAAGCCGGTGGGGCTGGTGCATATCCACGACCTGCTGCGGATCGGGCTGGTCTGACCGTCATCCCGATCTCTCCTTCATCATCGCCGGGCTTGTCCCGGCGATCCTTTTGGTGGCGACCGCAAATTATGCCCGGGACAAGCCCGGGCATGAAGAGCATTGAGACTTGTGCGAGAGGGTGCGTGGAAACCCGCTCAGTTCGCCGCCACCACCAGCGTCATGTCGTTCACCGCCGTCACCTTCACGCGCGTGCCCGCGTCCATGTCCGGGCCCTCGATCTGCCAGACCGTGTCCTCGATCGTCAGCTTGCCGCGGCCGTTCACGATCGGCTGTGCGAGCGTGAAGCTGCGGCCGACATAGCCGAACTGGCGGCGGTTGAGGTGGGGGTTGTCCTTGGGCTCCATCGCCGGGCCCTTGTAGAAGCGGCGGCCCACCACCACGGCGATGACCGATAGCACGGCGAAGACCACGAGTTCGCCCTGCCAGGGAAGGTCATGCAGATTGTCGATGACGCCGGTGAGCGCCGCGGCGATGCCGAGCCAGATGAAGAAGACGCCGGGCGAGAGAAGCTCCAGCATCAGGAAAATGCCCGCCGCCACGAACCACACCCAGTTGCCGAGCAAGGGGAAGAGCTGCTCCATGGCGCGCGCCTACTTCGCCGGGCCGATGGGCGGCACGCTGCTGCGGCCCCGCGGCGGCTGCGCCGGCGCGCCGCCGCCGAAGGCTTCCCTGGCGATTTCGGAAATGCCGGCAATCGAGCCGATGACCGAGGCGGCCTCCACCGGCAGCATCAGGACCTTCTGGTTGGGAGAGACGGCGATCTGCTCCAGCGCCTTGATGTAATTGTTGGCGACGAAATAGTTGATCGCCTGCACATCGCCCTCGGCGATGGCCTGAGACACCATCTGGGTAGCCTTGGCCTCGGCCTCGGCCGAGCGCTCGCGCGCCTCGGCATCGCGGAAGGCGGCCTCGCGGCGGCCCTCGGCCTCGAGCACCACCGACTGCTTCTCGCCCTCGGCCTTGAGGATGGCGGCCTGGCGCAGGCCCTCGGCCTCGAGGATGGCGGCGCGCTTGTCGCGCTCGGCCTTCATCTGGCGGGCCATCGAGTCGATCAGGTCGCGCGGCGGGTTGATGTCCTTGATCTCGATGCGGTTCATCTTGATGCCCCAGGGCTGGGTGGCCTGGTCGACGACATTGAGCAGGCGATGATTGATCTCGTCGCGCTGCGACAGGAGATTGTCGAGGTCGAGCGAGCCCATGACGGTGCGGATGTTCGTCATCACCAGGTTGATGATGGCGTTCTCGAGATTGCGCACCTCATAGGCCGCGCGCGCCGCATCGACGCACTGGTAGAAGGAGACGCCATCGACCTTCACCATGGCATTGTCCTTGGTGATGACCTCCTGCGAGGGGATGTCCAGCACCTGCTCCATCATGTTCTGCTTGGCGCCGACACGGTCGATGAAGGGCACGATGATGCCAAGCCCCGGCTGCAGCGTGCCGATGTATTTCCCGAAGCGCTCGACGGTGTAGTTGTAGCCCTGCGGCACGATGCGGATGGCGCGCAGCAGGTAGAAGATCACCACCGCCAGGAATACCAGAACGAAAATGCTCAGGCCTTCATACATCGCTCGTCCCCCGTGATGCCGCTGTCCCGCGGTCAATCAAAGATGGCGATATCGGCGTGGGAGTGCAAGTGGCGCGGCGCGAACCCTCCGACCCATCATGCCCGGGCTGGTCCCGGGCATCCTTTGTGCCGCCCCCAAAACATCGCCGGGACGAGCCCGGCGATGATGCCTCAGAGAGTGGAGTTGGCGGCAAGACCGGAAGTCTTCACACCCAGCCCTTCAGTTCGTTGCGCACGATGGCATCCAGCATGGCGATCGAGGGCTCGCTGTCATTGAGGCAGGGCACGACCGAGAATTTCTCGCCGCCGGCCTCCTCGAAGGTCTCCTTCAGGCCGATCGCCACTTCCTCCAGCGTCTCCACGCAATCGCTTGCGAAGCCGGGGGTGATCATCAGGAGCTTCTTCACACCCTTGGAGGGGAGCTCCTCCACCGTCTGCTGGGCATAGGGCTGCAGCCACTCGGCCTTGCCGAAGCGCGACTGGAACACGACCTGCAGCTTCTCGCGCGGCAGCTTGAGGCGTTCGGCGAGCAGCCGCGCCGTCTTCATGCACTGGCAGTGATAGGGATCGCCCGCCATGAAGTAATCCTTCGGCAAGCCGTGGAATGAGGCGAGGATGACGTCCGGTTCCCAGTCCAGCGTCTTCAGGTGCGCGTCGAGCGACAGGGCCAGCGCCTCGATATGGGCCGGATTGTCGAAATAGGGCGGCACGGTGCGGATGGCGGGTTGCCAGCGCATGGTCTTCAGCGCGTCGTAGGCCTTGTCGAGCGCCGTCGCGGTGGTGGACGCCGAGTATTGCGGATAGAGGGGAAACAGCAGGATCCGGTCGCAGCCCTGGTCCTTCAGCGCCTGGATGCGCTCGGCAGTCGGCGGCAGGCCATAGCGCATGCCCCAGTCGACGATGACGTTGGGAAGGTCGGCAAGCCGCGCCGCCAGCTTCTCGGCCTGGGAGCGCGTGATGGTCTTCAAGGGCGACTCGTTCTTCTCCCGGTTCCAGATCTGCTCATAGGCATGGCCGGATTTCTTCGGGCGGGTCGACAGGATGATGCCGTTGAGCAGCACCCACCAGAGCACCGGGTTCACCTCGATCACCCGGCGGTCGGAGAGGAATTCCTTCAGGTAGCGCCGCATCGGCCAGTAGGACGTGCCCTCCGGCGTGCCGAGGTTGATCAGCAACACGCCGAGCTTGCCCACCTTGAACGGGGGGTGGCCCTGGGGAAGTACATTCATGGAAATCTCGAAATCGTCCTGTTGGCCGAAGCTGCCGCCTGAGGGAGTGACTACCCTGCCGTTAACGGCTTGAAAATGCCAAAAGATCATATTGGGCGGGAATTTGCCTTTTGGCAGGGATATCACGTCCGATGCGCCTTCCAGCCGGGATCGAACCGGAAAAACTGCCTGTTCTGGCGGCACTTGCCGCCGCGGCGGGCTTCACCCTGCTGCTGGCGGGGGCCGTGGCCGTCTATGCCACGGTGGACGGGCTGGGAGCGCTGCTGATCGCGGTGTTCGTGCTCGCCGCCCTGGGGCTGGCGGCGTCCGGCTGGTTTGCCTACTGGCGATCGCTTGCATCCTCATCCCCGTCACACTTCACGGTTGAGCGGCGCTCGCCGCTGCGCAATGCCGGGCAGGACTCCCCCAGCCACCGGCTGCTGGAGGCCGTGGCGGTGGAGGTCAGGTCATCCGCCACCATGCTCAATGGCTTCGCCGAGGTGCTGCCGGCCGCCGGCGATGACGAGGCCCGGCGGCAGCTGGTGGAGGGCAGCCGTTCGCTCCTCGCCTTCGCGGCGCAATTGCATGACTTCATCCGCTTCGAGCGCGGGCGGCTCCGGCTCAAGACCGACCAGGTGGACGCCGCCGAGCTGGTGGAGGCCGCACTTGCCAGATGCAATGGTGCAGCCGAGGCCGCCGGAACCAGCATCGACACCCGCATTCCCCCTGGGATCGAACTCTCCTGCGATGCCGCGCGCATCGGCCAGGCGGTGGAAAGCCTCGTCACCTGGGCCCTGCGCAGCTCCGCGCCGGGAGGATTGATCGACGTGTCCTTTGCCCGGCTTGCCGATGGGGGACTGGCCATCGACATCGCCAGCCGGGCCGAAGCGGCAGGCGCCGCGCAGCCGCGCGACAGGCTGTTCGAGCCGCAGCTGTCGATCACCGGCCTCAAGGGCTTCGCCCTGCCCATTGCAAGGCGGGTGGCCCTCCTGCATGCTGGCGAGGTGACGGCGGTTTCCAACCCCGGCGAGGGCACCAGGGCCCGTCTCACGCTTCCGGCCGCGCGCGTGGCCTGGCCGGACCAGCACCGCACCGCCCGCGCCGCCTGAAGGACTGGTTTCGCCGAGCATGACCGCCCTCACCGCCGTTCCACCCTTCATGGGCGCCGCGCGCGCCACCGGTGCCGCAGGCTTCGATGCCGCGATTTTCGGCGCGCCCCATGGCACCCCCTACCCCGAGATCGACAATTCCATCCACCGCGGCGCCCCCGATGCGTTTCGCAACGCGCTGGCAGTTGACGCCGAATGGCTTGACCATTGGGATTTCGACCTTGGCGGCCCGCTGCTGCGCCATGGCCAGAAGATCTGCGACCTCGGCAACCTGAAGACCAGGCCCTCGGACGGAGCCCACAACCGTGCCCTGATCGAGCAGACGACGCGGCAGATCCTGCAGGCGGGCGCCGTGCCCATCATGTTCGGCGGCGACGACTCCGTGCCCATTCCCTTCATCGCCGCCTATGCGGAGCAGCCTGCAATCGTCATCCTGCAGATCGATGCCCATATCGACTGGCGCCAGGAGCGGCGCGGCGAGCCGATGGGGTTTTCCTCCACCATGCGGCGCGCCTCGGAACATGACCATGTCTGGCGCATCGTGCAGGCGGGCATGCGCGGCATCGGCAGCGCGCGCGAACCGGAACTGCGCGATGCGCTGGCATGGGGCGCGCATATCGTCACCGCGCGCGAGGTCCACCACAAGGGCGCGGGCGAAGTGTTGCGCCACATCCCCGAGGATTGCGACTGCGTCATCTCCTTCGACTGCGATGCGCTGGACGCGGCGGAGATGCCGGCGGTGGCCTATCCCACACCCGGCGGCCTCACCTATACGCAGGTGACGGACCTGATCGCCGGTGTGGCCGCCAAGGCGCGCATCGCCGGCTTCTGCATGGTGGAATTCGTGCCCGGGCGCGACAAGTCGAAGATCGCCGCCTTTACCGCCGCGCGGATTGCGGCGAACGTGGTGGGGCGGATCGGGCGGCGGCAAGGCTAACTCCCACCGCACCATCATGCCCGGGCGCGTCCCGGGCATCCTGTGACGGCGCTCGAAAAGGATAAGCGGGTCAAGCCCGCGCATGATGGTAGACTGATCGGCGAAAAACCCTATTCAGCCGCTCTCCGCACCGGCTCGCCATCCAGCATCGCGAGCAGCTCCGCCTCGCGGGCCTTCGCCTTTGCGACATTCGCATCCTTCACATGGCCGAAGCCGCGGATCATGTCCGGCAGGTTGGCCAGTTCCAGCGCCGTGTTGCTGTGGGCCAGCCCGGGATTGCCGATGAGGCGCTCGACCAGCGCGCGATAGTCGGCGATGAGCCGGCGCTCCATCCGGCGCTCGGCCGTGCGGCCGAAGATGTCGAGCGAGGTTCCGCGCAGGCGCTTCATGCGCGCCAGCAGCCTGAAGGCGCCCATCATCCACGGGCCGTAATCCGATTTCACCGGCTTGCCGCTGAAGCCATCGACACGGCCGCGGATGGGCGGGGCGAGGTGGAAGGTGAGCCTGTAGTTCCCGGTGAACTGCTTCGCGAGCCTTTCGGCAAAACTGCCATCGGTGTAGAGGCGGGCCACCTCATACTCGTCCTTGTAGGCCATGAGCTTGAACAGGTTTCGCGCCACGGCAAGGGCGAGCGGCTCCGACACCGCACGCACCCGGGCCACGACATCGCGGTACTGCGCGGCATAGGCCGCATCCTGGTAGGCGGTGAGGAAGTCGACGCGCCGTGCGATCACCTCGTCCAGCGTTTCGGCCTTCTTCTCCAGCTTCGCACCGATGACGGCGCGCACGGCCGCCTCGTCCACCGCGGCGCGGCGGCCCCAGGCGAAGGCGGCGAGGTTCATCTTCACCGACACGCCATTGAGCTCCACCGCCTCTTCGATCGCCTCGCGCGACAGCGGCACGAGGCCCTTCTGCCAGGCAAACCCAAGCGTGAAGAGATTGGCGGCAATCGAATCGCCCATGAGCTTCGTGGCGATGTCGGTGGCATCGATGGCGGAAAGCCCGCCCTGCTTCACCGCAGCGGCGATGCGCAGCGTGAGGGCAGCACCCTGCACGTCGAAATTCGCATCATGGGTGAAATGCGCGGGCATCACCTCATGGCTGTTGATGACGGCATGGGTCTTGGTGCGCGACGCCGCCGCGAGGATGCGCTCGGAGGCGCTGGTGACGAGGTCGCAGCCGAGGATCAGGTCGGCATGGCCCCGCGCCACGCGTACCGCCGAGATGGCCTCGGGGCTGGCGCCGATCTTGATGTGCGTCACCACCGTGCCGTTCTTCTGCGAGATGCCCACCATGTCGATCAAGGCCGCACCCTTGCCCTCGATATGCGCCGCCATGCCGAGCAGGTGGCCGATGGTGACCACACCCGTGCCGCCGATGCCGGTGACGAGGATGCTCCAGGGCTTCTCGAGCGCGGGCAAGGCGGGCTCGGGAACGGGCGGGAAGGGCACCTTCTCCGCATCGATCGCCGGGCCGCTGCTGCCCTTGACCAGTGTGCCGCCCTCCACCGTCACGAAGCTGGGGCAGAAGCCCTTGAGGCAGGAGAAGTCCTTGTTGCAGCTCGACTGGTCGATCTTGCGCTTTCGTCCGAACTCGGTTTCGACCGGCTGGATCGCCACGCAGTTCGACTGCACACCGCAATCGCCGCAGCCCTCGCAGACGAGCTCGTTGATGAAGACCCGCTTCTGCGGATCGGGGAATTCGCCCTTGCGGCGGCGCCGACGCTTCTCCGCCGCACAGGTCTGGTCATAGATCAGGACGCTCGTGCCCTTCACCCCCATCAGCTCCGTCTGCACCGCCTGCAGCTCGCTGCGGTGGTTGAAGCTGGTGAAGGGCGGGAAGGCGGACCGCGCGGGATATTTGTCCGGCTCGTCGGAGACGACGGCGATGCGCTTCACGCCGATCGCCTGCATCTGCTGGGCGATCTGTTCGACCGTCAGCCCGCCGTCATTGCGCTGGCCGCCGGTCATCGCCACGGCATCGTTGAACAGGATCTTGTAGGTGATGTTGGTGCCCGTGCCCACCGCATGGCGGATGGCCATGAGGCCGGAGTGATTGTAAGTGCCGTCGCCGATGTTCTGGAACACGTGGCCGCGCTTCGAGAAGGGTGCCTCGCCCACCCAGTTCGCGCCCTCGCCGCCCATGTGGGTGGCGCCTTCCGTCTTGCGGCCGGGCACGAACTGGGCGAGCCAGTGGCAGCCGATGCCGGCATAGCCGCGCGCCCCCTCGGGCAGCACGGTCGATGAATTATGCGGGCAGCCGGCACAGAAATAGGGAACGCGGGCCACGAGGTCCGCCTGGTTGCGCGCGGTCGACTGGTCCTGCAGCGCCGCCGCGCAGTCACGCGTTGTGCGGTCCTCGATGCGCGCGGCGATGGCCAGCGCGATCTGGTTCGGCTCCAGCACGCCATGCGGCGCGAACAGCGTGTTGCCCTGCTCGTCACGCTTGCCGATCACCGACGGGCGATTGGCCTCGGCATAGAGGATGTCGCGGAGCTGCGCCTCGACCAGCGCGCGCTTCTCCTCCACCACCATGATGGTGGAGAGGCCCCTGGCGAAGTCCTTCACCACCGTCTCTTCCAGCGGCCAGACCATGCCGATCTTGAGAAGCCGGATGCCGAGGCGGGACGCCCTGACCTCGTCGATGCCGAGGTCGTCCAGCGCCTGGCGCACGTCGAGCCAGGCCTTGCCCGCGGCGACGATGCCGAGTGTGGGCACCTCACCGCCGCGCAGCACGATGCGGTTCAACCCGTTGGCGCGCGCGAAGGCCTTCACCGCGGGGATCTTGTGCATGTGCAGGCGCTCTTCCTGCACGATGCGGTCATCGCTGGGACGGATCGAAAGGCCGCCGGGCGGCGGCGGGGGTTCGGCGGGCGTGACGAAAGCCGCGCGGTCGGGACCCGCTTCGACGACGGCCGAGGATTCGACCGTGTCATGCACGCATTTGAGGCCCATCCACACGCCGGCATGGCGCGACATGGCGAAACCAAGGAGGCCGTAGTCGATGATCTCCTGCACGCCGGCGGGGCTGAGCACCGGGATCAGCGCATCCATCAGCGCCACGTCGCTGGCATGGACCACGGTGGAGGATTCGCCCGAGTGATCGTCGCCTGCGATGGCCAGCACGCCGCCATGGGGCGAGGTGCCGGCCATGTTGGCGTGGCGGAACACGTCGCCCGTGCGGTCAACGCCCGGGCCCTTGCCATACCAGACGGCGAAGACGCCATCATGCCTGCCCTCGCCGCGCATCTCGGCCTGCTGGGTGCCCCAGCAGGCAGTGGCGGCGAGGTCCTCGTTGAGGCCGGGCTGAAAGACGATATGGCGCGGCTCGAGGACCTTCCTTGCCGCAACGAACTGGTTGTCCACCGTGCCCACCGGCGAGCCGCGGTAGCCCGAGACATAGCCCGCGGTATCGAGCCCCGCCTGCCGGTCGCGCTCGGACTGCATCAGCACCATGCGCAGGATGGCCTGCGGGCCGGTGAGGAAGAGGCGGGTGACCGAAAGGTCGTAAAGATCTGCAAGGCTGTGGGTCGACTTGGACATGGCTGCAACTATACTGGAACGTAGCCGTTCGGAAATAGCTTCCCCTGCAGGGGTCCCATCCGTGCAACCCTGGCGCCGCGGGTCCTTGTCCTGCGTTGAGGCCTATTGCGGGCTGGCCAGGCGGAAACCGGCGTCGGCCCCTTCGCGCAAGGGCGAGACCTGCGCGAAGGTGACGCTCTGGATCGAGGCGGCCCCGGCGAAGAAGAAGCCGCCGCGCAGGCCGCGCGAGGCAGAGGCGCTGCCGTCGAGGTCATTCCAGTTGTAGACCGCCCCGCTCTGGTCGAAGGTGCCATAGTGGCTGGGGCTGGCCGAATAGGCCCCGACGTCGAACAGGTAGTTCTGGCCAAGGTCGATGTAGCGCGCCTGCGGCACCGCGTAGAAGTAGGTTCCGTTGTAGTCGTCGATGTAGTTGGCCATGTTGGGCGCAGCGCCGACCTGGTTGCCCGGTGCCGTGTCGCTGGCCGTGGCATAGCGATAATAGCCACCCTTGTTGCCGTTGCGGCGCGGATCGTAATAGGCGGCCTTGTACCATTCGTTCTCGGTCGGCAGCCAGAAGCTGGGCGCGCCGCCGCGGTTGGGGTTCACCCGGTTGCGCGCCACCGCGGCGCCGCCGGTGGCGCCGAGCAGCCGGTAGGCGCCATCCTCCGTCGTCGCCGGACCCTGCGCGCCCGTGGGCTGGCCATTGGCCATCCAGTTGGCGAAGCGCGCCACGTCGAACCAGTTCACATAGGTGACGGGGCGATTCGCGCTGTCGCCTGCATTGTCGAGCGGGGCATAGCTGTAGGAACCATCGGAACCGAGCCGCTCGATCCCCGCGCTGTTGGTCACGAGAGACATGGCCTGGTCATAGAGGCCATGGGGATCGCTCCGGGCGACGGCATTGAGGAAGTCGCAATACTGCCCGATGGTGACCTCGTAGGTGCCGATCCAGAAGGTCCGGCCGACCGCGCCGAAGCCCGTGCTGTCGCGCCGGTTGCCGGGATTGCCGATGCGGCTCAGTGCATAGTCGATGCTGGAGGCATGGCTGCCGCTGGCCGCGAGGCGGAAGCCGACATTGGAACTCGCCGCCGTGGTGGCATTGCCGAGCCGGTAGTCGGACTGCAGGTAACTGTAGTAGGACGTCCAGCCGCCGCCGCGGATGGTGCGCACCACGCCCGGCCGGGCATCCATGTCGGTCAGCTCCCACACACTGCCATTCATGTCATAGGTGCCATAGGGGCCGGGCGTGGCGGTGAAGGCGCCCACATCGGTGAGATAGTTCTGCGCCGGATCGAGGCTCAGCGTCTGGGTCATGGCGAAGAGGCCGCCCCCGGCAACGTAATTGGCCTGGTTGGGACTGCTGCCGGCACTGTTGCCGGGCGTGCTGCTGCTGGCCGTGGCATAGAGCGTGTATCCGCCCACACCCTCATTGAGCGTCGGGTTGTAATAGGCAGCCTTGTACCACTCGTTCTCGGTGGGAATGTAGTGGCTGGGCTTGCGGCGGGTGTTGGGGTTGACGGCGTTGCGCCGCACGGCGATGCCGGCCGCTGCCTTGCGCCCGGTCAGGTCATAGGCGCCATTCTCGGTGGTGCGCGGCGACTGCGGGCCGGTGGGCTGCCCGTTCGCCATCCAGTTGGCGAAGCGCGCCGCATCGAACCAGCTGACATAGGTGACGGGGCGGCCGCCAGCCGTGGCCGCGGCGGACTGCACGGCGCCGGCCGGTTCCATGGCGGTGTAGACATAGCTTCCGGCAGCACCCTCGCGGCGGATGCCCGCCACCATCAGGTCACTCGCCATCAGTGGATTGTAGAGCTGGTGCGGATCATCCTTGGCGACGGCATTGAGGAAGGCCACATAGTCGGCGATCGTCACGTCATGCTTGCTGATCGCGAAGGCCCGCGCCACGCGGCCGAAACCCGTCGCAGGATCAGCGCTGTTGGCGGCATCGCCCACGCTGACCATGTCGAAGGCCAGCGGGTCGGCCGCGGCGACCCCATGAGAGGCGGCGAGGATGGCAATGCCGGAGAGAATGTGCCTGATGTTCACCGGGGTTGCTTTCAGTTGTTCAGGCAACCAACTTAGCCTGTGCGGCGACCGGCAGACAGCAGTCTTTGAGGACAATGCGAAGCCTCGCGCCGGACAATCACTGCTTGCGGAATGGCTAACCCCAGCCCCAGAAATCATTGCCCTCCTTGGCGAGGCTCCGCGCCAGGACCATCTTGTGCACTTCCGAGGCGCCGTCCACCAGCTTGGCGCAGCGCGCATAGCGATAGATCCATTCGAGCACCGTGTCCTTGGAATAACCACGCGCGCCGCAGAGTTGCACGCCGACGTCCGCCGCACGGTTCAAGGTATCGGCGACGTGGATCTTGGCCATGGAGATGTCCTTCTGGGCCTTTGAGCCCTGGTCGAGCTTCCACGCCGCATGCATGGTGAGGAGGCGCCCCTTCTCGATCTCGGCCGCCACCTCGCCCAGCATGATCTGCACGCTCTCGTGCTCGGCAAGCGTCGAGCCGAAGGCCTTGCGCTCCTTCACATAGGCCTGCGCGATCTCGAGGCAGCGCTTGGCGAGCCCCGTCCAGCGCATGCAGTGGGTGAGGCGCGCAGGGCCCAGGCGGATCTGGGTAAGGCGCAGGCCATCGCCCTCCGCCATCAGCCGGTTCTCCTCGGGAATCTCGAGCCCGTCGAACTCCAGTTCGCAGGTGCCGCCCAGTTCATCCGGCCCCATGGTGGAAATCCGGCGGATGATGCGCCAGCCCGGCTGGTCCTTGTGGAAGAGGAAGGCGGAGAGGCCGTTGCGCGGATCATCCGAGGTGCGCGCGACGAGGATGAAGTGGGTGGCGCCATCGGCACCGGAAATGAACCATTTGCGCCCGTGCACGACGTATGTGCCGCCGCGCTTCTCGGCTCTTGTCAGCATCATGCCGCCGGGATCGGAGCCGGAACCGGGATGCGGTTCCGTCATCACGAAGGAAGAGCGGATCCTGCCGTCGATGATGGGCTGCAGCCACTGGTCCTTCTGCGCCTCGGTCTTCAGCACCTTGTTGAGGACGTTCATGTTGCCGTCGTCGGGGGCGGCACAGTTGAAGGCCAGCGGGCCGAAGATCGAGCGGTTCGCCTCCTCGTAGAAGGCGGCCCAGCCAACCATGGGCAGGCCGAGGCCACCGCGTTCCTTCGGCATCTGCGGCGCCCAGAGGCCGGCGGCCTTCGCCTTCTCGCGCAGGGGCGCCAGCACCTCGAGGCGGATGTTCTCATGCGCGTCGTAATTGGCGCGGTCGGCCTCGAGCGGTATCACCTCGCGCTCCACGAAGGCGCGGACCTTCAGGCGCAGCGCGTCGATCTCGGGCGGCAGGGTGAAATCCATCATCTCTCCTCAGGCCAGTGCGTGGCCGCCATCGACATTGATCTCCGCCCCGGTCATGAAGCCCGATGCCTTGGAAGATGCGAGCAGCAGCAGCGTGGCATCGAGGTCGGAGGGCTGGCCGGAGCGGCGCTGCGGCACGCGCTTGATCATCTCCTGCCCCGCGGGGCTCGCCAGATAGTCGTCCGTCATCTCGCTGGAGATGAAGCCGGGCGAGATGGCGTTGACCCTGATGCCGAAGCGCGCCCATTCCATGGCCTGGGCCTTGGTCATGTGCAGCACCGCGGCCTTGCTGATCGCATAGCTCGCCGACGACATGCCCACGCGGCCCGCGACGAGCGAGGCGATGTTGATGATCGCGCCCCCGCGCTTCGCGTCGACCAGGCGCTGCGCGAAGGCGCGGGAGAGATGCCAGACGGAATTGACGTTGGTGTCCATCACGCGGTCCCACTCGGCATCGGGCGTGTTGACGATGCGCCCGCCGCCGGCGATGCCGGCATTGTTGACGAGCAAGGTGAGAGGACCGAAGGCGCGCGCGGCCTCGTCCAGCGCGGTTCCGATGGATGCCGTGTCGGTGACATCCAGCGCCAGCGCCGCGATGTTGGGCGAAGAGGCTGCGAGGTCCTGCAGCCTGTCGGTGCGGCGGGCGGCGGCCACCACCTTGGCGCCATGGGCGGCCAGCACCTCGGCAAAGCGGCGGCCGAGGCCGGAGGAGGCGCCGGTGACCAGGGCCACCTCGCCCGTCAGGTCGAAAAGCTGTTGCGCGGGCGTGATTTGGCTCATCGGTTGGACTTTCCCCCCATGTCCTTGCTATCTAGACGGCAAATCAGCTTTCCCACAAGGTTCGGAAATGTCCTACCTGCCCCTCGTCGGCCTGCCGGCGGATACCTATGAAAGCCACGGCTTCCAGTACCACTCGATCGGCGACAAATATGTGCGCGCAGTGGCCGAGGTGGCGCTGTGCTCACCCGTCATGATCCCCTCGATGATCGACGCGCTGCAGCTCGACGACCTCCTGGAGCATTTCGACGGCATCGTGATGACCGGGGCCGTCTCCAACGTCCACCCGCCGCATTACGGCGAGCAGCCGACGGTGGCGCATGAGCCCTATGACCATGGCCGCGACGCCACCACGCTGAAGCTGATCGAGAAGGTGCTGAAGAAGGGCCTGCCGCTGTTCTGCATCTGCCGCGGCTTCCAGGAGCTGAACGTTGTGCTCGGCGGCACGCTCGAAACCGAGCTGCAACAGGTGGAGGGCCGCCTCGACCACCGCGCCCCCGACCATGACGACGTCGACGTGCGCTATGCGCCGTCGCATGCCATCAACATCCGCCCGGGCGGCCTGCTCGAACAGATCCTCGGCAAGCGCGAGACCATGGTGAACTCGATCCACCGCCAGGGCATCAAGCGGCTGGCCAAAGGCCTGCAGGTGGAGGCCACCGCCCCCGATGGCATCATCGAGGCGGTATCGGTGCGCGATGCCAAGAGCTTCGCCATGGGCACCCAGTGGCACCCGGAATTCAGGGCGCTGAACAATCCGGATTCGGTGAAGCTGTTCACCGCCTTCGGAAACGCCGTGCGGGGCTATGCCGCCGCGCGCGGCAAGACGCTCAGAACGGTGGCCTGAAGCCGCCTATCGCCGCGCTTCGATCGCATCCCAGATGAGTGATGCGATATCGGCACCCCCGAACCGTTTCACTTCACGGATGCCGGTGGGCGAGGTGACGTTGATCTCGGTGAGATAGTCGCCGATCACGTCGATGCCGACGAAGATGAGGCCGCGCGCCTTGAGGTCCGGTCCCAGTGCCTCGCAGATCTCGTGCTCGCGCCTGGTCATGTTGGTCGGTTCGGCCTTGCCGCCCACATGCATGTTGGAGCGGTTCTCGTTCACCGCCGGCACGCGGTTGATGGCGCCCGCCGCCTTGCCGTCGACGAGGATGATGCGCTTGTCGCCCTTCCTTACGTCCGGCAGGTATTTCTGCGCGATGAAGGGTTCGCGGAACGTCTGGGTGAAGAGTTCGAGCAGCGACGAGAAGTTCTGGTCGCCCTCGCCCAGCCTGAACACGCCCGCGCCGCCATTGCCGTAGAGCGGCTTCAGGATGATGTCGCCATGCTCGCGGCGGAAGGCGGCGAGTTCCACGGGGTCGCGCGTGATCAGCGTCTCCGGCATGAATTGCGGATAGTTGAGGACGAAGAGCTTCTCCGGCGCGTTCCGCACCTCCTTCGGATCGTTCACCACCAGCGTCCTGGGGTGGATCGTCTCCAGCATGTGGGTGGCGGTGATGTAGCCCATGTCGAAGGGCGGGTCCTGGCGCATCAGGACGACGTCCTCCTTGCCGAGGTCGCAGCGGCGCTCGTCACCCAGCGTATAGTGGTTGCCTTTCTCGTCGCGCACGGTGACGTCATTGCCGGTGGCGAACAGCGAGCCGCCGCCCAGTGCCAACGCCTTCGTCTGGTAATAGAACAGCTGGTGCCCGCGGCGCTGGGCTTCCAGCATCATGGCGAAGGTCGAATCGCCCGCGATGGTGATGGACTGGATCGGGTCCATCTGCACTGCAACCTTCAGGGCCATCTAGCCGTCTCCCTCGAATGCGTTCTCGATATGCCGGGGCCAGTGGTAGGGGGTCACCGCGACGATGTCAAAACGGCAGGCCTGCAGGGCAGCCCTGCGGTCCTCGGCCATGAACTGGCGCGCGGCGACAGCGATGCGCCGGGCCTGGCGCGGGGTGACGGATTCCACCGCGCTGTCGAGGTTCCTGCGCGCCTTCACCTCGATGAAGGCGGTGACCTCGCCGCGGCGCATGATGAGGTCCACCTCCCCGCCGCGCGTCTTGTAGCGCCGCGCCAGCAGCCGCCAGCCCTTCAGGCGCAGCGCCCACAGGGCGATCAGTTCCGCGCTGCGGCCATGTTCCTCGGATTTGCGCCGGTCATTCGCCATCGCCCTGCCGGCGCGCAAGTATGCGCTGGTAGACGTCGGAGCGGCCCAGGTGGAAACGCTTGGCCACCTCGGAGGCCGCCTTGCTGGCGGGCATCGCGGCGAGTGCTTCCGTGATGGCCGCGTCGAGATCGGCTTCCGAGACGTCCTCTTCGCCCTCGGGCGGGCCGACGAGCAGGGTGATCTCGCCCTTGACGCTGGCGCGGGACTCGAGCTCGGCGGCGATCTCCTCCGGCGTCCCGCGCAGCACCTCCTCGTGCAGCTTGGTGAGTTCGCGCGTCACCGCGACGTGGCGGCCCGGCAGCGCGGCGGAAAGATCATGCAGCGTCTCGATGATGCGGTGCGGGCTTTCGAAGAAGATCAGCGTGGCCTTCAGCCGGGCGAATTCCGCGAAGAGGCGGTTCCGTTCGCCCTGCTTCTGCGGCACGAAGCCGGCGAAGAGGAAGCGGTCGGTGGGAAGGCCCGAAAGTGCGAGGCCGGTGAGCACCGCGGAGGGCCCGGGGCAAGCGGTGACAGGAATGCCCATGTCGACGGCCTCCTTCACCAGCCGATAGCCGGGATCGGAGACGAGCGGCATGCCGGCATCCGAGATCAGCGCGATGGTGGCGCCCTGCTTCAGGCGTTCGAGGATTTCGGGGCGAACCTTCTGGGCGTTGTGCTCGTGGTAGGGAGCAAGGCGGGTCTTGATGGCGAAGCGCTCCATCAGCTTGCCCGATGTGCGCGTGTCCTCGCACAGCACGGTCTCGGCGGCGGCCAGAGTGGCCAGCGCGCGGATCGTCATATCGCCGAGGTTGCCGATGGGCGTTGCGACGACATGGAGGCCGGGCGCCAGGGGCTCCGCATCGAAGCGGTGGGCGCCGATGATGTAGCTGGGTTGGCCGTCGGTCATGTGTGCCGCCTCCCCATAGAGGCCGTCATCCCGGCGAAAGCCGGGACCCCGCTTCCTTGGGGCCGGCAAAGCGGGGCCCCGGCTTTCGCCGGGGTGACGGAACAAGTGGGAGCGGTTGACGCCATTGAACGAAGCGTAGTGTCAGCTCGCCAGTTCCGCAATCACTGCATTGAGCAGCTTGCGGCCATCGGCGGTGGCCATCAGCTGCTGGCCATGCCGCTTGATCAGCCCCATCGATTTCATGCCTGCGAGCTTGGAGGAATCGATCTCCCGGCCGGCCAGCGCGGCATAGCGGTCCATGTCGATCCCCTCGGCAATGCGCATGCCCATCAGCAGATATTCGCCCGCCTGGTCCACTGGCGGCACCACCGTGTCGGACACCATGCCCTGCCCCTGTGTCCGCACCAGTTCGCGCCAGGTTTCGGGGTGGCGCTCGGCGATCAGCGCGCGGCGGTTCTCGCCATCGGCGATGCGGCTGTGGGCGCCTGGGCCCACCCCGGCATATTCGCCATAGCGCCAGTAGAGCAGGTTATGGCGCGACTCCTGACCGGGGGCCGCGTGGTTCGAGACCTCGTAGGTGGCGAGGCCCGCGGATTCCGTCAGTTCCTGCGTGATGTCGTAGAGGTCGGCGGCGCGGTCATCGCTGGGCGTCTGCAGGCGGCCCTTTTCGTAGAGGTCGAAATAGGTGGTGCCTGGCTCAATGGTGAGCTGGTAGAGCGACATGTGACCCTGCTGCTCGGCAAGCGCGCGGGTCAGTTCGGCGCGCCACTGCTCCGGCGTCTGGTTGGGCCTGGCATAGATCATGTCGAAGGAGCAGCGCGGGAAGATTTTCGCTGCGAGGCGGAAGGCGGCGATGGCCTCCTCGGAAGAGTGCTGGCGGCCCAGGGCCTTCAGGTCATCATCGTTCAGGGCCTGCACGCCGACCGAGACGCGATTGACGCCGGCCGCGCGATAGCCGCGGAAATTCTCGGCCTCGATCGAAGTGGGGTTTGCTTCGAGCGTGACCTCCACGTCCGGCGACACCGCCCACAGCTTGCCGATCGTGTCGAGCACATGGCCCACGGCCTGTGGCGGCATCAGCGAGGGCGTGCCGCCACCGAAGAAGATCGAGGTGACGGTGCGGCCCGGCGTGCGCTCCGCGAACCATGCGAGTTCGCTGCCGAGCGCCTCGGCGAAGGACATGGTGTCCACCGCTTCGTGGCGCACATGGCTGTTGAAGTCGCAATAGGGGCACTTGGCCTTGCAGAAGGGCCAGTGAACGTAAATGCCGAAGGCGTCAGAAGAGGTCACGGACGAGGAGTTCCAGCGCGCGGGCGCGGTGCGAGATGCGGTTCTTTTCCTCAGGCGCCAGTTCGGCGAAGGTGCGCGTCTCGCCATCCGGCACGAACATCGGGTCATAGCCGTGGCCCAGGGCCCCGCGCGGCGGCCAGGCGAGCGACCCTTGCGCACGGCCCTCGAAGACGCGCTCCGTGCCATCCGGCCAGATGACGCAGAGGGTGCAGGCGAAATAGGCACGGCGCTTGTCGGGCGTGGTGGCGCCCTTGGCCTGCAGCTTCTCTTCGACGAGGCGCATGGCGCGGTTCCAGTCACGGTCCGGCCCCGCCCAGTCGGCGGTATA
The DNA here is from genome assembly GCF_003234965.1 of Aestuariivirga litoralis. Taxonomy (GTDB): domain Bacteria; phylum Pseudomonadota; class Alphaproteobacteria; order Rhizobiales; family Aestuariivirgaceae; genus Aestuariivirga; species Aestuariivirga litoralis. The sequence goes on from NZ_QKVK01000001.1 coordinate 699,292, forward strand.
GACACCCGGCTCGCCGCCCAGCGCCTCGACGCAGAGGCCGGAATCGTCCGACACCGCAATCAGCCCGCTGGCCTTCATGGCGGCGAGCGCCTTGATGCGGGCATTGCCGGCGAAGGTGCTTTCGGTTTCCACCGGCTCCGGCAGGCCAAGCGCCCCGGCACTCACCGCCTCCACGCCATAGGGCTTCAGCAGCGCGGCGAATTCCTCGAGCTTGCCCTTGTTGTGCGTGGCGATGACGATCTTCTGATCGCGCAGCGTGCGCATCAGGCGATGGCCTCTTTCTGCTTCGCCACGAGCTCGCCGATGCCCTTCTTGGCCAGCGCGAGGAGTTCGCCCAGCGTCGCCTCGGAGAAGGGCTCGCCCTCCGCCGTGCCCTGGATCTCGACGATGCCGCCGGAGCCGGTCATCACGAAGTTCGCGTCGGTACCGGCGGAGGAGTCTTCGGGATAATCGAGGTCGAGCACCGGGGTGCCTCCATGGATACCGCAGGAGATGGCGGCGACGTGGTCCTTCAGGGGCCAGGTCTTGAACATCGACCTCTGCTCCATCCACTTGAGGCAGTCGAAGAGCGCGACCCAGGAGCCGGTAATGGCGGCGGTGCGGGTGCCGCCATCGGCCTGCAGCACGTCGCAGTCGAGCGTGATCTGGCGTTCGCCCAGCGCCACCAGGTCGACGACGGCGCGCAAGCTACGGCCGACGAGGCGCTGGATTTCCTGGGTGCGGCCCGACTGCTTGCCGGAAGCCGCCTCGCGCCTTGTGCGCTCATGCGTGGCGCGCGGCAGCATGCCGTATTCGGCGGTGACCCAGCCCTTGCCGCCGCCCTTCAGCCAGGGCGGAACCCGCTCTTCCAGCGAGGCGGTGCACAGCACATGCGTGTCCCCGAAGCGCACGAGGCAGGAGCCCTCGGCATGGCGGGTGAAGCCGCGGGTGAAGCTGACAGGGCGCAATTCATCGGGTTTCCGTCCGGAGGGACGCATTCTGGTCATTCCTCGTCTGAAAGCGGGCCTTCTACCCCTTCGGTTGACCCGCGCCAACTTGATTCCTACATTGTGGCCATGAGTGTGATCCCGCCCAAGCCATTTACCGAGGAGCGGCTTTCCGGCATCGCCGGGCTCGACCAGCGCTCGCGCGACATCTTCCGCCGCCTCGTGGACACCTATCTCGCCACCGGCGAGCCCGTGGGCTCGCGCACCATTTCGCGCATCCTGCCGCACAATCTCTCCCCGGCCTCGGTCCGCAACGTGATGATGGACCTCGAGGATGCGGGGCTGATCTTCTCGCCCCACACGAGCGCCGGCCGCATGCCCACCGAGCAGGGCCTGCGCTTCTTCGTCGATGCGGTGATGGAGGTGGGCGCCATGCCCACCGACGAGCGCGCCAAGATCGATGCACAGATCGCCGCGTCCAACCGCCAGCGCCGGGTGGAGGACGTGCTGGGCGAGGCGACGATGCTGCTGTCGGGCCTGTCGCACTGCGCCGGCGTCATCCTGGCGCCCAAGATGAACGCGCGGCTGAAGCACATCGAATTCGTGAACCTCGGGCCGGGGCGGGCGCTGGTCATCCTCGTCGGCGAGGATGGCAGCGTCGAGAACCGGGTGATCGAGGTGCCGCGCGGGCTACCGCCCTCGACCTTCGCGCAGGCGTCCAACTATCTCTCGACCCGCTTCCAGGGCCGGACCATCGACGAGGTGCAGCGTTTCGTGCGCCAGGAGATGACACAGCTGCGCACCGAGCTCGACGAGATCTCGGCGCGCATCGTCGAGGCCGGCATCGGACAATGGTCGGGCGAGGGTGACAGCGAGGACAAGACCCTGATCGTGCGCGGCCAGGCCAACCTGATCGAGAACGCCACCGCGGCGGAAGACCTGGAGCGCATCCGCAAGCTGTTCGAGGATATCGAGAACAAGAAGGAGCTGGTGCAGCTTCTGGGGGCGGCCGAGGTGGGCGAGGGCGTGCGGATCTTCATCGGCTCCGAGAACCGGCTGTTCTCGCTCTCCGGAAGTTCGATCATCGTGACGCCCTTCCGCAATGCCGAGGAGAAGATCGTCGGCGTCATGGGCATCATCGGGCCGACCCGGATGAACTATGCCCGCATCATCCCGATGGTCGACTACACCGCCAAGGCGATCGGGCGGCTGCTCACTTGATTTTTTGCGCCGGGCGGCCGATATGCCTGCCAACCCGACAAATCCCAAGGACTGGAAAGCCCTTAGCATGGCCGAAGACAAGAATCCGACCGACGAGCCGAACCCCGACATCGCGCTGGAAGAGGCGCTGGTGGCAGAACTGGACGAGCGCGACCTGGAGATCGCCAGGCTCAAGGAAGAGGCCGCCCAGTTCAAGGACCGGCTGCTGCGCACCGCCGCCGAGATGGACAATCTGAGGAAGCGCGCCGAGCGCGAGAAGGCGGAGGCAACGCTTTATGCCGCCACCAACTTCGCCCGCGACCTGCTGAGCGTCTCCGACAACATGCAGCGCGCGCTCGCCCACCGGCCGGCGGAAACCGCCAGCGACGAGACCAAGAACCTGTTCGCCGGCATCGAGATGACGGAGCGCGAGCTCCTCAACATCTTCCAGCGCTACAACATCCGCAAGGTGGAGACGGTGGGCGCCAAGTTCGATCCCAACTTCCACCAGGCCCTGTTCGAGGTGCCGACCAGCGAACATCCGCCGGGCACGGTGGTGCAGGAGATGCAGTCCGGCTTCGCCATCGGCGACCGCTGCCTCAGGCCCGCCATGGTGGGCGTCGCCAAGGCCGAAGGCTGAGCGGCGCGCCTCACGACAATCGTTTCATCATGCCCGGGCTCGTCCCGGGCATTTTTTTGGGCCGCCGAAAACGAGGGCCGGGTCGGGCCCGGCCATGATGAAGGAGAGGCGCCACCGCCATGGAAGTGACGCCAAGGTTGTGTTATCCTCCCGCCATTCCACGGAGGCCCTCATGAGCGAGAATGGCACTGTCGTCTGGTCGGAACTGATGACCACCGAGGTCGAGAAGGCCAAGGCCTTCTACGGCAAGACCCTCGGTCTGACCTTCGAACCCTTCGGTGAGACGAACCCCGGCTACTGGATCGCCATGCGCGACGGCCGCCCGGTCTGGGGCATCATGGACATGACGGATCGCCCCGGGGGGCCGACCGCCTGGTTCACCTACATGGCGGTGGACGACGTCGATGCGAAGGTGACGGCAGCACTGGAGGCCGGGGCAGACCTCTGCATGCCGGTCTTCGATATCCCCACGGTGGGCCGCATCGCCATCCTGCAGGACCCCACAGGGGCGATCATCGGCTGGATGAAGCCAGAGCCGCGCCCCTCCTGACATTCGTAACGATTGCTTTTGGCCAGTCGCACAAGCAGGTAGCCCCCTACATGGGGGCCGTTAAAAGCCACTCTCCGGTCCGCTCCGGGGCTCCAGCAATGGTCTGGATGCTCGACCCAAAGAAAGCTGGGCCCCGGCTTTCGCCGGGGTGACGTGCTGATCGGGACGAACTCAGGCGGCGGCCAGCGACAGGGCCTTCTCCGCCGCGGCGATGCCCGAGAGATGCGCGCCATGGACCGTCGAAAAGAACGGGATGGAGCAATGCTCGCCGGCCAGCACGATGCGGTCGCCCACCGGCTCCGAGAACCTCAGCCGCGAGACCGCCCTGCCCGGCTTCGCATGTGAATAGCCGCCCAGCGTGTAGGGATCCGAGGCCCAGTGGGTGCGCAGCGTCTTCACCACGCGCGTCCGCATGCCTGCCCCGAAAGCCTCGACCAGCGCCTCCATGGCGAGGTCCATCATCGCGGCGTCGCCGAGCTTCTCCAGTGCGGCCCCATGCGAGCCGCCGAAATGCGAGACCAGCAGGGGGCGGCCGAAGGGATTGAGATGGAGGTTGAAGGGAGCCTTCGACGCGTCCTCGAAGATCACGTCGCCATAGACATGGCCGAAGCCATCGACGGGCCGGTCGAGCAGGATGGCGAGTTTCTCGGAGACGCCCATCGGGCAGTCGTGGAAGGCCTCGACCAGCGTTGCCGGCAGGGCGGGATCGAAGCGGATGCCCCCAGCGATCAGCACGTTGACCGGCACGGCGATGACGATGGCCGAGGCCGTGACCGTACCCCGCCCGGTTTCCACGCGGACCTCGCGCCCCGACCAATCGATGCGGGTGACGGGGGTCGAGAGCGTCACCGGCAGGCCCGCCGCGTGGCGGGCGACCAGCGCGCCGTAGCCGTCCCTGACGGGGAAGTCGCCGCCGTCATAGTCGTAGCGCGAGCCGTCGAGCGTGGAGCACAGTTCGGGGTCGCTGGAGGTGATCTGGCCGATGAGCTGGCGGGTGAGGCTGTTCCATCGGTTCTTCGGGTCCATGACGTCGCTGAAGGCCACGTCGCGGCCGGCGGCACCCGCGCCGATGGCCGCGTTCAGCACCGTTTCGATGTAGTCCGACGCCTCGGCCTGTGCCGCTGCGGGCAGCAGGCCGCCCCTGCCCAGCCGCGTGGCGTGGTCGGGACCGAAGTCGATGTCGGACTTGTAGGCAATGCCGAGCGTGTCGGCGATGGCGGTGAAGGGATTCTGGCGTGCCGAATGCAGCCAGTGGGCGCCCATGTCGAAGGGCAGGCCCAACGTCGCGGTGTCGGTGAAGGCCCGGCCGCCGATCCGGTCGCGCGCCTCCAGCACGATGAAGCTCCTGCCCGCTTTCTGGAGCGTCAGCCCGGCGGCGAGGCCCGCCGCGCCTGCGCCGATCACGGCAACGTCGTAGTGGCTCATGGTTTGGTCACCCGTCTGAGTGTCAGGTTGATTCGCCCGCCGTCCTTCAGCAGGGTGGAGGTGCCGGACAGCACCCGGTCGATGCCATGGTAGCAGAGGCGGGAGGCCCCGCCCATGACGAGCACGTCGCCGGAGGCAAGTTTCAGCGTTTCGGTCTTCCCGCCGCGCTCGGGCCCGCCGATGCGGAACACCGCCGTGTCACCCAGCGACACCGAGACCACCGGAGCCGAGAAGTCCTCCTCGTCCTCGTCCCGGTGCAGGCCCATCCTGGCGCCGCCGGAGTAGAAATTGACGAGGCAGGCTTCCGGGTCGTGGGGGTAGCCCGACACCTGCCGCCACAGCCCCAGCAGAGGATCGGGGATGGCGGGCCAGGGCTGGCCGGTGTCCGGATGGGTGGACTGGTAGCGGTAGCCTGCGCGGTCCGACACCCAGCCGAGCGGGCCCAGATTGGTCATGCGTACGGTGAAGGGCCGCCCCGTCCTCGGCATGACGGGGGTGAACAGCGGCGCTGCGGCCACGGCGCCGCGCAGGCTCCCCACCAGCTGGCGCTGGGCCTCGGCGCCCAGGTGGCCGGGCAAATATCGCAGTCCGGGTTGCATTGGCCGCTCTTCCTAGCCGCCCCGTCCATCGGGGCAAGGCATTTCTCGCGCGGTTGGCGGTACAATCGTTCCCGCCCTGCCCCGACGACGGCGGCCGATCACTTTTGCGTGGGCGAACCGCTTGATAGCCCCGAACCCCCTGCCTATATAGCCCTCGACAGCCGGTCAGCCTGCGGAATCGGGCAGCCGGGACCTAATCTTAATCAGGAGGCGGACCCTCCCCAGCCAAGGGGGGTCGGGCAAGTGCCTAAAGGGCTTTCCCAAGCTCCGCCTGCCAATTGGAGGATCAAGATGGCGAAAGTGATTGGTATCGACCTCGGCACCACCAACTCCTGCGTTGCGGTGATCGAAGGCAAGAACCCCAAAGTGATCGAGAATGCCGAGGGTGCCCGCACCACCCCCTCGATCGTCGCGTTCACCGCGGACGGCGAAACCCTGGTCGGCCAGCCGGCGAAGCGCCAGGCGGTGACCAACCCCGAGAACACCTTCTTCGCGATCAAGCGCCTGATCGGCCGCCGCTTTGACGACCCGATGGTCGCCAAGGACAAGAAGCTCGTTCCCTATTCCATCATCAAGGCCGACAATGGCGATGCCTGGGTCGAGAGCCGCGACAAGAAGTTCTCGCCCTCGCAGATCTCGGCCTACACGCTGACCAAGATGAAGGAGACGGCGGAGCGCTATCTGGGCGAGCCCGTCACCCAGGCGGTCATCACCGTTCCGGCCTATTTCAACGACAGCCAGCGCCAGGCCACCAAGGATGCCGGCAAGATCGCCGGCCTCGAGGTGCTGCGCATCATCAACGAGCCGACGGCGGCTGCGCTCGCTTACGGCCTCGACAAGAAGGAAGCCGGCACCATCGCGGTCTATGACCTGGGCGGCGGCACCTTCGACGTGTCGATCCTCGAGATCGGCGACGGCGTGTTCGAGGTGAAATCGACCAACGGCGACACCTTCCTCGGCGGCGAAGACTTCGACATGCGCATCGTCGATTACCTCGCCGACGAGTTCAAGAAGGAGCAGGGCATCGACCTGCGCAAGGACAAGCTCGCGCTGCAGCGCCTGAAGGAAGCCGCCGAGAAGGCCAAGATCGAGCTGTCGTCGGCGACGCAGACCGAGATCAACCTGCCCTTCATCACGGCTGACCAGACGGGCCCGAAGCACCTCACCCTGAAGCTCACCCGCGCCAAGCTGGAAGCGCTCGTCGAGGACCTGATCACCAAGACCATCGAGCCCTGCCGCGCGGCCCTCAAGGACGCCGGCGTGACCGCGGGGCAGATCGACGAGGTGGTTCTCGTCGGCGGCATGACCCGCATGCCGAAGGTCATCGAGACGGTGAAGCAGTTCTTCGGCAAGGAGCCGCACAAGGGTGTCAACCCGGACGAAGTCGTGGCCATCGGCGCCGCGATCCAGGCCGGCGTGCTCAAGGGCGAAGTGAAGGACGTGCTGCTGCTCGACGTGACGCCGCTGTCACTCGGCATCGAGACGCTGGGTGGCGTGTTCACCCGCCTGATCGACCGCAACACCACGATCCCGACCAAGAAGAGCCAGGTGTTCTCGACCGCTGACGACAACCAGACGGCCGTGACCATCAGGGTCTTCCAGGGCGAGCGTGAAATGGCGGCCGACAACAAGATGCTGGGCCAGTTCGACCTGATGGGCATTCCGCCCGCCCCGCGCGGCGTGCCGCAGGTTGAAGTGACCTTCGACATCGACGCCAACGGCATCGTCAACGTGTCCGCCAAGGACAAGGCGACGAACAAGGAGCAGCAGATCCGCATCCAGGCCTCCGGCGGCCTGTCGGACAGCGAGATCGAAAAGATGGTCAAGGAGGCGGAGGCCAACGCCGCCGAGGACAAGAAGCGCAAGGACCTGGTGGAAGCCAAGAACCACGCCGAAGCCCTCATGCACTCGACCTCGAAGTCGCTCACCGAGTTCGGCGACAAGGTTTCGGCGGCCGACAAGTCGGCCATCGAGAGCGCCATCGCCGACCTCAAGTCGACGCTCGAGAACGGCGATGCCGAGCAGGTGAAGGAAAAGACCAACGCCCTGTCGCAGGCCGCCATGAAGCTTGGCGAGGCCATGTACAAGGCCCAGGCCGGCCAGGCCGAGGCGGACGCGCAGCGTGACGCCCGCGGCCAGTCCGGCGAGGATGACGTGGTCGACGCCGACTTCGAGGAAGTGAAGGACGACGACAAGAAGGCCTGAGGCCTGTGACTTGAGGAACCCCGCTTCACGTCGCGGCGCCCGAAAGGGGGCCGCAGCGCGGGGCGGGGTTCTGCTCTATTCCCTTTCAATTCGTTCCGGTCCTGACGCGTGTCGTGACGCGGAACGGCAAACCACAGCGGTACGCATTCATGGCCAAGCGTGACTATTACGATGTTCTGGGCGTTGGCCGGTCGGCTGACGAGAAGGAACTGAAGGCCGCCTATCGCAAGCTCGCCAAGCAGCTCCACCCCGATGCCAACCCGGGCGACGCCAAGACCGAGGCCAAGTTCAAGGAACTGAACGAGGCCTATGACGTGCTGAAGGACCCGCAGAAGCGTGCGGCCTATGACCGGTTCGGCCACCAGGCTTTCGAGAACGGCATGGGCGGGCGCGGCGGTGCGGGCTTCGGCCCGGATTTCAATTCCTCGATGTCCGACATCTTCGAGGACCTGTTCGGCGATTTCATGGGCGGCGGCGGCGGTGGCCGCGGCCGCCGCGGCGGCGGGCGCAGCAATGGCGCGACGCGCGGCGCCGACCTGCGCTACAACATGGAGATCAGCCTCACCGAGGCCTTCACCGGCAAGAACGCGCAGATCCGCGTTCCCTCCTCGGTGTCCTGCGAGGTCTGCAGCGGCTCGGGCGCCAAGCCCGGCACCTCACCCAAGACCTGCTCGACCTGCGGCGGCCACGGCGCCGTGCGTTCGCAATCCGGTTTCTTCACGGTGGAGCGCACCTGCCCCTCCTGCCAGGGCCGCGGCCAGGTCATATCGGATCCCTGCAACGCCTGCTCGGGCCAGGGCCGCGTCACCAAGGAGCGCACCCTGTCGGTCAACATTCCGGCGGGCGTCGAGGACGGCACGCGCATCCGGCTGGCCAGCGAGGGCGAAGCGGGCATGCGCGGCGGACCGTCGGGCGATCTCTACATCTTCCTGTCGGTGAAGCCGCACGAGTTCTTCCAGCGCGACGGGGCGGACCTGTTCTGCAAAGTGCCCGTCTCGATGACGGCAGCCGCCATGGGCGGCGAGATCGAGGTGCCGACGATCGACGGCAAGAAAGCCCGCGTCGCGGTGCCCGAAGGCACCCAGACGGGCAAGCAGTTCCGCCTGAAGAACAAGGGCATGCCGGTGCTGCGCTCATCCCAGATGGGCGACATGTACATCCAGGTGGCGGTCGAGACCCCCGTCAACCTGTCACGCCGCCAGAAGGAGCTTCTGCGGGAGTTCGAGACGGAAGCGAAAAACAACAGTCCCGAGTCGGAAGGTTTCTTCGCCAAGGCCAAGGCCTTCTGGGACGGGTTCGGGAGCTGAGGCTCCGCATCGCTTCAGACATCCATCATGCCCGGGCCTGTCCCGGGCATCTTTTTGCGGCCACCAAAAAAGGATGGCCGGGACAAGCCCGGCCATGATGAATTCTCGGGGGTGAGACCTACCGCCTCAGTCCACCTTCTCGCCGGGATAGACGCCCCACAGCTGCGTCTGCTGCACATAGCCGTCATACCCGCCGGCGCTGAGTTCGCACCACTCGCCGTCGCAGTGCTCGACTTCGGCCACCACGCCGGAGCCGACCTGCGCCACCACGCCGGCCGCCGGTTTCGGGCCGCTCATCAGCGGCACGTTCTGCCCCTGCTTCCACGGCGCGATCTCCGCCGTGCGCTTGCCGGCCAGCATGTTCTGCAGGATCCAGCCTTCCTCGCCGTCCGAATCGCGGATGCGGCGCCAGTTCTCGAATTCGGCGACGATTTCGACCGGCAGGCCCTTGCGCTGGAACACCCAGGCCACCGGATGATCGCTGGAGGGGCCGCGGCGCACATTCACCTTTTCGGCCTTGAGGGACACGAAGCGCGGAATGGGCAGGCCCGACGGGCCGACCGGCTTGGCGGCCTCCTTGCCGATCGAGCCGGTGACGGCGCCCTTCTCCGCATTGGCCTGCGAATCAACCCGCTTGGCAAACAGCGACCAGCCCACTGCGCCCGCCACGCCGATACAGGCCAAGCTGAGGATGATAGAGCCAAAACGCCGTTTTTTGGCAGGACCTGCCGCCATGATATCCGAATTTCCTCTGCAAGGCCCGGACACCGTCCTCCGGGGAAAGGGCCCCTACGACACAAAGCCAGTTTACACCAGCGACAGCCCCGTGCAAACGAGGGAAACACCGATCATCACCCCGCACGGACCGGTGGCAGGATTGATCCTGCAGGGTTAAGATTGTGTGAGGATTGAGACCGGAGCCAGGATTCCCGCATGACCAAGCGCAAGCCCCTCGTCGTCGTCACCCGCAAGCTGCCCGACGTCGTCGAGACCCGGATGATGGAACTGTTCAACACCCGTCTCAACGCCACGGATGAGCCGATGGGCCGCGCCGAGCTGATCGAGGCCGTGAAGACGGCCGAGGTGCTGGTGCCCACCGTCACCGACCGCATCGACAAGGCCGTGCTGATGCAGGCCGGCGACCAGTTGAAGCTCATCGCCAATTTCGGCAATGGCGTCGACAACATCGACGTCGAGACGGCGCTGTCGCGCGGCATCACCGTCACCAACACGCCGGGCGTGCTGACCGAGGACACGGCCGACTTCACCATGGCGCTCATCATGGCCGTTTCCCGCCGCATCATCGAGGGCGCGAAGGTGATCGGCGCCGACAATTCCTGGGGCGGCTGGTCACCCACCTGGATGCTCGGCCACCGCATCTGGGGCAAGCGGCTGGGCATCATCGGCATGGGGCGCATCGGCACCGCGGTCGCCCGCCGCGCCAAGGCCTTCGGCCTGCAGATCCATTATCACAACAGGAAGCCCGTCCATCACAAGATCGAGGAGGAGCTCGAGGCCACCTATTGGGAGAGCCTCGACCAGATGCTGGCACGCATGGACATCGTTTCCGTCAACTGCCCGCACACGCCGGCCACCTACCACCTGCTGTCGGCGCGACGCCTGAAGCTGATGAAGCCCGAGGCCATCATCGTCAACACCGCGCGCGGCGAGGTGATCGACGAGAACGCGCTGGCCCGCATGCTGGAGAGTGGTGAACTCGGCGGCGCCGGCCTCGACGTGTTCGAGCACGAGCCGGCGGTCAACCCGCGCCTGCTGAAGGCCAGGAAGGCCGTGCTGCTGCCGCACATGGGCTCCGCCACCATCGAGGGCCGCATCGACATGGGCGAGAAGGTGATCATCAACATCAAGACCTGGGTCGACGGACACAATCCGCCCGACCGCGTCCTGCCGTCGATGCTGTGATGCCACCCGCGGCGGCGGTGCTCACACCAGTGCCGCCAGCTTGCCGAGATGGGGGATGAGCGCCGCGGGCTTGCCCGGCAGGCGGTCGTCCTTCCAGCCGAAGCGATCGACCCTCACCACCTGCAGGCCGAACTGCGCGGCGCCATGCGCGTCCCAGGTGTTGGAGGTGACGAAGCAGATCGCCGCCGCCTCGTGGATCTGCAGTTTCTGCATGGCATGACGGTAGACCCGGCGCGAGGGCTTGTAGATGCCCACATCCTCGACCGACAGCACCATGTTGAACAGCTTGTCGAGGCCCGCATGGCGCACCGCCGCATCGAGCATCGAGGGGCTGCCGTTGGAGAGGATGGCGGTGAGCTTGCTCCTGGCCTTCACGGCGGCCAGAGCATCGGCCACCTCCTCATAGGCATCGAGCTTCAGGTAAAGCGCCATGATCTCGTCGCGCAGCCCCGGCTCGCTGACGCCGAACTGGTCGAGCGCATAGTCGAGCGCATCGCCCGTGACGTGCCAGAAATCGGCATGCACGCCCATGAGGCTGCGGAGCCAGCTGTATTCCAGCTGCTTCTGCCGCCACAGCCTGGAGATGTCTTCGGCATGGGGGCCGATTTCCGGTGCCAGCTTGCGCATCGGGCCCTGGACGTCGAACAGCGTTCCATAGGCGTCGAACACGCAGGCCCTGATGCCGGGGAGCTTCTCCATGCCGCTTCCTCTTCCGCCAACCGGCGCTTATGATGAGCGCAAACCGCGAGGCTGACAACATGGCGCATGACGGACATCACCACGATCACGAGGAAGGCTCCGAACTTTCGCCCATCGCGCTGCGGGTGAAGGCACTCGAATCGCTGCTGGTCGAGAAGGGTTACGTCGATCCCCGGGCGCTCGACGTGCTGATCGACACCTACGAGACCAAGATCGGTCCGCGCAACGGCGCGCGCGTGGTGGCGAAGGCCTGGACCGACCCCGCCTTTGCCGACTGGCTGAAGCGCGATGCCACCGCGGCCATCGCATCGCTCGGCTATACCGGACGGCAGGGCGAGCACATGGTGGCGCTGTTCAACACGCCCGACACCCACAACATGGTCGTCTGCACGCTCTGCTCCTGCTACCCGTGGCCGGTGCTGGGCTTGCCGCCGGTCTGGTACAAGTCGATGCCCTATCGCTCGCGTGCCGTGATCGAGCCGCGCGAAGTGCTGAAGGAATTCGGCGTCGACCTGCCGGACGCCAAGCAGGTCCAGGTGTGGGACTCCACGGCGGAGCTTCGCTACCTGGTGATCCCCGAGCGGCCCGCAGGCACCGACGGCTGGAGCGAGGAGCAGCTGGCGGAGATCGTCACCCGCAATGCCATGATCGGCACCGGCCTCGTCACCGCATGAACGGACCGCATGACATGGGCGGCTTCACCGGCTTCGGGCCGGTGCTGCATGAGGCCGACGAACCGGTCTGGCATGACGACTGGGAGCCGCGGGCCTTCGCGCTGGTGCTCGCCATGGGCATGACGGGCTCGTGGAACATCGACGAGGCCCGCCATGCGCGCGAGCGCCTGCCGGCGCTGCAATACTGGCGGTCGAGCTATTACGAGATGCGCCATTATGCACTGGTCCTGCAGCTGATCGAGCTTGGCCTCGTGTCCGCGATGGAGGACGAGCAGGGCCGCATGGCCGTTCCGCCGAAGCCGGTGAAGCGTGTGGCGAGGGCGGAGATGATCCCCGCCATTCTCGCGTCAGGCGGGCCGGCCGACCGGCCGAGCAACCGCCCGCAGGGCTTCGCCATCGGTGAGCGGGTGCGCGCGCGGACGATGAACCCTAGGGGCCACACCCGGCTGCCGCGCTATGCGCGGGGAAAGACCGGAGAGGTCGTGGCCGTGCATGGTACGCATGTATTCCCGGATTCGAATGCCCATGGTGGTGGCGAAGACCCGCACTGGCTCTACACCGTGCGCTTCACCGGCGCCGAGCTCTGGGGGAAGGACAGCCGGGATGCCGTCTGCATCGATCTGTGGGAGCCCTATCTGGAGAAAGCCCCGTGAACGGCGCGCATGACTGCGGCGGCATGATGGGCTTCGGCCCGGTGGTGGCGGAGGCGAATGAGCCCGTCTTCCATGAAGCCTGGGAAGCGCGCATGTTCGCACTGATGTCGGCGGTTGGCGACGTCGGCGGCTGGACGCTGGACGAAGACCGCGCCGCCTGCGAGGCGATGGAGCCCGGCCACTACATCACATCGAGCTATTACGAGCACTGGCTCAGCGGTCTCGAACGGCTGTTGCAGACGCATGGGCTGGCCAGTGCGGAGGAAATCGCCTCTTGCATAGCGTCCGCGCCATCAAGGCCGGTGACACCCACGGCGGCGGACGCCGTGTGGCCTGCCGTCACCGCTGCCGGGAGCTATGAACGCCGGACCGGGGGCCAGCCGCTGTTCAGGCCGGGGGACCGCGTGCGCACGCGGCACCTGAACCCCGCGCACCACACGCGGCTGCCGCGCTACCTGCGTGGCCATGAGGGCGAGATCCTCGCCTGCCACGGCGCCCACGTCTTTCCCGATTCCAACAGCCGCGGCCTCGGCGAAGACCCCCGCTTTCTCTACACCGTGCGCTTCAGGGCTTCCGACATCTGGGGCAATGGCGCGCCGGACCTGATCCATGCCGACCTGTGGGAGCCCTATCTTGAAGCTTGCTGAGTCGGAACGCCTGCCGAAGGATGCCGATGGCCCGGTCTTCGCCGAACCCTGGGAGGCGCAGGCCTTCGCCATGGCGGTAAAGCTGAACGAGGCCGGCGTCTTCGCCTGGAGCGAATGGGCGGAGGCCCTGGGATCGGAATTGAGGGCCTTTCCGCAGCGTCCCTATTACGAAAGCTGGCTCGCCGCGCTGGAGAAGCTGGTCGAGGCCAAGGGCGTGATGTCGGAGGTCGAGCGGCTGGCCCGGGTCGACGCCTGGGACCGCGCGGCCAGGGCCACGCCACACGGCCAGCCGATCGAGCTCAGCCGAGGTTGAGCAGCACGGGGAAGCGCTCGATCAGCCAGTAGGACACGGCCTGCACGCCACCGGTGATGAACATGATGCCGGAGATGACGAGCAAGGCGCCGGCGATTTTCTCCACCAGGCCGAGGTGCTTCTTGAAGCCCGCAAAGAACCCCATGAAGGTGCCGATGCCCGCCGCCGCCAGCAGGAAGGGAATGCCAAGGCCCAGCGAATAGACGGCGAGCAGCCCCGCCCCCTTCATCACATCCTGTTCGCTCGCGGCGATGGTGAGGATGGTGCCCAGCACGGGGCCGATGCAGGGGGTCCAGCCGAAGGCGAAGGCCAGCCCGATGAGATAGGCGCCGAACAGGCCTCCTGGATGGGCCTTGTGCTGGTAACGCACCTCGCGCGCGATCCAGAACATGCGGAAGACCCCCAGGAAGTGCAGGCCCATGGCGATGATGATGAGGCCGGCCACGCTGGTGATCGGGTTGAAGGCGAAGCCGAACAGCGTCACCTGGCGCGCCAGTTCGGACCGCAACAGGCTGCCCAGCCACGAGGCGCTGGCCCCCAGCAGCACGAACACGGTGGAGAAGCCCAGCACGAACAGCAGCGCGGCGAGCATCACCTGGCGCCGCTCCTCCCGCGGCTTCATCCTGTTGTCGACCAGGTCCTCGAGCGAGGTGCCGGTGATGAAGCACAGATAGGGCGGCACCAGCGGCAGCACGCAGGGGCTCAAGAAACTGATGGTGCCGGCGAACAGCGCGGCACCGATGGACACGTCGAGGCTCATTCCCCCTCCTCTGGCAGGTTGGCGGCGGAATCGCAATTCGCTGCGGGGCCGCAGGCGATCACCTGTGCGTCAGGCTTGACGGGCCGGACGGCGACCGGTATGTTATATTATAACATTACATTCGAGAGGTCCTGATGCGCCGCCTGTCCGCCCTGCTCGCCGCCACCCTGCTGACCGCTGCACCAGGACTGGCCGCTCCCAAGGTTGTGGCCTCGGTCGTTCCGCTTCATTCCATCGTGGCCTCGGTCATGGGCGATGCGGGTACGCCGGAGCTCCTGCTGCAGGGCAGCATGTCGGAACACCGGGCTGTCTTCACCCCGGCCCAGATCGCCATGCTGGGCAATGCCGACCTGGTGTTCATCGTGGGCCACGGGCTGGAAGCCAAGCTGGCCCAGATCAGCGGGTCGGATGCGGTGAATGGCAAGCGCTTCGTGGAACTTTCCGATGCGCCCGGTGTCAGGACCCTGCCCGTCCGCCAGGGCGGCGCATGGGAAGCCCACGATCACGCGCATGAGGAGGATGGCGGCACGGAGGCGGAAGGCCACGACCACGATCATGCCGCCGAGGGCGTCCTCGCCTTCGATCCCCATGTCTGGCTCGACCCGGACAATGCCAAGGCCATGGCGCGGCAGGTGGCGGACGACCTGTCGAAGGCCGATCCGGCCAATGCCGCCGCCTATGCCGCCAACGCCCAGGCCTTCGCCACCCGGATCGACACGGCTTCGGCGGGGATTGCCGCCGAGCTGGCACCGGTGAAGGACAAGCCCTTCATCGTCTTTCATGATGCCTACCAGTATTTCGAGAAGCACTTCGGCCTGTCGGGAGCGGGCTCCATTTCGGACGTGTCCGCCCAGGCCCCGTCGGCGGAGCGCCTGGCCGAGGTTCGCAACAAGATCATTGCGGTGAAGGCCGCCTGCGTGTTCCGCGAACCGCAGTTCGACGGCAAGGTCGTGGCCGCCGTGACCGAGGGGACCGGCGCCCGGGAAGGTGTGCTCGATCCGCTGGGGGCGGGCCTGACGCCCGGCCCCGATGCCTACCAGCAGCTCCTCGCCAATCTGTCCACCGCCCTGAAGGACTGCCTCGGCAGCTAGACGGGCCTTCACGATTTTGCCGCATTGGCCCATCATTCCTCGCCTGATTCAGAAGGATGGACAATGCGAACTGCACGCCGGGCGGCCTTGGCCGCCCTTGCCTTTGCTTCCGCGGCCGCGGCGACACCTGCCTCGGCTCACCCCCACGTGTGGATCCAGATGCAGTCCGGGGTGGTGTTCAATGACCAGGGCCAGATCGCGGCCGTGAAACTCGCCTGGACCTTCGATGATGGCTACGCCAGCCTGGCGCTGGACGGCCTCGACAAGAACGGCAACGGCACCTACGAGCCGGAGGAGCTCGAGCCGCTGACCCGCGAGAACCTCGAGTCCCTGAAGGACTACGACTTCTTCACCCACGTCCGGCTGAACGGCAAGGCGCAGGCCCTGGGCGCGCCGACGGCGGCGGGCCAGAGTTACACCGGCGGCAAGCTGCAGCTTCATTTCGAGTTGCCGCTGTCCACCCCGGTGGACCCCACCAGGGGCGAGTTCGTGCTGAAGGTCTATGACCCCGAATTCTACATCGCCTTCGACTATGCCGGCACCACCCCGGTGACGGTGAGCGGCAACATGCCCCCGGCCTGCAAGCCGGTGCTCAAGCCGCTGCCGACCGACGCCGAGCTCGAGCAGACCCGCGCCATGCTCTCCACCAAGGGGCCGGACTGGAAGCCCGACGAGGAAGAGGATTTCGGCGCCCTCTTCGCCCAGCCCATGACCATTCAATGCCAGGCCTGATCAGGCGGATCGCCCTGGGCGTCGCGGCCCTGCTGATCCTGCTCCTCGCGGCGGCGCCGCAACTCGCCGCGCAAACCGCGGGCACCACCGCGCAACAGGCCCAGCCCGAGGTGAAGATCGACCGCCGCAAGCTGCTGGTCCCGCCACGCAATGCCGATGGCACGATCGAGGTCACCCCCTTTCTGGAAGACCCGGTGCTGTGGGCGCGCGACGAGCAGCAGAACTTCTATCGCAGGATGTCGGCCACGCTGAAGGCCATGCGCGGCCCCGATGCCTGGGCCTCCGGCTGGATGCTGATGCTGCTGAGCTTCGCCTATGGCATTTTCCATGCCGCAGGCCCGGGCCATGGCAAGGCGGTGATCTCCACCTGGCTGCTCGCCACCGAAAGCGAACTGAAGCGCGGCGTGCTGATCTCCTTCATGAGCGCCATCATCCAGGCCCTGACCGCCATCGTGCTGGTGAGCGTGCTGTTCCTCGTGGTGGCGAGCGTCGGCTCCACCGCGCGTGACGTGGCCGGTGTGCTGGAGAGTGCCAGCTATGCGCTGATCGGGCTGCTCGGGCTTTATCTCATCTGGACGGCCCTGCGGCTCTTCGCGGCACGGCGTGCCCTGTCCGCACCGGTTGCTGCCAGTGCCGGGGTCAGCACGCGCCAGTCGATCGCACTCTCGGACTTCGCCAGTTTCGAGCCGAAGCGCAGCGCTGCCGCGGTGCCACATGTGCATGGCCCCGATTGCGGCTGCGGCCACGCCCACCTGCCGGAGGCGAGCGACCTCACGGGCGAGTTTTCCTTCGCACGCGCCTTATCGCTTGCCTTTGCGGTGGGCATCAGGCCCTGCACCGGCGCCATTCTCGTGCTGGTCTTCGCCAATGGCATCGGGCTCTATTGGGCGGGCATTGCCTCCACCTTCGCCATGGCGGTGGGGACCTTCATCACCGTCTCGGTCATCGCCGCCATTGCCGTCTATGGCAAGAAGCTGGCCGCCCGGCTGATGCGCGGCAATTCCCGACTGCTCGACTGGGCCGGCATCGGCTTGCGCTTTGCCGGAGGAACCGTGATAGCCTTTCTGGGAACGATTCTGTTCCTCGGCTCGTTGGGCTCTTCCAACGCCATGATGTGAGCACCCATGCAGACCGACGTTCCTCGCCACCAATGGCTCGTTCTGGCGGGCCTCGTCCTGCTCTGCCTTGCGGTCGGCTCCATCGGCGGCTTCGCCACGCAGGACTCGATCGACACCTGGTATGCCACCCTCAACAAGCCGAGCTGGAACCCGCCCAACTGGGTGTTCGCGCCGGTATGGACGCTGCTCTACATCATGATGGGCGTTGCCGCCTGGCTGGTGTGGCGGACGAAGGACCGCATCGGCCCGGCCATGGCCTTGTTCGGCGCACAGCTCGGCTTCAACCTGCTCTGGTCGCTCATCTTCTTCGGACTGCGCTCGCCCGGCTGGGCGCTGGTGGAGGTGGTCTTCCTGGTGGGCTCGGTGGGACTCACCATGCTGGCCTTCTTCGGGCGCCAGGCCACGGCGGGCTGGCTCTTCGTGCCCTATCTTGCCTGGGTGAGCTTTGCCGCCATTCTGAACTTCGCCATCTGGTCCCTGAACTAGGGGTTGCTGTTTGCGTCCGGCCCGCTGCGCTAGGCTTCGCGGCGGGAAAGACGAAGCGATGGCAAGAGTGTTCTTCACCGCCAACCTGCGCCGCCACGTCGACTGCACCAGCATGGAGGCGGAGGGAGAGACTGTGCGTGCGGTTCTCGCGCGCGTCTTTGCGGTGCAGGACCGGCTCGGCACCTATGTCCTCGACGACCAGGGTGCACTCCGGAAACACATGACCATCCTCGTCGATGGCCAGCGCATCCGCGACCTCGAAGCACTCTCCGATGCCGTCGGTCCCCACAGTGAAGTCTGGGTGATGCAGGCCCTTTCGGGAGGATGATCGATGGCAGATCGCATGATGGTGTCGACCCGCAAGGGCCTGTTCGACGTGGAGCGCGGGCCCTCGGGCTGGGAGGTGGCGCAAGGCGCATTCCTTGGCGACAACGTGACACTCGCGCTGCATGACGCGCGTGACGGCACGGATTATGCCGCGCTGAACCACGGTCATTTCGGCGTGAAGCTGCACCGCCGTGACAGGGGCGGGGCGTGGCAGGAAATCGCCGCCCCCGCCTATCCGCCCAAACCCGAGGGCCTCGACGACCGTGACGGCTGGGGCAAGCCGGTGAAGTGGACGACGCAGATGATCTGGTCACTCGAAGCGGGCGGTGCCGACGAGCCCGGCACGCTGTGGGCCGGCACCATGCCGGGCGGCCTGTTCCGCAGCCGCGACAGGGGCGAGACATGGGAGATGATCCGCCCCCTGTGGGACATGCCGGAGCGCAACATGTGGCTGGGCGGCGGTGCGGATATTCCCGGCATCCATTCGATCTGCGTCGACCCGCGGTCGTCGGAAACCGTGCGCGTCGCCATTTCCTGCGGCGGCGTGTGGGTGACCCATGACGGCGGCGAAAGCTGGAAGCAATCGGCGCATGGCATGCATTTCGACGACGGCCCTCCTGAGATGGTGAACAACCCCGACACCCAGGATCCGCACATGATGGTGCAGTGCCCCGCCGCACCCGAGCGCTTCTGGGTGCAGCACCATTGCGGCATCTGGCGCTCCTCGGACGATGCGAAGAGCTGGCAGCGGGTGCACGCCGAACCTTCGAGCTTTGGCTTCGGCGTGGTGGTGCATCCGAAGGACCCCGACACCGCCTGGTTCGTGCCCGGCATCAAGGACGAGAAGCGCTACCCCGTGGATGGCAAGCTGGTGGTGACGCGCACGCGTGACGGCGGCAAGAGCTTCGACGTCCTGTCGAGGGGCCTGCCGCAGAACCACGCCTACGACATCGTCTTCCGCCACGCGCTGGCGGGCGACGACACGGGCGAGCGGCTGGCCTTCGGCTCCACCACCGGGAACCTGTGGGTGAGCGAGGACCAGGGGGAGTCATGGGAGACGGTGAGCACCTCGCTGCCGCCGGTCCATGCGGTGCGGTTCGCGAGCTGACTGCCGTCATGCCCCATTTACCTCATCATGCGCGGGCTTGACCCGCGCATCCTTTTGCCGGCTCACAAAGGATGGGCGGGACAAGCCCGGCCATGATGAGAGTGATCAGCAGGCTGCCGGGTCTACCCTCAATGAAAATCCCGGCTCTTGGGGATCACCCGCGCCTGGCGCGGGTGTCGTGCCGGGGGCTGTTGCTGGTGCGGGTCGGGTCCCGGCCTTGCCACCTCGTCGGCCCGCGCCAGCGGGTTGCGCAGGAGTGCCCCCTCCTCTGTCAGCAGCGCCAGCCAGTCCGAATGATCCTCGATGCTGCTCGCCACCACGTGGATGATGTCGCCCGTGCGCTGCACGCGGCCCCTGATGAGCATCAGACGGGCGCCCATCACCACCGCGCGGTGCGTTTCCAGCACCTGCGGCCAGATCACCGCATTGCACACCGAGAACTCGTCCTCGAGCGTGAGGAAGACGACACCCTTGGCCGAGCCCGGCCGCTGCCGCACCAGCACCACGCCCGCCACGGTGACGGCGGCGCCATTCCTCAGCGTCTTGAGCTTCGCCGTGTCCGTCACCCTGCGCTCGTTGCAGAGCCGGCGGAGGAACTGCATCGGATGCGCCTTGAGCGACAGCTTCAGCGTCTGGTAATCATTCACCACATGCTCGGAAAGCGGCATATCGGGAAGCGACACGTGCCCCTCCTCCCCCTGCTCGCGCGTGTCGGCGAAGGCGAAGAGCGGCAGCGCCTTGGCCTTGGTCAGGGCCTTCACCTCCCACAGCGCCGCACGCCGGTCGAGGCCGAGCGAGCGGAAACAGTCGGCGGCGGCGAGCTTCTCCAACCCCGCTACGGGCACGCCGAAGCCATGAAGAGCGGCGATGGTCATGGGCTTCTTCTGTAAACGGTATTGCAGCAGCAGGGCTGCATCCTGCGCCTTCAGCCCGTCGACTTCGCGCAGGCCCAGCCGCATCGCGGCCCGTTCGCCCCGTGAGGGTGCTTCCATGATCGAATCCCAGCGCGAATGGTTGATATCCACCGGCCGCACCTCCACCCCATGCTCGCGCGCATCGCGCACGATCTGGGCCGGGGCGTAGAAGCCCATGGGCTGGGAGTTCAGGAGTGCCGCCGCGAAGACCTCCGGATAGTGATGCTTGAGCCATGACGAGACATAGACGAGATGCGCGAAGCTGGCGGCATGGCTTTCGGGAAAGCCATATTCGCCGAATCCCTTGATCTGGTTGAAGCAGCGCGCCGCGAAAGCGGCATCATAGCCACGCTCCACCATGCGGCTCACCATCTTCTGCTCCAAGCGCCCGATGGTGCCGCGCCGCCGGAAGGTGGCCATGGCCTTGCGCAATTCATTGAGCTCGCCCGCGGTGAATTCGGCGGCGACCATGGCGAGCTTCATGGCCTGTTCCTGGAACAGCGGCACGCCCTTGGTGCGGCCCAGCACTTGGCGCAGTTCATCAGGCGGGCCGAAATCGGGATGCGGGGCCGGATAGTCCTCCGCCTCAAGCCCGTCGCGCCGCCGCAAATAGGGATGCACCATGTCGCCCTGGATGGGGCCGGGGCGCACGATCGCCACCTCGATGACGAGATCGTAGAAGCAGCGCGGTTTCAGCCGTGGCAGCATGTTCATCTGCGCACGGCTCTCGACCTGGAAGACGCCCACCGAATCCGCCTTGCACAGCATGTCGTAGACGGCCCCGTCCTCGCGCGGCAGGCTGGCGAGCGAGTATTTGAGGCCGTACCACGCCTCCATCATCTCGAAGCTCTTCTGGATGCAGGTGAGCATGCCGAGTGCCAGCACGTCGACCTTGAGAATCCCCAGCGTGTCGATATCGTCCTTGTCCCATTCGATGAAGGTGCGATCCTCCATCGCGGCATTGCCGATGGGCACCGTCTCGTCGAGGCGGCCCTTGGTCAGCACGAAACCGCCAACATGCTGCGAGAGGTGGCGCGGGAAGCCCTGGATGTCGTCGGCGAGCTCGATCACTTTCGCCAGCAGCGGGTCGTAGGGGTCGAGCCCTGCCTCCTGAAGCCGGCCATTGTGCATCTCTTCGCGCATCTGGCCCCAGACGATGCCGGCGAGCGTGGCGGTGACGTCCTCCGACAGGCCCATCACCTTGCCCACCTCGCGCATGGCGGAGCGGCCGCGATAGGTGATCACCGTGGCGGCGAGCCCCGCCCGCTCGCGGCCATAGCGCTGGTAGATGTACTGGATCACCTGCTCGCGCCGCTCATGCTCGAAGTCGACGTCGATGTCGGGAGGTTCCTTGCGCTCCTCCGAGATGAAGCGCTCGAACAGCAGCTCGATCTGGTTGGGGTCGACCGCCGTGATCCCGATGACATAACAGACAGTGGAATTGGCGGCCGACCCCCGCCCCTGACAGAGGATCGGGGGATCCTGCGTCCGGGCGTAATGGACGATGTCGTGCACGGTGAGGAAATAGGGCGCATAGTTGAGTTTCTCGATGAGCACGAGTTCCTTCGCGATGTTCTCCTTCACCTTTTGGGGAATGCCCTCCGGGTAGCGCTCCTTGGCGCCCTCCCAGGCGAGATGCGTCAGGTGCTGCTGCGGGGTGGAGCCCTGCGGGATCGGCTCTTCCGGATACTCGTATTTCAGCTCCTCCAGCGAGAAGCGGCAGGCCTTGGCGATGGCCAGCGTGTTGGCGATGGCAGACGGATGGTCGCGGAACAGGCGCGCCATCTCGTCCGGCGTTTTCAGGTGACGCTCGGCATTGGCTTCGAGCAGGTAACCCGCTTCGGCGATTGTGACGCCCTCGCGGATGGCCGTCACCACGTCCTGCAGCACGCGGCGGGAGGCATGGTGATAGAGCACGTCATTGGTGGCCAAGAGGCCCGTCTGGTTCTTCTGCGCGAGGTCTGCCAGCCGGTTGATGCGCTCGCGGTCATCACCGCGATGATGGTGGCTGACCGCGAGGTAAAGCGGCGCCTTGAGGCGCTTGCGGATCTCGGAGAGATGATCGGCGCCATCAGACACCAGCGCGAAGACCATGCCCGGGGCATGGGCATAGACGTCATCGAGGGTGATCAGGCACTGGCCCTTCTCCGCCCGGCGCTGTCCGAGGCTGATGAGCCGGCAGAGCGCACCATAGGCCTGTCGGTTGGTGGGCCAGGCGAGAAGCGAGAGGCCGGGCTCGGCGAGGTCGAGCCTTGTGCCGACGATGAAGGGCAGCTCCGCATCCTTCGCCGCCGCATGGGCGCGCACCACGCCGGCCAGCGTGTTGCGGTCGGTCACCGCCAGCGCGGCGATGCCCAGGTGCTTCGCCTGCATGGCGATCTCCTCGGGATGGGAGGCCCCGCGCAGGAAGGAGAAATTCGTGGTACACTGCAGCTCGGCGTAGCTGGTCATGCGGATAATCCGTGTACGTACCACTTGGGCTGCTCTTCGCCCGGCTCGCCATAAAGCCCCTCGCGATAGAGCCAGTAGCGGCGGCCCTGCTCGTCCTCGATCACATAGTAGTCGCGCGGCCGCTCGCCGGCGGTGAGCCGCCACCATTCCGGTGCCACGCGTTCCGGCCCCTGCGCCTTGACGACGCGCCGGGTGACGCGCCGCCAGGTGAGGCGCATCGGCGGGCCATCCGGCACGGCGGCAACGACCTTGGCCGGTTCCGGCGCCTCGAAGATCAACAGCGGCCGCGCCGTGGGCGCAGGGCGGGTTGCCTTGGGTGGCAAGGGGCGCGCCGAGGGACGCGGCATCTCGGCGCGTTCGGGGATATGGCTTTCGACATCCTCCAGCGCCAGGAACTGCTGCTCGTGGCGGTTCAGCACGCGGTCATTGAGCTGTTCCAGCGCCAGGGTGCTGTCATCCTCGAGGAAGCCGTGCTGCTGCACCATGGCCCCCGCCGTCTCGCGCGCCTCCAGCGTCATGGCGTCGATGCCGAAGCCGGCATCCACCGTCTCGAGCTTGGGCTTCAGCACGCGCAGCATGTGGCGCGGATCATGGCTCGCCACCGAGAAGCCCGCCGGCAGGTTGGCGCGCGAGCCATCGACGCGGAACAGCTTGAGGATCAGCCGCAGCGCACCCTTGCCCGCCTTTTCGAGGTCGCGGCAGAGCTGGTTGACAATACCTTCAAGAACGATTTCCAGCCCCTCCGCATGAATGACCGGCTCCATCAGCGCGCGATGCGCCATGAAGGAGGTGGGCGGATTGAGCGGGTTCAGCGGCTCGTCACGCACGCCCATCATCTCGTCCAGCCGGATCAGCACATTCTCGCCGATGGTCTCGCCGCGGAAGCGCCGGGCCAGCGAGGCGCGGGGAATGGCAAGCAGTGCACCCACCGTCTTGAGGCCGAGGCGGCGCAGCGTCTTCGCCGCCATGCCGTCGATGCGCAGGGCCTCGACGGGAAGCGATTGCAAATCCTTCGCCTCATAGCGGGCCAGCGCCCAGGCCGCCCCCAGCGTGGCGCCCTGGCCGATCCTGACGCTGAAGCCATATTGCGCGAGGCGCTGGCGAATCTCCGCCATCATGCGCTGCTCGCCGCCGAAGAGATGGGGAACACCGGTCACGTCCAGCAGGATGCCATCGGGCTGGTCGGGCGCCACCCAGGGGCTGTAGCGCTCCATCCAGCGGCACAGCCCCAGGAGGCTGTTCATGTCCTCCTCCGGCTCATGCGGCTCCGTCAGCAGTTCCGGCAATTGGGCACGCGCATCCGCCAGCCGCATGCCGCGCATCAGGCCGAAGCTCCTCGCGGTGGCATTGACGGCGATCAGGCGCAGGCCGGACTTGGACGTCTCAACCAGCGCGAAGGGCAGGCCCTTGGCGGGCGGCTTCCGACCCATCTTGATCCGTGAACGGATGAAGCGCTCGACGGGAAAATCCGGGAACCAGAGAGAAACAAGACTGCGCATGATGCCATTCCAGAATCCAGGCGCCGGGGCGGCCGCCCCTTGCGCGGGTGAGTTCGACGCTCCAGCACGGCGCACCGGGTGCGCTCGCGTCATGTGCGGGGCTGAGCGAGGGCACGGCCGCCGCCGTCCAGCGCGTGTGGCTGGCAGTTGCCGCACAGTCCGGCTTCGCGAAGGTGAGGATCGCCGCCGACTTTCCCGCCCCTGCCGCCAGCGCCAGGCGGCGCGTGGTGGTGAGGTCGGCGTGTGCCGCCTCCGCATCGCCCAGCACGGCGGCGACGGCACCGGACTTCAGTGCCTCCTCCATGGTCCAGAGCAGGCTTGCGGGCTTCTTCAGCGTGATGGTCACGAAGCGGTGGCGCGGCAGGCCGAGGCGCTCGAGGCCATGGCCATAGAGCCGCCCATGCTCGCGTTCATGCGCGGCCAGCCGGCACCACAGCAGCGGCCGGCGTTCGCCCGCGTCAGTGAGCCGCCGGAGCGCCAGCGCCAGCGCGAAGCCCATGGCCGCCGGCTGGTCGCCATAGGCGCGGGGCGACACGTCATGGAGCCCCGCCCGCTGCAGCCCCTGTGCCGGCAGGTGCCGGTCAAGCTCGGCAAGCCCCGTCAGCCAGGGTGCCGCGCGGCTCTTCTGGTGCTCGAACTGCGCATGCCCCTGCTCCAGCCGCGCGATGTGGTCGCGCAGCGTGGCGAGCAGCCGGGAGGCGTCTCCACCACCCGGGCGAAAAGGCGTGACCGCAGCGCAAGCGTTCCCGCTCCGCGCAGCCTGATGTGCCGGTCCCATACGCATGACAACAACATGATCCAGATTGTTCCCTTTTTGTTCCACAAGCCCGGCACAGAGTCAAGCGGAACGGAATCGAAGGTTGGTGCGGAGTCGCAAATCTGCCACAGCGGCCACGCGTAAAGAGGCCATGTTGCACAGACGCCACCTGATCCTCGGCCTCGCGGGGCTCGCCGCCTGCCCCACCCTCGCCCGCGCCCATTCCTATCGCCTGGGCGACATCGCCATCGGCCATGCCTGGACGCTGCCGGCGCAGGTCTCGCGCGAGGGGCAGGCCTTCGTGCCGCTGGTCAACAATGGCAAGCTGGCGGATGAACTCGTCGCGGCGCGTTCGTCCGTATGCGGAACAATCGAGTTGCGGCGGAACAACCGTTACGATGATCCGCCGCTCAGTTCCTTCCTGCTCGAGCCAGGCCAACCTTTGCCGATGAGACCCACGGCGCGGCACCTCCGGCTTATGGGCCTCTCCGCCCCGCTTCTGCTCGACCAGCGCTTCACCATCATCCTGGATTTCCTGAATGCGGGTGAAACAGAAGTCGAGTTCCACGTCGAAGCGGCGCCCGGCGAGTGACTTCAGACCAGTTCGTGAACCTCGGTCTTAACCTCGTCGGCCACTTCGGCGAAGGGCAGCTTCACCGGCTCCATCGGAACGAGTTCCATCGCCACGCCCACGGGGATCTGCTGCAGCGACAGCTCGATGCCATTGGCAAAGCGCAACCCGTCGCGATAGACGCCGGAGTCGAGGCGCATGAACACCGCCTCCTCGCGCTCGGCGAAGCCATGGCGCGCCGCAAGCTCGGCCGGAATGTCGGAGATGGCGAGCCTGGTATCACACGCCATGCACACCGCCGTTCCGGGCTGTCCAGGAGCGGTCAGACCCATCGACCCGCTCGGGAAGCGCGTCGTCACGTAGCGCTCGCCCTCACGGGCGGGGCGCGAGCTGTACATTTCCAGTGAGTAATCACACATAGCTTCCTCCTGAAGCAGCCGCTTCAACGCCAACCAGCCCTGGTTGCCACTCGCTCTAATGCACCGCGGCGAGCTTCCGTTCCCGGCTTTCGCATTCCCTGCCGATGCCGCTTCTGCGCATCGCCGGCGTGGCGCCGCCGCCAAAGTGCTTTGACGCGGCGGCGCCACGCGCTATCGAAGCAAGGAAACCATCACGATGACGGCAGGGAACGCGTGACGACTGATCTGGTGCTGGGAAAAATCGCCGCCGTGAACGGCACGACAGCCACGGTGCGCCTCGGCGATGACATCGCAGGGCGGGAAAACCGGCCCGCGCGGGAACATACGGTTGTAAATAGCGCGGCCGTCGGTTCCCTGGTGAAAATCAAGGTTGAGAAGCTCGTTCTGTTCGGTTCGGTTGGCCGCATTTCGCCCCGCGGCCCGGGCGATGTGATCGAGGCGGAGATCAGCTTCATCGGCGAAGGCGCTGTGTCGGACAGTGGCGAGCTTACGGAGTTCCGCCGCGGCGTCTCGCGCTATCCCTTCCCGGGCGACGATGTCTACGGTACCTCCTATGACGACTGGGCCCGCATCTTCCGGCCGGACGGCAAGTCCACCATCCCGCTCGGCATCGTCCACCCGACGGTGGACATCACGGCGCTGCTCAGCCTCGACCAGCTGCTGAGCAAGCACTTCGCCGTGCTGGGCTCCACCGGTGTGGGCAAGTCCACCTCGGTGGCCGCCCTGCTGCACAAGGTGCTGGAGGCCGCGCCCAACGGCCACGTGGTGCTGATCGACCCGCATGGCGAATATGCCAGCGCCTTCCGCACCAACAGCATCCACCTCGACGTCGACTCGCTGAAGCTGCCCTACTGGCTGATGAACTTCGAGGAACATGCCGAGGCCTTCCTCACCGGCGAAGGCTCCTCGCGCGAGCGTGACCGCGACATTCTCGGCAAATGCCTGCTCACGGTGCGGCAGAAGAACTACCTCAACATCAAGATCGACAAGGTCACAGCCGACAGCCCCATCCCCTATTTCATCAGCGACCTGCTGGAGGAACTGGAAAAGGAGGCGGGCAAGCTGGAGAAGGCGGCCGATGCCTCGCGCTACATCCGCCTCAAGCTGAAGATCGAGGAAATGGTGCGCGACCCGCGCTATGGCTTCATGTTCGGCGACAACCTCATCACCGACTCGATGGGCGACCTGCTCTCCACCATCCTGCGCATTCCCACACAGGCAAAGCCGCTCACCATCATCGATGTCTCGGGCATGCCCTCCGAGATCGTCAGCGTCGTCGTCGCCATGATCGCGCGCCTCGTGTTCGACTATTCCATCTGGTCGCGGGGCGAGCGGCAGGTGCCCATCCTGCTCGTCTGCGAGGAAGCGCAGCGCTATCTGCCGCGCGAGGACTCGGTGATGAAGCCCGCTGCCCAGCGAAACTTCGAGCGCATCGCCAAGGAGGGCCGCAAGCACGGCATTTCGCTGGGGCTGATCTCCCAACGCCCGTCGGACCTTTCGGAATCGGTGCTTTCGCAATGCGGCACGCTGCTGGTGCTGCGCCTCACCACCGAGCGCGACCAGAACTTCATCAAGAGCGCGGTGCCGGACTGGGCCCATGGCGTGGTCAGCAGCATCTCCTCGCTCAGGAACCGCGAATGCATCGTCTTCGGCGAGGCCGTGCCGATTCCGGTTCGCGTCG
Organism: Aestuariivirga litoralis; assembly: GCF_003234965.1. Classification (GTDB taxonomy): domain Bacteria; phylum Pseudomonadota; class Alphaproteobacteria; order Rhizobiales; family Aestuariivirgaceae; genus Aestuariivirga; species Aestuariivirga litoralis. The sequence goes on from NZ_QKVK01000001.1 coordinate 726,967, forward strand.
GCATCGCCTTCCTCGAGGAGTCACGCCGTCCCAGCTCCAACGACCCGCGCTTCACCGAGGCCTGGAATGCCCCGCAGGACGCCGACGGCATGGTGGGCCGCGTCATCCAGCGCTGGCGCAACCAGCGTCACGAACTGGAGTGAGGCCGCCCCGGCGCCCTGCCGGGTTTCGCCTGCACCGGGCTTCCGGCGAAGCCTTCCGGGACGACTAAGGCAAACTGCCCGGGTCAAGCCCGGGCAGGGTGACGTTCGAACCCCAGGCCCGTCACAGGTCGCCGGTGACGCACTTCTTGGCCAGCGCCTTGTACTGCTTTTCTGTGAACTGGATCGGGTTGCCGCCGGCGGAAGGATCCTTGATCGCCATCTTCGCCACCTCGTCGAGGCGCTTGGTGTCGATGCCGATGTCCTTCAGCGCATGGGGGATGCCGATCTCCTTGCGGAGTGCGAGAACCCACTTGAGGAAGCCGTTGAAGCCACCCTTGATCCCCAAGTAGGCCGCGGCGCGCTCGATGTCCTTCTCGATCTTGCGGCGGTTGGCCTTCAGCACATAGGGCATGATGATGCCGTTCAAGAGACCGTGATGCGCGTCGTAGAGACCGCCGAAGGGGTGCGCGAGGGCATGGATGCCGCCGAGGCCGCGCTGGAAGGCGGTGGCCCCCATGGCGGAAGCGACCAGCATGTTGCCGCGCGCATCGAGGTCCTTTGGCTTCTTCACCGCCTTCGCCAGATTGTCCTTGACGAGCCGCATGCCTTCCAGCGCCACGCCCTGCGACCAGGGGTGATAGAAGGGCGCGCAATAGGCTTCGAGGTTGTGGGCAAGCGCATCCATGCCGGTGGCGGCCGTGAGCTTCGGCGGCAGGCCCACGGTGAGCTCGGGATCCAGCAGTGCGATCTTCGGCATGATCGCCGGGTGGAAGATGATCTTCTTCTCATGCGTGATCGGATGGGTGATGACGCCGGCGCGGCCCACTTCGGAGCCCGTGCCCGCCGTGGTCGGCACGGCGATGATGGGCGAGATCAGCGAGGCGTCGGCACGCGTCCACCAGTCGCCGATGTCCTCGAGTTCGAAGATCGAGATCTTCTGCGAATGCATCAGCGCGATCATCTTGCCGGTGTCGAGGCCCGAGCCGCCGCCCAGCGCCACGACGCCGTCATGCTTGCCGTCCTTGAAGGCCTTGCAGCCGGCGAGCACGTTCTCCTCCACCGGGTTCGGGCGCACGTCGGCGAAGAGCGCCGCCTTGAGGCCCGCCGCCTTCAGGTCGGCCATGATCTCGGCCACCATCGGCATGGCGGCGAGGCCCTTGTCGGTGACGACCAGCGGCCGCTTGATGCCATTGGCCTTGCAGAATTCCGCGAGCTCCTTGATGCGGCCCGCGCCATACTTGATGGCGGTGGGGTAGTTGATGTTGCGGTTCGGAATGGCCATGTCGTGTCTCCTGAGTGCCGTAAGTCAGATGTTACGTCCAGAACCTCACCCTTTGATGCCGTCATCCCGGCGAAGGCCGGGATCCCGCTGTGGGCGCCCGAAGCGGAACCCCGGCCTTCGCCGGGGTGACGCCACGAGGGGACGAAAGGGTCAGGCTCAATTCAAGTCTCGTACCTCAATACCTCTCGAAGCCGCGCTTCAGCTCGAGGTCGGTGATGCGGCGGTCGAATTCGAACTGTTCCCACTGCGCGGTGTGGACGTAGTGGTCGATCACGTCGTTGCCCATCACCTTGCGCAGGAAGTCGGACTCATCGAGGATCCGTGTCGCCTCGCGCAGTGTCTTGGGGATTTCGCGCAGCTTGCGCGAAGTGTCGTAGATGTCGCCCGACACCACGGGTTCGAGCTCCATCTTCTTCTCGATGCCGTCAAGGCCTGCCGCGATCAGCGCGGCGAAGGCGAGATAGGGATTGAGGTCCGCGCCGCCGATGCGGCACTCCACGCGGATCGCCTTGGTGTCCGCCCCGCAGATGCGGAAGCCCGCCGTGCGGTTGTCGAAGCTCCACACCGCGCGGGTGGGCGCGAAGGTTCCGGCCATGAAGCGCTTGTAGGAGTTGATGTAGGGCGCGAGGAAGTAAGTGATCTCGCCCGCATGCGCCAGCTGGCCCGCCAGATACTGCTTCATCAAGGGCGACATGCCGTGCTCGCCCTTCTTGTCCATGAACAGGGGCTTGTCGTCGAGCGACCACAGCGACTGGTGGATATGGGAGGAATTGCCCGCCATGCCATAATCCCACTTCGCCATGAAGCAGACGGCCTTGCCGACATTGTAGGCGATCTCCTTGGCGCCGTTCTTGATGATGGCGTGGCGATCCGCCATCTCGAGCGCCTCGGCATAGCGGACGTTGATCTCCTCCTGCCCGGGGCCCCATTCGCCCTTGGAATTCTCGACCGGGATGCCGGCACCGGCGAGGCCGTTGCGAAGGGCACGCATGTAGACCTCCTCCTTGGAGGTCTGCAGGATGTGATAGTCCTCGATGTAGTAGCCCGCAGTCTTGAGGTTGCGGTAACCCTTCTGGTTCGCCACCTCGTAGCTGTCGTCGAACAGGAAGAATTCGAGTTCCGAGGCCATGTAGGCCTTCATCTTCAGCTTCTCGAGCCGCTTGAGCTGGGCCTTGAGGATGGCGCGCGGCGAATGCGGCACGTCCTCATGCGTGTGGTGATCGAGCACGTCGCAGAGCACCAGCGCGGTGCCGGGAAGCCACGGGGTGCGACGCAGCGTCTTCAAGTCGGGCTTCAGCACGAAATCGCCATAGCCCTTCTCCCAGCTCGTCGCCTTGTAGCCGGGCACCGGCTCCATCTCGATGTCGACGCCGAGGAGATAGTTGCAGCCGTGCGTCTCCTCATATCCGCCGTCGGCGAAATACTTGGCATGGAAGCGCTTGCCGATGAGGCGGCCCTGCAGGTCGACCATGGCGGCCACCACCGTGTCGATGGTGCCGGCCTTCACCTCGGCCTTCAGTTGTTCGAGTGTCAGCATGCCTTCGCTCATCGTCATTCTCCCTCAATCTTCTCTTATTTCGTCGCGGCCTGGATCAGCGGCACCGAAAGGCGCTGGGCCCATTCATCCTGGCCCCGCTCGGTGGCGACCAGGTCATTGCGGATTTCGATCATCGCGTGCTGCAGCCCGCGGGCGAAGCCGTGGAGGTTCAGCGTGTGCAGCACGCCGTCCTTCGGGCCATAGGGCTCGTTGAGCCGCGCATCGATGTTGGGAAAGCTCTTGATGAGCTTCGAGGAGAGCGTCGTGTCCCGGTCATGCAGGATGCCGAGTTCGACACTCCGCGGCTTGCCCTTGTAGACGGGCGTGAAGGAATGGATGGAGACGACGAGCGAGCGCTGGCCCTCCGCCGCGCGCTTGTCGAGCACCGCCGAGACGCCGTCATGGAAGGGCCGGTAGATGTCGCGGGCGCGCGCCAGCCTGTCTGCGGCAGAGAGCTTCTTGTTTCCCGGAATCGCGGTGAGCTCGCTCACCTCCGGAATCGAGTCGGGCGATTCCGGCGGGCGGTTGCAGTCATAGGCCAGCCGCGAATAGCGCTGGAGAAGAAGGGGAGCATCCATCAGGCGCGAGAGCAGGCGCGCCACCTTCTCCGCCCCGATGTCCCAGGCGATGTGGCGGGTGAGATCGGCCTCGGGCAGGCCCAGCGTGCCCAGCGCCTTCGGCAGGGTGTTCGAAGCGTGTTCGCAGATCAGCACGAAGGGCGAGCGGCCCTGCGCGTTGACGGCAATGAACGGGCTCTCCTCGCCCTGCTGGAGCAGCGCTCCCATGCACGAATTCTCCGGAAAATCGGTCAGTTGAAGCGATGATTTCAGATTGTGACAAGCCTGTCAAATTCGTTACAGTGGTGTCCAGCAAGGAGAGACGAATGCCACCGCAGCGCGCCACCACGGTTGCCGAACGACTGCGCCTGATGTCGGGCGAACTGACCGCGGCCGAGCGCAAGCTGATGGCCGCGCTCTTCGCCAACTACCCCATGGCGGGGCTGGGCTCCATCTCCGACTTCGCGCGCGAGGCGGATGTCTCCACCCCCTCCGTGCTGCGGCTGGCGAAGAAGCTGGGTTTTTCCGGCTTTCCCGCCTTCCAGGAGGACCTGCGCTCCGAACTCTCCGCCCAATTGCAGAACCCGATTTCCAAGCACGACCGCTGGGCGGCGGAGGCACCCGACACCCACATCCTCAACACTTTCGCCACGGCCGCGATGGAGAACCTGTCGGGCTCCCTCAAGCTCATGGACCACCGGGCCTTCGACGCGATCGTGGCCCTGCTGGCCGACCGGAAGCGGCAGGTCCACATCGCGGGCGGCCGCATCACCGGGGCCATCGCCACCTATCTCTACACCCACCTCCAGATGGCGCGACCGGGGGTGAGCCTCGTGCCCTCCACCCAGTCCTTCTGGCCGCAATACCTGCTCGATATTGGCAGGAACGACGTGCTTCTGTTCTTCGATATCCGCCGCTATGACGCCCGCATGCTCGATTTTGCCGCTTCCGCCAAAGAGCGGGGTGCGAAGGTCGTGCTCATTACCGACCAGTGGATATCCCCAATCGCGAGACTTGCCGTGCATTCACTTCCCTTGCGCATCGAAGCGCCGTCGAGCTGGGACTCGAACATCGTGCCGCTGTTCCTGGCCGAGGCCCTGGTAGCCGCGACCGTCAACGCCTCCTGGCGCGAAACCGAGGCCCGCATCGCGGAACTCGAGGCGCTGTCTGACAGCGGAAAGCGCGGCAAATGAGCGAAACCTTCGACTTCGTGATCGTCGGCGCGGGCTCGGCCGGCTGCGCCATGGCCTATCGCCTGGCGGAGGACGGCAAGAACTCCGTCTGCGTGCTGGAATTTGGCGGCAGCGACCGCGGCCCCTTCATCCAGATGCCCTCCGCCCTCTCCTACCCGATGAACATGAAGCTCTATAACTGGGGTTTCGAGTCCGACCCGGAGCCGGGCCTCGGCGGCAGGCGGCTCGCCACGCCGCGCGGCAAGGTGGTGGGCGGCTCCTCCTCGATCAACGGCATGGTCTATGTGCGCGGCCACGCCAAGGATTTCGACACCTGGGAGGAGATGGGCGCCAAGGGCTGGGGCTTCCGCCATGTGCTGCCCTATTTCAAGCGCCAGGAATCCTGCCCCGACGGCGAGGACGGCTGGCGCGGCACCAAGGGGCCGCTCCACATCAAGCGCGGCCCCCGCGACAACCCGCTCTACCAGGCCTTCGTCGAGGCCGGCCGCCAGGCGGGCTACCCCGTGACGGACGACTACAACGGCCGCCAGCAGGAGGGCTTCGGCCCCATGGAGATGACGGTCCACAAGGGCATCCGCTGGTCCGCCGCCAATGCCTACCTCAAGCCGGCGCTGAAGCGCGGCAACGTGAAGCTCATCACCAGGGCATTCGCGCACCGCGTGATCCTCGAGGGCAAGCGCGCCGTGGGCGTCGAATATGACGTGGGCGGCCAGGTGAGGGAGGTCCGGGCGCGGCGCGAGGTGATCGTGGCGGCTTCCACCATCAACTCGCCGAAGCTCCTCCAGATGTCCGGCATCGGCGCGCCGGAGGTTTTGAAGAAAGCAGGCATCGCGGTGGCGCATGCGCTGCCGGGCGTGGGCGAGAACCTGCAGGACCATCTCGAAATCTATTTCCAGATCAAGTCCAAGGAACCGGTGACACTCTATTCGAAGCTCAACTGGTTCTCCAAGGGGCTGATCGGTGCGGAGTGGCTGTTCTTCAAGACGGGGCTCGGCAGCACGAACCATTTCGAGACCTGCGGCTTCATCCGCTCGGCTGCGGGCATCGAGTACCCGGACATCCAGTATCACTTCCTGCCCGCCGCCATGCGCTATGACGGGCAAGCCGCCTTCCCCGGCCATGGCTTCCAGGTCCATGTCGGCCCAATGCGCGCCAAGTCGCGTGGCTTCGTCCGGGTGCGGAGCGGGCAAGTGCGCGAGGCGCCGCAGATCCTGTTCAACTACCTCACCCACCCCGACGACCTGCCGGAATGGCGCCGCGCGGTGCGGCTGACGCGCGAGCTGTTTCAGCAGCCCGCCATGCAGCGCTTCGCGGCGGAGGAAATCCAGCCCGGGCGGAAGGTGAACGCGGACGCGGAGATCGACGCCTTCATTCGCGAGCACTGCGAGTCCGCCTACCACCCCTGCGGCACCTGCAAGATGGGCGACGCGAAGGACCCGACCGCCGTGGTCGACCCAGAGTGCCGGGTGATCGGCATCGAGAACCTGCGCGTGGCGGATTCCTCGATCATGCCGCAGGTGACCAACGGCAACCTGAACGGCCCCACCATCATGATCGGCGAGAAGGCGTCAGACCACATCCTCGGCCGGCAGCCGATGGCGCCGTCGAACCAGGAGCCGTGGATCAATCCGGACTGGAAGATCAGCCAGCGGTAGGACAGGAACATCCTCTCCCGCTTCAGCGGGAGAGGATGAAAGAAAAAATTCCTTGACTTTTAATCCTAGGTGTGTTACATGCAGGACCGGAAGTGCTTCCTGCTGATTGACATTGTGAATCTGGTTTCAGGGCCCCATGGGTCCGTCATTCCGGCATTCATCGGGGTAGCGGGATGAGGGATGTCATGCCCAACCGTTCATCATGCCCGGGCTTGTCCCGGGCATCCTATGTGCCGCCGCCAAAAGGATCGCCGGGACGAGCCCGGCGATGATGAATTATGGGGGCGCGCTAAGTCCCTAAGCCGTTGCTTCCTTCAGGAACAATTCCCGCAGCTTCCTGACCACGGGGCCTGGCTGGCCGCCGCCGATGCGCTTGCCGTCGATTTCCACGATCGGCATCACGAATTGCGAGGCTGAGGTGAGGAAGGCTTCGTCCGCCGCCAAGGCTTCCTCCACCGTGAACTTGCGCTCGATGATCTCGACACCCTCTTCCTTCGCCAGCCGCATGAGCGCCCGCCTCGTGCAGCCGGCGAGGATCTCGTTGGAGAGGTGCCGCGTGATGACCTTGCCGTCCTTGACGATATAGGCATTGGACGAGGTGCCCTCGGTGACGAAGCCATCTTCCACCATCCAGGCTTCCTGCGCGCCCTTTTCATAGGCCTCCTGCTTGCCCAGCGCCGGGGCCAGCAGCATCACCGTCTTGATGTCGCGCCGCGCCCAGCGCAGGTCAGGCGTGGTGATGACCTTGATGCCTGTCACTGCATTGGGGTTGCTGACGAGGCTCATGGCCTGGGTAAATGCGATGAGGGTGGGCGTCACCTCGCCCTTGGGGAAGTTGAAGGTGCGGTCCGCGGCACCCCGCGTCACCTGCATGTAGATGATGCCTTCCGTGAGCGCGTTGCGCTTGATGAGTTCCGCATGCATCACGTCCAGCTCGTCCCGCGTGCAGGGCCAGGCCATGCGGAGTTCCTTCAGCGACCGGCCGAGGCGCTCCATGTGGGCGGCATAGTCGACCAACTTGCCGTTGATCACCGCGCTCACTTCGTAAACCCCGTCGGCGAACAGGAAGCCACGGTCGAAGATCGATATTTTCCCTTCTGATTCAGGAAGATACTCGCCATTCACGAAGACGGTGCGGACCATGGAAACGGGCTCCTTCATGCTGCACCGCTCTAAGCATGATTCCGGCAATCAAATCCATGGGGGTTGTGGCCGCCATGCCGGGCGGCTAGGAGAGTGGCCAACGTCAACAGTCCAGAAGGATATCATGCCGCGCACCATTCCGGAGCAAGCGATACAGGCCATGCTGAAGCGCGAAGAGGCCCTCTTCACCCAGCGCAACCCCATTTCGAAGCAACTCTCGGAAGACGCGGCACGGAACTGGCTGAAGGGCGTTCCCATGCACTGGATGGTGGACTGGGGCACGCCCTTCCCGCTGTTCATCGCCCGCGCCAACGGCGTGGACGTGACCGACGCCGACGGCAACCACTACATCGACTTCTGCCTCGGCGACACCGGCGCCATGTTCGGCCATTCGCCGCCTGCCGTGGTCGATGCGCTCCAGCGCGAGGGTGCGAATGGCTTCACCACCATGATGCCGTCTCCCGATGCTGCCGTGGTGGGCAAGCTCCTCGAAGACCGCTTCGGCCTGCCCTGCTGGCAGGTGACCGCCACCGCGTCGGATGCCAACCGCGCCGTGATCAAGTGGTGCCGCGCCATCACGGGCCGCAAGAAGATCCTGGTCTTCAACCATTGCTACCATGGCGCGGTGGACGACACCTATGTGACCATCGATGGCGGCACGCCCCATGCCGACCCTGCGCTGATCGGCGAGGTGCGCGATCTCACGCAGTTCACCAAGGTCGTCGAGTTCAACGACATCCCCGCGCTCGAGAAGGCACTTGCCGATCGCGACGTCGCCTGCGTGCTGGCCGAGCCGATCATGACGAACGTGGGCATGGTACTGGCGGATGACGGCTATCATTCCGCCCTGCGCGAGCTCACCCGCAGGACCGGCACGTTGCTGATCATCGACGAGACGCATTGCATGTCCTCCGGCCCCGGCGGCTATACCCGCGAGTATGGGCTGGAGCCCGACGGCATGGTGCTGGGCAAGCCCATTGCCGGCGGCATTCCGGCCGCGGTCTACGGCTTCACGCAAGGTGTGACGGACCGCATTCGCAAATTCCTCGAGACGCGCACGCCCGGCCATTCCGGCATCGGTACCACGCTGTCCGGCTCCAAGATCCAGCTGGCGCTGATGCGTGCCGTTCTGGAGAACTATTTCACCGCGGAGGCCTTCGGCCCCCTCGTGGCGCTGGCCAAGCGCCTCGAGAAGGGGATTGCCGATGTCATCATCAAACATGGCGTGGCGTGGCACGTCGTCCGTGTCGGCGCCCGGGTGGAGTTCATGTGCACTCCCGACAGGCCCCGCAACGGCGGCGAGGCTGCAAGAGTGATCCACCGGCCGGTCGACGAAGCCGTGCATCACTATCTTCTCAATCGCGGGGTGATCGTCACCCCGTTCCACAACATGATGCTCATCTGCCCGGCGACGACCGAGGCGCACGTGAACCAGCTGGTCGAAGGTCTCGACCGCTGCCTCACGGAACTGATGGGCTGAGGAGTAAACAGAATGACACTCGTGTTCCCCCGCCGCGAAGCCGAAGCGCAGGCCTTCCTCGACCAGAACCCGGACATCGAAAGCGTTCATGTCGTGTGGACCGACATGTGCGGCGTTGCCCGCGGCAAGATCCTGCGGCGTGACGAGGTGGTGCCGGCCTGGAAGGACGGCCGCTTCATGCCGATTTCCGCCCTCGTGCTCGACGTCACCGGCCAGGACGTGCCGGAAACCGGCCTCGTCTTCGACGAGGGCGACCGCGACATGCTGCTGTGGCCGGTGCCCGGCTCCATGGTGCGCGTGCCATGGGCCGAGGTGCCGACCGCGCAGTACATTGCCACGGTTCACGACCTCGACGGCACGCCGCATTATGCCGACCCGCGCAACGCGCTGGAAAAGATCGTCAAGCGCTTCGAGCTGGAACTCGGCATGAAGCCGGTGGGCGCGGTGGAACTCGAGTTCTTCCTGATGGATCGGGCCTCCGCACTGGCCGGAAAGCCGACAGCCCCCACCTCCCTCATCAACGAGGCGAAGCCGCAGCACTACCAGGCCTATTATCTTCAGGATACCGAGGATTTCGCGCCCTTCTTCCAGGACCTCTATGCCATGTGCGAGGTCCAGGGCCTGCCCGCCAAGACGCTGATCTCGGAATATGCGCCGGGGCAGATGGAGATCGTGCTGCGCCACCGTGCCGATGTGCTGAAGGCCTGTGACGAAGGCATCATGCTGAAGCGGCTGATCAAGAACGTGGCCGAGAAGCACGGCCTTGCCGCCACCTTCATGGCCAAGCCCTATTCCGCCTGGACGGGATCGGGCATGCACATCCATGTCTCGCTCGGCGACGAGGACGGCAACAACCTGTTCGCGGCGGAGGACCCGACGCAGAACGAGCTCCTCATGCACGCGATCGGCGGCCTCAAGGCGGCGATGGCGGAATCGATGCTGATCTTCGCGCCCAATGCGAACAGCTACCGCCGCTTCCGCCGCAACTCCTATGCGCCGGTCTCGGCCAGCTGGGGCATCAACAACCGCACGGTGTCGCTCCGCATTCCCGCCGGCCCGCCCAAGGCCTGCCACATCGAACACCGGCCGTCGGGTGCCGATGCCAACCCCTATCTCGTGATGGCGGCAATCCTCGCCGGCATGCATTACGGCATCACCGAGAAGGCGGACCCCGGCAACCCGGTGACGGGCAATGGCTATGAACGCCGCGCCAAGTACATCCCGGGCAACTGGTTCGACGCCATCGACGCCTTCTGGCGCGCCTCGATCCTGAAGGAGTATTTCGGCAAGGAATTCGTCGACACCTACTGCACGCTGAAGGAGGTGGAGGCGGACCGCTTCTACGCCGAGCCGACGGCGCGCGACTTCGAATGGTATCTCCGCACGGTCTGAGTTAAACAGGGCCGATGCGCGTCCCGCCCGACTTCATCTATGAGCTGTCACCGCCGGTGCTCTTCCTGGTGGTGCTGGCGGCTGTCGGTGCGGTGGCGCTGGCGATCCAGCAGGTAATCCGCCTGCCGCGGGTGGCGAAGGCAGCGCCGCAGCTGGCACAGATGTCGACGGCGGTCTCCACCATCGCCGGCGCCATCTTTGGCCTGTCGATGACCTTCCTCGCCAACTCCGTATGGAACACCGAGGACAAGGCCCATGACGCGGTGAACGGCGAGGCGCGCGCCGTTCGTGTCATGGACCTTTACATGGATTCGCTCACCGCCCCCGCCTATGACGGCATGGCGAGGCTGATCGCCAACTACGGCGAGGCCGTGAAGGCCGAGTGGGATTCGATGACCGAGGACGACTACGGTTCGCCCGCCGAGGTGGCGCTGCGCACCATCTATGGCGCGGTGATCAAGGGCCTGGCGGAGGGCGAGCAGAACCGCCTTCTCCAGCAGCGTCTTCTCACCTCCCTCGACGAACTTTCCGCAGCGCGGCAGGAGCGGCTGTCGATCGCCGAGAACTACGTTTCGGTGAGCCAGTGGACGCTGGTGACGGGGCTCGGCATCGTGCTGCTCTTCGTGGTGACGCTGAGCCATGCCGCCTTCCCGCTGGCGCGGCGCGTGGCCGTGCTGGCCGTGGTGATGGCGATCAGCATCATGCTCTACGTCATCCTGCTGCATGACCGGCCCTTCATCGGCTATGCCGCGCAGACGGCGGACCCGATCCTCAAGGCCACCGGCGTCGAGCCCTGACATGGTGCGCATCGTCAGGCAGGGCGGACGCTACATCCTCGAGGGCCACCGTGGTGAAGGCTCCTTCCGCGACCTGCTGAAATGGCAGATGGAAGGACAGCGCGCGCGCTGGCCCCGCCGCGTGGAGAACCGCAGCTTTCCGCCGCCGCCCCAGCGCGTCGAAGGTGACGCGCTGAAGGCCACGTGGATCGGCCATTCGACGGTGCTGCTGCAGACTGCGGGCCTCAACATCCTCACCGATCCCTTCCTGTCGGCCCGCGCCAGCCCCGTGCCCTTCGCCGGGCCCAGGCGGGTGCGGGCTGCCGCGCTCGGTCCGGAAACATTGCCGCCCATCGACCTGATCCTGCTGAGCCACAATCACTATGACCACATGGACCTGCCGGCGCTGCGCCGCATCGCGCGGCGGCACCAGGCGCATGTGGTGACGCCGCATGGCAATGGCCGCTGGGTGAGGCGCGCCTCATCCGCCTTCACGATCGACGAGCTTGGCTGGGGCGACGCCGTGGAGCACAAGGGCCTGAAGCTCCACCTCACGCCCGCGCTGCACTGGTCGAAGCGCGGCTTCTTCGACGCCAATGCCGCCCTGTGGGGCGCCTTCGTGATCGAGGCGCCGGGCGGACCCATCTATTTCGCCGCCGACACGGGTTTCGGCACGGGTTCGACCTTCGCCGACGTCAAGGAGTGCTTCGGCGCGCCGCGCCTGTCGCTGCTGCCCATCGGCGCCTATGAGCCACGCTGGTTCATGCACCCGCAGCACATGAACCCCGACGAGGCGGTGAAGGCCCACAAGCTCCTCGGCACACGCGCCAGCCTCGCCATCCACCACGGCACGATACAACTCACCGACGAAGCCATCGACGCCCCGGTGGAAGCCCTGAAGCAGGCGCTCACGGAACATTCGGTTGACCCTGCTTCCTTCCTCGTGCCTGATGCGGGCGAAACACGCGAGATCGACTGAGGACGTGATGACCACGAAACGCGCGGGGCTTGCCGCCGCATTCCTTCTGCTGTCGGCAGCGCCTGCCTTCGCCGCCGAAGGCCTCGACGGCCGCACACTGGGCCTGCCCTGGGCCCTTCCCTTCGTCGGCATGCTGCTGTCGATCGCCATCTTCCCGCTGGTGGCCTCCGACTTCTGGCACCATCACCGCGGCAAGGTGGCGGCCTTCTGGGCGGCTCTTGCGCTGATCCCCATCGTGGTGACGAGGAGCCTCGGCACGGCGGGCGAAGCGCTGGTCCACACGGCGCTGATGGAATACATCCCCTTCATCCTGCTGCTGCTGGCGCTGTTCACGGTTGCCGGCGGCATCGTGGTGCGCGGCAACCTGCACGGCTCGCCCGGCACCAATGCGGGCCTCCTTGCGATCGGCGCCGGGCTCGCCTCGATCATCGGCACGACGGGTGCCGCAATGATCATGATCCGCCCGCTGATCCGCGCCAATGACGACCGCAAGCACAATGTGCATGTCTTCGTGTTCTTCATCTTCCTCGTGGCCAATGCCGGCGGCGCGCTGACGCCGCTGGGCGACCCGCCGCTCTTCCTCGGCTTCCTGCGCGGGGTGAGCTTCTTCTGGCCCACGGTGCACCTGCTGCTGCCCGCACTCCTCATCGTCGGCGTGCTGCTCGCCCTGTTCTACGTCATGGATTCGATCATCTACCGCCGCGAGGGCCACCTGCCCAAGGATCCGACACCCGACAGCCCGCCGCTGCGCGTGGTGGGCGGCATCAACTTCCTGCTCATCGCGGCAATCATCGGCACCATCCTGCTCTCGGCCTCGGTGGACCTCGGCGAGGTGGTGATCTACGGCACGCATGAGCCGATCACGGCGTTGCTGCGCGATGCGGCCTTCCTCATCATCGTCGGCCTGTCACTGGCCTTCACCCCGGCCGAACACCGGGCCGAGAACAAGTTCGACTGGGAGCCCATCAAGGAAGTGGCCCAGCTCTTCGCCGGCATCTTCATCACCATCATCCCGGTGCTGGCGATGCTCAAGACAGGGATGGGCGGGGTCTTCGCGCCGCTGGTGGCGCTGGTGCAGGGGCCTGCTGGCGAGCCCAACAACCTCGCCTATTTCTGGATCACCGGCGGCCTCTCGTCCTTCCTCGACAACGCGCCCACCTATCTGGTGTTCTTCGAGCTCGCGGGCGGCGATGCGCAGAAGCTGATGACGGAGGGGGCGACGACGCTCGCCGCCATTTCGGCGGGTGCGGTGTTCATGGGCGCCAACACCTATATCGGCAATGCGCCCAATTTCATGGTCTATGCCATGGCGCGCGACGCCGGCGTGAAGATGCCGGGCTTCTTCGGCTACATGCTGTGGTCGGGCGCCATCCTGCTGCCGCTCTTCGCCGTGGTGGGCTGGCTGTTCTTCGCGGGATGATGTGACGGGGGCACCCCGCGCATCCTTTTCCCAAGCGTCGAAAGCGGTTGCCCGGATCAAGCCCGGGCAAGGTGGGAGGGCTGTGTCGCCGCGCGAAAGCGCGTTACTCCCCCTTCGACTTCTTGGTGGTGACCATAAGCTTGTCGATATAGGCCAGGAGCAGCGCCGAGATGACGAAGGTCAGGTGGATGATGGTCAGCCACATCAGCTGGCCGTCGGTGTATTGCTGGGCGTTCAGGAAGACCTGCAGCAGGTGGATCGACGAGATCGCCACGATGGTGGAGGCCACCTTGATCTTGAGCGACGCGGCATCGACCTTGCCGAGCCAAGAGATTTCGTTGCCGTCCGCATTGTCGAAGCGGCTGACGAAATTCTCGTAGCCCGAGATGATGACCATGACGACAAGGCTCGCCACCAGCGCGGCATCGATCAGCGCCAGCATCTTGAGGATGGTGTCGGTCTCCTGCAGCACGAAAAGCTTGTCCACGAACTCCCACAGCTTCTTGGCGAAGGAGACGGCATAGAGCAGCAAGGCCAGGGCGAGGCCGAGGTAGAAAACGACCAGCAGCCAGCGCGAGGCAAGGATGATGGCTTCAATCGCGTGTTCGAGCTTCTTCATGAGAGTAGGACCCGCCGTTGGACGGGTCCCCTGATAGCTGATCCTGTGGTTGAGGCAAGAGCCCCCTCATTCCGCCGGGTTGGCGGCTGGCAGCGGCTCCGGCCTGTCGTTGCGGGTTTTCCACAGCGACCAGCCGATGCCGGCAGCCAGCACGCCGATGGTGACGGCGAGCGAGATGGCGGTGTCGATCTTCACGCCCAGCGGGACGAGGAAGATCTTGATGCCGACCAGCACCAGGATGACCGCCAGCGAGTACTGGAGATACTTGAAGCGGTGCATGGCGGCGGCCAGCGCGAAGTAGAGGGCGCGCAGGCCCAGGATGGCGAAGATGTTGGAGGTGTAGACGATGAAGGGGTCCTGGGTGACGGCGAAGATGGCCGGAACCGAGTCCACCGCGAAGATCAGGTCCACGAACTCGACGATGATGAGGGCCACCAGCAGCGGCGTGATGAACAGCGCCATCTTGCCGGTCTTGGGGTCGATCTGGCGGATGGTGAACTTCTCGCCATGCAGCCTGTCGGTGACACGGAAGTTCTTCTTGATCAGCTTCAGCATCCAGTTGTCCTCGAGCGAGGGCTTCTCGTTCGAGGTCTTGAACATCTTGAGGCCGGTGAAGACCAGGAAGGCGCCGAACAGGAACAGGATCCACTGGAAGGACATGACCAGGGCCGCACCCACGCCGATGAGGATGGCGCGGAACACGATGACGCCCAGGATGCCCCAGAACAGCACCCGGTGCTGGTAGAGCCGCGGAATGCCGAGGAAGGCGAAGACGGTGGCGATGACGAAGATGTTGTCCATCGCCAGCGACTGCTCGATCAGGTAGCCGGTGAAGAATTCGAGGCCGGACTGGGAGCCGCGCGCGTACCACACCCAGGCGCCGAAGGCGAAGGCGATGGCCATGTAGCCGCCATAGAGGATGAAGCTCTCCTTGGCCTCGATCTCCTTCTGGCCCTTGTGCAGGAAGCCGAGGTCGAGGACGAGGAGGCCGATCACCACCGAGATGAAGATCAGCCAGAAATAGGCGGGCGTGCCGAGAAAATCGGAGAATAGGAACGTCTGGAGAATTTCCATTGCCGGACCCTGCGTTGGAGTTTGTGGTTGGCAGCTCCGACATCGCAGGATGAAAAAATCCCGCCAGAGGGGCCCGGCGCCGCTCTGGTGAAATATGGCGAAATACGGCAAGTTCAAGTGCTGCGGGCGATAACGAAATCGTGAACTGCCCGGGGAGGACGGAATTTGCGCTCGAAAACGGCAATCCAGGTGATCGGCTGCCACGCCGAGGGCGAGGTGGGCGACGTGATCGTGGGCGGTGTTGCCCCGCCGCCGGGGAGAACGGTGTGGGAACAATCCCGCTTCGTGGCCAGTGACGGACGCCTGCGCGCCTTCGTGCTGAACGAGCCGCGGGGCGGCGTGTTCCGGCATGTGAACCTGCTGGTGCCCGCCAAGGACCCCAGGGCCCAGATAGGCTTCATCATCATGGAGCCGGAGGATACCCCGCCCATGTCGGGCTCCAACTGCATCTGTGTCGCCACCGTGTTGCTCGATGCGGGGATCATTCCGATGACGGAACCCGAGACGCGCATGGTGCTGGAAGCCCCTGCCGGGCTGATCGAGGTGACGGCGCAATGCCGCAATGGCAAGGCGCAGTCGATCACGCTGAAGAACGTGCCCGCCTTCGCCGAGCGCATCGGCGTTCCGCTGGAGGTGGCGGGGCTCGGCACGCTCACGGTCGACACCGCCTTTGGCGGCGACAGCTTCGTGATGGCCAATGCGAAGGCGCTGGGCTTCGCGGTGACGCCGGACGAGGGCCGCGATCTTGCGGTCGCCGGACGCAAGATCGTGAAGGCGGCGAACGAGCAGCTGGGCTTCACCCACCCTGATCTTCCCGAGTGGCGGCACTTTTCCTTCGCCTTCCTGACGGGCGAGCTCGAGCGCGTGGACGGTGCCTTGTCGAGCCGCAATGCCTGCGTGGTGAAGCCGGGCAAGATCGACCGCTCGCCCACCGGCACCGGCTGCTCGGCGCTGATGGCAGTGCTCCATGCCAAGGGCCTGCTGAAGGAGGGCGAGCGTTATATCGGCCGCTCCATCATCGAGAGCCGCTTCATCGGCGAGGTGGCGGGGCTCACCACGGTAGGGAACCACGCGGCCATCATTCCCACCATCACGGGACGCGCCTGGATCACCGGGCAGTCGACCCTGATGCTGGACCCGGACGACCCCTGGCCCCACGGCTACAAGATCGCCGACACATGGCCGATCGATGCGAAGGATTGAGAGGACCCGCACGACATGAAAATCACCGAGATTCCCGTCACCTGCCTGGTCGAGGCGCAGGACAAGCTGGGCGAAGGCTGCTTCTGGGATGCGGCCACGCAGACGCTGTGGTGGCTCGACATCATCGAACCCTCGGCCATCCACCGCCTTCACGTGGCAAGCGGCGCGCACCGCAAGTGGCAGTTCACCGAGAAGGTGACGGCCATGGCCAAGCGCAATGACGGCACGGTGCTGGTGGGAACGCATACCGGCCTGTCGATCTTCAATCCCGAGACCGGTGCGCTGTCGCCCTGGCGCAAGATCGACCCGGAGACCCCCGGCAACCGCGGCAATGACGGGGCCTGCGATGCGCGGGGCCGCTTCTGGTTCGGCACCATGATGAACAATATCGGACCCCGCGGCGAAGACTTGCCGATCACCGCCTCGACCGGCAAGCTGTTCCGCATCGGCCCGACGGGCGAGATCGCGGTGATGGAGACGGGCATTGGCGTTTCCAACGGCCCCTGCTGGTCGCCCGACGGGAAGACCTTCTACTTCTCGGATTCGATGGCGCAGATCATCTATGCCTATGACTTCGATGCGGAGGCAGGCACCATCTCCAACCGCCGCGTGCTGAACGACACGAAGGACTATGGCTACCCGGATGGTGCCACGGTCGATGCCCAGGGCTTCATCTGGTCGGCCCGCTGGGAAGGCTCTTGCGTGCTCAGGATCGACCCCAGGGGCCGCATCGACCGCGTGGTGCCGATGCCGGCGAAGCGCGTGACCAATGTCTGCTTCGGCGGGCCGAAGCTCGACACGCTCTATGCCACCTCCTCGCGCCAGGGCCTGCCGGAGGCCGAGCTGCAGGACCGGCCGCTGAGCGGCGGGCTGTTCTGCTTCGACCCGCAGGTCACCGGCTTCGAAAAACCCGCTTTCGCGGGCTGAGCGGACGGGTTATTCATCATACAAATGCAGTGTTGGGAGATGCCGCGATGAACCTCGTCCAGATCAAAGACCACCTGAAGGGCAAGCGCCGCGTGGGCCTGGTGGCGGCCGACAGGATCGTGCTGCTGAAGAAAGCGGCGACCACGCTGGACCTCGCCCGCATGGCGCTGAGGGAGGGCGTGAAGCTCTCCGCCATGGCCTCCTCGCTCGCCACATCCGCCACCGAGGACTATGCGGCGGCGCTGAAGGAGAAGCGGGTGCTCACCCCCGTCGACCATCCAGACCCCGCCCACTGCATCATCACCGGCACGGGCCTCACGCATCTGGGCTCGGCGGCCGCGCGCGACGGCATGCACAAGAAGCTCTCGGGTGCCAAGGAAGAACTCACCGACAGCCTGAAGATGTTCAAGATGGGCCTCGAAGGCGGCAAGCCCAAGTCGAAGTCGGAAGCCGGTGTCCAGCCCGAATGGTTCTACAAGGGCGACGGCTCGTGGCTCGTCGGGCCCGGCCAGCCGCTGCCGCTTCCCGCCTTCGCCAAGGATGGCGGCGAGGAGCCGGAGCTGGCGGGCCTCTATCTGATCGACGACAAGGGCCGCCCCGTCCGCCTCGGCTTCGCGCTGGGGAACGAGTATTCGGACCACGTCACGGAGCGGCAGAACTATCTCTACCTCGCCCATTCGAAGCTGCGGCACTCGTCCATCGGGCCTGAGATGGTGGTGGGCAACGTGCCCGCCTCGATCGAAGGCATGAGCCGCATCCTGCGCGGTGGCAAGGTCATCTGGGAGAAGCCCTTCCTCACCGGCGAGGCCAACATGAGCCACACGCTGGCGAACCTCGAATACCACCACTTCAAGTATGACGGCTTCCGCCGCCCGGGCGACCTGCACATCCATTATTTCGGCACCGCCACCCTGTCGATCGCCGACAATGTGAAGACCGAGGATGGCGACGTCTTCGAAATCACCGCCGCCCCCTTTGGCGCGCCGCTCCGCAACCCGCTGAAGGCGGTGAAGGCCGCCCACAAGCCGGGCAGCGTGAAGTCGCTGTGATGTGTTTCGCTGCCTCCACACGTGGCGTCACCCCGGCGAAGGCCGGGGTCCCGCTTCCATGTGTGGCACATGCGGACGCAAAGCTGGATCCCGGCCTTCGCCGGGATGACGGCATTTAGGGAGTGGGCAACGTGACCGGTTTCATCGCCCTCGACTGGGGCACCACCTCATTCCGCGCCTATCGCGTGGCGGCGGACGGTCGCGTGATCGAGACCATCTCCGCCCCCGAGGGCATCCTCGCAGTGAAGGGCGGTGGTTTCGAGGCCGCTCTGGAGAAGCAGATCGGCGCCTGGGACGTGACCCTGCCGGTGATGGCCGCGGGCATGATCACCTCGCGCCAGGGCTGGATCGAATTGCCCTATCTCCCCTGCCCTGCCAGTGCGGCGGACCTGGCGCAGGCGCTGCACCATCACACCACCGCGTCGGGCCGCCGCATCGCCTTCGCCACCGGCCTCAGCTACCGCGCGCCCGACGGCATGCCGGACGTGATGCGGTCGGAGGAGGTGCAGGTCTTCGGCTCGCTCGATCTTGGTGTGAAGCATTTCGTCACACCCGGCACGCATTCGAAATGGATCACCACGGAGGGCGACCGGCTGCTGCGCTATGCGACCTATGTGACGGGCGAGGTCTTCGCCGCGCTGAAGGACCATACGATCCTCGGCCGCCTGATGAAGCCGGGGCCTGATGACGAGGAGGCCTTCGCCATGGGCGTGCGCGCCGCGCTTGAGGATCCCGCCGGCTTCCTGCACCGCATCTTCTCCGCGCGCTCGCTGGGGCTGTTCGGCGAACTCGCACCCGAGGCCATCTCCTCCTATCTCTCGGGCCAGGTGATCGGCAGCGAGGTGGCCCATGCCATCCGCGACAATCCGCGCGACGCGGAATATGCCGTTCTGGCCTCGCCCGGAATCGGCGGGCGCTATGTGAAGGCGATCGAGATCGCGGGGCTGAAGGTGCGCTATGGCGACCCGCAGGCCATCGTGAAGGGGCTGGCGATCATCGCAGGAAAGGCCGGGATCATATGATCAGTTTCGAAGAGGCCGCAGAGCACTGCGGCATCGTCGCCATCATCCGCGGCGTGACGCTGGACGAGGTGGCGGGTGTCGGCGACGCGCTTTACGAGGCCGGGATCCGCATCGTCGAGGTGCCGATCAATTCGCCCGAGCCCTTCCGCTCCATCGCGGCGCTGGCCGCGCGCTTCCAGGGCCGCATGGTGGTGGGGGCCGGCACGGTGCTCGACATCGACAGCGTCGACCGCGTGAAGTCGGCGGGCGGACAGATTTCGGTGTCGCCCGACTGCAACCCGCAGGTCATCGCGCGCGCCGTGGAGCGGGGCATGGTGCCGCTGCCGGGCGTGTTCACGCCGACGGAGGCCTTCACCGCGGTGCGCGCCGGAGCAAGGCACCTGAAGCTGTTCCCGGCGGAGGCCGCGAGCCCCAAGACGGTGAAGGCCTGGAAGGCGGTGCTGCCGCGCGACGTGAAGGTCTATGCGGTGGGTGGCGTCACGCCCGCCAACATGAAGGACTGGGCCGATGCGGGCTGTGCGGGCTTCGGCATCGGCTCCAACATTTACAAGCCGGGCCTGAGCCCGCAGGATGTGGGCAGGGCCGCGCGTGATTTCGTGGCGGCGTGGAAGGACCTGAGGGGGAATTGATGAAGGTTGCGATGGTGACGGGTGCCGGTTCGGGGATCGGCAAGGCGGTGGCGCTGGCCTTCGCCAAGGAGGGTTACCACGTGGTGCTGGCCGGCCGCCGTGCCGACCTGCTGAATGCCGTGGCCAGGGAGATTGGCGACACGGCGCTGGCGGTGCCGACCGACGTCTCCGATCCGAGATCCGTGAAGGCGCTCTTCGCGGCGGCGAAGGCGAAGTTCGGGCGGCTCGATGTTCTGTTCAACAATGCCGGCACCGGTGCGCCGGGCACCATCCTGCTCGAGGACCTGTCGATCGAGATGTGGCAGAACGTGGTGAACGTCAATCTTTCGGGCGTCTTCTACTGCATGCAGGAGGCCTTCCGCATGATGAAGGAGCAGAGCCCGCGCGGTGGCCGCATCATCAACAACGGCTCGATCTCGGCCCATGCGCCGAGGCCCAACTCCGCGCCCTATACGTCTACCAAGCATGCGGTGACGGGCCTCACCAAGGCGGGCTCGCTCGACGGGCGCAAGTATGACATTGCGGTCTGCCAGATCGACATCGGCAATGCCGGCACCGAGATGACCGAGAAGATGAAGACCGGCATGCCCCAGGCCAACGGCACCATGGCGCCGGAACCGACCATGGACGTCGCCAATGTCGCGAAAACGGTGATGTACATGGCGTCATTGCCGCTCGAGGCCAATGCGCAGTTCGTGACGGTGATGGCGACGAAGATGCCCTATATCGGGCGGGGGTAAGCAAGGAAAGCTGGATCCCGGCCTTCGCCGGGATGACGCCCGTTGGGCGTCAGTTCCCGTCCTCCGGCAAACGCGGCAGCGGGTGCACGGCGATGCCTTCCTCGATCAGCGCCTTGGCCTCGTCGGGCGAGGTGTTGCCGTAGATGCCGCGCGCATCGCTTTCCTCGTAGTGGATCTTGCGGGCTTCCTCGGCGAAGCGGTCGCCGACATATTCCGCGTTCTCTTCCACATGCCGGCGCATCTCGCGCATCATGGTCATGAGTTCGGCGAGCCGCGGATCGGCGGGAGCGGCCACCATCTTCTGGTCGCTCTTGCGGTTGGACTTCACCGGGATGCCAGGCGCCATCAGCTGCTTCTCGACCTTGGTCGAGCCGCACTGGGTGCAGGTGACGAGGCCCCGGCCCGCCTGTTCGTCATAGGCGGCGCTGTTGCGGAACCAGCCGTCGAAGGCATGGCCCTTGTCGCATATGAGGTCGTAATGGATCATGGCGATGAGGTAACGATTACGCAGTCCGGTTTCAAGACCGTTAAGTCGA
This sequence comes from Aestuariivirga litoralis, assembly GCF_003234965.1. Taxonomy (GTDB): domain Bacteria; phylum Pseudomonadota; class Alphaproteobacteria; order Rhizobiales; family Aestuariivirgaceae; genus Aestuariivirga; species Aestuariivirga litoralis. The sequence continues at coordinate 748,323 of NZ_QKVK01000001.1, forward strand.
TGGGCCGGTCGTGGCGCAGCGCCGGGATGCGGGCACGCGCGAGGTCCGCCTGCGCGAGATCAAGGTCGGCAATCACGATGCCGGGCTCGGTTCCGGCCTCCGCCAGCACCTCGCCCCAGGGCGAGACGATGAGCGAGTGGCCATAGGTCTCGCGGCCCGACTCGTGTTTCCCGCCCTGTGCCGCCGCCAGCACGAAGCTCCCAGTCTCGATGGCGCGCGCGCGGAGCAGCACGTGCCAGTGCGCCTGGCCCGTGGGCACGGTGAAGGCGGAGGGCACGGTGAAGAGCTTCGCCCCCGCCTGCGCCAGCGCGCGGTAGAGATGGGGAAAGCGCATGTCGTAGCAGATGGTGAGGCCGATGGCGCCGAGCGGCGTGTCCGCCAGCACGGCGTGCGCACCCCCTTCATAGGCATGCGACTCGCGCAAGGATTCGCCCGTCGGCAGGTCGACGTCGAACAGATGGATCTTGTCGTAGCGCGCCGCGATGAGGCCATCGGGAGCAAAGAGCAGCGAGCGGTTGATGAGTTTCTCGCCGTCGCCCTTCAGCGCCAGCGAACCGATGTTGAGCCAGAGCCCGAGTTCCGCCGCGAGGGCGGAAAAGGCGGCGACACTCGCGTCCTCCGCTTCCGGCCGCGCCAGCGCGCGCAGGCGCGGCCGGTCCGGTTCCAGGATGTTGGTCATCTCCGGCGTCGAGATGAAATTCGCACCCTGGCCCGCCGCCTCGCGGATCAGCGCGGAGGCCGCGGCGACATTGCGCGCCATGTCGGTCCCGGAGCGCAGCTGGATCAGGGCAGCGCGGATCACTGCGCGTTCAGGAGCGGGTCCAGCTGGCCGCGCCGGTCGAGCTCATGGATGTCGTCGGAGCCACCGACATGGGTCTCGCCGATGAAGATCTGCGGCACGGTGTGGCGGCCATTGGCGCGCAGCATCATCTGCTGGCGCAGCGACCGGTCCTGCACGTCGATCTCATCGAAACTGACACCCTTCTTCTTCAACAGCGCCTTGGCGGCGTGGCAGTAGGGGCAATAGGGCGTGGTGTAGATCGTGACTTTCTGCATGATGCCTCAAATATGAGGCTTCGCCGGGAGCTGGACAAGGGCGAAGGTCAGCAGGCTGACACGGGCCGCGCCGGCCTTCTTCAGGGCCAGCGCGCAGGCCTCGGCAGTGGCGCCGGTCGTCCGCACGTCATCGACCAGCAGCACGGATTTCCCGGCCACTGCGGCGAGCCTGTCAGGCCTCACGGCAAAGGCGTTGCGGACGTTCCTGCGCCGCGCTTCCTCGTCCAGCCCCACCTGGGCGCGGGTGGCACGGGCCCTCATGAGCACGTCGTGCCGCCAGGGCGTGCCGCCGGCGAGGGAAATCTGCTGGGCGAGAAAGGCGGACTGGTTGAAGCGCCGGCGCCACAGGCGCCAGCGGTGCAGCGGCACGGGCAGGATCACGTCCGCCCCGGAGATCAGCCGGCGCCCGGCCCGTGCCATCATCCGCGCCATGAGCAGTCCGGCCTCCGGCCGATCGCGGTATTTCAGCGCGTGGACCAGTCTTGCGGCCTCGTCGTCGAACAGTGCGGCGGCCCGGGAACGATCCCAGGCGGGCGGATCGGCGAGTGCCGCGGCAGAGAGCGCCCCCTCGCCCTGGTCATAGGCGAAGGGGGTTCCCAGCGCGTCGCAGACCGGCTCCTCGATCAGCCTGAGCTTGCCCCAGCAGGCCACGCAGAGGCTTGCCGGTTCGCCCACCGCCACGCCGCAGGACAGGCACAGGCTGGGTGTGACGAAGTCCAGCACACCGCGCCAGAGGCGGGCCGGGACAGTGCTCAAGGTGAAAATCATGACCCATCGTAACATGGGACGCGGCAACCGTGGATTCCCTTGCGCGATTGGTCTAACAGCGGCGCGAGCCAACCCGGAGCCTGCCCCGATGTCATTTTCCCGCGCCGATCTCGACCGCCTCGCCGCCATCCTGGCGGAGGCTGCCGATGCCGAAATCATGCCGCGCTTCCGGAGCCTCGAGGATGGCGGCATCCGCGAGAAGACCGGTGCCCTCGACCTCGTCACCGATGCCGACGAGCAGGGCGAATGGCGCATCCGCGACCTCTGCGCCAAGGCCTTTCCCACTGCGCTCTTCGTGGGCGAGGAATCGGTTGCACGCGACAAGGGCCTGCTCGACAGGATCGGTGGCGCCGACCTTTGCATCATCGTCGACCCGATCGACGGTACCTCCAACTTCGCCTGGGGCCTGCCGCTGTTCGGCGTGATGGCCGCCGTGGTGGCGAAGGGCGAGACGGTGGCCGGGCTGATCTATGACCCCGTGGGCCGTGACTGGCGCAAGGGCCTGAAGGGCACCGGCGCCTGGGCCGAGAGCGCCACCGGCCGCACGCGCGACCTCGCCGTGGCGAAGCCGGACGTTCTTTCCGAAATGACCGGCCTCACCTCCTGGTACCTGATGCCGGAGCCGCAGCGGTCCCGCACGGTCGCCAATCTCACCAAGACCAAGGCGAGCTTCAACTATCGCTGTGCCGCCTATGAGTATCGCCTGATCGCCGACGGCCTCGTGCACTTCTCGCTGCATTACAAGCTGATGCCCTGGGACCATGCGGCGGGCGTGCTGATCCATGCCGAAGCGGGCGGCTTCTCGGCGCTGCTCGATGGCAGGCCCTATGATGCGATGACACACGAGGGCGGCATCATCTCCGCTCCCGACCGCGCCACCTACGATCTCATCCGTCGGGAACTGGTGGGCTGATGGCGGGTGCCCCTCCCCTCTTCGACCGTGCGCTCGCCGCTGCGCGCGCGGTACGCCGGCGCGGCGCGGAGCCCAGCATCCTGACCCGCACCATCGCGGAGGAGCTGGTGGAGCGCCTCGCCTTCGTCAACCGCCGCTTCGCGCATGTGCTGCTCATCGCTTCGGAGCCCGAAGCCATCGCGGCCCGGTTGAAGGAAGGCGGGCAGGTGAAGGAGGTGGAGACCAGGACTCCTTCCGCCACTGACGACCTTGGCCTGCCGCAGCAACGTTACGACGCCGTCTTCAGCGTGCTCGACCTCCAGACCTTCAACGACGTGCCGGGCGCGCTGATCCAGATGCGCCGTGCGCTGAAGCCCGACGGGCTGCTTCTCGCCTGCCTCTTCGCCGGCGATACCCTCACCGAACTGCGCCAGTCCTGGCTTGCCGCAGAAGCCGCGATGTCGGGTGGTGTTTCGCCGCGCGTCGCCCCGATGATCGACGTGCGTGAACTCGGCGCACTGCTGCAGCGCGCCGGCCTCGCCCTCCCCGTCGCCGACCTCGACCGCACCATGGTGCGCTATGCCGATGCAATCGCGCTGATCCACGAGATCCGCGAGCTTGGCCTCTCCAACAATCTCGCCGGCCGCTCGAAACTGCCGGTGAGCCGCAGGCTGTTGGGGGCCGCCGTCAACCACTACCAGCAGAATTTCACCGACCCCGATGGCCGCGTGCGCGCCACCATCGAAATCGCCTGGCTGACCGGCTGGGCCCCGCATGACAGCCAGCAGCAGCCGCTGAAGCCGGGAAGCGCCAAGGCGCGGCTGGCGGATGCGCTGAGGGTGGACGAGAAGAAGCTGCCCTGACTTCCGTCCTCCCGGCGAAAGCCGGGACCCCGCTTTCTTTCCGGGTGTGCTGACGCAAAGCTGGGTCCCGGCCTTCGCCGGGGTGACGAGCTTCATGTTCAGAGCAAATCCACCAGGTGCGGGATCAGCGGGATATCCGCCGGTGGCATGGGATAGTCCTTCAGCTTCAGCGGCCTGACCCAGGCGATGGCCTGGCCCTCGGCCCCCACCACCTGGCCCTTCCAGCGGCGGCAGACATAAAGCGGCATCAGGAGATGGAAGTCCTCGTAGGCGTGGCTGGCGAAGGTGAGGGGTGCCAGGCAGGATTCAGCCACGTCGATGCCGAGCTCTTCCTTCAGTTCACGGATCAATGCCGCTTCGGGGCGCTCGCCCGCCTCCACCTTGCCGCCCGGGAACTCCCACAGGCCGCCGAGCTGCTTGTCCATCGGGCGCTGGGAGAGCAGCACGCGGCCGTCCTTGTCGACCAGCGCGACGGCGGCGACAAGGACGATCTTCATGGGTCTAGCTGCGGTAGGAGCCGTTGATGTCGATGTAGGCGTGGGTGAGGTCGCAGGTCCACACCCGGGCCTTGCCCTTGGCAACACCCACATCCGCCTCGATCACGATATGGCGGCCCTTCATGTGCGGCATGATCTCGGCTTCCTTGTAGGCGGGGTCGCGCATGCCGTTCCTGGCGACCGTGATGCCGCCGATCCTGATCTTCAGCTTGTCGCGGATCGCCTTCTCGCCGGCCTTGCCGATGGCCATGACGACGCGGCCCCAGTTGGCGTCCTCGCCGGCCACCGCGGTCTTCACCAGCGGCGAATTGGCAATCGACATGGCGATCCTGTGCGCGGCCTTGTCGTCCTCGGCACCGGTGATGGCGATCTCGATGAACTTCTCCGCCCCTTCGCCATCCTTCGCCACCTGGTGCGCGAGGTCCATGCACAGGCCGTTGAGCGCCTTGGCGAAGCCCTTGAGCTCGTCGCCATCGGCCTTCAGGCCCTTGGTGGAATTGCCGGCCGCACCCGTGGCGAAGAGCAGCACGGTGTCCGAGGTCGAGGTATCGCCGTCGACGGTGATGCAGTTGAAGCTCTTGCCCACCGCCTTCGACAACAGCTTCTGCAGCGCTTTCGCGGGGATGGCGGCATCGGTGAAGAGGAAGACCAGCATGGTCGCCATGTCCGGCGCGATCATGCCCGAACCCTTGGCGATGCCGTTGATGGTGACCGTCCTGCCGCCGAGCTTCACCCTGGCGGTGGCCGCCTTGGGGAAGGTGTCGGTGGTCATGATGGCCCGGGCCGCCATGGCCCACTGGTCCGGCTTCGCCTGTTGGGCGAGCTGCGGCAGGGCATTGGTGATGAAGGAGGGGTCCAGCGGCTCGCCGATGACACCGGTCGAGGCCTGGAAGATTTCGTGCGGCTTGCAGCCCAGCTGCTTCGCGGCCGCCTTGGCCACGGCGGTGACGGTGGCCACACCGGCCTTGCCGGTGAAGGCATTGGCATTGCCGGCATTGATGACGACGGCGCGGGCCGTGCCGCCCTCGAGGCTGTCGACGCACCAGTCCACCGGCGCGGAGCGCGACTTGGAGCGGGTGAAGGCACCGGCCACCGTTGTGCCGGCCGGCATGACGGCGAGCAGCACGTCAGGCCGGTTCTTGTAGCGGATGCCGGTTTCGGCGGCCGCCAGCGTCACGCCCGAAATGGGCGGCAGCTCCGGGAAGGCCGCCGGTGCCAGCGGAGAGACCTGGTGTTGTTGCGCCATGGCGAGCCCCCCTCAGAACTGCACGGTTATGGTGTCGGGTCTTACTGGGCCGGAAGCTGCAGGTCGCCCTTGCCGGAGGCATCGCCGCCGGTCGCATCCTCGCCGGCGGCCGGAGCCGCGGCGCCGCCGGACTGGTCCAGTACCTTCTGCTTGGTTTCCTGGTAGTTCTTGGCGGCCTTGGCGGCCTCCTCGGCATATTTCTTCAGGTCGTCGTCGAGGATCTCGACCTTCGAGGCCTCGCGGATCTTGCTCATCACCTCGCCGACCTTCTGGCGCAGCAGCACGTTGCGGATGGCCTGCTTCACCTGGTCATAGGGCTGGGCGGCGCCCTGCTTCCTGTCCTCGAGGCGGATGATGTGCCAGCCGAAATCGGTCTTCACCGGCTGCGAGGTCTCGCCCACCTTGAGGGCGAAGGTCGCCTTGGAGAATTCGGGCACCATCTCGGCGGCGGTGAAATAGCCGAGGTCACCGCCATAGTCCTTCGAGCCGTCGAGGCTGTACTTCTTGGCCAGGTCCTCGAACTTCTGGCCATCGGCCAGCATCTTCTCGATGTCCTGGGCTTCCTTTTCGCTGGCGACGAGGATCATGCGGGCGCGCACGCGCTCCGTCTGCTGCAGCTTGGCGGCCTCTTCGTCATAGGCGGCGCGGATCATCTCCTCCGTCACCATCGGGCGGATCTTCTGGAAGAAATAGGCGTCGCGCAGCGCCTTGGCCTGGTACAGGGCAAGGCGGCGCTTGTATTCCTCGGTCTCGGCGATGCCTTCCTTAACGGCGTACTGGGCGAGCAGGTGGCGCTCGATCAGGTATTCCACCACGAAGGGGTAGCGCAGCTTCGGCGGCATGTCCGGCAGCTGGCCGATGATGTCGTCCGTCGCCATCTGGACTTCCGACACCCGAATCTCGTGGCCGTTGACGATGGCGATGACCTTGTCGTCCTTGGGCGCCACGTCCTCCTGCGCCCGGGCGGGCATGGCGAGGCTCAGGCCCAGCAGCGCGGTTGCCGCGCAAGACATTAGAAACTTTCGGGAAAACGACATTCAAGTCCACCGTTCAAGAGGCCATCGACCACCCCGGGTGCCATCGGCCGGGCGCTGCTCTTTGTCCCTCAAAGAAGGCAAGAATAAGCCCCCGTCCACGTCGGTCCGGGCCGTCGCAATTCGACCGCACATTGGTCGCGTTGCCACAGCCATGCAAGTGGGCGTGCCACAGATGAAACCCCTGTTGCGCCAATGCAACACATTGAAATTGCGGAGGCTTGGGCCCATGTGGCAGCCGGCGTGATTTTCCCCGCGGCGGCGCATTGCTCCGGCACGGCAACTTGACTAGAAAGCGCCTCGACACGGGGGCGGACGTCCCCCTCCTGAAGGATACGAATCAATGTTCGGATTGCGCGGCATCGCCGCTCGGATTTTCGGCTCCAGCAATGACCGCCAGATCGCCAAGTATCGCGGCCGGGTGGAGGCGATCAACGCCCTTGAACCGGAGTTGGCCGCGCTGTCGGACGACGAGCTCAGGGCGCGCACCGCCATGTTCAGGGAGCAGCTGGCCGGCGGCAAGGACCTCGACGACCTGCTGGTGCCCGCCTTCGCCACCGTGCGCGAGGCTGCCAAGCGCACCTTGGGCCAGCGCCACTTCGACGTGCAGCTCATCGGCGGCATGGTGCTGCACGAGGGCCGCATCGCCGAGATGAAGACGGGCGAAGGCAAGACGCTGGTCGCCACCCTGCCCGTCTACCTCAACGCGCTGACCGGCAAGGGCGTGCACGTCGTCACCGTCAACGACTATCTCGCCAAGCGCGACGCCGGCTGGATGAGCCAGATCTATGGCTTCCTCGGCCTGACCACGGGCGTGATCGTGCACGGCCTGTCCGACGAGGAGCGCCGCGACGCCTATGCCTCGGACGTGACCTATGCCACCAACAACGAGCTGGGCTTCGACTACCTGCGCGACAACATGAAGTACCACCTCGAGGAGATGGTGCAGCGCGGGCACAACTTCGCAATCGTCGACGAGGTCGACTCGATCCTCATCGACGAGGCCCGCACGCCGCTCATCATTTCAGGCCCCGTCGACGACAAGTCGGACCTCTACAATGCGGTGAACCAGTTCATCCCGGCGCTGACGCCCGAGGACTATGACCTCGACGAGAAGCAGCGCTCCGTCACCCTCACCGAGAAGGGCAACGAGCATCTCGAGCAGGTGCTCGGAGCGGCCGGGCTGCTGCGCGGCACCAACCTCTATGACGCCGAGAACGTCACCATCGTGCACCACGTGCAGCAGGCGCTGCGTGCCCACAAGCTGTTCCAGCGCGACAAGGACTATATCGTCAAGGACGGCCAGGTCGTCATCATCGACGAGTTCACCGGCCGCATGATGCCGGGCCGGCGCTATTCGGAAGGCCTGCACCAGGCGCTGGAGGCCAAGGAACACGTGGCGATCCAGCCCGAGAACGTGACGCTGGCCTCCATCACCTTCCAGAACTACTTCCGCCTCTACGCCAAGCTGGCCGGCATGACCGGCACGGCACTGACCGAGGCCGAGGAGTTCATGGACATCTATGGCCTCGAGGTGCTCGACATCCCCACCAACGTGCCGGTGGCCCGCAAGGACGAGGACGACCAGGTCTTCCGCACGGCGCGCGAGAAATACGAGGCGATCATCGACACCATCGCCGAGGCCCGCACCCGCGGCCAGCCGGTGCTGGTCGGCACCACCTCGATCGAGAAATCCGAAGTGCTGTCGGAGATGATGAAGGCCAAGGGCGTGCCGCACAGCGTGCTGAACGCCCGCTATCACGAGCAGGAAGCCGCGATCGTTGCCCAGGCCGGCGTGCCGGGTGCGGTCACCATCGCCACCAACATGGCCGGCCGCGGCACCGACATCAAGCTGGGCGGCAACCTCGACATGCGCGTTGCCATCGAACTCGCCGACATGCCGAAAGGCCCTGAACGCGATGAACGCATCGCCGCCATCCGCCAGGAGATCGAAGCCAACAAGCAGACGGTGCTGGACGCCGGCGGCCTGTTCGTCATCGGCACCGAGCGCCACGAAAGCCGCCGCATCGACAACCAGCTGCGCGGCCGCTCCGGCCGCCAGGGCGACCCCGGCCGCTCGCTGTTCTACCTCTCGCTGGAAGACGACCTGATGCGCATCTTCGGCTCCGAGCGGCTGAATTCGATGCTGACCATGTCGGGCCTCAAGGAGGGCGAGGCCATCGTCCACCCGTGGATCAACAAGGCGCTGGAAAAGGCGCAGCAGAAGGTCGAGGCCCGCAACTTCGACATCCGCAAGAACCTCCTCAAGTTCGACAACGTGATGAACGACCAGCGCAAGGTCATCTTCGACCAGCGCATCGGCATCATGAAGGGCGAGGAAGTCGCCGAGACCATCGACGACATGCGCCACCACACCATCGAGGACCTGGTCCACAAGCACATCCCGCCCAACACCTATGCCGAGCAGTGGGATGCCGCGGGCCTGCGCGAGCGCCTGCTCGAGGTCGTCGGCATCGACTTCCCGGTCGCCGACTGGACCAAGGAAGAAGGCATCGCCGAGGAGGAGATCCTCGAGCGCGTGACCAAGGCCGCCGACCAGCACTATGCCGAGAAGCGCGCCCGCTATGGCGAAGAGGTGATGGGCCAGGTCGAGAAGACCTTCCTGCTGCGCACGCTGGACCAGCTGTGGCGCGACCACATCATCACGGTGGAGCAGCTGCGCCAGGTCATCCACCTGCGCGGCTATGGCCAGCGCGACCCCCTCAACGAATACAAGACCGAAGGCTACAATCTCTTCGAGAACATGGTCGACCGCCTGCGCGAGAACGTCACCGCCCAGGTCATGCGCGTCGAGATCCAGATGCGCGATCCCTCCGAGCTGACGGAACTTCCCGACGCCGACGAACTGCCGGAGATGGTGGCCCACCACATCGACCCGGTGACGGGCGAGGACGAGCTCTCCCAGGCCGCGCTGACGCTGGCCCAGGGCCGGACCGGCATCGACCCCAACAACCCCAAGACCTGGGGCAAGGTCTCGCGCAACGACCCCTGCCCCTGCGGCTCGGGCAAGCGCTACAAGCACTGCCACGGGGCCTTCGTCTAAAGGCTGCGCTGCCGGGAAGAGCCGAGCCTGCCCGGCTCTTCCCGCTCACGCCTTGCGGTTCCACGGGGCCGGGACGAGATGGCCGCGGCGGATGGCGATTGCCAGCAGCAGCGCCCCGGTGATGGTGCAGAGCACGAGGGCAAACACCGACTGCTCCATGCCGAATGAGCCCCCGGTATAGAAGCGTGGCCCCTCGATCCGGACCTGCAACAGGCCGGGCAGCGCCACGCCGCCCGAGACGATGCCGGAGAACACGGCCGACTGCACGTAGTTCCACATCATGTGATAGCCGATGGCCAGCCACAGGCGGCGCGTGACCAGATAGGCGGCCGCCAGCAACAGGCCCGCCTCGATGGCGATATAGACCGCGCCGGCGATCGTGGCATCCGGGTTGAGCAGGTGGATGACGCCGAAGACCAGCGAGGAGACGATGATCGCGATCCAGCTGCCGCCCATCTGCTCGACGGACCTGAACAGCACGCCGCGAAACAGCAGCTCCTCGAAGACCGAGGACTTCACCGCCATCGCAATGGCCGGCACCATGTAGGACAGCGGATTGAAACCCTCGATCCGGTACATGCCGACTGCCATCAGCAGCAGCACGCAGGCGGTATAGAGCCCGACACCGAGCAGGCCGCCGACCGCCCACTCGCGGCCCGCGCCCGAGAGGGAGAGCTCGGACACCGCGCGGCGCTCGATCAGCCGTCCCCAGGCGGCATAGAGCGCCATCACCACCAGCGCCATGCCGAGCGCAATGGCAGTGCCGATCAGCGGATGGGCGCTGACCTCCTGAATGCGCCCCTCCGTCCAGGCCATCAGGTAGAACACGATCCCGCCCAGAATGACAATGCGGCTCACCGGCGCCTGCAGAAGGCGCAGCCAGAGCGGCTGGCGGGGCATTGCGTGTTGCATCATGGCGGCGGAAGCTCTCCTGATCAGGCAGCGGCGGGCCGGCGGGAGTTCGACACTTATACTCAACCGGAAATCGAGGCAATGCGGGTGGCGCGCCCCGATTTTCCTGCTCGGGCACTGGGCGTTGCGCCGGCCTGGGTGTTACACAGGGCCAAGCGGCCCTGCCGCGTGGGGAGTTCTGTTCAGCGCATGAAGTACCGGCCCGATATCGACGGACTGCGCGCGGTCGCGGTCCTGGCTGTCGTGGCCTTCCACCTGAAGCGGGACTGGCTTCCGGGCGGCTTCGTCGGCGTCGATGTCTTCTTCGTCATCTCCGGCTTCCTGATCACGGCGCTGATCCTGGAAGCGCAGCGCAGCGGTACCTTCACCTTCTCGGGGTTCTACCAGCGCCGCATCGCGCGCATTGCCCCGGCCTTCCTTCTCGTTGCCACGGCAACGCTGTTCTTCGCGTGGCTCGTCTATACGCCGCAGGACTTCGCATCGAGCGGTGCCGTCTTCGTTGCAGCACTGCTGTCAGTGGCGAACATGAAGTTCATCTACCAGGGCGACTATTTTGCATTCTCGCCCGATGCGCAGCCCTTCCTGCACTACTGGTCGCTGTCGGTCGAGGAACAGTACTACCTGGTCTTCCCGCTGTTCCTGATGACCCTTCTCGCCGTCGTTCCGCGCCACGCCCGGACGATCGTGGCCGGGGCCTTCGCGGCAAGCCTCGCCCTCTGCATCGTGCTCACCTATCACAGCCCGCAATGGGCGTTCTTCTCGCTGCCCTCACGGGCCTGGGAACTGCTCGCCGGCTCGCTGGCCGCGATGGCCGCCGCACCGTTCCGGCCGGGCCATTTCGGCAGGCTTGGTTCCGGCCTGAGGGCAGCCGGGCTGATGCTCATCATCGGCTCCTGCCTCATCCTCGACGGCAGCATGGCCATTCCCGGCTTCTACGCCCTTCTGCCGGTGATCGGCGCCGTCACGCTGGTCAGCGTGAACCCGGCCGAAGGCGATGTGGCATCGCGCCTGCTGCGGTTGCCGGCCTTCGTGCTCGTGGGTAAACTCTCCTATACGCTCTATCTCTGGCACTATCCGATCTTCTGCCTGGTCGACTATCATTTCTATGCCTCGTCCGAACTATTCCGCACGGCCTGCAAGCTGATGCTGACGGTGCTGGCCGTGGGCGCCACCTATCTCCTGGTGGAGGCCCCGTCCCGCCGCTTCCTCAACCGCCCGGCGAGCAAGCGGCTGTCCTATGCCTTCCTCGTCACCGCCCTCGTCCTGCTGGTGCCGCTGGGCCTGCACATACGTGCCAATTACTACATCAATGCGGACCCGTCCGACGTTGCGTCCGGCGGTCTCGTCTTCGAGCAACGGCCATCGCGCGGAACAGTGGTGCTGATGGGCGACAGCAACGGCTCGATGTATGGCTACACGCTGCGGGAGATCGCCCGGGAGCTGGGCCTGACCCTGGTCGTCGCCAGCGTCGCCTCGGGCGACCCGCTTCCGCCCGTCGGCGCTGCCGAGACCACGCTGTGGGCAGACAGCCTTGCCGTCATCCGCAAGACCAGGCCGGATTTCGTGATCATCGGCATGGAATGGCGCGAGAAGCTGAAGCATCACCCGGGGCGGCTGGACACCGCCCTTGCGGAAATAGGCCCGCACACCGGAAAGATAATCATCATGGACCAGATCCCGTCGCTGCCCCCTGTCGCGTCGCGCGAGGGGATTCGCAAGGGCATCAGGCCGCCCTTTGGCGAGGACGTCCGGCAGGCCGCAATACGGCAATCGGTCAACCGGTTCCTCCACGCCCATGCATCGGACAAGGTCGTGGTGATCGATACCGCCGCGAAGCTTGTCGGCCCGGACGGCGATGTCCGCTTCGCCGACGGCGCCGGGCGGGAAACCTACAAGGACGAAAAGCACATTTCGACCGCAGGCGCCGCCCTGTTCGCGGACGACATCAGGCAGGCGCTCGGCGCGCCGCCACATTGACCTCGCGGGATCGGACCGTCCGGGTTGGCAGGACCAAGCGGCTGCTTGACGCCGCGCATCGGCGAGGGGCATCCTGCCGCGCATGTCGGGGCGTTTCACGGTCTTTCTGCTACTGCTTCCCGCCCTGCTGGTGATGACGGTGAGCGGGGTCGTGCCGGCAGGCTTCATCGCCTTCTATTCGCTCCATGACACCTTCGCCGGCAACAGCTTCGTCTGGGTCGGGCCGCAATGGTATGTGAGCGTCCTGTCCTCGCCCGAGTTCTGGTGGGCGCTGGCGCGCAGCCTGGGTTATTCCGCCCTGGTCCTGCTCATCGAGGTGCCGCTCGGCATCTACATCGCGCTGCGCCTGCCGGCGGCGGGGCCATGGGCAGCGGTGCTGATCGTGCTGCTGGCCATTCCACTCCTCGCGCCGCAGATCGTCGTCGGCTACTTGTTCAAGGTGATGACGATGCCGCGCATCGGTCTTCTCCACGCCATCTTCACCGCCATGGGCCCCGGGCTGGACATGAACAACAAGGCAGTGGTGTGGGCCGTCCTGCTGCTCATGGACGCCTGGCACTGGACCAGCCTCGTGGTGCTGCTGTGCTATGCGGGGCTTCGCGCCATTCCGCAGGCCTATTACCAGGCAGCACGCATCGACGGGGCGGGCCGCTGGGCCATCTTCCGCCACATCGAGCTGCCACGACTGCGCCTCGTGCTGCTGATCGCCATCCTGCTGCGGCTGATGGACAGTTTCATGATCTATGCCGAGGCCTATGTGGTGACCCGCGGCGGCCCCGGCGTCTCCACCACCTTCCTGTCGCATGAACTGGTCCAGACGGCGACGATCCAGTTCGACCTGGGCGAGGGCGGGGCCATGTCGATCCTCTACCTGCTGATCGTCGTGGCCATCTCCTGGGCCTTCTTCAGCCTCATCGTTCCGCGCCGCGAGCGGCCGGCATGAAGGGCCGCCTGTCGATGGCCCCGCTGGTCTATGTGGCCCTGCTGATGACGCCGGTCTACTGGCTGCTGGTGATGAGCTTCAAGACCAATGCCGAGATCGGCGGCGGCCTCACCTTCCTTCCGCATGCCGTGAACCTCGAGAACTATGCCCTGATCTTCAGCGATCCGGACTGGTACATGGGCTATGTCAACGCCGTCATCTACGTGCTGCTCAACGTGGCGATTTCGGTGATGGTGGCGCTGCCCGCCGCCTATGCCTTTTCGCGGCATGATTTCTTCGGGCACCGGGGGCTGTTCTTCGGCCTCCTGATGTTCCGCATGATGGCGCCCGCGATTCTGCTCGCCCCCTTCGTCCAGATCTTCTCCGACCTGGGGCTGATCGACACTCACATCGCGGTGGCCATCGCGCATTGCTTCTTCAACGTGCCGCTGGCCATCTGGATCCTCGAGGGCTTCATCTCCGCGATCCCGCGCGAGATGGACGAGAGTGCGCGCATCGACGGCCACGGCATCTTGTCGTTCATGGGGCGCATCCTCATTCCGCAGATCGCACCGGGCATCGCGGTCGCCGCCTTCTTCTGCTTCATGTTCTCGTGGATCGAGTACATGCTGGCCAATGCGCTGACCACCATCGATGCAAAGCCCATCGCCGGCATCATGACGCGCGCCGCGGGGGTGATGACGGGTGATCTTGCGCTGCTCTCCGCCGCCAGCGTCCTCGGCTTGCTGCCCGGCCTCATCCTCATCATCTTCATGCGGAAATATCTCGCCACCGGCTTCTCGATGGGGCGCGTGCTCTAGTGCGGCGCGCTATGCCGCGCCGGCACCCAGCGCGGCGAGGAAACGCTGCTTGATCGCCTGCGTCTGCGCCGGATCGGTGAGCTTGACGGTGTCCTGCGCCGGCGCCAGCACGTCCAGCCCGGCTATGCCGAGATGGGCGGCAAGCCGCCCCAGTTCCGCCGCGGGGCTCGCCACCACGTCCTCATAGGCGAGTTCCAGGAAAGTGATGGCGCAGTCATGCAGCAGGCTGCGCCAGGCATATTCCTCGGCGACCTGGCGGCTCATGATGTTGGCGAGGAGCGGAATGTCGTCGTCCGAGAGCGCCGCGCCGGCCCGGCCGGCGGCGGCCCGGTCGCCGGTGTTCCACAGCTCGGACTTGGTGGCCAGAAGCTCGGAAATCGCCTGCAGGATCTTGTCGCGGCGAAACACCAGGACATGCCTGTCGAAGCTGCGCAGGAAGCTGACGCCGCTCGGCATGCCGATGCGCTTGCCGCCAAACACGTTGTGGAACTGGTTGAAGTGCAGCTTCATGCCGAACACGCCATTGGCGGATGTGTTGGCGGCGACCACGCGCTCGTAATAGGCGAGCATGCTGGGCTTCGCCTGTTCCGGGTGTCCCTGTTCGGCCAGCGTGCTGGCGTGAAAATACTCCTTCACCCGGCCAGCCCGTCCGGTGGCGTTGAGGGCCGCGGCCAGCATGGTGCTTCCCGTTCGGGGACTGGACAGGATCAGGTACTTCATCGGCGCGCCGCTCTTCGGACTTCACTGGGGCGCGAACTTACGGTCGCGCCCCGCGAAAAGCCAGACCGGCGGCGTCAGGCGGCGCTGGTATAGCCCACCGTGCCCATCATGCCCGAATTCATGTGATAGGCATGGTGGCAATGGAACGGCCATGAGCCGGGATTGTCAGCATCGAAGACGATGGTCACCGACTCCATCGGGGGCACCAGCACCACGTCGCGCAGGGCGCCGTCGATGACGGTCTTGCCGATGGCCATCACCTTGAAATAGTGGCCATGAAGATGCATCGGATGCGCCATGCCGGTCATGTTGTGCATCATCACCGCGATGCGCTCGCCCTGGCGCATGGTGAACAGCGGCTGCGCCGGGTCGGCCTCGCCGTTGAGCCCCCAGAGATAGTTCGTCTCGCCGCCCGTCAGCATCAGCATCTCGGTGCGGTTGACCGGTTCCTGCGGAAGCTTGGCCACCGCGCGGTAGAGCAGTTCCTGCGACAGGTCGAGGGCCGGCGCCATGTCGCCCTCCCCCGCCAGCCTGGGGATTGCCGCGCCCTTGCTGGCGACGATGATGCCGGTCCGTGCCCTGACTCCTTCGGGGCGGAACAGAACGGGGAAGGCACCGCCTTCGGCCGGGATCGTGAGCCGGATATCGGCGCGTTGCGCCATGGCGAGCGGGAAGAGGCTGCCCTTCATCGGGTAGATGGCATTGCCGTCCACCGCCACGAGTTCGCCCTCCATGGCGCCGAGATCGACCCACATGTTGGATGCGGCAGCACCATTGATGATGCGGAGCCTCAGCGTCGTGTTCTTCTCCACGGTGACGACCTCGGGGTCATCGAGCGTCCGGTCATTGGCGAGATAGGCATCGAACACGATGTCGTTCAGCATGCCGGCGCCCCCCATCATGCCCGCCATGCCCTGCATCATGCCGCCGCCTGCATTGGAGCCGGAATGGTTCATCTGCGAATGGTCCATGCCCTGCGAGGAGCCATGCATCGTGTGGCCGGCATGTGCACCGCCGCCACCCTGCAGTTCGGCGAGGATCTCCTGCGGGTTGCGGAAGGTGAAGTCATGCAGCATCACCACATGCTCGTGGTCATCGAACACCGGCTGCTTCACCTCGTTGACGATGAGGGGGGCCGCCAGCAGCTGCTGCTCCTGCAGGCCCATGTGGGAATGCATCCAGTGCGTACCGGCGCGGGTATTGGCGAAGTCGTAGTCCTTGCTGGCGCCGGGCGCGATGGCGGGCTCGCCATACATGGCCACGCCATCCTGGCCGAAGGGCGGGGTGAGGCCGTGCCAGTGGATGATGGTGTCGCTGTCGGTGTCGTTCTTCACCCGCACGCGGAAATGTTCGCCGAACATCATGGAGAGGCCCGGCTTGCCGTCGGGCCCGGTGAGACCATAGACGGTGGCGGCCCGTCCCTTCACCTCCAGCACGCGCTTCGACACGGTGAGGAGCTTCGGCTCGGGCTCGGCCACGGCAAGGCGCGGCAGGCCCATGAGAGAGGTGCCGGCAAGGCCGGCCAGCAGGATTTCGCGGCGATTCATCATCCGTCCCTGTACGTTCATCGCCCCTATGTGGATGCGATTTGCGGCAGGAAGCGGGCAGACCTCTGGCTGCTAGAGGTTGCGGCCGATGGCGAGGAACTTCTCCCGGCGCTGGCTGCGCAACGCATCGGGCGACAGGCCCTCGAGGCTGGCGAGGGCCTTGCCGATGGCCACCCCGGTGGCCGAAATCGCCTCGGACGCCGCGCGGTGCGCACCACCCTTGGGCTCCGGGATGATCTCGTCGATGACGCCGAGCTTCTTCAGGTCCTGGGCGGTGATCTTCATCGCTGCCGCCGCATCCTTGGCGCGCGCCGCGTCGCGCCACAGGATGGAGGCGGCACCCTCGGGCGAGATGACGCTGTAGATGGCGTGTTCCAGCATCATCACCACGTTGGCCGTGGCAATCGCGATGGCGCCACCGGAACCACCCTCGCCGATCACCACCGAGACGGTGGGAACGCCAAGCGCCAGGCAGCAGTCGGTCGAGCGCGCGATGGCCTCCGCCTGGCCACGCTCCTCCGCATCGATGCCGGGATAGGCGCCGGCGGTGTCGACGAAGGAGATGACGGGAAGCCCGAAGCGGTCGGCCGTTTCCATGAGCCTCACCGCCTTGCGGTAGCCCTCCGGGCGCGCCATGCCGAAGTTGCGCTTGAGCCGGGAGGCCGTGTCATTGCCCTTTTCCTGGCCCAGCACCATGACGGGCTGGCCCTGGAAACGGCCAAGGCCGCCCACCACCGCGAAGTCCTCGGCGAACTTGCGGTCGCCGGCCATGGGGGTGAATTCGGTGATCAGCTGGCCGATGTAGTCCACCGCATGCGGGCGTTCCGGGTGGCGCGCCACCTGGGCCTTCTGCCAGGGTTCGAGGCTGGCATAGAGGTCGGTCAGCTGCTTGGCCGCCTTCTTCTCCAGCCCCTTCACCTCGTCCGAGATCGAGACGGTCTTGTCGCCGGTGGCCAGCGCGCGCAGTTCCGCGATCTTGCCTTCCAGTTCGGCGAGAGGGGCTTCGAAATCGAGATAAGTGGGCATTGGGCCTCGAAACGGGTCAGTGTTGGCGCGGAAACTGGCCGTGCTCAGTCAGGAAGTCAACTTTTCTTGGCAAGCGGATGGTGGGTCTCCACCACCTCGCGCAGCCGCTCGGCCTGCACGTGGGTATAGATCTGGGTGGTCGAAATGTCAGCATGGCCAAGCATTTGCTGGACGGCGCGGAGGTCTGCCCCACCCTCCAGCAGGTGGCTGGCGAAACCATGGCGCAGCACGTGGGGCGAGAGTCTTGCGGTATCGAGCCCGGCCTCCCGGCCCAGGGCCTTGAGCTCCAGTGCGAAATGCTGCCGCGTCAGGTGCCCGGCGGCGCCCGAGGACGGGAACAGCCATTTCGACCCCGCGAGGCCGGTTTTGCGGAGGGTTGCGAGATAGTCCGTCAGCGCCTCCCGCGCCGTGGCGGAGACCGGCACCAGCCGTTCCCGCCCGCCCTTGCCCTTGACCAGGATGAAGTCCTTCTCCGCACTTGCCGCCTGTGCCGTGAGGCCGACGAGTTCGGAGACGCGCAGCCCCGTCGCATAGAGCAGTTCGATCAGGCACAGCATCCGCTGCGCCTTGACGAGCTGCCTGCCCTCGGCCTTCCCCACCCGCGCCCGGGCGGCCCCCGCCAGCGCCTCGACGTCGGCCTGCGAGATCATCTTGGGCAGCGGGCGTGCGGCACGCGGGCTGTCGATCGCCGTGGCGGGATTGTCCTTCGCCAGCCCGTCGCCATGCAGGAAGCGGTGGAACTGCCGGATGGCGGAAAGCTTGCGCGCTGCCGAGGAGCGGGCAAGGCCCAGGGTCTCCAGCGTTTCGAGGTGCCGGCGGATATCCTCCGGCCCTGCCGCCTTGAGGTCGGAGATGCCCTCGGCATAGGCTTCGAGGTCGCGGCGGTAGGCGGCAAGCGTGTTCCGCGATGCGCCGCGCTCGGCCGCCATCATTTCGAGGAAGCGGTCGATCAGGCGCTGGGAGACGCTATTTGGCACGCAGCTTCTCGCTGGGCAGCGGCTTCACGATTTCCGTCTGCTCGGGCGGAAAATGCGACAGCGCCCAGGCGCTGCCATAGACCGCCCCCACGAGAAACCCCACGACCAGAACGAATTTCACCGTATCGGGCATCGATCACCACCACAGAAGGCCAGTGTAGCGGTTCGCTTCCGCTTCGGAAAGGCTTTGCGGCGGAACACCTTGCACGATAGAACCGGCCGGAATTGAGGAGACCGGATGGCACGCCGTTCGATTGCAAAGGAGACCGAATTGGTCCGGCAGCGGCTGGGGCAACGCCCCATCGTGCTCGTCGGTCTGATGGGGGCCGGCAAGACGAGCGTGGGCCGCAGGCTGGCCGAGAAGCTGCGCATCCCCTTCGTCGACGCCGACCACGAGATCGAGGCGGCGGCCGGCAAATCCATCAAGGACATCTTCGCCGACCATGGCGAGCCCTATTTCCGCGAGGGCGAGCGCCGGGTGATCCAGCGTCTGATCGGCAATGGCGCGCAGGTGCTCGCCACCGGCGGCGGTGCCTACATGAACGACGAGACCCGGCAGCGCATCCAGGAGAGCGGCATCTCCGTCTGGCTCAAGGCCACGCTGCCAATCCTGATGAAGCGGGTGATGAAGCGGCAGGACCGGCCGCTGCTCCAGAACGAGGACCCACAGGCGGTGATGCGCGCCCTGATCGACAAGCGCTACCCGGTCTATGCGCTGGCTGACGTCACGGTGGAAAGCCGCGACGTGCAGCACGGCCAGATGGTGAACGACGTGGTCCGGGCGCTGGCGCAGTGGGACGGATGGGACAGCAAGAAGAAGACCAGTGATGAGTGACCTCAATGCCGCCGAACGGCGCGAAACCGTGCCCGTCTCGCTGGGCGACCGCAGCTATGACATCCACATCGGCGAGGGCCTGCTGGCCCGGGCCGGCGAGGTGGTGGCGCCCTTCCTGAAGCGCCCGCTCACCGCCATCGTGACCGACCAGAACGTCGCCGCCGCGCATCTCGCGACGCTTGAGCGCGCGCTGGCGGCGAAAGGCATCCGCTCCACCGCCATCGTCATGCCGCCGGGCGAGAAGACCAAGAGCTACCAGCACCTCGCCGAACTCTGCGACAAGCTGCTGGCGGCCGGCATCGAACGCCGCGACCGCATCATCGCCTTCGGCGGCGGCGTGATCGGCGACCTCGCGGGCTTTGCCGCCGCGATCCTGCGGCGCGGTGTGGACTTCATCCAGATCCCGACGACGCTCCTGTCGCAGGTGGACTCGTCCGTTGGCGGCAAGACCGGCATCAATTCGCCTTATGGCAAGAACCTGATCGGCGCCTTCCACCAGCCGCTCGCCGTCATCACCGACATCGCGCTGCTCGACACGCTGCCGAAGCGCGAACTGGCGGCAGGCTATGCCGAAGTCGCCAAGTATGGCCTGCTGGGCGATGCCGATTTCTTCGAATGGCTGGAGGGTGCGGCCCCCGCCATCATGCGCGGCGATTCACAGGCGCGAATCCATGCGATCCGCAAGTCCTGCGAGGCCAAGGCGCAGATCGTGGCGGAGGACGAGCACGAGACCGGCGTGCGCGCACTTCTGAACCTCGGCCACACCTTCGGCCATGCGCTCGAATCCGCCACCGGCTATTCGCAGCGCCTGCTGCATGGCGAGGGCGTCTCGATCGGCATGGTGCAGGCCTTCCGCTTCTCCGAGCGCCAGAAGCTCTGCCCGCCCGGCACCGCGGACCGCGTGGCCAGGCACCTGAAGTCGGTGGGCCTGCCCATTCACGCCTCGCAGATCCCGGGCGAACTTCCGCCGCCCGCCACGCTGGTCGAGATCATGCGGCAGGACAAGAAGGCCCAGGGCGGCAAGCTCACCTTCATCCTCGCCCGCGACATCGGCGAGGCCTTCATCGCCAGGGATGTGAACGAGCATGACGTGCTGAACTTCCTGACGGAGGACCTCCGCCAGCGATGAGCCCCGACCCTGGATTAACCAGCGCCGCGATCCTCGCCCTGCTCGTCCTTTCCGGCTTCGCGGCGGCCCTCCGGGCGGCCCTGTGGAATGCATCGCGCACGAGGCTCGGCGAACTCCAGAAGCGCGGCATCCAGGGTGCTGCGACGGCGCTGAAGCTGCTGGAGGACGAAGACCGCACCATGGGCGCGCTCGCGCTGGCCAAGCTGCTGGCGGCCATGCTGGCGGCCGGCCTTGCCGCCTTCCTGCTGTTCCACATTTTCCCGCTGCTGCAGGCGAGCCTCGCATCCATCGCGCTGATCGTCGTCTTCGCCTTCCTTGGCCTGGTGCTGCCCGATGCCTTTGCGGCGCGCCGTGCGGACCGTGCGGCGGTGATGCTCTCAGGGCCCGCATCCCTGCTGGTGGCCGTGCTCGGGCCTCCTGCCGCGGCACTCGAAGCCGCCGCGCGCGGGCTCCTCACGCTGACCGGCTCCGGCACGGCGGACGAAACCCATACCATGCATGAGGAACTGCGCGAGGCGATCGACCTCCACGCCAAGGACGGCACGGTGGTGAAGAACGACCGCGACATGCTCTCCGGCATCCTCGCCATGCAGGACCTCGAGGTCGCCGACATCATGGTCCACCGCACCAAGATGACGATGCTCGACATCGAGGAAGACCCGAAGGAGATCGTCAACACCGTGCTGAAGAGCGGCCACACGCGAATCCCGGTGTGGAAGGACACGCCCGACAACATCATCGGCGTGCTGCATGCCAAGAACCTCTTCGCAGCACTCCAGAAGCACAATGGCGATGCCGCGAAGGTCGACATCGAGGACATCCTTCTGCCGCCCTGGTTCGTGCCCGATACCCGCGCCATCCCCGACCAGCTCAATGCCTTCCTGAAGCGCAAGAGCCACTTCGCCATCGTGGTCGATGAATATGGCGAGGTGCAGGGCCTGGTGACGCTCGAGGACATCATCGAGGAGATCGTCGGCGACATCAAGGACGAGCACGATGCAGTGGCGTCCGGCGTGCGGCCGAAGCCCGACGGCTCCTATCTCGTCGATGGCTCCGTCGCCATCCGCGACCTGAACCGCGCCTTCGACTGGGCACTCCCCGACGATGAGGCCAACACCATCGCCGGCCTCGTCATCCACGAGGCGCGTATGATCCCCGAAGTCGGCCAGGCCTTCGTCTTCCACGGCTTCCGCTTCGAGATCCTGAAGAAGCGCCGCCACCAGATCACGGCGCTGCGCATGAGCCCGGTGAAGCGCGAGGGCGAGGCGGCCCCGGAAGCCAATTAGCCGTCCAGCGAAATCCCACATCCATCATGGCCGGGCGTGTCCCGGCCATCCTTTCACGGCGGCAAAGAGGATCGCCGGGACAAGCCCCGCGATGACGATATCAAGACTGCGCGTGAAGCAGGCCCCTTACGCCGCCGAGGCCTGGATCGCCAGCGCGTGCACGCGCTCCTTCAGCTCCTCCGCCAGCGCGGCATTCACCATCCTGTGCTGCTCGACCCGCGACTTTCCTCGGAAAGCCTCCGCCACGATGACCACGCGGAAATGGCTCTCGCCATCGGGCCGCGATCCCGAGTGCCCCGCGTGGTGGTGGGACTCGTCGATCACCTGAAGTGCCGCCGGCGCGAAACTTTCGCTCAGCTTCTTGGTGATTCTTTGGCCAACGGGGCCGAGATCATGGGATGGCGTCATTTGGTCCCTCATGCGCACGAGGCTTGCTTGGGCGCGGCTCTATCACCATAATTGGCAGCGATGAAGCTCGATTCAAAATACTTCGACAAGATCCGCGTGAAGCCTTCGACCGACAAGAAGAAGGCGGCGGAGACGATTCCCCAGTGCGACTGGCCGGATTGCCCGCGCCCGGGCCGCCACAAGGCGCCCATGGGCCGCGGCCACGAGGGCAAGTTCTACAATTACTGCACCGAGCATGTGCAGGAGTACAACAAGTCCTACAACTACTTCCAGGGCATGAAGGACGACGAGATGCAGGAGTTCCAGAGGAACGCCCGCCTCGGCGAGCGTCCGACCTGGAAACTGGGCCAGAATGCCACCCCCAATGCCTCCGCCGTGCGCCGCCGCGGCGCCCAGTTGCGGGATGATCCCTTCGGGCTTGCCGCCAAGGCCGGCAAGCAGCCGGGCCGCCACCCGTCCGGCCGGGCGCTCCGCTCGACCGAGCTCAAGGCCCTGCAAACGCTGAATCTGGACGATACCGCCACGCCCGAGCAGGTGAAGACCCAGTACAAGACCCTGGTGAAGCGTCTTCACCCAGACGCGAACAATGGCAGCCGGGCCAACGAGGATACGCTGAAGGCGGTGATCCAGGCCTATGACCACCTTCGTTCAAGTGGGTTCTGCTAGCTCATGTCCCGCCCAGGCGGCCCCACCTGAGCGATAAGGACATGCGCCCACTCAAGTTCTGGGCGGCGCAAAGCCTTGCCCGGCAGGGCCCGACCGTCTAAAACCCGCCCGCGTAACCCCGGAACATGAAGATCTCCTGACATGATTGCGAAGGCCCCTGCAGAGTCGAACGGCATGCCCGACACCAAGGCGTCGGTGAAGCAGCTCTTCGGCTTCGACTCGAACATGGAAGTTCCCGCCTATTCCAAGGCCTCGGAACATGTCCCGGACCTCGATCCGGACTATCTCTTCAACCGCGAGACCACGCTCGCCATTCTCGCGGGCTTCGCCTACAACCGCCGCGTCATGGTGACGGGCTATCACGGCACCGGCAAGTCGACCCACATCGAGCAGGTCGCCGCCCGCCTCAACTGGCCCTGCATCCGCGTCAACCTCGACAGCCACATCTCGCGCATCGACCTGATCGGCAAGGACGCGATCGTGCTGCAGGAAGGAAAGCAGGTCACCGAGTTCCGCGAAGGCATCCTGCCCTGGGCCTACCAGCACAATGTGGCGCTCGTCTTCGACGAATATGACGCCGGCCGCCCGGACGTGATGTTCGTGATCCAGCGCATCCTCGAAAGCTCCGGCAAGCTGACGCTGCTCGACCAGTCGCGCGTCATCCGCCCGCATGCCGCCTTCCGGCTTTTTGCCACGGCCAATACGATCGGCCTTGGCGACACCACGGGCCTCTATCACGGCACGCAGCAGATCAACCAGGCGCAGATGGACCGCTGGTCCATCATTACGGCGCTCAACTACCTGCCGCATGCGCAGGAGGTGGGCATCGTTGCGGCGAAGTCGAAGCACTTCGACAACGAGAAGGGCCGCAAGATCATTTCCAACATGGTGCGCGTGGCGGATTTGACCCGCAACGCCTTCATGCAGGGCGATCTCTCGACCGTCATGAGCCCCCGCACCGTCATCACCTGGGCGCAGAATGCCGAGATCTTCGGCGACGTTGGCTTCGCCTTCCGCGTGACCTTCCTCAACAAGTGCGACGAGCTGGAGCGCAGCGTGGTGGCCGAGTTCTACCAGCGCTGCTTCGGCGAGGAGCTGCCGGAATCCTCCGCCCACATCGCCATTGCCTGAGTGATGTAAGGTGGCGAAGGAGAAGGACACACCTTCGAACGAGTTCAAGCGCGTCCTCACCGTCGCGATGAAGACCATTGCCGAGGACCCGGAGCTCTCCGTGGCCTTCGGCAACGAGGCGCCCTCGCTGGCGGGCAACCGCGCCAAGCTCCCCCAGGTCGGCAATGAGCTGAAGGCCTCCGACATCGCCATCGTGCGCGGCCTGTCCGACAGCTTTGCGCTCCGCCTCGCCAACCACAACGACAAGGTCCACGCCCGCTACCAGCCGCAGGGCAAGAATGCCCGGGCCGTCTTCGAGGCCGTCGAGCAGGCGCGCATCGAGGCCCTCGGCGCCAATGCCATGCAGGGCATGAAGACCAACCTCGCGGCCATGCTGGACGACCGCTACCGCAAGAAGGACGTCGCCCGCTACACCGACCGCAAGGATGCCCCGCTCGACGAGGCCGTGGCGCTGATGGTGCGCGAGGCGCTGACCGGCGAGAGGCCCCCCGAGGGGGCGCGCACCATGGTCGACCTGTGGCGGCCGTGGATCGAGGACAAGGCGCACGACCAGCTCGCGCACCTGATGGACAACATCCACGACCAGGCGGCCTTCGCCCGCATGTCGCGCGACATCATAGCCGCCCTCGACATGGCGGAGGAGCTGGGCGAGGACCCCGACCAGTCGGACGAGAACGACGAGTCGAACGAGCCGGAAGAGGATTCCGGCGAACGCCAGGAGACGCCCGACAGCGAGGAGCAGGAAAGCTCCCAGCAGTCGATGGAAGAGATGCAGGACGCCGAGGGCGAGTCCGAGGCCGCCGAGATGGACGCCCAGCAGATGGACGTCGAGGACCAGGCCGAGGACCAGGATGGCGAGGAAGAACAGGACGGCGAGGAGCCGTGGAAGCCGCAGCTCCCCTTCTCGTCGCTCTCCAACGAAGACTTCTACAAGGTCTTCACCAACCAGTTCGACGAGGTGATCTCGGCCGAGGACCTGTGCGACGCCGAGGAACTCACCCGCCTTCGCAACTATCTCGACAAGCAGCTCTCGAACCTGCAGGGCGTCGTGGCGCGTCTCGCCAACCGCCTGCAGCGCCGCCTCATGGCGCAGCAGAACCGCAGCTGGGACTTCGACCTCGAGGAAGGCGTGCTCGATGCCGCCCGCCTCACCCGCGTCGTCATCGACCCGATGCATCCACTCTCCTTCAAGGAGGAGCAGGACACCGAGTTCCGCGACACGGCGGTGAGTCTGCTCCTGGACAATTCGGGCTCGATGCGCGGGAGGCCCATCACGGTCGCCGCCACCTGCGCCGACATCCTCGCCCGCACGCTGGAGCGCTGCGGCGTGAAGGTGGAGATCCTCGGCTTCACCACGCGTGCGTGGAAGGGCGGCCAGGCGCGCGAGAAGTGGCTCGCCTCCAACAAGCCGTCGAACCCCGGCCGCCTCAACGACCTCCGCCACATCATCTACAAGTCGGCCGACAGCCCGTGGCGCCGCGCGCGCCGCAATCTGGGCCTGATGATGCGCGAGGGCCTGCTGAAGGAGAACATCGATGGCGAGGCGCTGATCTGGGCGCACAACCGCCTCTTGGCCCGCCGCGAGCAGCGCCGCATCCTGATGGTGATCTCGGATGGTGCGCCGGTCGATGATTCAACGCTCTCGGTCAATTCCGGCAATTATCTCGAGAAGCACCTCCGCCAGGTCATCCACGACATCGAGCAGCGCTCGCCGGTCGAACTGATCGCCATCGGCATCGGCCATGACGTGACACGCTACTACAAGCGCGCGGTGACGATTGTCGATGCCGAGGAGCTTGGTGGGGCGATGACGGAGAAGCTCGCCGAGCTGTTTTCCGAGAAGGCCGCGCCGAAAGTGGTGGCAAAGCCCGCGCCAAGGAAGCGGGCGTCGGCGTAACGGCCGCAGGCCGACCTCCCCCACTCTCCAATTCATCATACGCGGGCTCGTCCCGCGTATCCCTTTGATGCCGTGCAGAGGATGCCCGGGACGAGCCCGGGCATGATGGGCATGAGGAGAGTGTGCAGACCTTCGTTGGCCTTGGGCCTTCAACGGGGCGCATGCTTCGCGAGAAACGCCTCCACCGACAGCGCCCGCATGTCCTCGACCGCCTGCCCCAGCCGCTCATGCTCCCAGTCCCACCAGGCGAGCCGCAGGATGCGTTCCGCCACTTCCGGCGCGAAGCGCCATTTGAGGAAGCGCGCCGGCACGCCCGCCACGATGGCATAGGGGGCCACGTCCTTCGTCACCACGGCACCCGCCGCAACTACCGCGCCGTGGCCGATGGTGACGCCGGGCAGGATGATTGCGCCATGGCCGATCCACACATCATGCCCGATCACCACCTTGGCGGCGATGCGCTGCTCGCGGAAGGCCTTGTCGAGCTTGGCATGCGCGAAGAACTCGTTGGGCCGATAGGTCATCTTGTGCTGGCTGATGCGCTCCGTCGGGTGGTTCAGCGCATTGATGCGGCACTGCGCGGCGATCGCCGTGAACTTGCCGATCTGCGCGTAGATCGCCTCCGAGTCCCGCTCGATGTAGGAATAGTCGCCGAGCGTCGAGTCGAGGAACTGCACGCGCTCCTTCAACTCGGTGAAGCGCCCCAATTCGGCATTGCGGGTGACGGCCGAGCCGTGGATGCGCGGTGCGCCGTCACGCGGGCCATTGCCGCGCCTGCTTGCTTTCTCTTCGCTCATCGCCTGACCCATAAAGCAAAAGCCGCCCCGGTTGGAGCGGCTTTCGAATTCAGAACCGACCGAAGGATCAGGCGGCCTTGGCGGCTTCCAGCTTCTTGGCGATCGAGCGCTTGAGGCGCAGCGCCTTGTCCGAGAGCTTGGCGCTGTCGGCCTTCATCAGGAAGGCGTCGAGGCCGCCCACATGCTCGACCGACTTCAGCGCGATCGCGGAGATGCGCAGGCGATAGGTCAGGCCCATCGCATCGCTCATCAGGCTCACGTCGCACAGGTTCGGCATGAAGCGGGTCTTGGTCTTGTTGTTGGCATGGCTGACCTTGTTGCCAACCAGCGCGTTCTTTCCCGTCAACTCACAACGGCGGGCCATGGGCTTAACTCCACAATAAGAATGGGCACCGGTCGGCAGGATGCCCCCGGTTCGGATGGCGGGTCTATAGTGGCAGCAGGCCACGGGGTCAAGCCGGAAGCACCCGATATCCCGGCGGGTCCAAAGCCTGTCTTCGCGCCTCTGCCCTCACCGGAAAGGAGCTGGCTGTCCCGTTCTGGCACAATCGGGTTAACGCCTCGCCCCGCCGCAACCGCGCTGCGAGCAGAATTCTCCTGTGCTCTTGTAGGCTTAGCTGAGCCGCAACACAACATCTTGCGAGAACAAACCACGAAAATCGGCCCTTCAGCGATTCGGGCGCGATCCGTTCCGGGGATGGTCCATTCCGTTAAGAACGTCGGCTTGCCGGTCGCGAGGTCAGCTGGAATTCGTCAACCATGGGGCGCACGGCGTTAAGACTTTCGGCTCCACCTCCGCCATGGATGGCCGCCCCGGTGTTCCGGCGCATCAGGCGCCGCCTTCCGGAACCCCAGCAAATCCGGCACAAGCCCCTGGGAACAAACCCGGAAAAGCCAGTCAGCAACGATTCGGGCCGTGTTCGTTCCGCTTTGAATCCAATGCTTAACGGGGCGGTTCAGAACGGGCCGATAATCCTTGACCGCGGGGGACCCGCGCCCCAAGTCTGGAGCTCACGAAAGTCCCGTAAAGCCGCCTTAGATGCCCGCCCAGAAAACCGTCACTGCCGTGCTTGGCCCCACCAACACCGGCAAGACCCACCTCGCGGTGGAGCGCATGCTGGGGCACGGCGGCGGCATGATCGGGCTTCCCCTTCGCCTTCTGGCCCGCGAGATCTTCGACAAGGTGCGGGCGCGTGCGGGCGATGCCGCCGTGGCGCTGGTCACCGGCGAGGAGAAGATCATCCCCGCCGCCGCGCGCTACTGGATCTGCACCGTCGAGGCGATGCCTTCCGACGTCGACGTGCCCTTCCTCGCCATCGACGAGGTGCAGCTCTGTGCCGACTTCGAGCGCGGCCACATCTTCACCGACCGCGTGCTGAACCGCCGGGGGCGCGACGAGACCATGCTGCTGGGGGCCGCCACCATGCGCCCGCTGCTCGAGCGCCTGCTGCCGGGAACGACCTTCGTGGCGCGCCCGCGCTTCTCGCAGCTTCTCTACGCGGGCCAGAAGAAGCTCACGCGGCTTCCCCGCCGCTCGGCCATCGTCGCCTTCTCCGCCGACATGGTCTATGCGACGGCCGAGCTGATCCGCCGTCAGCGCGGCGGCGCGGCGGTTGTTCTCGGCGCCCTCAGCCCGCGCACCCGCAATGCCCAGGTGGCGCTCTACCAGTCGGGCGACGTCGATTACATCGTGGCCACCGATGCCATCGGCATGGGCCTCAACATGGATGTCGACCATGTGGCCTTCGCCTCCACCCGCAAGTTCGACGGCTTCCAGTACCGCCACCTCAACCCCTCCGAACTGGGCCAGGTCGCGGGCCGCGCCGGGCGCTACATGAACGACGGCACCTTCGGCGTGACGGGCGAGGCAGATCCCTTCGAGCAGGAAGTGGTGGAGCGCCTCGAGTCGCACAATTTCGATGCCGTGCGCATGCTGCAGTGGCGCAACCGCGAGCTGGATTTCGGCTCGCTGGAGCGCCTCAGGCAGTCGCTCAACATGCTGCCCAACCAACAGGGCCTCACCCGCGCCCAGCCCAATGCCGACCTGCTCGCGCTGGAAGCACTGGCCCGCGACCCCGCCACGCGTGACTTGGCCACGTCGAAGAAGGACGTGGAGCGGCTGTGGGAGGTCTGCCAGATCCCGGACTACAGAAACATTTCGAACTCGGAGCACGCCTCGATCGTTTCGAAGATCTACCAGTATCTCCAGACTGGAGACGGGTTCATCGATGAGGACTGGTTCGTGCGCCAGCTGAAGTTCTGCGAGAACACCCAGGGCGATCTCGACACGCTGTCGAACCGCATCAGCCACATCCGCACCTGGACTTTCGTGGCCAACCGGCCGGACTGGCTGAAAGCACCTCTCTATTGGCAATCCTACGCGAGAGAGATAGAGGACAAGCTGTCGGATGCCTTGCATGAGCGGCTGACACAGCGTTTTATCGACCGCCGTACCAGCGTGCTGATGAAGCGCCTGGCCCAGAAGGAAGAATTGATGTCGACTGTTGAAGAAGATGGCGCCATCCACGTCGAGGGCGAGTATATTGGCCGGATCAAGGGCTTCCTCTTCGTGCCCGATGGTGCGACCGAGGGTGCCGAGGCCCGCGCCCTCAAGGCCGCCGCCATGTCCGCCGTGGCTGCCGAGATCACGGCGCGCGCCAAGGCGGTCGCCGCCTCAGCCGACACCGACCTGAAGCTCACCCGCGATGGCCAGATCATCTGGAACCATGCCCCCGTGGGCAGGCTTGAGCCTGGCGCCACCCTGCTGAAGCCGCGCGCCTCCGTCGTCGCCGGCGACCAGCTCTCAGGCGCCGAGCGCGAGGAGGTGCAGCAGCGCCTCCAGAAATTCACCGACCGCCACATCGCCGCCGTGCTCGAGCCGCTCCTGAAGCTCGAGGAAGGCGAGGGCCTCGAAGGCATCTCGCGCGGCATCGCCTATCGCCTGGTGGAGACGCTGGGCGTCCTGCCGCGTGACACCGTGACGGAGGAAGTGAAGGGCCTGAGTCAGGATGATCGCGCCAAGCTCCGTGCCTTGGGCGCCCGCTTCGGCGCCTTCAACGTCTATGTGCCAGCCCTCTTGAAGCCCGCCCCCACCGAGCTCCGCCTGCTGCTCTGGGCCTTGAGCCTGCAGAAGGAAGGCAAGCTCGACCCCGCAGCGCTGCCGCAGCCGCCGGGCCAGGGCCTCACCTCGGCGAGCTTCGACCGCTCTACCCCTAAGGGCTTCTATGGCGTCTGCGGCTACCGCATCTGCGGCTCGCGCGTCGTCCGCATCGACATGCTGGAGCGTCTGGCCGATGTGATCCGCGACCGCGTGTTCTGGCGCCCGCGCTTCGCCGAGGAACCGCGGCCCTCGGGTTCCGTCGAGGGCGGCGGCTTCACCGTGGTGCCGGACATGATGTCGCTCGTCGGCTGCTCAGGCGAGGACTTCCTCGGCATCCTGAGGAGCCTCGACTACCGCATGCAGAAGAAGACGGTGAAGCGCCCCGTGGCCGCCGCCGCTGCGGCGCCGGGCGCCCCGCAGGAACTGCCGGGCACCGCGCCCGCCGAGGTTCCGGCCCTCGCGCCGCAGGAAGCGCCCGCCCCCGCCGAACCGGTGACGCCGGAGCCGGGCGAAACGCCCGCCGAGCCCGCCACACCGCCGGAAGCGCCCGACAGCCCGGTCGAGGTCCCCTCCACCCCCGCCACGCCTGCGGCGGAGGGCGAGGCAGACGCCGTGGCTGAAGCCGCGCCCGCGCCCGAAGTGCCGATGGAAGAGGTGGAAATCGAGATCTGGTGGCCCAAGGACACCGGTCCCTTCCGCCATCGCCCCGAGCGCCAGCAGAACAACCGCCGCCCGCAGCAGCGCGGCGCCAAGCCGGCCGAAGGCGGCGAGAAGCCCGAGGGCGAACAGCAACCGCGCCGCGAGGGCGGCCGCCCGCACCGCCAGCATGGCAAGGACAAGCGCCGGGAAGACCGCGCCGAGGGCCAGGAGGGTCGGCAGGACCGCAGGCCGCGCCGGGAGGACCGCAAGCCGGAGGCCCCGGAGCGGAAATCCCGCCCGGAAAAGCCGATCGACCCCGATTCCCCCTTCGCCGTGCTGGGGGCGCTGAAGGCGAAGCTTGGCGGCAAGTGACGAGGCGCCGGGGCGCCAGCGCCTCGACAAGTGGCTGTGGTTCGCCCGGGTGGTGAAGACCCGGGAGGCCGCCTGCTCCCTCGTGGAATCCGGCCATGTCCGCCTCAATGGCCAGAAGACGCTGAAGCCCGGCCACGGGGTGAAGGCGGACGACGTTCTGACCATCGTCCTCAATTCAAGGGTGCGGGTCCTGCATGTCGCGGGGCTGGCCGAGCGCCGCGGTCCCGCCGAGGCGGCGCGGCGCCTCTATCGTGAGCCGGGCATGTCCACGCTGGATGAGGAAACGCCGTAAAATGTGGTGCAAGCCCCGCCGGAAATTGCTAGGAAGCGTTCGGAATAAAGAACGGTTGAGCCTATGACCTATATCGTCACCGACAACTGCATCAAGTGCAAGTACATGGATTGCGTGGAAGTTTGCCCCGTGGACTGCTTCTACGAGGGCGAGAACATGCTCGTCATCCACCCCGACGAATGCATCGACTGCGGCGTCTGCGAGCCGGAATGCCCGGCCGAGGCGATCAAGCCTGATACCGAGCCCGGCCTCGAATCCTGGCTGAAGCTCAACACCGAATATGCCGCGCAGTGGCCCAACATCACCACCAAGAAGGACGCCCCGGCGGATGCCAAGGAGTTCGACGGCGTGGAAGGCAAGCTGGAGAAGTATTTCTCCCCCAATCCCGGCGAGGGCGACTGAGGGTTTTCCATGCCCTGCGCGCAGGCCGGGCATGCATCCCCTTCCGGGCATTAACCTTTTTCCGCAAGATTCGTCCGTGTGCGGCACAAGATTCCGCCGTACACGGACGTCTAGCCCTTTAAAAATGCTTAAACTTGTGATATTTAGGGCATCATGAGTATGTAATCCGAGTTGGGTGAAGGAAACCGGGCCAAGGGCTCGGGTTTTTTTATGCGCGTGCCGGCAATCCACAGACAGCGACAGGGGCCCGAGGGCGCCCTTCGGGTGGGAGGGCAGACAGGCACCGGTTACGGGAACTGGACGAAGAGGCAGGTTGCGCAGGTCTTTTGGCCAGCGCCGCGCGTCACCCCGTTTCTCGCCAACGGACCGCATATTCCAGAACACATTGGGCAAAGGGCGAAGGACGAAACATGACGAAGACCAAGACGAAGGCAGCGGCCACCAAGAAGCCCGCCGCCAAGGCCAAGACCAAGACAGCCCCGAAGAAGACCTCGAAGCCGGTGACCGCCGCCAAGGCCAAGCCCGCTGCCGCCAAGGCCAAGCCCGCCGCCGCCGCCAAGCCGGCCCCCAAGGCCGTTGCCGCCAAGGCCCCCGCCAAGCCCGCCGCCGCCGTAAAGCCGGCTCCGGCTGCAAAGCCGGTGGCCGCCGCCAAGCCCGCCGCCGAGGCCAGGAAGCCTGCCAAGGCTGCGGCCCCCGCCCCCGTTGCCAAGGCCGCTGCCCCGCAACCCGCCCCCGCCCCGGCCCACAAGCCGGCGGCTGCCGCTGCCGTGGTTGCCCCGCCCGTGGCGCGCAAGCTGGTGTTCAAGGTCAATGAACTCGTCGTCTACCCCGCCCATGGCGTGGGCAAGATCTCGATGATCGAGGAGCAGGAAATCGCCGGCGTGAAGCTCGAGCTCTACATCGTCGAGTTCGAGAAGGAGAAGCTCCGCCTCAAGGTGCCGACCAGCCGTGCGGAACAGAAGGGCATGCGCCGCCTGTCCGACAAGGCGCAGATCGAATCGGCGCTGAAGGTGCTCAAGGGCCGCGCCCGCATCAAGCGCACCATGTGGTCGCGCCGGGCGCAGGAATATGATGCGAAGATCAACTCCGGCGACATCATGGCCGTGGCCGAGGTGGTGCGCGACCTCTACCGCTCGGAGCGCCAGCCGGAACAGTCCTATTCCGAACGCCAGCTCTTCGAGCAGGCGCTGGACCGCATGGCCCGCGAAATCGCCGCCGTGAAGAAGATCGACGACGACCAGGCCGTGAAGGAACTCGAAGAGTTCCTCTCGAAGAACGCCAAGCGTCCCGCCGCCGGCGAAAAGCCCGAAGAGGACGTGGCCGCCGACGAAGCCGCCTGATCTCTCGTCATCCGATCTGCAAAGGCCCGGCCGCACGCCGGGCCTTTTCCGTTTCTGACGCCTTCCCAAAGCGGGCGCGGACCGTTAGAAAGGCCACCGGCCAAGTCCCGGTAGCTCAGCCGGATAGAGCACAGGTTTCCTAAACCTGGGGTCAGGGGTTCGAATCCCTTCCGGGACGCCACTCATTCACCTTCATTCCCACCCCCTCCGCCAGCGCCGACGCGGGGGCAGGCCCGCCGCGCCCGCATCCGGGCATGGTCGGAGCACAGGCGCCCCGGCACCTCTCCACGCCACCAAAGAAAGCCTTGCAACGGCCCGGCAGCGGTGTTACTCCTAAATCTCTATCAATTAAGTATGGTATAGACGATGCGCCGCCAGCTCCCCCCGCTCAATGCTCTCCGGGCCTTCGAGGTCGCTGCCCGCCACATGAGTATTTCGCAGGCGGCAAGCGAGTTGCGGGTGACGCCCGCCGCAGTGAGCCACCAGATCCGGCTGCTCGAGGATCACGTGGGCCTGCCGCTCTTCGTCAGGAACGGCCGCGGCCTGGCCTTGACCGATGCCGGAACGGCCGGGCTGCGCGACCTGCACGAGGCCTTTTCCCGCCTCTGTGCCGCGATGGACGCGATCGATTCGCTGGGCGAGGCGGGCGTCCTGTCGGTCAGCGTGGCGCCCTCCTTCGCCTCGAAATGGCTCCTGCCGCGGCTCGAACTGTTCCAGAACGCGCATCCGGAGATCGACGTGCATGTCCAGGCCTCGATGCAGATCTCCGACTTCGCCAAGGACGGCATCGATCTCGCCATCCGCTATGGCGCGGGGCGCTACTCGGACCTCGCGGTGGAAAGGCTCATGGCCGAGAGCGTGGTTCCGGTCTGCAGCCCGGAATACCTGATGCAGCATGGCCCCTTCTACATGCCCTCCGACCTCACCGAGGCAACCCTGCTGCATGACGACAGCCCCGACAATGATCCCTCCTGCCCCAATTGGGAGATGTGGCTGAGCGCGGCCGGCTCGCCGCACGTCGATTCGACGCGCGGCCCGCGCTTCAACCAGTCGAGCCTCGTCATCGAGGCGGCGGCACTCGGCCGTGGCGTGGCCCTGGCCAAGACGGCCCTTGCCGCCCGCGACCTGCGCCAGGGACGGCTGGTGCAGCCCTTCAACTCGACGACGGTGAAGGTCGACTTCGCCTATTACCTTGTCGCCCCCCGCGCCAAGTTGAACCTGCCGAAGGTCTCCTACTTCATCGACTGGCTGCGCAGCGAAGTGACCCGCGAAGAACAGCAGCTGGCCGTGGCCTGACGCGCCGGAAGGGAGGAACGCCATGTCCGCGAAGATCCAGATGCTGAGGGCGCCGGCCGCCCGGGTGCCCGCCTTCGAGCTCGGCGGCATCGTCGCCGAACTCCGCTACTCGCGCGAGGTCAGCCACAACATCCGCCTCGGCGGGAAGGTCACCGAGGCGCCTGCCGCGGCAACGGTCGCCGAAATCATGGACAGCGTGGTCACCGCACTCTTCCCCACCCATCTCGGTCCGCACGGGCTCAGCCATGACCGGGTCGACCTCTTCGTCACCAATGCGCTGTCGACGGCCTTTACCCGGCTGGGAGACCAGCTGGCGCGCGGGCTGCAGTTCGATGCCAACGGCCTGTCGCCGCTCGAGGCGAAGCGCCGCGCCCAGGCGATCGTGCAGGGCTTCGCGCGGCAGCTTCCCGCCATCCGCGCCCTGCTGGTGAGCGACCTCAAGGCCGCCCAGCAGCGCGATGCCTCGGCCGAGAGCCTGGCGGAAGTGCTGATCTGCCATCCCGGTTCGCGCGCCATCATCCACCACCGGCTGGCGCATGCCCTGCACGGGGCAGGCGCGCGCCTCGTCGCGCGCATCGTCGCGGCGCTGGCGCATGCCACGACGGGGATCGACATTCACCCGGGCGCCAGCATCGGCCCGGGCTTCTTCATCGCCAAGGGCACCGGCGTCACCATCGGCGAGACGGCGGTCATCGGCGAGAATGTCTGCCTGCACCAGGGCGTCACGCTGGGCGAGCACGCGGCAGAAGGCGCCGCGCCGCCCCGCCGCCGCGTGCCCCGCCACCCGATCATCGAGAACAACGTGACGATCCATGCCGGCGCCACCATTCTCGGCCGCATCACCATCGGCGCGGGTTCGGTGATCGGCGGCAATGTCTGGCTCACCCGCAGCCTTCCGCCGGGCAGTTCGGTCACCCAGGCGGCGCATGCCGTGAGTCCCATCCACAGCCTCGACTGAGCCATGCTGCCCCGGCAGCGCGGCGCGGGGCCGCGCGCTACTGCAGAACGGGTTCCTTGAAGGTCACGCGCAGCGCCCGGTTGCCGTCTCCCTCGATGCCGAAGTCCGAGTCGTTGAACACGATCATCTCGGTGGGGCTCATCACCGCCACGCCCTCGACCTTCTTGGGCATGCCCTCGACGTCGTCGGAGTCGAGCAGCAGGGTCTTGGCCACCGGCGTGATGCCCTTGGCCGCAAGGTCGGCGGCACTCAGCTGTTCGAGCGAAGGCAGCATGGCGGCATCGTCCCAGCTGGCGTCGAGCGGGCTCGCCGCGGCAAGGTCGACGGCATGGAACTTCGAGGTCTTGCCGATGCGCTCCAGCACCAGCAGCTTGTCAGGCCCGAGGAACACCATCTCGCTCATGCGCACGGCATTCTGCTTCTGGGCTTCCTTCTTGTTGTCGGCGCGGAAGCTCGTCGCATCGTCCATCACGTAGACGAACTCGCCCAGCAGCTTGCCGGTGGCGCGGTCGATCTTCCACAGGCGGGTGTTGGCGCTCTTCTTGTAGGCATCGCTGTCCGGGTTGGCGAGCGGGCTCTGCATCAGCACATAGATCGTCGCGCCGTCGGGCGAGACCGCCACGTTCTCGATGCCGCGGTTCAGGTAGCGCTTTGCCATGATGGCGGGCAGGCTTCCCACCACCTCGACCTCGTCGTTCTTCAACGCGCCCTCGAGGCCGGCCGGCACGTGGCGCCGGGTCACCGTTCCGTCGGCTGCCACCTCGATGAGCGACGGACCATATTCCTCGCCGATCAGGAAGCTGCCGTCCGGCAGCCGCGCCAGCGTCTCGGTGTCGAAGCCGTTGACCGTGCCTGCCAGCAGCTTGCCATTGACGTCATAGGCGGCCTCGGTCCTGAAGCCCTCGGCCGAGAAGGGCAGGCCGCCCACCGGCTTGCCGGACCTGGTCTTGAGCGAGATGGTCTCGGTCACCGCCGCCACGTTGTCAGCACCCGTCTCGACCTTCTGGATGGTGATGGTGAAATCGGGCTGGGGGAAGTTCTTGGCCTTGCCGTCGCCGGCGCACAGCACGTCCATGCCAAGGCCGGTCAGCTCCTCGATGCCCTCGCAGTCGAGGTTGGGCCCGCGGTCGGTGATGGTCCACACCACGCCGGGCGGGTCCTTCGGGTCGCGGAAGGCGGCCGAGCCGATGCCCCGGTTCAAGGTCAGCGTCTTGCCGCCGGGATAGGTGACCTGGCCCATCGGCAGGTCGGGCAGCTTGATCTCGGCAACGGTGGCATCCGCCGCCAGGGCGGCGGTGGCCGAGAGGGCGAAGACGGTGCTGAGCAGGACGGCGCGCATGGGGATCTCCTTGCTGACTGGAAGGAGGGATGAGCTAGTGGCCGCGTCTGACAGTCTTGTGACGGCCTGGGGCCTCAGGCGAAAACCGCTCCGGCCGGCCGGGCGATGACGCCGCCATCCGCCGCGCGGGTGAGGAACAGGGCGCTCAGCCCCTGCGCCGCGGCCATGGCAGCACCCTGCTCCGGCCCCAGCACCATCAGCGCCGTGGCCCAGCCATCGGCCTCGGCACAGGTCCTGGCAACGACACTCACCGAGGCCGGGCTTGCCGCCAGCGGCGCGCCGCGGCGCGGGTCCATGGTGTGCGACAGGCGCCGGCCGCCGACATCGACGAAGTGGCGATAATCGCCGGAGGTGGCCACCGCCGCATCTGCCAGCGCCAGCACCGAATGCGCCGCGCGCCGCGCATGGTCCGGCATTTCAACCGCGATGGTCCAGGCCTCGCCATCCGGCCGTAGACCGGCGGCGCGCATCTCGCCGTCGATGCCGGCGAGGAATGAGGTGATGCCGAAGGCCTGCAGCGTCTCGGCCAGCCGGTCGACGCCATAGCCCTTGGCGATGCCATGGAGGTCGAGGGTGATGGCCCCATGCTTGCGAAGCCTGCCCTCGCCCAGTTCGATGACCTCGTAGCCCGGCCGCCGCGGCGCAGAAAGCGCGATGCGGATGCGCTCGCCGCTCGCCGCCCCGGGCCCGAAGCCCCAGGCGGTGACGGCATCGCCCAGCGCCACGTCGAAGGCCCCGCCCGAGGCCTTGCCGATGGCCAGCCCCAGCCGCAGCACCTCCATCAGGTGCCGTGGCGCCTCGATCCACGTGCCAACCGGTGCCTGGTTGATGCGCATCAGGTCGCTGTCGGGCTTCCAGCCGGACATCTGCTGGTCAACCTCCGCCACCGCGGCCTGCAACGCCTGCTGCAGGGGGGCCGGGTCGAAGCCCGCCGGGGTGAAGAACAGCGCCGACCAGCGCGTGCCCATGGTGGGGCCGTTCAGCGCATGGCGCATCATGTCAGTAGACGTCTTCGGCATAGCGTCCCTCCGCCCTGAGCAGGGCCGGCGTCAGCCCGGCGGGGGCGAGGATCTGGGCCAGCGCCTCGCTCACGCCCGCCGCCATGTCGCGCCCGCCGCACACCATGATGCGCGCCCCCTGCTTCACGAGGGCCAGCACCTCGGCGGCCTCGGCGCGCAGCGCGTCCTGCACGTAATGCGGCCGCCTGCCGCGCGAGGCCGCGGTGACGAGGCGCGTCAGCCGGCCTTCGCCATGCCACTGCGTGAGTTCCTCGCCATAGAGGAAATCGCTCGCCTGATGGCGCATGCCGAAGAACAGGTGGATGGGCCGCGCCGCCCGGTTGGCGCGGATGAAGCCGGCCAGCGGCCCGATGCCGGAACCCGCGCCGATGAGGATCAGCGGGGCCGCGCCACCAGCGGGGCGGAAGGCGGGGTTGGGCCGCAGGAAGGCCTGCACCGTCTGGCCCGGCTCCAGCGCGGTGAGCTGGCCGGAGCACAGCCCGCCCGGCTGGCGCCGCACCACGATCTCGATGAAGCCGTCGGCGGCGCCCGAGGCCAGTGAATAGAAGCGCGGCACGCTGGATCCCTCCGGTATCACGCCCAGAAGGTCGCCCGCCACGAAGGCGCCGAAGCCGCGGCCCGTCAGGCGCTGCCACAGCGCCACCTTGGGCAGGCTGAAGCGCAGGATGGCACTGGGCGCCTGCACCTCGGCGCCATGGTCGCGGCGCGACACGAGCGTCAGCGCCAGCGCCGGCGGCGCCACCGGCTGGTGCACCAGGTCGAGCGGCAGGCCCAGCATCGTGCCGAGGTCGCTGCCCCAGCGCGCGAAGTCCTGCGGCGACTGGCGGTCGACCGTGGCCATGTCGAGAAGCTGGCCCCAGCCCTTTGCCGCGGCCAGCGTCGCGATGGTCCGCGCATAGCCGCAGAAGGAGGGGAAGCTCGAGTCACCAAAGCCCAGCACGGCAAGCGTCGCGGCGGGCGGCGTGTCGAGCGCCGCCAGCTTCGCGAGGAAGCCCCTGGCCGAGGCCGGCTCGTCGCCATTGCCATAGGTGGCGGCGAGGATGATGACGTGCCGCGCCTGGTGCAGCCTGTCCGCGTCAAACTGCGCCAGGGCTGCAGCATGAACCTGTTGTCCCGCCTCGCGCAGCGCCTTGTGCAGCGTCGCGGCGAAGCCCCAGGTGCTGCCGCCCTCGCTGCCCACCAGGATCACCGTTTCGGCGCTGGCAAGCGGGGAATTGTGCTGGATGCGCGGGCGGCCGCGGCGGCCGGCCAGCCACACCAGCGTGCCGGTGGCGGCCATCAGCGGCACGCCCAGCGCCAGGAGGCCGAGGATCAGCCCCAGTGCCGCCGCACCCTGTCCGGTGTGCAGCATGTAGATGGTCTCGGACAGGCGCTGCCAGCCAGAAGACTTCTGCCACGCCAGCAACGCGCCATTGCCCTGGTCGATGAAGCCCTCGCCGTCGCTGGTCGCGAGGGTGAACACGTCTGCCGGGTCATCGGCGGCGGGGAAGGAGAGCTGCCGCAGGCTGCTCGCCGGCACGCCCTGGAGGAAGTCGATCTGTCCCACGGCGGCACCGGTCTCGCCGCTCACCTGGGCGGGAGCGGCAAGCGCAGCCGGGGCCTCGGGCGTCAGCCCGAAGGTCGAGGCCGTCATGTACAGCGCCGTCACGGATGACAGCATGAGGCCCGCCACCGCGATGCGCGCCACCTCGACGTGAAGGCGTCCGGCCAGCGGGCCCTTGAGGCCTGAGAACCAGCGCCGCCAGCCGCCCGCGCGCCGTGCCACCAGCACCATGCCGGAGACGGAGAGCAGCAGCATCGCCACCGCGCCAAGCGCCATCACGATGCGCCCGCCATCATCGAGGAACAGCGAGCGGTGGAAATTGGTCAGCCAGCGCTGCACCGGGTTGGGGTCGGCAGAGGCCACGGCCTTGCCGGTGGCAGGGTCGATGGTCGCGGCCTCGGCCACGTCGCCGTTGAACCAGTAGGCGGTGAAGCGGCCGGAGGGCGAGCGCTTGATCTGCTCGACGCCCGGGTGCTGCGCCGCCACGCGGCTCGCCAGTTCGGCCACGCTGAGGCCTTGTTCCGCCTGCGGCGCGGTGAGGCGGTCCGCCGCCGGAAACACCGACAGCGCCGCGCCGCTCAGCGCCAGCAGGACAACGAGCAGCAGGGCGGCAAGGCCCGGCCAGCGGTGCAGCAGACGGATCATTCCCGGATGGTCCTCACATGCCGTAGGTCAGGGTGGACACATAGCGGCGGCCCTTCACGGGCTTTCCGGCGCCGGCCGTGGTGAGCGGCACCTTCACGTCGTTGGCGCTGTCGCGCATGTCCTCGACGGCGCCATCGACGTGCAGCGTGTAGCCCGCGTCGAACAGCGCGTCCTTGAGGTCGAGGGTGATCTCCAGCGTGCGGCCGGCCCCCACCGAGGCGCCGGTGATGCCGTTGATCTGGCCCGTGTCGCCGCCCGTCGCCTGGTACCAGTTGGCCAGGTGCTTGTAGTACTTCGTCTTGCTGCCCGCCATCCACAGGCTGCCGGCATAGGCGCCGGACTTGTCGGTCACATAGATGGCGAGATAGGCGCCGTTGCCGCCATAGTCCTTCAGCGTGGTGGTCAGCGTCACCGGCTTGGCCATGGCCGCGGCGGGAAAGCCCAGCGCGGTGGTCAGCGCCAGCACGGCGAGGAATGATTTCATCATGTCACTGTGTCTCCAGTTGGCTGCGGGCGGTCACTTCACCTGCACCTGCGGGGTGCCGGTGCCGAACAGGCCGTTCTGCGGCGGCGCCACGCTGCCGGCCGGGGCGGCGGCCGGCGTGCCGGCGCCGCAGCTGCCGGCGTCGTCCTCGCAGTCGTCATCATCGTCATCATCTTCGCCCTCGTCGTCGTCGTCCGACTTGCGGCGGCCCACGCTGCCGCCCTCGTCATCGTCATCGTCCTCATCGTCGTCGACGAGGATCAGCCTGGCCGCCGTGTCGCCGCTGTCGGCCAGCGTCGCCAGCAGCGCCGCCGCGCCGCCCTGGGCGGGCGCCTGCATGGCGCTCCACGCCGGAACGCCAAGGGCGGCGGTCAGCGCGGTGGAGGCAACGAGGATCATCAGTGTCTTGCTCATGGCAGGGTCTCCTGTTGGTGTGTCCCGCAAACTGGCCGCGGCAACTGAGGCCTTCCTGACGGCGCTGCAAAATCAGCTTCAGCTTGCCGTCAGCTTGGGCCCCGCCCGGGACCGGTGCCTTCGGCAACGAGTCATCGCCACCGGGGCGAAGGCCCCGATGGCGGCGTTGGATGCAATGTCCGAGAATGCCCCCTTATACCCCAGCCAGCGCGCGCTGTCAAGGATTTTCTTCCTTATATAAGAATGACCGGATGAAGCCTCAGTCGTCGTCCTCGCCGTGCCCGGAGTCCTCGCTCTCGATGTCGATCACCTCCAGCGTGGCGGGGTTGACCGTCACCTCGATGCGCTTGCCCGCCTGGTCCTTGCCGTCGATCTCGTAGCAGCCGTCATCGATCTTGATGCGCCGCACCGTCCAGCCCCTGGCCTGCGCCAGCTTGGCCACCGCCTCGCGCGGCTGCCAGTCGGCCATCGGCACGAAGCAGCCCTCCTCGGCCAGCGCCGCGCTGGCCGGAAGGCACGCCACCAGGGCAAGGATCATCAGTGTCTTCCGCATCGGGCGCTTCCATGTTACGGCCAGTCTCGCCGCACCATGCGGCGCCAAGCTGACAGCAGCCTGAAGCCCGCCACGGCGGGTCGTCAGGCGGGCGTCAGCCGCCGGGCACAGAAGGAACACCATGCGAATCCTGCTGATCGAGGACGACACGGTTCTGGGCGCCGCGGTGCGCGACCAGATCGCCGCCGACGGCCACTCGGTCGACTGGATGACGCGCCTCGACCAGGCGCGCGACGCGCTGGCGGGTGCGGCCTATGACCTCGTGCTGCTCGACCTCATGCTGCCGGACGGGCTCGGCCTGCCCTTCCTCAAGGCGCTGCGCATTCGCGGCGACGTGACGCCGGTGATCATCCTCACCGCCCTCGACCAGGTGTCGGACCGCATCGACGGCCTCAATGCCGGGGCCGACGACTATCTCGTCAAGCCCTTCGACCTTGCCGAGCTGTCGGCCCGCATCGGCTCGGTGGCGCGGCGCTATACCGGCAACCCCAATCCCATCATCACCCACGGCGACCTTGAAATCGACCGCGCGGCGAAAAGCGTGCGGCGCGGCGGCAAGCCCGTTGCCCTCACCGCGCGCGAATGGGCGCTGTTCGATGCCTTCCTGGCGCGGCCCGGCCAGCTGCTCTCCAAGGCGCAGCTCGAAGAGAAGCTCTATGCCTTCGATGCCGAGGTCGAGAGCAACACCATCGAGGTGCATGTCAGCCGCCTGCGCAAGAAGCTCGGCAACGAGGTGATCGCCACCGAGCGCGGCCTCGGCTACCGGCTGGGCACGCCGTGACGGCGCCGCGCAGCCTGCAGGCGCGGCTCGGCCTCTGGCTCGGCCTGCTGCTCACCCTGCTGTGGGTCGCCGCGGCCTCGGTCACCGCGGTCATGCTGCGCAAGGAGATCAACGAGGTCTTCGATTCGGCCCTGCAGGAAACCGCCCAGCGCCTGCTGCCGCTCGCCGTCATGGACATCGTCGACCGCGAGGATGACGGCGCCACCCAGCGCCTCGGCGCCCTGCGCGGCCATGACGAGTATTTCACCTATGTGGTGCGCGACGCGCAGGGCCGCGTCCTGCTGCAGTCGCACGCCGCCGACCCCGCCGTCTTTCCGCCCTATGTGAAGCCGGGCTTCAGTCAGACCGCGCAGCATCGGATCTACAGCGACGAGGCGCTGAAGGGCAGCCTGCGCATCTCGGTGGCCGAGCCGCTGGCCCACCGCGCCAGCGTGCTGCGCGAGATCGTGCTGGCACTCGGCCTGCCGCTGCTGCTGGTCATTCCGGTTGCCCTCCTCACCATCGTGCTGGTGGTGCGGGCGAGCCTCGCGCCGCTGCGCCGCTTCAGCGCCAGGCTCGCCTCGCGCGGCGGGCGCGATCTCTCCGCCGTGCCGGCCGACGGGCTTCCCGCCGAGATCACGCCGGTCGCCGCCGCCCTCAACGACGTGCTGGCCAGGCTCAAGGCCGCCTTCGAGGCGGAGCGCAGCTTCGCCTCGCATGCCGCGCATGAACTGCGCACGCCGCTGGCCGGCGCCATCGCCCAGGCCCAGCGCCTGCGCGGCGAAACCGCCGACCCCGCCGCACAGGCCCGCGCCGCCGGGATCGAGGCGACGCTGAAGCGCCTCACCCGCCTGTCGGAGCGGCTGATGCAGCTGGCCCGCGCCGAGGGCGGACGGCTCAGGCTCGATGCCCCGCGTGACCTGCGGCCCGCCGCCCGCATCGTGGTGGAGGATGCCGCGCGCGGCAGCCCGGGGCGCGTCAGGCTGACGCTTCCCCAAACACCCGTGCTCTCCGACCTCGATCCCGATGCCTTCGGCATCCTGCTCCGCAACCTGGTGGACAACGCGCTCCGCCACGGCAAGGAAGATGGCATCGTCGAAGTCGACCTCGCACCCGGCGGCACCCTGCGCGTCGTCAATGACGGGCCAGTGGTGCCGCCCGAAACCCTGTCGCGGCTCACCGCGCGCTTCGAGCGCGGCACGGCGGGCAATGAAGGCAGCGGGCTGGGCCTCGCCATCGTCGCGGCCATTGCCGACCGGCTGTGCAGCAGCCTCGTGCTGCGCTCGCCCGCCACGGGGCGCGACGCAGGCTTCGAGGTCGCGATCGCCCTTCCGGCCGAGCCCGGCCTTGCGGCAGATCAAACCGCGGCCGGCCGGACCGACGCATAGACAATCAGGCCAATACCCACCCCGAGAGGACCCCTTCATCATGAGCGGCGGCAAGACCGAACTTCCCTACCAGTCGGCCCACGAGGAGCTGCACTACATCAACCGCTCCGGCTGGCTGCGCGCCGCGGTGCTCGGCGCCAATGACGGCATCGTGTCGGTG
Source organism: Aestuariivirga litoralis (assembly GCF_003234965.1). Taxonomy (GTDB): domain Bacteria; phylum Pseudomonadota; class Alphaproteobacteria; order Rhizobiales; family Aestuariivirgaceae; genus Aestuariivirga; species Aestuariivirga litoralis. The sequence continues at coordinate 791,498 of NZ_QKVK01000001.1, forward strand.
TCCTCGCTGGTGGTCGGCGTCGCCGCCGCCGATCCTTCGCCCTCCGCCGTGCTCATCGCGGGCTTCGCCGGCCTCGCTGCCGGTGCGATGTCGATGGCGGCCGGCGAATATGTCTCCGTCAGCTCGCAGTCCGACATCGAGCAGGCCGACATCGCGCGCGAGCGCCAGGCCCTCATCGACACGCCGGAAGCGGAAGAGGCCGAGCTCGCCTCGATCTATGAAGCGCGCGGCCTCACGCCTGCCACCGCGGCCCTCGTGGCGCGCGAGCTGACGGCGAAGGATGCGCTGGCCGCCCATGTGCGTGACGAGCTCGGCCTGTCGGAGGTGCATGCCGCCAACCCGCTGCAGGCGGCACTGGCCTCCGGCCTCACCTTCTGCGTTGCCGCTGCATTGCCGGTGATCGCCGCCATCCTCGCGCCGCCCGGCCAGATCATCCTCACGGTCGTCATCACCACGCTGGTGGCGCTGGCGGGCCTCGGCGCGCTCGGCGCCCATGCGGGTGCCGCCCCCAAGCTGCCCGCCACCCTGCGCGTGCTGTTCTGGGGCGCGGCCGCCATGGCCATCACGGCGGGCGTGGGCCACCTCTTCGGGGTCAGCGTCTAGGCGCCGAAAGCCCGCCAGTCGGCCCGACACAGCACTGTCATATCCCGCGCCTAGCAACGCGCCTGCCGCCGCGATCGACCGCGCGCGGCCAGGCAACACAACAGGATATGATCATGACATTCTCCACCCGGCTTCTGCATTCCACCATGGCACTGGCCATGCTTGCGTCGGCCGTTCCTGCGCAGGCTGGCGCGATGGAAGACCTCGTGGCCGCCGCGCAGAAGGAAGGCGAGCTCACCGTCATCGCGCTGCCGCGCGACTGGTGCGGCTATGGCAAGGTGATCGACGGCTTCAAGGCCAAGTACAATCTCAAGGTCAACGAGCTCAACCCGGATGCGGGCTCGGCCGACGAGCTCGAGGCGATCCGCGCCAACAAGGACAACAAGGGCCCGCAGGCCCCCGACGTGATCGACGTCGGCCTCGCCTTCGGCCCGCAGGCCCAGAAGGAAGGCCTGCTGCAGCCCTACAAGGTCATGACCTGGGACGAGATCCCGGCCGACGTGAAGGACGCCGACGGCCACTGGTATGCCGACTACTACGGCGTCATGGCCTTCGGCGTGAACAAGGACATCGTCAAGACCACGCCCGCCGACTGGGCCGACCTGCTGAAGCCCGACTATGCCAACTCCGTTGCCCTGACCGGCGATCCGCGCGCCTCGAACCAGGCGATCCTCGCCATCATGTCGGCCGGCATGTCGCGGGGCGCCCAGCCCGGCACCGAATCGGGCGAGAAGGGCCTCGAACTGATGGCCGAGCTCAACAAGGCCGGCAATTTCGTGCCCGTCACCGGCAAGTCCGGCACCATCGCCCAGGGCCAGACGCCGATCGTGGTCGCCTGGGACTACAACCTGCTCGCCTGGCGTGACAGCCTGAAGGGCAACCCGCCGATGGACGTGGTGATCCCCGCCTCCTCCTCGCTCGCCGGTGTCTATGTGCAGGCGATCTCGGCCTTCGCACCGCACCCCAATGCTGCCAGGCTGTGGATGGAATACATCTACTCGGACGAAGGCCAGCTCGCCTGGCTCGAGGGCTACTGCCACCCTGCGCGCTTCAACGCCATGTCGGCCGCCGGCAAGATCTCTCCCGAGCTGCTGGCCAAGCTGCCGCCCGCCGAAGGCTATGCCAAGGCCGTGTTCCCCACCGTCGCGCAGCAGGAGGCCAACAAGGCCGCCGTCACCGGCGGCTGGGACAAGGTCGTCGGTGCCAACGTCCAGTAGCGGCGCAGAAGCTCCCGCAACGCGCTCCGTCCCGCTGCCGCGGGACGGAGCCTTCCATTGGAACACCGAGCATGAGCGTGACGGCACCGCCGCGGCGCAGCGAACATCCGGTCCTCAAATGGCTCGGCGTGGCGCCCTTCGCGCTCTTCGCCCTGCTCTTCCTCATCCTGCCGACGATCCGCATCGTCATCGCCTCCTTCCAGACGCCGGAGGGGCGCTTCACCCTCGGCAACCTCGCCGGGCTTGCCACCCCCAGCATCCTCGACGCCGCCATGCTGTCGCTGAAGCTGAGCCTCGTCACCGCCTTCTTCGGCGGCCTCATCGGCCTCGTCATCGCCGTCGCGGTAACGCGCGGCGGGCTGCCGGACTGGCTGCGCGGCGGCATGCTCACCTTCTCGGGGGTTGCCTCCAACTTCGCCGGCGTGCCGCTGGCCTTCGCCTTCATCGCCACGCTCGGGCGCCTTGGCCTCGTCACCGTGCTGCTGCGCGACTGGTTCGGCATCAACCTCGCCGCGCTGGGCTTCAACCTCATCAGCTTCACCGGGCTTGCCGTCACCTATCTCTATTTCCAGATCCCGCTGATGATCCTCATCATCACGCCGGCCCTCGACGGCCTGAAGCGCGAGTGGAACGAGGCGGCACAGACGCTGGGCGCCAGCAACGCGCAATACTGGCGCATGGTGGCGCTCCCCGTGCTGTGGCCGGCGCTGCTCGGCTCCTTCGCGCTGCTCTTCGCCAATGCCTTCGGCGCGGTGGCCACCGCCATGGCGCTCACCGGCTCGGCACTGTCGATCGTGCCCATCATCCTCTTCGCACAGATCCGCGGCGACGTGCTGAACGATCCGCATCTGGGCTACGCGCTGGCCTTCGGCATGATCGTCGTCACCGGCATCGCCAACCTCATCTACATCCTGCTCCGCGTGCGGGCGGAAAGGTGGCTGAAATGACGCCGGGCAGGGTCTGGGCCTGGGTCGCCGCGGGCTTCGGCGCAATCTACTTCGCGCTGCCGCTCATCGGCACCTTCGAGTTCTCGCTGCGGGCGCGGCGCGGCGTCTATTCCTTCGACGCCTACCGCAGCGTGCTGGCCGACCCGCAGTTCCAGGCGACCTTCCTCTATTCCGTGGTCATGGCGCTGCTCACCATCGTCATGGGCGTGCTGATCGTGACGCCCACCGCATTCTGGGTCAGGCTCAAGCTGCCGTCGATCCGGCCGGTGGTCGAGTTCATCACCCTGCTGCCGCTGGTCATCCCGCCCATCGTGCTGGTCTTCGGCTACATCCGCCTCTACAACACCGCGAGCGTCCTGCCGCTGACCGGTTCCACCCTGGGCACCAACCTGCTGCTCATGCTGGGCTACACCACGCTGGCACTCCCCTACATGTACCGCGCCGTCGACACCGGGCTGCGCACCCTCGACGTGCGCACCATCACCGAAGCCGCCCAGATGCTGGGCGCGGGCTGGCTCACCATCCTCGCCCGGCTGATCCTGCCCAATGTGCTGGTGGCCGTCTTGTCCGGCGCCTTCCTCACCTTCGCCATCGTCATCGGCGAATATGTGCTGGCTGCCCTTCTCAACCGACCCGCCTTCGGGCCCTACATGGTGTGGATGGGGTCCAACCGCGCCTATGAGCCGGCGGCCCTTGCCGTCATCGCCTTCGCCGTCACCTGGGGTTGCCTCGGGCTGATCCAGCTCGCCACCCGCCTTGCCCCGCATACGAGAGCCAGACGCTGATGTCCTTCATCCAACTCAACGGCCTCGCCAAGCAGTTCGGGCCAACCAGGGTCGTCAACGACTTCTCGCTGTCGATTCCCAAGGGCGCCTTCGTCTCCCTCCTCGGCCCCTCGGGATGCGGCAAGACGACCGTGCTGCGCATGCTGGCGGGCCTCGAGCAGCCGAGCGCAGGCTCGATCACCATCGACGGCAAGGACGTCACCACCCTCAAGGCCAACCAGCGCCAGATCGGCATGGTGTTCCAGGCCTATGCGCTGTTTCCCAATCTCACGGTGGCTGAGAACGTGGCCTTCGGCCTGCGCGTCGCAGGCAGGCCGCGCACCGAGATCGACAGGCGCGTTGCGGAAATGCTGGAGCTGATCGGCCTTCCCGATCTCGGCGCCCGCTATCCCTTCCAGCTGTCGGGCGGCCAGCAGCAGCGCGTGGCGCTGGCCCGCGCCATTGCGCCCCGCCCGCGCGTGCTGCTGCTCGACGAGCCGCTGTCGGCACTCGACGCGAAGATCCGCGTGAGCCTCCGCAGTGAAATCCGCGCCATCCAGCGCGAGCTCGGCATCACCACCGTCTTCGTCACCCATGACCAGGAAGAGGCGCTCAGCATCTCCGACCAGGTCGTCGTGATGTACAAGGGCATCGCCGAGCAGGCTGGAACGCCCTTCGAGATCTACAATGCGCCGAAGACCAGCTTCGTCGCCACCTTCGTGGGGACATTGAATGTCCTGCAGGGCGAGGTCGAGGATGGGGCTGCGGGCACCGTGCGGGTGGGCGAGGCACGCCTGCCCCTCGCCGCGCCGATTGCCGCCGCAAAGGGCGCGCGCGTGGCGCTCGCCGTGCGGCCCGAGAGCGTGCGGCTCAAGGGGGCCGAGACCTGCGACATCGAGGTCCCGGCCGACATCCAGGATGTGTCGTTCCTCGGCTCCGTCATCCGCATCCGCGCGGCCATGCTGGGCACACGCGTCGAATTCGACATGTTCAACCAGCCCGACATGCCACCGCCTGCGCCCGGCTCGCGGGTGACCGTCGGCCTCAACAGCCGCGATCTTCTGCTGCTCGCCGACTGAGAGCGACGGCGACGGCGTCGCCGTCGCTTGACTGTCACAAAACCCGTCGATAATTCCCGACATATGAAACAGGATCTTGCCATCGAAGCCTTCTCGGCCCTGTCCCAGCCCACCCGGCTCGAGGCCTTCCGCCTTCTGGTGAAGCAGGAGCCGGACGGCCTTCCGGCAGGTGAGATCGCCCGCAGGCTGGACGTGCCGCACAATACCATGTCGACGCACCTGGCCATTCTCAGCCGCGCCGGCCTCATATCCGCCCAACGCCACAGCCGGAGCATGATCTACCGGGTCGAGCTGTCAGCCGTCCGGAAGCTCGTGATGTTCCTCCTGAAGGACTGCTGCAACGGCCAGCCCGAGCTCTGCGCCCCTCTCATCGACGAGATTTCCAGATCCTGTTCAACCTCCGGAGCTTGCTGTGGCTGACCGAAACTACAATGTCCTCTTCCTGTGCACCGGAAACTCCGCCCGTTCGATCTTCGGAGAGGCGATCCTGAACAAGGCCGGTCACGGCCGGTTCACCGCTTTCAGTGCCGGAAGCAGACCGGCAGGCGCCATTCATCCCTATGCCGAAGACCTGCTTCGTCAGCTGGGCTACCCGCTCTCCGGGCTCCGCTCCAAGGGCTGGGACGGGTTCTCCGGTCAAGACTCCCCAAAGCTCGACTTCGTCTTCACCGTCTGTGACGATGCCGCGGCGGAAACATGCCCGGCATGGCCGGGGCAGCCCTTGTCCGCACATTGGGGCGTCCCGGATCCCGTCAAGGTCACGGGCACCGAGGCAGAAAGGCGGCTCGCCTTTGCCGACGCCTACCGGATGCTCAACAACCGCATCTCCGCCTTCATCAACCTTCCCATCGCCTCACTCGACCGGCTCAGCCTCAAGAACCGGCTGGACGAGATCGGCAAGCTCTGAGACCCCTTCACCAATGTCACTCTTCGAACGCTACCTGACCCTCTGGGTCTTTCTCTGCATCATCGCGGGCATCGCGCTGGGGCATTTCCTGCCCGGCCTCTTCGGCGCCATCAGCGCCATGGAAGTGGCGAGGGTCAATCTGCCCGTCGCCCTCCTCATCTGGCTGATGATCATCCCGATGCTGGTGAAGATCGACTTCGCGGCCCTTTCCCAGGTGACGCGGCACTGGCGCGGCATCGGGGTCACGCTCTTCATCAACTGGGCCGTCAAGCCCTTCTCCATGGCGCTGCTCGGCTGGTTCTTCGTCGGCTACCTGTTCAGGCCATGGCTGCCCGCCGGCCAGATCGACAGCTACATCGCCGGGCTCATCCTCCTTGCCGCCGCGCCCTGCACCGCGATGGTCTTCGTCTGGAGCAACCTGACCCGCGGCGAACCGCACTTCACGCTCAGCCAGGTGGCCTTGAACGACGCGATCATGATCGTCGCCTTCGCGCCCATCGTCGCCCTGCTTCTCGGTCTCTCGGCCATCACGGTCCCATGGGAGACGCTGCTCCTGTCCGTCGCGCTCTATATCGTGGTGCCGGTCATCGTGGCCCAGGTCATTCGCCGGGTGAAGCTTGCATCGGGTGGCGAAGCCGCTCTCCAGAAACTGCTCAAGACGCTCCAGCCCCTTTCCCTCCTGGCGCTGCTCGCCACGCTCGTCCTGCTGTTCGCCTTCCAGGGACAGCAGATCCTCGCCCAGCCCGCCGTCATCGCGCTGCTTGCCGTACCGATCCTGATCCAGGTCTACTTCAATTCCGGCCTTGCCTATCTCCTGAACCGCTGGGCGGGCGAACAGCATTGCGTGGCCGGCCCCTCGGCGCTGATCGGCGCCTCGAACTTCTTCGAACTGGCGGTGGCCGCTGCCATCAGCCTGTTCGGCCTCAACTCCGGTGCGGCGCTGGCGACCGTGGTGGGGGTCCTGATCGAGGTCCCGGTCATGCTCTCGGTGGTGTGGATCGTGAACAATTCCAGGCACTGGTACGAAAGCGGCCTGAAGGCCAAGTCCTGAAGCAATCAAAGTCGCGGAGCAGGTCATGCGTGTCGGAATCAACGGAATGGGCCGCATCGGCCGGCTGGCCCTGCGGGCAGCCCTCGGGGCAGCCGCGCGCGGCGATGATGACCCGCGCCGCGCAAACCGCCTCGAGGTCGTCCACCTCAACGAGATCAAGGGAGGCGCTGCCGCCACGGCCCATCTTCTCGAGTTCGATTCCGTCCAGGGCCGCTGGCGCGGCGGCATCGGCGCGGACGGCGAAGACACGATCCGCATCGGCGACCGAAGGCTTGGCTTCTCGGCCCATCCTGCTGCGGCCGACATTCCGTGGGGAGACCTCGGCGTCGACCTGGTGCTCGAATGCAGCGGCAAGTTCCTCAACCACGCCACGCTCGACGGCCACCTGAAGCGCGGGGCCAAGAGGGTGGTCGTCGCCGCGCCGGTCAAGGAGCCCGACGTCCTCAACGTCGTGGTGGGCGTGAACCATCACCTCTACGATCCGGCGAAGCATCCCATCGTCACGGCCGCCTCCTGCACCACCAACTGCCTTGCCCCCGTCGTCAAGGTCGTGCACGAGGCACTCGGCATCCGCCATGGGCAGATCACCACGATCCATGACCCGACCAACACCAATGTGGTGACCGACGCCCCGCACAAGGACCTGCGCCGCGCCCGCTCCGCCATGCTGTCGCTGCAGCCGACGACCACCGGCAGCGCCACGGCCATCGCCCTCATCTATCCGGAACTCAAGGGCAAGCTCGACGGCCATGCCGTGCGCGCCCCCGTGCTCAACGCGTCCCTCACCGACTGCGTGTTCGAACTGGCGCGCGCGACGACGAAGGAAGAGGTCAACGCCCTGTTCACCGAAGCCGCCCGGGGGCCGCTCGCCGGCATCCTCGGCTACGAACCGCGCCCGCTGGTGTCGATCGACTATGCCGGGGATACGCGCTCCTCCATCGTCGACGGGCTTTCGACACTGGTGACCGACGGCACGCTCCTCAAGGTCTATGCCTGGTACGACAACGAAATGGGCTATGCCTGCCGCATGGTCGATCTCGCCTGCCACATGCGCGTGGTGGGGATCTGATGACGCCGGGGGCGCGCAACTACGCCATCGTCACCGCGGCCTACTGGGGGTTCACTCTCACCGACGGCGCGTTGCGCATGCTGGTGCTGCTGCACTTCTTCCACCTGGGCTACTCGCCCTTCGTGCTGTCCTTCCTCTTCCTGCTCTATGAAGCGGCAGGCATTGCCGCCAACTTCATCGGCGGCTGGCTCGCCACGCGCTTCGGCATCACCCGCATGCTGACCGTCGGGCTCTCGACCCAGATCCTCGGCTTCCTCATCCTCTCCGCCCTGTCGCCCGATTGGACCGCCGCCGCCTCGGTGGCCTGGGTCGTCATGGCGCAGGGCATCTGCGGTGTCGCCAAGGACCTGACCAAGACGGCCTCGAAGTCCGCGATCAAGGTGGCCGAGAGGGAAGCCCGCGCGGAGGATTCCGAAGGCCGCCTGTTCCGCTGGGTCGCGTGGTTCACCGGCTCCAAGAACGCCATGAAGGGCCTGGGCTTCTTCCTCGGCGGCGTTCTCCTGCAGGTGCTGGGCTTCCGCCTTTCGCTCTGGCTCATGGCGCTGATGCTGGCGCTGGTACTCGTCGGCGTCATCCATTCGCTGCCGCCCATGATGGGAAAGAACAAGGCCAGTTCCTCGGCGCGGGAACTGTTCGGCAAGTCGAGGGGTGTCAACCTCCTGGCCGCGGCGCGCATCTTCCTGTTCGGGGCGCGCGACGTGTGGTTCGTCGTGGGCGTTCCGGTGTTCCTCTATGCCAATGGCTGGACCTTCACCATGGTCGGCGGCTTCATGGCGCTGTGGACCATCTTCTACGGCCTCACCCAGGCCGCCGCCCCCGCCATCGTCAGGCGCAGCCCGGACGGCCTGTCGGCCGAGGTGCCTGCGGCCCGCCTGTGGTCCGCCCTGCTGGCGCTCGTCCCCGTCCTGATCATCCTGGCCCTGGCGGCCAATGGCCCGGTGCGGCCCGACATCATCCTGGTCGTCGGGCTTGCCGTGTTCGGGGCCGCCTTCGCCGTCAACTCCTCCGTCCACTCCTATCTTATCCTGGCCTATGCCGGATCGGAGAAGGCGGCGGAGGACGTGGGCTTCTACTATGCCGCCAATGCGGCAGGCCGTTTCGCCGGCACGCTGCTGTCCGGCCTGCTCTATCAGTGGGCCGGGCTCACGGCCTGCCTCGCCGGCTCCGCCCTCATGCTGGCCGCCTGCTTCGCGACCACGCTGCTGCTGCCGCTGTCGCCGCGCGACGGCAGCTAGCCGTTCAGTCCTTGCCGAGCTTGGGGCGGCTTTCCAGTTCGCGGACGATGAACACGCCATCCGCCTCCGCGCCGCTGCGGACGCCGAGCCTGGTGCCCCCGGCATGGGCAGCCAGCACCAGATGCGCCATGGCGTTCATGGCGAAGCCATCGGCGCTGTCGAAGCGGAAGCTCATCCGCTTGCCGTGGCGACCCTTGAGGCAGAACGTGAAGCCCTCCGGCCCGGCGCCGCTCTTCACCACCAGGCTCTCGACCTTGCCGACGAAGTCGAAACCGTGGTCGGGCCTTGCCGGCTTGTCAGCCCTGGAGCGTGCGGTCTTGGCCTTCGCCTTGGCCTTGCCCCCGGTCTTTTCGGCGGCCTTCTTCTTGGATTTCTTGCCGGGCTTCCCGGCCGTGATCACCACGGTCTCGGTGCTCTCGATCGTCTCGCTGTCGCTCATCACACACTCCGTGCGGATGGCCTGGCTGCCTCCGCCCGCAATTCTAGAGCCAAAAGCATTGTCACAATCAACCGGAATAACGCGCCCGGTGGCGGGCCTTGCAGCGTCACAAAAGCTTTGCACAAATCAGGCCTAAGGGGGCGACGAGGCCACAAGGCAGAGAGATGCTCGAGACCCCCACCACGCCCCGGCACTATCGCGCCATCTTCATCTCGGACCTTCACCTCGGCACCAGGCGGGCGCAGACGACGGCACTGCTCGACTTCCTGCGCGCCACCGAGTCGGACCAGCTCTACATCGTCGGCGACTTCATCGACAACTGGTCGCTGCGCAAGGCCTGGTACTGGGACCAGCAGCACAATGACGTGATCCAGAAGCTGCTGCGCAAGGCCCGCAAGGGCACCAAGCTCGTCTACATTCCGGGAAACCACGACGAGAACTTCCGCAACTTCCTGAACCTGCGCTTCGGCCGCGTCGCGGTGCTCGAAGAGACCGTCCACATCACGGCGAGGGGTAAGCGCTACCTCGTGCTGCACGGCGACAAGTTCGACGGCGTGGTGCGCTTCGCGCCCTGGCTCGCGAAGCTGGGCGACACCGCCTACGAGGTGTCGATGGACCTCAACAAGGTGCTGAACGGCGCGCGGCGCTTCCTCCGCCTGCCCTACTGGTCGCTCTCCGCCTATCTCAAGAACCGGGTGAAGAAGGCCGTCGAGTTCATCTCGCATTTCGAGGAGGCGGTGGTGCGCGATGCCCGCGCGCGCAACTGCGACGGCGTCATCTGCGGTCACATCCACACTCCCGACGACCGCATGATCGACGGCATCCACTACCTCAATGACGGCGACTGGGTGGAAAGCTGCACCGCCCTCGTCGAGCACCGGGACGGGAGCTTCGAGATCCTCAACTGGAACAATCCCCGCATCGCCCAGATCACGGAACAGACCCATGCGCATCCTGATCGTGACCGACGCCTGGTCCCCGCAGGTTAACGGTGTCGTCCGAACCCTCAATGCCCTGATCTGCGAACTCCGGGCCAAGGGCCACGACGTCCGCACCATCAACCCCGAGGGCCGCCCGTCACGCCCTTTGCCGCTCTACCGCGAGATCACGCTCACCCACACCAGCGTGGCGGCGATGGAGGCCGAGATCGCCGCCATCGCGCCTGACGTCATCCACATCGCCACCGAGGGGCCGCTGGGCTGGACGGCGCGACGCGTCTGCCTGCGCGCGGGGCTGAAGTTCACCACGGGCTTCCACACGCGCTTTGCCGAATATGCCGCGGCGCGCATTCCGCTGCCCGGCGTGCTCAGCCTCGGCTGGCAGGTGCTGCGCCGCTTCCATGCGCCGAGCCAGGCGGTCATGGTGCCGACCAAGTCGATCGGCGCCGAACTCGACCGGCGCAACTTCACCAATGTGAAGATCTGGACGCGCGGCGTCGACCACGGCCTGTTCAGGCCCTACCCGCGCGACCACCTCGGCCTGCCGCGCCCCATCATCCTCTATGCCGGACGCCTGGCGGTGGAGAAAGGGATCGACGACTTCATCGCGCTCAGGGTGAAGGGCACCAAGGTGCTGGTCGGCGACGGCCCGGAACGCGCGCGCCTCGAGAAGCTGGCGCCCGAGGCCCGCTTCCTCGGCTTCCGCCACGGCGAGGATTATGCCCGCACCCATGCCGCCGCCGACGTCATGGTGTTTCCGAGCCGCACCGACACCTTCGGCCTCGTCATGCTGGAGGCCATGGCCTGCGGCACGCCGGTTGCCGCCTACAATGCGCCGAGCCCGCTCGATGTCGTCGACAACGGCGTCACCGGCATCATCGCCGGCCGGCTGGAGGATGCGGTGGAGCGCGCCCTCACGCTGGACCGCGGGGTGGTCGAGCAGGGCTCGCGCGCCTTCAGCTGGAAGACCTGCGCCGACCTGTTCGAATCCTGGCTCGTGCCCTGCGGCACCATCACGCCGCGCCGCCGCCGGCAGGGCCTGGCCTATGCCACGCTGCCGCGATGACGGCGGAGCGACACCGTCATCCAACCGTCAATCGCCCCGGGTAGCGGGAATTTCATGTCTGTCATCGGATTCGCCTGCCTGGGCCTTGCCACCGCGGCCCTCGCCATCCAGATCATCTCGAGCGTCATCGCCATGTGGCGCTGCCGCAGGAACCGCCCCGCCGCAGCGCCGCGGCACCGCCCGCCCATCACCGTGGTGCGCCCGCTGTGCGGGCTCGAGCCCTTCTCGCGCCAGACGCTGGGCTCGAGCTTCGCCATCGCCTACCCGGACTACGAGATCCTGTTCTGCGTGGCAGATGCCGCCGACCCGGTACTCCCTCTCGTGCGCAGCCTCCTGGCAGAGCACGAGGGCCGCGCCGCCCGCCTGCTCATCGGCGAGGATGCGATCGGCGCCAACCCCAAGCTCAACAACATGGCCAAGGGCTTCCACCAGTCGAGCCACGCCCATGTCGTCTTCGTCGACAGCAACGTGCTCACCCCGCCGGACTATCTCGACCAGCTGGTCGCGGCCCTCGAGGCCGGTGCCGGCATGGTGTCCGCACCGCCGGTGGGCCTCGCACCTGACGGCTTCTGGGCCGAGCTCGAATGCGCCTTCCTCAATTCCTACCAGGCGCGCATGCAATATGCGGTGGACACGCTGGGCCGCGGCTTCGCCCAGGGCAAGACGCTGTTCTTCCGCCGCGCCGACCTCGACCATGGCGGCTTCGCGCAGCTCGCCTCGGAACCCGCCGAGGATGCCGCCGCCACCCGCATGATGCGCGCCAGGTGCCAGCGAATCCGCCTCGCCGGTCCTTTCCCGCAGCTCGTCGGCCCGCGCAGCGCCCGCCAGGTGTGGAAGCGCCAGGTGCGCTGGGCGCGGCTGCGGCGCGCCAGCTTCCCGCTGTTCTTCGCGCCCGAGGTGCTGGCGGGCAGCCTGCCGCCGCTCGCGGCCCTGCTCGCGGGGCTTCACCTCCTCGGCCTCGCCGCGCCGCTCGCCGCGCCGCTCTTCCTCGCGCTGTGGTACGCGCCGGAACTGCTGCTGCTGCGCATCGCCGGCTGGCCGCGTTCCATCGCCGCCATCCTGCTGCGTGATGCACTGCTGCCCGTCGTCTTCATCGCCGGCTGCGCCGGCTCGCGCTTCGAATGGCACGGCAAGGCGATGACGGCAGCGCGCGCGCCGGCCCCGGCGCCGCGCTTCGCGCGCATGCATCCGAAGCTCATCTGGGCAAGGCTCGCCAGCCGCAACCCCTTCGCCTGATGCGGGGTGGCGCGGCACCTGCCGCGGTCACTGGCCCGGCGCGTGGCTTTGGGCTAACCTCACCCGACGACAGGCAGCACGGCGAGGCAGGACGGGGTGAACGGGCAGGCTGACCACCAGGCAGACGCCATCGCAGCGGTCGCGGAGGAGGCCGCAGCGGCCACCGGCCACGACCGCCACCGCCTGCTCGACATGCTGCTCGCCATCCAGGAGCGCTGCCGCTGGATTCCACCCGCCGCGGTGGAGCGCCTCGCCGCCAGCCTCGGCCTCACCCCGGTCTTCATCAGGGGTGTCGCCAGCTTCTATTCCTTCCTGTCGCTCGAACCGAAGGGCAAGGTCATCATCCGGCTGTGCGATGACATCATCGACCGCCATGCCGGCCTCGACGCCGTGCTCGCCGCCGTCACGGACGAGCTTGGCATCAGCGCTGGGGAGACCACCGCCGATGGCGCCGTGTCTCTCGAGGTGACGCCCTGCATCGGCCTCTGCGACCAGGCGCCGGCGGCCATGGTCAACGACATCGTGCTCACCTCCCTCACGCCCGAGACGGCCCGCCACGCAGCCCGCCACCTGAAGGCGGGCAAGCCGCTCCATGATCTCGTCAGCCCGCACTTCGCGGGCCTGACCCCGCAGCAACGCGTGCATGCGCAGGTGGCGAGCAACATCCGCGCGCCCGGCGCGGTGCTGCTGGGCGAGGTGCCGCGCGAGGCGGGGCTGCGCCGTGCGGCGACCATGGAACCGCGGGCGATCATTGCCGCCATCATCGCCAGCGGCCTCCGGGGCTGCGGCGGTGCGGGCTTCGCCACCGGCCGCAAATGGGAGATGGCGGCACGCGAGGAGGCCTCGCGCCGCGTCGTCATCTGCAACGCCGACGAGGGCGAGCCCGGCACCTTCAAGGACCGCGTGCTGCTCACCGAAAGGCCGCACCTGCTGTTCGAGGGCATGACGATTGCCGCCCGCGCCATCGGCGCAGCCGAGGGCATCCTCTATCTGCGCGGCGAATACGTCTACCTGCGCGACCATCTGGAGGCGGTGCTGGCCGAGCGCCGCGCCGCGGGCCTGCTGGGCCACGCGATCCTCGGCTGCGGGGGCTTCGACTTCGACATCCGCCTGCAGCTTGGCGCCGGGGCCTATGTCTGCGGCGAGGAAGGCGCCCTCATCAGCTCCTGCGAGGGGCTGCGCGGCGAACCGAAGACGCGCCCGCCCTTCCCCGTGCAGCGCGGCTATCTGGGTTTCCCCACCGTGGTGAACAATGTCGAGACGCTGTGCCACGCCGCGCGCATCCTCGACCTCGGTCCGGACTGGTACTTCGCCATGGGCACGGCGGGAAGCCACGGCACCAAGCTGTTCAGCGTATCGGGTGATTGCCGCGCGCCGGGCGTCTATGAACTGCCCTATGGCATCACCGTAGGCGAACTCCTGGCGCTCGCCGGGGCGGAGGACGCGGCGGCCGTCCAGGTCGGCGGTCCCAGCGGCGTGATGATCGGGCGCGACAGCTTCCACCGCCGCCTGGGCTTCGACGACCTCGCCACCGGTGGCGCCATCATCGTGTTCAACGGCAGCCGCAACATCCTCGAGATCGTCGACTACTACCTCGCCTTCTTCGTGCACGAGAGCTGCGGCTACTGCACGCCCTGCCGGGTGGGCAACGTGTTCCTGCGCCAGGCCATCGCCAAGTTCCGCCACGGCCACGCCAGCGCCGAGGACGTGGAGGAACTCCGCACCCTCTCCGCCACCATCATCGAAACCAGCCGCTGCGGGCTCGGCACCACCTCGCCCAACCCCGTGCTGTCGACGCTCAGCCATTTCCCGCTGGTCTATGCCGCCGTCACCCGGCCGGCGCAGGACGGCCAGCAAGCGAGCTTCGACATCCAGTCGGCAATCGAGACGGCGCGCGGCATCGCGAGGCGGCGCTCCTTCGTCTATGACCGGGACTTCAGCCAATGACCGACAAGGACTTCACCTTCACCATCGACGGCGCCAGCGTCACGGCGCAGCCCGGCCAGACCATCATGGAGGCGGCGGATGCGGCGGGGATCTACATCCCGCGCCTCTGCGACCATGAAGGCCTGCGCCACCAGGGCTCCTGCCGGGTCTGCACGGTGAAGGCGGCGGGCCGCAGCGTGGCCGCCTGCACCCAGCCGGCCGCCCCGGGCCTCGTTGTCGAAAGCGAGACGCCGCACATCCAGGCGATGCGGAAGAGCCTCGTCGAGATGCTGTTCCACGAGGGCAACCACATCTGCCCGGTCTGCGAGGCGAGCGGCAATTGCGAGCTGCAGGCCATGGCCTATCGCCTCGGCATGGTGGAGCCGACGAAGCTCCCCTATCTCGAGCCCACCCGGCCGGTCGATGCCAGCCACCCCGGCATCGCGCTCGATACCAACCGCTGCATCAGCTGCGGCCGCTGCATCCGCGCCTCGGAGGATGTCGATCACAAGGGCGTCTTCGGCTATTGCGGCCGCGGCATCCACCGCCGCATCACGGTCAATGGCGAGGACCTCGCCCACACCGACGCCGCGGTGAGCGACCACGCGATCTCCGGCGGCGTCTGCCCGGTGGGCTGCATCATCGTCAAGCGCGTCGGCTTCCGCCTGCCCATCGGCGCGCGCGCGTTCGACCGCCAGATCATCGGCGAGGCGATCGAGGAGAAGCGCCGGTGACTGCGCCGCGCAAGGCCCGCGTCGCCACCGTGTCGCTCGCCGGCTGCTTCGGCTGCCACATGGCGCTGCTCGACATCGACCTCCGCCTCGTCGAGCTGCTGAAGCACGTGGAGTTCGACCGCTCGCCGCTGAACGACCTCAAGCACTTCACGCAGCGCTGCGACATCGGCATCATCGAGGGCGGCTGCTGCAACGAGGAGAACGTCCATGTGCTGCAGGACTTCCGCCGCAACTGCGACGTGCTGATCGCACTCGGGCAATGCGCCATCACCGGCGGGCTTCCCGCCATGCGCAACGCCATCATGCATTCCGACGACCCGCTGCGCGAATGCCTGGAGGAGGCCTATGTGCTGAGCCCCTATGTCGAGAACGCCACCCACGTCATTCCCAACGACCCCGCCCTGCCGCTGCTCCTCGACAAGGTCTATCCATGCTCGGCGGTGGTGAAGATCGACCACCAGATCCCCGGCTGCGCACCCTCGGGCGACATCATCTACGAGACGCTGGTGCAGCTGCTGGCGGGGAAGTTCGAGGGCTTCGACCCGCACATCGTCCACTTCGACTGAGAGCCCGCCATGGCCGAACCCCGCCTCATCGAGATTTCACCCGTCACCCGCGTCGAGGGCCACGGCAAGGTGACGATCCACCTCAACCGCGACAACGAGGTGGAGGAGGCGCGGCTGCACGTCGTCGAGTTCAGGGGCTTCGAGCGCTTCATCCATGGCCGCTTCTACTGGGAGGTGCCGGTCATCGTGCAGCGCCTCTGCGGCATCTGCCCGGTGAGCCACCATCTCGCCGGGGCGAAGGCGATGGACCAGATCGCCGGCGTCGACGTGCTGCCGCCCACGGCGGAGAAGATGCGCCGCCTGATGCATTACGGCCAGGTGATGCAGAGCCACGTGCTGCACTTCTTCCACCTCGCCGCCCCCGACCTGCTGTTCGGCTTCGAGGCACCCGCCGCGCGGCGCAACATCTTCGAGATCCTGCGCGAGCAGCCGGAACTGGGCCGCCGCGCAGTGTTGATGCGCCAGTTCGGCCAGGAGATCATCGAGGCCACGGCCGGCAAGAAGATCCACGGCACCGGCGCCATTCCGGGCGGCATCAACCGCAACCTTCCGATCGATGTCCGCGACCGCCTCCTCGCCCGCATCGGCGAGATGACGGCCTGGGCGCAGGAGGCGCTTGCCATCGCCCGCAACTATACGCTGGACCATGCCGCACTGGTGGCGGATTTCGGCAGCTTCCCGTCGAACCACATGTCGCTGGTGCGCGAGGGTGACGGCGCACTCGACCTCTATCATGGCCGGCTGCGCGCCATCGACGCAGAGGGCGGCAGCCTGTTCGACGGCGTCGACTATTGCGACTACCACAAGCTGCTGGTGGAGGACGTGCGCAGCTGGTCCTACATGAAGTTCCCCTTCATCCGCGAACTGGGGCCGGAGAGTGGCTGGTACCGCGTCGGCCCGCTGTCGCGCATGAACACCGCGCGCTTCATCGACACGCCGCTCGCCAACGCCGCGCACCGTGAGCTGCGCGCCGTCACCGGCGGCGCGCCCAACAACGCGACGCTTGCCTCGCACTGGGCCCGCATGATCGAGGTCGTTCATTGTGTCGAGAAGATCCACGCGCTGCTCATCGACCCGGACCTGCAGGGCACCGACCTCGTCGCCACGGGCGAGCGCCGCTGCGAGGGCATCGGCGTCATCGAGGCGCCGCGCGGCAACCTGATCCACCATTACCGGGTGGACGAGAACGACCAGATCACCTTCTGCAACCTCATCGTCTCGACCACCCACAACAACGAGGGCATGAACCGCGCCGTCAAGGACGTGGCGGTTAAGCATCTCTCCGGCCGGGAGAAGATCACCGAGGGCATGCTGAACCAGGTGGAGGTGGCGATCCGCGCCTATGATCCCTGCCTGTCCTGCGCCACCCATGCGCTGGGCCAGATGCCGCTTGCGGTCGAACTCCTCGACGCGTCCGGCCAGCTCGTCGACCGCGCCACCCGCGGCGCGTGATGGCGGCCGGCACGCTGCTCATCGGCTATGGCAACCCCGGCCGCGGCGACGACGGGCTGGGCCCCGCCCTCGCCCGCCGCATCGCGGCGCGTGAGCTTCCCGGCGTCACCGTCGAAATCGACTACCAGCTCACGGTGGAGCATGCCCTGCTCATCGCCTCGGCCGCCACCGTGGTCTTTGCCGATGCCGCACTCGATGCCGATCAGCCCTTCTATTTCCGCGCGATCGAGGAGGCCGGGGGCCAGTCGCTGGGAAGCCACTCGGTCAGCCCGCCGGATGCGCTGGCGCTCGCCCGGCTGCTGTTCGGGGCCCGCACCAGGGGCTTCGTCCTCGGCCTGCGCGGCGCCTGCTTCGGCGAAATGGCGGAAGGCCTCAGCCCCACGGCGCTCCGCTCCCTCGCCGCGGCGGAGTCCTTCTTCCTCGGCTGGCATGAGGCGGAAGGCCAGGGCCTGCCGATCAGCGGCTGATCTCGTAGACGAAGAAGCCCTCATCCGGCACCGCCGCCTCGCCCGAGGCGAAGGCCAGCCGCACCTTCAGCCCCGGTGGCGCCAGGTCGAGCGCGCGGTTGGCGATGAGGAAGATATGGTTGGTGGCGTCGAGCCGCGCCACCAGCGCGGCGGGCAGGGTCACGTCCCTGACCGGCTTGCGCCGGTTGTCCCAGCGCACGAAGGTGCCGAAGCTGCCGGACTCGAGGTAATGGACCGGCCGGTGAAGATAGCCCGCCACGGCGGAGGCGGCGGGCCCGGCGGCGCCGACGAGCATGTCGGCGGGTCCCGCATGCTGGCTGATGAAGCCCGCCGTGGCCTTGGCCTGCGAGAAGGGATAGCGCC
Organism: Aestuariivirga litoralis; assembly: GCF_003234965.1. GTDB lineage: Bacteria > Pseudomonadota > Alphaproteobacteria > Rhizobiales > Aestuariivirgaceae > Aestuariivirga > Aestuariivirga litoralis. The sequence goes on from NZ_QKVK01000001.1 coordinate 809,557, forward strand.
AGTCGAGCAGCGCCGCGGTGAGGCCCGCTGCCGCCTGCCCGGCGAGGATCAGCAACAGCAGCACCGCGCTGGCGCGCTGCCACCGGCCTGCGGCCGTGCCTGCGCCGGTGGCCGTGCAGGATGGCGCGATCCACAGCGCCACCACGAGCGCGATGAACACGATGCCGTGGTGGCGCACGCTTCCGGGATATTTCACATAGAAGAATGCCAGGCAGGCGATGGTCGCCAGCAGGAAGGCCACCAGGGCTGCCGGTCGGCGGCGCAGCCCTGCGATGAACACGGCCATTGCCAGCAGCACCGCCAGAAGCGCAATCGCCCCGAGCGCCGGGTGCGCACGCATGGCAACCTCGTTCCAGTAGCCAGGTCCTGGCAGCGGGAACGGCAGGTAACCGTCGATCAGCGCCACGAAGGGCAGGCGCAGCCGCTCCGTCTCGAAGCCGAAGTACCATGCAGTGGCAAAGCCCGAATCCGCAGGCGGCCGCAGCTGCACCACGGCCAGCGCCAGTCCCGCAAGGATGATCAGCGCCGCCGCGGCCACGCGTGGCGTGAGGCGCCAGGCCCTGCCTGCGGCCTGCCTGGCGAGCAGCTCCTCGACCAGCAGGGCAGCACCCAGCGCCGCCGCAAGGAAGGTGCCGAACACGCTGGTCTGCGCCAGCAGGAACAGCAGGGCGGCCAGCGCCAGCACATGGCGGCGGCGCGCCGGAAACAGCGCGCAGAAGGCAAAGGCGAGGAACACGCCCGGCGCATAGTTGCGGGCCAGCTGGGCATATTCATAGAACAGGAAATAGCTAAGGCAGAGCAGGACGCGCACCACCAGGCCGAAGGGCGCATGGCGCATCACGAGGTAGACCGTGCCGGTGGCGATCAGCACGTGCAGCACCTGCATGGCTTCGGGCCCGTCGGACAGCCGCGTCAGCGGCATGAGCAGCAGGTGCCACAGCGCCGGGTGGCCCTCGTAGCGCAGGTTCTGCAACAGCTCGGTGAGGCTGGCGCTGTCACGTGCCAGCATCCAGGCCTGCAGCTCGTCTCGCCACATCTCGTGCTGCCCGGCGAGGATGACCTGCACGGCGAGGAACAGCGCCGCCGCGGCAAGGGCCGGCACCAGGGCATGGGGCGCAGGCGGGCGGGCCGCCGTCACGGCTTCACTGCGCCGCTTCCGCCGCGGGCCGGAACACCACGTATCTGCGGAAGGCATAGACAACCACGAAGCTCACCAGCGTGGCCGCGATCTTGGCGGCATGCAGATTGTCGGCGATGAGCCCGACATAGGCCTCGGTAATGGCATAGCTCAGCACCACGCCGATCAGGCCCGATACCGCGAAGAGTGCGACCTCGGCCGGCTTGCGGCCGGCAAGCCAGCCGCCACGGAACAGCCGCGCCGACATCAGCACATAGGCCAGCACCAGCCCGCAGCTGTAGCCCACCGCCGCGGCCAGCCCCACGCCGAGCCTGCCGGAGGAGGCCAGCATCCAGTAGACGCCATAGTCGAGCACCAGCGCCAGCGCGCTGATGGCGGTGTAACGCAGGAAGATGGCGAGTGACTGGGCCTTCATGGGCCCAGCTGCAGGCCGGTCGCGGTGATGCGGCTTGCCTCCTGGTACTCGTAATCAGTGTTGAGCGACCACAGGTCGTGCCGGGTGCCGCTGGCGACGTTCTCGGCGGCGAGCAGGCCCATCAGGATGCTGTGGTCCTGGTTGTTGTACTTGAAGGCGCCATAGCGGCCGATGGCGGTGATGCCGGGCACGCCCGAGAGATAGGCCTCCACCGGCTTCAGGTGCGCCTTGTAGCCCCGCGCATAGACCGGGTAGCACTTCGGCACGCGCAGCACGTGGCCGGCCGTCACCTGGCTTGCCGCCGCGAGGCCGGTCGCGGCGATCTCGCGCGTCGCCAGCGCGATCAGCTTCGCGTCATCCTCGCGCCAGATCGGGTCTTCGTCATAGCACCAGTATTCGAGGCACAGGATGGTGTCGGCCTCGCCCTGCCGGATGCCGGCCGACCAGTTGCTGAAATTGGTCACCCGCCCGGTCTTGAGTTCCTTGGCGTGGATGTAGATCCACTGGTCGGGGAACAGCGCCGCCGCGGCCACGCGCAGATAGACCAGGATGGTGTTGCGGAAACGCAGCGCGCGGGCATGCGCAACCACCTCGTCCGGCGCCCCCATGCGCTGCACCAGCAGGGTCAGCGGCATGGTGGAGATCACGTGGTCGAAGCTCCGCTCCGTGCCATCGGCGAAGCGCAGCCGGGGCCGCTCGTGGCCCTCGCCCTGCGGCAGCACCGCCTCGACCGGGGCACTGAGGTGAAGCTTGCCGCCCAGCGCCGCCAGCCTTTCGGCCATGCGCTCATACAGCATGCCGGCACCCAGCCGCGGATAGGCGAACTCGTCGACGAGGGTCTTGTGCCTGCCGCCCTTGCCGCCGCCGAAGGCCGAGCGGATCGCCTCCGAGAGCGAGAATTTCTTGATGCGCTGGGTGGCGAAGTCGGCGTCGAGCTGGTCGCAGCCAATGCCCCAGAGCTTCTCGCTGTAGGATTTGAAGAAGATCTCGAACAGCCGCCGCCCGAAGCGGCTCGTCACCCAGCCGTCGAAGCCCGAGGTATCGGCCGGCGGGCTTATGCGGGCGCTGAGATAGCTGGCGACACAGGCAGCGGCCTCGACCGGCCCGAGCCCGGCCAGTGCATTGAGCGGCTTCAGCGGATAATGGAAGAAGGTGTGGTCGTAATAGATGCGGGTGAGCCGGCTGATCATGTCATAGTCGCCGGCCAGCACCTCGAGCCACAGCCGGTTGACGCGCGGATCGCTGCTGAAGAAGCGGTGCGGCCCGAGATCGACGATCTGCCCCCACAGCGGGATCGAGCGGGCCATGCCGCCCACCGCGTCCCCCGCTTCGAACACCTCCACCGCCACGCCCGCCTTGGCGAGCTGATAAGCCGCCGTCAGGCCGGCGGGGCCGGCCCCGATGACTGCGACCGTCTTTGTCATTCACGCACTCACTATATGATCAACCCGCCTGTCCATGGCGCGGCGGAATCCCAGCTTCGTTTTCGCATCAAGTCATGAAGCAAGGGTTGCAGATAAGTCTGCTCCGGCGCAACTCACACGGTCCGATTTTCCAAGAGATTCAGAAAAACTGTCCTGCATGAGGAAATGTCTCAAGCGAGATGAGAAATACTCGCCCCGAAATATCGATTTCGACGTGACAAACATTTTTTTCTCGGGCAATTGCCCGGCGATTTCCGCGATTTGACTGGGTTTTAAACGTCAGTTCAATGTAAAATTACTTAAGATTGATTGAACATAATACTTAAGTGGCTTACGAATGTGCAGCATGTGGTCCCGGAAAGGAGAACACCATGGAAAGCTTCCCTGCCAATCCCGTTCGCCACCTCGCCATGCGCTTTGCCGAAATCGTGGATGAGGTGGGCAAGCGCCTGCATGTCGGTTGTGTCATGGCGGCGGGCCAGGACTGGGTGGAGGTGAGCCTTCCCGAGCACACCCGGCTGGGCAGCGGCCTTCAGGTGCGCTTCCTGCCCTCGCTTCTGTCGCACAACGTGCAGGCGGGCTGGCGGGCGAAGGACCGGGTCGGCTTCACCTATGTGAGCGGCGGCCCGCCGGAGGACCAGTTTGCTGGCCTGCCCGGCCTGCAGGACCCGCGCCCCGCCTCGCTCAGGCTGCCGCGCTGACGCGGGGGCTGCCCGTCAGCCCTTGCCGCCGGAGAGCATGACGGTGAACCACCGCATGGCGGGGATCTGGCGGCACACGGTCATCACCGCCACCAGGATGGGCACGCCGATGAAGGCCCCGGTGAGGCCCCACAGCATGCTCCACAGGAACACCACGAACATCACCGCGAAGGGCGAGATCGACAGGGTGGAACCGGTGAACACCGGCTCGAGATAGCTGCCGATGACGAACTGCACCACGGTGAGCGCCACCAGCACCACCACCGCCACCTGCAGCGATTCGAACTGCACCAGCGCAAACACCGTGGGCAGCAGCGTGGCCACCAGCGGCCCGAGGAAGGGGATGTAGTTGAGGGTGAAGGCGATCGCCGCCCAGGCCGCCGGATGCTCGAGCCCCACCGCCCAAGCGACGAGCCACACCGCGGCACCGGTTGTCACGCTGGCGATGCTGCGCACCACCATGTACTTGCCGAAGTGCCCCGCCGTCTCGCGCCCCGCCGCCACGATGTCGATGCCGCCGAAGCGGCGTCCTGCCTTGTTCAGGCGGCTGGCGAGGTTTTCCACCTCGAGGAGGCCCAGCACGGCGAAGGCGAAGACCAGCGTGGCGAAGCCGGCAAGCCCGTTCAGCCGGGCGGCCAGCGACTGCACGAAGCGCACCACCCAGGTCATGTTGAAGGTGTCGGACACGGCACCCGCCAGCGCGATGCCGTGGCCCTCGAGCCAGTCGGCCGCTGCCTGGTAGATGGTCTGGAAGCGCGCCGCATTGCCCACCAGCCACTGGCCGATGACGCTGATGCCCCAGGCGAAGACCAGCAGCAGCAGGGCGATCGCCACCAGCGTGGCGGCAATGGTGATGAGCATCGCCAGCATGCGCGGCATGCGCGCCTGCAGCCAGGCCTGCATCGGCCACACTGCCATGACGATGAATATTGCGAAGGCGGCCGGCGCGAACACCATCTCGCCCCATGACAGGGCGGCGAGCACGATGATCACGGTGGACACCAGCAGCATGCCGCCGCTGGCCGAAAGCCCCTTGCCGGTGCCGCTGCCCGCCCCGGTCATCGGTTACTGGCCGAGCTGCTGCTTGATATCGGCGATCTTCTTCTGCACGGAGGGATTGTTGGGCACGCGCTTGGCCGCCTCCTCGAAGCTCGCCAGCGCCTGCTGCAGGTCGCCCTTGGCCTCATAGGCGCGGCCCTGGCCGTAATAGGCCTTGGCGAAATCCGGCTTCAGCTTGATGGCCTGCGCGAAGTCCGCCAGCGCGCTGTCATAGTCCTGCTTGTCGACATAGGACAGGCCGCGGTTGAAGTAGCTCTGGGCATAGTCGGGATTGAGCTTGATCGACTGGGTGTAGTCGGCGATGGCGCCGTCATGGTCGCCATTGTCGTCGAAGGCATTGGCGCGGTTGAAATAGGCCACCGCGAGGGCCTCCTCGCTGGCCTTGCCGCCCTGGATCAGCTGGGTGCAGCCGATGATCGCGGTGTCGGGCTGGTCGCTGTTGCAGTCGCTGATGTCGTCGGCCTGGGCCGCCACCGGCAGGGCGATGAGCGTGGCGAGGGCGAGAGCGAGGGTGGTGGCGCGCATGACGGGAAAATCCTTGCTTGCAGGGTCGTTGGGTCGGTGTCGGGCCGCCTTATACAGGCTTCATCCCGCAGTGCAAAATCCCGTGCCAATGCGGCAGAATGGCGATCAGCCGCCGGTTGCCTGGGCCGCCGACTCGCGCGCCTGCTGCGGCGAGGTGGCCAGCGCCGGATCGGGGCCCACGTCCAGCGTCCAGCCGCCGCCCAGCGCCTTGTAGACGTCGACCAGGCTGGAGAAGGCGCGGAAGCGCGTGTTGATGGCCTCGAGCTGGGCTGAATAGAGGTCGTTCTCGGCGGTCAGCACCGTGGTGTAGCTCTCCTGGCCCTCCTCGAACTTGAGGAAGGACAGCCGCACCGTGGTCTTGAGCGCCGTCACCGCGCGGTTGCGCGCCGCCAGCGACTGCAGCGACTTCTGGTAGCCGACGAGCCCGTCGGCCACGTCCTGGAAGGCCACGTGGATGGTCTTCACGTAATTGGCAAGCGCCGCCATCTTCTGCGCTTCCGTCGCCTCCACCTGGCCCTTGATGGCGCCGCCATCGAAGATCGGGCCCATCAGGTTGGCGGCAACGGCCCACACGCCGGCAGGCCCCGTGAGCAGGTTGGACAGCGCACCGCTGGCCACGCCCAGGCTGCCGGTGAGCGACACCTGCGGATAATACTGCGCCATGGCCGCGCCGATGCGGGCATTGGCGGCAATCAGCTCCTGCTCGGCCTGGGCGATGTCGGGGCGCTGGCGCAGCATGTCGGAGGGCAGGTCGGAGGGCACCTTCGGCAGCCTGATGGCGGCAAAGGGCACGCCGCGCGTGATGGCATGCGGATAATCGCCGACCAGCACCGAGAGCGCGTTCTCGGTCTTGGCGATCTCCTCCTCGATCAGCGGGATCGAGGCAGCCACCGTCTCATACTGCGCGGTGATCTGCGCCACCACGACTTCCGACACCTGGCCATATTTGAAGCGCTCGCCGAACAGCTTCTTCAGCTTGCCGTAGTTGGCCAGCGTGCCGCGCGACACGACGAGCTGCGCATCGAGCGCGCGCAGCTTGAAATAGGTGGTGGCAACCGCCGAGGCGAGCGTCAGGATCACGCCGCGGCGTGCTTCCTCCGCGCCCACGAGGTTCGCCTGTGCGGCCTCCTGCTGGCGGCGGATGCGGCCCCACAGGTCGATCTCCCACGAGGCGGTGAACAGCGGCTCATAGAGGTTCTGCGGGTTGGGCGAGATCTTCGAGGTGGCGCCCGCCAACTCGTCCGACAGGCGCTCGCGCTGGGCGATGCCGCTGTAGCCGACCTGCGGATAGAGCGGCGCCCCGCGGGTGACGAGGATGCCCGCCGCCTCGTTGACCCGCGCCGTGGCGATGGTGATGTCCCAGTTCTGCGCCAGCGACTGGTTGACCAGCCTGTGCAGCACCGGGTCGCTGAACAGCTGCCACCAGCCTTCGTTGGCATAGCTCTTGCCGGTCTTGATCTGGTAGCGGAAGGTCTCCGGCGAGGCGACGTCAGGCTTGATGTAGTCCGGCCCCACGGTGCAGCCGGCGAGGGCGAGGCCCAGCAGGCCGAGGAACGAACGGCGCGCGATCATCATGCGGGCGATCCTTCCTGCGGTGCTGGCGGGGGCGGCGGCTGCTCTTCCCTGAGGATCTCCGCCTCGCGCTTCTGCCAGCCCTTCTTGAACAGGTAGAAGAAGATCGGCACGAAGAGCAGCGCCAGGGTGGAGGCGCCGACCATGCCGCCGATGATGCCGGTGCCGATCGAGTGGCGCGCATTGGCGCCCGCCCCGGTGGCGATGGCCATGGGAATGGTGCCGAAGATGAAGGCGAGCGAGGTCATGATGATGGGGCGGAGCCGCAATTCGCCCGCCTCCACCGCGGCCTCGGTGACGGTCCTGCCCTCCTTCAGCTTCTCCACCGCGAACTCGACGATGAGGATGCCGTTCTTGGCGGCAAGGCCCACCATGAGGAGAAGGCCGATCTGGAAATAGACGTCATTGTCGAGCCCGCGGCCATAGGTGGCGATGAGCGCGCCCAGAACGCCGAAGGGCACGGTGGTCATCACCGCGGCGGGCAGCGACCAGGATTCATACTGCGCGGCGAGGATGAGGAACACGAGGATGATGCCGAACATGAACACGATGGCCGATGAATTGCCCGCCTCCTCCTGCGAATAGGCAAGGCCCGACCAGCCATAGGTATAGCCCTGCGGCAGCACGTCGGCCGCCACGTCCTTCATCGCCTGCAGCGACTGGCCGGAGGAATAGCCGGGTGCGGCGTCGCCCGTGATCTGCGCCGCCTGGAAGCCGTTGAAATGCGACACCAGCGTGGGTGCGGGCTCGTAGTCGAGCGTCACCAGTGCCGAGAGGGGCACCTGCTGGCCCTTGTCGCCGGTCACATAGGCCGTGGTCAGGTCAGCGGGTGTCGCGCGATATTGCGAGTCGGCCTGCACGATGACGTTCCACACCCGGTTCAGTTCGGTGAACTGGCTCACCGTGGCCGAGCCGAACAGCGACTGGATGGTGAAGTAGAGGTCGCCCAGCGGCACGCCCAGCAGCAGCGCCTTGTCGCGGTCGATGTTGAGCTTCAACTGCTGCCCGGTGGCGCGGTAGCCGGTCGACAGCCCCGCCAGTTCCGGCCGCTGCTTCGCCGCCGCCATGAATTTCTGGGTGACGTCCTGCAGTTCCGCCGCCGTCTGGTCGCCGGTGCTCATGAGCCAGAAGTCGAAGCCCGCCTGGGTGCCAAGCCCGGGGATCGAGGGCGGGTTGATGGCCAGCGTGAAGGCCTTGTCGATGCTTCCCGCCTTGGCCATGAAGCGCTTGATCACCGCATCGGCCGAAAGGTCGGGAGTCGGACGCTGCTCGAAGGGTTTCAGCTGCACCCACATGGTGCCGTAGTTGTTGCGGTACTGGCTGTCGACGAGCGAATAGCCGGCAATCGAGATGCGGTAGAGCACCGCCGGGTCGTCGGCGAACATCTTGTCGATGTGCTGCGCCATGTCCTGGGTGCGGTCGAGGCTCGCGGCGTCCGGCAGGGCATAGATGGTCAGCACATAGCCCTGGTCCTCGTTGGGCACGAAGCTCGTCGGCAGCACGCGGAACAGGTCGACCGTGAAATAGATCATGCCGCCGAACACCAGGAGGCCGGCGAGCCAGCCGCGGATGCCCAGCGCGATGGTCTTGCCATAGCCCTTCTCCAGCTTCTTGAAGCCGGCGTTGAACCAGGCGAAGGGCCCGCGCTGCACCGGCTTGCCGGGCTTCAGGAACAGGGCGGCCATGGCGGGCGTCACGGTGAGCGCCACGAAGCCCGAGATCGCCACCGAGACCGCGATGGTGATGGCGAACTGCTTGTAGAGCTGTCCCGTCGGGCCGCTGATGAAGGCCGCCGGCACGAACACCGCCGCCAGCACCAGCACCGTGGCGATGACCGGGCCCGTCACCTCCGCCATGGCCTTGTGCACCGCCGCCTGCGGGTCGTGCCCGCCTTCCTCGATGTTGCGCGTGGCGTTCTCGATCACCACGATGGCGTCGTCGACCACCAGGCCGATGGCCAGCACCAGCCCGAACAGGGTGAGCAGGTTGAGCGAGAAGCCCAGCACCAGCATGCCGGCGAAGGTGCCGGTGATCGAGATGATGATCGCCGTGGTGGCAATCGCCGAGGCGCGCACGCTCTGCAGGAAGACATACATCACGATGATCACCAGGATCAGCGCCTCGAACAGCGTCTTCACCACTTCCTTGATGGAGAGCCGCACGAAGTCGGTGGTGTCCAGCGCGATCGTGTAGTTGATGCCGGCGGGGAACAGCGGCTTGAGGTTCAGCAGCGTCTGGCGCACCTGGTTCGACACGTCGATGCCATTGGCGCCCGGCTGCTGGTAGACCACGATCAGCGCGGTGTTCTGGCCGTTGATCTGGTTGGTCGAGAGATATTGCTGGAAGCCCATCTCGGCGCGGCCGACGTCGCCCAGCCTGACGATGGCGCTGCCGTCGCCGCTGTTGGCTCGCAGGATCAGGTTCTCGTATTCCGACGGCTTGGTGAACTGCTGCTGCACCGTCATCGGGAAGGTCTGCACCACCGGCTTGTCGTTGGGCGGCTGGCCGAGCTGGCCCGCGCCGATCAGCTGGTTCTGGTTCTTGATGACATTGGCCACCTGCGGCGCCGAGATGCCGAGCGAGGCCATGCGGTTGGGGTTGAGCCAGATGCGCATCGCCTGGTTCGGGTCGCCGAACATGGTGGCCTGGCCCGCGCCGTCGATGCGCTGGATGGCGTTCAGCACCTGCAGGTTGGCGAAATTCGTCACATAGGTCAGCGGATAGCGCCCGGCATCGGCGGTGATGGCGATGATCATCAGCACGTTCGACGACTGCTGCTGCACGGTGACGCCATAGGTGTTGACCGAGGCCGGCAGCTGCGGCGTCGCCAGGTTGACGCGGTTCTGCACCAGAACCTGGGCAATGTCGGGGTCGACCGATTCCTTGAAATAGACGTTGATCGTCATCTGCCCCGACGCGGAACTCGTCGACGTCATGTACAGCATGTCGGGCACGCCGTTGATCTGCGCCTCGATGGGCGCTGCCACCGAGGCCGCCACCGTTTCGGCATTGGCGCCGGCATAGACGGTGGTCACCTGGATCTGCACCGGCGCGATCGTCGGGTATTGCTGGATCGGCAGGCCGAATACCGAGATGCCGCCCACCATCACGATGATGATGCCGAGGACGGTGGCGAGAACCGGGCGCTTGATGAAGATGTCGGACAGCATGCCTCAGCGCCTCACGGGGACGCTGCTGCGGCGAGCGGCTTGCCGGAGACGTCCGTCTTGGGCGCGAAGACCAGGCCGTCGACGATCACCTTCTCGCCGGGCTTCAGCCCCGAGGTGATGAACCAGTTGTCGCCCTGCCAGTCTCCGGGCTCCACCGGGCGGAACTCGGCCATGTTGTCCTTGTCGATCACCCACACGAAATGCCCCGTCTCGCCCTGGTGCACGGCGCGCTGCGGGATGAGGATGGCATTGGGCCGCGAGAAGCCCTTGACCCGCGCGGTGACATACTGGCTGGGCTTGAGAGCCGCGTCGGGGTTGTCGAAGGTGCCGCGGATCTGGAAGGTGCCGGTCTGCGGGTTGTAATAGGGCGCGGTGAAGGTCACCTTCGCCTGGTGCGGGAAAGTCTTGCCGTCGGGCAGGATCAGGTCGACGGTGATGTCATCCGTCGGCGGCCAGCTGAGCGTGCCGGCGAGCCTCTGGTTGCGAAGGTCGAGCAGCTGGTTTTCCGACAGGCTGAAGTTCACCCACATCGGCGTCACCAGCGACACCGAGGTGAGGTTGGCATTGGCCTGGCTGATATAGGTGCCCACCATCTGGTTCGCCGCCGCGGCGAAGCCGTCGATCGGCGAGGGAATGATGGTGTAGGACAGGTTCAGCTTGGCGCGGTCCACCGTCGCCTGCGCCCCGTCCACCGTGGCGGAGGTCTCGTCGAAGCGGCCCTGCGCATCGTCGAGGTCCTTCTGCGACAGCGCGTTGAGCTTGGCCAGCGGCCGCACCCGGGCAAGGTTGGCGCGCGCCACCTCGCGCGCCGCGATGTCGCGCTGCAGCGCCGCTTCCGCCTCCTGCAGCTCGGCGATCTGCGGCTTCTGGTCGAGCTTGAACAGCACGTCGCCGGCCTTCACCAGCGCGCCGTCGGCATAGTTCTGGCTGTCGAGGAAGCCATTGATGCGGGCGTAGATCTGCACCTGCTGCGAGGACTGCGTCTGCGCCACGAAATCGAAGGTCACGGGCACGTCCTCGGCCTTCGTTTCCACGTAGGTGACCGGCACCGGCTGCTTTTTCGGCGCCTCCGTCTTCTTGTCGTCGCAGCCTGCCAGCAGCGCGACCAGCGCCAGCCCCAGCAGAACGGAGCGGCCTACGCCCGTTGCCATCCTACACCCCTTAACTTCACGTACAGGTCGTTCTACCCGCTCTTGCCGCGCGGTTGCAGCGCGAAGCGGGGCCGCGGGCGATTCAATCCACCGGATTCTTTCGCCGCAGGCCCCGCGTTCGCCTTCGGTTCTATTGCATGAACCAGCCGTGGCTCACCACCAGCGACTGGCCGGTATAGACGTTCGACGTGGCGCCGGCGAAGAACAGCACCGCATTGGCCACGTCGTCGACGGTGGTGAACTGGCCGTCCACAGTGTCCTTCAGCATCACCTTCGACACGACGTCGGCCTCGGAGATGCCGAGCGCCCTGGCCTGTTCGGGGATCTGCTTTTCGACCAGCGGGGTCATCACGAAGCCGGGGCACACCACGTTGGCCGTCACATTGTGCTCCGCCCCTTCCTTGGCCAGCACGCGGGCAAGGCCCAAAAGGCCGTGCTTCGCCGTCACATAGGGCGCCTTCAGCTTCGAGGCCTCGTGCGAATGCACCGAGCCCATGTAGACGACGCGGCCGTAATTGGCCTTGTACATGTACTTGAGGCAGGCCTTCGTCGTCAGGAAGGCGCCGTCGAGATGGATCGACAGCAGCTTCTTCCATTCCGCGAAGGGAAAATCCACCAGCGGATGCACGATCTGGATGCCGGCATTGGAGACGAGGATGTCCACCTTGCCATATTTGGCAACGGTATCGGCCACACCCTTCTCCACCTGGTCTTCATCCGTCACGTTCATGGCAACGGCGAAGGCCTGTCCGCCCTTCGCCTTGATCTCCTCCGCCGTGGCATTGGCCTGGTCGAGGTTCAGGTCGGCGATCACCGGAATGCCGCCGGCCTCAGCGTGGCGGAACGCGATCTCCTTGCCGATGCCGCTCGCCGCACCCGTGATGATCGCGACCCTGTCCTTCAGATCCATGTTCTTTCTCCTACTTCAGATAATCATGCACCACCTTGCCCAGCCCCAGCGTCAGGTCGGCAAGGATGTGGGTGGCGGAAACGACTTCCAGCACCGGCAGCTCGGCTACCGGCGCCAGCGCGTGGTGGAACAGCTCGAGCTGGGCCGGCCCCGTCCACGCACCCTTGAGGTTGATGTCGGTGAGGTAATACTCCACGATCTCGCAGATGCGCGGGGTTCCGTCGACATGCGGAATGATCTTGAGGAGCCAGTTCGGCACCTCCATCGAGGCCTTCACCGCCGCGAGGTCGGCCTCGCGGTGCTTGTAGCCCATGGTGCCCACCGCCACCGGCAGCGGGCCATAGCGCAGCTCGCCGATCAGCGTGTCGGTCGCCACCTTCAGCTTGGGATTGGCGAGTTTCTTGGGGAAGCCCCACAGCTCGCGCCCGCCGGCAATCGGCGGATGGTCGTCGAGGAACATGCAATGCGTGTAGCCGCCCTTGCGGCCTTCGAAGCTCACGGGGATCACCTGCCCGCTTTCGGTATAGTCGCCGAAGCCGGTCGAATCCGGCATGCGGATGAACTCGTATTTCACCAGCGGCTCGTCCACCTTCAGGGGCTCCGGCACCACGGCGCGCAGCTTCTCGATGTCGGTGCGGTAGGTGATGATCAGGTATTCGCGATTGTAGAACTTGTAGGGCCCGATCGGGTAGGCCGGGCTCGTCAGCGGCATGGCGAAGGCGCGGGCCTTGACGTCGTCTTGCTTCATGATGGTCTCCTCGGAAAGGCTCAGGGTGTGGAGAAATCGAAGACCTGCACGCCCTCTTCGCGCGTCGGACGCTTCAGCACCTCCGGGTGCTGCATGGCGCGCAGGGCGTCGCGGTAGCCGGCCTCCCAGTGCTCCTCCATGGTGCGGCGGGAGAATTCGAAGTCCTTCGAAATCCCCTCATAGCTCCGCGTGTGGTAGATCAGCTGCACGATGTTGCAGATCTTGTCGTCGGCCTCCGCCGCCAGCAGCTTCACCTCGTCCGCATCGCGCAGCTTGGGCGGAATGTGCTTCAGCACCTCGGCCACCGCGAGGCGCAGCTTCTGGGCACGCTTGTACTGGTCGGTGGCGGCGCGCGTGCGGCTCGAATAGCGGATGTCCTTCACGCGTGAATCCGCCTCGATCACGTCGCGCGGCAGCTCGCCCCTGGCACTCCACAGGTCGATCTGCAGCGCCAGCGTGTCGAGCCGCGGGCGCTGGTCGAGCATCCACTGCAGCGGCGTGTTGGACACGAGCCCGCCGTCCCAGTAGAACTCGCCATCGATCTCCACGGCCGGAAAGCCCGGCGGCAGTGCGCCCGAGGCGATCACGTGCTGGGGCCCGATCTTCGTCGTCGCATTGTCGAAATAGATGAAGTTGCCGGTCTTCACGTTGACGGCGCCGACGCCGAAATGCATCTCCTGCGCATTGATGCGGTCGAAATCGACGAGGCGTTCCAGCGTCTCCTTCAGCGCCGAGACGTCGTAGTAGCTCACCTCGCCTGCCTGTGTCGTCGGCAGGAAGGGCATCATCGGCGGGCGTGGCGCGAAGAAGCCGGGGGCACCCATCATCATGATGCCGAAGGCCCGCGTCTGGTTCAGCAGGCGGTGGGTGTGCTCGTCGAGGTTCTTGAGAAAGGGGTTGTAGGGCAGGCCGAAGGCGCCCAGCGGCGGTGCCGTCACCGTCTCCCAGAAGTCGCGCAGCCGCTCCACCCGGCGCTCGGGCGCATTGCCGGCGATGATGGCGGAGTTGACGGCCCCGATCGAGATCCCGGCGACCCAGTCCGGATGCACCTTGCCCTCGGCCATCGCCTGGTAGACGCCCGCCTGGTAGGACCCCAGTGCACCCCCACCCTGCAGCAGCAGGGCGACGCGCTCGAAGGGAAGGTGGTGGGCGGACCGGCGGGCCATGCGAAACTCCTCTGCCACAAACCTGCGGACCGCGTCCGCCCCGGGCAGGGTCGTTCTATGCAGCAACCTGCTGCATGTCACACATTACCGACGGTTGCCGCCCGGTTCGCGCACCATACTGCAACACGGACGTGAATCAACGGCCCGCCGCAACCCCGTGGCGCGGTGCCGCATCAGCGGATGCGCGGGAAGACCAGCTCCGGCCTGTAGCTCTTGAAGCTCTCGAGCTTCTGGGCGTTGCATTCCCTCTGCCAGCGGCTGCCCTGCACCACGCCGGAAACGCAGCGGTACTTGGCGCGATAGGCATCGGTCGCCGCATTCTCCTCGATCGCCACTGCCGCGAGGCCCACTACCGTGCCGCCCTGCCGCTCGACGAGGCGGATGGCGCCATCCATGGTGCCGCCGGTCTCGACCCACTGGTCGACGAGCAGCACCTTGGTGCCCTTCGCGAAGGCGGGTGTCCGCATCTCCATGTCCTGGGTGCGGCCGGAGTAGTTGGAGAAGCTCACCTTGTCGGTGTCCACACAGAGCTTGCCCGCCTTGCGGATCGGCAGGAAGCCGACGCCGAGCCTGGTGGCCAGCGCCGAGCCGAGCACGAAGCCCATGGCGTCGAGCCCGCCGACCACGTCGATGGTCAGCCCCTTGAGGTCCGCCACGAGATCGTCGAGCAGGTCATGGAAGGCCTCGCCATTGATGTAGATCGAGGTCGGGTCGAGCCAGGCGAATTTCGGCCCCTTGGTATTGGGCGCCATGAGGTTGAGGTACCAGCGGTCATCGCGCGGGCCCTTCTCGTCGGCGGTGCTGCGGCTGTGGACTGCGCTCATGACTGGGCTCCATAGGTGCGGGTGAGTTTGAGAAGGCGGGCGAGCTTCGCGGGCTCGATGTTGTAGAAGTCGCCGTCGCGGTTGATGCCGGTGGCCACCATGAAGCCGTCGACGTCGGCCATGTAGAGATGCGCATTCTCCGGCGTGATGCCGGAGGCGAGCGTCATCGCCTCGTCCCCGATGGCGCGCCGGAAGGTCTCGATCTTGGAGAGGTCCACCGCCTTGCCGGTGGCGACACCCGAGGTGCACACCGCGTCCATGAAGCCGGTGGCGAGCCGTGCGGAATATTCATAATGTTCGGGCGCCACCTCGCGCTGCTTCTTGAAGCAGGTGCCGCCGGTATAGAGCCCGTCCCAGCCGGAGGCGGCCAGCGCCGCATCGATCTCCTGCGCCTCCACCTGGTCGTCGCCTGAGCGGCGCTCGTCGATGCGCGCGTCATCCGCCCAATAGCCATCGACGGCCACGCCCTCGGCAGCCAGTTTCCCCAGCACCGGGAAGGCATCCCTGCCCGTCACCGCGAGGAAGTTGACGCCCATCCACAGCGCGGGAAAGCGCGCCCGCACATGAGCGATGATGGGGAGGAAGCGCTCCACCCCGAAATCATGGTTGATGAGGAAGCAGCCGGGGGCACCCTCCTCCACCAGAACGCGCACGTTGCGCGTGGCCTGGTCAGTGTCGGTCACGTGGATCACCGGCAGCACGGCCGGACCCACGGACTTGAACAGCTTGCGGAAATCGTCGCGTTTCATGGCCCCGAAATTACGGCCTTGTACGAATTACGGAAATTTATAATGATGATGCCAGCATAAGGAGGGGCAATGCGGTCCATCAACCTTCCCACCGACCTGCTCAGGGCCTTCGTCAGCGTCATCGACCTCGGCGGCTACACCCGCGCGGCGGATGCGCTGGGCCGCACCCAGCCCGCCATCTCCCTGCAGATGAAGCGGCTGGAGGAACTGCTCGATGCCAAGCTCCTCGCGCATGAGGGCCGCGAGCTGAAGCTCACCGAACAGGGCGAGGCGCTCGCGCTCTATGCCCGCCAGCTGCTGCGGCTCAATGACGAGGCGGTGGCCCAGCTCAAGGGCCGCTCCGCCAAGGGACAGCTGCGTGTCGGCCTGCCCACCGACTTCTCCGTCTCCTTCCTGCAGGAGGCGATCGTGGGGTTCGCCGGCGAGCAGGCCAAGGTCACGCTGTCGATCACCTGCGACCTCTCGCGCAAGCTCCTCGACCTGCTCCATGCCGACGAGCTCGACATCGTCATTGCACTGCTTGCGCGCGAGAAAAACCCCTATCTGGTGCGCAGCTGGGAGGAGCGCCCGATCTGGGCCGTGGCCAGGGACTTCACCCTCAACAGGCAGGCGCCCGTGCCCCTCGTCACCCACCCCGAGGGCTGCGAATACCGCCGCCGCATGACGGCGGCGCTGCGCGCCGAGGGCCGCGACTTCCGCGTCGCCTACACGACGCCCGACATTGGCGGGCTGCAGCGGGCGGTGAGCGCGGGGCTGGGCGTCACGGCACTCACCCGCAAGACGCTGCTCGCGGACATGCGCACGCTGAGCTCGCGGGACGGCTTCCCGGCCATGGAATCGATCCGCATCGGGCTGTTCTACAAGCACCAGCGCCTCTCCGGCGCCGGTCTCATGCTGGTTGATTCGCTCATCGCGCGGATGGACGAGGCTGCCGTTCCTGCCCCGTCCCGGGCAACCGCAGCGCGATAAGCGGGCATCATGCATCCATTAGCAGCATAAATTTCCCGAATGCCCGGGAGAGGACTAGCCTCTTTCATGACGCGCTGGACCTCGGCACCAAGACATGATGGCATGCGCAGTCAGGAGTGGGAAACAAACCGCCGGCAATCCTCCGGCTCCTAGGGAGACAAGACGCATGCCAAAGATCCTCAAGCCCAATGTTCTGAAGCCAACGCGCCGCGACGTGCTGAAATACGGCGCCGCCGCGGCCACCACCGCACTCTGCACACCCTATGTGAGCCGCGCCTGGGCCGACACTGTCGAGCTCAACATGCTCGCCTGGTACGGCCATGGCGAGCCCGACGTGGTGGGCGAGTTCGAAGCCGCCAACAACGTGAAGTTCAAGCCCAAGTATTACGCGGGCGGCGACAACATGATGGCGCTCATCTCGCAATCGCCCCCCGGCACCTATGACGTCATCCTGTCGGACGCGGAGTTCGTGCAGCAGCTCAATGCGGCTGGCTACATCGAGGAGCTGAACCCGGCGGATTATCCCTTCGACGACATGCTCTATGCCGACTTCAAGCAGTTCCCCGGCCACTGGAAGGACGGCAAGCTCTATTCCATGATGGTGCGCTTCGGCCACCTCGGGGTGAGCTACAACACCACCGCCATCTCGGACGAGGAGGCGCAGAGCTACAAGGTGTTCTGGAAGCCGGAGATCAAGGGCAAGCTCGGCCACTTCGACTGGCACCTGCCGAACCTCGGCCAGATGAGCCTCACCAACGGCAACGGCGCAAAGCTGTGGGACCAGGACGAGGCCGGCTGGGACAAGATCAAGGAAACCACCATGTCGCTCAGGCCGCAGGTCGGCGGCTTCTTCGATTACGGCGGCACCTTCAACGGCCTCAAGAACAACGAGATGATGGCCATGGCCGGCATCGGCGACTGGATCACCGGCGTGCTGGAGCGTGACGGCGCCCCGGTGAAGTCGGTCGTCCCCAAGGAAGGCGGCATCCAGTTCACCGAGTCCTGGTCGATCGGCAAGGGCACCCAGAAGGCCGACATGGCCAAGAAATTCATCCAGTACATGATGTCGCCCGATGGCCAGGTGCACTCGGCCCGCATGCTGGCCTATCCGGCCTTCTGCGTCACCAAGGGCGGCCGCGCCAAGCTCAACCAGGTGGACCCCAAGGAGGCCCAGCGCACCGGCCAGGTCGACGGCATGCCGAACGACCCGATCACGCTGATCAAGGATGGCCGCATCCACTACCGCAACATCCCGCAGCAGCAGAGCCTCGAGGACTGGAACGAGTTCTGGCAGGAATACAAGAACGCGTCGTAACGCCTCCGCTCATCATGCCCGGGCTTGTCCCGGGCACCCTTTTCCCTTTCGACCCCGCAAAGGATGGCCGGGACACGCCCGGCCATGATGAAACTGGGAGAGGCCCGTTGATGCATTTTGATCTTCAAACCTCCCAGGGCTCATCATGCCCGGGCTTGTCCCGGGCACCCTTTTCCCTTTCGACCCCGCAAAGGATGGCCGGAACACGCCCGGCCATGATGAAACAGGGAGAGGCCCGTTGATGCATTTTGATCTTCAAACCTCCCAGGGCTCATCATGCCCGGGCTTGTCCCGGGCACCCTTTTCCCTTTCGACCCCGCAAAGGATGGCCGGGACACGCCCGGCCATGATGAAACTGGGAGAGACCCGTTGATGCATTTTGATCTTCAAACCTCCCAGGGCTCATCATGCCCGGGCTTGTCCCGGGCACCCTTTTCCCTTTCGACCCCGCAAAGGATGGCCGGGTCACGCCCGGCCATGATGAAAATGGGAGAGGCCCGTTGATGCATTTTGATCTTCAAACCTCCCAGGGCTCATCATGCCC
>NZ_QKVK01000010.1 GCF_003234965.1 Aestuariivirga litoralis
TCTTGCCGTGGTCAACGTGGCCAATCGTGCCAATGTTGCAATGCGGCTTGTCGCGGTTGAATTTCTCTTTGGCCATCGTCGTCTACCCTGTTGGCCGCATCTCGCGGCATTCACGATTCAAACTTTGGAGCGGGTGAAGGGAATCGAACCCTCGTATTCAGCTTGGAAGGCTGCTGCTCTACCATTGAGCTACACCCGCCCGGGAAACCCGAAAGACTTGTGTCCGAACTCCATCGACCCAGTTGTGGCGTCAGGCCCCAAGCAGTGGTGGGGGAGGTAGGACTCGAACCTACGAAGGCGAAGCCAGCGGATTTACAGTCCGCCCCCTTTGCCGCTCGGGACACTCCCCCGGTTAACCCTCGGAAAGGGCAAACACTGCTTAGGCCAAACGCCATTCAGCCCGGGGGTCGCCCGGGCCGTTTGGTGGGCGCGTTATGCAAGGATCGATTTGCCAAGTCAAGGGAATGATTGAAGCTTGTTCGACCGCCACCCACCGCCCGAACAGGGCTTCCGGCCGGGGCCGGCCCCAAGCTCCAGCGAAGCTTGCAAAAGAGATCGCAATATCTTGCAAATGAAGGAAAAACCGCCGCTCAGAACTTTTCTGCACAGGCCATTGACCTGAGCGGGCGATCGCGCTTCCCTGCGGGCATGGACCTGATTACCACCACCGAATCGCTCTACCGCCTCTGCGACAGCCTGGCCAGCGAGACCTTCATCACCGTCGATACCGAATTCATGCGGGAGTCGACCTACTGGCCGGACCTCTGCCTCATCCAGGTGGCCGGCGAGACCGTCCACGGCCTGATCGACCCCCTCGCCCCGGGAATCGACCTTAAGCCATTCTTTGCCCTGATGGACAATCCCAGGGTCCTCAAGGTCTTCCACGCCGCCCGGCAGGACATCGAGATCATGGTCCACCGCGCCGGCATCGTGCCCCACCCGGTGTTCGATACCCAGATCGCCGCCATGGTCTGCGGCTTCGGCGACCAGGTGGGCTACGAAGCCATCGTGAGGAAGCTGGCCAAGGCCCAGATCGACAAGTCCTCGCGTTTCACCGACTGGTCGCGCCGGCCCCTCTCCGAAAAGCAGCTGGCCTATGCGCTGGCCGACGTCACGCACCTGCGCGTCGTCTACGAGGCGTTGAAGAAGGAGCTGGACCGCACGGGCCGCGAGCACTGGCTGAGGGAGGAGATGGACATCCTCACCAACCCCGCCACCTACCGCACGGAGCCGGAGGATGCCTGGAAGCGCATCAAGGTGCGGCTGCGCTCCAAGAAGCAGCTGGCCGTGCTGATGGCGACCGCCGCCTGGCGCGAGCGCGAGGCGCGGGAGAAGAACGTGCCGCGCTCGCGGGTGCTGAAGGACGATGCCCTCGCCGAGGTCGCCACCCAGTGCCCGCAGACGCGCGAGGCGCTGAACCAGCTCCGGGCTCTCCCCAAGGGGATGGCCAGCTCGCGCATCGGCGACGCGATCCAGAAGGCGGTGGCCGAGGGCCTCGCCATCGACCCCAAGTCGCTGCCCCAGCCGGCCGATGGCCGCGACGAGATGAGCGATGCCGCCCAGGCGGCGGCGGAAGTGCTGAAGCTCGCCCTCAAGGTGGTTTGCGAGAAGGAAGGCATTGCGCCCAAGCTCGTGGCCTCCAGCTCCGACATCGATGCGGTGGCCGAGAGCGACACGGCCGACGTGCACCTGATGCACGGCTGGCGGCGCGAGCTGTTCGGCGAGCTGGCGCTGGCCATCAAGCGCGGCGAGGCGGTGATCGGCTTCGAAGGCGGCAAGGTGCGCGTGCTGCCGGCGGCGCGCGACGTGAAGGCGGCGGCGGAATGATGGACATGCCGTCATCCCGGCGAAAGCCGGGACCCCGCTTACTCTCGAGCTCTTGCTGAGACAAAGCTGGGCCCCGGCTTTCGCCGGGGTGACGGATAAGGGGATACGCGCCCTTCCCCGTTAGAACGACCCGAACAGCCCGCCCAGCACGATCACCACGATGAGCGCCAGGATGGCGCCGAGGATGCCGACCATGACGATGTCGCGGTAGGCCTCCTTGTGGTTGGAGCCGCAGACGGCGAGCAAGGTCACCACCGCGCCATTGTGCGGCAGGCTGTCGAGCGTTCCGGAGCTGATGACGGCCACACGGTGCAGCAATGCCGGATCCATGCCGATCGCCGCGGCGCGCTCCATGAAGGTGCCGCCCAGCGCATCGAGCGCGATGGTGAGGCCGCCCGAGGCCGAGCCCGTGAGTGCGGCGAGCACGTTGACGGCGACCGAGAGCGAGACCAGCGGGCCGCCGCCGATGCCCAGCACCCAGTCGCTGACCTCCTTGAAAGCCGGCATGGCCGCCACGACCGCGCCGAAGCCGACGAGGCTCGCCACCGACATGATGGGCAGCACCGAGGCATTGGCCCCGGCATCGACCGTGCTCTTGAGGGCGGGAAGGCGGCGGACATTGATGACCAGCGCGGTGACGATGGCCGCCGCCAGCGCGGTGATGACCGCCCAGACCCCGCTCAGCGCCGAGAGCGAGGTGGCGCCGAACTGCGGTTCCGCCAGGAATTCGGCGTTGACGCGCGGCAGGATGACGAAGGACATCAGGATGTTGACGAGGATGACCACCACCAGCGGCAGGGCCGAGAGCAGGACCGAGGGCGGCTTCAGGGCCATCTCGCCGCTGGCGATCTCGGCGGGGT
The DNA here is from genome assembly GCF_003234965.1 of Aestuariivirga litoralis. GTDB lineage: Bacteria > Pseudomonadota > Alphaproteobacteria > Rhizobiales > Aestuariivirgaceae > Aestuariivirga > Aestuariivirga litoralis. The sequence goes on from NZ_QKVK01000010.1 coordinate 2,688, forward strand.
CGAACTCGCGCGCGGCGGTGGCGCGCTCGCGCAGCTTTTCATCCGAGGCGAGGTCTCGCGCCGAGGCGGGACGGCCGTCGCCGAAGCCCTCGCCGCGCGCCGCCGCGAGCGCCTGTTCGCGGTTGAGCCACCACAGGCCGAAGCCCAGCATGACGAGCGAGGCAATGATGCCGAGGCCGGGTGCTGCAAACGGCGTGGTGCCGAAGAACGGCATGGGAATGGCGTTCTGGATCGAGGGCGTGCCGGGTAGTGCCGACATGGTGAAGGTGGAGGTGCCGAGCACGATGGCCGCCGGCATGAGGCGGCGCGGGATCGAAGCCGAGCGGAACAGCTCCTGCGCCATGGGGGCGAGCACGAAGAAGGCGACGAAGAGGCTGACACCGCCATAGGTGACGAGTGCGCCCGCCAGCACGACCGCGAGGATGGCGCGGCCGGTGCCGAGCTTCTCCACCATCCACCTGGCGATGACGGACACGGAACCCGAATCCTCCATCAGCTTGCCGAACAGGGCGCCGAGCAGGAAGAGCGGGAAGAACTGGGCGATGAAGCCCGCCCCGCTGGTCATGAACACCTGCGTCCAGTGCGCCAGCAGCGGCTGACCGGAGAACAGTGCCGTGACGATGGCCGCGAGGGGTGCGAGCAGCAGGATGCTCCAGCCGCGGAAGGCCAGCGCGATGAGCAGTGCGAGGCCTGCGAGAATGCCGATGAGACCCATGGCTCAATGCTCCTGCAGAAGAACGTCGATGTCGGCGGTGCTGCGGTGGCCGACGTCATTGCCATGCTCGGCGATGAACTGGTCGGCCGCACGCCGGCCTTCGGCGTGCAGCATCTCGATGAAATCCCACTCGGCATTGAGCTTGGAGGAGGCGCCGAGCTCGGCCAGCTTCTCCGTCATGATGCGATGGGTGCGCATCGAGGCCCAGCGGGCCCCCTCGCCCGTGCCGGGATCCGCCACCTGGCGCAGCAGCGCGATCATGTAGACCTCCTTCATCAAGGGCGAGTTGAAGGAGATCTCGTTGAGCCGGTTGAGGATCTCGGCCGCCGTCTTCGGCACCTCGGCGCGCTCGCGCGGGTTGATCTGGACGAGGATGGTGTCGGTGGCGTCGCTCTCGCGCACCAGCGGCGTGATGGTGGGGTTGCCGGCATAGCCGCCGTCCCAATAGGCCTCGCCATCGATCTCGACCGCCTGGAACATGGTGGGCAGGCAGGCCGAGGCCAGCAGCACGTCGGCCGTGATCTCGGCATTGCGGAAGATGCGCGCCCGGCCGGTGCGCACATTGGTGGCGGTGACATAGAGCTTGATCGGCGATGTCGCGAGGCCGTCGAAGTCGATCGCCTCCTCGAGGATCGGCTTCAGCGGATTGTAGCCCGCGGGGTTCAGGTCATAGGGCGAGGCGACGCGCGTCAGCAGGTCCATGGCGAGATAGGCCGGCGAATTGTCGAGCGACCAGCGGCCCAGCATCTTGTCCAGCGGGGTTCGCTGGAAGGGGCTGAAGGCAGCAGCAGCCGAAACCCGGCGCCAATAGGCGTCCAGCGCGGCCTTGGCGCCTTCGGCCCCGCCCTTGTTCCAGCCATCGGCCAGCACGGCGGCGTTCATGGCGCCTGCCGAGGTGCCGGAAATCGCCTCGATGACGAAGCGCTTCTCCTCCAGCATGCGGTCGATGACGCCCCATGTGAAAGCCCCGTGCGAGCCGCCGCCCTGCAGGGCAAGATCGATCAGGATGGGTTTTTCCGAGGCTTTGCCGGGCTTTGCCATGAATGGGCCTTCCAGTGACGTGACATTGCAGTGCAATATTTTTGCTGCACTGCGGGAGCCCTAACACAAGCGGGCGCCCAAGTCATGTGCCGGGTTGTGGTATGGCTGCGCCGCGCGCAACGCTGGGGCGCAGGGTCCCGCAGGCAGCCGCGCTTGACCGCAGAAACCGCCCCCATATAGTCGCCGCACTGTCTGGGGGCAGACGCGCGATGGGTCTTCTGAACGGCCAGATCTGCATGGTGACCGGGGCGGGCCAGGGTCTGGGCCGCGCCATTGCCCTTGAGATGAGCCGCGAGGGCGCGTTCGCTGCCCTGATCGACCGCAACCCCGAGACCCTGGCCGCGGTCGCGGAAGACATCGCCCGCAGCGGTGGGCAGTGCAGCCAGCACAGCTTCGACGTCACAGACTACGACGCCTATGCCCGCGCCGTGGCCGACATCGAGGCGCGCCATGGCCGCATCGACACGCTGGTCAACAATGCCGGCATCAACCCGGCAACGAAGAGCATCCTCGACGACAGGCTGGAGGACTGGCGGCGCACCATCGCCATCAACCTCGAGGCCGTCTACATGGGCTCGAAGCTGGTGGCCCCCGTCATGGTGCGGCAGAAGCGCGGCCGCATCATCCACATTTCCTCGATCCAGGGCTTCGCCTCGAGCGGGCTCTGCGGCTCCTACAATGCCGCCAAGGGTGCGCTCATCGCCTATACCAAGTCGATGGCGGTGGAACTGGCGCCCTTCAACATCCTGGTCAATGCGGTGGCGCCCGGTTTCATGGTGACGCCGATGTCGGTGGTGAACGGCGTCGACGAGACGACGACGCCGGAATTCGTGGAGTGGTACGTCGACAAGCGCAAGATTCCGCTCGGCCGCAGCGGCCAGCCGGAGGACGTGTCCGGCACGGTGGTGTTCCTCGCCTCGGACTATTGCCGCTACATGACGGGGCAGCTGCTCGTCGTCGACGGCGGCCTGATGAGCACGTTCTAGACAGCAAGAATAGCCAACTGGGAAACGACAGGAAGGAAACGACATGGACAAGCGATCACTGCCGATGTTCACCCGCCGCAGCCTGATGCTCACCTCGGCCATGCTGGCGGGCGGCGCGGCGATGGGCGGCCTGGCGAAAGGTGCCGCCGCCCAGGCCAAGGACATGGACATGTGGTACTGGGGCGAACAGGAGCTTCCGGGCCTGCAGAAATACGTCAACGACTCGGTGGCGAAGTACAAGGCCGCGACCGTGAAGCCCATGCTGCAGGACACAGCCGTGGTGATCTCGCAGTTCCAGACGGCCGCCGCCGCCGGCAATGCGCCCGACGTGCAATATCTGTGGAACGGCATCTACCACATGGAAAGCGTGTGGCTGGGCTACCTGCGCGGCCTCAACAGCCTGGTCAAGCCGGACGTGCTGGCGGCCTCGAACCCCACGCTGCTCAGCCATTTCGGCGGCGACGTCTACCGTACCGGCTGGTACCCGCTGCCGATGTTCTGGTGTTACAACAAGACGCTGTTCGAGAAGGCAGGCCTCGACCCCGAGGCGCCGCCCAAGACCTGGGACGAGCTGCTGGTTGCCTGCGACAAGCTGAAGAGCTCCGGCGTGGAGGCGCTGGGCGGCGGCATCCAGGACGGCTACTGGAGCGAATGGTACATCACCCATGCCCTGCCCCAGCAGCTGGACAGTTTCGGCGAGGCGGTGGAACTCTTCATCGGCGACCGCGACTTCCGCGAGCCCAAGTACCACGAGCACTGGGTGAAGCTCGAGGAGCTGAAGACCAAGGGCTTCCTCAACAAGGACATGTCGTCGCTCGAACTCTATCCCGGCATCGACCTCGTGGTGGCGGGAAAGCTCGGCATCGGCCAGTCGATCGGCACGCGCATGCCGGCCGACAGCAAGGCGACGGGCGGCAAGATCGGCTACATGACCATGCCGGTCTTCGGCAAGGGCAAGCTGGCGGCAACCCCGGTGGTCGACGTGCAGGGCCTCGGCATCTCGAAGGATGCCGAAGACCCGGCAGCGGCGGCCGCCTTCCTCGAATTCCTGCAGTCGCCCGACCAGTTGAAGGCCTTCTGGGAGGCGACCAGCTGGCTTCCCTCCAACACCACCTTCGATGCCAGCGTCATCCAGGACCCCTCGGTGCGCGGGCTGTGGGAGAACTGGGGGCTCAAACCCAACATCTCCAACGTCACCAACCTGGTGCCGGGACAATTCTATGAGCGCGCCGCCATTCCCACCGGCCAGCAGATCGTGGCCGGCGCGATGACCGGCGAACAGGCGGGCGAACTGGCCGCCAACACGGCGAAGGAGTGGAAGGAGTTCAACCCCGACATGGTGGAGAATTACCGCAAGTGGGTGAAGGACCTTTCCTCCCCCACCTGATGCGACGTGCCGGAGCCGCCGCATGGCCGGCGGCTCCTCCCCTTCCCCTGTTTGCGCGGCCTCATGACGCCTTCGTCCCGGCTCACACCCTATCTCTATGTCCTGCCGCTGGTGGCGCTGCTGGGCTTCGTCTTCGGCTATCCGCTGCTGAAGATCTTCGAGTTCAGCTTCAAGATGGTGCGCGGCATCGACGGGCCGTGGATCGGGTTTCGCAACTACCAGCTCATTCTCGGCCAGTCACTGTTCTGGGACTCCGTGCTGCACAACCTGCAGCTCCTGCTCGCCATTCCGGTGATGGTGGCAATCTCGCTCATCGTCTCGGTGCTGCTGGCGGAGCGGGTGGCGGGCTGGAAGCTCTACCGCATCATCGTCTTCGTGCCCTTCGTGCTGGCCATTCCCATCGTCGCGGTGGTGATGAAGCGGATGTTCCAGTTCTCCGGCCCGGTGAACGAGATGCTGCGCTGGCTCAGCCTCGACTTCATGGCGCTGGACTGGATCGGCTCTTCCGACGTGGCGCTGTGGACGGTGATGATCCTCATCATCTGGCGCGAATCCGCCCTCGGCATCATCCTGTTCCTCGCCCGCCTGCTGAGCCTCGATGAATCGGTGACCGAGGCCGCCAAGATCGACGGCGCAGGCTGGTGGCACAGGCTGTGGCACATCATCATCCCCGAGATGCGCGGCGTCATCGAGTTCTACGTGGTGGTGAGCGTCATCACCATGCTGGCCGCCGTCTTCTCCTACATCTACATCATGGGCGGCGGGCGCGGCGGCCCCGGCACCTCGACCGAGGTGGTCGAACTCTACATCTTCAACGCGCTGATCCGCTCGAGCCTGCCGGGCATCGCGGCGGCGGCCTCGGTGATGCTGTTCCTGGTCACCGGGGTGCTGATCTTCCTGCTGTTCAAGGTGCGCCAGCGGGCGGAGACGTCACCATGAACGCGCGCGCCCTGCAGCCCGGCAACATGGTGAAGCAGGCGGTGCTGATCATCGCCTCGTTCCTCGCCCTGGTGCCGACGATCTACATGATCGTCACGGCGCTGAAGTCGGATGAGGAATATGCCGTCGACAAGCTGGGCTTTCCCGCAGCACCGGTGCTGGAGAACTTCCGCTCGGTGCTGGTCGACAGCCCCTTCCTGCACTGGATGCTGAACAGCGCGGTGCTGGTGGCGGGATCGGTCATCCTGTCCACCGCCGTCTCGGTGCTGGGCGCCTACGCCATCGCCACCATGGCCTTCCGCGGGCGCGACACGCTGCTCGGCATCTCGACCTCGCTCATGGCGGTGCCGCCGGTCGTCATGATCGTGCCGCTCTTCGTGCTCTACACGCGGCTCGGCATGGTCAGCACCTATTCCGGCGCCATCATCATCTATGCCGGGCTGATCACGCCCTTCTCGGTCTACCTCCTCACCACCTTCTTCCGCACCGTGCCGCGCGAACTCTACGAGGCGGCCCATATCGACGGGGCGGGACAGTTCACCATCCTGATGAAGGTGGTGCTGCCGCTCTCCATGCCGGCGCTGGTGACGCTGGTGGTGGTCAACTCGCTCTATGTGTGGAACGACCTGCTGATCGCCATCATCTTCCTGCAGGATGATGCCAAGCGCACGCTGATGGCGGGGATCAGCGTGTTCTCGGGGCGCTACAACAACCAGGTGCCGCTGACCATGGCGGGCATGGTGATCGCCAGCGCGCCGATGTTCATCCTCTATGTGATGTTCCAGAAGCAGTTCATCCGCGGCCTCATGTCGGGCGCCATCAAGTGAGCCTCGTGACGCTCGAAAGCCCGTCGCTGGCGGTGACGGTGAACCCCGCCATCGGCGGCACCATCACCGCCGTGCGCCACAGGCCGACGGGCCTGTCGGTTCTGGGCCAGGTGCCGTGGGAGACGAGCGATGCACCCTTCCCCGGCATTGCCGCGCGCGATGAACCCGAATGGCTGACGCGCTACACGGGCGGCTGGCCCCTGCTCTTTCCCAATGCGGGCGATGCCTGCACGGTGGACGGCGTGTTCCACGGCTTCCACGGCGAGGCCTCGGTTGCGCCGTGGGCGGCCGAGGAGGCCGATGGCGCGCTGGTTCTCACCCGCCGCTTCGCGACACTCCCCGCCACCATGCGCCGGACGGTGCGGGTGGAGGGCGGGACGCTGACCATCGCGGAGACTCTCAGCCATGATGGCGAGAGGTCCGTCGATGTGATGTGGGGCCACCACCCGACATTCGGCAGCGACCTGCTGGCCGCGCCCGTCGAGATCACCTGTGGCGCGACGCGGGTGGCCTGCGAGGCGCACTATGATCCGCCCGGCAACCCCATCGCGCGTGGCGCAGGCGGAACATGGCCCGTGCTGCCGGCGAAGGCGGGTGGCCGCATCGACCTCGCCCATCCGCGAGAGCCCTGGGCCTCCGTCGTCTATCTCGGGGATTTCACCTCACACTGGGCCGCCATCCGCCGGATGGATGATGCCATCGCCGTGCTGCTGACCTGGGACGGCACGCGCTTTCCCTTCGCCTGGCTGTGGTACGAACTCGCCGCGACGCCGGATGCGCCGTGGGACGGCCGCACCCGCCTCATCGGCATCGAGCCCAATGGCACGCCCTGCGCGCTGGGCCTTGGCGAAGCCAGAAGGTGCCGCGCGCCGCTGCTGCGGCTGGAGCCCGGCGCCCGCCTTTCGGCAAGCATCGCACTGCATGTCTTCACACCTGCCGGGCCGGTCAACGGTCCCGGAGATTTTCCCAGCCAGCAAGGAACCACGCCATCATGAGCATCGACGCCGTCGACTTCTTCTATCTCTCCATGCCCAAGGTGGAGGACATCGGCGATGGCAGCCAGGATGCGCTCGTGGTGCGCGTCAGTGCCGACGGGGTCGAGGGCTGGGGCGAATGCGAGGCCTCGCCGCTGGTCTCCATCGCCGCCTTCGTGACGCCGATGTCGCATGGCGCCTGCAAGCCGGTGCGCGACGTGGTGCTGGGCAAGCCCATCGAAAGTGCGGCGGACATCGCGGCGATCCATGCCGCCGTGGAGATGGAGTGCATGGACCTGCTGCAGGCCGCCCACACCTTTTCCGGCATCGAGATGGCCCTGTGGGACGTGCTGGGCCGCAAGCGCAATGCGCCGGTCTATGAACTCCTCGGCTACGACAAGGCCCATCCCAAGCTGCCCTATGCCTCGCAGCTTTTCGGCGACACGCCGGCGGAGACGCTGGCCGGCTGCCGGCGGGCGCGCGAGGCGGGCTACCGCGCGGTGAAATGCGGCTGGGGGCCGTTCGGCCGCGGCACGCTGGCGGAGGACCGCGACCACCTCCAGGCGGCGCGCGAGGGGATCGGCCCCGAGGGCACGCTGCTGATCGATGCGGGCCAGATCTTCCGCGAGGACGTGGAGGCCGCGGCGCTTCGCATCCCGCTGCTCGAGGAGGTGAACACCGTGTGGTTCGAGGAGCCCTTCCTCGGCGGCGCCTATGGCGCCTATGCCGGGCTGGCGGCGAAGAGCGGCAAGGTGAAGCTCGCCGGTGGCGAGGCGTCGCACAACTTCCACATGGCGCAGCAGCTGATCGACTATGGCAAGGTCGGCTTCATCCAGATCGACTGCGGGCGGATCGGCGGCATCGGGCCTGCCAAGCGCGCGGCGGATTATGCGGCGGCGCGGGGCGTCACCTATGTCAACCACACTTTCACCTCGCACCTGGCGCTCTGTGCCTCGCTGCAGCCCTATGCGGGGCTCGAGAGCCACCGCATCTGCGAATATCCCTTTGCGCCCAAGTCGGTGGCCTGGGACATGAGCGAGACGCACCTGACCCCCGACGGTGACGGCCTGGTGCACCTGCCGGCAGCCCCGGGCCTCGGCATCACCATGAATCCCGCCGGCATGCGCAAATACATGGTCGACATCGAAATCAGCGCCCATGGCAAGGCGCTCTACCGCAGCCCGAAGCTCTAGGAGACCGGCATGACGCTCACCCCCCGCATCGTGGCCCAGACGCGTGACCGGCTGGGCGAAAGCCCGCTGTGGCACCAGGCCGAACAGGCGATCTACTGGACGGACCTCTATGGCCCGATACTGCACCGCTTAGGCCGCGACGGCCGGATCGAGAGCTGGACCATTCCGGGCACCAGCTTCATCGGCTCCTTCGTCTTCGCCAGTGGCGGGCGGGTGATGCTGGCAATCGACACCGGCCTCGCGCTGTTCGAACCGGGTTCGGGGCGCATCACGCCCTTTGCCGACCCCAACGCGGCGCGCGAGGGCGTGATCTACAATGACAGCAAGATCGACCGGCAGGGGCGGTTGTGGGTGGGAACGCTCGACCTCGCCGAGGCGGAGCCGCGCGGCATGCTCTACTGCGTCGACGCCGAGGGCAATGCCAGGCTGGGCGATGGCGGCTTCACCGTGTGCAACGGACCGGCCTTCTCGCCCGATGGCGGTGTTCTCTATTTCAGCGATTCCGTGGGGCGGCGCCTGCTTGCCTATGATCTCGCCCCCGGCACGCCGGTCCTGCGCAACCGCCGGGTCTTCGCGGCGCTGGGGCCCGATGACGGCATTCCCGATGGCCTCACCGTCGATGCCGAAGGCGGGTTGTGGTGCGCCCATTACGGCGCCGGGCGGCTGACGCGCTTTGCACCCGACGGCACGGTGCTGATGGTGATCGACCTGCCCTGCCCGATCGTCACCTCGATGGGCTTCGGCGGGCCGGACATGACAACGCTTTACGTGACAACCGGCTGGAGCCCCGGCGTCACGCGGGCGGAGGACGAGACCGGGCCGGGCGGCGCGCTGCTGGCCTTCGACACCGGCATCCGTGGCCTGCCGGAACCCGTCTTCGCGGTGGGCTGAGCGCTAGCGGCCCACCACCAGCTTGCCGGTGCGGCCGATTTCGGCGGCAAGCCCCGCGAGGCGCTTTTCCACCCGTTCGCCGGCAAGGTCCGCGAGCTTCTTCGGCAGGCGCAGGATGAGCGTCTTGTTGTCGCCGAGCTTGAGCGAGATGTTGGGCAGCATGCCGGGCATGGCGGCGGAGAGGATGTAGGCGAGCCGGAAGATCGAGGCGAGCAGATGGGCGCGCTGGTGCACCTCGTCGTCGAGCAGGCGGTTGAGGCCGTCGCCATCCTCGCCCTCGCCGTCATAGCGGTAGAACACCGTGAGCGCGAGGAAGACGCGGCCGGGATGGTCGACCCCGACGAAGGCCGCCTGCGAAATCATCGAGAGGGAGCGCTCGGCCCGATAGTCCGGGTGCGCCCGCCAGCCGATGTCGGCGAGCAGGCAGGCGGCATAGCGCAGCCGGCGCTGCTCGTCCGTCTCCGGAAGCTTGCCGGGACCGAAGAGCTGGTCGGTCCAGTCGCAGAGCTCGAGCTCGTGCTCGGGCGAGCGGGCATAGCGCCGGGCGAAATCCCAGCACGAGGAGAGCAGCGCATCGCTGTTGCGCTTCCTGCCCGGCAGCTTCGAGAACAGCATGCCCTCACGCACGCCATAGACCGAGATCTCGACCGCCGAGGGCTGGCAATGCGCCAGCAGGCGCTCGAGCACCAGGGCGCCGAAGGGCATGGTGTCGGACCGGCTCTTCGAGACTTCGCGGATCTCCCTGAGCGAGGTGGGCGAGAGATGCGCCACGAGGCCGGACAGGGACATGGCCTGCGGCTTGGTGAGCCGGTAGCAATGCAGGACGTGCAGCGGGTAATGGCTCTGCGCCATGTGGAGCTTCGCCAGGTTTCGCCAGGTGCCGCCCACCGCATAGAAGGTGCGGCCCTTGAGGAGCTTGAGGATCTCCGTCCTGGCGAAGGTCTCGTCGATGATCTCGCGCGCCTTGTCGATCGAGCCGCCGGAGAGGTCCATGAGGCGCAGGGGGCCGAGCGGCAGGGTGATGCCGTCCCTGAGCTTGCCGTCCTTGATGTCGATGAGTTCGAGCGAACCGCCGCCCAGGTCGCCCGCCACGCCATCGGCACCCGGAATGCCGGCGATGACGCCGAGCGCGGCGTAGCGCGCTTCCTCCTTGCCGGTGAGCACCTTGATGTCGCAGCCCAGCGCCTTTTCCGCCCTGGCGATGAATTGCGGGCCGTTCGACGCCTCGCGCGCCGCGGCGGTGGCCACCGCATAGACATGCTTGGCGCCGATCTGGCGGGCGAGTGCGCGAAAACGTTTGAGGGCGGCAATGGCGCGGGTGATCCCCTCTTCCGCCAGCCTGCCCTTGGTGGCGACGCCGCGGCCCAGCCCGCAGAGGATCTTCTCGTTGAAGATGGGAGACGGCGAGCGGCGCAGCCCGTCATAGACCACGAGGCGGACCGAGTTCGAGCCGATGTCGACGACCGCCACCGGCCGGTACTTCGGCGGCTCGGTGCGGAACCCCTTGTGCCAGTTGTCCCAGTTCACGGCTTCGCCCTGGTCTTCTTTTTCTTGGCGCGTTCGATGATTTCCGGCGGCAGGGCCTGGCTGCGGCCACGGCCGGAGAGCGAGGGGTTCTTCATGAAGTAGTCATGGGCGTTGAACGGCTCCTCGTCCGGCCCCGGCGCGATGCGCCGCGAGGTGCCGTCGGCGAGGAGCTCCCAGCTCTGCTGGTTGTCCATCATGTTGGCCATCATGATCTGGTCGAGGATCTGGTCGTGCACCGTCGGGTTCTCGATGGGGATCAGCGTCTCGACGCGGCGGTGGAGGTTGCGCTGCATCCAGTCGGCCGACGAGATGTAGACCTTGGCACGCTTGTTGGGCAGCGCATGGCCGCCGCCGAAGCAGACGATGCGCGAATGCTCGAGGAAGCGGCCGATGATGCTCTTGACGCGGATGTTCTCGGAGAGGCCCGGAACCCCGGGCCTCAGGCAGCAGATGCCGCGCACCACAAGGTCGATCTGCACCCCGGCGTCGCTCGCCCGGTAGAGCGCATCGATGATGCCGGGATCGACCACCGAATTGAGCTTGGCCCAGATCTGCGCCGGACGGCCGGCCCTGGCATGCTCGATCTCCTCGTCGATGTGATCGAGCAGCCGCTTCTTGAGATTGAGGGGCGAGATCGCGATCTTCTCGAGGTCCTCCGGCTGGGCATAGCCGGAGATGAAGTTGAACAGCCGCGCGGCATCGCGCGCCAGCGCCGGATCGCAGGTGAAGAAGGAAAGGTCGGTATAGACCTTGGCGGTGATCGGGTGATAGTTGCCGGTGCCGAAATGCACGTAGGTGCGCATGGCGCCGGACTCGCGGCGCACCACCATCGAGACCTTGGCATGGGTCTTGAGCTCGATGAAGCCGAACACCACCTGCACGCCGGCGCGCTCGAGGTCCCTTGCCCACTGGATATTGGCTTCCTCGTCGAAGCGCGCCTTGAGCTCGACCAGCGCCATGACCGACTTGCCGGCCTCCGCCGCCTTGGCCAGCGCCGCGACGATGGGCGAGTCCTTGGAAGTGCGGTAGAGCGTCTGCTTGATGGCCACCACATCCGGGTCATTGGCCGCCTGCAGCACGAACTGCACCACGACATCGAAGGACTCGTAAGGGTGGTGGACGACGATGTCCTTCTGGCGGATCGCCGCGAAGCAATCGCCGCCATGGTCGCGGATGCGCTCCGGGAAGCGCGCCATGAAGGGCTTGAACTTGAGGTCCGGCCGCTCGTCGAGGATGAGGAGCCGCGTGTCGGAATAGCCGACGAGGCCGGCGCATTCGACGATGGCGTCACGGTGCACGTCGAGTTCCTCGGCGATGAACTCGCGCAGCGAGGGCGGCGTGGTGGCCGCAACCTCCATGCGGATCACCGAGCCGCGGCGGCGGCGCTTCAGCGCGCTTTCGAACACGCGCACGAGGTCTTCCGCCTCTTCCTCGATTTCGATGTCGCTGTCGCGGATCAGCCGCATCACGCCCTTGCCCGTCACCTCGTAGCCGGGGAACAGGCGCGGGATGAACAGGCTCAGCATGTTCTCCAGCGAAATGAAGCGCACCGCCTGCTGGCCGTCCAGCGCCGGAAGCCTGACGAAACGGTCCAGCTGCTGCGGGATGGGGATCAGCGCGTTCATCTGCCCGCCGTCCTTCCGCCGCTTCAGCTCGAGGCAGATGATGAAGCCGCGGTTGGGGATGAAGGGGAAGGGATGCGCGGGATCGATGGCGATGGGGGTGACGACCGGCAGGATCTGCTCGAGGAAGCGCTGGTCGAGCCAGGACTTCTCATGCGCCATGAGGTCGGAGCCGTCGGTGATGACGATGCCGTTCTGGGCGAGCTCCTGGGTGAGGTGGTGCCAGCGCCGGTCCTGCTCGGCCATCAGCTCCTGGGCGAGTGCGCGCACCCGGTCGAGCTGTTCCTGGGCAGTGAGGCCGTCATCGCTGTGCTGGGTGAGCTTTTCGCGCACCTGGCCGACGAGGCCAGCGACGCGCACCATGAAGAACTCGTCGAGGTTGTTGCCGGAAATCGACAGGAAGCGCAGGCGTTCGAGCAGCGGGTGCGCGGTGTTCCGCGCCTCTTCCAGCACCCGCATGTTGAAGCCCAGCCACGAAATCTCGCGGTTGATGAAGCGTTGCGGGGCCTCGGCCGTGATGGTCTCGGCGATGGGCAGATGCTCGTTCATGGCCGCCTTTCGGAAAATGGAGCCGGGACGGCACTATAACAGGGTTGTGACGGTTCGGTGAACCTCCGGTTTGCACAAGGTTAGCGCCGGAGGTGAGGGCGAGTGGTACAGCCTGCCGATGCCTCCGGTTGCTTGTCCGCGGTCCGCGGCGAGCCTATCACCGGAGCCAGGGAACGGGACACACACGCATGGATGGAACCACTCTGCTGGAACACCTCGAGTGGGCCGAACGCTATGTCACCGAGGGCCTCATCCACATCCGCCGCCAGACATTGCTGATCGAGGCGCTCGAACGTGCCGGTAGGGACAGTTCGCAGGCGCGGCGCATCCTCGACGTGCTGGAAAAGGCGCAGCTTGACCATGTGGCGGCGCGCGACCGGCTGGCCGAGGAGATGCGCAACACGCCAGCACCCCAGCCCGACGGGCCGGAACTCGGCACCTGAGCCTCAGCCGTCCTCGGGGAACAGGCCAGGCTCCGTCATCTGCTGCAGCACGCGGGCGGCGAGGCCGCGGGTCACGGCTGCCTTCTCCGCCAGGGCCAGCGCATCGAGACCGGCGACCAGGGCGCGGGCGGCGTCGAGCGAGCGCGGCATGCGCAGCATGAGGTAGGAGATCACCGGCTCCTCGACGGCGAGCTGCCGGTCGGCGAAGAGTTTCACCAGCACGCCGCGCAGCAGCGCGTCATCCGGCGGATCGAGCCGCGCCACGGCGAGTGCCTTGAGGCGCGAGGCGAGGTCCGGCAGCGCCACCTTCCACTGCGCCGGATCGGCCTCGGAGGCGATCAGCACATGCCCGCCGGTCTGCCGGGCGAGATTCAAGAGGTGGAACAGCGCGCGCTCGTCCAGCCTGTCGCCCGGGGCATTGTCGATGGCGAGGGCACCGGCCGCGAGCAGCCGGTCGGGCGGCTCGTCGCCAAGGGCCGCGGCCGCGACGAGCCTTGCACCCGACGCCTGCCGCCACACCTCCAGCAGGTGCGACTTGCCGGACCCGCCCTCGCCCACCAGAACCACGCCATAATGCGGCCAGTCGGGATAGCGGTCGATCATTTCCACGGCCGCGGCATTGGAGGGCGTGACCAGGAAGTCGTCCCGCCCCAGTGCGGCGCGGAACGGAAGATCGAGCACCAGCTGGCGGCTCATGCCGGGCGGTTCTCCACCGGATCGGACGGTGATGGAAGGGGCTGCGCCGCCGTGCCGAGGTAAAGCCGGCTCCCCAGATACTGGCGCAGCGCGAAACGAACGAGGACGCCCGCCGCCGCGGCCATGGGCACCGCCAGCAGCAGGCCCACGAAGCCGAAGGCATAGCCGAAGGCGAAGAGCGCGAACATCAGCCACACCGGATGCAGTCCGATGCTCTTGCCGACGAGCTTCGGCGACAGGAAATTGCCCTCGAGGAACTGGCCCACCGCGAAGATCGCGACCACGATGCCGATCGACCAGTAGTCCGGCCAGAACTGCACCAGCGCCACGCCGATGGCCAGCACGCCGCCGGTCATCGCCCCGGCATAGGGAATGAAGGTGAGCGCACCCGCGAGAAGCCCGATGGCGAGGCCGAACTTGAGCCCCGCGAAGGTGAGGCCCGCCGCATAGAAGATGCCGAGCACGAGGCAGACGGTGCCCTGGCCGCGGATGAAGCCGGCCATGGCGGCATTCACGTCGCGCCCCAGTTCGCGCACGGTGCCGACGTAGTCACGCGGCACCCAGCTGTCGATGGTGGCGATCATGCGGTCCCAGTCGACCAGCATGTAGAAGGCGACGATGGGTGTCACCACCAGCAGCGACACGAGGTTGACCAGCGCGAGGCCGCCCGAAAGCAGGGTCTTCAGCACGCTCAGGATCCAGTCTGCGGCCTTGCCGGCGAATTGCGTGACCGAGGCCTGGATGTCGGTGCCGCTGTTGTTGACCGCTTCCTTCATCCATGCCGGCGCCCACGCATTGAGCCTTGCGGCGAGCGACTGGATGATGGCGGGAAGCTCGCCCGCGAAGCGGCCCACCTGGTCGACCAGCATGGGCACGAAGACGACGAGCGCCGCCACCAGGAGGATCAGCGCCACCACGACGATCACCATCGCCCCGGTGAGGCGCGAGAGGCCCCATTTCTGCAGGTGGTCGGCGATCGGATCGAGGAAATAGGCCAGCACGAAGCCGGCGAGGAAGGGCAGCAGGATGGGGCTGAGCAGCCACAGCGCAAGCACCAGCACCGCGAAGCATGCGGCCCAGATCAGCACCTGTCTTTGCAGCGTCACGGCTGGTTCTTCCCCTCGGGATGCTCCGCCATGTGGCGCAGCCAGGATGCGAGATAGGCAGCACCGGACAGCGCCGTCAACAGGGCAACGGGAATGCTGCCGTAGTCCACCAGGCTTTCCAGCGGTTTTCCGAGCGCCGCGACCCCCAGCACCGCCACGGCGAACATGATCTGCGCCACGGTGTTGACCTTGCTGACCATCAGCGGGTGGACGTGCACCGGGTGGTCCATCAGCCGCGACAGCAGCACCGCGCCAACGATCAGCGCATCGCGCGACACGACGAGGAGGACGAGCCAGGCCGGGATCAGCTTGAGGAAGCCCAGCGTGACGAAGACCGAGACCAGCAGCGCCTTGTCGGCCAGCGGGTCGAGATAGGCGCCGAGCCGGGTGCGCCAGTCGAAGCGGCGGGCAAGATAGCCGTCGACGCCGTCCGAAATGCCCGCCGCCATGAAGGTGAGGAAGGCCCAGCCATAGGCTTCCGAGATGATCAGCCACACCGTGAGCGGCACCAGCAGCAGCCGGACGACCGAGATGAGGTTGGGGATGTTGTGCATGGCCCTGCCCTACATGGGCTGGATCACCCAGCCGCCTCCGCCCTGCGAGAGGCTGAGACCCACCCGCTGCATGTTGCCCTGCAGCTCTTCCAGGCTGTGGGTGTAGACCAGCCGGATGGTGGCGCCGTTGAAGTCGAGGCTGGAGAGATCGACGCCCGAGACATTGGGGGTATTGAGGATGCGCGAGCGGATGGCGTTCCATTCGCGCGGCGAACTGAACGGCACGGTGACGGCCAGCGACTGGGGCGTATTGTCCCGCGCCGCCTTCTCTTCCGCGACCTTGGCCGCCTGGGCGATATAGGCCTTGTAGAGCACCTTCTGGAACGCCGTGGCGGCGGTGGTCTCGACCGGCGGCGTGGTGCCGTCCTCGGCGGGTTCGGGCGAGTAGACCTTGTTGATGTTCACGTGGCCGAGCTTGGTGTCGCCCTCGATATAGACGTGGAGATCGGTCGTCTCGGTGGGCTGGGCCTGGGCCACCAGGATGCTGGCCGCGTCATAGCGCTTGCGGATGGCATCAAGCTTCACCGTGTCGCCATTGACCGCGTCCTCGGCGGTGAGGGCCTCGGTATCCTCGAGATCGCCCAGCGGAATGATGATCGGGACGACGCCCTGCTCGCCCTTGAGGTCGATCCAGGCCTGCCGCCAGGGATTGTCCTCCCACAGCTTGAGGCCGTCCGGGGCGCGGTAGACGGGGATGACCAGCACCGGGTCCGCCTGCTGGGCGGGGACGTTGATGTTGTAGCCCGCCAGGAACTTCTGCATCTTGGCCGGCAGGAAGCGCACCGTGAAGGTGCCGATGTAGCGGCCCGGCCCGGAGGTTTCCTTCTCGATCGACAGCGAGCGCAGGAAGGGGGCGATGTCCTCCGGCTTCAGCTTCTCCTTCAGCTGCTCGGCAAGCTCCATCGAGCCCAGCCGCTCGACCAGCAGGAAGAAGGCCTTGACCTGCACGTCCATCAGCGCCTGGTTCTTGGCCGAATTGGCATCGGTGGAGGTGACGTCCACCTCCACCCCCTGGACCGCGAAGGGGCTGGTCTCGACGGGGCCGCCCGCCCCGACAGGCAGGACGAGGGCGGCAAGCGCCACCAGACCGGCGAGAGCCGCCGCGACAGCGCGGCCCTGCAACATGCGAATGACGTTCAAATTGCCGGTCCCAACTTTCCACACACCTGTCCGGCGTCCCTTCCGCGCTTTATTCCGTGAGCGCTTCGGGCTAAGGACGCCCCATCGGGCACCTCCACCAGAGATTTGGGGCAAACTAGCGGCATGAGCAGGGCGAAACAAGCAGCAGGAAAAGGCGTCAGCTACGCCGACGCAGGGGTCGACATTTCGGCTGGAAATGCCCTTGTGGACGCGATCAAGCCGCTGGCGAAGTCCACCCGCCGGAAAGGCGCCGATTCGGCCCTGGGCGGCTTCGGCGGGCTGTTCGACCTCAAGGCCTGCGGCTTCAAGGACCCCGTGCTGGTGGCTGCCAATGACGGGGTGGGCACCAAGCTCCGGATCGCCATCGAGACCGGGCGGCACCATGGGGTGGGCATCGACCTCGTGGCCATGTCGGTGAACGACCTCGTGGTGCAGGGTGCCGAGCCCTTGTTCTTCCTCGACTATTACGCCACCGGAAAGCTGAACGTGAAGGCTGCGGCACAGGTCATTGCCGGCATCGCCGACGGCTGCAAGCAGGCCGGCTGCGCCCTCATCGGCGGCGAGACGGCCGAGATGCCCGGCATGTATCACGGTGACGACTATGACCTCGCCGGTTTTGCCGTGGGTGCCGCCGAGCGCAGGAAACTGCTTCCCCGTGATGTGAAGCCGGGGGACGTGATCCTCGGCCTCGCCTCCTCGGGCCCGCACTCCAACGGCTATTCGCTGGTACGCAAGCTGGTGGCGCTGAGCGGGGTCAGGTATTCGTCCAAGGCGCCCTTCGACCGGAAAGTGACACTGGGCGATGCCCTGCTCGCCCCCACCCGCATCTACGTGAAGCCCATCCTCAAGGCGATGAAGCAGACCGATGCCATCAAGGCGCTCGCCCACATCACCGGCGGCGGCTTCATCGAGAACATCCCGCGCGTGCTGCCCAGGACCACCGTGGCCGAGATCGACCTCGATGCCGTGCCCTATATGCCCGTCTTCCGCTGGCTGCAGGAGGTGGGATCGGTGGCCGAGCGCGAGATGCTGCGCACCTTCAACTGCGGCATCGGCATGATCGTCGTCGTGGTGGCGAAGGATGCCAGGAAGGTCGCGGCCTCGCTCAAGCGTTCGGGCGAGACGGTCGTCACGCTCGGGACCATCCGCAAGCGCAAGGGTGCTGAGGAACAGGTGGCGCTGAAGGGTGCGCTCGCGGTGAAATGACCAGGGCGCGCACCGCCATCCTGATCTCGGGGCGCGGCTCCAACATGATGGCGCTGGTGGAGGCGGCGCGGGCCGCCGACTTCCCGGCGGAGGTGGTTTGCGTCGTCTCCAACCGGGCCGATGCCAAGGGCCTTGAGTTCGCAGCGGCGAACGGCATCGCCACCAGGGTGATCGACCACAAGGCCTATCCATCGCGCGAAGCGTTCGAGGCCGCACTCGACCAATATCTCCGCTCCATGCATGTCGAGGCCATTGCGCTGGCGGGCTTCATGCGCGTGATCACGGCGCAGTTCATTTCCGGCTGGGACGGCCGCATCCTCAACATCCACCCCTCCCTGCTCCCGGCCTACAAGGGCCTGCACACCCATGAGCGCGCCATTGCCGACGGTGCGAAGGTCGCCGGCTGCAGCGTGCACCTGGTGACGCCGGAACTGGATGGCGGGCCGGTGCTGCTGCAGGCCGAAGTGTCCGTGCTGCCGGGAGACACGCCCGACACGCTCGCCGCGCGCGTGCTGGAACAGGAACACAGGATCTACCCGCAGGCCCTCGCCTGGCTTGCCAACCGCATCATCGAGGACCGTGAATGACCAAGCCGCTCCCCATCATCATCGACACCGATCCCGGCCAGGACGATGCCGTGGCCATCCTGCTGGCACTGGCGTCCCCTGAATTCGAGGTGCTGGGCATCACCGCGGTCGCCGGCAACGTGCCCCTGGCGCTGACCGAGAAGAACGCCCGCAAGATCTGCGAACTGGCCGGCAAGCCGGAGACCAAGGTCTTCGCCGGCGCCATCCGCCCCATGGTGCGCCCTCTCGTCACTGCCGAGGAAGTGCACGGCAAGACCGGCCTCGACGGCCCCGTGCTGCCCGAGCCGCAGATGCCGCTCCAGGGCCAGTACGCTGTCGACTTCATCGTCGAGACCATCATGTCGCGCCCGGCGGGCACCGTGACGCTGTGTACGCTGGGCCCCCTCACCAACATCGGCCTCGCTCTGGTGCGCGAGCCGCGCATCGCGGGCCGGGTGAAGCAGATCGTGGCCATGGGTGGCGGCTATTTCGAGCAGGGCAACGTGACGCCGGCGGCTGAGTTCAACATCTATGTCGACCCGCATGCGGCGCGGCTGGTGTTCGACAGCGGCATCCCGGTCACGTTGATCCCGCTCGACTGCACCCACCAGGCGCTGACCACGGCAAAACGCGTCGAGGCGTTCCGCAGGATGCCGAACAAGTCGGGTCCCGCCACGGCGGCGATGCTCGATTTCTTCGAGCGCTTCGACGAGAACAAATACGGCACCGACGGCGGCCCGCTGCACGACCCCTGCGTGATCGCCTGGCTCCTCAAGCCGGAGCTGTTCAAGGGACGGCTGGTGAATGTCTCGGTCGAATGCGAGTCCGAGCTGACCATGGGGGCCACGGTCATCGACTGGTGGCATGTGACCAAGCGGCCGGCGAACGTCACCGTCATCCGCGAGGTGGAGGCTGACGGCTTCTTCCATCTGCTGGCGGAGCGGATTGCGCGGCTGCCCTGAACAGGGCAATAGTGCCACTCAGGATTGCCTATCGGTCCGCGACAGGGAGAAGGCCTTGGAACATATTTCCCCGCAGGCGCTGCGCCACAACATCCAGCGGAAGACGGTGATCAGCCGCCATCCGGATGCGCGCGCCCTGGCGGGCCCCAACCCCTGGACCGCGCTGGCCGTGCCGGTGCTGCTGACGCTGCACTGGGGCATGGCCTATGTCGTGGGGCAGACCAACCTGCTCTGGTGCTTTCTCGCGGCCTTCTTCGTGGGTCAGTTCATCATCCATTCCGCCGGTGCGCTTCTGCACGAGACGGCTCACCGCCTGGTGTTCCACCGGACCGGACCGAAGCTCGCTTTCGACCTCGGCCTCGAGCTCATCCTGGCGTCCTTCGGCAAGCAGCTGACCTACCAGTATGAACACGTCACCAGCCACCACCCCTTCCTCGGGAATTACGAGCGTGACTACGAGCACGAGGATATCTGCAGCTTCAACGCGCGCCGCACCATCAAGGCCTCACACCCGGTGACGCAGCACCTGCTGACCCTGCTGACCCTGGTGCTTCACCTTCTGCCCTTCGGCTTCATCTTTTCCGACAAGATCCTCGTTCCCCTCTACGAAAGGGCATCGGGGCGCAGCATGAAGGACAGGAGCCGCCACATCGGGGCGCGCAAGGTGCCGCGCAACCTCACCCTGCTGTTCGTCGCCGTGTCGCTGGCCGTGAACGTCTTCCTGTTCATGGCTTTCGGCTTCCTCGGCTGGCTCTATCACAACTGGTCGCTGTCCCTGTTCCTGGGAAAGATGGGCGTGTCGAACCTGGGGCAGTCCCTGAGCGAGCATGAGGGCATGGACGAGATCGAGCCGACCTATTCGGATTACCGGTTCCAGAACCTCTTCCTGTTCAACACGGGCTATCATCATGAGCACCACACGTTCCCCAACGTGCCGTGGAACAGGTTGCCGAAGCTGAAGGAAATCGCACCAGACGTGTTCTGCCGGGAAAACCCGCGCACCTACCTGAAACTCTGGCTGGACCATGTGCGCGGCGACTTTACGCCCTCGCGGCGGAACGGGCTGATGAACCAGGACCTCACCGAGCGCTGCCCGAAGGCCTCAGCGCCCAGCGGAAACTAAGCCACCGACAGCACGAACTCCGACACGGCCCGCAAGGGAGCGGGAACGGCGGAGGCGGCGGTGGCGGCCGTGGCGGCGGCGAGCAGGACGGCCATGAGCAACATTGCACGGCGGGACATGGGTGTAACCTCGATTCGATGCACCCTTATCGCGCCCAAAGGCGCTGAGTTCGGGGCATGATTGCGGCCACAACGTGGAATGGCGCGCGCGGGTTCCCTCCGTACACGGATTGGGAAATCGTTAACGACGTCAGGCCGCGCGGATCCACACCCGGTTGTCATGGAAGGCGCCGCCGCCATTGGGGGCGGGCTGGTCCGCCCCGGTCAGGGTGTTGATCCCCTGCCCGTCCTCATGCGCCTCATTGGGCCAGATCGACTCGGCGATGAGCACGCCGCGGCGCTGCCCGGCATGGGCCCTGGCGTGGAGCGTGACGGTGCCGCGGGCGCTGCCGACCTTCACCTTCTGGCCATCGGCGAGGCCGAGCGCTGCAAGGTCATCCGGGTGGACGAAGACCGTGGGCCGCCCCTCGCGCTTCCTCGACGAGGGCGTCTCGTTGAAGGTGGAGTTGAGGAAGGTGCGGGCCGGGCTGGTGGCGAGCCGGAAGGGATAGTCCGCCGTCGCCTCCTCGATGGTCTCGCAATGGTCGGGGAAACCGGGCAGCATCTCGACCGGGCCCACAGGCACCTCGGTCGAGCGGAAGCGCACCTTGCGCCAGTCGGCGCGGAAGCGGAACTTGCCATCCGGGAAGCCGAAGCCCTTGAGGAAATGCGCCTGCTCGAAATCGGGCATGACGTCGACCCAGCTCTCCTGATCGAGCAGATCGAGGCCGGGCTTCTTCGAGTTGACCAGCGTCCAGTCGATCAGCTCGCGCGGGCTCATGGCGAAGCCCGGGTGCTCGGCGCCGACGCGCCGCGCGAGATCGCAGATCACCTCATGGTTGTTGCGGCACTCGCCCGGCGCCTCCACCAGCTTGCGGCCATAGAGCAGGTGCGAGTGGCCGCCGCCCTGGTAGATGTCGTCGTGCTCGAGGAACATGGTGGCGGGCAGCACGATGTCGGCGAACTTCGCCGTCTCCGTCATGAACTGCTCGTGCACGCAGGTGAAGAGGTCCTCCCGCGCCAGGCCCTGCTTCACCTTGGTCTGGTCGGGCGCCACCGAGGCCGGGTTGGTGTTCTGCACCAGCAGCATCTTCACCGGCGGGCCGCCCTGCAGGTCGTAAGGGTCGTTCAGCAGGGCCGCACCGATGCGGCTCTGGTCGAGGATGCGGATGCCGGGCTTCCTCACGTCGAGGCCCTCGATCATCGTCTTGTTCATGCGGTACATGCCGCTGTTCGAATGGAGAGCACCCCCGCCCTCATGCTGCCACGCGCCCGTCACGGCCGGGATGCAGCTGACCGCATGCATGTTGGGCGCACCGTTGCGCGAGCGGGTGAAGCCATAGCCGATGCGGAAGAAGGTCCGCTTCGTTTCACCGATCAGCCTGGCGAAGGCCTCGATATCGGCCACCGGGATGTCGCAGATCTTCGCGGCCCACTCCGGCGTCTTCGCCTTCAGGTGCGCGGCGAATTCGCGCGGCGCGTCGGTGAACTTCTCGAGATAGGCCCAGTCGGCATGGCCGTCGCGGAACAGCACATGCATCACCGCGCAGGCCAGCGCACCGTCGGTGCCCGGACGGATGATCAGCTTGAGGTCCGCCTGCTTCATCGTGCCGGTCTCGTAGATGTCGACGCAGGCCAGCCTGGCGCCACGGTTCTTTCGCGCCATGGCGACGTGGGTCATCACGTTGACCTGGGTGTTCACCGGATTGCCACCCCACACCACGATCAGGTCCGACACCTGCATCTCGCGCGGGTCGACGCCGGAGACGGAGCCCGTTCCCGCCAGATAGCCGGACCAGGAGAGCGCCACGCAGAAGGTGTCGCCCAGGTTGGAATAGCCCTTGGCATGGCGCAGCCGGTTGATGCCGTCGCGCATCACGTAGCCCATGGTGCCGGCGTAGAAATAGGGCCAGACGGAGGTGGGGCCGTAGTCGGCCTCGGCCTTCAGCATGGCCTCCGCCGTCTCGGCCAGGGCATCGTCCCACGAGATCCTCTGGAATTCGCCCGAGCCCTTCGGCCCCTTGCGCTTCAGCGGATGCAGTAGCCGGTCCGGATGGTGGATGCGCTCGGCATAGCGCGACACCTTCTCGCAGATCACGCCGAGCGTGTAGCTGTTGTCCTTCGCCCCGCGCACGCGGCCGATGGTGCGCTCGTCCAGCACCTCCACCTCGAGCGCGCAGGCGGAGGGACAGTCATGCGGGCAGACCGAAATGCCGGTCTTGATGTTGGGCAGGATGTTCATGGTGGCGGAGTATAGCGACTTCCTCTTCCTCCGTCATGCCAGCGAAAGCTGGCACCCAGCTTGTTTTTGGCAAAGCTGGGCCCCGGCTTTCGCCGGGGTGACGGAGGCGTGGGAGGCGGCTATGTAGGCTGGATGCTCATCGTCTCCTCCGCCCAGAACCCGACCATCAAGCTGATCCGCTCGCTCGCGGACAAGAAGCACCGGCAGGAGCATGGGTTGTTCGTCGCCGAGGGGTCGCAGGTACTGGACCGCGCCCGGCAGGAGGGCTGGGAACTCGTCTATCTTCTCACCACGGGCCAGGCCGCACCCTGGGGCAAGGCGGCGCTGATCCAGGTGGATGAGCGCGTCATGGGCCAGGTGAGCGCCCAGAAGAACCCGCCGGAGCAGATCGGGGTGTTCCGCCAGCGCTGGGCGGAGACCGTGACCCCGACCGGCGTCTGGCTGGCGCTGGAGGACATGCGCGACCCTGGCAATCTCGGCACCATCATCCGCACCGCCGACGCGGCAGGGGCGTCGGGGGTGATCCTCGCCGGCCAGTCCTGCGACCCGTGGGGACCGGACTGCGTGCGCGCCACCATGGGGTCGATCTTCGGCATGCCGCTGGTGCGGATGGACCAGAAGGGCTTCCTGTCCCTCCTGAAGGACTGGCCGGGCGAGAGCGTCGGCACCCACCTGAAGGCGACGGAGACCTATCGCCGCGCCTACGGTACTCCTTCCCTCCTCGTCATGGGCAGCGAGGGCAAGGGGCTGTCCGAGGAGGCGGCCGCCGCCTGCTCCACCCTCGTCCGCATTCCGATGAAGGGGGCTGCGGAATCCCTCAATGTCGCCATTGCCACGGGGCTCATGCTGTTCGAGGCGCAGAAGCTCTGAGAGTTGAGGCCTGCTCACCACCCTCGGCCCGATTTCGCCCTGAAATCAGCCTTGGACGGTTGAACAGGATTGACTGGACCTTGAGCCGGACCGGCCCTCCGGCCTAATCTCTCGCCAGCAGATTCCGGAGACAGACATGAAGTCGCATGCGCGTGTTGTGGTGGTTGGCGGTGGCGTGATGGGCGTGGGGCTCCTCTACCACCTGGCGCTCGAAGGCTGGACGGACATCGTCCTCATCGAGAAGGGCGAGCTCACCTCGGGCTCCACCTGGCATGCGGCGGGCCAGTGCCCGCATTTCAACGGCTCGCTCAACATGACCAAGGTGCATGTCTATGGCACCGAGCTCTACCCGAAGCTGGAAAAACTCACCGGACAGGCCGTGTCCTGGCATGGCTGCGGCGGCCTCCGGCTCGCCTGCACCGACGAGGAGGTGAACTGGCTCAAATACGTCTATGGCGTGTCGCGGCTCGCAGGCTACGAATGCGAGATCATCGGCCCCTCAGAGATCAAGCAGCACCACCCCTTCCTCGACACCACGGGCGTGAAGGCCGCCTTCCGCACCGTGCATGACGGGCACGTGGCGCCGGCCGACATCACCAATGCCATGGCAGCGGGTGCGCGCCAGCTGGGTGCCGAGATCGTGCGGCGCAACCGGGTGATGGACATCAAGCTGCTGCCCAATGGCGAGTGGCGCGTGTTCACCGAGCAGGGCACCATCGACTGCGAGCACGTGGTGAATTCGGCGGGCTCCTACTGCGACGTGGTGGGAAGCTGGACCGGCCACAACGTGCCCATCGCCAACATGCTGCACCACTACGTCATCACCGAGCCGCTCAAGGAGCTGATCGACCTCGAGATGGAACTTCCCGTGGTGCGCGACCCCTACTCCCACGCCTATCTCCGCGAGGAGACCAACGGCGTGCTGGTCGGCCCCTACGAGACGGCGACCGCGCATGTGTGCTGGGACGGCAAGCCGCCGCGCTGGGATTACGAGAGCGAACTCGAGGCCCCCGAGCTCGACCGCATCATGCCCTGGCTCGAGCGCGCCACGGAGCGCCTGCCGCTGTTCGGCGAAACGGGCGTCAAGTCGATCATCTCCGGCGCCATCACCCACACGCCGGACGGCGTCTATCTCTCGGGCCCTGCCCCGGGCCCGAAGAACTACTGGATGCATTGCGGCGCCTCGATCGGCATCTGCCAGGGCGGCGGAGCAGGCAAATACCTCGCGCAGTGGATGGTGCATGGCCAGGCCGAGATCAACATGCGCGAGTTCGACCCGCGCCGCTTCGGCAACTGGGCGACCAAGGACTACACCGAGGAAGTCTCCGTCGCCGACTATCACCACATGTATTACTGCTACAAGCCGGCGGAGCAGCACCAGGTGGGCCGTGGCCTGCGCAAGTCCTCGCTCTACGACAGGCTGAAGGCCGAGGGCGCGCAGTTCGCCCAGATCTTCGGCTGGGAGCGGCCGCGCTGGTACGACACGACCGGCGAAGGGGAGAAATACTCCTTCAAGCGCTCCAACTGGTTCCCCGCGGTGAGGGAAGAGGCGCTTGCCGTGCGCGATGGCGTGGGCCTGATGGATCTCTCGACCTTCTCGAAATACGAGGTGACGGGCAAGGACGCCTATGCCTTCCTCGAACGCATCTGCGCCAACAAGATCCCGGCGAAGGATGGCGGCATCATCCTCGGCCACCTCCTCAACGAGAATGGCTTCATCGAATCCGAAATCACCGTGACACGGCTTGCCGCCGATCATTTCTATGTGCTCTCGGCCGCCGTCGCCCAGCTCCACGACCTCGACCAGATGAACTGGCGCAAGCGCGCGGATGAGCAGGTGACGATCACCGACGTGACGGATGACTTCGGCGTCCTGGTGCTCGCCGGACCCCTGTCGCGCGAGGTGCTGGCGAAGTGCACGGACATTGACCTCACCAATGCCTCCTTCCGCTGGCTCACCGGCAAGACGGCGACGGTGGCCGGTGTGCCCGGCGTCCGCCTGCTGCGCGTCAACTATGTGGGCGAGCTGGGCTGGGAACTGCATGTGCCGATGGCACAGATGCCGAAGGTGTTCGACGCCCTCATGGCGGCGGGCAAGCCGCATGGCATCCGCCTGTTCGGCACCTATGCCATGAATGCGCTCCGCATCGAGAAGGCCTATCGCGGCTGGGGCTCCGAGCTCACCACCGAGATCGACATGATCGAGGCCTCGATGGAGCGCTTCCTGCGCCTCGACAAGGAGGACTTCATCGGCAAGGCGGCGACACTGCGCAGGAAGCAGCAGGGCCCGCGCATGAAGCTCGTCTACATGGAGGTGGACAACACCGACAGCGACTGCGTGGGCAACGAGCCGGTCTACCACGGCGGCAAGGTGGTGGGCGTCACGACATCGGGCGGCTTCGGCCAGAAGACGGGCAAGTCACTGGCCTTCGCCTATGTGCCGCCGGAACTGGCAGCCGTGGGCACCGAGCTCGAGGTGATGATGTTCACGCAGATGCGTAAGGCGCGGATCATCCCTGACTCGATCTGGGATCCCGCGAACGAGCGGCTGCGCGCCTAGAATGGCTTCATGAAACAGGCACTGGCCACCGTCAGCCTGCTGGTGCCGAGCTATGAGGCCGGGCTCAGCTTCTATGTGGATGCGCTCGGTTTCCGCCTCGTCGAGGACACGGCGCTGGGCTCAGGCAAGCGCTGGGTCACCGTTGCGCCGCCGGGCGGTGGCGGCGCGCGGCTCCTGCTCACCGAACCGGGCTCGCCCGAGCAGGCGGCGGCCATCGGGCGGCAAGCCGGCGGGCGGGTGTTCCTGTTCCTTGAAACCGATGACTTCCAGCGCGACCACAGACGCTACCTGGCGGCAGGCGTAGCCTTTCTCGAAGCCCCCCGGCACGAGGCCTATGGCACGGTTGCGGTGTTCCAGGATCCCTTCGGCAACAAGTGGGACCTGCTGCAGCCGGCGCACAAGGGCAGCCCATCCGCCTGACATGCCCGCATGACCACTCCCGCTTCCAGCCGCACCCTCGTCGGCATCGGCCTGATGCTCACCGCCATGGCGGTGCTGCCCTTCCTCGATGCCATCGCCAAGTACCTCGGCCAGCAGGGTGTGCCGGTGATGCAGATCGTCTGGGCGCGGCTGTTCTTCGGCGCCTTCCTCACCATGCCCTTCGCGCTGAAGCTTGCGGGCCCCAGGGGCCTCATCCCCAACATGCCGCTGATGCATGCGGTGCGCGCCACGCTGATGATCGCCGCCACGGCCTTCTTCTTCATGGGCCTGCACTATCTCTCGATCGCCGACACGCTGGCGATCTTCTTCGTCCAGCCCCTCATCGTCACCCTGCTCTCGCCGCTGGTGCTGGGCGAGACGGTGGGCATCCGGCGCTGGGTGGCGGTGATCATCGGCTTCATCGGGACGCTGATCATCATCCGGCCGGGCTTCCAGGAACTGAACCCCGGCGTCTTCATGGCGCTTGCGTCAGGCTTCTGCCTCGCCATCTACCTGCTGCTGACGCGGCGCATCTCGGGTTCGGCGCCTGCCATGGTGACGACCTTCTATACCAGCCTGATGGGCGCCATCATCATGAGCGTCATCGTGGTCTTCGTCTGGCAGACGCCGACACCGGCCCAGTGGGGCTTCTTCGTGCTGCTTTCGGCGATTGCCAATGGCGGGCACTACCTGATCATCCGCGCCTATGACCACGCCGAAGCCTCGCTGCTGGCGCCACTGGCCTATACCGAGATGATCATGGCCACCGTGCTGGGCTGGTACATCTTCGGCGACTTCCCCGATCTGTGGACTTTCGTCGGCGTCGGCATCCTCATCGCCTGCGCCATCTACATCTCCTGGCGCGAACGGGTGCGCCATGTGGAGCCGATCCGGGATTTCGAGCAGCCGTAGGAAAGCAGCGAAGCGAGACTAGGTGTCGAGCACCGCGCGCACCGCGTCCATGGCCTCGGTCTGGGTCAGGTTCATGTGCAGCGGCGTCACCGAGATGCGGCGGTTGAAGGCGGCCCAGAGGTCGGTGCCCACGGGCGGGTTGCCGCGCTCACGCTTGAAGCCCAGCCAGTAGTAGTTGTTGCCGCGCATGTCGACCCGCTCGTCGACGGTGAGCAGGTTCACGTCGCGCTTGCCCTGGCGCGTGACCTCGACGCCCTGCACCTCGTCGGGGCGGCAGTCGGGGAAATTCACGTTCATCAGGATGCCGGGGCCGAAGCTGAGCTTGATCAGTTTCTTGACGATGGCAGGCCCATGGTGCTCGGCCACTTCATAGGAGAAGCCGTTGCCGTGGATGCCCGTCACCTGGCTGAGCGCGATCGACTTGAAGCCGAGTTGCGTCCCTTCCATTGCCGCGGCAATGGTGCCGGAATAGGTGACGTCGTCGGCGATGTTCTGGCCGCGGTTGACGCCGGAGAGGACGAGGTCCGGATCACCGGGCAGGATCTTGCGCGCCGCCATCACCACGCAGTCGGTGGGCGTGCCCGCCACCTCGAAGCGCTTGTCGGCGAGCTTGCGGTAGCGGATCGGGTCGGCGAGCGAAAGGGAGTGACCTGCCCCGGAATTCTCTTCAGCCGGGGCCACGATCCACACGTCGTCGGAAATGGAGCGCGCGATGCGCTCCAGCGTTTCGAGGCCCGGGGCGTGGATGCCGTCGTCGTTGGTCACGAGAATGCGCATGTGCGTCAGCCCCTGGTGATCTGTTCAGCGCCGCCCATGTAGGGGCGGAGCGCCTCTGGGATCGTCACCGACCCGTCGGCATTCTGGTAGTTCTCGAGGATCGCCACCATGGTGCGGCCCACTGCGAGGCCGGAGCCGTTGAGCGTGTGGACATAGCGCGTGCCCTTGCCATCCGCCGGCTTGAAGCGCGCATCCATGCGCCGCGCCTGGAAGTCGCCGCAGACGGAACAGGACGAGATTTCGCGATAGGCATTCTGCCCCGGGAGCCAAACCTCGAGGTCATAGGTCATGCGGCTTCCGAAGCCCATGTCGCCGGTGCACAGGCGCATCACGCGATAGGGCAGCTTGAGCGCCTGAAGAACGCTCTCCGCCGCACCCGTCATGCGCTCCAGCTCCTCGCGCGACTGCTCAGGCGTGGTGATGGAGACGAGCTCGACCTTGGAGAACTGGTGCTGGCGGATCATGCCCCGCGTGTCGCGCCCCGCCGCCCCCGCCTCGGCGCGGAAGCAGGGCGTATAGGCGGTGAGACGCAGCGGCAGGTCCTTCTCCTCGAGAATGGACTCGCGCACGAGGTTGGTGAGCGAGACCTCCGCCGTGGGGATCAGCCAGCGGCCATCGGTGGTGCGGAACAGGTCCTCGGCGAATTTGGGCAGCTGGCCGGTGCCATACATGGCGGCGTCGTTGACCATGTAGGGGACATAGTGCTCGGTATAGCCGTTTACCCCCGTCTGGTGGTCGAGCATGAACTGCGCCACGGCGCGCTCGAGCCGGGCGAGCTGGCCCTTCAGGATGACGAAGCGCGCGCCGGCGATCTTCGCGGCGGCCTCGAAATCCATCAGCCCCAGCCATTCGCCGATGTCGAAATGCTGGCGCGGCTCGTAATTGTAGACGGGTGGCACGCCCCAGCGGCGGACCTCGACATTGCCCGTCTCGTCCTTGCCGTCCGGCACGTCATCGAGCGGGATATTGGGGATCACGGCAAGAGCCGCGGTGAGCCGCTGGTCGATGTCGCGCTCGATCGCCTCCCCGCTGGCGATGAAATCCTTGATCGACCCCATCTCGGCCTTGAGCGCCTCGGCCCTGGCCTTGTCGCCCGTCTTCATGGCCTCGCCGATTTCCTTCGAGGCGGCATTGCGGCGGGCCTGCGCGTCCTGCAGCTTCTGCACATGGTCGCGGCGCTCGGCGTCGATCTTCAGCAGCTGCGAGGCGACCGGCTCGAGGCCGCGGCGGGCGAGCCCTGAATCGAATGCTGCCGGGTTGTCGCGGATGGCCTTGATGTCATGCATGGGTCTCGAGTCCTCTTTCCGGGCCCTCCTATAGGACGGCGGAACCGCAACGGGAAGACCGCAATGCGGAGGTCAGGCCGCCTCTTCCGCCGCCTCGCGCTTCTTGCGGCGGGCCTCGATGAAGCGCACAGCCTGCACGGACACCTCGTAGAGGGCCATCAGCGGCACCGCCATGGCGATCTGGGAAATCGGGTCCGGCGGGGTGAGCACGGCGGCGACGATGAACACGCCGACAATGGCGAATTTCCGCCCGCTCTTCAGCTGGTCGTAGCTGAGGATGCCGATCTGGCCCAGCAGCGTCAGCACCACGGGAAGCTGGAAGCACAGGCCGAAGGCGAGGATCAGCATCATCACGAAATCGAGATAGGCCTCGATGTCGGGCATGAGCGCCACGCCGGAAGTGCCGGCAAGTGCGGTGAAGAAATGGATCGCCACCGGGAGGAGGAAGAAATAGACCAGCGAGGCGCCGAGGATGAAGAAGATGGGCGTGGCGATGAGGTAAGGCAGGAAGGCCGCCTTCTCATGCTTGTAGAGGCCGGGCGCCACGAAGCGGTAGATCTGCGTGGCGATCAGCGGGAAGCCGATGAACAGGCCGCCGAAGAAGGCGATCTTCAGCTTCACGAGGAACACGCCGAGAAGCTTGATGGAGATCAGCGAGACGTCCTGACCGGTGCCCCATTTGAACGGCAGCACGAGGAAATGCAGGATGTCGGAGGAAAAGAAGAAACTGAAGATGAAGGCGCCGATGAAGCCGACCACGCACCAGATGAGGCGGGTTCTCAGCTCGATCAGGTGCTCGATCAGCGGGGCTTCGGAGGCGTCGATGTCCTGCTGGGTCATGAGGCGGCTGCGGGGGTGTCCGTGGAGGCCGTGGTGGCGGCAGGCTTGGGCGCATCAGTCGCCGGCACGTCGCCGAACAGCTTCTTGAAATCGTCGACCTGCTTCTTGTTCGTGTCCTCGGCGGCCTTCTTGGCCATCGTCGGGTCGATGAAGTTGGCCGGGTTCTTGATGTTGTCGAATTCCTTCTTCACCTCGTCGAAGCCGGTTTCCTTCATGGCCTGGTCGAGGTGACCCTGGAACTCGCGGGCCATGCCGCGCATCTTGGCGACGGTCTTGCCCAGCGCGCGCAGCACCTTGGGGAGGTCCTTCGGCCCGATGACGATGATCGCCACCACGGCAACGACGAACATTTCGCTATAGCCGAACCCGAAATCAAACATGTGCGTTTCCGGCTAGAGGCGCGCCGGCGTGCCTATCAGCTCTGGGCCTTCTCGGCTTCCGACTTCACCGCCGTCTGCTGCTCGATGGGCTTGGGATCGGCAGTGGTGGCGGCGGGGGTGTCGTCGTCGGCCAGGCCCTTCTTGAAGCTCTTGATGCCCTTGGCGACGTCGCCCATCAGGTCAGACACCTTGCCGCGGCCGAACAGCAGCACCACGACCAGAATGACGAGAACCCAATGCCAGATCGACAGCGAACCCATAAGACAAACTCCCTATATCCGGAGAGAGGACACTCTCTCCTCGCGTTTCGCGGCACTAAAGCAGAAACCCCGGCGCGCCGCAACCAAGGCGGAATGACCCTCAGATAGGTTGCAAACTGGCCAATTCAAAGACGAAAACATGGTCCGGATCGACCCGGAACAGCGCTGTTTCGCCGCGCTGGGGGGCTGCCTTGGAACCAAGCAGCGCCGTCAGCGGCTCGTCGAGGCCCTTGAACAGCACCCGGCACTTGACGTCGTCGCCCTGGAAGCGGGTTTCGGTGACCAGTCCCTCGACCCCCGTCTCCCCTGCCGCGGCCCGGCGGATGCCCTGGGGGCGGATCAGCACCAGGGCGTCCGGGCCCTTCACCCGCTCGGGGCAGGCAAAGGTGCCGAGCGGCGTGACCACAAGGCCATCCCGCACCTCGCCACGCACCTCGTCGGTGTCGGAGAAGAAGCGGGCGGCGGGAGCATCCGCCGGGTGGCGGTAGAGCTCCTCCGGCGTGCCGGCCTGGATCAGCCGGCCCTGGCGCATCAGGAAGATGCGGTCGGCAAGTCCCATCGCCTCCACCGGGTCATGGGTCACCAGCAGGCAGGAGGCGCGGGTTTCGCGCAGCAGCGTCAGCGTTTCCGCGCGCACCGATTCGCGCAGCCGCTGGTCGAGGCCCGAGAAGGGCTCGTCCATCAGCAGCACCTGTGGGCGCGGCACCAGCGCGCGGGCCAGCGCCACGCGCTGCTGCTCGCCACCCGAGAGATTGTGCGGATAGCTGTGGGCGTAATGGGCGAGCCCCACCCGCTCCAGCGCGTGGAGTGCAATGCCGCGCGCCTCGCCCTTCGGCAGCGAATTCAGCCCGAAGGCCACGTTGTCGATGATGGAAAGGTGCGGGAACAGGGCAAAATCCTGGAACATCAGACCGATGTTGCGCTTCTCGGGCGGCACGAAGCGCTCGGGCCCGGCCATTTCCTGCCCGTCGAACAGCAGGCGCCCCGCATCCGGCTTGTCGATTCCCGCCGCGATGCGGAGCAGTGTGGTCTTGCCGCAGCCGGACGGCCCGAGCAGGCAGGCGATCTCGCCCGGCTTCAGGGTGAAGCTCACATCCTCCACCGCGGCAGTGCGGCCAAAGCGGCGCGACACGTTCTCGAAGGTCAGCTGGCCGGCAAAGGTGGCGCCCGCCGTGCCGCGGGTGCCCCAGCGGCGGCTTTCCGGCAGTTCCTCGCGGATGGGTTCGGCGGACCTCATGATCCGGGGGGTCTACAACGAAACGGCGGCGGCGCAAATGCCATCACGCGGCAACGGGCACCACGCGGTTGCGGCCCTCGCGCTTGGCACGATAGAGGGCCCGGTCGGCCCGCTTGAGCAGCCCCTCCAGCGTGTCCTCGGTGGTGAGCAGGCTCGACACGCCGAGCGAGGCGGTAACGGTGAGGTGCGAGCCGGGCCCCAGCATGAAGGGCTTGGCAGCGATCGCCTTGCGGATCCGCTCGCCCACCTTTTCGGCGACCGCAAGGTCGGCCCCGGGAAGCACCACCACGAATTCCTCGCCGCCGGTGCGGCATGCGAGATCGCCGCCACGCACCGAACCGCGGATGCGGCCGGCCACTTCCTGCAGCACGCGGTCGCCCGCGTCATGGCCATAGGTGTCGTTCACCGACTTGAAGAAGTCGATGTCGAGGCTGAGCATCGAGAGGCCCTTGCCGCGGTCGGCCGACTGCTCGATCAACTGGGTGAGCTGGGTTTCGAGATAGCGGCGGTTGTAGAGGCCGGTGAGCGCATCGGTCACCGCCATCTCCATCGAGGCGCGCACCGTGAGGCGCAGCTGCTCGGTATAGCGGTGGCGGCGCACCTGCGTGGCGACGCGGGCCAGGAGTTCCTGCCGGTCGATCGGACGGATGAGATAGTCGTTCACCCCCATGTCGAGGGCGCGCAGCAGGCGCTGGTGATCTTCCGGGTCGACGAGGATGAGGATCGGCGTCTGGCGCGTCGTCTCCACCGACTTGAGCTGCGAGCAGATGCGCAGGCCATCCATGCCCTCGAGATCGAGATTGACGATGATGAGGTCGAAGCCGCCCTGCGCCGCGCCGAAGGCCTCGAAGGCCTGTTGCGGCTCGGACACCACCGTCACCTCGTGGCGGGGCGACAGCAGGTTGCGGATGCGCTCGGCCGGGGCCACGCGATTGTCGAGCACCAGGATGCGCCCCGAGACCGCCTCGGCCGGCGGCTCGCTGGCGGCGAGGCCCAGCGGATCGGCACCGGTGCGGGCGCGCAGCTCATCGGTCAGCATCTTGAGCCGCACCAGGCCCTTGACGCGGCAGAACAGCGCCACGTCGTTGACCGGCTTGGTCAGGAAATCGTCGGCCCCCGCCTCGAGGCCCCTTACGCGATCCTCGGGCTGGTCGAGGGCCGTGACCATCACCACCGGGATATGCTGGGTTGCCGGGTTCTGCTTGATGCGGCGGCACACCTCGATGCCGTCGATCCCCGGCATCATCACGTCGAGCAGCACGATGTCGGGCCTTGTGCGGTTCACCGCTTCCAGCGCGTCGGCGCCGTTCATGGCGGTGACGACCTCGAAGTACTCCGCCGCGAGCTTGGCCTCCAGCAGGCGGACATTGGCGAGGATGTCGTCGACGACGAGGACGCGGGCCGTCATTGCCTGGTCTTCAGGTAGCTGTCGATGGTCTGCAGGAAGCTCACCACCGAGATCGGCTTGGAAATATAGGCCTCGCAGCCGCCTTCGCGGATCTTCTGCTCGTCGCCCTTCATGGCGAAGGCGGTGACGGCGATGACGGGGATCACGCGCAGCTCGTCATCCTCCTTCAGCCACTTGGTCACCTCGATGCCGGAGACTTCGGGCAACTGGATATCCATAAGGATCAGGTCGGGCCGGTGCAGGCGTGCGAGGTCGAGCGCGGAGAGGCCATCCCGCGTCTGGATCACCTGGTAGCCATTGGCCTCGAGCAAGTCGTTGAACAGCTTCATGTTCAACTCGTTGTCCTCGACCACCAGCACCTTCTTGGCCATGGCCGGTCGCATCTCTGGCGTTCTCATCGGTCCCGCCGATACTGACACATTCGCACCCATCTGGCTCGGATTCCCGCGGGTCCCGCAGACCCGCAACCCAAGCCCCTTTGCATGCCCCATTTCTGGACCATTTTGGGTAACCAACAGCTTAACCCAAAGCGCTCCCTGTTCAACGCGGTTCCGGGGTGGTTAATTGTGATTCACCATGATGAGACCCAAGACGAAGACCAATTCCGAAGAGGCTGAAATCCTTGCGATAAACGCACTGGGCTTCCTCGCCTCCGATGGCGAACGATTGCAGCGATTCATGGACCTCTCGGGGCTGGACGTCGCGGCGATCCGTGCCGGTGCGGCCAGGCCCGCCTTTCTGGGCGGCATCCTCGACCACTTGCTCGGCGATGAAAGCCTGCTGCTGATTTTTGCCGAAGAGCAGCAGCTTCGCCCCGAGCGCATCGCCGAACTCCGCCGCAAACTCCCGGGAGCCGCCGTTGATTTCTGAGATCACCCAGGGCCAGCTTGCTGGCCTGCACCTCACCGGCCGGCCGCTGGTCATCTGCGACGTCGACGAGGTGATCGTGCATTTCACCCGCGACTTCGAGGACTATATCGGCCTCCACGGACTGTGGCTCGATACCTCGAGCTTCGCGCTCAACGGCAACATCCGCCAGCGCGAGACCAATGCGCCGGCACCGGATGCACAGGTGGCGGAGCTGATCGGCAGCTTCTTCGAAACCCGCACCCGCCACATGCAGGAGATCGACGGCGCCGTCGCCGCGCTGCTGGCCTTCGGCGAGAGGGCGGACGTGGTGCTGCTCACCAACCTGCCGCACACGGCGGGCGACCACCGCCGCGAGAACCTGAAGAGCCACGGCCTGCCCTACCCCGTGGTGACCAATTCCGGCCCCAAGGGGCCCGCCATCCACGCGCTGGCGGCAAGGGCCGCCAACACCACGGTGTTCATCGACGACAGCCCCGCCTTCATCGCCTCGGCGCATGAATTTGCGCCCGAGGTGCACCTCGTCCACTTCCTTCATGACCAGCGCTTCGCCAGGCACATCGACCCGCTCGACTACGTGGCGCTGCGCACCGACAGCTGGGCCGAAGCGCGGCCCTTCGTGATGAGCCTGATTTCGACGATGCCCGGGGCCTGAAGGCTGACCCCCTACGCGAGGTCGGAGGAGACGTAGCCGCCCGGCTTCAGCACGCCATGCGATTCCAGCACGGCCTTCAGCTTGGGCCGTGCGCGCACCGCCGTGGCGAGCTTTGCAACCGCCGGGCATTTGGCGTGCAGCGCCTCCTCGGTTGGCGAGCCCCAGATCGACAGCATGAAGGCGTAGAGGTCGAGGGCGGAAAACTCGCGGCCCATCAGCCATGGGCCCGAGGCGGCAAGGCGCTTCTCGAGCATTGCCCAGAATTGATCGACCCGCTGGCGAACCCTGGCCTTCAGCATGTCGCGCCCGGCTGCGTCGTCGACGTAGTCGGCGGCCGAAAAGGCGAAGTTGCCGAAACCATAGATCTCCGTGCTCATGAACACGAGCAGGCTGAGGAATTCGCCATAGTCGGGCGAGCCCAGCGCCGGCGACATGTGCTTGTCAGGATGCGCGGCCACGAGAAAGGCGACGATCGCTGCCGATTCATAAAGCGTCCGCCCATCGGCCAGCCCCAGCGCCGGAATCATGCCGAGCGGGCTGACGGAGCGGAACTCGGGCTCGCGCACCTGCTCCGGCGACATCCAGATATTGGTATAGGGCGCCTCCATCTCTTCCAGCAGGCAATGGATGGCGAGTGATCCCCAAGTCTTGACGTTATAGAGCTTGTACATCCCGTTCTCCGCTCATTGCACCAGCCCCGAGGGCAGTGTTCCCCAATTCGGCGACCTGCGCTAGCATGTTCTGCATGCAAGATGATGCTGCGACGGTGGGCTTCTGCCGCGACTGCTTCACGCCCGTTGCGGGCGCGGAGCGGCGCTGCAAGGCTTGCGGCAGCCCGCGCCTGTTGCGCCACCCGGAGCTGCACCAGCTCTCCATCGCCCACATCGACTGCGATGCCTTCTATGCCGCGGTCGAAAAGCGCGACCGCCCTGAACTGGCCGACAAGCCGGTGATCGTCGGCGGCGGCACACGCGGCGTGGTCTCCACCGCCTGCTACATCGCGCGCATCCATGGCGTGAGGTCGGCCATGCCGATGTTCAAGGCGCTGAAGCTTTGCCCCGAGGCCTTGGTGATCAAGCCCGACATGGCGAAATACGCCGCCGCCGGCAAGCTGGTGCGCGAACTCATGCTGGAGGTGACGCCGCTGGTCGAGCCCCTCTCCATCGACGAAGCCTTCCTCGACCTCACCGGAACGGCACGGCTGCATGGCATGAGCCCGGCGCTGACGCTCGCCCACCTCATCCAGCGCATCACGGAGAAAGTGGGGATCACCGCCTCGGTCGGCCTGTCGCACAACAAGTTCCTGGCCAAGCTCGCCTCCGACCTCGAGAAGCCGCGCGGATTCTCGGTTCTGGGCAGGGCCGAAACGCTCAGTTTCCTTGCGGCAAAGCCCGTCGGCTTCATCTGGGGCGTGGGCAAGGCAATGCAGGAGGAACTCGCCAGGGGCGGCATCACCATGATCGCCCAGCTCCAGCAGATGGAGAAGAACGAGCTGATGCGGCGCTACGGTTCGATGGGCGCGCGCCTCTATCACCTGTCGCGCGGCGAGGACCAGCGCATCGTGTCGACCGATGACCACTCCAAGTCAATCAGCGCCGAGACCACTTTCAACACCGATATCGCCGATCGCGCCGAACTCGAACGCATCCTCTGGCCACTGGCCGAGAAGGTGTCGCGCCGTGCCAAGGCAGAGGGCGTGGCGGGCCACACCGTGGTGCTGAAGCTCAAGACGGCCGATTTCAGGCTGCGCACCCGCAACGTCTCGCTCGCCGACCCGACGCTCCTGGCCAGCCGCATCTATGACGCGGCCCTCCCCCTTCTCCAGCGCGAGGCGACGGGCACGGCCTTCCGCCTCATCGGGGTCGGCATCTCAGGCCTCGTCGAAGCGCGGCCCGAGCAGGAGACGGAGACGCTCGACGTCACCACCGCGGCGCGTGCCAGGGTGGAACTGGCGGTCGACCGCATCCGCGACAAGTTCGGCCGCGCCGCCGTGGCACGCGGCATCGGCTTCGGCTCGGATGACTGACCCTTCCCGGCCGCGCCCCGGACAGGCTAAAGCAAGCTTCCCGGGGCATTTCCAGATTCTCGCATCATGAAGCCGAAGCTCGTCCGCACCCTTGCCGCCCTCCGCCGCGAAACCGCCAGGTGGCGCGCCGAGGGCCTCACCTATTCCGTCGTGCCCACCATGGGCGCCATCCACTCCGGCCACACGCATCTGGTGGCGGAGGGGCTGAAGCGCGCCGACCGGGTGATCACCACCATCTTCGTCAACCCCAAGCAGTTCGCCGCCCACGAGGACCTCGACAAATATCCCCGCGACGAGGAAGGCGATGTCCGGAAGCTCGGCCAGGCCGGCTGCCACATGATCTACCTGCCGAACCCGGAGGAAATCTATCCGGAGGGCTTCTGCACCACGGTCATGCTTGGCGGCCCCGCCAGGGCTGGCCTCGAGGACAAGTTCCGCCCGCATTTCTTCGATGGTGTCGCCACCGTGGTGGCCAAGCTCTTCACCCAGACCGGGGCCGACTTCGCCATGTTCGGGGAAAAGGACTACCAGCAGCTCAAGGTCGTCACCCGCATGGCGCGCGATCTCGACTTGCCCATCGAGGTCGTCGGCATCCCCACGGTGCGGGAGGACGACGGCCTGGCGAAATCCTCCCGCAACGTCTACCTCTCGAAGCAGGAGCGCCAGCAGGCCCTCGCCATCCATTCGAGCATCAGCCACGCCGCAGAGCGCATCCGCGGCGGACTCGACCTGCAATCCGCCATGACGCTCGCCACCCGCACGCTGATGACGCTGGGCTTCAAGGTCGACTACGTCACGGTGCGCAATGCCGAGACGCTCGCCCCGCCCCAGCACCGCGACGAGCCGCTGCGCATCCTCGCCGCAGCCTGGCTGGGCAAGACGCGCCTCATCGACAACGTGCCGGTGTGACGCGCGCCCGCTTCTCCCGGCCGAGCCTTGTTGCCGTGGCCGCCATCATCGCGGTCACCGCCGTCACCCTGTGGCTGATGGGCCGCGTGCCCATCTGCGCCTGCGGCTACGTGAAGCTGTGGGAGGGGCAGGTGATGAGTTCCGGCAACTCCCAGCACATCTCGGACTGGTACACGCCGTCCCACCTCATTCACGGCTTCCTGTTCTATGGCCTGCTCTGGCTGGTGGCGCGCCGCCTGCCCGTCGGCACCCGGCTCGTCATCGCCACGCTGGTGGAGGCCGCGTGGGAGATCTTCGAGAACACGCCCTTCATCATCAACCGCTACCGCGAGGCCACCATCTCGCTCGACTATTACGGCGACAGCGTGCTCAACTCCGTCTCCGACATCATGGCCATGGTGCTGGGCTTCTGGCTCGCCAGCAGGTTGCCGGTCTGGGCCACGGTGTCGATCGCCATCGCGCTCGAGCTGTTCGTCGGCTACATGATCCGCGACAACCTCACCCTCAACATCATCATGCTCGTCTGGCCCGTCGACGCGATCCGCCAGTGGCAGGCGGGGGGATCCCCCCTGTGAGGCTCAGGCCCTGAGCGCCGAGGGCGGGCGTCCATAGCGCGCCCGGAAGCTGCGCGAGAACAGCGGCAGCGAGGAGAAGCCGCAGGCCACCGCGATTTCCCGCATGCTCATGGTGGAATAGGTGATGAGGCGCTCCGCCTTCTCGAGCCGGAGCTTGAGGTAGAAGCCCATCGGCCGCTCGCCCAGCTTTTCCGCGAAGAGGCGCTCCATCTGGCGCACCGAGATGCTGGCCGTCGCCGCGAGCTCCTCCGCATCGAGCGGGTCTTCGCCCTGCTCTTCCATGGCGGTGATGATTTTCAGGAGCCGCGCGTCGGTGGTGCCATAGCGCGCGGCGGCGGGAAGACGCGCTGCGCCGGGCTGCTCGGCCGAGCGGTAATGCACCAGCTGGTCCGCCACCAGCACGGCGAGAGGCCGCCCCAGCAGCCTCCCGATCCAGTCCAGCATCATGTCGATCGCCGCCGCGCCGCCGGCACAGGTCATGCGGTCGCGGTCGGTGACATAGAGCGCCTGCTCGGCCTGCACCCTGGGGAAGCTCTCGCGGAAGCCCGGCAGGCTCTCCCAGTGGCAGGTGGCGCGATAGTCGTCGAGGAGGCCGGCCTCAGCCAGCAGGAAGGGCCCGGTGTCGATCGCCGCCAGCAGCACGCGCTTCCGCGCCAGCGCCTTGACGGCGGAGAGCATGGGCCGGGTGATGCCCTTCTCCGGCTCGTAGCTTGCCGAGATCACCGCCATGTCCGGCTTGCCGATGTCGGCAAGACCGCCCGACACCGAGATGGGAATGTCGTTCGAGGCGGCCACCGGCTGACCGTCGGCCGAGACGAAGCGCCACGAGAAGGTGTTCGCACCTGCGAAACGATTGGCCACGCGCAAGGGCTCCAGCGCGCCATAGAGCGCGATCATGGAAAACTTCGGGACCAGCAGGAAGGCGACGTCATATCGGGCCATGGCGAAAATAGGAAAGCCTCTGACGGAAAAAGTCAAACGCCGATTTCGCCGCGGGCCTAGCCTCCGCCACCATAGTCAGGAGGATTCCATGCAGCCCAAAGTCATCATCACCTGCGCGGTCACCGGAGCGGGTGACACCGTCGGCAAGCACCCGGCCATTCCGGTGACGCCGGAGCAGATCGCCAATTCCGCCCTCGAGGCCGCCAGCGCCGGCGCCACCGTGGTCCACTGCCACGTGCGCGAACCCTCGACCGGCAAGGGCTCCCGCAAGGTCGAATACTATGCCGAGGTGATGGAGCGCATCCGGGCGAAGAACAAGGAAGTCATCATCAACCTCACCGCCGGCATGGGCGGCGACGTCGAGGTGGGCTCGGGCGCCAGGCCCCTCGACTTCGGACCCGGCACCGATTGCGTGGGGCCCGAGGAGCGCCTCATCCACGTGAAGGAACTCCGCCCCGAGATCTGCACGCTCGACTGCGGCACGCTGAACTTCGGCGACGGCAACTCGATCGTCGTCCAGACCCCCGCCCAGCTGCGCGAGCAGGCGAAGCTCATCAAGTCCTATGGCGTGAAGCCCGAGATGGAGATCTTCGATTCAGGTAACCTCTGGTTCGGCAAGCAGCTCGTGGCCGAAGGCCTGATCGACGGCCCGCCGATGTTCCAGCTCTGCCTCGGCATCCCGTGGGGTGCGCCTTATGACACCGAGACCATGGCCTACCAGAAGAACCAGCTGCCGGAAGGCGCGGTCTGGGCTGCCTTCGGCATCGGCCGCAACGAGTTCCCGGCGGTGGCGCAGGCCGTGCTGCTCGGCGGCCACGTGCGCGTCGGCCTCGAGGACAATCTCTGGCTCGAGCGCGGCGTGCATGCCTCGAACGGCACGCTGGTCGAGAAGGCGGTGAAGATCATCGAGCTCCTCGGCACCAGGGTCGCCTCACCCGATGAGGGCCGCGAGATCCTGAAGCTGAAGCCAAGGAAGTAAGTTACGGTAAGTCCCCCTCCCCCTTGTGGGGAGGGGCAACAGAAACGACAGGGAGAGACACCATGGCCAAGGCCGCTGCGAAGAAGCCCGCGAAGAAACCCGCCAAGAAGGCTCCGGCGAAGAAGAGCGCCGCCGCGCCCAAGATCAAGACCGTCGGCATTGCCGGCACCGGCCTGATCGGCGCGGGCTGGGCGGCGCGGCTCTTGTTCCGCGGTTACGACGTGATCGCCTATGACGTCTCGCCCGCAGCCGAGGAAAGGCTGAAGGCCCAGATCAAGACGGCCTGGCCCTCGCTCGAGGCGCTGCTGGGCAAGCCCAGGAAGAAGGGCAAGCTCTCCTTCACAACCGACCTGAAGGTGATGGCCTCCAAGGCCGACTTCATCCATGAAGCCGCACCCGAGCGCGAGGAGCTGAAGATCAAGCTGTTCCGCGACATCGACGCGGTGGCGGCCCCCCATGTGGTGATCGCGTCTTCCTCCTCGGGCTTCCTGCCCACCAATCTCCAGAGCCAGTGCAGGCATCCGGGCCGCGTGGTGATCGGTCATCCCTTCAACCCGGTTTACCTCCTGCCGCTGGTCGAGCTCGTGCCCGGCGAGAAGACGTCGGCCGAGGCGATGGACCGCGCAGGCGAATACTTCGAGGCCATCGGCATGCATGTGCTGCGGCTGAAGAAGGAGATCATGGGCTATATCTGCGACCGCCTGCAGGAGGCCCTGTGGCGTGAGGCGCTGCACATCCTCAACAAGGACATCGGCACGACAGCGGACATCGACGACTCGATCGTCTATTCCGCCGGCATGCGCTGGGCCTTCATGGGCTCCTTCCTCACCTATCACGTGGCGGGCGGACCCGGCGGCATGCGCGACTTCATCAAGCAGTTCGACCCCACGCTGGAGCTCGACTGGACCGACCTCAAGTTCCCCAAGTGGAACGACGCGCTGGAGAAGCGCCTGGTCGAGGGTTGCGAGGCGCAGGCCGCCGGGCGCAAGGTCTCCGAGATCGAGGCCAAGCGCAACGCCGTGCTGGTGGACATGATGAAGCTGTTCAAGAAGCACAAGATCGGCTCCGGCCTGGTGCTCGACCGCGAAGAGAAAGCCCGGAAGAAGAAGGCCAAGGCCTGAGGAGGTTCCAATGCCCCAGCAACGCGTGATGATCACCGCCGCGGCGGACGGCATCGGCAAGTCCATCGCCCGCGCCTTCGCGGCGGAAGGAGCTAGGGTCCATATCTGCGACGTGAACGAGGCGGCCCTCGCGCAATTCCGCAAGGAGTTCCCCGATGTCGCCGCGAGCAAGGTGAACGTCAGGAGCGAGGGCGAGATCGACGCATGGTTCGATGACGCGCTCGAAGACCTGGGCGGGCTCGACGTGCTGGTGAACAATGCCGGCATCAAGGGCCCCACCGCCCCGGTGGAGGACATCGAACTCGAGGGCTGGCGCGAATGCCTCGAAATCTGCCTCGACAGCTACTTCCTCTGTGCCCGGCGTGCCGCGCCGGTGATGAAGGCGCAGAAGTCCGGCCTCATCCTCAACATGTCGTCGAACGCCGGCCAGCACGGCTTCGGCAAT
Source organism: Aestuariivirga litoralis (assembly GCF_003234965.1). Classification (GTDB taxonomy): domain Bacteria; phylum Pseudomonadota; class Alphaproteobacteria; order Rhizobiales; family Aestuariivirgaceae; genus Aestuariivirga; species Aestuariivirga litoralis. The sequence goes on from NZ_QKVK01000010.1 coordinate 44,944, forward strand.
AGGACACCCTATGCGGCGGCGAAGTGGGGCGTCATCGGCCTCACCAAGTCGCTGGCGATCGAGCTCGGCCCCTATAACTGCCGTTCGAATGCGATTTGCCCCGGCTCGGTGAAGGGCGACCGCATCAACCGCGTCATCCAGAGCGAGGCCGACGTGCGCGGCGTGCCTTTCGAGGTGGTGGCCAAGGAGATCGTCGGCAACCAGTCGCTCGAACGCCTGACCGAGGCTCATGAGGTGGCGGCGCTGGCCGTCTTCCTCGCCTCGCCCGCCGCCTTCATGATCAACGGTCAGGACATCGCCATCGACGGCCATGTCGAGACCTTCCACATCAAGTGAGTGTGACCTGATGGATTTCAATCTCTCCGACGAACAGCAGATGATCGTCAAGACGACGCGGGACTTCGTCGAGAACGAGCTCTACCCGCACGAGGCCGAGATCGAGGAGACAGGCGTGCTGCGCCATGACCTCCGCGACCAGATCAAGGCCAAGGCCATCGAGGCAGGCCTCTATGCCGCCAACATGCCGGCGGAAGTGGGTGGTGCGGGCCTCGATACGCTGACCTGGGTGCTCTACGAGAAGGAACTGGGCCGCGCCAATTACGCGCTGCACTGGACCTGCGTGGCGCGCCCCTCCAACATCCTGATGGCCTGCGAGGGAGAGCAGCGCGAGAAGTACCTCTTCCCCGCGGTCAAGGGCGAGAAGTCGGATTGCCTCGCCATGACCGAGCCCGGTGTCGGCTCCGACGTGCGCGGCATGAAGACCTTCGCCAAGCAGGATGGGGACTGGTTCGTCATCAACGGGACGAAACACTTCATCAGCCATGCCGACGAGGCGAGCTTCGTCATCCTCTTCGCCGCCACCGGTGAGGAAGAGACCCCGCGCGGCAAGAAGAAGCTGATCACCGCCTTCCTGATCGACATGGGAACGCCGGGCTTCACCGTCAGGCCGGGCTACAAGAACGTCTCGCACCGCGGCTACAACAACTGCATCCTGGAGTTCACCGATTGCCGGGTGCACAAAGCCCAAATCCTCGGCGAGATCCACAAGGGCTTCGAGGTGGCCAATGACTGGCTTGGCGCCACGCGCCTGCAGGTCGCCGCCACCTGCATCGGGCGTGCCGAGCGCGCACTCGACCATGCCAAGCAATATGCGGTGGACCGCCAGCAGTTCGGCCAGCAGATCGGCAAGTTCCAGGGCGTGTCCTTCAAGCTCGCCGACATGGCGCTGGAGCTGAAGGCGGCGGAACTCCTGACGCTCGAAGCCGCCTGGAAGTTCGACAACAAGACCGTGACCGACATGGACATGGCCATGGCCAAGCTCAAGGCCACCGAGATGCTGGCCTTCGTCGCCGACGAGGCGATCCAGATCCACGGCGGCATGGGGCTGATGTCGGACCTTCCGCTCGAGCGCATCTGGCGCGACGCACGCGTGGAGCGGATCTGGGAAGGGACGAGCGAGATCCAGCGGCACATCATTTCGCGGGCCCTGCTGCGGCCGCTGGGGGGCTAGTTTTATGGCCGTCATCCCGGCGAAAGCCGGGACCCAGCTTCCTTCACGCCCGGCAAAGCTGGGCCCCGGCTTTCGCCGGGGTGACGAGTAAAAGGGAGCGTGACGGCCCGAAGAAGAGCATGACATGAAGAACCTCACCCGCCTCCTCAACCCCAAGTCCATCGCCTTCGTCGGCGGCAATGAATGCGCCATCGCCATCCGCCGCACGCGGGAGCTGGGCTTCACCGGCACCATCCATGCCGTGCACCCGAAGCGTGACGAGCTCTCCGGCATCCCTACGCTGAAGTCGCCCGAGGACATTCCGGAAGCCGTCGATGCCGCCTTCATCGCGGTGAAGAACGAGCCCACCATCGAGGTGGTGCGCGCGCTCGCCAAGAAAGGCTGCGGCGGTGCCGTCATCTATGCCGCGGGCTTCGCCGAGACCGGCAACACCGAACTGCAGCGCGAGCTGCTCGAGGCCGCCAGGGGCATGCCGCTGATGGGGCCCAACTGCTATGGCTTCGTCAACACGCTTTCCCGCGCAGCCCTGTGGCCGGACGAGACGGGGCTCGAGCCGGTGGCGCGTGGCGTCGCGCTCATCACCCAGTCCGGCAACATCGCCTGCAACTTCACCATGATGATGCGGGGCCTGCCCGTCGCTGCCGTGTTCTCCATCGGCAACCAGGTGGACGTCGGCATGCATGACATGGTGGAGACGCTCTCCGCCGACCCGCGCATCTCGGCGATCGGCCTCCATGTCGAGGGCCTGCCGGATGTCGCCGCCTTCGCGAGGGCCGCGGCCATCGCGCGGAGCCGCAAGGTTCCCATCGTGGTGCTGAAGACGGGGCGCTCCGAACAGGGTGCGAAGGTGGCGATGAGCCATACCTCGTCGCTCGCCGGGGCGGACACGCTCTATGATGCGCTGTTCGAGCGCTATGGCATCGCGCGCATGAAGTCCGTCTCCGCCTTCGCCGAGACGCTGAAGTTCCTGCACAATGGCGGGCCCATCGCGGACTCGCGGCTCGTTTCGCTCTCCTGCTCGGGCGGTGAGGCGGCACTGGTGGCCGACATGGCGCTGGAGAGACACGTGAGCTTCCCGCCCTTCGATGCCGAGACGAAGCCGCGCGTCGCCGCGACGCTCAACGAATATGTGGCGATCGACAACCCGCTCGACTACCACACCTTCATCTGGGGCCAGCCCGAGAAGCTGACCGCCACCTTCACAGAGGTGCTGAAGGGCGGCTTCGACGTCGGCATGGTGATCCTTGACACGCCCACCCACCCGAAGATGAAGCCGGACAGCTGGGCCACCACGGCGCGTGCCATGGCGGCCGCGTCGAAGGCGACGGGCGCACGTGCCGCCGTTGTCGCCTCGCTGTCGGAAGGCATGCCGCTGTCGCTCGCCGACGAACTGTCGCAAGCGGGAGTGGCCCCGATGATGGGCCTCGATGATGCGCTCACCGCCTTCGAGGCCGCCGCCTTCATCGGCCGCAACTGGGCGCGAGCGGAGGAGCCGCCGCCGATGCTGCCGCCGATGAGGAAGGGCGGCGAGGAGCACGTGTTCAGCGAGTCCGCCGCGAAGGAGCTGCTGAAGAAGCACGGGCTCGCCGTTCCCGAAGGCATCGTCTGCCCGGCGGGAGACGCGGTGGCCGCCGCAGAGAAGCTCGGCTACCCGGTGACGCTCAAGGTTTCCTCTGCGGCAATTGCCCACAAGACCGAGGCCGGCGGCGTGGCGCTGAACCTGCGGAACGCCGAGGAGGTGCGCGAAGCCGCAACCCGCATGGCCAGGCTCGCACCCGACGTACTGGTCGAGCGCATGGTGACCGGCGCGGTCGCCGAACTCATCATCGGCCTCACCTCCGACCCGCAATTCGGCACCGCACTTGTCGTCGGCGCGGGCGGCATCCTCACCGAACTCCTGAAGGACTCGGTGACGCTGATCCTGCCGACCACGCGCAGCGAGATCGAGCGCGCGCTGAAGACGCTGAAGGTGTGGACCCTCGTCGAGGGCTTCCGCGGCAAGTCGGGCGACCAGGAGGCCGTGTTCCGCGCCGTCGAGGCGGTGGCGGACTTCGCCAATGCCAACCGGGGGTTGGTCGAGGAACTCGACGTCAACCCCCTGCTCGTTCTGAAGGACGGCGCCGTCGCCGTCGATGCCCTGATCAAGATGAGGACGCCATGACCATCAAGGAAACCACAACGGAACCGATCCATGTCACCAGGCGCGGCCGCGTGCTCGAAGTCAGGATCGAGCGCGGCAAGGCCAATGCCATCGACGCCGCCACGAGCCGCATCATGGGCGATGTCTTCGCCTCCTTCCGCGATGACCCGGAGCTGCGCGTCGCCATCCTCACCGGCACGGGCGAGAAGTTCTTCTGCCCCGGCTGGGACCTCAAGGCCGCGGCCGAGGGCGAGGCGCCGGATTCGGATTATGGCGTGGGCGGCTTCGGCGGGTTGCAGGAACTCCCCGGCCTCAACAAGCCCGTGATCTGCGCGGTGAACGGGCTTGCCTTCGGCGGCGGCTTCGAGATCATGATCTCGTGCGACATCATCATCGCCGCCGAGCACGCGACCTTCGCGCTGCCGGAGATCAACTCCGGCACGGTGGCCGATGCAGCCTCGATCAAGCTGCCGCGCCGCATTCCCTACGCGGTCGCCATGGAGATGCTGTTCACCGGACGGCGCATCGATGCGAAGGAAGCCAAGCACTGGGGCCTCATCAACGAGGTGGTGCCGGCGGACCAACTGATGGAACGCGCCCGCGCCGTGGCCGACCAGCTGGCCGACGGCCCGCCGCTGGTCTTCGCGGCCATCAAGGAAATCACGCGCGAAACCGCTCACCTCCCGGTGCAGCAGGCCTTCGACATGGTGACCAAGCGCAAGCTGAAGACCGTCGACGTCCTCTATTCCAGCGAGGACCAGCTCGAAGGGGCCCGCGCCTTCGCCGAGAAGCGCAAGCCGCAGTGGAAGGGCAAGTAACGCGACACAAAAAAATGGCCCCGGCTGTGACCCCGGGGCCTTCAGGGGAGAGAGGGTTCAGCCGACGAGCCAGTGGCGGCTCGACTGGCGGATGCGGGCCTGCTCGCTGTCCAGCGCCGAGGTGTCGGCGGCAGCGGTGAGGCTGCGCAGGGTCTGGCGCATGGCGCTGCCAAGGCTGGTCCAGACCGGGGTGGCGGGCATCGTGGCGATGAGGCGGGTCATGATCTTCAATCTTTTGTTAAGAGCTCAACTGTTGGCACTGAAAATAGGCCCCGCACCCTCGCTATACAAACGAAGCTTTCTAGATTAATCTTCAAACGTTGTTTGAGGATTGCCCATGTTACGCCACATTCCCGGCCTGCAATCGTTAAAGGCCTTCGAAGCGTCAGCCCGCCACCTGAACTTCACCCGCGCCGCCGCCGAGCTGAACGTCACCCCGGCCGCGGTGAGCCACCAGATCAAGGAGCTGGAGGAGGCCGTGGGTGTACCCCTGTTCCAGCGCACCTCACGTCACATGCAGCTGACCCGCCAGGGCCAGATCCTGAAGCCCGCCATCGCGGATGCGTTGGAAGGCCTCACCCGGGCGCTGCAGAAGCTGCGCCAGGTGGAGAACCCGACCCAGGTGCGCGTCACCGCCTCGCCCTCGATTGCCGCCAAGTGGCTGGTGCCGCGCATCGACCGCTTCCTCGAGTCGATGCCCGGCGCCGACGTGCGCATCGACGTTTCCTCCGAGCCCCTCGATTTCGACCGGGAGGACATCGACGTGGCGATCCGCTTCGGCGACGGGGTCTATCCCGGCCTCGTGGTCGAGAAGCTGTTCCACGACACGCTGTTCCCGGTCTGCAGCCCGGAGCTGCTGAAGGGCGCGAAGCCGCTGCGCGAGCCGAAGGACCTCCTGCAGTTCACGCTCATCCACCTCGAATGGGAGGCGCAGGGTGCCGTCTGGCCCAACTGGCGCATGTGGATGCTGGCGGCGGGCGTGAAGGACTTCAACGACACGCGCGGCCTCCATTTCAGCCAGACGTCGCTCGCCGTGCAGGCCGCCGTCGATGGCCATGGCGTGGCGCTGGGCGACTCGACGCTGGTGGCGGACGACCTCGCCTCGGGGCGGCTGGTGAAGCCCTTCGAGCTCTCGCTCCGGAGCCCGGCGCAATTCGCCTATCACCTGATCACGCGGCGCGACACGGCGGAACGCCCGATGACCAGGGCCTTCCGCAACTGGATCATCGCGGAAGCGGCGGCAAGCCAGGGGTAGGCTCCCGTCCTCATCATGGCCGGGCTTGTCCCGGCCACCCTCTTCGCCTGTGGAAAAGGATGCCCGGAACGAGCCCGGGCATGATGAATGGTCGGTTCAGGCTGGCGAGGCCAGGCTCCTCTTCAGTGCAATTACCGCCGCCACGGCAACCGTCGCCGCAGAGGCGAAAGCCACCGCGAAGAAGCCGTGCGCCTGGTAGACCGGGCCGTAGACGGCACCCGCCGTGCCCAGCGAGACATAGGTGGTGAAGGAGAACAGGCCCATGATCGTGCCGCGCAGCCGCGGCGAGAGCGTGTTCATGTAGGAGACCAGCGTCGTCATGCAGAAGTGGTTGGCGAGCCCCCAGAAGAAGGGCCACAGCGCCACGCTGACGATGCGCTCCGCCGCGAAGGGCAGGACGAGATAGTTGACGCCGACGAGTGCGAGGCCCAGCGGCAGCATGCGGACCGGGCCCTTGCGGTCGATCCACTTGTCGAAGATGACGCCAAGCCCAAAGCCCACGCCATAGGCGAGCGAGATGGTGCCGCCGAGCCAGGCCCCTGCCCCATGCGTCTGGCGCACATGATCACCGATGAAGGTATAGGTCTGGTAGAAGGCGATCATGTAGGCGAAGGTGGCGAGGTAACCGGTCCAGGCGCCGGGCAGCCGCAGCACGTCCATGTAGCGCACGCGCTCCGCCGTGGCCTGCGCGGAGCCGCGTGGAAGAAGACTCCCTGCAAACGGCATGGCGGCCGCCACGAGCCCGACGATCAGGAAGGTGCCGCGCCAGCCGACGAAGGCCGAGAGCACGGCGGCCAGCGGCACGCCCGCCACCATGGCGATGGACCAGCCGAACAGCACCTTTCCCAAATCCTGCGAGCGCCGCTCCGGCGGGGCGATGTCGCCCGTCAGCGCATAGGTGGCCGGGATGATGACGCCCGAGGCGAGACCCGCCACCAGCTGAGCGCCCGCCAGCACACGCCAGTCCCAGGCGAAGGCGCAGAGGAAGAGCGACACGGCGAGCAGCGCGAAGGCGATGCGGATGGCACCGCGCTTGGGCCAGCGGCCAAGTTGCGGGGCCGCCAGCAGCGCGGCGGTGGCCACGCCCACGCCATAGGCGGAGGCCGCAAAGCCGATTTCCTTCGCCTGTGTGCCGAGCCCCGCCGCGATGTCGGTCAGGAGCGGCGACAGCATCAGCGCCTGGATGCCGACGGCGGCGATCGAGAGCGTGAGGAGAAGGAGCGGCGTGCGCCCTTGCGAACTCATTCCGGTGAAAGGGCAGGATGCTGCTCGAACACGGCGACCGGCATCTGCTCGTAATCGATGATGGCCCCCGTCATCATCTGGGCCGAGGGCGAGACGAGATAGGCGACGAGGCCCGCCACGTCCTCGGGCGTGATCATGCGGCCCGCCGGCATGCGCCGTCCGATGGCCTCCGCCCAGTCCTGCGGCATGTTGTGAAAGCCCGTCTGCAGCGCGTGCTCGCCGTCGGAATTCACCCAGCCGAGGTTGATGGCGAAGATGCGGATGCCGTCGCGCGCCACCTTCTGCGCCGAGGAGCGGGTGAGGATGTTGAGCGCCGCCTTGGACGCCGAATAGGTGGTGAGGTTGGGCGGCCCGCCATGCGACAGCATGGAGGACATGTTGATGATGGTGCCGCAGCGGTTCACCCGCATGGCCTTCACCGCCTCCTGCATCATGAAATAGGGGGCGCGCGCATTGACGCCGAACAGGCGTTCGAAGGCCTCGGGCGTGGTGTCGTCAAGGCCGCAGCGCTCGGTGTTGCCCGCCGCGTTGATGAGTACGTCGAGGCGGCCGAAGGCACTCATGGCAGCGGCCACCGCGCGGGCCGGAAGGCTGGCATCCAGCAGGTCGCCGGCGAGGGTTTCAACCCGGCCCAGGGTGTTCAGCCGGGTGGCAGCCTCGGCAAGCTTTTCCGCGTTGCGGTCCAGCAGCAACACGCCGCCGAAGCCCAGTTCCAGAAGCTTCTTCGCCGCGGCGTAACCCATTCCCTGCGCCGCCCCGGTGACCAGCGCGATCCGTCCGTCAGCCATGTCCTTCCCCATTCAGCCGACGCAGCTTAGGTGATTTGGGGCGCAGGCTCAAAGTGCAGAAGGCATGCGGGCCGTGCGGGCCAGAAGATCAGTAGGCAGGTGGAACGCACCACACCTGGTTTTTCTTGTAGTCGATGCGATAGACCCGCGACGGGGCGCCGAACTGCGTCCGGCAGATTTCGCGCGCCCGTTCCATCATCTTTTCACGTTGCGCTGCGGTGTATTCATTCCGGCCCTTGTGGTTGCCCTTGGCGGGCGCCTGCACCTTCTTGTGCGTCACCGCTCCGGACTTGGTCTTGGTGGGCGGCGATGACTGGCTTGTCTTGCATCTTCCGCCCGTGGCGCGCTGGCAGGTGTCGGACGCAGTGGCCCCCTCGCTGAACCCCAGCAGGGCGATCATCAGTCCGGCAGACAGGGCAAGCAGGCGCAACATCTGGAACCTCGGCAGCGTCTGGCCGCAGGGTTATCCGGATTGCGCCCGATTTCAACCAAAAAGTGTCTTTTCAGTCGTTATGGCCGTTCTGCCAGTGTCCTGAGGTTCCTCAGCGCCGCGTCGTAATCAGCTCCCACGGTCCGGTCCATCCCCAGCCCGGCCCAGCGGTCGATGACGCCGGGAAGCTGCGATTCGAAACGCCATGTCACCCGCGTGCCCTGTCCCTGCGGGGCGAAATCCATCGCTGCGGTGGAGGTGCCGAAACCGGCATAGTCAGAGCGGGTCGAAACGCGCACGTGCGGCAAGGCATCGGTGACGGTCATCGTGCCGCTGCCGACCATCGGGTTGCCGGAGGTCCAGCGCATGACCTGCCCCGCGCCCTGCTCCGCGCCCTCGAAGCTGAACCGCGTGCGCGGATCGGCCTCGAGCCATGCCGACCATTCCGGCCAGCGCCGCAGGTCGGCCGCAATGGCATAGATCTTCTCCGGCGGTGCGGCGATGTCGATCGACCGCTCCACCCGTGCCACCCCCGGCAGCAGCAGCGCACCGCCATAGAAGATGACGGTGAACCCCATGATGAGGAAGACGATGGCCTTGATGACGGATTTCATGGTCGGAGTTAGGACCACAGCCCAGTGCCCTTGGCAAGGCCGGGTTGCTTGGGCGCCGCTTGATCCCCCCGCATTCCTCGCGCAATCTGCGCACATGAACAGCGCCATTTTCACCAAGGACTTCAAACCCCGCCCCTTCTGGTGGGAGGCCCATGAACCGAAACCGCTGCCCGAGGTGGACCTGCCGAAGCAGGCCCGCGTCGTGATCGTCGGCGCGGGCTATGCCGGGCTCAACGCGGCCCTCGAGCTGAACCGCGAGGGGCTGGACTGCATCGTGCTCGATGCCAATGAGCCGGGCTTCGGCGGCTCCTCGCGCAACGGCGGCATGGTGTCGGGCGGCGTCAATGTCGGCAAGCGCTACATGGCCAAGGCCATGTCGGACGCGGAGGCCGCCCCCTTCCTCAACGACGCGGCCGATGCCTTCAGCCATGTCGAGACCCTGATCGCGCGCGAGAACATCGACTGCGGCTGGCACCGCGCCGGATATTTCCTCGGCGCCTGGTGCAAGAGCCATTACGACAGCATGGCCCACAAGGTGGAGCTGCTGAACGAGACCGCGAAGTCGGAAGCCTACATCGTGCCGCCGGAACGGCAGCGCGAGGAGATCGGCTCCGACTATTACCGCGGCGGCATGGTGGTGGGCCGCGCGGGCCACCTGCACCCGGCGCTGTTCTTCAAGGGCCTTCTCGATCTCTGCCAGCAGCGCAACATCCCGATCGCCACGAAGACGCCCGCGACCAAGCTCACCCAGACGGGTTCCGGCTGGCGGGTAGACACGCCGCGTGGGAGCATCGAGGCGGGCGACGTGATCATCGCCACCAATGGCTATACCGGCGACGTGACGCCGGAGCTGAAGCGGCGCGTGGTGCCGGTCGGCTCCTACATCATCGCCACGGAGGAGCTGCCCCCGGACCTCGCCGCGACCATCAGCCCGAAGAACCGCTCCTTCGCGGACACCCGGCGCGTGCTTACCTATTATCGCATGTCGCCCGATGGCAGGCGGCTGATCTTCGGCGGCCGCGCCAAGTTCGGCCATACCGACCCGGTGGAGACGGCACCGATCCTCTATGGCTTCATGACCGACCGCTTCCCGCAGCTGAAGGGCTCTAAGATCACGCATGCCTGGACCGGCAACGTGGCCTTCACGCTGGACGAGATGCCCCACATGGGCAAGTTCGACAACATGCACTACGCGCTGGGCTGCAACGGCTCGGGCGTGGCGATGATGAGCTATCTCGGCCACCAGACGGCGCGCAAGATTGCCGGCAAGGTGAACCATGTCTGCGCCTTCGACCGGCCGGAATTCCCGGACCATGCGCTCTACACCGGCAACACCTGGTTCCTGCCGTGGATCGGGCGCTACTTCCGCACCCGTGACTGGCTGGACCGGCGCTTCGGATGATCTTCGAAACACCGCGGCTGATCGCCCGGCGCTTTGCGCCGCGCGATCTCACGGATTTCGTCAGCATGCGGAGCGACCCGGAGGTGGCCCGCTTCCAGGGCTGGGAGAGTTTCAGCGAAGATGATGGCCGCCGGTTCATCGACGATCTGGCCGGCAAGGAACCGGGCCAGCCCGGCTGGTTCCAGTTCGCACTCGAGGACAAGGCAACCCGCAGCTTCGCGGGCGATTGCGGGCTGAACATCCACGCCGATGACGGGCGGCTGGCGCGCATCGGTTACACCCTGGCGCGCGCCTTCTGGAACCGCGGCCTCGCGACCGAGGCGGTTGCAGGACTTGCCGCTTACGCCTTCGAGCGCTTTCCGATCCATCGCATCACCGCGTCGGTGGATCCACGTAACGTTGCGTCATGCCGCGTGCTGGAGAAGGCCGGATTCGTGAAGGAAGGACATTTCCGCCAGAGCGAGTGGTTCAAGGGCGCCTGGGCGGATGATGCAATCTACGCAAGGCTACGTTAGCCTTTTGGGCGCTTTGCCGGAAGTTGCATTTCCATTATAACTTCCCGCCATGCGCCTCAGCGTCTTCACCGATTATTCCCTGCGCGTCCTCATCCAGGCCGCGATCCGCCATCCCAACAAGGTCACCATCGACGAGGTGGCGACCGCCTATGGCATCTCGCGCAACCACCTGATCAAGGTGATCAACGAACTGGGGCGGGCGGGCTTCCTGGTCACCCAGCGCGGGCGGTCCGGCGGCTTCACGCTGGCGCGGCCGGCGGAGCGGATCTTCATTTCGGAGGTGGTGAAGTTCGGCGAAGACGGACAGCCACTGGTGGAGTGCTTCGACCCCGACCGCAACAAATGCGTGATCACGCCGGCCTGCAAGCTGAAGGGCATGATCTCGGAGGCCAAGCGCGCCTTCTTCGACGTGCTGGGCAAATACACGATTGCCGACGTCTGCACCAAGCCCGACGCCCTGCTGCGCCACCTGGGCCTTTCCGCCCCATAAATCCGCACCCTGTTTGATCCTCGTCAATTCCTTGCGGCGAATAACTTGTATTTTCAATACAACAAATTTCGCCAACAGGAGACGAACATGAGCAACATCCTCACGCAGGCCGCCGGAAGCCGCAGGGGCTTTCTCAAGGTCACCGGCCTTGCGGGCCTCGCCACCCTGGCCGCCACGGGCACGGCACAGGCCGATGAGCAGATGGAGACAACCGCCAACCCTGCGCTCGCCGCCGAGATCGCCAAGCTGCCGCGGGTGAAGCAGGTGCTGGTCGACCCGCCCTTCGTGCCCGAGCACCAGCAGAAGGCGGAGGGGGGCCCCCGCGTCGTCGAGATCACGCTGCCCATCATCGAGAAGAAGATGCAGATCGATGATGACGGCACCGAGATCTGGGCCCTCACCTTCAACGGCTCGGTGCCGGGCCCCATGATGGTGGTGCACGAGGGCGACTATGTCGAGATCAAGCTGCAGAACCTCGCAACCAACCTGATGGAACACAACATCGACTTCCATGCCGCAACCGGCGCCTTGGGCGGCGGGGCGCTGACCAAGGTGCAGCCCGGCGAGGAAGTGGTGCTGCGCTGGAAGGCGACGAAGCCCGGCGTCTTCGTCTATCACTGCGCGCCCGGCGACATCATGATCCCCTATCACGTCACCCATGGCATGAACGGCGCCATCATGGTGCTGCCGCGCGACGGCCTGAAGGATGCCGCGGGCAAGCCCTATGCCTATGACCGCGCCTATTTCATCGGCGAGCAGGATTTCTACATCCCGCGTGACAAGGACGGCAGCTTCGTCAAGTACGAGAACGCCGGCGACGACATGGCCGACGCGCTGGAGGTGATGCGCACCCTCACTCCCACGCATGAAGTGTTCAACGGCAAGGTGGGCGCGCTCACCGGCGAAGGCGCCATGAAGGCCAAGGTGGGCGAGACGGTGCTGTTCATCCATGCCCAGGCCACGCGCGACACCCGTCCGCACCTGATCGGCGGCCACGGTGACCTGGTGTGGGAGGCAGGTTCGTTCAACGACAAGCCGGACACCAACCTCGAGACCTGGCTGATCCGCGGCGGCTCGGCCGGCGCCATGGCCTATACCTTCAGGCAGCCCGGCATCTACGCCTATGTGAACCATAACCTGATCGAGGCCGTGATGCTGGGCGCCACCGCCCATGTGGTGGTGGAAGGCGAGTGGGACGACGACCTGATGACCCAGGTGCAGAAGCCGGCCCCGATCCAGGCCACCTGAGGAGACGGCACGTGCTTGCCCTGGTGAGCATGCTGAAATGGACGGCCGCCGCGGCGGGGCTCTCGGGCCTTGCCGTCGGCGCCTTCCTCGGCCTCGGCCATCCGCGGCTCGACGACATCCGCTTCCGCCCCGTGGCCATGCCGGGCGGCACCAGCCTGCAGGTGATGACCCGCGAGGTGACGAGGCGCGAATGGAGGGCCTGCGCGGATGCGGGCGCCTGCGAGGACCTCACCGGGCCGATCCCGTCCTCCGAACCCGAGCTGCCGATGACCGGCGTGAACCGCTTCGACGTCGAGGCCTATCTCGCCTGGACGAATGGCAAGGGGGGCGCAGACTTCCGCCTGCCGACGGCGGCGGAGTGGCGAGAGATCGCCGCCGCCCTCCCCCGCAGGAGTTACAGGAAGATGTTCGACGATCCGCGCCTCGCCTGGGCCGCGGATTATGGATCGATGCCGGCTGTGTCCGGCGTCATCCGCCCGAGCGGCGGCTTCGGCGCTCTGCCCAACGGCATCGCCGACCTTTCAGGCAATGTGTGGGAGTGGACCGACAGCTGCGCCAAGGATGGTTTCGAGCCAAGTCGCTGCCCCGCCTACACCGTGGAGGGTCTGCACGAGACGGCGCTGCCGATCTTCGTCCGGGATCCGTTCAGCGGCGGTTGCGCGGCGGGCACGCCGCCCAACCATGTCGGGTTCCGCCTGGTGAGCGAGGACTGAGCCTCAGCCGCACTTGGCCTGCATGCGCCACTTGGCATCGGCATAGACGGGGTTGCCCTGCAGCCGGCCCTTCTGCCCCGTCGGGCAGGCGTAATAGCCGAGCGACGAGGTGGCGACCGCCACGGCGTCCTTCTGCTGCTTCGGCCCCATGCCCGAGACCGCCATGTCGAACAGGTTCGGACCCTTGGGGGCGAAGTCCAGCTGATAGGTGCGGCCATTGTAGAAGATCGGCTCGCTGCGCGGCTTCATCACCACCTGCGAGGCCGGCTTGTTGCGGGTGACCCGCACGTCGGGCGACTCGCCGCAGGCCGCGAGGCCAAGCGCTGCCGCAAGAAGAATCAAGCCGGGGATGTGTTTTCGCATGGGCGCCTTATGCCCGCCGCACCTCGACCGGGCAAGCGCGGTGACGTATAGGGTGGCCATGACCCAGTTCGACCCCGCCGCCCTGCTCGTTTCCCGATCAAAAACCGCCGATGAAGGCGCCATCATCCGCATGTCGCAACGCGCCCGGGAACTTCGCGCCAAGGGGGCCGATGTCGTCAGCATGACGCTGGGCGAACCCGACTTCGATACCCCCGACAACATCCAGGCCGCCGCCAGCGAGGCCATGAAGAAGGGCTTCACGCATTATTCGCCCGTGATGGGCATTCCGGAGCTGCGCGCCGCCCTCGCGCACAAGCTGAAGCACGAGAACGGGCTCGACTATGCGGCGGGCGAGATCGTGCTCGCCAATGGCGCCAAGCAGGCCATTGCCAATGCCATGCTGTCGATCATCGAGGCGGGTGACGAGGTGATCATGCTGGCGCCCTTCTGGGTGTCCTACGAGATCACCGTGCGCTTCTGCGGCGGCACACCCGTGGTGCTGCATGCGGGCGTCGAGGAAGGCTACAAGGTTCCGGCCCACCGCATCGCCGCCGCCATCACGCCCAGGACCAAGCTCATCGTGCTGAACTCCCCGTCGAACCCGTCGGGAGCGGTGTGGAGCAAGGCCGAGCTCGAGGAACTCGCCGCCGTCGTGCGCCGGCACCCGCAGCTGATGGTGATGTCGGACGAGATCTATGAATACATCATCTTCGACGGCGAGATGCACTCCTTCGGGGCGCTCCCCGGCATGCGCGAGCGCACGATCACGGTGAACGGCTTCTCCAAGGGCTTCGCCATGACCGGCTGGCGGCTGGGCTATGCCGCAGCCCCCGAACCCATCGCCAGGGCCATGGCCCGCATGCAGAGCGCCATCTCGGCTGGCGCCAACCAGTTCGTGCAGCGCGCGGCGATCGCGGCGCTCGAGGGCCCGCGCGATTCAGTGCAGCGCATGCGCCAGGAATACCAGCTCCGCCGTGACATGGTGCAGGGTGGTCTCAACGCAATCCCGGGCGTGCGGATGGGCAACATCCCGGCCACCTTCTACGCCTTCCCCGATGTATCAGCCCTGCTCGGCAAGAAGGCAGGCAACCACGTGCTCGACACCACCGACGCGCTCTGCGACTGGCTGCTGGACCAGCACCATGTCGCGACGGTGCCGGGCTCCGCCTTCGGCGCGCCGGGCTCGATCAGATTGTCGTTCGCCTGCAGCGAGGCCGAGATCGGCAAGGCCATGGCGCGGATGCAGACGGGGCTGGGGAGCCTGGTCTAGGGCGACGAGAACGCACGCCATCGCTTCCCTCACCTCATCATGGCCGGGCTTGTCCCGGCCATCCTTTTCGCAGCTACCAAAAAAGATGCCCGGGACAAGCCCGGGCATGATGAACTTTGTGAAGGCGGAGCCGAAGCCCCTACTCCGCCGCCTTCGGCACCGGCCGCATGTCGTTGGCCGGGTGGTCCACATGCGGGGCCAGCACGTCCGAAGCATTCTCGCGGTCATGCATGTGGCGGCGGTCCCTTGCCACGTAGGAATAGATCGCCGGCGTGATGAACAGCGTGAACAGCGTGCCGATGGTCATGCCGGCGGCGATGACCACACCGATGTCGAAGCGGCTCTTGGCACCCGCACCATTGGCGATCAGCAGCGGCGTCACGCCGATGACCATGGCGGCCGTTGTCATCAGGATGGGCCGCAAGCGCGTGGCCGCGGCTTCCTTGATGGCCGTGTCCTTGTCATAGCCCTTCGTCTCCTGCAGCTTGTTGGCGAATTCCACCATCAGGATGCCGTGCTTGGCGATGAGGCCGATGAGGGTCACGAGGCCGATCTGGGTATAGATGTTGATGGTGCCGGACCCCAGGTTGATCGGCGGGTTGTTCATCATCGCGCCATTGACCTCGCCCAGGATGAATAGCACGAGCAGTGCGCCAAACACCGTGGCCGGCAGGCCGATGAGAATGATGAAGGGGTCGCGGAAGCTTTCGAACTGTGCGGCCAGGACGAGGTAGATCAGCAGCAGCGCCACCGCGAAGGTGATGGCCAGCGTATTGCCTTCCTTGACGAACTGGCGGCTTTCACCCTTGAAGTCATAGGCCATGCCCTGCGGCATGATCTCGTCGGCCTTCTGCTGCAGGAAGGTGATGCCCTCGCCGATGGTGCGGCCGGGGAACGGCACACCCTGCAGCATGGCGGAGTTCAGCTGCTGGAAGGTGGCGAGGCCATTGGGCTGCACCGTCTTCGAGACCTCGGTGAAGGCCGAGAGCGGCACCATCTGCCCGTCCGTGGCGCGCACCCGGTAGCTCAGGATCTGGTCCACCGAGGAGCGCTCGGTGCGCGGCACCTGCGGGATCACCTGGTAGCTGCGGCCATCGACCGTGAAGCGGTTGACGTTGTTGCCGCCGAGCAGCGTCGCCAGCGTGGCGCCGACGTCGCGCATGGTGACGCCCAGCCGATTGGCGCGGTCCTTGTCCACCACCAGCTCCACCTGCGGCGTCTGGAAGCGCAGGTCGGCGTTGGTGAAGATGAACAGGCCGGACTTGTCGGCCTCCGCCTTCAGCTTGTCGAGGGTGTCGGCCAGGCGCGTGTAGTCACCCGGATAGGTGAGCACGAACTCGATCGGCAGGTCGCCCGCACCCACGGGGATGGCGGAGGGCGCCGTGGCGAAGATGTTGACGCCCGAGACATCCTTGAACTTCGGCTGCAGCTCGCCCATCACCGTAAGGTCCGAGCGCGAACGCTCGTCCCACGGTTTCAGGATCAGGCCCATGAAGGCCTGGTGCGTGTTGGGGAAACCGTCGATGGCGAAGAGGTTCTCGCGCTCCGGTATCGCCATCATGATCTTGGTCAGGTCATCGGTATAGGTGGTGAGATAGTCGAGATTGGTGTGCTCGGGCGCATTGACGAAGGCGAACAGCACGCCCTGGTCCTCCGCCGGCGCCAATTCACGGCCGATGGCGTTGTAGAGCACGCCGGAGAGCACGATGGTCAGCACCGCAACCCAGGCGAAGACCGCGCGCTGCTTGATGGTGCCGTCGAGGCGGCGGCGATAGAAGCGCTGCAGCCCGCCGAAGACGCGCTCGACGAGGCGGCCGAACCACGAGAGCTTCTCGTGCGGCTTCAGCATCTTCGACGTCATCATCGGGGAGAGCGTGAGCGCCACGACGCCGGAGACGATGACCGCACCCGCCAGCGTGAAGGCGAATTCGCGGAACAGCGCGCCGGTCAGGCCCGAGGTGAAGCCGATCGGCGCATAGACGGCGGCCAGCGTGATGGTCATGGCGATGACCGGGCCGGTGATCTCGCGCGCGCCGCGCAGTGCCGCGTCGAATGGCGTCATGCCCTCCTCGATGTGGCGGTGGATGTTCTCCACCACCACGATGGCATCATCGACGACGAGGCCGATGGCAAGCACAAGGGCGAGCAGCGTCAGCAGGTTGATCGAATAGCCGAAGGCCACCAGCACCAGCGCCACGCCGATGAGCGAGAGCGGGATGGTGACGACGGGGATGATCGTCGAGCGGAAGGACCCGAGGAACAGGAAGATCACCACGATGACGATGATGCCGGCCTCGAGCAGCGTCTTGCCCACTTCCCAGATCGAGGCATTGATGAACAGCGTCGCGTCATAGGCGATGTTGGCCTCGAGGCCCGTGGGCAGCAGCCGCTGGATTTCCGGCATCGTCTCGCGCACCGTGTTGATGACGGTGAGCGGGTTGGCGTCGGGTGTGGTCTGGATGCCCATGAACACGGCCTTGAGCCCGTCGAAGGCCGAGCGCGTGTCATAGTTCTCGGGGCCGAGGTCGACGGTGGCCACCTGGCCCAGCCGGATCACCGTGTCGCCGCGCGTGGCGACGACCAGCTGCTCGAACTGCTCGGGCGTTTCGAGCGAGGTCTGGGCATTGATGTTCTGCTGGGTGAAATCCGACTTCACCTCGCCCGCGGCGGTGGTGAAGTTGTTGGACGCCAGCGCATTGCGCACGTCGAGCGGCGTGACGCTGAGCGAGGCCATCTTCTCCGGGTCCAGCCAGACGCGCATGGCGAAGGTGGAGCCGCCGAGGATTTCGGCCGAGGCCACGCCGTTGATCGCCTGCAGCTTCGGCTTCACCACGCGGTCGAGGTAGTCCGAGATCTGCGGCGCCGACATCTGGTCCGACTTGAAGCTGATATACATCAGCGCGAAACCGGCACCGGTGGTGCGCTTGACGACGGGGTCGTTCGCCTCCTCCGGCAGGACACCCTTCACCTCGTTCACCTTGGAAAGGACGTCGGCGAGCGCGCGGTCGGCATTGGCGTCAAGCCGCAGCTTCAGCGTGATGGTCGAGACATTCTGCGAGGAGCGCGACTCGATGATGTCGACGCCTTCGGTCGAGGCCACGGCCTGCTGCAGCGGCGTGGTGATGAAGCCCTTGATCTGGTCGGCGTTGGCGCCGGGATAGACCGTTGTGATCTCGATCTTGGTGTCGGAGACCTCCGGGAACTGGCGGATCGGCAGCTTGAGCACGGCCTGCAGGCCGGCCAGCAGGATGAGCAAGCTGACGACCGTCGCGAGGACGGGGCGCTTGACGAAGATGTCGGTGAAATGCATCGCCCTGTTCCTACTGGATCGTCGTCGTGTCCTGCAGCTTCAGCGCGATCGAATTGTCGATCTTCACCTTGCTGCCCTGGTCGATCTTGTTCTGGCCGGCGGTGACGACCTTGTCGCCATCCTTGATGCCGCTGATGATGGAGACGCGGCCATCGCGCACGGGGCCGGCCTTGACGAAGCGGCGCTCGACCACCAGCTCGTCAACGTCCTTGCCGTCCTTGTCCTTCACCTTGGTGGCATTCACCACGAAGATGTTGTCGCCATAGAGCGAATAGGTGACGGCGGTCTGCGGCACGGTGACGACCTTCTCAGGCTCGCCCACGTCCACCAGCACATTGGCATACATGCCGGGCACCAGCTTCTTGTCCGGATTGTCGATCTCGGCGCGCACCATGATCATGCGGTTGGTGTCGGAGAGGCGCGCATCCGTGGTCACGATCTTGCCGGTGAAGCTCTGGTCCGGATAGGCGTTGAGGCTGACGTTGACCGTCTGGCCCTCCTTGATGCGGGCATAGTCGGACTCGGTCACGCTGAAGTCGACGTAGATCGGGTCGATCTGCTGCAGCCAGACGATCTTCTGGCCGGGAGCGATGTAGCTGCCGACCGCGATGTCGCGCAGGCCCACGCGGCCCGCCCACGGGGCATAGATGAACTTCTGCGCCACCTCGGCGCGGCGGCGGTCGAGCGTTGCCTGCAGCACGCGCTGCTTGGTCTTGAGCGAGTCGAGTTCGGTCACCGCCACGACCCCCTTGGAGACCAGGCCCTCGCGGCGCTTCAGCTCGGTGTCGTTGTTGGTGATCTCGGCCACGATGGAGCGCATGTCCGCCTCCTCCGTCTCGGTGTCGAGCTTCACCAGGAGCTGGCCCTTGTTCACGTCCTGGCCGGACTCGAAGTTGATCTCGTTGACGATGCCGCCCACCTTCGGCGTGATGTCGATGCCCTGGAAGGCGGTGACGCTGCCGATGGCGGCGATCTGCGGCTGCCAGGTGTCGGTGCGCGCGGGCTCGGCCGAGATGGTTTCCGGCGGCCGCGGCGCGCCGAGGATCACCGTTGCCAGCATCTTCGGCTTGAAGTCGAAGGCATAGAAGGCGATCGCCCCGGCGAGGCCGCCGAGCAGAACGGTGACGAGGAGGAGATAGAGGATGCGGCGGATCATGTGCTTCGTTCCCGGATGTTCTATTCGGCTGCCTGCGATGTCGCTTCGCGCAGCAGCTCTGCCTTCTTTTCGGTGAGGACATTGACCGCGGCTGTCAGCACGGCCCTGCCATAGTCAGCGACGAAGCGCGCCCCGGCATGGGGGTGCTCGGCGCACTTGCATTCGTCGATACGGGCGAGATCGGCCCGCAGATCGGAAAGCTGCTTGTCGATGGCCGCCACCATGGTGGCGGGCGTGATGTACTCCTGCAGCAGCATCTGGAACAGGAACTCAGACTTGTATTTGTCCCGCCCCGGCACGACGGAGATTGAACGCGCCAGCGCATCCGTGCCCTTGGGCGTGATGGCATAGACCTTCTTGTCGGGCTTGCCCGATTGCTCCTCGGCCCGCACCGTCACCAGGCCTTCGCCGGCCAGCTGGGTCAGCGCCGGATAGATCGAGCCATAGCTCGCGTCGATGAAGTGGCTGAACAGCCCCTCCTCGATCTCCTTCTTGATCTCGTAGCCCGACGCCTCCCCGGAAGAGAGGACGCCGAGGCAGAGAGTCCTGACGTTCATGCGAATTCCGATCCGATATATGCCAATCCGATATAACGGGGCGATATATATCGTCTCGGAATAGAGTACAAGAGGCCCAAGGTAGAATTTCGCTACCTTGACGGGTGGGGCCCCGTGCTTGTTTTCGAAAAGCGATCCATCTATGACAATTCTACGGCAGCCAAAAAAAACCGCGCCGCAGTCAGTCATACAGGGGGGCTCATGGAGTATTTTCTCCAGCAGCTGATCAACGGAATTACACTTGGGTCGATCTATGGCCTGATCGCCATCGGTTACACGATGGTTTACGGCATCATCGGCATGATCAACTTCGCCCATGGCGACGTGTTCATGGTCGGTTCGGTGGCCGCCTTTCTGGTGGTTCTGGGCATCGGCCTGACAGGCGGCAGCGGGTTGCTGCTCATCCTGCTGGCGCTGATCCTCGTCGCCGCCATCGCCATGGTGGTCGCTGCCGCCTACAACTGGACGATCGAGCGGCTGGCCTACAAGCCGTTGCGCGGGTCCTTCCGGCTTGCCCCCCTCATCTCCGCCATCGGCATGTCGATCGTGCTTCAGGAATTCGTCCGCGTGAACCAGGAAGGCCGCCCCAAGCCGGTGCAGCCCATCGTCACCGGCGGCTACGAGATCATGCGCCGCGTGACCGAGGCCGGCGAATTCATCGTGCGCCTCACCAACATGCAGATCCTGATCATCGTGTCGACGCTGATCCTGATGGCGGTGTTCACCATCCTCATCCAGAAGACCTCGCTCGGCCGCGCCCAGCGCGCCTGCGAGCAGGACCAGAAGATGGCCGCACTGCTCGGCATCGATGTCGACCGCACCATCTCGATCACCTTCATCATGGGTGCGGCGCTTGCCGCCTTCGCCGGCCTGATGTTCTTCCTCTACTACGGCGTCACCGACTTCTTCGTCGGCTTCCTCGCCGGCATCAAGGCCTTCACCGCCGCCGTGCTGGGTGGCATCGGCTCGCTGCCGGGCGCCATGCTGGGCGGCCTCGTGATCGGGCTGATCGAAACCATGTGGTCGGCCTACTTCACCGTCGAGTACAAGGACGTGGCGGCCTTCACGGTGCTGATCATCGTGCTGATCTTCATGCCCCAGGGCCTGCTCGGCAAACCGGAAGTGGAGAAGGTCTGATCATGTCCGCAACTGACCTTCCCGCGCCCAAGGCGCAGGCCTACGACTGGCCGGCCATCATCAAGGACCTGATCGGCACGGCAATCGTGTCGATGCTGATCATGGTGCCGATCGTCGCCTACAAGTCGGTCATCACGCAATACTCGCTGGTGCTGGTGTCGCGCTGGAGCGAGGTGTTCATCATCCTCGCCCTGTTGCTGGGCGTGCGCCTGTTCATGCACCTCTTCGTGTGGAACCGGGCGCCCTCGCCGGTGGCGGCCTCCGCCAAGCCGGCAGGCCCCGCCAAGGCCAGCCTGTCGGAACGCATCGGCCCCTGGGTGTTCCCCGTGCTGGTGGCCTTCGCCTTCGCGCTGCCCTTCCTCTTCGGCTTCGAGCGCCGCCCGATCGACCTGGGGATCTACATCCTCACCTATGTCATGCTGGCCTGGGGCCTCAACATCGTGGTGGGCCTCGCCGGCCTCCTCGACCTCGGCTACGTCGCCTTCTACGCGGTCGGCGCCTATGCCTATGCGCTGCTCTCCACCGTCTACTTCCCCTACTGGTTCGGCGACGGCATGGTGCCCTGGGCCTTCTACATCACGCTGCCCATCGCCGGCCTGCTGGCGGCGCTGTGGGGCGTGATCCTCGGCTTCCCCGTGCTGCGCCTGCGCGGCGACTATCTCGCCATCGTGACGCTGGCCTTCGGCGAAATCATCCGCCTGGTGCTGATCAACTGGTTCAGCTTCACCAACGGCCCGCAGGGCATCACCGTGCCGAAGGCCACATTCTTCGGCCTGCCCTTCGCCCGCGGACCGGGAAGCTTCTCGGACTTCTTCGGCATCGAGTTCAACCGCATCCACTATTACGTCTTCCTCTACTACGTGATCCTGCTCCTGGCGCTGCTCACCTATTTCGTGACCAACCGCCTGCGCCGCCTGCCCATCGGCCGCGCCTGGGA
This sequence comes from Aestuariivirga litoralis, assembly GCF_003234965.1. GTDB lineage: Bacteria > Pseudomonadota > Alphaproteobacteria > Rhizobiales > Aestuariivirgaceae > Aestuariivirga > Aestuariivirga litoralis. The sequence continues at coordinate 66,842 of NZ_QKVK01000010.1, forward strand.
GGCCCTGCGCGAGGACGAGATCGCCTGCCGCTCGCTCGGCATCAACACCACGAACACCAAGCTCACGGCCTTTGCCATCGGCGCCATGTTCGGCGGCTTCGCGGGCTGCTTCTTCGCCACCCGCCAGGGCTTCGTGAGCCCCGAAAGCTTCGTGTTCATCGAATCGGCCATCATCCTCGCCATCGTGGTGCTGGGGGGCCTGGGCTCACAGATCGGCATCGTCTTCGCGGCGATCGCCATCATGGGGTCGTTCGAGTTGTTCCGCGAGCTTTCGGTGTTCCAGCAATACCTGCCGGAAGGGACCGACCCCGTGCACTTCCGCATGCTGGCGGTGGGCCTCGCCATGGTGCTGATGATGCGCTTCCGGCCAAGAGGCTTCGTGACACGCAGGCAGCCGACCGTCTTCCTCAAGGAGCGCAAGGCCGTCTCTGGTGATCTCGTCAAGGAAGGACACGGCTGACATGGCAACCGCGAACACGACCCCGGTGCTCTCCGTCGAGCACGTGACGATGCGTTTCGGCGGCCTGACCGCCGTCTCGGATCTCTCCTTCGTTGCCAACCGCAACGAGATCACCGCGCTGATCGGCCCCAACGGTGCCGGCAAGACCACGGTGTTCAACTGCATCACCGGCTTCTACAAGCCGACCGAGGGCAAGATCGCACTGCGCCACGCGGACGGGAAGGAATTCCTGCTCGAGCGCATGGACGACTTCAAGATCGCCCAGCATGCGAAGGTCGCCCGCACCTTCCAGAACATCCGCCTGTTCTCCGGCATGACGGTTCTGGAAAACCTGATGGTGGCCCAGCACAACAAGCTGATGGTGGCATCGGGCTATACCATCGCCGGCGTGCTCGGCAGCGGCCACTACCGCCGCGCCGAGAGGGACGCAATCGAGCTCGCCAAGGCGTGGCTCGAGAAGGTGCGCCTGATCGACCGTGCCGATGATCCGGCGGGCGACCTGCCCTATGGCGACCAGCGCCGCCTCGAAATCGCGCGCGCCATGTGCACCGATCCGCGCCTGCTCTGCCTCGACGAGCCGGCGGCGGGTTTGAACCCGCGTGAATCGGAGGAACTCAACAAGCTGCTGCGCGCCATCCGCTCCGAGAACGACGTGTCGATCCTGCTGATCGAGCACGACATGAGCGTGGTCATGGGCATCTCCGACCACATCGTGGTGCTCGACTATGGCCAGAAGATCTCGGACGGCACACCGCATCACGTGAAGAACGACCCGGCCGTGATCCGCGCCTATCTGGGCGTCGACGAGGAAGAAGAAGAAAAGGACGCGCTTGCCGCCAAGGCGGTGGCCGAAGCCCTGGGAGACCAAGCATGACCGAACCGCTTCTCAAGGTCCGGGGTGTTCAGACCTTCTACGGCAAGATCCAGGCGCTGAAGGGCATCGACATGGATGTCAACCAGGGTGAGATCGTCACCCTGATCGGCTCCAACGGTGCCGGCAAGTCCACCCTGATGATGACCATCTGCGGCACGCCGCGGGCGCGTGCGGGCTCCATCCACTTCGACGGCAAGGACATCACCAAGACGCCCGTCCACAAGATCGCCCAGCTCGGCATCTCGCAGAGCCCCGAGGGCCGCCGCATCTTCCCGCGCATGACCGTGCTCGAGAACCTGCAGATGGGCGCCACGGTGAGCGACCCCAAATACTATGGCGAGGACCTGGCCCGCGCCTTCAAGATGTTCCCCATCCTGGAGAAGCGCCAGGCGCAGCGCGGCGGCACGCTGTCAGGCGGCGAGCAGCAGATGCTGGCCATTGCCCGCGCGCTGATGTCACGCCCGCGCCTCCTCCTCCTCGACGAGCCGTCGCTGGGCCTGGCACCCCTGATCGTCAAGCAGATCTTCGAGGCCATCAAGGAACTGAACCGCACCGAGGGCCTCACCGTGTTCCTCGTCGAGCAGAACGCATTCCATGCACTGAAGCTCGCGCATCGCGGCTACGTGATGGTCAACGGCCGCATCACCATGTCGGGGACCGGCAAGGAACTGCTGTCGAAGCCCGAAGTCCGCGCCGCCTATCTCGAGGGAGGTCATTGAGCCATGTCGCTCTTCGTTGAAGACAATCTCTGGATCTTCCTGATCATGACCGTGTTCTTCGGCGGCGGCGCGGCCTTCCTGGCCGGCCGGGGACTCGCCATAAAGTGGCGGCCGCTGTGGATGGCTGTCCTGGCCATGGTCCCGCTCACCCTCGGCCTGCGCTTCCTGCACTTCGCGCTGTTCGGGGCGGACCTCACCTCGCTGCACTACCTGATCACCGACTTCGTCATCCTGCTGGCCTTCTGCCTGCTCGGCTACCGCATGACGATCGCCAAGAAAATGGTGCGGCAATACCCCTGGCTCTACCAGGCAGCCGGCCCGCTGGGCTGGAAGACCAAAGGTTAACAATCATTTACCCCCTTTCCAAGGAGCCGTGTTTGCGCAAATATGGTCCCTAAGGTGCCCGTCGGTGGATCGGCACTTCGTCTGGAAAGATCCACATAGAAGACAAAGACCAAGTAATCAGGGAGACAAACGAATGAAGAAATTCCTCATGACCGGCGTGGCCGTCAGCTTCGCCGCCGCGCTGTCCGCGGGCTCGGCGCTGGCTGACCTCACGGTCGCCACCGTCGGTCCGATCTCGGGCCAGCTCGCCGCTCTCGGCGAGCAATACAGCCAGGGCGCCAAGAAGGCGGTTGCCGACATCAACGCCGCCGGCGGCATCAACGGCGAGAAGCTGGTCCTCGAGATCGGCGACGACGCCTGCGACCCCAAGCAGGCCGTGAGCGTCGCCAACCAGATGGCTTCGAAGGGCGTCAAGTTCGTCGCCGGCCACCTGTGCTCGGGTTCCTCGATCCCCGCCTCGAAGGTTTACGAGGAAGAGGGCATCATGATGATCACCCCGGCCTCGACCAACCCCAAGCTCACCGATGAAGGTGGCTGGAACATCGCCCGCGTCTGCGGCCGTGACGATGCGCAGGGCCGTGTGGCCGGTGCCTTCCTCGCCAAGAACTATGCCGGCAAGAAGGTTGCCATCGTCGACGACAAGTCGGCCTACGGCAAGGGCCTGGCGGACGAGACCCGCAAGGCGATGAATGCCGCCGGCCTCACCGAAGCCGTCAGCGAGTCGATCAACCCGGGCGAGAAGGACTATTCCGCCCTCGTGTCGAAGCTGAAGGACGCCGGCGTCGAAGCCGTCTACTTCGGCGGCTACCATCCGGAAGCCGGCCTCATCCTGAAGCAGATGGGCGAGCAGGGTCTGAACGCCAAGATGCTGTCGGGTGACTCGATGAACTCGGCCGAGCTCTGGACCATCGCCGGCAAGGCCGCCGAGAACCTGATCTTCACCTTCGCGCCCGAGCCCCGGAACATTCCGGAAGCCGCCGCGATCGTCGAGGAGTTCAAGAAGTCCGGCTACGATCCGGAGGGCTACACCCTCTATACCTACGCCGCCTTCCAGATGCTGAAGCAGGCTGCCGAGGCGACCAAGTCGCTCGACAACCAGAAGATCTCGGAGTGGCTGCGCGCCGGCAACCCGACCCAGACCGTGCTCGGCGAGATCAAGCTCGACTCGAAGGGCGATCTCCAGAACCCGGTGTATGTCTGGTATACCTTCAAGGACGGCAAGTACTTCGAGGATTCCTCGATCAAGTAAGCCATCCGTGCTTAAAGCCGGGGTGCCCGCCGCAAGGCGGGCACCCTTTTTGTTGATAAAAAAAGATCAGGGCGGCGAACCAGGAGAAGGAGCGGAAAGTCTGCATTCAAGGAGAACGTGCATGAAGAAGTATCTACTGGCCGGCGCCGCCATCGGCCTGGCCGCCGCGCTGAACGCCGGAACGGCACTTGCCGACATCGCCGTGGCCTTCGTCGGCCCCATCACCGGCCAGGTCGCGGCGCTGGGCGAGCAGGGCCGCCAGGGCGCGCAGCGCGCCGTTGACGACATCAACGCCGCCGGCGGCATCAATGGCGAGAAGCTGGTCCTCGAGATCGGCGATGACGCCTGCGACCCGAAGCAGGCCGTGAACGTCGCCAACCAGATGGCCTCGAATGACGTGAAGTTCGTCGCCGGCCACCTGTGTTCCGGCGCCTCGATCCCCGCCTCCAAGGTCTATGAGGACGAGGGCATCCTGATGATCACCCCCGCCTCCACCAACCCCAAGCTGACCGACGAGGGCGGCTGGAACGTGGCCCGTGTCTGCGGCCGCGACGACGCGCAGGGCAAGGTGGCGGGCGACTACATCGCCAAGGCCTTTGCCGGCAAGAAGGTCGCGATCATCGACGACAAGGGCGCCTATGGCAAAGGCCTGGCGGATGAAGCGAGGAAGGCGATGAATGCCGCCGGCCTCACCGAGGTGCTGAACGAGTCGATCAATGCCGGCGAGAAGGATTATTCCGCGCTGGTGTCGAAGCTCAAGGATGCCGGCGTCGAGGCGCTCTATTTCGGCGGCTACCACCCCGAGGCGGGCCTGATCCTGAAGCAGATGTCGGAACAGGGCCTGAACGCCAAGATGTATTCGGCCGACGGCATGAACACGGCGGAGCTCTGGGCCATCGCGGGCCCGGCGGCCACCAACCTGTTCTTCACCTTCGCGCCCGACCCGCGCAAGAACCCGGCTGCGAACCAGATCGTCGACGCGTTCAAGAAGGCGGGCTACGACCCGGAGGGCTTCACCCTCTACACCTATGCCACCTTCCAGCTCTTCAAGGCGGCCGCTGAGGCCACCAAGACGACGGATGGCGAGAAGATCTCCGAATGGCTGCGCGCCGGCAACCCGGTCCAGACCGTGATCGGCGAGATCAAGCTCGACTCGAAGGGCGACGTCGTGAACCCGTCCTATGTCTGGTACACCTTCAAGGACGGCAACTACACCGAAGCCAACATCCAGTAAGCTTCGGAACCTCCCAGACCACCCCTCCCCCTTGCGGGGAGGGGACAGGTTGGGGTGATGCCGGAAGCAGGTTTCATGCAGCCGTCACCCTGCACGCCCATCCTTGCCCCCTCCCCACAACAGGGAGGGAAATCGCTCCGATCGGGTCTCTTGTTGCGCCCTTGGGTCGAAGGCCCGATACTGCCCCCCAGATGATGCTGAAGCCCGTCCGCCTTGCCCTCTTCCTGCTGTCCCTGCTGCTCAACCTGGCGGCGGCACGCGCCGACATCCTGATCGGCGCGGCGGCCCCCCTGTCGGGCCCCAACGCGGCGCTGGGCGAGCAATTGCGGCGTGGCGTGCAGAAGGCCGTCGACGACATCAACGCCACCGGCGGCATCCGCGGCGAGAAGCTTGCGGTGGACTTCGCCGATGACGGTTGCGACCCGCGCAAGGCCATCGACGTGGCCACCGGCTTCGTATCGGCAGGCGTCAAGGCGGTGATCGGGCATTATTGCTCAGGCGCCTCGATCCCGGCCTCCAAGGTCTATCAGAAGGCCGGCATCCTGCAGATCAGCCCGGCCTCCACCAATCCGAAATTCACCGACGAGGGCGGCTGGAACGTCGTCCGCCTGGTGCCGCGCGACGATGCCCAGGCCGGGGCCGCCGCAGCCCTGGTGGTGGACCGCTTCCCCGGCCGCAAGGTCGCCATCCTCAGCGACCAGTCGCCGGGCTTCACCGCACTTGCCGCCCGCTTCGCGATGGCCCTCCAGCAGAAGGGCGTGACCCCGGCGCTGCAGCAGGCCTTCAAGGCTGGCACCAAGGACTTCGCGCCCCTCGCGCGGCAGGTGGCGGAGTCGGGTGCGGGCGTCGTCTACCTGGCAGGCTCCTATGTCGAAGGCGGCCTCATCGCACAGGCGCTGCGGGCCGCAGGCTCGCAGGCACAGATCATATCGGGCGACTCGCTCGTCACCGAGGACTATGGCAACCAGGCCAAGGCGGCGGCCGAGGGCACGCTCTCGTCCTTCACCTTTGATGCGCGCAAGTTTCCCTCGGCCCAGGGCCTCGTGCAGCGCTTCCGCGACGCCGACCAGAACCCCGAGGGCTTCACGCTCTATGCCTATGCCGCCGTGCAGGCGCTGGCCGCCGCGGCCGAGGCGACGGGCACGCTGGACAGCACCCGCCTAGCCGAATGGCTGCGCGGCGGCAACCGGTTCGACACGGTGGTGGGCCCCCTCAGCTTCGATGCCCGGGGCGACCTCACGGCGCCCGCCATCGCCTGGTTCAAGTGGGTCGACGGCCGCTATGTCGAGGTCGACGCCCGCACCCTCGCCCCACCCCTTCTCGACACAACGCCCTGACGGAGCCTTCCCATGCGTGCCTTCTTCGTCCAGATCAAATGCGAACTCGGCAAGTCCTATGACGTGGCCACGGCCATCGCCGATGCCGAGATCGCGTCGGAAATCTATTCCACTGCAGGAGGTTGGGACCTTCTGGTGAAGTTCTACCTGAAGGAGGATGAGGACGTGGGCCAGTTCGTCTCCAACCAGATACAGACCATCCCGGGGATCCGCGACACCTATACCCTCATCACCTTCAAGGCCTTCTGAGCCATGCGCGCCCTCGCCCTCCTCGCCTGCCTCATCCTCGGCTCCACCCCTGCGCTGGCGGCCGACGGGGCGGCCTTCAACCCGATCGGCTATTCGCCCGACAGCCGCTATTTCGCCTTCGAGCAGTATGGCGTTCAGGACGGCTCGGGCTTTCCCTACTGGGACGTCTTCGTCGTCGACCTCAAGTCGAATGAGTGGGTCAAGGGTTCGCCCTACCGCGCCCTGCTGGAGAGCGAGACGGCGAAGCCCGCCGCCGCGCGCGACCAGGCCCGGGCCGCCGCCGCACCCTCCCTCAAGGAGCTGGACATCACCCAGCCCGCCCAGCTGATCGCCGCCAACCCGGCGACCGAAGCCGTGCCCGAGCGCGAGCGCCTGACCTTTGACCGCTGGTATGAAAGCCTCGGCGCGCGCTCCGGCGAGAAGAGCCAGCTCGGCGTGCGCTTCGAACTCGCGGTGGAGAAGATCCCGCTGCCCCGCCCGGCCAAGTGTCCGGAGGGCGATGGCGACAGCTTCGGCGTCCGCGTCAGCCTCAAGGACCTGCAGACCAACACCAGCCGCGTCATCCACGAGGACAAGGCGATCCCCGACAGCCGCAACTGTCCCGCCGCCTATGACGTGGCCGCCGTGGTGGCGCAGACCGGCTTTCCCACCACCGACCGGCTGGTGGCACTGATCGGCGTCTATGCCCGCGGCTTCGAGGGCCTGAACCACCGCTTCATCGCGGTGCCCTTCACGATCAGCGACTGAGAAGGGGCCCGACAGGGCGGATGAGGGCCAACTTCGCACTCGCACAAGACCCCGCGATTTGTTAAGCGGGCGCCATCCCATTTGAGAGGCGACCCCATGATCCCGCGCTACACCCGCAAAGAAATGGCCCAGATCTGGGAGCCCCAGACCCGCTTCAGGATCTGGTTCGAAATCGAGGCCTATGCCACGGAAGCGCTTGCGGAATTGGGCGTCGTGCCGCGCGAGGCGGCGGCCGTCATCTGGGACAAGGGCAAGGATGCCGAGTTCGACGTCGCCCGCATCGACGAGATCGAGGCCGTCACCAAGCATGACGTGATCGCCTTCCTGACCCACCTCGCCGAGATCGTCGGCCCCGAGGCGCGCTTCGTGCACCAGGGCATGACGTCGTCCGACGTGCTCGACACCTGCCTCAACGTGCAGCTCGCGCGCGCCGCCGACCTGCTGATCGAGGATGTTGACGGGTTGCTCGCCGCGCTCAAGCGCCGCGCCTTCGAGCACAAGAACACGGTGTGCATCGGGAGGAGCCACGGCATCCACGCCGAGCCCACTACCTTCGGCATCAAGCTCGCCCAGGCCCATGCCGAGTTCCAGCGCGCCCGCGAGCGCCTCGTCATGGCGCGGAAGGAAATCGCCACCTGCGCCATCTCGGGTGCCGTCGGCACCTTCGCCAACATCGACCCGCGCGTCGAGGAATACGTGGCGGAAAAGATGGGCCTCACGCCCGAGCCGGTCTCGACGCAGGTGATCCCGCGCGACCGCCATGCCATGTATTTCGCGGCCCTCGCCGTCGTCGCCTCCTCGATCGAGCGGCTGGCCACCGAGATCCGCCACCTGCAGCGCACCGAGGTGCTGGAGGCGGAGGAATATTTCTCGCCCGGCCAGAAGGGCTCCTCCGCCATGCCGCACAAGCGCAACCCGGTGCTGACCGAGAACCTCACGGGCCTCGCCCGCCTCGTGCGCTCGGCCGTCATCCCCGCCCTCGAGAACGTGGCGCTGTGGCACGAGCGCGACATCTCGCACTCCTCCGTCGAGCGCGGCATCGGGCCGGATGCCACGATCCACCTCGACTTCGCGCTGAAGCGCTTGACCGGCGTCATCGACAAGCTGCTGGTCTACCCCGAGAACATGCAGCGCAATCTCGACCGCCTCGGCGGCCTCGTTCATTCGCAGCGCGTGCTGCTGGCGCTCACCCAGAAGGGCATGAGCCGCGAGGACTCCTATGCCGCCGTCCAGCGCAACGCCATGCCGGTGTGGCGCGGCGAAGGCAACTTCCTCGAGCTCCTGAAAAAGGACAAGGACGTCTCCGCCCTCCTCACTGCTGCCGAACTCGAGAGCCTCTTCGACCTCGGCTATCACACCAAGCACACCGACACGATCTTCCGCCGCGTCTTTGGCGAGGCCTGATCAGCCGAGCGGCAGGAACCACAGCGCCAGGAAGGGCTCATCGTGCGAGCGCATAGCGTGGAGGATGCCCGGCGGGTTGTAGATGAGCCCGCCCGGCCCCGGCGCGGTCCAGTCCATCTCCGCATTCCACCATTCGCCGGGTGACAGCGCGATATAGACCTCCTCCGGCGGGTGGTCGTGATCGGGGTAGACGATGCCGGGCGCCATCACGGTGACACCGATCCACGCATCCTCGCGCTGCTCGAGGCCGCCGGGGCCAACCAGCACGGCATTGGCATGGCCGCTGAAGAATGGCTCGCCCACCGCTTCGGCGTTCCTGCGCCGCGTCCATTGGAGCCGTCCTTCCACGGCGGCAAAGGCGCTGGCCATCTCGGGAAGCGGCGAGGCCTCTGCCGCCAGCCCCGCCAATGCCGCCCCGATGTTGTGATGGCAGACCGGAAGCCGCTGCGCCGCGACGGCGCCAATCGGTCCCTCCCCGGCGCGCAGGCGTTCGAACACGCGCTGGCCCGCCGCCATGGCCCGCGGATCTCCGGAGGATGCGATGATCCGCTCCGAGAGATCGATAAGCTGCTGCAGGTTGCTGTCACGTAGCGTCATGTGAGCTCGCTATCCCCTTACCCCCGCCTGGTCAAGAAAAGCCATTTCAGCGACCAATTCTCGTCTTAATTGTAGCGCGTTGTACACGCCGTCGTTGCAGATCGAACAAACACAGCGACACAACTGTGGTCCCCAAGCGGGGGGTCCATGCAATGCAACTTGATTTGGGGATACTCATGAAATTTATCCTGCTGGCCGCAGCCACCACCCTGGCTGTTGCAGCCGCCACACCGGCAGCCCAAGCGGCCGATCCGACCGGCTCGTATGACTGGAGCGGATTCTATGCCGGCGTGAATGCCGGCGCCGCCTTCAACAACAGCAATGTCACCAGCAAGGTCACTGGCAGCGCCGCCTGGATAAGCGACAGCGACGGCTCAAGCGACGAGCAGGGCGCCAGCTTCACCGGCGGCGGCATGCTGGGCTACAACTGGCAGATCGACCGGCTGGTGCTCGGCATCGAGACCGACATCAACTACGGCGGCTTCGACGAAAGCCACAACACCACCTATCCCGGCCTGATCGGCGCAAGTGGCGCTGTCTCCAACAACTTTTCCTACCAGTCAGACTGGTTCGGAACGCTGCGCGGCCGCCTTGGCTATGCCATGGACAACGTGCTGATCTACGGCACCGGCGGCCTGGCCTACGGAACGCTCGAAACCAAGACACGGTTCGGCGAGAACAAGAGCAACAGCGACTGGCTGGCCCTCGGCTGGACCGCCGGCGGCGGCATCGAATACGGCATCGACAAGTGGTCTCTCGGCCTCGAATACCTCTATGTCGATCTCGGCTCCGACAGTTTTTCGATGAGCGATACGGACTATACGCTGAAGAACGAGGTCGACTATCGCTTCAGCGTGGTGCGCGCCACGGCCAAGTATAACTTCTGACCAGGAAAGGCCCGGCGCCCGGCGCCGGGCCGAACGTCAGTTCAGGTTGTCCTGGAGGGCTGTCACCAGCCAGTCGCGGTCGATGAGGCTGTGCCAGTAGTTCAGCGTGCAGGACAGCGGCACCGGGATGTCCGGGTTGCGCTGGCGCGAGAACTCGGCGGCGATCTTGCCCTTGCCGGAGCGCAGCAGCTGGCGGGCCAGAGCCGCGATGATCAGACCCTCGGGTCCGCCGTCGCGCGCCATCAGCGTCACGGCCCGGCGTTCCAGCGCCTTGCATGACGTGCGGGTGTTCTCGTTGACCAGCGGATAGGCAAGGAACACCGCCAGGACGGCAGCCACCAGCACCAGCAGAATCACGGCTTTCTTCATCCGACCGGTCTAGCGCCGGAGGCCGCGGCCAATCAACCTCCGCTATTTCGGGTGGGCGTCCAGCCAGGCCTGCATCGTCACGATCTCGCCAGCCTGCGCCGCGCGCATCCTGCCCGCCATGTCACGGATCTTCGGGTCGACCGCCTTCTGCGCCATGAGCACGTCGATCATGTCGATTGCCGACTGGTGGTGCAGGATCATGATGCGCACGAAGTCGCCGCTGGCATCGCCCGTCATCTCGGTCTTCATCAGGGCCTGTTGCATGGCCTGCATGGCCTTCATGTAGCCGCGGTCGGCCTCGGACAGTTCCGAACCGGCCTTCATCGTCAGCATGCCGAGCATGCTGTCTTCCGCGGCCTCCTGCCCGCGGGCCGGCACGGCCACATCGTCGGCGGCCACCGGCAGCGCCATGAGCACGAGTGCCATGGCAATCAGCGCTGTTCTCTTCATCTCTGCAACTCCGCTTCGAGCAGAAACGAAAATGGGGGAGGCGGTGTTCCGCCTCCCCCGTGAACAGGGCCCTGCCGGGCAATCAGTTGCTGATGGTGATGCGCGTCGACTTCAGGCCGTGCTTCTGCACCAGCGAATAGAGCTTCGCCGCGTTCTGCGGGTGAAGCCTGATGCAGCCATGCGAGGCCGGGCGGCCGAGCTGGTTGATGTAATAGGTGGCATGGATCGCGTAGCCGCCGAGGAAGAAAATCGAATTCGGCATAGGCGAATTGTCGTATTTGCGCGAGTAGTGCATCTTCTTCAGCATGAAGGGCCGCCACGAGCCGCGCGGCGTGTAGTAGCCGTCGCGCGCCGTCGACACTTTCCAGCGGCCATAGGTCCAGCCATTGACATCCACCGTCATGGTCTGGTTCGAGATGTCGACCAGGATCTCGACCTCGGGTGCGGGCTTGGTCTTGGCGGTTGCACCCTCGATGCCCGCGCTGGCCCCTGCCAGCATGATCAGCCCCACGAACAGGGCAAGCAGCTTCTTCATTGCTTCGTCTCCGTCCCCAGCCCGGCGTTCAGCCCCCATCCTCATGGAGGAATTCCCGGCCAATCTTCACCCGGCGATGGCCATCATAGCGGATTATGTCGGCCGTGGCGTAAGTTTCGGTTAACGTGGCGGGCAGGAAGCTGCCGGTCCCCACCATGTCGAGGGGCGCGCGCGCGGCACCCATGATCTGGCACTTCTGCGGGTCGAAACCGGAGGATCCCACAATCGTGGCCTGTCCGTAGCCGGCCCCGTCCAGCGCGCGCCGCACATGGATGATGGCCGCCGCCGACACGCCCTTGCCGAACAGGATGCGGCGCACCTTGTCGACGAGGATGTTGTTGGGATCGAGCTGGAAGGCCCTGCCCCCCAGCACCTGCTCGACGATGTTGTATTCGCCATGGACCCCCAGCCACTGGCCAACCGTGTCCACCGACTTCTCGTAGTCGAGCCCCTCGGCGAAGCGGCCGCCATGGGTGTCGAGCCTGACGCCGAAGCTCTTGCCCTGGGCGTCGAGCTTCGCCTCGTCGTAGAACCAGCGCGCGCAGCGGATCGCGTCGGTCACCTCATGGCCCGTATAGTCGACGAGGGCCGTGAGGTTCTTTACCTCCGGCAGCGTCCGGGCAAACATCTGCATCGCCTTCAGCACGTCGCCATCGGTGTAGCCGACCAGGGCATGGGGCATGGTGCCCATGCCCGCGCTGGCACCGAAGAAGGGAGCTGTCAGGTCCTGCGAAGAGCCGATGAAACCCCTGACCTCCGGGTCGGCACGCTTCGCCGCAGCGGAGCCGACGGCCGCGCCATAGGCAGCGAGGATGTTCATCTCGGCACCCGAACCATGGCGGGCATGCATGTCCATGAAGGCCGCCGACGGAATGGCGCGGCACATCTCGTAGGCATTGTTGGCGGAGACGCAGGGAAAGCCGACCTTCTGCAGCATCAGCGTCTCGACCTCGGAGAGCTTCTGCATCGAGCCGGTGATCTCCAGCATCTTCGATTCGGACGGCACGATGTCGCCTTCCGCATAGAAGCGCCTGATCTCCACGTCCGGCACGAAATGGCGGATCACGCGGATCGCCGGCTCGAGGGCCGCCACCACGCGGCGGCGCATGAACACGGCGAAGGTGACCTTCGAATCGCCGTTCGCCGCCACGATGCGGCTGGTATTGGTGAAGTACTTGTCGGTCTGCGCGGCGACGGGGCCGGCGCAGAGCGCAAGGGCGATGAGGCGGTCGAGGATCGCCTCAGCGCCGGGAATGAGGGAAGCACGCTGATCCATGATGGCGCCCACCTTGGCGCGGAACGCGCCGAGCGTCAAACCATGGGCTGGCCCGGCTGCCGAAAAAGGGCGGGGGCCTATTCCTTCTTGCAGTCCGTGCCGGCCGCGCACTCGGTCGCCGCCTCCGGCTGGGCTTCCGTGCCCGGCTGCTCGGTCTCGCTGCCATCCTGGTCGCCGCTCTTCTGGCCGTCTTCGGACTTGTCCTCGCCGCCCCCGGAATTGTCATCGCCCTTGTCACTGCCGCCGCCCGAGCCGTCCTTGGCGAAAGCTGCGCGGAGGGGCGCCAATGCGGGAACGGCGATCACGGACAAGACAGCAAGTCCGAGCAAGGAAAGCATGGTCCTGCGGTTCATGGCTGCTCCATCACGGTTTGGTCGGATGCCTTCAGCCCAAAACTAGATTGGCCAGCCTCAACCGGCAAGTGTCCGGTTGAGGTCTGCCGCGCCCCACTGCATCAGGTCCACGTCCACCGCCGCGGCAATGAAGGTATAGCCGAGGCCAAGATAGGTCTTGATGACCTCGGCGCTGCCGCCGAAGGCCCCGGCCACGATGCCGTTGGCCCTGGCGGCCTGTGCCACGCGCGCCATGGCGGCCAGCGTCTCCTTGCCGGTCTTGTCCACTCCTGCCCCTTTCGACAGCGTGATCGACAGGTCGGAGGGCCCGACGAACAGCCCGTCGAGGCCCGGTGTCGCGGCAATCGCCTCGACATTCTCCAGCGCCTCCACCGTCTCCACCATGGCGAAGACCATGGTCATGCGGTTGGCCTCGCGCAGGTATTCGGCGGGCGTCAGGCCGGAGGCCTGCAAGGCCGTATAGCCGCCCCAGCTCCGCGCCCCCATCGGCGGGTACTTGGCGGCCCGCACCAGCGCCTCGGCCTGGGCCCGGGTGTTCACCATGGGCGCGATGACGCATGAGGCCCCCGCGTCGAAGCACTGGCCGGGCGTCGCCGCGTCGTTCCACAGTGAGCGCACCAGGGCGGGCCGGCCGGCGGCATTGATGGCGGCGATCATGCCCACCGCGTCCGGGAAGCCGATCATGCCGTGCTGCATGTCGAGGCAGACGCCGTCAAAGGGCAGCCTCGCCACCTGGGAGGCGAGTGCCGCCGAGGGCACGCTCATCCAGCTAAACAGAAACGGCTCGCCGGAAGCGAGCCGCGACCTGAGGTCGAAATGGGCAGCGCCCACTTAGACGCCAGCCTTGATCTGTTCCACGGCCTTGGCCATCAGCTCGTCCATGGTGGCGCGGATCTGCTGGTCGGTCAGGGCGATGGACTTGACGTTGAAGTCGTCCCTGACCTTGCGGAACACGTCCTCGTCGCCCGCTTCCGCAAAGTCGGCCATGACGACGGACTTGGCGTAAGCCTCGGCTTCCGCGCCGTAAAGGCCGAGCTTTTCGGCCGCCCACAGGCCCAGGAGCTTGTTGCGGCGCGCCCCGGCCTTGAACAGCAGCTCCTCGTCCAGGGCGAACTTCTTCTCGAAGCCTTCCTCGCGCTTATCGAAGGTTGTCATTCCTGTCTCCCGTTGCACATCAAGGCCTTGAAATAACCACGTCTCCCCGCCAAATCAACCGCTCAGACAAGGGCCGTTGTGCAGCGCAGCGCTCTGCGTTAAGGACCCGCGAAAGGATTGGGGAAATTGCTCCCCGGATTCGTAACAGAACTGGCGAAAACCGCCGTCCGGGGCTAAAGCTCTGGAGGGTGGATTAGGGATTTGATGAGGATATTTCAGATGAACAGCAGGCGCACCCGAATCTACGAGGGCAAGGCCAAGATCCTCTACGAAGGCCCGGAACCCGGCACCATCATCGTCCATTTCAAGGATGACGCCACCGCCTTCAACGCCCAGAAGAAGGCGGTGATCGAGGGCAAGGGTGTGCTCAACCAGCGCATTTCCGAGTTCATCTTCACCAGGCTCAACGAGCTCGGCATCCCCACCCATTTCCTGCGCTCGCTCAACATGAGGGAACAGCTCGTCCGCGAGGTCGAGATCGTGCCGCTCGAGGTCGTGGTGCGCAACGTCGCCGCGGGCTCGCTGGCCAAGCGCCTTGGCATCGACGAGGGCACGCAGCTCCCCCGCTCGATCATCGAGTTCTATTACAAGAACGACCAGCTCGGCGACCCGATGGTCTCCGAGGAGCACATCACCGCGTTCAACTGGGCTTCGCCCCAGGAGATCGACGACATGATGCACATGGCCATCCGCATCAACGACTTCATGTCGGGCCTCTTCCTCGGCATCGGCATCAAGCTCGTCGACTTCAAGATCGAGTTCGGCAGGCTTTACGAGAACGACATGATGCGGATCGTGCTGGCCGACGAGATCAGCCCCGATTCCTGCCGGCTGTGGGACATCAAGACCCAGGACAAGCTCGACAAGGACCGCTTCCGCCGCGACATGGGCGGCCTCGTCGAGGCCTACCAGGAAGTGGCCCGCCGCTTGGGGATCATCGCCGAGGGCGAGAAGCCCGAACGCTCCAAGCCCAAGCTCGTGAAGACGGATTTGAACTGATGAAGGCAAAGATCAAGGTCACGCTCAAGACCGGCGTGCTGGACCCCCAGGGCAAGGCCATCGAGGGCGCTTTGGGCCACCTCGGCTTCGGCGGCGTCGGCGAGGTCCGCCAGGGCAAGTATTTCGAGGTCGAACTGGCCGAGACCGACAAGGCCAAGGCCCGGGAGCAGGTCAAGGCGATGTGCGAGAAGCTCATCGCCAATACCGTGATCGAGAACTACGACATCGAGCTTGGCTGACCATGAAATCCGCCGTAGTCGTCTTCCCCGGCATCAACCGCGAGCGTGACATGATGCTGGCGCTCGAGAGCGTCACGGGGTCCAGGCCCGTCTCCGTCTGGCATACCGAGACGGAGCTCCCGAAGGTCGATCTGGTCGTGGTCCCCGGCGGCTTCTCCTATGGCGACTACCTGCGCTGCGGGGCCATCGCCGCGCGTTCACCCATCATGCAAGACATTCGCGCCAAAGCCTTGAAAGGACTCAAGGTTCTTGGCGTCTGCAACGGCTTCCAGATCATCACCGAAGCGGGCCTCCTGCCGGGTGTCCTCGTGCGCAACAAGGACCTGCGCTTCGTCTGCCGCCAGGTGAAGCTGAAGGTCGAGAACAACCAGACCTTCTTCACCAACAAGGTGGCGAGGGGCACCATCGTCTCCTGCCCCGTGGCCCATGGCGAGGGCAACTACATCTGCGATCCCGAGACGCTGAAGCGCCTCGAAGGCGACAACCGCGTGGTCTTCCGCTACGCCGAAAACACCAATCCGAACGGGGCCTTGAACGACATCGCCGGGATCATGAACGAGTCCGGCACGGTGATCGGCATGATGCCGCATCCCGAGAACATGATCGAGCCGCTGCACGGCCGGACCGATTGCCGCCCGCTGTTCGAGAGCCTGCTGGCGGCGTAAGGGCCGCCTGCCCCCTGCTCTGTCACCCCAGCGAAAGCTGGGGCCCAGCTTTGGTGGGGTTCGTAACGATTGCTTTTCGCTTTGAGCGACCTTCAGGTATGCCCCTAGCGGACACTTCCATAATCCCGCTCTACGCTGCTCCCTGAGCCTCCAGAAAGGAAGCTGGGCCCCAGCTTTCGCTGGGGTGACGGAACGAGGGAAGGCGCTCTCCGTTCACGAACTCGTGATCACCCCATGCCTCCCCGGAACCCTTCCGCATCCTTATCTGTAATCTATTCAGTTACAGACAGGAGACCACCATGCCCCATAACGTCGCCGTCCTCATCGGCAGCCTCCGCAAGGAGTCCCTCACCCGCCATCTGGTGGAGGCGCTGAAGGGAATCGCCCCCGCGGGCCTGAAGCTCACCATCGTCGAGATCGGTGATCTCCCCCTGTTCAACTCGGATTTCGAGGCCAGTCCGCCGGCCAGCGTCACCGCCTTCAAGCAGGCGATCGAGGGCTCCGACGCCGTGCTCTTCGCCACGCCGGAATACAACCGCTCGGTGCCCGGCGTCCTCAAGAACGCCATCGACTGGGGTTCGCGCCCCTATGGCAAGTCCTCCTGGAACGGCAAGCCCGCGGCGGTGATCTCGATCTCGCAGGGCGTGCTCTCGGGCTTCGGCGCCAACCACCACCTGCGCCAGTCGCTGGTCTTCCTCAACATGCCCACGCTGCAGCAGCCCGAGGCCTATGTCGCGCAGGTCCAGACGCTGCTCGACGGCAAGGGCGGCTTCGTGAAGCCGGAGACCAAGGGGTTCCTGGAGGGCTTCCTGAAGGCCTTCGAAAGCTGGATCGGGAAGGTGAAGGGGTGACGCCCTACGCCCCGCCCCCACCGTCATCATGGCCGGGCGTGTCCCGGCCATCCTTTCCCGCCGCCCCGAAGAGGATCGCCGGGACTAGCCCGGCGATGATGAAAATCGGGGCATAACTCCGCGCAATGTGCATTTGAGATTCGCCCGCCCCCGCGCTAAAGCCCCTGCCCATGACCCTCGCCAATGACACCAAGATCACCCCGGACCTCGTCAAGAGCCACGGCCTGAAGCCGGACGAATACGAGCGCTTCGTGAAGCTGCTCGGCCGCGAGCCCACGCTGACCGAGCTCGGCATCTGCTCCGCCATGTGGAACGAGCACTGTTCCTACAAGTCGTCCAAGAAATGGCTGAAGACCATGCCCACCAAGGGACCGAAGGTCATCCAGGGCCCGGGCGAGAATGCCGGCGTCATCGACATCGGCGACGGCGATGCCATCGTGTTCAAGATGGAGAGCCACAACCACCCCTCCTTCATCGAGCCCTACCAGGGCGCGGCGACGGGTGTCGGCGGCATCCTGCGTGACGTCTTCACCATGGGGGCCCGCCCCATCGCGGCGATGAACGCGCTGCGCTTCGGTGAGCCCGCACACCCCAAGACGCGCCACCTCGTCTCGGGCGTCGTCCACGGCATCGGCGGCTACGGCAATTCCTTCGGCGTGCCGACCATCGGCGGCGAGGTGAACTTCCACCCGCGCTACAATGGCAACATCCTCGTCAACGCCATGGCGGTGGGCTTGGCGCGCGCCGATTCCATTTTCTACTCGAAGGCCAAGGGCGTCGGCCTGCCCGTCGTCTATCTCGGCGCCAAGACGGGGCGTGACGGCATCCACGGCGCCACCATGGCGTCGGCCGAATTCGACGACAAGGCGGAGGAGAAGCGCCCCACCGTGCAGGTCGGCGATCCCTTCACCGAGAAGTGCCTGCTCGAGGCCTGCCTCGAACTGATGGCGTCCGGCGCCGTCATCGCCATCCAGGACATGGGTGCCGCTGGCCTCACGTCCTCCGCCGTCGAGATGGGGGCGAAGGGCGATCTCGGCATCGAGCTCGATCTCGACAAGGTGCCCTGCCGCGAGGCGGGCATGACGGCCTATGAGATGATGCTGTCGGAAAGCCAGGAGCGCATGCTCATGGTGCTCGACCCCGCCAAGGAGAAACAGGCGGAAGCCATCTTCCACAAATGGGGCCTCGACTTCGCCATCGTCGGCAAGACCACCGACACGCTGCGCTTCGTCATCAAGCACAAGGGCCAGGTGATGGCCGACCTGCCCATCAAGCAGATGGGCGACGAGGCGCCGGAATATGACCGCCCCTGGGTGCCGCCGAAGAAGCTGCCGGTGCTGAAGGACGTGCCGGCGCCCAATGACCTGAAGGCCGCCATCCTCAAGATCGTCGGCTCGCCCGACATGTGCTCCAGGCGCTGGGTGTGGGAGCAGTATGACAGCCTGATCGGCTCCAACACCGCGCAGATCCCCGGCGGCGATGCCGGTGTCGTCCGCATTCGCGGCAAGAAGGCCATCGCGGTCTCGACCGATGTGACGCCGCGCTATGTCGAGGCCGATCCGTTCGAGGGCGGCAAGCAGGCCGTGGCCGAATGCTGGCGCAACCTCACCGCCGTGGGCGCCGATCCGATCGCCATCACCGACAACCTGAACTTCGGCAACCCCGAGCGGCCGGAGATCATGGGCCAGTTCGTGCACGCCATCAAAGGCCTGTCGGAGGCCTGCAACATGCTCGCCTTCCCCATCGTCTCGGGCAATGTCTCGCTCTACAACGAGACCAATGGCCAGGGCATCCTGCCGACCCCGGCGATCGGCGGCATCGGTCTCATCCCCGACGTCGACACCATGGCCACCATCGCCTTCAAGCACGCCGATGACGTGATCCTGCTCGTCGGCGGCCATGGCAGCCACCTCGGCCAGTCGGTCTATCTCCGCGAAGTGCTGGGCAAGGAAGAGGGCGCGCCGCCGCCGGTCGACCTCGCACTGGAAAAGAAGAACGGCGACTTCGTCCGCCAGATCATCCGCACTGGCCAGCTCACCGCCGTGCATGACGTCTCCGACGGCGGGCTCGGCCTCGCGGTGATCGAGATGGCGATGGCCTCGGGGCTGGGCGCCAGCCTCTCGGCGCTCACCCACGAACAGCTCTTCGGCGAGGACCAGGCGCGCTATGTCGTCACCACCTCGCCCAACAATGCTGCCGTGCTGCTGGCGGAGGCCGCCAAGGCCGGGGTCGCGGTGGTGCAGGTCGGAACCGTCACATCCGCGGCTACATTGAAGATCGAAGCCGGCCCCTCTATATCTGTGGCCGATTTGCGCGTCGCCCATGAAGGCTGGTTCCCGGCCTACATGTCGGGCGAGCTTTAGGGGGAACTCGTCCATGGGCATGTCCGCCACCGACATCGAGCGCTTCATCAAGGAGGCGCTGCCCGATGCCACCGTCACCATCCGCGATCTTGCGGGCGATGGCGACCATTATGCCGCCAACGTCGTCTCCGCCGCCTTCAAGGGCAAGTCGCGCGTCCAGCAGCACCAGATGGTCTATGCCGCCCTCAAGGGCCGCATGGGCGGTGAACTCCATGCGCTGGCGCTGCAGACGAGCGCGCCGGAATGAGTATTTCCCTTGGAGCCGTCATCCCGGCGAAGGCCGGGATCCAGCTTCAGGGGCCGAAGAAAGAAAGCTGGATCCCGGCCTTCGCCGGGATGACGGAATGAAAGGGTAGAGACCAATGACCGACATCGCCAAAGAGATCGACAACGAAGTGAAGTCCAACGACGTCGTGCTGTTCATGAAGGGCACGCCGGACATGCCGATGTGCGGCTTCTCCGGCCGTTCGGTGCAGATCCTCCAGCACCTCGGTGTCCCCTTCAAGGGCATCAACGTGCTCGACTCGGCGGAACTCCGCCAGGGCATCAAGGACTACACAAACTGGCCCACCATCCCGCAGCTCTACGTCAAGGGCGAGTTCGTCGGCGGCTCGGACATCATGATGGAGATGTTCCAGTCGGGCGAGCTGAAGCAGCTGATGGCCGACAAGGGCGTGGCGTAAGCCCGATCCTGCCATACCCCACACCGCATCATCGCCGGGCTCGTCCCGGCGATCTTTTTTTGCGGACATCGAAGAGGATGCCCGGGACGGCCCGGGCATGATGGGAGACCTAAGGTACCGGCAGGCCCCCGCCCATCGCATGCCTCGCTGATTGACCGCTGCCCGATCTTCATGCACCCATGGGTTTCCCTGGGATTCCGCATGAACAGCATCAAGACCCGCGCCATTCTCGCCCTCGTTGCCGCCATGCTGTTCTGGGGCTGCTCGTCGGTGTTCATGCGCACGCTGGCGCTGGCCCTCAGCCACGAGAATTCGCTGGCGGTGCGCTATCTCTGCCTCAGCCTGATCAACGTCACCGTGCTGGCCTGGCTCGGCACCTGGCGCATTCCGCGGGCCGACTGGCCGCGCTTCCTCGTGGCCGGCATCGCCGGCATGGCGGGCTACAACTGGTTCGTGAATGCCGGTTTCGAGCTCGTTCCCGCCGGGGTGGGCACGCTGGTGACCATGATCGAGCCCTTGATGATCGCCATCCTCGCCGCCACCCTGCTGGGCGAGAAGATGACGCGCTGGGTGCTGCTCGGCGTCGCCATGGCGATTGCCGGGGCCGCGGTGCTGTTCTGGCCCGACCTCCGCGCCGAGGCGCCCAGCAGCGTCTCGCCGCTCGGCATCTTCTATCTCTTCCTGTGCTGCATCGGCTGGGCCATCTACACCATCGCCACCAAGCCGCTGCTGGCGAAGCATGACAGCTTCACCGTCACCGCCATCACCATGCTGATCGCGGCCCCCATCATGATCGGCGCGGCGAGCCAGCCGCTCCCTGCCCTCTTCGCCAGCCTCAGCCTGCGGCAATGGGCGGAGGTCGCCTATCTCGTGCTGGTCACCGGGCTCGGCGGCACCATGCTGTGGAACTATGGCTCGAAGCACCTCTCCAGCACCGCCGCCGGAACCTTCCTCTATCTCATCCCCGTCGTCGCGGTGGTGGCAGGAGCGCTTATGCTGGGCGAGGCGGTGACGGTCTATGTGGTGGCGGGCGGTCTTCTCATGCTGGCGGGTGTCGCCGCGGCGCAGTTCGGCCCTGCGCTGGTGGCGAGGCGCTAGGCGATGGACATCCGCGCCATCCTGGCACTCCTCTTCACCATGCTCGTGTGGGGCGTGAGCCCCGTGTTCTTCCGCTCGCTGTCGCTGGCGCTGGGGCCTGCCGACCATCTCGCCATCCGCTATGCGCTGGTGGGCCTGCTGTTCACCGGCGTGCTCATCGCCACGCGGGGCTGGCGCATCGCGAAGGCCGACTGGCCGCGCATGATCTTCGTCTCGCTGGTCGGCTTCACCGGCTACAATCTGGGCTCCGCCTTCGGCTTCGAGCGCATCAATGCCGGAACCGGCAGCCTGATCATCGGCACGCAACCGCTGCTCATCGCGCTCGTCGGCATCATCGCCGCCAGCGAGAAGCTCACGCCTGCGGTGATCGTCGGCCTCTTCACCGGCTTTGCCGGCATCGTGTTCCTGGTGTGGAACGACCTCGGCGTCACGGGTGATGCCACGCAGTTCCTCACCGGCTGTGCCATGATCTTCGTCTCCGGCACCTGCTGGGCGATCTATGCGGTGGTGAGCAAGCCCCTGTCGCAGAAATATGGCTCGCTGCCGGTCACGGCCATGTCGGTGGTCATCACCTCCATCGCCCTCGTGCTGCTGCTCGGGCGGCCCTCGACCCTTGCCACGCTGGCCGGCATGACGCCGCGCAACTGGGCGGAGATGGCCTATCTCGTGGTCTTCGTCACCGCGCTGACCATGGTGACATGGAACTATGGTGCGGCGCGGCTTCCCGCGGCAGCGGCGGGCGCCTTCCTCTATCTGGTGCCGCCCATCGGCGTTGCGGCGGGTGCCCTGATGCTGGGCGAGACGGTGACGGGCGGCATGATCATTGGCGGCGCGCTGATCATGGCGGGTGTGGCCATCGCGCAGTTCGGCGGCAGGCTCACGCTGGGCGGCGGCCTCGCCGCCCTGGCGGCAGTGCTCTTCGCCGTCACCATGTGGGGGCTGATCCCGGTGGCCATGCGCTATCTCATCACCGAGCTCAACCCGCAGGCCGCCATGGTGCTCAGGCTCTATCCCGCGGGCCTTCTCGCCATCATCGTCTGCCTGTTCACCGGTGTGCGCCAGATCGCATGGCGCGACTGGGGCCGCATCGCCATCGCGGCACTTGCCGGCAATCTCGGCTACCAGATCCTCGCCGCCTTCGGCATGCAGTCGGTGCCGGCGAGCTGGACCGGGCTGATCTTCGGGCTCGAACCCGTGTGGATCGCGCTCTTCGCCGTCGTCTTCGCGGGCGACCGGCTGACCCCCTGGCTGATCGGCGGCATCTTCGTCTCGATGCTCGGCACGGCAGCGCTGATGCTGGGCTCGACCATCGCCCCCTCCGGCGATGTCTCGCTGTTCGGGCTGGTGCTGGTGACGCTCTCGACCATGGGCTGGGGCATCTACACGGTGGTGATCCGCCCGGCCTCCAACAAATATGGCGCACTCCCCGTGGCCTGCCTCGCCATGGCGATCTCGGCGCTGCCCATGCCGTTCTTCGTCTCCCTGGACTTTCCCCAGACGCTCGCCGCGATGAACCTCACCGCATGGGCTGCGGTCGGCTTCGTCGTGGTCTTCGGCACCTTCCTCGCCACCTCGGCGTGGAACTATGCGCTGGGGTCGATGGACAGTTCGATCGCCGGGGTTTTCCTCTACGTGCAGCCTGTGGTGGCGGCGATCGGCGGCATCCTGCTGCTGGGCGAGCACCTGACCTGGCCGCTGGTGCTGGGTGGCGCGCTGATCATCCTCGGGGTTGCCATCGCGCAGTTCGGGCCACTCATCAGGAAAGCTGCTGCACCCATCAGCAAAACGCGATTGAGCACGCGGCGCGAGCCCGTTATGGACCCCGCATGAGCACCGAAGCCCGCGCCGAAACCCACATCCCCTGGTACCACACCATCACCGCGATGATCGTCGCGGGCTGCCTGGTGGCCATCGTCAATTTCGGCGTGCGTTCGACCTTCGGCTTCTTCACCGTGCCGGTATCGGAGGCGCATGGCTGGCCGCGCGAGATCTTCTCCTTCGCCATGGCGATGCAGAACCTGGTCTGGGGCATCGCCACCCCCGTCGCCGGCATGCTGGCGGACCGCTATGGCTCGGCCCGCGTGCTGATGGCCGGTGCCGTCATCTACTGCCTCGGCATGCTGATGATGGCCTGGACCTCCTCCGCCTCGATGTTCAACCTGGGCGGCGGCGTGCTGGTTGGCATCGGCATCGCCTTCTCGTCCTTCTCGATCGTCATGGCGGCCCTGGGCCGCATCGTGCCGCCGGACCGCAGGAGCTGGGCCTTCGGCATCGCCACGGCGTCAGGCTCGCTCGGCCAGTTCATCTTCGCGCCGCTGGGCGCCATGCTGGTGTCGGCCTATGGCTGGCAGCAGGCGCTCGTCATCCTCGCCTGCCTGTCGCTGCTCATCATCCTCTTCGCCGCGCCGCTTCTGAAGCAGAACACCTCGGGCAGCCGCCCCACACCGGGCGAGGCGGACCTCACCATGAAAGCGGCGATCGGGCTGGCCTTCGGGCACCGCTCCTACATCCTGCTGGTCTCTGGCTTCTTCGTCTGCGGCTTCCAGCTCGCCTTCATCACCGTGCACATGCCGGCCTATCTGGCCGAGCACGGCATCTCGAAGGAGTTTGCCGGCATCGCCATGGGTTTGATCGGGCTGTTCAACGTGGTGGGCTCCTATGTCTCCGGCATCATCGGCGGGCGCGGCGAGAAGCACGTGCCGCTGGCCTTCATCTACCTGATCCGCGCCGCCATCACCGCGGGCTTCGTGCTGCTGCCGGTGACGCCGGTGACGACGCTGCTGTTCACCTGCTCCATGGGCCTGCTCTGGCTCTCCACCGTGCCGCTGACCATGGGCCTCGTCACCGTCATGTTCGGCACGCGCTACATGGCAACGCTCTATGGCTTCGTCTTCGTCAGCCACCAGGTCGGGTCCTTCCTCGGCGTCTGGCTGGCAGGCCGGCTCTATGACCAGTTCGGCTCCTACGACATCGTGTGGTGGCTGAGCGTGGCGCTGGGCGTCTTCGCCTTCATCGTCAACCTGCCGATCCGCGAGCAGCGCGCGCCGCGCTTTGCAACCGCGTGATGACTCTCACCGGCCACCGGCTGGCGCTGGCGCTGTTTGCAGGCGTCATCGCCATCTGGCTCATCGGCATGGCAGTGGTGATGCGCCACGCGGCACTGCCGCCAGAGGCCAGTGGCCCTATGCTCGCAGTGTTCGAGCCAGGTACGCCACAGGACGAGGCCTTTTCGGCGCTGGCGCGTGCCAATGCGCGCATCGTCAAGCAGAGCGGCCTGCCCTTCGTCTGGGTGGTGGCTGGTGACGAACCGGGCCTTGCCGGCAGGCTCACGCGCGAGGGCGCTCTCGGCGCCTATCGCGAACTCCCGGTGAGCCCGGTGATCGCGGGCTGCTTCGCCTTCGCCGATGCCAAGGTCGCGAGCCTCGCCCAGTAGCCTTGGCAGCACTCTCGGAGAGAGGCTGCCAAGATATTGATTTCATTCGCAAATGCGAAGCGTCTTCTTGACGCGGACAATCCCGCTTTGGCAGCATGGCCGAGTCTCAACTGCCGAGGAGGAACGACATGGGCGACCGGGACTTCGAACGTCAGCTGCAGGGCTGGAGCCTCACCACCGCGGAAATCATGTACCGCCTGCCGGATTTCCAGAACCTGCTGCAGACCTATATCTGGCAGGACTACGACCTCGCCCCGAAATTCCCCCGCCTCATCAAGTTCCTCGATTTCTGGTCGCATAACCTGGAAGGTCCGCTGGCGCAGGTGCGCGTGGCCCATGCCGGGATCGTCGGCCCGGTGGAGCTGCGCCACGTCGGCGCGGAGTGGAAGCTGCACTAGAGGGCCGATCCCGCCAGCGCCAGCACGCGCCGGCGCTGCCTTATGCGCGCCGCGTCGAGCAGCATGCGCCCGGCCCAGCGATAGACGTTCTGCTCGCGCACCTGCTGGCGCATCAGGTGCATGCGCTCCTGCTGCTCGTCCGCCGGCATCAGCAGCGCGGCGTTCAGCGCCTCGGCCATCGACCGCGCGTCGTAGGGGTTGACGATCAGCGCCTCGGTCAGTTCGCGCGAGGCACCGGCGAAGGTGGAGAGGATGAGCACGCCCTGCTCGTCGTCGCGTGCCGCCACGAATTCCTTGGCCACCAGGTTCATGCCGTCATGCAGGCTGCTGACGATGCACAGATCGGCGGCGCGGAACAGTTCGAACACCTCCGGCGGCTCATGGTGGCGCACCACCAGGCGGATGGGCTGGTGCCCGTCCTGGCCATGGCGCGCATTGATCTCATCGGCCAGCGCGAGGGCCTCGTCCTGCAGCCTGCTGTAGCTCGCCAGCTTGCTGCGCGTCGGGGCGGCGACCTGGATGAAGGTGAAGCGCCCGCGCCATTCCGGATGAAGCGTCAGCAGCACGTCGATCGAGTGCATGCGGTCGAGGATGCCCTTGGTATAGTCGAAGCGCTCGATGCCCACCGCGATGCAGGCGCTGGGCGCCAGCCCGAAGCGCTCGCGCACCGCCCTGCGGCAGGCCTCGACCGGCAGCTGCCCCTTCAGTGCCGCGGGCGGCCACTCGATGGAGATGGGATAGGGGCGGATCAGGGTCTCGTGCCCGGCGAGCGTCACCGCCGCGGTCTCGCGGTCGATGCGGCTCTCGATGAAGCGGTCCACCGTGTCGAAGAAATTGTTGCAGTGGAACTGCGTGTGGAAGCCGATGATGCTGCTGCCCAGAAGCCCGTCGAGGATCTCCTCCTTCCACGGGCAGATGCCGAAGGTCTCGGCATTGGGCCATGGAATGTGCCAGAAGGTGATGATCGTCGCCTCCGGCAGCAGCTTGCGGATCATCCGCGGCGCCAGCGCGAAGTGATAGTCCTGCACCAGCACGATGGGGTCCGGCGTGGTGGCCTCCGCCGCCACCGCATCGGCGAAGCGCTGGTTGATGGTGCGGTAGAAGCGCCAGTCCTCCTCGCGGAAGGCCGGGCGCACGAAGGCGATGTGGCACAGCGGCCAGAGCCCCTCATTGGCGAGGCCATAGTAATAGCCGTTCTGCTCCTCCTCGCTCACCCACACGCGACGCAACCGGTAGGCGGGGTCGGACGGCGGCACGGCGAGGCGGTCCTGGGCGTCCACCATGTCGCGGTCGGCGCTGCCGCTGCCATGCGCGATCCATGTGCCGCCGCAGGCGCGCATCACCGGTTCCAGCGCCGAGACGAGGCCGCTCGCCGGGGTCTGCAGTTCGATGGCGCCGTTCCTGCGGTTGTGGATATAGGGCTCGCGGTTGGAGACGATGATGATCTCCGCATCGGGAAGCGTGGTGGCCAGCAGGTCATGCAGCGACTGCGGCGACCACTTCACCTCCGCCGTCTCCGAGCGTCCGCGCGTCGCCTCGATCTCCTTGAACAGCAGCGCGATCTGGCGCTCGATGCCGGACATGTCGCGGCCTGCCGGCAGGCGCTTGCCGCGCCGCGCATTCTCCACCGCCTGGCGCAGCGACTCCGCCCAGCGCTTCAGCAGATAGAAGATCAGCACCGCGCCCGCCCCGCCGATCACCAGCCCGAAGCCCAGCAGCGTGGCCACCACATAGATCTGGATCTGCCACGTCCGCTCGGCGATGTAGGACAGGTCGTTCAGCACCGCCAGATAGGCATTGCCCGCCGGCGTGGAAACCGGGAAGGTGGCGACGAACACGTGCCGCCCGTCCTGCACGATGTGGGAGAAGCTCTCCGCCTCGGAGCGCGCCGCGCTGTCGCACGAGAAGTCCGGCGGCATCATGCTGGTGGCGCCGCGCATGGTGCCGCCCGCGTCGCACAGGCCCACCGCCAGCACGCGGTCATCCTCCGCCACGCCGGCGAGGATGCTGGCCAGCCGCTCGTCGTCGCCATCGGCCAGCGCACGCCGCACCGGCCCCTGCACCGATCCGAAGATCAGCCGCGAGCGTGACAGCACGTCGGCATTGGCCCATTGCTCCATCAGGAGCCTCGAGGGTGGGATGGCCAGCAGCGTCAGCGCCAGCAGCACCACCAGCGCCAGCATGGCGAAGATGGCAGGGCCCAGCCGCAGCGGCAGGTCGAGCAGGCGCCTCATCATCGCACCGCACTCCAGGGCCTGCTCAGCAGCAGCGCGCAGTTGATGAGGCCCGCCAGCGAATAGGTCTGCGGATAGTTGCCCCACAATTCGCCGCTCTCCGGGTCGATGTCCTCGGACAGCAGGCCGGCCGCCGTGCGGCGTGACAGCATCTCCTCGAACAGGGCGCGCGCCTCCTGCTGGCGCCCCATGATGTGCAGCGCCTCGATCAGCCAGAAGGTGCAGAAGTTGAAGGCGGTGCGCGGAATGCCGAAGTCGTCCTCCGTCGCGTAGCGCAGCATGTAGGGGCCGCGCCGCAGTGCTGCTTCCACCGCCCGCAGCGTGCCCTGGAAGCGCTCGTCCGCGGGCGCGAAGAAGCGCAGGTCGAGAAGCTGGATCAGGCTGGCGTCGAGCTGGTCGCCGGTGATCGTTGCCGACATGGTGCCGGCCTCCGCCCGCCAGGCGCCCTGCTCGATCATCGTCCTGATGTGGCGCGCGCGTTCCACCCACAGATCGCGCCGCGGCGTCAGGCCCAGCACCTCGGCGGCCCGCGCCAGCCGGTCGCAGGCGGCCCAGCACATGGCGGCGGAATAGGTATGGACGGCGCTGATGGTGCGGAACTCCCACAGTCCCGCGTCGGGCTGGTCATGCACCTCCCAGGCGCGCTCGCCCACCCGTTCCAGCGCCTGGAAATCGGCGAGCCCCGACATGCGCAGCAGCCGGCTGTCGAAGAAGGCCTGCACGTTGGACAGCACGATCTGGCCATAGACGTCGTTCTGCACCTGCTCATGGGCCTGGTTGCCCACGCGCACCGGCCCGATGCCACGATAGCCGGAAAGCCCCGCCGCCACGCGCTCGGCCACGCGCGGCTCGCCCAGCACGCTGTAGAGCGGCTGCACGTGCCCGCCGCCCGCCACGTTGACGACGTTGCGGAGGAAGCCGAGATAGCCCTCCAGCACGTCCAGCGCGCCCAGGCGGTTCAGCGCCTGCACGGTGTAATAGGCATCGCGGATCCAGCAGTAGCGATAGTCCCAGTTGCGCTCGGAGCCCTCATGCTCGGGGATCGAGGTGGTGATGGCGGCCACGATGGCGCCGGTCTCCTCATGCTGGCAGAGCTTCAGCGAAATCGCGGCGCGGATCACCGCATCCTGCCAGTCAGGGGGCGTTGCCAGCCCGCGTGCCCAGAGCTGCCATTCGGACGCCGTGTCCTCCAGCATCTCCTCCAGCCCCGAGGAGATGGACCCCGCGAAGGACTCGTCGGGGCCGAGGAAGAAATGCAGCGGCCGTTCCAGCCGGAAGGCCAGTTCCTCGCCGATGAAGGACACCGGTGCATCGGTTGTCAGCCGGTAGCTCGCATCATCGAGCACATAGCGGATGTGGTTGGAGCCGAAGGTGCGCGCCGCCTGCGCCGCGCCATAGTCGAAGGTGGGCCTGAGCCTGACGCGGATGCGCGGCGCGCCCGCCAGCGGCCGCACGATCCGGGCGAAGGCGGTTGGGCGATAGACCCTGTCGAGGCGCTGCCGCCGCGGGCAGAAGTCGATCACCTCCATGGCATTGCCTGCCCCGTCGTCGAAGGTGCTGACGAGGATCGGCGTGTTGCGGCGATAGGCCTGGCGCACGCTGGCGCAGCCTTCGAGTTCGATCGACCAGATGCCACGGGCCTCTGAACCCTCTCGCTGCCCCCGCCCCAGCAGGGCGGAGAACAGCGGGTCGCCATCGACGCGCGGCACGCAGGCCCACACCATGGCCCCGGCGCGGTCGATGAGCGCGCTCACCTGGCAATTGCCGATCAGCCACAGGTCCAGCGCCGGCATCATGTCAGGCACCCCATCGCATCCTCCAGCCATGCCAGCGCCGCCGCCACGCCGGCGAGGCCGAAATGCGCCTGCGTCGCGCGCGGCGGCCCGACGAGGATGCCGTCGCCACCCAGCGCCGCGGCGGCGGCGAAGCCCGCTTCATCGGTCTCGTCATCGCCGATGAACAGCGGCCGCCCCGCTTGCATCGGCGCAACCGCCATCAGGCGTCGCACCGCGTCGCCCTTGGTGATGCGGTGATACTTGATCTCGATCACCTGCTTGCCAGGCTGCAGCGCGAAGCCGTGCAGCGCCGCGACGTGCTGCGCCAGCGCATGCGCCGCCAGGCCGGCCTGCGGGGCGAGGCGATAATGAATGGCGATGCCGAAAGGCTTGGTCTCGATCAGCACGCCCGGATGTGTGGTGGCGAAGGTGGCAAGGCTGCGCATCATGTCGTCTGGTGGCGCGGGGGCGGCCTGCTGCAACGCATGGCCCTCCAGTTCGGCACCATGGCTGCCCACAACGGCCACGCCCGTGCCGCGCAGGAAGGCCTGAACCTCGGCAGCCGGCCTGCCGCTCACCACGACCAGGCGGCGGCCGAGCATCGTCGAGAGCCTTGCCAGAAGGTCCAGCAGGCGCTGGTCGACCTGCACGGCATCAGGCCGCGCGGCGATGTCCACCAGCGTGCCGTCGAGGTCGAGAAACAGGCTCGCACCGGCGAGCAATTCATGCGGCGGGGGCGGCAGGGCCCTCAAGAGTCGTGTCGTCATCACCCCTGTTCGAAAGCTGCGGGGGTGGCAACGCCGTTACCGGGTGAAAGGTTCCGTTCGCAGCCCGCTCAACCACAGGCCGTCAGGCAGACAACCGCTCCGCGATCCAGCGCAGGATCGGCCGGCGCGTCGCCAGCATGCCGCCATAGGCAAGGCGCGCCTCGCTGTAGCTCTCGAGCAGGCGTTGCAGCGCCAGCAGGCTGTCGCGCTCGGCGGCAATCGACGACAGCGGGTCGGAATAGGTGTGGATGCCGAAGGCCAGCGCACCCGTCTCCGGCAGGCGCAGGAAGGTCTGGCGCTCGACGCGCAACCACAGAAGCTCGCCAGCCTGGCCATGGTCAGCCGCGAGGTCCCGCGCCACGGCTTCACCGGCCGCCACGTTGGCATGATGCGAAGCCTCGGGAAACAGCCGGCTGGCAATGGGCGTCACGAACCAGTTGAAGCGCACCACGGGCTTTCCCGCCTGCACATTGCCGATCACCCGGTCGATGCGCGCGCCCAGTTCCTCGTTGAGGCGCGGCACCGGCTCATGGGCGAAGCGCATGTCGCGCCCGACGCAGGACACGATGCGGCCGGAACTCGTGTAGGCATTGGAGGCGGCGATCACGACGTCACCGCCCGCCTCGTGCCCGAACAGCACGAAATCCTCTTCCACCATGTCGCCAAGGCTGGCGAGCGGCTCGCGCTGCGGCGAGGTCAGGTCATGGCTGCTGCCGTCGATCAGGTCCTGCAGCAGGGCCTCGCTGCCGGCGAAGGCATCGGCGTGGTGGGCAAGAAGGTTTGCCGCCACCAGGCGCAGCAACTCGACCTGCGCCGGGCGTGAGCGCTCCAGCGTGCGGTAATAGAGTGGCGGACAGCCTGAAAGGCGCGCCCGCTTGGCGGCCATGAACACCGCATGGTCCGGCCCCACATCCAGCCACTGCGCCATCTCCATCGGCTTCAGCCCGATCTCGAAGGCTGCACCCGCGGTGAGGAAGGGGCGGTGACGGGGGGCCATGCTCATGGCCGGAGTATCGCCTGCGGTTCTGCCCCTGCCAAGCCGCCCTGGTCACA
This sequence comes from Aestuariivirga litoralis, assembly GCF_003234965.1. GTDB lineage: Bacteria > Pseudomonadota > Alphaproteobacteria > Rhizobiales > Aestuariivirgaceae > Aestuariivirga > Aestuariivirga litoralis. The sequence goes on from NZ_QKVK01000010.1 coordinate 97,640, forward strand.
GGAAAGGCCACCGGCAAGAACCGGCGGCCCTCATGCAAAGCCGTGGTCGATCAGCGGTTCTTCAGCGCGCCGATGACGGCCGACAGGACGGCGCCGCCGGCGCCGCCGCCCACCAGGCTGGAGATGATGCCGGCGATGTCCATCCCCTGCGTGGCCGCAGCGGCCTGGTCGGCCGTCACCGCGCCACCCGTCACCCGCTCGACGATCTGGCCCAGCACCACGCCGCCAATGGCGCCGAAGATCGAGTTGGCGGCCCCGCCCATGTCGAACTTCGCATTTGCCTTGCCCGCCAGATTGCCGCCCACGGCACCGGCAATCAGCTGAACGATCAAGCTTACGATATCCATGACCCGTCCCCCATTGCTTCGCGACGACTCGCCCCAGCGGCGGGCCCGCATCGCGAAACATCTACAGGTTGTCGCTCATGCGCAATCGATTAGACGGCACGAGAAACAACTTATGATTGAATTTGCTCAGGCGCGGGGCGTGGTGTCGTCGATCTCGCGCGCCCGCTGCAGGTTGCCGGCGAGTTCAACCAGCGCGTCGCCCAGCGTGTAGAACAGGAACCAGATCATGGCCACCCACAGCAGCCCCGCCGCCCAGGCGATCAGCGCCACCAGCGGCAGCAGTGTATCGATGCCGGAGAGAATGCTGAACACCCTGTCGAAGGCGCTACGCCGTACGGGCCCCGATGCCGCCTGTCGCGGCGGGAACAGCTTCTCGGCATAGACCCGGTTGAGCCGGGCATAGGTGACCAGCAATCCGCAGCACAGGCCGACTGTCAGCCATGGAATGGCGGCGCCGGGCCAGATCCGGTCGGCGATCAGCCCATAGGCGGCATAGGCGGTGTTGCGGTAGAGGACATCCACCGCGAAATCGAGGTAGCGCCCAAGCAGCGAACTCCGCCCCGTGGCGCGGGCCAGCGAGCCATCGGCACAATCGAGCACGTTGAAGGCCAGCGCCAGCACGGTGATCACCGCCATCGCCCAGCCCACCGGCAGAAGCCAGGCGGCAAGCGCGATGAGCGGCACCAGAAGGGCGCCGGCCATCGTCAGCTGGTTGGGCGTCACGCCGAGCGGCGCCACGGCCCAGGTCAGCACGAAGGCGGGGTAGCGGTAGAACACCACCGAACCCCAGTCGCTGGTCAGTTCCTCCGCCATCTTGTGGGCGCGATAGTCGCTTATGATCGACGCCAGTGACACGGCCTTCATGTCGCGCCTGACTCCTGATATGTGCTCCGCATCATCTCCGGCACCTCTACACAGTCACAAGGAATTTTACCATGGCAGTTTCCACCGCGGTCATTCTCGCCGCCGGCCGCGGCATGCGCCTGGGCGATGACTTCCGCGAGCGGCCCAAGGGCTTCATTCCCTGCCAGGGCGTCACCCTGGTCGAGCGGTCGCTGCTGATCCTCAGGTCCTGCGGCATCTCCCGTGCCATCATCGTCACCGGCCACTGCGCCGACTTCTATGATGCGCTGGCGCAGTCCTCGGGCGGCTTCCTCGCCACGCGGTTCAATCCGCGCTATGCCGACAATGGCTCGCTGGTGAGCCTCGCCGTGGCGCTCGACGCCGTGGATGAACCCTTCCTGCTCCTCGATTCCGACATTGCCTATGAGCGCCGCGGCCTCGAGGCCCTGCTGGCGGCCCCGATGGACAATGCCGCCCTCGTCTCCGGCACCACCGATTCAGGCGATGAGTATTACAGCTGGGCAGACCGCCGGCCGGGCCTGCCCCTGCCGGCGGTGCGCCGTCTCTCCAAGCGGCTTTCCGACGAGGCAGATCCGCCGCTCGGCGAGCATGTCGGCATCCTCAAGATCGGCCGCGACCTCGCCGCCCGCATCCGCGCCGCCGCACCGGCCCGGGTTAAGTCCGAGCCCATGTCCTTCTACGAGGATTGCCTGGTGGAGCAGCTGCCGGATTGCCCCATGGGCGCCCTGCACCTGCCTGACCTCGTGTGGTGCGAGGTCGACGACCAGCGCATGCTGGAGCGCGCGCGCAGCCTGTTCTTCCCGCGCCTCGAGCCGCTGGAGGTCATCCGGCGTCACGCCAGGGCACCGTCGGCCGCCGCCAAGGCGTAAAGCTGCCGGGAGCGCGGCCGGATGTGGCCGGCCATCGCCCCTGCCGTCACGGGGCGAGCCGCATCAGCCAGGCGCCCACCACCAGCGCCACGATGCCCAGAACGAAGACCAGCGAGGACTGTTCGAACTTCTGCTGGGTGTTCATCATGGCCATGAAGAAGCCCGCGATGGCGGCAAGGAAGCCCGCCGCCATCAGCCCTGCCCCCAGCAAGAAGGCCAGGCCCGGAAGGGCCGCGATCATCGCGATGAAGGGCATCGTCTGCGGCATCCGCTCTCCCTGGCGCCTGCCCACAGTGAGCCCCCGTTTGCCGCCGAATGCAACACCCCCGCCGTCTTCAGCTTTTCGTCTCGCGCCGCGTCATGATTCCCCACAGCACGCCCTTGCCCAGCACGAAGGAGATTTCCCGGAAGGTGATGAGCGGCAGCAGCATCACGAACAGCAGCCCCGCATAGACCAGGACACCCGTCCAGCTGCCGCCGCCGAGGTGCAGCATGCTGCTTGCCACGGCCTCACCCTTGATCAGTGCACGGACGGCCTCCTCCACCACGTGGAAAGCCATCAGCAGTGCCGTGAACAGCGCCGTGCGCCCCAGCACCACCCATACGAAGACGCGCTTGCGCAGCCAGGCGCCGAGGTCGATGATCTCGCCAAGCAGCATCACCTTGGCGAAGACCAGCGCGTTGACGATCGCATAGCTCTGCGTCCACGGGTCGATGCCGTTCTCCTTCAGCAACAGCCTGCGATACATGCCGAGCAGGAAGAACAGCACCCACAGATAGGCCGTGAGGGCCGCGTATTTCTTCATCTCCTCGAAAGCCTTCTGCTTGAGGCTCTCGTGTCCGGGTTGCCGGCTGGCCGCCATTGCGTTGCCTCCCTCGTGGTCCTGCCAAAGAAAAAGGGCCCTGCCGGCGGCAGGGCCCTCGCGTTCGTTCGCTGACGGCCGGAGCCCTTAGCGCGAGTAGTATTCGACGACCAGGTTCGGCTGCATCTGGACGGGATAGGGAACGTCCGAGAGAGCGGGGATGCGCACCAGGCGTGCGGTCATGCCCTTGTGGTCGACTTCGATGTAGTCCGGCGTGTCACGCTCGGCGAGCTGCACGGCCTCGAGCACGGTGGCAAGGCCCTTGGCCTTGTCGGTGAGCTCGATGGTGTCGCCGGCGCGGAGCCGGATCGACGCGATGGTGACGCGCTTGCCGTTGACTTTCACGTGGCCGTGGGACACGAACTGGCGGGCGGCGAAGATGGTCGGCACGAACTTCGAGCGATAGACCACCATGTCGAGGCGGCGCTCGAGCAGGCCGATGAGATTCTCGGACGAGTCGCCCGTCAGGCGGATCGCCTCGTCATAGGTCTTGCGGAACTGGCGCTCCGAGAGGTTGGCATAATAGCCCTTGAGCTTCTGCTTGGCCTTCAGCTGGGTGCCGAAGTCCGACATCTTGCCCTTGCGGCGCTGGCCGTGCTGGCCGGGGCCATATTCACGCTTGTTGACGGGGCTCTTCGGGCGGCCCCAGATGTTCTCGCCCATGCGGCGATCGATCTTGTATTTCGCGTTTGCGCGCTTCGTCATTTACGGTCTCCAAGTGACGTTGTGTGAGAACCCACCCTCCTGGCACCGGTCTCCCGGCCGACAGCCCCCAAGGGGGCACGGGCAAGCAAACACGGAGCCCGAAAGCTCCGTGCTGCGGCGCATATAGGGGAAGCGGCGGGCGGTGTCAAATCGGGCCATTTCCGAGCATTCCCACCCCGTGTGCCGTCGCCACCCCTATTGCCGCCATCCCGGCGAAGGCCGGGATCCCGCTTTCTTTCCATGTGGTTGCCGCCCAAAGCGGGACCCCGGCCTTCGCCGGGGTGACGCCAGTTGGGAGGACAGGCCCCCTCTGATAACATGTCACCTCCATGCCTTATTCCCCCCTCCCCCGCCATCTCCGCGACCTCGCCGCCATCGCCACGGTTGCCCTCTTCATGTTCCCGCTGTTCTGGTGGGGCCTCAATTCCATCAAGCCGGCCCATGCCGTGTTCGAGAATTTCAGCGTCACCTGGTTCGACTTCACCCCCACCTTCGACAACTACCGCGTGACGCTCGGAGGCGAAGGACCCGCCTTCTTCACCTCCCGCCAGGCGATCCTCGACACCATCCTGGTGGCCACCGGCGCCACCCTCCTGACGCTGGCCGCCGCCCTGCCCGCCGCCTTCGCCCTGTCGCTCATCCACTTCACCCGGAAGCGCGCCATGTTCCTCTGGGTGCTCTTCCACCGCATCCTGCCGCCCATCGCCGTGCTGGTGCCGCTCGTCTTCACCTACACGCAGGCAGGCCTGCGCGACACGCGGGTGGGCGTCATCCTCGCCCATGCCGCCGTCAACCTCCCCTTCGCCGTGCTGCTGCTCAAATCCTTCTTCGACGACGTGCCGCGCGAGGTGGGCGAAGCCGCCACCATCGACGGCGCCACCCGCCTCCAGTGCTTCACCCGCATCTATGCGCCGCTCGTGAGGTCCGGCATCGCCGCCACGGCCGTCCTCTGCTTCATCTTCTCCTGGACCGAATTCCTCATGGCGCTGTTCCTCACCAGCACCATCCGCCTGCTTCCCATCCAGCTGAGCCTCGTCGTCACCCAGACCTGGGGCTTCACCGCGGCCCTCTCCACCGCGTCGATCCTCCCCGCCTTCCTCTTCGTCCTCCTCGTCCAGCGCCACCTCGTCCGTGGGCTGACGATGGGGCTGGCCAAGGGGTGACACCCTCACAGCTTCATCATGCCCGGGCTCGCCCCGGCATCCTTTGCCGCCGCCAGAAAAAGAATCGCCGGGACAAGCCCGGCGATGATGATGTCTGTAAAGGCCCACTTATCGAGTATGCCGAAACATACCACATCGAGCGCGCGCTGTCAAGGACTTTTTTCCCGGACTAGACCTTCAGGTCCAGGAATTCCGGCAGGTGGAAACTCATCTTGGCATAGGCCGGCAGCGCGTCCGCGGCGGCCTCGCGCGTCGAGGTCAGCAGCACGGAATTATGCGGCGGAACCGGCTTCGTCGGCTCCTTCGGCACCACGTCCTTCAGCACATCCGCCACGCGCCGGGCGATGGCGGGTGCCGGGTCGATGTAGCGCACCACCCAGGGCTCCACCTTGGCCAGCTCGTCGGCAAGCAGCGGATAGTGCGTGCAGCCCAGCACCACGACGTCGGTGCGCTTTCCCCCCTCTTCGACGAAAACCGGCGCAACCTCGGCCTTCAGTTCGTCGAGGTCCACCGGAACGCCCTTCAGCTTGCGCTCGGCAATCTCGGCAAGCTTCGGCGCGCCGTGAAGCGTCACATGGCAATGCGAGGCGAAATCGTGGATCAGCGTGTGGGTATATTCTCGCCGCACGGTGCCCGGCGTCGCCAGCACGCCGATGATATGCGACTTGGACTGCGCCGCGGCGGGCTTGATCGCCGGAACGGTGCCGACGAAGGGCACCTTGAATTTTTCCCGCAGCTGCGCGAGCGCGATGGTGGACGCCGTGTTGCAGGCGATCACCACGATGTCGGGTTCCACCCGCTCGATGAGCTTGCCCATCACGAAGAGGATGCGCTGGACCAGCGCCTGCTCCTCCCACGCGCCATAGGGGAAAGCGGCATTATCGGCCGAGTAGACGAGATGCGCGAAGGGCAGTTCGTGCCGCACCGAGCGCGCCACGGTGAGCCCGCCCATGCCGCTGTCGAACAGCAGGACGCGCGCCTGGCTCATCCCTCGTTCCTTTCCTTCTCGCGCAGTTCCTTCCGCTTCTCGTGCGCGCGGGTGAGAGAGGAGATGATGCCGCGCAGCGAGCGCACCTCCTGCTCGGTCAGTTCCGCGCGGCCGAACAGGTTGCGGATGTTGCGCATCATGCCCGGCTTCTTGTCCTCGGTCTTGAAGAAGCCCGCGATGTCGAGCTCGCGCTCGAGGTGGTCGAAGAAACCATAGAGCTCCTCCTTGGTGGCTGGCCGCGTGTCGGGCGTCTGCAGTCCCGGGCCTTCGAGGGCGGGGAGTTCCGGCGTCTTCTGGCCCAGGCTCTCCGCCTGGTCCTTGTACCATTCGTAACCCATCAGCAGCACCGCCTGCGCGATGTTGATGGAGGCGAAGGCGGGGTTGACCGGTGCGGTGACGATCACGTCGGCCTTGGAGATCTCGTCGTTGTTGAGCCCGGTGCGCTCGCGCCCGAAGAGGATCGCCACGCGCTCGCCGCGGGCGACACGGGCCCGCATGTCGGCACCCGCCTGCTCCGGCGTGATCACCTCCTTGATCATGCCGCGCGGCCTGGCGGTGGTGGCATAGACGTAGCTCACGTCCTTCAGGCAATCGTCCAGCGTGTCGTGGACGGTGGCGTTCTCGATGATCCAGTTGGCGCCGGAGGAAGAGGTCAGCGCCTTCTCGTTGGGCCAGCCGTCGCGCGGGTCCATGAGGCGCAGCTCGTGCAGGCCGAAATTGGCCATGGCGCGCGCCGCCGTGCCGATGTTCTCGCCCAGCTGCGGGTTCACCAGCACCGCCACGGGCGCAGGCCCCAGCGTCTGATTCTTGGTCTTGTCGGTTCCAGCCATGATGGGGCTGGAATAGCGGCCTCAGCCCGTCCCGTCCAGCCGCCGCGCGGTGCGCAGTTCCGGGAACCAGCGCGACCAGAAGAAGGCCACCCCCATGGTACCGGCTCCTCCCAGCGAAACGGCTGCAACCGCCCCGATCAGCCGGGCGACCGTTCCGGCACGGAACTCGCCCAGCTCGTTGGAGGCGCCGATGAACACGCGGTTCACGGCATTGACCCGGCCCCTCACCTCGTCCGGCGTCCAGAGCTGCAGCAGCGTCTCACGGATATAGACGCTCACCATGTCCGAGGCCCCCATCAGGACGAGCGCCCCGATCGACAGCGGCACCGAGGTCGACAGCCCGAACACCATGGTGAAGAAGCCGAACAGTGCCACGAAGACGAAGAGGATGCGCCCGGCATGGTCCTTGATGCCATAGCGCGCGAGGTAGAGCGCCATCGCCACCGCCCCCACGCCGGGTGCGGCGCGCAGCAGCCCCAGCCCCCAGGGGCCTACCTCCAGGATGTCACGCGCATAGACGGGGAGCAGCGCCACCGCACCACCCAGCAGCACAGCGAAGAGGTCGAGCGAGATGGCACCTAGCACCAGCCGCTCGCGGCGGATGAAATGGAAGCCGGCGAAGAGCGAACCGAGTGTCGTCTCCTCCTTGTCTGTCTCGCGCTGCTGCGGCACACCGCCCATGGCGATGATGAGCGTGACGGCGGTCGCCACCAGCGCCAGCGCCACGCCATAGGCCACCTCGCCCGCAAGCCCGTAAAGCAGCCCCCCTGCCACCGGCCCCGCGATGTTGGCGGTCTGCCAGATCATGGTGGTGAGCGAGATCGCATGGGCGATCGCTTCCTTCGGCACGAGGTTGGGGGCGAGCGCGTCGGAGGCAGGGTTCATGAAGGCCCGCGCCACGCCGAGCACGGCGAGGATGCCGAAGACCGGCGTCACGTTTGTCGGATGCGAGAGGGTGAACAGCAGCAGCCCCAGCGCGCAGAGCGCCTCGAGCGTCAGGCAGCCGGCCATGATCAGCCGACGGTTGAAGCGGTCCGCCGCGAGGCCGGTCACCAGCACGAGCAGCAGGGGCGGCAGGAACTGCACCAGGCCGACATAGCCGAGATAGAGCGGGTCCCGCGTGATGTCGTAGATTTCCCAGCCCACCGAGACGGACATGATCTGCACCGCGAAGGAGGTGCAGCCGATGGCGATCAGGTAGAGGACGAATTTCGGGTGCAGGAGGGCGTTGGTCTCGGGCGAGGCAGCGCGGAAGGAGGTCATGCGCCGTGTGGGCCCGTCACCCCGGCGAAAGCCGGGGCCCCGCTTTGGCGCAGGAAGGAAGCGGGGTCCCGGCTTTCGCCGGGATGACGGACATTCATGGTCAAGTACATTGTCAGGCAGCCCTGCCCTGCCGGTCCACCACGCGCTTGAGCAGCGGCACGTAGTGGCGGAACTCCGGGGTCTTCACGCCGGGCGTCTTGCCCTCGTCGTCCCAGATCCGCACCCGCACGGCCTCCCTGTGGAAGGGGTTGCTCTCGAACGCTGCCACCTCTTCCGCGCTCATCGGACCGCCCTGCAGCATCAGCGTGTGCTTCGAGGCTTCTGACAGGCGGTCGTAATATCCCTTGTCCGTGGCGCAGAGATAGCGCTTGGCCGGCACGTGAAGCCTCACGCATTCGGAGATCACTGCGGGAAAGAACGGTGCCAGCACCTTGGCACCCGACTCCTCATGGTAATTGTCGCGTTCGTCACCCAGCGACATGGGGCCGAATTCGGAGGTGTAGTGGCCAATGTCATGCAGCAGCGCCGCAGCCACCAGTTCCTCCGAAGCGCCCTCCTTCTCGGCCAGCAATGCACCCTGCAGCATGTGCTCGGACATGGAGACCTTCTCGCCCAGATAGGACTCCGCCCCGCGCCGCTCGAAGATGTCGGCGATGAACTCCACGATGTTGGAGCGGTCGAGCTTCGGCGCAGTCTGGGGCGCGGTCATTGCAGCAGTCCTTCTTCCTCGATGGCCGAGAGCGTCGAATAGAGTCCGTCCTTGTCGGCGTAGCAGCCCTGGAGCCAGCGCTTGCCGGTGCCGGAGAAGCTCTTGCGCGCATGCAGCACGCGGGTGTTGTCGACGATGAAGAGTTCGCCAGGCTTCAGCTTGAAGGTGACCTCCATCGCCGGGTCCTCGATCAGTTCCGCGAAGCGGCGGTAGGCCGCGTAGTAATCCGCCATGTCGTCATAGGGAATGTCGGTGGCGGCTGCCAGCGAGCGGTTGTTGAAGCGCACCGCGACCAGCTCGCCATCCGGCCCCAGCTCGATCATCGGGCGCTTGGAACGAAGCCGCACACCCGCCGAGCCCTCATAGGCAAAGCGCGCCGCGTGGCCCGAGAGCAGCGCGAAGCCCTTCGGGTTCTCCGCCTTCAGCCGCTCCACCACCCTGAAGCCGTCGACCACGATCGAGTCGCCGCCCTCGACCGAGTTCTCGAGGCAGGCGAGGATCTGCAGCGTCGGCACCGGGTCGCGATAGGGATTGTCGGTGTGGGCCTGCAACCCGAGATTCGTGTAGGCGAGGTTGTTGGGGTTCACCTCCGCCCTCACCTCGAACCAGCGGCCGTAATTGGTCTCGCGCACATAGCCGAAGAGCTCCGCCACCTGGCACAGTGTGCCGGGCTCGGTGGGCGTGTCCGTCATCACCGCGAAGCCATAGCGGCGCACGGCGGCAAGCCAGCGGCCCAGCGCCTTGCGGTCCGTCGTGACCTCGGTCCAGCTCTCGACCGGCACATGGTTGAGGAGCCGTGAATCCCAGCGCTTGACCTCCTCCGGCGTCCAGCCGGGCTCGCGCGCCGCGTTCCGGTCATAGGCATTCCGGGCGAGCCAGCCTCCGTCATAGTCGATCACCCGCCCCTCCGGCTCGAAGCGGAGCGACAGGGTGCCACCCGCAGCCTTGGCCTCGGCGATCTTCGTATCCCCTGGGATGTCGAGGATGGTGATCAGCCGCTGGCCATTGCCCGGGCTCCTCGTCTTCTCGTCCCGGGCATTGTCCCTGAGCCACAGGGCATGGAATCGGTGGCGCTCGCCCCCCAGCGTCAGCTCGACGGCGGCCCCCCCGTCGATCAGTTTCGGCTCTGAAACCTGCATGAAACCCCCTCCCGAAGCCCTGCCAGCGGCACCAGACTGGACCGCCCGCCCGCATGATTTCAAGCCCTTAAACCGTGACGGTGCCATGACGCCTCCGCCTACAGTCTGATTTGCCGCTCCCCCCTCTGGCTGCTATAGGCGGTGCACCAATTTCCGCAGCGCAACAGAAGGCTTTCCCCATGGCGAAGATCAAGGTCCAGAACCCGGTTGTCGAACTGGACGGCGACGAGATGACCCGCATCATCTGGGACCTCATCAAGAAGAAGCTGATCCTGCCCTATCTCGACGTGGACCTGCACTATTACGATCTCTCGGTCGAGAACCGCGACCGCACCGACGACCAGGTGACGGTGGACTCGGCCAACGCCATCAAGAAATACGGCGTGGGCGTCAAATGCGCCACCATCACGCCGGACGAGGCGCGCGTGAAGGAATTCCACCTCAAGCAGATGTGGAAGTCGCCCAACGGCACGATCCGCAACATCCTGGGCGGCGTGATCTTCCGTGAACCGATCATCTGTTCCAACGTGCCGCGCCTCGTTCCGGGCTGGACCCAGCCCATCGTCATCGGCCGCCACGCCTTCGGCGACCAGTACCGCGCCACCGACTTCACCTTCCCCGGCAAGGGCACGCTGACGGTGAAATTCGTCGGCGAGGACGGCACGGTGATCGAGAAGGAAGTGTTCAAGGCCCCCGGCGCCGGCGTCGCCATGGCCATGTACAACCTGGACGAGTCGATCAAGGAATTCGCCCGCGCCTCCTTCAACTATGGCCTGATGCGCAATTACCCGGTCTATCTCTCGACCAAGAACACCATCCTCAAGGCCTATGACGGCCGCTTCAAGGACATCTTCCAGGAAATCTACGACGCCGAGTTCAAGGCGGAGTTCGAGAAGCGCAAGCTGTTCTACGAGCACCGCCTGATCGACGACATGGTGGCCTCGGCGCTCAAGTGGACCGGCGGCTATGTCTGGGCCTGCAAGAACTATGACGGCGACGTGCAGTCGGACATCGTGGCGCAGGGGTTCGGCTCATTGGGCCTCATGACCTCCGTCCTGATGACGCCCGACGGCAAGACGGTGGAAGCCGAAGCCGCCCACGGCACGGTGACCCGCCACTACCGCCTGCACCAGCAGGGCAAGCAGACCTCCACCAACTCGGCCGCCTCGATCTATGCCTGGACCGGCGGCCTCAAGCACCGCGCCAAGCTCGACGGCAACGAGAAGCTGGGCAAGTTTGCCGACGCGCTCGAGAAGGTCGTCGTCCAGACCATCGAGGAAGGCAAGATGACCAAGGACCTCGCCGTCCTCATCGGCCCGGACCAGAGCTGGCTCACCACCGAGGGCTTCCTCGATGCGGTGGACGCCAATCTGCAGAAGGCCATGGGGTAACGTGGACTGGCACGGGATCGCCGTCTTCGCCATCGCCTATGGGCTGGTGGTGATCTCGCCCGGTCCCGGCCTCGCCTGCTTCGTGGGGCAGATCCTGGGGCACGGCATCAAGGCCGCGCCCGCCCAGGCGCTGGGCATCTATGCCGGTGATGTCGTCTGGTACACGCTTGCGGCGACGGGCCTCGCGGCCCTCGCCACCGCCTTTTCCGGCGTCTTCCTGGTGGTGAAGTGGCTGGGCGTGGCCTATCTGCTCTACCTCGCCTTCAAGATGTGGCGCGCCGAACCGGCGAGGCTCGATGCTGCCGCCGACCGGGGCCCGATGTCGCACTGGACCCTCTTCGTCAGCAGCCTGATGGTGACGCTGTCCAACCCCAAGGCCATCGTCTTCTACCTTGCCGTGCTGCCGGCCATCATCGATCTCCGCCATCTGAGCTTCGCGGATTATGCGATCGGGCTTGGTCTCATCGCCGTCATCCTGTTTGCCATCCTCGGCGTCTATGCAGTTGCAGCCCATGCGGCGCGCGGCTTCTTCCGCAGCCCGCAGGCCATGCAGATGCTGAACCGCGTTTCCGGCACCGCCATTGCCGGTGCGGCAGTGGTGATCGCGGCGCGAAGCTGATAGTTTTCTCCGCCTGACGCGGAGGACCCTTCATGACCGACACACTCGCCACCGGCGGCTGCCAGTGCGGCGCCGTCCGCTACCGCATCACCGCGCCCTTCGAGAACCCGCACATCTGCCATTGCCGCATGTGCCAGAAGGCTTTCGGCAATTACTTCGCCGCCCTCGTCGGCACGCCGAAGACGGGCCTGCACTGGACCAGGGGCGAGCCGTCCCTCTTCCGCAGCTCCGAGATCGTCCAGCGCGGCTTCTGCCGCGACTGCGGCACGCCGCTGACCTTCGCCTATGACACGTCCGAGCGCATCGCCGTTTCCATCGGCTCGCTCGACCACCCGGAACAGGTGACCCCCGCCCGCCAATACGGCATGGAGGGTTGCCTCCCGGCCTTCGCGACACTGCACACCCTGCCGGGCACCACGACGGAAGACGACATCCCTGCCGAAGACCTCGCCAAACTGAAAAGCCGACAGCATCCGGATCATGAGTGAGGCAGACACGCCGACGCAGCGGCCACCCGCCCCTCGCGCCTGATGTCGGGGTGGAGCCAGGAGGTGACGACGGGCTGCGGATCGGCCTGGCCGAACAGCACCTCCGCATCAGCGCCCAGGTAGACGTGCCTTGCCCCGACGAAGTTCTTGCCCGAGCGCTCGCCATCCGGCCCATAGTCAAAGCTGGCCGCCGTGCCGAAGGCGGTGACCGAGACCGGGCGGTTCTCGCCGTCATAGGCGATGTCGCGGCGGGCAATGGGGCCCGGACCATCCGGGACTTAGCTCAGCGTGTACACTGAGGCGTCATAGGTGAGGGCAACAAGGTGATGCCATCTGACCAGGTGTTCTAGGTCTGAGATCAGTGGTCGATTCCAATAACTATTTTATCCGGCTCTTTGGCGTCGTTCATCCAAATTGAAACAAATGTACGACGGTTCTCTACTGAAGCCTGGAGAATTGTTGTACGGTCCACTAACTGGACCTCAACACATTGAGAAGGAGTATCGATAAAACCCTCAAATCTTGGTTCATAGCACGGAGCAACCTGCGCCGCCGCGCCGATCGTAACTCGCGTGCTTCCATCGACCGCCGACCTGCAACCCAACGCCAAGCAGGATTCTGTCGCTGCGATTAGGCTTCCATCCATCGTTTTTGGCACTGAGTAGTTAGACGGATCCAGCAACTGGATCACTGAATATGGAACCGAAACACAAGCGAACAAAGTCTGCATCATTGCATCCTCGAAGTGCTATGCCCCGTCGCGGAGCCACCAGCGCAGATTACCAAAATCACTTTAGTACATCAAAAGGCAGACACTCTTAAATAGACGTGAGAAACTCATTGTATTCATCGACCGAGGAGAAGCAACTATCCTGGCCTGTGCCTGAAAGCGCTTCCATAAGTTTATCCGAAACCAGCAACATGCTATCCATTTGTTTGTCTCGAGCCATATGAAGTTCGCCCAGACAGCCAGGTCGCAGGACTAATTTTTTTATGGCGAATATATGTGTGCCGTGTTCGTTGTCGATCATCCTGCTTATGTCTGATCGATGCTTGTCAATACCAACAACCCGATCAAAAGGAATCATGACTGAGAAGTCGTCACAGATCCCCCCACGCGCAATCATACGCGCTGGCAAAAATTGTATGCGTTCACAAGGAACAAATGAAAGAATAATTTCCTTCCAGAGATGATCAACAGTGATGGTTGATGATGTAGGAGGGACGTGTAGAGCCTTGAAACGGCTCGCCGAATTGCGCGACTTGAAGGTCGCATATGTGTCAATCGTAATCCGCTCAGTGGCAAATTCCGTGAGGCCCTTTACTTCAGGTACTGGGTTGAATCCATAGTCCACTGCACCAAAGTCAGCGGCTTCTCTGGGTGTGTGCCAAATCCAGACCATGATTAAGTGCTTTATGCATTAAATTTCGAATTATTGTTCTTATTCCACAAGATCTCAGTACTTGGGTCCTCTACCATCTTTGTCGGCGTTGCTGCCCGGAACCAAATCCCTGCATTTGCTTGTCTGCGAGCCAGTCGTCCCATTTGCAACTCCTGATTTGGTTCGCGCGAGTAGCCCCAGATCTTGATTGGGTGACTGCCTCAGGTCCCGTCGTAGTTCAGCAAGTTGCTTAAGCGCTTCCGAGAAGAGGTGATCCGCCTCAGTCTCAGTCGCTATGTGCACTCGGGCAATCCAAGCACCGACCGCGCGAGACGGACAACTCCGTAATGAGGAACACGCCCGGCGGCGACTTCTTCCTTCAGACCTTCAATCGAGAGGCAGCGCTGACACAGCGGAACCACATCTGAATGCAATAAGGCAATGAAGGGCGCAAGAGCCGATGGGTCCGAACTCAATGTGCAAGCGTCCAGGATCAACTCTCGATGAAGGGGGAACAGACGCTCCAAACGAGATCTGACGTGACAATGATTTTCCGGAGGATACTGAGCATCCCCAAGCGACAATAGCCAGACTCCGAAGTTCACGAAGTACAAAGCGCTGAAGTCATCCTTCTGAAGGTTGAGAACGACGATACAGTCCGGACCGTAGAGATACCAACTCTGCCCCTTTTTCCGGAAGCCATGCTCCGTCAGAACATTTCCAAAGCTCTTCTTGAATAGCACTTTGTCCATCATGGCCGATAGGTATCCACATAACTCTTCCAGCTGCCGCCGTATAATGACTCTAGTTCCTTGCGATAGGTCTCAACTTGCTTCTGACCACGAGAAATCGCCTTCGGATTGTCTGGCTTCAGTTCTCGCACTTCTCGCTTGGTAAGATCAACAGCGTCAGGCCGCTTTCCACTTGGAAGTCGGAGCCTGTCATCGTATCCATCACCGAGGGCATCCTTGTAGTTCTGGTGCGCCTGCCTGCCTCTAGCCGTAGAGGCAGTTTCACCGTTTACCGGGATCTTGGGAGGTGCCGCCTCCTGCTTCCAGCTTCCGTTTGGCCCGAGCTTCCACCCACCAGCTGACCACATCTTGTCAAATGCCGCGGCTTCCTCCTGCGACATGAGTCCGGCTTTGACGTATGCTTCAACATCCCCTGGACTAGGCACCCCTGCAGCCATGTTCAGGCGAGCGCGTTCAAGAGCGGCTTCCTCGCTCGCTTCCATAAAGGGGTCCAGGAAGTCCTCCCCTCCTGCCACCTTCCTGCACCCTTTGCAGTCATCGGAGCCGTTCGTTCGGTTCCTGTCATTGCCGGGTGCGTTGGAACTGTTGCTGTGGTCGTTCTTCCCGCCTCCGCCCAGACCGTGGTGGTCTATGAAACTGTCGTGAGAGTCTTCGTAGGAGTGCCCGTTCCCATCGCTGCCATTCACCGGGTCATCTCCCGCATAGGCGTAGCGGTTGGTGTCCACCCCCGGCAGATCCGGGTCCCAGGTGTCCGGCGTCAGGAAGCGCGCCAGCAGCGGGTCGTAGTAGCGGGCGTGGAGGTATTGCAGGCCGGTTTCGGGGTCGTAGCGTTCGTTGATGTAGCCCTTGCCCTGCAGCGGCACGGAGCCGTTGGAGGTGAGTGGCTGGCCATAGGGGCCGTAGTCGGAGCGGATGGTGCCCGCCCCCACCCGCAGCGCCAGGCGGTTGGAGGCGAGGTGGTCCTTCACCATCACGTCGGTGGCCTGGCCCTCGCGCCTGATGTCGGGGTGGAGCCAGGAGGTGACGACGGGCAGTGAATCGGCCTGGCCGAACAGCACCTCCGCATCAGCGCCCAGATAGGCGTGCCTTGCCCCGACGAAGCTCTTGCCCGAACGCTCGCCATCCGGCCCATAGTCGAAGCTGGCCGCCGTGCCAAAGGCAGTGACCGAGACCGGGCGGTTCTCGCCGTCATAGGCGATGTCGCGACGGGCAATGGGGCCCGGACCGTCCGGGTCATAGGAGAGCGTGTTGCCATTGGCGTCATAGCTGACGGGCGCGCCGCAGATCGAGACCGGCGCATGCGGCCGCTCGCCGGGCGCATCGAGATTGTCGGCCAAGAGCCAGGCGCGGGTGGGGTCGGGGGAGGATATGGCGGCGACGAGGCTCGCCGGACCTCAGTGCATCTCTGGCGGAGAAGGCTTGTTGTAGTTCTCGAATTCCCAAGTGAACTGCTGCCTCAGTTCAGCGAGACTGTCTGCCCAGTTTCCCCTGTCACAATTGGATATGCGGTGATTGATCTCTCGCCAAATAACAGGCCAGTCATAGCGTTCAACGACAAAGTATTTCCAGCGGGTTCGAAGCGTTCGCTTCTGCTCTGGACTAAGTCCATCATAGTGGCGCCGTGACATTATCGTAAGGTGAAATGTATCTGCGCCTTCATCATCCGCAGGACCAATTCCGATGTAAAGAAATACATCGAAGTCCTCTGGGTTTGATGGCACCCATTCAGCGAGTTCCGTCCATCCATAATCATTGCGAGCCCATAGATTAGGATATATTTCAAAGTACTTTATTTTGATGCTGCCCATTATTGCAAATCTAGATGAACATTGAAATTGTAGTTCCCCTTACCTGCGGATCTGTACTCGAAATTGGCCTGGAGGCCAGTTCTGCTAAGTGGTTGCCCCGACCGAGGGTCAATTGGAGCTCGCTTCTCATCATTGATCCTAAAGGTTCGCGTGCCGTCGGCCGAGGTGATGGTAATCTTGCCGGGTTCGGCTCTCACAGTCGCTCCCTCGCCCGCCCACCGCCTGCCGAGTTCTAGAGCCTCCTTTCGTGTAACAGAGCCTTTGACAGAACCCTGAACTATCTCCCGTTTATCCAGTATCCGGCCCTGTTTGACAATCTTGTCCCAGAAGCTGTCGACATTTCGTCGCGATGCAGCATTGAGCTTCCCCATCCGCTCGACTTTTGCCAGAGCATCTTCTGAGAGCGTACGATTTGGCAGATTAAAGGGCGTCCATCCCGGCTCATCATCCAGGGGCCCTATGCCGCCCGCCACCTTCTTGCACTCCCGGCAGGCATCATCATCGGCGCCGTTCGGGGTATCGGTGGTTTTTCCCGTGGTGGTGTCGGAGGTCTTGTCGTTCTTGCCACCCCCGCCGAGGCCCCGACTCTCGCTGGTTAGGTCATGGGAGTCGCGGATGTTTTGGCCGTTCGGGTCGGCCCCATTCACCGGGTCATTCCCCGCATAGGCGTAGCGGTTGGTGTCCACCCCCGGCAGATCCGGGTCCCACGTGTCCGGCGTCAGGAAGCGCGCCAGCAGCGGGTCGTAGTAGCGGGCGTGGAGGTATTGCAGGCCCGTTTCGGGGTCGTAGCGTTCGTTGATGTAGCCCTTGCCCTGCAGCGGCACGGAGCCGTTGGAGGTGAGTGGCTGGCCA
>NZ_QKVK01000011.1 GCF_003234965.1 Aestuariivirga litoralis
TGCGACCGGTGCCCAGGGCGAGACCGGTGCCAAGGGCGACACGGGTGCCCAGGGCGAGACTGGCGCCAAAGGCGACACGGGTGCTGTCGGAGCTACCGGTGCGACCGGAGCCCAGGGCGAGACTGGCGCCAAAGGCGACACGGGTGCTGTTGGTGCTACCGGTGCGGCTGGTGCGACGGGCGCCCAGGGCGAGACCGGTGCCAGAGGCGACGCGGGTGCTGTTGGTGCGACCGGTGCGACGGGTGCCCAGGGCGAGACCGGTGCCAAGGGTGACACGGGTGCCCAAGGTGAGACTGGTGCTCAAGGCGACACGGGTGCCCGTGGTGAGACCGGTGCAGTTGGTGCGACCGGCGCGCAAGGTGAAACAGGGGCCAAGGGCGATACGGGTGCTGTTGGTGCTACCGGTGCGGCTGGTGCGACCGGAGCCAAGGGTGACACCGGTACCGTAGGCGCTACCGGGGCTCAGGGCGAGACTGGAGCCAAAGGCGACACGGGTGCCCAGGGCGAGACCGGTGCCAAGGGTGACACGGGTGCCCAAGGTGAGACTGGAACTCAGGGCGAGACTGGCGCCAAAGGCGACACGGGTGCTGTCGGAGCTACCGGTGCGACGGGTGCTGCCGGTGCAACAGGTGCGACGGGTGCTGCCGGTGCAACAGGTGCCACGGGTGCTACAGGCACTACGGGTGCCGTCGGTGCGGCAGGTGCTGCCGGTGCAACGGGTGCCACAGGTGCTGCGGGTGCGACGGGTGCAACGGGTGCCACCGGTGCCACCGGTGCCACGGGTGCTACAGGCGCTACGGGTGCCACCGGTGCCACAGGTGCCACAGGTGCTGCGGGTGCGACGGGTGCGACGGGTGCGACGGGTGCCGTCGGTGCGACGGGTGCTGCCGGTGCAACGGGTGCCGTCGGTGCGACAGGCGCTACCGGTGCTACCGGTGCGACCGGCGCCACGGGCATGGCGGCCGTGGGTGGGGCCTACTCATATAACAGCGGCAATGGCGGCATCCAGGGTGGGACGAACACCAACTGGACATCGAGTGTCACCGGCTATGCCACGATGAACGTCACGGCCTCGACCAAGGCCGGCGCATCGGGCAATGCCATCCTGACGCTGTCGGCCGATACCACGTCCACCCGCTGCATAATATCGTTTGCGGGACCTGGTCAGACGAGTGCCGCGGATGCCTATTCGATGCGCGGGGCGGCGGCAGGTGTGATCACCCAGGTGTTCGTGCTGCCCACCGGCGTGGCGCAGGGGGGCAACCTGTCCTACACGCTGCACTTCAGGTCCAGCACCAACGGGCAGGCGTGCAACATCAACGAGGTGAGCCTCGTGGTGATGGCGCCCTGACGCAGGATCGGCATGCGGCCCTGCCCTTGCGCAGGGCCGCATTTCGCTGCGCGGACGTATTGCCGCCGTTGCACAAACATGATGCTTTTGGTTGTCGCCGATGCCTGGCGGACGACAACCGCGATGACATGTTCACAGGTCGCAGAAATCGATTGCAGATCACCTGCCCCGGCGCCGCCGATGTGGCATGGTGGCGGCTTCCAACCACGGCGGGCCATCCATGCATTTCGACAGTGACGAACTCCGGAACTATGCCACGGTGCTGGCTGCCCTGGTGGCGCTCATGGTGTTCATCGTCAACACCCGCTCGCAGGCGCGCAGCCGGCGCATCGAGAACATCGCGCGCTTCAACCAGGTTCACCAGCGGCTGTTCGCGGAGGACAGCTACCTGGCGCGGAACCTGGTGGCGATCGAGAACGGCACGATGCAGCGCGACCCCGCCGACCCCCAGTCCGAGGCGCGCTTCCACCTGATGCTGCTGGAGATCGAGCGCCTCGCCGTGCTGGCCAACAACAAGGCGGTGCCGCGTTCGACCCAGGTCTATCTCTTCGGGTCCTATGCCCCGACCCTGCTGCGGCTGATGACCGAGGCCGAGCGCGACAGCATGTTCTGGGAACTGGCGCGCGGCTACCTCGAGGCCATTGCCGCCGACGCCCAGCGCTATGCGAAGCTGACCCGCGGCGAGCGGGCGCAGTTCTGGCGCTAGGCGGCGGGCCGGCCTAGAACGACCCGAAGAGCGAGCCGACGACGAGCACGGCGATCAGCGAGATGACCACCCCGACGATGACCGTCATGACCATGTCGAGATAGCTTTCGGCATGGGTGAGCTTGCTGATCTGCAGCAGCATGAGCACCGTGCCGTTGTGGGGCAGCGCATCGAGCGTGCCGGCGCTGATGACGGTGACGCGGTGCATCAGTGCGGGATCGATGCCATAGGTCTTGGCGAGCTCGAGGAAGTGGTCGCCCAGGGCAGCGAGCGCGATGGCCGAGCCGCCCGAGGCCGTGCCGGTGAGGGCGGCAAGGCTGTTCATGGCAACGGTGAGCGAGATCAGCGGCCCGCCGGGGATGGTGAGCACCGCATCGCGCACCTGGTTGAAGGCTGGGAGCGCCGCCACCACGGCGCCGAAGCCGACGAGGCTGGCGATGGTGAGCATGGGCAGTGCTGCGGAATTGGCGCCCGCATCGATGGTTTCGCGCAGGCCCGGCATGCGCCGCCAGTTGACCGCGATGACGGTGAGGTTGGCGGCGGCGAGCGCCAGCATGACCGACCACACGCCGCCCACCGCGCCGAACGAGGTGGAGCCCCAGGCGGGATCCGACAGGAAGGCGAAATCGAGCCGCGGCAGGATGACCAGCGCCATGAGGAAGTTGACGACGATGACCACGGCGAGCGGCAGCGCGGCGAGGAAGAAGGGCGGCTCGTCCCTGGACTTCTGGCCGTGGTCGAGCTCGGCGATGTCGAACTCGCCCGAGACGGTGGTGAGCTCGCGCAGCTTCTCGTCGACGGGCGAGGGCAGGGCGGCGGCACTGCCGAAGCCTTCACCGGCGGCGCGCGCCTTGGCCTCGGCGCGGGCCAGCCACCACAGGCCGAAGGCCAGCGTGATGAGCGAGGCCATGATGCCGATGCCGGGTGCGGCGAAGGTGGTGGTGCCGAAATAGGGCATCGGGATCGCATTGTTGACCGACGGCGTGCCGGGCAGCGCCGTCATGGTGAAGGTGAAGGCGCCGAGCCCGATGGTGGCGGGCATCAGGCGGCGCGGAATGTCGGCCGATTCGAACATGCGCTGCGCCATGGGCACCAGCACGAAGAAGGCGACGAAGACGCTGACGCCGCCATAGGTGACGACGGCGGAGGCCAGCACCACGGCGAGGATGGTGCGCCTGGTGCCCAGCCGCTCGGTCATGTACTTGGCGATCGAGGCGATGGAGCCGCTGTCGTCCATCAGCTTGCCGAACAGGCCGCCGAGCAGGAAGATGGGAAACCACTGGGCCACGAAGCGCGCGGCCCCCGGCATGAAGGTCTGCGTCCAGTTGGCGAGCAGCGGCTCTCCCGCGAAGGCGGCGGCGGCCAGCGCGGCGATGGGCGCCACGAGCAGCGTGCTCCAGCCGCGATAGGCCAGCCACATGAGCAGCGCCAGTGATACGAGAATGCCGATGAGGCCCATGATGCAGAACTCCTTCTCCCATTGCGGCCCCGGCCCGCAGGCGCAGGCAGGGACCAGGTCACGCGGGGCAGCCCGTCAGCCTGGCCGTTTGGCCATGGCCTTGAGGTGCCGTTGTCGATTGTCTTCCGGCGTCGTCGCCTCGGCCGGCGGCACCGGCACCAGCGCCCGGAAGCCATATTGCCCGAGCAGCATGAGCCAGGTGACGAGCACGAAGGCGGAGGTGAGCACCGGCATGCCGATCGGCTTGAGGAAAATGGCCACCGAGGCCCAGAGCCAGGTGGTGACCACGATGCCGAACAGCGTGTAGAGGAAGGACCGCCAGGTGAGAACGAGGAAGAAGCCGCCCAGCGCGATGGCGGTCAAGGCCGCGTTGTAGCCGAAGAGCCCGTCGCGGATCGCCCCTTCCGGCCCGCCGAACAGCGCGGCGACGAGCGCCGCCCCCGCTGCCCCGAGAAGCGCCATGGCGGCCGAGACGCGGGAATTGACGGCGATGCCGATGATGATGAGGTAGCCCGAGATCCAGTTGTCCTGGAAGAAGATCTGGCCGATGGCATTGCCGATGCCCATGTACCAGGTGGGCAGCACATAGGCCGCGGCGGCATCGAACTGGTCGGGCGAGATGGGCTTGATGAGCGGCCCGGCCTCGAGGCCCTCGAATTTCAGGACGGCGAAGAGGAAGAGCCAGCCGGTGAGCACGAAGGGGGCGGTGAGGGCCGCCACCTTGTGCGGCCCCAGCAGCGTGGCGATGGCCTGGAACACCACCGTGGTCATGGCCGCGGCGAAGGCGATGTAGACCATCATCAGCCCTGAGGGCACGGCGCCGGTGCGGAAGTCGGCACTGGTGAAGGCGACGAGGGCGAGTGCTGCCAGCGCGCCGTTGAAGCCGAAGAGCCCGTTGCGGACGAGCTCCCTGTCGGCCTTCAGGAACACCGCCATGGCGGTGGCGATCGCGACGCCGAACAGGCAGGTGACGCCATAGATCCAGGAGTTGAAGAACAGCGCGAGAAGGATGATGAGCCCGCTCAGCGCATTGTTCTGGAACACCACCTGGCCGATGCCGCGCAACAGCCAGTCCACCGGGCCCAGCACCGGGTGGTCTGCCAGGCTCGCGGCCAGCGTCTTCACGGACTGTGCCATGTCAATTCGTCCCCCTCGTGGAAGCCCGCCGGGTGCTGCCGGCCCCGGCGGGTCCTGCCTCGTGCTGTTTGCCCGGCGGTCAGAACAGGAAGTAGCGCTGCGTCATCGGCAGCTTGTCCACCGGTTCGCAGGTGATGAGCTCGCCATCGATGCGGACTTCATAGTTCTGCGGATCGACGGTGATCTCCGGCGTGAAGGAATTGTGGATCATGTCCTTCTTGCGCACGCCGCGCGTGCCCTTGACGGCGACCAGCTGCTTCTGGAGCTTGAGCCTTTCGCCGATCTTCTCGTCCAGGGCTGCCTGCGACACGAAGGTGACGCCGGTCTTGCCGCGGGCCCGGCCGAGCACGCCATACATCGGCCGGTAGTGCACCGGCTGCGGCGTCGAGATCGAGGCGTTGGGGTCGCCCATCGGCGCGGTGGCGATCATGCCGCCGATCAGCACCAGCGAGGGCTTGATGCCGAAGAAGGCGGGCTTCCACAACACGAGATCGGCGCGCTTGCCCACCTCGATCGAGCCGATCTCATGGGCGAAGCCATGGGTGATGGCGGGGTTGATGGTGTATTTCGCGACATAGCGCTTGCAGCGGAAATTGTCGTTGCGCTCGCTGTCCTCGGGCAAAGGGCCGCGCTGCACCTTCATCTTGTGCGCCGTCTGCCAGCAGCGCAGCGTGGTCTCGCCGATGCGGCCCATGGCCTGCGAGTCCGACGACATCATCGAGAAGGCGCCGAGATCGTGCAGGATGTCCTCCGCCGCGATCGTCTCCTTGCGGATGCGCGATTCGGCGAAGGCCACGTCCTCGGGGATCTGCGGGCTCAGGTGGTGGCACACCATGAGCATGTCGAGGTGCTCGTCGATGGTGTTGACGGTGTAGGGCCTCGTCGGGTTGGTGGAGGAGGGCAGGATGTTCTCCTGGCCCGCCGCGGTGATGATGTCCGGTGCGTGGCCGCCGCCCGCGCCCTCGGTGTGGAAGGAGTGGATGGCGCGGCCCTTCAGCGCCGCGAAGGTATCGGCCACGAAGCCGCTTTCGTTCAGCGTGTCGGAATGGAGTGCTACCTGCACGTCCATCTCGTCGGCGACCGCGAGGCAGTTGTCGATGGCGGCGGGCGTGGTGCCCCAGTCCTCGTGCAGCTTGAGGCCGATGACGCCGGCGCGCACCTGCTCGCGCAGCGGTTCCGGCAGCGAGGCATTGCCCTTGCCGAGGAGGCCCACGTTGATCGGCAGGTCCTCGATCGCCTCCAGCATGCGGTGGATGTACCAGGGACCAGGCGTCACCGTGGTGGCCAGCGTTCCGACCGAGGGGCCGGTGCCGCCGCCCACCAGCGTGGTGGTGCCGCTGGTCAGGGCTTCTTCCGCCTGCTGCGGCGCGATGAAGTGGATGTGGGTGTCGATGCAGCCCGCCGTGAGGATGCGGCCCTCGCCCGCCACCACGTCGGTGCCGGGGCCGATGACGATCGACACGCCGGGCTGGACGTCGGGGTTGCCGGCCTTGCCGATGCCGGAGATGCGGCCATCCTTGATGCCGACATCGGCCTTCACGATGCCCCAGTAGTCGAGGATGATGACATTGGTGATGACGAGGTCGGCGACCTCCGCCGCATTGGCCTGGCCCTGGCCCATGCCGTCACGGATGACCTTGCCGCCGCCGAAGGTGACTTCCTCGCCATAGACCGTGTGGTCCTTCTCGATCTCGATCAGGAGCGCGGTGTCGGCCAGGCGGACGCGGTCGCCGGTGGTCGGGCCATAGAGCGAGGCGTAGTTCTCACGCGTGATCTTCGTCATCTCAGGCCTCCAGCTTTCCCATGACCTTGGCGTTGAAGCCGTAGACCTTGCGCGCGCCGCCGAAGGCCACGAGCGTGACGGGCCGGGCCTGGCCCGGCTCGAAGCGCACCGCGGTGCCCGCCGGAATGTCCAGCCGGAAGCCGCGCGTTTTCGCACGGTCGAAGGTCAGCGCCGTGTTGGTTTCGTAGAAGTGGTAGTGCGAGCCCACCTGGATCGGCCGGTCGCCCGAATTGGCGACCTCGACCACGATGGTGTCACGGCCGGCGTTCAGCTCGATCTCGCCGTCCTCGATCAGCATTTCACCTGGAATCATGGCTTCGCCCTCACGGAATGGGGTTGTGGACGGTCACCAGCTTGGTGCCGTCGGGAAAGGTCGCCTCGACCTGGATGTCGTGGATCATCTCGGGGACACCCTCCATCACGTCGTCGCGCGTCAGCAGCGTTGCGCCATAGGACATGAGGTCGGCCACGCTGCGCCCGTCGCGCGCGCCCTCGAGAATGGCCGCCGAGATATAGGCCACCACCTCCGGGTAGTTCAGCTTCACGCCGCGCGCCTTGCGGCGCTCGGCCAGCAGGGCTGCGGTGAACAGTAGCAGCTTGTCCTTCTCGCGGGGCAGAAGCTCCATCGCGGTTCCCTCTCGATGTTGTTACGTTGCCCAGATGCGCGGCGGACTGGCCGCCTTGCCCTGGCTGAGATTGCGCAGCACCCCCCAGGCGCGGGCGAAGAGCGCCTTGCCCTCTGCCGCGTGGGGGCCGAGATAGCGGCAGACCACCACCTCGGCGAGGCAGCTGACGGAGAACCGGCCCTGGCCCTGATCGCCCAGCGCGGCGCGCACCCGCTCGGCCGCGGAGTCGAGGCCCGCCGCCACGTAGACCATGGTGCCCCAGGTGGTGTGGCCGGCCAGCGCATGGGCCGCACCCAGCATGGGCGAGCCTCCGGCAAGGTTGCTGCGCTCGACCCAGAGGGGCCGCCCGTCGCGCCGGATCTCGACCCGCTGGCGGAGGCGCCCGGTGGCGAAGCGTTCATCGGCCGCGGGCCGGCCGAGGCAGAAGAAGTCCCAGCCGGCAAAGCCCGCGCTGCCCGCGAGGTCGACCTCGGTCACCACCTCGGCCTGGGCGCCGTCGAACAGGATGGTCTCCTGCGGGAAATATTCACACATGCCGCCATCGGCCACGTCGATCGCCGTCACCTGCCGGCTCAGCCCGGTGCGGGTGCAGTAGAACTTGGTGGCGCCCGGCGTCGTCAGCAGGGCGCGGGCGGCGGGCGCGAGGTGGAACTTGAGCGCCAGTTCGTCGCCGCCGGCGACACCGCCCGGCGGATGCAGCACATAGACGTGGCAGGTGCCGTCCTTCTCCGGGTGGAACGGGCTCTGCACCATCAAGGGCCCGAGGTGGCGGCGGCGCGCCAGCCGCGTCTTGCCGGCGGCGGGGGCAAACCACAACTCGAGTTCGGCCTTCCAGGAGGCGGCGGGCGCAGAGGCCGACAGCGTGGCGCGGGTCATGGCGCGCGCCGGCGCTGCGCTGGTTGCGCCATCGCGGGGACCGCGAAGGGAAATGCACTCTGCCATTGCCGTCATCGTTCCAGATGCTATCTCATCGGCACCACTGGTCCGCAAGTGAAAACATGCAGCAGGTTGAGTGGCGCGCCCGCAGGGTTGTGAATTCGAGAGGAGGCAGGGCATGTGGAAGGCAACGTCGAGTGGCAAGGCAGCCACGGCTGGGGGGCATGCGCTGCGCGGGCGCGCCGTGCTCGACCACGGGCAGCGCCACCTGCGCCGCTGCCGCCTCGACCTTGCCGACGGGCAGAAGCTGCTGGTCGATCTTCCCGAGACGGTGGCGCTGGGCAGCGACGACGTTCTGCTGCTGGAGGATGGTGGCGCCATCGCCATCATCGCCGCCGAGGAACCGCTGCTCGAGGTGGCGGGCCGCGACCCGGTTCACCTCGTGGAGCTGGCCTGGCACATCGGCAACCGCCACCTGCCGGCGGAGATCGCGGGCGGGCGCATCTTCATCCTGCGCGACCATGTGATCAAGGCCATGCTGGAAGGGCTGGGGGCGCGGGTGAGCGAGGTGGTGCGGCCCTTCAACCCGCTGCGCGGCGCCTATTCGGGCCATGGCGCGCATGCCCACGGGGCGCAGCCTGGCGGTGGCCCCAGCCTCGACTTTCGCCTTGACGGCGTGGCCGGCAATGGCAACGGTTGATCACCTGGCGTAGAGCTGCAGTTTCATTCTTCTTCCGAGGTTCGCTTCATGACTTCCAGCAATGGCCCCCTGCGCGTCGGCATCGGCGGACCGGTCGGTTCCGGCAAGACCACGCTGACCGAGAAGCTGTGCCGGGCGCTGCGCGATGACTTCTCGCTCGCCGTCGTCACCAACGACATCTACACCCAGGAGGACGCCATGATCCTGGCGCGCAAGCAGGCGCTGCCGGAGGACCGCATCATGGGCGTCGAGACCGGCGGCTGCCCGCACACCGCGATCCGCGAGGACGCCTCGATCAACCTGCAGGCCATCGCCGAGATGCGCCGCCGCATTCCCGACCTCGACATCGTGTTCATCGAATCGGGCGGCGACAATCTGGCCGCTACCTTCTCGCCGGAACTCGCCGACGTGACGATCTACGTGATCTCGGTGTGCCAGGGCGAGGAGATCCCGCGCAAGGGCGGCCCCGGCATCACCCGCTCCGACTTCCTCGTCATCAACAAGAGCGATCTTGCACCGCATGTCGACGTCGACCTCGAGGTGATGCGCGCCGACGCCGCCCGCATGCGCGCCGGCCGGCCCTTCGGCTTCACCGACCTGCGGCGCGGCCAGGGCCTCGACGCGGTGACGGACTACATCCTCGACATGGGCGGGCTCGCCCGGCGCGCCGGATGAGCATGCCCAACGCACCCGACGGGTTGCCGCTGCAGCTGCTGCGGCTGGTCAGCCCCAGCCTGCCGGTGGGCAGTTTTTCCTATTCGCGCGGGCTCGAGTCGGCCGTCGAGGCGGGCTGGGTGAAGGACGAGGCGACGGCCGGCGCGTGGATCCTCGGCACGCTGGAGCACAGCGTGGCAGCGCTCGACGGCGCCATGTTCTGGCGCATGATGGCGGCACTCGCGGCGGGCGACCATGATGGCTTCCTCGGCCATGACGCGTGGCTTGCCGCGGCGCGCGAGAGCCTCGAACTGCAGCGCGAGGACCGCCGCATGGCCGAGGCGCTGGCAACCCTGCTCGCCGACCTCGACGCGCTGCCGGAGCCGCGCCTCGCCGCCGTCACCACCTATGCCGGGGCCTTCGCGCTGGCCGCCCGGCACGGGCAGGTGGCGCCGGCCGCGGCGCTCAAGGGCCTGATGTGGGCCGTAGCCGACGCCCAGGTGGCGGCGGCCCTGCGGCTTGCCCGGCTGGGCCAGACCGCGGGCCAGCGCATCCTCATCGCCGCCAGTGCGGTGATCGAGCGCAGTGCGGCGCGCGCCATGACGCTCGATGATGAC
Organism: Aestuariivirga litoralis; assembly: GCF_003234965.1. Taxonomy (GTDB): domain Bacteria; phylum Pseudomonadota; class Alphaproteobacteria; order Rhizobiales; family Aestuariivirgaceae; genus Aestuariivirga; species Aestuariivirga litoralis. The sequence continues at coordinate 9,910 of NZ_QKVK01000011.1, forward strand.
GAGATCGGCAATGTCTCGGTCGCCCTGGCCATGGCCAGCGCCTGGCACGAGACCCAGTATTCGCGGCTGTTCCGCTCCTGAGCCATGCAGCGGCGGCGGGGGCCCCTGCCGCAACAGGCCGGTTCCGCCGGGCCGCCGGTTGGCGTATGGGCCCGGCGCATGCGCTGCCGTCACCTCGTCCTTCTCGCCCTCGTTCTGCCGCTCGCCACGCCGGCCGGTGCGGCCGGGACGCAAGCCGAACTCGGCCGGGCGCTGTTCTTCGACGTCAACCTGTCGCACAACCGCAGCCAGTCCTGCGCCAGCTGCCACATGCCGGAGCGCGCCTTCAGCGATGGCCGCGGCACGGCGGCAGGGGCTGCCTCGCTGGGCGATGACGGCACATCGATCGGCGACCGCAACGCGCCCACCGCCGCCTATGCCCGCTTCGTGCCCGCCTTCGGGCGCAACGCCAGTGGCAACTGGGCCGGCGGCCTGTTCCATGACGGGCGTGCCGCCACGCTGGAGGACCAGGCCGGCGGCCCGCCGCTCAACCCCGCCGAGATGGGCATGGGCTCGAAGGCCGCGGTGGTGGCGCGCCTGAAGGAGAACCCCGGTTACGTGGCCGCCTTCGAGGCGCTCCACGGCGCCGGCGTGCTGGAGGACGACGCGAAGGCCTATGCCGCGATGACCTCGGCCATCGCCGCCTTCGAGCGCACGCCGGAGTTCTCGCCCTTCGATTCGAAATATGACCGCTTCCTGCGCGGCGCGGCGAAGCTGACGGAGGAGGAGGAACTGGGCCGCGTGCTGTTCTTCTCCAACCAGTTCACCAACTGCAGGAGTTGCCATCAATTGCAGGCGCTGGGTGGTGCCGCGGAGGAGACCTTCTCCAATTATGCGTTCCACAATATCGGCGTGCCGGTGAACACCGCCCTCAGGGCGGCCAATGGCTCCGCCCCGGGCCGCATCGACGATGGCCTTGCGGCCAATCCGGCGGTGAAGGGCGAGCCTGCCCAGCGCGGCAAGTTCCGCACCCCCAGCCTGCGCAACGTGGCGGTGACGGGCCCCTACATGCACAATGGCGTGTTCCGGGACCTGCGCACCGTCATCCTGTTCTACAACAAGTACAACAGCAAGTCGGCCAGGCGCCAGATCAACCCCGAGACCGGCCAGCCCTGGGCCGCCCCCGAGGTGGCGGACACCGTGGCGCTCAAGGAACTCGAGGCCGGACCCGCCCTCAAGGACCGCGAGATCGACGCGCTGGTGGCCTTCCTGAAGACCCTGACCGACCAGCGCTATGAGCCGCTGCTCGCCCGCTGATTCTTTAGAATCATTCTAAATCATTGAAATTCAAATGATTTTTCTTGCATGACGGGGTTCGCTCTGATATCCGACAAAAATAGTCGGAAATAGGAACCCCACGCCATGACCCGCTCCCGCCGTGACCTGCCGGACCATCCCGCCGAGCGCCTGGTGATCTCTGGCTACCGCAACATGATGGCGGCGCTGGACCTGGGCGATGGCGCCTGCTGGGAGGAAATCTGGCGCGCCTTCACGCGCGAACTCGGGCCCGAGGACGCGCGCCGCACGGTGGGCGAGGTGCAGTACTGGGTGCGCACGCTGCGCGCCTGCAGCGCCCGCGCCCTGGGCTTCTACCCGCAATGCAGCGGGCTGCTGTGCGAGGACGAGTGCATGGCGCTGACGCTGGTCGCCGCCGCGCAGGCAGGCGATGCCAGCACGGGCTGCGAGGCCGCCAGCCTGCTGACCGGCAGCGGCGAGGCGGCGCGGCTGCGCGAGGTGTGGCAGGCCTCCTGCCACCTCGCCACGGCGCTCACCTGCTCCGGCTGCCGGATGCAGGCCTGCCCGCTCTTCGCCCTGCGAACCCTCAACTGACCGGAGACGAATGAATGCGCTTTCCCTGGACCGGCCTTCTCTGCGCCACGGCACTCACCGCCTGTTCCATCCTGTCGCTGGCCCATGCCGAGGCGGTGACGGCGAAAGCCGTGACGCAGCATTATGCGGCCTCCGCCGCGGCGATGTTCGGCGATGCGGCAGCGGCAGGGCATGACCTGCAGAAGGCGGTGGCCGCGCTGGTCGCCGCGCCGTCGGAAGCAAGCCTCGCGGCGGCGCGCGCCGCCTGGGTGGAGGCGCGGCCCTGGTACATGCAGACCGAGGGATTCCGCTTCGGCAACCCGCTGGTCGATGCCTGGGAAGGCCGCGTCAATGCCTGGCCGCTGGACGAGGGCCTGATCGACTACGTCGACACCGCCAGCTATGGCGAGGAGTCGGAGGAGAACGCGCTGTTCACCGCCAACGTCATCGCCAACCCCTCGCTGACGATCGGGACGGAGACCATCGATGCCGGCACCATCACGCCCGAGCTCGTGCGCTCGCTGCACGAGGCCGCCGGCAGCGAGGCCAATGTGGCGACGGGCTACCACGCCATCGAGTTCCTGCTGTGGGGGCAGGACCTGAACGGCACCGGCCCCGGCGCCGGCAACCGCCCCTTCACCGACTTCGACACCGCCAACTGCACCGGCGGCCACTGCGACCGCCGGGCGGCCTACCTGACGGCGGTGACCGCCTTGCTGGTGGCCGACCTCGACGAGATGGCGGCGAGCTGGAATGAGGGCGGCGCGGCGCGCCAGGACTATCTGGCGAGGAACGACAAGGAGGCCCTGTCGCGCATCCTCACCGGTCTCGGCAGCCTGTCCTATGGCGAACTCGCTGGCGAGCGCATGAAGCTGGGCCTGCTGCTGCACGACCCCGAGGAAGAGCAGGACTGCTTCTCCGACAACACCCACAATTCGCACTATCATGACGTGGCGGGCATGTGGGCGATCTACTCCGGCAGCGTGCCGCGCCGCGACGGCACGGTGATGCAGGGCCCCGGCATCGAGGAGCTTGCCGCCGTCGCGGCACCCGCCGCCGGGGCGAAGCTCACCGCCGACATGCAGGCGACATTGGCCGCCTTCCGGGCGCTGAAGGACAAGGCCGACAGCGGCGCCATGGCCTATGACCAGATGATCGCTGCCGGCAACGATGAGGGCAATGCCCTGGTACAGGCCGCGATCGACAGCCTGATCACCCAGACGCGCGGCATCGAGGCGCTGGTCGCCGCCATGCAGCTGTCGATCAAGGTCGAGGGGTCCGACAGCCTCGACAGCCCCTCGGCGGTGGCGCCGCAGTGAAGTCGCGGCGCAGCCTGCTCGCCGCGCTGGGCGTGGCCGCCACGAGCCTCTGCGCCGCTGCGGCTGGTGCGGCGCAGACTGGCCAGGGCCTCGACGTGGCGCTGGGCAAGGCGCTGTTCGAACGGCTGTGGGTGGCGGCGCCATCCTCCACCGCCGCGGCCGACGGGCTGGGCCCGCTGTTCAACCAGCGCGCCTGCGCGGGCTGCCATCAGGACGGGGGCGCGGCGCGCTTCACCCGGCGCGACGACAGCACGCGGGCGCAGGGCCTCGTGGTGCGGGTGGCGGCAGCGGATGGCGGACCCCACCCCGAACTCGGCGCGCAGATCCAGGACCGCGCCGTTCCGGGCCTCGCCGCGGAAGCGCGGCTCACGGTGACGATCCGCCAGGGCGCGCTGGCGGTGCAGACCGATCTTGCGGCCGGGCCACGCCAGCCCGCCATCTTCGAAACCCGCATCGCGCCGCCGCTCACCGGGCGGGCGGCGCTGGATGACATAGATGACGCCGCCGTGCTGGCGCTGGCCGACCCGCAGGACCGTGACGGCGACGGCATTTCAGGCCGCGCGCACATGGTGCCGGACGACAGCGGCGCCATGGTGCTGGGACGCTTCGGATACAAGGCGACGGGCGCGAGCCTGCTGCGCCAGACGGCCGAAGCGGCAGCACTCGACATGGGGCTGTCCTCACCCCTCGTGCCGCAGCCTTTTGGTGACTGCACGGCAGCGCAGCCTGCCTGCCGGGCGCGGCCCAGCGGCCGCGGCGCCATGGCGGATGGCGAGGAGATCTCCGCCGCGGCGGTGGAGCGGGTGGTGGCCTATCTCGCCAGCCTCAGGCCCGCGCCGGCTGACCGGACCACGCCGGGCTTCCGGCTCTTCGCCGCGGCGGGCTGTGCCGCCTGCCACGTGCCGGACCTGCCGGGTCGCGACGGCCGGATGCGGCAGGTGTTCAGCGACCTGCTGCTGCATGACCTGGGCGCCGAAGGTGCCTCGCGCATCACGGCGGGCGGTGCGGCGCCGGGCGAATGGCGCACCACGCCGCTTGCCGGACTCGCCCCGCGCGATGGCGAGCGGCGTTACTTCCACGATGGCCGCGCGGCGACACTGCGCGCGGCCATTGCCGCGCACGGCGGCGAGGCGGCAGCAGCCCGCGATGCCTTCGCCGGGGTTGATGGACGCCGCCAGCAGATGATCCTAGACTTCCTTGCGAAACTGTAGCGCCATGACCCTCCGCACGCTTCTCGCCGTCATTCTCCTCGGGCTTTCCACCCTCCACGCGCAGGCGCAGCAGGCGGCCGACGAGCATTACCGGCACGTCCTCACCGATTTCATCCGCCCGGGCTTCGCGGCGCTGGCGGAGGAAGCGAATCGCCACGCGGCGGAGTGGGCGGCCTATTGCCAGGCGCCTTCGCCCGAGGGGCTGGCGGCGCTCGCCGCGTCGTTCCAGTCGCTGGCCGATCGCTGGGCGGAAGTGGGCATCATCCGCTACGGCCCGTCCTCGCAGGACTTCCGCAATGAGCGCTTCGCCTTCTGGCCGGAGCGCAAGAATGCGGTGGAGCGCGGCCTCGGCGCGCTGCTGAAGCACCCGGAGGCCCTCGACCCCGCCACCATCCGCCGGCAATCCGCCGCGGTGCAGGGCCTCCCCGCGCTGGAGCGGCTGCTCTATGCCGACGGCCAGCCGGACGCCGGGCTGGGCAGCGACCCGGAGGAGGGCGTGCGCTGCACCGCGGGCAGCGTGATTTCCGCCAATGCGGCGGGGCTGGCGGCGGACATGGCGGCAGGCTGGGCCGCGGCACCCGGCCTCGTGACGCAGGAGGTGCGCGCCCAGCTGGCGACCGACATCGTGACCGCCTATGCGATCCTCAAGGACCAGAAGATCGAGGCGGTGATGGGCAAGGACGAGGACAAGGTCAGGCCGCATGCCGGAGCCTTCTGGCGCAGCGGCCGCACGATGCGCGACATCAGCCAGAACCTGGCCGGGCTGGCGGCGGTCAGCGCGCTGCTGTTCCCCTATCCGCCCGACGACATCGCCCTGCCGCACACCACGAAGACCGCGCTGGGGATTGCGGAGACGATCGATGACCTGGCCGCCACCGCCGGCAACACCGCGACGCGCAACGAGGCGGTGCTGCTGCGCGATGCGGTGACGGCGGCGGCGGACCGCGCCATCATCGAGGTGCCCTCGGCGCTGGGCGTGACCATCGGGTTCAACAGCCTCGATGGGGACTGAGGCGTGCTGATCGACCGGCGCCAGCTGCTGGGCGTCATGCTCACCGGGTTCATGGCCGGCGGGGCGGGGGCGGACGTGCCGCGAGGGCGGCTCTTCGTGTCCTGCCGCAGGGATGCAGCCGACAATGCCTCCGTCGCCTGTTTCGACCGCGACGGCCGGGAGGTCTTCGCCACCAGCCTGCCGGCGCGCGGCCATGACGTGACGCGGCGCCCGCGGGCCGCCGAGATCGTGGCCTTCGCGCGCCGGCCCGGCAACTGGTTCGCGGTGCTGGGCAGTGCCGACGGCAGCCTGCGCCAGGTGGTCGAGGCGGCCGAGGGACGCCACTTCTATGGCCACGGCGCCTTTTCGGCCGATGGCAGGCTGCTCCATGCGACCGAGAACCTGATCGCCACGGGCGAGGGGCTGATCGGCATCTATGATGCCAGCGACGGCTATCGCCGCATCGGTGAAATGCCCTCGGGCGGCATCGGGCCGCATGACCTGGCGCTGCTGCCCGGCGGGCGCGGCCTCATCATCGCCAATGGCGGTCTGCGCACCCACCCGGACACGGGCCGCGAGACGCTGAACCCGGAGGACATGAAGCCCAATCTCGCGCTGCTCGACCTCCGCCACGGCGAGGTGACGGCGCGCCACGAGCTGGCCGCCGAGCTGCGCAGGCTGAGCATCCGCCACCTGGCGGTGCGCGGCGATGGCGTGGTGGCCTTCGGCGGCCAGTACCAGGGTGCTGCCGAGGATGCGCCGCCGCTGATCGGCCTGCTGCGGCCGGGCGGCACGCCCGCCATGCTGGCGGTGGAAGGCGACGCGCTCTTCGCCATGAACAACTACATCGGCTCGGTGGCCTTCGACGATGATGGCGGCAGCCTGATCGCCACCAGCCCCGAGGGCGGTGCGGCGCTCATCTGGGACATGGCGGGCGACAGGCTTGCGGCCAGCCTGCGCCTGCCGGACGTGTGCGGCGCGGCGGCCAATGGCCGGCAGTCCTTCATCGTCACCTCGGGCAATGCCGGGATCACCACGCTGGGCCTGTCGGGCCTTGCGGGGCCGGGGGTGGAACAGCGCTGGATCTGGGACAATCACGCCCGCGTGCTGCGGGAGGCAGGCCAGGCAGACGATTGAGGCGAACCGCGGTCACTGCGCCAGCTGGCGGTAGCGGCCCTGCTGGTAGGTGAGGGGATCATGGTCCGAGGTCTGCACCTGCTGCACCTGGCCGAGGAAGATGGTGTGGGTGCCGGCAGCGAGGCGGCCGGAGACGGTGCAGGCGAAGGCGGTGGCGTCCGGCAGCACCACGAAGCCATGCGCGGCGTGGTGGGCGTCGATGCCCTCGAAGCGGTCGGCCACCGCGCTGTCATGGCTGCCCGAGAAGCGTTCGGCCACATGCGGGTGGCGGTGCGACAGGATGTTGAGGCAGAAGGCGCCATTGGCCTCCACTGCCGCGGCGATGCGGCTGGCCGAGCGCAGGCAGACGAGGAGCTGCGGCGGATCGGCCGAGACCGAGGAGAAGGCGCTCACCGTGGCCCCATGGCGCCCCGCGGCGCCATGGGTGGTGACCACCGCCACGCTGCTGGCCACCTGGCGCATGCCGCGGATGAACAACTCGCGCGAGACGGGGTGAAGGCCCTCCATGCCGCCTAGCGCCCGAGGCGGGCCGGATCGCTGACGTCGGCCCCGATGTCGGCGAGGTCCTGGTAGCGGTCGCCGATGCGGTGGTGCGGGCGCCCGCCCGTGGCGCCGCCGAACGCGGCGATCAGCTCGTCATCGGCCGGCGCGTCGGCGATCGAGAACTGCACCGTGAGGTAATGCGAGCGCCGCCCGGTGTCGTGCTTGTCCATCAGCGGGATCTGGATCTGCGTGTTGGCGGGCCCGCGCGTGTTGGTGAAGCCGAGATAGGTCTTGGCGCCCAGCGCCTCGCGGTAGAAATTGCCGAAATGCAGGGTGTGGATGAGGGCGGAGGCATGTTCCTGCTCGCAGTCGAGCCCCGCCATGGCGGCCTTGCCATAGGCCTCGATCCTGTCCGCCCCGCCGGCCATGGCGACGATGCGCTCGGTCAGGAGCTTGCCGAGGATGGGCGCGAAGGCGCGGATCTCGGGCTTCAGGTCTGCGACATAGCCGCGGCCTGCCCAGGGGTTCTTCACCACCGCGGCGACGCCCAGCATGCGCAGCGGCGGGGTGGCGGCGCGTTCGCCCTCGAGATGGATTTCCTCCTCGAAGTTCACGAGCTTTCTGATCTTCAGTTCCATGGCGGTCTCCGGCGTTCAGGTGACGGGTTTGGCGGGCGCGAACACGGGATTGTGCTCGCCCAGCCGCGGGGGTGTCGAAGCGGGAATAGCAGGGGTGAGGCTGAAACGCACCGGGTTGGCGGCGACGCGCCAGGCCTTGCGGCCGGGCTCGGCATGCGGCACCTCGGCGATCATGCCGCGCGCCGCCACATGCGGATCGGCGAAGATGTCGCGCGCGTCGTTGACCGGGCCGAAGGGCAGGCGGCCGCCAAGCAGCGCCGTGAGCTCGGCCTTGCTGCGGGACCTCGTCCATGTGCTCACCGCCTCGTTCACCTCCGCCGCATGGGCGCGGCGGCCGGACTTGCCGGCAAGGCGCGGGTCATCGGCGAGGTCGGGGCGTTCCATGATGCGGGCGAGCTCGCGCCAGAAGCCATCGTCGACGACGCCGATCGATACCCAGCCATCGGCGGCCGGGAACAGGCCGAAGGGGGCGAGCAGCGGGTGGCCGTTGCCGGCGGGCTCCGCCACCCTGCCTTCCATGTCGTAGAGATAGACCAGGCGCTCGCACAGGCTCAGCATCGCGTCATACATGGCGATGTCGACGAACTGGCCCTGGCCGGTCTGCTCCGCGTGGCGCAGCGCGGCGACGATGGCGAAGGCCAGCATCATGCCGGCGAAGACGTCGCCGATGCCGGGGCCGGTCTTCATCGGGTGGTCGCGGTCCGCCCCCGTCATGCTCATCAGCCCGCCCATGGCCTGGGCGACCACGTCATAGGAGGGCCAGGCGGCATAGGGGCTCTCGCCGCTGCGCGGGTCGCCGAAGCCGCGGATCGCGGCATAGACGAGGGCGGGATTGAGCTTCGCCAGCTCCTCGTAGCCAAGCCCCAGCCGCTCCATCACGCCGGGGCGGAAATTCTCGACCACGACATGCGACGAGCGAACGAGCCCGCGCAGCGTGGCCTTCGCCTCCTCCTGCTTGAGGTCGAGCACGAGGCTCTTCTTGCCGCGGTTGAGGCTGACGAAATAGCCCGCCCAGTCATGCGCCGCGTCATCGGCGCGCCACGGGCCGTTGGAGCGGCTGGTGTCGCCCTCAGGCCCCTCGATCTTGATCACCTCGGCGCCGTGGTCGGCGAGCATCATGGTGCAATAGGGGCCGGAGAGCATGCGGCTCAGGTCCAGCACGCGGATGCCGGCGAGGATGCCGCGCGGCGCCTCAGCCACCCTGCACCCGCTGCAGGAAGTGAAGGAGCTTCGCATTGAACAGCTCCGGCGCCTCGGCCAGCGCCATGTGGCGCAAGCCCGGCAGGATGACGAGTTCGGAACCTGCGATCTCCGCCGCGATGGCGCGGCTCATGGCGGGGGAATTGCCATGGTCCTCCTCGCCGGTCATCACCAGCGTGGGCGCGGTGATCGGCGGCTTCGGCGCCACGAGCTCCGTCACGCCGTTGACCAGCACCTGGTAGATCGGCGCATAGATGTCCTTGCGGTTGGCGAGGATCCAGCGTCGCACCTCGTCCATCATCTGCGGGTGGCTCGCGCGGAAGCCGTCGGTGAACCAGCGCTGAAGCGCTGCCTCCACGGTGGCGGCGGGACCCTCCCTTGCGGCCTGCACCACGCGGGCCTGGATCGCCTCGTGCGCCGCCGTGTCGCGCGCATGGGCGGAGTGCAGGATGCCGAGCGCATCGAGCCTCCCGCCATGGTCCATGGCGAAGCGCCGCGCGATCATGCCGCCGAGCGAGAAGCCGAAGACCGAGGCACGTGCAATGCCGAGATGGTCGAGGAGCTCCGCCAGCTGCTCCGCGAACAGGCTGAGTGATGGCGTCCGCGGCGGCACGCTGCTGTCGCCATGGCCATGGAGGTCATAGGTGATGACGCGGTGCTTGGCCGCGAGTGCCGGCACCTGCCATTGCCAGGAGTGCCGGTTGAGGCCGAGGCCATGGACGAGCGCGATGGTGCGCTCACCTGAGCCGAAGCTTTCATAGGCCGTGCCGCGCGGGGTGCGGGAGGCCATGTCAGCCCGCCACCGGCTTGTAGGCGACGACTTCCACCTCGACGCGGACATCGACGAGGAGGTCGCTCACCACGGCGGAACGGGCCGGCGGTTCATCGGGAAAATATTCGCCATAGACGGCATTGAAGCCGGGGAAATCGGCGCGGTCGCGCAGCCAGACCATGGCCTTGACCACGTCGGAGCGCTGGCAGCCGGCTTCGGCCAGCGTGGCGGTGATGGCGTCGAGCACGGCGCGGGTCTGCTCCTCCACCGTTCCCGTGGTCATCACCTGGCCGTCCCGGAACGGCACCTGGCCGGTGAGGAACACGAAGTCACCCGCGCGGATGGCGCGTGACAGCGACAGCTTGCGGCCGCCGATCACCAGTGGTCCGCCGATCACCTGCTTGCTGCTCACCAGGCCCTCCCCCGAAACATCGAAAAACTATGCGTGCATGCTCCGGGCATTGTAATAGATTTCCGACAGCGCCCGGCGAAAATCTTGCATCACCGCCCTGCGTCGACCCTAGTCTCGGATGCAGTCGAAGGAGGCCCGACCCATGACCACGCTGCAGCGCTACCAGATGTTCATCGACGGCCAGTGGGTCGATGCCGCGGATGGGCGGACCTTCACCTCGATGAATCCGACGACGGGCGACGACTGGTCGGAGATCCCCGAGGCGACGGCAGCCGACGTCAACCGCGCGGTGGAGGCCGCGCACCGCGCCTTCACCAGCGGCGAATGGGCCAGTGCGCTCCCCACCACCCGCGGCAAGTATCTCCGCCGCCTCGCCGAACTCCTGGCGCAGAAGTCCGAGGAGCTGGGCCGCACCGAGACCATCGACACCGGCAAGATGCTGAAGGAGACGCGCTGGCAGGCGAAGTACATCGCCGAGTTCTTCCAGTTCTATGCCGGGGCCGCCGACAAGGTAATGGGCAACACGCTGCCCATCGACAAGCCCGACATGCTGGCGATGACGCTGCGCGAGCCCCTGGGCGTGGTGGCCGCCGTGGTGCCGTGGAACTCGCAGCTGTTCCTCGTGGCGGTGAAGATCGGCCCGGCGCTGGCGGCGGGCAACACCGTGGTGCTGAAGGCCTCCGAACATGCTTCCGCCCCGATGCTGGATTTCGCGAAGCTCATGGAGGAGGCGGGCTTCCCGCCCGGCGTGTTCAATGTGGTGACGGGCCATGGCGACCCCTGCGGGCGGGTGCTCACCTCCCATCCGCTGGTGCAGCGCATCTCGTTCACCGGCGGGCCTGAATCGGCGCGCCACATCATCCGCAACTCGGCGGAGAACTTCGCCGAGGTGTCGCTGGAACTGGGCGGCAAGTCGCCCTTCCTGGTGTTCGACGACGCCGACCTCGAGAGTGCGGTGAACGGCTCGATCTCGGGGATCTTCGGCGCCACCGGCCAGTCCTGCGTGGCGGGCTCCAGGCTGTACCTGCAGGAGAAGGTGGCGGACCAGTTCCTCGAGACGATGGTCTCTCGCGCCCGCCAGATCCGCATCGGCGATCCGCTGCTGGAGGAGACCCAGATGGGCCCGCTCGCCACCCACGGCCAGCTCGCCCGCATCGAGAAGGAAGTGGCCTTCGCACAGGAGCAGGGGGGCAAGCTTCTCACCGGTGGCCAGCGCCCGCCGGGCCAGAACCGCGGGCTGTTCTACGAACCCACCATCATCGAATGCCGGAGCCAGCAGGACCGCATCGTCGACACCGAGATGTTCGGCCCGGTGCTGAGCGTGCTGCGCTTCAAGGACGAGGACGAGGTGGTGCGGCTCGCCAACGACACGAAGCACGGCCTCGCCGCCGGCGTCTTCACCCGCAACGGGGCCCGCGCCCTGCGCGTGACGAAGCAGCTGCGCGCCGGCATCGTGTGGGTGAACACCTATCGCGTCGTCTCGCCCATCGCCGAATTCGGCGGCTTCAAGGAGTCGGGCTATGGCCGCGAGAGCGGCTTCCAGGCGATCTACGACTACACGCGGCCCAAGACGGTGTGGATCAACACCTCCGACCAGCCGCTGGCCAACCCCTTCGTCATGCGCTGAGGCGCTGCATCAGCACGTCGACGGCGCAGGTTTCATGGACGCCGGCGAAGAGCGGGTTGATCTCGATCTCCGCCACCTCATTGGCCGGGTCGGCGGCGAAGGCGGCGAGGCGTTCGAGCGTGTCGAGGAGGGCCTCGCGGTTCGCGGCGGGCCTGCCGCGATAGCCAGCGAGCAGGCGGCTGATCTTCAAGCGCGACAGGGCGCGGGCGAGATCGGCGCGCGAGGCGGGCAGCAGCACGGTGACGGCATCGGCCAGGAGTTCGACGAGGATGCCGCCGGCGGCCAGCGTCATCGCAAGGCCGAATTGCGGGTCGCGCCGGATGCTGACCATCAGCTCCGCCACGGGCTGGGCCACCATGGCCTCGACGAGGAACACATCCGTGAGGGCAGCCGGATTGTAGGCCGCGACGTCGGCCCGCATGCGCTGCACGGCCGCGGTGACGTCTTCCGCCGAGCGCAGGCCCAGCCTCACGGCGCCGGCTTCCGTCTTGTGCGGCAGTTTTTCGCTCACCATCTTGAGGGCCACCGGATAGCCCAGCTCCCGCGACAGCGCGGCGATCTCCGCGCCGCTGCCAATCCGGCTGTGCGGCACCGCGATGCCCTTTGCGGCAAGCAACGTCTTTGCAGCGGCCTCGTCGATGAGGCGCACGTCTCCGGCAGGTTGCTGCGGCAGCAACGGTGCTGTCGGACTGGCCGCGATCTCGGCGCGGCGCTCGCCATGCCACGCGGCAGCGGCAATCGCCGCCATGCATTGCTCGATGCCCTGCATCGGCGCCACGCCCTGCGCCACGAGGAAGCTGCGCGTCTCCTCGTCCAGGTTCTCGGGGATCGTGCTGCACACCGCGGCGGGCAGCGCTCGCGCCTTCGCCGCGGCGATGAAGGACAGCGTGTCGTTGCGATACCAGGGCTTGCTCTCGTCGAGGCCGGGGGCGGGATAGTCCTGCACGATCACCGCCGCGTCATGGCCTTGTGCGAAAAGTGTGTCGAACACCGGCCGCGTCTTTTCCGGAATGCCCCAGATCGGCGTCGTATAGTCGAGTGGGTTGGAAACGGTGGCGGTCTGCGGAAGGAGTACCCGCAGGCTCGCGGCTGTTGCCGCATCGGGTGGCGTGAAGCTCAAGTCCAGCCGCTCGGCATAATCCGCCAGCATGGTGGCGCCGCCGCCGGAGCAGGTGAGGCCCGCCAGACGCCGGCCCTTCGGAACACCCGCGACGCACAGGAACTTCACCGTCTCCAGCAGCTGCGCCGGACTGTCGGCGCGGATGATGCCCAGCCTGTCGAACAGCGCATCGTAGAGCTCTTCCGTTCCGGACAGCGAACCGGTGTGGCTGACCGTGAGGCTTGACCCCAGCCGCGAGGTGCCGGTCTTCAGCGCCACGATGGGCTTGCCGAGAGACAGGCTCTTCAGTGCCGCGCGCTCGAAGGCGGCGACGTCCTTAAGCCCCTCGATGTGCAGCCCGATGGCGCGCACCTCCGGGCGCTCGCACAGCGCATCGACGAAATCCTCGAGCCGCAGCAGCGTCTGGTTGCCGGCCGAGACCATGTAGGCGAAGGGCACGCCGCGCTGGCTCATGGTGAAGTCGGAGGACAGCATGCCGGATTGCGTGATGATGGCAGCGCCATGACCGGGGCAGGCACCGCCATGGGTGAAGGGCCACAGCGCAACCCTGTCGACGTAATTGATGACGCCATAGCAATTGGGCCCGACGAGTGCGAGATTGCCCGCCGCCTGCACCAGTCGCGCCTCGGCATCGGCCCCCTCGGCACCCGTTTCGCCGAAGCCCGCCGTGTAGCAGACGACACCACCCGCCCCCATGGCGCTGAGCTTGTGCAGCGCCTCGATGGCCGCTTCCTTCGGCACCGCGAGGAACACCGCGTCTGGCGCTTCCGGCAGATCTTCCACACTGGCGAAGCAGGCGTGGCCGCCGACCTGGCTGCGCTTCGGGTTCACCGGCCAGAAGGGGCCCGCAAAGCCGATGCGCTTGCATTCCGCCGCCACCGTCTCGGCGTCGCGCCCGCCGATCACCGCGACATGGCGCGGGCGCAGCAGCCGGTCGAGATTGGCGCGGGCCTTCGGCGTCATGCGCCGAGCGGCCGCAGGATGGCGCGCGAGATGATGTGGCGCTGGATTTCCGAGGTGCCGTCCCAGATGCGCTCGAGCCTGGCGTCGCGCCACAGGCGCTGGATGGGAAGCTCTTCCATCAGCCCCATGCCGCCATAGATCTGCACCGTGTTGTCGGCCACGCGGTTCACCATCTCGGAGCAGTAGAGCTTCACCATCGAGATGTCGGCATCGCTGAGCGTGCCCTCATTGGCGCGGCGCACGGCGTCCTCGACGAGGAGGTCGGCGGCGCGCAGCTCGGTGGCCATGTCGGCGAGCTTGAAGCCGGTGCCCTGGAACTTGCCGATGGCCTGGCCGAACTGCTTGCGGCTCGCCGCCCATTCTGTGGCATAGCCCATCAGCCGCTCCGCCTTGCCGCAGCACGAGGCGCCGACGAAGATGCGGCCATAGGTGAGCCACTGGCCCGAAAGCTCCAGCCCCTTGCCCTCCTCGCCGAGGATCTGGCGCTGGTGGAGGCGCACGTTGTCGAAGCTGAGCTGGAAGGTCTTGTAGCCCCTGTAGCTGACGCAATGCGTGCCGTCGCGCACGTCGAAGCCCGGCGTTCCGACGTCGACGAGGAAGGCGGTGACGCGCTTCCTGGACCCGCGCGGGCCCTCATCGACGCCCGTGGCGGCGAAGACGATGGCGAAATCCGGCATCACCGGGCCCGAGATGAAATGCTTCGATCCATTGAGGATCCAGTCGTCGCCGTCGCGCCGGGCGTTCGACTTCATGCCCATCACGTCGGAGCCGGCCTCGGGCTCGGTCAGCGCGAAAAGCTCGCGCTTCTCGCCCTTCACGCAGGGGTAGAGGTAGCGCTCGCGCTGCTCGCCCTCGCAGGCCAGCAGCAGTTCGGTGGGCCTCGCCACCCAGCTGTGCAGCGCGTGGCTGGTCTTGCCGAATTCGCGCTCCATGATCACCTTGGCCTCGAGGCTCAGGCCCCCGCCGCCCACTTCCTCCGGCAGGTTGGCGGCATAGAGGCCCGCCTCATGGGCGCGCGCCTCGATCTGGCGGCCGATCTCGAGGGGCACCTCGCCCAGCCTGTCGACGAGGTCCTCGTGCGGGTGGAGCTCGGCCTTCATGAAGGCCTGGACGGTTTCCAGCAGCAGGCGGTTTTCGTGGGAACTGACGAGACTCAAGCGATCCTCCACGGGGCTCAGGCGGCCTCTTCGCCGCGCCTGCGCGACAGGAGCGCGAAGCCGACGATGAAGACGAGGGTTGTACAGATCAGCACCACTGCCGCGGCGGCGACGGTGGGGTCGGTGTTCTCGCGCATGCCGTTCCACAGGCGGCGCGGCAGGGTGAAGACGTCGAACTTGGAGATGAACAGCGTCACCACGATCTCGTCCCATGACAGGATGAAGGCGAAGACCGCGCCCGCGACGATTCCCGGGCGGATCACCGGCAGGATGACACGGCGCACCGTGGTCGGGAGCGAGGCGCCGAGGCTGCGCGAGGCCTGTTCGAGCCTGAGGTCGAAATTGGCCAGTGCCGCCGAGACGGTGATCACCACCATGGGAATTGCCAGGATGGCATGGGCAAGGATGATGCCCATGTAGCTGTCGATCAGGCCGAGCGGCACCCACCAGCGATAGAAGGCCATGGCGGAGATGATCGGCGGCACCATCAGCGGCAGCAGCAGGAAGGCGCGGATCGCCTCGATGAAGCGCCCCGACAGGCGCCACAGGCCGATGGCGGCCAGCGTGCCGAGCAGCGTGGCAAGCGCCGAGGAGACGATGGCGATGAGCAGGCTCTGGCCGAAGCTCGAGATCCATTCCGGGCTGGTCAGCAGGTTCCGGAAGTGGCGCAGCGAGGCGCCTTCCCACGGGAAGGAGAGGTAGGTCTTGCCGGTGACGGAAACCGGGAAGGCGACGAGCGACGGGATGATGAGGATCGAGAGGATCACCCAGGCGGCGATGCGGTTGATGCGGCCGGCGAGCGAGGGCTTCATCGCGCTGCTCCGCCGAAGACGACCGACAGCTTCATGAAGCGGTTCAGCACATACATCAGCACCAGCACGCTGGCGATCATCAGCGTGGCCAGCATGGCGGCCACACCCCAGCGCACGGTGACGAGCAGCTGCACCGAGATGTATTCGGCGATCATCTGCACCTTGCCGCCGCCGAGGATGGCGGGGGTCACGTAGAAGCCGAGCGAGCTGATGAAGACGAGCAGCGCGGCCGCGATGATGCCGGGCCTCGTGAGCGGCAGGAAGACGCGGAAGAAGGTCTGGGCATGGCTGGCGCCGAGGCTGCGCGAGGCGCTGGAGACGCGCGGGTCGATGCCCTGCATGTTGGCGAGCAGCGGCAGGATGGCGTAGGGCAGCATGTATTCGGTCATGCCGATCAGCACGCCGAGCTCATTGCGCATGAGGGGCAGTGGCTCCGCGATGATGCCCAGCCTCAGCAGCATGTCGTTCAGGAGGCCATTGTGGCCGAGCAGCATGAGCCAGGCGAAGGAGCGCACCAGCACCGAGATCCAGAACGAGATGAGCAGGATCGACATCATGCGCCGGCGCACACCGGCCAGCGCATGCAGCATGGCATAGGACACGATGTAGCCGAGCGTGACCGCGGCCACCGTGGTGATGAGGCAGAGCCTGATGGTGCGCCAGATCAGGTTGGCCACCGTGTCGCTCTCGAAGATCTTGGCATAGTTGCCGAGGCCGGGCTTCGGGTCGGTGACGCTCAGCAGCAGCACGTTCACGATGGGCGCCACATAGAGCGCCAGCACCAGCAGCACCGCGGGCGCCACCAGCAGCCAGTAGGGATTGAACGTGAAGCGGCGCGTGTTCATGGGCGGGGAGGCACGCGCCCCGGCGGGCGGGGCGCGTGCATCGTTCTCCTGTGTCAGCCGATGGCGTCGAGGAAGGCGTTGACGGCGTCGCCGCCATTGTCGGCCCACCACACCGGATCGTTGAAGATCACCTTGTCGATGTTCTGCGCCGAGTTGACGGCATAGGGCGCCATGGCCTCCGGGATCTTGGCGAAGGCTTCGGGGTTCGACGGCGTCATGCCGAGGCAGTCGAGGATGGCGAGCTGCGAGTCGACCTGCAGGGCCTGCGCGATGAACTTCATCACGTTGTCGCGGCCCGCCGGGTTGCCGCGCGGCACGATGTAGGCGCCGGGCATGGCGATCGCCTCGTTCATCACCATCTTGTAGCGGCCATTGGTGCGCTCCTCGATGGTCTTGCCGCGGTTCTGCCAGATCATGCCCATCGCCACTTCGCCGTTGACGATCATGTCATGGGCTTCCGAGCCCGAGCCCCAGTAGAGGCTGTCGCCCTTGATGGTCTTGATCTTGGTGATGGCGCGCGGCACGTCGC
Organism: Aestuariivirga litoralis; assembly: GCF_003234965.1. GTDB lineage: Bacteria > Pseudomonadota > Alphaproteobacteria > Rhizobiales > Aestuariivirgaceae > Aestuariivirga > Aestuariivirga litoralis. The sequence continues at coordinate 26,974 of NZ_QKVK01000011.1, forward strand.
AGGGGTAGACCTTGTCCTTCGGTACGCCGTCGGCGACCAGCGCGCTCTCGATCGAGCCGTTGGCCCATTTGTAGAGCGAGCGCTTGCCGGGGAACTTGGCGGTGTCATAGAAGTCGGCCCAGCCCTGGGGCGGATTGTCGCCGAAGGCCTTGGTGTCATACATGAAGGCGTAGCCGTAGAAGATGACGCAGACGCCATAGTCCCAGGCGAAGCCGTCCTTGATCTGCTTCTTGTTGACGATGTTGTAGTCGATGGCCTCGAGATGGCCCGACTTGCCGAGCGCAATGGCATCGAAGCCGTCGGCGTCGCAGACGTCGGCCGTCACCTTGCCGGAATCGACCATCTCCTTGATCTTGCCCTGGAGCGGCCCCGAGGTGTCGAACTTCAGCGGAATGCCGGTCGCGGCGGTGAAGGGCTTGCCGATGGCGCTGCCGTGGCAGCTCTCGGATTCACCGCCCCAGTTCCACATGACGATCTCGTTGGCGGCGGCTTCGGCGTCGCCGGCCTTCACCGCCAGCGTGGCGACTCCCGCCAGGCCGCACAGCATCAGGAAGCTGCGGCGGTCGAGCCGGCCGGACTTGAAGGCAATTGCACCCTCGCGCGCGAGGTCATTCAGGAAAGCTTTGTCTTTCATGGTCACGTCCTCCATTTTGCTGCGGCCTCGGCCGCGGTCATCGTTGCGGGCCTGCGCCCGGTCTCATGCGGATCTTGCGCCCGCTTCTTCGCCGTCACCGCCCTCGACCTCGACCTGAGCATCATCGCTCCAGCAGAGATCGACGGCCTGTGAGTCACTGAACGGCCCCGCATTGCGCCAGGCGGGGACGTGAACCTCGATCACCGGGTGGCCCTCGGCCACGACCATCAGCTTGAGGGTGGCGCCCATGTAGGTGATGCCGCGGATGGTGCCAGTGAGCCGGTTCTGGCCATGGCCCCGGCCGGCGTGGAACACCTCGATCTTTTCGGGGCGCAGCGCGAAGGTCCGGCCATCGCGGTGGATGAAGTTGCTCTTGCCGAGGAAGCTCGCGGCAAAGGCGGTGCGCGGCCTTTCGTAGAGTGCCTCCGGGCTGCCCACCTGCACGACCTTGCCGCGATTCATGATCACGATGCGGTCCGACATGGTGAGGGCTTCCTCCTGGTCATGCGTCACGTAGATGAAGGTGGTGCCGACGCGGTTGTGGATCTCCTTCAGCTGCTCCTGCACGTCGGCGCGCAGCTTGCGGTCGAGCGCGCCCAGGGGCTCGTCGAGGAGCAGGACGCGGGGCGAGAAGCTGAGCGCGCGGGCCAGCGCCACGCGCTGCTGCTGGCCGCCCGACAGCTGGTGCGGATAGCGGCCGGCGAAGCCCTTGAGCTGCACGAGGTCCAGCATCTCGCCGACGCGCGCGTCGATCTCGGGCCTGGGCTTCCGGCGGATCTCGAGCGGATAGGCGATGTTCTTCGCCACCGTCATGTGCGGGAACAGGGCATAGCCCTGGAACACCATGCCGAAATTGCGCTTCTCGGGCGGGGTCGCGGCAATCGATGCGCCGCCCACCAGGATGTCGCCCTGCGTGATGTCCTGGAAGCCCGCCAGCATCATCAGCAGCGTGGTCTTGCCGGAACCGGACGGCCCCAGCAGCGTCAGGAACTCGCCCGCGCGGATGTCGAGCGACACGCCGTCGACGGCGGTCATCTTCCCGTATCGCTTGGTGACGCCCTGGAAGACGACACCGATGCCGGAAGGGCTGGCGCTCATCCCTGCTTCTTGAGCCCGAGCTTCTTGCGCGCCTCGGCCGGCGTCAGCACCCTTGCCCCCATGCGCTCGATGATGCCGACGACGCGCTCGACGAGCTGGGCATTGCTCGCCAGCACGCCGCGGTCGAGATAGAGGTTGTCCTCGAGACCCACCCGCACGTTGCCGCCCATCGCCACCGCCGCGGCGGCCATCGGCATCTGCATGCGCGAGATGCCGAAGCTGGCCCAGCTCGCGTTGGCGGGGAGCTGGTCCTTCATCGCCTTCATGTTGTCGACCGACTGGTCGGCACCCCACGGAATGCCGAGGCAGATCTGGAACATCGGCGGGTCCTCGATCAGGCCCTCGGCGATCAGCTGCTTCGCCAGCCGGATGTGCCCTAAGTCGAAGACCTCGAGCTCGGGCTTCACGCCCCATTCCTTCACCAGTGCGGCCATGCGGCGGAGATAGGGCGGCGTGGACATGTAGACGTAATTGCCGTCGCCGAAATTCATCGAGCCGCAGTCGAGGCTGCAGATCTCGGGGCGCAGCATCTCGACGTGGCGCAGCCGCTCCTCCGGCCCGATCATGTCGGTGCCGGGGCCGGGCCTGCAGGGGTCTGCCTCGCTGATCATCCAGTCACCGCCCATGCCGGCGGTGAGGTTGATGACGACGTCGGTGCCGCTGGAGCGCACGATGTCCACCGCACGCCTGAACAGCTCAGGATCGCGCGAGCCCTTGCCGGTGGCCGGGTCGCGCACGTGGAGATGGGCCGCCGTTGCGCCGGCCTTGGCGGCGTCGATCGCCGCCTGGGCGATCTGCTCCGGCGTCACGGGCACGCCCGGGTGCTTGCCCAGCGTATCGCCCGCGCCGGTGACCGCACATGTCACGATGACTTCGAAGTTCACGCTGTCTCTCCCTCAGGCTTTTCTTGTTATGGCCGAAATGATTTGCCCGAATGCCGCGGAGCGTTATAGAATTTTCGCCATCAATTCGTTTTTTTCGCCGGTCACGAAATCATGGCGCAATCGGCTGATGTGGCAACGGAGCCGGGTGACGTGACCCGCGTGAGCTTCGTGCTGCTGCCGCGCTTCAACATGATGACGCTGACGATGCTCATGGAGCCGATGCGCATCGCCAACTATCTTGCACCGCACAAACTCTATGAATGGGACTTCCGCGCCACCGCCGCCGGGCCGGTGTCGGCCAGCAACGGCCTCAGCGTCGCCTGCCGCCCCATCGACGAGGAGGGACTGGCGAAGCCCGACATCATCGCGGTGTGCGGCAGCTGGGGGGCGGAGCACATGAACGACCAGCGGCTGTTCCGCTGGCTGCGCCGCAACGCCCGCGCCCAGGTGCAGATGGTGGCGGTGGAACTCGGCATCTATGCCTTCGCCAAGGCGGGTCTCGTCACCGACCACAAGGTGACGACGCACTGGTCGATGATGGCGGGGCTGGCCGAGGCGCATCCCGGCCTCGAGGTGGTGGAGCAGCTCTATTCGGTGGAGAAGCCGGTGATGACCTGTGCCGGCGGCACGGCGGGCCTCGACCTGATGCTGCACATCGTGGGGCGCAAGAACGGCGACCAGCTGGCCGCCGAGATCGCCAACCAGGTGATGCACCACCCGCGCCGTCCGCCCGAATCGCTGCAGCGCCACGCCACCGGCGGCAAGCATGACGACGTGCACCAGGACGTGCGCGCCGCGATGACGCTGCTCGAGGGCCGCATCGAGGACCCGACACCGGTGCCGCGCGTCTGCCGCGAGCTCGGCGTGTCGCAGAGGAAGCTCGAGCGCCTGTTCAAGCGCGACATCGGCTGCACCATCGTGCAGTATTCGAAGCTGCTGCGGCTGCAATATGCGCGCGTGCTGCTGAGCTCGACGCGCATGTCGATCCGCGAGGTGTCGGCCGCCTGCGGCTTCAACTCCATGTCCTATTTCTCGCAGAGCTTCCTGCAGGCCTTCGGCAAGAAGCCGAGCGAATACCGCCAGGCCTGGCCGGAGAAGGATGCCGCGCCGTCATGGCCCGGCACCGTCTATGCCTATCTGCAGACGGCGCGGAAGCAGCCGCGCAAGCGCGGCTAGGCGCCGGCGCGCGCCGCCTTCACCGCCTTGAGCACGCCGACGATGGCGCGGTCGCGCTCGGCGGCCATGTCCTCGAAGTGGCGTCCCGCCGCCATCTCGTTGCAGCCATCGACCATGCGGTCGCGCAGCTCCTTGGTCAGTTCGGGTGCGGCGAGTCTCGTCCACGGCAGCTTGAGGGCCGGGCCGAACTGGTCGAGGTTGGTGGCCATGCCGCCTTCCCCGCAGGCGACGTGGAAGGCCATGCACTGGCCCTGGATGGCAAGGCGCGGGGCCGGGCCGTTCATCAGCGCGATGTCGATGTCCTCGGGCGTCGCCTCGCCATTGGCCACCATGTGCAGCGCCTCGCGCCACAGCGCCTCCTGCAGGCGGGTGGCGACGAAGCCGGGAATTTCCTTCTTCATCACCAGTGGTGCCTTGCCGGCATGGGCATAGAAGTCGCGCGCCCAGGCCACCGCCTCGGGCGAGGTCTTGCCGCCGCCGATGATCTCGACCAGCGGCAGCAGATAGGGCGGGTTGAAGGGGTGCCCGATCACCGTGCGCTCCGGCGTGGGGCACAGCGCCTGGATGTCGGTCATCATCAGCCCCGAGGTGCTGGACGCGATCACCACGCCCGGCGGCACGATGCGGCCAAGCTTTTCGTAGAGCGTCTGCTTCAGGTCCAGCCGTTCCGGCGCGCTTTCCTGCACGAAGCCGGCATCGGCCACGGCGGTTTCGAGATTGTCCGTGAGCGTCAGCCGCTCGCGCGAGGCGCCGGGTGCAAGCCCCAGCGCGGTGAGGCTGATCCACGCTGTGTCGAGCACCTTGCGGTAGGTGGCTTCCTCGGCCATGGAATGGACATAGCCCGCCACGTCATAGCCGCGCGCCAGGAAATGTGCGGCCCAGCCTGCACCGATCGGCCCGCCGCCGATGCTCGCCACTTTCTTCACTGCCGTCACGGCTGGCCTGGTCATGCTCACTTCCCCTTGAATACCGGTTCGCGCTTCTCGACGAAGGCTTTCACGCCCTCGGCCGCATCCTCCGACTTCAGCATGGCGCGGTAGACCGGAAGCTCGCCCTTGCGCATGGTCTCGAAGGTGTCGCGCATCGGCTTGCCTTCGATGGCGCGCAGCACTTCCTTCACCGTCTGCATGGCGAGCGGCGCCGACTTGGCAAGCTGGGTTGCCCAGGCACGCGCCTCGGTCATCAGCTCGGCATAAGGCACCACCTTGTTGACGAGGCCATAGCGCGCGGCCTCCTCCGCCCCCATGCGGCGGCCCAGCAGCAGCATCTCCATGGCGATGTTGTAAGGCAGCCTTCGCGGCAGGCGCTGCAGCGCTCCCGCATCCGGCACGATGCCGAGCGGCATTTCGGGGAGCGCGAACTGCACGTGGTCCGCCGCGATGACGAGGTCGCAGGACAGGGCGATCTCGAAGCCGCCGCCGATGGCGAGGCCGTTGAGCGCCGCGATCACCGGCTTGTTGAGGGTCCAGTTCTCGGTCAGCCCGGCGAAGCCGCCATCGCCGTAGTCGCCGTCCTCCCACCAGTTGTCGAGCTTGATGTCGCCGGAGTTCAGCGCCTTCAGGTCCCAGCCGGCGGAGAAGATCTTCTCGCCCGCCGCCGTGAGGATGCCGACGCGCAGGTCCGGATCATCGCGCAGCAGCGCGAAGGCCGCACCCATGTCGCGGCTCATCGCATGGTCGATGGCGTTGACCTTGGGCTTGTTGAGCCTGACCTCGAGGATGTGGCCGTTGCGGGTGACGTCGACGAAACCGGTCATGGCGGGCACACTCACGCGAAGGCGGGGATCACTTCCTTGCAGAACAGCTCGAGCGAGCGCTTCTGCTCCTTCAGGCCAAGCCCGAGGCTGGCGTAATAGGTGAACTCGTCCACCCCCAGCGTCTCGTAGGGCCTGAGCTTGGCGATCACCTCGTCGGGCGTGCCGAACATCAGGTTGGTCGACAGCATCTTGGGGTCATATTCGCTGCGGTTGGCGATGTCGTGCAGGTCCACTTCCTTGGGGAAGCCGTTCTTCACGTCGCCCATGTTCTTGAACAGGTTCTCGAACTGGCCGAGCTGGCGCTGCGCGGCCCTGACCGGCATCATCCAGTCTTCCTTCTTGTCGTAGAGTGCCGTGTGGCGCATCATGGCGAAGACCGGGCGCTTCTTGCCGGGATTGTTGGCCATGGCCTCGTCGAGGCGCGACTTGTAGAGCTCGGCCTCGCTCATCGGGCGCGTCAGCGGCCAGGACATGATGTTGAGCCCGTGCTTGACCGCGAAATCATAGGTGATGGGGGCGCGCGCCGCCACCCAGAGCGGCGGATGCGGCTGCTGCAGGGGCTTGGGCACCGAGGTGGAGGTGGGGAATTTCCAGTAGGTGCCATCATGGGCATAGTCGCCCTGCCACAGGGCGAGCACGGCGGGCAGCATTTCCTGCATGTATTTCCAGCCATCGGATTGCAGGAGGCCAGGGTGCATGCGGTCGAACTCGCGCTGGTAGGCGCCGGAGCCGATGCCGAATTCGAGCCGGCCGCCGGTGATGAGGTCGGTGAAGGCGGCTTCGCCCGCCAGCTTGATGGGGTGCCAGTAGGGGGCCACCGCCACCGCCGTGCCGAGCCGGATCTTCGAGGTGTGGGCGCCCCACCAGGTGAGGATCTGGAACGGGTCCGGGGCGATGGTCATCTCGAGGGCGTGGTGCTCGGCCGCCCAGGCGATGTTGAAGCCGCCGTCTTCCGCCATCTGCACCATCTCGAGCGTGTGGCGGGCGACCTCGCGCATGTCGAGGCTTTCGTCCATGCGTTCGAGGTTGATGGCGAGCTGGAATTTCATGGCAGTCCCTCCTGGCGTGGTTTGCTTCTTGCGAGCACTGGCGCGAGTGTCTGTCGCGTCTGGAACCGAGACTATCAGAAATCCGACAGCATCGCAGGGAATTCGCCGGGCCTCAGGCGAGGTGATTCAGCGCATCCGCCAGGGCTGCGATGATCTCGGCAAAATACCCGTCACGCTCGCCATACGCGGTTTCGAGCACGCTGAAGAAGGCTGCCGCGGCGCGGCGCTGCGGGTCCACCATCAGGAACTGGCCGCCATAGCCGGGGTGGCCCGCCCAGGTGCCGTTGCTCATCAGGTGATTGCGGTAGCGCAGGCCGGGCGCGCCGCCATAATGGGTGCCGGCACCGCTCATCGCATCGGCCAGGAAGGCGCCGCCGCGCCGCGCCAGCAACAGGCCATAGCGGGCCAGGTCGCGTGCCGTCATCACGCCGCCGCCGCTCAGCACCGGCACACCGTCACAGTCGGCGGAGACATGGAAGACCGCCTCGAGTCCCGCCTCCGCCACGATCTCCTCGACATGCGCGGCCAAGGGCCGGCCGGACGCCCTCTCGATCACCCAGCCCAGCATGTCGGTGTTGGGCGAGGCGTAGCGCGTGGCGCGATCATCGCCACGCGGGGCGGCGGTGAGGCCCGCGGCGAAGCTGCGGACACCGAATTCGGCTTCCCCCGCCGGCGGCAGGCGCCAGCCCATGGCGATCTCCTGCCGGGCATAGCCAACGGGTTCTCCGCGGGCCGGGGCAGGCGCATAGGGTGCGGCATAGTCCTCGGCGAAATTGCTGGCGACATCCATGTCCAGGACCTGCTGCAGGCGCGCCCCCGCATAGGCTTCGCCGGCCTCCGGCACATAGTCTCCGACGGCGCGCGCGGGATCCACCGCGCCGGCCGCGACGAGGCGGCCCAGGGCCAGGTGCACGAAGGTCTTGGTGATCGACTGCATGCTGTGCAGCCGGTCGGCGGCGAAGTCCGCCGCATGGCGCTCGAGCACGATGCGGTCGTCCTTTACGATGACGAGGGCACAGAACTCCGGCGCGGCCAGCAGGCGGGCGAGGCCGGGCCGCTGCGCCAGCATCGCGTTCTCCGCATGCCGCAGGGCCAGCACCTCCGCCGCGCGGAAGCCGAGGCCGCGGCGCTGGATGTTGTGGAGGTCGCGAAAGCTCTGCCGCCGCCGGCCGGCGGTGTTCCACAGCGCGAGGCGCTGCGCATTGACCTCGAGATCAGGGTTGCGCGGCATCGTCGATGGGCAGCAGGCCGCGCTCGGTCAGCACCTTGCGCGCCACGCGGAAGCATTCGAGCGCCTGCGGCACGCCGCAATAGATGCCCACGACATGGACGATGGCGCGGATTTCCCTGGCCGACACGCCATTGTTGAGGGCGCCGTTGCAGTGGATTTCCCACTCATGCATCTTGCCCAGCGCGCCCAGCATGGCGAGGTTCATCATCGAGCGGGTCTTGGCATCGATGGTCTCGTCGCCCCAGCCGAAGCCCCAGCACCAGGCCGTCATCGCTTCCTGGAAGGGGCGGGTGAGTGAATCGGCGGCCTTCAGGTTCTGCGCCACGTAATCCGCCCCCAGCGTTTCCCCGCGCTTCTTCAGCCCCTTGTCGAACAGCGTCTCGTCCACCTGGCGGTCCTCCCCTTTGCCGATGCTTACCAGCAATTGCCGCCCGGAGACCAGACCGGCGGCCACCCTGGCGCTGGTGACACCGTGGTTCATCAATGACATGCTGCTGCCGGGCGCGGAACACTGGCGGGGCGGCGGCATGGGAGACGGCGACGAATTCGGCGCGCAGGCGCTGGCGCACCTGCGAGGGCTGGCTTTTGCCGGGGCGGGTTCGGACGCATGATCATCCTCGACAACGTCATCGTGGACCGCGGGTCGAAATATGCGGTGTCCGGCGGCCCCTGCCGCTCCGCCGAGGAGGCCCGCATGTTCCTGGCGGAATTGAAGCGCACCAAGAAGTTCGCCAAGGCCACGCATAATTCCTGGGCCCTCATCTGCGGCGGACAGATGATCAAGAACGATGACGGCGAGGCGGGCGCCGGCATGGTCATCCTGCGCATGCTCGAACGCGAGGGACTTCACGACCACATCATCGTGGTCACCCGGTGGTTCGGCGGCAAGCACCTCGGCGGCGACCGCTTCCGCCATGTGCAGGACGCCGTGCGGACCTACCTCAAGGCCATGTGAGGGAGGGAGGCGCCGCGGCCGGCGCCCTTCGCGCTCACGCCCAGAAGGCGCCGGCGCGGCGGAAATCCTTCCACTTCCTTGCCAGATGCGTGTCGGCCGCCAGCATGGCGTGGCGATAGAAGCCGAGCACGTAGCCTGCGGCGAACTGCGCCGGCGCGTCGGCGGCGAGGTTCAGCGACTGGATGAAGGCCTCGGCGGTGGCGGCGTCATTGTGGGCGCCGAGGTCTTCCTGCAGGTCGGAGACCAGGCGGAGGAAGCTGCGCTGCGCCTTGTCCCGGGCGAAGAGCGGGCCGAAGAACTCCGCCGCATAGCGCAGGTTCTTGAGCGCGATGCGCAGGTCGTGGCGCTCGCCGTCCGGCATGCCGGGCAGGTGCTTGCCGCGCTTCAGGACCCGCTTGCGCAGCCCGTCCAGCAGCTTGGCCGCGACGTCACGCGCCGGGGCGGTGAGAAGGCCGAGATCCTCCGGCGCAGGCGCGGTGCGCCAGGCGCGCTGCAGCAGGACGGACTGGACGTCGAGCACGAAGAGCGAGGTTGCGGGGTCATCGATGACGCGGCGCGCCGCGGCATAGGCGTCGCGCCGCGCCACCTCCACCGCGTCGAGAAGCGGTGCGGCGGCGGCGAGGCGGCCGGGCTGGTCATGGAACGGGCCTGCCAGGGCATTGTGCCGGAAGACGTCGCACGCGCGCGCCGGCCCCAGGGCCGATGCGATGTCGCGCGCCCGGGCGCGGATGTCCTCGAGCTCCGGCAGGGAAATGCGCTTGCGGAGGATGCGCAGCGCACTGCGCAGCCGGCGCAGGGCCACGCGCAGCTGGTGCACCGACTCCGGCGCGTCCGTTTCGCGCAGGGCCGCCCAGTTGGCGGTGAAGTGGGAGAGGCAGTTGCCGATCACCGCGGCGATCACATCCTCGAAGCTGGCCTGCGGGGCGATGTCGAGCGGCCTTGCCTTGTGCGGGCGCGCCACGGCCTGGTCGGCCAGGCGGTAGCCGCGCCCGGCCTTGGGCTCGAAGGCCAGGCTCAGGCCGCAGTCCAGCGCAAGCGCGCGGCCGAGGCCGAGCAGGTCTTGGGCGTGACCGCTCTTCAGCTCCACTTCCACCTCGGTCACCGGCCGGCTCTGGTCGTTGGCCAGGATGACGCCGTCGTCGAGTGCGAGCTCGAAGGCCGAGCGGCCATGGCGGACGACCGCGGTGCGGCGCTGCACATGCGTCTTGAACACGGGGGCGAGCGGCCGGTCGCCCACGATCTGCTTCAGCCGGTCACGCAGGGCGGGCGCGAAGAGCGCGATGTCGGGTTCGCCCTCCGGCGCGCGGGTCTCGACTTCGCCGCGGATGAACAGGTCGCCTGCGCCGGTGTTTGTCCACTTGACGCTGAGGACGGGAGTGGCCCGGCCCTTGCGGCGCAGCCGCAGGGTGAGGCCGGCGCGCTGCAGCTCACGCCCGGGCGTGTCGAAGTAGGTGGACAGCAGCTCGCGTTCGGGCGCAATGGCGGCACCCTGCAGATGGCGGGCGGCGAGCACGCGCTCCAGCGCTGCCCGGTCCGCCTGGAACTTGATCTCGATCTCCGTGGGCTGGTCTGCCGGCGGGTCACCCGGTGACGCCGGGGAGGGCGCGGCCTGGCCAACCGTTTCGCCACTCATCTGCCTCGTCCCTTCCTGCTGGGTCGCCGTTGCCCTGTCCATGAACTGGATAGGGAGGCGCATCGTCACAATCAACCGACGGTCTCACGCCGCACGCCTGCGCGCCGACCCGGCGCAACAGTTGGCCATTGACTTCCGTCCCGGTCACCGGCTAGATCGGAACGTTCCAATGGAACGATCCAATCGTACGGAGGCCTGGTCGTGAAGTGGTTGCTCGTGGGTGCCAGCACCATTGCGGCGGAATATATGATCTGGGCGATGCGTGCCCTGCCCGGAGGCTCGGTTGCCCAGGTGACAAGCGGCTCGGCGGCGCGGGCGGCGGACTTCGCGGCCCGCTACCAGATCCCGGCCTGGGGCACCGACCTCGATGCTGCCCTTGCCGCTCCCGGGATCGAGGCCGTCTATGTTTCGAGCACCAATGAGAAGCATCATGCGCAGGCCATGGCCGCCATTGCCGCCGGCAAGCACGTGCTCTGCGAGAAGCCGCTGGGCATGAGCCTCGCCGAAGCAGGCGAGATGGTGCGCGCGGCGGAAGCCCGCGGCGTGGTCTTCGCCACCAACCATCACCTGCGCTGCGCCGGCAGCCACCGCGCCATCCGGGCGGCCGTCGCGCAGGGGCGCATCGGCAGGGTTCTGTCGATGCGGGTCCATCATGCGGTCCACCTGCCGCCGCACCTGCAGGGCTGGCGCCTGAACGATCCGGCCGCGGGCGGTGGCGTCATCCCGGACATCACCGTGCATGACGCCGACACCGTGCGCTTCCATCTGGGCGAGGACCCCGTCGAGGTGGTGGCGCAGATGACCCAGTCCGGCCTCGGCCAGGGCGTCGAGGACAGTTGCATGTCGGTCTGGTCCACGCCGTCGGGCGTGCAGGTCTTCGCGCATGACAGCTTCACCCACCGCTTCGCGGGCTGCGGGCTGGAGATCCACGGCACCGAGGGCTCGATCTTCGGCCGGGGCATCATGACCCAGAAGCCGGTGGGCGAGATCGAACTCGTCACCGCAGCGGGCCGCGAGCGCGTGCCCTATTCGAACTATGATCTCTACACGCAAGGTGTTGCCGATTTCGAGGCCGCGGTGGCGGGCAGGGGCCGCCCGGCGGCTGATGGCGCAGACGGCGTGAAGTCGCTGGCCATCGCCCTTGCGGTGCGCGAGGCCGCCCGCAGCGGCACCCGCCAGCGCATCGATTACGGGGGCTTCTGATGGGCAAGCTCGTCTCCCCCGCCGAAGCCGCGGCGCGCATCAGGGATGGCGCAGTGGTCACCGTCTCGTCTTCCTCGGCCCTCGGCTGCCCGGACCGCGTGCTGCAGGCGATCGGCGAACGCTTCCGCGACACCGGCCATCCGCGCAACATCACCACGATCCATCCCATCGCGGCGGGTGACATGTATGGCGTGAAGGGCATGGACCACATTGCGCAGGAGGGCCTGCTCGCCCGGGTCATCGCCGGGTCCTATCCCTCGGGCCCCTCCAACCTGCCCATGCCGGCGATCTGGAAGATGATCGTCGATGATGCGATCCCCGCTTACAACGTGCCCTCCGGCATCCTCTTCGACATGCACCGCGATGTGGCCGCGCGCCGCCCGGGCGTTCTCACCAAGGTGGGGCTCGACACCTTCGTCGACCCGAAGCGCGAAGGCTGCGCCATGAATGCCAGGGGGGCCGCGGCCCCCATCGTGCAGCGCGCCGAATTCGGCGGCGAGACCTGGCTGCACTTTCCCAATATCGCGCCCGATGTCTGCATCCTGCGCGCCACCACGGCGGATGAGCGCGGCAACCTCACCTATGAGCATGAGGGCGCCTATCTCGGCGGCCTCGACCAGGCCATCGCCACGCGCAACCATGGCGGCCTCGTCATCGCCCAGGTGAAGCGCATGACGGCCTATGGCTCGCTCCGCCCGCACACCGTGCGCGTTCCCGGCCATCTCATCGATCTCGTGGTTCTCGACCCCGACCAGAAGCAGACCACCGAAACGCCCTATGACCCCGCCATCTCGGGCGAGGTGATGCGTCCCTGGTCGAGCTTCGAGCCCGCGCCCCACGGCATCGAGAAGGTGATCGCGCGGCGTGCCGCCATGGAGCTGCGCGAGGGCATGACCGCCAATCTGGGCTTCGGCATCTCCGCCATGGTGCCTTACGTGCTGCTCGAGGAGGGCCATGCCCAGTCCGTCACCTGGGCGATCGAGCAGGGGGCGGTCGGCGGCATGCCGCTCACCGGCTTCGCCTTCGGCTGCGCGTCGAACGCCGATGCCTATGTGCCCTCGCCCAACCAGTTCACCTACTTCCAGGGCGGCGGCTTCGACATGTCCTTCCTGTCGTTCCTCGAGGTCGATGTGGAGGGCAATGTCAATGTCTCGAAGCTCGGCAAGAAGCCCTACCTCACCGCAGGCTGCGGCGGCTTCGTCGACATCACGGCGCATGCCCGCAAGATCGTGTTCTCCGGCTGGTTCGAGGCGGGTGCCGACATCGCACTGGGGCCTGACGGCGTGAAGGTGCTGAAGCCCGGCAAGTTCACCAAGATGGTGGACAAGGTGGAGCACGTCACCTTCTCCGGCGCGCGCGCCAGGGCGCAGGGGCAGGAGGTGCTCTATGTCACCGAGCGCTGCGTCATCGCGCTCCGCCCCGAGGGGCTGGTGGCGGTCGAGATCATGCCGGGCATCGACCCCGCGCGTGACATCGTCGCGGCCAGCCATGGCCGTGTGACAATCGCCGCCAATGCGCGCGTGATGCCGCATTCCCTGTTGGCAGAAGGGCCCACGGGCTGGTCGCCGGGGAGCAAATCATGAGCGCCATCCATCTCGATCGCGAGGGCCCGCTGGCCATCCTCCGGCTGGACAATCCCGCCAAGCTCAATTCGCTGACGCCCGAAATGCTCTCGGGCCTCGAAGCCCATTGTGACGCGCTGGACCGGGATGATGGGGTGCGCTGCGTGCTGCTCACAGCAGAAGGCGACCGCGCCTTCTGCACGGGTGCCGACATCAATGCCTGGGGCGACCTGGCGCCCGCCGATTTCGCCCGCCGCTGGGTGCGCGACGGGCACCGCATCTTCGACCGGCTGGCCAGGCTGTCGAAGCCGACCATCGCCGTGCTCACCGGTCATGCCTTCGGCGGCGGCCTCGAGCTTGCCACCGCCTGCGACATCCGGGTGATGGCGCCCGCCGCCACGCTGGCGCTGCCGGAAACCGGGGTCGGCATCGTTCCCGGCTGGTCCGGCACCCAGCGCCTCATGCGCCTGCTGCCGGAGCCCGTGGTGAAGGAGATGGCGCTCTTCGGCCGCAGGCTCTCGGCCGAGCGGGCCCTGGCGCTGGGCTTCGTCGCAGAGCTGGCGGAGGACCCGCTCAGCGCTGCGCGGTCCATCGCCGAGCGCCTGCTCGGCACGTCGCCGCGCGCCACCGAGGTCGCCAAATACATGATCCATGCCGCCGCCGGCGAGGATGCGCCCGCCATGGTGGAGGCCCTGGCCAGTGGCATGATCGCCGCCAGCGCCGACAAGCAGGAGGGCGTTGCCGCCTTCCGCGCCAAGCGCAAACCCAATTTTACCGGAGCGTGAGTGCAAAGATGTGCGAGCATTCAAGTGACGGCGTTTGGAATTCCCCGGGGTTTCAGCCTCGCAAGGCGCAAGGCGCCACAGGCGAGAATCACGGGTGAAGACGGGCCGGCCCTGCGGGGGCGGCGAAAGACATTCTGCGCAAACACATGGGAGGATCCAATGCGTGGTTTTGTTGCAAAGGCGCTAGCGGCCGTGGCCATCACCGCCCTTTCGGCGGGCATGGCGAAGGCGGCCGACGTGGAAGTTCTGCACTGGTGGACGTCGGGCGGCGAGGCCGCGGCCCTCAACGTGCTGAAGGAAGACCTCAAGAGCCAGGGCATCGGCTGGGTCGACATGCCGGTCGCCGGCGGCGGCGGCGAGGCCGCGATGACGGCGCTGCGCGCCCGCGTCACGGCGGGCAACCCGCCCACTGCCGTGCAGATGCTGGGCTTCGACATCCAGGACTGGGCTGAGCAGGGAGCACTCGGCAATCTCGATGCCGTGGCCACCGCCGAGGGCTGGGACAAGGTGGTGCCCGCCGCCCTGCAGCGCTTCTCCAAGTATGACGGCCACTGGATCGCGGCACCCGTCAACGTCCACTCCACCAACTGGATCTGGATCAGCAAGGACGCGCTCGACAAGGCCGGCGGCAAGGCGCCGGAGAACTGGGACGAGCTCGTCGTGGTGCTCGACAAGATGAAGGCCAACGGCATCACGCCGCTGGCCCATGGCGGCCAGCCCTGGCAGGAAGCCACCATCTTCGATGGCATCGTGCTGTCGGAAGGCAATGACTTCTACAAGAAGGCCTTCATCGACCTCGATCCGGAAGCCCTCGGCGGCAAGCAGATGGCGGATGCCTTCGACCGGCTGATGAAGCTGCGCACCTATGTCGACGACAACTTCTCCGGCCGCGACTGGAACCTCGCCTCCGCCATGGTCATCAACGGCCAGGGCGGCATGCAGATCATGGGCGACTGGGCCAAGGGCGAGTTCCTCAAGGCCGGCAAGAAGCCGGGTGTGGACTTCATCTGCATCCGCTTCCCCGGCACGCAGGGCTCGGTGACCTTCAACTCCGACCAGTTCGCCATGTTCAACGTGCAGGGTGACGACAAGCAGAAGGCCCAGGCGCAGATGGCCTCCTCGATCGAGAGCCCGAAGTTCCAGTCGGCCTTCAACGTGGTCAAGGGCTCGGTGCCCGCCCGCACCGACGTGCCGGACACCGACTTCGACGATTGCGGCAAGAAGGGCATCAAGGACCTGGCAGAGGCCAACACCAACGGCACACTGTTCGGCTCCATGGCGCATGGCCACGCCGCACCGGCGGCCGTGAAGAACGCGGTCTATGACGTCGTCACCGGCGCCTTCAACGGCAAGTACAAGGACGGCACCGAAGCCGCCCAGGCCCTTGCCAGCGCGGTGGCCGCCGCCAAGTAAACATGACGGCGGGGCGGCCATGGTGCCGCCCCGTCACCTCTCTCCGCCCAGCGTCCCGCCCCAGGATCAAGCGCCATGCGCCAAGCTGCCGACGCCGATTTCCGCACCCGCCTCCAGGACTTGCTGCCAAAGCTCGTGCTGGCGCCGTCCTTCGCGGCGACACTGCTCTTCGTCTATGGCTTCATCATCTTCACGGTGGTCCTGTCCTTCACCGGCTCCAAGATGCTGCCGCTCTACACCTTCGTGGGGTTCGAGAACTACCGCAAGCTCTGGGCGCTGGAGCACTGGCACACGGCGCTGATCAACATCGCCATCTTCGCTTCCTGCTACATCGTCATCTGCACCGCGGTGGGGCTGATGCTGGCGATCTTCCTCGACCAGAAGATCAGGGGCGAGGGCGTGCTGCGCCCGATCTACCTCTATCCCATGGCGCTGTCCTTCATCGTCACCGGCACGGCCTGGAAATGGTTCCTCGACCCCGGCATCGGGCTCGAAAAGACCATGCATCTGTGGGGCTGGGAGAGCTTCTCCTTCACCTGGATCAAGGACAGCAACATGGCGATCTACACAATCGTCATCGCCGCCGTCTGGCAGACCAGCGGCTTCGTCATGGCCATGTTCCTCGCGGGCCTTCGCGGCATCGACAACGAGATCCTGAAGGCCGCGCAGATCGACGGCGCCACGTCCTTCCAGCTCTACCGGCGCATCGTCATCCCGCTGCTGAGGCCCGCCTTCCTCTCGGCCTTCGTCATCCTCAGCCACCTTGCCATCAAGTCCTATGACCTGGTGATCGCGCTCACCGGCGGCGGGCCGGGCCGCGCCACCGAGCTTCCCGCCACCTTCATGTATTCCTACACCTTCACCCGCAACCAGATGGGCATCGGCGCCTCCTCGGCGGTGATGATGCTCATGGCGATCGCCGCCATCATGATCCCCTATCTCTATTCCGAGCTGAAGGAGAAGGCCTGATGTCCGCCGCCTCGCAGGAAACCGCCGTCTCCACCGGCCGCGTGACCAGGACCTTCATCTACCTCGTGCTGCTGCTCTTCGCGCTCTACTACCTGTTGCCGCTTTATGTCATGGTGGTGAACTCGGTGAAGCCGCTCCCTGAGATCACCGGCGGCAACATGATGTCGCTGCCGCAGACCTTCACGCTCGAACCCTGGCTCTCCGCCTGGTCGACCGCGCAGATCGGGGTGGAGCCCACCGGCCTCAAGCCCTATTTCATCAACTCGATCCTCATGGTGGTGCCGGCGGTGGCGATCTCCACCGTGCTGGGGGCACTCAACGGCTATGTGCTGACCAAGTGGCGCTTCAAATATGACGGCATCGTCTTCGGGCTCCTGCTGTTCTCCTGCTTCATCCCCTTCCAGATCGTGCTCATCCCCATGGCGGTGGTGCTGGGCAAGCTCGGCCTCGCGGGCTCGGTCCCCGGCCTCGTCCTCGTCCACGTGGTCTATGGGCTGGGCTTCACCACGCTCTACTACCGCAACTACTATGCGGCGTTCCCGACCGAGCTGGTGCGCGCCGCGATGATCGACGGGGCGGGCTTCTTCCGCATCTTCTGGCGCATCCTGCTGCCCGTCTCCGGGCCGATCACGGTGGTGTCGGTGATCTGGCAGTTCACCAATATCTGGAACGACTTCCTGTTCGGCGTCTCGTTCGGCGGCACGCGCCAGCCGATGACGGTGGCGCTCAACAACCTCGTCCAGTCCTCAACCGGCGTGAAGGAATACAACGTGCATTTTGCCGGTGCCATTCTGGCGGCACTCCCCACGCTTCTGGTCTACATCGTCGCCGGCCGCTACTTCGTGCGCGGTCTCATGGCAGGTTCAGTGAAGGGATAGGTCATGGGCTTTCTCGATATCCGCAACGTCACCAAGGCCTATGGCAATGTCCAGGTGCTGCACGAGGTGGACATTGAAGTGGAGGAAGGCGAGTTCCTGGTGCTCGTCGGCCCCTCGGGCTGCGGCAAGTCCACGCTGCTCAACATGATCGCCGGGCTCGAGTCGATCACCTCCGGCGACATCGCCATCCGCGGCCGGCCGATGAACGGCGTGCATCCGTCCAAGCGAAACATCGCCATGGTGTTCCAGAGCTATGCGCTCTACCCCAACATGACGGTGGCGCAGAACATCACCTTCGGCCTCGAGATGCATGGCGTGCCGAAGTCCGAGCGTGACAAGGCACTGGCCGAGGTGGCGAAGCTCCTGCAGATCGACCATCTGCTGGCGAGGAAGCCCGGCCAGCTGTCGGGCGGCCAGCGCCAGCGCGTCGCCATGGGCCGTGCCCTGGTGCGCAACCCGGACGTCTTCCTGTTCGACGAGCCGCTGTCCAACCTCGATGCCAAGCTGCGCGTCGACATGCGTACCGAAATCAAGAAGCTGCACCAGAAGCTCAAGACCACCATCGTCTATGTGACGCATGACCAGATCGAGGCGATGACGCTCTCGACCCGCATCGCCGTCATGTTCAAGGGCTATGTGCAGCAGCTCGGCACGCCGAAGGAGATCTACGACCAGCCCGCCAATCTCTTCGTCGCCACCTTCATGGGCTCGCCCGCCATGAACATCCTGCCCGCCACGGTGGTGACGGAGAATGGCGCCGCCCATGCCGAGATAACCGATGCGGAGGGCGCGCCACGGCGGCTGCGCTTCAGCCAGCAGGCCATGGCGCAATGGGCAGGCCGCAAGGTGCTGCTCGGCATCAGGCCCGAGGCCATCACCGACCCGGAAGGGGCTGACCGCAAGTCCGGCAACATCCAGCAGCTCCGGAACCGCGTGACAGTGACGGAGCCTGCCGGCTCCGACACCTTCGTCACTATGACGCTGTCGGGCAAGGACGTGATCGCGCGCATGCGGGCGGATGCCAATGTCGTGCCGGCGCAGGTCTTCGACTTCGCCATCAACATGGACAAGGCCGTCGCCTTCGATCCGGAAACCGAGGCCCGGATACTGGCATGACAGCGCCGGACGTCATCATCATCGGCTCCGGCATGGGCGGGGCGACGCTCGCCGCGGCGCTCGCGCCCACGGGCCGCCGCATCCTCATCCTCGAGCGCGGCGATCGCTTACGTCCCGGTGCGGCCGACCGCGACGACGAAGCGATCTTCGGGCGCGGCCATTTCCGGCCGGACGAGGAATGGCTCGACGGCAATGGCGTGGCCTTCAACCCCGGCAACTACTATCACGTGGGCGGCAATTCCAAGTTCTATGGCGCGGTGCTGATCCGCTACCGGGCGGAGGACTTCCGCCCCATCCGCCACCTGGGCGGCATGACGGCAGGCTGGCCGCTCTCCTATGACGAAGTCGAACCCTTCTACCAGCATGCGGAAGAGCTGTTCCAAGTGCGCGGGCGGCTGGGCGAGGACCCCACCGAGCCGCCGCATTCCGGCGCCTATCCCTTTCCCCCGGTGCCGGACGAGCCGCCCATCGCCGACCTGCGCCGGCGCCTCAAGGCCGTGGGCCTGCATCCGTCGTCACTGCCGCTGGCGGTTGATCTACCGCGCTGGCTTGGGGCTGGCCGCACCACGTGGGATGCCTTCCCCGACACCTGCGGCGGCAAGCTCGATGCCGAGACGGCGGCGCTGGCCGCAGCGCTGAAGCACCCGAACGTCACGCTCCTCACCAACACCCGCGCCACCCGGCTCGTCTGTGGCGCGGACAACCGGATCACCGCCGTGGAGGTCATGCGCGACGGAAAGGCTGAAAGCCTCCCGGCACCTGTCATCGCGCTGGCCGCAGGTGCGGTGCAGTCCGCGGTGCTGCTGCTCGGCTCGGCCGATGCGGCCCACCCGGCGGGGCTTGCCAATGGCTCGGGCCAGCTCGGGCGCAATTTCATGAACCACAACTGCTCTGCCGTGCTGGCGGTGCACCCGTTCCGCCGCAATGACTGCGTCTATCAGAAGACGCTGCAGGTGAATGACTTCTATTTCACCGGCGGCCCGGGCGGCGAGCCGCTGGGCAATATCCAGCTCCTCGGCAAGATCAGCGGCACGATCCTCGCCTCGGGTGCGCCGGTGCCGCGCCTGCTGGCGGGCTGGCTGGCGCGCCGCTCCATCGACCTCTATGCCATGTCGGAGGACCTCCCCAATCCCGAAAGCCGGGTGAGCCTCAAAGATGGCCGCATCGTGCTCGACTGGAAGCGCTCCAACTGGCAGACGCATGAGCTGCTGGTGGCCAAGCTGAAGGACGTGCTGCGCAAGGCGGGCTTTCCGCTCGTGCTGTCCCGCGCCTTCGACCGGCGCACGCCCAGCCACCAGTGCGGCACGGCGCGCATGGGGCACGATCCGCGCCACAGCGTGGTCGATCCCTTCTGCCGCGCCCATGAGCACCCGAACCTCTTCATCACCGATGCATCGGTGCTGCCCACCTCGTCAGCCGTCAACCCGTCGCTCACCGTCGCGGCGCTGGCCCTGCGCGCAGGCCGCCACATCGCGGAGCGGGAGCTCGCGGCATGAGCGGTGTGGCCCTCATCACCGGCGGCCAGCAGGGCATCGGCCTTGGCATTGCCCGCGCGCTCGTCAGCGCCGGTTTCCGTGTTGCGCTTGCCGCCGAGCGTGAGCCCGATGCGCCTGAGGTGACTGCGGCCCTGTCCGAACTCGGGCCCCGGGCCTCCTATTTCACCCATGATGTGCGCAACGTCGATGCGGTGCCCACACTGCTCGATACGGTCACGGCGCAACTCGGCCCCGTCACCACGCTCGTCTCCAATGCCGGCGTGCCCGCAAGGATCCGCGGCGACATGCTGGCGCTGAGCCCGGAGAATTTCGACCACGTGATGGACATCAACCTGCGCGGCGGCTTCTTCCTCGCCCAGCAGGTGGCACTGCGCATGCTGCAGGCGCCGCCGGAACCCTATCGCGCGCTGATCTTCATCACCTCCGTCAGCGCCGCCATGGCCTCGGTGGAGCGGGCGGAATACTGCATCTCCAAGGCGGGGGCCGCGATGATGACGCAGCTTTTCGCGCTGCGCCTGGCGGGCGAGGGCATCGGCGTCTTCGAGATCCGCCCGGGCATCATCGCCACGCCGATGACGGCGGGCGTGCGCGAGGCCTATGGCCAGCGCATCGCCGGCGGCCTGGTTCCGGCGGGGCGCTGGGGCGAGCCTGCCGATGTGGGCGCCGTGGCGGTGCCCATGGCCACAGGCCAGATGGCTTTCGCCACGGGCGCCGTCGTCCCGGTGGATGGCGGCCTCTCCCTGGCGCGCTTGTGACGAGGCTTCGATGAACGGGATTTATGATTACGTGATCGTGGGGGGCGGCTCGGCAGGCTCGGTCCTCGCGGCGCGCCTGTCGGAAGACAGCGCGACGCGCGTGCTGCTGCTCGAGGCAGGCCCGCGTGACTGGCACCCCTTCTATCACATCCCCGCCGGCTTCGCGAAAATGACCAAGGGCATCGGCAGCTGGGGCTGGCACACCGTGCCGCAGCGCCACATGAACAACATGGTCATCCGCTACACGCAGGCCCGCGTGCTGGGCGGCGGCTCCACCATCAATGCCCAGATCTACACCCGCGGCAATGCGCTGGATTACGACGAGTGGCGCCAGGCCGGCTGCACCGGCTGGTCCTACGAGGATGTGCTGCCCTATTTCCGCAAGGCGGAAGACAATGACAGCTTCGACAACCGCTATCACGGCAAGGGCGGCCCATTGGGGGTAAGCCGCCCGGCCGCCCCGCTGCCCATCTGCGAGGCCTATTTCGCCGCCGCGGCCGAACTCGGCATTCCCCGCAACCCGGACATGACGGGCGAGCGGCAGGACGGTGTGGGCTACTACCAGCTCACCCAGCGCAACGTGCGCCGCTCCTCCGCCTCGATTGCCTATCTGAACCCCGCGCGCTCCCGGCCCAACCTGACCATGCGCACGGCTGCGCAGGTGCTGCGCATCGTGGTGGAGAAGGGCAGGGCGGTGGGCGTCGAGACGGCAGCCGACGGCCTCATCCGGGCGGAGCGCGAGGTCATCCTCTCCTCCGGTGCCATCGGCAGCCCGCGCCTCCTGATGCTCTCAGGCATCGGGCCCGCCGATCACCTGCGCAGTCTCGGCTTGCCTGTGGTGTTGGACCAGCCGGAAGTGGGCGCCAACCTGCAGGACCACATCGACCTCTTCGTCATCGCCGAATGCACCGGTCCCCACACCTATGACCGCTACGCGAAGCCCCTGTGGTCGGCGCTGGCGGGCGTGCAGTATCTGCTCACCCGCAAGGGCCCGGTGGCGTCGAGCCTCTTCGAAACCGGCGGCTTCTGGTATGCCGATCCCAACGCCCGCTCGCCTGACATCCAGCTGCATCTGGGCTTGGGCTCCGGCATCGAGGCGGGCGTGGCCGCCATGCCCGATGGCGGCGTCACCCTCAACTCCGCCTATCTGCGCCCGCGTTCGCGTGGCAGCGTGCGGCTCGCCTCCGCTGATCCGCTGGCGGCTCCGCTGATCGATCCCAATTACTGGACTGACCCGCATGACCGCGAGATGTCGATCCGTGGCCTCAAGCTGGCGCAGGAGATCATGCGCCAGGACGCGCTCAAGCCCTTCGTCAAGGCGGAGCGCCTGCCGGGACCGGAGGTGAAGACCGAGCAGGATTATGTCGACTATGCCTGCCGCCATGCCAAGACCGACCATCACCCCGCCGGCACCTGCCGCATGGGGGCGGATCCCGCCGCGGTGGTCGACCCCACGCTGCGCTTCAACGGCATCGCGGCGCTGCGGGTGGTCGATGCCTCGATCATGCCCACGGTCGTATCCTCGAACACCAATGCCGCCACCATCATGATCGCGGAAAAGGCCGCGGACATGATCCGCGCCAGCCACGGGACCTGACCCATGCTCACGCTGCCCACCGACGACCACCGCCTCGAACCCTACCGCCTGCGCGGTGCGCCGCTGGTGCCGCGCGCGCCAAGGATCCCGCTCACCCGCACGGCCTTTGCCGCCGCCCATGTCGTGTCGGACCCGCTCAGCGAGCGCAACCCGTGGGACACGCGCCCCGCGGTGGACTGGGATGCGACACTCGCCTTCCGCATCGGCTTGTGGGACCAGGGCCTGGGCCTCGCCGAGGCGATGGACACCGCCCAGCGCGGCATGGGCGTCGACTGGCTGACCGCGAAGGAACTGATCGAGCGCACCATGAGAGCGGCCAAGGCGCACCCGATGAAGCCGCGCGTTGCCTGCGGCGCGGGCACCGATCACGTGCCGCTGTCGGACCTGCGTGACGCCGCGGCCATCACCGCTGCCTATGAAACGCAGGCGGAAGCGATCGAGGCGGCGGGCGGCCAGCTCATCCTCATGGCGAGCCGCGCCTTCCCCGCCATCGCCGCGTCACCTGAAACCTATGCCGCGGTCTACCGCCGGCTCATCGACGGCGCGCGGGAGCCCGTGATCCTGCACTGGCTGGGCGACATGTTCGACCCTGCGCTGAAGGGCTATTGGGGCTCCGGAAATGTCGAGGCCGCGTCGGACGTCGTGCTGGACCTCATCGCCGCCAATCCGTCGAAGGTCGACGGCATCAAGATCTCGCTGCTCGACCAGGCGCATGAGGAGGCCTTCCGTGCGCGGCTACCCGCCGGCGTCAGGCTCTACACCGGCGATGACTTCAACTACGCGGATCTCATCGCCGGTGACGGCCGGCACCACTCGCACGCGCTGCTCGGCATCTTCGCGGCCATCGCACCCGCCGCATCCCAGGCGCTGGAGGCGCTGGCCCGCAACGACATGGCGACCTACCACGCGCTGCTCGCCCCCACCGTGCCGCTGTCACGCGAGATCTTCCGTGCGCCCACCCGCTTCTACAAGGCGGGGATCGCCTTCCTGTCATGGCTCAACGGCTATCAGAGGCACTTCATCATGCCGGCCGGCTTCCAGTCGAGCCGCGACATCACGCATTATGCCGCGGTGTTCCGCCTCGCCGATGCCGCAGGGCTGTTGACGAAGCCCGATCTCGCGGTAGAGAGGATGAAGACCCTTCTCGCCCTGCACGGAATCGACTGACCGAATCGCCATGGACCGCAGACCCACCATCATCGACGTGGCGCGCGAGGCGGGGGTTTCCAAGTCGACGGTGAGCCTCGTGCTGCAGAACAGCCCCAGCGTGCGCGCCGAGACGCGCGCCGAGGTGCGTGCCGCGATGGCGCGCCTCGGCTATGTCTACAACCGTTCCGCCGCCATGATGCGCTCGTCCAGCGCGGGCCTCATCGGCCTCGTCATCAATGACCTGCGCAATCCCTTCTTCACCGAGTTCGCAACCTCGCTGCAGATGGCGCTGTCGGCGCGCGGTTTCGCCACGGTCATCGCCAACACCGATGAAAGCCCGGACCTGCAGGTGCAGGTGATCTCCGCCATGCTCGAGCATGGCGTCTCGGCGCTCATCATTTCGCCAGCCTATGGCGACGGCGACACGGCCTTCGAGATGATCGAGCGTGCCGGCGTTCCCGCCATGCAGGTGCTGCGCAAGGTGAACCCCCGCACGGAGCGCTTTCCCTTCGCCGCACCGGACTACATGGCGGGTGGACTTCTCGCCGCGCGCCACCTCCTGGCTGAAGGCTGCCGCCGCATTGCCTTCGTCGGCGGCATGTCCGACCGGGGCGTGACGCAGGAGCGCATGGCGGGCTATCTCTCGGAGCTGGACCGGGCGGGGCTCGAGCCCTTTGCCCTCCATGGCCGCGCGACGCGCGCCTTCGGCCGCGAAGCCGCACGGCAGCTCCTCGCCCGGCAGCCCCGCCTGGATGGCGCCATCTGCTTCAATGACATGGTCGCCCTGGGCATGATGTCCGGATTTGCGGAAGCCGGGCACACCGTGGGCAGCGCCTTCCGGATCGTGGGCTTCGACAATATCGAGGAGGCGGCGCAGGCCTATCCGTCCCTGACGTCAATCGGTTGCGGCATCGCGGATTTCGGCGTGCGCATCGCCGCCACCGTTCTCGGCTGGCTGCAGGACGGAACCGTGCCGCCACCGGAACTCCGCACGCCCGTCGAATTGCTGGTGCGCCGCTCGAGCGGTCTGACGCAGGCCTGAGAGGGGCTGCGCGCCCCGGCAACACCCGGCCCCCTGCCGTGGGCTGTGTGAATGCCTCACCTGCCCGAAACGGCGCGGTCCACGAAGGCCAGGATCCGGCTTTCCATGTAGGGGTAGAAGGGGTTCCAGTGCTGCCGCGTCATGGCGCTGTCGGGAATCTCCAGCCGGCCCTTCTCGCCCCGCAGCACGGCGCGCCCGAGGTTGAGGCTGTTGAGCCGGGTGGCCCGCCCGTCCCCGTAGAGAGGGTCCTCTGGCGGGAAAGGCAGCGCAATATGGGCGAGGGAGTAGACGTCCCTGGGCCAGCTCAGCCCCGTGTCCTCGGTCGTGACGGCATCAGCCATCGGCAGGCGCCGACGCACCACGGCCGCCAGGTCCTGCGGGGTGCGGTTGGTCAGGATGCTCACGGTGTAGCGGTGCGGCGGCCCGGCCAGCGCGGTGTCGAAGCCGGCGGGCTGGATGACGAGGCCCTCGGTTTCGAACACCCTGTTGACGTCGAAGAGCACGAGTTCCGCGTCATCCGACTCGAGACGGTCGAACAGTTCGCGCTTGACGGCCGTCGCGGTGACCGTCGCATCCGCTTCGGACTGGAAGGCGAGAATGGGCGGAACTTCCTTGAGGCGCCCGGCCGCCGCCACTGCGCTGATCTGCGCCTGCACCAGTTGCGTCATGCGGTAGGCCTGTGCCCCGGCATTGACGGCAAAGGAGTTGTATTTGAAGGGATCGAATTCGGCCTCGATCGAATCCCATGCGAGTTCTGCGGTACCCAGGATCTCGCCGATCCAGGCCTGCCAGCTCGCCAGAGCCGCAACCGGTGAAATGCCGACCTCGGGCGAGATCAGCACCAGCGCCGCAGGCCGCTCCGCACGTCCGGCATTGATCGCCGCGAAAGTGTGGTGAAGTGCCAGCGCCGCGCCATTCGAGTAGCCGACGATGATGACCGGCTTGCCCGGCAGCTCCCGATGGAGGTGGGCCATGGCCAGCGCCACCGCCGCATTCATGTCTTCCGCGGTTGTCAGCCGCAGGCCGCTGGGGGCCGTCCCATGTCCCGGAATGCGCAGGCCGAGGACCTGCCCGCCCCTTGCATGGAGCGCTTCGCCGAGGGCGCGCAGGCTGTAGGGGCTGTCGGAATAGCCGTGCAGCAGGAGCACGCCAAAGCGGGCATCGTGCACAGTCCACTCGAAGCTGCGGTTCCAGTTCACCGGCCACTGCGCCGGGTCGGACCTGCTGCCCGCGCTGAAGCGGTTGAACCTTGTCCGCGCGGCCGCCGGAACGCGCTGGATGATCTCCGCGTCGAGCTGCCGGAACAGGGCGTCCTCGCGCGCGAGGTACTGCTGCCAGTCCGTCACGCCCGCGCCTGCCGTGAACTCGTCGCTGAGCAGGGTCTCATGCCAGATGCTGAGCGCGGGCCGATAGGAGATGTAGATGGCCGCGGCGGCGGCGAGCGAAATGCACGCCCCCATCAGCATCAGCAGGACGGGCACTCCCACTCTCACCCAAATATGGCGCAGCAACGGCCAATCTCCATGTTCCATGCCCGCCTCCACGCGAAGCACGACGGCGCGATCCCCGGACGTCGCAACCCGCCACGTGCGACCCGCAACCTGGCGTCTTTATCCGGCTTCGGCGCAGGCAGCAAAGCGCATCGGCGACGACGTGCCCCGCAAATCGGAACGGTGATGAGCTTTCTCCTGCGCCCGGAGCATGCCGTCCCGGCACGATCCGGGAAGTGCGATTCCTGGAAAGCCCGCGATTGACTCTGCGCCAAGCATGGGGCGACACTGTTTTGCAAGGCCGGCGATCAAGACACGGCGACACACAGGAGAGGGAACAAATGAGCGAATTAAGTGGCTGGAAGTCAAGGATTTTAGCCGTCACCGCGGTGGTGGCGATGGCGTTGGCGCCGCTGCCGGCCAAGGCGGTGGAATCCAACGATCCGATCAAGATCGCGTTGTTCGACTGGACCAGCGTGAACCTCAATGCCCGAATTCTGGGCGATATTCTCGAGAAGCTGGGCTACACCGTCGAGTATCCGACGGGCGATTACCTGTCCTCGCTGACCACCGGCCTCACCAATGGCGACATCACGGTCGGCATGGAATACTGGGATACCACGGCTGGCGAAGCCATGAAGGCATCCGATGCCACCGGCCAGACCGAGAAGCTCGGCATGCTCGGCCCCAAGGCCAAGGAGGAGTGGTGGTATCCGCTCTACATGAAGGAGAAATGCCCCGGCCTTCCCAACTGGGAGGCGCTGAAGGACCCGAAATGCGCCGAGGCCTTCTCCACCCCGGAGACGGCCCCCAACGGGCGCTACCTGGGCGGCCCGGTGACCTGGGAAGGCTTCGACGACGAACGCGTCGTCGCCCTCAACCTGCCCTTCACCGTCATCCATGCCGGCACCGATGCGGCGATGTTCGCGGAACTCGACTCCGCCTACCAGCGCAAGGCGCCGATCATGCTGTGGATCTATTCGCCGCACTGGGCCCCCGCCAAGTATGAAGGCGAGTGGGTGCAGTTCCCGGAATACTCGCCTGAGTGCTACAGCGATCCCAAGGCCGGCGTGAACCCCGACAAGGCCTATGACTGCGGCAAGCCGCATGGCGAGATCTGGAAATATGCCTGGGGCGGCATGAAGGACAAGTGGCCCGTCGCCTACAAGGTCGCCAAGAACTACCAGATCGACACCAACGAGCTGAATGCCATGTCGGGCCAGGTCGATCTCGACGGCAAGACCATCGAGGAGGTCGCCGCAGCCTGGGTCGCTGCCAACGAGCCCAAGTGGAGGGCCTGGGCGCAGTGATGCGCGCCAGGCGTCGTGCATGAACAACACGGCCTCGGGCGCGGCGCCGCCGCGCCCGGTCAAACTCTCCTGCCACGGGCTGTGGAAGGTGTTTGGCCCCAATGCAGCACAGTTCCTTGCCGCCCATGGCGGCAAGGTCACCTCTGCCGATCTCGAAAGGGCCCACATGGTGGGGGCCGTCCGCAACGCCTCGATCGAGGTGCGCGAGGGCGAGACCTTCATCATCATGGGACTGTCGGGGTCCGGCAAGTCGACGCTGGTACGCTGCCTGTCACGGCTGATCGAGCCGACGATGGGAGAGCTCACCGTCGACGGCCAGGACCTGCTGACCATGACGGAAGCGGAACTGATCGACATCAGGCGCCACAAGATGGGCATGGTGTTCCAGCACTTCGCGTTGCTCCCGCACCTCAACGTGCTCGACAACGTCGCCTTTCCGCTGATGATCCAGGGCGTCGCCCGCAAGGCGCGCGAAGAGCGCGCCATGCAGATGATCGAGCTCGTCAGCCTCAAGGGCCGCGAGCGCCGCTTCCCGGCCGAGCTTTCGGGCGGCCAGCAGCAGCGCGTGGGCATCGCCCGATCGCTCGCCGTCGAGCCCGAGATCTGGTTCCTCGATGAACCCTTCTCGGCCCTCGACCCGCTGATCCGCCGCGAGATGCAGGCCGAGCTCATCCGCCTGCAGAACGTGCTGAAGAAGACCATCATCTTCATCACCCACGACTTCGACGAGGCGATCCGCCTCGCCGACCGCATCGCCATCATGAAGGATGGCGAGATCATCCAGATCGGCAGGCCGGAGGACCTGGTGAGTAACCCGGCAACCGACTACGTCGCCAAGTTCACCCAGGACGTCAATCGTGCGCGGGTGCTGTCGGCGGGCGGCATCATGCGGCAAAGCTCGCCGGCAGCCGCGTCGCTGCGGCGCGTGCAGGCAGCCCAGAAGGTCGAGAGCTTCGCCGCCGAGATCGTCGAGTCGGCCCAGCCCTTCGCCGTCGAGGACGCGGCCGGCAGGATCGTGGGCGAGGTCATGCCGCGCGACGTGCTCGACGTGCTCACCGGCAGGGGACGGGAGCCGTTGCGTGACTGACGTGACCGCGAGCCGCCCGCCCGTCACCCGCAAGGCTGAGGACGCCGGCCGCTACCTGGTGCTGCTCGCGGTGGCGGCGGCGGTGGCGATCTTCCTGGCCCGCGACGTGGTGCCGTCGCTCACCACCTATCCCGATGCCGCCATCATCCCGTTCAAGGACTGGATCGGCGCCGTGATGAACTGGATGAAGGTGAACCTCACCTGGTTCACCCGCTCGCTCGCCGCCATCATGGACGTGCCGCTGCGCTTCGCCTTCAACCTCCTGGCCAAGGGCTTCAAGCTTGGCAGCGGACCCGAGGCCACCGTGCTGCCGCGCCTCTCCTGGGCGGGCGTGGTGGCGGTGATGGGCTGGCTCGGCTACATCAATGGCGGCTGGCGGCTGGCGCTGCTGTGCGGCGGCGGCTTCTTCGCGCTCGCCCTGTTCGGCGTATGGGACAACGCCATGCTGACGCTGGCGCTGATCGTCATCTGCGTGCCGTTCTGCGTCATCACCGGCCTGCTGGTCGGCATCTGGAGCTATCGCTCGCCGCGCTTCAACAACTGGCTGATCACGCCTGCGCTCGACCTGATGCAGACCATCCCGACCTTCGCCTATCTCATCCCCATGCTGCTGCTGTATGGCTCGAGCCCGGTGTCGGCGCTGCTGGCGACCGGCCTCTTCGCCACCCCGCCCATGGTGCGCGCCACCCTGCTGGGGCTGAACAAGGTGCCCTCCGAGATCCAGGATTTCGCCGACATGGCGGGCTGCACCCGGCGGCAGAAGCTGTGGCGCGTGCTCATTCCCTCTGCCAAGCCGTCGCTGATGATCGGCGTGAACCAGGTCATCATGCTGGCCCTCAACATGGTGATCATCTCGTCGATGATCGGTGCCGGCGGGCTGGGCTACGACGTGCTGCTGGCGCTGCGGGCCCTGAAGATCGGCCAGGCGATGGAGGCGGGCCTCGCCATCGTCATCATCGCCATCGTGCTTGACCGGCTGAGCCAGGCCATTGCCCACCGCCAGCCCGCCATCGCGGCGCGGGAAGGAACCTGGGCGCGCCACGGCAACCTCATCATCGCACTGGGGCTGCTGGCGGTCACCACGCTGCTGGCCCTGGTGATCCCGGCCCTTGCCGACTTCCCCAAGTCGCTCACCCTCACCACCGCACCCTGGTGGAAGGCGGGGGTCGACTGGCTCACCCTGCACCTGTTCGATGCCATCGAGGCGCTGCGCGTCTTCGTGCTGCTCCACTTCCTGAACCCGATGCGCGCCGGCTTCGAGGCGCTGCCGTGGTTCGGCGTGCTGCTGGTCGTCGTGGCGCTCGGCTGGCGGCTGGGCGGCTGGCGGCTGGCGCTGCTGGTCGCCGCGCTCGGCTTCTTCGCCGCCGCCTCGGGCCTGTGGGTCCCGGCCATGCAGACGCTCTACCTCGCGGGGGCCGCAACGCTGGTGGCCTGCGTCATCGGAATCCCGCTCGGCGTCTGGTCATCGCGCAGCGACCGTGTCCAGTCCGTCGTGCTGCCCATCATCGACACGCTGCAGACCATACCGATGTTCTGCATCATCATCCCGGTCGTCATGCTGTTCCGCGTCGGCGACGTGACGGCGCTGATCGCCACGGTGGCCTTCGCCATCGTGCCGGCGGTGCGCTATACCGACCACGGCCTGAGGCAGGTTCCCTATCAGCTCGTCGAGGCGGGGCAGGTGGCCGGCTGCACGCGCTGGCAGCTGTTCCGCCACGTGCAGCTGCCAGTCGCCATGCCGGAGATCCTTCTCGGCATCAACCAGGCCATCCTGCTGGCCCTCTCCATGATCATCATCTGTGCCATGGTCGGCACGCGCGACCTCGGCCAGGAAATCTTCAAGGCGCTGGCCAAGGCGGATTCGGGCCGCGGCATCGTCGCCGGGCTGGTGATCGCCTTCATCGGCATCATCGCCGACCGCCTGATCTCCGCCTGGGTGAACAAGCGGAAAATGCGGAGCGGCATGGGATGATGGCCGCCTCCCGCAGAGACAACATCGGCGAGTGACATCATGGCTTTCCGGGCAGACCGACACGTCCATATCCTGATCATCGGCGGGGGTGCCATCGGCACCTCGCTGGCCTATCACCTGGCGCGTGATGGCGCCGAGGGTGTGCTGCTGGTGGAGAAGGCACAGCTGACCCATGGCTGCACCTGGCACGCGGCGGGGCTGGTCGGCCAGCTGCGCGGCAAGAAGAACCTCACCCGGCTGATGCAGAATTCGGTTGCCGTGTTCGACCGGCTGCAGCAGGAGACCGGCCAGGACATTGCGTGGAAGAAGGTTGGCTCGCTGCGGCTTGCCGGAAGCGAGGCGCGCTGGAGCGAGGTGCGCCGCGCCATGACCCAGGCCAAGAGCTTCGGCGTCGACTGCCACTCGCTCTCGGCCGAGGAGGCGAAGGCCCATTTCCCCTACATCACCACCGATGGCATCCGGGGCGCCGCCTTCATCCCGGGGGATGGCTACATCGATCCCTATTCCCTCACCATGGCCTATGCCAGGGGAGCGCGCCAGAACGGTGCGGTCATCGAGGAGGGGGTCTGCGTCGAGGAGATCGTCAGCGAGGCGGGCCGCGTGCTCGGCGTCGTCACCAATGGCGGCACCATCGGCTGCGACATCCTCGTCAACTGCGCCGGGCTGTGGGCCAAGCGCGTGGGTCGCATGGCGGGGGTGGAACTCGCCGCCGGCATCGTCGAGCACCAGTATTTCCTGACCGAGAAGAAGCTCTCCTTCGATCCGGGGCTCACCACGCTGCGCGACCCCGACAACAACTTCTACCTCAAGCCGGACACCGGCAGCTTCGCCATTGGCGGCTGGGAAGATGGCTCGAAGGGTTTTCACGGCGGCCTGCCGCCCCTGTCCTTCGGGCGCGAGCTGCTGGAGCCCAGCCTCGAGCGGCTGGAGCTCTTTGCCCTGCCGGCCGCGACGCGCCTGCCGGTCCTCAACGAGATCGGCATCCAGACCGTCATCAACGGCCCCATCCCGGTCTCGGCGGATGGCGAGCCGATCATGGGCAAGGCGCCGGCCTACGAGAACTTCTACGTCGCCTGCGGCTTCACCGCGGGCATCGCGGCGTCAGGCGGCGCCGGCCTCGCCATGTCGAACCTCATCCTGCATGGCGATGCCGGCATGGACCTCTGGCCCTTCGACGTCCGCCGCTTTTCCGCCGTCCAGGCGCAGCCGCGCTACCTCGAGCAGCGCGCCATCGAGGCCTATGGCGCCTATTACAAGATCCACTGGCCCGCCGAGGAAGCCCATGCGGCGCGCAACCTGCGCCTTTCGCCCCTGCATGAACGCCTGCGCCAGGCCGGCGCGGTGTTCGGCTCCAAGATGGGGTGGGAGCGGCCCAACTGGTTCGCCCCGCCCGGCGTTGCGGCGGAGGACGTTGCGTCCTTCGAGGGCAAGCCCAACTGGTTCGACCACGTGGCGGCGGAGCATCGCGCCATCCGCGAACGCGCGGCACTCATCGACCAGACCTCATTCTCCAAGTTCGAGATCTCCGGCCCCGGCACCGAGGCCGCCCTGCAGCGCATCGCCGCCAATGACCTGTCGGGCCCGCCCGGCAAGGCCGTCTACACCCAGCTGTGCAACGCGCGCGGTGGCATCGAGGCCGATGTGACGCTGATCCACGACGCCCCCGATCACGTCTACATGGTGACGGGCGCGGGTTTCGGCCTGCGCGATTCGGGCTGGGTGGCCCGGCACCTGCCGCCCTCCGTCACCATCCGCGAAGTGACCAACAGCCTTGCCGTCATCAACCTGTGCGGACCGCGCGCCCGCGACATTCTGCAGGCGGTGACGGACGACGACGTCTCGAATGCCGCCTTCCCGTTTCTCGCCGCGCGGCGGATCGGCATCGGCTGCGCCACGGCGCTCGCGGTGCGCATCGGCTATGTCGGCGAGCTCGGGTATGAACTCTATGTCCCGCAAGAATTCGCGGGCCATGTCTATGACACGCTGTGGGCCGCCGGCGCGCCGCATGGCATCGCCAATGCGGGCTATCGCGCCATCGATTCCTGCCGCATGGAGAAGGGCTACCTCTACTGGTCGGGTGACATCACGCCCGACTACAATCCCTATGAGGCGGGTCTCGGCTTCTGCGTTGTTCCCGGCAAGGGTGACTTCATCGGGCGCGACGCCCTGGCGAAGATCAGGGCGGAGGGCGTGGCGCGCAAGCTGTGCTCGTTCACGGTCGACGGCTTCGCGCCCTTCCATGGCGGCGAGACCATTCTCCTCGACGGCAAGGTGGTGGGTTCGACCAGCAGCGTGGGCTTCGGCCACACGCTCGGCAAGACCATCGCGCTGGGCTATGTTCCCACCGCGGTGGCGGCGCATTCCGACTTCACCATCGAGGCCTTCGGCCGTGCCTATCCGGCGCGGCGCGGGCCGCGCTGCCTTTATGATGCGAAAATGGAGCGGCTGAGGGGCTGAGCATGAGCGACCAGGCGATCGACAGCGCGCGTGCGGCGGTCTTGGAGATTCCACTGTTCCGCGGCATCGACATTCCTGCCGCTTCCATCCGGAGGCTGGGGGGCCTCACCAATCTCGTCTTTGCCGTCACCCATCATGACGATCACTATGTGTTGCGTCTGCCCGGCAAGGGCACCGAGGAATACATCAATCGCGCCAACGAGGCGCAGGCCGCTGCCGAGGCCGCCCGCGCCGGGGTCAGCCCGGAGGTGCTCTTCGCCGATCCGGCGACGGGCGTGATGGTGACGCGCCTCGTTGCCGGCGCCGTCACCATGTCACCGGAGAAATTCAAGTCGATTGCCGGCGCGCCCGCCCGCGCGGGCGAGGTGTTCCGCCGCCTGCACCAGTCTGGCGCCACCTTCAAGTTTCGCTTCGAGCTGTTCAGCATGATCGACGAGTACCTGAAGGTGCTGGCCACCAAGAAGATGGAGCTGCCTGCCGGCTACCACGAGGTGGTGCGCGAGGCCGAGACGGTGCGTGCCGCCCTGGCCGCCCATCCGCTGCCGCTCGCCGCCTGTCATTGCGATCCCCTGTGTGAAAACTTCCTCGATGCGGGCGAGCGCATGTGGCTCGTCGACTGGGAATACTCCGGCATGAACGATCCGATGTGGGACCTCGGCGACCTGGCGGTCGAGGGCCAGTTCACGGCGCAGCAGGAGGAGGAAATGATCCGCGCCTATTTCGGCGGCGAGCCGTCTCCGCATGACCGTGGCCGCATCGTCATCTACAAGGCGATGTGCGACCTGCTCTGGACCCTCTGGGGCCTGATCCAGCACGCCAGCCAGAATCCGGCCGACGACTTCTGGGCCTATGCCGTGAACCGTTTCGAACGCTGCAAGTCTCTCATGTCCACCCCCGCCTTCGCCGAACACGTGAAGGCAGTGGCGAGGGGCTGAGGCCCCGCAAGTCGCCCTCGGCGCGCCCCGCCGGCAACGGTGCGCCTGTCCGGGCCGGGCGTACCCGGCGGATGGATCGCGCGGGAGAGGGCAGGGGCGTCAGCGGCGGAGCCACTCCGGCAACCACTCACCGTGCGCGGCGATGAGATCGTCGACGAGCTGCCAGATCTGGTCAAGGTCGAGCTCGGCGGCGGTGTGGGGGTCCATCATCGCGGCGTGGTAGACATGCGCGCGGTTCTCCTCCATCAGCGCCGCGACGGTGAGCTCCTGTACGTTGACGTTGGTGCGAATGAGGGCCGTGAGCTGCGGCGGCAGCGCGCCGATCAGTGTGGGCTGGATGCCGTTGTGGTCGACGAGGCAGGGCACCTCGGCGGCGCAGGCAGCAGGCAGCGAGGTGATGGCGCCGTTGTTGCGCAGGTTGCCGTAGATCACCGAGGGCTCGCCCGTCCACACCGAATGCAGGATCGAGGAGGCATATTCATGCGAGGCCTTCACCTCGATCGTCTCCGCGGCGCGGAACTGCTCGGCTTCCCGCGACCAGCGCGCCACCTGCTCGATGCAGCGCTTGGGATATTCGTCGAGCGGGATGCCGAAGCGCGCGATCAGGTCGTCGCGGCCCTCCTTGATGAAATAGGGCGTGTATTCGGCGAAGTGCTCCGAGCTTTCGGTGACGAAATAGCCCAATCGCTTCAGCATCTCGTAACGCACCTTGTTGGGGCAGCGCGGGTTCCAGTGCGAGGGCTTGGGGAAGCGGCCTTCTTCGTAACCGCGCAGCAGGTCGGGATAGAGACTGCGGTAGCTGCCGTCCTTCTGGCGCTGCTCAAACTGCAGGTAGAAGGCCATGTGGTTGATGCCGGCGGCACGATAGCGGATCTCAGACAAGGGAATCTCGAGGTCGCGCGCCAGCTCGTAGGCCGTGCCCTGCACCGAGTGGCACAGGCCCACCTGGCGGATCGCGGGATATTTCTCGGCGATCGCCCAGGTGTTGATGGCCATGGGGTTCACATATTGCAGCATGATGGCGTTGGGGCAGACCGCCAGCATGTCCTCGCAGATCTTCCAGAGATGCGGCACGGTGCGAAGCCCGCGCATGATGCCGCCAACCCCCAGCGTGTCGGCGATGGTCTGGCGCAGGCCGAAGCGCTTGGGCACCTCGAAATCGGTGACCGTGCAGGGCTCGTAGCCGCCGATCTGGAAGGCGACGATGACGAAATCCGCCTTGTCCAGCGCGCGGCGCTGCTCGGCATGGGTCTCGACCTGCGCACCGACACCCAGCGTGCGGATGATCTTGCGCGCCACGAGTTCCGACTCGGCGAGGCGCTGCGGATCGATGTCCATGAGTGCCAGGGTTGCATTGGCCAGTGCGGGGCGCATGAGGATGTCGCCCACGATGTTCTTCATGAAGACGGTGGAGCCGGCGCCGATGAAGGCGATGCGGGGTGCGTGTGACATGGGCTGGACACTGTGCCGGCCCAGGGCCGAAATCAATCGCGGCCAGCGCATATCTTTTCCGGGTTCATAAGGTCAGGCGGCCTTGGTGATGCGCTCATAGGCCTCGCGGAAGGCGGCGGGGCTCTGGCGGAAGCGCTGGGTGAAGGCGGTGTAGAAGCTCGACAGCGAGTTGAAGCCGCAGTCGAAGGCAATGGCGGCGACTGAGAGGTCGGTGGCGATCAGCATCGACTGCGCCATGTCCAGCCGGTGGCGGGTGATGGACTGCTTGATGGTGAGGCCCACGCCGCGCTTGAACAGCGACATGGCATAATTGGGATGAAGCCCCGCGGCGCGCGCCACGTCATCGGCCGCGATGTCCTCCAGCGCATGCTCGCCGATGAACTGCGCCATCTTCTCGACCTTCAGCGCCCGGTCATGGTCGTGGCCGAGGTGACCGGCCTGCGGGTTCTGCCTTGCGGTCTCGCGCAGGTCGCGCCAGCCTTCGCGGTCGAGCCGCTGCACGCGGGCGGAAAGCTCGCTTTTCACGATCTGCTCCAGCTGGCCGTCGCCCGCCAGCAGGTCGCCCCGCCATTGCTGGAAGATGTCGCGGTCATAGGGCTTCACGTCCAGCGCCTCGATGACGGCCCCGCGGAAGATGGCGGAGCGCAGTTCGCTCAGCGCCGGAAGCTCGAGGAAGGTGGCCATGGGCACATAGAGCACCACGAAACGGGTGCCCGGCGCGCAATCCGTCACCTGGTGCGGGATCATGCCCCAGAACAGCGCGAGGCGCCCGGCGGTCAACTCCATCACCCGGCCGTCGAACCAGTAGGTCATGGCGCCGTCCAGCACGAAATTCAGTTCCACCTGGCTGTGCATGTGGGGGCGCGGCATGGGGCGCACCTCGAGCGTCGAGCCGGCGCAGAAACTGTGGTCGCCGAAGACCACCACGGGGTGGCCCCGGTCCAGCTCCGGGTGGGCCGGTACGCTTTCGTCCCGGTAATTGACCTGTCGCTGCGTGAGCTTCGGCATGGAGCTTAGAATTCCGGAAGGAACGAGGGGTGTTCCGGTAGAAACTTGCCGATTATTACGGGCATGGTCAAGCATCCATGACGGCAAACAACAACCGCCGCATGCAGAAGGACTTCGCCGCCAATGGTGGCGGCATTGGGAGGACATCCATGAATATCCTGAAAGGCCTGTTCGGCCTTGGCTTCGCCATGGCCCTTTCCGCCGGCACCGCG
The DNA here is from genome assembly GCF_003234965.1 of Aestuariivirga litoralis. Classification (GTDB taxonomy): domain Bacteria; phylum Pseudomonadota; class Alphaproteobacteria; order Rhizobiales; family Aestuariivirgaceae; genus Aestuariivirga; species Aestuariivirga litoralis. Next base: position 63,278 of record NZ_QKVK01000011.1, read on the forward strand.
CTGGCGGGCGAACTCGTGATCAATTCCGACCAGTCGGACCCCGCGCCGAAGAAGGCGATGGAGGAGCTGATCGCCGGCTTCGAAGCCGCCAACCCGGACATCAAGGTGAAGTGGAACAACTTCGACCATGAGGGCTACAAGGCGGCGATCCGCAACTTCCTGACCGCCGATCCGCCGGACGTCGCCGCCTGGTATGCCGGCAACCGCATGGCGCCCTTCGTCAAGGCCGGGCTGTTCGAGCCGGTGGACGATGTCTGGGCCGCCAATGGCTTCAACGACCAGCTGAAGTCGGCCTCCGCCTCGATGACCATCGACGGCAAGAAGTGGGGCGTGCCCTACACGTACTATCAGTGGGGCATCTACTACAACAAGGAGGCCTACAAGAAGGCCGGCGTCGAAGTGCCGAAGACCTGGGCCGAGTTCGTCTCCAACTGCGAGAAGTTCAAGGCGGCCGGAATCGACTGCCTGACCACGGGCACCAAGGCGCTGTGGCCGGCCGCCGGCATCTTCGATTATCTCGACCTGCGCGTGAACGGCTATGACTTCCACATGGACCTCGCCAACGGCAAGATTCCGTGGACGGATGATCGCGTGAAGGCGGTCTTCGCCGAATGGGCCAAGATCCAGCCCTATACCACGGCGAACCATGCCGCCATCGACTGGCAGGATGCCGCAGCGCTGCTGTCGCAGGGCAAGGCAGCCAACTATGTCATGGGCAATTTCGCGGTCGCCACCTTCAAGGATGGCGGCATGACCAACGACACGCTGGGCTTCATGGTGTTCCCCGAGATCACCCCCGGCGTGCCGCGCGCGGAAGAGGCGCCGACCGACACCTTCCACATCCCGTCGGGCGCCAAGAACAAGGAAGACGCCAAGAAGTTCCTGGCCTATCTCGGCTCGCCGGAGGCGCAGACCAAGATGAACGCCACGCTCGGCCAGCTGCCCACCAACAACAAGTCGACGGTGGGCGATGATCCCTTCCTGCAGCAGGGCTTCGAGATGCTGTCCACCGCCTATGCGCTGGCGCAGTTCTTCGACCGTGACGCGCCGGCCGACATGGCCAAGGCGGGCATGGAAGGCTTCCAGGAATTCATGGTGAAGCCGGAGAACCTCGACAAGATCCTGGCGCGCCTGGAAAAGACCCGCCAGAAGGTCTACGCCCAGTAAGACGATGCGGCCGGACCCTGTGCGGGTCCGGCCTCTCCCTCAACTTCACCCGGGGCGCGCGGCAATGGCCACACATCGTTCCTCCCGATGGTCTCAGCGGCGGCTGGCGCCGTGGCTGTTTCTTGCCCCGGGTGCCTTGCTGTTCCTGCTCTATGTCATCATCCCCATCGGCCAGTCGATCTGGATCAGCTTCTATGACTGGGACGGGCTGGGGGCGGCCAAATGGATCGGGCTCCGGAACTATATCGACCTGCTGGACGACGACAGCTTCTACACGTCCCTCAAGAACAATGTGTGGTGGCTGGTGCTCTATCTCCTCGCCATTCCGGCGGGGCTCGCCATCGCGCTGTTCCTGAACCAGACGGTCACCGGCATCAGGCTTTACAAGTCGCTGTTCTTCTTTCCCTTCGTCATCAGCCAGGTGGTGGTGGGGCTGATCTTCTCGTGGTTCTACGCGCCGGATTTCGGCCTCCTGCCGCGCATCCTCGGCTTCTTCACCGGCAGCGAGACGGCGATCCTGGCGGATGAGCGCTATGCCACCTTCGGCATCATCGCGGCGGGCCTCTGGCCGCAGATCGCCTATTGCATGATCCTCTATCTCACCGGCCTCAACAACATCAATCCGGAGCAGGTGGAGGCCGCGCGCATGGACAATGCCAAGGGCTTCGCCATGCTGTGGCACATCGTGATCCCGCAATTGCGCCCCGCCACCTTCATCGCGCTTGTCGTCACGGTCATCGGTGCGCTGCGCTCCTTCGACCTCGTGTCGATCATGACGGCGGGCGGGCCCTATGGCTCCACCCGCGTACTCTCCTATTTCATGTATGAGCAGTCGCTGTCGGAATATGGCACGGCCATGGGCTATGGCGCGGCGATCGCGGTGGTGCTCTTCGCCATCATGCTGGTCTTCATCAGCCTCTTCATCACGCGCATGCTGATGCAGGAGAGGAACGGCTGATGTTCCCCCGCCCCATCCAGAAATCGCCGCCCTGGCTGCAGGCCTCCTACAAGGTGCTGCTGCCCATTGCCCTCATCATCTGGCTCCTCCCGCTGATCGGCATCGCGGTCACTTCTGTGCGCCCCTCCTCCGACCTCGCCGCGGGCAATTACTTCGGCTGGCCCACGCGCTTCGCCGGCGTCGAGAACTACACCGCCGTGTTCCAGAACTCGAACATCGGCTGGTACATCCTCAATTCCTTCAAGGTGACGATCCCGACGGTGATCGGCGCGGTGGGGCTCTCCTGCCTCACGGGCTTCGCACTCGCTGTCTACAAGTTCCGTTTCAACCTCGCCGTCTTCTTCATGTTCGTGGCGGGCAATTTCGTGCCCTTCCAGATCCTCGCCATTCCGGTGCGCGACCTGACGCTGAAACTGGGCCTCTATGATTCGATCACCGGGCTCGTGCTCTTCCACGTCGCCTTCCAGACCGGCTTCTGCACGCTGTTCATGCGCAACTTCATCAAGGCTCTGCCCTTCGCGCTGATCGAAAGCGCCAGGGTCGAGGGCGTGAGCGAGTGGAAGATCTTCCGCCACATCGTGCTGCCGCTGATGCGGCCGGCCATCGCCGCCCTCTCGGTGCTGATCTTCACCTTCGTGTGGAACGATTACTTCTGGGCCACCATCATGGCGCAGTCGGCCGACGTGCGGCCCGTGACCGCGGGCATGAACGAGCTCAAGGGCCAGTGGAAGGTGGCGTGGGAGCTGATCACCGCCGCGTCCATCGTGGCGGCGCTGCCGCCGGTGGCCATGTTCTTCCTGATGCAGAAACACTTCATCGCCGGCCTGACGCTCGGCGCCACCAAGGGATAAGACATGGCTGAAGTCACGCTGCGCGCCATCACCAAGTCCTTCGGCGACGTGAAGATCATCAAGGGCGTCGACCTCCAGATCGCCGATGGCGAATTCTGCGTCTTCGTCGGGCCCTCGGGCTGCGGCAAGTCAACGCTGCTCCGCATGATCGCCGGGCTCGAGGACATCACCTCGGGCTCGCTGTCGATCGGTGGCAAGGAGATGGCGGATGTCGAGCCCGCCGACCGCGGCGTGGCCATGGTGTTCCAGTCCTATGCGCTCTATCCGCACATGACGGTGAAGGACAATATCAGCTTCGGCCTGCGCATGACGGGCCACAAGCAAGCCGACATCGCGCCGCGCCTCACGCGCGCCGCCGAGATGCTGCAGCTCACACACCTGCTCGACCGCAAGCCCTCGCAGCTCTCGGGCGGGCAACGCCAGCGCGTCGCCATCGGGCGGGCCATCGTGCGTGAGCCCGGCGTCTTCCTGTTCGACGAACCGCTGTCCAACCTCGATGCGGCACTGCGCGTGCAGATGCGCACCGAGATCGGCAAGCTGCACGCCGACCTTGGCGCCACCATGATCTACGTGACGCATGACCAGGTCGAGGCGATGACCATGGCCGACAAGATCGTGGTGCTGAACGGCGGCGTGATCGAGCAGGTGGGCTCGCCGCTCGAACTCTATCACCGGCCGCGCAACCTCTTCGTGGCGGGCTTCATCGGCAGCCCCAAGATGAACTTCATCCCCGGCACGGCCGCACCCGCCGCTGACGGGAAGATCGCCGTGACGCTCAAGGACGGCACGCAGCTGACGCTCGACGGGCGCGGTGCGAAGCTGTCTTCCGGGCAGCCCGTGACACTGGGCATTCGCCCTGAGCACCTTGCGCCAGGGCAGGATGGCCTCAAGGCCACCGTGAAGCTCGCCGAATATCTGGGCTCCGAGACGATGTTCTATGCGGCCCTCGCCGATGGCAGCGAGATCGCGGTGAAGGCCGATGGCCTTGCCAAGGCGGCAATCGGCTCCGCGCTGTCGATCGGCCTCAACCCTGCTGCCTGCCACCTGTTCAATGCGGACGGCGTGGCGATCATCCATGGAGACCTGACACGGTGAGCCTCGGCGTCTGCTATTACCCGGAGCATTGGCCAGAGGCCTGGTGGGAACAGGACGCGCGGCGCATGCGCGAGTTCGGCATCGACTATGTGCGCATCGGCGAATTCGCCTGGTCGCGCTATGAGCCCGAGCGGGGAAAGTTCGACTGGGGCTGGCTCGACCGCGCGATGGATGTGCTCGCAAAGGCAGGCCTCAAGATCGTGCTCGGCACGCCCACCTGCACGCCGCCCAAGTGGCTGGTCGACGCGAACCCGGAGATGATCCCCGTCGACGAGCAGGGGCGGCCGCGGGGGTTCGGCTCGCGCCGGCACTACACCTTCTCGTCAAAGGCCTATTGGGAGGAGAGCCGGCGCATCGTGGAGGTGCTGAGCCAGCGCTATGGCAATCATCCGGGCCTCGTCGGCTGGCAGACCGACAATGAATATGGCTGCCATGACTCGATCCTGTCCTGGAGCGCCACCGACCTCGCGGCCTTCCAGGAGTGGCTGCGCCGCAAGTACCAGTCGCCCGAGCAGCTGAACGAGGCCTGGGGCAATGCCTTCTGGTCGATGGAGGTGACACGCTTCGACCAGGTGAGCCTGCCCAACCTCGCGGTGACGGAGACCAACCCTGCCGCACGCCTCGACTTCTGGCGCTTCCATTCGGAGCAGGTGGCGGGTTATGACGCCATGCAATGCGCCATCCTCCGCGCCAACTCGCCGGGCCGCTGGATCACCCACAACTTCATGGGCTTCTTCAACGATTTCGACCACTGGGCGGTGGGCGACAACATCGACCTCGCCTCCTGGGACTCCTACCCCATCGGCTTCGTCGAACGCTTTCCCTTCACGGAGGAAGAGAAGAACCGCTGGGCGCTCACCTCGCATCCCGACATCGCGCCCTTCCACCACGATCTCTATCGCGGCGTGGGCCACGGCCGTTTCTGGGTGATGGAGCAGCAGCCGGGGCCGGTGAACTGGGCGCCGTGGAACCCGGTGCCGAAGCCCGGCATGGTGCGGCTGTGGACCTGGGAAGCACTCGCCCATGGCGCCGAGGTGGTGAGCTATTTCCGCTGGCGGCAGGCGACCTTCGCGCAGGAGCAGATGCATGCAGGCCTGAACCTGCCCGGCCTCCACGAGTTCTCGCAAGGCGGCCGCGAGGCGCAAACCGTTGGTGCGGAACTCGCAGCCCTCGGCTCCCTGCCGGAGCCGGAGAAGACGGCCGTTGCCATCGTCTATGATTACGAGTCCTCGTGGATTACCCGAATCCAGCCGCAGGGTGCGGACTTCCATTATTACGAACTCGTTTTCCGCTGGTACGAGGCGGCACGGCGGCTGGGGCTGGACGTGGATTTCGTGCGGCCCGGCGCATCGCTTGCCGGCTACAGGCTCGTGCTGGTGCCCAGCCTGCTGCATGTGAGCGATGCGGCGGAAAAGGCCTTTGCCGCCGCGGATGGCATCGTCTTCTATGGTCCGCGGACGGGATCGAAGACGCGGAATTACGGCATTCCCGCCAACCTGCCACCCGGTCCTCTGCAGCCACTCGTCAAGCTGCGGGTTCTGGAAGTGTCATCGTTGCGCCCAGGACTCTCGCTGCGGGTGGCGGGGTCGGTCAGCGGTGAGGCGCGGCGCTGGCGCGATCTCGTCGAGGCGCAGGGTGCCGACGTGCTGGCCCGGTTCGAGGATGGCGGCCCAGCCCTTGCGGTGGCTGGCCGTCACCACTACCTCGCCTGCTGGCCCGATGAAGCGCTGCTGCGCAGCATGCTGACGTTTGCCTGTGGCAAAGCGGGCCTCGCCACCATCGATCTTCCGGACTGCATCCGTCTGCGCCGCCGCGGCGCGTTGCACTTCGCCTTCAATTACGGTGATGAGGTGTGGAGCGTCCCGGACGCCCAAGCAGCGACGCTCGGTGCGGCGACCGTACCACCGCAGGGCGTTGCCATCCTTCAGCCTTCCGGTCACATGACACGATCGTAGGGTGTGAAACGGTGGAGATTTGGCGCGCCATGCGGAATAAAGATGATAACTCTTACATTATTGAGATAACGACGTAATCGCGTACAAAGACAGTCTCTCTATCTGGTTTCCCAGTGGCACTCCTTGACAGGGACGGCTCTTGCTGCAACCCGCCGGGCACGTGACGTGCCCGGCGTTCCAGAGTGATGTGTCATTGATTATTTCAGATGAGAGTCGATAAAGGCCTCGACGCGCTGCTCTGCATCTTTTGTTGCGGCTTCATCGTGGGCGAGATGATGCCCATCGACATCGAATGGCTGTTCAAAGGGCTCGGTAAAGCCATGCGTCGCGCCAGGATAGACGACCAGGTCGAAATTGACGTTGCCCTTGACCGCCTGGCAAGCCGCCGCGGGAGTCCAGTCGTCCTTCTCGCCGATGAGAACGAGAGTAGGAACCGACGGACTGACATTGTCATAGCAGTAGGGATAGTAAGTGATGAGCCCCGCAATCGCAGTGTCGTGATCCCCCGGTGTATTTGTGTCAGTCGCATAAAGGGATGCGATCGCGCCATAGGAGTAGCCCTGCAGGAAGATCTTGGCGGGATTGATGTCTGGCATCGACTTCAGCAGCTTCACGGCCGCCACGGCGTCGTTGCCGCCGCGCGTGAACCCCGGCACGTCGAGTTTGTCGCAGGCTCCGTCCTTCTCGCCACGCGCCGTGAATGGGTCGACGATCAGCGTGGCGATGCCCTTTGACAGGTTGTTGTCGATCACTCGCTTTTCCTGGCGGATCTCCGGCGGGAAGTTGAGACCGTTGCATCCACTCATGTAGACAACTGCCGGGAAGGGGCCCGTGCCCTCGGGCTTGAACAGGGCGCCGGCGATCTCCTTGACGGCGGGGTCGTTGACAGGGATGGCGATGGCATTGGCATAGCCTCCACCGATGGGCGGCGCGGATGCCGCCTCAACGCTCGGTATGGCATTGACGGCTGCCACGGTGAAGACCGCGGTAGCAGTCAGCAGGATGTGGGATTTCAGCGACTGCTGCGCGGTGGCCATCAGGCAGGCGGCAATGGCGTTGAGATGCATGTGTTTCCTCCGATTGGTTGAGACGATTGATAGAGGGTGCAAGGCCTAGTGCGTCCGGCGGTAACGCCGGGCGTCGGGTGTTCGTGAATTGTCGGTGATTTCCCGCAGTCGTGGAGACCGCGTTGCTGATTGTCAGGTCATCTAATCTGATGGATAGTCATGCATCTGCCGTGCCTCCAGACCTACGTTTCCCGATCCGAGAAGCTAGCAGGCCGCCATAAAAGGCCCGCCCTGAGCGCCGCAAAAGAAGCATAAAAAATGAACCTACCTGGAAATTCAGGGAACAAATCCCACCACGAAACGCCTTCAAAGCATCCGGACGTTGCGGAGTCGGGATGTTTCTTGCTCAGGCTTCTCGGGCCGTTCCAGCTGATCGATCCCCAGGGTCACCAGATCGAGTTCGCCAGCAAGAAAAACCGGTTGCTTCTCGCGATGCTGGCCTGTGCGCCCCGCCGCAGCATGAGCCGCGAAGCGCTCGCCGGCCTGCTCTGGGCTGAGCATGGCGAGGAGCAGGCACGCAATAGCCTGCGCCAGGCACTCGCCGTTCTCCGCAAGGAGCTCGGCGGCCAGGATGCCCACTTCTTCGCCGCGACCGATGCGACAATCGCCCTTCATCCGACCTTGGTGAGACTCGATACCGATGCCTTCCTCAGCGAGCTCCGCGGTACCACCCGCCCGTCGCTGGAGGCGGCGCTCGCCTTGTGGCGGGGACCATTCCTGGCGGATGTCCGCACCAGCGAGCCGGAACTCGAGGATTGGCTTCACCTCCGTCGGGAGAGTTATCAGGGCAAGTATGTCGCGGGCTTGGACCGCCTGGTGCCAATGCTCTCGGGACAGGCGCGCATCGAGATGGCACAGCGCCTGGTGCAGGCCGACCCGCTGCGCGAAGCTTCCCACCGCCAGCTGATGGAAGCCTATCTGGCGGAGGCCGAGAGGCCTCTGGCGCTCAGGCATTACGACAAGCTGCGCAAGCTGCTACATGATGAACTCGGCGTCGAACCCTCGCCCGAAACCCGGGCCTTGCGCGACCGCATTGCCGCGACTGGCAAGACCACTCCGTCAGCTCCTGCTCCGGCCGCAGCACCCGCACCGACCGTGGTTTCGGCTCCGGTGGATGTGGCGGAGCCTCCATCGCCGCGTGCTGCGCATCGTGGCCGCGGGGCCATGGCTGCCATTGCGCTGCTGCTGGTGGCGGTTGCTGCGGCGGGGGCTGCTTGGCACTTCACCCGACCGCCGCCGGCGCCGGCGGGACCGCCGGCAGTTGCCGTGCTGCCCTTCGAGAGCCTGTCATCCGATGCCGCGGACCTGCGCCTCGCCGAGGGCCTCACCCTCGACACCATCGCCGACCTCTCGCGCTATTCCGACTTCCGTGTCATGGCGAACGACACCACCGAAGCCTACAAGGGCAAGCCCGTGGATATCCGCGCACTCGGCCGCGACCTCAAGGTCAGCCACGTGCTCAAGGGCACATTTGAGCGCGACAAGGATCACATCCGTGTCACGGCCCAGCTCATCGATGCGGAGACCGGTGCGGCATTGTGGTCTGATCGCTACGACCGGATGATCGGCGAGATCTTCGCAGTGCAGGGTGACGTTGCCGATCACATCGCCAACAGCCTTGCCGGCCGCGAAGGCAAGGTGAGCAAGAGCCTCGCCGTCGGTGCGCGCCGCAAGCCGCCTGCGGATCTCGGCGCCTACGACCTTTATCTCCTCGCACAGGAGACGATGTATTCCGACCTTTCGCCCGAACACATGCGGGAGGCGCAGAACATTCTCGATCAGGCGATCGCAAAGGATGCGAACTTTGCCCGCGCCTATGTGCGATATGCCAATACCTTTGCCTGGCTGGCGACGACTGAGACGGGCGCCGCCGAGCTGTTCCAGCAGATGCTGCGCTATGCGCGCAAGGCCGTGGCGCTCGACCCGATGGATGCCGATGCCCATGCGGCCCTCGGCTATGCGCTGACCATGACCGGGGATTACGAGCAGGGCCAGGTCCAGCTCGAGGAGGCATTGCGCCTCACGCCCAATGCCTTCGACATTCTCATCTTCCAGTCCTGCCTTGCGCCGACGCCGGAGAAGGAGATGGCGGCGGCTGACCGCGCCATCGCCCTGAACCCGGCCTTCCCCAAATGGGCAGTGCCCTGCCTCCGCCTGGCCTATGTCCTGTCCGGTCGATATGCCGATGCGATCAAGGTGCAGTCGCGCCAGCCGGAGGCGGAATGGAACACCGATGGCTTCGTCGTCGTTGCCGGAAGCCTTGCAACCCTTGGCCAGAAGGACGAGGCGGCGGCCGTGGTGAAGCGCGGCGTGGCGAAGTTTCCCGGTCTGCTGTCAATCGAGCGCTTCGCGCTAAACCGCGGCTGGCCTCCAGATGCCATCAATACGGTGGAAGACCTGATGCGCCGCGCCGGCTTCCCTGCCTGCGCCACGAGCCAGGAACTTTCCGACACGCCGAACCCCGTTCGCCTGCCGGAATGCACGGGGTGAGACCCCGCGCATCCAGGCAGGATTGTGAACAGTCACATTCAGAATTCTAGACGGCGGCCCCATTGGTTATGGGTTTTATTCCGGATGGTGGTGATTGTGGCGCACCATGCGGAATAAAGATGATAGCTGCTATGTCATTTAAGCAACGATGTGATCGTATGATCGGTACGTTAGGCTCTCGCGTCTGCCGCTATCTTGGCCTCCCGAATGATCCACTGTGAAAAGTGGGCGACTTCCGGCTTTATCAGTGCGCGCGGCGCGATGACGAGGTCATATCCGATGTCGGTCTCCACCATCTCAGAAAAAGGATTCACCAACAGCTTGGCAGACACGAGGTCATGCAAGATCGGAAGACTGCCCAGCACGACACCTTGACCGGCAATGGCTGCCTGGACCGCCAGATTGTAGTCGCTGAAGCTGGTTCCCCGGGTCCAATCGACATCGCTTGCGCCGACCAAATCGAGCCAGGCTTTCCAACCCATCCACCTGCGGGTGGCAGGCGCCCATGTCAGTTCCGCCAAGTCCCAATGCAGCAGTGTTGCGCGCGACAGGTCTCTAATGCTGCGCAGCCCGTGGCGTCCGGAGACAAGGACAGGACTGCAGAAGGCGCAGAGCCGCTCATCGAACAGTCGTCTTGACTGCAGCTGTGGGTCGGGCGGCGAACCGAAGCGTATCGCGGCGTCTGCATCGCCTTGCATGAGATCGACGATCTTGAGGGAGGAGTCGATAAGCACGTCGATTTCGGGGTGCTCATGGCGGAATTGTTCCAGGCGCGGGACGAGCCAGGCGGTTGCGAATGAGGGCTCTACCGACACGATGAGCCTCTGCCGGTCGCTGTGCCTGCGCATGCGCTCCACGGCTCGCGTGAGTTGGTCGAACGCCGTGCCAAGGCTGTCCCGTCCCGCCAATCCTGCCTCCGTCAATGCGAGGCCGCGCCCATGGCGCTGGACTAGACGGTGTCCCACAGCCTGTTCCAGCTTCGCCACGAGTTGCTTGACAGCTGCAGGCGTGACGCGGAGCTCGCTGGCGGCATGTGCATAGTTCAGGTGGCGGCTGACGGCTTCAAAGGCTCGAAGCGCGTTAAGAGAGGGCAACCAATCGATCATAAAGATAGATTATCTGACTTTTTGTGTCAGGACAAATGCGTTGCTGAGCCTACGAAACAGCCAATAAATTAGGGGTAATTCGCATAGCCACGTCACGGAGGATGCTGTGAGCAATTCTATCCATTCTGATCGCCTCAACACGGTACGCGTCGGAGCACGGCGCTTCGAGCAGTCGCCGTTCCAAGACAAGTGGATCAATACCGCCACCGTGATGGGCGTGTATGCCGGACGTTATTACAGTGTTTTCAACGGGGAAGACGTCGAGGAAGGCTATTGGAATCTCCGGCGCAAGGCCGTCCTGTACGACGTGCCCGAACGTCCGGTAGAGATTGCAGGTCCAGACGCCGAACGCTTCATTGAACATGTATTTGCCCGCAAGGTCGCAAATCTGAAGACTGGCAGGGGGCGTTATGCCATCGCCTGCACCCAGGACGGCCATCTTTTCATGGACGGTGTGCTGTTCAAGCTTGGCGAGCGCCGCTACTGGTATGTGCAGCCGGACGGGGCGCTCGAGACTTGGCTCCTTGCGCACAAGGTTGGATTTGACGTTACCGTCTCGGACCCTCGATCCCGCGTGCTGCAAATCCAGGGCCCGTCATCCTTCGCCATTATGCGTGAAGCGACCAAGGGTGCAATTGACCAGACCATGGGCTACTTTCATTCTGGCTTCTTTCGGATTGCCGGTCAGGAGGTCTATGTGTCTCGAACCTTTTTTAGGGCGAGGCGACGGACTGTTCGGAGCTCTGGGATCACTTGTTCAATGTGGGGCGGCCCCACGG
>NZ_QKVK01000012.1 GCF_003234965.1 Aestuariivirga litoralis
AGGCTAACCGGCAGTTCGCCAGCTTGTCGGCTTTCGGCAAAAAGGCCCGCCGCGCCGCAGCGCCGCGTCCCTCAGTGAGGGGGTGTATATGGCGGCGCACCCTGAACTGTCAACAGCGGAAAACGCGAAAATGTCAGAAAACTGATAAGTGACTGATTTGTAATGTTCATCAGGTCGTCATGGCGGCCTGAAAGCGAGCGTTTGAAGCACCTGGAGCGTGGGCAAACCCGTCCAGATGGTCAAAAACCTGTCACGCCGCGGGGAACGGACCCCTCTCCGCAGCCATTGATCCTTCCGCCTCGCCTTCGCAGGTGCACTCCCCATGGACGGCGCCGGGCCCCCCCTGTAAATGTAGGACAATTGGAGGATCCCATGGCAGACACCCCGCAGAAGCCGCTCAAGTACCGTTCCCAGGCCTGGTTCGACAACCCGGCCAATGCCGACATGACGGCGCTCTATCTCGAGCGCTACCTGAACTTCGGCCTGACCCGCTCCGAGCTTCAGGGCGGCAAGCCGATCATCGGCATTGCCCAGACCGGCTCCGATCTCTCCCCCTGCAACCGCGCCCATGTCGACCTGGTGAAGCGCGTGCGCGACGGCATCTACGAGGCGGGCGGCATTCCGCTGGAATTCCCCGTCCACCCCATCCAGGAGACGGGCAAGCGCCCCACCGCCTCGCTTGACCGGAACCTCTCCTATCTCTCCCTCGTCGAGGTGCTCTACGGCTATCCGCTCGATGGCGTGGTGCTGACCATCGGCTGCGACAAGACCACCCCCGCCTGCCTCATGGCCGCGGCGACCGTCGACATCCCGGCCATCGCCCTCTCGTCGGGCCCCATGCTGAACGGCTGGTACAAGGGCCAGCGCACCGGCTCCGGCACCATCGTCTGGATGGCGCGCGAGAAGCTGGCCACCGGCGAGCTCGATTACGAAGGCTTCGTCGAACTCGTCGCCACCTCGGCGCCGTCCACCGGCTTCTGCAACACCATGGGCACGGCAACGACCATGAACTCGCTGGCGGAAGCGCTGGGCATGTCGCTTCCCGGCAATGCCGCCATTCCGGCCCCCTATCGCGAGCGCGGCCAGATGGCCTATGCCACCGGCCGCCGCATCGTCGACATGGTCAAGGAAGACCTGACGCCCTCGAAGATCATGACGCGCAAGGCCTTCGAGAACGCCATCGCCGTCAACACCGCCATCGGCGGCTCGACCAATGCGCCGAACCACCTCAACGCCATCGCGGCACATCTCGGCATCGAGCTCACCGTGGCCGACTGGGAGAAGCACGGCTATGACCTGCCGCTGCTCGTCAACCTGCAGCCCGCCGGCGAATATCTCGGCGAGGACTATCACCGCGCCGGCGGTGTTCCCGCCGTGGTGGCCGAGCTCATCGCCAATGGCAAGATCCACGAAGACTGCATCACCGCCAATGGCAAGACCATCGGGGAAAACTGCAAGGGCCAGTTCAGCTGGGACCGCGCGGTGATCCGCGAATTCGGCAAGCCGATGAAGGAGCACGCGGGCTTCAAGCGCCTCTCGGGCAACCTCTTCGACAACGCCATCATGAAGACCTCCGTGATCTCGGAGGAGTTCCGCCAGCGCTATCTCTCGAACCCCAAGGACCCCAATGCCTTCGTGGCCAAGGCCATCGTCTTCGACGGCCCGGAGGACTATCACGCGCATATCGACGATCCGAAGCTCAGTATCGACGAGAACACCATCCTGTTCATCCGCGGCGTCGGCCCGCTGGGTTATCCCGGTGCGGCGGAGGTCGTGAACATGCGCGCCCCCAACTACCTGCTCGAGAAGGGCATCCGCTCGCTCCCCTGCGTGGGTGACGGCCGCCAGTCCGGCACCTCGGGCTCGCCCTCGATCCTCAACGCCTCGCCGGAAGCGGCAGCGGGCGGTGGCCTCGCCATCCTGAAGAATGGCGACATGGTGCGGATCGACCTCAACAAGGGCACCTGCGACATGCTGGTGTCCAACGAGGAACTCGAGAAGCGCCGCGCCGAACTCGAGAAGGCCGGCGGCTACAAGGTGCCGCCGAGCCAGACGCCCTGGCAGGAAATCTTCCGCAAGGAAGTGGGCCAACTCGCCGAAGGCATGGTGCTGAAGGGCGCCACCAAGTTCCAGCGCGTCGCCAAGACCATGGGCCTGCCGCGCGACAACCACTAGGACGAAAGGCGCCTCCAGCATTCCCCTCCCCCCTGTGGGGAGGGGCAGGGGTGGGGGTGATGCCGCAGAAAAGAGCTTAGCCGCGTCAGCGCCCGCGGAACGACCCCCACCCCTACCCCTCCCCACAAGGGGGAGGGAGAATTTGACGGAGTCTCCGATGCTCACCCTGTCCACCGACCAGATCCGCGCCCGCTTCTCCACCTTGGGCGCCCGACTCGTGGCACTCGACTTCGCCGGCGCCGACTGCGTGATGGGCGGGGGCACGGAGGCCGATATCCTGGCGGGCGACTGGACCACCGGCGCCGTCGCCGGCCGCATCGCGGGCCGCATTGCGAACGCCCGCATCAGCATCGACAATACCGAATACCAGCTCGCCAGGAATTTCGGCGAGCACCAGCTCCATGGCGGCCCGGACAATTTCGCCATCCGCCACTGGAAGGCGGAAGCAACCGACAAGACCATCACCTTCTCCCTTCACTCTCCCGACGGCGACCAAGGCTATCCAGGCAGCCTCGAAGTCACTGCGACCTATGCGGTGAGCGGCAACACCCTGTCGCTCGACTTCGAGGCCCGCACCACCAAGCCCACCGTCGTCAACCTCACCAACCACGCCTACTGGAATCTCTCGGGCGGCGCGCGCGGCGCCTTCGACCACGAGATGCAGATCATGGGCTCGCGCTACCTGCCGCTCAGCGAGCTGCTGCTGCCTTCAGGCGAGCTGCGCGACGTCACCGGCAGCCGCTGGGACTTCCGGCAACTGCGCCCGGTCGGCGGGGTCTACGACAATTGCTGGGTCCTCGACGGCCCCCGCGGCACGCTGAAGCACGGCCTGACGCTGAAAGACCCCGTCTCAGGCCGCCGCATGGAGGTCTGGACCACCGAGGCCGGCATGCAGATGTACACCGCCGAACACTGGAACCCCGGCTTTCCCGGCAAGACCGGCCCCCTGAAGCAATACGGCGCCATCGCCATCGAACCGCAGAACCTGCCGGATGCGCCGTCGCACAAGAATTTCCCCAGCGCGGAGCTACGCCCGGGAGAGGTGTATCGCCACCGCATGGAGTGGCGGTTCTTCGACTAAGACCGTCGCCCGTCCCACCGCAGCATCCCATTTGGAACCGTCATCCCGGCGAAAGCCGGGACCCCGCTTTGGTTCAGCACGCGCGGTGACAAAAGCGGGGCCCCGGCTTTCGCCGGGATGACGGGCCTAATCAGAGAGATGCGCAAAACGCAAAAAGGCCGGCTCCCGCCGACCAATCATCACAACCCACACTTTCCGAGCATACCTTTCCCTAGCACATCGAGCGCGCGCTGTCAAGGTTTATTTTCCTTATGCGATGTCGGCAGGGCCTTCGCCCAATTCTCTCACTCATCATCGCCGGGCTTGTCCCGGCGATCCCTTTGTATCAGCGCAAAGGATGCCCGGGACGGGCCCGGGCATGATGAGCCTCTCGGCATCTACAGGAAATTATACGGGTCCACATCCACCTGCAGCGAGAGGGACCCCTTGGGCTTCACGTCCTTCAGCCACAGCCGCAGGAACGCCTGCACGTTCACCTCGCGCGCCGCCTTGATGAGAAACCGGAAGCGGTGCCGCCCGCGCACCATGGCGATCGGCGCGGCCGCCGGCCCCAGCACGGTGATACCGTCCACCAACGGAGCAATCAGTCCGAGCGAGCGCGCGAAGCGTTCCGTCTCCGCCGCATCGTTTCCCGAAATGATGATCGCCGCCAGCCGACCATAGGGCGGAAGTCCCGCATTCTCGCGGATCGCCTTTTCCTGGTTCAGGTAGGAATCGCGATCGCCCTTCTTCAGCGCCTGCATCAGCGGATGCTCGGGCAAGTAGGTCTGCACCAGGGCGCGGCCCGGCTTGGCGCCGCGCCCGGCGCGCCCCGCCACCTGTGCCATCAGCGCCCAGGTGCGCTCGCCGCCGCGCGGGTCGGAGGACTCGAGCGCGAGGTCGGCATCGACCACGCCGACCAGCGTCAGGTGCGGGAAGTGGTGCCCCTTGGCGACGAGCTGCGTGCCGAT
This sequence comes from Aestuariivirga litoralis, assembly GCF_003234965.1. Taxonomy (GTDB): domain Bacteria; phylum Pseudomonadota; class Alphaproteobacteria; order Rhizobiales; family Aestuariivirgaceae; genus Aestuariivirga; species Aestuariivirga litoralis. The sequence goes on from NZ_QKVK01000012.1 coordinate 4,207, forward strand.
GACGAGGTTGAACTGCCCCTCCTCCACGTCGCGGATCGCATCGCGCAGCAGAGTCCCGCGTGAGAGATCGCTGGAGAGAATGGCGATGCGCGCCTCCGGGAAACGCACTGCAGCCTCTTCCGCGAGGCGTTCGACGCCGGGCCCCACCGGCACCATCTTGCCCTCGGTGTGGCAGCTCGGGCAGTCCTTCGGCATGGGTTCGAGGTGGCCGCAATGGTGGCACATCAGCTGCCGGCGGAAGCGGTGCTCCACCAGCGAGGCCGCGCAGTTCGGGCATTCCAGCCGGTGGCCGCAGGCGCGGCACAGGGTGAGCGGCGCATAGCCGCGCCGGTTGAGGAACAGCAGCGCCTGGTCGCCCTGCTCCAGCGTGGTCTTCACCTCGTCGAAGAGCGGCGGCGAAATCCACGTGCCGGGCTCGGAGGTCACGCGCTTCATGTCGATCAGCCCGATCTCCGGCAGCTCCGGCCGCCCGTGCCGGTCGGTCAGGCGCACCACGCCGTAGCGGCCGCGGTCGACATTCACCAGGGTTTCGAGCGAGGGCGTGGCGGAGGAGAGCACCACCGGGAATTTCCCGATTGACCCGTAAAGCACCGCCATGTCGCGCGCGTGATAGGGAACACCGTCGTCCTGCTTGTAGGCGCTCTCGTGTTCCTCATCGACCACGATCAGCTTCAGCTTCTTCCACGGCAGGAAGAGCGCGGAGCGCGCGCCGACCACGATCTTCGCCGTGCCGTCCGCCACGCCGCGCCACACCCGCTCGCGCTCGCGCGGGCGCAGGTCCGAATGCCACTGTGCGGGTTCACAGCCGAAGCGCCGCTCGACGCGTTCGAGGAAGGGCTGGGTGAGCGCGATCTCGGGCAGCAGCAGCAGCACCTGCCCTCCGGCGGCCAGCGCCGCCGCCATCGCCTCGAAATAGACCTCCGTCTTGCCGGAGCCGGTGACGCCGTCGAGCAGCATCACCTTGTGCTGGCGTTGCGCCACCACGGCGCGCAGCGCTTCCGCCGCCGCCTGCTGGTCCTTCGAGAGCGCGAAGCCGCCGGCATTGAGGTCGGGCTCCGGGAAGCGCTTCAGCGCCGGCAGCGCCACGGCCTCCAGCGCGCCGTCCTTTGCCAATGCCTTGATGACGGAAGTGCCCACGCCCGCGGCTTCGGCCAGTTCCGCCGCACGCATGGCGAATCCCTCGCGCGCGATCTCCAGCACGCGGGCGCGCTGCGGCGTCATCCGTTTCGGAGCCGATTCAGTCGCACGATAGGCGATCTGCTCGCGCGGGCCCTCGAAGGCGCCGGGCGAGCGCAGCACCATGCGCAGCACGTTGCCCGCAGGTTCGAGGTAATAGGCCGAGAGCCAGTCGATGAAGCGCCGGTGCGTCTCGGGCAAGGGCGGCATGTCGAAGACCTCGCCCACGTCGCGCAGCGTCTTGTCGGTGCCCGCCTCGTCCTTCAGCGCCCAGACCACGCCGATCATCTGGCGCGGGCCCAGCGGCACGATGACATAGCTTCCCGGCTCCAGCGCCATGCCCTCCGGCACCCGGTAGGAATAGGGGCCGTCGAGCGCCAGCGGCAGCAGCACCTCGGCTATGGCGGAATCGCGGGTCATTGAGTCTGAAATAGACTTGGGGGCGGCCCCCTTCCACCCTTATATGCTGGCCCCATGAGGGAACCCCATGTCCGAGAGATCATCTGCCTCGAGCCGTCGGCGCTCGCCCTGCGGCTGAAGGGCCAGCGCCATGTGACGCTGCTCGAAAGCGTCATGCGCTCGGAGCATCTGGGGCGCTATTCCTTCCTCGCCTGCAACCCGGCGGCCAGCCTCGAGGTCAATGCCAGGGGCACCTTCCTCAACGGCGTGCCCACGAAGAAGAGCCCGCTCACCCTCATCGACCGCATCGTCTCCGAGAATCGCCAGCGCCACGTCACCGGCCTGCCGCCCTTCCAGGGCGGGCTGGCGGGGTACATCTCCTATGATTATGGCCGCCGCCTCGAACCACACGCGCGGATTCCGGACTTTGCCCCGATCTGCCCGGACCTCATCCTGCATCACTTCGACTGCGTGGCCGCCTTCGACCACATGCAGGAGCGCGCCTGGATCATTTCCGAAACACCCGCGCGCGCCGACGAGATGGAGGAGCTGCTGCGCCACCGCCCCAAGGTGACGGGCGGCCATGCCATCGAGGGCTGGCAGTCGAACTTCACGCGCGAGGACTACGAAAAGGCCATCGCGCGCACGGTGGACTACATTCTGGCGGGCGACATCTTCCAGGCCAACATCACGCAGATGTTTTCAGCCCCGATCCCGGCAGGCTTCGATCCCCTGGGCTTCTACCGCGTGCTGCGGCAGAAGAACCCCGCCACCTTCGCGGCCTACATGGATTACGGCTCGATCCAGATCGCGTCCTCTTCGCCGGAGCGCCTGCTGCGTTACGACGGCACCACCGTCGAGGCCCGCCCCATCAAGGGTACGCGCCGCCGCGATGCCGATCCGGTGCGCGATGCGAACCTGATCGCCGACCTCACCTCCTCGCGCAAGGACCGCGCGGAGAACGTGATGATCGTCGACCTGCTGCGCAACGATCTCTCCCGCGTCTCGAAGCCCGGCACGGTGAAGGTACCGGTGCTCTGCGGGCTCGAGACCTATGCCAATGTCCATCACCTCGTGTCGGTCATCACGTCCGAGCTGAAGGACCGCCACGGCATCGGCGACCTGATCGGCGCCACCTTCCCCGGCGGCTCGATCACCGGCGCGCCGAAGATCCGCGCCATGGAGATCATCGCCGAGATCGAGCAGGCGCCCCGCGGCGTCTATTGCGGCACCATCGGCTATATCGGCTTCAATGGCCGCACCGACCTGAACATCGCCATCCGCACCGCGCAGTTTTCGAACGGCATCGCCCGCGTGCAAGGCGGCGGCGGCATCACGGCAAGGTCGAACCCGGCGGCGGAATACGAAGAGAGCCTCACCAAGATCAAGCGGATCATGGAGGCCTTCAGGCCATGATCCTCATCGTCGACAACTATGACTCCTTCGTCCACAACGTAGCGCGCTATTTCGAGGAGCTGGGCCAGACGACGCGCGTGGTGCGCAACGACGAGGTGACGCCGGAGGATCTCGCCGCAGCGAAGGCCATCGTCATCTCACCCGGCCCCTGCTCACCCACCGAGGCGGGCCAATCGATGGCGATCATGCAGGAGTATTCGGGCAAGCGCCCCATCCTCGGCATCTGCCTCGGCCACCAGGTGATGGGTGCGGTCTTCGGCGGGCTCGTGACGCGCGCCAAGCGCCCGATGCATGGCGACTCCTCCGAGATCAACCATGACGGCAAGGGCCTCTTCGAGGGCCTGCCGCAGCGTTTCAGTGCCGGGCGCTATCATTCGCTCATCGTGGAGCTCGAGGGCCGCGACACGCCTCTCGTCGTGACGGCGAAAAGCGACGAGGGCGAGATCATGGGCCTGCGCCATGCCAGCCACCCGACTTATGGGGTACAGTTCCACCCCGAATCGATCCTCACCGAGGGCGGCTACGACATGCTGCGGAACTTCCTGAAGGCGGTGGAATGAGCCGCACCTGGTTCAACGGCGCCCTCACCGAGGGCCCGCTGGCGGTTGAGCGCGGCGAGCGCGGCCTGTTGCTGGGCGACGGCCTCTTCGAGACGATCCTTGTCCTCAACCGCACGCCGCTGTGGGGCAACATGCATTTCGCAAGGCTCGAGGCAGCGGCGCATGAGCTGGGCATCGGCTTCGACCGCGACGGGCTGGACGATGCGGTGGCGGAGATCCTCGCCGGCATTCCGAAGCTTCACCACGTGCTGCGCGTCACCCTCACCCGTGGCACGGCGGCGCGGGGGCTGGCGGCGGTGGGCGGCTCCTCGAGCCTCCTCCTGATGCTCGATGCCTTCGACCCGAACATGATGCTGAAGCCGGTGGCGCTGTCATCGACCGCGATCCGCCGCAACCCGCAATCCCTCTCCTGCCGGTTGAAGACCCTCTCCTATATCGACAACATCGCAGCCGCCCGCGAGGCGGCGAGCCACGGCGTCGAGGACGCGCTGATGCTCAACACCTGGGGCAACGTCGCCTGCACGACCATCGCCAACATCTTCCTGCTCAAGGGCAAGAGCCTCGTCACGCCGTCCCGCGACCAGGGCATCCTGACCGGCGTCACCCGCCAGACGCTGCTCCACTCGGCCGCCCACCTGGGCCTCAAGCCCGAGGAGCGGGTGGTGAAGCCCGCCGAACTGAAGGAGGCGGACGCCGTCTTCCTGACCAACAGCCTGCGCTTCCTGCGCCCCGTCACGGCGCTGGACCGGGAGCCCCTGCCGCAGGCCGATCTCTCCGCCCTCGTCCAGTCGCTCTGCGAGGCGGCGCGCCTGCAATGCGGCCACGACCCCCGCATGGTTGATTTGGGCAAGGCCGGGCGGTAAGGCTCGGCCCAGCAAAAAGGACCCTGCCCATGAAATTCTTTGCCGATACCGCCGAAGTGAAGGACATCAAGGAGCTCAACGATCTGGGCCTGCTCGATGGCGTCACCACCAACCCCTCGCTGATCGCCAAGTCCGGCCGCAACTTCAAGGACGTGATCGCCGAGATCTGCTCGATCGTCGAAGGCCCGGTCTCGGCCGAGGTCGTCTCGCTCGACTATGACGGCATGATGCGCGAGGCCGCAGACCTGCGGAAGATCGCCAACAACGTGACCATCAAGGTGCCGCTGACCCTCGACGGCCTCAAGGCCTGCAAGGCGCTGACATCCGATGGCTGCATGGTGAACGTCACGCTGTGCTTCTCGGCCATCCAGGCGCTGCTCGCCGCCAAGGCCGGCGCCACCTTCATCTCGCCCTTCATCGGCAGGCTCGACGACATCCATCTGGACGGCACCGACCTCATCGCCGAGATCCGCCAGATCTATGACAATTACGCCTATGACACCGAGATCCTCGCCGCCTCGGTGAGGACGGCCCTGCACGTGAAGCAGGTGGCCCTCATCGGCGCCGACGTCGCCACCTGCCCGCCCGCCGTCATCAAGGGCCTGGTCAAGCACCCGCTCACCGACAAGGGCATCGAGCAGTTCCTGGCGGACTGGAAGAAGACCGGGCAGTCGCTCTGACGCACTCCAGACACATCATGCCCGGGCTTGTCCCGGGCATCCTTTGTGCGGCCCCGAAAAGGATGCGCGGGTCAGGCCCGCGCATGATGAGGCTGGGGTGTGAGGCGGAGGGCGGTGCGTAATGGCCGCCATCCTCGCTGAATACGACCGCCGCCGCGACGCTGGCCTCATCAGGCCCGATGCCGCCCAGCGCGCCGTCGTGGCGAGGCTCGACCAGCTCGCCACCGAGCTGCAGCAGTCGTCCCCCGCCTCCGGCCTCCTCGCGCGCTTCAAGAAATCCCCGCCCCCGCCCAAGGGCCTCTATATCTTCGGCGAGGTGGGCCGCGGCAAGACCATGGTGATGGACCTGTTCTACGAGACGGTCCAGACCGCCCCCAAGCGCCGCGTCCACTTCCATGCCTTCATGCAGGATGTGCACAGGCGCCTGCACGCCGCGCGGCAATCGCACACGCAGGATGCCATCGTCCCCGTGGCCAGGGCACTCGCCAGGGAAGCCCGCCTGCTCTGCCTCGACGAGATGCAGGTGACCGACATTGCCGATGCCATGATCGTCGGCCGCCTGTTCGAGGGCCTGCTGGCGGCGGGCACGGTGATCGTGACGACCTCGAACCTCGCCCCCGACCAGCTTTACCGCAACGGCCTCAACCGCCAGCTCTTCCTGCCCTTCATCGCCCTCATTAGGCAGCGCCTCGACGTCGTCTCGCTGGAGAGCCCGACGGATTACCGCCTCGGCCGGGTGAAGGCGCACGAGACCTTCCTCACCCCCATCTCGGCCCAGACCGACGCCCGCCTGCAGGACCTCTGGCAGCGCCTCACCGACACGGAGCGCGGCGAGCCCATGGACATCGACGTGCTGGGCCGCAAGCTGCACGTGCCCCAGGCCGCCCATGGCTGCGCCCGCTTTTCCTTCGGCGAACTCTGCGAAAAGCCCCTCGGCCCCCCGGATTATCTCGCACTCGCGGAAAACTTCCCCGTCCTCTTCGTCGAGCACATCCCTGAGTTGAATCCGGATCGCCGCAACGAGGCCAAGCGCTTCGTCCTGCTGATCGACACGCTCTATGACGCCCGGGTCAGGCTGGTGGCCACCTCCGCGCAAGCCCCGGAGGGCATCTATCCGGCGGGTGATCACGCCTTCGAATTCGGCCGCACCGTGTCGCGTCTCAAGGAGATGCAGTCAGCCTCCTGGTGGGGCAAAAAAATCGCCGAAACTTGACGTTTTGGTCAAGTTTCTCGTCCGAAAGGACTAGGCCGGCGTCTTGAAGGTGATAGATATCGGGTCTACACAAACGTCGCTTTTGCACTGCAAAACGACCTGACGGCACGGCCTTCAAGAAGGAAATCCAACATGGCTCGGAAGAAAATCGCTCTGATCGGCGGCGGCATGATCGGGGGCACCCTCGCGCATCTCGCGGCGCTGAAGGAACTTGGCGACATCGTCATTTTCGACATTGCCGAGGGCCTGCCCCAGGGCAAGGCGCTGGACCTCGCCCAGTCGGGCCCGGTCGAGGGCTTCAATGCCAGGCTGTCGGGCGCCAATTCCTACGAGGCCATCGCCGGCGCCGACGTCTGCATCGTGACGGCCGGTGTGCCGAGGAAGCCCGGCATGAGCCGTGACGACCTCCTGGGGATCAACCTCAAGGTCATGGCCTCGGTCGGCGCGGGCATCAAGCAATATGCCCCCAATGCCTTCGTCATCTGCATCACCAACCCGCTCGACGTCATGGTCTGGGCGCTTCAGAAGTATTGCGGCCTGCCACCGGAGAAGGTGGTGGGCATGGCGGGCGTGCTGGACTCCGCGCGCTTCCGCCACTTCCTCGCCGAGGAATTCAACGTCTCCGTCCAGGACGTCACCGCCTTCGTGCTCGGCGGCCATGGCGACACCATGGTGCCGCTCATCCGCTACTCGGCGGTCGCCGGCATTCCGGTGCCGGATCTCATCAAGATGGGCTGGTCCAGCCAGGAGAAGATCGACAAGATCGTCCAGCGCACCCGTGACGGCGGCGCGGAGATCGTCAGCCTGCTGAAGACCGGCTCGGCTTACTATGCGCCTGCCACCTCGGCGATCGAGATGGCCGAGAGCTACCTGAAGGACAAGAAGCGTCTTCTCCCCTGCGCGGCCCACCTCACCGGCCAGTATGGCGTGAAGGACACCTATGTGGGCGTCCCTGTGGTGATCGGCGCCAATGGCGTGGAGCGCATCGCCGAGATCGCGCTCAATGACGAGGACAAGGCGGGCTTCAAGAAGTCGGTCGATGCCGTGCACGGCCTGATGGCCGCGGCGAAGACCATTGCTCCCGATCTCGCCTGATCTGACGCGCACGTAAAACAGGAACGCGCACATGAACATCCATGAGTACCAGGCCAAGGAAGTGCTCCGCGGCTTCGGCGTGACGACCGGCAAGGGCATTCCCGCCTTCACCGTCGATGAAGCCGTGAAGGCCGCGCAGACGCTGGGCGGCCCCGTCTGGGTCGTGAAGTCGCAGATCCACGCCGGCGGCCGCGGCAAGGGCGGCGGCGTCAAGGTCGTGAAGTCGGTGGACGAGGTGAAGGCCGAGGCCACGCGCATGCTCGGCATGACGCTGGTGACCCACCAGACCGGCCCCGAGGGCAAGGTGGTGCAGCGCCTCTACATCGAGGAAGGCACCGCGATCGCCCGCGAACTCTATCTCTCGATCCTGGTCGACCGCGAAACCTCGCGCGTCGCCTTCATCGCCTCGACCGAGGGCGGCATGGACATCGAGAAGGTGGCCCATGACACGCCGGAGAAGATCATCACCGTGCAGGTCGATCCCGCCGCGGGCTATGCGCCCTATGTCGGCCGCCGCATCGCGTCCGCCCTCAAGCTCAAGGGCGACCAGGTGAAGCAGTGCGTCAAGATGATCGGCCAGCTCTACAAGGCCTTCGTCGACAAGGACATGAGCCTGCTCGAGATCAACCCGCTCGTCGTCACCAAGGACGGCAACCTGATCTGCCTCGACGCCAAGATCAACTTCGACTCGAACGCGCTCGACCGGCACCCCGAGATCAAGGAACTCCGCGACCTGACGGAAGAAGACCCGAAGGAAATCGAAGCTTCCAAGTATGACCTGTCCTATGTGGCGCTCGATGGTTCGATCGGCTGCATGGTGAATGGCGCCGGCCTCGCCATGGCGACGATGGACATCATCAAGCTCTATGGCGCCGAGCCTGCCAACTTCCTCGACGTCGGCGGCGGCGCTTCGAAGGAAAAGGTCGCGGCGGCCTTCAAGATCATCACCGCCGACCCGAAGGTGAAGGGCATCCTCGTCAACATCTTCGGCGGCATCATGAAGTGTGACGTGATCGCCGAGGGCGTCATCGCCGCGGTGAAGGAGGTGGGCCTCAAGGTTCCTCTCGTCGTCCGCCTCGAGGGCACCAACGTGGACCTCGGCAAGAAGATCATCCGTGAGTCCGGCCTCAACGTCATCCCCGCGGACGACCTCGATGATGCCGCATCCAAGATCGTCAAAGCTGTGAAGGAAGCGGCCTGATGTCCATTCTCGTCAACAAGAACACCAAGGTCATCTGCCAGGGCATCACCGGCAACAACGGCACCTTCCACACCGAGCAGGCCATTGCCTATGGCACGCAGATGGTTGCGGGTGTGACACCGGGCAAGGGCGGCACCAAGCACATCGGGCTTCCCGTCTTCGACACCGTCTGGGACGCGAAGCAGGCCACGGGTGCGGACGCCTCCGTGATCTACGTGCCGCCGCCCTTCGCGGCGGACGCGATCCTCGAGGCCATCGACGCCGAGATCCCGCTCATCGTCTGCATCACCGAAGGCATTCCGGTGATGGACATGGTGAAGGTCAAGCGCGCGCTGTCGGGCTCGAAGTCGCGCCTCATCGGGCCGAACTGCCCTGGCGTCCTGACGCCCAACGAGTGCAAGATCGGCATCATGCCGGGCAACATCTTCAAGAAGGGCTCGGTGGGCATCGTCTCGCGCTCCGGCACGCTCACCTATGAAGCGGTGTTCCAGACCACGCAGGAAGGCCTCGGCCAGACGACCGCGGTGGGCATCGGCGGCGACCCGGTCAAGGGCACCGAGTTCATCGACATGCTGGAAATGTTCCTCGCCGACGACGCGACGGAATCGATCATCATGATCGGCGAGATCGGCGGCTCGGCCGAGGAGGACGCGGCGGAGTTCATTGCGAAGTCGAAGAAGAAGAAGCCGATGGCCGGCTTCATCGCCGGCCGCACCGCCCCTCCCGGCCGCCGCATGGGCCATGCCGGCGCCATCATCTCCGGCGGCAAGGGCGGGGCCGAGTCCAAGATCGACGCCATGAAGCGCGCCGGCATCGCCGTCGCGGATTCGCCCGCTTTGCTGGGCAAGACGCTGGTCAAGAAGCTGAAGGGCTGACGCACATTTCCCTCCCCCCTGTGGGGAGGGACTAAGGGTGGGGGTGGTTCCGCGGGTTCGATGGTCGAACATCTCGCTCCGGCATCACCCCCACCCCTACCCCTCCCCACAGGGGGCAGGGGAACAAGACGACAAGGCTGAAAGCAGTCTTTCAGCATTGCACGATAGGCTGCCCCGCATCCGCGCGGAGTGCTGCCAAGAGAGGAAAATGGGATGAACAAGACCGATCTCACCACTGCCTTCGAGCAAACCTCCTTCCTCTATGGCGGCAACGCCCAATACATCGAGCAGCTCTACGCCAGGTACCTCGAGAACCCCGCCGCCGTGGATTCCCACTGGCGGCAATTCTTTGCCGGGCTGGAAGACAACGCCGCCCAGGCGAAGCAGCAGGTCGAGGGTCCGTCATGGCAGCGCAAGGACTGGCCGCGGCCGGAGTCGGGTGATCTCGTCTCGGCGCTTGACGGCAACTGGCCGCCCGCCGCTCCCCCCGCCGCCAAGGCCGGCAAGGGTGCAGCGCCTGAGGCCAAGGCGCCGACGCTTTCGGCCGAGGACGTGCGCAAGGCGACGATGGATTCCGTCCGCGCGCTGATGATGATCCGCGCCTACCGCATGCGCGGCCACCTGGCGGCCGATCTCGATCCGCTGCGCCTCAAGGCGCCGGAGAGCCATCCGGAGCTCGACCCCGCCACCTATGGCTTCACCGCCGCCGACATGGACCGGCCGATCTTCCTCGACAAGGTTCTGGGCCTCGAATTCGCCACCATCCGCCAGATCACCGACATCCTGAAGCGCACCTACTGCGGCACGCTCGGCGTCGAGTTCATGCACATCTCTGACCCGGAGCAGAAGGCCTGGATCCAGGAGCGCATCGAAGGTGCCGACAAGTCGATCAGCTTCACGGCCAACGGCAAGAAGGCCATCCTCAACAAGCTTATCGAGGGCGAGGGCTTCGAGCAGTTCCTGAACGTCAAGTACACCGGCACCAAGCGCTTCGGCCTCGATGGCGGTGAATCGATGATCCCCGCGCTCGAGCAGATCATCAAGCGCGGCGGCCAGCTGGGCATGAAGGAAATCGTGCTGGGCATGGCCCATCGCGGCCGCCTCAACGTGCTGGCCAACGTCATGTCGAAGCCCTTCTCGGCGATCTTCCACGAGTTCAAGGGCGGCTCCTCGACGCCTGACGAGGTCGAAGGCTCGGGCGACGTGAAGTATCACCTCGGCTCGTCGTCGGACCGTGTGTTCGATGACAACACGGTTCACCTCTCGCTCACCGCCAATCCTTCGCATCTGGAAATCGTCGACCCCGTGGTGCTCGGCAAGGCGCGCGCCAAGCAGGACCAGCGCGGCGACAAGGAGCGCACCTCGGTGCTGCCGCTCCTGATCCATGGCGACGCGGCCTTCGCGGGGCAAGGCGTGGTGGCAGAATGCTTCGGCCTGTCGGGGCTCCGCGGCCACCGCTGTGGTGGTTCGATCCACTTCATCGTCAACAACCAGATCGGCTTCACGACAGCGCCCCACTGGTCGCGATCGTCGCCCTACCCCTCCGACGTCGCCAAGATGATCGAGGCGCCGATCTTCCACTGCAACGGCGATGACCCGGAATCGGTCGTCTATGCCGCGAAGATCGCCACCGAGTTCCGGCAGAAGTTCCACAAGCCCGTCGTCATCGACATGTTCTGCTACCGCCGTTTCGGCCACAACGAGACGGATGAGCCGGCCTTCACCCAGCCGCTGATGTACAAGCGCATCGCCAGCCAGCCCACCGTGGTGGCGCTCTATGGCAAGCGCCTGATCGAGGAAGGCGTCATCTCGGAGGCCGACTTCGACGCGATGAAGGCGGCCTATCGCAAGACGCTGGACGACAACTTCACCGTCGCCGAGAACTACAAGGCCAATAAGGCCGACTGGCTCGATGGCCGCTGGGCCGGCCTCAAGGCCGCGAAGGACCATGAGGAGCCGCGCAAGGGCGACACCGGCGTGCCGCTGGCCAAGCTCAAGGAAATCGGCCTCAAGCTCACCAAGATTCCCAAGACCTTCAAGGTCCACCGTACCATGCAGCGCGTGCTCGATGCGCGCCGCAAGATGATCGAGGACGGCACCGGCATCGACTGGGCCATGGGCGAGCACCTGGCCTTCGGCTCGCTGCTGCTCGATGGCTTCCCCATCCGCCTCTCCGGCCAGGACGTGCAGCGCGGCACCTTCTCGCAGCGCCACGCCGTGCTCGTCGACCAGGACACGGAAAAGCGCTACACGCCGCTCAACCACCTGGTGAAGGACCAGAAGATCAAGATCGACGCCATCAACTCCATGCTCTCGGAGGAGGCGGTGCTGGGCTTCGAATATGGCTACTCGCTGGCCGAGCCCAACACGCTCACCATCTGGGAAGCCCAGTTCGGCGACTTCGCCAACGGCGCGCAGGTCGTGTTCGACCAGTTCATCTCGAGCGGAGAGCGCAAGTGGCTGCGCATGTCGGGCCTCACCGTCATGCTGCCGCATGGCTATGAGGGCCAGGGCCCGGAACATTCCTCCGCCCGCCTCGAGCGCTATCTGCAGATGTGCGCGGAAGACAACATGCAAGTGGCGAACGTGACCACGCCCGCCAACTACTTCCACATCCTCAGGCGCCAGCTGAAGCGCGACATCCGCAAGCCCCTGGTCATCATGACGCCGAAGTCGCTGCTTCGCCACAAGCGCGCCACCTCGCCGCTCTCGATGATGGACGAGGGCACCACCTTCCATCGCCTGCTATGGGACGATGCGGAGATGCTTGCCGACCAGGCGATCAAGCTGAAGCCGGATGACAAGATCCGCCGCGTCATCCTGTGCACCGGCAAGGTCTATTACGATCTCTACGAGGAGCGCGAGAAGCGCGGCCTCGACGACATCTACCTGCTGCGCGTCGAGCAGCTTTATCCGTGGCCGCACAAGGCGCTCATCAACATCCTCTCGCGCTTCAAGCAGGCCGAGTTCGTGTGGTGCCAGGAGGAGCCCTACAACATGGGCGCCTGGAGCTTCGTGCAGCCCAACATCGAGCGCGTGCTCGAATACATCGGCGCCAAATCCCCGCGTCCGCGCTACGTGGGCCGTGCGGCGTCCGCTTCAACCGCAACCGGACTGATGAGCCGGCACCTCAAGGAACTGCGCACGTTCCTCGACGAGGCGCTGGGCGAGAACAAGGCTTAAGGGACAAAAGACGATGGCAAAGGAAATCCGCGTTCCGGCACTGGGTGAATCGGTCACCGAGGCGACGATTGCGAAGTGGTTCAGGAAGCCGGGCGAGGCCGTGAAGGCGGATGAGCCGCTGGTCGAGCTCGAGACGGACAAGGTGACGGTCGAGGTTCCCGCCCCTGCGTCGGGCAAGCTCGCGGCGATCTCCGCCGAGCCCGGCACCACGGTGAATGTCGGCGCGCTCCTCGGTACCATCGAGGAGGGTGCCGCCGGCTCTGCGCCCGCGAAGGCCGCCGAAGCCCCGAAGAAGGCCGAAGCCGCGCCCGCCGCGAAGGCGGCCGAGCAGACGCTCTCGCCCGCCGTCCGCAAGATGGTGGAAGAGAACAAGGTCGATACTTCCGCCGTCGCCGGCACCGGCAAAGACGGCCGCCTCACCAAGGGCGACGTCATCGCGCATCTCGAAAAGCCTGCTGCCGAGGCCAAGCCGCTGGTGATCCCGGCCGCTCCGGCACCCGCCGCTCGCGCGCCGTCGGCCCCGGCCGATGCCGCCCGCGAGGAGCGGGTGAAGATGTCCAGGCTCCGCCTCACCATCGCGCGCCGTCTCAAGGATGCGCAGAACACCGCCGCCATGCTCACCACCTTCAACGAGGTGGACATGACGGCGACCATGCAGCTCCGCAACCAGTACAAGGAGCTCTTCGAGAAGAAGCATGGCGTGAAGCTCGGCTTCATGAGCTTCTTCGTGAAGGCCTGCATCCAGGCGCTGAAGGAGATCCCGGCCGTCAATGCCGAGATCGACGGCGACGACATCGTCTACAAGAACTTCTACAACATCGGCGTGGCGGTCGGCACCGACAAGGGCCTCGTCGTCCCCGTGCTGCGCGACGCGGACCTGCTGTCGCTGGCCGGCATCGAGAAGACCATCGCCGAATACGGCAAGCGCGCGCGTGACGGCAATCTGCAGATCACCGACATGCAGGGCGGCACCTTCACCATCTCGAATGGTGGCGTCTATGGCTCGCTGATGTCGACGCCGATCCTCAACGCGCCGCAGTCCGGCATCCTCGGCATGCACAAGATCCAGGAGCGCCCCATGGCCATCAACGGCCAGGTGGTGATCCGCCCGATGATGTACCTCGCCCTCTCCTATGACCACCGCATCGTCGACGGCAAGGAAGCCGTCACCTTCCTGGTGCGCATCAAGGAGAACCTCGAGGATCCGCAGCGGATCATCCTGGACCTGTGATGAAGACCCGTCGCCCCGCATGGACGCATCCACAAAGGGTGCCCGTGACAGGCGCGGGCATGATGAGTTTAATGTTCATCATGGCCGGGCTTGACCCGGCCATCCTTTTCAGCAGCATTGCGACATGACAGACAACATCGCCATCGTCACCGGCGGCAGCCGCGGCATCGGCCGCGCCGCGGCGCTGAAACTGGGCAGGGCGGGCTACACCGTCGTCGTCAACTACACCGCCAACGAGGCCGCCGCGAACGAGGTGGTGAAGTCCATCACCGCGGCCGGCGGCAGGGCCGTCGCCGTCAAGGGCGACGTGGCGCTGGAGTCCGACATCCTCGCCCTCTTCGCCGCAGCCGACAGGCTCGGCCCCCTCAAGGTCCTCGTGAACAATGCCGGCGTCATGGACCAGCAGAACCGGCTGGACGAGATGACCACGGCGCGCATCCGCCGCATCCTCGACATCAACACCTTCGGTGCGATCATCTGCGCCCGCGAGGCGGTGAAGCGCATGTCGACGAAGCATGGCGGCACCGGAGGCTCCATCGTCAACATGTCGTCGGCCGCCGCCTATCACGGCGCACCGGGCCTCGGCGTCGAGTATGGTGCCTCCAAGGGGGCGATCGACGTCCTCACCATCGGGCTCGGCCGCGAGGTCGCCGCCGAGGGCGTGCGCGTCAATGCACTCCGCCCCGGCATCATCGACACCGAGATCCATGACTCGTCGGGCATCCCCGGCCGCGTGAAGATGATGCGCGACGCGATCCCGATGAAGCGCGAAGGCACGGCGGACGAGGTGGCGGATGCCATCATGTGGCTGTGCTCCGAGCAATCTTCCTATGTCACCGGCTCCATCATCCCCGTCGCCGGCGGGCGCTGCTAAGGAACACGAAAATGGCGAACCAGTTCGACGTCACCATCATCGGCACCGGCCCCGGGGGCTATGTCTGCGCCATCCGTGCGGCACAGCTCGGTCTCAAGGTCGCGGTGGTGGAGAAGCGCGCCACCCATGGCGGCACCTGCCTGAACGTCGGCTGCATCCCCTCCAAGGCGCTGCTGCACGCGTCCGAGCTCTATGCCGAGTCGAAGCACAGCTTCGCCAAGATGGGCATCAAGGCCGAGACCGCCATCGACTTTCCGAAGATGATGGGCTTCAAGCAGGAGGCCATCGACGGCAACACCAAGGGCATCGACTTCCTGCTGAAGAAGAACAAGGTCACCGTGTTCCGTGGCCACGGCAGGATCGCCGGTCCCGGCAAGGTGACGGTCGGTGACGAGACCATCGAGACCAAGTCCATCATCATCGCCACCGGCTCGGACGTCGCCAGGCTCAAGGGCATCGACGTCGACGAAAAGCAGATCGTCTCCTCGACCGGCGCCCTCGTGCTGGAGAAGGTTCCCGCCTCGCTTGCCGTCATCGGCGCCGGCGTCATCGGCCTCGAGCTCGGTTCCGTCTATGCGCGCCTCGGCTCAAAGGTGACGGTGATCGAATATCTCGACCGCATCCTGCCGGGCATGGACATGGACGTCGCCAAGAACTTCCAGCGCATGCTGCAGAAGCAGGGTTTCAGCTTCCACCTTTCCTCCAAGGTCACCGGTGCGGTGAAGGCCAAGGACAAGGTGACGCTCACGGTGGAGCCCGCCGCCGGCGGCACGCCCGAGAACATCGAGGCCGAAGTGGTGCTCGTCGCCGTCGGCCGCACGCCCTACACCGAAGGCCTCGGCCTCGACGAGGTCGGCGTGAAGCGCGACAATCGTGGCCGCGTCGAGGTCGACGATCATTTCCAGACCAACGTGCCGGGCATCTATGCCATCGGCGACGTCATCCGCGGCCCCATGCTGGCCCACAAGGCGGAGGACGAGGGCATCGCACTGGCCGAGATCCTCGCCGGACAGGCGGGCCATGTGAACTACGGCGTCATTCCCGGCGTGGTCTACACCTCACCGGAAGTCGCCGCGGTGGGCAAGACCGAGGAGGAGCTCAAGGCGGAAGGTGTCGACTACAAGGCCGGCAAGTTCCTCTTCCTCGCCAATGGCCGCGCCAAGGCCAACCAGACGACGGACGGCTTCGTGAAGGTTCTGGCCGATGCCAGGACGGATCGCGTGCTCGGCGTCCACATCGTCGGCCCCATGGCGGGCGAGCTGATCCACGAGGCCGCAGTGCTGATGGAGTTCGGCGGCAGTGCCGAAGACCTCGCCCGCACCTGCCACGCGCATCCCACCCTGTCGGAAGCCGTGAAGGAAGCGGCCCTCGCGGTGGCGGGCCGGGCGATTCATTCGTAGTCGCGGCGCGCCGTCACGCTACCTTATGACCGTCACCCCGGCGAAAGCCGGGGCCCAGCTTTCTGTACGCCTCTCCGCCCTCACCTTGCGCGGACTTGATCCGCGCATCATTTTCACTGCCTGCGAAAAAGGACGCCCGGGTCAAGCCCGGGCGAAGTGAACTCAGCATGTGTCGACCCAAAGCTGGATCCCGGCCTTCGCCGGGATGACGGCAGTTATGGATGGATGAATGGAACTTACAGCCCCGTCGTCGGCCGCGGGTTCGTTCCGTCGAAGAACCGCGTATAGCGGAAGGGTGACGGGTCCACGCACGTCTTCGCGCCCGTCACGATCTCCGCCATCAGCCGTCCCGCGCCCGGGCCCAATCCGAAGCCGTGGCCCGAGAAGCCGGTGCACAGGTGGAAGCCCGGCAGCTTCTCCACCTTCGAGATGATCGGCACCGCATCCGGCACCGCATCGATCGCCCCGCCCCAGCGCTCGGCGATCTTCATCGGCTTGAAGACGGGATAGTATTCCTTCAGTGCCGCCGCGGCCTTGTCCAGAACCTCGTTGACCGGTTCAGGATCGAGGATGCGCACCTGCTCGAAGGGCGAGACTTCGTCCAGCGCCCAGCGCCGCTTCAGCTTCGCTTCCTCGATGAAGCGCTTGCCGAGGCGCAGCCGCAGGCCGCTCCAGTCCAGCATCAGTGCGGGCAGGAATTCGCGGAACAGGCGGAAACTGTCCGGCACGATGTCGGCGACCGAGAAGTGGTTGTCCGTCACCGTGTAGCCGCCATCCATGCGCTTCCTGAAGGTGAAGCCGCCGCCGGAGCAGGTGCGCGTCAGCCCCGTGTCGATGGGCTCCGTGCGCATCACCGAATTGAGCACGGTGAGCTGCGGCAGCTCGATGCCGAGGTTGTGGCAGAAGCGCCGCGACCACGCACCACCCGCCAGCACCACCGTGTCGCAGGCGATCGCTCCCTTCTCGGTGACGACCGACGAGATACGCCCAGCCTTCGTCTCGAGCCCGCGCACCGCGCAATTGGTGAAGAGCTTGCCGCCCTTGCGCCGAAAGGCCTCCGCCATCAGCGGCACGGCGACGAAGGGTTCGGCGCGGCCATCGTTCGGCGTATAAAGCGCGCCTTTCCATGGCTTCGTGCAGCCGGGCTGCAACTCATTCGCTTCCGCCGCGCCGATCATGCGCGTGGCAAGGCCTGCGGGCCTGGCGTTCTTTTCGTACCAGTCATTCTTGGCGGCGAGCTGCTTCTCGTCCTCGCAGAGATAGAGGATGCCACAGCGGGTGAAGCCGGTCTGGCCCTCGACGCGCTGGTCCATGCCGTCCCAGATCGCCATGGAGATCTGGATCAGCGGAATCTCGCGCGGGTCACGCCCCATCTGGCGGCACCAGCCCCAGTTCCGGCTCGACTGCTCGGCGGCGATCTCGCCCTTCTCCAGCAGCACCACGTCGAGCCCCCGCTCGACGAGCTCGAGCGCGGTGGAAACCCCGGCAACGCCGCCCCCGATGACGCAGACATCGGCCGTCTTCGGCAGGCGGGAATCGGTTACGACACGTTTGATGGCGGGCACGGCATTCACTCAAGGTTGTGGGACGTGGATACTAGCCAGCGCCGCCGGACCGCGCAAACCACCGTACCGCCAGATCTGCCTTGCATCAGGCGCAGCAGCGCCGCACCCGCAACCGGGATTTCCGGTCCCGGCCAAACCACAACCCAAACTCGGCTCGGCCAACTCATATTCAACTTATTAAATAAGCAATTTTGACTTAGCTCACGGCGGCGGACGGCATGCCATGGGAGGAAGAGGCAGGTGGGAGAGGGGCTTCTCCCCGGAACACGTGAGGCGACGATGCGCAAGAAGTCATTGATGATCGCGATATCCCTGATGTCCCTGGTGTCGGCGGACCAGGCCATGGCTGGCAACGCAGGTGCGGCCTTTGTGGGCGGTCTCGTCGGGGGCGCCATCGGCGCCGCGATGAGCAACCGCTCCTACAGCGCGCCGCGTGCCCGGCGCAGCAAGCCGGCCACCTCCCCCACGCGCAAGAAGCAGGCGCCCCGCGCCGCCGCCGTCGCCGCGGTTCCGTGGATGGCCATGCCCACGCCGTCTGGCGGCATGAGCGTGAGCAATGGCGAAGGGGTCACGTTCACCTACGGCGAAAAGGGCGAACCGGTGCTGATCGTGCGTCCCAGCACATTCGTGCCGCCCGCCGCCTTGAACAGCGTCGTGCCGCTCTCCGTCGTGGTTGATGGCCACGCCTTCGCGGTGCTGCAGGCGGATGTGCGGGAAAATGGCCTGCTTGTCGACGACGTTCAGGTGATCGCGCTCGAGCAGCAGCTGAAACCGGCGCACAAGGCGAGCTTCGCCAGTGCCTTCGCCACCATGGACATCACCCTCTCCGGCTTCACCAAGTCCATCGAGCAGCTCGAGATGATGCGCCAGCAGATGATCATCCTCGCCGCCACCAATCCGGAGAAGGCGAAGCTGGTTGCGCAGGGCAATCTCAGCCAGAGCACCACGGTGGTGCAGGTGCAGGTGAACGGTGCCCAGGCCTCCGGACAACCGCAGCCTGCGGCAGATGAAGCCTCCGCAGCCGCGCCGCAGGCAACCCAGGTCGCGGCCAATGGCACGACTGTCAGCATCGATGTGGGAGATGCGGATGCCGTGAACCGCCAGATCGGCGAACTCAGCGCCGAGATCGCGATTCTCACCAAGGTCCTCACCGAGCAGAAGGACGAACTGACCCGCGCGACCGATGCCGATGACAAGCTGACGCTGGACGAAACCATCGCCGCCATAGCCAGCCACATCGACGAGCTCGAACAGAAGTATGATGCGGAGAACGCCCGGTTCGAGGTCTATCTCACCTCGGTCAAACCCAACGACAAGGACCTTTACATGACTGCCCGGAAGGCATCGCAGGTCTTTCCAAAGGTGCCCTATTACATTCCCGGCACCAGGGAACAGGGCGTCTTCTGGCTCGAGCCCAAGGTCACGAATGTCGGTGAGCTGATGTTCAACTTCAGACTCGTCGATCCGGCCGCGGAAAACGAGACGACGCGCGACCTGATCGAGGTGAATCTCGACCAGCTTGAGAACATCCGCAACGCCCTAGTGAAGCTGCGCAAGAATTCGACGGTGGCGCATGAGAACAAGATCCGCAAGATCTATGCAAAGCGTGTGATCTGCTTTCCCGTCGAGCAGTGCCCCGCTGAGCACCAGAATGGCGAGAAGGGCAAGTCGTCCACCGAGGTGGTATTCCTGATCTACGAGGACGGCGCGACGGCAGGCCGACTGCAGCTCAACAAGGGCGCGTTCCAGGATGGCGTGAACTTCTCCGTCGATAGCGCCCTGCTGCTGCAGGCCTACCTTGCGCATGTCATCAAGGAAGCAAAGCTCGAGTTCAAGTCGGGTACCCAGACCACCAAGGACCTCGACCAGCTGTTCCAGTAGAGGCGTCACGCCCGCGGATGGGCCTTGCGATACTGCTCGAGAAGATGCGCCCGGTTCACCTCGGTGTAGACCTGCGTAGTGGAGAGGCTGGCATGGCCCAGCAGCTCCTGGATCACGCGCAGGTCGGCGCCATTGGCAAGGAGATGCGTGGCGAAGGAGTGGCGCAGTGCATGGGGTGTTGCCGTGTCCGGCAGGCCCAGCGCGCCGCGCAGCCGCGCGATCAGCAGCTGGATGTTGCGGGCGTTCAGCGGCCCGCCCTTCTGCCCGCGGAACATCGGCTCATTGGGCTTCATCGCAAAGGGGCAGAGCTCGCGGTAGAGCGCCACGGCCTGCCGCGCCGCCGGCAGCAGCGGCACGAGCCGCGTCTTGTTGCCCTTGCCGGTGATGGTCAGCGTGGGCTGCTCCACCTGCGCCGTGGTGAGCGACAGGGCCTCCGAGATGCGCAGGCCGCAAGCGTAGAGCAGCGTCAGCACCGCCTGGTCGCGCGCCAGCACCCAGCGCGGGGTTTCGTCACCCGCCAGTGTGTCGGCCTTCGCCAGTTCCTTCGCCTTGTCGGGCGACAGCGGCTTCGGCACCGCATGCGGCAGCTTGGGCGCGCGGAGCGCGGAGAGGGCGGGGTTGCGGAACAGCCCGGTCTTCTCGGCATGCCGGTAGAATGAACGCAGGCTCGACAATTGCCGCGCCAGCGTGCGGCTCTCGACGCCATTCATCCGCCGCCTGGCCATGAAGGCGCGGAAATCGGAGACGGTGAGCAGGGCGAGGTCGCGGTTCGACGGCGGCGTGCCCAGATGGTCGGCGAGGAACCGTGCGAATTGCCCCAGGTCCCGCGCATAGGCCTCCAGCGTCTTCGCCGACATCCGCCGCTCGGACTTGAGGCTCGCCAGCCACCCCTGCACGGCGGCAGCGGCATCGGGTGCAAGGCTGGTGGCGAAGTCGGACATGGGGTGGAAGGCTAAGGTCCGGGCATTAGCAAGCTGTTAACCCGGCGGAGCCGCGCTGCCGCACACCCACGCACTTTGCCCGCGCCCGGCCCGCGCATCCTTCGTGCGGCGGCAAAAGGGTCGCCGGGTCACGCCCGGCGCTGGTGAGAGCCGGAGCGGAGATCACCCTCCGATCAGCGGCACCTGCGGGCTGGCGTGCTTCGGCATCTGCCCCGTCAGCCGCGGATCCGGATGCACTTCCACCATCACCGCATAGGGCCGGAAGCCCGAACGCTGGTAGAAGCCGAGTGCGGCCGGGTGGTCGAAGTGGCAGGTGTGCACCCACATGCGGGTGATGGGCTGGGCCCAGGCGCGCGTCAGCGCCTCGTTCATGAGGAAGCGCCCCGCGCCGCCGCCGACGGCGGAAGGCACGACGCCGAAGAACGACAGCTCGCACTGCCCGTCTTCCCGGAAGTCGAGTTCGAGAAGCCCAACGTCATGCCCGTCCTTCACCAGCGCGAAGCACTGCACATCTGCGTCACCGATGATGGCGGCGAGTGCCTCCTCTTCCAGCATCAGGCGGGAGAACCACATGATGTCCTGCCCGATGGCGCGGAACAGGTTGCGGAAGCGGCCGGTGTCGGCGGCGCCCATGCGCGCGAGCGTGAAGCCCTGCTCGGGCGCGGGCCGCAGCGCCGGCCTCGCCGTCATCTCGAGGCAGGTCACCACATTGGCGAGGTGGCCCGGGGGCAGCGGGTGATAGCCCACGGGCAGCGGGTCTTTGCGAAGGTCAGCCATGGCCGATCAATAGGAGCGAAAGCCCTAGCGCCGCAAGCGCTTCAGGTTGGCCTTCACGCGCTTTACAGAGGGGCCCAGCGCTGCCTGCATGAACCGCTCATGCGAACCATCCATCGGCGACACCATCATCTTGAACATTTCGGTCTGCACCGCCACGCAGCCTTCCACGAAGGCCATCTGCTTCTCGACCACCATCTTGACGAGTTCCGCCTGCGACGACGCGCTGGGCGCGAACATGCCCCACCACAGGCCGGGAAGCCGCCTGGCGATCACCTCGGCGGAGGACAGGCCCATCTCGAAGGGGGAATGCTGCGTCATCTCGTCTCCAACAGGAAAAGGGCCCCGGAGTTCCGGGGCCCCTGTTTCTTCAGCGCATCGTCGGGATCGAGAACTGCGCACCTTCCTTGATGCCGGAAGGCCAGCGCGCTGTCACCGTCTTGGTCTTGGTGTAGAAGCGCACCGAGTCCGGCCCGTGCTGGTTCAGGTCGCCGAAGGCCGAGCGCTTCCAGCCGCCGAAGGTGTGGTAGGCGAGCGGCACCGGGATCGGCACGTTGATGCCCACCATGCCGATCTGGCAGCGCGAGGCGAAGTCGCGCGCCGTGTCGCCGTCGCGCGTGAAGATTGCGGTGCCGTTGCCATATTCATGGTCGTTCACCAGCTTCAGTCCCTCGTCATAGGTCTTGGCACGGACAACCGAGAGCACGGGGCCGAAGATCTCTTCCTTGTAGATCTTCATGTCCTTCGTCACGTTGTCGAACAGCGTGCCACCGAGGAAGAAGCCCTTCTCGTAGCCCTGCATCCTGAAGCCGCGGCCATCCACTTTCAGCGTCGCACCTTCCTTCACGCCTTGATCGATGTAACCGACCACGCGGTCCAGCGCCTGCTTCGTCACCAGCGGGCCGTAATCCGCCTCGCGGTCGGTGGAAAGCCCCACCTTCAGCTTCTCGACGCGCGGGATGAGCTTTTCGACCAGCGCATTGGCCGTCGCCTCGCCCACCGGCACCGCGACCGAGATCGCCATGCAGCGCTCGCCGGCGGAGCCATAGCCCGCGCCGATCAGCGCATCCACCGCCTTGTCCATGTCGGCGTCAGGCATGATCAGCATGTGGTTCTTGGCGCCGCCGAAGCACTGCGCGCGCTTGCCGTTGTTGGTGGCCCGCGAATAGACGTAATGCGCGATCGGCGTCGAGCCGACGAAGCCCACCGCCGCGATGTCCGGATCGTCCAGGATGCCGTCGACCGCTTCCTTGTCGCCGTTGACGACGTTGAAGATGCCGGGCGGCAGTCCCGCCTCGAGGAAGAGTTCGGCGAGCCGCATCGGGCAGGACGGATCGCGCTCCGAGGGCTTGAGGATGAAGGCATTGCCGCAGGCGATCGCCGGTGCGGCCTTCCACAGCGGGATCATGGCCGGGAAGTTGAACGGCGTGATGCCGGCCGCTAGCCCCAGCGGCTGGCGCATCGAATACATGTCGATGCCGGGACCGGCCCCGTCGGTGTATTCGCCCTTGAGGAGATGCGGGATGCCGCAGGCAAATTCCACCACCTCGACGCCGCGCTGCAGGTCGCCCAGCGCATCGGGAATGGTCTTGCCGTGCTCCATCGAGATCAGCGTGGCGATCTCCTCGGCATGGGTCCTCGCGAGTTCGAGGAACTTCATCATCACGCGGGCGCGCACCTGCGGGTTCTTGGCCGCCCAATCGGGCTGGGCCGCCTTGGCGTTCTCCACCGCGGCGCGAAGCTCGGCGGGCGACGCCAGCGCCACCCGGGCCTGGACCTCGCCGGTATTGGGGTTGAAGACATCGGCGAAGCGGCCCGAGCTGCCCTTCACATGCTTGCCGCCGATGAAATGTCCGATCTCCTTGACCATGAAGGCCTCCTGCCAGTCTGAATGGGTGGCGCAACCTAGAAGCCGGGCGCCCCCTCAGCAAGGGTCAGCCCTGCAACCGCGGTGATGCCAGGGCGAGTTTTGCTGCACCCGCGAAGAGCCATGCGTAAACCGCATGGATCATTCATTGGATTTTTACTGCACTGCACCATATTCTTAATTTCGCCGGACGAAATTAAGTTCAGGCAGGACTCGAAGCCGATGCACCGCCACCTTCAGAAATATCGCATCCGCAAGCTCTGGCCGATCGAGACGGAGAGCTTCCGCCGGCACTTGCTGAGGCTCGACCCCGAGACCCGGCAATTCCGCTTCGGCACCCCCGTCAACGACAACTTCCTCAACGCCTATGCCGACACCGCCCGCCGCATCGGCACGGTGATCTATGGCGCCTTCGTCGGGCCGGAGATGTATGCCTCCGCCGAGCTCCGCTCGCTCCATGCCGTGGGTGACGAGATGGCGGAAGCCGCCTTCGTGGTCGAGACCGCGCACCGCCACCATGGGCTGGGCTCGGTGCTGATGGACCGCATCATCACCGCCGCCCAGAACCGCGCCATCCACCAGCTGCACATGATCTGCGCCCGCGAGAACCAGCCCATGCAGCGCCTGGGCGAGAAGTTCGGCGCGCATTTCAAGATCGACCATGGCGAGGCCCTGGGCGAGATCGAGGCGCCCGCCCCCACGCCCGTCTCGCTCCTCGACGAGGCGATGCATGACACCAGTGATTTCGTGACCGCCGTCTTCGACTGGTCGCCTATCGCGTCAGCGCCACAGCCGGAACCCAGGCGTATCCGTCGTCATCGAGGATGATGCATTCGCGCAGGCCGTGCGGCTTGTCGATGCTGCCTGCCAGCACCGTGAAGCCCAGCTCCCGCGCCCTCGCCTCGGCCACGTCCGGGTCGCAGCCATAGAGCCTCAGCTCCACCCCAGCCCCGCGCGCCTCGAGCCCGGCGACGATGCCTGACAGCGGATTGTCGCGATAGGCGTGGTCGGCGTGGAACATGAAGTCCTGGCCGTTCCAGCGCAGCGCCGCGAAATCCGCGTCGTCATAGAAGCTGGTGGCGCCCAGCACCTCGGTTGCAAAGCCGACGGCGCGTGCCACGTCGGTGACCAGCAGGTTGAAGCCGATGCCGCGCAGGGCCCGGCCATAATCCGCGGCGGAAACGGGTGGTGTCTTGTCGGCAGGTCGCTTCTTCATGAAGCGATGTGAACACTCGCCCGCTCGGCATGCAAGTTCCACATCACGGCGCAGGCGGGAATCCGCTTCGGGTCGGCAATGCCGTGGCGCTTCATGGCGATGAGGAACACCACCGCGGCATCGGCCACCGCCTCGGACAGGTCGGCCGCGGGCAGCCCCTCGTCCAGCAGTTCCATGAGGTGCAGTGCGGCAGCCTCGCTCAGCTCGGCCGCCTCGAGCGCGGTCAGCTCCTCGGCGGCCTGCCAGCTCTGGGCCAGGTCGTCGTCATCCATCTCGGCCACGAGACTGGCGCCGATGGCAAAGGCCAGCCGCCCCGCCTGGGGCCGGTAGCCGGGAGACACGAGAGTGAAGGACTCGTCCGACATGGAACACCTCACGCAACAAACCGGACGCCATCCTGCGCTCGATGCCTTTTCGGATGGTTAACCGGCCTTGTGCGGGGCTGGTCACATTTTAGGGAAGCGGCGCGCCCGGCAGCGCCGGCTCCTTCACGCCCCTGGTGGTGAAGAAGCAGCTATAGCTCCCCTCGGCATGGGCGCCCACCGCATAGGGGTCGAAGCTTACGGTGATCGCCGCGAGGCAGGGTTTCATGTCACGTCGTCTCCGTCACGCATCCATTCATCATGCCCGGGCTTGTCCCGGGCATCCTTTCCGCGGCCCCAAGAAGATCGCCGGGACAAGCCCGGCGATGATGAGGGAGAGAGCGCAGGCACGCAGTGCCACTCACCTCGTCCCATAGGCCTTCCTCCGCCACGCTGCCTGGTATTCCGCAAGGCCTGCGACTTCCGCCGCCGTCACCTCGGCCATCCGGATGGCGATCGTCGGCAGCGTCCCGTCCTCGATCATGGCCAGTGCCGCCGCACCCGCCGTGGTGCCGTCGCGCAGGGTGGAGGCCTTCACCCTCTGTGCCGGCCTCAGCTGCGCCAGCACGGCGAGCAGCACCGGGTTCTGCGAGAATGGCCCATCGACGATGATGTCGTCCTTCGAGGTGATGGCATCAAGCTGCTCCGACACCATCAGCGCGCAATAAAGCGCGGCGAGCGAGGCGCGCTCCTCAGCGCTTTCCGCCGCCGGCCCCGTCACATGTCCCTTGCCGAGCGAGTCGGGCACCGGCCCGCTGGTCATGGTGAAGGACGGCACGGCGCAAGTCCCGCGTGCCACCAGCGCCGCAACACAGGCAAGGCTTGCCGCCTCCGCCGGGGCGCCATTGGCGACCGCCGC
Source organism: Aestuariivirga litoralis (assembly GCF_003234965.1). Taxonomy (GTDB): domain Bacteria; phylum Pseudomonadota; class Alphaproteobacteria; order Rhizobiales; family Aestuariivirgaceae; genus Aestuariivirga; species Aestuariivirga litoralis. Next base: position 29,838 of record NZ_QKVK01000012.1, read on the forward strand.
GAATTCCATGCCGCCGAAGAAGCGGCTGCAGCAGACATTGCGGCCCAGCACGTCGGTATTGGTGTTGGTGTCGCGTGCGGGGTCCAGCACGTCGACGCTGGTCGAGGGATCGAAGCTGATGCTCCAGGTTCCGGTGGACACCAGCGTGAAGCGGTCAAGCCCCGCGCAGACATAGCGCATGAAATTGGCCGTCGAGTCATGCACGCCGCCGAGCACGCGGCCCTCGCCGCGAAAGCTTGGGCCCCGGAACTCCTCCTTCAGCGTGCCGATCGTCTCCCATGCCCTGGCGCGCGGCGCATAGAGCCGGTCCCAGCCCAGCTGCTTCGCGGTACTGGACGGCGCCTGCGCACGGATGTCGAGCAGATGCGTCTGGCAGGCCATCGAGGAAATCTCGGTCACCGCGACACCGCTGAGGCGAAAGCCGACATACTGGATCCACGGCAGCAGCGTCTTCACCCTGGCAAACGCATCCGGCCAGGCCCGCTGCTGCCAGTAAAGCTGCAGCCCGTGGGTCAGCGCGATGGGCAGCAGCGGGCACAGCGCCTCGTCGAAGCCCGGCATGATCTTCTCGTATTCGGCCACGATCTCCGCCGGGGGCTCGCTCGTGTAGTCCATCACGGGGAGCGCCAGATCGCCCTGCGCATCGAGGCAGGCCATGGCCGCGCCATGCGCCGTGGGCACGATCGCGTCGATGGGCAGCATGGCGTCGAGCTCCGGCAGGGCGCTCCGGCACAGCGCCACCATCGGCTCCGGGTCGATGTGCCTGTAGGGCGGTGCGGGCAGGTGCAGGCTTGGCGCCTTGCGCTCGGCCAGCAACTCGCCATGCTTTGAAAACAGCGCGATCTTGGTGTTGGTATAACCCACGTCCACCACCGCGATGCCGCGCAACCCGTCCTGCCCCATGCCGCCCGTTCCAATTCTTTTGCGGCACTCTCTCGCATTCGCTGCATGGGCGTCAATCACCTCCGGCTCTTGTCCGCCACGGCGGGCCCGGTCTATAGCCGCTCACCTGACCTTCAATCCGGGAACCCCTCACATGGCCAAGCTCAAGTACCTCGATCTCCGCGAAGCAGTGATCGACACCTGCCTCAGGATGAACGAGGAGGGGATCAACCAGGGCACCTCCGGCAATGTGAGCGTGCGCACCCCCGAGGGCTTCCTGATCACCGCGTCCGGAATCCCCTATGCCCGGATGAAGCCGGAGCACATCGTCGAGATGGACCTCGACGGCGGCTATGTCGGCGAATACCTGCCCTCCACCGAATGGCGCATGCACCTCGACATCTTCAAGCACCGGGCGGAAGCCGGCGCCATCGTCCACACCCATTCGATCTACGCGACCGCGCTGGCCTGCCTGAGGAAGGACATTCCGCCCTTCCACTACATGATCGGCATTGCCGGCGGCACCGACATCCGCTGCTCGGACTATGCCGAGTTCGGCACGCCGGAGCTTTCCGCCGCCATGCTCAAGGCGCTGAAGGACCGCTCCGCCTGCCTTCTCGGCAACCATGGCCAGATCGCCTTCGGCCCCAATCTCGAAAAGGCCCTGTGGCGCGCCGGCGAGGTGGAGACCATCGCCCACCAGTACTGGGCCGCCCTCCAGGTCGGCAAGCCGGTGATCCTCAGGTCGAACCAGATGAATACCGTGCTGGCGCGCATGAAGACCTATGGTAAGCAGGCAGGCGAGTTCAAGAAGACCGACGCACCCTCGGTCACCGGTCTGGTCCGCCGCGACGTGCCGAAGAAGGCCGCGCCGAAAACCAGCGGAGCAAAGAAGGGCACGAAGAAGAAGTGATCGCAGGCGTCTCCCCGCTCGTTTCCGAACTGAAGGCCCGCGCCGAGGCGGGGAGAACCGTCACCATCGGCCTCGCCGGCTGCGGCCAGATGGGCACCGACATCATGGTGCAGCTGAACCGCATGCCGGGGCTCCGCCTCGGTGCGGTGGCCGAGATGCGCCCGCCCCAGGCCCGCGCCGCCGCCGCCATGGCGGGCTTTCCGGAGGACCGCACGGTCTATGCCGAAACGCCCGCCGCCATCGATGCGGCAATCGAGTCGGGCCACATCGCCATCACGTCTGATCCTGCCGTGCTGGCCAGGTCCGGCCGCATCGACGTGGTGATCGACGCCACCGGCAATCCCAACACCGGCACGCAGTTCGCGCTCGAATCCATCGCCAGCGGCAAGCACGTCGTCATGCTCAATGTCGAGGCCGACATCACCATCGGCCGCCACCTGCACGAGGCGGCGAAGCGCGCCGGCGTCGTCTATACCGGTGCCGCGGGAGACGAGCCCGCCGCCACGCTGGAGCTGATCGGCTTCGCCCAGTCGATCGGGCTCGAAGTGGTCTGTGCCGGCAAGGGCAAGAACAATCCGCTGAAATGGGACGCGGTGCCCGCCGACTACGAGGCGGAGGCCAGGGCCCGCAACATGAATGCCCGCATGCTGGTCGAGTTCGTCGACGGCTCCAAGACCATGGTGGAGATGGTGGCCATCGCCAACTGCACCGGCCTCGTGCCCGACGTGCCCGGCATGCACGGCCCCGCCGCCACGCGTGAGGAACTGGCCTCGGTGCTGATCCCGAAGGAACATGGCGGCGTGCTGTCGAAGAAGGGCTGTGTCGACTATTCCATCGGCAAGGGCGTTGCCCCCGGCGTCTTCTGCATCGTCACCACCGATCACCCGCGCCTGCAGGAGCGCCTGATCGACCTCAAGGTCGGCAAGGGCCCCTATTTCGCGCTGACGCGCCCCTATCACCTCACCAGCATGGAGGTGCCGCTCTCCGCCGCCCGCGCCGTGCTCCACGGCCAGGCCGACATGGTGCCGCTCGAACAGCCCGTGGCCGAATGCGTGACGGTGGCCAAGCGTGACCTGGCGGTGGGCGAGATCCTCGGCCGCATCGGCGAAACGGACTATCGCGCCTGGGCCATGACCCATGCGGAGGCCCGCAATGCCAATGCCGTGCCGCTGGGCCTGGCGCAGGGGGCGAAGGTGCTGAAGCCCATCAAGGCCGGCGACCGCCTCACCTACGACAATTGCGCACCCGACGAGAGCCTGCTGGTCACCCAGATCCGCCGCCGCATGGACCAGTCCGACACCCGTCTCCACGCCCTCTGATCACCCTGCGTAAACTCAACCTTGACAATACACTAGGTATAACCACCTAATGCAGGCCTCACCGGAGGCCGGCGCGTGCGCAGACAGAGAAGTCCCTACGCCTTCGGGTCACGCCGCCACAAGGTCGAGACCGGCCTCAACACCTACACCCAGGACGAGCTCGCCCGCCTGACGGAGCGCTTTGCCGGAACCCTCATGCTGTCCGGCCAGCCGGGCTACAACGACGCCCGCATGGGCTTCATGCACACCTACCAGAGCTATCCGCAGGTCATCGCCAACTGCGTGTCGCAGAGCGACGTGGTGGCGGCACTGCATTTCGCAAGGCAGGCCCGGCTTTCGGTGGTGTGCCGCTCGGGCGGGCATTCGACGGCCGGCTTCTCGGTCAACGACCAGCTCGTCATCGACACCAGCGGCGTCAACCACGTGCTGATCGACCGCGAGGCCCAGACGGCCCGGGTTGGGCCCGGCACCTGCTTCCGCAAGTTCAACCTGATGCTGGACGAGGCCGGCCTGCACGTGCCGGGCGGCGGCTGCGAGACCGTTTGCGTGGCGGGTTACATGCAGGGCGGCGGCTATGGCTTCACCTCCCGCCTCTTCGGCATGAACTGCGACAATGTCGAGGCGGTGACCATGGTGCTGGCCGATGGCCGCGTGGTGCGCGCGAGGGCCGGCGACCAGCACCACGAGGATCTCTACTGGGCGGTGCGCGGCGGCACCGGCAACCAGTTCGGCGTTCTGGTCGAAATCGAATACCGGTTGCGGCCGCTGGACCGGCTCTTCGGCTTCGGCCTGCGCTTCCCGCTCGCCAATGAGCGGGAGGTGGCCACCGCCTGCCGGGCGCTCGCCACCCTGCAGCAGCACTATTGCGATGGCGGCGCACCGAAGATCGGACTGCAGGCGCTGATGATGTATCTGCCGACCGCCGAACACCCGGACGGCCAGGTCCCCGGCCTCAACATCCGCGGCCTCTATGACGGCTCCATGGCCGAGGCCCGGGCGGCGCTCGGCCCCCTGCTCGCGCATGTCGAGAACGAGGCCGCGCAGGTCGAGATCTGGAAGAGCGGGCACTACCTCCACCTCAACGAGATCCTGCTGCAGACCGTGCACCCGCCCGGCAACGACATGCCCAGCGTGTCGATGAACACCAAGCCGCTGGCCGACGGCCGCATCATCGCCGAGCACCACGGGCCGGAGCGCTGGCACGACATCGTCAGCCATTTCCTCAAGGCGCCGGACAAGACCACCTTCATCGCCCTCGAATGCTATGGCGGCGCCATCAACGAGAAGGCGCCGGACTTCAACGCCTTCGTCCACCGCCGCGCCAGCCTCAACATGTTTTCCTGGAGCTTCTGGACCTTCGAGGCCAACCGTGACCATGCCGTTGCCTGGCTCGAGGAGTTCGGCCACATCGCCGGCGCCATGGGCAACGGCGCGCGCTACCAGAACTATCCGCGCCGCGGCAACGCCGGCTTCCGCGAGCAGTATTTCGGCGCCAACCTGGCGCGGCTGATGGCCATCAAGATGAAATACGACCCGCACAATCTCTTCGACTTTGAACAGGGCCTCCTGCACCAGGATGCCCCGCCGCAGGAGGCCTCCCCATGAGCGATCCGCAAAAGCCCTGCGCCTGCAGCACCGCGGCCGACCAGCCCTGCGCGCCATGGTGCGGCCGCCCGCCCGGCCAGGGCAGGGTGGTCGGCCTCTACTTCGACCCGCCCATGGCCATTGCCCGGGTCGGCTCGTCGCCAGAGCCGATGGACGCCTATGACTGGACCTTCGACAAGAACCCGCATCGCGGTGTCCAGACCAAGATCCGCGCCACCCGGTCGCTGCAACTCGAATCCGGGCGCGGCGATGGCCACTGGCCGCACCGCCTGGTCATCAAGGAACCGGGTGAAATCGCCTTCAAGGACGCCAGGGGAAGGATCCGCCCCGTTGCTCCCTTCTTCGAACTCTGGGCCAGGGTCCAGGACGATGACGGCAGCATCCTCGCCGTGCCGGTGACGCGGGCCTTCCTCGAGGCCCGCAAGGCCAGCCTGCGTGACCTGGTGTTCACCGTCGATGCGGCGAACCGCAAGGCGCAGTCGCGCACCAAGCTCGCCTCCTGCGCCGCCGTCGCCCATGTCGTCTTCGCCGGGGACTCCTTCAAGCGCCACAGCCTCGATGCCATCAGCCCGCGCAGCTATGGCGAGGTGCCGCTGGTGCGCCCCGATGCGCCGCTGCCGCTGGGCCATGTGCAGACCTTCCTGCCCAACGGCGAGGGCTGGAGCTGCCACACGCGGCTCGACCAGGTGCGGCTGCGCTTCACGCCGGGCTCCGGCGCCACCTTCGGCCCGCCCGATGCCACCACCGCCATGGCCTCGCCGCGCCCGCCGGGCGACTTCGAGCCCGCACTCACCGAATATGGCCGCAACCATGCGATGACACGGCCGGAAAACCGCATCCTCACGCCGGGCACCGCATGGTCCGGCTTCAACTTCCGCACCGGCAACACGCCCAAGTGGCCCACACCGCAGGACAGCTATGACGGCTCGCGCGAAGGGGCGGGCGGCAGCTGGGGCACCATCGACAACACCTGCGACCTGATCATCCAGGCGGCCCTCACCATCGACGGGCGGGTGCTGCGGGCCAAGGCGCGCTCCTTCGCCGGGCCGCCGGACTTCGCCCCCGACCGGCGGCCGATGTATTCGATCCGCGACGAACTCGACGACCGCGAACTGCCGCCGCCCGAGCCCCACCCCGAGACGACGCCGGAAGAGATCCTCGACCTGTTCCGCCGCATCTTCGAGACGGCGAGCCTCGTCAACCTCGACCAGCGCCGCTCCTGGGCGCTGGCCGGCAATGCCGGCATTCTCGGCGCTGCCGGGCCGGACGAGCCGGACTGGGACCATGGCCTGTCGCCCCGCCTCGGCCCCAAGACCATGCGCGCCGACGATGCGCCCTATGCCGAACTGACGCCCGACTATACGCCCGGCCAGGACGACACGCGGGTTTCCACCTCCGGGCCCAACGACCGGCTGCCCTATACCCAGGTGGTGCAGCAGGTACATGCCCGCATGGCCGAGAGCATGGTGCTGCGCGAGTTCCTGGCGCGGCGGCCGGACCGGGTGCGGCGCATCGTGCGCCCGCCCTTCGCGCGGGTGGCGGACCTTCCGGCCCGCGTCGGCGTGCAGAAGCCCGCCGCCGTGCCGGTGGGCAAGTGGGACAAGCCGGAGTCCGAGGGCGGCACGCCCCGGCGCGCCAGCCCCGACGACCCGCCGCGCTACCGCGACCCGCGCAACGTCATGGACATCACCTATGACATGCGCATGCCGCCCTTCATGCGCCATTCGATGGGCGTGCCGCTCAGCATCACAAGGCGCCACTACGACCTGCTGATGGCCTATCTCGACAAGCTCGAAACCGACAAGAGCTGGCGCGACGCCGCGCTCGTCGCCGAGGGGGGCCCGCACCATGGCTGACGCGCCGAAGAAGCTGAACCACGCGCCCGACCCGCGCTACCCGCAGCCGGTGCTCGGCAACCCCGCCTCCAGCCTGATGGAGTCGGGTGTGGGCAACTGCTACCCCGGCCTCGAATTCGACCTGCGCCAGCTCGACGTGCGCTTCTTCCCCGGCCTCACCTTCGAGTTCCTCGGCATCGAGCCGTCGGGGCCGGACGGCACGCAGGGCGTCCACCTCGTCAATGCCGAGGTCGAGAGCGATCCGATCTTCGCGCGGTCCGAGCTCTGGCTCGACGCGCTGAAGAAGCAGCTCAACGGTGCCGCCGGTGCCGCGCTGGGCAGCGGCACCTGGTACCTGCATTCGATCGAGCAGCATGGCCGGCGCATCGACCTCTATGACTTCAACGTCTTCCAGAATGCCACGCTGATGACGCCCTACGAGGGCGAAACCTGCTGGTGGGTGATCCGCGGCATCGAGGCGGATGCGGACCTGACCATCGCCCTCACCCAGCGCGATCCCACCGGCCAGCCCACCGGCAACCCGGTGGTGCTGCAGGGGAGGCGCCGGCGCTTCCTCGACGAGGACGGCGTGTTCCCGGACGTCTACCGTGCGGGCGAGCTCACCGCCTCGATGTGCAGCCCGTGGACGCATGACTTCCGCGACTGTGCCTGCCAGTACTGGGCCTCCAACCACCCGGACGTGGTGCTGGGCCCGGTGGTTGGCCCGGTGGGCGAGGCCGGCACCTCGCAGGACGATGCCGCGCAGGGCGTCACCTTCCTCGACTGGCTGCGCCGGCGCGGGCCGTGGCGCGATGTCTCCGCCCCCGCCACGCTGGAGCAGGCGCGGCCCGACGACTACGACCCCTTCGAGATCAACCTGCGCTGGGAGGAACTGTCCTTCGTGCTGCAGGGGGTGGAGACCGAGTCAAAGCCCGACACGCTGCCGATGGCGGGCCTGCGCCAGTCCTACCCCACCACGGCCAAGGCCATCGAGGATCTCGAGACCGACCTTGCCCCGCGCGAATTCACCCTCGCCATGAGCTATCTCTACGCCCTCTTCTCGCTGCGCGCCCCCGACGAGCCGACGGCGGAGGAGCAGCGCCAGTGGCCGAGCCTGGTCGAGGACCTGCGCGCCGTGCGCCAGTTCATCCTGTCGGTGGCGCTGAGCGAGATGACCCACATGCGCTGGGTCAACCAGATCCTGTGGACGCTGTCGGCCTCCGGCCATTACCCGCCGGGGCGGCGCTACCAGCCGGTCGTCCGCCCGCTGCCCGAAGCGATGCGCACCGGCGCCACCAGCCTGAGGCCTGCAAGCCTCGAGGTGCTGCAGCAGTTCGTCGACATCGAACGGCCCGCCAACCAGCTCGACCGCGAATATGCCGGCCTCGTCGATCACCTGCGGGAGACGCCCGGCGAATTCCCCGATGGCCTCTATGAACTCGCCGTGCGCATCGACAGCGACGGGCTGCAGCACTTCCAGAAGTTCCGCGACGCCGCCGCGATCCTGTCGCGCTACCACCTCAAGCCCGAACTCTTCCTGCGCCAGATGATCCTCGCCGGCCCCGGTGACGGGAGCGTGGCGCGGGCGCTGCAGCTCCTCGCCGGCATCGTCGCCGCCACGCACGACGGCTACCGCGCCGAGGCGGCGGATGACATGCCGGGCGCCGAGGCCAGCCTGTTGCGCGCGCGCGCCGCCATGCGCGACTTCCAGGCGGAGGCGGAGGCGCTGGCCCGCCTCGGCATCGGCATACCCTTCTTCGCCGCCTGGCCGGGAGACGCCTGATGGCCCGGGATGCCGGCCACCCGGCGCTGGAGGCGATGCAGGCCGCCCGGCCGCGCAGCCGGCACGCCCACCTCGCCGGCGACGTGGCGCTGGTCGCCGAGACGGCGGGCCTCTACCGCCTCGATGACGCACAGGCCGCCACGCTGGCGGAAGGCCTGATGAGCGGCGATGCGTCCACCACGGCGGCGCTGCAGCGCCTCGGGCTCGACGCGCCGCCCAGCCTCCCGCCGGCGGCCGACCTCACCCGCCCGGTGCGCGCCCTGGCACTCACCGTGTCGCAGACCTGCAATCTCGCCTGCACCTATTGCTATGCCGCGGGCGGCAGCTTCGGCGGGCCGGATACCCGCATGGGCTGGGACGTGGCGCGCCGCGCCATCGACGCGCTCATCGCCGCCACGCCGCCCGGCGGCGCGGTCAAGATCGCCTTCATGGGTGGCGAACCGGCGATTGCGCGTGATCTCATCCGCCAGGCCGTGGACCATGCGCGCCGCAGGGCTGCCGCCCGCGCCGTGTCGGTCGGCTTCTCCACCACCACCAATGCGACGCTGGTCACGGCCGAGGATGCGGCGTTCCTCGCCGCACACCGCTTCGCCGTCACCGTCAGCATCGATGGCGCGCGGGCCGCCAATGACCGGCTGCGCCCGGCGCGCGGCGGGGCGGGCAGCTTCGACCGCGTGGCCCAGGGGGTCGCCCATCTGGCCCGCCATGCCGGCCGCATCGCGCTCTCGGCGCGGGTCACCGCCACGCCGCACAACCTCGACCTGGCGGAAACCATGACAGCGCTCGGGGCGATGGGCTTCACCTCCGTCGGCGTGTCGCCGATGATCGCCTCGCCCACCGGCCAGGGCGCACTGGCGGCTGCCGACTTCGAAACCCTGCTGGCGCAGATGATGGCCTGCGGCGAAGCCTGGATGGCAGCCACCCTCGAGGGCGGCCACCATCCCTTCGCCAACCTCGCCACCGCGCTCACCGAACTGCATCGCGGCCAGCCGCGCAGCCATGGCTGCGGCGCGGCACGGGATTACCTGGCGCTGGACGCGGCCGGAAACTATTCCGCCTGCCACCGCTTCGTGAACGATGATGCCGGCGCCATGGGTTCGCTGGGCAACGGCATCGACCATGGCCGCCGCCGGTCCTTCCTTGCGGCGCGGGCGGTGGAAGCCCAGGCGCCCTGCGCCACGTGCTGGGCGCGGCGGCTCTGCGGTGGCGGCTGCCACCATGAGGTGATCAACGCCGGCCGCCCCGCCTGCGACTATGTGCGCGGCTGGCTGCACTATGCCCTCACCGCCTATTCCCGCCTCGCCACGGCCCGGCCCGACTGGTTCGACGGCCGTGCCTGACACCGACGTTGCGGTGATCGGCGGCGGCCCGGCCGGCGTGGCGGCGGCCCTGTCGCTGCGCGAGGCCGGCCTTGCCGTCACACTCGTCGACCCCGGCCGCGGGCCCGTCCCGCGCATCGAGAGCCTTGCCGCCAACGGCATTGCCCTCGCCCGGTCCTGCGGCATGGCCGGTGCCCTCGATGCCGCGGGCCTGGGCCGGGCAGCGGCCATGCATCTCCACTGGCGCGGCAGGCCGGAGACGCGCCCCTTCGCGGCGGACGGCCCCCTCCTGCTGGACCGCAGCCGCTTCCATGCCGCGCTGCGCCGCCTGCTGCCGCCCGCAAGCCTGCGCGCGGCGCGCGTGACGGCCATCGCGGATGGAGGAGAGCACGTCCTCCTTGCCACCAGCACGGGCGCCATGGCCGCTCGCTTCGTCATCGATGCCCGCGGCCGCGCCGGGCTGAAGGCCCGTCCGCAGGGCACGCCCGTCATGGCGGCCCTGGCCTTCGGCGGCAGGGGGGCGCCGCCGTCCGGCCAGCCCGCCATGCTGCTCGAGGCCCTGGCCGAGGGCTGGCTCTGGGCCGCGCTGCTGCCGCATGGCGAGGTGAACGGGGCATTGTTCCTGCCCGCGGCAAGGCTCGCCGGCGGCACGGCGGCGACGCGTGCCCGGTGCCTTGCCGATCACCTTCGCCCCTCGGCGCTCGGCCTGCCGGCCGCGTTGCGGGCCGGGCCCGTGTCGGCTTCGATGCTGGTGGCGGTGGCGGATCCCTTTCTCTCGCCCCGGGTGCTGCGGGTCGGCGATGCCGCCCTCGCCAATGATCCGCTGGCCTCGCACGGCATTGTCCATGCCCTGCGCAGCGGGGTTCAGGCTGCCGCCGCGGCGGCGACACTGCTTGATCCGGCGGGCGATGCCGGCGCCGCGCGGAGCTTCATCCGCGACCGTCACCGGATGGCCGCCAGCTCCGCCCGCGATGCCACGCGCCGCTCGCTCGCCGATCAGGCACGCTTCGCCACGGGCTTCTGGTCCGCCATGGCCTCCGCTGAAGCCGCCGGTTCACCTGCGCCACCACCCTGGCCGGCCCTCACGCGGCCCCTCGCCCTGGCCCCCCTGGTACGCAGCGCCGTGCTGGAACATGGCCGCATAGCCTGGGCCGATGCGCTGTGGCTGCCCCGCAGTGCCCAGGCCGTGCCGCGGCTGGGGCCGTTTCCCGCTGGTGCGCTGGCGCGGCTCCTGTCACCACCCGCGGCGGTCACCGTGCTGTCTGAAAGGCTGGCGCGGATTGCCGGCGAAGGCCAGGCCCAGGCCATCCTGCGCCTGCTGCTGGAGGAGGGAGCCCTGGGCAATGCCGCGCCGGCTCAGCCGGGGGTGACGGCAGGCAGCAATGCCTGACAGCGCATCAGGTCCCAGCCTTCATCCTGCGAGGTGAGCTTGCGCCGCGCCGCCGCCAGCCGCGCCAGCGTCTCGGCCGAAGGATCGGCTTCGGCCATGTCGCAGGCAATGCGCAGCGCCAGCATGCGGGCCCCCATCTTCTCCGCAACCTGCAGGGCCGCCGCCAGCGCGTCGCGCGCTGCGCCCTCCTCGCCGCTGGCCCGCAGGATCTGGGCCCGCAGCCGCATCAGCTCGGGCTCGAGGAAGGTTTCCCTGGTGCGGTTCTGCACCGCCTCCGACTGCTGCAGGGCCGCGTCGGCCTCGGCCGGGCTGCCACTCCTGAGGTAGAGCTGCGCCAGCACGATGCCGATCACCTGCTGATAGTTGTAGGGGTTCATCCGCCGGAAATCGGCAAGCTTCTGGTTCAGCGCCGCATATTCGGCCGCCGCGGGCGGTGCTTCCCGCATCAGCAGCTGCACGCCCATGACGAAGAAGCCGCCGGCCGAACGCATGACGCCGAGGTCGTGGCGCCGCCCCAGCTCGGCGCATTCCTGCGCCGCCGCAAGGCACTGCTGCCAGTCGCCGGCCACCAGCAGCAGCATCGAGCGGAAGATCAGCGCCTGCGCCAGCGAATGATGGTGGCGGATGCGGCGCGAATGGCTGACCGAGAATTCGCTGGCCGCCAGCCCGCCCACCGGGTCGCCCGAGATCCACAGCGCATAGGACAGGAAGGCCGAGCTGATCTCGGCATGATCATAGCCATGGCTGTGGGCCAGCGGCAGGTGTTGCGCCTCGTCATAGCTGTCGAGTGCCTCCTGCAGGGCAAGGGCGGCTTCCGCCAGCGCGCCGGTATGCAGCGCCACCACGCCCATGCCGCGCCGCCCGATCATGCGGAAGGTCCGGTCCTGCGCCTGCTCCGCCTTGGCATGCAGCAAGCCTGCCCACTTGCCGGCGGCGGCATATTCGGCCCGCACCAGGGCGTGGGTGTAGAGGCCGGTCAGGGCGATCAGCTCGCTCCGCGTCTCGCGCAGCTTCTGCGCCAGCTCAAGAACCTCGCGGCCCAGCCGCCCCGCCTCTTCCGAGGCAATGCCCAGCCGCGCCCGGCTGATCGATGACTGCGCGATCAGCACCCGCAGCCGCAGCGGATCGGTTTTCTCCCCCTCCCCCATCCGCTCGATCGACATCTCCGCCTGGCGCAGGAAATGCGTGGCTTCCATCAGGGCCGAACGCTGCAGCGCCTGCTCGCCCGCGGCCACCGCCAGCGGCGCCGCGCTGGCGTGGTCGCCACCCTCATGGGCATGCCAGGCAAGGTGCCCCGGGCGCTGGCGGGCGAGGTCGGCATGCGATCTGGTCAGTGCCGCGAAGGCACTGCGGTGCAGGCCCTCGCGGGCTGACTTCACCAGCCGCTCATAGGCAACCTCGCGGTAGAGGCTGTGGCTGAAGCGCACGCTGGCCGCGGCACTGCCGCCGCGGCGCTCGATGATGCGCGCCCGCGCCAGTTCCGCCAGGGCCGGGCCAAGGTCCGCCGCCGTCATCCCCAGCGTTGCGGCCAGCACGCGCTCCTCGGTGGGCTCGTCGAACACCGACAGGGCGGCGGTCACCTTGCGGCCCGATGGCAATGCGTCGAGCCGCGCCGAGATGCTTTCGTAGATCGAATCCGGAACCTCGAACTCCTGTCCGGGCTGCGCCACCGTCCAGTCATGGGCCCAGCGCGCCAGCGCCTCCAGCATCAGCGGGTTGCCGGCACTGCGCGTGACGATCGCCTCGTTGATGGCCTCGGGCAGGTCGCGCCCCGCCAGGTGATGCGCCAGCACCCGCCGCGCCGCATCCTCGGTGACGGGCGACAGCGGCACCTGCAGCGGCCCGCTCTCGGCACGCCACACCGGGTCCTCGGCCTCGCGTGAGGTGGCCAGCAGCATCACCGGCGTCTCGCAGGCAGTGTCGGCGCAGGCGGCCAGAAGTTCACGCGTCGTGGCATCGGCCCAGTGCACGTCCTCCACCACCACAAGGAGGGCGGCGGCCTCGCTCTGCATCAGGAAGCGGGCGAGGGTGGAGAGCAGCAGGCGGCGGTCGAGCTGCGTGGCGGTCACGCCGCCGGGCACCACGCCGCCAAGCCCCATCAGCACCGCGACCGCGCTGCGCTCGGCCGGCGTTGCCCAGGCGAACAACCGCTCCAGCTGCTCGAAGCGCACCTTCACCGCGCTGTCCGCCGCGGTGCCCAGCAGCGTGTCCAGAAGGTCGATCACCGGGCGCAGCGGCACGTTTGCGGAGAGCGCCATGCAGGACAGCCGCTTCACCTGGGCGCCGGCGCCGCGGAGCTCTGCTGCGAACTGCGCCACCAGCGTCGACTTGCCGATGCCCGCCTCGCCCGACAGCAGCACCATGGCGGGCTGCGGCGGCCGCGCCGCGCGCCAGGCTTCGGCAAGCCGCCCGCGTTCCGCCTCATGTGCACTGGGAATGGCGGGGTCGATGCTGCGCGGTGGGCCGGGGGGCACGCCCTGCGGCAGGGCCAGCGCCACGGGCACCTTCTGGCCAAAGCCCTTCAGCGCCGCCTCCGGAAGCGCGTCGAAGGCGAATGCCGCGGCGGCCAGCGCGCGCGTCGCCTCGTCGACCACCACGCCGCCGGGCGGCGCCGTGGCCTGCAGCCGGGCGGCACGGTTGATCACCGGCCCCACCATCTGCGGCTCGCCGCCGGCATAATCCGGGCCGAAGCCGACGATGGCCTTGCCGCTGGCAATCCCCACGCGCGCCTCGAGGTCGATCGTCTCGCCGCTGGCCAGGCGGTGCTGAAGCCCGCGCAGCCTTGCGAGCACGGCATGGGCGGCGCCGATGGCGCGCTCGGCACTTGCGGTCTGTGCCGTGGGAAAGCCGAACAGCATCACCACCCCGTCGCCCTGCACCGAGGCGATGAAGCCGCCATGCTGCCGGGCGGCGTCACGCGCCGCCGCATGGTAGCGCTGGAGCAGGCCACGCATGTCGTCGGGGTCGAGCCGCTGGGTGAGTTCGGTATAGCCGACAAGGTCGCTGAACAGCACGGTGATGCGGCGGAACTCCGGCTCGGGCAGCGCCGTGCCGCTCTCGCGGTCGGCGGCGCTGCGCCCCGCCTTGAGGCGCTCCAGCAGCTTCTTGCGTTGTCCCAGCGTCAGGCCCAGATCGCGCAGGTCGCCATCCTCCAGCGACCACAGGAGGGTGGCGTCAACGTCCTCGGCAGCGAAACGCGGCGCCAGTTCTCCCAAGCCGACAGACTCGAGAACCGTCCGCACCTCCTCGTCTGGCCCCACCCGACCAACTCCGTTTGTGCAACCAGAACGGCAGATTAGCCGGATTGCCGCCGAAGGGAAGGACAATGGCTGTCATGACGCAACGTCATTTTTACCTGCATGCTGCAGCGCAATACATTGTTTGCACTGCGAAAATCGTCATCGACCACCTGCGCGGCGTTGACTCGTCCGCAATTCCCCTGCACTTTTGCAATTTCAAAATCACAAATGCAATCGCCCGCAACGCCGGGCCATGGGAGCCGTCCTGAATGCCTGCCGATTCCGCCAGCCTCGACCTGCGCGAGACGGATCGCCGTCCCTGGCTGCCGCACTGGCTGACCTCCGAAAGCCCCTTCCCCTGGCTCTTCCCCGCCGCGGCGCTGATGGTGGTCTTCGGCATCTATCCGCTGCTCTATGCGGTGACGCTGTCGCTCTACAAGAAGAACGCCGCCACCCGGAAGATGGTCTTCGACCCCACCCATAACTGGACCAAGATCCTCGGCGACGAGCGCGTCTGGAACGCCATCTACAACACCTTCCTCTACACGGGGATCGCACTCCTCTTCCAGCTGGTGCTGGGCATGCTGATCGCGCTCCTCCTCGATTCGGACCGCAAGGGCTACGGCGTGCTGCGCGCCATGATGACGCTGCCTCTCGTCATCCCGCCGGCCGTCACCGGCATGATGTTCCTTCTCATGCTCAACGGCTCCTTCGGCGTGCTGAGCCGCGGGCTCATCGCGCTGGGCATTTTCCCGGTCGGCTTCTCGATCCTCGGCACGGCCAACACCGCGATGGCCGGCGTGCTGCTGGCCGAGATCTGGCAGTGGACGCCCTTCATGGTGCTCATCATGCTGGCGGGCCTGCGCTCGCTCCCCAAGGAGCCCTTCGAGGCCGCGGCCATCGATGGCGCCAATGCCTTCCAGGCCTTCTTCAAGCTCACGCTGCCGATGATGTCGAAGGTCATCGCCATCGCGGTGCTGATCCGCGGCATCGACCTGTTCCGCGCCTTCGACTACATCAAGGTGATGACCGATTCCGGCCCCGGCACGGCGACCGAGACGCTCACCTCCTATGCCGGCCGCATCTATTTCGGCAATGCCGACTTCCCCTATGCCTCCACCGTGGCGCTGCTGACGCTGGTCATCGTCATCGTCGCCTCCACCCTCTTCATGCAGATCTTCAGGGTGAAACTCTGATGGAAACCTCGCGTCCCCTCCAGATCCTGCGCGACGTCACCGCCGTCCTGGTGGTCGGCCTCTTCATGTTCCCCATCTTCTGGTGGGCGTTGACCTCGATCAAGCCGAGCTCGGCGATCTTCGACAAGGACCGCGTCAACTTCTTCGACTTCGTGCCGACCTTCATCAACTACGGCGTGACGCTGCTCGGCATGTCGCGCTCGGAAATGGCCATCGACCAGGGCATCGGCATGGGTGTCGGCGGCGGCGGCGCCTATGATTCGCGCCAGTCGATCATGGAATCGATCATCGTGTCGTTGGGCGCCACCACCATCACGATGATCGTCGCGGTGTTTGCGGCCTATGCCATCTCGCGCATGATGTTCAAGGGCCGCAACCACTATCTCAACTGGGTGCTGGGCCAGCGCTTCATGCCGCCCATCGCGATTCTCGTGCCGCTGGTGACGATCTACAAGACGGCGGGCCTGCGCGACACCGACAACCTCGCCATGGGCTATTTCGGCCTCATGATGATCTACGCGCTGATGAACCTGCCCATTGCCGTGCTCCTCATGAAGTCCTTCCTCGACGACGTGCCGAAGGACGTGGACGAGGCGGCGATGATCGACGGCGCCACGCGCTTCCAGACCTTCCGCAAGGTGGTGCTGCCCATGGTCAAGGGCGGCATCGCGGCGTCTGCCGTCCTCGTCTTCATCTTCAGCTGGACCGAATTCCTGCTGTCGCTTTTCCTCACGACGGAGATCCGCACCGTGCCGGTGAAGATCCAGACCTTCGTGACCTCGACGGGCAATGAATGGGGCTTCATCGCGGCGCTGGGCACGGCGGCGATCATCCCGAGCTTCATCTTCATCCTGCTCGTTCAAAAGAATCTGGTGCGCGGCCTCACGCTTGGCTCCCTGAAAGAGTGAAGCAGCGCGCGAGAACCTAAGGCTCAACCCATGGGAGGATCACAATGAGCTTCAAAGACTACGACAAGAAGACGTTCATCGCCGATGTGGCGCGCGACTTTGCCGCCCGCCGCATCTCGAAGCGCGACTTCATGAAGAAGATGGCGCTTGCCGGCGTCGGCTTCTCGGCCTTCTCGGCCGGCCTTCTCGGCAACCAGCGCGGCTTCCGCGGCAACCTCGGCCTGATCGGCACCGAGGCCATGGCGCAGGACGCCTCGACCACGCAGTGGCTGAAGGACGTGGGCTCCAAGTTCAAGGGCACCAAGATCCGCTACACCTCGGAAGCCACACCGCCCACCGTCGTGCTCGACCAGATCAAGAAGGAATTCACCGAGCCGACCGGCATCGAGGTCGAGGTCGAGATCGTTCCGCTCGAGCAGGTTCTCGCCAAGGCCACGCAGGACGTGCAGGGCCAGCTCGGCACCTACGACCTCTACTACCTCGACCAGTCCTGGGTGGCGACCTTCGCGCAGGACACCATCGATCCGATGCAGTACTACAAGGACAAGCCGGATCTCGCCATGCCGGGCTTCGACTGGGACGACTTCTCGAAGCCGCTGGTCGAAGGCCTCGCCATGTATGACGGCAAGATGGTCGGCATTCCCTTCGACATCCCGATCTTCATGCTGATGTACAGGAAGGACATCCTCGAGAAGCACGGCATCGCGGTGCCGACGACGGTGGACGAGTTCACTGCCGCCATCAAGAAGATCACCGAGGCCGAGAAGGCCAACGGCATGTACGGCACCGGCCTCCAGGCCAAGTCCGGCCACTATTCGCTGAACTGCGACTGGACCCAGATGGTGTGGAACGCCGGCGGCTCGATCTTCGGCGCCGACAAGAAGTTCAAGGGCAACGACGCGGCCGGCATCGAAGGCCTCGCGCTGTACCAGGAATGGGCCAAGAACGCCCCGCCCGAGTCGCTCAACTCCACCTGGGACGGCCAGTTCCAGATGATGGCGTCCGGCCAGTGCGCCCTCGTCCAGTCCTGGGACGAGTTCTTCCCCGGCCTCGACGGCAAGGACTCCAAGGTCCAGGGCCTGTGGATGCCGGCGAAGCCGCTCATCGGCAAGGACCTGCGTCCGAAGTCGGAAGTGGGCTTCGGCGAAGTGCCGAACCGGGCCCACCAGGGCGGCTCGGTGCTGGGCCTGTCGAAGTACTCCAAGAACGTCGATGCGGCCTGGGTCTTCATGCAGTGGGCCTGCTCGAAGGACGTGATGACGCGCTGCACGCTGATCGGCGGCTTCGCCCCGATGCGCCTGTCGTCCTTCACCGATCCGCGCGTCAACGAGAAGGCCGTCGTGGGCCCCGGCACCACGCGCCATCTCGAGATGGTCAAGTGGATCATCGACAACGACATGGCCTCCGAACCCGACATGCCGCTGTGGGCTGGCTTCTCGAACAACGAAATCCCGGTCAACCTCGGCAAGCTGCTCACCGGCCAGGACTTCGGCGGCGACCCGAAGAAGTGCATGGACACGATCGCCGCGGCGATCGATGCCGCCGTGGCCGACGCCGGCCTCTAAGCAACCCGACGCGGAGGCGGCACAGCGCCGCCTCCGTTTTTGATCCCTGAGAGAAGCATCCCGTCCCATGCGCCCCGATCTCGTCATCGGCATCGACAGCTCGACCACGGCCACCAAGGCCATTGCCTTCGATGCCAGGGGCCGCATCGTCGCGGAAGGCCGCGCGCCCATTCCGCTCTCCAACCCGCATCCTGGCTGGTTCGAGCAGGAGGTCAGCGACTGGACCGGCGCGCTGATCAAGGCGCTGAAGCAGCTCGCAAAGAAGATCGACATGAAGCGGGTGGCGGGCCTCGCCATCTCCAACCAGCGCGAAAGCTTCGCGCAGTTCGATTCGAAGGGCAAGGCGCTCCGCCCCGGCACGTTGTGGCTCGATGAGCGCGCGCAGACAGAAGTGAAGGACATCGTCGCCGAACTGGGCGCCGACACGGTCCACCACATTTCCGGCAAGCCCGCCGACGTCACCCCCTGCCTCTATCGCTGCCGCTGGCTCTCCACCCACATGCCGAAGGTCTGGGCGAAGACGGCCCACACGGCAGAGGTCCATGGCGTCCTCACGCATTTCCTCACCGGCACATGGGCCACCTCTACGGCCTCGGCCGACCCGATGGGCCTGCTCGATGTCCAGTCCTATGACTGGTCGGACGTGCTGCTGAAGGCCGCCCGTCTGCGCCGCGACCAGATGCCGACGCTCCATCGCCCCGGCGACGTCATGGGCACGGTCACCGCGGAGGCCGCGAAGCTCACCGGCCTCAAGGCCGGCACGCCGGTCATCGCCGGTGGCGGCGACGGCCAGTGCGCCGGCACCGGCGCCAACACCTTCCTCAGCGGCCGCGCCTATGTGAACCTCGGCACCGCCGCGGTCTCCGGCAGCTACGGCAGGCATTACGCCGCGCACCGCGCCTTCCGCACCATGATGGCGGTGGGCGAGGAAGGCTTCTCCTTCGAAACGGCCATCCGCACCGGCACCTTCCTCGTCAACTGGATGGTGGAGCGCCTGTTCAACGTGAACCCGGGCAAGGACCCCGCCATCTTCAAGGCGCTGGAGAAGGAGGCGGCCGCCTCACCCATCGGCGCGCATGGCCTCGTGCTCGTGCCCTACTGGTCCGGCGTGATGACGCCCTACTGGGACTCAGCCGCGCGCGGCGTCATCGCCGGCCTCTCGGGCAATCATTCGCGCGGCGATGTCTATCGCGCACTGCTTGAAGGTGTCGCCCTCGAACAGGCGATGATGACCAACCAGGTGGCGGACGCCACCACACCCATCACCCATTTCGCCGCCGTGGGCGGCGGCTCGCGTTCCGATCTCTGGTGCCAGATCCTGGCGGACGCCTCGAACCGCGAGGTGAAGCGCCTCGAAACGGCCGAAGCCTCGGCGCTGGGTGCGGCCATGGCCGCCGCCAAGGGTGCCGGCTGGTACAAATCCGTGCCGCAGGCCTCCGCCGCCATGTCGGGCAAGCCATCCAAGACCTTCCGTCCACGGAAGAAGGATTCGGAGCGCTACCAGGAGCTTCTCGGCATCTATGCCGAGCTCTGGCCGAAGCTTTCCGACTGGAACCAGAAACTCGTCGATTTCTCACGAAGTGCAGGCAAATGACCGACTGGAACGAACTGATCAGCGATGTGGTGGCGGGCAACTGGAAGGACCCCACCACCGGCAAGACCGCCACCGTCCCCTTCGAGGTGATCCGCATCGAGGACGACCTCGACGGCGGCGAGGCCGACGTGCTCGCACCCCTGAAGCTCGGCAAGCGCATTGCCGTCGTATCGGACGTCAACACCCATGAGGCGATGGGCAAGCGCGTCGCCAAGCACCTGAAGGGCTTGGGCACCATCGAGGAGCTGGTGCTGCCGGGGGACACCCATTGCGACGAGCCCACCATCGCCATGGTGCAGGAGAAGACGCGCCATGCCGATGCGCTCGTGGCCGTGGGCTCCGGCGCGCTGTCCGACACCTGCAAGTTCGCCACCTTCAAGGACGGCCGGAAATACGCCACCTTCGGCACCGCCGCCTCGATGAACGGCTATGCGGCCTCCACCGCCTCGGTGACGCTCGCCAACGGCTACAAGACCTCGCTCCCCGCCCATGCCCCGCGCGGCATCTTCCTCGATCTCAAGGTCTCCGCCGCCGCCCCGCACTGGCTCTCCGCCGCGGGCCTCGGCGACTCGCTCTGCCGCCCCACGGCACAGGTCGAATGGTGGGCCTCGCACCGCCTCTTCGACACCTTCTATTCGAGCGTGCCCTACACCCTCATCGGCGGCGACGAGCCGCGCATGATCGAGACGGCGGCAGGCCTGAAGAGCCATGACATCGCCGCCAACGGCCACCTGCACCGCGTGCTCACGCTGTGCGGCCTCGGCGTCTGCTTCACTGGCGTGTCGCACCACGGCTCCATGGGCGAGCACCAGGTCTCGCACTGGATCGACATGTTCGCGGGCGACAAGCACCCGGGCTCGACGCATGGCCAGCAGGTCGGCGTCGCTTCCCTCGCCATCGCGCGCCTCCACCACGAGCTTCTGGCCCTCGACACCCCGCCCCTCATCAAGGCGACGCATATCGAGGAGAAGGAATTCATCGCCCGCTATGGCGAAGCCATCGGCCGCATGTGCTATGCCGAGGCCAGGAAGAAGAGCTTCGACCGTGCGGGGGCCGAGGCCTTCAACCGCAAGCTCAGCGAGATGTGGCCGCAACTCCGCGAGGAACTGCGCCCCATGCTCATGGACCCCGCCAAGATGAAGGCGACGCTTGCCGCCGCCGGTGGCCCCACAACGGCGACCGAGCTCGGGCTGGACCGCAAGGTCTGGCGCGATGCCATGAAATTCGCCCGCGACGTCCGCAACCGCTGGTCCTTCCTCGACCTCGCGGACGACGCCGGCCTGCTCGACGATTTCCTCGCCCGCGACGAACAATAGGACAGAGAAATCGTGACGCGATCAGCTGAAATTCCATTTCATTTCCCTCCCCCTTGTGGGGAGGGACTAAGGGTGGGGGTACCGCGAGTCCGCTGCTTGAGATCGAGCCTGCGGCACGCCCCCCACCCCTACCCCTCCCCACAAGGGGGAGGGGACCGCAGCATGCATGCATTTGAAAGCGCGAGGCCTCGGGCAAAATGTCATCGGTAACGATCAAGAACGTCAGGAAGAACTACGGCAACCTTGAGGTCGTGCACGGCATCAACCTCACGATCGAGGATGGCTCCTTCGTCGTGCTGCTCGGGCCCTCGGGCTGCGGCAAGTCCACGCTGCTGCGCATGATCGCCGGTCTCGAATCGGTGACGGGCGGCGACATCGAGATCCAGGGCCGCCGCGTCAACAACGTCCACCCGAAGGACCGGAACATCGCCATGGTGTTCCAGAACTATGCGCTCTACGCCCACATGAAGGTGCGCGACAACATGAGCTTCTCGCTGCAGCTCGCCAAGCGCCCGCAGTCCGAGATCGACGAGAAGGTGAAGTGGGCCGCGAAGATCCTGAACCTCGAGCCCTACTTGGACCGCTACCCGCGCGAGCTTTCGGGTGGCCAGCGCCAGCGCGTCGCCATGGGCCGCGCCATCGTCCGCAATCCGGCCGTCTTCCTCTTCGACGAGCCCTTGTCCAACCTCGATGCCAAGCTGCGCGTCCAGATGCGCACCGAGATCAAGGAGCTCCACGAGCGCCTCAAGACCACCACCGTCTACGTGACGCATGACCAGATCGAGGCCATGACCATGGCCGACAAGATCGTCATCCTGCGCGACGGCTACATCGAGCAGGAAGGCTCGCCGCTCGAGGTCTATGACAAGCCCGCCAATCTCTTCGTCGCAGAGTTCATCGGCTCACCCTCGATGAACCTCCTGAAGGGCGAGGTGACGGGCACCGGCGTGAAGGTCGCGGACGGAACCGTGCTGCCGCTTCCCGATGTCCACAATGCGAAGATCGGCCAGAAGGTGGTCTATGGCATCCGCCCGGAGCACTTCACCTTCGGCGGCGGTGCGCCGGCCAAGGTCGTGGTGGTGGAACCGACCGGCCCCGAAATGCACATCTATGCCGACATGGGCGGCCAGGAAATCTGCGCCATCACGCAGGACCGTGTGAGCTTGAGCCGTGACGAGATTGTCAACCTCAAGCCCCGCCTCGACAAGGTGCACCTGTTCGACGCCGAAAGCGGAAAGGCCCTGGCGTGAGCACCATCACCATCCTCGGCGCGGGCGTCATGGGCTCCGCCATGTGCCTCCCCGCGCGGGACTGCGGCCATGCCGTCCGCCTCGTCGGCACGCATCTCGACACCGAGATCATCGACAGCGTGAAGGCGACGGGCCGCCATCTCAAGCTCAACGTCAGGCTCCCCGACGGCGTCACGGGCTACCAGCACGATGAATTCGCCAAGGCCCTGGGCACCGACACCGATCTCCTCCTCCTCGGCATCAGCTCGGCCGGCGTGGCCTGGGCCATCGACCGCCTGTGCGAAACGCTGAAGGCGCCGGTGCCTGTGGTCATGATCACCAAGGGCATGCATCCGGAGGAGTCTCGCCTCACCGCCTTGCCTGACCGCGTGGCATCCGAAGTGAAGCGCCGCACCGGCCTCGATTTGCGCCTCGCCGCCATCGGCGGCCCCTGCATCGCGGGCGAGCTCGCGGTCCGGCGGCAGACCGGCACCGTCATCACCGCGCATGACCTTCCCTTCGCGCAGAGCCTCTGCGACATGCTGGAGACGGATTACTATCACCCCCGCCTTTCAGGCGATGTCATCGGTGTCGAGATCTGTGCGGCCTTCAAGAATTTCTTCGCCATCGGCGTCGGCTGGGCGGCGGGCCATCTGGAGAAGATGGCGGCCACCGAGAACCGCGCCTTCAACCACAATGCCGCCGCCATCATCTTCGACCAGGCGATCCGCGAATTGATGGTGCTGGTCCGCGCCCATGGCGGCACGGAACAGAGCGTGTGGGGCATGCCCGGCGCGGGCGATCTCTACGTTACGGCCCAGGCCGGCCGCAACTCGCGCCTCGGCAACAATCTCGGCCGCGGCCTCACATACCGCCAGACCAAGGACGGCCCGATGAAGGGCGACACCATCGAGGGTGCCGAGCTCGGCGTCACCGTGGCGAAGACGCTCCGCGCCATGATGAAGGCCGGCACGCTCGACGCGAAGGCGCTGCCCCTCACCAACGCCCTGCTCGACGCGCTGACCAACGACTCCGCCCTCGACATTCCCTGGGCCCAGTTCCACCGCATGTGAGGCGATGATGGGCGAGGGCGACACACGCAATGTCTTGCCGGACCTGGTGCCGACGCTTGCCATCGACCCCGAGGAGCAGTTCGCCACCCGCGCCGCCTGGCTCTACTTCGTCGCAGGCCTCACCCAGGCGCAGATCGGCAAGAAGCTCGGCCTCAACCGCACGCGCGTGAACCGGCTCCTCGCGCAGGCGCGCGACCAGGGCCTCGTCCAGATCAACATCACCGGCCGGCTGGCCTCCTGCGTCGAGCTCGAGGAGAAGCTGAAGAGCCGCTACGGGCTCGAGGACGCGACGGTGGTCCCCACCCCGCCCAACCAGGAGCTGATCCCGCAGGTCATCGCCACCGCCGCGGCTGCGGCCTTGTCGTCGCGGCTCAAGGACGGCATGTCGGTTGGCGTCGGCTGGGGCCGCACGCTCAGGCTCTCCATCCAGTCCGTGCCGCGCCGCCAGCTGGGCCGCCTCTCCGTCGTCTCGCTGCTCGGTGGTCTCACCCGCGGCTCTGCCATGAACCCGCATGAGACGGCCTCGCACCTGGCCGATCTCGTCGGCGCGCAATGCTATTACGTCGCCGCCCCTGCCCTCACCGATACGCAGTCGACGCGCGACCTCCTCATGGCGCAGCCCATGCTGCACGAGATCTTCGAGCGCGGCGCGAAGGTCGATCTCGCCTTCCTCTCGGTCGGTGAATTGACACCCACCTGCACCATGACCCGCGTCGGGCTCGTGTCGCGCGCCGATGTCGATTCGCTCACGCAGGCCGGCGCGGTGGGCGACATCTCGGCGCACTGGATCGACCGCGAGGGCCGCATCGTCGACCATGAGTTGAACAAGCGCGTTGTCGCCCTTTCGCCAGAAAAACTGAAGCAGATTCCCTGCGTCATGATCGCCTCGGGCGGCAAGACCAAGGCGCAAGGCTTGCGGGGCGTGCTCAAGGGTGGCATGTGCGACGTCATCATCACGGACGAGCAGACGGCTCAGTCCATCCTCGCCATGGAAACAGAATGACGGACGTCGTCCTCGGCATCGACATCGGCACCTCGGGCGTACGCATTGCCGCCACCGACGAGGCGAACAGCCTCAAGGCGATGGCCACCGCGCCCATCGTGGCGCCCCTCACAGATTTCGGCCGCGCCTGGCAGGACCCGCAGATCTGGTGGGACGCCACCCTCGCCGCCTTCGCCGCCCTGAAGCGCGATGGCTTGCATGTGCGTGCGATCTCGATCGACGGCACCTCGGGCACCATCCTCGCGATCAATCCCGACGGCTCACCTGCAAGCCTCGGCTCCATGTACAACGACGTCTGCGACAAGGAGATGCTCGCGAAGATCGCCGCCGTAGCACCCCGCGAGACGGCAGCCCTCGGCTCGACCTCGCCCCTGGCCCGCGCCATGGAACTCACCGGCAAGGGTAACCGCATCATCCACCAGGCCGACTGGATTCTCGGCAAGCTCTCGGGCCGCTACGACGTCACCGACGAGAACAACGCGCTCAAGTCCGGCTACGACCCCGTCACCCGCTATTGGCCACACTGGATCACGAGGACGGGCTTCGATACCCGCCTCTTCCCCACCGTCGTGCCCGCCGGCACCAAGATCGGCAACATCACCTGGGAGATGGCCGCGGAGCTCGGCCTGCCCGAAAACACCGCCATCGTCGCCGGCACCACCGACGGCTGCGCCGCCTTCCTCGCGTCCGGTGCCTCGGCGCCCGGCGACGGCGTCACCTCGCTCGGCACCACGCTGACGCTGAAGCTGCTCTCGGAGACTCCCGTCTTCGCCCCCGACTTCGGCATCTACAGCCACCGCATCGGCGACCAGTGGCTGGCGGGTGGTGCGTCCAACACCGGCGGTGCCGCCATCGGCACATACTTCTCGAAGGACGACATCGCGCGCTTGACGCCGCTGCTCCAGCCGGACCATCCCACCGGCCTCGACTATTACCCGCTGCCCAAGCCCGGCGAGCGCTTCCCCGTCAATGACCCCAATTTCCAGCCGCGCCTGACACCGCGCCCGGCGGATGACCGCATCTTCTTCCAGGGCATTCTCGAAGGCATCGCCCGCATCGAGGCGGAGGCCTATGCCAAGCTCGGCGCCCTCGGGGCCTCGAAACTGAAGAGCATCCGCACTGCCGGCGGCGGCTCCGCCAATGCCGCCTGGACGGCGATGCGCCTGAAGGCCCTCGGCGTGCCCGAGAAACCTTCCCTCAGCGAACACGCCGCCGTCGGCACGGCCCGCCTGGCATGGCGAGGCATCGGCCATGCGAATTAGTGGTTTGCACGAAATCGCATCCCGCTTCGACGGCATGCTGATCGACCAGTTCGGCGTCATCCATGACGGCCAGACGCTCTATCCCGGCACCACGCGGGTGCTCAGCGAACTGCACAGGCTCGGCATCCCCGTCGCGGTGATGACCAATTCGGGAAAGCGCGCGGAGGCCAATCGCCAGCGCCTCGTCAAGATGGGCGTGCCGCGCGAGCATTTCGTCGATGCCATCAGCTCCGGCGAGGTCGCCTTCTCCAGCCTCACCGCGAGACGCGCCTTCCTCATCGGCAAGGACGGCGAGGACTATGGCTTCGACGGTATCCAGTTCGTCAACGACCCGCGCGAGGCCGAAGTGATCCTCATCCTCGGCTCCAACGCGCCAACGACCTCGCTCGAGGACTATCGCAAGCTGCTCACCGGCCTCACGCTGCCCGCCATCTGCTGCAACCCCGACAAGCTGATGCTCACGCCGCAGGGCCTCATGCCCGCCCCCGGCGCCATCGCGTCGCTTTACGAGGAGATGGGAGGCTCGGTCACCTGGATCGGCAAGCCCTACCCGCAAATCTACAGGGACGCCGCGCGCCTCATCGGCAACCCGCAGCGCATCCTCTGCATCGGCGACAGTGCCGAGCATGACGTGGCGGGTGGCCGCGCCGCGGGCTTTTCAACGCTTCTCGTGCTGCAGGGCGTGTCGGCAGGCCACGACCCGGCAACGCTCTCTCCCCAACCCGATTACGTGATGGACGCCTTCCAATGGTAGAACTCGACCGCCTCCGCCAACTTTCCGCAAAGGTCGGCAGCGACCCGCTGCTGGTGCAGGCCGCCGGCGGCAACACCTCGCTCAAGGACGGGGGTGTGATGTGGATCAAGGCCTCGGGCACCTGGCTGAAGGACGCCGCCGCGCGCGACATCTTCGTGCCGCTCGACCATGCCGCCATCATGCAGGGCCTCGCCGGCAATGACCCGGCCTGCGAATCCTGCACCGCCTTCGTGCGCACCGACCTGAACAGCACCGGCCTCCGCCCCTCGATCGAGACCACCGTGCATGCGCTGATGCCGCAGCGCGTGGTGGTGCATGTCCATTGCGTCAACACCATCGCCTGGGCCATCCGTGCCGATGCCGAGCAGCGCCTTGCCGAGAGGTTGAAGGGTTTCGACTGGGCCTTCATTCCCTACGCCCGCCCCGGCCTGCCGCTTGCAGGTGCGATCCAAGCGCGCATGCGGCCGGGCGTCGACGTGCTCGTCCTCGGCAACCACGGCCTCGCCGTCGCGGCGGATACCGTGGAAGAGGCGGAAGCCCTGCTCGACAAGGTGGTCACCGCCGTCACCCGTCCCGTCCGCGCCGCCGCGAAGGTGGACCGCGTCGCATTGGAAAAGCTCAGCGCCGGCACGTCCTACAGGCCCGCCGAAATGGACGAGACCCACGCGCTGGCCACCGATCCGCTGGCCTTGAAGCGCGGCCAGCACAAGGTCTTCTATCCCGACCACGTGGTCTTCCTCGGCGTCGGCGTCGCCACCAGCTTCGACGGCAACCCGCCCCTCGTCGCCATTCCCGGCCTCGGCGTCCTGATCCGCGATGACGCCAAGCCCGCGATCGAACCCATGGGCCGCTGCCTCGCCGACGTCATGCGCCGGGTGGCGGAGGATGACCCGCTCGTGGCGCTGACGGAGGATGACGTCGACCGCCTGGTGAACTGGGATGCGGAGAAATACCGCCAGACGCTGAAGGTGTGAGTTCCACAGTTTCGTCACCCCGGCGAAAGCCGGGGCCCCGCTTTGGATGCCGGAGCGGGTAGAAAGCGGGGTCCCGGCTTTCGCCGGGATGACGGATGTTTGGTGAAAGTGCGGCCTAAGCCTTCAGCAGCCACGCATGCTCCGGCGCGTTGTGGAACTTCCACGTCCGCTTCGGCCCGGCCATCACGTTCAGGTAATAGAGGTCATAGCCATGCGTGGTGGCGCAGGGGTGATAGCCTCTGGGCACCAGCGTCACGTCGCCGTCCTCCACCGCCATCGCCTCGTCGAGCGAGCGGTCATCGGTATAGACGCGCTGGAAGGCGAAGCCCTGCGGCGGGTTGAGGCGGTGGTAGTAGGTCTCCTCGAGCAATGACTCGTGAGGGAGATTGTCCTGGTCGTGCTTGTGCGGCGGATAGGACGACGTGCAGCCGCCCGGCGTGATGACCTCGACGACGAGGAGGCCCTCGGCCGGGTCCCATTCGGGAATGATGTTGGTGACGTGCCGCGTGTTCGAGCCCTTGCCGCGCGTCTCCTGGTGCAGGCCCTCAGGGGGAATGACGCGGGCCGGAAACTTGCCGCCCTCGCCCGGTGCCGTGCACACCGCCAGTGTCACGTCATTCTCCGCCGTCACCTTCCACGGCTCGCCGGCGGGGATATAGACCGACCAGGGCTTGCCCTCGAAGGGCGAGTTGCGCTCGCCCAGCACGCCGAAGTCCTTGGCGCCGACGAAGACGTGGCCCTTGCCGCCGATGAACACGAGGCACAACTCGCGCCCCTCTTCGCCGCCGCCGGCCACTTCGCCCGGCTTCAGCTTCCAGATGTCGAAGCCCACATGCGTCCAGCCCGCACTCTCCGGAGTCACATGCACGATGCGGCCATTGTCCGTCGTCGGGTGGATCTTCAGCTTCGACATCCCTGCCTCCTCAGTCGCCCACGCGCTGCTTCGCGAGGGCCGCTTCATAGTTCCTGCGCGCCTCGTTCACCTGAGGCCGCACGGATACTTCCGGTACCGCCACTTCCCACCAATGTCCACCGGCATCGGTGGTCATCATCGGGTCGGTGTCGATGACGATCACGCTCGTCCGCGGCGCCGATTTGGCCTCCACCAGCGCGGCTTCGAGCTCCGCCAGCGATTTTGCCTTCACCGCAATCGCCCCCATGCTCTTCGCATGCATCACGAAGTCGATCTGCGGGCTCTCCTCCTGGAAGGTGTTGTAGTCGTAGAGATTGTTGAAGCGCTCAGCCCCGCAGGCATGCTGCAGGCGGTTGATGCAGCCGAAGCCGCGGTTGTCGAGCAGCACCACGGTGATCTTCACCCCCATCATCACCGATGTGGCGAGCTCCGAATTCATCATCATGTAGCTGCCGTCACCCAGCATGACCACGACCTCGCGGTCGGGCTGCGCCAGCTTCATGCCGATGCCGCCGGCGATCTCGTAGCCCATGCAGGAGAAGCCATATTCGAGGTGGTAGGAGGAGGGATAGCTCGCCTGCCACAGCTTGTGGAGTTCCCCCGGCAATCCGCCCGAGGCCCCCATCAGCGACACCTCCCGGCCCAGTGCCCGCTGCACGGCCCCGATCACCTGCGCGTCCGACGGCCGCTCGGCATTGCTGGGTGCCGTGTAGCTATCGGCCACCGCCATCCAGTCCCTGAAGCCCGCCTGCGCATCCGCCGTCCACGCTTTCGGCGCGGCCCAGCCACCGAGATCGGCGGAAAGTTCTTCCAGCCCCACGCGTGCATCCGCCACGAGCGGCAGCGCGCGATGCTTGGTCGCGTCGAAGACCTGCGTGTTGAGCCCGATGATGGTCTTCTCCGGATTCTGGAACAGCGCCCAGGAGCCTGTGGTGAAATCCTGCAGCCGCGTGCCCACGGCCAGCACCACGTCCGCCTGCTCGCACAGCCGGTTCGCCGCGGCGGTGCCGGTGACGCCCACGGCCCCCATGTTGAGGGGATCGGTGAAGGGCAGCGAGGACTTGCCGCCTTGCGTCTCCATCACCGGAATGCCGTGTTTCGCCGCGAAGGCTGCGAGTGTCGCCGAGGCTTCGGAGAAGAGGACACCGCCGCCCGCGATGATGACCGGCTTCTTCGCCGCACGCAGCGCCGTCACGGCCGCCGCGAGCTCGTTCTCGTCCGGCCGCACCCGGCGCTGCGCCCACACGCGACGCGCGAAGAAGCTCTCGGGATAATCATAGGCCTCGGCCTGCACGTCCTGCGCGAAGGACAGCGTCACCGGCCCGCATTCGGCCGGGTCCGTCAGCACCACCATGGCGCGGTTCAGCGCGGGGATCAGCTGCTCGGGCCGCAGGATGCGGTCGAAATAGCGCGACACCGGCTTGAAGCAGTCATTGACCGACACCGTGCCGTCGCCGAAATCCTCCGCCTGCTGAAGAACCGGGTCCGGCCTGCGGCTGGCGAAGATGTCGCCGGGGATCAGGAGGAGCGGAATGCGGTCGACATGGGCCACCGCCGCCGCCGTCACCATGTTGATGGCGCCGGGGCCGATGGATGTGGTGCAGGCCATCATGCGCCGCCGCCGCATCGCCTTGGCATAGGCGATCGCCGCATGCGCCATCGACTGCTCGTTCTGGCCACGATAGGTCGGAAGCTTGTCGCGCACATGCCACAGCGCCTCGCCCATGCCGGCGACGTTGCCGTGGCCGAAGATCGCCCACATGCCGGCGAAGATGGGAACTTCCACGCCATCGACGACGCTCATCTGCGCCGTCATGAATTTCACCAGCGCCTGGGCGGCGGTGAGGCGGATTGTCTTGCTCATGGGTGGCTCCTGCTCACTGATTGTTCCGGGGGTTCATCACTCCCACGCCCATCATGGCCGGGCTTGTCCCGGCCATCCTTTCGCGGCGGTGAAAAGGATGCGCGGGTCAAGCCCGCGCATGATGAAGCTATGTTTCATGGTCTCACGCCGCCTTCCGCGCCGCGTCCCAGATGTCCACCAGCGCCTGGAAGCGCTGCGCCATGTCGGCCACTGCCTGATCATCCGTCATCTCGCCGCGCAACCATCTCTGCGCCGCGTTGCTGAAGATCGTGCGGCCCACGGCAAACCCCTTCACGACGGGCTGCCCCGCCACTGCCGCGAAGCCCTTGGCGAGCTCCTCTTCCGGCGCGTCGAGGCCCAGCAGCACCACGCCGCGGCACCACGGGTCGTTCTTCGCGATCACCGCGGCAATGTTCTCCCACGCCTTCGCACTCGCCTGCGGCTCCAGCTTCCACCAGTCGGGCTTGATGCCGAGTGCATAGAGCTCCTTCATCGCGCGCGCGATGGTCATGTCGTCCAGCGACCCGTGCTTGCCGGCGATGATCTCCACCAGCAATTCGCGCCCCACCTTGCGGGCAGCCTCATAGAGTGTCCGCAGCTTCTGTGCCTGCTCGTCCTTCAGTGCCTGCGGGTCGTCCGGGTGATAGAAGGCGAGGCACTTGATGGTGTGCGTCACCGGCCAGTCGACCAGCCTTGCGCCGACGTCCTGCGTGAACTCGAAGCGCAGGGGACGCGAGCCCGGCTGCTCCAGCGGGCGGCCGATCCACAGGCCCAGCTTCGCCGCATCGAACATCGCCTCGCGGCCGTAGACGTCGTCGAGCAGCGTGCCGAAGCCCGGCCTGCCCTTGGAGACGCGGCCAATGGCCTGCATGGCAAGCCGCTTGAAGTCGTTGAGGCGGGCGCGGGGTGCTCCCGCATCATCCGCCATCTTCTCCATCTGCATGCGGTGGTCGATGGCGAAGGCGAGCAGCTGTTCCGGCTGCTGGCGCCGGGTTGTCGCCCAGTGCACGTGGTTGATCGCCTCGTCCTTCCGGAGCGCGCGGTGCTCGCTGCCATGCTTCAGGAAGAACTGCAGCTCCTCCCAGGTCGGGATTTCAGGCGAGCACAGCAGGCGGGACACCGCGAAGGCCCCGCAGGCATTGGCCCATGTAGCGCTCGTCGCATAATCCTCGCCCCGGAGCCAGCCGCGCAGGAAGCCGGACATGAAGCTGTCGCCCGCGCCCAGCACGTTATAGACCTCGATGGGGAAGCCCTTGCCCACGATGCCCTTGTCGAGCGCATCCGGAATGGCGTCCGGATAGACCACGCAGCCCATCGGCCCGCGCTTCAGCACGATCACCGCCTTCGAGAGCGAACGGATGATGCGCAGCGCCTCCAGCGTGTCTTCCGAGCCCGCCGCGATATGCACCTCTTCCTCGGTGCCCACGATCAGGTCGCAGTCGGGCAGGATCGACTTCATGTGATCGGACACCTTGTCCGACTTGATGTAGCGCTCCTCGCCCGCACCAAGCCCCGCGAGGCCCCACAGGTTCGGCCGGTAGTCGATGTCGAGGATCACCTTTGCGCCATGGGCCCGCGCGATGCGCATCGCCTTCCTCTGTGCGGCATCGGTATGCGGCTTGGCGAAATGCGTGCCGGTGACCAGCACGGACGCGGAGGACTTCACGAAGTCCTCGTCGATGTCGGCCTCGGAAAGAGCCGAGTCGGCGCAGTTGTCGCGGTAGAAGATCAGCGGGAAGGTCTTGTCGTTCTCGACCGACAGCAGCACCAGCGAGGTGAGCCGCTCGGGGTCGGTCGCGATCCCGTCGAGGGCCACGCCCTCGCGCGCCATCTGCTCCTTCACGTAGCGCCCCATCTGCTCGTCGCCCACCCGGGTGATGAGGCCGGACTTGAGGCCAAGTCGCGCCGTGCCGATGGCGATGTTGGAGGGGCAGCCGCCAACCGACTTGGCGAAGGAGGCGATGTCCTCCAGCCTCGACCCGATCTGCTGGCCATAGAGGTCCACCGAGCACCGCCCGATGGTGATGACGTCCAACCGCTTGCCCCGGTCCGAACCCGCTGACATGTCGCACTCCGATTTCTGACTGCTCGCTTGACAATACGAAACAACAATTCCAAAATGAAGTCAATTCGGAATGTTTGTTCTAATTTTGGCGGTGGGACGGGGCTGCGAAATAATGTTGCGCATCGTCGTTCGGATGCACGTCATCCGCCTCTGGACAACAACCGAAAAGCAACGGCATGCAACCGAACAACATGCTTTCCGGCATCCGCCGACAACACGAATCGACCGTTCCAAGGGAGGACTGAATGCTACGTTTTGGAGTTCTGGGCGCCGGCCGCATCGGCAAGGTCCATGCCCGCACCATCGCCGCCTCGGGCAAGGCCAGGGTGGCCTACATCGCCGACGCCATGCCCAAGGCCGCCGAGGAACTGGCCGCCGAGGTGGGCGCGAAGGTCGCCGCGGTCGATGACATCATCAGGGCCGGTGACGTCGAGGCGATCCTGATCGCCACCCCCACCCCCTTCCATGCCGAGCAGATCGAGGCCGCCTCGAATGCCGGCAAGGCCATCCTGTGCGAGAAGCCGGTGAGCCTTTCCGTCGCCCGCATCGAGGACTGCCTGAAGACGGTGGCGAAGAACAAGTCCACCCTGATGATCGGCTTCAACCGCCGCTTCGACCCCAACTTCGCGTCCCTCGAAAAGCGCCTGCGCGCCGGCGCCATCGGCAACATCGAGATGGCCACCATCATCAGCCGCGACCCGGCCCCGCCGCCCGCCTCCTATGTGAAGAGCTCCGGCGGCATCTTCCGCGACATGATGATCCATGACCTCGACCTCGCCCGATTCCTGGTTGGCGAGGAGTTCGTCACGGTGCAGGCCCTCGGCGCGGCGCTTGTCGACAAGGCCATCGGTGAGGAAGGCGATTGCGACACGGCGGCGGTGCAGATGCAGACGGCGTCGGGCAAGATCGCCGTCATCACCAATTCGCGCCGCGCATCATATGGTTACGACCAGAGGATCGAGGTGCACGGGTCGAAGGGCATGCTGCGCGCCGGCAACATCCACAACACCACCGTGGAAGTGGCCACGGCGGAGGGCTTCAACGCCGACCCGATCCAGCACTTCTTCACCGAGCGCTATGGCCAGGCCTATGCCAACGAGGTCCTCACCTTCATCGACGCCGTCACCAACGGCACGCCGGTGAAGCCCTCGGGCCATGATGGCCTCCAGGCCCAGAAGCTGGCAGATGCGGCGACTGAATCGTGGAAGACCGGCAAGCCCGTGAAAGTGGGCTAACCCCATGAATATCGAGAGCCTCAGGCACCTCTCCATGGACGGCAAGACCGCCGTCGTCACCGGCTCCACGCAAGGGCTGGGTGAAGCCATCGCCCATCTCTTCGCCGACCGCGGCGTCAGCCAGATGGTCATCACCGGCCGCAACGCCGAGCGCGGGGCCCGGGTGAAGGCCGCCCTCGAGGCGAAGGGGGTGAAGACCGTCTTCGTGCCTGCCGACCTCGTGAAGCTCGACGAGGTGCGACAGGTCATCGCCGCCTGCGACGCCGCCTTCGGCCGCATCGATGCCCTCGTCAACGCCGCCGCACTCACCGACCGCGGCACCATCTGGGACACCTCGGAAGCCCGCTACGACGAGCTCTTCGATGCCAATGTCAAGGCGCCCTTCTTCCTCATGCAGGACGCACTCCACCTGATGAAGAAATCGAGGACCAGCGGCACCATCGTCAACATCCTCTCGATGTCGGGCCATGGCGGGCAGGACTTCCTGACGGCCTATTCGACCACCAAGGGCGCGCTGGCGGTGATGACGAAGAACGTCGCCTATTCGGTGATGAAGTACCGGATCCGCGTCAACGGCCTCAACATCGGCTGGATGGACACGCCCGGCGAGGACCGCATCATGAAGACCTATCACGATGCCGCACCCGGCTGGCTCAAGGAAGCCGAAGCCGGCCGCCCCTTCGGCCGCCTGCTCAAGCCCGCGGAAGTCGCCCGCGCCTGCGCCTACCTCTCGAGCGAGGAGTCCGGCCTCATGACCGGCTCCATCATCGACTTTGACCAGCAGGTGATGGGTGCCGGCAACAGCCCCTCCGACCCGCCCGACGCCACGTGGTGACCCCCACCGCATGACGCCCTGACGGCCGCCCGCAAGGCGGCCGTTTCGCATGTTGCATGTTGTTCCAGCGTTGTTGAGCGATGCAAAAAGCGTTGTCGCCGTTGCCAAGGGTTGCACCAAACCATGCAACCGCGCTCCGTTGTGCCGGTTGCCCTGCCGACCCGCCCGAGGCCACGTGGTGACCCCCACCGCATTCGGCCGTCTGGCATGTTGCATGTTGTTCCAGCGTTGTTGACCGATGCAAAAAGCGTTGTCGCCGTTGCCACGGGTTGCGCCAAACCATGCAACCGCACGCGGTTGCGCCCTTTGCCCTGCTGCATGTTGCGCCAGCGTTGCTGATCGATGCAAAAAGCGTTGTCGCCGTTGCCACGGGTTGCGCCAAACCATGCAACCGCACGCGGTTGCGCCGGTTGCCCCGCGCAACTGCCCGAAGCAACAGTTTTGAGGTCGCGCAAGATTGTTGCGCAACAGGAATCTGTTCATCCTGCGGCAAGTTTCAGGCGTCACTGTGGCATCACCAACAATCCGCGATTCAAGGCGCATGCGCACCCCGCCGCCGGCCGTAAAAATGTGAAGCGGAGCCTGCCTGCGGATGGAACGGATAATCCGGTTTGCCTGATTGGCGGAATCTTCGTGGCAAGACGGAGATCATAGGTCCAAGCAATCGTTTGAATGCCGGAGAGCGAGACCGGAACCGCTTGCGAGCGCAATGATGGGCGTGGTAGTTTTACGAATGGCGCCATTCGTTTAGGATTAAACACCCCGTGCCTGTGCTCGAGAAGAGCAATGCCGACCTCTTTGCGAATTTCTACGTCGACCGGGACATCGCCCAATCATTCTTGTCCAGTTAGGAGAGAGGCGTGAGAGCCAAAAGCTTGCGGCAGTATCTTGCTTGGTTCTTTGCCCTGCTCACTCCCTTGTCGACGCAGGCAATGACCCGCGAAACCGCGTTGAAGCCAAATTGTGGTGGTTCATTTCAGCTTTGCGGTTATGTCGATTCGACTGGCAGTGAACAGCGGATTCCGCAGAAGTTTGAAGTCGCGAAGCCTTTCAGCGAGGGGCTTGCCGCTGTCCGCATCGATGGTCTTTTTGGATTCATTGATTTGTCCGGCGAGCTTGTCATTGCCCCCCACTTCGAAGCTGCGAGTTCGTTTTTGGGCGGCTACGCGGAGGTGCGCATGAATGGTGCATCTGGAGCAATTGACCGCTCTGGCAAGCTGGTGGTCCCTGCCCAGTTTCCTCGAGTGATCCACTTCTCTGGCGGTACATTTATTGTTGAGCCGTCGCCTGAAAGCAGCCCACCGCAAGTGCCTCCGGACGATCTGGACACCATCACTGGCTCAAGTACGCTGACGCTGCTCGGACCTGCCGGTTTGTACGATCGAGACAGAGGTTGGCTGACGGATAGGGATTTGGCTTTCGACACATTCGATGAACCGCAACGCGGGCTGATCTGGGCTGGCCGGCATAATCAGCAAGGCGAATTACAATGGGGCCTGCTCAGGGCTGACGGCAATTGGCAAGTATCGCCTCGCTATGAACACGTGCAGAGGGTGATGGAAACACATGCGGTGGTATATGCACCGACACAGCCCGATCTGCCTCCAATTGAGCGAAGAAAAACGGTTCGCTGGGGCGCTGTCGATCGCAACGGTGACCTGGTTGTCCCGCTCGAATTCGCACATTTGAGCTATTGGCGTGGTGGCTACGGCTTCGCAAGCGAAGACAAACCATATACCGACACTGGCGCTAACGACGTGAAGCAGGGC
Source organism: Aestuariivirga litoralis (assembly GCF_003234965.1). Classification (GTDB taxonomy): domain Bacteria; phylum Pseudomonadota; class Alphaproteobacteria; order Rhizobiales; family Aestuariivirgaceae; genus Aestuariivirga; species Aestuariivirga litoralis. The sequence continues at coordinate 65,678 of NZ_QKVK01000012.1, forward strand.
ATCGTCAAGTCTGACGGCTCGCTGCTCGCAGGACGCTATTTCGACGAGGTCGATATTCGCGAGGACGGCAAGTTGCCGCGCGCTCGCATTGCAGACAAATGGTTCAGTGTCGATCCTGACGGCCAATTGATCCCCGATCAGCTCGACGGCGTGCCCTTGGTGGAATGCGAAAGTGGGCTTGTTATTCTAAATAGGGGTCAGGAGGTCGAATTCATGTTTCCAGGAAACGGCCGTGTCGTCGGTCGTTTCGACAATACATCCTCCATGTACCTTGAAAAATGCGGCCAGGGACCGTTCGCGGCGAGCCGGGGTAATCGGTTGTTCTTCGTACTGGAAGACGGGACTGTTCTTGGAGGAATAGATGGTTTCGAGAACACTTATTCGTTCTCCGGCAACCACGCCGCAGTAAAGGTCGATGGCAAATGGGGGATCATCGACCGTTCGGGCATCTTCACGGTCCAACCCAGATATGCAGAACTTACGCCTGATCGCAACAACACATTCGCAGTGGGTGAGGGAGTAGATGCCTATTGGATTGACGCATTTGGCAATAGAGTTGACCGGCCCATTGCCGCGAGGCCTTCCCCAGCGCAGGCGCTGACATGCAGAGGTGGTTTGCGCTTCTTCCAGCAGAAAGGCCTTTGGGGATTGCTGGATCAAGATGGTCAGACTGTAATCGAACCAAGATTCCGCGCTCTGTCCTGTTTCCACGAAGGCCTATCTTGGACCGCTCAACCGGGCGACCGTCAGTGGTGTGCAGTGGGGCCTGACGGAAGGCGTCGCGAAGCAATGGATTGCCGGGAAACCTACTATCCCTATGATCTGTCCCATAGTTATCCGGAGAAGCTTGATGATGACCCATTCGAAAGCAGTATTCTCTGGAATCGAGCATGGTTGGATTATCTGGCGAGTAACCGGGATGATCCGCCTAGATGGGTTGGAGATGGTGTCATGAGCCATGGCTACCACTCTGTCTTGCCAGCTTGGCTGGGTAGCCTTGGTGATTAGGCTTATCAGTTGGCAGCACCCAATTCGTCTCGACGGAAGGCCATGCTGCGGCGCTAGGGCATTTTCATCGATAGCGTCGACATCCTGCGTGAGTTTCTGCAAGGTTGTCGCGAGGAATTGCTCGCAGGCCGACAAGAAAGCTGGTCCCCGGCTGTCGCTGGGGTGAGGGAGATGGGGAGGCATGGTGCCGGAGTGGAGATCGGTGCTAGACCGGCCTCACACACACTCACACAGGAGCATTCCCTTGGACGACGTGAAGGACTCGAACGGCAACATCCTGAAGGACGGCGATTCCGTTCATGTCATCAAGGACCTGAAGGTGAAGGGCGCGGGCGAGACGCTGAAGCGCGGGACGCTGATCAAGAACATCCGCCTCACCGGCAATCCGGGCGAGATCGAGGGGCGCACGGCCACCATCAAGGGGCTGGTGCTGAAGACCGAGTTCCTGAAGAAGGCGTGAGGCGTTTCGTCCTCTTCCGCAGCGGCGGGAGAGGACCGCGAGGCGGTCAGCGCTGGCTCAGTTGCTGGCACTCGTACCAGACCCTCGTGCCGTCGTCATAGGGGTCCATGTCGGCGGTGCGGCGGAGCACGGCCTTGACGCCCTGCTTGGTGCATTTGCCGATCGACTTGAAGACGACGCCCGCACTCCAGGCCGTGGCCGGGCGGCCGGGCTGGCGCTCGAAGATCACCAGACGGTAGGGGCCGCGGCCCGGCAGGAAGCCCTGGTCATAGCCGGGGGGCGCATAGGCGTCCGGGCCGTAGCCCGGCGGTTCCATGCCAGGGGGCGGCGGCGGGAAGCCATCGGGCTCCGGATAATATTGCGGCGGGTCCTGCATGGCCACGCGGGCGCGCGGCTGCGGCTGGGCCTTCTTTTGCGGCGCGGGCTTCTGCGCCTGTTTCACCTTCGCGGCGGGCTTGGGCTTGGGAAGGGGCGGCGGGGCGGCCTCCTCCGCCGGCAGGGCGGGCGCTTCCACGGCGGCGGGCGCATCCAGCGCACCCGAGGACCCGAAGACCGGCCCCTCTGCCGGAGCCTTGCCCGGGGCGGGCGACGCGACGGAGGCCGGGTCGGAGGCCGGGGCGGAGGCGGGCTCCGGCGGGGGCGTGGGCTGGGCGGGGGCCGCGGCGGGGGCCGCGCCCTCGGTGG
>NZ_QKVK01000013.1 GCF_003234965.1 Aestuariivirga litoralis
CGCAGCGCGCGGTGGCGGGCTTGCCGGACGGGCGGGCGGCGGGGGCGGCGGCGGTTCGGGCTTCTTGGTCTCCGCCCTGTTGCGGGCGGCCTGCACCCGCTGCTCGGCCAGGCGTTCGGCCGCGGCGCGCTGGGCCCGCAGCTTTTCGGCCAGCGCGTCCTGCGCGGCATTGTCGGGAACCTTCGGTGTGGCGCGCGACAGGGCCGGCGGAACTGCCGGGGCAGCGGCAGGCGCTTCGGCGGCAGGCTGGGCAGGCCTGGGTGCGACCCGCGGCGCCATCGGCGCCGGCTTGGTCACGGGGGCGCGCGGCGCAGGCTTGGCCGTGCCGGCCGGCGGCGGAGCAATCTGCGGCTCGTCGCGGAACTCATCCGAAAGCTTCGGAAGCTCCTTCGCGCCAATGCCGAGACGCTCGCGCCAGTTCCGCTTGTCCGGCCCAGCGCCGCCGTTGCTCGAATCTTGATCCATATGACCCTTACGCCTCTACATCTCTTCGGCGGGTCTCACCCCGAGGATCCGAAGGCCATTTGCCAAAACATATCGAATCGCCATGAGGAAGGCGAGACGTGTTTGGGTGAGTTTCACATCTTCTTTCAAAATAAATCTTAAATGCGGCGAGTCTTTGCCCTTGTTCCAAAGAGCATGGAAATCGCCAGCGAGATCAAACAGATAAAAGGCGATGCGATGAGGCTCGTGAGCCTGTGCCGCAGCCTCGACGAGGCGTGGGAATTCGGCCATCCGGCGCACCAGTCCGAGCTCCGCTTCATCCGTGAGCAGATCGAATCTGGGTGTTTCTGCGGGGGCGAGCCCCTCCTCCGCCGCATTGCGCAGGACGGAACAGGTCCGGGCATGCGCGTACTGCACGTAGAATACCGGATTGTCCTTGGACTGCTCCGTCACCTTGGCGAAGTCGAAGTCGAGCGGCGCCTCGTTCTTGCGGAACAGCATCATGAAGCGGACCACGTCCGGGCCGACCTCGTCCACCACGTCGCGCAGCGTCACGAATTCGCCCGCCCGCTTCGACATGCGCACCGGCTCGCCGGCGCGATAGAGCTTGACCAGCTGGCACAACCTGACGATGACGTCGACGTTGCGGTTGCCCTGGAGCGCCGCGCCCAGCGCCTCGAGGCGCTTGACGTAGCCGCCATGGTCGGCGCCGAGGATGTAGATCAGCTCGTCGAAACCGCGCTGGATCTTGTTGCGGCTGTAGGCCACGTCGGAGGCGAAATAGGTGTAGGAGCCATCGGACTTGAGCAGCGGCCGGTCGATGTCATCGCCAAAGCCGGTGGTGCGGAACAGCGTCTGCTCGCGGTCCTCCCAGTCCTCCGGCACCTCGCCCTTGGGCGGCGGCAGGGTTCCCTGGTAGACGAGGCCCCGCTGCCGCAACTCGGCGATGGTCTCCTTCACCTGTCCGGACTCATGCAGTGCCTTCTCGGAGGCGAAGACCTCCTGCCGGATGTTGAGCGCGGCGAGGTCTTCGCGGATCAGGTCCATCATCATCGCGATGGCTCGGGCGCGCACGATGGGAAGCCATTCCGCCTCGTCCATGGCCTTGAGCGCCGGGCCATGCTCCTGCGCCAGCGCCTGCCCCACCGGCTTCAGGTAGTCGCCCGGATAAAGGCCTGCAGGGATCTCGCCGATCGTCTCGCCCAGCGCCTCGAGGTAGCGGAGGTAGGCGGAGCGGGCCAGCACGTCAACCTGGGCACCGGCGTCATTGATGTAGTATTCGCGGGTAACCTCGTAGCCCGAGGCCTTGAGGAGTTCGGCCAGCGCGTCGCCGAACACCGCACCCCGGACGTGGCCCACGTGGAGAGGCCCGGTCGGGTTGGCGGAGACGTATTCGACATTGGCCTTCTTGCCACTACCCAAGGTCGAATTGCCGTAACGCTCGCCTTCTGCGAGCACGGCTTCGAGGACGCGGGGCCACTCGGAAGCAACGAGCCTGACGTTGATGAAACCGGGACCTGCAATGTCGACGGCGGCAACGTTTTTGTGCTCCGACAGCAACGCGGAAAGCAACTGCGCCAAGGCTTTCGGCGGCATGCCGAAGGTCTTGTTGAGCACCATTGCGGCGTTGGTGGAGATGTCGCCGTGGGCGGGGTCGCGCGGCGGTTCGGCCGTGACCCGGGACAGGTCCGGCACGTCCTTGCCCTGCTGGGCCGCGACCGTGGAGACGGCCTCGGCGACCACCTGCAGAAACTCAGCAAACAGGTTCATGTCTACTTTTAAACTGTTGAATCAACGCCCTGCTGGCCCCTAGCGGAAAAGCGGATCGAGGTCAAACAGTCGCTTGTGCTGGTCGAGTGCGTAGCGGTCGGTCATGCCGGCGATGAAATCGCAGACCTGGCGGGGCTGGGCGTCCTGCCAGCCGGGCGGGAGGAGCTTCGGATCGTTCATGTAGGCGGTGAAGAGATCATGCACCACGCGGCGGGCGCGGGCCATGATTTCCTCAACCCTATCATGACGATACATGCGTTCGTTGAGAAACGACTGCAAGGCCCTGTTGCGTGCATCCATCGCCGTGCTGAAGGCCACGAAGGGCCGGCCAAGCCGACGCACGCCGGCAACGTTGCGGAAGTTGTTTTCGGCGTTGTTTTTGTTGCACTGGGTGATGATGTCGTTGACCATGGACGACATCACGCGGCGCACCGTTTCATGCACGATCCGGTCATGCTCAAGGTTGGGATAGAGCTTCAGGACCTGCGCCAGCGCCTCCCCCGCCAGCGGCACGTCACCGAGGTCGATGAGCCCGAACAGCCCGGCCCGCAGGCCGTCGTCAATGTCATGGGCGTTGTAGGCGATGTCGTCCGAGATCGCCGCCACCTGCGCCTCCGCCGAGGCATAGGAGGCGAGCTCGAGGTCGTGGCCGGCGGCATATTCGACGATCGCCTCCGGCAGGCCATGCTCGCGGTAGCGTCCGACCGGGTCGCCCTCGGCGTTCACCAGCGGGCCATTGTGCTTGACCAGCCCCTCCAGCGTCTCCCAGGTGAGGTTGAGCCCGTCGAAGCGGGCGTAGCGCTTCTCGAGCTTGGTGAGGATGCGCAGCGACTGGGCGTTGTGATCAAAGCCGCCCCAGGGCTTCATGAGCTTGTCCAGCTCGCGCTCGCCGGCATGGCCGAAGGGGGTGTGGCCGAGGTCGTGGCCCAGCGCCAGGGCCTCCGTCAGGTCCTCGTCGAGGCCCAGCGCACGGGCGATGGAACGAGCGACCTGGGCCACCTCGATGGTGTGGGTCAACCTGGTCCGGTAGTGGTCACCCTCGTGATAGACGAAGACCTGGGTCTTGTGCTTCAGCCGCCGGAAGGCCTGGGAGTGGATGATGCGGTCGCGGTCGCGGGCGAAGGCCGAGCGGAAATCCAGCCCCTCCTCCGGATGCACCCGTCCGCGGGTCTCCTCGGGAAGCGAGGAATAGGGCGCCGTGAACCGCTGCATGGGAGAATCCGTTGACAAGACTGGAACAGGACCCAACATACACGACATGACCGCAACGATCACCCTCACCGAGGCCGCAGCCTCGCGCATCCGAGACATCCTGGCCAGGGAGCCGGGCAAGGCGGCACTCCGCATCGCGGTGAATGGCGGGGGCTGCTCCGGCTTCCAGTATGACTTCCAGCTGGCCGACGCCGCGGCGGACGACGACCTCGTGATCGAGCGCGCCGGTGTCAAGGCGCTGGTCGACCCGGTGAGCCAGGAATTCCTCGACGGAGCGGAGATCGACTTCGTCGACGACCTGATGGGCCAGTCCTTCCGCATCAGGAACCCCAACGCCACGTCCTCCTGCGGCTGCGGCACGTCGTTCTCGATCTGACTTGCGGCGCACCAGCGCCCCCGCCATCATGGCGGACATGAAGATCGCCACCTGGAACGTCAACTCCATCAAGGCCCGCCTCGACAACGCGCTCGCGTGGCTGCGCCAGGCCAACCCGGACATCGTCTGCCTGCAGGAACTGAAATGCGAGGGCCACGCCTTCCCCGCACAGGCCTTCGAGGAACTGGGCTACAACGTGCTGGTCCACGGCCAGAAGACCTATAACGGCGTCGCCATCCTCTCGAAGTTCACGCCCGAGGACGTGACGCGCGGGCTTGCCGGCGAGGAGGACGACACCCAGGCGCGCTACCTCGAGGCCGTGTTCGCGCGCAAGTCGGGCGTGGTGCGCGTCGCCTCGATCTACCTTCCCAACGGGAATCCTCTGGGTACGGAGAAATTCGACTACAAGCTGCGCTGGATGGACCGCCTGCGCGCGCATGCCAAGGCGCTGCTGAAGCTCGAGGAGCCGCTGGTGCTGGCGGGCGACTACAACGTGATCCCCACCCCGCTCGACGCGAGGCACCCGGAGAACTGGGTGAACGATGCGCTGTTCCAGCCTCAGTCGCGCGCCAGGTTCCGCACCCTGCTCAACCTCGGCCTCACCGACGCGATCCGCCAGGTGCATGGCGACACGCCGGGGCTTTATACCTTCTGGGATTACCAGGCCGGCGCGTGGCAACGGAACAACGGCATTCGAATTGACCACCTGCTGTTGTCGCCGCAGGCGGCGGACCTGCTGACATCCGCGCAGATCGAGCGCGAGGTGCGCACGCAGGAAAAACCTTCCGACCATGTGCCGGTGGTGATTGAACTGAAGGCCTAGACTCTGCTACGCGCCCGGGGCGCCGGCGGGATGCCGGGGCAGGCCTGACTCACGCAAGGCAGGCCGGAATGGGAGAGTGCAGTCTTGACGTGTGACGCGAAGCCGGACGCCGGCATGGACCTGTTGCAATGAAGCGCCCGCGCAACCTCGTCTATGCGGTGAATGAACGGCCGCCCACGGCCTCCATGCTGGTGCTGGGCCTGCAGCATGCCGCCCTCTCCATCGTGTTCCTGGTCTATGCCGCGATGGTGGCGAAGGGTGCGGGGTTCACCCTCGCACAGCAGCAGGGCATGGTGGTGGGCACGCTTCTCGCCTGCGGCATCGGCGCCATCGTGCAGGGCGGCAGCCGGCGCTTCTCCTCGGGGCTGCTGCTCATTCCATTGTCCTCGCCGATGTTCGTGATCTTCGCCATTCCGGCCGGACAGGCCGCGGGGCCTGACGGCGTCGCGGCGCTGACGCTGGTGGGAGGCCTCGTGCAGATCATCGTGGGCCTCACCTTCCGGCGGCTGCGCGCCTTCTTCCCGCCGGAGGTTTGCGGCGTGGTGGTGCTGATGCTCGGCGTCTCCATGGTGCCGCATGCCTTCGAGCGCATCGTCGATGCACCGGACGCCGGATCGCTGTTTACCGTACCCGAGGCGATCTCGCTGGGGATTGCAATGGTGCCGCATGCCTTCGACAACATGGCGGCAGTGGCACCTGGCGGAATCTACTATCCCTCGGTCATCACCGGCCTCACCACGCTGGCGGTGATCATCGCCTCCACCATCTGGCTCAAAGGCAGCAAGCGCTTCTTCGCCATGCTCATCGGCTGTGCGGCGGGATATGCCACGGCCGCGCTGCAGGGCCAGCTTGGCAGCTTTTCGAGTGCCGTCGAGAATGCCTCGCTGGTGGCGCTGCCGCATCTCGGGTTGCCGAGCTTCTCGCTCGCCCCCGGGTTCCTGGCCGGCTACGCCGTGGTCGCCATGATCGCGGCGGTGGACAACATGGGCGTGATCATCAGCACCGACCGGCTGGACGATGCCGAATGGAGCAAGCCCGACGTGGGCCAGGTGTCGCGCGGGCTTTCCTCGCTGGGGGCCACCACAATCCTGTCCTCGCTCCTCGGCGGCACGCATCTCGGCCTGTCGTCCACCAACATAGGGCTCGCCTTCGCCACGGGCGTGACGGCGCGCGTGGTGGGCATCACGGCGGGGCTGATCATGGCGGGCATCGCCTTCTTCCCCGCCGCCCTTGCCGTGGTGATCGCCATGCCGGATGCCGTGCTGGGCGGCATCCTGGCTTTCGCGGCCAGCTATTTCATCGTGGCCGGCGCGCAGCTGTCGCTGTCGCGCATGATGTCGCCGCGGCGCATGCTGGTGGTGGGCCTGCCCATCGCCACCGGCATCGCGGTGCTCACCACCGAGCGGTTGGGCGTCGGGCTGACCGGGGTGGCGGCGATTCTCATCCATTCGCCGCTGATGTCAGCGTCGATCGTGGCGATCATCCTCAACGCCGTGATGCGCATCGGCATCGCGCAGAAGGCCTCCGTCACGCTGGTGACGGGCGCAGGACGCCATGACCAGGTGGAAGAGCTGCTGACCGAGTGGGGCGAGATGTGGGGCCTGAAGCCGGCGACGGCGCTGCAGGCCAGTTCGGCGGTGAACCAGCTTCTGGAGGCGGTGAGCGACCTCGCCGAGGGCGACATCCGGCTGGAGGCCCGCCATGACGACGTGCGGCTGGACATTTCAGTGGTCTATGCCGGGCAGCCAATGGTGTTCCCCGACCGGGCGCCGACGGCGGATGAGCTGCTGAACGACGATGACGCGATGGGCCGCATGGCCGGCTGGCTGGTGCGCAACCTCGCGGACCGCGCCTCGGTCTTCACCCGCGGCGACCTGCAGGGCGTGCTGCTGCGCTTCGAGGGGTGATACCGACTGCGCAGTTCTACGCACCGGCTGCGGGCCGATACGAGTAGGCGAATCACGGGCGGGCGATCCTTACTTGGCGGATGCTGAAAGCCATCATCGAAGTGGCCATGGGGATCTTCATCATCGTCGGAACGGTCGGCGTTCTGACCATCGCCTATGTCGGCGTCAACGGCGCGGTCTACGATCCGTCGGTGCCGCATGGCTGGCTCTGGCAGGCATTCTTCAGTCCCGACCGATAGTCTTTCCGAGCACCCTCAAGGCAAATGAAAACCCGCGCGCCTTGCGGCGCGCGGGCTTCAAAACCGAAACCGGCGAAGTGATTACTTCGGGGCCTTGACGCCGAAGGCGGCCATCGAGGCTTCGAAGGGCTTGTAAGCTTCCTTCGCGGTGGCGATGTACATCTCGTTCATCTTGGTCACCTGGGCGACCAGCGCCTCATAGTGCTCCTTGGCGAGGGCCTGCTGCACCTCGAGAGCCTTGTCGAGCGACTTGGAGGCCGACAGCTTCTCGAAAGCGGCGGTGCCCTTCTCGAAGGACTTGCGCGAATAATCGGCAGCTTCCTGGGCGATGGCCTGGAAGCCCTTGGTCAGGGCGTTGGAGGCCGCAACATAGGCCTCGAAACCGTCTTTGCCGAAGGACTGGAACTCTTCAAAGGACTTCATCATGGGGCGTCTCCGTTTGCCGTAGCGTGAATGTGCCTAATATGTGCACTGCAACATGAATGTCAACAGGCATTTTGCGCTGCAACAGAGATTTCTGTGTAGATTTACCGAGCCCATTGATTTACCTGCCGGTAACGACAATTGAACCAAAAGCGGCGAAACGCCCGACCGGGCGGGACGACCGGGCCGGCGGGGTGGCTGGAACGGTGCCGATGTGTTAAGGGACTGCCTTGGACCGGGCAGCCTGCTGAGGTGGAGTTGGCATGCGATTTCTTGGGCTCCGCAGCAATATGAGTGCGCTGCGGAATAAAATGGCTTTCCTGCGCGTTGTGAGTCTGGTGGTTGTGGCGGCCCTTGCGGCGGGCCTGCAGCCGATGATGGCGCATGCGGCGGAGAAATTCGCGGCGATGACCGTTGACGCGCGCAACGGCAAGGTTCTGTACGCCGAGAATGCGGACGCCATCCGCCACCCTGCCTCGCTGACCAAGATGATGACGCTCTACCTGGTGTTCCAGGACCTGGCAGCAGGCAAGATCACGCTCGATACGCCGATCAGGATGTCGGCGCGCGCCACCGGCATGGCGCCCTCGAAGCTGGGCGTGAAGGCCGGCAACAGCATCACCGTCGAGACCGCCATCCGGGCGCTGGTGGTGAAGTCTGCCAACGACGTTGCCGCCGCCGTTGCCGAAAACCTCGGCGGATCCGAATCGGCTTTCGCCCAGCGCATGACGCGCACGGCGCGCAACATCGGCATGTCGCGCACCACCTTCCTCAATGCCTCCGGCCTGCCCAACCCGGGCCAGGTGACCACGGCGCGCGACATGGCCACGCTGGGCCTGCGCCTGATGCGCGACTATCCGCAGTACTACCCCTATTTCCGCACCCGCAGCTTCGTGTTCCAGGGCAAGACCATCAAGGGCCATAACCGGCTTCTCGGCAGCTATGAGGGCACCGACGGCATCAAGACCGGCTATATCGCGGCCTCGGGCTTCAACCTCGTGTCCTCGGTGCGGCGTGGCGACAAGCGTCTCGTGGGCGTGGTGCTGGGCGGCAAGACCGGCGCCTCGCGCGATGCCTACATGAAGCAGATGCTGAGCAAGTATTTCGACGATGCCACGGGCGGCCGCACCATTGCCGCCTATGCCGGATCCGCCAAGGGCGCCAAGGCGACCGAGGAAACCGCGACCGCCGCCGCTGAAGAAGCCGCCCCCGCCGCCAAGCCCGCCCGCAAGGAAGCCGCCGCCAAGCGACTGCCGGCCAAGAAGACCAAGGCCAGCGAGGAACAGGTTGCCGCCGCCACGCCGGTTGAGCCCAGCGAACAGGGCGACACGGAAGACGGCGTCGACAGCATGGCAAGCCTTGCCGCACAGGCGGCGGCTCCGGCGACGACCGGCACCACCACCACTGCCACGACCACGACCGAACAGCCTGCCCAGCAGGTGGAAACCGTGCCGCAGCCGATGGCCGAGCAGGATGCCACCCAGCAGCCCGCCGACCAGGCGCAGATGGCCTCCATCGCCGCCGGGACCGATGCCGGCTGGACGATCAGCCTCGGCGACTACGCCACCAAGTCCGATGCCCAGGCGGTGCTGCAGATGACGCGCAAGCGCACGCCGGACGTGATCGCCGGCAAGACCGCGCAGACCGTGATGGTGGAGAAGAAGGGCCAGATCACCTATCGCGCCCGCTTCACCGGCTTCGACGAGAGCACCGCCGCGGTGGCCTGCAAGGCCATCAAGAAGAAGAAGACGCCCTGCCAGCCGCAGGGCCCGTCATAAGCCTCAGGCGCCCTGCAGCAGGAATTCCTTGGCTTCGTTGATCTTGGCCGCGAGGTAGTCCGACCCGCCGAGATCGGGATGCGCCGTCTTCATCAGGCGGCGGTGGGCGGCGCGGATGTCATCGCCCGAGGCCCCTTCCTTCAGACCCAGGATCGCCAGCGCTTCGGCGCGCGTCATCTTCGGTGACGCGGTGGCGGGCGTTCGCCCTGCCCCGCTGTTCCACTGCTGGCGCCATTCCGGGTGGGTGCGCTCGATCCAGGCCTCGAACAGGGCGCGGCTCTGGTCCGCCGTGGCGGCGCACTGGGCATGGAACGCCTGCGCCTCGGCCAGGGTGAGGCTCGACAGCTTGCGGCCCTTGAGCGGGCCTGCCAGCACGTCGCCCTCCATGCGGCCCGTGTCATGGTCAAGCTGCATCGCGATGAGACTGGTCGCAACCTTCGAGGCCTGGCCCGGCGTCTTGCGCTGCCACGGCATGCCATTGGGGAACATGGCCTGCTGGCCCATCAGTCCCAGGCCCAGCATGAACAGCGGAATGGCGATGTTGATCTCGCCGCGCAGCGTGAGCAGCCCGGCAAAGATGATGACTCCGATGCCGCCGAGCTTGCGGATCAATCCGCGCACCTGGGCCGGCTGGGCGTTGGCGAAGGCCCGGATGAGGTACCAGCCGCCCACCACGATGACGAGGCCGAGAATGAAATTCATGGGGTGTGCGTCACTTCATCTGGTTGAGCAGCAGCGTTGCAGCGCCGCCGCGCTGGGCGGAATGGTTTTCGAGCGCCGCGAAACCGCCCGCCGCGTAGACGGCGACGGCGGCCAGAAGCTCGCGCAGGATTCCTGCCGCATTGCTGCCGAAGCGGAAATAGGCGCCGCGGGTGAGCCGTGCGATTTCGCGGAAGCCCATCTCGGCCGTCTTGTCATGGCCTTCCTGGAACATGAAGACGGGAATGCCGAGAAGCCCGATCTCGCCCGCGACCTGCGCGAGGCCGTCGATCGGCTCCTCCAGCGCGTCGCCGATGTAGATGCAGGCGCTGACCTTGCCGCGCGCCGCCTCGGCCTTGAGGTGCTTCAGCACGCGGCCGATCTGGGTGCGGCCGCCCTGGCAGCGGATGCCGGACATCAGCCGCGCCAGCCCGTCGGTATCTGGTGTCCATTTCGAGGCGCGGCACTCGTCGAAACCGCGGAAATAGACGAGCTGCACATCGAGCCCGCCGACGCGGCCGGCCTCGGCGAACATGCTGCCCTGGATCGACAGGGCCATGTCCCAGCCGGGTTGGCGGCTCATCGTGGCATCCATCGCCAGCACCAGCCGGCCGCGGCCGCCGGACGCAGCGGGAGCAGGCATTTCACGGACGCGGGCGAGGAAGGCCTCGACGTCGCCTTCACCCGCGCCGTCATGGCGCTTGATGTTCGACATGGCTCTCAGGGGCAGCTCGGCTTGTCCAGCAGCTTCAGGTCGGTGAGCTTGCCGGACAGCGCGAAGTCGCCGTAGTCGAGCACCAGGCCGGTGGCAACGCCATTGTCATACATGTCGAAGCTCACCTGGTATTCGGGCGTCTCGCTGTCGCCGTCCAGCGCGTAGTAGCTCACCGTCATCGGCCAGGCGACATCGCCCTTGAGCGCCGCGGCGGCCGGGTTGGCGGCATCGCGCGCCACGCTGCCGGGCGGCTTCGGGCGGCCGACGAAGGAAATGGCGCGGAAGGCCTTGGCCCCGTCCGAGCCGTCGAACACGATGCTCGAATCGCGCCCGCCGCCGGCCTCGCCCAGCGCCATCAGCTTCAGCTGGTGCTGCATCGGCAGGGCCGCGCCGGCGGGCACCGTGAAGGTCTCGTCGGGCTTGCTCTTCATCTCGCCCGTGCCTTCGGCATCGGGCGTCTTGCGGTTGAAGCTGATGCGGTCGGTGTCGCGGACCTTGCCGTTGACGCTTTCCTTCAGCTGGTGGCGGAGTTCGGTGGCGCCGGCATTCTCGAAGGTGGTGGTGAGCGTGTCGATCAGCGCGGCGCTGCCGTCGTCCTGGCGGTACTTGGTGGCCATGCGGAAGTTGACGGTGAAGCCGTCGCAGCTCGATCCGTCGATCTCGAAGGCCAGCTTGCCCGAGGCCGACTGCAGCGAGGCGCCCTCATTGGCGCGCAGCAGGGTCAGGTCGTAGATCGCCCGGTGCGGCACGATGGTCGCGGCGCCAGCGCCGCTCGCCAGCGCCACGAGGAACAAGGCGGACAGGACGGTTTTCAATTGCTTCTCCTCCGGCGGGATGGTGCTATGCCGCCTCCCGCATCAGACCAAGATAATCATCGGACAACAAGAGGCAAAGATGGCGTCAGCAGGGCCGGACAAACCGCGCATTCTGGTCACCCGGAAGATGATGCCCGACGTCGAACGGCGGATCGCCGGGGCCTTCGCCGCCACCCTCAACCCCGATGACCGCAAGATGGGGCGGGACGAGATCCTCGACAAGGCCCGGCAGCATGACGGACTCCTCCTCACCTCCTTCGACAAGCTGGGGCCGGACTTCATCCCTGCCCTGCCCGCCTCGATCCGCATCATCGCCACCCATTCGGTGGGATACGACCACCTTTCCATCCCGCAGGCGGAGGCGAAGGGCATCGCCGTCACCAACACGCCCGGCGTGCTGACCGATGCCACGGCGGACGTCGCCCTCCTCCTCATGCTGGGGGCGGCGCGCGGCGCCTCCTGGGGCGACCGCATGGTGCGCGAAAACCGCTGGGGCGAGACGACGCTGATCTCGCCGATGGGGCATGACGTCAGCGGCCAGCGCCTGGGCATTCTCGGCATGGGGCGGATCGGCCAGGCGGTGGCGAGGCGGGCCCGCGGCTTCGGCATGGCGATCCACTATCACGCGCGGCGGCCAGTGCCGGCGGAGGAGGCGCTGGGCGCCACCTTCCACGCCCGCTTCGCGGACATGCTGCCGCACTGCGATGTCCTGTCGGTCAACTGCGCCTCGACGCCGGAAACCCGCGGCATGGTGAACGCCGCCGCGCTGGCGCTCCTGCCGCAAGGCGCCATCGTCGTCAACACGGCGCGGGGCGACATCGTGGACGACGATGCACTGATCGCCGCCCTGTCATCGGGCCGGCTGGCGGCGGCGGGGCTCGACGTGTTCAGGGGCGAACCCGACATCGACCCGCGCTACCGCGGCCTCGACAACGTGTTCCTGCTGCCTCACATCGGCAGCGCCACGCCCCGCACCCGCAGCGCCATGGGGCACAAGTGCATCGACAACCTCAACGCCTTCTTCGCCGGTGACCGCCCGCCCGACCTGCTGACCCGCCGCTGAGCCCCGCAATCTGCACGTGCCGCGCGTTAAGCACGTCTGCAAACTGGTAGAACCACCAATTTCAATTTTCACCCCCGCTTCATAAAACTGCTTTCATTATGCCATTGGCACGCGAGTCCCTCGCGTTGATTTGCAATGGTTTGCAGAAGGATGACGGCGATGACGCACCTGTGGAAGACGCTGGCGATGACCGCCCTGCTGGCAGGAGGCGCCGCGCTTGCCGCCGCACCTGCCCCGGCCCTGGCCGACGCCAATCCGGCGGCCGTGGCAGAGGCCAAGGGCGGCCCCAAGAAGCCGAAGAAGCCCAACGTGCTGCTGGTGCTCACCGACGACATCGGCATGGATCAGCAACGCCTCTATGGCTACAACAGCGTGCCGCCGGCACCGCAGATCCCCAATGTCGAGGCGCTGCAGAACGCCGGCCTCACCTTCCGCAATGCCTGGACGATGCCCGCCTGCTCGACGGCGCGCGGCGTGCTCTATACCGGGCGCTATCCCTTCCGCACCGAACTGGAAGCGGCCCTCGGACCGTCCGACCTCGCCAATTCGATGATTTCGCCCTACGAGAAGACCATTCCGAAGCTCCTCTCGAAGGCCGGCTACGCCACGGCGCTGTTCGGCAAGTTCCACGTCGGGCTGCAGGGCAACAACCCCTATGGCATCGGCATGGTGCAGGCGCTGGGCTGGGACTATTTCAACGGCTGGCTGGACGAGACGGGTGACCCCTCCTCGATCGACACCACGGCGGGCGGCGTCGGCGACACCGGCGATTATCCCAACGGCTATGTGCCGGGCTCCGCCAACGGCGGCTCGGACAGCGGCGCCTGCTACAATGCCACGGGCCTGTGCAAGTACCTGCAGACCGCGGCGGGGGCCAAGAACCCGGCCGGCCGCATGTGCCGCGACGATGGCGGCATCTTCGTGCCCGACGAGGCCTGCACCTCGCCCATGCCGGGCAACCTGAACTTCGAGACACTGTCGGCACACTACGTGTCGCCGCTGGTGATCAACGAGAACGGCCGCGCCTATTCGGTGCCGCCCACCGACAAGCGCTCGCGCACCTTCCGCAACGTGGAACAGACCGACGCGGCGATCGCCTGGATCAAGAAGCAGCAGTCGAAGGGCAAGCCGTGGTTTGCCACCGTCTCCACGGCCACGGTGCACACGCCGATGCAGGTGCCTCCCGTCGACACGCTGCCGCCCGACGCGCCGGACGGCAATGGCGTCGACCTCGAGACCACGGAAGGCAAGATCCTGGCCGCCAACCAGATGATCCAGGCCATGGACCATGAACTGGGCCGTCTGCTGCTCGCCACCGGGCTTGCGACCGAAGTGGGCAACCAGCTGGTGCTGACCGCCGCATCGTCGAACACGATGGTCATCTACGTCAACGACAACGGCTCGCTGGGCTCGCAGGTGCGCCTGCCCTTCGACCCGACCCGCGCCAAGGGCACCGCCTACCAGACCGGCGTGTGGACGCCGATGGTGATCGCCGGCGCCAGGGTCAACCCGCTGAACAGCGGCAAGAACGTCGAGGCGCTGGTGAACATCGCCGACCTCTATGAGCTGATCGGCAACGTGGCCGGCATCGACGTGCGCAAGAACAACCCGCGCATCGTCGACTCGGTGCCCATGCTGCCCTACCTCGCCAACAACGAGGCGCCGAGCCTGCGCAACTTCGACTTCAACCTGGTTGGTCCCAACATCCAGGCCAATGGCGGCATCAACGGCCCCTGCCAGTTCCCCGGCTCCAACCCGCCCTCCTGCTCGCAGATCCCCGTCACCAAGGGCGTGTGCGAGGACAATGGCGGAACCTGGTTCGGCCCCGGCGCCACCGGCAGCTATCCCACCGGCAACACCTCGACGCCGATCCCCAGCGAGGGCTTTACCTATTGCTGCCAGGTGCAGCAGTGGATTGCCCAGAACGGCGGCACGCCCGGCACCGTGATCCCCACCACCAGCCTCGCGGTGCGCGACAAGCTGGGCTACAAGCTGGTGCGCAACCAGTGGAACAACTACGATCCCAGCAGCGAGACCGGTTGCCAGCAGACCACCGAGGATGAGCTCTACATCGTGGGAGAGAAGAACCCGATCGACCCGGACGCCCCGTTGCTCGACACGGCCAACCGCCTGATCCCCACGCCCTACAACCAGCTGCAGCAGGCGAAGTACAACGAACTCTCGACCTACATGAACGACACGCTGGCCTCCGAGCCCGATTGCCTTGCCAAGGGTGACGGCAACGACGACGGCGTGGTCGACCGCGAGGACCTGCGCAACTACCGCAAGATGGTGCGCATGACGATCAAGTCGAGCTGGTATGACGTCAACACCGACGGCAAGACCAATTCGGAGGATGAGAAGATCATCATCCAGAACCTCGGGACGAGCTGCAAGAACTAGCCGCCTTCCCACCCGCATCCAAACTTCGCGCCCATGCCTCACCCGCATGGGCGCGCTTGATTCCGGCCGCCCGAGCGGCCAATCTCCCGGCCATTCGCGGGGGCACCCGCCATTTCAGTGACAGGAGACGACCATGGGACAGATCGACAAGCGGCTGGCGGAACTCGGCATCACGCTGCCGGTGGCGGCAAAGCCGGTGGCCAACTACGTGCCATGGGTACGCACCGGCAACCTGGTGTTCATCTCGGGCCAGGGCCCGGTTGAGGATGGCAAGGTGGTGTGGCCCGGCTGCCTCGGAGTCGACGTCTCGCTCGAAGACGGTGCCAAGTCCGCCCGGCTCTGCGGCATCAACGTGCTGGCGCAGCTGAAGGATGCCTGTGGCGGCGACCTCGACCGAGTGAAGCGCGTCGTCAAGCTCGTCGGCTTCGTCAATGCCGCGCCCTCCTTCAAGGACCACCCCAAGGTCATCAACGGCGCCTCCGACCTGATGGTCGAGGTGTTCGGCGACAAGGGCCGCCATGCGCGTTCCGCCGTTGCGTCTCCGTCACTTCCGATGGGCATCTCGACCGAGGTCGAGGCCATCATCGAAGTGGAGTGAGCATGAGCGGGACGGCGACACGCGCGGTGGACTTCCTCACCGCGCGCCCCATTGCACACCGCGGCCTGCACGATTTCGCCAAGGGCGTGGTGGAGAACACCGCCTCGGCCTTCGCGGCGGCCATCGCCCAGGGCTATGCCATCGAGTGCGACCTGCAGCTGACGCGTGACGGCGAGGCCGTGGTGTTCCACGACGACCACCTGGAGCGCCTCACCGAGGGCCGGGGCCTGGTCAAGGACCACAGCGCGGCGGAGATGCAGCAGGTGGCGATCCGCAACTCGACCGACAGGGTGCAGACGCTGAAGGAGCTGCTCGCCCAGGTGCGGGGCCAGGTGCCCCTCGTCATCGAGCTCAAATCGCACTGGGATGGCGACGAGCGGCTGGCCAAGCGCGCGGTGGAGGAACTCAAGGGCTATGCGGGTCCCTTCTGCCTGATGTCCTTCGACCCGGACGTGATCGCGGCGCTGCGGCGCATGGCGCCCCACATCATCCGCGGCATCGTGGCGGAGCGGGCGACCGATTCCTATTACAGCTCGCTGCCACTCGCGAAGCAGACGGAACTTCGCACCTTCTCGCATGTTTCACGCACGCGGCCGGATTTCGTGTCGTTCTATTGCGAGGAACTGCCCTGGGCGCCGATCACTGAACTCAGGGCCAAAGGCATGCCGATCATCACCTGGACAATCCGCTCGCCGCAGCAGGCCGTAATGGCATTGCGATGCTCGGATCAGATCACCTTCGAAGGCTTTTCCGCGTGACATGCTGAAGGCGGTCACCAGTGCCCTGGCGATCCCACGGGCGGACTGGGACCGGCTGGCCAATCCGGCCGGGGCCGAGTTCAACCCGCTCGTCGCCCACGACTTCTTCCGCTGCGTGGAGGACTCCGGCTGCGCGGCGGCAAAGACCGGCTGGGCGCCCCGCCACCTGATCATGGAAGACGACGCCGGCCAACTCACCGGCATCGTGCCGTGCTACCGGAAGCGCCACTCGCAGGGCGAATATGTGTTCGACTATGGCTGGGCCGATGCCTTTGAGCGGGCCGGCGGGCAGTATTACCCGAAGATGCAGGTGTCGGTGCCCTTTTCGCCCGTGACCGGGCCGCGGCTGATGGCGGAGACGGAAGCCGGGCGGCGCGAACTTGCCTCCGGCCTCATTGCGCTGTGCACGCAGGAAGAGGCCTCCTCCGTGCACATCACCTTCCTGCCGGAGCGCGACTGGGAGGCCCTCGGCGGCCGGATGTGGCTGCAGCGGACCGACATCCAGTTCCACTGGCTGAACGGCGGCTATGCGGGCTTCGAAGACTTCCTCGCGTCGCTGTCCTCGGCCAAGCGCAAGAACATCCGCAAGGAGCGGGCCTCGGTGGCGAAGGCCGGCATCACCATGCATGCGCTGACCGGCAAGGACATTGCCGAGCGGCACTGGGATGCCTTCTTCGATTTCTACATGGACACGGGTGCGCGCAAGTGGGGCCAGCCCTACCTGAACCGCCGCTTCTTCAGCATGATCGGCGAGGCGATGAGCGAACACATCCTGCTGGTGATGGCAGAGCGCGGCGGCAGGATGATCGCGGGGGCGCTGAACTTCATCGGCTCGCATGCGCTTTACGGGCGGAACTGGGGCGCCATCGAATATCACGACAACCTGCATTTCGAGACCTGCTACTATCAGGCCATCGACTTTGCGATTGCGCGCAGGTTGCCGCGCGTCGAGGCCGGTGCGCAAGGTGCGCACAAGCTGGCGCGCGGCTACCTGCCGCAGAAGACCTATTCGCTGCACTATCTCGCCCATTCCGGCCTGCAGCGCGCGGTGGCGAACTATCTCGAGGCCGAGCGCGCCGGCATCGACCAAGAGCAGCAGGCGCTTGCCGCCCATTCACCGTTCCGGCAGGAACAGGACTTCTAGAGGAACCAGACCGATGAGCTATGACACCAACAACATCTTCGCCAAGATCCTGCGCGGCGAGATCCCCTGCCACAAGGTCTACGAGGACGAGCACACGCTGGCCTTCATGGATGTGATGCCGCAGGCCGACGGCCACACGCTGGTGATCCCCAAGATGCCGTCCCGCAACCTGCTCGATGCCGACCCCAGGGCACTGGGCGCGCTGATGGCAGCGGTGCAGAAGGTGGCCAATGCGGCGAAGCAGGCCTTCGGGGCCGAAGGCGTGCTGATCCAGCAGTTCAACGAATCTGCCGCCGGCCAGACCGTCTTCCACCTCCACGTCCACATTCTGCCGCGGCATGGGGGCGTGGCGCTGCGGCCGCATACGGGCAAGATGGCGGACCACGCCATGCTCGCCGAACAGGCGGCGCGCATCCGGGCGGCGCTAGGCGGCTGAGGATGCCATCCGCCTAAAGTCGGCGCATCGCACATCCGGCATTTCATGCTACCTTTGCGTGAATGCGGAGGTGACCCATGTGCCTGGCCTGCGACCTGATCAAGCGGCGGAAGCTCGGCCTCACCCGGCGGGGCATGCTCGCCGGGGCGGCGGGCCTGAGCCTTGCCGCAGCCTTCCCCCGTCCGGCGAGGCCCGAAGCGACACCCCCTGCCGCGCAGCTGCCACCGCAGCTCATCACCGGCGCACAGCTATGGGACGGGGTTGCCGACCAGCCGCTGGGGCCGCGTGACATCCTCGTCATCGACGGCAGGATCGCCGACATCGGCGTGAACCTCAGCGCCCCAGAGGGAACGCAGCGCATTGCGCTGCCGGGGCACATGGTGACGCCCGGCTTCATCGACAGCCATGTGCATGTGACATTGCGGCCCGAGCTCGAGGACAAGATCTTCTCGCTTTCCTCCTCGGCCAAGGCGCTGCTGGGGGTGGAGGCGCTCGGCATCCTGCTCGATCATGGCTTCACCACGGTGCGTGACGTGGGCGACATGGACATCCATGGCTACACCACAATGGACCTGGCGCGTGCCGTCGCGGAGCGCCAGATCACCGGGCCGCGCCTCATTCCGGCGGGCCATCTCATCTCCACGCGCGGCGGCCATGGCGATGGCGAGCCGCTGCTCGGCGCCGACAGCGACCCATGGCAGAACAGCCTTGCGGACGGCATCGACGAGATCCGCAAGGTGGTCCGGCGCGAAATCAGCCGCGGCGCGCAATGGATCAAGTATGCGGGCTCCGGCGGCTTCTCGAGCCCGGCGGACGACCCCTCGCAGGTGCCCTACAGCCAGGACGAAATGAACGTGATGGTGGAGACAGCGCGCGACCTCGGCATTCCGGCGACACTCCACGTCTATGGCGACGAGGGCATCCGCCGCGCGCTTGCCGCCGGCGTGCGCTGCGTCGAGCATGGCAATCTCGCCTCGCCCGCGACGCTCGGCATCATCGAGGACAAGGGGGTCTTCCTGGTACCCACCCAGATTGCGGTGATCCGCCAGGCACGGCTGATCGACGACGACGCCTTCTGGACGGCCGCAGGCAAGCCTCCCTATGTGCGCGCCAAGTACCGCAGGTATGCGGCCCAGCTGATGGAGGCCGCGCATAACCTGGCGGCGAGCAAGGTGCAGATCGCCTTTGGCACCGACATCGGCACATTCTCCTTCGCCACCAACAATGCCGGCGAATTCGCCGAGATGACGGCCAATGGCATCTCGCCGCTGCGGGCGCTGAAGGCGGCCACCAGCGTGGCGGCGGACCTGCTGCAGCAGCCGGACATCGGCACGCTGGCCGCGGGCAAGGCTGCCGACATCATTGCCATGCCCGGCAATCCCTTCGACGACATCACGGTGACCGAGAGGGTCGATTTCGTGATGCGCGGCGGGGTGGTGCACCGGACGCCCGCACCGGCCTGAGTACGGCCGGGGTTGATCAAAATCAAAGCAGCGTCGGGCAGCGGCTGGCTAAGGTCTCAGCACAACGAGGAGACAGTCATGAATCACAAGCACCGCAAGGTATTGCACAGCCTGTTCAGCCACCCGCTGCCGTCGAACATCCAGCTTCACGAGGTGGAGCCGGTGTTCAAGGAACTGGGCGCGGAGCTGAGCCACTCCGGCCATGGCCGCCTGATGGTGAGCATGAACGGCCACACCGCCACCTTCCATGGCGCCGACCACGGCCTGTCCAAGGACGAGGTGCACAACATGAAGAAATTCATCGAAACCTGCGGCATCGAGCCGGCACGGGACTACCCGCTGTAAGGCAGCGGGTTTCGACCAGGCGGCAGGAAGGGGCTGGGCAACCGGCCCCTTTTTCATCGCGTGACGCCGCGCTGCTCGACCGACTCGCAGTCGGGTTGCAACCCCGCGCATCGCGTCTAAACTGCACCGCGCAGGCGACGGGAGCATCAGGTGACGCGGGAACTGGTGAAGCAGAAATTCGGTCAGGTCTGGCCGGCGCATGTGGCGAGCTTCGTGGACCTGCTGATCGAGGGGCGCC
This sequence comes from Aestuariivirga litoralis, assembly GCF_003234965.1. GTDB lineage: Bacteria > Pseudomonadota > Alphaproteobacteria > Rhizobiales > Aestuariivirgaceae > Aestuariivirga > Aestuariivirga litoralis. The sequence continues at coordinate 19,650 of NZ_QKVK01000013.1, forward strand.
GGGCTGTCGGAGACCTCGACCTGCTTCTCGTGCTCTCCGTCATCGGCGACCGCAACATGAGCCAGCGCCGCACCGCCGGCGAGCGCACCCACCAGGAGCTGTTCGAGCGCTGGTCGGGGAGGCCCGAGCCCGAGGAGATCAACTCACAGTCCATCGCCCATTACACCGGCATCCCGCGGGAGAAGGTGCGGCGCAAGGTGAATGACCTCATCATGCGGGGCTGGCTGGAACGTCGCGATGGCACGCTGGTGGTGACCCGCAAGTGCGCCGAGGACCTCTCTCCCATGACCGACAAGGGGATCGACTACCTGAGCAACATGTTCAGGCTGCTGGACGCGATGCGGGCGGAGTGACCCTGCCTCGCAACGCTTTCGGACCTGCATAGCCCGTGGACTAAGGCCAACAGCGGAAACTGGCGTTTGCCTGCCAGGCGCTAGGCGCCGCGCTCGTTCATCAGCATGGCGCCGATTTCGGCCTCGGCCACCTTCTTGCCGTCCACCATGGCCTCGGCCCAGTATTTCCAGACCGGCGGGCGCTTGTTGGAGAGCTTGACGTGGAAATGCACCTGGTCGCCCGGCACCACCGGCTTGCGGAAGCGGGCCTTGTCGATGGACATGAAGAACACCAGCTTGCCGGCATGCTCGTCGCCCAGGTGGTTCAGCACGAGGGCACCGGCGGCCTGGGCCATGGCCTCAACGAGCAGCACGCCGGGCATGACGGGGCGCCCGGGGAAATGGCCCTGGAAGAAGGGCTCGTTCATGGTGACGTTCTTGAGGGCGACACCGCTGTCCTCGCCATTCATGTCATACATGCGGTCGATCAGCAGGAAGGGGTAGCGGTGCGGAAGCAGCTTCATGATCCGCGCGATGTCCGCCGTCTGCAATTCGGGGGCTGCCGTGGCCTCGGTCATAGTCGGGGGGTCTCCGGAAAAGTGACGGACGGCCCGAGGGGCCGTCCGCTGTTTCTTTAGGCTTCGCTGCGGCGCGCGTCTAGAACGCGGTGCCGACCGAGAAGCGGAAGTACTCCGTCTTGTCGTAGTCGGCCTTGAGCACCGGGTAGGCGGCCTCGAAGCGCAGCGGGCCGAAGGGCGAAGACCAGATCAGGCCGGCGCCGATCGACAGGCGGAAGGCGGCGGTGTCGTAGCTGGTACAGTCGCGCGCATCGGGGCCGAGCGGCACCTTGTTGTTGCCGTAGGAACACTGGCCTGTGCCGGCAGCCACCGTGTCGACGCCCGAGTTGAACACGGTGCCGAAGTCGGTGAACACCTCGCCGGTGATGCCCCATTGCTCGGGCAGGCCGACGGGGAAGGTCATTTCCAGCGTGCCGATGGCATAGGTCATGCCGCCGACGGCGTCGGTGTGGCCATCGTTGCCGCGCTGGCGCGGTCCGACGCCGGCCGTCTGGAAGCCGCGGAACGTATCGGCGCCACGGAAGAAGCGGTCTTGCAGGCGCACGTCGTCGCCGTTGAATGGCAGCAGCTGGCCGGCGTTGCCTTCGATCTTCAGCACCACGGCGTCCTCGTAGACGGGCATGAAGTACCAGGCATGCGCCTCGAGCTTGCCGTAGTGCACGTCGCCGCCGAGGCCGGCCACTTCACCTTCGAGCTGGGCGCGCAGGCCGTTGGTGGGGCGCAGCGGATTGTCGAGGTTGTCCCAGGTATAGGTTGCCATGACGGCGGACTTGGTCGACTCGCCCGCCGACTCGATGACGGCCGGCGAGGCGTCAGCCTTGCTGATGCCGTCGACGTCACGCCAGGTGAAGCCGTACTTGAAGCTGACGCCGCTGTTCTCGTCGAGGCGGAAGCCGGTGCGCAGCGCGAAGCCCAGCATCTGGCTGTTGTAGTTCGACTCGTTCTGGTTATCGACATTGGTGGCGAAGATGTCGAAGCCCGCGGCCACCGGAGAACCGAGGAAGTAGGGATCGGTGAAGCTGAAGGTGACGTTCTGGCGGTACCAGCTGCCGGAAGTATCGACCTTCACGTCATAGCCCTTGCCGAGGAAGTTGCGTTCCTGCAGCGAGATCGAGCCGACGATCTTGTCGGCGGTCGAATAGCCGATCGAGAAGTTGACCGAGCCCGTGGACTTTTCCTGCACCTGCACGACGAGCACCACGCGGTCCGGCGCCGAGCCCTCCTGCTCGAGGAAGTCGATCTTCTCGAAGAAGTCGAGCGAGGTGAGGCGCCGCCGGGCGCGCTCGATGACGACGCGGTTGAAGGCGTCACCCTCATAGAGGTTCAGCTCGCGGCGGATGACCTCGTCCTCGGTGCGGTAGTTGCCGACGATGTCGATGCGCTCGATGTAGGTGCGCGGCCCCTCGACGATGTTGTAGGTGATGTTGAGGCTCTTGTTGCCGGCATCGCGGGCGATGTCCGGATTGACGCGGGCGAAGACGAAGCCCTGGCGCGCCGCCTCAAGGGTGAGCTGCTCGACCGACTTGTCCACCTTGGTGGCGTCATACCAGTCGCCGACGCCGGTGCGCACCTTGGCGATGAGATCGGCCGATTCGAGCTGCGCTTCGCCGATGTTGACGGCCACGTCCGCCACCTTGTAGCGCGGGCCCTCGTCGATGGTGTAGGTGATGATGAAGCCGTCACCGGCCTCATTGAGCACGGCCTCGGCCGAGATCACCTGCACGTCGGCGAAGCCGTTCCTCAGGTAATAGCGGCGCAGCAGTTCCTTGTCGTACTCGAGGCGGTCGGCATCGTAATTGTCGTTGCGGTTGAAGAAGCGCCACCAGGAATACTGCTGGGTGCCGATGACGCCCTTGAGGTCGCCGGCGCTGAAGGCGTTGTTGCCGACAAAGTTGATCTGCTTGACCTTGGTCTCGTCACCCTCGTTGATCTCGAAGACGAGGTCGACGCGGTTTTCCGGCAGGCGGATGATCTTGGGCGACACCTTGACGGAGTAATAGCCGGCGCGGCGATAGACGGCGATGATGCGGTTGACGTCGCTCAGAACCTTGGCGCGCGTGAACATCATGCGCTCCTTCAGTTCCACTTCCTTCTGGAGGTCGGTGTCCTTGACCTCCTTGTTGCCTTCGAAGTTCACCTGATTGATCATCGGGTTTTCTTCGACCCTGACCACCAGCGTGCTGCCGCGGCGGGTGATCTGGACGTCGGCGAACAGCCCGGTCTGGAACAGCGCCTTCACCGAGGCGTCGATCTTCTCCGCCGTGGCGTTCTGGCCGGGCGAAACCTGGACGTAGGAGATGATGGTGTCGTTCTCGATGCGCTGGTTGCCCTCGACGACGATCGAGGAAACCACCTCGGCATAGGCCGACGTAACGGCAAGCCCGGGCGCGGCGACCGGTGCGAGAACACTCAGAACAAAGGCCAAAAAAGCAACTACTACAAACTTATAACGCATCAACTGGCCATTTCCGCTTGCGCGCCGCCCCATCAGAATCCGTGCCGTCGTCGAGGGTTTTACCCACCCTGCGGCGCATTGCAATTGAAACTTCCCCACGCACTCACCCACCAAACATCACCGTCGCCACCCGCACAAGGTCGTTCCAGGTGCCGACCAGCATGAGCATGATCACCAGCGAGAAACCGATCCGGAATCCCCATTCCTGGGCGGCCTCGCCAAGCGGTCTGCCACGCACCGCCTCGACGGCATAGTAAACCAAGTGTCCACCATCGAGCATAGGGATTGGAAAAAGGTTAAGGAGACCGATACTGACGGACAAAAACGCAATCACCGCAACATATTGCGAGAAGCCAACCGAGGCCGCGTCACCCGCCGCCTTGGCCATGGAGATGGGCCCGCCGAGCTGGTCGGCGCTTTCGCGGCCGGTGAACAGCTTGCCCAGATACTTGAAGGTCGAATGAACGATGAACCAGGTGCGCTCCACGCCCGTCTCGAAGGCATCAACGGGGCCCAGGCGCTCATAGCGGATGGGACCCATGGGGTCGCGCTTCACGCCCAGCAGGCCTTTCCGGAACTTGCCACCGAAATTGTCGGGTTCCTCGCTCAGCGCAGGCACCACTTTCAGGTTGATTCTTTCACCATTCCGGTCTAGCGCCACGGCGAGCGGTTCGCCAGCCCTTGTCATGACCGCCTGCTGCAGTTCGGTGAAATCATCGATGGCGGCGCCATCGATCGACACGATGACGTCGCCCTTGCGGATGCCCGCCTGCTCGGCGGCGCTACCCGGCAGCACCTCGTCGACCCGCGGTTCGACCACCGGGCGGCCAACCAGCATGAAGGCCAGCGTGAAGATGGCGATGGCGAGGATGAAATTGGCGATCGGCCCGGCGGCCACGACGGCGGCGCGCTGCCACACGGGCTTGCCATGGAAATTGCCCGGGTCCGCCTTGGCGCGCTCCATCGTTTCGGCATCGGGCAGGCTCGCGGCATTGGCATCGCCACGAAAGCGGACGTAGCCGCCGAGCGGAATCCACGCCACCTTCCAGCGCGTGCCCTTGCGGTCGTTCCAGCCGAAGATCTCGCGGCCGAAGCCGATGGAGAAGGCCTCGACATCGACCCCGCACCAGCGCGCCACGAGGAAATGCCCGAGTTCATGGATGAACACGATCACCGTGAGTGCCAGCAGAAACGGCAACGCGTAGAACACGCCCGTGCTCAATGGCAGGTGCAACACGTCAGTCAGGTTCATTCCACACTTCCCCGGCCCGCCGAGGGGCCGCTTTTGTCAACGGTCATGCCCCCGGGGCTAGCACCTAAACGACGCGAGCAATACGGCAAGATTTCGGCCAAATCAGGTCACCAGACCAGGATTCCGGCCCCTGCGTGTTCGATGCCGGCGCGCATTGCGCCAATGAGGGCCGCCGCGGTCGCCACCGCGACCAGGCCGTCGACCCGGTCGATGACGCCGCCATGGCCGGGGATGAGGCGGCCGGAGTCCTTGACGCCGTAGCGGCGCTTCATGGCGGACTTGAACAGGTCACCCCCCTGCTCCACCACCGCCAGCAGCGCGGCGACGACAAGCAGCATCCAGAGGCCCGGAACGCCAAGCGCCAGGCCGACACCCAGCGCGGCAATGGCGCTGCCCGCCATGGCGCCGCCCATGCCGGCCCAGGTCTTCTTCGGGCTGATGCGCGGCGCCAGCTTCGGCCCGCCGATGATGCGCCCGGCGAAATAGGCCAGCGTATCGGCCGCCCAGACCATGAGCATGACCAGCACGATGGCCGCGACACCGTAGGCGGGATCATCGCGCAGCACCACGAGGGCGATGGGCGGCAGCGACACGTAGGGAACGCCGAGATAGCGCCAGACGGGGCCTGCCGGCTCCTCGCGCCGCGCCGCCACGACGGACAGGACAGTCAGCACGGCGATGGCGGCAAGCCCGCCCGCCAGCCCGATGTCAAGCGGCAGCAGCGCGCCGCACATGGCGCCCGCCGCATGCAGCGCAAACTGCAGGGGATTGTCCTTGTGGACGATGTTCACCCACTCCTGCGCCATCAGGATGCCGATCAGCGCCACGAACAGATGGAACCAGATGCCGCCCGCCCAGACATCGGCGAGCACGGCGGGAATGAGCACGGCCGCCGAGAGGGCCCGGACGCCGAGATCACCCCATTTTGCAGAGCTTGAAGCCGGGTCGCCGCTCATCAGGCCGTCTGGGCCTTGAGGCCGCCGAAGCGCCGGTCACGGGCGCGGAAGGTATCGACGGCGCGGGCCAGGCTCTGGGCGTCGAATTCCGGCCAGTATTCGGGCAGGAACACGAATTCGGTGTAGGCGCACTGCCACAGCAGGTAATTCGATATCCTTTGCTCACCGCCGGTGCGTATCAGCAGATCGGGATCGGGCAGGCCCGCTGTATCGAGATGGCGGCCGATGAGGTCCGGCGTGATGTCGGCGGGCGACAGGCTGCCCTCCGCCACCTTGCCGGCCAGCGCCTTCACGGCGCGGGTGATTTCCTGACGGCTGCCATAGTTGAAGGCGATGACGAGGCGAAGCCCGGAATTGGCCCGCGTCAGCGCCTCCGCCTCCTCGAACATGGTGCGCAGGCTACGCTCGAGGCCGTCGCGATCGCCGATGATCATGATGCGCACGTTGGACTTGTGCAGGTCGGCCACGTCGGTGCGGATGAAGCGGCGCAGCAGTTCCAGGAGGAAGCGCACCTCGGCCTGCGGCCGCGACCAGTTCTCGGTCGAGAAGGAATAGAGGGTGAGGACGGAAATCCCCATGTCGGAGGCGGCGCGCACGGTGCGACGCAGCGCCTCGACGCCCTGGCGATGGCCCGCCGAGCGCGGCAGGCCGCGCTGCGTGGCCCAGCGGCCGTTGCCATCCATGATGATGGCGACGTGGGCTGGCATGCAATCGGGGCCGGGGCTCGCGGACATGGGAGGTGCCAGAGCCTCAGACCTGCATGATCTCTTGTTCCTTGTGCTTCAGCACCTGCTCGATGTCCTTGATGGTGTCATCGGTCATCTTCTGCACCTCGTCGGCCTTCTTCTTGTGGTCATCCTCGCTCATGAGGTGGGCCTTCTCGAGCTGCTTCAGGTGGTCCATGCCATCGCGCCGCACGTTGCGCACGGCCACCCGGGCCTTCTCGGCATAGGTGTGGGCGACCTTGACGAGTTCCTTGCGGCGCTCCTGGGTGAGGTCCGGCATGCGCAGCCTGATGACCTGGCCTTCAGTCTGGGGGTTGAGGCCCAGGTTCGAGGCGCGGATCGCCTTCTCGACGGCGATGACGAGGCCCCTGTCCCACACGTTGATCTGCAGCATGCGCGGCTCGGGCACCGAAACCGAGGCCACCTGGGCAAGCGGCATGTTGGCGCCATAGGCATCGACATGGATGGGTTCGAGCAGGCTCGACGACGCACGCCCGGTGCGCAGGCCCCCGAAATCGTGCTTCAGCGCATCGACGGCGCCATGCATGCGGCGCTTGATGTCCGCCGCGTCGAAAGGTTGGGGCTGGGCCATGGGGTCATTCCTTCGTCACTGTGGTAAACAGCCCGCCGCCGTTGACCACTTCGAGCACGGCGCCGGGCTTCCTGATGGAGAAGACAACTACCGGAATCCCATTGTCCCGCGCAAGGGCAATGGCGGCCGGATCCATGATGCGGAGGTCCTTGGACAGGATCTCTCCGAAGGTGATCCGGTCGAAGCGGCGGGCCGAGGGGTCGGTCTTGGGGTCGGCCGAGTAGACGCCGTCGACGCTGGTGCCCTTGAACAGCGCGTCACAGCCGAGTTCCGCCGCCCGCAGGGCCGCACCCGTGTCGGTGGTGAAGAAGGGCAGCCCGGTGCCCGCCGCGCAGATGATCACCCTGCCCGCCTCCAGGTGGTGGATGCCCTTGGCCCGGGAGTAGGTTTCGCAGACGGTGGGCATGGCGATCGCCGAGAGCACCCGCGCATCCATGCCCTTGCGGGTCAGGACCCCCTGCATGGCCAGCGCGTTCATGACCGTGGCCATGATGCCCATGTGGTCGGCCGAGACCCTGTCCATGCCCTTGGCCGCCCCGGCAAGGCCGCGGAAGATGTTGCCGCCGCCGATGACCAGGGCCAGCTGGACGCCGGTGGCGGCCACCGCCAGAACCTCGTCGGCGAGGCGGCCAACCGTATCGAGATCGATGCCGTAGGGCTGGTTGCCCATGAGGACTTCGCCGGACAGCTTGAGGAGGATGCGCTTGTAGGTGGGGGAAGCCATGGGGAACCGGTCCGCTGATGAGAAGATTTGCAGTCTAGAAGCCCGAAATCGATTCGTCACAGCACGCCCCCCGCTTTTACCATTCCCTCCTGGGTTGATGCTCGGGTGTGCCCGCAATATGAAGTTGATCTTTCAACATATTTTCGTGTGCGACAGGCCAGTCTGCCACCCCTGATTGCTTACCCTTCGGCGACAAGCGTTTAACTTTCGGAACCGCCTGTTTGACCCCAGGGAGCCGTCCTTGCCCTTCCCGACCAACCCCCAGACCGTGATCGCCGCCGCCGGGCGGCGGCTGGAGGAATTCGCGCGGCTGCAGGGGGTTGACCTCGCGCCTCTGGCACAGAGTGTGGGGATCGACGTGGCCGAACTCAGCCGGTCCGACCTCAGGATCAACCTCGACGCCTTCATGCGGCTGTTCCACCTCCTCGAGATCGTCAGCGGGGACGACTGCATCGGGCTGCGCTACGCCCTGCATTTCCGCCAGGGCGATTCCGGCGCCTTCGGCTTTGCCATCCTGCATGCGCCCACGCTGCGCGAGGGACTGCGCATCTACCAGACCTACCAGCGCATGGTGGCCGACAATGCGCATTTCGACATGGTGGAGGAGAAGGACGACGTTACCATCCGCTGGCGATACACCAGGCTGATCGACTATCCCGACCAGTATACCGACTTCCGCGCCGCGCTGCTGGTCAAGGTGATCCGCGGGTTTCTCGGGCCGGGCTGGCGGCCGCGGGCGGTTGCGCTGCTGCGGCCGCGGCCCCGCAGCACGGTGCTGCACCGCGACTACTTCGGCCCGGGCGTATCGTTCCAGACCGCGTCCCTGAACACGCTGTCGATCCCCGCATCGGCGCTCGACACACCATCCGGCAACGACGATCCGCGCCTGTTCGAGATGATGGAGGCAGCCTGCCGGGCGGCGCTCGACGCCATCGACCGCAGCCGCGACCTGCGCCTGCAGGTGACCGAGCAGATCCTCGCGCTGCTGCCGTGGGGCGAGGCGAACCTGCCGCGCGTCGCCGCATCGCTGGCGATGGGCGAGCGCAGCCTGCAGCGGCGGCTTGGTGAACTCGACACGAATTTCGAGACACTGGTGGAGGAAACCCGGCGTGACCTGTCCGACAGGCTGCTTGGCACTTCGACACCGCTGTCGGAAATCAGCTACCTGTGCGGCTATTCCAATGCCAGCGCCTATTCGCGGGCTGCCCGCGGCTGGTACGGCGTTTCGCCCCAGACCATGCGGCAGCGCCTGCGCGGTCATACCACTTAACATTTAGCGACAGGAGCAGCCCTCGTGCAATCGCGCGGCGATGGCATTCATGCAGGAAGCGGAATAGATCGAACGGGCTTCTCGTTCTTAGGCGGCGACAGGACAGGGGGAGCGCGCGGCGCGTGTTGAGCCGCGGTGTGAACACCCCATTCCAGGACGTGCCTGATGCCCAAGACCCAACCGGCCCGCAGCGCCCCCCTCTCCACGGCGCAGGGCGAGGCCTTGCCCATCCCCCAGATGGCGCCGCTGGCCTTCGACCAGGTGATCATCGCCGGCGGCGATGAGGACGTGACGGCACAGGAGCTTTTCGACTGGGTGGCGCCGCTGCTGGCCGGCATTCCCGGTGGCCGCTGGATGAGCTGCCAGATCGACATCGGCGAGGACGGCCGCGTCCTGGCGCATTACCGCCACGGCGGCAGCCCCATCGCGGTGAGCATCACCCTCGACGCCGGTGCCCCCATGGCTCGCGACCTGCTGCAGCAGCTGCCGCGGGCGGAGTCGGTGACGATGATCCTGCTCAGCGACTATGCCAGCCAGGCGGTCATGCTGCTCGACAGCGTGGCCCGCTGGCTGAACATCTATGACATCGACGAAGACAGCCTGTCGCCCGTGGTGCGGCTGCTGGGCGGGTTCCAGAGCATCCTGTCGAAAGCCTGAGTGCGTGTCCTCCCCCGCTTGCTGGGCGGGGGAGGCTCCTGCCGCCTCAGCCCTGCGGCGCCAGGAACTTGAAGGGTTCCGCCGGCTTGAACGACTTCGACACCTCGCCCGACAGGATCGGGTTGCCGGAGAGATCGAGCTTCAGCGTGGGGGCGCCGGCCTTGAGGTCGAGCTTGCCGAGGTCGACCCAGAACACCGATGGCGTATGGACGCTTTCATAGAAGTAACGCCCGGCATCGAGATCGGCCACCGTGCGCCAGCGCGTGGCGGCGATGTTGGGGTGCTGGGGGTCGCTCATGCCGAGCGGCACGGAGATGGCGCGGATCAGCGACATGACCTCGGCCACCGCGGCATCATCCTCGAGGCCGGGCGGCACGGCGTTGAGCATCCAGCTCATGCGCGCGAAGCGGTCGGCCGCGCGGTTGGTTCCGGGCAGGAAGTTGAGGCCGCCCACCGTGTCCCAGTAGGTGGAGATCGCCAGCTGCTGGTCATAGGGCGGTGAATTGGTCATCACCGTATACTGCTTGCCATGATGGATGGTGAGCTTGCCGCCGAGATATTCGAACACCGCCGAGTCGCCCGACTTGTCGGTGATGGCGAGGTGCCCGGTTGCCGCATGGCCGTCCGGCAGGACCGGCGCCACGATGGCGAAGGGCTGCTTTTCCAGTGCCGCCACCGCCTCGGCCACGGTGCCGTAATTGTCGAGCACATATTGCAGGTAGGCACCGACGGAGAGCAGCGGCTTGCCGGATGTCTTGTAATCGCCATAGTCGCTCTCGGCGAGATAGAGCACGTTGCCGGAGAGGCCCGCGTCATTGACACCGTCGACCGAGGCGATGTTGTAGAAGCCGGAGATCACCGAGCCGTATTTCGACGTCCATTCGATCGAGCCCTGCCCCACGCCGCCATCGCGCTTCATGCCGGCCGGGAAGGCCCAGAGGTCGGTGCCGGTCTCCTCCGCCCAGTCCATGGTGCGGCCGACGAGATGGTTGGTGCCGGCCCCCGAATAGACGATGCGGGTGCAGGCATCGGCCGCCGGCACGATGACGGCCGCAGTTGCGAGGGCGAGGATGGCGGTGAGGGTTCGGCGCATGGACCAGCTCCTTGTTTGGGTGACCGGAGCGTAAGCATGTCCTGGAGTGAAGTCCATTGAGGGAGGTCAAACTCTCCATCGATCGGCGCCAATCACACAAAAGAGGCCCCGTTTCCGGGGCCTCTCTCGTTGTCTCGATGGGATGCGGCTCAGTTGCCGGACATCTTGGCGACTTCCGCCGCGAAGTCGTCTTCCTTCTTCTCGATGCCTTCGCCCAGCTGCATGCGCACGAAGCCGGTAAGCTTGACGTCGGCGCCCGCGGCCTTCGCGGCATCCGCGATGGCCTGCGTCACGGTCTTGGCGCCGTCATGCACATAGGCCTGCTCGAGGAGGCAGTTTTCCTTGGCGAAGGTCTTGAGGCCCGAGGCCACGATCTTCTCCAGCACGTTGGCGGGCTTGCCGGCGTTCTTTTCCTCGAGGATCGCGGATTCACGCGCCAGCACGTCGGCGGGCACCTGCTCCAGCGTGAGGGCGACCGGGTTGGTGGCGGCGACATGCATGGCGAGCATGCGGCCGAACTCGGCGAGGGACGCCTTGTTGCCGGTCGACTCGAGCGCCACGATGACGCCGATCTTGCCCATGCCGGGGGCGATCTGGTTGTGGACGTAGGAACCGATGACGCCGTCCTTCACCGCGAGCAGCGCGGTGCGGCGCACCGTCATGTTCTCGCCGATGGCGGCAACCAGTTCGGCCACGTATTCGGCAACGGCGTGGGTGGAGCCCGGGACCTTCATGGTCTTCAGGATCTCGGTGTCGCCATTGGCCTTGAGCGCCAGCTTCGAGATCTCGGCGACCATGGCCTGGAACTTCTCGTTGCGGGCGACGAAGTCGGTTTCCGAGTTGACCTCGACGACGGCACCCGTCGTGCCATCGACGGCGACGGCCACGAGGCCCTCGGCGGCGACGCGCGTCGACTTCTTGGCGGCCTTGGCGAGGCCCTTGGCGCGCAGCCAGTCGACGGCGGCTTCCATGTCGCCATTCGTCGCTGCGAGAGCAGCCTTGCAATCCATCATGCCCACGCCGGTCTTCTCGCGCAGGTCCTTCACCATTGCAGCCGTGATATCGGCCATGATCTACCTCTTGTGATTTGAAAGAGCGTGAGGCCCGCCGTGTTCATGCGGCAGGCCCCGTGACATTCAAGTGACGGCCGGGGCCGATTACTCGGCGGCCGGAAGTTCTTCCGCGATCGGCTCCTCGGCGGCGCCGATGTCGACACCCGAACCCGACTGGGCGAGCGAGATGCCTTCGATGCAGGCGCGGCTGACGAGGTCGCAGTAGAGAGCGACCGCGCGGCCCGCGTCGTCATTGCCCGGGATCGGGTAGGTGACGCCGGCGGGGTCCGAGTTGGTGTCGATCACCGCGATCACCGGAATGCCGAGACGGTTGGCTTCCTTGATGGCGATCTGTTCCTTGTTGGTGTCGATCACGAACAGCAGGTCGGGAACGCCGCCCATGTCCTTGATGCCGCCAAGGGCCTTGTCGAGCTTCTCCTTGGTGCGGGTGAGCTCGAGCATTTCGCGCTTCGTCAGGCCCGAATGCTCCTTGCCGAGGACTTCGTCGGTGGTGCGCAGCGTCTTGATCGAGTGCGAGATGGTCTTCCAGTTGGTGAGCGTGCCGCCGAGCCAGCGGGAGTTCACGTAATACTGGGCCGAACGCTTTGCAGCGTCCGCGACGAGTTCCGAGGCCGAGCGCTTGGTGCCGACGAACAGCACGCGGCCGCCCTTGGCCACCGTGTCAGCCACGGCGACGAGCGCCTGGTGGAGCAGCGGGACGGTCTGGGAAAGATCGATGATATGGATGCCGTTGCGGCTGCCATAGATGTAGTTGCGCATCTTCGGGTTCCAGCGGTGGGTCTGGTGGCCGAAGTGAACGCCAGCTTCGAGCAGCTGACGCATGGTGAATTCAGGCAGTGCCATGCGGGTACGGTCCTTTTCCGGTTGATCCGCCGCGGAGAGAGTGACCGGGTTGCCCCGGCACCGGATGGATCTGGCACTATGTGGAGGCGAACCTCGTGTGCCGGAGCCTGACTCCGCGTGTGAGTTGCAGTTAACGGGGCGGGCTATAACGGAGTGGCGGAGGAAAGGCAAGTGGGCGGGGATGGCCAGCCCCAGACCCCAAAAGACCCGTCACCCCGGCGACAGCCGGAGCCCAGCTTCGGGCGTTTCCCCTGCGGAAAGCTGGGCCCCGGCTGTCGCCGGGGTGGCGGCATCAGGAAATCTTCCGCGCCATGGTCAACCCGTCGCAGATCGGCACCAGGCAGATCTCGACCCGGTCATCGGCCAGGATCTTGTCGTTGAGCGCCCGGATCGCCACGGTGTCGGCATCCTGCTTCATCGGGTCGGCCACGTCGCCGTCCCACAGCGTGTTGTCGACGAGGATAAGGCCGCCGGGGCGGAGGAGCAGGAGGGATCCCTCGTAATAGCCGTCATAGCCGGACTTGTCGGCGTCGATGAAGGCGAGGTCGTAGCTGCCGCCCTCCCCGGCCGCGAGGCAGCGGGCAATGACCGCATTGCCGCCATCGAGGTGGAGGTCGATACGCTCCGCCACGCCGGCCTTCTGCCAGTAGCGCCGGGCAATGTCGGTAAAATCCTTCGAGACGTCCGCGCAGGTGATGCGACCGGCGCCTGCGAGCGCCATGGCGAGGGAGGAATAGCCAGTGAAGGTGCCGAACTCGATGACCTTGCGCGCGCCCATCAACCGGACGAGGAGCGACATGAAGGCGCCCTGCTCCGGGCCGATCTGCATCTGCGCTTCGCCGCCGAGCCTTGCCGTCTCCCGGCGCAGCTCGGCGAGGATGGGCGCTTCGCGGCAGGCATGGGCCGCGTAGTAGGCTTCGAGCGCCCCGGTCAGGCCGATGGTCTTTCCCATTCTCTCACTCCGCAGGTTGGGGCACCGGAGACCCGCGCACGAAGCGCTGGTAGAGCCAGCCGATGCCGACGAGGCAGAAGCCGAGCCCGACGAAGCTGGCGATGCGCAGCAGCCCCCCGAGGTTCGACATGTCGCCGATGAAGACCTTGAGCACGACGAGTGCCAGCACGGCAAGGCCCGCGAGGCGCACCGGCTGGCGCGCCAGCCTTATGCCCGCCACGAACAGCGCCAGCGCAAACACCAGCCACACCGCCGAATAGGCATAGTTCTCCGCCAGCGACTGCGACCACGGCGTCATCATCATGCCCTGGAAGAGACGCTTGGTCTCGAGCGTCACATAGGCAAAGAGCAGCACCAGGGCCAGCACATGGGCCGCGGGCTTCAGTCTGCCCCAGCCAATGACGTCCAGGCGGCGGGCGATCAGCAAGACCAGCGGCACCGGCAGCAGGTAGGCGAGCAGCAGCGCATTGAAGATGCTGCCCCCCGGCACGGGCTCACCCGTGACCACCGGGTTGAGCGCCAGCAGGCTCAGGCCCACCGCACCCGCCGCCGCCATGGCCAGCAGGATGCGCGCGCCCCATGTCGCCACCAGCGAGGAAAACAGCCGCTGCCGGTGTATCAGACCATAGGCGGCCCCCGCCCAGGTGAGGATATGCGCCGCCATTTCGAGGAAGCGCGGATCCTCATAGGTGATGCCGCCCCCGATGAGCACGCGGATCTCGAGCGACAGCAGCGATATGACGAGGCCGAGGCTGATCCCCTCCAGCGCCACGGCGGATGGCTCTTGGCCATGGCGGCGCAAAGCCTTGCTGCCGGCATAAAGCGCCACGGCCGGAAGGCCGTAGCCGTAGAGCACCCAGTGCTCACCAAAGGGGAGGCTCGCGTCGTCACTCCACAGTTCACGCGACAGGAAGAGGCGCAGCGCCACAAGGCTTGCCAGCGCCGCGGTGACCGGGCCCATGAGGCGCGGCTTCAGCACGCCGCTCGCCAGCGCATAGACGAGTGCGAGTGCGGCAATGGCAAGGCTGAGCCAGACGCCATCGAGCAGCAGGTCGAGCGCCATGACCAGGAGCGCCGCCGCCCCAGCGGCGAGCAGGCCGGCGCCAAGCGCATCGGTCGTCGGCCGGCGGCTCCACCACAAGGTGACGAGCAGCAGCAGCATGGCCGTGCCTGCGGCCAGCGTTGCCCAGCCTGCGGCCGACATCATGAAATCCACCCGCGCCCAGGCAACCCACAGGAAGGCCAGCGCCGCTCCGCCCGCCAGGGCACCCCAGACCGGCGAGCCGCGCCGCCACAGCACGCCCGCCAGGCCAACCAGCGTGAAGGCGCCGCCTGCCCCCAGCATCCAGCGCAGGAAGCGCTGGGTGGCGAGACCGAAATAGCTGCTCCAGCTCCAGATGCCATGCTCGTCCAGCGTCCAGGCATGGAAGGCCGCCTCGCGCCAGCTGCCCAGCACGGCCAGCATCACCACGGCGGCGGCGGGAGCGAGCAGCACCAGCGCATGCTTGCGCCAGGCGAAGAACACCAGCAGCGCCAGCCCCGCGGAGAGGAGAGAAAGTGCCGCATCGCCGTGGCCACCGCGCAGCGCCAGCGCCACCAGAACCGCCACCGCCGCCGAAAGCCCGGTGCTGGCAATGGCCAGGGGCCCGCGCGATGCTTCGGCGAGATGATGCGGCCAGGATTCATCACGCAGCATTGCCGGACCTTCCAGCACCAGCATGGCAGCAAGGCCGGTGACCAGAGCGGAAAGACCGATGGGCCACACATCGCCTGGCTCGAAGGGACCGATGAGCCAGAGGCCGCTCCATGTGAGGGTTCCGAGAATGGCGGCATAGCCCAGCCACCACCAGGCACGTCCGCGCAACACCAGAAGCGCCGACACGAGGATGATCAGCAGATAGGGGAAGAACGTCCAGGCGGAGGGATCGGCGGACGGGATCAGCGCCGGGGTGACATAGGAGCCGAGAAGGCCGAGCGCGGCGATGAGGGGCCCCTGCCAGCGTGACAGGGCCAGCGCCCCGAGGCCGACCGCGGCAAGGCCGAGGAAGGCAGCCGCGGGATCGAGGATGCCGTAAAGCGCATAGGCGGCGTAGAGCGCGCCAAACAGAACGGCAAGGCCTGCCGCCGAGAGTGCTGCCGGCACGTAGTTCGGTGCCGGGCCCGCGGCGGGCGGCGTGCGCCGACGCACCCACTCGCCAGCACCGACCAGCGCGAAACCGGCAACCAGCCCGAGGATGACCTGCAGCACCGGCGAGATGAGGCCGTTGTCATAGGCGTATTTCACGAACAGCAGGCCGCCGATGGCGATGGCCACGCCGCCGATCCACACGAACCAGCGGCCCGCCAGCGCCTGTTCCACGTCACGCGGCGGCAAGGGCGCCGCGGAGGGGGGAGGCGCCATGTCCGGTTCGCTGGGTGTGTCCTCCAGCTTCGCAGCGGCGGTTTCGGGAGGGGGCGGTTCGGCCGCCGTTGTCATCGGTGGCTCAGGGAGTGAAGCGTCCTGCAGCGCAGGTCGCGCCGCCTTCAGTCTTTCAATCTCCTGCGAGAGCTTGAAATTGGCGGTCTGCAGCTTCGCCGTGCGGTTGAGGGCGACAAGCGCCATCACGAAGGTGACGACGGCGATCAGAAAGGCGAATCCGTCCATTCCACTCTCTCCCCGCGCACCAGACTACACGGTTGCGGGAGGAGTCCGAAACTGGGAAAAGCGGGCATGGCTGCGCGCGATGATATACGCCTGACGCTGAAATCGGCGGACGAGGTCGCCTGGGACGTGTCGGAGGGACTCGTGCCCTACCCTGACGCGATGGCGCGCATGGATGCGCATGTCGAGGCGATTGCCAGGGGAACGGAGCCCGAGCGCATCTGGCTGCTGGAGCATCCGCCGCTCTACACGGCCGGCACCTCCGCCCAAGAGGAGGATCTCGTCGAGCGTGATCGCTTCCCGGTGTTCAGGACGGGTCGCGGCGGACAATATACCTATCACGGCCCGGGCCAGCGCGTGGCCTATGTGATGCTCGACCTGAAGCGGCGGGGCGGCGACGTGCGCGCCTTCGTCGCCGCGCTCGAGCAATGGGTGATCGACACGCTCGACCAGTTCAACGTGAAGGGCGAGCGGCGCGAGGACCGCGTTGGCGTGTGGGTGCGGCGTGGCGCGCGCGAGGACAAGATCGCGGCGATCGGCATCCGCGTGCGGCACTGGGTGACGTTCCACGGCATCTCGATCAACGTGGAGCCGGAGCTTGCACATTTCTCCGGCATCGTACCCTGCGGCATCCGCGAGCATGGGGTGACGAGCCTCGTCGACCTCGGCCTTCCGGTGACCATGGCCGACCTCGACGTGGCGCTGCGAAAGACCTTCCGTCCGATCTTCGGGTGATTACTGCGGCTGGCCCTGATCGGGCTGCAGCTTCGACTCGGGCAGCGGGGCCGCCTTCATCGGCTTCAGGCCCAGTTCCTCGCGCGCCTTGTTGATGAAGGGGCTGCATACGCCACGCTCGAAATAGCCGTTGAAGGCCACGAAGGGCGTGACCACGCGGGCCTCCGGATGGTCGCGGTAGAAGACGTTTATGGCCTGCGCCACCATGGCACCCTTGAGCTGCAGGCCGACGCCGCAGGCCCTCAGGCCCATGGCGCGGGCGGCGGTGTACTTGTTGTCGGCAGTGACCACCGTCTGCACGTCGAAGATCGCCATGGCATAGGCCGCCTGCCCTTCCGGCCCGAGGCGCTGCCACTCGGCGGCGTTCTTGACGAAATCGGCTTGGGCCGGCGCGGCGAGCGAGAAGGCGGCGCAGAGGGTGGCTGCGGCAAGGGCGGGACGGCGCATTGGACACTCCATGAATCGCTGCCGTCATACGTCGCAACCGGAGCGCTTGTCCAACGTCGCGCTTGTAATTGTGACGAGAATTGTTACATTAGCTCCTCACCACACGCCCATCAGAAGGACTGCACATGAAGCTCTACTATTCCCCCGGCGCATGCTCGCTCGCCCCGCACATCGTGCTCAATGAGCTTGGCCAGCCCTATGACCTCGAGAAGGTCGACCTGCGCGCCAAGAAGACCGAGACGGGCGCCGACTTCACCGCCATCAACGCCAAAGGCCAGGTGCCGACGCTGGAACTGGCCAAGGGCGAGGTGCTGACCGAGGTTGCCACCATCCTGCAGTACCTCTCCGACAAGGCGAAGGAGTCGAACCTGCTCCCGGCCTTCGGCACGATGGACCGCTACCGCGCCATGGAGACGCTGAACTTCGTCGCGTCCGAACTGCACAAGGGCATCGGCGGCCTGTTCAACCCGGCGATGCCGGAGGATGGCAAGAAGGCCATCATCGCCCGCGTCGAGCGCAGCCTCGGCTGGCTCGACAAGCAGCTGGCCACGAAGCCCTACCTGCTGGGCGACACCTATTCGGTGGCCGACGCCTATGCCTTCGTGGTGCTGGGCTGGGCCAAGCATGTGAATGTCGACCTGTCGCCCTACGCCCACATCGTGGCCTATATCGACCGGGTCGGCGCGCGGCCCGCAGTCCAGGCTGCGCTGAAGAAGGAAGGGCTGGCGTAAGGGCACGCCTCTCCGTTTTCCTCTCTCCCATCATCGTCGGGCCTGTCCCGGCGATCCTTTTTGGTGGCCGCGAAAAAGGATGCCCGGGCCAAGCCCGGGCATGATGAAGTGAAGAGCATGCGCGACGCGCAGTCCTAAACCGTCGGCCACACCTCGAAGCCGCGCCAGTCGCCGGGCGGAAGCGGCGCGCTCGTCACGTTGCGGACCAGCGACATCCGCGGACCCCGGTGGCAGGCGACGATCATCGACTGCACGTCCTCTTCCTCACCCATGAACACTGCCTCGACGCGGCCATCGCTGCGGTTGCGCACCCAGCCCTTCAGGCCGCGCTGCTTCGCCTCGCGCTCGACATAGGCGCGGAAACCCACGCCCTGCACCCTGCCCTCCACGGTCACATGAAGGGCGGTGACGCTCATGCAAATTCCATGATGACGGCGTCGACCTGCAGGCTGTCGCCCTTCTTGGCATTGACCGCCTTGATGGTGACGTCACGCTCGGCGCGCAGGATGTTCTCCATCTTCATCGCCTCGACGATGGCGAGCGGCTCGCCCGCCTTCACCTCCTGGCCGACCACCGCCGGAATGGCGATGACGAGGCCGGGCATCGGGCAGAGCAGTTTCTTCGACGTATCGGCCGCCACCTTCTCCGGCATGAGCTTCGCAAGCTCCGCCTCGCGCCCGGTATAGACATGGGCTTCAAGCACCACGCCGCGATAGGACAGCTTGTAGCCGTTGAGGATGCGCTTCACCTGCACCGTCACTTTGCCATCGCCGAGATCGGCGGAGAACACCGGCTGGCCCGGAACCCAGCCGCAGATATCCGCCTGCCGGTCGGTCTCCTTCGAGACGGTGACGGGGATGAACTCCTTGCCGAGCTTCACGATGCGCGCGGTGGCGAGGTTCACGCCATTGCCGATCATCTGGCCGTTGATGAGGCGCTTGCGGCGGTTCTCCACATGGTCGAGCACGGTCGCCACCTTGGCCAGCGTCGACTTGATCTCCGGCGTGATCTCGTGGCCGGTGAAGCCGCCCGGGAATTCCTCGGCGATGAAGCCCGTGGACAGCGCACCCGACTGCCAGCGCGGATTTTCCATGATGGCCGAGAGGAAGGGAATGTTGTGCTGGATGCCGTCAATGTGGAAGGCGTCCAGCGCCTCCGCCATCTTGCCGATGGCAGCGGATCGCGTGGGCGCGTGGGTGCAGAGCTTGGCGATCATCGGATCGTAGTAGATCGAGATCTCGCCGCCCTCGTAGACGCCCGTGTCGTTCCGCACCGTGACACCATCCGCGATCTGCTCCGCAGGCGGACGATATTTCACGAGTCGGCCCGTCGAGGGAAGGAAGTTGCGGTAGGGATCCTCGGCATAGATGCGGCTCTCGACGGCCCAGCCCTTGAGCGTCACGTCCGACTGCCTGATCCTGAGCTCCTCGCCTGCGGCGACCCGGATCATCTGCTCGACGAGGTCGATCCCCGTGATGAGTTCGGTGACGGGATGCTCGACCTGGAGGCGCGTGTTCATCTCGAGGAAGAAGAACGAGCGGTCCTGGCCTGCGACGAATTCCACCGTGCCGGCCGAGTCGTAGTTCACGGCCTTGGCCAGCGCCACGGCCTGCTCGCCCATGGCATGCCGAGTCTTCTCGTCGAGGAGCGGCGACGGAGCTTCTTCGATCACCTTCTGGTTGCGGCGCTGGATCGAGCATTCGCGCTCACCCAGATAGATGACGTTGCCGTGCTTGTCGCCCAGAACCTGGATCTCGATGTGGCGCGGGTTGACGATGAACTTCTCGATGAAGACGCGGTCGTCGCCGAAGGACGACTTGGCCTCGGACTTGGCACGGGTGAAGCCTTCCTTCACCTCCGATTCCGAGTAGGCGATGCGCATGCCCTTGCCGCCGCCGCCGGCGGAGGCCTTGATCATGACGGGATAGCCGATCTCGCCGGCGATCTTCACCGCCTCGTCGGCATCCTCGATGATGCCCATGTAGCCGGGGACGGTGGAGACCTTTGCAGCCGCTGCCGCCTTCTTGGACTCGATCTTGTCGCCCATCGCATCGATGGCGCCGGGGTTGGGGCCGATGAAGGTGATGCCGGCGGCGGCCAGCGCCTTGGGGAAGGCGGAGCGTTCGGAAAGGAAGCCGTAACCGGGGTGCACGGCTTGCGAGCCCGTCTTCTGGCAGGCCTCGACGATCTTCTCGATCAACAGGTAGGACTGCGCGGCGGCGGGCGGGCCGATATGGACCTTCTCGTCCGCCATTTCGACATGCAGCGCCCGCGCATCCGCGTCCGAATAGACGGCCACGGTCTGGATGCCCATGCGGCGGGCGGTCTTGATGACGCGGCAGGCGATTTCGCCACGGTTGGCGATGAGGATCTTCTTGAACATGGCACCCCGGAAATGGCTTTTCGGGACAAGGTTCTAGACCGCCCCGGGAGCCCCGGCAATCACACCAAAGGCGAGCCCTCCCCCCGAATTTTCCCTGCCTTTTCCCGGGACCTGGGCTAGAAGCGCCTCCATGAGCGAACCAAATGACCTGATTTACGGGGTCCACCCCGTCGCCGAGGCGCTGAAGAACCCGAAGCGCAAGATCTACTCCCTGAAGGCCTCGAAGAACGCCGCCGACAGGCTGGCCGCCGAAATCGCCGCCCGGGGCCTGACACCCGAGATCGTCCACCCCAATGTGCTGGACCGGCGGCTGGGCGAGGACGCCGTGCACCAGGGCCTGCTGATCGAGGCGAAGCCGCTCGACCAGCCGCGCCTCGACCAGATCGAGAAGTCAGGGATCGTCGTGCTGCTCGACCAGGTGACGGACCCCCACAATGTGGGGGCCATCATCCGCACCTGCGCGGCCTTCAACGTGACCGCGCTCGTGGCCACCGCACGCCACAGCCCGGAGGCTTCGGCAGTACTGTTCAAGTCAGCCTCGGGCGCCTACGAACACGTGCCCTTCGTGAAGGTGACGAACCTGTCTCGCGCCATGGCGGAGTTGAAGGACTATGGCTTCCGCATCCTCGGGCTGGACAGCGACGCGCCGGAGGACATTGCTGCGGTCGACCGCACGCCGCCCGTCGCCATCGTGCTCGGTGCCGAAGGCAAGGGCCTGCGCCAGCTGACGCGCGAGAGCTGCGACCACCTGGTTCGGCTGGACATGAACGGCCCGATCCGCAGCCTCAACGTCTCCAACGCCTGCGCAGTGACGCTCTACGCGCTCACGCGCTAGACCTTTTCGCTCACAGCCCTATTTCGCACAATCTCCACATGTGACGCAGAGATGGCAATGGACAGCAAGCAAGGCGGCATCGGCCTGTTCGGCGCATTGTCGATCGGCGTCGGCGGCATCGTCGGCGGCGGCTTCTTCGCCACTTTCGGCATCGCGGCTGCAGGGGCGGCGGGTGGAACGCCCATCGCCTTCATGATCGGCGGTGCCATCGCGCTGCTCACCGCCTATTCCTATATCGGCCTCACCCTCAGCTTTCCGGGTCCGGGCGGCACGGTGTCCTTCATCACAAGATCCTTCGGCGACGGGTTGTTCTCCGCCACGGTCAACGTGCTGCTGATCCTCAGCTATGTCGCCATCATGGCGGTCTATGCCTATGCGCTGGCGGGCTACAGCCAGGGCTACCTGCCCAAGCCGCTGGCCTGGACGGGCACGCATCTCCTCTCCTCCGCCGCACTCGTCATCCTCGCCCTCGTCAATTTCGTGGGGCCCGGCCTCGTGCAGAAGTCCGAGAGCATCTTCAATGTCGGCAAGCTCGCGGTCCTCGGCATCTTCATTATCGGTGGCCTGGTGATGCCGGGGCTCGACTGGAGCAGGTTGGCCCCTTCCGCCTGGTCCGGCCCCATGGCCATCGTCTCCGCCGGCATGATCGGCTTTCTCGCCTATGAAGGCTTCGAGCTCATCGCCAATGCCTCCGACAGGATCGCGAACCCGCAGCGCGTGCTGCCCGTGGCCTTCCTAAGCTCGGTGCTGATCGCCATCGTGATCTATGGGCTGGCCTTCATCGTCGGGCTCGGACACCTGCCGCTGGCGCAGCTGCTGGCGGCCAAGGACTTCGCCATTTCGGAAGCAGCCGGAAGCTTTCTTGGGCCCTGGGGCTTCGGGCTCATGGCGCTGGGCGCGATGCTGGCCTCGGCGTCCGCCATCACGGCGGATTACTTCGGCGCCTCGCGCCTGCCGCCCCAGCTGTCGACCTTCAGCAAGCTGCCCTCCGCCTTCCACCGCAGCCTGAACCAGCGCCGCACGCGGAGCCTCGTCATCATCGGCGTCCTCGCGCTGCTGGGCGTCAACTTCATGTCGATCGAGGCCCTGTCTTCGGCCACCAGCGGCGGCTTCCTGATGGTCTTTGCGGCGCTGAACGTCGCGGCCTGGCGGCTGGCCCCGCAGACCGGCGCCAACCGCCTGCTCCCGGCCCTTGCCGCAGCGCTGTGCATCGTGGCGCTTGCCGTCACCCTGTGGCAGTTCCTGACCACACCGGGCAGCGCCATCCAGGCGGTGGCGATCGGCGGCATCGTGGTGGTGGCCCTGGCCATCGAAGGCCTCGCCCGCCTCATCGAGGCCCGCGTCGCAGCCCGCCACCCGATAGCCAGTCCGGCCAGTGATCGGCGGACCGACCAACCGCCCCGTAGGCAAGGCGGGTCTCGCACTCCGTAGAGGCCCGCAGGCCGGGGGCCTCTTCCCTGTTGCATGGAGGCCCCAAAGCGTTCTAACCACAGGACCGTCGCCGGCTTAGCTCAGTTGGTAGAGCACCTGATTTGTAATCAGGGGGTCGGGGGTTCGAGTCCCTTAGCCGGCACCAGTTCAATTTCAATTACTTAGCTTTATTTTTGGGAATGATCTTCCTTTGTCAGGTCATCTCGGGGCCACTCGCGGGGCCACGAGATGAACATCGGGGACGGTCTCAAGACTTACGATAGAAGCCAATACGGCGCCAAATAGGTGAGGCACCTCAAGGTAGATTGGTGAATAGGCAAGGTCGAAACTTGGCGATCCCCCTCTTTGCGCCCGATGCGTGCTGGTGGGCGCGGATGATGGTAGATCATCTGGACACTGCTTGGTGCCATGCCGGCGGCATTCAACGCCTCCAGCATTGCACCCCTAACCCCCACGACGGACCAGCGGCTGAACTGACGGTAGACGGAGCACCACTTCCCGAACTCCTCGGGTAAACCCCGCCAGGGCACGCCTGTGCTGGCAATCCAAACCAAGTCATCGAGAACTATGCGATGAACCCCGGAGGTCGTCCACGCTTCGGTCCCCTATCGATGACAAATGGCTCGAAGAACGCCCATTCCATGTCCGACATCAGCCCGCGAACCACCGCTGCTCTCCACAAAACACAGACTTAAATCAGAACTCACGTGACTTGTGTATCCACTTTGTCAATACGGCCTAGTCATCCAGACACCGTCCTGTCAGTTCCACATTCGACCTATGGCATGTTGCTGACCCTTGCTACACCGTTGCCTACTGTTAAATATACCGTCGCTCCCACCTTAATGAGTCCTGTTGGCATGTTGAGACCGGCTGGAGCCTCACCCGGAACAAACTTGCATAGACCCGAGGTCCCAACAGGCGAAGTAACAATGCCGGTAACCGTGATCTTCCTCAGCAAGCAATTAGCATAGTCGCTCACGTAAATATTGTTGGCCGCGTCCACTGTAACACCATAAGGGCTGGAAAATCTTGCGGAGGTACCAGCGCCATTGATTGCTCCACGCACGCCAGGCGCACCAGCGAACGTTGTGACCACACCGGTCGGAGCCACTTTGCGGATTGTGCTGTAATAATAGTCTGGCGCGTAGATATTCCCAGCACTGTCAACTCCCAAACCAAGAATAGTTCCGAGGCGTGCTGTCGCACCTGTGCCATCGGCAGTGCCTGGGATCCCTGCTGATCCAGCAATCGTTGTAACTTGACCGGACGATACGACAAGCTTGCGGAGTGTGTAGTTACCTGTGTCGGCTACATACAGAACACCGGTTGAAGTAGCAGCCACCGCAGCTGGCGACTTGAACCGAGCTGCTGCACCGATTCCGTCGAAGGAACCAGGAAGTCCCGTCCCTCCAGCCACATTTGTCACCACACCAACGCTCGTAACCTTCCGGATAACGTGGTTCCCGGTATCGGCAACATACAGGTTGCCCGCTCCATCGATTGTAAGTCCCTTGGGACTGTTAAACCTCGCGGCTGTCCCAGTCCCGTTGCTCGAACCTGGTACACCCCCCAATCCAGCAAAAGTCGACACCACTCCGGCTGGTGATACCTTACGGATAGTATGGTTCCCGGTATCAGCAATGAAAAGATTGCCTGAAACGTCAGTCACCACTCCGGTGGGATTTCGGAAACGCGCCAGACTGCCCACGTTATCATTGGTTCCAATGACTGCGGGGAAGCCTGCGAATGTCGTAACTGCACCTGCAGCCGAAATCTTACGAATTGTGTTAGCTGCAACATCGGTAACATAGAGATTATTACCGGAATCCCTAGCAATACCTGACGGGATCATGAACCGAGCGCCTCCGCCGGTGCCGTCCAGGGAACCTTGGACACCAGGCGTGCCGGCAAAGGTGGAGACAGCACCCAGCGAAGTCATCTTGCGTATCGTGCTGTTCCAAGAATCTGCAATGAAAATGTTGCCGAGGCTATCAACGACGGCACCAGATGGTGATCGAAAACGAGCAAGCGAACCCGTCGTACTGTCTGTGCTACCAGCTATGCCATAGCTACCAGCGGGGGTCGACACTACCGCTGTAGTAGTAATCTTACGAACGGTTTGCCCGGACCCATCCGTCACATACAACCTATTGTTAGCATCTCGTCCAATACCAATCGGCTTATTAAATCGAGCGGCAGATCCCGTTCCATTAGCCCCACCTACCAGACCTGCCGAACCGGCAAATGTAGTCACTGCACCGGCAGGAGTCATCTTGCGCACTGTGCTGTTGCCACTGTCCGCCAAGAAAACATTACCCTTGCTGTCGCTCACTAGCCCCTGAGGTGCATTGAACCGCGCCGCAGCACCTATTCCATTGGCTGCTCCTGGTGTGCCCGGACTGCCCGCAACAGTATTCGCTGTACCAGATGTCGTCAGGCTCCGCACGACGTGGTTACCAGTATCAGCAACATACAATGTCGAGCCCACAATCGTTATACCCATCGGGGATGTGAACTGAGCCGTACCTCCAGATCCATTGCCTATACCCGGGATCAGCGCCTTCCCTGCGAGTGTACTCACCACTCCAGTTGGCGTAATGCGCCGAACAAGATGGTTGCCGATCTCGGTAACGTACAAATTTCCTGATACGTCCACCGCAATAGCCGAAGGTCCATTAAAGCGGGCCGACGTTCCAACTCCATTAGCAAATCCCGGGCCGTCCGCAGCTCCAACAAACAAGGAGAGTGAAGGTGTTAATACCGTGAAGCTCCTCAACACCGAAGCAGCGGAAAAGTAATTTGAATCTCCCTGCTGTGAGGCTGTCAGCGTGCAGGTCCCCGACTTCACCAAATTCACCTTTGATCCTATCACTCCGCAGGTGGCAGCTGTACTTGTGGAATAGCTGACAGCTAAACCTGATGACGCCGTTGCTGATAGACTGACAGTGTCGCCGACATATCCTGACAAAGTCTGCCCCCAAATAATCGTCTGCGTGCCCTTGGCGACGGTTAACGTCCGGGTGATCGGAGAGGCAGAAGTGTAGTTCACATTTCCATTCTGGAATGCCGTAACTGAGCAGCTACCAACCGCGACTAGCTTGAGAACAGAGCCGGTTATAGTACAGACGCTAGTAGTACCAGATACATAACTCACGGGAAGACCGGACGATGACGTAGCCGTCAGCGTATCTGCACTGCCAACAGTGCTTGAGAGCACCTGCGTCCAACTTATGGTTTGCGATCCCTGTGTGACACCGAAATTCCTACTCACCGGCATCGCGGCAGAATAGTCTTTTGATCCAGCCTGAGCGGCAGTGATATTGCAGACTCCTACTGCAATAAGTCTCACCGTCGATCCACTAATTGTGCAGACGCTCGTTGAACCGGAACTATAAGTTACAGGAAGGCTCGAAGTTGCAGAAGCCATCAAACCCAGAGAACTTCCTGCCGAACCAGCCAGAACCTGGTTCCAGGTTATGAGCTGCGTACCCACAGTAACGCTGAAACTCTTGCTGACGGGACTTGCGGGTGCATAGTTAACGCTACCAGTCTGATAAGCAGTTACGACGCAACTCCCTACAGCAATCAACTTTAGTGTTGCTCCACTTACAGTACAAACCGAAAGCGAACTGGAGGCGAAGGTTATAGGAAGCCCAGACGACGCCGTTGCAGATGAGAGAACAATTGAGCTGCCGACTGCTCCTGACAGAGACTGCGTCCATGAAATGGATTGCACGCCGATCGTTACATTGAAACTCTTGGTGATTGGAACAGCGGCACCATAGTTTAAACTCCCATTCTGAGCGGCAATAACACTACAAGTACCAACCGCGATTAACTTAAGAGTTGAGCCATTAACCGTGCATACACTGGTAGTGGTCGACGAATAACTCACCAACAGACCCGAGGTGGCTGTCGCAGTGAGCGCTAAGGACTCTCCTACTGAGCCTGATATTGATTGCCCCCAAACAATTGTCTGAGAACCAGCAGTTACGGAGAAGCTTCTGTTGACCGAAATAGCCGCACTAAAGTTCGCATTGCCGGATTGCGATGCCGTTACCGAACAGATTCCAACTGCAATCAACGTGAGGGTTGAGCCGCCGACTGTACAGGTGGCTGGTGTGCTTGATGAGTAGCTAACCGTCAGACCAGCTGAACTAGTTCCGGTCAGACTAATAGATCCGCCAGCGGACCCCGACAGACCCTGACCCCATGATATAGTTTGCGAGGCGCGTTGAACCGCCTGGATCAGTTCCGCAGATATAGCAGAAGGATAGGAGCCAGTATACGTCGCCGTTAGAGTGTGAGTTCCTCCAGTGAGGGCTGAAGTAGTGATCGCAGCAGATCCATTAGCAAGAACTGCAGTCCCCAGTGAAGTCGCTCCGTCGCGGAACTCGACACTACCCCAAAGAGCAGATATTGCGTTGCCGGGTACCGTAGCAGTGTCCCCCCAGCACTTCATGGTCTTATCTGATAAGAGTGCGCAGAACTTTGAGTTGCCCAACAATAGTGCAACGCCAGACGATATCCCTGATACTTCTGCAGGGACTGCACTACTCCCGGATGTGCCGTTTCCTAGTCGACCTGCACCCCAACAGTTTAGCTTATTGTTTGATAGAACCACGCAAGTGTTGGCGCCCGCTGCTGAAGCGCGAACGGCTGTTGTAATACCTGCAACCTGCGAAGCGCTTGTAGCGAATACTCCTCCCCCGAACGTGCCTGTTCCCAATTGGCCGCTTTCATTCTCGCCCCAGCACTTCATTGACCCGTCTGCAAGCACTGCACAAGCGTGCCTGAACCCTCCGGCAAGGGCGACTGCATTGGCAACTCCTGGGACGACTGTGGGGGTACTTGACGGGAACATATTAGGTAGCCACGTAAAGCTACTGCCCCAACACTTAACCAATCCATCAGAGAAGAGAGCACAGGTGTAAGGAAATGCACCGTCACCAACAACTACTTGTGATACGGATGTTATACCCGCGATTTGGACGGGCACCAGACTGGTAACGGTGCTTCCATCGCTCCGGGGCGTTCGCCCCCAACATTTCAGTGTTTGATCAGTCAAGAGTGCGCAAGAATGAGTGTAGCCGGTCGAAACAGCTAGCGCAGTGCTAATGCCGTTTACCTCAACTGGCTCAGGACTGTTTATAGTAGTGCCATTCCCTAGTTGTCCAAGGTCGTTTATTCCCCAACACTTAACTTTGCCATCGGTCAAAACTGCGCAAGCAAACCCTCCTCCCGTTGCCGACACTTGCTTTGCCGTTGTGATGCCGCTTACCAGGACTGGGTCGATGCTATCTGTATAGGTGCCGTCACCGAGCTGGCCGCTCTCATTCAGCCCCCAACAGTGTACTCTTCCACCTTGAGCTACTGCACAGTTCCCGGAAGATCTGAGTTCGGGGGAGCTAGTCTCGTACCCAGCATCGAGATTGGCAACTGGAGCACTCAATATAACTGACTGTCCGTAAGCACTTGGATTTGGAGAGGACGTTAGACCAATGGTTGTCGCTGCGAATGCTGGACTACCTGAAGACAGCAGCAGAAACAGGACTAGAACTCCACCTGCCAACCGCGATGTCGGCGGCAGTCCGGCCTTGACACTCTTACGACCTTGGACAAATTCGCCCAACCGGGACGAGGCTCCGACCACCATCTCAAGGCTGATACATTCAGGCATGACTTCACTCGCTGATCCGCACTCGCTTTAAGTATTTTAAGCAGTTTTCCGAGCGGAAAATAGAGGCCAGATCGTCATGAGCTACGCCTAGAAGTTGACGCGTTTGCTTTCTCTGATGCCAACTGCAGCGATTGCGCCTCATCTCAACAAAGTCCGCAAGTTACCGAGCCGATTGAGTTCATCTTGAAACTTTGGAAGTCATTACCTCCCTTATAAGGCGGCTCAGTAGTCGACGCATTTCCTTCGACTCCTTTGTGTATAGCCCGTTTCGATAATTGCCGTTTCGCTCTCCTTTAGGAGCGCCACCTCCGGCACCGTGATGGCGGCAGACTTGCCAACCTTCCACAACCCTCGCCCGACATTGTTGGCCTGTACGCTTCGACTTGGCATGACAACGAATGCTCATGGGGTTGTATCTTCCATTTTTGAGGAACTCCCCCCAGTCGCGACATTTCCGACGATGGCCTGTCCACCATTGCCGACGCTAACGTGGGTTACCGTAATCCGCTGATCCGCAGTAGAGCGGTATTTTTTTAGCGCCTCAACCTGTGCCGTAAACGTGCGGGATAACCTGTTCAGCGCCCTCTCGGCAATCTCACGAGCCTCGGCGCCAGTGCAGTGCATGACGCGCCTCGCCTGGTCCATCGTCGCTAGATGAATGGCTGCCATCTGGCTCGCCAACATAGCTTCTACATGGTCTTGTGGATGCAAGCCTGTGATTGTCTGGATCAAGCCATTGAACTTCTTTTCGTCGACACCGGTAACGTTCAATAGTTGATTCAGCAGAGTGTCGAAGAAATCGAGATGCGCCGTTCCAAATGCTGCCGCGTCAGCCGCCAGGGCTACTTGCTCGTCTTGATGGCGCCCGGTAACGGTTACCACGCCCCCCTCTCCTAGTTGCACCGAATAGCGGGGCGCGGGGTGTTCTCGCAGTTCTCGCTTTCGTCTTTCGAGCGCCGTCTCTTCAAATGGTGTAGGTTGATAGGAGGATTTAGTTACTGGTTCGCTTGTCATGGGCTTTCTTTGTTGTTTCAGTAGGGTGAGAACTTCGCATCAGACGGGACGAGCAACGACAGAAGTTACAATAGCTGCAGAAGGCTCAATCCATCTTTCCAATAACGCAGACTTCTGTAGCTATTGTAGCGACCCTCCCCATTCTCAAATCACATCGGCGGCTAAAGGCGACAGCCGAAGGCGCTTAGTTGGCCTGCCGCCGGTCTGGACTTCGACGACTACGCAGAGACCATGTTCTTGCAGGGTGCGTACCGCCTGTGCCACATCAGCCTTATGTCGGAGGCTCGACGGCCCGTGGACCTGGATATCCCGTAGGCTGATCTCGTTGTACTGTCGCTGAATCAACCAATTGACGAGTTTTTCAGCTCGCCGAATATCTGGCTTGATGGCGCTGGCTTCATAGAGGCGCTGCGCTTCGCTGAGAAAATAACCCGCCAACGTGATACCGCGCTCAAGCGTCGCCGTTCCGATCGTAGTTTCGTTACCAATACAGGCGAATACCCCTGCAATGCGTAGAGCCATCTCCGCCGACTTGTTCCGCAGTCCGCGAACGGGGGAGGAGACGCCTTCCTTTCCGAGTTCTAATTCCATCTCGTCAGCGAAGCAGCGCCATTTGGCTGCAGCCCCCTCCGAAAGCGAGAGCGGGTCCGGATCTAGCCCGCCATCAACCAAAGTTCGTGGGCTCCTATCGAGAAGATCACCAATGACCTTGGTGTAAAGGTCGACAGCCTGCCGGGCCCATGGTTGGACGTCTCGCTGGAAGCGCTTTCCCTGCATTGACGTTGGAGCACAGACCAGCAGACGCGAAAGGAAGCCCTGCCCGCTGGCCATCTCGTCAGATAGAAGCAGAGGTGCCACGTTGGGCTGAACCATCAAATGGAGGCACAACCTGCGCCCTCTCAAGTGCACGGCACCGTCTGCTGCTCTGGTGCGCCGCAGTGCTGAGCCGTCCCACAACTCAGAGAGGCCAGTCAGCACTCGCAGGCGGCTCTCGTCGCGCATGGCATGCCCCCCGAGGAAGCCACCCCCTTCGGCAGAGAACAATCCCATGGAGGGCTGTCCTTCAGCCAGGAGGCGGGCGAGCCCCTCAAATGTGGGCTCTGAGACCAGAAGATGGGGCTTAAGCGGAGCCTTCGGCTCGTCCCCGCATGCCTGCAGTTGCTGATGGAGCGTCTGCCAGTCACCCTTCGACTTTCGCTTAATAGCGGCCCTGGCGGCTTCCCAAGCCTCTTGCTGGTCACGCCACTGGGCGAAGGCAAGCTTGTAGTTCCTGACGGCATCTTCCTCAGATTTCCGAACAGCTGTGAGGGCTTCATGGTCAGCAGCCGACTTTCGTTCGCCACTCTCCGCCACAGTCATCAAGAAGAGGCTGGTGGGAAATCGGCGTGACGTAGCGGGGTGAACTACGTCAACATGGGCTTGGGAAGCGAGACTCGCAGCTCCCAGGATCGAACATGCAGCAATCGCCACCGGGCACTGGACGATGTCACTGATGCCAAGCGCAGCGTTCCCAAGAACGGGCCCCAGCGCCTCTACAGGAAACGCCAGGGGAGCCGGTACTGGCCGAATCAGCGGAATCGGTTCAGGCCAGCTAGGTGGAGTTGAACACGCCGCATTCTCTTGCAGGTGAACAATATCGGCCTCGATCTCCTCGAGCGTTACGTATTGAAGTTCTTCGCTCATGCGGCTCGCCTCCCGTTGAAAGGAAGAAGTATGCAGTGGCAGACTGCGGAAACACCAAGATAGTCGCGAAGCCAGCGGGCTTCGTCGAGACACCCGACTAAGAATGGCCCGCCGGCCCTATTGAGCCAGAAGCGACCTCCTATCTCGGTGAGCGGAACACAGCCGTTACATCCAGCCTGCAGCCACTCCAACGGTGTGCGGTAGACGCGCAACGGCCTGCCCTTACGCATAACCATGTGTTCAACGCCAAGCACGTCTGCGCCAGCGTGTGGGCCGAGTGCAGTAGCGAAGTTATCCGGATCATGAAGCGGCCATGCTACAAGGTCAGCTACCTGCTGTTCCAGTTCGTCATCGTATAGCAGCGCCTCGATCACGGCGGTCGGCTGGCCGTCGATGTCGATCTCAAAAATGGCATCGCCGTCGCTCACTTTAGTGAAACTGGCGAGCGTAACGCTGTATATGCCTGCGTATGCCTGAACTGTCTCCTGATCAAGGCGGTAGCTACGCAACGACGAGAACAGTTCGGGACACGGACCAGCCGACGCATAAATCTGCTGCCGCATGGACTTGAGACGATAATCAGCAATCCTGTTGAAGAAGTTGTTCATCGCCCCACCTCCAACCATTCGACACACAGCCAACGATTCACCCGCCAAGTTCTGGAGACGTGTTGCAGCGAAGGCCCGATCGTGGTAGTCAGTTGCTTTCTGCCAAGGACATTTTCCCCGGCTCGGCGGCTCAAATGAGCGCCGGGCCGTTTAAATACTGTCATGTTACTTTCCCTCAACGATTTTGGTAGCGAGCCAGCTGCGCAGGTCTTCGATAGCGATAAGAGTCCTGCTTCCGATCTTCCGGATGCGGAGGTTTCCTTTGGCAATTTCGCTGTAGAGAGTGCTGCGACCGCAGCCAGTGAGGCGAGCGGCTTCGGGTATGGGAACTGCAAGAGGCTCAAACATCAGATCGTCCTTTCTGCCGTGGTCGGACCAAGTTGACCAACGGTGGACGAGCATTTATCGCCGACGTAATGTCGGATCGAACTAACTCAAAGGCTTTTTGGGGGGGCCAGTTAGTCCGGCAGTATTCAAGGTTTGCTTTATGTCTCTGAACGAGACGTCAACTTCAGGGTCGTCGAGCACCGTCGTGGCGGTAATTGCCATCGCTTTCATCAACGGCGATGTAAATTCAACCCCATTTTCGACTAGAATCGCCCCAAACCCACGAATGAATTCTGTCTTCTTGTTCTGTTGCCTGTTGATTCCAAATCCAATGGCTCCGTCCTCCTCTGCAACGAAGCCGTCTAGAGCGGTAGCCATGGTAGTTAGGCAGTCAGGAACCGAGGGGGCTGTCCGATGCCAAATGTAGAAACTCCCGTCGTCCTTCCCGTCGTCACCCTCTAGCACATGACGGCGCATTGTTCGCCAGAGTGGATCTGCTCCATCGGTTCGGCTCAACAGTGCGTGTATGGAGTACAACTCTACTGGCCATCTATTGTAGAGAGTTCCTGCATTCTCCAATAGATGAATGAGTCGGTGCAATAGAGTCTTGAGTTCGTACCGGCTGCGGCGCCTGCGCCGGGCTCGCACCGACGCTGTTCCGCATGGCTGACCAGCCAAATGCCGGGCTGCGCCCGGTGCGCATTGCGGGCGCCGTCGATGCGGCGCGCGAGGCTCACGCACTGATGGCCTGCCCCGGCGCTGGTTCGGGGCCACGCCCCACCCCGGCATCTCCCCCGCCGGAGGGCGCCCCGAGCAGCGCCGAATGGGGCAACGTGCTCGAGATCTGGGAAGGACACGCCACCGACCCCGAGATGCGCTGGCGCGGATCGAGCGGTGGCGTGGTGACCGCGCTCGCTGCCTTTGCCATCGACACCGGAGCGGCCGAGGGTGCAGTTCACATCCGCCAGAGCGAGCGCAATGCGCTGCTGAATGAATCCGTCATCAGCCGCGCGCGGGACGGTTTGATCGCGGCGGCTGGCTCACGCTATGCGCCGGCCAGCCCGTGTGAACGGCTGGCTGAAGTGGCAACGGCGGATCGACCGATCGTGTTCATCGGCAAGCCCTGCGACGTGCAGGCGACCGCCGCCGCCACGCACCAGGACCCGCGCCTTTCCCGCAACATCGGACTGACGATTTCCATCTTCTGTGCAGGTACTCCCTCGACCGCAGGAACCCGCGCGCTGACCGAGGCGCTGGGTGTACCCTCGGGGGCAACCGTCACATCGCTCCGCTATCGCGGCGATGGCTGGCCGGGTCGCATGGCAGCCACCTACCTCACGGCAGATGGCACGGCCCACACAAGCGGCACATTGAGCTATGAGGAAGGCTGGGGCGGCATCCTCCAGAGGCACCGCCAGTGGCGATGCCATCTCTGCGCCGACCATACCGGCGAGTTCGCCGACCTGTCTGTCGGTGATCCCTGGGACAAGCCGCGCGGCGGCGGCGATGCACAAGGCTCATCGCTCATCGTGGTGCGAACCGAACGCGGCCGCGCGATGCTGCGCCAGGCCATGGCTGCGGGCGCCATCTCTGCGACTCGCCGTGAATTCGGCGCACTGGCCGCAGCCCAACCCAACCTCGCTCGCACCCGCCGCATCATGTTCGGACGCCTTGCTGGGCTTCGCATACTCGGGCTCGGCGCACCGCGTTATGACGGCTGGGCGCTCGCCGGCCTGTGGTTGGCCCGGGCCAGCTTGCGCGACAAGGCGGGCTCGCTGTTCGGCACCATGCGCCGCGCCATCAGGCGCAAGTTGTGGCGCGCCGAGACGGCTTCTGCGGGACCGCGCAGATGAACAGCGCGACGTGGGATGAGAGCTTCGATGCGGAACCGCGCGTTCCGCAGGCGGCGGTGCGGCTTGCGACACCGGTGCTGCTGCTCATCATCGCTCTCGTCATGCCGCCCGAAACGTCCGTCGCGCTCGGGCCGCTGCGCCTGTCGCCCTACCGTGTCCTGCTGCTCATCCTGTTCATCCCGAACATTTCCTATATCCTGTCCGGCAAGGCAGGCCCGCTGAACGGCATCGACCTGGCCATCATCCTGCATAGCATCTGGTGCGTCATCGCGTTTGCCGCCTATGGCGGTGGCGAGCAGGCGCTCGAGTCCGGCGGTATCTATTTCGTCGAGTGCTTCGGAGCCTATGCCATGGGCCGCCGCTACATCCGCAGCGCAAAGGACTATCAGGCGATGTCGCTCGCTGTGGCGCTGGTGGTGTGCGGTCTCCTCGCCGTGGCACTGCCGGAGTCCGTCACTCACGTCCATTTCCTGCGCGAGGCCTTCCGGGGTGCCGTAGGCGGTCCCGCCCTTCCCATCATCGAGCCGCGGCTTGGTCTCGCGCGGGCCTTCGGCTCCTTCGAGCATCCGATCCTGTTCGGCGTGTTCTGTTCCATGGCCTTCGCCAATGCCTGGTTTGCGGCCCGTGCGGGCCTGTCGCGCTTCCACGGCTGGCTGCTGGTGGGAAGCATCGTGCTCGCATCCTTCGTCTCGCTCTCTGCCGGCGCCTGGCTGATGCTGGGCCTGCAGATTGCGCTTGCCGTATGGGACCGGGTCACCCGTGGCCTTCCCGGGCGCTGGGCGGTGCTGGGCGCGGCCTTCATTGGGGTTCTGGTGGTCGTCAGCATGCTGTCCAACCGCTCCCCCATCAAGGTGTTCATCAGCTATGCGTCGTTCTCGGCGCAAAGCTCCTACAACCGCATCCTCATCTGGGACTACGGCACTGCGGAAGTGGGGCGCCATCCGTTGCTCGGCATCGGCCTCGGCGAATGGATCCGTGCGCCCTGGATGAGCTCCAGCATGGACAATTTCTGGCTCGTCGTGGCGGTACGCTACGGCATGCCGGCGCTGATCTTTCTTGCCGCCGCGATCCTGCTGATCGTGTTCCGTGCCGCCAGCCAGCGAAACCGGCCCGAGGCATGGACGAACTGCCGATTGGGATGGATATCGACCATCGCGGCGACGTCGGTCGCCGCCTGCACGGTACATCTCTGGAACAACACCTTCTGCTTTTTCATGTTCATGATCGGATGCGGCGCCTGGCTCATCGACAAACCGCGCCATGCCGCCCCCGAGGACGATTACGATTATGACGAAACCCCATATGACGGAGATTACCATGGCGCACGCTGACCCGCGCGAACCTCGCCCCGACCTGTCGATCATCATCGTCAGCTGGAACACCCAGCAGTTGCTCCGCGACTGCCTCGCCAGTCTGTTCGACTCAGGCGCCGAAGCACGCCTCGAGGTGTTCGTCGTCGACAACGACTCGCGTGACGGCTCGCCCGACATGGTCGCGGCCGACTTTCCCGCAGTGAAACTCATTCGCAACTCCCGCAATGCCGGCTTCGCAGCGGCAAACAACCAGGCGATCCGCATGGCTGCCGGGCGACACGTCCTCCTTCTCAACTCCGACACGCTGGTGCATCCCGGTGTCATCGATGCCTCGATCGACTACATGGACGCCAATCCCCAAGTCGGCGCCATGGGCTGCCGCGTTCTGAACGGTGATGGCACAGTGCAGACCACCTGCAGCCAGTTCCCCACGCTCGGCAACCTTGTGCTGCTGACATCGGGCCTGTTTCGTGTTCCCGGCCTCGGTTTCGCCAAGCGCTATCGCATGGATGACTGGCAGCGTGACGAAGAGCGCGATGTCGAGGTAGTGTCGGGCTGCTACATGATGGTCCGGGGCGATGCGCTGGCCATGGTGGGCCTGCTCGATGAAGATTTCTTCTTCTTCGGAGAAGAGACGGACTGGTGCCGGCGCTTCCTTGCCCACGGCTATGCAGTTCGGTTCGCCCCTGTCGGCACCATCACGCATTTTGGCGGAGGCAGCAGCAAGTCGCTCAATTCACGACGCGACCTGATGCTGAGCGAGGCCACCGTTCGCCTGCACCGCAAGCACGGCGGCATCATTCCCGCCGCTGCGGCCTGGGCCATCCTGCTCGTCTTCAACACCAGCCGCTACGCCTTCTGGTCGTTGCGCGGTCTTGTGCGCAGGAGCGGTGACAGCCGGCGCGCCCACTTCCGTGGCGTCGTGGCGGGCTTCAACACCGCATGGCCGAGGGCGCGGCAGTGACCTCGCGTCGCCTCGATATCCTGCTGATCGCGCCAAACTGCGATGAGACCGACGTGGGCGAGGCCTTCTGGGCCCAGCGCTGGACGAAGCACCTGAGCGAGGTGGCCAATGTCACGCTGCTCACCCAGTTGAGGAACGGCCGCCTTCCTGCTTCCCGGCAGCTGCCCTGCACACGCGTCATCGAATGGCCCGAGCCCCTTCTGCCGCGCCGCCTCGAGCGGCTGGGAGCGATGCTGAAGCCATCCTTCCCCGTATTCGCCGCCCGCGCCCGCCGCTGGATCGCCGAGCAGTTGGGAAGCGGGACGCACTTCGACATCATCCACCAGCTGACGCCGCTGGCGCTGCGCTACGCATCGCCCGCCGCGTCGTTTGGCATTCCCTATGTGCTGGGCCCGCATGGCGGCAGCCTTCCTACGCCGGACGCCTTCGCCGCAGAATGCCGCTCCGCCCCGATGTTCACGAGGCTTCGCGAGATCGATCGGCTTCGCCTCTCGGCGGACCCGTGGCTGCGCCGCTCCTTCAGCGGGGCCGCCTGTGTTCTCGGTGTCGCGCCCTATGTCCGCGACTTGCTCGGCAGCATTCCACTCAAGCGCTTCGAGGTCATGAGCGAACTCGGCATTGATGACCCTGCTCCGCCGCGTCGGACAAAGGCTCCCGGCGAGGGGTTGCGCCTGCTGCATGTGGCTCGCAGCGTCCGCACCAAAGGCTTGCGTGACTGTGTTCGCGCCATGGCGCGGCTCGGCGACCTGCCGCAGGTTCATCTCACCCAGGCAGGCAATGGCGAGGAACTGGACCTCTGCCGTCGTGAAGCTGTTCGGCTCGGGGTTGCAGACCGTATTGACTTCCGCGGCCGCATCCCGCGCGACGAGGTGGAGGCTCTTTACGGCACCGCCGACGTCTTCCTGTTTCCGAGTTTCCGCGAGGCGAGCGGCGGCGTGGTGTTCGAGGCCATGCGGCACGGGCTTCCCGTCATTGCCGCGGATCGTGGGGGCCCCGGCCATGTGGTGAATGGAGACTGCGGGATCACCGTCCCCGTGGAGAACCCGGAGCAACTCGCAGAGGCGTTGGCAAATGCAATACGCAAGCTCGCCACAAACCCTGCAGAACGCGCCCGCCTGTCGGCCGGCGCACGTGAACGGGTCAACGAACTGGGAGCCTGGCCCGGCAAGATCGCCTGGCTCATCGAACTCTACCACTCAATCCTGCGCGAGCAGACAAACAGCCGACGGAGCGCCTGATGACAGACAAGCAAAAGACCACCCGAATCCTTGCAGTCAGCTCGGGAGGGGGTCACTGGATCCAGTTGCTGCGGCTGAGGCCCGCCTTCGCCGACAAGCACGTGACATATGCCTCGGTTGGCCGTAGCGCCGCTGGCGACGTGGCGCCCGCGCCCTATTACGAAATTCCCG
The DNA here is from genome assembly GCF_003234965.1 of Aestuariivirga litoralis. Classification (GTDB taxonomy): domain Bacteria; phylum Pseudomonadota; class Alphaproteobacteria; order Rhizobiales; family Aestuariivirgaceae; genus Aestuariivirga; species Aestuariivirga litoralis. The sequence goes on from NZ_QKVK01000013.1 coordinate 57,209, forward strand.
ATGCCAACCGGGCTCAGAAGCTGAAGCTGATCGGCCTTCTCTTGCGACTCGGCTGGCTGGTGTTGCGGGTCCGCCCCGATGTGGTCATCTCGACCGGCGCCGCACCGGGCTATTTCGCGGTGCGCATCGGCCGCATGCTGGGGGCGCGCACGCTGTTTCTCGACAGCATCGCCAACGCGGAAGAACTGTCACTGTCCGCCAACCTGGCGCGGCGTCACTGCGACCTGGTGCTCACGCAATGGCCCGATCTGGCCGAGCAGGACGGACCGCAATTCCGGGGATCCGTGCTGTGAGAGTGTTCGTCACCGTCGGCACGCAGCTGCCGTTTGACCGGCTCATCGCCGCCGTGGACCGATGGGCGGCCACCGCCGACGCGGACGTCTTTGCCCAGACCGGCAGCGCCAGCTACGTGCCAGAGCACATGGCGTGGAAGCGCATCATAACCGGAACCGAGGCCAATGACTGGATCCGGACAGCCGATCTCGTCGTGGCCCATGCAGGCATGGGCACGATACTGACGCGCTGCGAAACGGGCCTCCCGATCATCGTCATGCCGCGCCGTGCCGAACTGGGCGAACACCGCAATGAACACCAGTCGGCAACGGCAAAGCGCCTCGCCCATCTCCCCGGCCTCACCGTGGCAGAGAACGAGGTCGAGCTTTTCAATCAGCTCCGCGGCTTCACACCGCTTGCAACGACACGCCGCATGGAGGCGGTCGCCTCGCCAATGCTTCTCGCGGCAATCAGCGAGTTCATAGCCGTGCCGCGCCATGCTGCGGCAAACATGAACAAGGGGACTACACAATGAAGATCACGGTCATCGGTGCGGGCTATGTGGGGCTGGTCTCGGCGGCCTGCTTCTCGGACTTCGGCTACGAGGTGACCTGCGTGGACCGTGACCCGCGCAAGCTCGCCATGCTGGAAGGCGGCAAGATCCCGATCTACGAGCAGGGCCTCGAGCCCATCGTCAGCGCCAACCGCGCCGCCGGCCGCCTGATCTTCACCGACAAGCTGAAGGACGCCGTGGCCCAGGCCGACGTGGTGCTGATCGCGGTGGGAACGCCCACCCGCGAGGGCGAGGATTCGGCCGATCTCTCCTTCGTCTATGCCGCCGCCGAGGAGATCGCGAAGGCGATGTCCGGCTTCACCGTCATCGTCACCAAGTCGACCGTGCCGGTGGGCACGGCCGCGAAGCTGCGCGAGATCATCTCGAAGGCGAGGCCCGATGGCGATTTCGAGGTCGCCTCCAACCCGGAATTCATGCGCGAGGGCTCGGCAGTCGAGGACTTCCTCAGGCCGGACCGCGTGGTCGTCGGCGTCTCCTCCGAGCGCGCGGAGAAGGTGCTGAGCCAGCTCTACCGCCCGCTCACGGCCAAGAACGTGCCGCTCCTCGTCACC
>NZ_QKVK01000014.1 GCF_003234965.1 Aestuariivirga litoralis
TCTCTGCACGCGCCCTGACATGACCACCAAGCCCGCCACCAAGCCCGACCTCTACGCCATCGCCTGGCGCCTGCCGCTGATCGTGTGGCAGGGGCTGTTCTTCGTGGGCCCCCTGCTCTTCATGGTGGCCATGTCCTTCTTCCTGGTGAAGAACTACCGCATGGAGTGGGCCTTCCAGTTCTCGAACTGGACGCGCATGCTCTCCAAGGGCTTCTTCTGGGACGCCTATTTCTACACGCTCTGGCTCGCCCTGCTGGCCACCGTCATCACCAGCGCCATTGCCTTCCCTGCGAGCTATTTCCTCGCCTTCAAGGCCAGCGATGCCGCACGCCGCTGGGCGGTGTTCTTCCTCATCATTCCCTTCTTCACCAGCTACCTGGTGCGCATCTTCGCCTGGCAGGTGATCCTCGCCCAGCAGGGCGTCATCAATGCCGCCATTTCCTGGCTGGGCCTCGGCCCCTGGCAGATGCTCAACAGCCAATTCGGCACCATGGTGGGCTATCTCGTGCTCTGCCTGCCGCTCGCCGTCATCCTCCAGACCTTCTCGCTCGCCAACATCGACAAGCGCCTCGTCGAGGCGGCGCATAACCTTGGCTGCGGGCGCCTGCGCACCGTCTTCACCGTCGTCGTGCCGCTGGCCAAGACCGGCCTCGTGGTCGCCGCCGTCTTCTGCTTCATCCTGTCCTTCGGCGATTTCGTGGCGCCCTATTATCTCGGCGGCTCGAAGCCCCCCACCCTGTCGATCATGATCGTCGACACTTCGAAATCGGGCCAGCAATGGCCGCGCGCAGCGGTGGTCGCCATCATGATGATCGTCACCCTGCTGGTCGTGGCCTTCAGCGCCATCGGCTTCGCCTACAGGAAGCGCGGAAAATGAAGGACGACCGTCTCCTCCGCTGGGTGCTGGCGCTCTACACCGCACTCATCTTCATCTTCGTCTTCGCGCCCATCGTGGCGAGCCTCGTCTTCTCGTTCAATTCCGACCGCTTCCCCACGATCCCCCTGGGCTCCTTCACCACCGAATGGTACGTGAAGGCCTTCAGCAATCCGGAAGTCTGGGATGCCGCGTTGCGGAGCCTCATCGTCTCCACCGTCACCGCCATCCTCTCCACCGCCATCGGCTTCTCGGCGGCCTATACCGATTACCGCTACGACTTCTTCGGCAAGAAGGCCTTCCTCGTGCTGGCCCTGCTGCCGCCCACGATCCCGCTCATCATCCTGGCGCTGGCCATGCTGGGCTGGCTCTCCATGTTCAATGCCTCGGGGCTCACCCTCTCCATCATCATCGCCCACACCGTGCTCTGCGCGCCCTTCGCCATGGCGGTGATCAGGCTGAGGCTCAACCAGATGGACCCCAATCTGGAGCCGGCCGCATGGAACCTGGGCGCGTCTGAATGGGTGACCATGAAGTCCGTCGTCATCCCCTTTGCACTCCCCTCCATCATCGCCAGCCTCTGCCTCACCGCGGCGGTCTCCTTCGATGAATTCGCGGTCGCCTGGTTCGTCTCGGGCCTCAACAAGACGGTGCCCGTCGTCATCCTCGAGATCCTTACCGGCAACATCGACCCGCAGGTCAATGCCATCGGCACCGCCGTCTTCCTCGTTTCCATCACCCTCGTCGTCATTGCACAGGTCCTCGCCCTGAGGCCTGCCAGAAAGCCGGAATCCGCCTGATGGCCGAACCCCTCGTCGTCTTCGACAATGTCGTGAAGCGCTTCGGCACCTTCGAAGCGGTGAAGCGCATGAATTTCGAGATCCGCGAGGGCGAGTTCCTCGCCTTCATGGGTCCCTCGGGCTGCGGCAAGACGACGACACTGCGCATGCTGGCGGGCCTCGAACAGCCCACCGAGGGCGACATCCGCCTTGCCGGCAAGTCCCTCGTCGACGTCAAGCCGCATGAGCGCGACACGCCCATGGTCTGGCAGTCACTCGCCCTCTTCCCCTTCCTCAATGCCCGCGAGAACGTCGAGTTCGGCCTCAAGATGCGCGGGCTCGACAAGCCGACGCGCCGCAAGAAGGCGCTCGACTGGCTGGAGCGCATGGGGATCGGCGAATTCGCCGAGCGCGACGTGAACGCGCTGTCGGGCGGCCAGCGCCAGCGCGTGGCGCTCGCCCGCGCCCTCGTCACCGAGCCCAAGATCCTGCTGCTCGACGAACCGCTCTCGGCGCTGGATGCGCATCTCGTCATCCGCATGCAAGGCGTGCTGACGAAGCTCCAGCGCGAGCTCGGCATCACCTTCGTCTATGTCACGCATTCCCAGTCGGAGGCCTTCGCCATGGCCGACCGCGTGGTCATCATGTCCAAGGGCGAGATCGCGCAGATCGGCTCGGCGCGCGACATCTACCGCACCCCGGCCTCGCGCTTCGTCGCCGAGTTCGTCGGCCGCAACAACATCTTCGCCGGCAGCGTGAACGCGGCCGGCAACGTCGAGACGGCGGCAGGCACCTTCACCCTCGACGGCAAGGCGAAGCCCGGCGAGCAGGTCAGCTTCGTCGTCGCCGCCGACGTGGTCTCGCTGTCCACGACCAGGCCCACGGCCACCAACAGCTTCACCGCGCAGCTCATCTCGGAGGAATTCGTGGGCTCGATGGTCACCCTGTTCTTCGAGGCGCCCGGCGGCACCGAGGTCAAGGTCCAGGTGCAGGAGCGCCTGCTCGAGGGCATCCCGCGCGAGGCGGGCGAAACCCTCTGGCTGTCCTTCGACCCCTCCCACGCCCACGTCCTCAAGGGCTGAGCGCCATGATCGCCAATCCCATCCCCTGGCCCAATGGCGCGCGCTGCGCCTGCGCCATCACCTTCGACATGGATGCGGATTCGCTCATCCACATTTCCCGCCCAAAAGATGGGCACGACCGGCTCTATCCGATCTCCATGGGCCGCTACGGCCCCACCGTCGCCGTGCCGCGCATCCTCGACACCTACCGCAAATATGGCCTGAAGCAGTCCTTCTTCATCCCCGCCTGGTGCATCGAGCAGTACCCCGCTGCGGTCGAGTCCATCCTGCGTGACGGGCATGAGATCGGGCACCACGGATTGTTGCACGAGGATCCCGTCGAGACGCGTGGCGAACGGCAACAAAAAGCATTCGAAACCGCAACCGAAATTCATCAGAAACGCATCGGCCGCAAGCCGCGCGGCTACCGTGCACCCGTCTACAACGTCACCCAGCAGGTCATCGACCTGCTCGTCGCCAACGGCTTCCAGTATGACTCGTCCCTCATGGCGGACGACATTCCCTACCTGATGAAGACACCCTCAGGCACGCTCTGGGAAGCCCCCGTCCACTGGGGCACCGATGACTGGCCGCCCTTCGCCCACTACGCCGAGATCGACTACATGATGCCGGTGAAGGCCCCCTCCGAAGGCCTCAAGGCCTTCTGGGAGGAGTTCGACGCGCAATATGAGGCCGGCGGATTCTGGATCGGCATCTGGCATCCCTTCCTCACCGGCCGCCTGGCCCGCTGGCGCCTTGTGGATCAATGGCTTGAGCAGACTTTGAAGACCAAGAACGTGTGGTTCGCACCGCTCGAGGACATCATCGCGCATGTCGCGAAAGTGACGGCTGACGGCAGCTATTCGCCGCGCGTGGAGCAGCTGCCCTATTACACGCGGAGCCAGCTCGGCTGAACATTCCTCACTTGTCAGACGGCGCGCCGGCTGACAGGCTGGCGCGAGTGGAGACCAGTGACATGACCAAAAAGCCCGGCCGCGGAAGGATTTACAGCTCGATCACCGAAACCATCGGCGACACGCCCATTGTCCGGCTCGACCGGCTGGCGAAGAAGCACGGCGCCGTGGCCAACATCCTCGCCAAGCTCGAGTTCTTCAACCCGCTTGCCAGCGTCAAGGACCGCATCGGCGTCTCGATGATCGAAACCCTTGAGCAGGAAGGTAAAATCGGGCCGGATACAGTGCTGATCGAGCCCACCTCCGGCAATACCGGCATTGCGCTCGCCTTCGTCGCCGCCGCCAAGGGCATCCGCCTCATTCTCGTCATGCCGGAGTCGATGTCGGTCGAGCGGCGCAAGATGCTGGCGCTGCTCGGCGCCGAACTGGTCCTCACCGAGGCCGCCAAGGGCATGAAGGGAGCCATTGCGAAGGCGGAGGAGCTGAAGGCCGTGACGCCCGGCGCCATCATCCCCCAGCAATTCGAGAACCCCGCCAATCCGGCCATCCACAGGCGCACGACGGCGGAGGAAATCTGGAACGATACCGATGGGTTGGTGGATTTTCTGGTGTCGGGCGTCGGGACCGGCGGCACCCTCACCGGGGTGGGCAGCGTGCTCAAGCCGCGCATCCCCACACTGCGTGTCGTCGCCGTCGAACCGGCCGATTCGCCGGTCCTTTCGGGCGGGCAGCCGGGGCCGCACAAGATTCAGGGCATCGGTGCAGGCTTCGTGCCGCCCATCCTCGACACCGGGCTGATCGACGAGATCGTCAAGGTGTCAAACGACGTGGCCCTGGCCACCGCGCGCGAGCTTGCGCGCACCGAGGGCCTGCCCGGCGGCATCAGTTCCGGGGCGGCCACCGCCGCCGCCCTGGAAATTGCCAAACATCCGGAAAACAAGGGGAAAAACATCGTCGTCATCATCCCCTCCTTCGCCGAGCGCTATCTCTCGACGGCGCTGTTCGACGGTCTCGCCTAGTCGACGAGGCCGCTCTTCCAAGCGGAGAGGATGAGGGCCATTCCGGCGGCGGTGAGAACGGCAAGGCTGGCAAAAAGCATCATGACAGGGGTCCCGATCAACTGGAGTTCGCCCCCTTCTACCAATGCTGCAGGTGCGAGAGAATTGCGCTAACGCAAAAAATGCTGCACTGCGTCATTATTCCGCAGCCGCGCGTCCAGGCGGATCGTGCGGTCGCGCAAGGCATCATAGATCGGGCGCTCGCGCAGCAGTTCCGCCACCATCATCGCGGTGAAACTGGCGAAGACCGCCGGCAGCAGCAGCGAGGAACTGCCGGTCATCTCGCCCACCAGCACGATCCCGGTCAGCGGCGCCCGCACCACACCGGCGAAGAAGGCCGCCATGCCGATCACCGCAAAGCCTTCTGGCGGAAGGGAAATGAAGGGAATGGCGCCGCAGGCCGCGCCGAACAGGAAGCCGATCTGCGCACCCAGCACCAGCAGCGGCGCAAACAGGCCGCCCGGCGTTCCTGCCGCGTAGGAGGCCGCGCCCAGAAGGAAGCGCAGCGCGAAGACGGCGGGCATCACGGCGAGCACCGCACCCCCCGACAGGATCGACTGCGTGATCGGATCGCCCCCGCCCACTAGCCCGGGGGCGAACCAGGCCACCGCGCCGATCACCGCGCCGACCAGCGCCGCGCGGCCCTCGACCGGCAGCCGCCTGGCCCGGTCGGCCAGCGCCAGGGCCCCGAGAATGCTGCGGTTATAGGCCACCGCCAGAGCCCCGGCGACACCGCCGAGGATCATGAACAGCGGCCAGCTTTCCACGCCGGGCTCAGCGAAGTGCATCACCTGGAAATCCGGCGCATTGCCGGTCAGCAGATGGCCCACCGTCACCGCACTGGCGGCTGCCCCGAGTGCGGCGATGGCGATTCGATGCTCGAAGCGCTGCACCAGTTCCTCCAGCACGAAGACCGCGCCGGCAATGGGCGCGTTGAAGGCCGTGGCCAGGCCGGCGCCGGCGCCGGCCGCCAGCAGCACCCGGCAATCCGCCCACTTGCGCCGGAAGAGCCGGCCGATATCGAATGAAATGGCCGCTCCCATCTGCACGCTGGGGCCCTCGCGGCCCAGCACCAGGCCACCGCCGATCGCCAGCAGGCCGCCGATGAATTTCACCACCGCCAGTCCCGAACCGGACGGGCTGATCTTGCCGTGCAGCACCGCCTCGACATGCGGAATGCCGCTGCCCGTGGCATGCGGCTGAAAGCGCCGTACCAGCCAGGCCGCCAGCAGCGCCATCACGGCCGGCACGACGACAACCAGGCCGAAACCAGCGGCCCCCATGGCCTGGGCGTGGCCGATCAGCACGACCCGCAGCTGCTCGGCCTGTTCGAGCAGCACCCGGAACAGCGTCGCCACGAGTCCCGTCAGGGCCCCGGCCAGCAAGGTCAGCCCTGCCAGCATGATCAGGCCACCGTCACGCATGTCGGGCGTGTCATCGCGTGGCGGGGCGCTTGCGTCGGAAGGCTCGGCTGGTTCCATGGTGCGCCGATGTCTAGGCGATGCGCGGAGCAGCCACAACAGGGGGCGTCAGCCCGTGCAGCTCTCGTTCGGCTTCAGCCGCCGCGGGCTGATGGTGATCTGGTCCATGCGGCAGGTCACGACGATGGAGCCATTCGCCGCGCAGAAGCGGGCGACCTTGATGGCTGGGCTGTCGGCCAGCACCTTGAGCTTGTCACGCGGGGCACCGGCATCATCGAGCAGGCCATAGACGGTATCGAGGCACTCCGACGATGGCCCGGGGAGCGAGACCGTGGCGAAGCTGCCGATTTCGACCCCACCGCCAGACTGCGCCCGGCGCAGGACCGGGCTCTTGACCAGTTGCGCAGCCGGATCTTCCGGCCCCACGGTCATGTCTCCCGAGCCATCGCCCTGATCGGGTTCCACCCCAGTCCCTTCGTCCATCGCCACGTCGACCGGTTCGGTAACGGCGGCGGGCTCCACGCTGCCCTCCGGCGCGGAGGATGGCACGAGGGTCATCTGCAGCGATCCCTTGAGCTGCCGCTGCGGGCCGCTGGTGAGGAGTTCGTTGTCCTGAAGCTCCGGGCGGGCCAGGCGCAGCGAGTCGTCGCCGCCCGCCAGCCCGATGCCTGCAGGATCAAGCCTTTCGATGACATAGGCACGGACGCCATCGAAGTTCCAGCCGGCGACGAATACCCCGAGCAGGATCAGGTTGGTGATGCTGCTCCACAGCACGATGTCGAGGATGCGGCGGCTGGGGGAAGGCACTGCACGTTTCCATTCTGTCGCGACAGGATCATCCGGGCGCTTCTGGACCAGGTCCATGAGGTCGCTGACGAGGCGGCGATCGCTGTCGTTGGCCATCAGTTGCCCGGGCGCTTCACGCTCTTCTCGGACTCGCCGAGCAGCTTGAGATTGTTCTGGATATAGGGGTTGTCGGGCTCGAGCTCATAGGCGCGCAGGAGGAAGCGCCGGGCGCTTGCCAGGTTGCCGCGCAAGAGCTGCGAATAGCCGGCGTTGTTGAGGATGGTGGCGTTCTGCGCGCCGAGCTGCAGCACCTTTTCATAGGCCTGGTCGGCAAGGTCGAAGCGCCGCAGATGGTCATAGCTGGCGGCAAGGCCGAGCCAGGCCTCGGCATCCTTGGGGGTAAGTTCCACCGCCTTGCGGAAGCTCTGGGCCGCAAGCCCATAGCTCTCGTTGCGGAAGTAGACCTTGCCCATGCGAAGGTAGTCGTCCGATGCGAAGAACGCCGCGTCCTCCACCTTCGGGGTCGGCTCCTTGGCATTCGGCCCGGCCAGAAGCATGTTCTCCTGCGAGGCGCATGCCGTGACCCCCGTGCAAAGCAGGATCAGCACGATTGATCGTGCCGCCCACCCGGTTGTTCCCCTCGACCCCATCTACTGCCCCTTCGATATCCCCAACGCGGTGAAAAGCTTGATCACGACCGGCACCAGCGTCACCCCCAGCACCACCGGGAAAATGAAAAACCCGAGTGGAAGCACCAGCTTCACCGGCAATGCGAAGGCCTTTTCCTCGGCCCTCGCCAGGCGCTTCTGGCGCATTTCCTCGCTGTACACCCGCAGCGACTGGACCAGGCTGGTGCCCAGCTCCTCGGACTGGCGGATGAGCGTGGAGAAGGACTTCGCCTCCGGAATGCCGAGCCGCACGCCCAGATTATCCAGCGCCTCGCGGGTCGACTTGCCGGCTCTCATCTCGAGTGACATGAAACCCAGATTGCGCGCCAGCGAGGGATAGTCCCGTGCCAGGTCGCGGCTGATCCGCTCCATGGCGGAATCGACACCGATACCGGCTTCGACGCAGATCACGAGAAGGTCGAGGAAATCCGGAAAGCCCTGGCGGTGCTCCTCGAAGAGCTTGTCGCGCCGCACGCTGACCACGGCCCTCGGCAGCATGTATCCGATTGCAGTAAGAACCACGGCTGCCGCTATCGTGAAGATGAGGGGCTTGCCCGGATAGAGCCTGCCGAACAGCGCCGCGGTCGCCATGCCGCACAGCAGCGCGACGCCGATACGACTGGCCTGGAACAACACCAGCGCCCGGTCGCCATAGTAGCCGGCGGAGTTCAGGAACTTGACGAGTTCGGACTTCTTCGTCTCGTCCGTCGGCATCAGGCCCTTCAGGTAATCCGGGCCGGAACTGCGCTGCACCGAGGCCGCCGGCGCCGTCACGGCAGCTGCGCCGGTGGATGCTGTGCCCGCGTTGACGCGGCGCCTGACGCCCGACCATGAGGCCGTGATGGTACCGAAGGCAAAGGTCAGCGAGGCGACGGCCAGAAACACGGCTGCAAGGAGAAGAAGATCTCCCCGGGCTGCGAAAAATGCCGTGATCTGCTCCATGGACCTGTCAGTATTTGAAGTTGATCATCTTGTAGATCATGATGTCGCCGATGATCTTCCAGACAATGAGCGCACCCATCACCAGCTGGAAGATCGGCAGGTGCCAGACATCCGTGTAGTACTTGGGGTTGGGAAAATAGATCGCGAGCGCGATGGCCACCGGAAGGATGGTCAGGCCATAGGCGGAGAACCGCCCTTCCGCCGAGAGCGAGCGCACCTTGCGCTTCAGCTGGAAGCGCTCGCGCAGCACGCGCGACAGATTTTCGAGAACCTCGCCAAGATTGCCGCCGGCGCTCGACTGCAGCGACACGGCCGTCACCAGCAGCGACATGTCCGCCACGCCGACGCGGTTCGACAGGTTCTGGAGCGCACTGGGAAGGTCCAGCCCATAGGTCAGTTCGTCGGTGGTGAGGCCGAATTCCGTGCCGATGGGATCGGCCATCTCGCGGCCTACCAGCATCAGCGCCGTAGGCACCGGGTGGCCGCTGCGCAGGCTGCGCACCACGACGTCCAGTGCGTCCGGCAGCTGCGTCTGGAATTCGGTGCGGCGTCGATTGCGGATGTGACGGACGACCAGAAACGGCAGGCCCATGCCGACGAGGAGGCCGATCGCGATGCTGCCGGCAGCCGGCAGCGTCGTCAGCACCAGAAGTCCGGTCACCAGCGCCGTGCTGGCGAGTACCATGATCGTCAGGAAGCGCGCCAGCGTCAGCGACAGGCCGGACTGGATCAGCATCTTGCGAAGGCCGCCCATGACGGCCACGTCGCCCTTGATGCCGCGCTCCGCCTTGAGGCGCAGCATCGCCTGCTCGCCGCCGGATACGTCGTTCTGCACCTTCAGGCGGCGGTTGATGGCCCGGCGCGAGCGCATCGGCGCCAGCACGCCGAGATAAAGGGCCTCGGCGAGGAAGATCAGCGCCAGCGCCGAGCAGACGTAGAATGTCATCCTGATGAAAAAGCCGGTATCCATCTCACTGCGCCTTCGAAGGATCGAAATAGGCCGACGGAATGGTGATGCCGCGGCTCGCCAGGTCGGCAAGGAACTTCGGGCGAACACCCGTGGCCTGGAAATTCCCCTGCACCGTGCCGTCCTCGGTGGTGCCCAGCCGGTTGAAGCGGAAGATCTCCTGCATCTGGATCACGTCGCCCTCGATGCCGGTCACCTCGCTCACCGTCACCACCTTGCGCTTGCCGTCGCTCATGCGCTGCAGCTGCACGACCATGCGGATGGCCGAGGCAATCTGGGTGCGCAGGCTCTGGATGGTCATCGGAAAGCCCGCCATGCCGATCATCGTTTCCAGGCGGCCGAGTGCATCGCGCGTGGTATTGGCGTGGATGGTGGTCATCGAGCCTTCGTGGCCGGTGTTCATGGCCTGCAGCATGTCGAAGGCCTCCTCGCCGCGGCACTCGCCGACCACGATGCGGTCAGGCCGCATGCGGAGCGCGTTCTTGACGAGCTCGCGCTGGCGGATCTCGCCCTTGCCCTCGATGTTCGGCGGCCGGGTTTCCATGCGGCCGACATGCGGCTGCTGCAGCTGAAGCTCGGCGGCGTCCTCGATGGTGATCAGGCGTTCCTTGGGGCTGATGTAGCTCGACAGCGCGTTCAGCATCGTGGTCTTGCCGGAGCCCGTGCCGCCCGACACCAGAACCGTGACGCGGCCCTTGACGGCGGCCGCGAGCACGGCCGCCATCTCGCGCGAAAGCGCGTTGTTCTCGACCAGCTTTTCCATCGAATAGGGACGCTTGGAGAACTTGCGGATGGACACCAGCGGCCCGTCCACCGCAACGGGCTTGATCGCCACGTTGACGCGCGAGCCGTCGAGAAGGCGCGCATCGCACATCGGCTGGCTCTCGTCGACGCGGCGGCCCACCGTCGACACGATCTTGTTGATGATGCGCAGCAGGTGCCCCTCGTCCTTGAAGCGCGCATCCGACAGTTCGAGCACGCCGCGGCGTTCGACGTAGATCTGCTTGTGGGTGTTGATCAGGATGTCGTTGACGGTGTCGTCCTTCAGCAGCGGTTCGATGGGGCCGAGGCCGGTCATCTCGTTCAGGACGTCGTCGACGAACTGCTCGAATTCGTTGGCGTTCAGCACCAGGCGCTCGGTGGCCACGTGCTGGGCGACGAGGGCATGGATCTGCGGGCGCAGCTCCTTGAGGGGAATCTTCTCGATGGTGGCGAGGTTGATCTCGTCGATGATGCGGCCGTGGATGCGCAGCTTTGCATCGAGCAGGCGCTGGCGGAGAACGGCGGGGTCGGAATCCGGAAGCGTCACTTCCGGCGCCTTGACGACGGGTTCGGCAATGGCCGGGCCGGCGGCGGCGGCCGGAGGTGGTTCCTGCGGATGGGCGCTGCCGCGGTTCAGGAGCGAGAAACGTCCAATGGCCATACTCAATACCCCAGGATCTTGGACAGGTCGGAATTGAAGCTGTTGCGCGGCTTGATATCGGTCGTCGGCACGCCGCGGTCCATCGCCTCGCGGATCAGGCGCTCGTCGGCGGGAAGGGTGCCGGCCAGCACGTCGCCGAGCAGTTCCTTCACCTCGCTTGACGAAATGCCGGTTCCGAACAGGGGACGGTTGAACTTGTTGACGATCACCTTCGGCTTCACCAGTTCACCGAACTGGCCCGTCAGGTCATTCACCATGCGGCGGGCAGCCTTGAGGCCCGGGACCGAGAAATCGGTGACGACATAGATGTCGGTGGAGCCGAGCACCACCGCGTCCGTCCAGTTCTCGACGTGGCGCGGCAGGTCGACCACCAGTGTCTGGTGGGTCTGCGAGATGATGTCGAGGGTGCGGGTGATGACCTCCGGCGCGAAGGTGAAGGCCTCGCCGAACTTGCGCTGCGCCGACAGCACATCGAGCTTGTTCTTGTAGGTCGAGGTCATGAGTTCAAGCATGTGCGGGTCGAGACGCGCCGGATTGGCGATGATCTCGTCCAGCGCCCAGGCCGGGCGGAGATCGAGATATTCCGCGCAGGCCCCGCCGGTGAGGTCGAGGTCCACGATGCAGGTCGTGGGTGTTGCCGACTTGCTGCGCCCGGCCGCGAGCAGGGCGGCATGGACGGCAACCGCGGTGGCGCCCACGCCGCCGCGCGCGCCGAGGAACGTCATGCACTTGAGGTCGGACTTGGCGCCCGTGCTTTGGCTCAGCACACGGCCGCAGGCGGCAATGAGCTCTCCGGCGCTGAGCGGCGCCTTCAGCCAGTCCGCCACCCTGAGACGCAGCAGCCAGCGGACGAGGTCGTCGCCCAGTGCAGGCGACAGGACGATCACCGGCAACTGCGGCGGCCGCTGCGCCATGAAGCGTTCGAATTCGCGCTGGGCGGCCTCGGTGGAAGATTCGAGGTCATAGACGAAGATGCTGACGCCGCGCGGATCGAAGCCCTGCGTCACCTTCGCCGAGGCGATGAGGGTCAGGTCCACACCCTCGCGCTGGGCGACGTATTCCTTGAGCTGGCGCCCCACTTCCTCGTTCTGCGTGACGAAGCCGATCCCCATGATGGGGTTGGCGGAGCGGACCGAACGGCTGAAGATCTGCAACATGTCAGCGGCTGCTCCACGCTGCCCCGAAGGCAACGGTCAGACGGCGCTGGCAGAATGAGACGGCAAGAGCTGCGCTGTCGCCGGAAAGCCGCGTCATTGCATTCCGTGATCGCGCGCATGCAGCGGCGCACCTGCGGCGGGCCGCTGCCCCCGGCAGCGCCCCGGCTTCGGCACCTGTCTCCTGCACAAGGCGCATCCCGGCCACCTCACCTCAGTTGCCGCCTGTCCCGGTCGAGACACCCGCGGTCGACGAGCCCACGCCTTCGGCCGACGAGCCCGCGCCGGTATTGGCCCATTCGGAGTACTGCGTGCGGGCGCCGCCCGGCAGGTATTGCTGGATCATGTTGTCGAGCGCGCTGATGCCCTGCATCGACGGTGTCCTGATGTCGGTGTTGTTGACATAGGACGGCCACGGCGTGGGGTTCATGATGATGATGTTCGAGGTCGGCGCATCTCCGAGCCCGATCGTCACCGAGTCGCGGTGGTTCATGTAGTCGTAGATGTAGTTGTCGTCGAGATAGCTGCTGCGGTTGTCGTTGCGGCCGCTGATGGTGTCGTCATCCGCAAGCGCGGGCACGGCAGTCACTGCTGCAGCGACGAGGAAGCCGGCGAGGAGACTACTTCTGCGGAGCGCCATAATTCACCTGTGGAAGATCGATGATGTGTCCGTAGACACCGTTGTAGGTCCTATCGAGGCTCCGGCGGGAAACCTCCTGCTTGCCCATCAGGAAGAACTCGGGCTCATTGGCCGAGACCAGCCCGTCGTTGAGCGGATCCTTCAGCTGCTGCTGCGTGCCAACCGGGCGCACCAGGCGCGGCGTCACGATGATGACGAGATCCGATTCCTTCTTCTGGAAGGCGGATGACCGGAACACCGTGCCGATGACCGGCACGTTGCCGATCCACGGCACGCTGCTCGCATCCTTGGCATTGAGCGACTGCAGCAGGCCGGCGATGGCGAAGCTCTGGCCATCGCGAAGTTCCACGCTGGTATTGGCGCGGCGCACGACGAAGCCCGGGTTGCCGTCGACGCTGATCGAGGGATCGATTTCGGAGACTTCAGGGTTGATCTGGAGATTGATCAGCCCGTCATCGAGCACCGTGGGGGTGAACCGCAGCTTGACGCCGAAGTCCTTGTAGGTGACGGAGCAGGTCTGGTCCGCCAGCGAGCCGTCGCAGGTCTGCACCGGCACTTCGCCACCGGCATGGAAGCTGGCGGCCTGGCCGGAGAGCGCGGTGAGGTTGGGTTCCGCAAGGCGCCGGGCAAGGCGGCGGGCTTCCAGCGCGGTGATGATCAGGTCGGGCGAGGTGCCGTTTTCGAGAATGTTAGCGATGACGGTGCCGAAGGGCAGCATGCCGGAGAGCGCCCCGGCCGCGGCGGCCATTCCCAGCGCGTTTGGCTGAACACCGGTGCCCTGGGCATAGCCGTTGCCATCATTGGTCAGGTTCCAGTTGAACCCCAGTTCCTTGCCCACCGATCGCGCCACCTCGATGACGCGGACCTCGAGGTTCACCTGCTGGTTGGCGGCGATGGCGAAGGAGTTGGTGACGTTGTCACCGGCAAAGTCGCGGGCGATGTTCATCGCCTTTTCGGCGGCCGGCGCACTTGGCACCACGCCTTCGAGCATGACGCGGCCGTTGAGGCTCTTCACGCGCAGATTGGAACCGGGCAATGCCTGCTTCAGCGCCTCGCGCAGGCCGCTGAGATCATGCGTCACCTCGACGTCGAGCACGGCGAGCAGGTTCTTGTTCTCGTCGAACAGCGTGATGTTGGTGGTGCCGAGCTTACGGCCCAGCACATAAAGGGTGCGGTCGCTCAGGGCATTGACGTCGGCCGTCTCGGGATCGCCCACCACGATCTCGCCGAAGGGAACGGTGAGGCGGAAGGTTTCGGACCGGCCGCTGACGACCTTCAGCCGCGCCACCCGGTCATCCGAGGAGATCTTGACCAGCGTCGCGGCCGACGCCGGAGCGGCCATCTGCCCGGCTGACAGCAGCAGCAGCGCCAGCGCGGCGGCGAACAGTGGTCTCAGCTGGCTCCTGGGGCGGGCGAAACGGGTCATTGATTGGCATCCAGCGGAACGGTGTAGGAGGTGCCCTGCAGCCCACGGAAGATCTGCACCTGCGCCGTGGTCGGCAGCACGTCTTCGGCGGCCGTATCGGCGGGCTTCGCATCCGTCACCACCTGCACGGCCCGGTTCTGCTCGCTCTGCTTCAGCCGGGCTTCAAGCTCGGCGATGCGGTTCGAGAGTTCGGCCTGCCCCTCGGCAAGGGCATCCTTGGGGGGCTGATACATCGAGGGATCGGAGACGAGTTCGTTCTCCACCACGCGGCGCGCCGGTGCCACGTCGAGCGAGCCTGCGGAGCGGAGCGTGAAGGTAAGGCCGCCGGTCGATTCCGCCAGCGCCAGCTTCTGGGCATCCACCGGAGTCAGTTCGAGTGTGGCGACGCGGCCGTCGATGGGGGCGCCGTTCTTCTCGTCGGCATTCTGGTTGATGGCGAGGACACGCACGTTCTGGAACAGCACGTCGATGCTGGCCTGATCACCGCTGCGGGTATAGAGCACGTCGACCCGATCGCCCGGCAGCACGAAGCCGGCCACGCCCGACGTATCGTTGACGCGGATGGTCACGGCCCGCATGCCTTCCTTGACGAGGGCAGACAGGCTCGCCCGGGCGCCAGGGCCCGAAATCTTCCACGCGAGGATGGGCTCGTTGGGGGCAATCGGCGTCAGCACCACGCGACGCCCGTCCTTGTCGATGTCGGCAATTGTCTTGAAGGACCCGTCGGGAAGCGCTTCCTTGGGCCATTCGATCTCGGTCAGCACTTCAGGCGTCAGCGGTTCGCCGAAGTGCAATTCCTTCTTGGCCACCACGACAGTCTGGGTGTCGACTTTCACCGTCTGGACCACGGTCTGCTGCTGCTGCGCGACCTGCACCTGCTGGTTGGCAAGCCAGACCTTGGCGATGAATACGGCGAGCGCGCCGAACAACAACGCCACGAGAAGCATTACAAGTGTGCCGGTCCGCACAGGGAGCATTCGCTTTCACTCGATCTCGAAGTCCGCTGCAGCGCGGAATGACGGTACAAAACAGCTGCCGCGACCCGAATCGCGGCAGCTATTAGCAATCGTTTGCTTACGGCGTGCAGCCGACGGTCGACGTGGAGAGATTGCTGCAGAGAGCGTTCCACACACCGGTCGCCCAGCCACCGACCGCTGCGAGAACGGCCAGACCGACGGCAAGAATAACACCGAGAAGCGCGGTGTATTCGATGAAGGCCGCGCCGTTTTCATCAGCGTGAAGGGCGCGGAAGAGAGAAACAATCGATTTCATTTTTGCAGTCCCTACTAGTGGTTCACATACGCAAGTTTGTTGCAGTTCAGCTCGCAATCAAGGGTTAGTCCCTTGGTAGACCCGGTTTCCACTGAGGCAAATAACGATTGCCGAAGCGAAAACCGGGGTTTCTACTGAGTTTAGACTACCACCCCCCTAGGTCCTTGTCCAATCAACGAATTACCGAAGATTGCCGGGGCAAATCGTTAACGGGCACAATAGTCAGTAATAATACCAAGTCGTGACAACAAGAACTTCCGATTACTTCACAATCTGAGCGCGCCGAATGAGTAATCTCTCGGTTTTCCGAAGCAAATAATGCAAATAAATGATTAATACGGCGCGCCGCCCAAGCAGCACCGGAAAACCATCACATTGGGCATCCTGCGCTTGCATAGGATTACTTGCGAAAATGCCTTGAATTTGTTTCTGCGTTTTATGCAACCCTGGAGGGTGCGACATCCCGGGCCACGACGTCCCGCTGCGTCTGTCACTGGCGAAGTCGGGCCAGACCCGCTAGCTAGTTCCACCCCAGTCAGACGATGATGGTGACATGCTCGCGCCGGTGATTTCCATTCTGCCCTTCGCCTTTGCCTTTCTCGTCATTTTCGGCGCCTTGAGCGATCTGTCCACGTTCCGGATCCCCAATTGGGTATCCTACGGGCTCGTATTGCTGTTCTGCATCCACGCCTTCCTTCTCTGGCTGACCGAGCCCTACATGCCCACCATGTCCTTCCGGGTGCCGGCTTCTGCCTACAATTTTGCAATCGGTTTCGCCGTCCTCGTCGTCTCCATCATCTTCTGGCGGCGTGGCTATATCGGCGGTGGCGACGCCAAGTACCTCGCTGCCACCTCATTGTGGATGGGGCCGGTCGGCGTCGTCCAGTTCATGGTCATCCTTTCGGCCCTGGCGCTGATCATGGCGCTCATCCTGAAGATCTCGGCAAGCTGGGGGTTCCTGGTGCATGCCGGGGGCTTGCCGGCTTTCGTGAAGCGCCTCTATGCCAAGTTCGAGGACAACCAGCTGCCCTATGGTTTCCCCATCGGCGTGGCGGCACTGATCATGATCCCCGAAATCTTCAAGCTCTGAGGGCGCAATGCTGCCGTACTTGCAAGACGCCGGGAATTGCTCGATAGATTTCGGCCTTCATTGCAAGAGCGGGTTCCGGCAGGCCGATGGGCGACACATGGAGGCGATTCCGCCGCGACAGGCTGGCGTTGGCGGGGTTGGTGGTCATCTTCATCTTCGCCGCGGCCGCCCTCTTCGCCCCGGTGATCGCACCCTACAATCCTTCTGAACAGTTCTTCGACGGGTTGACCCTGGAAGGCTCGCCCCTGCCGCCCGGCTGGCGCTTCTGGTTCGGCACCGACACCAATGGCCGTGACCAGTTCTCGCGTCTCGTCTATGGCGCCCAGACCTCTCTGTTGATCGGCATCGTCGCCAACGGGATCGCCGTTGCGGTGGGGACCGCCCTTGGCCTCGTCGCCGGCTACCTGCGCGGCTGGTCCGGGGCCGCCATCATGCGCCTCACCGACCTGATGATGGCCTTCCCGCCGCTGTTGCTGGCGATCGCGCTCGCCGCCATCCTCAAGCCCGGCCTCAACATCGTCATCCTCGTCATCGCGCTCGTGAACTGGGTGCAGATCGCGCGCGTGATCTACACCGAAACGGTCTCGCTCTCGGAGCGTGAATACATTGAGGCGGCGCGCGCGCTGGGTGCGGGCAACGCGCGCATCCTGCTGCGCCACCTGCTGCCGCACCTGATCCCGACGGTGATCGTCTATGCCACACTCGGGATCGCCACCACGGTGCTGCTGGAGGCGATGCTCTCCTTCCTCGGCCGCGGCGTGCAGCCGCCGACACCTGCCTGGGGCATGATGATCTTCGAGAGCCAGTCCTATTTCCTCAACGCGCCCTGGCTCGTCTTCATTCCCGGCGCCGCGATCCTCATTCTCGCGCTGGCATTCAACCTGGTGGGCGACGGGTTGCGCGACGCGCTGGACCCCACCCAGCGCGGGAGGGGCTGATGCTGGGCTATCTCGCCAGGCGCCTCGCTGCCTCCGTGCTGATCCTGCTTGGCGTCTCGATCGTCACCTTCGGCCTCACCTTCATGATCCCGGCCGATCCCGTGGCGATGATCGCCGGCCGCAACTCCACCCCGCAGATGCGCGAGCAGATCCGCGAGCAGCTTGGCATGAACAAGCCAGTGCCAGAACAATATGCGCGCTACCTCGGCCGCCTTGTCACCGGCGATCTCGGCATCTCCTATGCGCGCAAGTCGGAAGTGGCGCCGCTCATCGCCTCGCGACTGCCACCCACGCTGCTGCTCATGCTCGGTGCCATCATCGCGGAACTGCTGATCGGCATTCCCGCCGGCATCTATGCCGCCACGCGCCGCGGCCGCTTCGGCGACAAGGCGGCGATGACGCTGTCCTTCCTTTCCGTCTCCACTCCGCAATTCGTGCTGGGGCTCACCCTGCTCTATCTCTTCGCTTACTTGTGGAACTGGTTCCCGCTCGGCGGCTACGGCAAGCTTTCGAACCTCGTGCTGCCAGCGCTCACGCTGGGTCTCGCCGGCGGCGGCTGGTATTCGCGCATGATGCGCTCCTCGATGATCGAGGTCTTGCGCAATGACTATATCCGCACGGCCCGCGCCAAGGGCATGAGCGAATGGCGGGTGGTCATGAAGCATGGCTTCCGTAACGCCATCCTGCCGATCGTGGCGATGATCGGCCTCGACGTCGGCATCTTCATGTCGGGCGTGGTGGTGGTGGAGAATGTCTTCGGCTGGCCCGGCATCGGCCAGCTGATGTGGCAGGCCATCCAGTCGCTGGACATTCCCGTCATCATGGGCGTCACCATCGTGGCGGCCTGCTTCATCGTGCTCGGCAACCTCATCGCCGACCTCGTCTCGCCGCTGATTGACCCGCGCATCCGCTTGCGCTGAAATGACGTACACAAACGATTAGAACAAAACAGGGAGAAGCTCGATGAAGAAACTGCTGATTTCGGCCGTTGCGGCCATTGCCCTCATGGCAGCCGCCCCGCTCGCCATGGCGGACGCCCCCAAGCAGGGCGGCCAGGCCACCATCACCTTCAACAACGACCTGACCACGCTGGACCCGCAGGTGGGCTATGACTGGCAGAACTGGTCGGTCATCAAGTCGATCTTCGACGGGCTGATGGACTACAAGCCCGGCACCACCGAGCTCGAGCCGGACCTGGCCGAGAGCTACACCGTCTCGGATGACGGCCTCACCTACACCTTCAAGCTGCGGGACGGTGTCAAATTCCACAACGGCCGGCCGATGACCTCCGCCGACGTCAAGTATTCCTTCGAGCGCGCGGTGAACCCCGCGACGCAGAGCCCGGGCGGCGGCTATTTCGGCATGATCGCCGGCTATGACGACGTGGCGGGCGGCAAGGCCACCACGCTGTCAGGGATCGAGACGCCCGACGACAAGACGGTGATCTTCAAGCTCACCCGGCCGGATGCCACCTTCCTGCACCTGATGGCCATCAACTTCGGCTATGTCGTGCCGAAGGAGGAAGTCGAGAAGGCGGGTGCCGACTGGGGCAAGAAGCCGGTGGGCACGGGCGCCTTCAAGTTCGTCGAATGGGTGCCGGGCCAGTCGATCAAGCTCGAGCGCAACAAGGACTACTACAAGGCGAACACGCCCTATCTCGATGGCATCACCTTCGAGTTCGGCCAGGACCCCACCGTCGCGGTGCTGCGCCTCAAGAAGGGCGAGATCGACATCGTGGGCGACGGCATCCCGCCCGCGCAGTTCGCCGAACTGATGGCGGACGCCGCCAACAAGGACCTGATCGCCGAGGGCGACCAGCTGCACACCGGCTACGTCACCATGAATGTCACCCAGCCGCCCTTCGACAACGTGAAGGTGCGCCAGGCGGTGAACATGGCGATCAACAAGGACCGCATCGTGCGGCTCATCAACAACCGCGCGGCTCCGGCTTCCCAGGCACTCCCGCCCGCCATGCCCGGCTACAACCCCGACAACAAGGGCTATGCCTATGATCCCGAAGGCGCCAAGAAGCTTCTCGCCGAAGCGGGCGTGGGCGAGATCACGACCGAGCTCTACGTGATGAACGTCGATCCCAACCCGCGCATCGCGCAGGCGATCCAGCAGGACCTCGCGGCCGTCGGCATCAAGGCCGAGATCCGCTCGCTGGCCCAGGCGGAAGTCATCGCCGCCGGTGGTGCGGGCAAGGCGCCGATGATCTGGTCGGGCGGCATGGCCTGGATCGCCGACTTCCCGGATCCTGCCAACTTCTACTACGGCATCCTTGGCTGCGCGGGTGCGGTGGAAGGCGGCTGGAACTGGTCGCGCTACTGCAACAAGGCACTGGACGAGCGCGCCACCAAGGCCGACGCCATGGTGAAGGACGACCAGAAGGACGCCCGCATCGCCGAGTGGAAGGCCGTCTTCGACGACGTGCTGAAGGATGCGCCGTGGGCGCCCATCTTCAACGAGAAGCGCTTCACCTACCACTCAGAGCGACTGGGCGGCGACCCGGCGCTCTTCACCGACCCGATCCACATTCCGGTGAACTACGACTACATCTACGCCAAAGACGCTCAGTAGGCTGATCAAACCGGACATGCTCCCTTCCTTGTCGGGAAGGGAGCATTGTCATTGAGGGCACCATGCACAAGCACGTCTGCAACCACACGATCCACGACCACCAGTGCCATTTCGGCTGGAACCGCGACAACCCGCCGGTCATCCGCATTGCCCCCGGCGAGACGGTGGAATTCCACCCCGTCGATTCCTCCGGCGGCCAGCTCAATGCCAGGTCGACGCTCGCCGATCTCAATGCGCTGGACTTCGGCAAGGTCAACCCCGTTGCGGGCCCCGTCTACATCGAGGGCGCTGAGCCCGGCGATGCCATCAAGGTGACGCTGCTCGACTTCGCGCCCTCGGGCTGGGGCTGGACGGCGAACATCCCGGGCTTCGGCCTGCTGGCGGACCAGTTCAAGGACCCCGCGCTCCACATCTGGAAATATGACGCAACGAGCCTCGCGCCCGCCATGTTCGGCCCCGGCGGCCGCGTGCCGCTGAAGCCCTTCTGCGGCACCATCGGTCTCGCACCGGCGGAGGCCGGGCAGCATTCCGTCGTGCCGCCGCGCCGCATGGGTGGCAACATGGACATCCGCGACATGGCGGCGGGCACCGAGCTCTATCTCCCCGTCGAAGTGGCGGGCGGGCTGTTCAGCGTCGGCGACACGCACGCTTGCCAGGGTGACGGCGAAGTCTGCGGCACCGCCATCGAAAGCCCCTGCTCGGTGCAGGCGAAGTTCGAACTCGTCAAGAACGCCAACCTGCCCTTCCCGCGTTTCACCACGCCGGGGCCTGTGTCGCGCCATCTCGACGTGAAGGGATACGAGGTGACCACCGGCATCGGCCCGGACCTGATGGAAGGGGCGAAGGCCGCCGTCTCCGGGATGATCGACCTCCTGTCCAGGCGCTACAACATGAATGCGGTCGACGCCTACATGCTGTGCTCGGTCTGCGGCGACCTGCGCATCAGCGAGGTGGTGGACATGCCGAACTGGGTCGTCTCCTTCTACTTCCCGCGTGTCGTGTTTGAATGAGCGACCACGCCCTGCTCCGCGTCGAAGGCCTGACGGTCGGCTTCAACACGGAGCAGGGACCCGTCCGGGTCACCGAGGATGTCTCCTTCGAACTGAAGGCCGGCCACACGCTGGGCCTCGTGGGCGAGTCGGGCTGCGGCAAGAGCGTCACGGCGCAGACCATCATGCGCCTGCTGCCGAGCCCCCCTTCGCGCATCGATGCAGGGCGCATCCTGTTCGAGGGCAAGGACCTCGCCACCGCCTCGCAGCGCGAGATGCAGAAGATCCGCGGCGACCGCATCGGCATGGTGTTCCAGGAACCGATGACCAGCCTGAACCCCACGCTCCGCATCGGCGAGCAGATCGCCGAGCCGTTGATGCTGCATCGTGGCATGACGCGGGCAAAGGCAGATGAAGAGGTGGTCAAGGTCCTGAAGCAGGTCGGCATCGGCAATGCCGAACGCCGGCTGCTGCAATATCCGCATGAGCTGTCGGGCGGCCTGCGCCAGCGCGTGATGATCGCGATCGCCATCATCTGCAAGCCGCAGCTGCTGATCGCCGACGAGCCGACCACGGCGCTGGACGTAACCATCCAGGCGCAGATCATGGAACTCCTGAAGGCACTGCAGAAGGAGCTGGGCCTCGCCGTGCTGCTGATCACCCATGACCTCGGCATGGTGGCCGAGATGTGCGAGACCATCGCCGTCATGTATGCCGGCCGCATCGTCGAGACCGGGCGCACGGCGGATGTCTTCGCCAGGCCGCATCATCCCTACACCCATGGCCTGCTGAACTCCTCGCCGCGCCGTGCGAAGAAGGGCGAGCGCCTGCCCTCGATCCCCGGACTCGTGCCACCGCCCGGCGCGCGCGGAACTGGCTGCAGCTTCGCCGCGCGCTGCCCCAATGTGCTGGAGCGCTGCCGGGCCGAAGCGCCGCCGCTGATCCCGCAGGGCAATGATGCCGCCGCCTGCTGGAACCCCATGCCATGACGGCGCTGCTCGAAGCACGGGGCCTCTCGAAATTCTTTCCCGCGCGGGACGGCAAGGGCCTCGTCCGCGCCGTCAACGACGTGAGCCTGTCATTGGCCCCCGGCGAGACGCTGGGCATCGTCGGTGAATCCGGCTGCGGCAAGTCCACGCTGGCCCGCATGCTGATGCGGCTGATCGAGCCATCCGAGGGCAAGGTGCTGCTGGAGGGCGAGGACCTGCTGTCGCTTGCGAAGGGCGCCATGCGCCAGCGCCGCAGGGATATTCAGATCGTGTTCCAGGACCCCTATGCCTCGCTCGACCCGCGCATGTCGATCGCCCAGATCATCGCGGAGCCGCTCGACATCCACGGCATCGGCACGAAGGCGGAGCGGGCCGCAAAGGTGAAGGACCTGATCGACCTCGTCGGTCTCGATCCATCCGCCGCCTCGCGCTACCCGCATGAATTCTCGGGCGGCCAGCGCCAGCGCATCGGCATCGCGCGGGCCATCGCGCTTGAACCGAAGCTGGTGGTTCTGGACGAGCCGGTCTCCGCCCTCGACGTGTCGATCCAGTCGCAGATCCTCAACCTGCTCGACGACCTCAAGTCCAGGCTGCGGCTCTCCTATATCTTCATCTCGCATGATCTCTCGGTGGTGCAGCATGTGAGCGACCGCGTGGCGGTGATGTATCTGGGGCGCATCGTCGAGGAAGGTCCGGCCGAGGCCGTGCTCGGCGCGCCGCGCCACCCCTATACGCAGGCGCTGATGTCCGCCATTCCGGAAATCGACCCCACCAGGCGCAAGTCACACCAGCTTCTGCCGGGTGACCCGCCCAACCCCGAGAACATTCCGTCGGGCTGCCCCTTCCACCCGCGCTGCCCCATCGCGCAGGACATTTGCCGCACGGAACCACCCGCCTTCCGCACGGCAGGCGCATCCCGCGCGCGCTGCCATTTCGCGGGCGAGACTTAAGGTCGCGCCCGCCGCCTTACGAAGAGCGGCGCATAGACCACGGCGAAGAGCAGGAAGGCCAGCACCCAGCAGGTGGCGGCGAGGTGGAGGAGCCAGTCCGCCTGCGGCAGCAGTCCAGCTCCCACCCGCGCCAGGGCCGCGGTCGCCGCCAGCACATAGATCCCCGTGATCCGCCAGTCGGCATGCAGCGGCAGGCCGCTGTGGCCGAGGCTGGCGCGCGTCATCACGGCGAGGGTCATCAGCACGATCGCCCCCACCGTCCAGGTATGGAGCCCCGCGGATTGCGGCACGGCCTCCGGAAACAGCACGGAGGCTGCCACGGCGAAGAAGCCGAGCGGCAGGAAAAGGTAAGCCAGGTGCAGGATGGCCACCAGCGGTTCGGCAAGGCTGCGCCAGCCGGCCCAGCGCGACAACCGCCAGAGATTGCCGATGCCAGCAGCCAGCATGGCCAGCGCCGTGGCGATCGAAAGCGGCATGACGAGCCACAGCAGAAGGGCAAGGGCGGTGACGGCGATGATCACCTTGTCGTCGCCGTCGAACGGCATCGGCAACACACCGGGCGCACGGCGCACCAGCCAGTTGCGGGTGAAGCTGGGGATGATGCGTCCGCCGATCACCGCGATCAGCAGCACGGCGCTGGCAAGGCCGATGCGCAGCCCGAGGCTGTCATGCGCGCTTCCGCCGCTCATCATCTCCGCATGATAGACGGCATTGCCGGCCAGGAGCAGGCCCACCATCAGCAGAACCTTGAGGTTGCGCCAGTTGCGGCCGGCCACGATCTCACGCCCCAGCATGAAGATCAGGAGCACGAGAAAGCCGAGGTCGATGGCGGCGGTCGGCAACGGCGGAAGATGGGCGGAAAGGAACACCGCGATGCGCCCCGCCGCCCAGCTGCACCACAGCACGGCAAGCGGCAGGCCGGTGATGGGCAGCCGCCCCGTCCAGTTCGGCACGGCCGTAAGCATGAAACCCGCCACCACGGCGCTCAGATAGCCCCACAGGAATTCATGCGCATGCCACTCCACGGCGCCAAAGGCCGAGGGGATGGACCAGAGGCCGGACAGCGCCCCGATCCAGGCCAGCATGGCCAAGGCGGCGAACAGCGCCGCGCCGAGGAAGAAAGGCCGGAAGCCGTAGCCGAGGATCTGTGGTCCGGTCCAGGCCCGTATGCGCTGTGCCGATGTCGTCATCTCAACTCACCCCCGGCTCACGCCTGGGCGCTGGTGCAGCGTGGCGCAGGGCCGTGTTCGAAGCGCGGAAAGAGGACCTCGTTCTCGAGCCGCATCTGTTCACGCAACGCGGCGCAGAGTTCCGCCACGCCCTGGTAGAGCCGCCGCCAGGATCCGCAGGCCGCCACCGGCGGCACGAAGTCATGGGCGAGCTCCTGCACCCTGTCGAGTTCCGCCGCATAATCCTGGTGCTCGGTCCGCATCACGCCGATGGGATGGACGAGCGCGCTGCCGATCTCCTGCTGCATTGCCCGGAAAACGACCGCCTCCTCGACCTGCATGTGCATGTCGAGTTCCAGCGCCACGTGTTCCAGTGCATCGGCGAGGCCAAGCGGGGCGGCCGGGACGTCGTGGTGCACGTGCTCGACCTTGCGTGCGAGCGCGATCAGCTCCGGCAGCACCCGCCGGTGCGCCGCCTGGTAGCGCCCGGCGATGAGGGCGAGAAGGTCATCGGTGCTCATGGCATGGGCCGAACGGGGGGTGAGGCTGGTCATGGGTCGCTCCTGCGCTGCTCTGCCCCTTCACTAGGGCAAGGGCCGGGAATGGTGTTTGTGCTGGCGCAAACCCGCCCACGACCGCCCCGGAGTTTGCGGTCGCGCAATGCCGCGGACCGGCTTCGGCGCTAGACACCATCATCGGGCGGCCTGCCCATGGAGTTGAACATGACGGAACCGAACATCACGCTGGCCACGCCGGTGGATGGCATCATGCGCCGGTGGCCCGCCACCATCAGGTCCTTCCTCGACCACCGCATGAACTGCCCCGGCTGCCCGATCGCCTGCTTCCACTCGGTGGCCGACGCCTGCCGCGAGCACCATGTGGACGCCGAGGCCTTCCTCGCTGGCCTGCGTATCCGCACGGCCGAGGCCGCCTAGCGCCTCAGCCGCCGTGGCCTTCGGCCAGCATGAAGATGCGGTGCGGATCCCTGAGCGTGATCTTCTGGCGCCCGCTCTCGACGAGGCCGCGCTCCTCCCAGGCGCTCAGCACGCGGCTCACGGTGTGGAGCGTCGCACCCGTCATCTCCGCCACGTCCTGGCGCGAGATCGGGAAGTCGATCTGGATTCCCGCCTCGACCTTGCGGCCGGACTGCTGGGCCAGCCGCAACAGCGCATGGGCAATACGGCGCTCCACCTGCTCGGTGGACATCTCGACCACGCGCGTCTGCGCATCCTGAAGCCTGCTGCCCACGGTGCGCAGCGTATTGGCGAGAAGGGCGGGATAGCGCTCCGACAGGCGCGGCCACACGGCGTTGGGCCAGACGAGCGCCACGCTGTCCACCACGGCCAGGGCGGTGGCAGGGTAGGTGGAACGGCCCAGCGCCATTGCCACCCCGAAGATTTCACCCGGCGAAATATAACGCACCACCACCTGCTGGCCGTCCGGCGTCAGGCGGAAGACACGCAGGTGGCCATGCAGCAGGAGATAGAAGAACGCCGCCTCGCGATCCTGCTGGAAGACTTCGCTGCCCTTGGCATACCGCACCGACTGCGCCTCGCTCAGCACGTCCTGCTGCTGCTCCGGCGTCAGGCCCTGGAAGGCGTCAAGGCTGGCGATCAGCGATCTGTCGAGTGCAGGCAAGGCAACCTCCGCGCGCGATGCAGCAGAACCATGACGGCAGAATAGGCGCGATGCGCCGCTTCCCTCAACTCTTTCCGCCGCGTGT
Organism: Aestuariivirga litoralis; assembly: GCF_003234965.1. Taxonomy (GTDB): domain Bacteria; phylum Pseudomonadota; class Alphaproteobacteria; order Rhizobiales; family Aestuariivirgaceae; genus Aestuariivirga; species Aestuariivirga litoralis. The sequence continues at coordinate 25,814 of NZ_QKVK01000014.1, forward strand.
GACGAGTACCATTGCCGCTTCGCCGCAAACGTGCAGAATCGCAGCCGCCTGCCGGAGGCCACATCATGCATCACGCTCCCCACCTCACACGCCGTCATCTTCTTGCCCTTGCTGCGGCGACGGTGCTGCCCGCTCCGCTGGCCATGGGCGCCGCCGCAGATGAGCTGTCGCGGCTGCTGGCGGAGCGCTGGACCGCGCGCTACGGCGGCAAGCCCGGAGGCCTCACGCTGCTGGCACTCACGCCGAGGGGCGATTTCTTCGCAACGACGCTGGAGGGCGTCACGGCGAAGAGCCATTTCCGTGGCGCCAGCACGACCAAGACCTTCACCGCCGCGGCCATCATGCTGCTGGACCAGCGCGGGCTGCTGAAGATCGATGACGTGCTGACCGCCACCATGCCGGGCAAGAGCGAACCCTACCTGCCGGACACACCCGCCTTCGCCATCCCTCACAAGGCAGACATCACCATCCGCCAGCTCCTCAGCCACCGTGCCGGCGTCTTCGACCTCGCCAACCAGGACATTCCGGCGGACAAGCCCGTGCCCTATGCCGGCAAGCGCTATGTCGACTGGGCGGTGGAGCAGGACGCGCAGCACAGCTTCACCAAGCCGGAGCTGATCGGCGTGGTGGCGGAAACCCAGGTGTCGAACGCCGCGCCGGGTGCGGGCTACGGCTATTCCGACACCCACTACACGCTGCTCGGCGAAATCGTTGAACGTGTCTCAGGCCTACCACTCGACCAGTTCAAGCGCACCGAACTGCTGACGCCCAACGGGTTGGACGATACGCAGTTCATCATCGATGGCCATACCTCGAAGCTGCCGCCGCCCGCCATCGGCGCCTTCTCGCTGGAGCAGGGAAAAGCCATTCCCATGGATGACTATAATTATTCCTATGATCCCGGCTCCGGCAACGTCTTCACCACGCCGGCCGATCTGGTGCGCTGGATCAGGCTGCTGGTGCGCGGCGAGGCGGGCGTCTCGAAGCCGCAGGTCGCGCGCATGACCGAGGTTTTGCCGGACTCGCATTACGGGCTCGGCCTCTCCACCAAGTCGGCCGGCACCTACGATCTGGGCTATGGCCACAATGGCGGCACGCCGGGTTTCCTCACCGACCTCGCCTACAACCCGGCCAATGACATGGGCTATGTGCTGGTCTCGTCGCTCATCGACTTCGACGACCTGCGCGGGCAACTGGGCTGGATGGACGAGGTCGCGGCAGAGGCCCTGCAGCAGATCGCGAAGGGCCAGGGGGCCGACTAGTCCTGCAGGCACGCTTGCCGCTGCCGTGGCGCTGGACAATAGTCCCGCGGCAATGACCCGACTGACCCAGAAGCGCCGCAGCCGCCACACCCCCGCCGAAGACGGAAGATCCGCGCCAGCCCGCGCGCCCTTCATCTCGCGCCAGCTCGACACCTTCAGCGTGCTGTCGCAGGAGGGCCTCGAACTCATCGAACGCAATGCCGACCGCATCCTGCAGGACACCGGGATGGAGTTTCACGGCGATCCCGAAATCCTCGACATCTTCCGAATGGCCGGCTGCACCGTCGAAGGCGCGCGCGTGCGCTTCGATCCCGGCTTCTGCCGCAGGACCATTCAGGCCACAGCACCCCGCCAGTTCACCCAGCATGCGCGCAATGCGGCCAACAGCGTGCAGCTCGGCGGCAATGCCACCGTTCTCTGCCCCTCCTGGGGGCCGCCCTTCGTGCATGATCTCGACCGCGGCCGCCGCTATGCCTCCCACGCCGATTTCGTCGAACTGGTGAAGCTGCACCAGAGCCTGCCCTGGCTGCACCATTCGGGAGGCGTCGTCTGCGAGCCCGTGGACCTTCCCGCCAACAAGCGCCACCTCGACATGCTCTATGCCCATATCCGCTGGTCGGACCGGGCCTTCATGGGCGCCTTCATCGGGGCGGAGCGCGCCGGCCACGCCATCGACATGGCGCGCATTCTGTTCGGCGCCGATTACGTGGCCGAACACCCCGTGCTCTATTGCGTGTCCAACACCAATGCGCCGTTGGTGCTCGATTCGCACATGTCGGGCGCGCTCAAGACCTATGCCCGCGCCAACCAGCCTGTGGCCTGCACGCCCTGGGTTCTCACCGGCGCGATGAGCCCCACCACCGTGGCCGGCACGCTGGCCCAGGTGCTGGCCGAGGCCACCGCCTGCCTCGCCCTCGTGCAGCTGATCAATCCCGGTGCCCCCTGCCTCATGGGCAGCTTCGCCTCCACCATGTCGATGCAGTCGGGCGCCCCCACCTTCGGCACGCCGGAGGCGGGGCTGATGGTGCTGGCCGCCGGCCAGCTCGCCCGCCGCCTTGGCGTGCCGCTGCACACGGTGGGAACGCTCTCGGCCTCCAAGCTCCCCGATGCGCAGAGCCAGCAGGAGGCGGCCTGGGGCCTGCTCATGTCGATGTTCGCCGGCGCCAACCTCATCAACCACGCCACCGGCTGGCTCGAGGGCGGCCTCGTCACCTCCTACGAGAAGACGCTGATCGACCACGACATCTGCGGCAAGGTGGCGCGCTTCTTCGACGGCATCGACCTGAGCGAGAACGCCCAGGCGATGGATGCGATCGCACTCACCGGCCCCGGCCAGCATTTCCTCGGCAGCGATCACACGCGGCTCAACTTCATGTCGGCCCTGTTCCGCCCCTGGACGGCCGACAACAACTCCTTCGAGCAGTGGCAGGCCGAGGGCGGCAAGGATGCCGCGACGCGGGCCAACGCCCTGTGGAAGAAGCAGCTCGAGCGCTATGAAGATCCCGGTCTCGACCCGGCCATCGACGAGGCGCTGAAGGACTACGTTGCGAAGGTGAAATCCTCTATGCCGGATGTGAATTATTTCTGATGCCCAGCGTCATCATCATCGGCGGCGGCGCAGTGGGGCTGAGCGTGGCCTATCACCTGGGCCAGCGCGGCGCCACGGACGTGGTGCTGCTGGAGCGCAACCAGCTCACCTCCGGCACCAGCTGGCACGCGGCCGGCATCGTGGGCCCGCTGCGCGCCACCGCCAGCATGACACGACTCGCTTCTCATGCCCTCACCCTCTTCCCGCGCCTCGAGGAAGAGACCGGCATGAGCACCGGCTATCGCCGCACCGGCGGCTATTGGCTGGCCCGCGTGCCTGAGCGCATGGACGAGCTGACGCGCATCTGCAGCGTCGGCCGCCACATGGGCCTGACGCCCTCGATCATCGCGCCGCAGGACGTTGCCATTCCGCAGCTTGCCCTCGCCGATCACGTCGGCGCGCTGATGGTGCCGGAGGATGCCAACGTCAACCCGGTCGATCTCTGCATGGCCTATGCCAGGGCGGCGAAGAACCATGGCGTCATGATCCGCGAGAACACCGGCGTGCGCCGCATCCTCACCCAGCACGGGCGCGCCACCGGCGTCGAACTTACCGACGGCAGCACGCTAGCCGCCGACAAGGTGGTGCTCTGCGCCGGTGCCTGGTCGAAGACGCTGGCGGATGCGGCAGGCGTGGCACTGCCGCTGCAGGCGGTGGAACACATGTACATCGTCACAGAGCCCATGCCCGGGTTTCCCAACCCCTTCCCCGTGGTGCGCGACCTCGACCGCGGCATCTATGTGAAGGGTGATGCCGGCCGGCTCGTCATCGGCGGCTTCGAGCCGGATGCTAAGCCATGGGACCCCCAGGGCCCGGAAGGCGACCGCGCCTTCCTCGAGATGCCGGAGGACTGGGACCAGTTCGCCCCCTTCATGGAAGCGGCGCTCGCCTTGATCCCGCAGCTGGCGGAGACCGGCATCCAGCGCTTCATGAACGGCCCCGAGAGCTTCACCGCCGACACCCGCCCCTATATCGGCGAGACGCCGGAGGTCGATGGCCTCTATGTCGCCGCCGGCATGAATTCGGTGGGCATCATGAGTTCCGCCGGCATCGGCGACGTGCTGGCCGACTGGATCATTACCGGCGAAGAGCCGCGCGACCTGTGGGGCGTCGACATCGCGCGTGCCGACCCGAGGACGGCCTCTGGCGCGCACATGCGCGAGCGCATGCGCGAGGCGGTATCGGACCTCTTCGCGGTGCACTGGCCCTTCAAGCAGCCGCGTGCCGGGCGCGGCCTGCGCAAGTCTCCCCTGCATGATCGCTGGGCCGCGCAGGGCGCCGTCTTTGGCCTCACCGTGGGCTGGGAACGCGGCCTGTGGTATGCGCGGAACGAGGCCGAGCGCGACCTTCCCTATTCGGTGGACGGCGCGCAGCCCTGGCAGGCGCTTGCCGAACGCGAGGCCGCGGTCATGCAGCACGGCGCCGCGCTGCTCGACCTGACGCCCTTCACCAAGATCGATGTAGCAGGCCCCGACGCCCTGGTGCTCCTCAACCACCTCGCCGCCGCGCAGATGGACGTGGGCATCGGGCGCGCCGTCTACACGCCGCTGCTCAACTCCAGGGGCGGCATCGAGGCGGACGTCACCGTCACGCGGCTTGCGGCGGACCAGTTCCGCCTCGTCTCCGGTGCTGCCACGCGCCGCCGCGACCTGGCGCTGCTGCGCCGGGCCGCGAAGGACCGCGACGTCACCATCACGGATCGCACCGAGGACTTCTGCGTCATCGGCGTGATGGGTGCCGGGTCACGCTCCATGCTTGCGCGGCTCGCCGGGGAGGACTGGACGGATTTTCCCTTCTCCACCTCACGCGCCGCCACCATCGCCGGCGCCACCTGCCTTGCCACGCGCATTTCCTATGTGGGCGAACTCGGCTGGGAGATCACCATCGCGAACGGAGAGGCGCCTCAGGTCTTCGATGCCCTCATCGCCGCGGGCGCAAAGCCCATGGGGCACCATGCGCTCAATGGCTGCCGCATCGAAAAGGGCTATCGCCACTGGGGCCATGATCTCGGCCCGGAGATCACGCCGTTGGAGGCGGGCCTCGGCTTCACCATCGACTGGGCCAAGGACTTCCGCGGCAAGCCCGCACTCGAAAGGCAGAGGCAGCAGGGCCTCACGCAACGGATGGTGCTGCTCTCGGTCGAGGGCAGCCCGCTGGTGGTGCATGACGAGCCGGTTATGGAACATGGCGCCGTCGTGGGCCTCACCACATCGGGTGCGCGGGGTGCTCGCACCGGGCTGACGCTCGCCCTTGCACTGGTGAAGGTGGCACCGGGCGAGACCGCCGCCCAAACCGCCCAGCGCAACTTCGAAGTCGAGATCGCCGGATCAAGATACAAGGCAGCCGTGCTTGCGCGGCCGCCACATGATCCGCGCGGTGAAAGGATGACGGCATGACGGACGTGAATGTGGTGATCATCGGCGGCGGCGCCATGGGCTGCTCGCTGCTCTATCACCTCGCCAAGGCGGGCTGGCAGGACATCGTGCTGGTCGAGAAGAACGACCTCACCCACGGTTCCACCTGGCATGCCGCGGGCCTGTGCACGCACTTCGCCCACAACCCCACGATTCAGGAACTGCGCGCCACCTCGGTGCGGCTCTACCGCGACATCCTGCCTGAGGAGACGGGCGAGAGCTGCGGCTTCCACCGCTCCGGCGCCATGCGCGTCACCCGTAATCCGGACCGCATGGACGAGTTCCGCCACGTCGCGGGCCTCTCGGAGTTCACCGGCTATCCGCTCGAGATCATCGACCAGGAGCGCATCGCGGAGCTGCATCCGCTCGCCGTGCGCGATGGCCTGCTGGGCGGCATCTATGAACCCGACGACGGCCATGTCGATCCCTCGCTTGCCACCAACGCCATGGCCAAGGTGGCCCAGCGCCATGGCGCGGTGATCCAGCGCTATAACCCCGTGCATTCCATCCATCACGAGAATGGCCGCTGGGTGGTGGAAACGAAGAACGACACGCTCCGCGCGCTGCACATCGTCAATGCTGCGGGCACCTGGGGCTTCGAGGTCGGCCGCATGATGGGCGTCAACGTGCCCTCGGTGCCGGTCCTGCACCAGTATCTTGTCACCGACACCGTGCCAGCCATCGCCGAACGCCAGAAGAAGGGCCTGGCCGAGCTGCCCATCATCCGCGATCCGGAAGAAAGCTGGTACTGCCGGCAGGAGCGCGACGGCTTCATCCTCGGCCCTTATGAGAAGCAGGCGCAGGTCTGGTCGGTCGATGGCGTGCCGCCAGAGTTCGGCGCCGAGCTGATGGCGCCGGATCTCGACCGGGTGGAGCACATCATCGAGGCCGCCATGGCCCGCGTGCCCGCACTCGCCACGGCTGGCGTCAAGACGGTGGTCAACGGCCCCATCACCTTCACGCCCGATGCCAACCCGCTGATCGGCCCCGCCCATGGCGTGCCGAACGCCTGGCTGCTCACCGGCTCCTCCATGGGCGTGATGGAAGGCGGCGGCGCGGGCAAGTTCCTGGCGCACTGGATGACCCATGGCGCACCGCCCATGGATGCGCTCGCCGTCGACAGCCGGCGCTTCGGCCCCTGGGCCGATCGGCGCTATCGCGTCGACAAGGCCATCGAATGCTTCGGCCTGCAGTTCGGCGTGCACTATCCCTTCGAGGAGCGCCCCGCCGCCCGCAACCTGCGCACCTCAGCCTTGCATGAGCTGATGCTGGAGCGCGGTGCGGTGATGGGTGCGGCCCACGGCGCCGAGCGGCCGAACTGGTTCTCCTCCCGGCCGCATGACGAAACCCGCGACAGCTTCCGCCGCACCAACTGGTTCGAGGCGGTAGCGCGTGAAGTGGACTGCGTGACGAACCGCGTGGCACTGGCCGACCTCAGCGTCTTCTCCAAGTTCGACGTCACCGGGCCCGACACGCTGCGTTTCCTCGATGCGCTGGGCGCCAACACGCCTCCGAGGCCAGGCCGCATCGGACTCACCCACGCATTGACGCCCGCAGGGGGTGTCGCTTCCGAATTCACCGTCACCGTCTTCGCGCCGGAGCGGGCCTATCTCAACTCCGCCGCCGCGGCGGAGGAGATGGACCTCGACCTGCTCAGGACCCGCGCCCAGGGCTTCGACGTGCGCATTCGCAACCGCACCGATGAACTCGCGGTGATCGGCCTCATGGGTCCGCGTTCGGGTGACGTGCTGGGGAAGCTGGCCGATGTCACCGGCCTGTCATGGCTCTCGGCACGCGAGATGGACGTGGCCGGACTCCCTGTCCGCGTTCTACGAGTGTCCTATGTGGGCGAGAAGGGCTATGAGCTCCATCTCGACCGCGCCCATGCTGCGCAACTCTTCCTGGCGCTCGAGGAAGCCGGCAACGCTTTCGGCATCGGTCATTACGGGGCCTATGCCGCCAATTCCATGCGGCTGGAAAAGGGCTATCGCGGCTGGGGCATGGACCTGACGACGGAGCGAACGCCGCTGGAGACCGGCCTCGCCTTCCTGGTGAAGCCTGACGGCCGCGATTTCATCGGCCGCGATGCCTTGCTGAAGCGCCAGCCCGGCTGGGACATGGTGCTGCTCGAGATCGACACGGAGGGCGAGGTGGAGCCCTTCTATTCCCACACCGTCTTCGCCGCGGGCCGCCCCGTCGGCGTCGTCACCTCGGGGGCCTTTGGCCACCGCGTTCGCAAGTCTCTGGCCCTTTCCTTTCTGCGCGAGCGGGATATGCGGGAAGGGCTCACGGTGAAGTTGCTGGGAATCGAGCGGCCGGCCCGCATCCTCGCCCAGCCGCCCCACGACCCGCAGAACCTCAAGCTCAAGGCCTGACGGAGGAGTTCGCATGAAAGACGCCCTCGACATCGACTGGACGGTTGAAGAGACGGCCCGCCGCCGCAACACCTACTACGCCGCCTCGCAGCGCAAATTCGTGCCCTTCAAGGACCCGCTGGTCTTCCGCAAGGGTTCCATGCAGTACCTGTGGGATGCGGAAGGCAAGAAATACACCGACCTCCTGGGCATGAATGTCTGCATCTCGGTGGGCCATTCGCACCCCACCGTGGTCAATGCGGCCATGGCCCAGGCGCAGGAACTCACCCACTGCACCACCATGTTCTACCACCCCGTTCCGGCCCATTTCGCCGAGGAACTCGCCGCCACCATGCCGCAGGGCGAAGAGTGGGTGGTGCACTTCACAAACTCGGGCTCGGAAGCGATCGACCTCGCCATGGTGATGGCGCGCACCTATACCGGCAATCTCGATCTCCTGGCGCTGCGCACCGCCTATCACGGCCCCACTTCCGCCGCGCAGTCGCTGACCGGCATTGCCGGCTTCCGCCACCCCGGCATGCCGGGCAACGTCGCCTTCGTGGCGGAGCCCAACCAGTATCGCGGCATCTTCGGGCCGGGCACCGAGCCCTATCTCGACGAGATCGAGCGCACCATCGCCAGCGCCACCACCGGCAGGGTGGCGGGCATCTTCGTCGAAAGCGTGCAGGGCTATGGCGGCATCGTGGAAATGCCCAGGGGCTACATGTCGGGCGCGGCCGAGCGGGTGCGCGCCGCAGGCGGGCTTTACATAGCCGACGAAGTGCAGTCCGGCTTCGGCCGCACCGGCGACAACATGTGGGGCTTCGAGGCCGATGGCGTGGTGCCGGACATCGTGGTGATGGCCAAGGGCATCGGCAATGGCTTCCCGCTGGGCGCGGTGGTGGCGAAGAAGGCCATCGGCGACGTGATGGCGGAGAAGTTCATGTTCCACACCTATGGCGCCAACCCGACGAGCTGCGCGGCAGGCCGCGCCGTGCTTCAGGTGATCCGCGAGGAAAAGACGCAGGAGAATGCCCGCCAAGTCGGCGGCGCGCTGCTGGCCCGCCTCAAGGACCTGCAGCAGAAGCACGCGTCCATCGGCGACGTGCGCGGCCGCGGCCTGATGCTGGCGATCGAGATGGTGAAGGACCGCCGCACCAGGGAGCCCGATGCGGGCGTCACCGCCGCGGTGTTCGAAAACTGCCGTGCCCAGGGCCTCATCCTGTCGAAATCCGGGCCGCACCGCTCGGTATTGCGCATGGTGCCGCCGATGTGCCTGTCGATGGCGGATGTCGAGGTGGTTGCCGAAGGCATCGACCGCGCCTTCACGGAGGTCACGGCGTGAGTCACCCCATCATCGCGCTGTGGTCGCACCCGCGCTCGATGTCCACCGCCTTCGAGCGCATCATGCGCTCGCGTGGCGACCTCGACTGCCTGCATGAACCCTTCATGTATGATTACTACGTCAACCGCTCCACCCGGCAGATGCCGCACTTCGATGCGAAGGACGATCACCCGCGCAGCTATGACGCCATCCGCGCCATGATCCTGGCCAAGGCCAAGCGCGGCCCCGTTTTCTTCAAGGACATGAGCTACTATGTCGTGCCGCACCTGCTTGCGGACGAGATTTTCTTCAACCGCATCACCCACAGCTTCCTCGTCCGCGACCCGCGCGCATCGATCCTGTCCTATGCCAAGCTCGACCCGGACATGCTGTGCGAGGAAATCGGCCTCGAGGCGCAGTGGCGCCATGCCGAGGCGGTGATGGCGCAGACCTGCAGGCCGCCCGTGGTGGTGCGCAGCGAGGCGGTACAGGCCGACCCGCAGGGGCAGATGGCGCACTACTGGGCGGCAGTGGGCCTTGCCCCCAGGCCGGAGGCCCTGCACTGGGACGATCCTGCCCCGGCCGACTGGCAGCAGGTGCAGGGCTGGCACGGCGAGGTCATGGCGAGCAGCACCATCCGCCCCATCACGCCTGAACAGCAGGCCCGAAGCGAAGCGGAATTCGAGTCATTGGCCGAGGGGCAGCCCAGGTTCAGGGCCTATCTCGACCACCACCTGCCTTTCTACCAGCGCCTCCTCGCCTTCGCCTGAAGCGCTGCGGCGGGTGACGCCACGCCGAATTTGCGCCATGCTGGGTGGAGAAAAGACGCTCCACCATGGCTCGCCCGCAGATCCGTCCTTCCATCTTCATAGCCCTGCAGAACGGGCTTGCCTCGCTGCTGTTCCTGGCGCTGCTGGGCGCCGAGACGGTGCGCCGCCTGCTTTATCACCACCCCCAGTCAGAGCTTCTCTGGCAATTCTCGACCCTGGCAAACCGCACGGTGATGCCGGTGCTGCGCTACTGCGAGCAGCTGTTGCCGGATCCCGACAGGCTCATGCTGGGGCTGGCGGCGGGCGTGGTCATCCCGCTGCTCGCCTGGTGGACGCGCTACTGGTTCGCCACCGCGCTTGCCGGGCACGTGCTGCTGGGCGGCCTCGTCGTCATCACATATTCCGTGTTCAGCAGGGGTAACCTGGCGCTGGCCACGCTGGACCTGCCGGAGGAACTGGCCACGCTTCATCCTGGCCTCGCCGGCTATGTCCTGCTGGCCCTCACCCTCTTCGTCCTGGTGATGTGCATTGCCGATCATGTCGCATTTCTGAGATATCTCGCCTCGCTCCGGAAACATTTCGGCGGGAGAAGCCGCTAGGGGGGAACCTGCGGCTTGCGGAAGCCTCGACAATCCGGCAGGACGCGCCTGAGCGATGTACGGAACGGGAATGACAGCCTTCAACCTGCTGGCGCATGACGAACAGATGCGGATCCTCCACGATCTCGCCCTGCGTGCACTGGCCCTTTACCCGCTTCCGCCCGGCACCACAGCGAAACTCCTGAACCTCTCGGAAAACGCAACCTACCGCATCGATGCGCCCGATGGCCGCCGCTGGGCGCTGCGCGTTCACCGCGACGGCTACCAGTCGGACATGGCCATCGCCTCCGAGCTTGCCTGGGCCGTTGACTTGCGGCGCAGTGGCATCGCCGTGACGCCCAATCCCATCCACGGGCGTGACGGCGCACTGGTCCAGTCCGTGCCGGACGCGCGCATGGCCTCGCCGCGGCGCGTCGTCCTCTTCGACTGGGAAACCGGCGCCGAGCCGGGGATCACCGATAATCTCACCCATTCCTTCGCAGCCCTGGGCGAGATCGCGGCCCGCATGCATGTCCATGCCCGGCGGTGGCAGCGGCCCCAATGGTTCACGCGCCATACCTGGAACTTTGACACGGCGCTGGGGGAAGACCGGCCCCACTGGGGCCGCTGGCGTGACGGCATCGGCATGGACGGCGAGAAGCGGCGACTTTTCCAGCGAACTGTTGACCTCATCGGACGGCGGCTCGCCGCCTATGGCATGGGCCGTGAGCGCTTCGGTCTCATCCATTCCGACCTGCGCCTCGCCAACCTGCTGATTGACGGCAGCACCGTGAAGGTCATCGACTTCGACGATTGCGGCTTCAGCTGGTACATGTATGACGCTGCAACACCCGTCTCCTTTTATGAGCATGAGCCCCAGGTGCCGGAACTGATCGAGCACTGGAAGGCGGGCTACCGCAAGGTGCTGCCCTTGTCGCAGGAAGACGAGGCGGAGATCCCCACCTTCGTGATGCTCCGCCGCATCCTGCTCGTGGCGTGGATCGCCTCCCACATCGAGGCGGAATTCCCGAAGTCGCTGGGGGCCGGCTACACCGATGGCACCCTGCCGCTGTGCGAGGATTATATGCGCCGCTTCGGTTAGGCGCTCAGTACGGCAGTGAGCGTGCGCCGGCACAGGTCCTTGGCGCGGTCGAGCGACAGCAGGCTCTGGTCGATGCATTGTTCGAGCCACAGCCCATCGACCAGCGAAATGACGATGGTGGCGACGTCATAGCTGTCCACCGTCACGCCCTGGCCGCGGGCGAAGGCGGAGATCGCCCGCGCAATGCGCTCGCGGTAGAGCGCATAGTTCTTGCGGTGCTCCACCTGCAGCACCGGGTTCACCGCGATCTCGCCCCACAGCGCGAGCCAGACATTGAGATAGTCGCGGCTGAGGAAACTGTCGGCGAACATCATGTCGACGAGTTCGTCGATGCTCTGCGGCGTGGTTTCGGCCCGGTCGAGGTTGTCCAGCACCTTGCCGTAGATCGAGGCGTAGGCGGCCGCGAGCAGCGCATTCTTCGAACCGAAGTGGTGCGTGATGAGCCCGCGCGAGGTGCCGGCCTCATGGCAGATGTTATCAACCGTGAAGCCCTGGATGCCGCCCTTGGCGAGGCAGGCGATCGACGCCGCGATCAGCCGTGCCCGGCGCTCGTCGGGAGCGATGCGTTCGAACTTGGGTGCCGCTGCTTTCTTGGTCATCGTCGTCATGAAGAGGAGGCGCGGGTCATTCCCGCGCCTCCGGGTTGAGGTCAGGCCTTGGTGAACTGCGTCGGGTCCGGATGACCGTCCGCCAGGATCACCGGGTTGATATCGGACCTGTAGATCGCAAGGAAGGGCCGGAAGCAGATGAAGATGAAGCCGCCCGAGTCTTCCATCAGGTCTTCCATCCGGTTGAAGATTTCCTTGCGCTTGGCATCGTCCTGCTCGACCAGGCCCTTCTGGTAGAGGTCCTCGTACTCCTTCGAGTCGAAGAAGGACCAGTTGTAGACGCCGATCTGGTCCGGCCGGAACCAGACGAGATTCTCGGTGGGGTCGATGCCGCCGGCGAAATCCATCAGCACCATCTCGATGTTCTTGTAGCCGTCGCCCTGCGTCTTGTCGCCCAGAGCCCAGTAGGCGGCATCCTCTGTGGGCTGGATGTTCACCGTGATGCCCGCCTCGCCAAGGCTTGACTGGATGATCTGCGCGGTGGACTGCGAGACCGAGTCGGTGAGGCAGTAGAGATTGAGTTCCAGAGCCGAGACGCCGGCCTCGGCAAGCAGTGCCTTGGCCTTCTCGATGTCGCGCGTGGCGATCTTGTTGGCGGCGCGCGAGAACTGGCTGTCGGCCTGCACGACGCCCGTGGCGCGGGTGGTGAGCCCGTCATAGGCGCCCTGCAGCACCGCGTCGCCGTCATAGGCATACTGGATCGCCTGGCGCACGCGCGGGTCCTTCAGCTTCTCGGCATTCATGTTGATGGTGAGCCAGACATAGCGCGTGGACCGCGCCTCGATGAGCTTCGAGTCCGCCGGCACATTGGCCTTGATCTGCTTGGCGGAGCTCTGCGCCAGCTTGGTATAGTCGAAGGAATCCGCCTCATAGGCCAGCAGGGCCGCCTGGTCGTCGGTGACGATGAAGTATTCGACCTTGCTGAAGGCCGGCTTCTCGCCCTTCCAGTCGGGGTTGGCCACAAGCGTCACCTTCTGGTTCTGCTCCCACTTGTCCAGGAGGTAAGGGCCGCACTCGGCGGGGATCGATGTCGTGTAGCTGCCGCCTGCCTTCTCCACCGCCGCCTTGCACACGATGTGGCCGCCATAATAGGGCAGCGTGATGTACAGAAACGGCTTGAATGGCTCGGTCAGGTGAATGAGGCCCGAGCGCTGGTCGATGACCTCCACCTTGTCGAGCTTCTCGAACTGGTAGGCCCAGGCCGAGTCGGAGCCCTTGATGCGCTCGAAGGAGAACTTCACGTCCTCCGCCGTCACCGGGCCGAAGCCGTTGTTCCAGGTGAGGTAGTCATGCAGCGTGAAGGCGATGGTCTTGGGGTCCTTCCACTCGAAGACCTTCGCGGCATAGGGCGTGATCTTGTTGCCGTCGCGCATGTCGCCCAGCCGCACCAGCGTCACCTGCGTGCAGCGGGGGATGACGTCATCGAGCTCGCCGATGATGCCCTTGGGGTCCAGCACCTGCAGGTCCGCCGTGGCGCGCAGCCTGAGCGTGTCGCCGTCCGCCGCCCAGGCGAAATGCGGCCGCGCCGCGAGTCCTGCAAACAAGGCCCCGCCCGCTTTCAGCAGGCCGCGGCGATCCGTGCTCCAGTCAAGTCCCATGGTTTCCTCCTTGCGTTTCTATCCTGGTTTCTTCGGCAAAATGGCAGCGCACCATGCGCTCCGGTGTGATCATCTGGGGCCGCGGCTCCTCCGATGCGCAACGCGGGCGGGCGAGCGGGCAGCGGGTGTGGAATTCGCAGCCGGTGGGTCTTGCCAGCACGCTGGGAATCTCGCCCTTGAGCGCGAGGTCGGCGCGGCGCTTGCGCGGGTCGGCCTGCGGCTCCGCCGCGATGAGGCTCCGCGTATAGGGGTGATAGGGCCGGCTGAAGACCTCGCGCGTCGGCCCCCACTCCGCCATGCGGCCGAGATAGAGCACCGCCACCCGGTCGGTCACGTGGCGCACCACCGCGAGATTGTGGGTGATGATGAGGAAGCTCAGACCCATGTCGCGGCGGAGCCCCGTCATCAGGTTCAGGATCTCGGCCTGGACGGAGACATCGAGCCCCGCCGTCGGCTCATCCGCGATGACGAGCTTCGGCTTCAGCGCCAGCGCACGGGCGACGGAGACGCGCCGCGCCTGCCCGCCCGAGAGCTCATGCGGATAGCGCTGGGCCAGCGCCGGGGGCAGGCCGACGCGCTCCAGCATGGCGAGCGGCGTCTTCTCGCCGTCAGGCAGCGGCACGCCGTTGATCTGGAAGGGCTCGATGATCTGCGCCGCCACCTTGCGGCGCGGGCTGAGCGAGGCCACCGCATCCTGGAACATCAGCGCCGCGCCCTGCCGCACCTTCACGAAGTCGGCGCGGCTCCGGACAGGCTGCCCCTCGAAGCGCAGGTTGCCTTCGGTGATCTTGACGAGCCCCATCATGGCGCGTGCCAGCGTGCTCTTGCCCGAACCGGACTCACCCACGAGGCCCAGCATCTCGCCCTGCCCCACGCTGAGGGACAGGTTGCTGAGGATCGTCATGCGCGGCGCAGGGCCGGGCAGCAGGCGCTGCAGCCCGGCTGAAGGTGCGGCCAGGTCGAGCGAGACATTCTCCACCTCGTAGAGGGCGCTCATGGCAGCGCCTCGTGGCAGCGCGCGAAGTGGCGGGAGCCGACCTCGACATGCGGCGGCGCCACGCTGCGGCAGTGGTCCGTGGCGCGCGCGCACCGGGCGGCGAAGCTGCAGCCCTGAGGCGGGTTCACCAGATCCGGCAACCGGCCCGGAATGGTGGGCAGCACCGGCGTCTGGTCATGGATATTCGCGGGGTCGCAGGCGATGAGCGCCTGGGTATAGGGGTGGCGCGGGCTGTGATAGACGTCGTCCGTCGAGCCCTCCTCCACCACCTCGCCCGCATACATCACATAGACCCGGTCGCAGAGCTCGCCGACGAGGCCCAGGTGATGGGTGATGATGACGATGGCGCCATTGTAATCCTGCCGCAGCGCGCGCAGCAGGTGGATGATCTGGGCCTCCATGGTGACGTCGAGCGCGGTCGTCGGCTCGTCCGCCACCAGCACCTGCGGCGCCATGAGCAGGGCTGCCGCAATGGCCGCGCGCTGGCGCATGCCGCCCGAGAGTTCGTGCACGTAGCGGCCGAGGCAGCGTTCGGGGTCCGGGATGCCGACACGCTTCAGCATGGCGGCGGCCGCGCGCCGCTTGTCCGATTTCGACAGGCCTTCGCGCTGGTCCTGGAAATCGACGAGCTGCTCGCCGATGGTCAGCACCGGGTTGAAGGAAGTCATCGGGTCCTGGAAGATCATCGCGATGTGCCGGCCGCGGATCCGGCGCTGCTCTTCGTCCGAAACCGCGAGAATGTCCTTGCCGCCGAACCGCACCCCGCCGGAGGTGACCCGCGCATTGCGGGCGAGCAAGGTGATCAGGGCCGAGGCGAGCGTCGACTTTCCGCAGCCCGACTCGCCCACGATGCCGATGGCCTCGCCGGCGCGGGCTTCCAGCGTGGCGTGGCGCAGCGCCTGCAGGGCGCCTTCCTCGCTGGCATAGGCGATGGAGAGATCATCGACCTTGAGGAGCGGCTCGCTCATCGCAGCGTCCTCAACTGCAGGCGGGGGTCCAGCGCATCGCGGAGCGCCTCGCCGAGGAAGGTGAAGCCGAGCGTGGCGAGGATCAGCGGAATGCCCGCGATGATCACCATGCCCGGCGACTGGCGGAGCGAGACATAGCCGTCATAGACGATGTTGCCCCAGGAGGGCGTGGGCGGCTTGACGCCGAGGCTGAGATAGCTGAGCCCCGCCTCGAGCATGATGACCACCGGAATGTCCATCGACAGCACCACCAGCAGCTGCCCCGCCACGTTGGGCAGCAGATGGAGCAGGATGATGCGGGCGTTCGACGCGTTCATCGCCTGCTCCGCCATGATGAAGTCGCTGCGCACGAGGCTCAATGTCTGTGCACGGATGAAACGGGCATAGCCGGGGATCGAGACCAGAATGATGACGAGGATCAGCGTGGCGGTGGAGGGCCCCAGCACGGTGATGACGGCGAGGGCGAACATGATCATCGGCAGCGAGGTCATCGAGTCGAAGCAGAGGATCAGGAGCGAGTCGAGCCAGCGCGGACCATAGCCGGCAACGAGGCCAAGCAGGATGCCGGCGAGCCCCGCGATGCCCGTGGCGGTGATGGCGACGCCCAGCGCGGTGCGCGCGCCATAGATGATGCGCGAGAGGAGGTCGCGGCCCAGCTGGTCGGTGCCAGCCCAGTGGGCGAGGCTGGGCGCGGAGAACTTGTGCATCACGTCGATCTTCAGCGGGTCATAGGGTGCGAGCCAGGGCGCGAAGAGCGCCATCAGCACGAAGGCCAGCACGATGATGCCACCCATCACGCCCAGCGGCTCGCTGAGCAGGGCACGCCACACATTGCGCTTGCCGCTAGCCACGGAGCGTGTCCCGCACGCGCGGGTCGAGCTTCGCCATCAGCAGGTCGGCGAGCGTGACCACGGTGAGGTAGAAGGCCGTCATGAAGAGGACCGAGCCCATGACGACGGGAAAGTTGCGCTTCTGCACCGCCGAGGTGATGAGCGTGCCGATGCCGGGGCGCGAGAAAACCGTCTCGACGAAGACCGCACTGGACAGGATGGACCCGAAGCCAACCGCCACGATGGCGATGACCGGCACAATGGCGACGCGCAGCGCATAGCGCAGCACGATCTTCGCATCGGTGAGGCCGAAGGCGCGCGCCGTGCGCACATGGTTCGCCGACATCACCTCCAGCATGGAGGCGCGCACCAGGCGGGCGAGATAGCCGACCCAGGTGATGGCGATCGCTGCGGCGGGCAGCACCACGGCGCGGATCTGGCTGCCCCAGTCACCGGGATCCCCCGCGCCGATGGCGGGGAACCAGCCGAGCCAGACGGCGAAGACGAGGAGGAGATAGATGCCGACCACGAAGGACGGGATCGAGATCATCGAGACGGAGAGCACCGCCAGCACCCGGTCGATGCTGCGGCCCTGCCACACCACCGCGAGGCAGCCAAGCCCGATCCCCGCGACCAGCGCGATCGACATCGCCACGGCGCCAAGGAACAGCGTGTTGGGGAAAACCTCGGCGATCATCTGCGCCACCGGGCGCTTGGACCAAACGTCATAGCCGAGGTCGCCCCTCAGCACGTTGCTGAAGAAATTCCAGACCTGAACATAGATCGGCTGGTCGAGGCCCATGCGCTGCATCAGCTCGGCCTTGAGCTGCGGCGTGGCGCGGGGGCCGAGCGCCAGCGAGGCCGGGTCGCCCGGCACCAGGAAGACCATCGCATACATCGCCAGCATGACCACGCAGATGATCAGCAGGGCAAGGCCGATGCGCTTGATGGCATAGGTCAGCACGGCGTCCCGTCAGCCTCCCCGCCCTGGACTTCGTGGCTCAGACCATGTCACGCGCGATGTTCTCATGCCAGTGCCGTTCGAAGACCGTCTTGCCGTTCTCGCCGATGGAGAGATCCATCTCGATGATGAAATGCGTCGCCGTGCAGGTCATCCTGCCCGTGCTGCGGTGGGTGATGGTGGCGTCGGGCCGGACCATCTCGACATCATAATCGGTGACGAGGGTGGCCGAGAGCGGGTCGCCGTCGATGATCTCGTAGCGTGCGAAGGCGGAGGAGCGCTGGGTCTGGCCGATGTCGTGCATGTGCTTCGAATAGGTCCAGCGCGGGAAGTCCACCCTGATCTTGCCCGAGAGGAGGTCGCGCACCACGCGGCGCGGGTGGGTCTGCTCCACCGGGTCACGCGTGACCGGCGGGAGCGGCGCCATTTCCGGCGGGTCGAATTCGCGGAGCTTGTCATCCGCCGGGTCCGGCGGGCGGACGGGGAGCTTCAGCACCGTGTCACCCAGCGCGACGGTGAGGGTTGCGAGCTCCGGCGAGGGCCAGGCCACGGGCCAGTAGGTGGTCGAGAGCGAGACCGCGATGCGATGGCCCGCGGGGAAGGCATGGGCGATGTCGTCCATCTCCACCACCGCCGTCGTCTGCTGGCCGGGCACCAGCGGCTCGGGGAACTCGTGGCTGTTGCGGTGGGTGAGGTTGAGGAGGCCATAGGTGACGCGCGTCGAGCGGCCATCGGGCGCCACGTCGTTGAGGCGGACGCAGACCAGCGCCTGCGGCTTGTCGCTGGCGAAGGCGAGGGTGAGGGTGGGGGCGCCGAGGATTTCCAGCTGCCCGGTGAGCGGCTCGGAGACGAAGACCAGCGAGCCGCCATCATCCTCGCGCTGGTCGGGCGGCCATTCGGCATCCCCGCCATAGCGGCCGATCTCACCCGCCGCGACGCCGACCCAGAGCGGCGAGCAGATCGATCTTGATCCGCCGACGGAGGATTTTGCCGAGAGGCTGCCGCCGGCATCGAGGAAGAACGCCTGCTCGCGGATGCGCGGGCTCGGCCACTGCGCCTCGCCCACCCAGCGGCCGGGACGCGCGTCATAGCAGGTCCGGGGCGGCACGCTCTCCTGCATCCAGGCGCGCAGCATGGGCTCGTCCATGATGCCGGTGTCGCGGCCCTTCAGCCAGTGGTCGCACCAGCGCAGCACCTCCTGCAGCCAGCCGATGGCGGGCTCCACCGCCACGTCATGCGGATAGGAATGCGCCCATGGGCCGATGAGGCCGCGGCGCGGCACGTCGAGGCCGGCCAGCAGGCGCGGCACGGCTTCCGAATAATTGTCGGCCCAGCCGGAGACGGCATAGACGGGAATCCTGATCTTCGCGAAATCCTCGCAGACCGAGCCCTGCTTCCAGTAATCGTCGCGGCGCTGGTGCCTGAGCCAGGTGAGGATCCAGGGCGTGTTCTGCGCCATGCGCTGCTGCCACATGGCCCGCCAGGCCTCGCCCACGATCTCCGGGTCGGGCGGCAGGTCATTGTGGGCGAACATGGTGGAGGACCAGTCGAAATTGTCCTTCGACAGGCAGCCGCCGACCCAGTGGATGTCGGTGGCATAACGGTCGTCGGTGGAGCCCACCGTGATGATGGTCTTGAGCGCGGGCGGCTGGCGCGCCGCGATCTGCAGCCCGTTGAAGCCGCCCCAGGAGATGCCGATCATCGCGACCTGGCCGTCGCACCAGCCTTGCGAGGCGATCCAGGCGATGGCCTCGCAGCCGTCCAGCTGTTCCTGCACGGTATATTCGTCGTCGATCAGCCCCTCGCTGTCGCCCGTGCCGCGAATGTCGAGACGAAGACAGGCATAGCCGTGGCCGGCGAGATAGTGATGGAGCCCCTGGTCGCGCGGCCTTGTGCCGTCACGCTTGCGGTAGGGGAGATATTCGAGAATGGCTGGTACCGGCTCCGCCGTTTCGGGAAACCAGCAACGGGCCGCGAGCCGCGTACCGTCCGGCAGGGGGATGAAGATGTTCTCCACCACCCGGACGGCAAAAGGAAAATCGGACCGCACGGCGACCATCGATAGCCTCTGTTGTTGTACGCATGTATAATTGGTCTTGGAAGACGGTCAACAGGCTTCTTTCGCAGGGCGTTCCTATCGAGGGATAAAAATCCTTGACAGCGCGCGCTCTGTGTGCTATAAAGGCGCATTCTTCCGAATTGGGCATGGAATTTCGCAGGTGCAGCGCAAGCCGCGCCTGTTTTGCTGCGCTTGCGTTCAACTCTCGGACGCCGCGTGTACGGCGGAAACGGGCGGGGAGAGTACCCTCCCTTGACCGTACCCGAAACATCGTTTTACTATACAACCGTATAACAGTGGGCGAACCGATGCTGCGAGACTGCCGCTACGACATTCTCTTCGAGCCCGTGAAGATCGGTCCCGTGACCGCGCCCAACCGTTTCTACCAGACGCCGCATGCCATCGGCATGGGCTGGCAGCGGCCGAAGGCGGGTGCCGCACTCCGCGGCATCAAGGCCGAGGGCGGCTGGGGCGTGGTCTGCACCGAATATTGTTCCATTCATCCGACATCGGACGATTCGCCCTATGGCTTCCTCACGCTGTGGGACGACGACGACGTGGCGACGCTGGCGCTGACGGCGGATGCCATCCACGCCCATGGCAGCCTGGCGGGCGTCGAGCTCTGGCATGGCGGCTCGCATGCCTCGAACCGCATGACGCGCGTGCCGGGCATCGCGCCCTCGACGATCCCCGCCATGTATCACCTTCCCACCACGGCGCGCGGCATGGACCTTGCCGACATCCGCGCCTTCCGCGGCTGGCAGCGCGACGCGGCGAAGAGGGCCAAGCGCGCCGGCTTCGACATCGTCTATGTCTATGCCGGGCACGACTACCTGCCCTTCCAGTTCCTGTCGCCGCGCCACAACCGGCGCACGGATGAATATGGCGGCAGCCTCGTGAACCGCGTGCGCCTGCTGCGCGAGATGATCGAGGACACCAGGGAGGCCGTGGGCGACACCTGCGCGGTCGCCGTGCGGCTTGCCGTCGACGAGCTCCATGGGCCCGGCGGCATCACGTCCGATGGCGAGGGGCGCGAGATCGTGGCGATGCTGGCCGAGCTTCCCGACCTGTGGGACGTGAACGTGGCAGGTTCGCTGGGCAATGATTCGAAGTCGGCGCGCTTCAGCCAGGAAGGCTACCAGGAGCCGCAGGTGGCCTTCGTGAAGCAGCTGACGACGAAGCCCGTCGTCTCGGTGGGCCGCTTCACCTCGCCCGACGTGATGGTGAGTCAGATCAGGCGCGGCATCCAGGACTTCATCGGCGCGGCCAGGCCCTCGATCGCCGACCCTTTCCTACCCAACAAGATCCGCGACGGGCGGCTGGACGAGATCCGCGAATGCATCGGCTGCAACATCTGCCGCGCGGCGAACAATGAGGGCGTTCACCTGCGCTGCACGCAGAACCCGACGATCTCGGAAGAATGGCGGCGCGGCTGGCACCCGGAGAAGATCGCCACCTATACGAAGCGCGAGAAGGTGCTGGTGGTGGGTGCAGGCCCCTCAGGCCTCGAAGCGGCGCTGAGCCTCGGCCGCCGCGGGCTGGACGTGACGCTGGCGGAGCGCAGGGCCAAGCTGGGCGGGCGCATCCTGAATGAGTCGACGCTCCCCGGACTCGCGACCTGGATCCGGGTGCGCGACTGGCGCCAGCAGATGATCGCGAAGCTGCCGACTATCGAGGTCTTCCCCGGCAGCGAGATGACGGCGGATGACATTGCAGGTTTCGGCGCCGACCACGTGGTGCTGGCGACGGGTGCCAAATGGCGGCGCGACGGGGTGGGGGTGAACGGCATGGACGTGCTCGACCTGCCCCATGCACTGACGCCCGATGACGTGTTCGCCGGTGCGCAGCTCGCGGGCCACATCGTGATCTATGACGACGAGCATTACTTCATGGCTGGTGCACTGGCGGAAAAACTGGCGCGCGCCGGGCATAGCGTGACGCTGGTGACGCCAAATCCCACCGTGTCGAGCTGGACCGCGATGACCGACGAACAAGGCTTCCTGCAGGCGCGGCTGCATGAGATCGAACTTCCGATGCAGACCGGCCGCCTGCTGCAGGGGCAGGAGAAAGGCAGGCTGCGGCTTGCCTGCAGCGCCTCGGGCAAGGCGAGCGAACTGGCCTGCGATACGTTGATCGTGGCCACTGGCCGGGTGCCGGACGACCGGCTGTTCCATGAGCTGACGTCCACGGCGCGGCCCTTCACCGTGAGCCGCGTGGGCGATTGCCTGCAGCCCTCCTCCATCGCCGATGCCGTCTATTCCGCCCACCGCTTCGCAAGGGAATTCGGCGAAGCCTCCGTTGCCGTGCCGCGCCGTGAACGCCCGCCCGTAAAGGACATTGCATGAGCATCGAGCCAGGAGACACCCGCCAGCGCCGCCGCCCCGCACGCGCCGCGCGGGTGACGGGCGAGTTGCACCAGCGGCCCTTCGGCCGCGTCACGCGGCCCTACAAGCCCATCGAGGTGCTGAGCGCGGACAATGTGGCATCCCTGCACGAGACGGCGCTGAAGGTGCTGCGCGACATCGGCATGCGTGTGCTGGAGGACAGCGCGCGCGATCACTTCCGCCGGGCGGGTGCGGTGATCGAGGGCGACACGGTGAAGCTCGACCCCGCCCTGGTGATGGAGCGGCTCTCCACCGTGCCGCAGAGCTTCACGCTGGCGGCGCGCAACCCGGCCCGCTCTCTCTTCATCGGCGGTGACGACGTGATCTTCGCCTCGGTCGGCGGGCCTGCCTATGTGATGGACAATGACGGCGGGCGGCGCGACGGCACCCATGCCGAGATGTG
The DNA here is from genome assembly GCF_003234965.1 of Aestuariivirga litoralis. GTDB lineage: Bacteria > Pseudomonadota > Alphaproteobacteria > Rhizobiales > Aestuariivirgaceae > Aestuariivirga > Aestuariivirga litoralis. Next base: position 48,014 of record NZ_QKVK01000014.1, read on the forward strand.
CGATTACCTGCGGGTGATCCAGTCGCTCGACATCATCCACCAGGAAGGTGGCGGGCCCTTCGAGCCGATGGACCTGCCGGCCAATACCCGCCACCTCGACCTCTACCGTGCGCAGATCACCATGCTCGACAAGAGCTGGCAGACGCAGACGCTGGGCCGGGCGCGCACCATGGACGGCCTCGTGCTCGGCGCGCTGTCGCTGGGGCTTTCGATGGATGAACTGACACGCACCCCGGCACTGCTCGGCATCATCAACACCAATTCGCCGCTGCAGCTGGACATTCCCATGGGCGAGGGGCTGATCGCCATGGCCGAGCATGGCCAGGTGAACGTGATCACGCCCTTCACGCTGGCAGGCGCCATGAGCCCGGTGACGCTGGCCGGCGCCCTCGTCCAGCAGCATGCGGAGGCCTTGCTGGGGATCGTGCTGACCCAGATCGTGCGCCCCGGCGTGCCGGTGATGTATGGCGGCTTCACCTCGAACGTCGACATGCGCTCGGGCGCCCCCGCCTTCGGCACGCCCGAATATGCCAAGGCGGCGCAGGCCTCGGGCCAGCTGGCGCGACACATCGGCGTGCCGTTTCGCTCCTCCAACGTGAATGCGGCGAACGAGGTCGACGCGCAGGCGGCCTATGAGAGCCAGATGTCGCTGTGGGGCTCCGTCATGGGAGGTGCGCACCTGATCGAGCATGCGGCGGGCTGGATGCATGGCGGACTCACCGCCAGCTTCGAGAAGCTGATCCTCGATGCCGAACTCCTGCAGATGATGGCGGCCTATTGCGACCCCGTGGTGGTCGACACCGAGAGCCTGGCGCTGGAGGCGATCCGCGACGTGGGGCCGGGCGGGCATTTCTTCGGCACGCCGCACACCATGGAGCGCTACCAGACGGCCTTCTATTCGCCGCTGCTCTCCAACTGGGACAACCATCCCAACTGGCTGGAGCGCGGATCGGTGGATGCGCGCATGCGGGCCAACACCATCTGGAAGCAGCTGCTGCGCGACTACGAACAGCCGGCGATCGATGCCGGCCGGCTGGAGGCGATCGACGCCTTCATCGCGCGGCGCAAGTTAGAGGGCGGCGCACCCTTGAATTGAGCGGGCATCCGTGGCCTGATCACATTTCCCGAACCACGTATTTTTACGCTGTCGACTTGTCGTCCCGGCGCACTATTGAATGCGTTATCAATTGGAGAACCGTCCCATGTGCCGCGCCTGTGTCAGCCCCGTCCTGAACCACCCTTCGCTGTTTGAAAGCCCGGTCGCCTTTACCCCCCTGGGCGCCGTCACGCCGAACCGCCGCGGTTTCATGGCCCTGTCGACCGCGGCCCTTCTGGGTGCAGGCCTGCCTGCCGTCGGCGGCGGTTCGGCGCGCGCCGCGACGAGTGATGGCTCGATCGACACCATTTTCAAGGGCGGCAACATCATCCCGATCGTCGGCCCCGCTTCGGCCGAAGCCATTGCGGTGAGCGGCGGCAAGATCGTGAAGCTGGGCGCTGCCTCCGACATCATGTCGATGGCCACCGCCAAGACCCAGGTGATCGACCTCCAGGGCCGCACGCTGCTGCCGGGCCTCATCGACCCCCACAATCACACGGTTCTGTCGTCGATTTATCTCGAGCTTCTCACCGATGTGGGATACCTCAAGAACAAGACGCGCGAGGACCTGATCGCCAATCTCAAGCTGCTCGTCTCCATCACGCCGGAAGGCTCATGGGTGCTGGCCTCGAACTTCGACAACCTGCTGCAGGGCGGCGATCTTTCGCGCGATGAGCTGGACAAGATCTCGTCCACCACGCCGATCTTCGTCTGGTACACCAATGGCCATGACGCCTGCGTGAACAGCCCGGCACTCAAGGCCGCGGGCATCACCGAGGACATCGGCGAACTGCCGGGCGGCGGCCATTTCGGCCGTGGCCCCGATGGCAAGCTGAACGGCCTCGTCTATGAGGAAGCCGCCCTCCTGAAGACGATCAAGCCCGGCCTGCCGACGATCACGCCAGCCATCGCCATCAGCGCGGTGAACAAGTTCGTGGCTGCCTGCGCCGCCGCCGGCAACACGCTTCTGCATGAGCCCGGCACACTGAAGGCCGATTGGATCGCGCCCTTCATGAAGCTTGCCGCCCAGGCGCCGCTGCGCACCTCGGCGAGCCTGATGTATGAGGACATGAAGGGCTATGACGACTACCGGAAATACGGTGTGGGCGCCAAGGCCACACAGCTTCCCGATACGCTGTTCACGCTCTATGGCGTGAAGCTGATCGGCGACGGGTCGAACCAGACCGAGACCGGCGCCCAGACCAAGCCCTATCTCAACAGCACCTCCTCCGGAAAGCCGAACTTCGATGCGGCGGCGATGAAGGAAATGGTGGCCAATGTGAAGGCGGCGGGCCTGCCCAGCCTCATCCACTGCAATGGCGACCTCGCCATCGACATCGCCCTCGATGCGCTGGAGGGGGCCTATGCGGGCTCGACGGAACTCGGCATCAACCGGATCGAGCACGCCACCATGGCCCGCCAGGACCAGATCGACCGGATGAAGAAGCTCAATGTCGAGCCGAGCTTCCTGATGAACCACGTGACGCTCTACGGTGCGGCCTACCGCGACCAGATCTTCGGCCCGGAGCGGGCGAATTTCATGGATCCGGCGGGCGCCTGCGACAAGGCGGGCCTGCGCTTCACGCTGCACACCGACTCGCCCTGCTCGCCCATCGGGCCGCTGCGCCTGGTCAAGACCGCGGTGACCCGTCTCTGCCAGATCGACAATTCGGTGATCGGTGCCGACCAGGCGGTGAGCGTGCAGCGCGCGTTGGAAGCCATCACCATCGACGCCGCGCGCCAGGTGGGCCAGCCCGACCGGCTGGGCTCGCTGGAGGCCGGCAAGGAGGCCGACTTCACCATCCTCGAGGACAACCCCTTCACCGTCGACCCGGCCAAGATCGACACCATCAAGGTCAGCGAGACCTGGGTGGCGGGCGACAAGAAGTTTGGCTGAAGATCGAAAAGGACGGGACGAGATGATGAAGACGACACTGGTCGCGGGGGCGATGCTCGGGCTGGCGCTGGCGACACCGGCCCAGGCCGACGACACCGCTGACCTGGCCCAGGAACTGACCAACCCGGTGGCGAACCTGATCAGCGTGCCCTTCCAGGGCAACTGGAACCACGGCATCGGACCCGATGACGGCGACCAGTATTATCTCAACGTCCAGCCGGTCATTCCCATCAAGCTGAACGACGACTGGAACCTCATCTCGCGCACCATCCTGCCGGTCACCTCGCAGAACGACATTGCGGGCCCATCCGGCAACCAGTGGGGCCTCGGCAACACCCAGCAGAGCCTGTTCCTCTCGCCGTCGAAGCCCACCCACGGC
>NZ_QKVK01000015.1 GCF_003234965.1 Aestuariivirga litoralis
GGTTGGACCGGAGAAATGGGCTACGAGATCTACACTCAGGGCGAGGCGACGGACTGTTCGGAGCTCTGGGATCACTTGTTCAATGTGGGGCGGCCCCACGGCATGGTGTTTGGCTCGATCTCATCCATGGAGATGCGCCGGATCGAGGCCGGCATTCTCGACAGTGGCACAGACTTCGATCTCAGCATGACCCCCTACGAGGCAGGACTTGACGGCTTCATCGACCTCGACAAGGGTGATTTCATCGGCCGCACGGCTCTGCTTGCTGCAGACAAGGATGTGAAGCGTCTCTTCGGGCTCAAGTGTCCAGGAGGAATCCCGGGCTATCGAGAAAAGATATTCGATGGACACACTGCAGTAGGCCATGTGACGGCTGGTGCGTGGTCGCCTTATCTGAAATCCGGCATTGGCTACGTCCGCTTCTCCTCACCTGCTAACTGGGCAGGCCGCAAGCTGCTGGTAAAGAATGCGGAAGGAAAGGCGTTCGATTGTGAGATCCTTGATCTGCCCTTCTACGATCCCGAAAAGCTCATTCCCCGGGGAATCGATACTTCCCTGCCTTAAGGCAACCCCCGGACATCCTGTGAACCCGGACCCAAGGTCTAGCTCCAGAACGCCAATGCTGAAGGCCGGACGAGGAAGTCCACGGTTAATGGTTTTGTTCTGGAATGGTTGGAATTTGGCGCACCCGACGAGATGAAGATGAGAACTGGGCAATCTGGCCAAGCCTTTGATTTGTCGATAGCTGAGGAGGCCGCACAGGTCGTCTAGCTCAGACAGTGGCTTCTCTTGGCTATAAGCCGATCATAAGCCGGTATGCGTCCAGGATCGCGGCGTGGATGTTCCGGCTGGCGATGGCATCGCCGATGCGGAAGAGGCGGTAGCTGCCCTCCGGGTTGCTGGCGAATGTCTGGGCGCGACCGGTGATGAAGGACGCCACGTCGACCTCGCCACGGTTTACGGACCCCTCCTTGAGGGCGAAGTAGAGATCGTCCAGCGGTGCAGTGCCATATTCGACGATCACCTGGTCGGCCTCCTTCACCACCTCGGTCTTGCGGTAGTCGTCGGTGAACACCGCGGCGACGCGGTTGCCGCGGCGCTCCAGGCGGTCGATCTGAAGGTTCAGCGTCACCTTCACGTTGGGCGCGTTCATGGCCCGCATGTAGGCGGGGTAGTTGGTCTCGCCGATGTCGGGGGCGAGCGTCCGGTCCGGTGTCACCAGTTCCATCTCGTCCGCTCGTTCCGCCACGAATTCGGCAACCGTCATGGCCGGGTGCGATCCGTTGTTGTCGACGACGATCACCGACCGGGCAGGAGCCACGGCGCCGCTCAGGATGTCCCAGCCACCCGTCGCCAGTTCATGGCCGGTGGCAAGGATCGAAGCATCCGGGATGCCGCCGGTGGCGATGACAACGCAATCGGGGTTTTCGGCCAGCACGTCGGCGGCCTCGGCATAGCTGTTGTAACGGATGGCGACGCCGAGGCGCTCGCACTCCGCCAGGCGCCAGTCGATGATGCCGAGGATTTCGCGCCGCCGTTTCAGCGCCGCGGTCAGCAGCAGTTGGCCGCCGGCCTTTCCCGAAGCCTCGAAGACGACGACCTCATGCCCGCGCTCGGCGGCGACGCGCGCTGCCTCGAGGCCGCCCGGCCCTGCGCCGACCACCACCACTTTCCTCCTGGGACCGGCGCTCTTGGGGACCACGTGCGGCAGATGTTCCTCGCGCCCCGTGGCCGCGTTGTGGATGCAGACGGCGGAGCCGGTGTAGATCGAGTCGATGCAGTAGCCCATGCCGACGCAGGGGCGGATGCGTGCCTCCTCGCCGGCCATGATCTTCCGCGTGATGTGAGGGTCCGCCATGTGGGGTCTGGTCATCGCCACCATGTCAAGCTTGCCGCTCTCGATCGCGTAGCGCGCGGTGGGGACGTCCTGGATGCGGGCGGCGTGGAAGGTGGGGAGCTTGACGTCGTTGCGGATCTCGCCCGCGAAATCGAGGTGCGGCGCGGACACTGTTCCCATGTTGGGGATGACGCGACTCAGCCCCTCGTTGGTGGCCACGCGGCCACGGATGACGCTGATGTAGTCGATGGCACCATCCTCCTTAAGCCGGCGCGCGAAGGCGATCCCATCGTTCTTCTCGAAGCCCCGCTGCCACTGCTCGTCGCAGACCATGCGCACGCCGAGCACGATGTCGGTGCCGACACGGGTCCGGATGGCAGCGATCACCTCGCGCAGGAAGCGAAGGCGGTTGTCGATCGAGCCACCATACTCATCCGTCCGCCTGTTGGTGCCGGGCGACAGGAAATGCGCCACGAGGTGCGAGGCGCATTCGAGCTCGATGCCGTCGAGCCCGGCCTGCTTCACCTTCTCTGCGGCATCGGCATAGGCCTTGTAGATGCGTGCGAAATCCCAGTCTTCCATGGCCTTGGGGAAGGCGCGGTGCACGGGCTCGGGCTGCGAGCTTGGCGCGATCATCGGCAGCCAGTCCGCCTTGTTCCAGTTGGTGCGCGCACCCATGTGGGTCATCTGGATCATCACCGCCGCGCCATGGCCGTGCACGTCGTCCGCCAGCTCGGCCAGCCAGCGCACGCATTCATCCTTGTGCAGCTGGATGTTGCCGAAGGCCTGCGGGCTGTCGATGGCGATCACCGAGGAGCCGCCGATCATGGTCATGGCCAGTCCACCCTTTGCCTTCTCACTGTGATAGAGGCGATAGCGCGTCTTGGGCAGGCCGTCCTCGGTGTAGGAGGGCTCATGCGCCGTCGACATCATGCGGTTGCGCAGGGTGAGGTGCTTCAGCTGGTAGGTCTGCAGCAGCGGATCATGCGACATCGGCGCGGCTCCTTTGATGCACGTCCGGGCTCACAGGCTCATGGCCAGCTTGCGGCCCTCGTAGATTGCCATGGCGGCATTGCGGGCCGCCACGGCATCGCCGATCATCGGCGCACCGAGCGTGTCGCCCAGCTCATGCTCGGCGACATTGGTAGAGGCCACGACGAGCGTGTCGGCGGCAATGCGTTCTGGCGCGCCCCCGAAGGACTGGATGGTCGCGCCGTCACCATGCCACTCGCGCACCACGCTGTCGGTGCGCAGTGTCACGCCGAGCTCGCGCAGCCGGGCGCGCAGCTCGATGTCGGCGGCGGTGCGTGCCATTTCTGCCATGACGGCGGCAGCAGGGGTGACGACGGTCACCTGGTGTCCGGCCTCGGCCAGCGTCAGCGCCACACCGCCGCCCTTCCAGTTGGCGGTCTCGTCAAGCACCAGGACGCGCTTGCCGGGACGCGCGATGCGCGCCATCACGTCTTCCGCGCTGGCCACGTTGCCGCGCTCGATGCCGGGCAGTTGGTCATGCTCGGGCATGGCGCGCTGGAAGGCCTTGCCGTCCGGCATGGAGCCGGTGGCAACGATGATCTCGTCGGCGCCGAAGGCCTTCGCCTCCTCGGCGTCGAGCGGGGTATTGAGCAGCACTTTCACCTGCAGCTTCGCCAGCTGGCGCTCGAACCAGTCGAGATAGTCGATGATCTGGTGGCGGCGCGGCGTGAGGCCGGCGAGGCGGAACTGGCCGCCCAGCTTGTCGGAAGCTTCCGCCAGCGTAACCTGGTGGCCGCGCTCGGCGGCGACGCGCGCCGCCTCGAGGCCGGCGACGCCACCGCCCACCACCAGAACCTTTTTCGGCTTGGCAGCCGGCGTGAAACGGTCGCCTCCCCATTCGAACTCGCGCCCGGCGCTGGGGTTGATGAGACAGGAGATCCAGTAGTCGCGGTAGCGCCGCCCCCAGCACATCTGGTTGCAGGAGAGGCAGGGGCGCACATCCTCGGGCCGGCCTTCCTTGGCCTTGTTGGCAAGGTGCGGATCGGCGATCTGGCCACGCACGATCGACACCATGTCGGCCTGGCCGGAGGCTACCACGTAATTGGCGTTCTCCGGTGTGCGCACATGCGATTCGCACTGGACCCTGGCGTGTTTCACCACCTGTCTCAGCGCCTCGGCATGGGGCGCTCCCAGCTTGTCGGCATAGAACACATGCGGAATGATGCCGGTGAAATTGAAGTAACTGCCGGTGCCGCAGGTGACATAGTCCATCAGCTGGCGCTCGTCGTGCCATGCGATCACCTCCTGCAACTGCTCGATGGTTTGCGATACCTTGCTGGTCGGGTCCATGTTCACGGCAAGGCCGATGATGAAATCCTCGCCGGCCATCTTGCGTATGCGTTCCATGATGGTACGCGAGAAGCGCATGCGGTTCTCGAAGCTGCCGCCCCACCTGTCGTCGCGGCGGTTGTTGAAGGGCAGCCAGAACTGGTCGATGATGGCGTTGTAGGCAGCGAACAGTTCGATGCCGTCGAAGCCCGCCTCCTTGGCGCGGCGTGCCGCCTGCACGAAGCTTTCGATGATCTCCTCGATCTCGGCCTCGGTCATGGCGTGGCTGCCGTCGGAGTCATGGAAGGAGGGCAGGCCCGAGGGCGACCAGCTGGGCTGGTAGCTGTTGTCGAAGTCGCCGTGCTGGCCGACATGATAGAGCTGGTTGCAGATCACCGCGCCATGGGCATGCACCGCATCGGTGATCTTGCGGAAGTGCGGGATCACCTCATCGGTCGAATGGCGGAAGTTGCCACGGGTCAGCACCGCGGTGCGGTGCACCGGCACCGGCTCCACGACGATCATGCCCACACCGCCGCGGGCGCGCTCCTCGTAATAGCCGCGGTGGCGTTCTCCGGGCAGGCCGTCGACCGACATGTTGGCGGTGTGCGAGCCGAAGACGATGCGGTTCCGCAGCGTCTTGTGGCGGAGCTGCAGGGGCTGGAACAGGGCGGGGAACTGGTTCGACATGGCTTTCCTCAATCGAGTGGGGCGCCGCCCTGTTCGGTCCGCCGCGCTACGAAGGCGTCGAGTGCCTCAACGGTGGACGGATCGATGTCAGGTTCGGCATAGTGGTTCAGCGCCTCCTGCCAGATGGCGGTGGCGCGTTCGGCGGCGGACTTGCCGCCGGCCTCGAGCCACGCGCCGTAATTCTGCGTGGCGGAGACCAGTGGGCGGTAGAAGGCGGTCTCGAAGGTCGAGATGGTGCGCGGCGTGCCGAAGAAATGCCCGCCGGGGCCGACCTCGGCAATCTCCGTCAGCGCCAGCGTGTCCGCGTCGATGCGCGGCGGCACCAGCGTCTGGGCGAGGCTCTGCACGATCTCGCAGTCGAGCACGAACTTCTCGTAGGATGTGCACAGCCCACCCTCGACCCAACCCGCCGCGTGCATGAGCAGATGCGCGCCGGCGGCAGCAGCGGCGAAGCAGGCGTTGGCCGATTCATAGCCGCTGGCAAAATCCGGGATATTGGCGGAGCTGAAGTTGGACGAGCGCATCGGCATCCTGTAGCGCCGCGCCATCTGCCCGCCGATCAGAGTGCACCGCTGCATGTCGGCGAGGCCGTAGGCGGGTGCCCCCGTCTTCATGTCGACGTTCATTGCGGCGCAGCCATAGAGCACCGGCGCCCCCGGCCTGACCAGCTGCGACAGCACCACACCGAACAGCACCTCCGCGGTATTGAGCGCCATGGCGCCGGCGATGGTCGCCGGTGTCGAGGCCCCGGCCATGATGAAGGGCGTGAGCAGCACCGGTTGGCCGTGGCGGGCCATGTCCATGACGCCCACCGTCATCGGCACGTCATAGGTGAGGGGGGTGTTGGTGTTGATGATCGAGAACACCCCCGGACGGTCGCCGAACTCCTCCAGCGTCTCGCCGCGGGCGATGGCGCACATGGTGAGCACGTCCTCGATGCGCTGCCGGCTCTGGCAGAAGACGTAGGGAACCTTGTCGGTCAGTGTCAGCATGGCGCGGGTCGCGGCGAGGTGGCGGAAGCGCACCTCGACGTCCAGCGGTTCCACCGGCCAGCCGTTCATCTGCACGATGTTGAAGGCCTGTGTGAGCTTGAGGAGCTCGCCGAGATCGGCAAGGCTTCCCGAGCGTCGCCCGCGCACCAGGTCGGTGCAGTTGGGAGGGCCCAGCACGGCAGCGGTTGTGAGGTGCCGCCCGCCCAGCCGCACGGCCCGTTCCGGGTTGCGCGGCGTGAGCCTGATCTCGGCGCGAACGGTCTTCAGGGCCTCCTCGACAATGTCGCGACCGATGCGGATGCGCTGGTCTGCCTCGTCGACGGACGCACCCGCGTGGGCGAGGAGCGCGCGCGCCTCGCCGAAGGCGCAGCGCACGCCCACGGTCTCCAGCAGCTGCAGGGCCGCCCGGTGGATCGCCTCCACCTCGTCCTCCGAGATCAGTGGCGTGGGCGGCAGGGGATTGACGAGCTGCTGCCACGGCATCTGCACGATGTCGGCGGCGCGGCGGCGGCGATGTGGCTTGTCGGGCCGCATGGCATCAGGCGAAGGAGACGAGGCGGTCGAACAGCGCCCGGGAGATGGGCAGGCCCTCCTTGGTCAGGCGCCTCTGCATCTCCGTGCGGCGCGCATTGGGGAGCCTGGCGCCCTGCTGTGCGGTGATGGACTTGGCGAGAGCCGCGACCTGCTTGTGGAAGGCGCCGCCGGAGAACATGTCCGGTGCGAGCGCGATGAAGAACTGGCCGCAGCCGATGGGCTTGCCGTCATTGTCCTGGAAGGAGCCCATTTCCGGTCCCCGCAGGGCGCCGGCGAGCGCTGCACACATCACCTCGACGATCAGCCCCTGGCCGAAGCCCTTGTAGCCCCCGGAGGGCGCCATGGAGCCGGCGAGTCCCTTTACGGGATCGGCTGTTGGCTGGCCTTCGGCGTCCAGCGCCCAGCCCAGCGGAATGGTGCGGCCTTCCTCGGAGGCACGCTTCACCGACGTCCAGGTGACCGCGGACGCGGACTGGTCGATGAGGAAGGCGATTTCCCCCTTCTTCCTGGCCGGCACGGCGAAGGACAGCGGATTGGTGCCGATCACCGGCGTCCGCCCGCCGACCGGTGCGATCGCCGGCATGGCATTGGTGAAGCCATAGGCGACGAGCCCGTGCTTGGCCAGGAAGCCCGTGTGATAGCCCAGCGTTGCGGCATTGTAGGAGTTGTGCACGGCCATGCCGGCGATGCCATATTTCTTCGCCGCCGGGATGAGCCTTTCGAATCCCTTCTCGATGGCCGGATGGGCGAAGCCGTTGCGGGCGTCGACACGGAAGGCGACGGGAGAGAGCTTCTTTACCCGGGCGCGCACCTTGCCGTCGACCTTGCCGCTCAGCAGGTGCTCGCAATAATACTGCAGCCAGTAGAAACCATGGCCTTCGAGGCCGGAGAGCTCGGTGTCGAGGATGGCCTCTGTGAAGTAGGAGGCATTGCGCGGCGAGGTGCCGGCACCGGTCAAGGCATCGTGGATGAGCTTGCGCGCCGCCTTCGGGGAAAGTCTCAGCTGGTCGTCGCCCATGTCACGCCGTCTCCGCCGATGCCGCGACGATCACCGGCCCCATCGCGTCGAGGATCTCCTGTGCCAGATGGCAGCGGATCTGGTGGCCGGCGGCCAAGTCCCGCAACGGGGGCAGTTCGGTTTCGCAAAGGGTTCCCGGCACCTGGTTCTTCCGCGGGCAGCGCGTCTGGAAGGGGCAGCCAGGTGGTGGGTTGGTGGCGGAAGGAATGTCGCCCTCCAGCACCACGCGCCGCTTGGTGTAGCGCGGGTCGGCGATGGGGATGGCCGAGAGCAGCGCCTCCGTATAGGGGTGGTAGGGCGGCTCGAAGATCTGGTCCGTCGTGCCTTGTTCGACGATGTAACCCAAGTACATCACCACCACGCGGTCCGAGAGGTAGCGCACGATCGACAGGTCGTGACTGATGAACACCATGGTAGTGCGGGAGCTCCGCTGGATGTCCATGAGGAGTTCGGTGACGGCGGCCTGAACCGAGACGTCCAGCGCCGACATCGGCTCGTCGGCGATGACAACGCGCGGGTGGCCGGCGAAGGCGCGGGCAACACCGATCCTCTGCTTCTGGCCGCCCGACAGCTGGCGTGGCATGCGCCGCTCGAAGGCCCGCGGCAGCTTGACGAGGTCGAGCAGCTCCAGCATGCGCTGGCGGCGCTCTTCGGTGGTCTTGCCGACGCCGAACATCTCGAGCGTGCGCATGATCTGCGAGCCCACGGTATGCGAGGGATTCAGCGTATCGAAGGGGTTCTGGAATACCATCTGGATGGAGGCGACGGTCGCGGTGTCGCGCTGCTCGACGCCGGTTTTCTCGATCTCCTGCCCGGCCAGCATCACCTTGCCGCCCGATGCCGTCTCGAGGCCGAGCAGCACCTTGGCAAGGGTCGACTTTCCGCAGCCGGACTCGCCGACGATCGCTACCGTTTCCGCGGCGCGCGCGGTGAAGCTGATGTCCTCGTTTGCCTTAACGGTGCGTCGCTCGCCGCGACCGAAAATCTCGTTGGCACTCACCTGGTAGTGCTTCTGCAAGTGGTCGATCTCCAGCACCGGCTCGCCTGCCGTCACGGCGGCCTGCACGGCGCGGCGTTCCGGTGCGGCAGACCAGTCGATCTCGGCGATGCGCAGGCAACGGCTTTCGTGGCGCGTCGAGGGGTTCACGTCCAGCATCGGAATATCGGCGGCGTCGCAGCGACCTTTCTCGAAGTGGCTGCAGCGCGGTCCGAAGTTGCAGCCCTGCGGCCGCTCATGCGGCAGCGGCAGCTGGCCGGGGATCGAGACCAGCGGGTTCTCGAACTTGTTGGTGCCGGGCAGCGCGATCGAGCGGAACAGGCCCTGCGTGTAGGGATGGCGCATGTGCTGGAACACGTCCGTCACCGCACCGGTCTCCACCGCTTCGCCGGAATACATGACCGTGATGCGGTCGCAAGTCTCGCGGATGAGGCCCAGGTTGTGCGAGACGAAGATCATCGACGTGCCGAAGCGGTGGCCAAGGTCCTTGACGAGGTCGACGATGCCGGCCTCCACCGTCACGTCGAGCGCCGTCGTCGGCTCGTCGAGCAGCAGCAGGGCGGGCTTCGAAAGGAGCGCCATGGCGATGACGATGCGTTGCTGCTGGCCGCCCGACAGCTGATGCGGATAGGCGTTGAGGATGCGTTCGGGGTCCGGCAGTTTCACCGCCTTCACCATGTCGAGGGCGCGGGCGCGCGCTTCCTGCTTCGACACCTTCTCGTGCACGATCGGCACTTCCATCAGCAGCTCGGCGATGCGCATGGTGGGGTTCAGGCTGGCCATCGGCTCCTGGTAGACCATGGCGATCTGCGAGCCGCGGATCTGGCGCAGTTCATCGGTGCTCATCTCCGCCATGTCCCGGCCGCGGAACTTGATGGTGCCCCTGGTGATGCGGCCAACGCCCGGCAGGTCGCGCATGATGGCGAGCGAAACGGTGGACTTGCCGCAGCCGGACTCACCCACCAGTCCCATGCTTTCGCCGGGCATCACCTTCATCGAGAAGTCCATCACCGCGGGGATCTCGCCGATCTTGGTGAAGAAGGAGATGTGGAGGTTGCTGATCTCGAGGATGGGCTCGGTCATCTGGTCAATCCCGCAGCGATTGTTCGCGGAGCGCATCCGCGAGCAGGTTGAGGCCAAGGACGAAGGACATGAGCGCGACGGCGGGCACCAGCGCCGGCCAGACATAGAGGCGGAGGAACTGGCTGCCGTCCTTGATGGCGGTGCCCCAGTCGGGGCTTTCCGACGCCATGCCGAGGCCGAAGAAGCCAAGCGTCCCGAGCAGGATGGTGGTGTAGCCGATGCGCAGGCAGGTATCGACGATCAGCGGCCCGCGCGCATTGGGCAGGATCTCCCACAGCATGATGTACCAGGGCCGCTCGCCCCGGGTGAGGGCGGCGTTGATGTACTCACGGGTCTTGATGTCCATGGTGAGGCCCCGAACGATGCGGAACACGCCGGGGCTCGAGGCGAAGGCGACGGCGACGAAGATGTTGAGCTCGTTCGGCTCGATGTGGACGATGCCGAGCGGATCGGCATCGAAGACGAGCCCGGCATAGAGCCAGCCGCCGATGAGCGCGGTGATGCCGAGCAGCAGGATGAGCATGTTCTTCTGCTTGCTGTAGCCGGTGTAGAAGAGCGCCACGAAGAACAGGATGGGGAAGATGAAGAAAAAGCCCGCCATCACATAGGGCACGGCCGTCTCCATGATGCCCGGCGTGACGAGGAGATAGAACAGGAGGATCACCGGGAAGGCGAGGACGAGGTTGGAGATGAAGGACAGGAAGGCATCGATCCTGCCGCCGTAGAAGCCGGCGGGCAGGCCGAGCAGCGAGCCCACCATCAGCGAGATCGCGGTCGCCGCGGGAGCGATCGCCAACACGATGCGGCTGCCATAGACCATGCGGCTGAACACGTCGCGCGCCAGCTTGTCGCCGCCGAAGTAAAAGGGGATGCCCGAAACCTTCTCGATGCTGCCGGGCAGCGCATGCTTCATGACGGCAATCTGCTCGAGCGGCCCGAAGGGGGCGACCAGCGGTGCGAGCAGCGCGGTGAAGATCCAGAAGCCGCAGATCGTGACCCCGGCGAAACCGACCCCGGAATTGATGACGTGGCCATAGAGGCCGAGCTTGCGGCGGTAGAGGAAGGACAGCGTGAGCAGCACGCCGAGCGCCAGCCAGACCGGCCAGAAACGAGCGATGACGCCAAGGATGATGCCGAGAACGCCCACATTCTGCAGCATCAGCTGATCCTGATCCGGGGGTTGAGCCAGGCATAGCCGATGTCCGAGATCAGCTGGGTCGCGAGCACGAGGGTGACGGAGACGAGGCCGCAGGCCAGCAGCAGGTCGATGTCGTTGTTCGATGCAGCGCTCACCAGCAGGAAGCCGAATCCCTGGTAGCGGAAGATGGCCTCGACCACCACGACGCCGGTCAGGAGCCAGGGAAGCTGCAGCATGATGACCGTGAAGGGCGCGATCAGCGCATTGCGCAGCGCATGCTTCATGACCACCTGTCCGAAGCTCAGGCCCTTGAGGCGCGCCGTGCGGATGTATTGTGACGACATCACCTCCGCCATCGAAGCCCGTGTCATGCGCGCGATATAGCCCACCCCGTAGATCGCCAGCGTCATCACCGGCAGGGTGAAATTGTAGAATGAGATGCCCTCGGACGTCGCCGTGGCGGCCGAACCGTTCAGCACCTTGAGCCAGCTGGCGAAAATCACGGTGAAGATGATGCCGGAGACGTATTCGGGCGTCGCGGTCGAGGTGATGGACAGGATCGACAGTCCGCGATCGAGCCGCGAGCCTTCCCGCATGCCGGCGAGCACACCGATGAGGAGGGCGGTGGGCACCATGGTGATCATCACCCAGAACATCAGGATCCCGGTGGCGACCAGCGCACTCGGCAGCTTGTCCTGAACCTTGACCTTGAAGGCCGTGGAGCAACCGAAGTTTCCTTGCAGCACGCCGTTGTAGGCTGGCACCGAGGGTTCATCGCAATAGCGGAAACGCGGCACGATGGTATGGGTCTCCGGATCCATGACCGGCTGCTGCTGCACCACGCCGATCCAGCGGCCGTAGCGGATGAAAAAGTTGTCGCGGTAGCCGTTGCGCTCGAGCCAGTTGTCGAGTTCCTGCTGGCTGGCGCGCGTCTGGGTCTGGAAGATCGCGAGTTTCTTGAGGTTGGGCTCGAGGTTGGCGAAGTAGAAGACGACGAGAGACAGCACGAACATGGTGAGTGCCATGACGCCCAGCCGCCGCAACAGGAACTTCAGCATCGAGACTCCGCCCGCTCGGGGGTGAATGGAGGCGTGAGGCCGGGAAGCCTCACGCCCTGACGTGTTACTTGTCGAGCCAGACCTGGTCGATCTGGATTTCGAAGGTCGGGTGAATCTCGAAGTTCTTCACGTAAGGCTTGGTGTGACGGTAGAGCGAGCGCCAGAAGGGCTGAACGATGATGCCCGAGTCCTGCAGCGTCATCTCGATGTCCTTCATCATCTCCTTGCGCTTGCCGGCGTCGGCCACGGCCAGTGCGGCGTTGAGCTTCTTGTCGAACTCAGGGTCCGAATAACCCGACTCGTTCCAGGCCTCGCCGCTGCGGTAGGCGAGGGCAAGGACCTGCACGCCCAGCGGACGCATGTTCCACTCGGTCGTCGACCACGGATACTTGGTCCAGTCATTCCAGAAGCTCGAACCCGGAATGACGGTACGCTTCACGTTGATGCCGGCTTCGCGGCACTGCTCCGCGATGACATCGGCCGGGTTCTTCACGTAGTCGGACTCATAGGAGATGAGCTCGAGTTCCTTGTCGAGGCCCGCTTCCTTGACCAGTGCTTTCGCCTTCTCGACGTCGCGCTTGATCGGCGGCAGGGCATAATATTCCGGGTGGATCGGGCAGACGTGGAAGTTCTCGCCCACCGTGCCGGCATTGTTGTAGCCCAGCTGCAGGATGACGTTGTTGTCGGTCGCCAGCTGGATGGCGTTGCGGATGCGCTTGTCGTCGAACGGCTTCTCGGTGACGTGGGTGCGGATGACGATGGTATTGGCCGTTACCGCCTCTGATTTCACCAGGTCCATGCCGTCGAGCAGGGCGACAGTTTCACCGGTGGTCTGGTAGTCGGCGTCGATCTCGCCCGACTCCAGCGCGGACACGGTGGCGTTTTGCTCCGCGCCGTAGTCGATGAAGTCGCAGCCGTCGAGGTTGACGTCGCCGCCCCACCAGGTGAAGTCCTTGCGCTTCCGGACCGAGGCCTGCTTGCCGACCTGGTAGTCCGTCACCTCGTAGGGGCCGGTACCGGGCGTCTTAAGCATGTCGGGGTTCTTGTCCCAGTCGCGATGGACGATCATCGCCGGATAGTCGCAGAAGCCGGGGATGATGGTGATGTCGGAAGCATTGAGCTTCAGCTTGATGGTATGGTCGTCGACCTTGGTAACGGCACCATCGGCCAGTTTCTCTGTCTTCGGATCGATCATGGTGCCGATACGACCCGCCATCGAGTTGCCCTCGGCCTTCTTGTCGGCCCAGCGCGTCAGGTTGAAGATCACGTCATCGGCCGTGAAGTCGTCACCGTTCGACCACTTCACGCCTGGCCGCACGTGCAGCACGTATTCAGTGGCATCGTCGTTGACATCCCACTTTTCGATCAGCTGCCCGGTGAAGGTGCCTTCGCGGGTGTAGCGGGCAAGATATTCATTGGCCTGGCGCGTGACATTGGCCATTTCCGACCAGTCGTAGGTGCGCGGGTCCTTCTGCTCCTTGATGATCATCTGCATCTTGAGGATGCCGCCCTTCTTGGGCGTGTCGTCGGCGCGCGCCGGTGTCGGCAGCGTCAGACCGATCATGCTGTAGGCGGTGGCGGCCGAGGCGCCGAACACCGAGGCCATGGCCAGAAACTCGCGGCGGCTGAAGCGGCCTGCCTTGGTGTCCTCGGCCAAGCCCTCGATCACCGGCGGAAGCGGCTGACCGTTCTTCTTGAAGAATTTCATCTCAGTTTCCTCTCCTGGACATTTGATCTTGCTGTGGTGCCCGCCGTGTCCGGCATGTCCGGCTCATCACTTGCTGGATGATGCCGGCCGGGTGTCGGCGGCAATGATCAATCTGCCGCCGCTATGGGCAGCCGCCTTGGTCCTCCCTGGTTGGGCGCCGGGAGCTTGCGCCGTCTGAAACGGCGGTGGCTCTTCTTGCACCTGTCGAATGCTAACACGATTTATTTGCGCGGCTTGATGGAAAAATCATGCGGCCCCGCCTTGAGATAAATTCCACTCAGAGCTTCCATCCATGCTGCGCTGCAAAAATTCCCGCTAGCCAGATTTACGAGACTGACTTGCCTGCCGCCGCACCGTGCGTGACCTCCCAGGGCTTCACCCATTCGCCAGCGACGCGGAGATCGATGCCGGCATCGTCCTCGATGATGCGACAGACCGTCATTTCGCCCGCTCCGCTGCCATAGCGTTCGCCCGCCTCCCTGAAGCGGGCGTGGGTGACGGCAGTGAGCTCGTTGCGGGTTCCCACCTCGTCCATCAGTTCCTTGATGAGAGATAGATCCTTGAGACAGAGAGCGATCGGGAAGGAGGGATCGTAGTGGCCAGCGAAGATTGAGGGTACATCGTGGCTCATGACGAAGCTGTCGGCGGCGCCCCCCTTCATGACATTCCACCAGGTCAATGGATCAAGGCCCGCAAGCTTGGCCGTCACCATGGCTTCGCCGATCGCCGCGGCATGGATTTTCCAGAGCTGGTTGTTGACGAGCTTGGCGACATAGCCGTTGCCGTATTGGCCCACCTTGCGCAGCTGGCCCATGGCCTCGATTACCGGACGCACGTGCTCGACTGCGGCATCATCGCCACCGACAAACATCGGCATGTCGCCGCGGATCGCCGCATCGACCGAGCCGGTGACTGGCGCATCGACGGCGTGCCCACCCCTGGCCTCGAACTCCGCCGCCAGCGCCCGCATCAGTTTCGGGCTCGAGGTCGTCATGTCGATCCAGTACTTGCCCTTGCAGTCTGATGACAGAAAGCCGCCCGGCCCGCGCACCACCTGGTCGACCTCCTTCGGGCCGAAAACCATGGTGACGGTCACATCCGCACGGGCGAGAACGTCCGCAGGATTGGTTCCGGCACTCACGCCCGGCTCCAATTGACGCTCCACGGCCTCAGGGCGGATATCGTAGACAATCATTTCGAAGCCTGCACGCCGAACATTGCGTGCCGCATTGCTGCCCATGGTCCCGAGCCCGATGAAACCGACGATCATGCTGTGCCTCCCTGACCGTCCGATGCTGGGGCCGCGCCGCGGGCCGCCACAAGCAAATTGTCGTTATGCGCATCATAAGCTAGGCTGAAGCCATGGACCTGGAACTGCGCCTGCTCCGGAGTTTTGCCGCCATTTACGAGGCGGGTACGCTGTCGCGCGCCGCCGATCGGTTGCACTGCACACAGGCCGCCATGAGCATGCGGCTGAAACTCATTGAGACGGAAATCGGTGAAACCCTCTTTCTGCGCCGCCATCACCGGCTGGAGCCGACCTCAAGAGCTGCCGAACTCTATGCCCGGGCGGTGGGCGTGCTGGCCGCCTATGACGAGATGATGTCTGCCACCCGCAGCCAGAAACCGCGCCAGCGCTTGCGCCTCGGTGTGCCGGATGATTATGCGCTCGGCATCCTGCCGCGCGCACTCTCCCGCCTTGGGCCTGACAGCGGGTTCGAAATCGAGATCGTCTGCGATCTGAGCGCCAACCTCGCTTCCGGTGTGCAGGAACGGCAGCTGGACCTGGCGCTTGCGACGCTGGCATCCCGGCCGCCCAATTGCGTCTACGAGGCTGAACTGCCGCTTTGCTGGGTCGGAGGCCAGACCGTCCTTCCAGCGCCCTCAATGGTGATGCCGCTCGCCGCGTATCCTGAGGGATGCGTGTTTCGTCGCGCCATGATCGAGACACTCGACGCAGGGCATCGCCCTTGGTACGTCCAGACCCAAAGCCGCACCCATGCAGGCATCGTTGCTGCGTTGCGGGCTGGTCTCGCCATCTCCTCTATGGCTGCGGGCACCGCCCCCGCCGGCCTGAGCGAATGGCGCGAAGCGGAGGGACTGTCACCTCTGCCGGCGGTCCCGATCTATCTGCTCGCACATCGTCCGTCCCGTCTGGGCGAACTGCTTCAGGATGAAGTCTCCGCGCTGGCTGGTCCACAGGCATGGCGTAGCGTGGTATCCTTGAGGGACTGAGGCAATCTCGTCGGAGTGAGAGTGTGCAGGCATCGATTCACCGACCACTTGCGGCCGCTGAGCGGTGGTGCTGTTGTCTGTGCAACTGGCGAGCCGCCTCTCTCATGATACCGCTCGTCAGCACCTGCCGGCGTCCATGAGAGGAGGCCGGCTTTTCTTTGATTGCCCTGCGGCGACTTTCACTGTCTGCGTTGAGGCTGTCCTGATTTAGCTCATTGAGTACGCGTACCGTTCTGCGGTTTGCTGCAGCCTTCGTATAGACGGGTCTCGTCGTCACTGCCGTGTTTTGCCGAGCCTCGACGGCCATCGCCGCCAGCCTTGCCTGATTAGAATTTTCCTGAGATTTGGCGCGCCCGACAGGATTCGAACCCATGACCCCCAGATTCGTAGTCTGGTGCTCTATCCAGCTGAGCTACGGGCGCTGACCGGGGCAGTCTCTAGTCTGATCCTCAGCCGAATGCAAGCGCGTTTGCGGGGGCGCCAGGAGGCTTGCCGTGACCCGCCGCCGTGACGGCTAAGCCCTGAAAGCAGGATGGAATTCCGCCGTTCTGGGGCAGGCCGGCGGCGGTCTGGCGCCCAGCACCGGGCAAGCTTCGGCTGGCACAAGGGGCGATGCCCAGTCATGTTGAACCGGATTCATGTTGCTCAGGCGCGTCGCAGCGGGCGGGCTGCTGGCCCTCTCCATCCTGACGATGGCGTGTCTCGCGTCACGAGAGCATCGAACTGGGAACATGACTATCCTTGGGTCAAGATCGGCGCCGACCGGGTGCTGTGGCGCAGTGCGCGGCAATGTCGTCCGCCGGGGGGACAACATCACCGTGGTGTGGAAACAGCCGGCAGCACCGCGCGGCCGGCCCGAGCCGGGGGTGCCGGCGCGGGCCGCCTCCTCTCCGCCGCGGCCCGCACCAGCCGTTGCCTTGCCCGGCGCCGTGGCGCCGCGACATGTGCGCCAACAGGGCGCGCCGCCCCGGCTGATCCCGGCCTCCGGGCCGCCACCGGCGCAGGTGCCGGCCGTGGCTGAGGCAGCCGGCATGGGCCCGCTCGATGGCCGCATGGTCCGCCAGGCCGTTGCCGGCACCCTTCTGGGCGCGGTGGCGAACCGCCTGCGGCCGTCCCGGCTCCTCGGCGAGGATGCCGCGTCCTCGCCCCTCGGCGCCACGCTCGATGGCGCCTGGGGCCTGGGCCAGCAGGCCGCCCTGCAGGCCATCGTCGAAGGCAGGGCGCCCGGCGGGCGGCAGCTGCAGGCTGCGGCGGTGCAGGCGGCCGCCGCGGTTGCCAACCAGCAGGTGGCAGCACTTGCCGGCAGCGCCACCCGGTTCGGCCAGGACCATGCCATTCCCTTCCTGCGCAACCTCGAGGTGGAGGCCGGATGGTCCCCCGGCCGGCGCGCCATGCTGCGCGCGCAGACGGTCGATGCCCTGTTCCAGTCGGCCGCCCTCGATCACACCCTCTTCCTCGAAGCGGCGGTGAACAGCGACATCGCCGAAACCACCCTCAATGCCGGGCTGGGCTACCGCTACCAGCGGCCGGGCAGCGACTGGATGTTCGGCGTCAATGCCTTCTATGACCGCGCCTGGCCCATCGGCCACCAGCGCATGAGCCTGGGGCTCGAGGCCTCGACCAGCACCTTCACGCTGTTTGCCAACCGCTACCTGGCGCTCAGCGGCTGGACCGGAAGCGACCCGGGCTTCGAGGCGCGGCCGCTGTCGGGCTGGGACGCCGGCATCGCCGGCGAGCTGCCATGGAACGAGAACCTGCGGGTCGCCCTGTCGGCCTTCCGCTGGGAGCGCCGGACGGAGCAGGACAGCACGGGCCTGAAGCTGATGCTGGATTATGACCTCGGCGCCGGCATCATGCTCGGCGGCACCTTCGCCGCCGACGACACGGGCGCCGCCGCGGCCGCCCTTCGCCTCACCTACCAGTTCGGCGCCGCGGCCTTCGATGGCGGGGCTGCCGAGGACAGCGCCCGGCGCGACCGCCGCCTGGCCTTCGTCAACCGCGACAACCTCATCCACACCGAGCGCCGCGCGGTGCCGCAGGACTATGCGGTTGCCTTCCTCGCCGGCAGCGTGACCGCGGTGAACCAGCAAAGCCTGGGCTTCGTGCTGGCGGGCGCGCCGCTCGGCGCGCGCTACAGCTATCTCGTCACCAGTTCCGGCGGCGGCGCCCCGCTCACGGGGTCGGGCCGCGTCTCCGCCGATCCGCAGCCGGTCACCGGCATCGACGTCTCGGGCCTGGCGGACGGCATCCTCACGCTCAGCCTCGGGGTCGTTTCGGGCGAGGGCGCCGCGGGGCCGCAGGTGACGGCTGAGATCACCAAGTCCACCACCGCACTCGGTGCCGACGCGACGAGCCCCGGACCCAACCCGACGAACCAGAGCCCCATTGCCTTCCGGATCCGCTTCACCGAGGCCGTGAGCGGTCTTGATGCCACGGCGCTCGCCGTGGGCAATGGCAGTTCCGCCAACCTGCGCAGCGACGACAACATCACCTGGACGCTCGACGTCACGCCCGCAGGGCAGGGCGACGTCACGCTGCAGGTACCGGCCGGGGCCACCACCGCCGCGGCGAGCGGCAAGCCCAACGAGGCCTCGAACCTGGCGAGCGTCAGCTTCGACAGCGCCGCGCCATCTGGCTATTCCGTGTCCTTCCTGCCGCTGCCGGCCAGCGCGGCGGGCTTCGCGGTCAGCGGGGCGGAGCCCGGCGCCAGCTACGCCTTCACCATCACCAGCTCCGGCGGCGGGACGCCGGTTTCCGGCAGCGGCACCATCACCTCCGCCAGCCAGCAGGTCACCGGGCTCGACCTGACGGGCCTTGGCGACGGCACGCTCACCCTCACCGTCACCCTCAGCGATGCGCTCGGCAATCCGGGCAGCCCCGCAACGGCCACCATGGCCAAGACGAATGATGCGCCGGTCATTCTCTCCGTCACAGCGCCGGCGCCGGGAGACTATGATGATCTCTAGACTGGCCCGCCTGCGCCGCGTCCCTGGCCTGCTTGCCATGCTCTACGTGATGAGCACCGCCGCATCGGCGGCGACGCTGGATTTCACGCTCACCACCAGCAAGCCGGTGATCGTCACCGGCACGCCGCGGCTCGCCATCGACGTGGGCGGCGTCACCCGCCATGCCGATTACACGGCGGGCTCCGGCACCACGGCACTCACCTTCAGCTATGCGGTCGGGGCAGGGGATTTCGATGCCAACGGCATCAGCCTGGTGCCGCCGCTCGATCTCAATGGCGGCAGCCTGACGGATGCGTCGGGCAATGCCGTCGGCAGCCTCGCCTTCACGGCACCCGACACGTCCGGCATCCGCATCCAGACCTATACGGCCGCCTTCGACACCGCGACGGTCACCAGCGCCAACGCCGCTGCGCTGTCCTTCCGCATCGCCAAGGCGCCGCCGGGCGGCAGCTACAGCTACAGCATCACCTCGAGTGGCGGGGCGGGCACCGTCACCGGATCCGGCACGATCAGCGCCAGCCCGCAGGTGGTGAGCGGTGTCGACGTCACCAGCCTTGCCGTCGGCACGCTCACGCTGTCGGTCACCGTGTCCACTGCGGCGGGCGGCACCGGTGCAGCACGCCAGGCCACCGCGGCCTTCGACAATGTGGCGCCGTCGGGATATTCCGCCGCCTTCCTCACCAGCCCCGTCACGTCGCTGAACAGTTCCGCCGCCGGCTTCGAGCTGACAGGCGGCGAGATCGGCGCCAGCTACAGCTACGCGATCGGCAGCTCCGGCGGCGGCGTGCCGGTGACCGGCAGCGGCACGGTGAGTGCCGACCCGCAGCAGATCACCGGGCTCGACCTCTCAGGCCTGGGCGATGGCACGCTCACTCTCTCGGTGACACTCACCGACACTGTGGGCAATGCCGGCGCCGCGGCCACCGCAACCGCCCTCAAGGATACGGCATCTCCCACCATCGTCTCCGTCACGCCGCCAGCGGCCGGCACCTATGATGATCTCTGAGCATCGCCCGGTGTGGCGTGTCGCGCTGCGCCGCCAGTGCGCATGGCTTGCCGCCATGCTCGCCCTTCCCGCCGGCCCGGCCGCCGCCGCGACGCTGGCCTTCACCGTGACGGCGAGCGAGTCCGTGGTCGTCACCGGCACGCCGCGCATCGCCATCGACGTGGGGGGCGTCACCCGCCATGCCACCTATGCGGCGGGTTCGGGCGGTACGGCGCTCACCTTCAGCTACGCGGTGCAGGCGGGCGATTTCGATGGCAATGGCATCACCCTCGTGTCGCCGATCGATCTCGCGGGCGGCAGCATCGCCGACCAGGTGGGAAACCCCGCCAACCCGCTTACCTTCACCCTGCCGGACACGTCGGCCCTCAAGGTCCAGACCTATACGGCCGCTTTCACCACCGGTACGATCACGGCGGCCAATGCCAGCGCGGTGGGTTTCACCATCGCCAAGGCGCCCACCGGTGCCAGCTTCACCTACGCCATCACCTCGAGTGGCGGCGCGGGCAGTGTCAGCGGCTCAGGCACCATCTCGGGTGCTGCGCACGCCGTCACGGGGCTCGATGTCTCCGCATTGCCGGCCGGCACGCTCACGCTCTCCGTCACCGTGTCCACCGCTGCTGGCGGCACCGGCGCGGCGCGCACCGCCACCGCGGCAACGAGTTTCACCGGCGTGCTCGACGCCCTTCCGGCATCTGCCGCCGCCTTTGCTTTGCGGCGGCTGTCGGGCGGCTATTCCGGCCCGCTGCTTCGCGTGCGCCGCGCCTCCGACAACACCGAGCAGACCATCCCCGCCACCATCGCCGGCAGCCTCGACACCGCCACGCTCGGCACCTTCTGCAGCGGCACCTCGTGCTTCGTGTCGACCCTCTACGACCAGAGTGGCAACAGCCGCGATGCCGTGCAGGCCACCACCACGGCGCAGCCGCGCCTCTTCGCCGGCGGTGCAACGGAAACGGAAGGCGGCAAGCCCGCGCTGCGCTTCACCGCCGCCGGTCTCTCGCTCGTCGCACCCGCCATCACCGGCCAGACCATTCAGGCCACCATCAACGCCGTCGCCCGGTCGACGGACACCTCGATCAGTCGCCATATCCTCGGCGACCGGACGGCGGGCGGCGGCCGCCTCATCCGCGCCGTGGCGGGCGGCGCCAGTTTCACCGTGGCCAATGTCAATGCCGGCGCCCTGACGGTTACAGGCGTGACGACGCAGCAACGCATCGTCACCATGCTCTCCGGCCCGGGGTCCACGATCTCGGGCGTGCTGGACGGCGTAGTCACGGCATCGGGGCCCTCCGGCTTCGTGGGGTCCGGCGCTCCCTTTGCCATCGGCGGGCAGAACAGCGCGGGCGACTGGATCGGCACCATCTCCGAGGCGGTGTTCTTCAATTCAAGCCTGTCCAGTGCCAACCGCCTCGTGCTCGAGCGCAACCAGGGCGCCCATTACGGCATCAGCGTACCTTAG
Source organism: Aestuariivirga litoralis (assembly GCF_003234965.1). Lineage (GTDB taxonomy): Bacteria > Pseudomonadota > Alphaproteobacteria > Rhizobiales > Aestuariivirgaceae > Aestuariivirga > Aestuariivirga litoralis. The sequence goes on from NZ_QKVK01000015.1 coordinate 21,023, forward strand.
AAGTCATCTGCTCACGGACTGTCCATGTTTTCATCTTCGCCGGGTTAGACCCGGCGATCTTTTCCGGGACCCGAAGAGGATGCCCGGGTCAAGCCTGGGCAGGATGACGGGAGTGAAAAGGGCCAAGAGGCTCGCACCAACGAAAAACCCCGGGATTTCTCCCGGGGTTCTGTGTTTCAGCCTGTGGCTGAGCGTCGGACTTAGAAGTCCATGCCACCCATGCCGCCGCCCATGCCGCCCGGCGGCATGCCCGCGGGGGCCTTGTCCTTGGGCTTCTCGGCGATCATCGCTTCCGTGGTGATGAGGAGCGACGACACCGAGGCGGCGTCCTGCAGCGCGATGCGCACGACCTTGGCCGGGTCGATGATGCCCTTGGCCACCATGTCGCCGTACTCTTCGTTCTGCGCGTCGAAGCCGAAGTTGCCTTCCTTCTCCAGCACCTTGCCGACGACGATCGAGCCTTCGACGCCCGCGTTCTCGGAGATCTGGCGGATCGGGGCTTCGAGAGCCTTCGACACGATGTTGATGCCGGCCTGGATGTCGGCGTTCGACGACTTCAGGGCAGCGACCGCCTTCTTGGCGCGCAGCAGCGCGATGCCGCCGCCGGGGACGATGCCTTCTTCCACCGCAGCGCGGGTGGCGTTCAGCGCGTCGTCAACGCGGTCCTTGCGCTCCTTGACTTCCACTTCGGTGGCGCCGCCGACCTTGATGACGGCAACACCGCCCGCAAGCTTGGCGAGACGCTCCTGCAGCTTCTCGCGGTCGTAGTCCGAGGTGGTCTCCTCGATCTGCGCCTTGATCTGGGCGCAACGGCCCTGGATGTCGGCCTTCTTGCCGGCACCGTCGACGATCGTGGTGTTCTCCTTCTCGATCTTCACGCGCTTGGCGCGGCCGAGCATGTCGAGCGTCACGTTCTCGAGCTTGATGCCGAGGTCTTCCGAGATCACCTGGCCGCCCGTCAGGACAGCGATGTCCTCAAGCATGGCCTTGCGGCGGTCACCGAAGCCCGGAGCCTTGACGGCCGCGACCTTGAGGCCGCCACGCAGCTTGTTGACGACGAGGGTGGCAAGGGCTTCGCCCTCGATGTCCTCGGCGATGATGAGCAGCGGCTTCGAGGTCTGCACGACAGCCTCGAGGACGGGGAGCATCGACTGCAGCGAGGAGAGCTTCTTCTCGTGCAGCAGGATGTAGGCCTCGTCGAGCTCGGCGATCATCTTGTCGGCGTTGGTGATGAAGTAGGGCGAGAGATAGCCGCGGTCGAACTGCATGCCTTCGACGACGTCGAGCTCGGTGTCGGCGGTCTTGGCTTCCTCGACGGTGATCACACCCTCGTTGCCGACCTTCTGCATCGCCTCGGCGATCATGTCGCCGATGGCCTTCTCGCCATTGGCCGAGATGGTGCCGACCTGGGCGACTTCAGCCGTGCCCTTGATCTTCTTGGCGCGCTTCTTGATGTCCTCGATGGCGACAGCGACAGCCATGTCGACGCCGCGCTTCAGGTCCATCGGGTTCATGCCGGCGGCCACGTTCTTGGCACCCTCGCGGACGATCGCCTGGGTGAGGACGGTGGCGGTGGTGGTGCCGTCGCCGGCGAGGTCGTTGGTCTTGGAAGCGACCTCACGGACCATCTGGGCGCCCATGTTCTCGAACTTGTCCTCGAGCTCGATCTCCTTCGCGACGGTCACGCCGTCCTTGGTGGTGCGCGGAGCGCCGAAGGACTTGTCGATCACCACGTTGCGGCCCTTGGGACCGAGCGTCACCTTCACCGCGTTGGCGAGAATGTCGACGCCGCGCAGCATGCGCTCACGGGCATCGGCGGCAAAACGGACTTCTTTGGCAGCCATGTCTGTTCCTCGTACTTAACTGATTGATTACTGGGCGGAAAAGGGCTTCGTGGCTTAGCCGACGATGCCCATGATGTCGGATTCCTTCATGATCAGGTACTCGGTACCGTCGATCTTGACTTCCGTGCCCGACCACTTGCCGAAGAGGACGCGGTCGCCCTTCTTCACGTCGAGGGCAACGATCTTGCCGGACTCGTCACGCGCACCCGGACCCACGGCGATGATCTCGCCCTGCATCGGCTTCTCCTGCGCGGTCTCCGGAATGATGATGCCGCCCTTGGTCTTGGTGTCTTCGTCGACGCGCTTGACAACCACGCGGTCGTGCAGAGGACGGAATTTCATGTCGGCTAACTCCTCGTCATATTTACATTATTTGAGGTTTTGAACCGCCCTCTCCCTCGGGAGGGCAGCCCTGTTAGCACTCAAGAGTCTCGAGTGCTAACAGCTGGCAGAGGAGATATGGCGGGGAGAGGGTTCCGTCAAGAGGTCCGCCCGGCCCAAGGTTAAATTTCGCACTCAGGGGCGAAATCGTGTCAGGCGACCGGCCGCAGCCGCTCGCCGGGGTCCTCGTCGACGAGGCCGTCGATGATCCGCAGCGCCCGCGAGAGTTCCTCGCGCGAGGCCGCGCCCGAGAAGCACACCCGCACGGCCCGGTCGTCCGACCGCCGGTCGATGGCGAAGGCGGTGCCCGGGGTCACCTTCACCCCCCGGTCCTGGGTGGCGCGGGCGAATTCGCCCGGTTCCCACTGGTCGGGCAGCCTCAGCCACAGGAAGGGCGAACCCGGCGCACACAGCAGGGTGCGGCTGCGGAAGGCCTCCAGCGCCAGGGCGCGCCTCGCGGCATTCTCGGCGATGATGGCGGTGAGGATGCGCGAGGCCGTGTCGGACTCGATCCAGTGCCGCACCACTTCCGCCGCCAGCCCCACCGAGCGGCCGCCGGTCACCGTCTGCTGGCGCACCAGTGAATCCTCCCGCCCCTCGGGGCCCACCATGAAACCGACCCGCAGGCCGGGGGCCAGCGTCTTGGACACGCTGGTGAGGTGATAGGTCCGCTCCGGTGCCAGGCTGAACAGGCTCGGCGGCTGCAGGCGCGGATCGAGCAGGCGGAACAGGTCGTCCTCGATGATGGTCATGCTGCTGCGCCGGGCGATGTCGACGATGGCCTGCCGCCGCCCCAGGTCGAGGCTGGCCGAGGTCGGGCTCTGCAGCGTGGGCACGATGTAGAGAAGCCGGGCCTCGCCATTGCGCGCGGCCCGGTCGAGGGCCTCCGGCACCAGCCCGCCGTCATCCATCTCGATGGGCACGAGCGTCACACCGAGGTGCCGGGCGATGCCCTTGATGGTGGGGTAGTTCAGGCTCTCGACGAACATCCGGTCGCCCGGCTGGGTGATGGAGGAAAGCACCGCGATGATCGCCGCCTGGGCGCCGGCCGTCACCACCACGCGGCCCTGGTCGACCGTGATGCCGCTGCGCGCCAGCCATGAGGCGCCCATCCGGCGATGCAGGGGGTAGCCCTCGGGTGGGGGATATTGCAGCAGGTCCAGCCGCCCGGCGGATTGCGTCACCTGCTCGAGCGTGCGGTCGAGTGCTGCGGCCTCGGTCACCGGCGGCGCGGTGGCAAGCGACAGGTCGATCAGCCCGCCGGATTCGCGCCGCAGCGGCGTGAAGGGGGCGGCGGCGGGGGAAGGCGCCTTCAGATAGCTGCCACGGCCCACCTCGCCCGACAGCAGCCCCATCTTCTCTGCCTCGGCATAGGCCCTGGTCACCGTACCGGTGGTGACGCCCAGCCGATAGGCAAGCTCGCGTTGCGGCGGCAGCCGGTCACCCGGCCTGAGGCGGCCATTGTGGGCATCCTCGCGGATTGCCTCGGCGATTTCGATGTAAAGCGGACGCGCGCGGCGAAGCTGGGGCAACCAAATTGTCATCAGGACAATGTTTCACTTGTGCAGGATTGTATCGATACAGTATCGTAGAAATACGGCAATATCAAGCGTTGAATTTCGATACAATAGATACAATCGGTGATCCCATGCGCGACTTCATCCTGACCCAGTCTATCGCCCGCGACAGTGCCTTCGTCTTCCCGAAGCTGCGCCGCATGCTGCGCAGCTGGTTCGTGAAGCGCGACCTCGCAAGGCTGGAGCGCTTCGATGATTACATGCTGTCCGACATCGGCCTCACCCGCGGCGACCTCCGCCACCTGCGCAGGCTTCCGCTGGACGTCGACCTGACGCATGAGATGGACCGCCTGCGCGAAACCCGCGCCCGGGGCACCCGGCGCGCCTGATCAGAACAGGGGCTCGACGGCCTTGTAGAGCGCCCGGAACCGCACCAGCTTCCCGGCATAGGCCGGCACGAGTGCGGGGTCCGGCGCCACTTCGGCGGCAATGGCGGGCTTGGCGCAGACGGCGGCGGGATCTTCCCCCGTTGCGGCCAGCCTTGCCAGCCGGGCCGCGCCGAAGGCGGGGCCGGCTTCCGAGCCCTCCTGCAGGAGCACGGTCCTGTTCAGCGCGCTGGCGAGGATCTTCATCCAGAAGCGGCTCTTCGACCCGCCGCCATTGACGGCGATCCGGTCGGGCAGGGGGCCGGTGGCCTCGAGATAGCCCTGCGCATCGGCGAGTGACAGGGACACGCCTTCCAGCACGGCCTGCGTCACCTGTTCCGGCGTCGTCGCCGGCGTCAGCCCGAACAGCACGCCCTTGGCCTGGGGCTTGTTGTGCGGCGTCCGCTCTCCCGAGAGATAGGGCAGGAACAGCACGGGCGAGGGGCCGGTGAAAGCCGTCTCGGTGTCCGCCAGCAGCTGGCCGATATCCTCGCGCCCCATCAGCCCCGCCGCCCAGGCCAGCGCGCCCGCGCCATTGAGCAGGGCCGCCATCTGGAACCAGCGGCCGGGAAGTGCATGGCAGAAGGTGTGGATCAGGTGCTCGGGTGCCGGGCGGTAGCTTTCCCGCGCCACGAAATACTGTGTCGCCGTGCCGAGCGAGATGAAGGCATCGCCCTCGTTCACCGCGCCGGAGGCGACAGCCCCCGCCGCCGCATCACCCGCCCCGGTGGCGACGATGATGCCGGGCGGCAGGCCCCAGGCCTTGGCCACGTCGCCCTGCAGCAGGCCGGAAACGGCCGAGCCTTCGAGCGGCGTCGGCAGCATGGCGAGCGGAATGCCCACCGCGGCCGCGATCTCGGGCGACCAGGCCCGCGTCGCGCCATCGAGCAGCAATGCGCCGGAGGCGTCGCACATGTCGGTGGCGAAGCCATGCGTCATGCGGAAGCGCACATAGTCCTTGGGCAGCAGCAAATGCTGCGCCCGGCCGATCGCATCCGGCTCATAGCGCGCGATCCAGAGGAGTTTCGGCGCCGCGAAGCCGGGCATGGCGGGTACACCCGCGATGGTGCCGATCTCGGGAAGCTTCGCATTCAGTTCGGCCGCCTCCGCATGCGAGCGCCCGTCATTGTGCAGGATCGCGGGACGAACAGGCCGGCCAGCCTCGTCCAGCAGCACCGCGCCATGCATCTGGCCCGAAAGCCCGATGGCCTTGATCTCACCCCAGGCCTTGCCCGCCTTGGGGCGTAGCTCGCCCACCGCCTGCTCGACCGCCGCCCACCAGTCCTCGGGGCTCTGCTCCGACCACAGCTCCTTCGGCCGCGAGACGGCGAGCGGTGCCGTCGCCGTGGCAAGGATGGCCTGCTCCCCGTCCACCACCACCGCCTTGACGGAGGAGGTGCCGATATCGATGCCGAGATACATCAGGCCTTCTGGGCCACCAGCATGTAGTTCACGTCCATGTCACGGCTCACCTTCCACGCCCGTGTGAAAGGGCTGTAGGTGACGCCCAGTTCCTCGCGCGTCGAAAGGCCGTTGTCGGCCAGCCAGCCCTTGAGCTCGGCGGGGGTGATGAACTTCTCCCACTGGTGCGTGCCCTTGGGAAGCCAGCCCAGCACATATTCCGCACCCACGATTGCAAGCCCGAAGGACTTCAGCGTGCGGTTGAGGGTGGCGACGAACATCAGGCCCCCCGGCTTCAGCATGGCGGCGCAGGTGCGAACGAAAGCCTGCGGGTCCGCCACGTGCTCGATCACCTCCATGTTGAGGATCACGTCGAACTGCTCGCCCGCCGCGGCGAGGTCTTCCGCGGTGCCGACGCGATAGTCGATCTCGAGGCCCATTTCGTCGCGGTGGACCGAGGCCGTCTTGATGTTGCGCTCGGAGGGGTCGACCCCGGTGATGGAGGCCCCGAGCCTCGCCATCGGCTCGGTCAGGAGACCCCCGCCGCAGCCGATGTCGAGGAACCGCAGGCCGGCGAAGGGCTCCCGCTCGAGGGGGTCGCGCGCCAGCCTGGCCGTCACCTGTTCCTTGATGAACTGCAACCGGACGGGGTTGAACACATGGAGCACCCCGAACTTGCCCTTGGGGTTCCACCATTCGGCCGCCATGGCCGAGAACTTGGCAACTTCCGAGGGGTCGAGGGAGGGGGCGGCAGCGGTCATTCTGAAATCCAATTTTATGCTTTGGGCATTATTGCATAAGCGAAGCCTGTCATCTATGAGTACGCCGCGCCGCACCCGGGGGTTCAAAATTCCTTCAGAACTGGCCACCAGCCGGACCTCCCGAGACGGGGTTTCCGGGCGGCGGGGGACATGAAAGGTTTAAGGCCGATGGGCCGTTTGGTGATGAAGTTCGGGGGGACTTCGGTTGCGGACATTGCCCGCATCCGCAACGTCGCCCGCCATGTGGAACGCGAAGTCAAGGCCGGCCACCATGTGGCCGTGGTGGTCTCCGCCATGTCGGGCACCACCGACCGTCTGGTCGGCTGGTGCCGCGAGGCCGCCGCGGTGCATGACGCCCGCGAATATGACGCGGTGGTCGCCTCCGGCGAACAGGTCACCGCCGGCCTCCTCGCGATCGTCCTGCAGGACTTGGGGATTCCCGCCCGCTCCTGGCAGGGCTGGCAGATCCCCTTGAAGACCGACGGTGTGCATGGCGCCGCCCGCATCGCCGGCATCGACGGCGACGAGATCAGGAAGCGCATGGACCAGGGCCAGGTCGCGGTGATCGCCGGCTTCCAGGGCATCGGCCCGGACCGCCGCATCACCACGCTCGGCCGCGGCGGGTCGGACACGTCCGCCGTGGCCATCGCCGCGGCGCTCGACGCCGCCTGCGACATCTATACCGACGTCGACGGCGTCTATACCGCCGACCCGCGCATCGTCACCGGCGCCCAGAAGCTCGACCGCATCTCCTATGAGGAGATGCTGGAGCAGGCGTCCCTGGGCGCCAAGGTGCTGCAGACCCGTTCGGTCGAGCTCGCCATGGTGTATAAGGTGCCGCTCCAGGTGCGCTCCAGCTTCGAGGCGCCGGACGCACCGAACCAGAACAAGCCCGACGGGACCGGTCCCGGAACACTCGTTTGCGATGAGGAACGTATCGTGGAACAGCATGTCGTCAGTGGTGTCGCCTATTCGCGCGACGAGGCCAAGGTTTCCGTCCGCCGCGTCAAGGACCAGCCCGGCGTCTCCGCCGCCATCTTCGGTCCCTTGGCCGAGGCCGATATCTCGGTCGACATGATCGTCCAGAACATCTCGGCCGATGGCGCCTTCACCGACATCACCTTCACGGTCGCCCGCAAGGACCTGCGCAAGGCGCTGGAAGTGCTGAATGCGGTGAAGTCCAAGGTCGGCTTCGACGACCTCGCCCATTCGGCGGACGTCGCCAAGGTGTCGATCGTCGGCATCGGCATGCGGAGCCACGCCGGTGTTGCCGCCAAGATGTTCAAGGCGCTGGCCGAGAAGGGCATCAACATCCAGGCCATCACCACCTCCGAGATCAAGACCTCGGTGCTGATCGACGAGGCCTATACCGAACTCGCCGTGCGCGCGCTGCACACGGCCTATGGCCTCGACGCCAAGGTCGCCTGATAGACCCATGCGCCTCACCCTCAGCCAGTTCGTGACGAAGGCCGGCCGCTCGAAAGCGGTCCGCGCCTGCGTACGCGGGGACGGCGGCTGATGGGAACCTCCGCCCTCGGCCCGCGCGTCCTGCTCAGAAGGCTCCGCGAGGTCATGGCGGAGCCGGTCACAGCGCAGAAGCGCCTGGACAAGATCGTCCAGATCATCGCCGCCAACATGGTGGCCGAGGTCTGCTCGATCTACGTCATGCGGCCGGGTGATTTCCTCGAGCTCTATGCCACCGAGGGCCTCAAGCGCGAGGCCGTGCACAAGTCCAAGCTCAAGGCGGGCGAGGGCCTCGTCGGCACCATCGCCAAGCAGGCGATCGGGCTGAACCTGTCGGACGCCCAGCAGCACCCCTCGTTCAAATACCTGCCCGAGACGGGAGAAGAGATCTACCACTCCTTCCTCGGCGTGCCGATCATGCGCGGCGGCGCCGTCATCGGCGTGCTCGTGGTGCAGAACCGCACAAGGCGGCACTACACCGAGGAGGAAGAGGAGGCGATGCAGACCACGGCCATGGTGCTGGCCGAGGTCATCGCCGCGGGCGAGCTGCGCGAGGTGGCGAGCGAGGTCGCCGCCGACGTGGCCCATGTCAGAAGCCACCACCTGCGCGGCGATTCACTGGCCGAGGGCGTGGCCCTTGGCCACGCCGTGCTGCACGAGCCGCGCGTCGTCATCCAGAACCTCATCGCCGAGAACGTGCCGGCCGAGAAGCGCCGGCTGGAGGACGCGGTGGCGCAGCTCCGCGCCCATGTCGACGAGCTGCTCGACGGCTCCGACGCCCAGCGCGGCGCCACCGAATATTCCGACGTGCTCGAAACCATCCGCATGTTCGCCCATGACAAGGGCTGGATGAACCGCCTGCGCGAGGCGATCGACACCGGCCTCACGGCCGAGGCCGCGGTGGAGCGCGTGCAGAACGACAACCGCGCGCGCATGATGCGCACGCCGGACCCCTACCTGCGCGAGCGCATGCATGACCTCGACGACCTGTCGAACCGCCTGCTTCGCATCCTGACGGGGGCCATCGCCACCGCGTCGCGCACCGACCTGCCGCAGAACGCCATCGTGGTCGCCCGCAACATGGGCCCCGCCGAACTCCTCGACTATGACCGCTCGAAGCTCCGCGGCGTGGTGCTGGAGGAGGGCGGGCGGACGAGCCACGTCGCCATCGTCGCCCGGGCACTCGGCATTCCCGCCATCGGCCAGGCAGAAGGCCTGATCGACCTCGTCGACACGGGAAGCCCCATCATCGTCGACGGCAGCACGGGTGAGGTCTTCGTTCGTCCGTCAACGGATCTCCAGCGCTCCTATGCCGAGAAGGTCCGCTTCTATGCCCGCAAGCAGGCGCAATATGCGGCGTTGCGTGACGAGCCCGCCATCTGCAAGTCGGGTGAGCGCATCGAGCTCAACATCAATGCCGGCCTCATCGTCGACCTGCCGCATGTCCATGATTCAGGGGCCGATGGCGTGGGCCTCTACCGCACCGAGCTGCAGTTCATGATGGCCAGCCGCTTCCCGCGGCTGTCCCAGCAGATCCGCCATTACGAGGCGATCATCGAACAGGCGCAGGGCAAGCCCGTCACCTTCCGCACGCTCGACATCGGTGCCGACAAGATCCTGCCATACCTGCGCCAGCCGAAGGAGGAGAACCCGGCCCTGGGCTGGCGCTCGATCCGCATGGCGCTCGATCGTCCGGCCCTTCTCCGCCTGCAGCTGCGCGCGTTGATGATGGCGGCGGAAGGCCAGCCGATGAAGATCATGTTCCCCATGATCGCCGATATCGATGAATACCGGCGTGCCATCGAGGTGGTGGAGATCGAGAAGGCGCATCTCCTGAAGCGTGGCCACAGGCTTCCGGCGCCGTTGAAGCTAGGCGCCATGATCGAGATCCCGTCCCTCCTGTGGCAGCTCGACCATCTGCTGCCGCTGGTCGATTTCGCCTCGATCGGGTCCAACGACCTGGTGCAGTTCCTCTTCGCCTCCGACCGCGGCAACCCCAAGCTCGCCGGGCGCTATGATCCCCTGAGCCCCGCGGCGCTCGGCGCCATGCGGTTGATCGTCGAGAAGGCGGCGGAGCACGGCAAGCCCGTCACCCTCTGTGGTGAGCTGGGCGGCCGCCCGCTGGAGGCGATGGGCCTCATCGGCGTCGGCCTCAACTCCATCTCCATGGTGCCCTCGGCAATCGGCCCCGTGAAGGCCATGCTGCGCACGCTCGACCGCCAGAAGCTGTGGAAGTTCATGGAGCCGCTCCTCAAGAGCCCGCTCCACACGCTCCGCCCCGAACTCCTCGAATTCGCCCAGCGCAACGGCGTGGTGCTTTAGCCACGAGTCCTTCTCCCATCCCTGCGGGACGGGAGACGGGCCAAGCCCTAGAAACCGGATCACCATGTCAATCAGCAGCAGGATCATCATGCCTGCCCATATACCCCATCGCCGGCCGAAAGTCAAGAACTTTTGCCTGTGAAAGGACTATATTCTATATCCCTCATATGCGCGACCGCTGCATGAGCCTCATCTTCGCCGGGCCTGGCCCGGCGATCCTTTCGCTCGGCGGAAAGGGTGGCACGGTGAACAAAGGGTGTCGCAAGCCTCGCGTTAGCTTCCCATTCACCATTCTCGGTCATTCTTGGGCAAAAGGTAACCCGTGCCCGAGAGTGGTAACATGCGTGATGACAGCGTCGAGATGACCGGTGAGGCCCAGGCGGCCGTGGACCAGCACGAGGAGGCCGCCCACGAGGAGGCCCCCCACCACATCGAGATGCGCGACAGGCCCGATGGCGAGGCGGACCCGCTCGGCGAGGCCGGCTGGTATCTCGAGCATGAGCGCCTCATGCGCGGCCTGTCGCTGGAAGAGGCGGCGGAGGGCTGTGGCATCCACCCCTATCACCTCGAAGCCATCGAATATGGCGACATGACCTGCCTGCCGGAGCGCGGCGAGGCGCTGGAGATGATCGGCGCCTACACCGCCTTCCTCGGTTTCGACCCGGAGCCGCTGGTGCAGCACTTCGCCCAGTTCATGCCGGTGCCGGCGCTGAAGGCCGAGGCCCGCCACCCGGCCAATCCGGCGCCGCTGTCCTCCGCCAAGATCCTGGCCTTCACCCGTTTCGCCAGGCTGCCGAAGATGAAGATGCGCCGCATGCCGGGCGGGGCCGGGGGCCTCGTCGCGGGCCTCGCCGGTGCCGTCCTGCTGTTCGGCGCAGCGAGCTACATGCTGATGCCGTCTGCCGACACGGCTGCCGACAAGGCGCTGGACATGTCGAGCGCGGATTATCCCGCGCCGCCGCCGCCGCCCGGTGCCGATCCGATGCCGACCGCCTCCACCGGTGCCGACACCGCCGAAGTCTCGGTGGGTGACGAGCCCATGCCGGCACAGGAGACCCAGTCCGCAGCCGTCCAGCCCGAGGGCGAGAACGATCTCGACGGAACCGGGCTCGACGGCATCACCGCGCTGATCGAGAAGAACGTGCCCCCGTCCACCGCCTCCACTTCCAAGGCCCCGGCCGCCACCGCCGCCGCCACGCCCAACAAGAGCGGCGGCCAGCAATATGGCGACGCCGCCGGCGACAGCCGCCTGACGCTCAAGGCCAAGGCCCCCGTCTGGGTCCGCATCGAGGATGGCAGCGGCAATGTGGTGATGACCCAGATGCTGATGAAGGGCGACACCTACCGCGTGCCCAACCGTGATGGCCTCGTCGTCATCGCGCGGGACGGCGGGCTCCTCGTCTACATCATCGACGGCAAGGAAAAGGGCATTCTCGGCACGCCGGGCGAAATCCTGGTCGGCCGCTCGCTCGACATCAAGTCCTTCGAGAGCTGATCCGCCCGTCTTGCGCGCCGTCGTCCAGCGCGTTTCGGAAGCGTCCGTCACGGTCGAGGCCCAGGTCACCGGCGCCATCGGCCGTGGCTTTCTCGTGCTCGTCTGCGCCATGGCGGGAGACAGCGAGAGCCAGGCGGAAAAGCTCGCCCGCAAGATCGCGGCGCTGAGGGTCTTCAAGGACGAGGCGGGCAAGATGAACCTCCCCTTGTCGTCCGTTCAGGGCTCCGTCCTCGCCGTCAGCCAGTTCACGCTGGCCGCCCAGGGCATGGAAAGCGGCAACCGCCCCGGCTTCTCCAGGGCCGCCCCGCCTGATGTCGGCCAGCGCCTCTACGATCACTTCTGCGCGGTCCTGCGCGCTGAAGGCGTCACCGTCGAAACGGGCATCTTCGCCGCCGACATGAAGGTGGCCCTCGTCAATGACGGCCCGGTCACCATCCTTTTCGACACGGCTGGCTGAGGTCCGCCACCCACCCAGGTCTCATCATCGCCGGGCGTGTCCCGGGTATCCTTTGCGGGCGCCGGAAAAGCATACCCGTGACAAGCCCGGGAAAGATGAAACTTGGGGAAGGGCAGCATGGCACTGCCGGGCAGAGCGTGGCACGGCCCCGCGGGAGGGTCACACGTCCCCTCAACCTGACGTTCCCGTCAAAGTTCGTGGCCCTGCCATGCACGGATTGCAGGGTAATTGCGTTGAACAATAATATACAACGCATATCATATCGCCCATGCACAACATTGACCCCCGGCGCGAGGCCGCGCTCCGCCTCGTCGAAACCTCCCGCTTGCTGCGCGTCACCGTGGAGCAGCGGCTGAAGCCCTTTGGGCTGACCCGCGCCCAGTTCGCGACCCTCGCGCGGCTCGACCGCCAGGACGGGCTGGCCCAGCATGAACTGGCCGAGGTGCTGGAGGTGCAGCCCATCGCCATGGTGCGGCTGGTCGACCAGCTGAGCGCGGAAGGGCTGGTGGAGCGTCGCAACGACCCCGCCGACCGCCGCGTCAACCGTCTCTACATCACGCCCGCCGGGCGTGAACGAACCCGCGGTCTCGACGGTTTCAAGCAGGCCATGGGCGAGGAGCTGTTCGAAGGCTTCACCGCGCCCGAGATCATCCAGCTGCTCGAAACCTTCGACCGGCTCCACGCCAATCTCAAGGTCATCCAGGCCGCCGATGCCGCGGCCACCAAGCTCAGGAAGTCAGGTACGTGAAGATGAGTGATGCCTCTGCCCCCCTTGCCCCGAAGCCGCGCCGCCGCTGGCTGCGGCGTTTCCTCCTGCTGGTCGTGCCCGCCATCGCCATCGTGGCGGGACTTGCGATATTTCTCCATGGCGGGCGCTACATCTCGACCGACAATGCCTATGTCGCAGCCCAGAAGGTGCTGGTGACGCCGCAGATTTCCGGCACGGTGAACGAGATCAAGGTCACCGAGGGCCAGAAGCTGAAGGCCGGCGACCTGCTCTTCACCATCGACCCGAGGCCCTATGAGATCGCCCTGGCCGAGGCCAGGGCGGCGCTCACCCGTGCCGAGACGGACTTCGGCGCACTCAAGAGCCAGTATCAGGGTTTCGCCCCGCAGATCGAGGTGGCGCAGCACACGGTTGAGCTCCGCCAGTCCGAGGTCGACCGCAAGTCGAAGCTGCTCGCCTCCAGGGTCATCGCGCGTGCCGACATCGAGCAGGACGAGGTGAACCTGCAGCTGGCCACGGCCCAGCTCTCGCAACTCCAGCAGGGCCAGCGCAATGCCCTGAGCCAGCTTGGCGGCAATCCGGATGCCACGCTGGAAAGCTACGGCCCCTGGCTCGCTGCCAGCGCCGTAGTGGACCGCGCCCAGTGGAACCTCGACCAGACGGTTCTGAAGGCGCCGCTGGATGGTATCGCCACCCAGGTCTCCAACATCCAGCTCGGCCGCTTCCTCGCGGCGGGTTCCCCGGTCTTCGCCATCGTCAGCGACCAGGACGTCTGGATCGATGCCAACCCGAAGGAGACGGACATCACCTGGCTGAAGCCCGATCAGCAGGTGACGATCACCGTCGATGCGTTTCCGGACCATGCCTTCACCGGCCATGTCGCCTCGATCAGCCCCGGCACCGGCGCGCAGTTCTCGCTCATCCCGGCACAGAACGCGGCAGGCAACTGGGTCAAGGTGGTGCAGCGCGTGCCGGTGCGCATCACGCTCGACGAGGGCCAGGACCTGACGAAGCTGCGCGCCGGCATGAGCGTCAACGTCGACATCGACACGCACCGCAAGCGCACGCTGGCGGGGCTCCTCCACTGGGAGGCCGTGGCCCAGCCGGTGCAGGAAGCCCGGCAGTAGGCAACACCCATGTCCGCCGCCGCATATGCCAAGGCCCAGGACGCCCCGGTCATTCACCGGGGCCTCATCACCGTCTGCGTGATGCTGGCCACCATCATGCAGGCGCTGGACACCACCATCGCCAACGTCGCACTGCCCTACATGCAGGGCTCGCTCGGCGTGACGCTGGACCAGGTGAACTGGGTGCTGACCTCCTACATCGTCGCCGCGGCGATCATGACGGCGCCGTCGGGCTGGCTCGCCGTGCGCTTCGGCCGCAAGAAGGTCTTCATCATTGCCGCCGCGGGCTTCACCATCGCCTCCGTCCTGTGTGGTGCGGCACAGGGCATCACCGACATGGTGGCCTACCGGCTCCTGCAGGGCGTCTTCGGCGCGGCGCTGGTGCCGCTGTCACAGGCCGTGATGATGGACATCTACCCGCCGGAGAAGCGCGGGCAGGCCATGGCCATCTGGGGCATGGGCGTCATGCTCGGCCCCATCATGGGACCCACACTCGGCGGCTGGCTCACCGAATACTACACCTGGCGCTGGGTCTTCCTGATCAACCTGCCCTTCGGCATCGCCACCGTGCTGGGCCTCATGGCCTACATGCCGGACACCAAGCCGCGCGAGATGCGCTTCGACTGGCTGGGCTTCGCGACCTTGAGCTTGTGCATCGGCTTCCTGCAGCTGATGCTCGACCGCGGCGAAAGCCAGGGCTGGTTCCAGTCGAACGAGATCATCCTCGAGGGCCTGATCGCCGCCGCGGCGGGCTACCTCTTCATCGCCCACACCGCGACGGCGGACAGGCCCTTCGTGCCGCCGGCGCTGTTCAGGGACTGGAACTTCACGCTGGGCGTCTTCTTCATGTTCATCGTCGGCGTGCTGATCCTCGCCAGCGTCGCGCTGATCACGCCCTTCGTGCAGAACGTCATGGGCTATCCGGTGCTGAGCGCCGGCTTCCTGCTCGGCACGCGCGGCATCGGCACCATGGCCTCGATGATGGTGGTGGGCCGTCTCCTCTCCTTCATAGATGCACGGCTGCTGATCGGGTTGGGGATGGGCTGCTCCGCCTTCTCGCTGTGGATGATGACCGGCATCACGCCCGACATCTCGTCCTTCACGATCATCTGGACCAGCGTGCTGCAGGGCGTCGGCCTGGGGCTGGTGTTCGTGCCGCTCAACACCATCTCGTTTGCCACCCTGCCGCCGCAGCTCCGCACGGAAGCCGCCTCGGTCTGGACCCTGATCCGCAACATGGGTTCCTCCATCGGCGTCTCGATCGTCATCGCCCAGCTCACCTCCGGCACGACCCTGATGCATGCCCGCATCGCCGAGCTGATCACCCCCTTCAACGCCGGCTTCCAGCTCAATTTCGTGCCCCTGCTCGATCCTTCCACCACCGAAGGGGTGGCGATGATCGACCGGATGGTGACCGGCCAGGCAAGCACCATCGCCTACCAGAACGACTTCCTGCTGATGACCCTGATGGGGGTCCTCTGCCTGCCCCTGGTGCTGCTGTTCCGCGGGCCAAGGAAGGCCGCGGCACCAAGGCCCGCCATGGCCGATGCCGGGCACTGAGCGGTTGCCCCGCGCCCAGGCCTTCGGCTAGAAGCGCCGCCATGTCCGCCATTCCGCACGAAAAGCTCGACCGCATCATCCAGCGCTTCGCCACCGTCGAACACGACATGTCGTCGGGGGCTGTCTCGGGTGATGCCTTCGTCAAGCTGTCCAGGGAATATGCCGATCTCGAGCCCACCGCGAGGAAGGCGCAGGAGCTGCGCAAGGCCTATGACGAGCGCCGCGACCTCGAGGACATGGTGAAGGCCGGCGGCGAGCTCGCCCAGATGGCCGAGGCCGAGCGCCCGGTGCTGGACGAGAAGATCGAGAAGATGGAGCAGGAAATCCGCATCCTGCTGCTCCCCAAGGATGCGGCGGATGACAAGAACGTCATCCTCGAGGTGCGCGCCGGAACGGGTGGCGACGAGGCGGCGATCTTCGCCGGCGATTTGTTCCGCATGTACCAGCGCTATGCGGCGTCGAAGAACTGGCGGGTCGAGCTGATCTCGGCCAGCGAGGGCGAGCATGGCGGCTACAAGGAAGTGATCGCCAACATCTATGGCGCCGGCGCCTTCGCGCACCTGAAATTCGAGTCGGGCGTGCACCGCGTGCAGCGCGTGCCGGCCACCGAAACACAAGGCCGCATCCACACCTCGGCGGCGACCGTCGCCGTGCTGCCCGAGGCCGAGGACGTCGACATCAAGATCGAGGACAAGGACCTCAGGATCGACGTCTACCGCTCGTCCGGCCCCGGTGGCCAGTCGGTGAACACCACCGACTCGGCGGTCCGCATCACCCACATCCCCACGGGCATCGCGGTGGCGCAGCAGACCGAAAAGTCGCAGCTCAAGAACAAGAATGCCGCGATGAAGCTGTTGCGGGCGCGGCTGTATGAGATCGAGCGCCAGCGCATCGATTCCGAGCGTTCCGCGACGCGCAAGGACCAGGTCGGCTCCGGCGACCGCTCGGAGCGCATCCGCACCTATAACTTCCCGCAAGGCCGCTGCACCGACCACCGCATCAACCTCACCCTCTACAAGCTTGACCAGATCATCGAGGGTCCGGCGCTGGAGGAAATGGTGCAGGCGCTGATGACCAATCACCAGGCCGAGCTTCTCGCCGAAGCGGACAATGCCGCCTGACCAGCTGGCCAGCCTTCTGGCCGCCGCCAGCGCGCGGCTGAAGGCAGCGGGCTCAGACACGCCGGTGCTCGACGCCCGCCTGCTGCTGCAGGCCGCAGCCGGGTTCAGCCGCGAGGACCTGATCATGGGGCCGGACTGCACGCTCTCGCCCGGGCAGGCGGCACGCTTCGAATCCTTCATCGCGCGCCGTGAAGAGCACGAGCCCGTTTCCCGCATCCTCGGCGAACGCGAGTTCTATGGCCGCGCCTTCAAGGTCACACCCGACACGCTCGACCCGCGCCCCGATACCGAGACCATCATCGAGGCGGCGCTGCCACGGATCGGCAAGGGCGCGCGGCTGCTCGACCTCGGCACCGGCACCGGTGCCATTGCCATCACGCTTCTGGCGGAACGGCCGGAGTCGACGGGGGTTGCGACCGACCTGTCACCAGCCGCACTGGCGGTGGCTGGCGAGAATGCCCGGGCGCTGGGCGTCGCGGACCGGCTGACGCTGCTCGAAGGCAGCTGGCTCGAACCCGTCACCGGCGCCTTCGACATCATCCTGTCGAATCCACCCTATATCCCGGCGGGCGATATTGCGACCCTGAGCCCCGACGTACGGAACCATGACCCGGGCCTCGCACTTGTCGGAGGAACTGACGGCCTCGACCCCTATCGCATCATCGCGTCCGGTGCCGCTGCCCATCTGGCGGCGGGCGGTCACGTTCTGGTCGAGATCGGGGCCGGGCAGGCGGAGGACATTACCGCGATTTTCACGCAGCACGGCTTCCGGGCGGCCGGCCGGTACCGCGATCTCGGCGGTCACGAGCGCTGCCTGGCCTTTAACCGCCCTGAAAAATAGCGTTTGGAAATGAAGGGCCTGTGGGCTAAATACGAGTCGGAAACGCTTTCTGCCCTTTGTATTGGTGCCGGGAACGACGTTGGGGCATTGGCGCCGGGATGGCGCAGAGGCCCGAGAGTTGAAATCAGCACAGGCGGGGACATGGCAAGAGCCCTCCGGGACTCGCGCCGCTGGCGGAAGCCTTCTCAAACCAACGGGATACGCTTGAAGACGCTCGCTTTCTGAGCCCACACGTAAACGGGATGCCGCGGAACCCAAGCGTTCGGCGGAGCAACTCCTGCAACCTAGGATCAGGCCCAGCCTGAAGATGGAATTTCGATGAGACCGACCCATAAGAACCGCAACCGCAACCGCCATCGCAGCGGAGGCGGCGGAGGTGGCGGCGGGGGCGGCGGCGGCGGTGGCAACCCGCTCAGCCGCGTCTACGAGAGCAACGGTCCGGACGTGAAGGTCCGCGGCACCGCCCAGACGGTTGCCGACAAGTACCTCCAGCTCGGCCGCGACGCCCAGTCTTCCGGCGACATCGTGATGGCGGAAAGCTATTTCCAGCATGCCGAGCACTACCTGCGCATCGTCTTCGCGGCGCAGGCCTATAACCAGCAGAACAACCCGCAGCAGGCCCAGCAGCAGTATCGCCGCCAGGACGAGGAGTTCGATGACGAGGACCTCGAGGACCATGGCGAGGCCCAGGTCGAGCAGCGCGGCGCACAGGGCCAGGGCGGCGAACCCGAAGGCCTGGGCGACCAGCCTGCAATCGAGGGCCAGGACCGCCCGCAGCAGAACCAGCCCTTCCGCCAGAACCGCGACCGCGACTTCAACCGTGATCGGGACCAGAACCGGGACCGTGACCAGAACCGCGACAACCAGGGGCAGGGCCGCGACCGCTTCCGCCCGCGCTGGCAGGACCGCAACGAGCGCCGCAACAATGACCAGCAGGGCCAGGGCGGCGAACCGCGCCAGAACCAGCAGCCCCGCCAGCAGGACGAGCAGCCGCGCAGCGAGCCGGCTCCGGCCCCGGCGCCCGCCGCCGCTTCCGAGGATGGCGACCGCTGGGAGGCCCCGTCCTTCCTGCGCCGGCCCGCCCCCGCGCCGGCTCCCGTGGAAGCCGCTGCCGAAGAGGTGGCCGCAGCCCCGGTGAAACGCCCCCGCCGCACCCGCAAGGAGACGGCGGCCGAGGTTCCGGAAGCCTCCGACTGAGGCCAATCCCCAACTTGCGACTGAAGGCGGCGCCGGGTGTGCCGCCTTTCCTGTTCCTGGGGCCCGCGGCCAGCCCGGAGCGGGGCGCCCGGCACTTGTCAAAACCTTGATGCAAGGCAAGGCTGGCGAGCTTCAGAAGGATCTACATACCCCGCTTGATTGATTGAAAACGCTACCCATATGTCTCCCATCAAGGCCGCTCTCCTCAGGGAATGCCTCGCGGGGGTTCAGAATGGGTTGGGGTGGCACATCAAACCGTTGACGGCTTTTCAGGGGTGCCCTTCCGGGGCCCGTGAGGAGTGCCGAGGAGGAGAAACACATGGATTTCGAGAAATACACCGAACGTTCGCGCGGCTTCATCCAGTCTGCGCAGTCGCTGGCGCTGCGTGAGGGCCACCAGCGCTTCACCCCCGAACATTTGCTGAAAGTCCTGCTCGACGACGAGGAGGGGCTTGCCGCCGGCCTGATCAAGGCCGCGGGCGGGGATTCGCGTCTCGCACTCCGGGAAACCGAGGCTGCGCTCAAGAAAATGCCGAAGGTCTCCGGCGGCGGCGCGGGGCAGGTCTACCTGTCGCCCGAAATGGCGCGCGTCTTCGAGGCCGCGCAGAAGATCGCCGAGAAGGCGGGCGACAGCTATGTGACCGCCGAGCGCCTGCTGCAGGCGCTGGCCGTCGAGCCGTCGGAGGCGCAGACGATCCTCAAGGATTCGGGCGTCACGGCGCAGGGCCTGAACGAGGCCATCAACGCGATCCGCAAGGGCCGCACGGCCGACACGGCATCCGCCGAGCAGGGCTATGATGCGCTGAAGAAATATGCCCGTGACCTCACCGAGGCGGCGCAGCAGGGCAAGCTCGACCCGGTCATCGGCCGCGACGAGGAGATCCGCCGCACCATCCAGGTGCTGTCGCGGCGCACCAAGAACAACCCGGTCCTGATCGGTGAGCCCGGCGTCGGCAAGACGGCGATCGCCGAAGGCCTGGCGTTGCGCATCGTCAAGGGCGACGTGCCGGAGAGCCTGAAGGACAAGAAGCTGATGGCACTCGACATGGGCTCGCTCATCGCCGGCGCCAAGTATCGCGGCGAGTTCGAGGAGCGGCTCAAGGCCGTGCTGTCCGAAACCATGGCGGCCGAAGGCGGCATCATCCTGTTCATCGACGAGATGCACACGCTCGTGGGTGCGGGCAAGACCGATGGCGCGATGGATGCCTCGAACCTGCTGAAGCCTGCACTCGCCCGTGGCGAACTCCACTGCGTGGGTGCGACCACGCTGGACGAGTACCGCAAGCATGTCGAGAAGGACGCCGCACTCGCCCGCCGCTTCCAGCCCGTCTTCGTCGGCGAGCCGACGGTCGAGGACACCGTGTCGATCCTGCGCGGCATCAAGGAGAAGTACGAGCTTCACCATGGCGTGCGCATCACCGACTCCGCACTGGTCTCGGCGGCGGTTCTCTCGAACCGCTACATCACCGACCGCTTCCTGCCGGACAAGGCCATCGACCTGATGGACGAGGCGGCGTCGCGCCTGCGCATGCAGGTCGACTCGAAGCCCGAGGAGCTCGATGAGATCGACCGCCGCATCATGCAGCTGCAGATCGAGCGCGAGGCGCTGAAGAAGGAAACCGACCAGGCCTCCAAGGACCGTCTCGTCAAGCTCGAGAAGGAGCTGGCGGAGTTCGAGGAGAAGTCGGCTGGCATGACCCGCCGCTGGCAGGAGGAGAAGGAGCAGCTCGCTTCGGCCTCCCGCATCAAGGAGGTGCTGGAGAAGGCGCGCTTCGAACTCGAGCAGGCGCAGCGCAAGGGTGACTTTGCGAAGGCGGGCGAACTCGCCTATGCGACGATCCCCGAGTTCGAGAAGAAGCTGAAGGAAGCCGAAGAGAAGTCGAGCGCCAAGATGCTCGAGGAGGCGGTGACGGAGAACCACGTGGCACAGGTCGTGTCGCGCTGGACCGGCGTACCCGTCGACAAGATGCTGGAAGGCGAGCGCGAGAAGCTCATCGCCATGGAGACCGAGCTTGCCAAGCGCGTCATCGGCCAGTCCGATGCGGTGATCGCGGTGTCGACCGCGGTCAGGCGTTCGCGCGCGGGCCTGCAGGACCCGAACCGGCCGATCGGCTCGTTCATGTTCCTTGGCCCCACGGGTGTCGGCAAGACCGAGCTCACCAAGGCGCTCGCAGGCTTCCTGTTCGACGACGAGCACGCGATGGTGCGCATCGACATGTCGGAATACATGGAGAAGCACTCCGTCTCGCGCCTCATCGGTGCCCCTCCCGGCTATGTCGGCTACGACGAGGGCGGTGCGCTGACCGAGGCCGTCAGGCGTCGTCCCTACCAGGTCGTTCTCTTCGACGAGATCGAGAAGGCGCACCCGGATGTCTTCAACGTGCTCCTGCAGGTGCTCGATGACGGCCGCCTGACCGATGGCCAGGGCCGCACCGTGGACTTCAAGAACACGCTGATCATCATGACCTCGAACCTCGGCGCCGAATATCTGGTGAGCCTGGGCGAGGGTCAGGACGTGGACGTGGTGAAGGACGAGGTGATGGCGGTGGTGAAGAGCCACTTCCGGCCCGAGTTCCTGAACCGCCTCGACGAGATCGTGCTGTTCCACAGGCTCAAGCGCGAGCACATGGGCGCCATCGTCGACGTCCAGGCCGGGCGTCTCCGCAAGCTCCTCGCCGATCGCAAGATCGAGGTGGAGATCAGCGACGCGGCCCGCGACTGGATCGCCGAGAAGGGCTACGAGCCGGCCTATGGCGCGCGCCCCCTGAAGCGCGTGATCCAGAAGAACCTCCAGGATCCGCTGGCCGAGGAGATTCTCTCCGGCCGCATCAAGGACGGCCAGACGGTGAAGGTCGACGTCAAGGGCGGTCTTCTGACCTTCAACGGCGTCCCCGTCGGTGGCAAGACGGTGGTCGATCCGAAGGTCGTGAAGCTGCACTGAGGAAAGCAACGAATTGAAGGAGGGCGGTCCTGGTGGGGCCGCTCTTTTTGTTTGCTCGCTCTCGTGCCACTCTCGGCACATGACACTCGACGGCTACAACCGTTTCTGCCGCAGCCTCGCCCACACGGCCCATGTCGTGCAGTGGGATGATGCGCATGTGTGGAAGGTGGGCGGGCCCAAGGGCAAGGTCTTCGCCATCGCCTCGCGTTGGGAAGGCTCCTCGCTCGACATCACCTTCAAGGCCTCGCAGCTCTCCTTCGATCTCCTGAAGGACAAGCCGGGCCTCAGGCCTGCGCCCTATCTCGCCTCGCGCGGGCTCATCTGGCTGCAACGGCGCACGGCGGAGACGCTCGATGATGCAGCGCTCAAGGATTACCTTCGGGAGAGTCACCGTCTCGCAGCGCTGAATCTGCCGAAGCGGATGCAGAAGGAGTTGGGGCTCAATCCTCCTTAGCTCGTCATCCCGGCCTTCGCCGGGATGACGGCATAAAGGGTGCTCGGCTTACTTCTTCGGCGGATTGTCCTGCGCGAAGAGATACACCACGAGGCTCACTGCCAGCAGCCCGGCGAAGATCAGATGCAGCGTGGCATAGGCCTGTTCGGGTGGCTGGTCGGCGAGCCGTTTCATCAGCGCACCGCTCGCCGGCTGCAGCACGCCGGCACCACCGATGAACAGCACGTTCAGCAGGGTGATGCCGCGGCCCAGAAGATGGTCCGGCACGAAGCTGCGGCCATGCGCCATCAGCACGCCATAGGTCATGCCGAAGCCGCCGAGCAGGCCCATGATGAGAATGGCCATGGAGAGCGAGAGGCCGGGCAGGGCGAGTGCGGCAAAGCACAGTGCCGTCACGCTCACGCCGCCGAACACCACCCATTTGCGCGTGCCGAGCAGGCGGTCGAGCGGGCCATAGGCCATGGCCCCCGCCGACATGGCTGCCGCCATCACGAGCAGCGCGTTGCCGCGTGCCACGGGCTCGAGCCCGAAGACCGATGAGAAATAGGGCCCGGCCCACAGGCCGCGCTCCGCCAGCACCACGGCATAGCTGACCGCGGTGATGGGCAGCAGCGGCCACAGGCTTCGGATCTTCAGGATGTCGCCAACGCCGCCGAACAATCCGCGGCTGCCATGCGAAGTGATGCGCTCGGGATCGCGGATCAGCAGCAGCACCGAGAGGGCCGAGAGTGCGGTGGCCGCCGCCATGCCGGCCATCGCGGCGCGCCAGCCGATCGACTGCGCCACCCAGGCGAGCGGCGAGGCGGCCAGCAGGTTGCCCGCGGTCCCAAGCCCGAGGAGCCACGAGCACAGCAGCGCGAAGCGCTGTGGCGCCGCGATGCGCCCGAAGAGATAGATCGCCCCCATGTAGATCGAGCCGCAGCCCGCCCCGATCAGCAGCATGGCGATGTTGAGCGCGGTGGCGCTGTGGGCCGTGGCGAACAGCAGTGCGCCGGCGACTGCCGCCAGCATCTGCAGCGCCACGGTGCGGCGCGGGCCCACCGTGTCCAGCGCCCAGCCCACGGGAAACTGCGTCACGACGAAGCCGAGGATCCAGAAGGCCTGCAGGTTGCCAAGCGCCTGCGGGTCGAGCGCCAACTCGCGCGCCAGTTCGGGCGCGATCACCGCCAGGAAGGAGCGGTAGAACTGGCTCAGCACATAGGCGGCAAGGAACGTGAGGAAGGCGCGCATCGGCAAGCGTCATCGCAGGCGCAGGACAGTGGCGCAAGCACGGATCGGGCGTTGTGGCCTACTGCTTGACCTGGGCAACCTGCAGCGGCGAGGGCGCCTGCTGCATCATGGCCAGCACCCGCTGCTTCATCTGGTTGAACTTCGACAGTTCCTTGCCGGCAAGCTGCTTGCCGCCCGCCGCATTGATGCGGGTCGGATTCACCGGCCGGTCGTCGACATGCACTTCATAATGCAGATGCGGGCCGGTCGAGCGGCCGGTGGATCCGACATAGCCGATGATCTGCCCCTGGTTGACCTTGGTGCCGCGGCGGATGCCGGCCGCGAGCTTGCTCATGTGGGCATAGAGCGTTTCGTAGCGGTCGTTGTGCTTGATCTCGACGGCAATGCCGAAGGCACCGTGGCGCCCGGCGATCTTGACCACGCCCGAGCCGGCGGCGCGGATGGGGGTGCCCTGCGGCACGCCGAAGTCGACGCCCGCATGCATCTTGGAGTAGCCGAGCAGCGGGTGGCGGCGCATGCCGAAGCCGGAGGTGAGCCTGGCGCCCGACACCGGCGTCTTCAGCAGCGACTTCTGGGCGCTGCGGCCCTTCTCGTCGAAATAGTCGGTCTGCCCGTCCTTGGTGGTGTAGCGGTAATAGGTCTTGGTCTTGCCGTCGAGGGTGAGCTGCGCGAAATGCAGCACCTTGCGGCGGGACGACGAGCCGGTCAGCGGGTTGCCGTAGAACACCTCGAAGGTGTCGGAGGCCTTCACCTGGCGCTGGAAGTCGACGTCGTAGGAGAAGATACGGGTGAATTCCGCGATGATGTAGTCCGGGATCTTGTTGTCCTTGGCCGTGCCGTAAAGGCTGGACCCAACCTTTGCTTCGGTGCGGAAGTGGTTGATCTGGGCATATTGCGACTTGGTGCCGGCCCTGGCGCCCTCGATCGCGGCGGCGAAGCGGCCGTCTTCGTCGGCTTCCACGGTGAGGGTTTCCTTCGGTCCCGGATCGAAGGAGAGTTCGACCGGGAAGATCACTTCGCGGCCATAGAAGTCGATCTGGCGGTCGAGGGTGAGTTCGAAGGCAGTGCCCGGCTTGATCATGCCCACGGGAAAGATCGGGTCGATCGACGCGACCAGCGCCTTGGCTGCGTCCTGGCTCACGCCGCGGTCGGTCAGCGCATCGATCAGCGTCTCGCCCTTGGCCAGCTTGAAGGTTTCGTCGGTCGGCTCGGGCGGAACCTGCTTGGTGATGGTGGTGATGTTCTGCTCTTCGTCGACGCCGTCGATCTCGGCATCGATCACCACCGGCCTGTCCTCGCTGTAGGGAAGGTCGTCGGAGGTGATCTCGGGATAGAGATTGGCGTTGTTGAGGTCGCGCTCCGGAACCACGGGCTGGTAGGCGGAGGAGAATTCCTTGCGGCCGATCAGCGAGCCGGAGCCCGCACTGTCTGGATACATGCCGGTGAGCGACGCCTTCTCCACCGAGGCATAGGCATCACGCGGTGCGGCGTTCTCGCCAAAGATGCCAAGGACCGCACTGCCGATGATCAGCGATCCGGCAATCCCGGCAACACAGGTTGTCAGCAGCCAGCGGTGGTGGGCCGGTTCGACCTGGAACGGATCGGGCGAGGGTTCGGAAACGGCGGCGGGCGGCGGCAGGGCACGCGGTGCAGGCGCAGTGCGGGGCGCAGTTGCGGCGCGGGGCGGCAGCTTCGACGGCAATGGCGGACGGCGGGTCGTGCCGGCAACTGGTGTGCGGGCGCGAAACTGTCTGTCAACGCGATCGTTCAATACTCAAATCCCCTGTCACACTCGCACGCCCGGAAATCTCGACCTGGCCTCTTCCCAATTCGGCAGGTCCTCCGGAGCCTGTTCGTTTGTCTTGCTCCGGCCGGGACTCAGAAGCCCCCCGAGGGGACTTCCGGCGCGGGACGGAAAATGCCTGTCGGAACCCCGTTAGTCAACCCGCATTGGGGGCTGTGCTCCACAGGGTTCGTCCAGCCTCGCCGGGGCCTCTTCCGCAGTCCGGGACGCGGGCTGGAATTCCGAGCCTGCACTGTCACACAGAGTTATTTCCAATTCGTTAACCATGATCGGGGCCGGTCCGCAGCCGCCCGTCAATGTGACGGGTCCCCTCAGGCCGTCATGACAAGGTCATCCCGGGCCCTCCGGGCCCAGCCAATACCCGGCCGCAGGGCCGGTGAAGCTGCCGACACGGATCAATTTCCCATCGGACTTTCCGATACTTGCGAGATTTTTCAAGAATCTGCGCGCGACATGCTTGACACTTTGGCCGGGCTTCTCATATAAGCCGGGTCACTGAGGGACGCGGCGCTGCGGCGCGGCGGGCCTTTTTGCCGAAAGCCGACAAGCTGGCGAACTGCCGGTTAGCCT
>NZ_QKVK01000016.1 GCF_003234965.1 Aestuariivirga litoralis
GCGCGGCTCGCGCGGCTCGCGGGGTGGGCGGGGCTCGCGGGGGGTGCGTTCGGCGCGCGGGGCCTCGCTGGCTGCGGCTTCGCCCTCGGCGCGTTCGACGCGCTTGGCGGGTTCCATCGCGGCGCGTTCGCCGTGGTCCTTGATTTCGCGCGGGCGGCGGTCACGGTCACGCTCGCGGCCACGGCCCCGGCGGTCGCCGCCGCGGCCGCCTTCGCGGGCGGCATAGCGGTCGGGCTCGGCGGCGCGGGTTTCGATGGCCGCCTGGGCGTCCTCGCTCAGCTCGAAGTAGGGGATTTCCTTCTTGATCAGCTGTTCGATGGCCTTGAGGTACTTGCCCTCTTCCTTCGACACCATGGTGAAGGCCGCGCCCTCGCGGCCGGCGCGCCCCGTGCGGCCGATGCGGTGGACGTAGTCCTCCGCATGGGTGGGCACATCGAAGTTGAAGACGTGGGAGACTTCCGGAATGTCGAGGCCGCGGGCCGCGACGTCCGACGCGATCAGGTAGGTGATCTCGTTGTTGCGGAAGCCCTGCAGCGTCTTGAGGCGGGCCGACTGGTCCATGTCGCCATGCAGCGCACCGACATTGAAGCCGTGCACCGCGAGCGATTTCTCGAGCAGCGCCACCGTGGTCTTTCGGTTGGCGAAGATGATGCCGTTCTTGACGTTGTCCTGCGTGCGCAGGAGCTGGCGCAGCGCCTCGCGCTTGGCCTTGGCGTCATGCGGGGCCTTCACCAGCATCTGGGTGATGGTCTCGGCGGTCGACGAGGGACGCGAGACCTCGACGCGCACGGGATTGTGCAGGAACTGCGAGGTCAGCCGCTGGATCTCCGGCGGCATGGTGGCGGAGAAGAACATGGTCTGCCGGGTGAAGGGCAGCAGCTTGCAGATCCGCTCGATGTCCGGGATGAAGCCCATGTCGAGCATGCGGTCCGCCTCGTCGATCACCAGCATGTCGATGCCGGTCAGGAGCAGCTTGCCGCGCTCGAAATGATCGAGCAGCCGGCCCGGCGTGGCGATGACGACGTCGGCACCGCGGTCGATCTTGAGGGCCTGCGGCTCGAAGGCGACGCCGCCGATCAGCAGCGCGACCGAGAGATTGTGCATCTTGCCCAGCGTCTCGAAAGCCTCGCGCACCTGGTCGGCCAGCTCGCGCGTCGGCTCGAGGATCAGCGTGCGCGGCATGCGGGCACGGGCGCGGCCCTTTTCGAGCAGCGACAGCATGGGCAGCACGAAGGCCGCCGTCTTGCCGGAGCCGGTCTGGGCGAGGCCCATCACGTCACGGCGCTGGAGGGCAGGGGGGATGGCTTCCGCCTGGATGGGGGTGGGAGTCGTGTAACCCGCTGCGGTGACCGCTTCGAGGGTTCTGGGGCTCAGTCCGAGCTCGGAGAAATTCATGTGTCGTGAAAGACCGTTCTGGCGACTTTGGTTTCATCAGGGAAATGCGCTGTCGGGCGGGTGCGCCAAAAGGGCCCGGGCGCTTCAGTCAGCCCGCACATAGGGATTCCGGTGGGGAAAGTCAATTCATCCGCGGGTTTGGCGTTTCTACGGTCTTGCGGAATTGCCGCCCAACGGACAATCTCCGCCTGTGCCGGGGGTAATCTGGCCACGGCCCGGCGATTCGATGGCCAGGCCATCTGCCAATTGGGGGAATGAACTCATGAAGAAATATGCAGCCGAATTCTTCGGCACCTTCTGGCTGGTCTTCGGCGGCTGCGGCTCGGCCGTGCTGGCCGCTGCCTTTCCGGAGCTCGGCATCGGCTTCGCCGGCGTCGCACTGGCCTTCGGCCTCACCGTGCTGACCATGGCCTATGCCGTGGGCCACGTCTCGGGCGCCCACTTCAACCCTGCCGTGTCGTTTGGCATGGCCGCCGCCGGCCGCATGTCCTGGGGCAGCGTTCCGGGCTATGTGGTGTCGCAGGTGGTGGGCGGCATTGCCGGCGCGGCGATCCTCTATCTCATCGCCTCCGGCAAGGCGGGCTTCGAGGCTGGCGGCTTCGCGTCGAACGGCTTCGGCGAACTCTCGCCCGGCGGCTATGCGCTGTCCTCCGTCGTCATCTGCGAGATCGTGATGACCGCGATGTTCCTGGTCGTCATCCTCGGCACCACCCACAAGAACGCGCCCGCCGGCTTCGCGCCGCTGGCCATCGGCCTGGCGCTGACGCTGATCCACCTCGTGTCGATCCCGGTCTCCAACACCTCGGTGAACCCGGCGCGCTCCACCGCCACGGCGATCTTCGCCGGCGGGCCCTATGTGGCGCAGCTCTGGGTCTTCTGGCTCGCCCCCATCGTGGGCGGCGTGCTCGGCGCCATCATCCACCGGATGATCTCCGAAGACTGAGGCAGGATCGATTGCCGACGAAAAAGGGGCGGACCTTTCACGAGGTCCGCCCCAGTTTGTACGCACGGGAGGTCACGAGGAAGAGGAAGCCCGACTCAATGTTACTTTCCCCAGTGTAAACTGTAATGTTACTTATGAAAAGAACTTGAATTAGGTGAGCCGGCCTGTCCCAAAGCGTGATTTGACGGGCGGGGGCTTCGGCGGCACCATCGGGCCATCAGAACGCGAGAGGTCTCGAACACTGATGCCCCCGACGCAGAACCAGATCATCTGAGCACGCTCCGCTTGCGAGACAGGCCCGGCGGCTCTCCTCACATCGCTGACGTTGCAGCCGCTTCATCGCGGCATGAGCCCAAGAGAAAGGGTTGAGCGCAGATTGCGCGGAATGGCCCCGTGAGGTTTTCCTCCGGGGCCTTCTTGCGTGGCGGCGGCCGGGCCTATTCCAGCCGGGCCGGGAAGCCGGGGGCGCGCAGGTCGGTGTCCAGCACGTCCTCCAGCAGCTTGGCGATCTGGGTGGACTGGGCGGAACCGCCATAGGCGGCCTTGCCCTTCATGAAGGTCTGCTGCGTCATCGAGGCGAGGTCCAACGGCACACCGAATTCCTTGCCGAAGTTCATGGCGAAGCCCAGGTCCTTGAGCGCCAGGTCCATGGTGAAGGCGATGTCGTAGCTGCCATTGAGGATCAGCTGGCCCTCGGTCTCATGCACGAAGCTCGAGCCGGAAGAGGCCGTGATGGCATGCCACGCCTGGGCCAGGTCGAGCCCGCCGCGCTTGGCCAGCATCAGGGCTTCCGCATCGGCCACCAGGTGGATGAAGGCCAGCATGTTGGTGATGACCTTGATGATCGCCGCAGAGCCGATGGGGCCCATGTGGAATATTTTCTTGCCGATGGTTTCGAGGGCAGGGCGGAACTCCTCGAACAGCGCCTTGTCGCCGCCCACCAGCACGGTGATCTCGCCGCGCGCCGCGAGGTGCACGCCGCCGGTGACCGGCGCTTCCAGAACGCGGATGCCCTTGGCCTCGGCCATGGCGGCAAGGCGGATCATCTCGTCGCGGCCATTGGTCGAGTTCTCGATCCACACCGAGCCCGGCTTCAGCGTGGTGAGGATCTCGCCCAGCACCTTCTCCGAGACGACGGGCGAGGGCAGGCAGGTGAAGACGACGTCCACCTTCGAGGCGAGTTCGGCGGGCGAGGCGGCCCACTTGGCACCGTCCTTCAGGTGGCGCTCGGCGAGCTTGGGGTCGAGGTCATAGACCGTGACGTCATAGCCCTTCTTCACCAGCGAATGCGCCAGGTGGCCGCCGAGATTGCCCAGTCCGATATAACCGTAACGCATCTGTCTATTCTTCCTTGCGCAGGGGACGATTGGTCATTTCGAGGTGGAGGTTCGTGCCGGTATAGGGGTGGGCTTCGGCCACTTCCTCGTTGAGTTCGATGCCGAGGCCCGGTTCGGTCGGCGGGATCACGTAGCCGTCCTGCCAGAGGATCGGCTTCTTGAGGAGATCGGCATGGAAGCCGCCCCATTCCTCGATCGACTCGAGGATCAGGAAGTTGGGGAGCGAGGCGGCATAGTGGATGTTGGCCGCACCCTCGACCGGGCCTGCGTAGAGATGCGGCGCGATCTGCGCATAGAAGGTCTCGGCCATGCCGGCGATCTTCTTCGCTTCCATGAGGCCGCCCACGCGGCCGAGCGCCATCTGCAGGATGGATGCCGCGCGGTTTTCCAGCACGCGGCCGAATTCGTACTTTGTAGTGAGGCGCTCACCCGTGGCAATGGGGATCGACGTGCCGCGTGCGACGAGGGCCATCTCTTCGGGCTTGTCCGGCGGCGTGGGCTCCTCGAACCACAGGGGATCATAGGGCTCGATCTTCTTGGCGAAGCGGATCGCGCCGGACGCCGTGAACTGGCCATGCGTGCCGAACAGCAGGTCGGCCTTGGTTCCCACCGCCTCGCGGATCAGCTTGCAGAACTTCACGCAGAGTTCCATCGACTCGAGCGAGGGCTGGCGCGGGTCAAAGGCGGAGTACGGCGCTGCGGGATCGAACTTGATACCGGTGAAGCCGCGCGCGGCATAATGCGCGGCGCGCTCGGCCGACTGCTCGGCGTTCCAGAAGATCGAGGCGTCCTGGCCCTTGGAGAAATCGGGGTAGATGTAGGTGTAGGAGCGCAGCTTCTCGTGCACGCGGCCGCCGAGGAGCTCATAGACCGGCTTGTTCAGCGCCTTGCCCTTGATGTCCCACAGCGCGATCTCGAGGCCGGAAAGAACCCCCATCAGCGAGATGTCGGGGCGCATCGAGAAGCCCGAGCCATAGACCTTGCGCCACATCGATTCGAGGTGGAACGGGTCCATGCCCTCGATGTAGCGGTAGAAGGTATCCTCGATCATCGCCTCCATGGCCTTGGGCCCGAAGGTGTCGCAATAGCATTCGCCGATGCCGGTGATGCCGTTGTCGGTGGTGAGCTTCACGAAGATGAAGTAGCGCCCGCCCCAGGAGGGCGGCGGATTGCCGACGATGAAGGTTTTGAGGTCCTTGACTTTCATGGGTGCGTCCCTCCCGGAAATGGCTCGCTTCTAGCAGGTCGCAGGGCGCGGGCACGATGAAAATTTCTAACCGGTCGTGAGGCGGAAACACTTGTTTTGACGGCCCGAACGGGGGCAAAAGCGGTCATTCCTCACCAGACGGTGCATCGTGCCAGAGACATTCGACTACATCATCGTGGGCGCCGGTTCGGCCGGCTGCGTGCTGGCCGACAGGCTGACGGCGAGCGGCAAGCACCGCGTGCTGCTGCTGGAGGCGGGCGGCAGCGACCTGCGCTTCTATGTGCAGATGCCGCTGGGCTATGGCAAGACCTTCTACGACAAGTCGGTCAACTGGATGTACAAGGCAGAGCCCGACCCGGGGCTCAATGGCCAGAGCGATTTCTACCCGCGTGGCAAGCTCCTGGGCGGCTCCTCCTCCATCAACGCCATGGTCTATATCCGCGGCCACCGGCAGGATTACGAGGACTGGCGTGCGGCGGGTAACATCGGCTGGGGCTGGGACGAGGTGCTCGCTGCCTACAAGGCGATGGAGAATTATGCCGAGGGCGACCCGGCCTTCCGCGGTCGCGGCGGGCCTCTGACCATCACCGACCTGGGCGACCAAGCGCACCCCCTCTGCAAGCCCTATCTCGAGGCGACCGAAAGGGCGGGGCTGAAGTTCACGCCGGACTTCAATGGCGCGAGCCAGGAGGGCGCCGGCCTCTACCAGTTCACCATCAAGGACGGCATCCGCAATTCGGCGGCGCGCGCTTTCCTGCGCCCGGCGATGAAGCGCAAGAACCTGCTCGTCGAGACCCATGCGCAGGCGACGAAGATCCTGTTCGAAGGCAACCGCGCGGTGGGCGTGGCCTACGTCCAGCGTGGCATGAAGCTCGATGCCAGGGGCCGCGAGATCATCCTCGCGGGCGGCGCCATCAACTCGCCGCAGCTCCTGCAGCTCTCGGGCATCGGGCCGGGCGCGCTGCTGCAGTCGCTCGGCATTCCGGTGATCCGCGACAATGCCAACGTGGGTGCCCGCATGCAGGACCACCACGGCATCAACTACACATGGCGCATGACGGTGCCGACGCTGAATGACGAGCTTCGCCCCTGGTGGGGCAAGCTGAAGGCGGGTCTGCAATATGTGCTGACGCGCAAGGGGCCCTTGTCGCTCTCCATCAACCAGGGCGGCGGCTTCTTCCGCACCCACCCGGAGATGACCAGGCCCAACATGCAGCTCTACATGCAGGCCTTCTCGACGCTGATCCCCAAGGCCGGCGAGCGGCCGATCCTCAACCCCGATCCGTTCTCTGGGCTTTCGCTGGGCCTGTCGAACTGCCGCCCCACCAGCACCGGCGAGGTGATGATCGCGTCGCCCGACCCGCTGGCGCACCCGAGGATCTCGTTCAATGCCTATGGCACCAACTCGGACGTCGAGGAGATGCTGGCGGCGGTGAAGTTCCTGCGCACCATCGCCGCACAGGAGCCGCTGAAGGGGCTGATGGCGGAAGAGCTGCGCCCCGGTCCGGAGATCAACACCGACGAGGCGATGATCAATGATTTCCGCCAGCGCAGCGGCACCGTCTATCACCACTCCTGCACCTGCCGCATGGGACCGGAGGAGAAGGACTCCGTGGTTGATCCACGGCTGCGCGTCCATGGCGTCGATGGCCTGCGCGTCTGCGATGCCTCGGTGTTCCCCAACCTGATCGCCGGCAACACCAACGCACCCGCCATGATGGTGGGCTGGAAGGGCGCCGAGATCATGCTGGGGGATGCGCGGTAGGCGGCTCGATCGCTCTCTCTCTTCATCTTCCACGTCATCATCGCCGGGCTTGTCCCGGCGAGCTTTTTGTTGGGGCCAGACAAAGGATGGCCGGGACAAGCCCGGCCATGATGAGATGAGAAGATCAGTTCAATGCTTCAGCCCCGCCGGCCGCGCGAAGTTGTGGAGAAGGCGGTAGCCTTCCAGCACCGCCAGCGGAACGAGGTGCAGCCACAACCCGTCGTGATCCTGCCGGATCCAGTACCAGTGCAGGAAAACCGCGATGGCGGAGAGATAGACGGTGCGCTGCAGCGGCTTCCACCAGGTGCCCAGCCAGTGCACCGAGGCATCGTTGCTGGTGACGGCCAATGCCAGCAGCGTGACGAAGCCCAGCCAGCCTGCGGCATATTCGACGGAGCGCAGGTCATAAAGCACGACGTGGATGTTCCACTGCCGCACGAGATAGGCCGCGAGGTGGAGTGCCGCATAGAGGAAGCAGGCCATGCCGAGATCGCGGCGGCGCTTGAGGAGCCATGCCGGCCAGTGCGGCCCCATGTGCAGCTGCTTCATCAGGATGCGGATGGGGGACACGGCGAGCGTCAGGATCAGCATGCGCACCGCCCATTCGCCCGACTGGCCGATGAGCAGTCCCCAGCTGTGGAGCCGCAGGAACTGCGCCAGCATGCCGAGGGCGGGAAGGGCGAGGAAAAGGCGGAAGGCCCAGTGCGAGTCGACGAGCCGGCGGAGCACTCAGACCACCTTGCCCGGGTTGAGGATGCCCCTTGGGTCCAGCGCCTGCTTGAGGGTCCGCATCAGCGCCAGCTCCGCGGGGCTGCGCGAGAGGTGGAGATAGGGGCGCTTCAGCGTGCCGATGCCGTGCTCGGCGGAAATCGAGCCATGGTAGCGGCCGAGCACGCCATAGACGATGTCGTCCACGGAATGCATGTCCTCGCCCGGGCGATAGAGCGTCGAGACGCAGATGTGGACGTTTGAGTCGCCGACATGGCCGTAGAAGGAGACATGGGCTTCGGGCCAGCGCTGCTTCAGCGCGGCGGTGCAGGCGACGGCATAATCGCCGATCGCTCCGATGGGCAGGCTGACGTCGAAGTTCAGCAGGTTCGGCAGCGCCTCGATGGGATGGCCGTCGCGCACCGACCAGATCTGGCGTGACTGGGCATGCGACTGGGCGATGAGGGCATCGGCGATGAGCCCCTCTTCGAGCGCGGCGGCGAGGAAGGCCTCGATCGCCCCGGCTGCCATGGTGCTTTCGATGATGACCCAGAAGGGATGGTCGGCCTCGAAGAAGCGGAGCTTGAGGGCATCGGCGTTGAACTGGAAATAGTCGCGCCACATGGCCTCGAAGGCGACGATGCCGCCGAGCGTGCCTTGCGCGCGGCGGAGCAGGGCGACGACGTGATCGTAGCTTTCCACCGCGCAGAGCATCGTCGTGATCTCGCCCGGCGGCGGGTGGAGGCGCAGCACGGCGCGGGTGATGAGGCCGAGCGTGCCCTCGGAACCGATGAACAGGTGCTTCAGGTCATAGCCCGCATTGTTCTTCAGCATGCGGTTCATCGACGAGATGACGGTGCCGTCGGCCAGCACCGCCTCGAGCCCCAGCACCTGCTCGCGCGCCATGCCATAGCGGATGACGCGGATGCCGCCCGCGTTGGTCGAGAGATTGCCGCCCACGGTGCAGGAGCCGCGCGAGCCCAGGTCGAGCGCGAGGAAGAGGCCCGCATCGGCGGCGGCCCGCTGGCAGTCCTCCAGCGGCGTACCGGCCTTCACCACCATGGTGGCGGAGGCGGTGTCGACCTCTTCGATGCCGCGGATGAGCTCGAGGCTGATGGCGATCTCGCTGCCGGTGGGGTTGGCACCGCCCGCGAGGCCGGTCATGCCGCCCTGCGCGATGACCGGTACGCCCGCGGCGTTGCACAGGCGGAGTGCGGTGGCAACCTCCTCGGTCGTCCGTGGTCGGAGCAATGCGCGGGGAGGCGAAGTACCTGTGAGGCTCATGTCGGAGGAGGACTTGGCACCCATGGCCTCGCCCTCGAGGACGGCGGCATCGCCCAGTGCGGCGCGGAGGTCGGCGAGCAGGCTCATAGCGAGCGGGTCGCCCCGCCGTCGATGCGGATCATCTGGCCGGTGACATAGGAGGCCTTGGGGCTCGCCAGGAAGGCGGCGACGGCGCCGAATTCCTTCGGGTCGCCATAGCGGCCCACGGGAATCTCGGCGGAGGACTCGGCCACCACCTGCGCATGCGGCACGCCGCGGGCCTCGGCCTCCCGCGCGTTGAGGCTGTCGATGCGCTCGGTGGCGAAGCTGCCGGGGAGCAGCATGTTGACGGTGACGCCATCACCGGCGACCTGGCCCGCCAGCGTCTTCATCCAGCCCGCCAGCGCCGCGCGCAGCGAATTGGAGATGGCAAGACTGGCGAAGGGCTCGACGATCGAGGTGGAGGCGACCGACAGGACGCGGCCGAAGCGCTGCGCCCGCATGTGGGGCAGCACCGCCTCGGTGAGGCGCATCTGGTTCAGCACCATGGTCTCGAACTGGCGGCGCCAGAGATCGGCGTCGACCTTCGTCACGTCGACGGGCGGGGGCCCGCCGGAATTGTTGACGAGAATGTCCGGCATGCCGAAGCGCTTCAGCGCGGTTTCGACCTGGCCCCAGTCGCCCATGTCGGCGGGAAGGGCCATGGCGTCCAGGCCATGGGCGCCGAAATTGCGCACATGCATGTCGAGCTTTGCGGCATTGCGCGCGATGAGGCCCACCTTGCAGCCTTCATGAGCCAAGGCCTCGGCGATGGCGAAGCCAAGTCCCTGACTGGCGCCGCAGACCAGCGCCGTCCTGTTGCGGAGATCGAGATCCATGGCGCTGAGTTCAGCGCGTTTCCAGCTGGCTGGCAAGGTGGCGCGCCGCCGTGACGGCGGTGGAGAAGCAGGCCTGCAGCAAATAACCACCGGTGGGTGCTTCCCAGTCCAGCATTTCGCCCACGCAATAGGTGAGGGGGGCCTTGTGGAGCTGGAAGTTCGCGTCGACCTCGTCACGCGCCACGCCGCCGGCGGACGAGATGGCGCGGGCGAGGCCCGCGGGGCGCTCAAGCTTCAAGGGCATGGCCTTGATGCCCCTGGCATCGGGT
The DNA here is from genome assembly GCF_003234965.1 of Aestuariivirga litoralis. Classification (GTDB taxonomy): domain Bacteria; phylum Pseudomonadota; class Alphaproteobacteria; order Rhizobiales; family Aestuariivirgaceae; genus Aestuariivirga; species Aestuariivirga litoralis. Next base: position 9,766 of record NZ_QKVK01000016.1, read on the forward strand.
GCCGTGCCCGTCTCGCGCAGCAGGTTGATGGCGACGGGCGAGAGGCCCGCGACCTTGCGCAGGTAGTTCGACAGCGAATCCTTGCCGCGCGGTTTCTGCAGCCGCTGGGCCAGCACCTCCTCGGTGAGGTCGGGGCGGAAGTCGATGATGACCGGGTGGCCCGGCTTCTCGCGCAGGCCCTTGGAGAGGGCATAGATGGCGCCGCCCTCGATCCCCTCCTGCGAGATCATCAGCTCGCCGCGCACGCGCTTTCCGGCATATGTCAGCGCCACGTTCTTGACCGGCGTGCCGGCGAACTTGTCGCGGAAGACCGGCGACCAGTGGACGAGGAAGCGGCTGTTCGCCGGCTTGAAGGGATGGACCGTGATGCCCTTCTCCGCGAAGACCGGAAGCCAGGCGGCATCGGAGCCGAGATGCGGCCAGCTGGCGCCGCCCAGCGCAAGGATCGTCGGCGTGCCGTCGAAGCCCTGCCATTTGGACCGCGTGACGAGCGTGACGCCCAGCGCATCGAGCCGGCGGAGCCAGGCGCGGAGCAGCGGCGAGGCCTTCATCTGCCTCGGGAAGACGCGGCCGGAGGAGCCGACGAAGGTTTCGATGCCGAGGCCGTTCGCCCAGCCAATGAGCGCTTCGGGCGGGAAGGCGCGGATGGCGGGTTCGAGAAGGTCCTTCGCCTCGCCATAGCGTTCGAGGAACTGCTCAAGCGGCTCGGAATGCGTGAGGTTCAGCCCGCCGCGGCCGGCGAGCAGGAACTTGCGGGCGGGGGCTGGCATCTGGTCATGGATGGTGACGCGGTGGCCCGCGGTGGCGAGGATTTCCGCCGCCATCAGGCCTGCGGGGCCCGCTCCGATGATGTTGACGTCCGCCACGGCTGCACTCCTGGTTCAGCACGGGCTTTCGCCGGGATGGGAAGGGGATGCAAGGGGAAACATGGGGCGGGTGCGGATGAATCGATCCTAATATCGGAAATTAGTCCTTGACAGCGGGCGCTCGCTGTGGTAGAAAGGCGCATTCTCGGAAATTGGGTCTTGGAATGGGAAACCGGCGGAAGCCGGTTTTTTGCGCTGGGGGAGGGGAAGATGATCCTGCTGTCGCTCGCCGTCATGCTCATCCTGCTGTCATCGTCGCCGGGCTCGTCCCGGCGATCCTCTTTGGCGGCTGCAAGAAGGATGGCCGGGACGAGCCCGGCCATGATGAGTCCAAGGGGATGCCTGGGTAAGGCGGAGGGCGGTGCAGACTTACGCCGCCTCGCGGGAGAGCGGCTGGCACATGCAGTGGACGCCGCCGCCGGCCTGCAGGAACATGGTCATGTCCGGGTCGTAGACGGTGAAGCCCGCGGCGCGCATCTTGGCGTTGAGGTCCTTCGCACTCTCGGTCGAGAGCACGCGGTCGCCGCCCAGCGTCACGACGTTGCAGCCCAAGGCCATGGTTTCCTTGAAGGTGGCGGGGATGATCTCGATCTTCTTCGACTTGAGCCAGGCGATGACGTCGTCCTCGGTGGTTTCGAGGCAGACGGCGGCGCAGTGCTCGTTCAGCATGCAGACCATCAGGTCGATGTGGACATAGAACTGGTCAATCGGCGCATACTTGATTTCCCAGCCTTCCTTGATGAACCACTCGGAAGCCTGCCTTGCGGCCACTTCCTCGGAGCGGTGGTCGGTGTAGCCGACGAGTGCGAGACCATCGCGGATGATGTTGAAGTCGCCGCCCTCGAAATTGCCGGCCGAGATCATGTCGTAGATCGGGATGTTGTTCTCGAGATAGAAGCGCAGCACGGCGGCATATTCGCCGCGGCGGCGCGGGTTGGCGAGCTGGCAGACGACCGCGCCATAGGGCGACATGAAGGAGGAGTCGCGCGCATAGACCTGGTAGGGATTGGTCATGTCGAGCGGCAGAAAGTGCGTGGTGACGCCGGCCTGGGCATAGGCATCCACCATCTCGCGGTGCTGGCGCATGGCGACCTGCTTGTCGAACTTGTAGCCCTTGCGCATGGTGTCACGCACCAGCGACGACCATGCGGCATTCTCCAGCCCCATCCAGCGGAAGCTTTCGGCGGGGCCGAGCAGCACGTCCTTGAGGACACCGGTTTCGGACTTGATCTGGAAGCGGCCCGTCATCTTCGGGGTTCCGCCATTTTCGCGGCGGGCACGGAGCGGCACGTTGGTCATGTTTCTCTCCCTCGGGTTCGGGCGAAGACTATGGCAGGGCGCCGGGCCGCGCCATACCGCAACAGGGTTATGCCCGCGAGGCGAGGAACCAGCGGAAGAGCTCGCCCTGGGACGAGATGCCGAGCTTTTCATAGATGTGGCGGCGGTGCACCCGCACGGTTTCATTGGAGATCTTCAGCGCCTCGCCGATGGCGCGGGCCGAATGGCCTTCGAGCATCAGGTTGACGACCTGTGCCTCGCGCGCGGTGAGACCCGAAGGCGCGGGCCTGTGGGCGATGGGGGCGGCGGCAGCGGCGATGTGGCGGCTGGCGAGCGGCCCCGCGATCTCGCAATGGCGGGTGACGGCGGCTGACAGGATTTCGGCGCAGGCGGAGAGCGCCTTCGCATCGCCCGCCGTGAAGCGCCGGCTGCCGGTGCTGCGCGAGAAGGACATGAACACGGTTTCCGCCTGGCTTGCGGGGATGAGGAGGCCGATCATGTCATCAACGCCGATCCGTGCGAAGTAGCGGCGGTGATATTCGCTCTGGGCGAAGCCCTTCGGCGCAATCTCGCGCACCCGGGCGACGCGCGGCGCCTTGAGCTTCTGAGCGGCACGGTAGAAGGGGCTCAGCGCATAGACGCCCGAGAGATAGTCGCCATAGAGCCAGGCGCGCTCGGCCGGCCGGAGATGATCGACCAGCACCGCGGGCGGGGCGGCGGGATGGAAGATCATCAGGGCCGCCGCATCATGGGCAAGGCAGGCGCCGGCTGCCGCCAGCAGGCGCTCCGCGAAGCCGGGCGCGCCGATGGCGAGCACCAGACGGGCCTGTGCGCTGATCGATGCGGCCACCTTCACCCTCCACCCGTTGCGCGCAAGGGTTGACCATTGCCATGCGGACGATTAGCTCTTGGCGCGCGTGAAATGATGACTCGCGGCCCGCCGCCGCACAAGCCGCCGCTCGCGCAGCACGAGAGGAAGGACACGGGTGTTGAAACGGTTCGCGGCATTTCTGCTTCTTGTGGCCCTGCTTGTCATCGCCCCCGGGGTGGAGGCGCGGCCGGGCCCGACATCGCCCAGGGCGGTTTCGGCCACGCAGAAGCCCGGCACGCTGCTGGCGTATGAGCAGATCGGCCTCTCCCGCATCTACCGCGCCACTGCCTGGCGCATCACATACGTGACACGCGATTACAGGCTGAGGCCCATCCTCTCCACCGGTGTGGTGGTGCTTCCCGACAAGGCCCCCGCCAACCCGGCGGCGCGCAAGTTCATTGCCTGGGCGCACCCGACGACGGGCGTGGCGTGGAAATGCGCCCCCTCGCTGCGCGCCGCACCCACCAAGTCGATCGGCGGCCTCAACGAGATCGTGGCCAATGGGCTGGTGGTGGCGGCAACCGACTATCCCGGCCTCGGCACGCCGGGGCCCATCGGCTACCTCGTGGGCAAGGGCCAGGCCTATGCGGTGATCGATTCGGTGCGCGCTGCAAGGCAGATCCCGGCGGTGGGCGGCGGCAGCGACTTCGGCCTGTGGGGCTTTTCGCAGGGCGGCCACGCCGTGCTGTTCGCCGCCCAGCTGGCTGGCGAATATGCCCCGGAATTGAAGCTCAAGGGCGTTGCGGCGATCGCACCGCCCACCGACCTCGCGACGCTGCTGAAGGCCAATCTCAACTCCATCGCCGGGCGCATCCTTGCCTCCTACACGCTCGATTCCTGGCACGAGAAATATGGCGCACCCCTCAACAGCCTGCTCGACGGCGTGTCGCAGAACCTGATCGACCAGGTGAGCAAGAACTGCGTCGACGATCTCGGCAGCCAGATCGATGCGGCGGCGGCGCAGAAGGGCCTCGACAAGCAGTTCCTGCGCGCCGACCCTTCGCGCGTGCCGCCGTGGAAGGACCTGATGGTGCAGAACTCGCTCTATGCGCTGGGCAACCGGGCCCCCGCGCTGATCATCCAGGGCGGGGCGGATGACATCGTGAAGCCGGAGGTGACGACGCAGTTCGTGCGCGGCGCCTGCCAGGCGGGCGCCAGCGTCCAGTACGTGACGCTGAAGGGCAAGGGCCATTCCGGCGCCATGGATGCCGGCCACGCACAGGCGGTGAACTGGCTGGCGCAGCGGCTGGCAGGCCAGCCCGCGCGCAGCAATTGCCGATGAGGGGCGGACCCGCCGCTCAGTAGGCGCGGTCGAAATAGTCGCTTTCGTCCATGGCGTAGAAATCCACCCGGCAGCTGCGGCCGGGGGCGGCGGGATAATGCGGGTGGGTCTTGAGGTGGCGCAGCCCGATGCGGGTGGCGAGACGGGCGGAGGCCTGGTTGCCGTCCATCACCTTGCACCACACGCTGTCGGCGCGCAGCCTTTCGAAGGCGAGGCCGAGCAGGGCGTGGCCGATCTCGGTGCCGAGCCCCATGCCCCACATGGCGGGATGCAGGCCCCAGCCGATCTCCACCGTCTTCGGGTGCTGCAGGACTAGGAAGCCGTCGCCGATCGCCTCGCCCGAGAGCTTTTCCTCGGCGGCAAGATGGAAGCAGTTGCGCCGGTCATCACCCTGGCGGGCCACCGCACGCGTCACGAAGGCGCGCACCTCGCCATCGGAGGCGAGCCGCACCGCGATGTGCCGCTGATAGTCGTCCTGCGTCATGAAATTGCTGAAGGCCGGCGCGTCACGGAGCTCGATTTCGCGCAGCATCAGGGAAGGGGTCTCGATGGCGGGTAGCTTCGTGATGGTGGTCATGTGCGGCCTCCTCCCGCTTAAGAATTCATTAAACCATGACGCCATTGCGGCAGCCCCGGCGTGATGCCGGTCACAAGCGGTTGTTTCGCGCCCGACCGAATCCAAATTTGCGACATAATCAGCCTATAGTTGTAGTCCGGCCAGTTAACGGAGTGTTCATGAGGCGGCGTCCAGTCCCGATTCTCGTCATCTCTGCCGTGCTTGCCGGTGTTGCGGCGGAATCGGTGGAGGCCCGGACCAAGAGCTTCTGCCGGCGCTGGGCCGCCGGGGTTGCGAACAACAACATCCTCTATGAACGGGGCGCACCGCAGGAGGCGGCGGGCCCGCGGGAGAGGGTCGTGGCGAGCAAGGCGGGCACGGCCGCCGCGCCGTCGCCAGCCAGCAAGGAGGCCCTCGGCGGCGGCGGGCTGGGCGGCACGCTGATGCGCCTGACGAAGCCGCCGCGCTGGCACGAGATCTACGACAAGGCCTATGCCCATTGCCGCGTGGTGGAGGTCGACTAGCGCCCGCGATGGCGGCGCAGGAAGTCCAGCACCGGGGGAGCAACCTGGTCTGACGCCTCCAGCAGGATGGCGTGGCGCAGCACCGGCAGGATGACGAGTTCCGAGTTCGGCAGCGCCTCGGCAATGAGCTTGTTGAGGCGCGGGTTGCAGCCGCCGTCATTCTCGCCCGTCAGCACCAGCGAGGGGTGCTTCACCTCATGGAGCCAGGGCGCCATCTCGGTCTCGGCATAGATGTCGAAGACCGAGAGGAAGACGTCAGGATCCGTGTCGATCACCTGCTGCATGCGGCGTTCGATGACGTCTGGCCGGCGCTGGCCGAATTCGGGCGTGAACCAGCGGTCCTTGAGCGTCTCCAGCACCTGGGGGATGCCCTTGGTGCGCATGGCGGCGACGACGCCCTTGACCTTGGCGCTGTCATCCTCGGTGCGGAAGGCAGCAGTTGAATAAAGCCCCAGCGTCAGCACGTGCTGGGGATATTTGAGCGCATAGGCAGGCCCGATCATGCCGCCGAGCGAGTGCCCGGCGAAATGCGCCTTCTCGATGCCGAGCTCCTTCCTCAGCGCCTCGAGGTCCTCGACGAGATCATCGAGCGTGTAGGGCGGCTGGGGCCTGGGCGAGGCGCCATGGCCGCGCAGGTCATAGGAGATGACGCGGTATTCATTCTTCAGGTGGGGCACGAGGCCCGCGAAGGAGGCGCGCGAGGCGCCGATGCCGTGGATGAGGAAAATCGGCTCTCCCTCGCCCTCGACCGAGAAGGCGGATTTCACTGGCGTGGGCATGGCTTCACTTGTCCGGATATTTCTCGTTCATCATGTCGTGGCCCACGGCCCAGTCATGCTTCTCGACATCGACGAAGACGACGTTGAAGGAGGAGGGACTGCCACCACCCGCGCCGCGGATGAAGCCGTCGACCAGCTCCTTGGCGATGGCCTTCTTCTGCGCCGGCGTACGGCCCTTGAACATTTCGACCCGGATGATGGGCATTGTTTTCGGTCTCCCCGTCAGGCTGCTTTTTTCTGTTGTGCGAAGTGCGGCATCACCTCTTCGGCGAAGCGGCTCATCATGTCGAGCGTCATCTGCTCGTCCTGGCCGAAGTTGGAGGTGGTCAGCACCTCGTCGATGCCGAGTTCGGAATAGACCTCGATGCGTTCGATCATTTCGTCCTTGCCGCAGAGCAGGAGGTTGGAGGCGAGCTCCTCGACGCTCTGGGCGCGCGGCAGCGGGCGGATGATGCCCCTGTCAACGATGCCCGCGCCGCCGAAGACGTTGTCGAAGCTCTGGTAATAGGTCCAGGCCTTCTCGGCGATCAGGCGCTTCTGGGCGTCGTTCTCGACAAGGAACATGCCACGCTGCAGCGACAGGCGCGTGTCGAGCGGGCGTCCCGCCGCGGCCTTGCCGCGGGTGAAGGCGGTGACCTGGTCGATCAATTGCTGGTGGCTGCCCCCCAAGGGCGTGGTCTGCACGTGGTAGCCGGACTTCGCCGCCGCCTCGATGCCGGCGGGGTTCATCACCGCCACCATCAGCGGGATCGGGTCTTCCGGGCGCGGCATGATGGTGAGCGGCTCGAAGGAATAGCGCTCCGAGTTCCACGACACTTCCTCCTGCGTCAGCAGCGCCTCGAGCAGCTTCAGGTCTTCCTCGAACTGCGGCTTGGTCTGCTCGATGGGCACATCGAAACGCTGCGTCTCGAAGCCGAAGGCACCCTTGCCGACGCCGAGCATCAGCCGCCCGTCGCACAGCGCCTGGGCCTGCACCACTTCGCCCGCGAAAATGCGCATGTCGCGGATCGGCAACTGGCAGACCGAGGTGACGAGCTTGATGCGCCGCGTATGGGCCGCGACCTTCACCGCCATCTGCAGCGGGGCGGGGATCAGCAGGATGTTGATCAGGTGATGCTCGGGGATGCCTACACCGCGATAGCCCAGCGCCTCGGCATGCACGGCCTGCGCCACCACGTTCTTGTACAGGCGCTTGCCGCCCAGTGACGGGTCCAGCATGTGGCTCGACAGGAAGTGGACGAAATCCATGGGGCAGCCCTCCGGTTGGAACGCAGGAGAGTGGCAGAGGGTCTTGGCGTTGAAAATCGAAATCTTTTCGGCATTATGTTCGAAAGTTTCGAATTGAGCATGGCATGAACCTCGACGAGCTGCGCACCTTCCTCGCCGTGGTGGAGACCGGGAGCCTGGTCGCTGCCGCGAAGCGGCTGAACGTGACGCCCTCCACCGTCACCGCCCGCATCAACGGGCTGGAGGAGGAGATCGGCCAGAAGCTGCTGCACCGCAACAAGTCAGGCGCCGACCTGACGTCCCCCGGATTCAAGTTCCGCCGCTATGCCGAGCTGATGGTGCAGCTGTGGGGGCAGGCGCGCGCCGAGATATCCCTGCCCCGGGGCTTCGAGGGCGTGTGCAATGTCGGGCTCGACTTCGACCTGTGGGAGGGGCCGGGGCGGCGCTTCCTCGACCACGTGCGTGCGCATTGCCCTGGCGTGGCGCTGGCCTTCTGGCCGGGCGAGCAGCGCATGATCGACCGCTGGCTGGCGATCGGCCTCGTCGACATCGCCTTCTGCCATGCCCCGCAGGAGGGCGAGCGCTTTGCCAGCCACGTGCTGTTCGACGACGAGCTGATCCTCGTGTCGCGCGAGGCCATGGCGGCGCCGCTCATGGATGCGAGCTATGTCTATGTCGACCATGGCGATGAATTCCGCCGCCAGCATGCCGCGGCCTTTCCGGGTGACGTGACCTCGGCGCTGGTCATCGCCTCATCCGACTGGGCACTGGACCACCTGTTGCGCAATGGCGGCTCGGGATACCTGCCGCGCCGGCACGTGGCGCAGGCGCTGGACACGGGCGCGCTGCACCGCGTCGGCAATGCGCCGGGCTTCCGTCGCCGCGTCTATGTGGTGGAGAATGCCCAGACCGTCAGGCCATGGGGCTGGTACGCTTCTGCGCTCGCTGCCGCCGCCAGTCATTGAGGATGTGCAGGAACAGCGCCGCGAAGACGATGGCGCCGCCGAAGATGGTGCGCGCCACCGGCACCTCGCCATGGATGAGCCACACCCACAGGGGCCCCAGCACCGGCTCCAGCGTGCCGACGAGGGCCGCAAGTGCGGCCGGGATGAGCCGCGCGCCGGTGACGAACATGGCAAGCCCCGCCCCGAGATTCACCGCGCCGAACAGGAACAGCCAGCCAAGGTCCGGCAGGCTGACGGGCAGCGGCCCCGACAGGAAGAAGGCCGCCACGCAGGCCATGGCGGTGCCGAGGCAGACCGCCGGCGTCATGCGCACCTCCGGGTGGTGCCGCGTGATGACGATCGCCGCCGAGAACATGATGGTGATGACCAGCGCCAGCCCGTCGCCGATGGGCGAGACCTCGCCCGAGAAGGAGGCGGAAACCATGATGGCGACGCCGCCGATCACCGCCGCGATGGCCGCCCAGGTGGCACCGTCGATGCGCTCGCCGAACACCATCCAGGCCAGGAGGCCGGCAAACAGCGGCGCGGCCGCCTGGGTGAGCAGGATGTTGGCGACCGTGGTGTATTGCAGCGCCACCACGAAGCAGGACGAGGCGACGCCGAAGCAGATGGCGACGCCGAGGCCCGCGAGCCCCATGTTGCGGAACATCGCCGCGGTGGCCCTGGGCCCGTCACGCCACAGCATGAAGAGCAGGAGGAAGGTGGCGGCGAAGAGGGCGCGCCAGAAGACGACCGTCCAGCTGTCATCCACATGGATGAAGCGGGCGATGGTGCCGCCGAAGCTCCACGTCACCGCCGAGCCTGCGACCAGCAGCACCCCCATGCGGAAATCATGGGCGGGGGAGCGGAGGTGAATCGCGGAAGCGTGGGACATGGCAGAGGGGATTAGCCCCCTGGGGGCCCCGGCGACAAGCGCCAGCCGGGTGCACCACGGTGGTTCCAGAAACGCAAAGGCCCCGGCATCTCTGCCGGGGCCTCGCTGTCCGAAGACGCTGCCAGCTTACTGGAAGCGATACTTGACGGTCGCACGCACGGTCGAGAAGGCGTAGTCGACGTCGCCCTTGAAGTTGGCGAGGCCCGGATCGAGGTCGATCGTGTTGCTCTTGTAGTTGTCGCTGCCGAGGTCGACGTAGAGGTATTCGACGCCGAGGCTCCAGTTGTCGATGCCGTATTCGGCACCCGCACCGAGGGTCCAGCCCCAGCGGGTATCGTCGGTCGAGCCCTTCCAGACCGCGTCGCCCACGACGAGCTTGCCGTCGGCATTCATGTTGCCGTAGGCCGCGCCGCCGGTGCCGTAGATCAACAGGTTGTCGACGGCGAAGCCGAGGCGGGCGCGGATCGTGCCGTACCAGTCAGCCTCGAAGTTGGTGGTGGCATAGACGCCGTCGTCGATGTTCCGCCTGCGGTCGTTGCTGAAGCCGAGATAGTTGAAGTCAGCTTCGGCGCCGAGGACGATCTGGTCCATCTGGTAGTTGTAGCCCAGGATGCCGCCAGCGGTGAAGGCCGTGTTGTTGCCATCGAGGCTGTTGCTGAGAGCCGGAACGCGCACGCCGTCGATATAGGTGTTCTGGTCGATGCTGGCATTGGACCACGCCACGCCGGCATTGGCGCCGAGGTAGAAGCCCGTCCAGTCATAGGTGGCCGGAGCCGTCATGTCGGCGGCATTGGCCGCGGTGGCGATCGACAGCGCTGCAACCAGCGCGGACCCGGCGAGAAGATACTTCCTCATACTTACATCCCCTTCTTGAACTCACTCAGCCCGAGTTATGCCGGGCTCGATGACAATCGACTACCACAGCAAGGCAGGGATGGATCATCACAGATCAGCGATCAGGCTGAATGGCGGCGCGCTGTTGCAAACCGGACACAGTCGGGGCCACCGCGATGCGCGGATCTGGTTCGCCGCTGAAAAGCTTCGTTAACATTGACGGTGTGGCAGTTGTCCGCGGCCGGCTTTCGCAATCTTCACGTGTCGCCAGAACGGCAAAACCCCGGCCTTTCGGCCGGGGTTTTTCCTGTCGCGTCCCGAGGGAGGCTTAGCAGCTGTAGTACATGTCGAACTCGACCGGGTGCGGCGTCATCCGGTAGCGGTCCTGCTCTTCCTGCTTCAGCTCGAGGTAGCTCTCGATCTGGTCCTTGGAGAACACGCCGCCCTTGAGCAGGAACTCGTGGTCGGCGGCGAGCGAGTCGATTGCTTCCTGCAGCGAGCCGCAGACGGTGGGAACCTTGGCGAGTTCTGCCGGCGGCAGGTCGTAGAGGTTCTTGTCCATCGCCGGGCCCGGGTGGATCTTGTTCACGATGCCGTCGAGGCCCGCCATGATGATCGCCGAGAAGCAGAGATAGGGATTGGCGGTCGGATCGGGGAAGCGGACTTCGACGCGCTTGGCCTTGGGGTTCGCCGTGAAGGGAATGCGGCAGGAGGCCGAGCGGTTGCGCGAGGAGTAGGCCAGCAGCACCGGGGCTTCATAGCCCGGCACCAGGCGCTTGTAGGAGTTGGTCGACGGGTTGGTGAAGGCGTTGAGCGCCTTCGCATGCTTGATCACGCCGCCGATGAAGTAGAGGCAGGTTTCCGAGAGGTCGGCATACTGGTTGCCGGACATCATCGACTTGCCGTCCTTCCAGATCGAGAAGTGGCAGTGCATGCCCGAGCCGTTGTCGCCGAAGATCGGCTTGGGCATGAAGGTCGCGGTCTTGCCATAGGCGTGGGCCACGTTGTGGATCACGTACTTGTAGATCTGCATGTGGTCGGCGGCAGTGACCAGCGGCTGGAAGCGGGTGCCCAGCTCATGCTGCGAGGAGGCGACCTCGTGGTGATGCTTCTCGACGATGAGGCCCATGTCGCCCATGGTGGAGAGCATCTCGGAGCGCATGTCCTGGGCCGAGTCCATCGGGTTCACCGGGAAGTAGCCGCCCTTGGTGCGCATGCGGTGGCCCATGTTGCCGGTGTCGTAGTCGCGGTCGGAGTTGGACGGCAGCTCGACCGAATCCAGCTTGAAGCCGGTGTTGTAGGGCGTGACGGCGAACTTCACGTCGTCGAAGATGAAGAATTCGGCCTCGGGGCCGACGAACACGGTGTCGCCGATGCCGGTCGACTTGAGATAGGCCTCGGTGCGCTTGGCGATCATGCGCGGGTCACGCGAATAGCCTTCGCCGGTGCCGGGCTCGAGAATGTCGCAGAACACGGCGAGCGTGGTCTGGGCATAGAAGGGGTCGAGGTGGGCCGACGACGGATCGGGCATCAGCACCATGTCGGACTCGTTGATGGCCTTCCAGCCGGCGATCGAGGAGCCGTCGAACATCAGGCCCTCGGCCCAGGCGTCCTCGTGCATCTGCGAGACGTCCATGGTGAGGTGCTGCATCTTGCCGCGCGGGTCGGTGAAGCGCAGGTCGACGTACTTGACGTCCTTGTCCTTGATCAGGGCGAGGACGCCGGACACGTCCAGGGGCTTGCTCATGTTATCTTCCTCTAGGCTTGGCTTGGTTTTCTTGGTCTTGGGTTAGAGCGCGTCCGGGCCGGCCTCGCCGGTACGGATGCGGATGGCTTGCTCGATGTTGGAGATGAAGATCTTGCCGTCGCCGATGCGGCCGGTGCGCGCCGCGTTCTGGATCGCCTCGACGGCGCGCTCGACGAACTCGTCCGCCAGCACCACCTCGATCTTCACCTTGGGCAGGAAGTCGACGACATATTCGGCACCGCGATAGAGCTCGGTATGGCCCTTCTGGCGGCCGAAGCCCTTGGCCTCGGTGACGGTGATGCCCTGCAGGCCCACTTCCTGCAGCGCTTCCTTCACCTCATCCAGCTTGAACGGCTTGATGATCGCTTCGATCTTTTTCATGGCGGATGACAGCCTCTCGCAATGTTGATCAGATGCTTGCAGGACCTGTGCCAGATTTTGCCGGGTTTTGAATCAAGGGGTTGGGGTAGTCGCCTGAAATTTGGGCAGGGTAGAGTGGTTAGAATTTAGGCAGAAGTGCCTATTTTATGATCACTGTGCTGGCGTCACCCTGGCTAAGGCCGGGGCCCCTGCTTTGGCTGGCCGTCACGCAGGCAGCTGGATCCCGGCCTTCGCCGCGATGACGGCCTGAGGGGGATGACCTCCTCGAAAGCAGGCTGGCACCTCACCTATCCCTTTTCAGGCTCGCTATCAGTTCCTGGAGGTCTTTCTGGCGCAATTCGTCGAGTTTTTCGTGCAGCGCCATGATCTCGATCTCGGCCTTGAGGTTGACCTCGTAGTCGTGGCTGGCCTGAAGCCGGTCCTTCGCCGCCTGGCGGTTCTGCGACATCATGATGATGGGCGCCTGGATGGCGGCGATGAGAGACAGGAAGAGGTTTAGCAGGATGAAGGGGTAGGGATCGAAGGGATCGGCTCCCCAGCGGTAGAACAGCACGGTGTTGACTGCCATCCAGATCGCGATGGCGAGGCCGAAGAGCATGATGAAAGTCCAAGAGCCGCCGAAGGCCGCGATCCGGTCGGCCATCCTTTCACCGAAGCTGCGGTTTTCCTCGAAGCTGGTGCTCCAGTCGCGCGACACGGCCATGCGCTGCGCCACCCTTTCCAGCACGTGGCGCTCGCGCGGCGGCAGGTCGTCGTAACCGATTTCCAGGATGCGCCTCGCGAGCATCTTCACAGCTTCGGTGGGTGCCTGGGTGGTCGGATGGGTCATCACTCGGTCTCCGGTCGCCCCGATCAGCGCAGACTCCTCCCCTTTGCCGCGCTGCGCAAGGCGGGCAATTGCCGCTTGGTTCCGCTTGGCCCGGCAATGGTCTAGCCTGCGGCCATGATTCACGAACTGCTGACGCCCGAAGAGATGTACCGCGCCGATACGCTGGCGGTAGCGGCCGGCGTGCCATCGCTCAGCCTGATGGAACATGCCGGGCGTGCGGTTGCCGACGAGATCACCCGCCGCTACGGGGCGCGGCCCACGCTGGTGCTGTGCGGGCCGGGCAACAATGGCGGCGACGGCTTCGTGGTGGCGCGCATCCTCAGGGCCTGGGGCTGGCCGGTGCGGCTGGCACTGCTCGGCGACAGGGCGCGGCTGAAGGGCGACGCCGCGGCGATGGCGGCGCGCTGGGACGGGCCGGTGGAGGCGGTGGGCGCCATGGACGGGGCAGGGCTGATCGTCGATGCGCTGTTCGGGGCGGGGCTGTCGAAGGACTTCCCCGCGGAACTGGCGGCGGCGATCAATGGCGCGGGCTGCCCGGTGGTGGCGGTGGACGTGCCCTCCGGCCTCGACGGGCGGACCGGCCAGCCGCGCGGCGCCTGTGTGAAGGCCGACGTGACCATCACCTTCTTCCGCCGGAAGCCCGGCCATGTGCTGCTGCCGGGCCGGGAACTCTGCGGCGCGGTGGTGCTGGCGGACATCGGCATTCCTGATTCAGTCTTGCAGGAGATTCGCCCAAGGGATTCCATCAATTGCGGAATCCGGCCTCCGCAGCCGGCGGTGGCTGGCCACAAATATGGCCGCGGCCATGCCGTCGTGGTGTCCGGCGGGCCGCTGAGCACCGGCGCCGCGCGGCTGGCGGCGGAGGCGGCCCTCAGGGCCGGGGCGGGGCTGGTTACGCTTTCGGGCGGGCGCGAGGCGCTGCTGGTGCAGGCGTCACATGTCACGGCCATCATGTTGTCAGACCTCGATCTTTCGGCCCTGCTGGCCGACCGGCGCAAGAACGCGGTGTGCATTGGCCCGGCGGCGGGGGTGGGGGTCGACACCCGCGACCGGGTTGAAACCGTGCTGATGAGCGGGGCGGCGGCGGTGCTGGATGCCGACGCGCTGTCGTCCTTCGCGGCGGAGAGCGAGCGGCTGTTCCGGCTCATCGACATGGTGCCGGGGCGGCCCGTGGTGATGACCCCGCATGCTGGCGAATTTGACCGTGTTTTCAAAGGATTAAGTGAAGCAGGTGAATCAAAAATTGAACTGGCGCGGCAGGCCGCCGAAGGCTCCGGTGCGGTGGTGGTGCTGAAGGGGGCGGATACGGTGATCGCCGCACCCGATGGCCGGGCCCGGGTCAACGTCAATGCGCCGCCATCGCTGGCGACGGCGGGTTCGGGCGATGTGCTTGCGGGGATCGTGACGGGGCTGCTGGCGCAGGGCATGCCCGGCTTCGAGGCGGCCTGTGCGGCGGTGTGGCTGCATGGGGATGCCGCCAGCCGGCACGGGCCGCGCGGGCTGACGGCCGAGACGCTGATCGACTGCCTATGAACCGTCCGCTCGTCCTGCTGCTCATCACCGGGCTGGCCTTCGGCTGCAATTTTCCGCTGGGCAAGCTCGCCGTGGCGGCAGGGGTGAACCCGGCGCTGTGGGCGGCGGTCATCTGCCTTGGCGCCGGGCTGGCGGTGGGGGTGGCGGCCCGGCTGTTCGAGGCCTCCGACGGGGCGGTTCCGGGGCTCTACCGCTATGCGGCGATTTCCTCCGTCCTGTCCAACGTTATTCCGCTGGCGCTGACCTTCGCGGCGATTCCCCATATCGGCAGCGGGCTGGCGGCCATCCTGGTGGCCACCTCGCCGGTGACGACGGCGATCCTGTCCATGGCCTTCCGGGTGAGGCCGCCGGGCCCGCTGGGCCTCGCCGGCATTGCCCTCGGGCTCGCCGGGGCGGTGACCATCATCATCGCCCGCCATGCCGGCTTCGCGGGCGGCGAGGCACGCTGGCTGCTGCTGGCGGCCCTGATCCCGGTGTTCCTCGGTGCCGGCAATGTCTACCGCACGGTGGGCTGGCCGCGCGGGGCAGGGCCGATGCGGCTGGGGGCGACGATCAACCTCGCCGCCGTGCTGCCGCTGCTGGCGCTGGCGTGGCTGGTGGGCGGGCTGAACCTCGCGCCGCTCGCCGCCATCCCCGGCATCGTTGCGGGGCAGCTTGCCGCCTCGACCATCATGTATCTCACCTTCTTCCGCCTGCAGGCGGTGGGCGGGCCCACCTACCTCTCGCAGATCGGCTATGTGGCGGCGGCGGTGGGGGTCGGCGTGGGGGTCAGCTTGCTGGGCGAGCGCTACCCGCCGATGGTCTGGGCGGGAATCGCCGTGGTGGCGCTGGGGATCGGGCTCACCACGCTGGCGCAGGCGCGCGCCGCCCGGCGGGCCTGAACGGCCCAACTGCGGGCGCTTTCTTCACTGGCATACCGAAAACCCCTCTGCTATAGACCGCGCCCATTGCAACGGCCCGGGCTTTCGCTCGTGCGCGGGCGTGGTGAAATTGGCAGACACGCAGGATTTAGGTTCCTGTGGGGAAACCCGTGGGGGTTCAAGTCCCTCCGCCCGCACCATGCACGAGCCCGAATGCCCAGGCGCCACAGGCCCATAGACTCTAGACGGAAGCAGGAACGATGCAGGTTACCGAGACGCACAGCGCTGGCCTCAAGCGCGAATACAAGGTGGTGGTTGGCCAGGCGGAGCTCGACAAGGAGCTGAACGCCAAGCTGGCGGACATGTCGAAGCGGGCCAACATCAAGGGCTTCCGCCCCGGCAAGGTGCCGGTGGCGCACCTCCGCCGCGTCTATGGCAAGTCGGCCATGGCGGAAGTGCTGCAGGACGCCGTCGATTCCCGCTCCAAGCAGCTGCTCGAGGAAAAGAACCTGAAGCCGGCCTACCAGCCGGAAGTGAAGCTGCCGACGGACGAGGCCGAGATTGCCGCCGTCATGGACGGCAAGGGCGACCTCGCCTTCACCATGGCGCTGGAAGTGATCCCCGATTTCGAGGTGAAGGACCATTCCGGCCTGTCGCTGACCCGCCATGTGGTGGAGGTCGCCGAGGACCAGATCGACGAGACGCTGAAGCGCATCGCGTCGCAGTCCAAGAATTTCGACGAGAAGCAGGCTGCGGCGGAGAAGGGTGACCGCGTCACCATCAACTTCGTCGGCACCATCGATGGCAAGGCCTTCGACGGCGGCACGGCGGAAGACGTGGCGCTCGAAATCGGCTCTGGCCAGTTCATCCCCGGCTTCGAGGACCAGCTGATCGGCGCCAAGGCCGGTGACGAGGTCACGGTGAAGGTGTCCTTCCCGGCCGACTATGGCGTTGCCGAACTCGCCGGCAAGCCGGCCGAATTCGCCACCAAGGTGACCAAGGTCGAGGGTGCCAAGGAAGCCGCCATCGACGAGGACTTCGCCAAGAAGATGGGCTTCGAGGACCTCGCCAAGCTGCGCGATACCGTGAAGCAGAGCATGGGCGCCGAATTCGCCCAGATGAGCGCCATGAAGCTGAAGCGCGACGTGCTCGACGCGCTCGACAAGGAATATGCCTTCGAACTGCCGGAAAAGCTGGTCGAGGCCGAGTTCAACGGCATCTGGAACGCGCTCCAGGGCGAGATGACCCGCTCCGGCAAGTCCTTCGCCGACGAGGGCACGACGGAAGAAGAGGCCCGCAAGGAATACCGCGCCATCGCCGAGCGCCGCGTGCGCCTGGGCCTGGTGCTGGGCCGGATGGGCGAGAAGCAGGGCGTGGTGGTCTCCGAGCAGGAACTGCAGAACGCGCTGATGAACCGCATGCGCCAGTTCCCCGGCCAGGAGAAGATGGTCATCGACTACTACCGCCGCAATCCGGGCGCCATGATGGAACTGCGCGGGCCGATCTTCGAGCAGAAGGTCGTCGACGGCATCGTCGCCACCGCCAAGGTGGACGAGAAGACCGTCACCAAGGACGAACTCCAGAAGATGGTCGAGGACGAGGAGGAGATGGCTTCGGCCTGATCCCCTCCGACGGACCGAGTTCGAAGCGGCCGGGCCCCCAGGGTCCGGCCGTTTTGCTTTGGGGGCGTGGCCTTCGGGAGACCGGGGCGGAACGTGGTGCGGTGCTGCGCCGCCCCCGCGCCTCCGCGCGCCCCGCGTAGCCAGGGTGCCCCCTCGCGCGCCCCGTGCCCCCTTCCCCTCGTCGCCGGGCTTGTCCCGGCGATCCTTTCGGGACGCCCGAAACAGGATGCCCGGGACAAGCCCGGGCATGATGGGATGGAGGCAGGGGTGCATGGCCGGGCGAGGCCCGCGCCATGCAGCGGGCTTTATTTCTAGTTGAAAAGACCGCCAAAATCGCAAAGATGCACCGAAGGGGGTGATGAACCTTGCTGATACTCGTCCGCATCGTGCTCGGGTTCCTGGGCTTCGTGACCAGCTGGTTCATCTCCTATTGGATCTATTTCGCCGGTTATGACCTCGCCGGCAGCCCGTTCCTGGGGCGCGGCGTGCCGTTCCTCCTTGGGATCGGGGTGGCCATCTTCATCCTCGCAGCCACCGAGCACCTGCAGCACGGGCTTCTCTCCTCGATCGTGCTGGGCGCCGTGGCGCTGGGCGGCATCGGTTTCGTCGCAGGCTTTTTCGGCCCGATGATCCTCGACCCCGGCGCCAGTCAGGGGCCCCTGTTGAGCCTGCTGATGACGGGGCAGGGCGGCTTCGTGCTGGGCGGCCCGCTGGGGGCGCTGTGGTGGTGGATCAGGCAGCGGCGCGCTGCGGCCTGAGCCCTCACATCAGCCAGGCCTTCACCTGCTCCGCGGTGAGGTTGCTGCCGCAGAGGACCGTTGCCACGCGGCGGCCCTTGAAGCGGGCGGGGTAGGCCTGGATCGCGGCGACGCCGGCCGCGCCCGAGGGCTCCGCCATCAGGCCGGCCGTCCGGAAGAGGCTGCGCATGGCGGTGATGATGTCGGCGTCCTCCACCAGCAGCACCTCGTCGACGAGGTGCTGCATGTCTTCGACGGCTTCCCTGATCGGGACGCGGACGCCGATGCCGTCGGCGATGGTGGCGACCGAGGGCGGGAAGACGAGCGTTCCGCTGCGCCAGGACTTCTCCATGGCATCGGCGCCCTTGGCCTGCACCCCGATGACCTCGATCCCCGGATGTGCGGCCTTGGCCCAGCGGGCGATGCCGGTGAGGAGCGCGCCATTGCCGAGCGGCACGGCGAGGACGTCGGGCCTTTCGGGCCCTGCCAGAAGTTCGAGCGCGATGGTGGCGGCACCCTCGGCCGCCTCGGGATCGAGGCCGTCGGCGACCCACAGGCCCCCAGTGGCCCTGGCATGGGCCTCCCCGGCCTGCTTGGCGGCGTCGAAGTCATGGCCGGTCAACACCATCTCCGCCCCCAGCGCCTTCATGCGGGCGACCTTGAGGGCATTGGCCGTCGTGGCGGCGAAGAGGGTCAAGGGGATGCCATGGCTGCGGCAGGCATAGGCCAGGGCCTGGCCCCAGTTGCCGGCACTGGCACCCACGAGGCGGCGGCCCTTCAGGCTGCCGTCCGCCACGCGCGAGGCCACCAGATAGCCCGCCCCCCGGCCCTTGAAGGAGCGGATGGGGTTGGCGGTTTCGAGCTTCAGGGTGAGGAAACAGGCAAGCGCCTCACTCAGGGGTTCGCAATTGAACTGCGGGGAATTGCGGAAGACCGGATCGATTACCGTGGCCGCCCGCAGCACGTTTTCGAGGCGCAGGCGGTGGGCGGGCATGGGGTCGGCGGGAAGGGTGAAGGCGAAACTTTTCATGGGGTTCCGGATTGCTGTGTGCAGTGGTTCACTTTTCGCATGGCAGGCCAAGCCCTTGCAAATGCTGGGCTTCGCTTCAACCAGGGATTAACGCTGGTGGGGAAGCCTCTTCCATCCTCCCGCAGGCTCACCTATCTAAGGATCAACACATAACCCGATTCACCCGAAGGACATCCATGCGCGATCCCGTCGAATTCCTGACCACCGGCGCCTTCTGGCCCTCCGTCATCCAGCAGGAGAGCCGGGGCGAGCGCGTCTATGACCTTCCCTCGCGCCTGCTGCGCGAGCGCATCATCTTCATCACGGGCCCGATCGACGACAACGTGGCGGCGTCCATCTGCATGCAGCTCCTGTTCCTTGAGGCGGAGAACCCCAAGAAGGAAATCTCCATGTATATCAACAGCCCGGGCGGTGTCGTCACCTCCGGCCTGTCGATCTACGACACCATGCAGTTCATCCGCTGCCCCGTTTCCACCACAGTAATGGGGCAAGCGGCGTCCATGGGCTCGCTCCTGCTCACGGCGGGCGAGAAGGGGATGCGCTTCGCGCTGCCCAATTCCCGCATCATGGTTCACCAGCCTTCCGGCGGCTACCAGGGCCAGGTCACCGACATCCTGATCCATGCCAAGGAAGTGGAAAGCCTGAAGCGCCGCCTGAACGAGATCTACGTCCACCACACCGGACGCGACTACCAGACCATCGAGGATGCCCTCGAGCGCGACAATTTCTTCACTGCTGAAGCCGCCCTCGCCTTTGGCCTGATCGACAAGGTCATCGAGAAGCGCGCCGCGCCGGCGGAGGGGAAATAGTCCCCGAATTGTCTACCACCGGGCATTGCGCCGGTGGGGCAGGTGGTAATCAATTCTTGATTAACCATGTCTGCCCATGCTGAATACATGATTTGATCCGGTTCGCCGGACCCCGTGACGGAACTGCGGCAATGGCGGTGAAGTCTTGTTAGAGACTGCGTGCGTATCATGCAGCACATGTCCAAGGAGATGGAATGAGTAAGGCAACGGGGAGCGACAGCAAGAACACCTTGTACTGCTCCTTCTGCGGCAAGAGCCAGCATGAGGTCCGCAAGCTGATTGCGGGCCCGACCGTGTTCATCTGCGATGAATGCGTGGAGCTGTGCATGGACATCATCCGCGAGGAGAACAAGACCTCGCTGGCGAAATCCAAGGACGGCGTGCCGACCCCGCACGAGATCCGGAAAGTCCTGGACGACTATGTCATCGGCCAGGAGCACGCCAAGAAGGTGCTCTCGGTCGCCGTGCACAATCATTACAAGCGCCTGAACCACGCCCAGAAGAACAACGACGTGGAACTGGCGAAGTCGAACATCCTGCTGGTCGGCCCCACGGGCTCCGGCAAGACGCTGCTGGCCCAGACCCTGGCCCGCATCCTGGACGTTCCCTTCACCATGGCGGACGCCACGACGCTGACCGAAGCCGGCTACGTGGGCGAGGACGTCGAGAACATCATCCTGAAGCTGCTGCAGGCGGCCGACTACAATGTCGAGCGCGCCCAGCGCGGCATCGTCTACATCGATGAGGTCGACAAGATCAGCCGCAAGTCGGACAACCCGTCCATCACGCGTGATGTGTCGGGCGAGGGCGTCCAGCAGGCGCTGCTCAAGATCATGGAAGGTACTGTTGCCTCCGTGCCGCCGCAGGGCGGCCGCAAGCACCCGCAGCAGGAATTCCTGCAGGTGGACACGACCAACATCCTGTTCATCTGCGGCGGTGCCTTCGCCGGCCTCGAGCGCATCATCAACCAGCGTTCCAAGGGCTCGGGCCTCGGCTTCGGCGCCGAGATCCGTTCCAACGAGGACCGCCGCACGGGTGCCGTGCTGCGCGAGCTGGAGCCGGAAGACCTTCTGAAGTTCGGCCTCATCCCCGAATTCGTCGGCCGTCTGCCCGTCGTGGCCACGCTCGAGGACCTCGACGAGGCAGCTCTCGTCCAGATCCTGGTCGAGCCGAAGAATGCGCTGGTCAAGCAGTACCAGCGCCTGTTCGAGATGGAAGGCGTGAAGCTGAACTTCCCCGAGGAAGCTCTCGGCGCCATCGCCAGGCGCGCCATCGAACGCAAGACCGGTGCGCGCGGCCTCCGCTCCATCATGGAGTCGATCCTGCTCGAGACCATGTTCGACCTGCCCGCCATGTCGGACGTCGAGGAAGTTGTGATTTCCAAGGACGTGGTGGACGGAACGGCCAAGCCGCTCCTCATCTATGCCGACAAGCAGGGCGGCAAGGCCACCGTCTCCGCCTGAACTTCGTCCTGCAAGTAATTGGAATGGCCGGGTGAATGCCCGGCCATTTCGCGTTAAGCGTCCTCTCCCGCTGGAGGAGCGGGAGAAGACGAGCCTTGGAGCGCATTGAAATTTCCTCATGCACTCTCCACATCTGACCCGACGCTGAGGCTGCTCTTTGGGGGGATTTATGCGTAGAATACGCGTGAGACTCACTGATTTGCGGCTCGACGACACAAGAACCCGGGCGCCCTTGTTTGGCGGCTTTTCCGCGCCAGACTCAGAGGCGGCCCATGAAAGGAAGTAGTATGAGCAACACGACCCCTGCAGGAAGCTACGAGACGATCCCGGTCCTGCCGCTCCGCGACATCGTCGTCTTCCCGCACATGATCGTCCCGCTCTTCGTGGGGCGTGAGAAGTCCATCAAGGCACTCGAGGAAGTGATGCGCGAAGACAAGCGCATCCTGCTCGTGGCGCAGAAGAACCCCGCCGATGATGATCCGGCGTCTGACGCCGTGTTCGAGGTGGGAACCCTGGCGCAGGTGCTGCAGCTTCTGAAGCTCCCCGACGGCACTGTGAAGGTGCTGGTGGAAGGCTCCGACCGTGCGCGCGTGCACGGCTTTTCGGCCCGCACCGATTTCTTCGAGGCGGAGGTCGAGGTGCTGCCGTCTGACGCCGGAACGCCTGCGGAGACCGAGGCGCTGGCGCGTACCGCCGTCTCGCAGTTCGACAGCTATGTGAAGCTGAACAAGAAGGTGCCGCAGGAAGTGCTGGCCTCGGTGGGCCAGATCACCGACCCCTCGAAGCTCGCCGACACCATCGCCGCACACCTCGCCATCAAGATCGCCGAGAAGCAGGAGCTTCTCGAGATGACCTCGGTCGCGCAGCGGCTGGAGAAGGTCTATGCGCTGATGGAAGGCGAGATCTCGGTTCTCCAGGTGGAGAAGCGCATCCGCTCGCGCGTCAAGCGCCAGATGGAGAAGACGCAGCGCGAGTACTACCTGAATGAGCAGATGAAGGCCATTCAGAAGGAGCTCGGCGACGGCGACGAGAAGAACGAGATCGACGAGCTCGAAGGCCGCATCAAGAAGACCAAGCTCTCCAAGGAAGCGCGCGAGCGCGCCGACGCGGAGATCAAGAAGCTCAGGCAGATGAGCCCGATGTCGGCGGAAGCCACCGTCGTGCGCAACTATCTCGACTGGCTCTTGGGCATCCCCTGGGGCCAGAAGAGCAAGGTCAAGCACGACCTCAAGTTCGCCGAAGACGTGCTCGATGCCGATCACTTCGGCCTCGACAAGGTGAAGGAGCGCATCCTCGAATATCTCGCGGTGCAGAGCCGCACCAACAAGCTGCGTGGCCCCATCCTGTGCCTCGTCGGCCCGCCCGGTGTGGGCAAGACCTCGCTCGGCAAGTCGATCGCCAAGGCGACGGGCCGCGAGTTCATCCGCATGTCGCTGGGTGGTGTTCGTGACGAGGCCGAGATCCGCGGCCACCGCCGCACCTACATCGGCTCGATGCCCGGCAAGGTCATCCAGTCGATGAAGAAGGCGAAGAAGTCCAACCCGCTCTTCCTGCTCGACGAGATCGACAAGATGGGCATGGACTTCCGCGGCGACCCGTCAGCGGCTTTGCTGGAGGTTCTCGACCCCGAGCAGAACGCGACCTTCATGGACCACTATCTCGAGGTCGAATACGACCTCTCGAACGTGATGTTCGTGACGACGTCGAACACGCTCAACATTCCGCCGGCCCTTCTCGACCGCATGGAGATCATCCGGATCGCGGGCTACACGGAAGAGGAGAAGCTCGAGATCGCCAAGCGCCACCTGCTGCCCAAGGCAGCCGAGCACCATGGCCTTCAGGCCAAGGAGTTCGAGGTGACGGAGGAGGCCCTCTACGAGGTCGTCCGCCGCTACACCCGCGAGGCGGGCGTGCGTAACCTGGAGCGTGAGGTCAACTCGCTCGCCCGCAAGGCGGTGAAGGAGATCATCACGTCGAAGAAGAAGAAGATCCAGGTGACGCCCGAGGTGGTGCACCAGTATCTCGGCGTGCCGAAGTTCCGCTATGGCGAGGCCGAGCGCGAGGACCAGGTCGGTGTCGTCACCGGCCTTGCCTGGACGGAGGTGGGCGGCGAGATCCTGACGATCGAAGCCCTCATGATGCCGGGCAAGGGCAAGATGACGGTGACCGGCAACCTGCGCGACGTGATGAAGGAGTCGATCTCGGCTGCGTCTTCCTACGTCCGCTCGCGCGCCACGTCGATCGGCGTCAAGCCGCCGGTCTTCGACAAGCGCGACATCCACGTGCACGTGCCGGAAGGTGCAACACCGAAGGATGGCCCGTCGGCCGGTATTGCCATGGTCACCGCGATCGTCTCGGTGATGACCGGCATCCCCGTCCGCAAGGACGTGGCGATGACGGGCGAGATCACGCTGCGTGGCCGCGTGCTGCCGATCGGCGGCCTGAAGGAGAAGCTGCTCGCGGCACTGCGCGCCGGCATCAAGACCGTCATGATCCCCGAGGAGAACGTGAAGGACCTGAGCGAGATCCCGGAGAACGTCAAGAAGGGTCTCGAGATCATCCCGGTCTCGCGCATGGACGACGTGCTGAAGCATGCGCTGGTCCGCATGCCGGAGGCGATCACCTGGGACGAGGCGGCCGAGGAAGCGGCCGCCGCCGCCCGCGCCGCGGCCGAGAAGGCCGGCGAAGGGGCAGCCCGCGCCCACTGATCCTCATCCACCCAAGCTCGAGGGCCGCCTTTCGGGGCGGCCCTTTTCGTTTCTGCCGCAAGATCGTGCAGAGGCCGCGCGGCGCGCCGCGAAAACTTGAAATTCGCTACGAATCACCGACACATGGATCTCGTAATGCGTTTCGGGCGTGGCAACTCAGCGAGGAGACGGAGCAGCCCAGAGTTCGTTTCTGGAACCACCCAAATCACATCAGCCCCGTGCGCCCTCAGAACCCGCACGGGGTTTTTCTTCGGCTTGATTGTGGGGTCCGGGAAGGCTAAGCCACCCGCGGAAGGGCGATTAGCTCAGTTGGTAGAGCGCTTCGTTTACACCGAAGATGTCGGGAGTTCGAGTCTCTCATCGCCCACCATAAATCACTGAAATAATTGGCAAAAGATAGCCCATTGAGGGCTCCGTTGGTTGCTTCAAACTGGTGTCAGCACAGTGTCAGCATCGAGTGCGAAGTGATTATCGAAGCGGCGCTCGCGGGACTCGACTTTCAACCGCATCCCAATAATCTACCCGCGGTGTTCGTTTCCTGTGCCAGGGCATCGGGGGAGTGAGGGCATCACACCCTCACCAACTCCCGCTCCCCGTGTCTCTTGCCGGGTCCGCGTAGACGCGCAGACCAGCGCCATCAAGGCGGGCAACCTGGGGTGACTTGAGGCGGCCCAGGAACCGGATCGAGCGAGGGGTGCTGCAGCGCCACGAGCGATGGTCCGGCCGATGCAGCTGTGAACGGCGGATATCCGTTCGACGGCCTAGAACTCACAACCCTTGTGGTTCGTGAGCGCTCACCGAACCAGAAAGGATGAGGGCCAATGGCCCGCTCCAAACTGGAGACGAAAGTGGAGATCAGGATCAATTTCGCCTCATGCCTCTGGCCTGTCGTGTGGTTGATTGCTGTATTCCTCACATAGTCGGGAGGCCCCAGGCTAATCCCTGGGGCTTTTCCTTCTTGAGAGTGGATACAACATCGAGACCGCGCTCAGCTGCGATGGCCTTGGCTTCGGGTGTGAGACCGGCGATCTTCACGGCGCGCTGCACTTTGGTGCGACCTAGCCAGGTCGCGGGCTGATTTGCGTTCGCAACTCGGGCCGGCCACCTTGGGGTCTTGGAGCAACTTGCGCCAAAACCTGCTCGGCCAGTTCCACCCACCGGGAGACTTGCTCCGAACGCTGCACCAGCCTCAATTCCACGCAGTGCAGGGTATCGCTGATCTCCCACATCTCGGCCTGTTCGCGGCTCAAGGCATCGGGATCGCTGAGCCGAACCTTCTGGACCACCCCCTCGGTCCTTGCCGGTTTCACACACCAAGGCGTAAAATGACACCATGTAATTTTCAGGGTTTGGAGGTATCCATGCGGCGTCTGGTGGTTGCGGCGACTTTTGGCGCCGTCTTCGGCGTGTTGCCGGCTCATTCGGCTGTTGTCGTCGCCCCGTTCAATTGCACCACGGGCACGATTTGTGGCACGGCGTTGATGAAGATTCCGAGCAATTACGGCAATGGTTCTGTGTATTCGGTTAGCTGTGAGTGGTCGGCCGGGACCGTAACCAAGCTGGAACTGAATGTGGCGTCTGCAAACGGGGCTACAATCTACGAAAAGATGTTCTTTCCAATACTCCCCGAGGAAAAGACCGCCCGCGCCGCAACAAAATCGGTTGTAAGAGGATCGGCCGCGTATTTCCTTCCCATTGACAATACGACGGGCCAGTTACTTAGGGTCGTCCTAACGACTAGCACAGCAGGTGCAAACAAGGGCACATGCTACATTGTGAGGCGAGACTAACGCCCCTGCCCGAGAAGCGATAGGAGCCGTTGTCAACGGCTGGCCTGCTCTAGCGCCTACCGAATCGCAACTGTAACAATCTGCTAAATACGAAAGGTGTGGTACTCAGCGGTCAACTCCAGCGCCGGTTCGTCAGCAGCGTGAGCAAGGCGGCTTCGACTGCCCCCCGTCTGGCGGCGCTCCTCAGCCACCGCGATCGTCCGCGCACGGTGGGCGTTCAGAAGTCGTCGCCAAATGCCCACACCATCCCTCCGCCCCGCCGCGCTGGTCGGCCCCTGCATCTCCCCCAGCACGCCGTCGACGATCACGGCAGAGCATTCGAGGCAGCCGCCTTGCCTGGCAAGTGAGACGGGGGCGCTTCACAAAGACCGTGCCATATTCCGGGGCGGTTTCCACGCCCTCCGATGAGATGCTGTGGCACATTGGGGCGGAGCGGATCACTTTGGACAGGTAGCAATCAATACGATACCAAGCCGGTCAAAATAGGCTTCGGCTCCGCACACGAAGCGTGTGTATTCATCTCGAACCACTGCTTCAGGATCCCGTAGACGTAGAGCGTTACCAAACCCCAGTCGCTCCAGATTCACGCGCAAGAAACCCGAATCAATACCTAAATAAAGCGGATCTGTATGTCGCTTAGATCAAAAGCACTCAGCAACCGTGAACCAAAGCACGCGGTCGAGCGCGCGCCGGGATTGATCAGCCGCACCACGCGTGCCGACGACCCTCCCAAGGCCATGCAAGCCCCTCAGCGATGAGAACATCTCCAACCGACCGTCCGTTAACAAGAACGAGTCTCAATTTCCGGCCATACTTGTCGCTGTCGCGCGTGCCCGCTGCTCGGATCTCGACCGCTCCCGAATTAAGCAGTTCAAGCAGCCGGAATTTTGCCTTCTGTCCCTTGGCATACTCGCTTGGACATTTGGATTCAGAGATTTCAGGCGTATCAAAATCCAACATGCGAATGCGCTCCCCATTGACCTCAATTGTGTCTCCGTCGATCACGCAATCCCGCCCTAACGAAATTCCACAAAGGGCGAAGTTACCTGACACTGTCAATAGAGTTGCGCTGACAGGCTGAAGAAAACGCGGCAGATTGCCATCGGTCGCTAGATGGGTAGCCAAGCCACCCACGATAGTTGCGCCAGCGAACGCCGCGCCGAGCGCCTACTTGTTACTTGAAAGGTGCAGCGCCTCCCTCTTGGGAGGCATTAGTCTGTTCCAGGGTCCAGGGCGTCGTTTAAACCGATAATTCCCCATTCAAAGCTTTCTCCCAAGATTGTCTTGGGCGTCAACCGATTACGAACGTGTTCAAGGCGACACCGCCCGCTCATTCAGGAGCCCCATGTTGGGTCTGGGAGCAACGAACGTACGTGCTCGCCCCAGGTACCGGATCCTTTACCGGCTGAGCGCTGTCCTGCCCGTCTGATTGGGTGGACTCCTGCCAGGTAACAATTGTCAAGGAGGTCGCCTTGGCCACGCGCGCTTCTAGCGGCCCGTTAGGCTCCCCTGATCCATCCCATGGGTAGTTGACGAACCACAAAGAACGGCCTGTCCAGGCCATTCCCTCCCCACTGCCAGACATGGACGCCTCCAGCACGACCTGTGTCGGCCATTCGGCCCGAATGCGAGTGACCTCGTACTTGTCACCCGACTCCCACGAGGTTTCGGCATCGAACTTAAAGCCGGCGCGGCTGACGTGCAGGTCTGGGTATAGCTCTGTATCGGGGGTGATAGGGATGTTCGCGCACTTTCTCGGGTTTTCCGTGCTCACCCAGCCATCTTCAAGCTGGAGGATTGACAGAACTTCGCCGCTCAATTCCTCGCCGCTCGCCGGGGACGAAAGCGACCCCATAATAACCCCGGCCAAAAGCAGACCGGGCCGTATAAGCCTGCGAACTGGACGCTTCATCAGTTTTTGCACTCCACCAGATATGTGAACCCCTGCGCCAACTCGGCGAGACTAGGCGTATCAAGGGGCGTGCCGGATTCCGCAGCCTGATATGTAATAGATGAGCCGTCGAGGAAGTTCATGGCAACGCTCGACTTAATTGCGAAATTAACGTTCTGCGGGATGTCGCCAATCGCCTCTGCTGTCTTCAGGGCATCGAGTTTGCTCACTACGACGCCCACGACGCGCCCTTCCCTGTCCAATACAGGGCCGCCGCTGTTTCCTGGCTGAACAGGAGCAGAGATCTGATACTGGCCCGAGTTATTTCCAAGGCCGGCAAGAGACGTGATGTTTCCTGTGACTACATTCCCGCTTGAACCAAGAATGCTGGCCAGCGGGAAGCCGTATACAACCACGTCTGACCCCGCTTTGGGGTTCACGCCTGTATGGAACTTGGCAACTGTTCCGCTTAGCGATCCGCTGATCTTGATGACAGCGAGGTCGTTAGTCTCGTCGCTGGCAACTAGGCTGGCTGCCGCGGGCACATCGCCTGGACGACGCACGGCAAGATCACGACACTTTCCCGCAACGTGGTAGTTTGTGAGAACGTGCCCCTCGGGTGAAACTCTAAAGCCTGTTCCCGTGCCGCTACGGGCCTCCTCGGATCGCGGCGGCGGTTCAGGCGACGTGGGTGTCGGCGCGGGAGTCCTTGGCTGATTTTCAGTCGTCGCGTCTGTCTTCCGACCTAGTGGCATAAAGGAATTGGCGAGAAGGATGGACAATTTACCGCCCATCGTGTCCCAACTCCCACTCCATGCCAGCGTGAATCCAGAGGAACCACCTTGGATCCGACTTACCCAAGTGTAGAAATTTCGACCCCTGTAGGCTCCGCTGACCACGAAATAGTTCGTCTTAAGGGTGTTATACGAGATCTGCCTTCGTTCCGTGGGTTCGCTCATCTTCTCGTATAGCGCTTCGAACGTCTTCTCGCCCCTCGGATAAGCAAAGAAACTGAGTGATAGGTTCTTGTCGGAGCGCTCATACGCTAGGCCGTGGTCAGTCGTGGTCTGGGTATCGAACAACCGAAGCGGAACAAGTAGATCAGAGCCAGTCTCTGGCAAGCGCACCCAGTCCGCACCAGTCTCGGTGTAGAAGCGATCGGCTTCCCTGCTAAGCAGGTTACGCTCTGATGGCGTAATCATCCCATCCACCAGAGCACCGCTTCGCTGTTCGAAAGCCAGGATGGAGCGATACAATCGCTTAGTGAATCCGTAATCTATGAGCCCTACGAAGTCGCCAGTTCCTATCAAGCCAAGAACTATCTCAGCCTGCTCACTACTACTGAGGCTCTCAAAGTAGCTCCTTGCCTGAGGATAGTCGGCGAGTGCACCGCTCGACCAAGTCGTCAGCAGCGAAAAGGCACACACGAGGGAGGTTGAAGTCCTGCTATGGCTAACTGATTTGGGCATTCCACTTATACACCGGCTCCAGTCTGCTGATACTGATGCGCACTCCCGTTGAGATCAAGCATTCCTTAAACAAGATAGATATGATTCTCTCTAGATTGAGGAACCCGCCGCAATCGACCTCTGTTTCGCTATCCTGAAAGGAATGGCTTGAGGGGGACGGGCCTTATGCGTTCATCGCGCGCCGCCACTATTCGAAGTGTCGCTCACGAAGGCGTTGGCCAACGCCGCACGGGACTACTGGCACACTATCTCCTGGCCCCCGACGGAGGCCAAGGCTCGAACATTGCCCACCGCTTACGGGCGTGGAGTAGCATTTGTTCGCAGTTCCGGTGCAGCGAGCGGGCAAAGATATTCACGCCATTGGGACGGCAGGCTGAACATGCCACTTGGTTACCGTCCGCAGCAGGATGAACGGCCCTCGGTAGTCGAACCTCCGGCGCTCATTGGCGAGGTCTCGCAGCCTCTCCCGGAGCTC
>NZ_QKVK01000017.1 GCF_003234965.1 Aestuariivirga litoralis
GAATGCCCGGGACAAGCCCGGGCATGATGAGGGTGGGGATGAGCGGGACGACTAGGGCCTCTTCTCCACCCACTCCAAAAAGCTCTCGAACCACTTGCCCAAGTGCCGCCGCGTCTCGGCGTCGATCAAGTTCCCCGCGGCGTCGAACTTCTCCTCGTTGTGGTTCACGAAGACTTCCGGACGCGGCATGGTGATGGCCTGCAGCGCCTGCAGGTTCTGCCGCAGGTGATATTGCGCCCGCGCCGTGCCGACGAACTGCCCGCCGCCGGCACCCACGATCCCCACCCGCTTCCAGCGGAAGGGCGAGCCGCCGCGCGACAGCCAGTCGGTGGCATTCTTCAGCACACCGGGCACGGAGAAATTATACTCGGGACAGGCGATGACGATGCCATCCGCAGCGCGGATCCTGGCATCGAGCACCTTCACCGCCTCGGGCTTGCCCGTCGCCGCCTCGTCATCCTCGTCGAACAGCGGAATGCCGTGCAGCGTCGCTATGTCGAAGGAGTCATGCGCCGGCGTCATCTCCTTTAGCGCGCGCAACAGCCCCGTGTTGGTCGATGCCTTGCGCAGCGCACCGCTGATGCCGAGTAACTTGGTCATGCCGACCCCTTGATCACCTTGAAGGCCTCCAGCGCGCGATCGCGCGCCTTGCCGTGGTCCACGACAGGATGGGGGTAGTTCTTGCCCAGTTCAACCCCGGCCGCCTTCAGCACCAACGCGGGCGCCTCCCACGGCCGGTGTACGAATTCATCGGGCAGATGCGCCAGTTCCGGCAGCCACTTCTTCACGTAAGCCCCGGCCGGGTCGAACTTCTCGCCCTGCAGGACCGGATTGAAGATGCGGAAATAGGGTGCGGCATCCGCCCCGCAGCCCGCCACCCACTGCCAGCTCGCAGCATTGTTGCCGATGTCGGCATCGACGAGGGTATCCCAGAACCAGCGCTCACCCTCCTGCCAGGGGATCAGCAGATCCTTGATGAGGAAGGAGGCCGCGATCATACGCACCCGGTTGTGCATGATGCCCGTCACCCACAATTCGCGCATACCGGCGTCGACGATGGGATAGCCCGTGCGCCCCTTCTGCCAGGCGGACAGCGCCTTCGCATTCTCGCTCCACGGGAACGCGGCGAACTCCGGCCGGAAGGGCTTCTCTGGCAAGGTCGGCCAGTGATGCAGCAGGTGATAAGAGAACTCCCGCCACAGCACTTCCTTCAGGAACTTCTCGGCCGCCCTGTCGAGCTTGCCGCCCGCCGCAACTTGCGCCGCGCGCACCGCATGCCAGCACTGGGCCGGACTGATCTCGCCGAAGCGGAGATAGGGCGAGAGCCTGGAGGTCACATCGCGGTCAGGCCGGTCGCGCTCGTCGGCGTAGAATTCGAGCCCGTCGGCGATGAAGTCCCTCAGCCGCTGCGCAGCACCTGCCTCGCCCGGTGTCCAGTGCGCCGCCATGCCCTTGGCCCAGTCGGGCTTCGTCGGCAGCAGCGTCCAGTCGGCAAGCGTGTCGCTCTTCAGCTGGCCATCATATGCTCTGAACTTCGGCACGGGCTTCAGCGGCTTCGGCTCGCCCGCCGCGAAGCAGGCCTTGGAGAAGGGGGTATAGACCTTGTAGGGCTCGCCGGAGCCATTGCGGATCGCCTCCGGCTCATGCAGCAGGAAACCGCCATAGCGGTGGCAGGAGGCCCCCGCCGTCTCGGCCACGACCTTCACGCGCCGTTCGAGATCTCCGGACCACGGCGCATAATCACGCGTGAAGTGCACGGACGTCGCGCCGCTCTCCTTCAACATGGCGGCGATCACCTTGTCCGCCGCCCCCCGCCGCAGCACCAGCGGCACCTTGGCGGACAGCGCCTCCAGGCTCTTGTGCAGCCACCAGCGCGAGGCCCCGCCCAGCCGCCGGTCCCCCGGCGTCTCGTCATCGAGCACATAGAGGAAAATCACCGGGCCCTGCGCCGCCGCCGCCGTCAGGGCGGCATTGTCGGTGAGGCGCAGGTCATTGCGAAGCCAGTAGAGGGACGGGGATGCCATGCGCCTTTTACGCACCGGGCGGGGGTGGGGATCAACCCCTGGGTCATCTCCCGCTCAAGACGCGGAAGAGGACAGGCCCGTCAATCCATATCCCCCTGCTTTTCCTTCAGCACCTGCGCGTAGACATTGATGATCAGTGCCGCCAGCAGGATCAGCCCGCGGATCAGGATCTTGAGGAAACTGTCGATCTGGATGTGGTCGAGCCCGTTATTCACCACCCCCAGCACGAGGAGCCCGATGATGGTGTTGCCGATGCCACCCCGCCCGCCGAAGAGGGACGTGCCGCCCACCACCACGGCGGCGATGGCATCGAGCAGGAAGGTGTCGAACTGGTTCTGCTGGGCCGAACCGAAATAGGCGACACCCAGCATGCCGGCGATGCCGGAGCACATGGCGCAGATCACCATCACCGAGCCGATGATGAACTTGACGTTGACGCCGGAGTATTCCGCCGCTTCGCGGTTGCCGCCCACCATGTAGACGTAGCGGCCATAACGCGTATAGGTCAGCACCAGGTGCCCGACGAGAAGGAAGATCATGCATACGATGATCGGCCAACCGATGGGAATGAACATCGCCTTGCCGGCCGCGTTCAAACCCAGCGGAATGGTGAAGGCGGTGCCTGAACCCAGCGTGGTGATGAGGTCCGGGTACTGGTAGGCGATCTGCCCGCGCACGAGGAGCGCCGAGACGCCATTGGCGATCTGCATCATGGCCAGTGTCATGATGAAGGACGGGATGCCGATGAAGGTCATGCCGAAGGCGGTGACGAGGCCGAAGGCAAGGGCCGAGAGCAGCGCCAGGATGATGGCGATCCAGCCCGGCAGCGGAATGTTGGCGATGTTCACGTAATCCGGCTGGATGGTGAAATAGGCGACCGTGATGCCAACCGCATTCGCCACCGCGGCAACGGAGAGGTCGATCTCCGCCGTCAGGATCACGAAGGTGAGACCCACCGCGATGATGCCGGTGATCGACAGCTGGCGCACGATGTTCAGCATGTTGTCGAGCGTCAGGAAGGAACTCGACGCGAAGCTGAAGAACACCACGAGCGCCACCAGCGTGAACACCGGCGCGATATTGCGCAGTTGATCGGCGAGGAAGCGCTTCAGGGAGAAGCTCTTGGGCGCTGCCGTTTCAACCGTGGTCATGTTCACTCCGTCTCCTTCAAAAGCCTCAAGCCGCCGCCAGCAGGTCTGCCTTCTCGATGTGCCCCGTCGCAAATTCACGCGCCACCGTGCCCTTGCGGATAACCGTCACGCGGTCGGCGAGTGTCAGGATGGTCTCCGGCTCGGTGGAAAGCACGAGAATGGCCACACCCTTGTCGCGCAGCGACTTGACGATGCGGATCACGTCTTCCTTTGCCCCCACGTCCATGCCGCGGGTCGGCTCCGACAGGATGAGCACGCGCGGCAGGTGGGTGAGCCACTTGGCCAGCGCCACCTTCTGCTGGTTGCCGCCCGACAAGGAGCCCAGCGGAATTGCCGTGCGCGGCGGCCTGATCTGGAGGTCCTTGATATGACCCTCGGTGATGCGCTTCTCGGTCCTGGGCTTAAGCCACATGCGGTGGATGCGCTCGAGGATCGAGATCGACACGTTCTTGTAGACCGGCTCCTGGCGAAACAGCATCATCCGCCGGTTTTCCGGCACGAAGGCGATGCCCTTGGCGCGCGCTGCCGCGGTTGACCTGAATCGCACCGGCTTGCCGTCGAGGCTCACCGAGCCGCGCCGCAGCGGCACCTTGCCGAACAGGGCACGCGCCAGCTCGATTTGACCAGAGCCCATGAAGCCATAGACGCCGGCGATCTCCCCGGCGCGCAGCTCGATCGAGAAATCCCGCAGGTTCTTGCCATCGCTGACCCCGGAGACCGAGAGCACCACGGGCTTGGCATCATCGCCCGTCAGCTCCGCCGCCTCGCCCATGTGCATGTCCTTGGAACCGCGCCCGATCATGTGGGCGATCACGCTGTCCTTGGTGAGGTTCTTGGTCTGCTCGGTGATCACCTTCTTGCCATTGCGGAACACCGTGACGCGGTCGGAAATGTCCAGAACGTCGTCGAGGAAATGCGAGATGAAGACGATGGAGCGGCCCTCGGCGCGCAGCCGCCGCAGCACCTCGAAAAGCTGCTTCACCTCTGGCGGCGACAGTGCCGATGTCGGCTCGTCGAGAATGATGATCTGCGCGCCGGAGAACAGCACACGGGAGAGTTCGACCAGCTGCTGCAGCCCGACGGGCAGCGAGCCCATGGTGGTGGTGGGGTCGATGTCGAGGCCGAGACTGGCGATCAGCTGTTTCGCCTCACGGTTCATGCGGCCCCAATCCACCGTGCCGATCGAGGTGAGCGGCTGGTTGCCGAGGAACACGTTCTCCGCCACGCTCAGGTCCGGAACGATCGAGAGCTCCTGGTGCACCATGCCGATGGAATTGGCCAGCGCGTCCCGCGCCGAGCGCAGCCGAACCTCGCGGCCCTTGATTCGCATGGTGCCGTCGAAATCGGTGTGGACGCCTGCGATGATCTTCATTGTGGTTGACTTGCCCGCACCGTTCTCGCCGACCAGCCCGTGGATCTCGCCTGGCAGCAGGGTGAAGTCCACGTTCTGCAGCGCCATGACGCCGCCGAAGTGCTTCGATACGTTGGAAAGCTCGAGCAGGGGTTCTGCACCCCCGCTCGCTTGTTGTGACTGATCAGCCATCAAGGGTCAGATCAGGAAGTTCTTCTGCAGCCACAAATGGCCGGGCGCCGTTTCCTTGGTGATGACGGGGCCGTCGGCGAGGATGAAGTCCGGAATATCCTTGCCGGCCTTCTCGCCGCCCTGCACCGCGGCGACACCCGCCGCCACCGCCCAGCCATGGATGCGGCAGGAGGGGTTGCGCACGGTGGCCACCATCACGCCGTCGAGCACCGCGTTCACGGCAGGCGGCATGGCGTCGACACCGGCGATCAGGATGTCGGTGCGGTTCTTGGCCTTCATCACGTTGTAGGCGGCAAGAGCCATGTCGTCGTTGTGGAAGAAGGCACCCTTGATGTCCGGATACTGAGTCAGGAGCGAGTCCCAGATGCGGGCCACCTTGGTCACGTCCCAGTCGGCGGGCTGCTCATCAAGGAGCTTGATGTTGGCATTGCCGTCGATCACCTGGTGGAAGCCCTTGGCGCGGCCCTGGGCACCGGAATGACCGAGCGCACCCTGCGTCATCACGATGTTGCCGGCCCCACCCATGGCGCTGACCAGCGCATTGGTGACGACCGAGCCCATCATGATGTTGTCGGGCGCGATGAAGGTCTGCAGCGGCACCGTGCCGGGAGGGGCGACGAGCGTGTCCATGGCGATCACCGGCGTGCCGGCGTCGATCATCTTCTTGATCGGGTCGGTCAGCGTGCCGATGCCGAAGGTCTGGATCGCCACGAAGTCCCATGTCTGCGAGGCCATGTTGTCAATGGCGGCGCGCTGCTTGGTGGCGGAGAGTTCACCGTCGAACCAGGTGACCTCCACATTCATGAGCTTGCCCCAGGCCTCCGCTGCCTGCTTGCCCTGGGCGCACCAGGTGGCCTGCAGGCCGGCATTGGAGAAGGCAGCCTTCATCGGCTTGCCAGCGGGGGCGAGCGCCTGTGCCATGGCGGGGTCGAAGCCCGCATCGGCCAGCAGGGCGGCGCCGAGTGCGGTAGCACCCAGCTTCTTGAACACGTCACGGCGGTTGGCGGCTTCCTTGATGAGATCGTCGAGCATTGCGTTGGTCCTCCTCCAAAGCTCATGGTCTCTCGCGCGCCCGGGATGGCTTCGTGCCGGCTGTTCGGCCGAAACTTCTTGAGGACGCCGATCCCGGAAAACATCCGACACAGATTGCGAATTGTCCAGAGCTATTGTGTGATAAATGCAGAATGCTGCATGGCATCAAAGTTTTCGCGAATGCGAAAGTGCTGACTTGCGATGGCATCGGCTTGCATTTGCGATGAGTTTCAGTGCTCAATGACATGAACGCATCAGCAATCCGCATGTCTGCAATGATCGAGAGTCGAGACGGCTACGCCCCCCAGAAACCCGAAACCCTCGCTGCTTATCTTTCAGGCATCGAGAATGTGCGCCGCATTCTTGGCGGCCCGCCGGATCAGTGGTCCATCATGGAGGTGGGCGACGGCAACCTGAACCTCGTGTTCATCGTGAAGGGACCCGTCGGTGGTGTCGCCGTGAAGCAGGCGCTGCCTTATGTGCGGCTGGTGGGGGAAAGCTGGCCGCTGCCGCTGTCGCGGGCCCACTACGAGCACATGGCGCTGAGCGAGCAGGCGCGCCTCACCGGTGCGCTGGTGCCGAAGATCCATCATTATGACGAAGCCCTCGCCCTGATCGTGATGGAGCTTCTCGAGCCCCACATCATCATGCGGCGCGGCATGATCGGTGGTGTCGAGTATCCGAGATTCGCCGCCGACATTTCCACCTTCATGGCGCGCACCCTCTATTTCACCTCCGACCTTGCGCTGGCGGCCGACCGGAAAAAGGCCCTGATCGCTGCCTTTGCCGGCAACACGGCGCTGTGCAAGATCACGGAGGACCTGATCTTCACCGATCCTTATCGCGTGGCCGCGCTCAACCGCTGGACGTCGCCGCAGCTCGATGCCTACGCCGCGCGCTGGCGGCAGGATGGTGACCTCAAGGTGGCTGTCTCCCGTCTCAAGCTGAAGTTCCTGTCCTCCGCAGAGGCCATGCTGCACGGCGACCTGCACACTGGCTCGGTCATGCTGACCCCGGAGGACACCCGCGTCATAGACCCGGAATTCGCCTTCATGGGTCCCATGGGCTTCGACGTCGGCGCCATCGTTGCCAATTTCCTGCTGAACTTCTTCGCCCAGGACGGCCATGAGAAGGATTCGGGCGAGCGCGACCCCTACCGCGGCTGGGTTCTCGCCACGCTGGAGCAGATCATCGACCAGTTCCGCGCGAAATTCCTCGAGCTGTGGCGCGAGAACCCGACGGGGGATGCCTATCCCGCCTCGCTGTTCGAGGGCGTCGACGGCGCGGCACGGCTCGAGATCGAGCGTCAGGCCTACATGGACCGCCTGTGGACCGACACAGTGGGCTTTGCTGCGGCCAAGATGATCCGCCGCATTCTGGGGCTCGCCCACAACATCGATCTCGAATGGATCGAGGACAAGGACCGCCGGGCCACCTGCGAGGCCCGTGCCCTGACCCTTGCGCGCGACATGATGGTAAACGCGGCGCGCTATCCCACGATCCGTTCGGTCACCGACGCCGCCCGCCGCATGCGCGTGGAGGTGACGCGTTACTGAGCCGCGCGTTCCGGAAAGGCCTTCGCGATCGCCCCACGGTTCGCTGCGATCACGCCGCGCTCGGTGATGAGCCCCGTCACATAGCGCGCCGGCGTCACGTCGAAGGCATAATTCGCCACCTTCGAGCCGCGCGGCACGATCTCCACCGTCTCGATGCGCCCGTCCTCGGTGCGGCCCGTGAGGTGCGACACCTCATGGCCGCCGCGTTGCTCGATGGGGATTTCCCGGATCCCGTCGACGACCGTGAAGTCGATGGTGGGCGAGGGCAGGGCGACGTAGAAGGGCACGCCATTGTCATGGGCCGCCAGGGCCTTGAGATAGGTGCCGATCTTGTTGCACACATCTCCCTGCGCCGTGGTCCGGTCGGTGCCGACGATGGCCATGTCGACAAGGCCGTGTTGCATCAGGTGGCCGCCCGTGTTGTCCGGGATCACGGTATGCGGCACGCCGTGGTGAAGCAGCTCCCAAGCTGTCAGCGAGGCACCCTGGTTGCGTGGTCTCGTCTCGTCCACCCAGACATGGATCGGAATACCCGCATCATGCGCGGTGTAGATGGGTGCGGTCGCGGTGCCCCAGTCGACCGTCGCGAGCCAGCCGGCATTGCAATGAGTGAGGATGTTGATGGTCTGCCCCGGCTTCAGCGATGCAATGTGCCTGATGATGTCGAGGCCGTTGCGGCCGATGGCCTGGTTGATGGCCACGTCCTCCTCCGCGATCTCGGCCGCCCGCGCATAGGCTGCGGCCCTGCGCTCAGCCGCTGCCAGCGGCCTGAGCACGCGCGTCATCTCGTCGAGCGCCCATTTGAGGTTGATGGCCGTAGGACGCGTCTTCACCAGCAGATCGTAAGCACTGGCCAATGCAGCGTCGGAGGCATCCTGCCGCATGGCCAGCGCCATGCCATAGGCGGCGGTGACGCCGATCAGCGGCGCGCCGCGCACAAGCATGTCCTTGATGGCATGAGCGGCCTCTTCCGGCGTCCGCAGGGTCACGGTTTCGAAGACATGCGGAAATTTCGTCTGGTCGATGATGTCCACCGCCCAGCCGTCGGTATTGAGCCAGATGGTGCGGTAATGGCGTCCGTTGACGTTCATGCAGGTCCTCCACTCGTCACGAGTGTGGAGGAGAACATGCCGACAATCAATCGCCGCGCTGCCGGTAGCTCACCCAGCGACCAGGCCCCCGCCGCCCGCCGCCGGCGGGCACGTCGCCATTCTTGCCGTCCGTCACCTGCCCGCCGCGGTTGCCGCGCTGGCGCTCCTCCGCCGTCTTCCCGTCATTGGCGCGGCTCGCCGTCTCGTCGATGTCGCTCGGTCTGTCCATGATTCCGTCTCCTCCCGCAGCCAACGCCGCAGAGGCCCCAAGCGTTCCAGCCTGCAACCGGGCAGGAACCAAAGCGTGAAGGGTGCTGGAATGACCCTGCATGGCGCAGCTCCCGACTGGGAGCAGCCGTCACACTCATGCAACGGCGAACCAAAACTCGCGGATGGCGACCTGTTGCACCTTGACTTCGCAAGCAAACATCGCGACGTCAGGAGCGAGGATTGTTCTGCACGTGTGCGGCATGAGTTCACAAGTACACAGTCGAACCATTAAGCGGCCATTCATCCTGCAGGGGTGATCATCCGTTGCCATCAGCGAGCCGCAGCAGCGGCGGGAACTAGAAACGCATTCCCGCGCCGGGCCAGACAGGCCGGCGTCCCGGACAGAACCACATGATCAAGTTCAGCGACAATGTCTTTCCCCTGTTTCATCCTGCGATGACCGAGGATCTGAAGGACCCATGCCCCGTATTCGATGGCGAAGTCTGGCATGTCTTTGGCTCATCAGGCACCGTGAGGAGCGAGACATGGAGCATCCTCCATGCCACTGCGGCAGACCTCTATGGTCCGTGGACGGAGCATGAACCGGTGAAGCTGCCGATCCAGGGATCGGGCGTCGCCGCACCCGGCGTGATCTTCGATGCCGGCGTGTTTCACATGTTCGTGCAGACCGAGTTCATGAAGCCGGGCGGGCGCTGCGAGCATGCGGTGTCGAATGACGGCTTCAACTGGGTGGTGTTGCAGCCTGCACTCGTCGCCCTTGCAGGCACCGGAGAAGACGGCATCTATGATCCGCATCCCGCGACGGTCGGCGGCAAGCGCTACATCGTCTATTCCGGAATGCCGCCCTTCGCCCGGGTTCCGCAGCCTGACATCTATCTTGCGCGCTCGATGTCGGATTCCTGGTTTGGTCCGTGGAAGCGGTTGGGCAAGATACTCGATCACGGCGAGGTTCCGCACCACAACCCGCGCGAACATCCGGACTATGAATGGGGCATCGAAGGTGCGCAGCTGGTGGAGCTGCCCGATGGCCGTATCCTGCTCAATGCCACCTGCTTCCTGCCGGAGGGCCCGCGCGGCAGCCGCCAGCGCGTGTTCTTCGCCATCGCCGACAGGGTCGAAGGGCCCTACCAGTCACTGGGACCGGTGCTCGATCCGGGTGAACCGGGCGAGAACGGCCATTCGACCGTCATGGTGGACGGCAACGAACTGATGCTGTTCTACCAGTGCCGACAGGTTGCCACTGATCATCGATGGCGTTTCGGCATCGCCAAATTCGATCTGGCGCAACCGAAGCTGTCGCGCAGCGCCTGAACTGGCTTTGCCAGAGCTGATGCCGGCCCGCGCGAACGCGGGCTGGTCTTCTGCGTCTCCTAGTGCACGTTTGACCTTGCTCACCCGGGAGGAACCAAACCCGGACCCCTGCGTTTGAACAAGGCGGACCCCCGAACCCTCCAGACCAGTCCTGCATCCCGAACCCGCCATTCACGCGGGTGCAGCGGCAGCCGTTGCGAAACCTGGATGCGGTGCCGTCCCTCACGCGGCCACAAGTAGGATCGAATGCCTACGCACCATTTGATTAAGGAACAGGACAGACATGGCGCTCCCCACATTGACGGCACTTCCCAAGACCAAGGCAGCCACCTCCGAAACGTCGGTTCTTCTGTGTTTGTCACATCTTCGGTGGAATTTCGTCTTCCAGCGCCCGCAGCATCTCCTGACACGTGCAGCCAGGACCCACACTGTCCTGTATGTCGAGGAACCGGTTTATGAAGACGTGCCCCGTCCCATCATGCGCGCGACGGAGCCAACGCTTGGTCTGCGGGTGCTCACCCCTGTACTCCCCGAGGACACGACGCCCTTACAGGCCATCGACATGCAGCGCGCGCTGCTGAACAATGCACTCGCCGCAGTACAGCATGATCGGCTCATCGTCTGGTACTACACGCCGATGGCGCTACCCTTCTCGGATCACATCGAGTGTGACGTCTGCGTCTATGATTGCATGGACGAACTTTCCGCCTTCAAGAACGCGCCGCGTGAACTGGTGCAGATGGAACGATTGCTGATGCAGCGCGCCGACGTCGTGTTTACCGGCGGACAGAGCATCTATGAGGCGAAGCGCCGTCTCCACAAGTCGATCCACCCGTTCCCGTCCTCGATCGACGTAGCACATTTCCACAAGGCGCGCAGGCCTGCAAAGGACCCGGCCGACCAGTCCTCGATCCCCCATCCTCGTGTTGGCTTCGCCGGCGTCATCGATGAGCGCCTCGACACCGTGCTGCTCGCCGGGGCCGCTGCGAGAATGTCCGACGTGCAGTTCATCATGATCGGACCAGTGGTGAAGATCGACCCTGCCGACTTGCCGCGCCTGCCCAACATCCACTGGCTTGGCGGCAAGTCCTATGCGGAACTCCCGGGCTACATGGCCAACTGGGACATGGGATGGATGCCATTCGCGCTCAACGAAGCGACCCGCTATATCAGCCCCACCAAGACGCCGGAGTTCCTCGCAGCGGGGTTGCCGGTCGTTTCGACCGCCATCGTGGACGTGGTGCGCAGCTATGGTGCCCATGGCCTCGTCCAGATTGCGGATGCCGAAGACATCGAGGACAGGATCCGCGAGGCGCTGGGCAATCCCAAGGACCTGCTACGCAAATCGGTGGATGCCTACCTCGCCACCATGTCCTGGGACCAGACCTGGGCGGCGATGTCCGGCCATCTGTCGCGTGTGGCCCGTCCGCGGATCGCGTCCGCGCTGCGCGTTGGAGCCTGAGCCATGTTCGACTGGCTCATCGTCGGCGCCGGCTTTGCCGGCAGCGTGCTCGCCGAACGGATCGCCTCGCAGAGGGGCGAGTCCGTCCTCATCATCGACCGCCGCAACCACATCGGCGGCAATGCCTATGACTGCTTCGATGATGCGGGCATCCTGATCCACAAATACGGCCCCCACATCTTCCACACCAATGGCCAGCAGATCGTCGACTATCTCTCGCGGTTCACCGCATGGCGGCCCTATGAGCACAGGGTGCTGGCGAAGGTTGACGGCCAGTTGCTGCCCATCCCGATCAACCTCGACACCATAAACCGGCTCTACGGGCTGAATCTCTCATCCGGCGAGCTCGAGGCCTTCTTTGCCGAGCGCCGCGAGCCGGTGGACGAGATCCGGACCTCCGAGGACGTGGTGGTAAGCACCGTGGGCCGGGAGCTCTACGAGAAGTTCTTCCGCGGTTACACGCGCAAGCAATGGGGTGTTGATCCCTCCCAGCTCAACAAGTCGGTGACCTCCCGCATCCCCACCCGAACGAACCGGGATGACCGTTATTTCACCGACAGCTTCCAGGCCATGCCGCGCCATGGCTACACCCGCATGTTCGAGCGGATGCTGCAGCACCCCAAGATCAAGATCATGCTGCAGACCGACTTCCGCGAGATCCGCGACCAGCTCCGCTACAACCGGCTGATCTTCACTGGGCCGGTGGACGAGTTCTTCGACTGGCAATACGGCAAGTTGCCCTACCGCTCGCTGCGCTTCGAACACCGCACGGTGGAACAGGAAAGCTTCCAGCCTGTCGCGGTGGTGAACTACCCGCAAACCGAAGAGTTCACCCGCATTACCGAGTACAAGCACCTGACGGGGCAGACGGCGCCGAAGACCAGCCTCACCTACGAATATCCGAGCGACGTGGGTGACCCCTACTACCCTGTGCCGCGAGCCGAGAACGAGGCGCTGTACAAGCGATATGAAGCACTCGCGGCCGCGCGCAGCGACGTGTGGTTCGTCGGCCGGCTTGCCACCTACCGCTATTACAACATGGACCAGGTGGTGGGCCAGGCGCTGGCGACCTTCCGGCGGATCCAGGATGCCCTGCCGGTGCCTGGCGCCCGACAGGCGATCAGCGAGGCTGCGGAGTAATCCGCAGCCCTTCTTCATTCTTCTGGAACGATCGGCCCGCCGCCATCATGTAGCGGGACCGGCGGCAGAGGACCACCTGTCTTCCTTGCCGCCACGAGCCACGATCGACAGGCTTCCGTCAGGCAAGGGGCGCTGCAGCTGCAGCGCCTCCTGCACGGGTGCGGTCAGCCAGTGCCCGATCTCTTCCGCCGTCGTCAGGATCACTGGCATGGCCTTTGGGTGGATGGCGCCCACTTCGGCATTTGCCTCGGTCGTCAGGAAGGCGTAGAGGTCATTGGTCGTCTCGCCCTCCTTCACCTTGCGCACCGAGGTCCAACGCGTCCAGATCCCCGCGAAAAAGGCGAGCGGCCGGTCGGCGCTCAAGGCAAACCAGGCGTTCTCCCTGCCTCCATCCGCCCGCACGGCGGGTTCGGCGAAACTGGTGAAGGGCACCACGCAACGCGACGTTTCGCCCAGCCAGCGCCGCCAGTGGGGCGAGCCCGCATTGCGCACGTTGGTCACCCCCGGGTCACTCTTGCGGCCGGTCAGCGCGAAGGCGGGCGAGGGCATGCCCCAGCGCGCCATGGCCACCTCGCGGCCCGCCTCGCCATGGCGAACGATCGGTGCCCGATAGTCTGGATAGATGCCGGGCATCAGCGGCAGGTTGCCTGTACGGTCGACCATGGCGCGGGTCATCTCGCGGATGGCGGCCTGACCACGGGTGAGGCTGTAGAGATTGCACATGCGGGCCTCGAATGGGTGGCTCGCGCCACGAATTCGTTGCAATTTACAACGCTGAAACACATAGTTGGTACTGAATTTTTGGGAGAAGGGAATGCCGCAGGAGCGCGTCAGGCGCCGCCTTGCCGCCATCATGGCGGCGGAGGTCGTGGGCTTCAGCCGGTTGATGGAAGCCAACGAGGAAGCAACCCTCGAAGCACTCCGCCAGCACCGGCAAGAGCTCGTGGAGCCGGCTGTTTCCCGCCATGACGGCCGAATCTTCAAACTCATGGGCGATGGCTTCCTGGCGGAGTTCGCCAGTGCCGTGGAGGCGACGGAGGCAGCGCTCGAAATCCAGCGCGGATTGGCCCAGCGCAGTGCCGCTCTCCCGGAAGACCGCGCCATCAGGGTGCGGATCGGCATCAACCTCGGCGACGTGATGGTTCAGGGTGACGATTTCTACGGCGACGACGTGAACCTTGCGGCCCGCATGGTGGCCCATGCGCCGCCAGGCGGCATTGCCTGCTCGGCCGGCATCCGCTTCCAGATCGGCGCACGGCTCGAAGTTTCCTTCGAGGATCTTGGCGAAAAGACCCTGCGCAACATTGCGCGGCCCCTGCACATTTTCCTGATCGGTGCCGAACAGCCCAGGAACCGGGAGCGCGCGGCGGGCCGGCCGGCGCCGCAGCGCACCTCACTCGCGGTGCTGCCGTTCTCCAACATGAGCGGTGATCCGCAGCAGGAATACTTCTCCGATGGCATCACCGAAGACCTGATCACCGACCTCTCCAACGTGTCCGAACTCTTCGTGTTGAGCCGCAACACCGTATTCAAGCACAAGGGCAGGCCGGCGAACATGGAGGAGATCGCCGGCGATCTGGGTGTTGGCTATCTGCTGCATGGCAGCGTGCGAAAGGCGGGCTCCAAGGTCCGGATCACGGCGCAGCTCACCGAAGGCGCAAGCGGTGGCCAGGTCTGGGCCGACCGCTACGACCGTGACCTCACCGACATCTTCGCCCTGCAGGACGAGATCACCAAGTCGATCGTGGCCCAGCTCAAGGTTCGCCTGCTACCGCAGGAAAGGAAGGCAATCGAGCAGGCGCCCACCCGCAACGTCGAGGCCTATACTTACTTCCTGCGTGGCCGCGATTACTTCCATCGCGGTTCACGGACCTATTACAATCTCGCGAAGCGCATGTTCGTCAGGGCAATCGAGCTCGACCCCTCCTACGCCCGGGCCTACGCCGGCCTCGCGGATTGCGATGCCTTCCTCTACATGGACTACAGCGAGGAAACATCAGAGGCAGTGCTGGCGAACAGTGGCAAGGCATTGTCGCTGGAGCCCGGCCTCGCGGATGCTCATGCGTCCAGGGGCCTGGCGCTTTCCATCGCCCACCGCTATCCGGAATCCGAGGTCGAGTTTGCGGCCGCTCTTCAGCTCGAGCCCGACCTCTTTGAGGTTCATTACTTCCTGGGGCGCTCCTGCTATGCCCAGGGCAAGCTCGAGGATACGGCGCGACACTGGGAGCGTGCCGCCGAGGTGAAGCCCGAGGATTATCAGACCCTCATCCTGCTGAACCAGGTCTACACCTCGCTCGGGCGCGAGGCGGACGCGGTTCGTTGCGCCACGAGGGGCGTGGAACGTGCCGAACGCGAATTCGCGAAAAACCCTGAAAATCCGAGGCCAGCCTATTTCATGGCCACTGCGCTTGCCAAGCTCAAGGACAGCAAGCGCGCCGAGCAGTGGGCCAAGACGGCACTCGCCATCGCACCGGACGATTACCTCACGCTCTACAACATTGCCTGCTACTACAGTGTGGGCGGCAGGCCGGACGAAGCCTTCAGCGTGTTGTCACGCCTGCTGCCCATCAGCAACGCCGACATGCGTGAATGGATCCTGCGCGATTCGGACTTCGATTCGCTGCACGAGGATGCGCGCTGGCAGGAGATCAGGCGGGCCGCCGCACCCGACATGGGTGGCGGCCACGCCTGAGGCATGAGGCTAGTTCTGCCAGACGGCCCCGGTGCGGGCATTCACCGACACATAGCGTTGCTTGCCCTTCCGCAGGGCCGAGAAATTGTAGATCTTGCCTGAGCAGTCCAGCGTCACGACATTGTAGTAGCCGCTGGCCTTCACCGCCTGGCGGGCCTG
This sequence comes from Aestuariivirga litoralis, assembly GCF_003234965.1. Taxonomy (GTDB): domain Bacteria; phylum Pseudomonadota; class Alphaproteobacteria; order Rhizobiales; family Aestuariivirgaceae; genus Aestuariivirga; species Aestuariivirga litoralis. The sequence continues at coordinate 15,393 of NZ_QKVK01000017.1, forward strand.
GTGACAGGTCATCTTCGCCGGCTGAACATAGCTGTAGGCGTAGGGATCATACCAGCCACGGCCGTAATAGTAGCGCCAGTGCGGCGCAACCGCATAGCCATAATAGGGAACGCCGCCATAGACGTAGACGCGAGCTTCCGCGGTGGGTGCCGCGGTGATTGCGGCGGTGGCGAGCGTTGCGAGGGCGGCGGCCGCCAAAAACATGCGTTTCATCATCATGGGTTTCTCCTTGCCATTGACGTGTCTGCCGCTGCCCTGGGCTGGATGGCGCGCGCAGCGGCCATTTTCCGCTCCACCGACAGCTTGTCCATGAACCTTTGCGTGCCCTGACAGCCGAAATCAAGTCATTGCGGGCTGGCGAGGAACTGTTCGAGTTCCGGCGGCAATGCCGTGCCGGGTGCCAGGTCACGCGCGCGCTGCGCGGCAGTGGCAGCTGCTACGCGATCACCCTTCAGCGCAAAGCCGATGGCGGAAGCGACCCACACGTCCGGCCGTCCGGGGTCTGCCGCCTGGGCACGCCGATACCACCCCAGCGCCGCATCGAACTGCTGCCGGCGCGCATCGAGGTCGCCGCGGGCCAGAAGCATGTCCACGTTGCTTGGGCTTGCCGCAAGTCCCGATGTCAGCGCCTCCTCCGCACCCTTCACGTTGCCGCGCGCCTCGGCGAGCTGCGCCAGCACCAGCCAGGCGGAGGTCATCTGGGGGTCGATCCCGGTTGCGGTGGTGAAAGCCTGCTGGGCCTCGTCCCACTGGCGGCGGCTCAGGGCGAGGCCTCCCAGCGCCACGTGGGATTCCGGCGTGTCGGCATTGGCCATGCGCGCCTCGATGAACTCCCGCAACCCCTTGCGGTAGGCGGCATCATCGCTGGCAGGCAGCATGGCGACGCCGGCTCCCGCGATCTCCACGGCCGCCTGCTGGCGCACACCGCGCGACGGGTCGTTGAGCAACGGCATCAGCAGCGCGATGCGGTCCTGCACTGCAATCTGGCGCAGTGCGCCGGTGGCGGCAGCGCGCACCATGGGATCCTTGTCCTGCAGAACCCGTTCTGCATCCGAAACCGTCAGCGAACCGGCCGAACCCAGTGCCGTCAGCGCCGTGGCGCGCGCGATCGCCGGCCGCTGCGTGTCAAGGATGTAGCTCGTGAGATCGGCAATGGCTTTCGCCGATCGGTCACCATTGGTGAAGGCCGCGAAGGCGGATCGGTCCTGCCAGTCCCTGTCACCGGCAGGTTTCCATGCGAGGATCTGCTCCGCCGCCCAGTCCGCCGTCTTGCCGGAATGGCAGCCGGTGCAGACATCGGGTGCACCTGATGCCTTCGATTTCAGCGGGTCGGGTCGCCGGAAGAAGTGATCGCGGCGTGGGTCGACCAGCATGTAGCTGCGCTCGGGCATGTGGCAGGTCACGCATTGGGCGGCGGTGCTGCCAGCCTTGTGGTGATGGTGCTCGGGGGAATCGAACTCCGCCTTGCGCAGGCTCGGGAACGCGTCATTTCCGGCCGGGCTGTGGCATTGTGTGCACACGGCATTGCCCTCGGCCACCAGGCCGCCGCCATGCGGCTCATGGCAGTTGGAGCATGTGACGCCCTTTGCCTTCATCTTGGACTGCAGGAAGGACCCGAGAATGAACACTTCGTCCCGCTGCTGGCCATCCGGAAAGTAGAGGTCGGGCGTCAGCATGGCCAGCGCATAGTGGTCGTCGAATGCCGATCCAGCTGGCGGCTGCACCTGGGAAAATGCCTCGCGGCGCGCATGGCAGGGGCCACACACGTCAAGTTCCGCCGCCTGGTGGCCGGGGCCGAGGACGAGCTTCTTGTAGGGGTCTTGGCCCGCCTGAGATTTCACCCAGCCTGCATGGGCCTCGCCTGGGCCGTGGCAGGCCTCGCAGCCAACCGTGAGTTCAGCCCAATGGCTCTTGTAGGTGCGGGCGGGAAAGTCGAAGCCCTTGTCGAAGCCCGTCTGATGGCAGGTGGCGCAGCGCGCCTGCCAGTTCTTGTAACTGCCGGTCCAATGCAGACCGTCACCCGGCGGCGCATGCTGGTCGGGATAGAGGTGAAACCATGTCTTTGCATTCACATCCCATGCGAGGTCCAGTACCTGCAGCCGGCCCTTGTCTGTTTCGACCAGATACTGCTGCAGCGGCCTGTGGCCGACCGTATAGCGTACCTCGAACACCGCAGCCTTCCCATCGGCGCCTTCGGTCTCGACGTAATACTTCCCATCCCTGGTGGTGAAGCGCGTGACGACACCGTTGTGGGTGATCGAGGTAGCATCGAAATCGCCCAGCACGCTTTGGGCATCGGGCAGCTTCAGCGCCCAGGCATGGTCGGAACGCGCCCAGGCCGTGGCTTCGCTGGCGTGGCAATCGGCACAGGCGGCGCTGCCGATGAAGCCAGCTGAGCCTGCCTCGCCGGCCCATGCCACCGGGATGGCGAGGACGCACAGCAATGCCGCCACAATCAGTCGCAAACGAAGCATCAGCATTTGCCGGTCCATTCCCATCGGGTCGCCGCAAAAGAAAGGCACCGGAGGGCTGTGTCAAGCCACTCCGGTGCCGCCTCGGGTCGATTAATGGTTTAGCCGCCCTGAACGCTGGTGACGGCTTCCATCACGCGGTCGAGGTTGAAGGAACCCGGCTTCTGGCGCGGCGGAAATTCCTTGAAGCTCTGCAGCCATTTGGCGACATAGGCCCCGGCCGGCGCGATCATGAACATGCGCTCCATGTACCAGCGCTGATAGCCCATGGCGTTTTCCTCTTCGGCGCGCTCGAAGGGGTCCATGCGCAGGTTGGTGATCAGCGGGGCCCGCAGCACGGTGAAGGGCTCCTGCCACACCCGAAGGCCTTCCGCGTCCTGCTTCAGGAAGGTGACCTTCCAGTTGCCATAGCGGATGGCGGCGACGCTGCCATCATCGGTCCAGTAGATGAATTCCTTGTGCGGCCACTCGGCTTCGCCCTTCAGGGCAGGACCAAGGTCATAGCCGTCGATGTGCACCTTGTAGTCACGCCCACCGATCTTCTTGCCCTTGAGGAGTTCCTCCTTGGCATTCGGGTTGCCTGCAGCGGCCACGAAGGTGGTGAGCATATCCTCATGCGAGGCGATGTCGTTGATGACCGTTCCAGGCTTGATGACTCCGGGCCAGCGGATGACGGTCGGCACGCGGTAGCCGCCTTCCCAGTTGGTGTTCTTTTCGCCGCGGAACATGGTGGTCCCGCCGTCCGGCCAGGTGAAGGTCTCCGCGCCATTGTCGGTCGAATACATGACGATGGTGTTGTCCTCGATGCCGAGGTCCTTCAGCTTGGCGAGCAACTGCCCCACGTGGCCATCATGCTCCACCATGCCATCGGCATAGATGCCGAGGCCCGTCTTGCCCTCCGAGTCCGCCTTGAGATGGGTGAAGATGTGCATGCGGGTGGAGTTCCACCACACGAAGAAGGGCTTCTTCTGCTGCACGGCCTTGTCGATGAAGCCCAGCGCCGCGGTCGTCACTTCATCATCCACGGTCTCCATGCGCTTGCGCGTCAGGGGCCCCGTGTCTTCGATCTTCTGGGTGCCGTCCGGCATGGCGAAGGAGTGGATCACTCCGCGGGGGCCGAACATCTTCTTGAATGCCGGATCCTTGGGATAGTCGGGGTTCTCGGGTTCCTCCTCGGCGTTGAGGTGGTAGAGGTTGCCGAAGAACTCATCGAAGCCATGGTTGGTGGGCAGCATGTCGTCGCGGTCGCCCAGGTGGTTCTTGCCGAACTGGCCCGTAACGTACCCCTGTTCCCTGAGCAGGGTGGCGATCGTCGGGTCCTCGATCTTCATGCCTTCGGGCGTGCCGGGCAGGCCCACCTTGGTCAGGCCCGTGCGGATCGGCGACTGGCCGGTGATGAAGGCCGCCCGTCCGGCGGTGCAGCTCTGCTGGCCATACCAGTCGGTGAACAGCGCGCCCTGTTCGGCGATGGAGTCGATGTTCGGCGTCCGATAGCCCATCATGCCCCGGTTATAGGCACTGATGTTGAAGCCGCCGATGTCATCTCCCCAGATGACGAGAATGTTTGGCTTGTCAGCTGCCTCAGCGGGGGCAGCAGCTGCCATGCCCAGCGCCAGAAGCGCCGCGGCAGCAAGCGATATTCGCCTGACAAGGCCAGGCTGTGTTCGGGTCGTCTTCGGCATGGAATGTCCCTCCGTTGATCTGCAATGGGCAGCGCGAGGCATAGCGCCCTGCCGCGGCGCGGAATCACAGCTTCCCATCGGTTGTCGGGAGAGCCCACGGTTTCCGCCACCACCTGCCGCCGCTGTCCGGCACCAGCCGGAGGTTGACATAAACAGAGTGTCGGAGGATCAATTGTGTAAGGTTGTGATATCTTGCAGCGGGCTTGAAATTAAATGCAATTGGAAGAAGCTGTCGCCATCGCCCGCAACAGCCGCTGGCTGTCGCAGCATGACCGGCGCGTGCAGGACCAGCTCTGTTCGCGCATGCGCCTTGTGACGCTCCCGAAAAACCGCACGCTCTTCGATATCGAGGATTCCGCCAGCGAAATCTATTGCCTGGTCTCGGGTTGCGCCGTCATCACCGTGCCGCATCCGGTGCAGGGCATGCTCCACGCCCATGTGATGTTCGCCGGTCGCTGGTTCGGGGAACCGGCGGCTCTGGGCAAGCGGCCCCGCATCATGTCGGTCTATGCCCGCCGCCCGACCGAACTTCTCGCCCTGTCGCAGCAGGCCATCATCGACCTTCTCCAGGCAGACCCATCGTTGAACTGGGTCCTCTTCAACCTCATGGCGTGGAACGTCGAGGAATACCTGCTTCACGCCGTCGACCTGATGATCGTCGACCCTCGAATCAGGCTGTGCTCACGGCTGCTCACCTTCGGAGGGCGTCTCCTCAACTTTCTTCCCTCCGGTCCTGTCAGCATTCCGTTGACGCAGGAGGAACTGGCCGCCGCCAGCAACATGTCGCGTTCCACCGTTTTCCACCTGCTGGGTGAGCTCGTGCAACATGGAATTTGCGAACTGGGCTATCGCGAGGTCCGGATCCTCGACATGCCGCGCCTTGCGGCAATCGTCGAGGAGGCCAGCACAGCCTAGTCATCGCTCTCAACTGCGCATGTGATCGGTCAGGCGGTTGGCGGCGATGACCTTCTCTGCCAGCGCCCGGCTGATGATGCGCTGCAATGCGACGCCGAGCACGGGATCGTCCCGCTCCATCGCCCGGATCTCCGCAGCGGTGATTGACAATACCCGGCAGTCATCCTCCGCCATGACGTCGGCCGTGCGCGGCAGGTCCAGTGCAAAGGCCACGTCGCCCAGCAATGCACCCGCCTCCATGGTGCGCAACCGACGACGGCCGCCATCCTGGCGTGGCAGCATGACCACGGCGCGGCCACGTTCGAGGAAATACAGACGGTCCGCCCACTCGCCGGCGCGCAGGATCGGGTCGCCTGCGCGGATGTCTTCGGGGGTGAACCGCACGAGCAGGCGCGCGAAGGCCTCCTCGCCGATGGCTGCTCCATGGCGCAAAAACAGCTGCGAAGCGGCTTCATCGCGATGGGCACGCTCTGCAAGGATCTTGCGTTCTACATGCTCCAGCGCCTGGTCAAGTGAGTTGAAGTGCCGGATCATCCGGTGCTCCATGCCCGCGCGCTCCAGTGTCTGCTGCACCGACGGCTGAATGCCGCACAGCAGCAGGTCGAGGCGTGCCCGGCCGGCTGCGGCCACGAGGCGCATGAGTGCGGCCGCCGAGGCGGAATCCAGACTGGTCACATGGCTCAGGTCCAGAACCACGGCATCCGTACCGCTGCCACGCTGTGCCATCGCCTCGCGCAGCGGCGCCATCAGCCGCTCTGCCGTACCGAAGAACAGGAAGCCCTGCAGCTGGATGATCTTGATTGCGGCACCCCGCGCCGCGATGAAGGCCATGTCCTCCGGTGAACGCTCGATGCTGCTGGGAAGCGTGGCCAGTGTCGCCGTGTTGCGGATAACCGGCACATGCGCATAGCTCCAGGCGAACAGCACCGTGGCAACGAGAAAACCGGCCCCGATCGCCTGCAGGAACCCTGAAAACGCCACGACCAACACGATCAGAACAACGACGCTCCACTCTCGCAGGCTGAAGCGGCGATAGGTGCTGACCAGCCAGTCGTGCAGCAGGTCGAGTCCGAAATAAATGATGAGACCGGCGTTCACGAACAGCGGCACGTGCGCCACGATCTCGCGCGAGAACAGGAAGCCGCCAAGCACCACCAGCGCAGTGACGAGGCCCAGCCCCCGCCGCCTCACCCCCAGCTTTTGCGCCAGCACCGAAATCGCCAGGCCCGGGTAACCGGGCGGACCGCCGGCACAGGCCACAAGCAGATTGCTGCCCCCCGTCAGCCGCATCTCGCGGTCGATGTCCACCTCTCCACCCGCCGCCATGTCGAGTGCGCTTGTGTTCATCAAGGCTGCGAAGAGGCAGAGTACCGCTGCCGTCAGGATCCCCGGCAGGGCACCTGCCACGGTGCCCCAGTCGGTCTGCCAGAGCATGCCCGGAAAGGGCAGGGCGAGCGATGCTCCGCTGTCGATCTGCGGCAGATATCCCGCAGCTGCCGCCTCCGCCACGCTGCGGCCATTGGCGAGAAGCCAGAGATAGAACAGCGCAACGGCACCGAGCAGCAGGCCGAGCAGCATCAGCGGGTGGCTGAATCGTGCCATGCAGAGATAGAGCAACACTCCAAATCCGAGCGCCGGAAGGGCCAGTTTCAACACGGCGGGATCGGTGAGGCCCAGAAGCAGCGCCGAGCCCGGCTCCAGCCCGGCCGTCATGGCAAGGCCGCCGGTGAGCAGCAGCCATCCCGTTCCGGCCATGAAACCGGCCAGCACCTCGAGAGGGAAGAACTTGACCACCAGGCCGGCGCGGAACCGTCCGGTCAGCCACATCAGCAGGCCGGCAGCCAGTGTCGAAAGGGCGATGATCGTAAAGGCGGTTGCGATCCTGATGTCGGGCGGTGCGGCAAGGGTGGCCACCGTGGCACCCAGCGTGACCGAGAGAACCGCAACGCCCATGTCCTGGACGTGCGATACGGTCACAGGAAGGCTGCTGCGCCAGCCGGCCAGAGCCGACATGATGATGGTGCAGAGCAGGGCAGCGCCGGCGCCCATCGACAGCCCGCCTGCGAGTGCGCCTGTGAAGAGAAGCGATGCAACCGCCACCGCAAATCCAATTCCGTCGAGTCCGGCCACGATGCCGGCAACGACGACGGGCACTACTCCTTCGGATTGACCCGGGTTGACGCCGATGCCCCCGGCCTCGCCACTCGGCGCAGGATTAGCCCCCATGTCTGCCCCCATCCCAAGCCCCATGTTTGGCGCAGGATAGGTAATTCCCGCAGGCGCGTCCAATGTGCGGAATTCAGCGAGGAAATTGCGATGGCGGACGCCTGCGCCCCGGCGGGAGCTGTGCCGTGGGCGCTGCGCCCGCCATCGCCTGCCCCCACCTCGGACACCGCGGCCCAAGCTCCGGGTGCCGTGGATTGCAGGGGTTCAGAGCCATGTCGAGCGGACCGTGCAGCCCCCAGCAGGTCATGCAGGTGGAGGCCTGGCAACGACATGAATTCTCAGCGTTCGTCCGTGGTGAAGGTGCTCGCCAACACCGCAGGGTGCCACTGCAGCATCCCGGAGGCGCCATGGCGCTCCACGAGGGTGACACCGATATCCTTCAACATATGGGGTTCCATGCTCATCAGCATCGCAAGGTCAGCCTGCCGCCTGCGGCGCTGCTTCCAGGCGCGGAAGCTCATGGCCAGCACCGCGAAGGGATGCGACAGGCCGGCGGAACGGGATGAAGACTGGATCAACGGAATTGCGTGCATGGTCGAGTGCTCCTTCTTGGGTGTTCAGCGGGTGAGTTCCCGTGGAACATGACCTCAGGCTAGGGGCACGAGGCGCCGTACGCTGTGCGAAATCCCACAGGTCAGAAGGAAGTTCGGGAGCGGAGCCTCAGTCGTTCCAGCTTTCCTCGATCAGGCTGCGGATGCGCGTCACGCTAGGGATGGCGAGGCTCCTTCCCTTCTTCACCACCAGTCCATGACTGTCCAGCCAGGCCATCTCGCGTGACACCGCCTCCCGATGCGTGCTGATCCGGCTGGCCAGTTCCGCATGGGTGGGTACGGGGTCGATCACTGCACTGTCCCCCGCCTCGGAACGTGCCAGTCGCAACAGTTCCGCCCGGAGCCGCTGGCGCACGGCCATCGTGCTGAACTCGAAAACCCGCGTCGTCAGGCGTCTCACATGGGAAGCGAGCTGCCGGGTCACGGCCATGGCAAACCCCGGATGGTCGCGGATGAGGTCGATGAAGCGTTGACGCGGCAGCAAGGCGACGCGGCAGCGAACGGCTGCCTCCACACTGACAGAGCGGGGCAGGCCGTCGACGGCGGAGATTTCGCCGAACATGCCGCCGCCGCTCATTTCGTGAAAGCCGACCCGCTGGCCATCGGCGGAATAAAGGTTCACCTGCAGCCTGCCGGAAACCAGGAAGAACACGTCGTAACTCGTGTCGTTGTGGCCGAGCACCAGCTCGCCCGCTCCATACTCACGAACCGAGCAGGCTGCCGAAAGCGCCGCAAGGCAATGTGCATCAAGTTCCCCGAACAAGGGAAAGCGATGAAGTTCATCGGCTGTCAGCTTGGCCAAGCAGGTTCCTCTGCAAGTCACATGGCGGAGTCGAAGATAACCTACATCGCAATTTCATCTAAAACGATCATAAACTGTTTGCTTCGCAACTCACTTGCGTTGCCTCTTCAGGAGGGGTGAGCCTGGCCGGCCGGGTACCGGTTCGGCGCTCAGGATTGCCGCAATCTCAAGTCAAGGCCTGAACTTAGCTCGCTGGACAGGGCAGGGAGGCAAGGTCTACCCTTTTGCAAGCTATCGTTTCGCACCGGAGATGTTGCATGAAATCGCACTACAGGGTGGCCGTCATCGGGGGCGGCGTGGTGGGGGCGTCGGTTCTCTATCACCTCGCCAAGCTCGGCTGGGCCGACGCGGTGCTGCTCGAGCGGTCGGTGCTGACGGCGGGTTCGAGCTGGCATGCGGCGGGAGGCTTCCACGCACTGAATGCCGATCCCAATATCGCCGCCCTGCAGGCCTATACTATCGACCTCCTGTCCGAGATCGAGAAGGAGTCCGGGCAAAGCGTCGGCATGCACATGACGGGTGGCTATTCGGTCGCCTCTGCGCCGGAACGCTGGGAGTGGCTGCAGGCCTCCTACCGCGTGTTCCAGACCATGGGCATCGAGGACGTGCGGCTCGCAACGGCCGAGGAGGTGCGCGAGGCCTGCCCGCTGTTCGACACCGGTGATGTGCTCGGCGCGCTTTACGCCGAGCGTGAAGGCTATATCGATCCATCTGGGGTGGTGCATGCCTACGCCAAGGCCGCGCGCCTGCGCGGCGCCACCGTGGTCGAGCATAACCGTGTGCTGGAACTCCACCCGAGGCCCGATGGCAGCTGGTCCATCGTGACCGAAAAGGGCACCATCACCGCCGAGCATGTGGTGAATGCCGGTGGCCTCTGGGCCAAGCAGGTCGGCCGCATGGCGGGTATCGAACTGCCGCTGACGCCGATGGAACATCACTATTTCATCACCGAGTCGATCCCCGAGATCCAGGCGATGGACCGCGAGATCCCGATGATGATCGATCTCGAAGGCTTCACCTATGTGCGGCAGGAGGGCAAGGGCCTGCTCGTCGGCATCTATGAGCAGAACTACAAGCACTGGAACATGGATGGGGCACCCTGGGACTATGGCTTCGATCTGATCCAGGAAGACATCGACCGCATTTCGGACGAGCTTGCCTTCGTCTACAAGCGCTATCCGGTAATGAACCACACCGGCATCAAGCGTTGGGTCAATGGCGCCTTCACCTTCTCGCCGGATGGAAATCCGCTGGTCGGGCCGGTCCGTGGATTGAGGAATTACTGGACCGCCTGCGGCGTCATGGCGGGCTTCCTGCAAGGTGGTGGCGTCGGCAAGTCGCTGGCCGAATGGATGGTGCAGGGAGAACCGCAGGCCGACATCTATGGCATGGACATAGCGCGCTACGGGGCCTTCGCCGAGAATCGCGAGTTCATCCGCCAGACCACGGGACAATTCTATTCTCGCCGCTTCGTGATGTCCTATCCCAATGAACAATTGTGGGCCGGCCGTCCGCTCAAGACGGCAGGCGCCTATCAGGACATGACGGAGGCCGGTGCGCGCTGGGGGTGTTCCTGGGGTCTCGAGGTGCCGCTCTATTTCGCACCGGAGGGCTTCGCGGAAAATCCGACACTCAAGCGCTCGAATGCCTTCGACATCGTGGGCGAGGAGTGCCGCAGGGTGCGTGAGGGTGTTGGCGTTCTCGATATCTCGGGCTTCTCGCGCTATGAGGTGACGGGGCCTGCCGCCGAAGCCTGGCTCGACCAGCTCCTGGCCTGCAAGCTGCCGGGGCCGGGCCGCGCCAGGCTGGCGCCGATGCTGGGTCATGATGGCCGGCTCAAGGGCGATCTCACCGTTTTCAACTGGGGCGACGGATCCTGGTGGCTGATGGGTTCCTATTATCTCCGGCAGTGGCACATGCGCTGGTTCGATGACCACCGGACTGAGGGTGTGGAGGTCAGGGACATCTCTGATCTCGTCACTGGCTTCTCGCTGTCCGGCCCCAATTCGCATGCGCTGCTCGCCCGGCTGACGAGTGATGACATCTCGTCCAAGGCTCTGCCTTTCCTCGGCTGCAGAAAGCTCGATGTGGGCCTGCACCGCACGCGTGTCGGCCGCCTTTCGGTCGTGGGCGAGCTGGGTTACGAGATCAACTGCTCCGCCGTCGAGCATGCGCGCTTGCGCCGGGTCCTGCTGGAGGCGGGCCGCGATCTGGGCGTCGTCGAATATGGCTACAACGCGCTTCTCTCCATGCGCCTCGAGAAGAGCTTCGGCATCTGGTCGGCAGAATTCCGCCAGGGCTATACGCCGGGCATGACCGGCATGGACCGCTTCATCGCCTTCGACAAGCAGGACTTCGTCGGCCGTGGGCCGGCTCTGAAGGAACGTGACGACGGCGCCAGGACGCTGCTGGTGACGCTGGAGATCGAGGCGACGGATGCCGATGCCTCGGGCTATGAGCCCGTGTGGCAAGGATCGAAGCGCGTGGGCTATGTCACCTCCGGTGGCTATGGCCACACCGTGAAGAAGAGCCTTGCCCTGGCGCTTGTGGATCGCGATGCCGCGCAAGCAGGGACAGAACTAGCCGTGCATGTGGTGGGCCAAGAGCGCAAGGCACGGGTCATCCCTGCCTCGCCTTATGATCCCGAGAGCAGGGCGATGCGCGTCAGGTTCTAGGTGTCATTTCCTGCGGCCTTGCTTCACTGGCCAGGCGCTCTGCCACCAGTTCGTCGGTGACCAGCACCTGCGGCTTGAGCAGCCGCAGCGCGCCGCGGATGACGCCATATTTCTGCCAGCCTCCCGAAGCGAGCACGATCTTGCGGGCGCCGTGGAGATCGCGCGGGTCCACCGCAATGACGCGCCTGTTGATCTCGTGGTCGATGATGTTGCCGTCGGCATCGATGAAACGGCAGAGCACGTCACCCACTGCACCGGCACCCTGGAGAGCCGCGAACTCGTTGCGCTCCAGCAGGACGTATTCGGAGAAGGTGGAGACCGGCGACAGATCGCCCACGCTCAGGATCGCAAGGTCCAGCCGCTTTGCGCGGCGGAAGATTTCCTCGATGCCGGGATGGGCCAGAAGGGCCTCGCGCGTGCGCACGTCGGGCGCGAAGACCGGGGCTGCCATGAGATAACACTCGGCCGACAGCCGGTCGGCCAGCCGCCAGGAGAATTCCGACGGGTTGGCGCCGCTCACCCGCGTCAGGCCGCCAAGCATGGAAAGCACGCTGACGCCACTCTTCTCACGGTGTTCGATGGCGGGCAGGCTGGCCGAGAGCGTGCGGCCCCAACCAAGACCGATCGTCGCGTCATCGGGGATATTGTCGTTCAGGTATTCGCCGAGGGCTGCGCCGATCAGCTGGTTGGTCGCGGCCGCGTCCTGGGGATTGGGGATCACGATGGCGCGCTCGAGGCCATATCGCGTTTCCAGCGCACGCTCCAGTGCCACGCACTTGGTGAGCTTGGTGGTGACCCGGATCTGCACCATGCCGTTCTGTCGTGAACTGGCGAGGATGCGCAGCACGCGCGAGCGGCTGAGCCCAAGCGTTTCGGAAATCTTGTCCTGCGTGAGGCCTTCCATGTAATAGAGCCACGCGACCTTGGTCTTGAGATCGTCGCCGATGTCGCCCTGGCCGCCGCGCTCCACGCCCATCTGCCATTCCCCTGACTTGCCAGCGGGTCATAGCAGGGAGAAGGCGTTCTCCGCAAATCAGCCCCGTGCCGCGCGACCTGCTGGTGAGACTGCCGCTGTTCGTCCCTCAGGTGTTGCCCGTCAGGGGTACACGAGCCTGTCCGCCGGGTCCGTTGCGACGGCCACCCAGTGGCGGCAGACGTCGGGCGGCCTCGACGAGGATGCCGAGGCCCAGCGCTGCCAGCAGAACCAGCAAGGCAGGGCGCAGGCCACTGCCCGGGTGCAGGTTGGCAGCAAGCACCCGCCAGGGGTCCACCCCCGTGGCAAGTCCGTACCACGCAAATTCCGTTACGACCGTCGCTGCGGCACCGGCCACGGCAATGGCGGCGAGCAGCACAAGGCCCAGCGGCCGCCGCAGACGGAAGGCCAGCCGGTACAGCATCAGCGTCAGGAACAGGCCCGCCATCAGCGTTGCCTCGCTGGCGTCGATCTTCGACTGCATGAAGAAGTGGAGAATCGCCAATGCGGCAATCGCATAGACAAGACGGTGCAACCGCTTCCACCAGAGACCCAGGCGCGACACCATGGCATCCGTGGAGGTTGCGGCCAGAATGGCCAACCCGGCCAAGGCGGTGAATCCGATTGTCAGATAATAGCGGCTGAAGATCTCGCGCACCGCAAAGGCAATATCGAACTTCACGCTGGCGATGTAGAGCAGCAGATGAGCCGCTGCCCAGGCGAAGGCGCCCACACCCAACATCCGGCGGATCAGTGCAAGGCGGTTCCACCGCAACAGCCGTTGCAACGGCGTCAGCGCCAGGGCAGCAACGAGGAAGCGCACCGCCCACTGGCCGGTGACGTGCAACGCCTCGGTCATGGCCCGGGGCCCAAGGTCGTGGCTGGCGGCCCGCCAGAGCAGCCACAGGGCAGGGGCGAGCAGCAGCAGCAGACAGCCTGTCTTGATCGGCGAAAAACGGCCTGTCCGGTCGGTCAGCAGGAACATCATGTCATATTGCAGATTTGCGGCTCCCTGTCGCGTCAACTCCCATCACGCTTTCGGCATGGCCGGGAATTGCACTGGCGATTCCCGGCGTGGCGACAGATATGCTAGCCTGACGTCGAGAACGGAGACCATCGTGAGCCAGTCACAGACACCCTCGCCCTTCCCATTTCAACGCACGGATGCCGAGTGGCGCGCCATCCTGACGCCTGAGCAGTATGCCGTGATGCGCGGCCATGGCACGGAACGCCCCGGCAGCTGCGCTCTGCTTCGCGAGAAGCGCGCGGGTCGCTTTCTGTGTGCCGGCTGTGGAACCAGCCTTTTCGAGTCCCAGGAGAAGTTCGAGAGCGGCACCGGTTGGCCGAGCTTCACTGTACCTGTCGAAGGAGCGGTCGCCACCAGCACCGACCGCAGCTATGGAATGGTCCGCACCGAAGTCCATTGCGCGACCTGTGGTAGCCATCTGGGGCACGTCTTCGAGGATGGCCCTCCACCCACTTACCTGCGCTACTGCATCAACGGCGTGGCGCTGACCTTCGAGCCGACCCACTCGTAATGGACACCGCGGCGCCTGAGCGTCTCTCCTCCCTTTCGTGGTTGCGCGCTACATGTTATGCGGCGGGCATCATTCGATTTGCGGGAATTCAACGACCATGGCAGCCCCCAGGAACAGCGCCCGCAAGCGCGCCGAGCGCGAGTCGCCGGAGCATCGCCGCAGCCTCATTCTGAAGGCTGCCCGCACCTGCCTGAGCGAGAAAGGCATGCGGGGGTTCACTCTCAAGAACGTTGCAGCCGAGGCTAAGGTGTCGATCAGCCTTCTGTCGCATTATTTCGGCAGCGTGGAAGAGCTGCTCAAGTCCGTCTTCCGCTCCGTGCTGTTCGAGGAACGGCCCGTCGAATACCGCAAGCCCAAGACCCTCGCCGACGCAATTTCCAACCTGCAGGACATCGTCTCCAAGAATTTCGATCCTGACTACTATTCACGCCGCAATCTTCTGGTGTGGCTGCCGATCTACGAGGAGATGCTCCTCAACACCCGCACCCGTCGATCACTTGACGGAATTGAACAGGAACTGGCGCGCGAGGTTGCCCGCGCGGTGTCGGATGTGGCGCGGTTTCGCAAGTCGGAGGTGGATGTGGACGGGTTTGCCTATGAATTCCTGGCCTTCCTCGATGGCTTGTGGATCCGCTGGTGCCTCTCTGACCGGCGCGATACCCGGCGCGAGCGCTCCGCCGCCTTTCGCTTCCTCGAAACCGCGCTGGGGCCGCTGGGTGTCGTCACTTAGGCGGGGCGGCCGCACGTCCCCGGCAACCAGTGCTGGCAGTGGGCGTGCCATTCGGAATCATTCGCTTAACCATGATCACTGCAAAGTTAGCATGACTCTAGGTCAGCCTACTTGGTCTGCGGCAGTGCAGAGGACAGGCTGGAGGATCTCCACATGGAAGAAATAACATAGAACATACAATAGCTTGAGGGGGATGCGGGGTCTCCGGAAGGCGTGCGGGCGCCGCGTTAGGCATAAACTTACTATATCACTCACTCCAGTTGACCGTCCTGCAACCGTTTACTAACGGCTGGTACGTAGTTTTTCCTACGTAGCAATGGTCAGTTGAAGGTGGTTTATGCGTGTTCGGGGGCAATCCTTTGCGGTGTTCGTGGCGTCGAGTGTGCTGGCGCTCAGCCTCTTCGGGCATGATGCCGCCCTCGCCGCAATCACCGTAACCAAGGCCAGCGCCGGCGGCGGCAAGCTTTCCCTGCGCGGCAAGTCAGATCCCGGTGCGATCATCACCCTGGACGGCGGCATCGCTTCGGCGAAGGCCAACGCCCGCGGCATCTTCGACTTCGGTGCCCTGGGCTATATTCCTGAACGCTGTGTGGTTCGCCTTGAATCTCCCGGCCAGGCCACCGTCATCGTCAATATCTCCAATTGCGCGCCCATTTCCCTGAAATCGAGAGGTGAGTGGAACCGCGCCAATGCCTATGTCACGGACGAACTCGTCTTCTACAGCGGGTCGACATGGCGTGCGAAGCAGCCCGTGCCGAGCCAGGTCGCGCCTGGTCTCGCTTCGGAAGCGTACTGGGAATTGTTTGCCACCGCGTCGTCTGGCGATACCGGGGCGGGCTCCGGATCGGGCGCAGGCGCCACCGGCCCTACTGGCCCCACGGGCCCCACAGGAGCCACCGGAAGCCAGGGGCCGAGCGGCGCGAAGGGCGACACCGGGGCGCGGGGTGCAACTGGTGCCACAGGCATCGCTGGTTCCACTGGTGCGAAGGGTGATACCGGAGCCACCGGGGCCAAAGGTGACACCGGTGCCACAGGTGCGAAGGGCGATACGGGTGAGAAGGGAGCCACGGGGGCCGCTGGCGCGACAGGAGCGTCAGGCGCGAAGGGTGATGCGGGCACAACCGGTGCCAAGGGCGATACCGGCCCTTCCGGCACCACAGGTGCCGCAGGTGCCAAGGGTGATACCGGTGAGCGTGGCGCGACCGGGGCTCAGGGCGCAACGGGTGCAATCGGTCTCACCGGTGCCACGGGCGCTCCCGGCGCAAAGGGTGACACCGGCGCCGCCGGCGCGACAGGTGCCAAGGGCGACACGGGCGAGCGCGGGGCGACCGGCGCCATCGGTGCAACGGGTGCCCGCGGTGCGACCGGTGCTCAGGGTGAGACCGGCGCTGTCGGAGCGACCGGGGCTCAGGGTGAGCCTGGAGCCAAAGGCAACACGGGTGCTGTTGGTGCTACTGGTGCAGTAGGTGCGACCGGCGCCAAGGGAGAGACGGGAGCCAAGGGCGACACGGGTGCTGTCGGAACTACCGGTGCGACCGGAGCCAAGGGTGACACCGGAGCCAAGGGTGCGACGGGTGCCCAGGGCGAGACTGGCGCCAAAGGCGACACGGGTGCTGTTGGCGCCACCGGTGCAATAGGTGCGACCGGTGCCCAAGGTGAGACCGGTGCCATAGGCGCTACCGGGGCCCAGGGCGAGACTGGCGCTGAGGGCGACACGGGTGCTGTTGGTGCCACCGGTGCAGTCGGTGCGACCGGCGCCCAGGGCGAGACCGGAGCCAAGGGTGACACCGGTGCCCAGGGCGAGAGCGGTGCCAAAGGCGACACGGGTGCTGTCGGAGCTACCGGTGCGACCGGTGCCCAGGGCGAGACTGGAGCCAAAGGCGACACGGGTGCCCAAGGTGAGACTGGTGCTCAGGGCGAGACTGGCGCCAAAGGCGACACGGGTGCTGTCGGAGCTACCGGTGCGACCGGTGCCCAGGGTGAGACCGGAGCCAAGGGTGACACCGGTGCCATAGGCGCTACCGGGGCTCAGGGTGAGACTGGTGCTCAGGGCGAGACCGGAGCCAAGGGCGACACGGGTGCCGTAGGCGCTACTGGCGCTAAGGGCGACACGGGTGCTGTCGGCGCTACCGGTGCGACCGGAGCTCAGGGTGAGACTGGAGCCAAAGGAGACACGGGTGCCCAAGGTGAGACTGGTGCTCAGGGCGACACGGGTGCCGAAGGCGCTACTGGCGTTAAGGGCGCCACAGGTGCTGTCGGAGCTACCGGTGCGACCGGAGCCCAGGGCGAGACTGGAGCCAAAGGAGACACGGGTGCCGAAGGCGCTACTGGCGCTAAGGGCGACACGGGTGCAGTCGGAGCTACCGGCGCGACCGGTGCCCATGGCGAGACCGGAGCCAAGGGTGACACCGGTGCCATAGGCGCTACCGGGGCTCAGGGTGAGACTGGTGCTCAGGGCGAGACC
>NZ_QKVK01000018.1 GCF_003234965.1 Aestuariivirga litoralis
GCGCGCTGCGGCGCCCACGCCCCGCAGCCCCGGCGTCACCCCGCCGCTCGGAGGCGCGCCGCGCCCCAAGTTTAGCTTTGCCGATGACAGCCGCGCCGAGCCGCCGCGCCCGGGCCTTTCGGCCCCGCTGACGCCCCCGCGCCCCGCGCTGGGTGGCGAACGTGCGCCGCCGCCCTTCCTGCGCCCCGGTTCAGGCGCCAATGGCAGCCTTGGCGCGCGCCCGCAGCCGGCCTTCCGCCCCACCTCCACCGAGGGTGGTTCGGGTTACGTGGCGCCGCCGCGCCTGCAGCCCCCGGCCGCGCCGCGCCCCGGCCTCGGGTCGGATGCCGCGGGCTATGGCACATCGCGCCGCACCCCGGCGCTGCGCCCGCCGGCGCTTGACCCCTATGCCCGGCAACCCCAGCCGGAACCGCGCGAACGTGAGCGCGAGTATATCGAGGACGAGTTCGAGGAAGAGGGCCGCACTGCGCCGCGGCTCGGCCGCCCCGCCCCGGTGGGCCGTGGCCGCGTCCAGGATGATTACGACGAGGTGTTCGAGGACGAGCAGCCGCAGCGCAGCCGCGCCAGCGCGCGCGACTACCAGGCCGCCTACGACGAGGGCGAGGAAGGCTTTGCCGACGAACCGGTGCGCCGCTCCAGCGGCCCGTGGCTGCTGCTGGCAGCCCTGCTGGTTGCCGCGGTGCTGACCGGCGTGGTGGTCTGGTATTACAGCGACAGCCTGCGCAACATCGCGGGCAGCGGGGCCTCCTCCGGTTCCGGCACGACGCCGGTGGTGACCGCCCCGGCCGACCCGGCCAAGGTGGCCGCACCCGATGCGACCGGCGGCGAAGGCCAGACCGAAGCCCCGGCGGCCCGCAAGAAGCAGATCTACGACCGCATCGTGGGCGAGCAGGAAGTGACCGGCGAGATGCAGCCGACGGAGGAAACCCCGGTGCCGCCGGAAGCCCCTCCGGCGAATGCCGACCAGGTGCCGAAGGTGGAGCCGCAGGGCAACGCCAACCCGATCCCGGCCCCGGATGCGGCGACGCAGGGCACCGGCCTGCCGGAAGTGGAGCCGCCGCCGCCGCTGCCGATCCCCGGCGCGGATGGCGCGGATGGCCAGCAGGGTAATCTGGGCCTGAAGGGCGGCAGCCAGGTGGCTGCCACCTCTGCCCAGCCGGACCTGGGAGGCACGGCCGCGCCACCGCCCATGCCCGGCACCACCAACAGCCAATCGACCGATGCAAGCACCCCGCCGCCCCCGGAAAAAGCCACCGACGGGGCGGCTCTTGTTTCTGGGGCAGGGGCAGGCGCTGCCGCCACGGCTGCCGGCGCTGCCGCGGCCGGCGCCGCTGCGACCGCTGCCGGCGCAGCTAAGTCGGTGACCGACACCGCCGCCGTGGTGACCCCGCAGCCCGACACGCAGATCACCCCACCCGCACCGGTCGAAGCCGCCTCCGAGCCGGAGCCGGCTCCCGCGCCGCCGCCCAAGAAGAAGACGGCGACCAAGAAGACCACCTCAAAGACCGCGGCGAAGCAGACCGACTACAACAATCTCGGCTCCAAGCCCGTGGTGCTGGTACCGCCTTCGCAGCAGGGTGGGGGCGAGAGTGCGGCTTCCACGGCCTCGACCGCGCCCATCGCGCCTGCGCCCTCGACGGCTGACCAGGCCGCCGCGACGGCGCCCGCCCAGCAGAAGCGCAAGACGATCTTCGACCTGTTCAATGGCGGCACCTCGACCAACATCCCGGTCGAGGAGGCAGCACCGACGCAGGTAGCCTCCGCCCCCACCCAGACCAAGCAGGCCACGGCGCCCGCCGCGCAGCCGAAGGCAGCAGCCCCGGCGTCCACCGGCGGCGGCTATGTCGTTCAGCTTGCCTCGTTCCGCACCGACATGGAGGCCAAGCAGGAATATTCTCGCCTTGCCGGTGCCTATCCGGCGGTGGTGGGTTCGCTGAAGTCGCAGATCCGCCAGACCAACGTGGGCGGCAGCCCGCGCTACCAGCTGGCGCTCGGCCCGCTGCCGACGCGCGGCGACGCCACACGGGTGTGCGGCGAACTCATTGCCGCGGGCGAGAGCGACTGCATCGTGAGGGGCCCGTGACGCGGGCGGCGCACTGACAGCATGACCGCCATTGGCGCCTTCATCTCGGGCTGTTCGGGGCCGGTGCTGAGCACGGCCGAGCGGGACTTCTTTGCCCGCAGCAATCCCTGGGGCCTGATCCTGTTCAAGCGCAACTGCGAAACCCCCGACCAGCTGAAGGCGCTGACCACGGCCTTCCGCGATGCGGTGGGCCGCAGGAACGCGCCGGTCTTCATCGACCAGGAGGGTGGCCGCGTGCAGCGCCTTGGGCCGCCGAGCAATGCCTGGCGACGCTACCCGGCGGCGCGCGCCTATGGCGAGGCCTTCAACGTCAGTGCTCTGTCCGGGCTGCGCGCGGCGCGCAACGTGGGCCGCCTGATGGCGGAGGACCTGATTGCGGCGGGCATCACCGCCAATTGCGTGCCGGTGCTGGATGTGCCGCAGCCCGGCGCCCATGAGATCGTGGGCAACCGGGCCTATTCGGACCGGGTGGAAGCCATCATGGCGCTGGCGCGGGCGCATGCGGCGGGCTTCGCCGATGGCGGCGTGCTGCCGGTGATCAAGCATATTCCCGGCCACGGCCGCGCGCGGGCCGACAGCCACCTCGAACTGCCGGTGGTGGATGCGAAGCGCAGCGAACTGGAAGCCGTGGACTTTCCGCCCTTCGCCGCCATGGCCGATGCGCCGATGGCGATGACCGCGCATGTCGTCTACACCGCCATCGACAAGACGGCGCCGGCGACGCTGTCGAAGAAGGTGATCTCCACCGTCATCCGCAAGCAGATCGGATTCCGCGGTCTGCTGATGACGGATGACCTGTCGATGAAGGCGCTGTCCGGCAGCTATGCCGAGAAGACACGGCGCGCGCTGGAGGCAGGCTGTGACATCGTGCTCCACTGCAACGGCGAGATGGCGCAGATGGAAGAGGTGGCGGCTGCCGCCGGCGTGCTGAAGGGCAAGGCCCTGGCCCGCGCCAAGGCGGCCCTCAAGATGGCGCGCAAGCCGCAGCCCTTCGACCGCAAGCAGGCGCTGCGCGACCTCGACGCCGTGCTGCCGGCCTGAGGGGCAACCGCCACACCCTGTCTTGTCCCGGCGAAGGGGTGGGAGAAGACACTACCCGCCGGTGCGGGTCATGCGGCTCAGGTAGGTGGCGAAGTCATAGTTGGGCCGTTCGAGGTGCGACAGGTGGCCGGGGGCGGCCATGTCGGAGCACAGGCCGCGATAGACCCGCTCGGTGCAGCCCTTGTCCTCGACATTCACCTTGTCGAGCAGGTCCTTCAGTGTACGGAACAGTTCCGGCGCGTCGGCATCGGCGAGGAAGTCGTTGGACATGCCGCCGCCGAAGGTGACGTCGACCTGGCCCACGCTGCGCGGGTGCAGCGAGAGATACCAGAAATAACCGGGCGTCAGCGTGATGAGCAGCGAAGGGTAGAGCGCCAGCAGGAAGGTGGTGCGGCGGAGATCGCCCTCCATCCGGTGGTTCGACGGGTGCGCGCAGGCGATGCGGAAGGCGGGGTCCTTCAGGATGGTGTGCCAGTTGAAATGTGGCGGCGAAGGCGGGCAGACCATTTCGTCGAGCTTCGACAATCCGCCGATGGTGCCGGCGTGGCAGACCGGCAGGTGATAGCTCTCCATGAAATTCTCGGCGAGGATCTTCCAGTTGGTGTTCCACACGAAGTGCTCGTTGAACCATTCGGTGTAGTTCGTCATGTCATAGGGACGGATCAGCTCCTCGACGTCGGCGAAATGCGTGGCGACTGCCGTTGCGCCCGGGTTGAGCGACACCATGATCCAGCCGAGCCACACCTCGCACCTGACCTGAGGCAGGCGGTAATGCTCCTTGCAGAAACCCTCGTTCGCCTTCATCGCAGGCGCGCCGCGCAGGTGCCCGTCGGCCTCGTAGGTCCAGCCATGATAGGGGCAGGTGATGAGCCGCGCATTGCCGCGCCCCTCGAGAAGCACCGACATGCGATGCAGGCAGACGTTGGACTGGCAGCGGATGGTGCCGTCCTTGCCCCTGATCACCATCAGCGGCTGGCCGGCGAGTTCGAAGGCGATGTAGTCGCCGGCTTCCTTCAGCGAGGAGGCGCGCCCCACGCAATACCATTCCTTCGCGAAGACCCTTTCAAGCTCCGCATCGAGGAAGGCCTGCGAGGTGTAGACGCTCTTCGGCATGGCCCGTGCCTGCTCGAAAGGCAGCGCCACATTCGCAGCAAGCTCGGCAACCGGGTCGACGGGGCTGTGGACGTTCATGGTGCACCTCCGATGCAGGGGAGGCTAACGCAACGGGGCACCGGCAGGGAGGGAGTTCTCTTCATGGGTGCCATGAGATGAGGTCTCCCTCCGCTCACCTCGCCCGGGCCTGACCCGGGCGCCCTTTGGGGCCGCCAAGAAGGATGCGCGGGTCGAGCCCGCGCAAGGTGAAGGGTGGGGCTAGAGAAGCCCCCGCTTCGCCAGGTTCCTGAACAGGTGGCTCGCCCCAAACGTCCACGGCGCCGCCTTGTCGGTTGAGGTCATGCGGTTGGCCAGCGTGCCGAGCTGCGGGGCGCTCACCGTCACCACGTCGCCCAGCTTGTGGGTGAAGCCCTTGCCCACTGCGTCGCGGTCCTCGATGGGGGCGAAGAGCGTGCCGAGGAACAGGATCGCTCCGTCCGGGTACTGGTGATGCGGGCCGATCATCTGGGCCACGAGGTCCGCCGGGTCGCGGCTGATCTTCGCCATGTTGGAGCCGCCGTCCAGCACATAGCCGTCCTCGCCCTCGACCCTGAGGGAGAGCTGCATGTGGCGCACGTCATCGAGCGAGAAGGAGGCGTCGAACAGCCGGATCATCGGGCCCAGCGCGCAGGAGGCATTGTTGTCCTTGGCCTTGCCGAGCAGCAGTGCCGAGCGGCCCTCGACGTCGCGCAGGTTCACGTCATTGCCCAGCGTGGCGCCGACGATGCGGCCCGACGAGGCGACGACGACGACGACCTCGGGCTCCGGGTTGTTCCAGCTCGAAACGGGATTGAGCCCGGCCTCCATGCCGCTGCCCACGGAAGCCATGATCTGCGACTTGGTGAAGATCTCGGCATCGGGACCGATGCCCACCTCGAGGTACTGCGACCAGGCGCCCTTTTCCATCAGCACCTTCTTCAGTTCCATCGCCTCGGCCGAGCCGGCACGGAGCTTCGACAGATCATCGCCGATCAGCGTTCCGATGGTGGCGCGGATCTCGGCGGCGGCGGCCGGGTTGCCGCGCGCGCGCTCCTCGATGACGCGTTCGAGCATCGAGGTGGCGAAGGTGACGCCCGCGGCCTTCAGCGCCTGGAGGTCGACGGGTGCGAGCAGCCACGGACGTGACGGGTCGCGCGCCTCAGGCGGCGTATTGGCCATGATGGCGTCGACGCCGCCGAGGCCGGGGCCGCGGGCGCTGCGCGCGGCGTCCGCGGGGTCGGGGGCTTCGCACAGGTCGCGCAGGGTGGGGAAGGCGGCCGTGATGTCGATCAATTGTCCGGCCTCGCGCTTCACCACGCAGGGGCCCTCCACCTCCGGGTTCCACACGCGGCCCACGAGCAGGCCCTCGGCCGGGAGCGATGACGATGACATGTAACGTGCAAGCGATGGCATGGGGCGGCCCTTCATGTGCGAGCCGTCGAGCTTATCGCTCAGCGCAGCGCGCTGTCGAGGTCGCTCCTTTCGAGCGGGGTGAGGAATTCGATGGCGAAGCCCTCCGCGAAATGCCGGACCACCCGGCCCTTCATCCGCCCCAGCGTGACGGGCGATCCGATCGAGGGCTTGATGCGGCAGCGGAGCCCCGCGCCGGAGAGCGAGATGTCGATCACCTCACAGGGCTGGTCGCGCCCGCCGGGCAGGGTGAAGCGCGCCGCGCTGCTGCGCGGCTCATAGCGGGTGTGGCGGCGCTCGGCGGCGGCCAGCCCGCGCTCGCGCCGCACCAGCCAGCGCAGGTGCCGCACGAAGCGTGGCTGGCGGCCGGGGATGAAGTCGAAGTTCACCCAGAAGCCACCCTCGGCGGTCTCGCCCACAATGCCGTCGACGCGTCCGATCTCCTCGATCAGCGCGGTGAGCGGGGTTCCCTCCGGAACTGTCTCGCTGCACAGGAACAAGGCGCTGTCCGGGTCGATCGCGGTCACATCGCAGCTGCGCTCCGCCCCGCCGGGCAGCAGCAGGCGGGCCGGAAGGCTCTGCGGCATGAGGGTGGCGGACTGGGCGGCGGACGCAAGCCGCTTGCCGAAATGCGTCACGCTGGGGTCTCCGCGCGGAGGTGTCAGGGAAGGTCGAGGCCACCTGATATCAGGCGGAACTTGCGGGGGGCCTGCGCGGGCGGGCGTGCCCCCAGGGCATCACCGCCGCCCTCGAACAGGCGCAGCCCTGCAAGATCGGCAGGGACCAGCCGGTCATAGCTCCAGATCTCCGGGTTGCCATGCGGGAACAATCCGCCCAGCACATGCACGCTGTGCCCGTCGCGCGCCGTCATCGGCAGGGCCAGCATGTCGGCGCCGATGCGCTGGCCGCGGTCGGTGAGGAAGCGGATGCGGAAATGGGCGGGCTGCAGCCTTGCCGTCACCGCGCCCAGCGCCCGGGCCATGGCGGCGCGCTCGAAGCGGGGCCAGCCGTCCAGTGCGTCCGCCCCGGTCATCTCCTTGCGGAGAAAGCCGCAGAGTGCGGTGCCGGCAAGGCGGTAGGTGAAGGACGAGGCCCCGCCGGCGGGTTCCAGAATGAACAGCCAGGGCGCCTGGCGGCGGAGCTGTCTCAAATCGAGATCGCCGCGCGCCGGGGCAGGGCGCTCGCCCTTCGCCGCCTGCCAGTGGCCGAGCAGCAACCGGGCGCCCGGATGGAGGATCAAATCCTCTTGGCTTCCCCGTGCCTCCCCGCTAACCCACATGCGCAAACCCCCTACCGGAGCGCAGGCGCACCGGTGTTTCAGAATGACCTCACGGGGCTGCCGCTGCAGTCTTCGTGCCAGATGGAAGGACGAGGCGTGTCGGAGCAGCAGTACCCGCGCGGCAACTGGGGGCCGGTGAAGCCGCCGCCCGCCTTCAACGTGCCCGCCATCGTGGCGGTGGTGATCGGCCTTCTGGCTGCGATCTTCGTGGGGCTGTGGCTGGGCGGGCAGGACTGGGAGGTGTGGTCGCTCGCCGTCTTCGCGCTGATCCCCTCGCGCTTCACCGACCCGGGCCTGCCGATGCTGCAGGGCTCGCAATACTGGTCGCTCGCCACCTACATGCTGCTGCACGGCAGCTGGATGCACCTTGCCTTCAACTGCATCTGGCTCCTCATCTTCGGAACGCCGGTGGCGCGCTATCTGGGCAATGGCAAGTTCCTGGCGATCTGCCTCGTCTCCGGCGTGGCGGGCGGCCTTGCGAGCCTGTTCCTGCACTGGGGCCAGGAAATCGTCGTGGTCGGCGCCTCGGGTGCCGTCATGGGGTTGATGGCGGCAGCGATCCCGCTGATGTACGGCGAGCGGCTGCCGCGTGGCGGCTGGCGCCCGGCCAGCCTTCCCGAACTGCTGCGCAACCGCCGCGCCCTGGTGTTCACCGGCGTGGTGCTGGCGATCACCCTGTTCTCGGGTGGCACGGGGTGGACCGGCAACAGCTTCCTCGCCGACAGCGGCATTGCCTGGGAAGCCCATATCGGCGGCTTCTTCGGCGGCCTCCTCGCCTTCTACGTGCTCGCACCCCGGGTGCAACACGTCTGAAACCGTGTTAGCCTCGCTGCCGTTCACGCGCAGGAAGGAGGCTCCACCATGGCAGTTGCTCACATCCTCAGGCAGAAGGGCGCGGCGGTGATCACCGTCAGGCCCGCGGACAGCGTCCAGTCCATCGTCGACACCCTGGCCAGGCACCGCATCGGCGCCGTGGTGGTGGTGGACGAGGCCGGCGCCATCGCGGGCATCGTATCAGAGCGCGACGTGGTGCGCGCCATGGCGGGCGACCTCGCCGGCGTGGCCAGCCGCACGGCGGGCGACATCATGACGACGAAGGTCGTCACCTGCACGCCCGCCGACTCCGAGGCCGACCTGATGCAGATGATGACCGAGAGCCGCATCCGCCACCTGCCCGTCGTCGCCAATGGCCGGCTGGCCGGCATGGTGTCGATCGGCGACGTGGTGAAGCTGCGCATCGAGACGATGGAAGCCGAAGCCGACCAGATGAAGTCCTACATCGCCTCCGCCGGCTGATCACCAACCATAAACAGTGGCAACGGGGGTGACGCCTGCCGCGCCGCCGGACCGCCCGTGGCGTGCCGGCATGGCTGCCACACACGCCGGCCTTCACCATTCCCGCACAAGGGCGTTGCCAATCACGCGGCACTCTCTAGAAGGTAATTACCAACAAAATAGAGAATAAGTAAAAATACCGAGGAGAGGCCGTGATGCCGCTATCCACCCGTCACCTCATCCGCAGCGGCGCCCTTGCCATCGCTGCTCTCGCCATGGCGCCGCTCGCTTCACAGTTCGCCTTGCCCGCCGCGAGCGCCTGGGCGGCGGCTCGCCCCGTCGCCAGCCTGGCAGACATCCGGCGTCTCGCGGCGGAGGCCTACATGTGGGGCCTGGGGCCGGAGTTCACCTGGCGCTTCGCCACCTACAACACCACGATCAGCGCACCCATGAACGCGCTGACCTATGGAGTCAGCCCCGCGGCGTGGAACAATTCCGCCACCAACGCGGGCGATTCATCGGTCATCTACATCAACGGCTTCATGGATTTCAGCGCGGGCGCCGAACTGGTCCTCACCGTGCCGCCGTCGCGCAACCAGTATTACGTGGTCAACTATCTCGACGACTTCATCAATACCATCGGCAGCATCGGCACCCGCACCACGCCGTCGGATGCCGACACGTCCTACCTGCTCGTCGGCCCCGGCTCGCGCTATGCCGGGCAGAAGACGGCGCGCATCGGCGGGCGGGTGCTTCCCGTCATGGCCTCGGACACCAACCTCAACTGGATGCTGATCCGCATCCTCACCAGCACGCTGGCGGATGGCACTTCGCCCGATTCCACGCCTTCGGTCTACGAGAACGTCAGCAAGAAATTCGCGCTCAACACGCTGGCCGAATTCCGTGCCAATGGCTTCAAGCCCGTCTATCCCGCCGACTACAGCAATCCTCCGCCCACGGATGAAGAGATCGCCCGGGCCGCGCCCTACAAGGACACGCCCGCCGAGGCCGTGCGCTTCCTCGACCAGCTGGGCCAGTCGCTGGTAAAGAGCCCCATTCCGCGCCTCAACACCGCGCTCGGCGGCACGCCGCTGCGCAGGCTGCCGGCCTATGTGGTTCCGCAATATGGTGCCCGCACGCTCTACCTGCCGCCCTCCTTCGGGCAGCAGCAGACCTTGCAGCGCTTCGCGAAGATCGGCCTCACCGCCAAGGGCTTCAAGGTGCCGCAGGGCTGGGGTGCCCCGCAACTCGCGGCGCTGCAGCAGGGCTATGAAGACGGACAGAAGGCACTCGCCGCGGCCATCGCCGGGCAGGCGCCGGACGCCACCACCAATTACTGGACGCTCCTCAACGACCTGATCGGCACCTATCCGAACACGCCCGAGGGTTATCTCGTGCGCTCCACCATCGTGCTCAATGGAGGCTCGGCCAACATCCCGCTTGATGCCGTCTACCCGAGCATGACGAGCTACAACGGCACCGACCTGCTGGACGGCAACAGCAACTACACCATCACCTTCACGCCGGCCCAGCTGGGGGCACCGCTTCCCGTCACCGGCATCTACCCGCCGCAGGTGACGGATGGGGAGGGCAAGATCCGCGGCTTCTGGTCGGTCACCGTCTATCAGCCGGATGCCAGCGAAGTGGCGGCCCCCTTCCTCACCCAGGCGGCAGTGCTCAACAACGCCTATTCGAGCGCCGGCAGCGAGGTTCTCTCGGTTGACCCCACGGCCGACACCATTACCGTCACCGCGCCCGACTGGGGCAAGCTCATCGCCAGCACGCCGATCCTGTTCGACGGCTCCGCCGCCGCGGGCTGCGGGCTGGCGCCCAAGTCGGCGAACGGCGTCTATTTCGTGGCCGCCGACCCGGTCGAGGGCACGGGGCCGGGCGGCGTCACCACCTACACATTCCCGCTCTCCACCCAGTGGAAGCAGGAGATCTCGGCCGACAAGGTGCCCATCCAGTATTCGGGCGCGGCGGGGGCCACGGTGGACCTCACCTGCAACTCCGGCAGCAATCTCGACTGGGGCATGCTGAAGCCTGTGTCGCAGCTCGGGTCCAGCGAACTGGAAGACGGCAAGCTGGTGAAGAACCCAGATGGCTCGCTGACCATCTTCATCGGTCCGACGCCGCCGGCGGATGCCGCAAAGCTGCCGAACTGGATCCCGACGCCGTCCACCGCCTATTATGACGGCATCTATGGCGCGGGCTCCGACCTCAGCACCACGCTGCAGGTGATCCTGCGCAGCTATTACCCCACGCCGGGCGACCAGCCGCCCTCGATGCTGCCTTATGTGGCAGGGAACCTGCCGGAAAGCTACATTCCGCCCGCCATCGTGCCGGCAGGGCTTTGCGGTTCCGCACCCCAGGGGACGGGGGCCGCCGGGGTCATCGCCAACGGCTGCTAGTAGACCTGCTTGGGATCGAACAGGCGGGTTTCGTCGATGAAGACGAGCCCGCCCTTTTCCACCCGGCGGTAGAAGCAGCTGCGCCGGCCGGTGTGGCAGGCGGCTCCCTTGCCCTGGGGAATGGCCTTCAGCAGCAGCACGTCCTGGTCGCAGTCGGTGAGGATCTCCGTCACCTGCAGCGTCTCGCCGGATGTTTCGCCCTTCTTCCACAGCGCCTGGCGCGAGCGGCTCCAGAAATGGGCAACGCCCGTTTCCTGCGTCAGGCGCAGCGCCTCGGCATTCATGTGGGCGACCATCAGGATCGCGTTGTCGCGCGCGTCGCTGACCACGGCGGTGATCAGTCCGGATGAATCGAACCTCGGCAGAAACCTGTCGGTCTCGTCGAGGTCGCTCGCCATTTACAGGGAGAAGCCGTTGCTCGGCGCGCGGACGAGTTCCATGAAGCGCGCCTGCAGCACCGGGTTGGTCTTGAATTCGCCGGTGAACTGCGTGGTGATGGTCGCCACGTTGCGCTTGCCGATGCCGCGCATCGACATGCAGGTGTGGACGGCCTCCACCAGCACGGCGACGCCGCGCGGGTTGAGCGACTCGGAGATGGCATTGGCGATCTGCGCCGTCATGGTTTCCTGCGTCTGCAGGCGGCGGGCGAAGATTTCGACAACGCGGGCGAGCTTCGAGATGCCGACGACCGAGGCCTTCGGAAGGTAGGCCACGTGAACGCGGCCGATGAACGGCGCGATGTGATGCTCGCAATGCGAGTTGAACTCGATGTCGCGCAGCATGACGATGTCGTCGTAGCCGCCGACGTCGTTGAAGGTGCGGGAGAGGGCTTCCGCCGGGTCATCCTCGTAGCCCGAGAAATATTCACGGAAGGCCTTGGCCACGCGCTTCGGGGTGTCGAGAAGGCCCTCGCGCTCCGGATTGTCGCCGGCCCAGGCCAGGAGCGTGCGGACGGCGGCCTCCGCCTCCTCCTGCGTGGGGCGCTTCACGGGCTTCGACGGGATCTTCTTGACGACGGCTTCCATAATACTGGCTTCACTTTCCCCGAAAACGGTCCAGACTTGCGCCTGTGGACAAGCCGCCCCCATATCATGGGGCAGGGCCCGCTGGCAAACCGCCAAACGACGGTTTCAGGCCAAAGGCGAATGGGCTAGGATGTTGGAATGATTAACGAGATTTACAACCGCCAGATTCTGGGTTTCGCGGCAGACATACCCCGGTTGCAACGCTTGACGGCGCCGGATGCCACGGCCGTGGCCATTTCCCGCCTGTGCGGCTCCAAGGTGACGGTCGATGTCAGCATGAGGGACGGGGTGGTTTCGGACTTCGGCCAGGAGGTGAAGGCCTGCGCGCTGGGTCAGGCCTCCTCCTCGATCATGGCCCGCCACGTGGTGGGCTCGACCCCGGAGGAACTCCGCTCCGTCCGCGACCAGATGTACAGGATGCTGAAGGAGGAGGGCCCGGCCCCGACCGGCAAATGGGCCGAGCTCGAGGCCCTGATGCCGGTGCGCGACTTCAAGGCCCGCCACGCCTCGACCCTTCTCACCTTCGATGCCGTGGTCGACGCGATCGGCCAGATCGAGGCGAAGCAGAAGGAGGCCGCCCATGGCTGAGCCCGTCAAGGCACTGGACCTGCCCGCCCGGACCAAGACCATCTACCCGGCCCCCTATGCGGCGGCGCTGGAAGGCCGCGCCAAGCGGGCGCTGGGTGACGTCTTCAACCTCACCCAGTTCGGCGTGAACCTCACCGTGCTGGCGCCCGGCTCGTCCTCTGCCCACCGCCACTGGCATGAGAGCGAGGACGAATTCGTCTATGTGCTCGAAGGCGAGGTGACGCTGGTGGACGACGAGGGCGAGCACCTTCTGACGCCCGGCATGTGCGTCGGCTTCAAGGCCGCCGTGCCGAACGGCCACAAGCTGGTGAACAAGTCCTCCGCCCCCGCCACGTACCTCGAAGTCGGCACCCGTTCGGAAGGCGACCGTGCGCACTACCCCGAGGCCGACATGCTGGCGGTGAAGGAAGGCGGCAAGTACAGGCTGACGCACAAGGACGGGACACCTTATTGAGAGGTGCCTCGGCAGCTCCACTGCCATGAGCATACCGCCGAACATCATCATGGCCGGGCTTGTCCCGGCCATCCTCTTTCTGGCGCCCGAACAAGATGCCCGGGACGAGCCCGGGCATGATGAGAGCAGGGTGGCGTGAGACGGGGATCTCTACTTCCGCCGCTCGTCCTCGATAACGGCTATTCGCAGGCGCAACGCGCTTCACCTCTCGGCCATAGTCACCAGCGCCAGTGGAACCGGTGAGGGGAAGAAGTCCATTGCGAGGCTTGTGCAGGCATGACAACCTATACGAGCAATGTGGTCGTTTCTGAGGTCATCCACAATGGAAGTGAAAGTACTCCTGCGGCACATCGACCGGCTTCCGGCGGACACTCCCATGCTCGCAGCGACGTTGGAGGCTCATGTGGCGGGCTTGAAAGACCGGGGCGTCTGGTACCGTACCCAGAAAGAGCATCTGCAGGGCTGGCTGAGAGACTATTCAGGGCCTGGCGCCTATGGCCGCAAAGGCGGCCCGGGGCGCGATGCGAAATTCTTCTACAACCATTTTCAATGCGCCCCTGGCTTGTTCTGGTTGGCAGAGGCTGCGGGTGTGGCAAATCCGAAGCTCAAGGCTGCGGTGGCAGCCGTAACCGCGGCAGGTCCAAATCTTGCCCGCCAGTGCGCGGCACTGCGGCGGGAAATTCCATGGTCCGAGGTGGAAGCAAGCTTGTTGCGGAAGCCGTGAGCGCTGAACGGTGCGCCCATTCTCCCGAGGCCGATATGCTCAAGTAAGAAAGACAGCAAGTATCGCCTCAACCACATGGACGGGACGCTGGGCCCTCATCCGGCCTGTCGGCCACCCTTTCCCATCCCCGCGGGACGGGAGAGGGACCCGTTGCGCGATCTCACCACGAGTCCTTCTCCCGCGCGACGCGTTGGAGAAGGTGTCCGACCGGGCGGTTGAGGGAGTTTCTCCGCCCCGTTCAGTTCTTCGGCGGCCTGTTCTTGATCCGCTCCCAGAAATCCTCGCGGTTGTTCGATTTGGGGAAGGGCTCGTCCGGCACCTCGACGGCAAGGAAGCGGCACAGCGGCGGCCAGCCGTCGCGATAGTCGAACACCAGCAGTCGGTCGCCGAGGTGCGCCTTCACCGCCTCGACATGCGCGTTGTAGGCGTCGATCAGCTCGTCGCGCTCGGTGGGGCCATAGAAGCCTGCCTTTCCAAGCACTGCCTTGCCCATGCTCATGAAAGGCTGCATCGGCGGCGGGGCATTGTCGGCCCCCAGCATCAGTTGGTGGATGGTTTCCGAGAAGCTCTCGTACCAGCTCTCCGCCGTACGGCCGGAGATCACGAACTTGGCCTCCGGATAGGCCTCGGCCAGCTCCTTCCAGAATGACGCCGTGGGCCAGTCGACGGCGGAATTGTAGCCATCATAGAGTTCCTCCCAGTCGGCATCGCCCTCGGCGGCGCGCTGCCAGGCGGGGGCGTGGCGCGGCACGTCCTTGATGACCTCTTCCATGTGGTGGGTCGGGCCATAGCCGAGCCTCTCGAGCGCCAGCTTGAGCGAATAGGTACCAGTGCGCCCAACCCCGGCGCCAATCACCTGCAGTGGCATCGCATTCCTCCCGTTTGCCGGATGTCGCTCCCGGCAAAACGCTATCAGAAGGGGAGGATCGCGCCACCTGCCCGCGGGTGTAACTTGCGCTGATTTGCAGCAAAGTTAAACGCTACTCAGTCTGTCGGCGATCAGGTCTATTTTCGCCGCTTCTCCTCGATGTCCGGCGCATGGGGAAAGCGTGACTTCAGGTCGCGGTCCGTCACGCTCATGTGGTTGCGCGTATACTGCTCGGACGCATCGCGCAGCGGCTGGAAGTCCCAGGGGAAGTGGCTGCCGTGCTTCAGGGCCTCGAACATCATGTGGCGGGCCTGCTGGCTCTCGAGAACCTCACGGTTGATGCGGGCGATGTCGAACTTCGCCTCCACCTCGGCGCGGAACTGCTTGGCCAGCGGGTGGCTGGCGGCGAGGTTCTTCAGCTCCAGCGGATCGTCTTCGAGATTGTAGAGCTGGTCCGGGTCCACCGGCGAGTGGATGAACTTCCAGGGGCCTCGCCGCAGCATGTACATGGGCGCAATGGCACCTTCGGCGAGATACTCGCCCCAGGCCGTGCCCTCCGGGTTTTCCGGCACACCCTTGAGCAGCGGATAGAGCGAGCGCCCGTCCACCGGCCGTGCCAGCTGCGCCTTGCCGTCATTGCCGATGTCGGCAAGCGTCGGCAGGATGTCGGCGAGCGTCACCGGCTCCTTCACCCGCCGCGGCTTGAAGCGCTTCGGATTCCACACCAGCATCGGCACATGCGCCGAGGGTTCGAGATAGCTCATCTTGTACCAGAGCCCGCGCTCGCCGAGGAAATCGCCGTGGTCGGAGGTGAACACGATCACCGTGTCATCGAGCTTGCCCGAAGCCTCCAGCGCCGCGATCATCTGGCCGAGCAGGTCATCGACATAGGAGATGTTGGCGTAATAGCCATGGCGCGCCTTGCGCAGGTCATCCTCGGTGACGGTGTAGTCATCCATCGCCGAGACGTCATAGAGCCGCTGGCTGTGCGCATCGAGCTCAGACCGCGCCATGCGCGGCACGGCAGGCAGGTCGATGTCTTCGTCCTTGTAGAGGTCCCAGAACTTCCTGCGCGCCGCGTAAGGGTCATGCGGGTGCGTGAAGGAGGCCATCAGGCAGAAGGGCTTCTCCGGGTCGAAGCGGACATAGTCGTAAATCTTGCGGATGGCGAGGAAGGCCACCTCGTCATCGAATTCGAGCTGGTTGGTGATCTCGGCGATCCCCGGCTGCAGGACGCTCGTCATGTTGTGGTACCACCAGTCGATGCGCTCCTGCCGGAGCCGCCAGTCCGGCGTCCAGCCGAAATCGGCGGGGTAGATGTCGGTGGTCAGCCGCTCCTCCAGCCCATGGAGCTGGTCCGGCCCCACGAAATGCATCTTGCCCGACAGGCAGGTCTTGTAGCCCGCGAGCCGCAGGTAATGCGCCCAGGTGGGAATGGAGGAGGGGAACTCGGCGGCATTGTCATAGACCCCGGTGCGCGAGGAGAGCAGCCCGTTCATCACCGTGGCGCGGGCGGGCGAGCACAGCGGGCTCGTCGAATAGGCGTTCTCGAAGACCACGCCCTCCGCCGCAAGCCGCGACAGGTTGGGCGTCTGGACGAGACTGTGCCCGTGGAAAGGCAGGAACTGGGCCGCCAGCTGGTCGGCCATGACGAAGAGGATGTTGGGTTTTGTATCTGACATGCACAAAGCCTATGATCCCGGCCAGCACATGAAAACCATTCTCCTGTCCCTGATCCGGTTCTACCAGCTCACATTATCGTCCCTCATCGGGCGCCGCTGCCGCTATTTACCGACCTGTTCCGACTACACGAGCGACGCCATCCGCAAGCATGGCGTGAAACATGGCGTGGCCCTGGGCTTCGCAAGGGTGTGCCGCTGCCACCCCTGGGGCCAGTCGGGCTTTGATCCGGTGCCGGATGTCTATGAGGGGCCGGTGTGGCGGATGAAGGAGCCGCCGGACACCGGGCACCCTCCTGTCTGATCGTCGACATGGTGGATATCAGTGCACCCGGCGGTCCTTGGGAACCTTCGTCCGCGTCACGCACAGAGCGGCCCGGATAGCGAATGCTTCCTGAGAAAATCGCCCTGACGATCCCGGCAACGATGACTGCTCCTGGTAAAGCCTTCGCTGCCTCAATCTGCGAACGCCGATGACCTCAGAAGGCGTAGTTCACACCGGCTCTGACAACACTGAAATTGGCGGACGCGGAGAAGTCATACTGTCCTGTGCTTTCCGTGTCTCCGAGGTCGACGTAGAGATATTCCACGCGCCCGGTGAAATGCTCGTAAAACGCCATTTCGAGACCGCCGCCCACTGTCCACCCGACATTGGTGTCGCTCACGTTCCAGCCGGGTTCATCAGTCTTGATATCGCTGTCGACGGAGCCGTAGGCGATGCCGCCCGTCACGTAGGGGAGAAGATTGTCGAAGGCATAGCCGAGCCGCAGCCTCGCGGTGCCGAACCAATCCACCTGTGTGGAGCACTTGTCGTAGACCTCACCGCATCCCCAATTGTTAGTGCTCTCGAAGTCACCGTCGATGCCGGCGAACTGAAAATCCGCTTCAGCCCCCAGCACGATGGAGTCCATCTGGTAGTTGAAGCCAATCTGACCGCCGCCCACCACGCCGTCGATGTCCTGATTGCCCGAAGTGTAGCCGGTATCGTCGCTCTGTTCCTGATCACCGAAGCCATAGCCGATGTTCAGGCCAATATAAGGGCCCGTCCAATCATGCGCGGCGTCTGGCGCGGGATCGGCCGCCATTGCCGTGCCAGCCATGATCATGATGAGTCCTGCGGACCCGATAAGCGCCATTTTCTTCATGATTCGCCCGTTATATTGCGACCGAAAATTGAACAAATTACCATTAGTGAAAATGTACCGCAATGGCAAAAGAATCTGCTTGGGCCCTCTGACGGCAATGGCTCTCTTGACCGGGAGGCGCCGTGCCACTAAATCGCCCCTGCACTTAAACCATTGATTTCGCTTACCCGCTTCGTTGGCGGGAGTGAGCAGGAGGACGAGACATGATTTCGCTGACCTTCCCGGATGGCGCCAAGCGCCAGGTCGAAGCCGGGGTTTCCGCCCGCGATGTGGCGGCATCCATTTCCAAGTCGCTCGAGAAGAAGGCCGTGGCTGCCGTGGTGAACGGCACACTGGTCGACCTCGCCGACCCGATCACCACCGATTCCACGCTGCGCATCGTCACGCGTGACGACCCGGAGGCCTTGGAACTCATTCGCCATGACGCCGCCCATGTGCTGGCCGAGGCCGTGCAGGAGCTCTTCCCCGGCACGCAGGTGACGATCGGTCCGGTGATCGAGAACGGGTTCTACTACGACTTCTTCCGCAACGACCCCTTCACGACGGAGGATTTCGCCGCGATCGAGAAGAAGATGCGCGAGATCATCCAGCGCGACAGGCCGTTCACCAAGACGACCAAGACGCGCGAGGAGGCGAAGCAGTTTTTCCGCGAAAAGGGCGAACTCTTCAAGGTCGAACTCGTCGATGCGATCCCTCAAGGGCAGGACATCAAGTTCTACGACCAGGGCGGCTGGTCCGACCTCTGCCGCGGACCCCACATGACGTCGACCGGCAAGATCGGCAACGCCTTCAAGCTGATGAAGGTGGCCGGCGCCTATTGGCGGGGCGATGCCAAGAACCCGATGCTGACGCGCATCTACGGCACCGCCTGGGCCAAGGAGGATGACCTCAAGGCCTACCTCCACGCGCTGGAGGAGGCCGAGAAGCGCGACCACCGCAAGCTCGGCCGCGAGATGGACCTGTTCCATTTCCAGGAAGAGGGACCGGGCGTCGTCTTCTGGCATGCCAAGGGCTGGACCATGTTCCAGCAGTTGATCGCCTACATGCGCCGCCGCCTCGCCACGCTCGATTATGATGAGGTCAACGCGCCGCAGCTTCTCGACAAGTCGCTGTGGGAGACCTCGGGCCACTGGGGCTGGTACAAGGAGGCGATGTTCGCCGCCACCTCGGCGGGTGACACGACCGAGGACGACCAGGTCTTCGCCATCAAGCCGATGAACTGCCCCGGCCACGTGCAGATCTTCAAGCACGGACTGCGCTCCTACCGCGAGCTGCCGCTGCGGCTTGCCGAATTCGGCAACGTGCACCGCTACGAGCCATCGGGCGCGCTCCACGGCCTGATGCGCGTGCGCGGCTTCACGCAGGATGATGCGCACATCTTCTGCACCGAGGAGCAGATGGCGGCCGAATGCCTCGCCATCAACGACCTGATCCTCTCCACCTACAAGGACTTCGGCTTCGAGCAGATCGTGGTGAAGCTCTCGACGCGCCCTGAAAAGCGCGTGGGGTCGGACGAGGCGTGGGACCGCGCCGAGAGCATCATGTCGAAGGTGCTGGAGCAGATCGCGGCCGACTCCGGCGGCAAGATCAAGACCGCGGTGAACCCGGGCGAGGGCGCCTTCTACGGCCCCAAGTTCGAATATGTCCTGCGCGATGCGATCGGCCGTGACTGGCAGTGCGGCACGACGCAGGTGGACTTCAACCTTCCCGAACGCTTCGGCGCATTCTACATCGGTGCTGACGGCGAGAAGAAGGTGCCGGTGATGATCCACCGCGCCATCTGCGGCTCGATGGAGCGCTTCCTCGGCATCCTGATCGAACATTTCGCCGGCCACTTCCCGCTCTGGCTCGCGCCCACCCAGGTTGTTGTGGCGACGATCACCTCCGACAGCGACGCCTATGCGCTCGAGGTGCGCGACCTGCTCCGGAAGTCCGGCCTGCGTGCGGAAGCCGATCTCCGCAACGAGAAGATCAACTACAAGGTCCGCGAACATTCGGTGCAGAAGGTCCCCGTCATCCTCGTCGTCGGCAAGCGCGAGATGGAGGAGCGCGCCGTCAACGTCCGCCGCCTCGGCTCGCAGGACCAGAAACCGATGACCCTCGACGCGGTGATCGCCGCGCTGAAGGACGAGGCGACGCCGCCGGATCTGAAGCGGGAGTAGGGGCACCGCCCTCCGCCACGTCACGTGACATTCATCATGCCCGGGCTTGTCCCGGGCATCCTTTTTGTGGCCACCAAAAAAGATGGCCGGGACGAGCCCGGCCATGATGGTCTGTTGGGGTAGCCACCCTCACTGCGTCGGGTCGGGCTCCTGCTGCATCACCACGAAGTTCTTCGCGGTGCGCGTGTCCGGGGTCGAGGGCAGGTCCGTCGTCACGAACACCAGCCCGACATGGAAGTTGCTCTGGATCGCATTGATCACGTCCGGCTCGGCGCGTACGCGGTCGATCACGGTGGTGTCCACCTGTCCGGTCTGGCCATGGGCGATGGCGCACCACTTCATCTTGCCGTCCGCCATCTTCTCCAGAATGAAGACATGGTCGCCCAGCGGCTGGTCGGGGTTGGAGATCGTCGCCACGCCCTTGGCGATGGTGTCGCCGTTCTTGAGGACCTCGATGGTCTTGTCCGGGCTGCTCACCAGCACCGAGACGGTCACCGCATTGGGATCGTCCGGGCTCGGCTGCTTCTGGTCCTTCAGCTTGTCGGCCTGGGCGGCGATGTCCTTGTCGGCATCGGCCGAGAGCACGAGGCCGGGGTGGTCGACGTCGGCCGGGTCGGAAGCGGAGTTCGCGATGATCACCACCGTGCCGATCTGGGTGATGGTGAAGAGCAGGGCCGAGAAAGCGAGCGGCAGGCGCACGCAGCCATGCGAGTCGGGGTAGCCCGGCAGCTCGCCCGCATGCAGCGCCACGCCCGACCAGGTGAGCCGGTTCATGTTCGGCATCGGCGCGTCGTTGTACTCGTCCGAATGGTGGTCCTTGTCCTTCTGCAGGATGGAGAACACGCCGGTCGGCGTTGCATGGCCGGGCTTGCCGGTCGAGCAGGTCGAGACCGCGATGCGGATGCCGTTCCTGTAGACGAAGACCCGCTGGTCGGGGATCGACACGATGATCGCCACCGGACCTTCCGGCGAGCGCTCCGGGTTCCAGGTATATTGCCCGGGTTTCATGTCCTTGAAGTCGTCGGTCTGGACCTGCTGGGCGACGACGGCGCGGCCGGTGACCGTCCAGGCTGCGAAGATCGTGGTGCCGGCGAGCAGGGCGCGGCGGGAAAGGGTGGTGGTCATGGGGTGAGTCTTCCTTGAGTGTGCCGGCAACGGGTTTGCACAGGCTCCGATTGGGCGTCAAGTTAACCTCCCGATAAATCCGTCACCCCGGCGAAAGCCGGGGCCCCGCTTTGGTTCAGCATCGGCGAAAGGGAAAGCGGGGTCCCGGCTTTCGCCGGGATGACGAGTGTAAGGAGCGGCTGGGTGCATTGAACCGCCCCCACCACTCCCCCGTAGAAGACGACATGACAACCATCATCATCGGCGCCGCCGGCGGCATCGGGGCCGCGCTCTCCCGCAGGCTTGCATCCGCAGGCCACACCATCCACGCCATTGGCCGCGACGCAGCGAAGCTCGAGGGCCTCACCGCGGAGATCGGCGGCACGAACGCGGTGGCGGACGTCACCGACCGTGCGGCCCTCGAAGCTGCCATCACGGCGGCAGGTCCCTCCGTCTCCGGCCTTGCCTATTGCGTCGGCTCCATCAACCTGAAGCCCGTCTCCCGCATCACCGACGAGGACGTGGAGCGCGACTTCCGCCTGAATGCGCTCGGCGCCTTTCATGCGGTTCAGTTCGCACTCCCGGCCCTGAAGGCCAGCAGAAATGCCTCGGTCGTGCTCTTCTCCACTATCGCCGTGGCGCAGGGCTTCGCCTCGCATGCGTCGATCGGCATGGCAAAGGGCGCGGTCGAGGGCCTCATGCTGTCGCTCGCAGCCGAGCTCGCACCGAAGATCCGCGTCAACTGCGTCGCCCCCTCGCTGACCAAGACACCGCTCGCCGCAGCTCTCACGTCGAGCGAGCAGATGGCCACCGCCATCGCGGCGCTGCATCCGCTGCAGCGTCTGGGCGAGGCGGATGATGCCGCGGCTGCCGCGGCCTTCCTGCTGTCGCCCGATGCGAGCTGGATCACCGGTCAGGTCATCAACGTCGATGGTGGCCGCTCGACGCTCCGCACCAAGGGCTGACATGCCGCGCATGCAGAAGAAGTCGGAGCTCCCGACCAAGACCTGCGCCGCCTGTGGCCGTCCCTTCACCTGGCGCAAGAAGTGGGAACGTGACTGGGACAATGTGAAGACCTGCTCCGACCGCTGCCGCGCCGCGCTGAAGAAAAAACCATGAGCACCCTCCGCATCCTTCTGGGCGACCAGCTGACGCGCGGCCTGGCGAGCCTGCGCGATTATGTGCCCGGCGACACGGTGCTGATGATGGAGGTGGCGGAAGAGGCCACCTATGTGAAGCATCACAAGCAGAAGCTGGTCTTCATCCTCTCCGCCATGCGCCACTTCGCGGAGGAGCTGCGCCACCACGGCTTTGCGGTGGACTATGTCAGCCTCGACGATCCCGCCAACACCGGCTCCTTCACCGGCGAGGTGCAGCGCGCCATCTCCCGCCACAGGTCCGCGCGCATCGTCGTCACCGAGCCCGGCGAATGGCGTGTCATGGAGATGATGAAGGGTTGGGGCGCGGAGATCCTGTCCGACGACCGCTTCTTCGCCACGCCCGCCTCCTTCGCCGCCTGGGCGCAGGGAAGGAAGCAGCTGCGCATGGAATTCTTCTACCGCGACATGCGCCGCCTCTCGGGCTTCCTGATGGAGGGTGACGATCCCGTCGGCGGCCAGTGGAACTTCGACCACGACAATCGCAAGTCACTGCCCAAGGACCTCACGCCCCCGCCGCGCCGCCGCTTCGAGCCGGACGCGATCACGCGCGAGGTGATAGACATGGTGGCGCAACGCTTTCCCGATCACTTCGGCGACCTCCAACCCTTCGGCTGGGCGGTCACGCGCGCCGACGCGCTGGAGGCGCTCGACCATTTCATCACCGCGTGCCTGCCGCATTTCGGCGACTATCAGGATGCGATGAAGCAGGGCAACGTCTTCCTCTATCACTCCGTCATCTCGCCCTATCTCAACATCGGCCTGCTCACCCCGCGCGAGATCTGCGAGCTCGCGCAGGAGGCGTGGAGCCGGGGCGACGCCCCGCTCAATGCCGTCGAGGGCTTCATCCGCCAGATCCTCGGCTGGCGTGAATACGTCCGCGGCCTCTACTGGCAGAGGATGCCGGATTACGCCGAGACGAACTTCCTCGACGCCCGCCGCCCGCTGCCATCTTTCTTCTGGACGGGCAAGACCGAGATGAACTGCCTGGCCCAGGCGATTGGCGACACCAGGCGCCATGCCTATGCCCACCACATCCAGCGCCTCATGGTGACGGGCAATTTCGCCTTGCTGGCCGGCCTCGACCCGAGGCAAGTCGAGGAGTGGTACCTGCTGGTATATGCCGATGCCTTCGAATGGGTGGAACTCCCCAACACCCACGGCATGGCTCTTTTCGCGGATGGCGGCGTGATGGCGTCGAAGCCCTATGCGGCGTCCGGCGCCTACATCGACCGCATGTCCGACTACTGCGCCGGTTGCCGCTACAGGCCGGACGTGAAGCTCGGCCCCAAGGCCTGCCCGTTCAACTACCTCTACTGGGACTTTCTCATCCGCAACGAGGACAAGCTCAAGGCCAACCCGCGCATGGCGATGCCATATCGCACGCTGGCGAAGATGGAAGGGGACAGGAAGGTTGACATCTCCCGCCACGCGGCCGCTTTCCTCGCCGGTCTCGCCTGACGCCATGAAAAATGCCCCGGCCGGCCGGGGCATGGGTTTGGGAACAAACAAGATGGGGTGGTTGCCGGCCTCAGCGCGTGCGGCCGATGCCGAGGTCATCCGCGGTGATGCCGATGTCCTTCAGCATGTAGTCGTTGAGGTGGCGGGGTGAGCCGTAGGTGCGGCTGCGGCCGATCCGGTTGAAGGTGCGGGCAATGCGGCCGGTGAGCGATATGTTCGACATGCTGGCGATCCTCGGTGACGGGTTGGCTGGCTAGCGGTTGCGGCGCAGGCCTTCGACATCGGCACGCGACAGGCCGATGTCCTTCAGCATGTGGTCGTCATAGTGGTTGAGCTGGGCATAGGCGTCACGGCCATCGCGGCGCGGTGGGCGGGCGAACAGGGCAACCGAACCGGCGAGGAAAGAGAGCTTTGTCATGGCGGGCATCCTCCTGTTGGATGACTGCCGTTCTAGGCCGGGGTGTGCTGCAGCGCTGTGACAATTGCCACGTCAGGATGGAAAAATGCCTCGCCTCACCACATGCGGCGCATCGCATCGACGTCGATCCGGCTGAGGCCGATGTCACGGAGCAGGTGATCGTCCAGTTCCGAGATCTCCGCCAGGGCGCGGCGCCGGCGGGCCGGCGCGAGCAGGGAGGCGAGGCCACGGGTCAGGCGGCGGGCCAGGGGGAGGGTGGTGGTGATGGTCGTCGTCGTCATGGATCGATCCTCGGTCAGGGTGGCTGGCGCCGTCCCTAGCCTTCATGGCTTGCCGGAGTCTGTGACCGGCATCACCTGATGCCGCGTGCCGGGCAGGCGGGAGGCTTCCGCTAGGGGAAGCTCCCCGCCCGCGTGGCCGTTGCTCAGTGCAGGGGCGCGCGAAGCTCCGCCGGGACGCCTTCGGGCTCGATCAAGCCGATGACGGCGCCGGAAGGATCATTTACAACCGAGAGGCGACCGACTCCCGGAAGCCGGAAAGCCGGGCGGAGGATCTCGCCGCCGGCCTGCTCTGCCCGGCGCTGGGCGGCAGCGATGTCGTCCACCGCGAGGTAGGTCATCCAGTGGGCGGGGATTCCCTCGAAATCGGGTTCGGTCAGCTGGAAGATGCCGCCGACGGCCCGGCCATCCTTGTGGGCCACCCAGTAACGGGTGCCGTCCGGCAGCGTCGTGGGCTGGAAATCCCATCCGAGCGTCACGCTGTAGAAGTGCCGGGCCTGCTCGGGTTCCCAGGTGTTCAGCTCATGCCACCAGACCTTGAGGGGCGAGGACGCCATGCGATTCTTCCTTTCTGCCTGTTTCCGGGGGGTCGAAGTCGCCGTCGGGAGGGGAGAATCGGGGTGGAAACGGGCGGTGATGTGGCCGGACAACGATTCATTGTGGCAATGAGGTGCCGGGGGGCGTAGAATTATATGTGCAGCGCACAATCACCCCCTGCAAAACGCCGGAAATGGCGGTTTCGCCCGGCAAAATGGCCGCTTTTTAGGGTTGACAGCGCGCGCTCCCCCTCGTAGAACCCGCCACGCTTCCCAACGGCAGGCCCGTCGGTGCTCCGCGCACCGAAACGCTTTCGAGGGCAGCGAAGAAGGACATTCAAGGTCACGACCCTGTGGGCCCTGCCGGCTCCATGGTCCTCTGGTTTTGAGCACTGCGCGATCCAAGAGCCCGGGTCACGCTGGTGTTTTTGTTATGTGCAATCGGGTTCGAAGGTAGAGACAAGGCCACAATGCCGACGATCAACCAGCTCATTCGCAAGCCGCGCCAGGCGCCGACCTATCGTAACAAGGTCCCGGCGATGCAGGCTTGCCCGCAGAAGCGCGGCGTTTGCACGCGCGTCTACACCACCACGCCGAAGAAGCCGAACTCGGCGCTCCGCAAGGTGGCCAAGGTTCGCCTCACCAACGGCTTCGAAGTCGTGAGCTACATCCCGGGTGAAGGCCACAACCTTCAGGAACACTCGGTGGTGATGATCCGCGGCGGCCGCGTGAAGGACCTTCCGGGCGTTCGTTATCACATCATCCGCGGCGTGCTCGACACCCAGGGCATCGTCAAGCGTCGTCAGCGCCGTTCGAAGTACGGCGCGAAGCGTCCGAAGTAAGATCGGGGAGATTAAAGAATGTCGCGTCGTCATCGCGCCGAGAAGCGTGAAATCAATCCGGATCCGAAGTTCGGCGACCTCGTCGTCTCGAAGTTCATGAACAACCTCATGTATGAGGGCAAGAAGTCGGTTGCCGAAGGCATCGTCTACGGCGCCTTCGACAAGATCCAGGCCAAGGCCAAGGCCGACCCGGTGCAGGTGTTCCACGAGGCCCTCAACAACGTGGCTCCGGCCATCGAGGTCCGTTCCCGCCGTGTGGGCGGTGCGACCTACCAGGTCCCCGTCGAGGTCCGCGCCGAGCGCCGCCAGGCTCTCGCCATCCGCTGGATCATCACCGCGGCCCGCAACCGCAACGAGACCA
Organism: Aestuariivirga litoralis; assembly: GCF_003234965.1. Classification (GTDB taxonomy): domain Bacteria; phylum Pseudomonadota; class Alphaproteobacteria; order Rhizobiales; family Aestuariivirgaceae; genus Aestuariivirga; species Aestuariivirga litoralis. The sequence goes on from NZ_QKVK01000018.1 coordinate 25,433, forward strand.
CCATGGTCGACCGTCTGTCGGGCGAGCTGCTCGACGCCTCGCAGAACCGCGGCACCGCCGTGAAGAAGCGTGAAGACACCCACAAGATGGCGGAAGCGAACCGCGCCTTCTCGCACTACCGCTGGTAAGAGCTACAGGACACCAAGATCATGGCCCGCGCCCACCAACTCGAGGACTATCGTAACTTCGGCATCATGGCCCACATCGATGCCGGCAAGACGACGACCACCGAGCGCATCCTCTATTACACCGGCAAGTCCCACAAGATCGGCGAAGTCCATGACGGCGCCGCGACCATGGACTTCATGGAGCAGGAGCAGGAGCGCGGCATCACCATCACCTCCGCCGCCACCACCGCTTTCTGGAACGGCAAGCGGATGAACATCATCGACACCCCCGGGCACGTCGACTTCACCATCGAAGTCGAGCGTTCGCTGCGCGTGCTCGACGGTGCGGTCTGCGTGCTCGACTCGAACCAGGGCGTTGAGCCCCAGACCGAGACCGTGTGGCGCCAGGGCGACAAGTATTCCGTCCCGCGCATCGTGTTCTGCAACAAGATGGACAAGACCGGCGCATCCTTCGAGCAGTGCATCAAGGACATCAAGGAGCGCCTCGGCGCCCGCCCGGTTCCGATCCAGCTGCCGATCGGTGCCGAGAACAACTTCAAGGGCATCATCGACCTGGTCCGCATGAAGGCCGTGGTGTGGGAAGACGAGGCGCTCGGCGCCAAGTTCCACGATGAAGACATTCCGGCCGACCTCATGGACGCCGCCGTCCAGGCCCGCGCCGACATGGTCGAAGCCTGCGCCGAACTCGACGACCAGGCCATGGACGACTATCTGAATGGCAAGGAACTCGACATCCCCACCATCAAGAAGCTGCTGCGCAAGGCCGTTCTGACCGGCGCCTTCTTCCCGGTGCTGTGCGGCTCTGCCTTCAAGAACAAGGGCGTGCAGCCGTTGCTCGACGCCGTCGTCGACTATCTCCCGTCGCCGCTCGACCGTCCGGCCATCAAGGGCATCGACCCCAAGACCGGCGAAGAGACCACGCGCCCCTCGTCCGACGACGCGCCGCTGTCGCTGCTGGCCTTCAAGCTCATGGATGACCAGTACGGCATCCTGACCTTCTGCCGCATCTACTCGGGTGTCCTCACCAAGGGCATGTCGCTCCTCAACTCGACCCGCGAGAAGTCCGAGCGCGTCGGCCGCATGGTTCTCATGCACGCCAACAACCGCGAGGAAATCTCCGAAGCCTATGCCGGCGACATCGTCGCCCTCGTGGGCCTCAAGGACAGCCGCACCGGCGACACGCTGTGCGACCCCAACAAGCCCGTCATCCTCGAGAAGATGGAATTCCCGGATCCCGTCATCGAGATGAAGGTCGAGCCCAAGACCAAGGGCGACCAGGAAAAGATGGCCGTGGCGCTGCACAAGCTCGCTGCCGAGGATCCGTCCTTCCGCGTCTCGACCGATAGCGAGTCCGGCGAGACCATCATCAAGGGCATGGGCGAACTTCACCTCGACATCAAGGTCGACATCCTGAAGCGCACCCACAAGGTCGAAGTCCAGGTCGGCGCCCCGCAGGTCGCCTATCGTGAGGCCATCACCCGCAAGGTGACCAAGGACTACACCCACAAGAAGCAGACCGGCGGCACGGGCCAGTTCGCACGCGTCATCCTCGAGATCGAGCCGAACGAGGCCGGTGCCGGCAATGCCTTCGAGTCCCGCATCGTCGGCGGCTCGGTGCCGAAGGAATACATCCCCGGCGTCGAAAAGGGCCTGAACTCGGTGCTGACCTCTGGTCCGCTCATCGGCTTCCCGGTCGTCGACCTCAAGGTCGCGCTGATCGACGGCGCCTACCACGAAGTCGACTCCTCCGCGATCGCCTTCGAAATCGCCACCCGCGCAGCCATGCGTGAAGCCTTCGAGAACGCCGGTGCGGTGCTGCTCGAGCCGATGATGAAGGTCGAGGTCACCTCGCCCGAAGAGTTCGTCGGTTCGGTGATCGGCGACCTCAACTCCCGCCGCGGCCAGATCGTCGGCACGTCGATGCGCGGCAACGCGAACATCATCAACGCGCTGGTGCCGCTCGCCAACATGTTCGGCTACATCAACAACCTTCGTTCGATGAGCCAGGGACGCGCGTCCTACACCATGCAGTTCGACCACTATGCCCAGGTTCCGGGCCAGGTGGCCGAAGAGATCAAGAAGAAATACGCCTAATTAGCTGAGAACGGAGACATCCGATGGCCAAAGAGAAATTCAACCGCGACAAGCCGCATTGCAACATTGGCACGATTGGCCACGTTGACCACGGCAAGA
>NZ_QKVK01000019.1:2500-5503 GCF_003234965.1 Aestuariivirga litoralis
GAGAGCATCAAGCGACTTAAGAGCATTTGGTGGATGCCTTGGCACTGAGAGGCGATGAAGGACGTGGTACGCTGCGAAAAGTTACGGGGAGCCGCGAACAGGCTTTGATCCGTAAATATCCGAATGGGGCAACCCCTGGCTTCGGCCAGACCTGCACATGAATACATAGTGTGCTGGAGCAAACCGGGAGAACTGAAACATCTAAGTACCCCGAGGAAAGGACATCAACAGAGACTCCGCTAGTAGTGGCGAGCGAACGCGGACTAGGCCAATGCCAAACGTGTAAGAACTGGAACAGGATGGAAAGCCTGGCAACAATGGGTGATAGCCCCGTACAGGTAGAAAGCACGATTGGATACGAGTAAGGCGGGACACGTGCAATCCTGTCTGAACATGGGGGGACCACCCTCCAAGCCTAAGTACTCCTCAGTGACCGATAGCGAACTAGTACCGTGAGGGAAAGGTGAAAAGCACCCCGACGAGGGGAGTGAAAGAGCACCTGAAACCGAATGCTTACAAACAGTAGGAGGGCGCAAGCCTGACTACGTACCTTTTGTATTATGGGTCAGCGACTTATGATTGACGTGCGAGCTTAAGCCGATAGGTGGAGGCGAAGCGAAAGCGAGTCTGAACAGGGCGATTTAGTACGTTGATATAGACCCGAAACCAGTCGATCTAGCCATGAGCAGGCTGAAGGTGCAGTAACATGCACTGGAGGGCCGAACGGGTAACCGTGGAAAAGGTTTCCGATGACTTGTGGTTAGGGGTGAAAGGCTAATCAAGGCTGGAGATAGCTGGTTTTCCGCGAAAGATATTTAGGTATCGCGTCGCATGAATACTCCGGAGGGTAGAGCACTGGATGGGCTAGGGGGTCGTATAGATCTACCAAACCCAACCAAACTCCGAATATCCGGAAGTACTGTGCGGCAGTCACACGGTGGGTGCTAACGTCCATCGTGAAGAGGGAAACAACCCTGACCTACAGCTAAGCTCCCCAAATAGTGGCTAAGTTAGGAAGGATGTGAAGATCCCAAAACAACCAGGAGGTTGGCTTAGAAGCAGCCATCCTTTAAAGAAAGCGTAACAGCTCACTGGTCTAAATAAGGGTTTTTGCGCCGAAAATGTATCGGGAATTAAGCCACTTACCGAAGCTTAGGGTGCATAGCAATATGCGCGGTAGCGGAACGTTCCGTAAGCCTGTGAAGGTTGACCCGTGAGGGCAGCTGGAGGTATCGGAAGTGCGAATGCTGACATGAGTAACGACAAACAGTGTGAGAGACACTGTCGCCGAAAGCCCAAGGGTTCCTGCTTAAAGTTAATCTGAGCAGGGTGAGCCGGGTCCTAAGGTGAGGCCGAGAGGCGTAGCCGATGGCAATCAGGTTAATATTCCTGAGCTAGTGGTGGGTGACGAATGCAAGAAGCTGTCCGATGTTATTGGATTCGGAGGGCAGCGCATGCGTTCCAGGAAATAGCCCCCACATCAACCCGTACCCGAAACCGACACAGGTGGGCAGGTAGAGTATACCAAGGCGCTTGAGAGAACGATGCTGAAGGAACTCGGCAAATTACCCTCGTAACTTCGGGATAAGAGGGCCCCGTCTGTGGGCAACCATGGGCGGGGGGCACATACCAGGGGGTAGCGACTGTTTAGCAAAAACACAGGGCTCTGCGAAGTCTAAAGACGACGTATAGGGTCTGACGCCTGCCCAGTGCCGGAAGGTTAAGAGGAGAGGTTCACGCTTTGAATCGAAGCCCCGGTAAACGGCGGCCGTAACTATAACGGTCCTAAGGTAGCGAAATTCCTTGTCGGGTAAGTTCCGACCTGCACGAATGGCGTAACGACTTCCCCACTGTCTCCAGCATCGGCTCAGTGAAATTGAACTCCCCGTGAAGATGCGGGGTAATTGCGGTCAGACGGAAAGACCCCGTGCACCTTTACTATAGCTTTACACTGGCATTCGTGCTGGCATGTGTAGAATAGCTGGTAGGCTTTGAAGCGGGGGCGCCAGCCCTCGTGGAGCCGCAATGTGAAATACCAGCCTTGGCGACATGGATGTCTAACCGCGACCCCTGAATCGGGGTCCGGGACAGTGTATGGTGGGTAGTTTGACTGGGGCGGTCGCCTCCCAAAGAGTAACGGAGGCGTGCGAAGGTAGGCTCAGACTGGTCGGAAATCAGTCGTCGAGTGCAATGGCATAAGCCTGCCTGACTGCGAGACAAACAAGTCGAGCAGAGTCGAAAGACGGCCATAGTGATCCGGTGGTCCCACGTGAGGAGGGCCATCGCTCAACGGATAAAAGGTACGCCGGGGATAACAGGCTGATGATTCCCAAGAGTCCATATCGACGGAATCGTTTGGCACCTCGATGTCGGCTCATCACATCCTGGGGCTGGAGAAGGTCCCAAGGGTTCGGCTGTTCGCCGATTAAAGTGGTACGTGAGCTGGGTTCAAAACGTCGTGAGACAGTTTGGTCCCTATCTGCCGTGATTGTAGGAGAATTGAGAGGATTTGTCCTTAGTACGAGAGGACCGGGATGAACACACCTCCGGTGGACCTGTTGTCGCGCCAGCGGCAGTGCAGGGTAGCTATGTGTGGACGGGATAACCGCTGAAGGCATCTAAGCGGGAAACCCACCTCGAAACAAGTTCTCCCTTGAGAACCGTGGAAGACGACCACGTTGATAGGCCAGATGTGGAAGGGCAGCAATGTCCGCAGCTTACTGGTACTAATCGTTCGATCGGCTTGATCGCTCTCATTATCAATGTCCAACCAACGCGCTTGGCCAACAGCCAGTCGCGCAAAACAAAGACATCGATCCTAAGAAAACAATACAAACTTGCATGTGCTCGAAATAACCCTCTGTCCTTCGCCGGCCTGGTGGCTCTGGCGGGGCGTCCATACCCGATCCCATCTCGAACTCGGCCGTAAATCGCCCCAGCGCCAATGGTACTTCGTCTTAAGACGCGGAAGAGTAGGTCGCTGCCAGGCCTGCAAAGGACAGA
>NZ_QKVK01000002.1 GCF_003234965.1 Aestuariivirga litoralis
CCGCCCACCCCGCGAGCCGCGCGAGCCGCGCCGCGAGCGCAGCGAAGCGGCCCCCCGCCCGCCGCGCGAGGACAAGCCCCGCCGCGAGCGCAACGACCGCCACCCCCAGCGCGACGTCTCCGACGCCCCGGACCACCGCGGCTTCACCGAACAGACCATGCCGGCCTTCCTCACGCGCAGCGTGAAGGCCTGAGGCGGGTTCACATCACCTGGGTTCATCATGGCCGGGCTCGTCCCGGCCATCTTCTTTGGTGGCACCGGCCACGGCCGCGTGCGCCTCGTCGCGCTGGGCCAGGCGCCTTTGTATCCCCAGTACCAGCACTGCCAGCCCCTTGCCGATGAAGAGCGGACCCAGCAGCAGCGCGATGCCGTAATTGGGGGCGACTGTCAGCGCGATGGAGAGTTGGGCCACCACATAGATTGCTGCGCCGCCCGCCAGCGCCCACCATGGGGCGTCCCTGACGGTCATCCAGAGGAAGGCGCCGTTGCCCGCCAACGCCGCCAGAAGGATCGGCATGAAGGTTGAAATGAGCTGCGTCACCTCCGCCGGTGCATTGGGCGCAGCGAGGCCGGACAGGATCCCGGCACAACCCCCCGTAAAGACCAGCGCCAGCAGGCAGTAGATGACGACGGTCCTCCGCATCCGCGCTCCCTTTCGTCACCCGCAACCTAGACCACGCAGAAGCCCTTGCCCACCCCGTGGGCTTGCGTGCCCATCTCCGCTCGAGCGCCGGGCGCGCGCGCCAAAGAAAAAGCCCGCCACGCTCCGCAGGGGTGCGTGACGGGCTCCTCGCTCAAGACAGGCGCGGGGACGCGGGTGATGCCACCCGGCCCCGCCGCCAGGGGTTACTGCTGCTGCGTCTGGTTGGTGCAGGCGGCGTTGGTGGCGTTCTCCGGCAGGGCGCAGTCGACCGTGCCGCTGCCGCCGGTGTTGCCGGTGGCGTTGCCATTGTTGTTGGCCGGGGCCGGCTGGGTGGTGGAGCCGGTGGACTCGGTCGCCGTGCCGTTCATCTGGTCGGCATAGCGGCGGTTGTTCCGATCATAGGTCGGCGCGTTTTCCAGCACCTCCTTGGTGGCCTCGACGACGAGGCGCTTGTTGTCGCCGTCCGTCACGATCTTGATCGCCTCGGTGTTCACCGCCACGTCCTTCTCGCCGATGCCGAGGAAGCCGCCGACGCCGAGGATCACCGCCTCGACATTGCCGTCGCCCGAGACGATGAGGTCGTTGACGTCGCCGATGTTGTTGCCGGCCTGGTCATAGACGGTCTTGCCGATGTAGTCGCTGGCCGACATCAGCTGCACGCCGTTGAGGCGGTCGGCCGGGACGATCAGCGCGCCGCCGCTCATCTGCGTCGTGGTGCCCTGCGTGGTGGCGGTGGTGTTCTGGGCGTTGTTCTGGTCGGTCGTCGTGGAGGTGGAAGAGCCCGACTGCGCGGCGTTCTGGTCCGTGGTGGTCGCGGCCCCGTTCTGGTCCTGCGTGGCGTTGGTGGTGTTGTTCTGCTGGCTCATGCAGGCCGGGTCATTCTTGTTGGCCTCCTGCGTGCAATCGACCGCCGCGTTCTGGGCGAAGACCGGCGTGAAGGCGAGAATCGACAGCGCTGTGCTCAGCGCGAGAACGTTCCTGTTCATCGTGTTGTTCCCTGTTCTGATGTAACCTGTGCGGCAGCTTGGCGCTTGCCTCGCGGGAAGAATGCCGCGTCGGCACATTGGTTCCGCGCAAGACTGCACAGTTCGCGGCCGCCTTGCGGCGCGGCTCGGACGGTTGCAGCAAAAAGAGAAAGATCAGGCGGCGGTGATGGCGAGCTTGCGGTCACGCGCGCGGAGAATGTACCACACGATCATCACGCCGAGCGCCTTGCTGAGGATCTCGGTGGCGAAGGCCGCAGGCGTGAGGTAGCCGGCGAGATACTGGAAGGCCAGCGTGTCGAGCGGCACGGCGATCAGCGAGGAAATGAGAATGCGCTGCGACAGCGGGCGGCGCAGGTAGGAATAGACGCCCCAGTCCGCCGTCTCCGACAGGATGAAGGCGGTGATCGAGGCCACGGCGATCGCCGGGTCCACCATGAACCAGGTGAGCACGCCCGCAGCGGCAGTGGCGAAGAGGATATAGTGGCCGACCTCGCGCTGGGCATAGTCGCGCAGCACGAAGATGAAGCCGACCACCACATTGGCGAGATAGAGGTCGCCCATCGGCGTCGACCACGGGGCGATCGCCGTGAACATCCAGTTCACGGCGACGATCGCGGCAACGTAGAGGGCGACCCACATTGGCTTCAGTCCTTAGCCGACGATCTCGTCAGGCTTGAACACCTGGGCGATCTCGATCTTGGCGTTCTCGGGCGAGTCCGAACCGTGCACCGAGTTGGCCTCGATCGACTCGGCGAATTCCTTGCGGATGGTGCCGGCCGCGGCGTTGGCCGGGTTGGTGGCGCCCATCACTTCGCGGTACCTGGCGACCGCGTTCTCGCCCTCGAGCACCTGCACGACGACCGGGCCCGAGATCATGAAGGCCACGAGGTCGTTGAAGAAGGGGCGCTCCTTGTGGACGGCGTAGAAGGCCTCGGCGTCGGCCTTGGCCCACTTGACGCGCTTCTGGCCGACGATGCGGAGCCCTGCGCCCTCGATCTTGGCGTTGATGGCGCCCGTCAGGTTGCGGCGGGTCGCGTCCGGCTTGATGATCGAGAAGGTGCGTTCGATGGCCATGAAGTCCTCGTATGTCCTGTCAGATGAATGGGATCGGGCCGCCGTATAGCGGCGGCCCGGTCATCTGGCAAGCTTTGGCTCGGGCTCAGTCCGCCTGCCCCACCAGGGGGGTGATGCGGGCCAGCGACACGCGGCGGTTCTCGGCCTCGGGCTGGCTGGTCGGAATCTTGAGGTAGCGCTCGCCCAGGCCCACCGTCTTCAGGTTGTCCGGCGGGATGACGTAATAGGTGGTCAGCGCCTCCTTCACCGCCGCCGCCCGCTGGCGGGAGAGGACGAGGTTGGACTGGTCCGAGCCCACGGCATCGGTGTGGCCCTCGATGAGGAACACCTCGTCCGGGTGCCTGGCGAGGATCTTCTCGAGGACGGAAGCGATGCGGTCCAGCTTGTCGATCTCCTCCTCGCGCAGGTAGCCCTCGCCGAAGCCGAAATGCACGGTGTCGATCTCGATCCGCGCCACCGCGTCGCGCAGCTGCGGCTGGCGCTCGAAGTCCTCCACCGAGTAGCGGCGCTCGACCTGGCGGCGCGGCGGGGCCACCAGCACGTCGGCCAGCTCGTCATCCTCCACCTCGGCGGCGAAGACATCGTCCGGCACGTCGTAGTCCGGTTCCCAGCGATCGCGCACGTCGTAGTCGAACTGGTAGTCGCCCTGGCGCAGGCGGGCCTCGCGCTGCTGGCGCTCTTCCATCATCTGGCGGCGCAGGTAGCGGCGGTCCTCCTCCATCTGGCGGCGCCACATCCGGCGCTGCGCCTCGTCGTAGCGGTCATCCGCCACCACCTCGCGGTAGACGTCGATGCGGCGGACGAGCTCACGGTCATCGAGCTCGCTCGGCGGGCGGCGGTCCTGCAACACGATGCGGATCTCGGTGTTGTTGATGGTCGTGTTGGCGGTATTGCCGCTGCCATTGCCCTTGCTGCCCTGCTGCTGTTGCTGCGGCGGCGTGGTGGCGGGCGGCGTGGTGGCGGGCGGGGGCAGGCCTTCGTCCACGGCCACCTCGTTGCGCAGCACGGCGCGTTCGCGCGCCAGCTTCTGGCGCAGTGCCTCGCGGGTCTGCGGGCTCAGCTGGTTCGAGGCCAGCAGGTCGCGCATGTCGGTGAGGCGCTTGCGCAGCTGCTTGCGCTTCATGCTGCGCACGTCGGTGGTGTCGGCGAGCAAGGCCTGGGCCTCGCGCTCCAGCGCCGGGTCGACACCGGGTTTGGCCTGCTGCGTATCGGCGGGCGGCGCCGGTGGCGGCTGTTGCTGCTGGGCGGCAGGCGCTTCGGGCGGCTGGGCGGTCTTGCCGCGCAGCTCGGCGCGCGCCTCGCGGATCACCTCGCGCAGGGCGCGGCGCTGGTCAGGGGAGAGGCTCTTGGCCTGCGACAGGCGCATGGCCTGCTGCAATTGCTGGCGCAGCTCCGCGTCGCCGAGGCTGGCGGCGGGGCGGATCGATTTCAGGAACGCCGCAGCCTCGGCGGAGCCGGTCACGGGCTCAGGCTGCGGGGTGTGCTGCGGGGCTGGCTGGGCCTGCTGGGGTGGCTTCTTGCGCTTCACCACCGGCGGGGCCTGCTCCTGGCCCTCCGCCTGCTGCGGGTCGTAGGGGGGCAGCGGCGGCTGCTCCAATTGGGGTTCCGGCTGGGGCTGTGCCTCGGCAGCCGGGGCCTCGGGGGCACTGGCTCCCTGCTGGCGCCGCTCGATCTCCTTGGCGACTCTTGCAACTTCCTGCTGCAGGGCCTGGTCGAGTTCGGGTGGCAGGCCCTGGACATCGCGGAAGGCCTCCGCCCGCTGCCGGCGCTGCTGCAGGCGCGGCATCTTCATCTGCGCAACATCCTTGCCAGCAGCGAGGAACTGCCGGATCGACTGGATCTCCTGGGCATTGGCCTCCACCTGGGCTGTCGGCATCAGGCCCTCGACCTGATTGTCGGCGAAGGCGACGCCCGCCGCCGAGAACAGCGCCAGCGCCACGAGGCTGGCCTTCAGGTGAGAACTTGTCATCCGGTCACTCCATTCGACTTGCGAAGGCACGAAACGCCCGCGCTCCTGGCATGGTTCCGGACCATGCCCTGCCCCCATGGCGGAAGTGAGGGGCGATTGCGATGCCCCCGTCACAAGCCTGAACCGCGGATGAACGGCCTAGAGGCGCCCGGCCTCGATGATGCGCTTGAGGAAGGCGCGGGTGCGCTCCTGCTTCGGGTCGCCGAAGATCTGGGCCGGCGGCCCCTCCTCGTGCACCACGCCCTCGTAGAGGAAGCAGACCTTGGAGGCGACCTCCTTGGCGAAGCCCATCTCGTGGGTTGCCAGCAGCATGGTCATGCCCTGGCCTGCAAGGTCGCGCACGATGTTGAGCACTTCCGACACGAGCTCGGGGTCGAGGGCGGAGGTGATCTCGTCGAGCAGCATCACCTTCGGTTCCATGGCGAGTGCCCGCACGATGGCGACGCGCTGCTGCTGGCCACCCGAAAGCCGGTCGGGATATTCCGTCGCCTTGGCCTCGAGGCCGATGCGCTTCAGGAGCGCCATGGCCTTGGCCTCGGCCTCGGCCCTGTCGGCCTTGAGCACCTTCAACGGCGCCAGCGTCACGTTCTCCAGCACGCTCATGTGCGGGAAGAGGTTGAAGCTCTGGAACACGATGCCGACATTGCGGCGCAGGCGGTTGACGTCGACGCCGGGGCCCGACACGCGGTCGTTCATCAGCCGGATCTCGCCGCCCTGGATCTTCTCCAGCCCGTTGATGCAGCGGAGCAGCGTGGACTTGCCGCAGCCCGAGGCCCCGATGAGGCAGACGACCTGGTGCTCGTCGACCGACAGGTTCACGCCGCGCAGCACCTTCACCGGGCCGAATTCCTTCTCGACATTGACGATTTCGAGGAAGGACATGGTTCAGCCCCCGGCCCGCATGCGGGCATTGTCGCGCTCGATCATCTTGTCGACGAAGCGGGCCTGCGGAATGGTGATGATGACGAAGAGGATGGCGACCACGGTGACGGCGGAGAGGTTGAAGGCATTGGCCGCAATGATGCGCGACTGGTTGAAGGCATCGATGACGCCCACCACCTGCACCAGGGCCGTATCCTTCTGCAACCCGATGAAGTCGTTGAGCAGGGGCGCGATGATGCGGCGCACTGCCTGCGGCACGACGACGTAGCGCATGGTCTGCATGTAGGAGAGGCCAAGCGAGCGCGCGGCGGAGACCTGGCTCCAGTGGATCGACTCGATGCCGGAGCGATAGACCTCGGCGACATAGGCGCCATAGGTCAGCGTCAGCGCCAGGATGCACCACCAGATGACGGGAATGCGGGTGAGCGAGCGCTGCTCCGCCACCGTCATGGAGGAGAGATCGACGAACCAGCCGACGATGTGCGGCATGATCATCTCAGGGAGCCCCGAGGTCGGGATGCCGAAGCCGATGAGATAGAGCGTCACCACGGCGGGAAGGCCGCGGAAGATGTCGCAATAGAGGATGGCGAGCGCGCGGATGGGCTGGCCGGCCTTGCCGGGCATCAGGCGGGCCAGTGCCACGACCAGGCCCCAGACCAGCACGAGCACCTCCGCCACCACGAAAATGAAGATGTTGGTGAGGAAGAACTGCTTCGTCACCAGCCACCACTTCTGCTGCATCAGCGGCAGGTAGAAGAAGGTCTTGCCCACCGCCACGTCGTTCATCATCACGAAGACGGCGAAACCGAGCGCGATCAGCGCGAAGGCGCCCCAGCCGAAGGTGACCCAGCCATTCTCGCGCGCCGCGGCGGTCTGGATGCGGGCCTCGACGATGTCACCGGCGGCAAGCGCCGCGGCGGCCTTGCGCGACTCGCCCATGGCACGCAGCGCGGGGATGAAGAGCAGCGCCGTGGCTGCTATGGCGATCCAGAAGATCACCTGCCAGACGCCATTCATGACGCCCAGGAATTCGAGCGAGGAGCGGATCAGATTTGTAGCGCCATAGGCTGCGAGCGTGCTCAGCGCAGCGAAGAGCAAGGCGGCAAGCGCCAGACCATTGGCGCGCTGCGGCAGCGGGGGGGATGCGTGTTTTTTCACTTGGGGACGGGAATGCCCCCGCCGCGATCAGGCAGCGGGGGCAGTGACCTCAGGGGTTGAAGTAGGGGACGGAGGCCGGGTCCTTGCCCCAGGCAGCCGCCAGATACTTTTCGCCGAGCTTCTTGATGGTGCCGTCGTCGATCATCGACTGGATGATCTTGTCGAGGGTGGCGTTGTTGGCATTGCCCTTGGGATAGATGGCGCCATAGGATTCACCGGTCTTGTACTGGCCCACGACCTCGACCTTGTCGGGGTTGGCCACCACCTCGGCGAGGACGATGGAGGTATCGGTCACCGCCACGTCGGTCTGGCCGGCGCGGAGAGCTGCGAACATGTCGCCCTGGTCGGGATAGACCTGAACGTCGGTGATGCCGAGCTTGTCCTGCACGAAGGCCGCACCCGTGGTGGCCTGCTGCACGCCGACCTTGGCGGACTTGATGGACTTCTCGTCGACGGGTGCATCCTTGCGCACCAGCACGCCGATGTCGGAGCTGAAATAGGGCACCGAGAAGTCGTGGATCTTCTTGCGCTCGTCGGTGATCGAGATTTCCGACATGGCGAGATCGAAGTCCGAGGTCTGGCCGGCGATCAGCGCATCCCAGCCGACATTGACGACCTCGAGCTTGTCATAGCCCGCGCGCCAGGCGATCTCGGCGGCCATGCAATATTCCATGCCGTCCTTGATGGCTTCCGGCGTGTCGCCGTTCCACCAGATCGGCGCGGGCAGCGACACTTCTACGGTCAGCTGGCCGGCCTTGGCCGGGTTGGCGATGGGGATCGAGCCCTTCTCGCCGGTCACTTCGCAATTGCCGATCATGTTGGCGGCGGAAGCGGGCATGCTGAAGGCCAGCAGTGCCGCGGCCGCGAGAAGCACGCGCTTGGAGATTGCCATGGTGTGTTTGCTCCCTGTTCTGGTTCTATAGCCCTGAATAGACTGGAAAACCCCTTTCAGGGCAAGGGGGAACACTGCTGAGAAAGATTAACAAGAGACAGGCCCGGCAAATTGCAGTAAAGGCCCGCCTCCTCACCCCATGGCAAAACCGGACATGCAGGCAATCGGCATCGATTTCGGCACGACCAACACCGTGCTCGCCTTCCCTGAGGGAAGCGATGCGCGGGTGCAGGCATTCGAGCGCGACGGGGAACGCCACGAGGCGCTGCGCACGACGCTGTCCTTCCGGCGCAACCCCCTGGCCGGCGGACAGCCGCTGGCCGAGGCGGGGCCCTGGGCGATCCAGGACTTCATCGACCTGCCGGAGGAGACCCGCTTCCTGCAGTCCTTCAAGTCCTTCGCTGCCAGCGTGTCGTTCAGCGACACCGCCGTCTTCACCACCCGCTACCGCTTCGAGGACCTGATGGCTGCCTACCTGGCCCGGGTGAAGGCGCATGCCGGGCTGGCGCAGTTCCCGAAGCGGCTGGCCATCGGCCGTCCCGTCACCTTCGCGGGCAGCAAGCCAGACGATGCACTGGCGCAGCGCCGCTATGCCGCCGCCCTTGCCGCCCTCGGCTTCGAGCAGGTGAACTATGTCCTCGAGCCGGTGGCGGCCGCCTATTTCTATGCCCAGCGGCTGGTGCGGGATGCGGTGATCCTCGTCGCCGATCTCGGCGGCGGCACCAGCGACTTTTCCGTGCTGCGCTTCCGCAAGGCTAACGGCCGCACCGCGGCCGAGGCGCTGGCCCATAGCGGCATCGGAATCGCGGGGGACAATTTCGATTTCCGCATCATCGATCACGTGGTCTCGCCCCGCCTCGGCAAGAGGGCGACCTATGTCAGCTGGGGCAAGGAGCTGCCGGTGCCGAAGCACTATTTCGCGTCCTTCTCGCGCTGGAACGAGCTTTGCCTCATGCGCCGCCCCGAGGTGCTGCGCGAATTGCGCGAGCTCGCACGCAGCAGTTCGTCGCAGGAGCAGCTGCTGAGCCTCGTCGACCTCATCGAGGGCGGCGTCAGCTACGAGCTCTACCGCACCGTCTCGCAGGCCAAGGCAGCGCTGACGGAGCATGAGGTGGTGCCCTTCCGCTTCAGGATGTCGGGTGTCGACATTTCCGGACGGTTGAACCGCAGCAGCTTCGAGCGCTGGATCGCGCCCGATCTCGAGAAGATCGGGGCGACAGCCGATGCGGCGCTGAGCAAGGCGGGATTGGCGGCGAAGGACATCGACCGTGTCTTCCTCACCGGCGGCACTTCCTTCGTACCCGCGGTCCGCCGCCTGTTCGAGCAGCGCTTCCCGGCGGAGAAGATAGACACGGGCGAGCAGCTTCTCTCCATCGCCAAGGGACTTGCCCTCATCGCGGGTTCGGCCGAGCCGGAGGCCTGGGCCGCATGATCGCCGTCAGCGCCTTCTACAAGTTCGTACACTTGCCGCAGTTCGCGGAGCTTCGCCCCATGCTGCTGGACGCGGCGAAGGCGCGCGGCATCCGCGGCACCATCCTGCTCGCCGCCGAAGGCATCAACGGGACGATTGCCGGAGCGCCAGACGATCTCGTGGCGATGATGGTCTTCATCCGCGCCATTCCGGCCTTTGCCGGCCTCGAAAGCAAGGAGTCCCATGCGGAGTCGATGCCCTTCCAGCGCATGAAGGTGCGGCTGAAGAAGGAGATCGTCACCATGGGCGTGCAAGGCCTGGACCCGGCCCATGTCGTCGGCACCTATGTGGCGCCGGAGGACTGGAATGCGCTGATCTCCGATCCGGACGTGCTGGTGATCGACACCCGCAACAGCTTCGAGTTCGCGGCCGGCACCTTCGCCCATGCCGTCGATCCGCAGACGAAGAGCTTCGGCGAGTTTCCAGCCTATGTGCAGCGAGAACTGGGGGCGCAGAAGGACCGCCCCATCGCCATGTTCTGCACCGGCGGCATCCGCTGCGAGAAGGCGACGAGCTATCTCCGCAGCCAAGGCTTCGGGAAGGTCTACCACCTCAAGGGTGGCATCCTGAAATATCTGGAAGTGATCCCGCCGGAGCAAAGCCTGTGGCAGGGCTCATGCTTCGTCTTCGACGAGCGCGAGGGGCTGGGACACGGGCTCGAGATCGTCAAGCCCGAGGACTGATCAGCCCGTCCAGCCGAGGCCGGCGGCCACGCAGTTCATGGTCATCAGCAGCGGCATCATCAGCTTTTCATCGCCCTTGCCGCGGCGCGTTTCCTTCAGCAGCTGGACCTGCCAGCGGTTGGCCTGGTCGACCATGGGGCGCACCCGCTCGAAGCGGCGCTGCAGGCCTTCGAAGCGTTCGCACAGGCGGCTCTCGCCGGTGAGTTCGAGGATGGTGCGCGCGGTGCGGCTGTGCTCATGGCGGATCAGCGCGAAGAGGCGTTCGGCCGAGGTGCGGTCGGTGACCAGCTCGGCATATTGCTCGGCGACATCCATGTCAGCGAGGTAGAGCGACTTCTCGACTTCATCGACCGCCAGGCGGAAGCCGCGCGAGCGGGCGAACATCTCGCGCAGCAGCTTCATGCCGTCGGCACCGCGCGGCACCAGGAAGTCGTCGAAGGCATAGCCCAGCCCATACCAGCCGGTGAGCAGGTGGCGGTTCTGGCTCCAGGCAAAGACCCAGGGAATGGCGCGCAGGTCGCCGATGCCCTTGGCGCCGAAGCGGCGCGCCGGGCGCGAGCCCAGCTTCAGGTTGGCGAGTTCCTCCACCGGCGAGGCCTGGTGGAAATAATCGAGCAGCCCCTTGTCCTCGGCGAGCTTGCGGTAATGCCGGAAGGAGGCCTGGGCGATCCACTCCACCGCCTTCTGGTGCTCCGGATTCACCTTCAGCTCGGGCTCGTCGATGGACTTCAGCGTGTGCACGAAGACCGAGGCGGCGAGGATTTCGAGATTGTGCTGCGCCGTGCCGCGGTTGGCGAATTTGGACGAGACGACCTCGCCCTGCTCGGTCACGCGCATGTGGCCGTTGATGGTGCCGGCGGGCTGCGCGGCAATCGCCCGCCCCGTGGGAGCACCCCCGCGGCTCACCGAACCGCCGCGGCCATGGAAGAAGCTGATGGAGACACCCGCATCGCGGCCGATGCGGATCAGCCGGCGCTGCGCCTCGAAGAGCTCGAAGCTGGCGCAGAAGAAGCCGCCATCCTTGTTGGAGTCGGAATAGCCCAGCATCACTTCCTGCCGCCCGCCATGGAAGGCGACGGAGGTCTTCACCACCGGGTGCGCCAGGAGCTCCGTCATGATGGCGGGTGCGGCGCGCAGGTCGTCGATGGTTTCGAACAGCGGCACCACGCGGATGCGGCAGGTCTCGCGCGCGTTCTCGTCGGCGAAGAGGCCGGTGAACTTGGCAAGAAGATAGAGGCCCAGCACGTCCGCCGCCGACTGCGTCATCGACAGGATGAAGGCGCCGATGGCCTGCGGGTCCGGTCCGTCGATGGTGTCGCGGATGAGTTCCAGAAGACCCAGAAGCTCGCGCGCCTCGTCGGAGACGCCACGGAACTGCGGCAGGAAGCCCAGTGGCTTCGCCAATTCCGCCTCGATCCAGGCCTGCCATGCGGTCGAACCGATCTCCGGCCCCTCGCCCGGCTCCAGCGGGTTCAGCTTGCGCCAGATTTCCTTCAGCACGCGGTTGATGACGGTGGTGTTCTGGCGGATGTCGAGGCTCACCGAACGGAAGCCGAAGGTCTCAACCTCCCAGCGCACGGGCCGAACCAATGTGGAGGCCAGCGAGACGGACTGCATCTGCGCAAGCGCCTCCTCGGCAGCGAGAAGCTCGCCGATCAGTTCCTCCGTGTCGATCGGCTGGAAGCCCGATCCCTTGGCACCTTCACCGAAGGTCTTGGCCAGCCGGACGCGCAGCGCCGTGAAGAAGCGGCGGAAGGGCTCATGCATGTTGCGGTTGCCGATGGCCTCCGCCTCGCCCGACAGGTCGACCTGGCGCTGCACGCGCTCGAGGAAGGCGAGCGGGAAGGAGATTTCCTGGGTGGACAGCGAGACGAGCTGCGCGAGGTCATTCAGCCGCTGCTCCAGCCGCGCCACGATGGCATTGCGGTTCTCCTTCAGCGCGAAGCGGGTGACGTCGACGGTGACGAAGGGATTGCCGTCACGGTCACCGCCGATCCAGGAGGAATAGCGCAGCGGCGGGCGCACCCGGTGCGGCGTCTCCGGATAATGGCGCTGCAGGGCGGCCTCCAGCAGGTCGCAGAGGCTCACCGTGCGGTCGAACAGCGTCTCGCGGAAGAAGTGCAGGCCCCAGTGGATCTCCTGCTCCACCGTCGGCTTCTCCAGCCGGATTTCGCCGGTGAGCCAAAGGAGGTCGATCTCGTTCCTGAGCAGCTTGAGGAGATGGACGCGCTCGCGCGGCGTCCAGCGCGGGCTCTCGAGCTCATAGAGCTTCAGATAGATGCGGCGGTGGATCTCGAGGACGGTGACGCGCTTGGCCTCCGTCGGGTGCGCCGTGATGGTGGGCTGCACGTCGATGGTGTCGAGTGCCGTCTGAACAGCTTCCGGCGCCACATTGGCGGCGGCCACGGTGGCGAAGGCATGCGAGAAGGAGCCCGGCACCTGGTCCGGCCCGCTGCGCGTTTCCATCTGGCGGCGGTTCCGCATCGCGGCGTTCTCCTCCGCGATGTTGAGGAGCTGCAGCCACATGCCGATCACCTGCAGGGCGGGCTCGATCAGCTCAGGCGCCAGGGCGGAGGCATTGGCCGGTTCGTCGATGATCGCCAGCACGCGCGGCTCGCGCACCCGGATGACCTGCCGCAGCAGGTCGCGCAGCATCATGGTGATCTCGTCGAGATAGGCGCTGTCGACCGGCCCGGTGCTGGCCGCCCTTGCGAAAGCTACGTTCGACACCTGATGTGCGCTCCTCAATTCCCCTCATGACTTGTGCGGTGCAGCACAAAAAGAGTCAACGGCATTTCGGGGTTCTGGCCTTAGGTGCATGACATTCGGGTAGTCTGCCGCTACAAGGCGCCCGCCATGCTGCACATCAATGGACTGACCTACAGGATCGGCGGCCGCCTGCTGCTCGAAGACGCCTCGGTTGCGGTGCCGGAAGGCCACAAGGTGGGCATTGTCGGGCGCAACGGCGTGGGCAAGTCCACCCTGTTCAAGCTCATCCTCGGCGAACTCCCGCTCGAGTCGGGCTCGATCACGCTTCCGCGCAACGCGCGGATTGGCACCGTGGCGCAGGAGGCCCCCGGCGGCCCCGAAAGCCTGCTCGCCACCGTGATGGCGGGCGATGCGGAATTGACCGCCCTCAATGTCGAGGCCGAGACCGCCACCGACCCCCACCGCATCGCCGAGATCCAGACCCGGCTTGCCGACATGGATGCGCACTCGGCGGAGGCGCGGGCCGCCACCATCCTCTCCGGCCTCGGCTTCTCGGACGAAACGCAGCAGGGCCCCTGCTCCGCCCTCTCCGGCGGCTGGCGCATGCGCGTTGCGCTCGCGGCGGCGCTGTTCGCGCGGCCGGACGTGCTGCTGCTCGACGAGCCCACGAACTACCTCGACCTCGAGGGCACCATCTGGCTCAAGAGCTTCATCCGCGACTATCCGCACACCATCGTGCTGATCAGCCATGACCGCGACCTGCTGAACGAGGCGGTGGGCTATATCCTGCATCTCGAGCGCGGCAAGCTCACCCTCTACCAGGGCAATTACGACTCGTTCGAACGCCAGCGCCGCGAGAAGCAGGCGCTGACCGTGAAGCTGAAGAAGAAGCAGGAAGACCAGCGCAAGCACATGATGGCCTTCGTGGAACGCTTCCGCTACAAGGCCTCGAAGGCGCGTCAGGCGCAGAGCCGCCTCAAGGCACTCTCGAAGCTGGAGCCCATCGCGGAGCTGGTCGAGGACCGCGTTGCGCCCTTCTTCTTCCCGAACCCCGAAAAGGCCATAGCACCCCCGCTGGTGAAGTGGGACAAGGTGAGCGTGGGCTACGCCGAGAACAGGCCGGTGCTGCGCAACATCACGCTGCGCCTCGACCCTGATGACCGCATCGCGCTCCTCGGCTCCAACGGCAATGGCAAGTCCACGTTCGCCAAGCTGCTCTGCGGCAAGCTCTCGGCCATGGCGGGCGACATGAAGGTGCCGGCGCGCCTCACGGTCGGCTATTTCGCCCAGCACCAGCTGGACGAGATCTCGCCCGAGAGGACACCCTATTCGTATTTCACCGAGCTGATGCCGGATGAGCCGGAGTCGAAGCGCCGCGCGAAGCTCGGCGCCTATGGCTTCGGGGCGAACCTCGCGGACTCGCCCTGCTCCACCCTGTCGGGCGGCGAGAAGGCGCGGCTCCTCTTCGCCCTCGCCGCCTTCCATGCGCCCCACATCCTGGTGCTGGACGAACCCACCAACCACCTCGACGTCGACAGCCGCGAAGCGCTCATCATGGCGATCAACGACTATGAGGGTGCCGTCATCCTCATCAGCCATGACCGCCACATCATCGAGACCTGCGCGGATGATCTCTGGCTCGTCCATGACGGCACGGTGAAGCGCTTCGACGGCGACATGGAGGATTATACCCAGCTGGTGCTCGATCGCGCCCGCGCCAGCAGGCGTGCCGAGCGCGCCGCGAAGGAGCCCGCGGCGGAGGCGCCGCGCCAGCCCGCGAGGCCCTCTGCCTCGACGCTCCAGAAACAGGTGGAGAAGCTCGACAAGCGCATGGAGGAGATCCGGGGCAAGATCGAAATCCTCGACAAGGCGCTTTCCGACCCCGCGATCTACAGCGAGGAGCCGAAGAAGGCCGGTGACTTCACGAAGCTGCGCGCCAAGCTGGCAACGGACCTCGAAGAGCTGGAGAACCAGTGGCTCGAAGCCCAGGTGGGCTGAGGGCTACTTTGCCGCCGCGCGGTTCTGCCAGCGGCCCTGCTCGTCCTGCTGCCAGTAGCTCACCTCGTGGCCCGCGGCCTTGAAGCGCTTCCAACCGGCGCGTGCGGCTTCGACCGCCTGCTCGTCATTGCCGTCGAACATGATGACGGCGCGGGTCAGCCCGCCGATCTCTCCGACGCTGGTTCCATCGACGTAGAAGCGTACATTGGCATTGTTGGGGTTCTCGTCCTCGGACGTCAGCCAGACCGGCTGGAGGTCCGGAAATCCATCGGCCTTGGTGCCGTGGGGAATGAAGCTTTCGTCATCGAAACCCCACAACTGGGCCGCGAGCGCCTCGGCCCTTTCGTCGCTGGCTGCTTGGACCACCACGCGCCAGCCGCGCTCCAGGCTGGTGACAAGAAGCCTGGGCAGCACCGCGTCGAGCGGCTGGCGCTCAAGATGATAGAAGAAAACCGGGGTCATGGCGTCCATTGAGCAACGCTCCTGGTCCGGGTCAACCCCCGCGCTTCAGGCGCGAGGAGGACCTCATGCTGGCAATTCTACCATATTGCAGCTTACAGCTTCTCCGGAGAATTCTGCAACCAGACGAACCACCGCCGATTCGGCTGCTGCGGAGATCAACGTGAGACGGATTGAACGAGACGAGCGGGCCCTTCCCCTTGCAGACGCCCCTACAACCGCAAGTCTCTATTGCCTCGCCGCCATGGTGGCTGACGAGGCCTCCCAGGCCGGTTTCCGTGATTTTGCAAAGGCCATCGAGGCGGCCCTGGGCGGCTTCCTCGCCACCCTGCCGGCGGAGCAGCAGGCCAATGCCCTGCGCCTGTCCTATGAGCTGGCCATGAACAGCGTCGATGACGACACCGCCGAGCCTGCCGCGCCGCGCCTGCGGCTGGTCTTTTCGCGCTAGAAGTCGGTCTTTTCTCCGCCCTCGCTGACGCGGCGGGCCACGAAGGCATCGATTTTCTCCAGCGCCTCCGGGTCCAGCCACGGCTCACGGTATTCGGCCAATGCCTGTTTCCACAGCGCATTGGCCTTTTTGTCTGCCGTCGGTGAACCCGCCTGCTGCCAGGCCTGGAAGTTCCGCCAGTCGGAGATCATTGGCTGGTAAAATGCCGTTGCGTAACGTGCCAGCGTGTGCTGCGCGCCGAAGAAGTGCCCACCCGGCCCCACCTCCTGCATCGCCTCGAGTGCCATTTCGGCCTCATCGACCACCACGGGCTTCAGGAATTCCTGCAGCATCTGGAGAAGGTCCACGTCGAGCGCGAACTTCTCGTAGGAGGCGACGAGGCCGCCCTCCATCCAGCCTGCCGCGTGCTGGATGACGTTGCCGCCACCCATGATGGCACCCCACAGCGAGAACACCGTCTCATAGGCCGCCTGGGCATCGACGCTGTTCGCGGCATTGGTGCTGGACGTGCGGTACGGGAGCCCGTAGCGCCGCGCCAGCTGCCCGCCGATGATGCAGGCCTTCATGTATTCCGGCGTGCCGAAGGCAGGTGCGCCCGACTTCATGTCGACGTTGGAGGTGAATCCGCCATAGACGAAGGGTGCACCGGGGCGCACGAGCTGCGACAGGGCGAGGCCCGCGAGCGCCTCGGCATTCTGCTCCACCATGCCACCCGCGAGCGACACCGGCGCCATGGCGCCGAGCAATGTGAAGGGTGTCACCACCACAATCTGGTTCAGCCGCGCCATCTCGATGATGCCCATGGCCATCGGCATGTCGAGCTTCAGCGGCGAATTGGTGTTGATGACGGTGTAGGCGGACGGTTCCTGCAGCAGCTGCTCTTGGCTGATCCCGCGGGCGAGCCGGATGATCTCCAGCCCGTCGAACAGCCGCGCGCGTCCCGTCGCATAGATGAAGGGCACCTTGTCGGAATAGACCATCTTGTTGCGTGTGATGTGCAGATGCCGGATCGAGGCATGCACGTCGAGGGCATCGACGGAGGCGCCACCGGCCGTGTGCACGGTGTTGAAGAACTGCGCGAGCTTCACGAAATTGCCCGCATCCTCCAGCGTGCCGGGCCTGCGCCCGCGGTCGAGGTCGGAGACATTGGGGGGACCTCCCACCGGCGCGAAGGCGATCCACTTGCCGCCGACGCGGATATTGTGCGCGGGGTTCCGCGCATGGAAGGTGAACTCGGAGGGTGGCGACTTCAGCGCCTCCTCGATGATGTCGCGCCCGATCCGCACCCGCTCGCCGTCGACCAGCGCCCCCGCCTTTTGCAGGATATCGCGCGCCTCGGGCAGCAGCACATCCATGCCGATCACCTCCAGCACCTTCAGCGACTGGCGGTGGATCGCCTCGACCTGGTCGTCGGAGAGGATGCGGGAAGGCGCCAGCGTGTGCTGCGGTTGCTGCCACGGCAGCTGCTGGATCGGCGTATGGGCCGCATCGGCACGCCTGCCGCGGCGCTGGATGTTCATCAGCCTTGCTCCGCAAAGGCGACGGCGATGGCCGCGGCAATCTTCGCATTGTGCTTGGCGAGTGCAATGTTGGCGGCAAGCGAACGGCCCGCCGTCACGCCGGCGATCTCGGCGAGCAGGAAGGGAGTGGTCTCCTTGCCCATGATACCCTGTGCTGTCGCCTTTTTCACCGCGGCATCGATCACCGGTGCTATCTCCTCGGCCGGGATTTCGGCCTCCGCCGGAATCGGATTGGCGACCACCAAGCCGCCCTTCAACCCCATTGCCCATTTGGCGCGCATCACGCCAGCGACCTCCGATGGCGTGTTGCAGGTCATCGGCACGACATGGCCGCTCTTTCTCGAATAGAAGGCCGGGAACTCCTTCGTGCCGAGCCCGATTACCGGCACGCCCAGCGTCTCCAGCGTTTCGAGCGTCAGTGCGAGGTCGAGGATTGCCTTGGCACCAGCCGTGACGACGGCCACGTCGCTGGCGGCAAATTCAGTCATGTCGGCGGAAATGTCGAAGGTCCTCTCCGCCCCGCGATGCACGCCACCGATGCCGCCCGTGGCGAAGACATGAATGCCCGCCATCGCCGCGATGCGCATGGTGGAGGCAACCGTCGTCGCGCCATCGAGCTTCTGCGCCACGATGAAGGGCAGATCACGCACCGAGACCTTGGCAATCGATCGCCCGTCCCGACCGAAACGATCGAGTTCCTCCGCCGTCAGCCCCACCTTCAGCACACCGCCGATGATGGCGATGGTCGCGGGCACAGCGCCACCCGCGCGCACGATGTCCTCGACGGCCCGGGCCGTCTGCACATTCTGCGGATAGGGCATGCCATGGGCGATGATGGTGGACTCGAGCGCCACCACGGGGCGCCCTGCCGCCAGCGCGCCTTGCACCTCGGCGGTGATGGAGAGTTCAATGGCCAAAAAACACCTCACGGCTGCCTTGTTGCCTTGCCTTCTCCCGTCCGCAGGATGGGAGAAGGTGCCCGAAGGAAGGGAAGCTAAAGCCCAGCGAGCCGGAAGAGACTATCACGGCTGAGGCCGGATGCCACGGACTGCGCGGACGACAGCTTGATCGCCGCCGCACATTGCCCGAGCCGCGCCGCCTCGGCGAGCGGTCTTCCATCGAGAAGCCCGCAGACGAGCCCTGCAACCGCCGCATCACCCGCGCCCGTGACGTCGGCAATGGCGGCGACGGCCACGGGACCGACCTTCACGGCCGCCACGCCATCCGATGCGATGGCTCCTTCGCCGCCACGATGCAGGACCACGTTGGCGAAGCCAAGATCATGAAGCCGCCCCAGGGCGCCCTCCCCGTCACCCGCCAGCGCCGACAGCTGCTGCGCATTGGGTGTGATGGCGAAGACGGGCACTGGCCGCCTGAAGGACAGGAGCTTCCGCGCCTTGGGCACCGAGACGGGTTCGATCAGCAATCTCACTCCGCTGCGGGCCGAGAATTCGCACAACCAGGTCAGGCAGGATTGCGAGAGGTTGCAGTCGGCAACCAGCATGTCGGCGCTCCCCAGCTGATCGGCGCAACCTTCGAGATGCTGCGTTGTCAGCGTCTCGATGGCCCGCATGTCATTGATGGCGCTGACCAGCTCTCCCGTATCGTCGAGAACGGCCAGGTATGAACCCGTCGGCGCATCCGACGTCAGCGCAAGCCCGAGATCGACACCAGCGGCGGCGCAGGCCTGCCGCAGCATCTGCCCGTTGGCATCATCGCCGATGGCGGTGACCAAGGACACCGAAAGCCCCACACGCGCCAGGTTCTCCGCGATGTTGCGCCCCACGCCACCGGCGGAGACCGTCACGTCACCGGGGTTGGACGTGCCCGCAACATAGGCTCCGCGGGCCCGGCCCTTGATGTCGACGTTCGCACCGCCGATGACGACGACGCGCTGCATCAGAAGTCGGTGGGCGCACCACCCTCGGCCTTGCGCTTCTCGACGAAGGCGTTGAGTTCATCGCGGATCGCGGGCTCGATGAAGGGTTGCTGGTAGTCCGCCAGCGCCTGCTTCCACACGGCATTGGCCTTCTGCCAGGCCTCCGGCTTGCCGGCGGCGAGCCACTGCTGGTTGTTGCGCCAGTCGGAGATGATCGGCGAATAGAAGGCATTGGTGTAACGGGCGAGCGTGTGCTGCGCGCCGAAGAAGTGCCCGCCGGGGCCGACCTCGCGGATCGCCTCGACGCCGAGCGCGTCTTCCGTCGTTTCGAGAGGCTGCATGAACTCGCTCACCATCTGGATCAGGTCGCAGTCGAGCACGAATTTCTCGAAGCTGGCGACGAGGCCGCCTTCCAGCCAGCCCGCGCCATGCATGATCAGGTTGCCACCGCCCATGGTGAGGCCCCAGAGCGAGAACACGCTCTCATAGGCCGCCTGCGCATCGACCGTGTTGGCGGCACAGGTGTTGGAGGTGCGGAACGGGATCTTGTAGCGCCGCGCCAGCTGGCCGCCGACGATGGTCGCCTTCATGTATTCCGGCGTGCCGAAGGCGGGTGCGCCCGACTTCATGTCGACGTTCGAGGTGAAGCCGCCATAGATGACAGGTGCACCCTTGCGGACGAGCTGGGTAAAGGCGATGCCGGCCAGCGCCTCGGCATTCTGCTCCACCAGCGCGCCCGCCACTGTCACCGGCGCCATGGCGCCCGCCAGCGTGAAGGGTGTCACACAAACGATCTGGTTGCGCGACGACATCTCGAGGATGCCCTGCAGCATCGGCGTGTCGAGCTTCAGCGGCGAATTGGTGTTGATGATGGTGAAGAGCGAGGGTTCCTGCTCCAGCTGGTCGTGGGAGATGCCGCGGCCGATGCGGGCGATCTCGATCCCGTCCCGGATACGCTCGCGGCCAAGCGAATAGGCATGGAACGGCTTGTCGGTCAGCAGCACCATGTCGCGCAGGGCTTCGAGATGGCGCACCGAGGCATGGATGTCGATCGGCTCCACCGGATAGCCCGAGAGGAAGTTGATGCAGTTGAAGTACTGCCCCAGCTTCACGAAGTTGCGGTAGTCCTGGTAGTTGCCGGTGCGGCGGCCGCCATCCATGTCGGAGGCGTTGGGCGGGCTTGCCACCGTGCCGAACGATATGTAGTTGCCGCCGATGCGCTGGCTGTTCTCGGGGTTCCGCGCATGGAAGGTGAATTCCGAAGGCACCGTGGCGATCAGCTCCTCGATCATGGCGGGATCGAAGCGCACGCGCTCGCCTTCGACCCTGGCACCGGCCTTCTTCAGCATGTCGCGGGCTTCCGGCAGGGTGAAGTCCATGCCGATCTCGGAGAGCACCTTCAGCGACGCCTGGTGGATCGCCTCGAGTTCATCCGCCGAGACGATCTCCATCGCCGGGAACTGGCGCTTCAGCTTGCGGCGCGGCAGCTGCTGCACCGGGTGGCGCCCGTCGCCACCGGTGTTGCGGCGGCCTCCACCTTCGCGGCGGCTGCGGCGGGTGGTGTCGGAATCGGTATTCGTCACGGCTTACTTTCCTTTTTCGCGATAGGCGTCGAGGGCGGGGTCGGCGGCGATCTGCTTCACCAGCCAGTCCTCGAACCGCTTGATCTTGGGTTTCATGCGGTGCTCGGCATTGCAGGCGAAGAGCCAGTTGTGCCGGTGCTGAACCTTGAGGTCGAAGGGCTGCACCAGGCGGCCCGCCCTGATTTCCTCCGTGGCGAAGGGCCCGATGGTCATGGCCACCCCGCGCCCCTCGATCGCCGCCTCCTGCGCAAGTATGTAGCTGTCGAAGGCGAGGCGGTCGGAAAGCCTGATGCCCTCGACACCCGCCTCCTCGAGCCACAGGTGCCAGTCTTCCTCCGCCGTATAGACATAGAGCAGCTTGTGCTTCTTCAGGTCCTCCGGCGTCTTCAGCGCATTGGGACCCCTCAGCAGCTCCGGCGCACAGATGGGCGTCAGCAGCGAGCGGAACAGCGTTCGGTAATAATGGTCGGGCGAGCGGTTGCGGGCGAGGATGAGGCCGACATCGACATTCTTCTCGTCGAAGTCCCAGTCGAAATAGGAGGTGGAGAGCCGCACCTTCATGTCGGGGAAGCGCTTCTCGAAATCGTGCAGCCGCGAGATCAGCCATTTGAGCGCGACGGTCGCGTAGACCTGCACGGTCAGCTCATTGTCGGCCGTCGAAGGCTTCAGGGCGCGGGTCTGGGCTTCGACCATGTCGAAGGCCTCGCGCACCGGCGGGAAATAGGTGTGGCCGGCCTGGGTGAGCTCGGCACGCCGCGCATCGCGCCGGAACAGCTGAACGCCGAGGCGCTGCTCCAGCGACTTCACCTGGTGGCTGACGGCCGAGCGGGTGATGCCCAGCTCGCTCGCCGCAAGCCTGAAACTGCCCAGCCGGGCGGCCGCCTCGAAGGCGGTCAGGGCGCGTAAGGGGGGCAGGTCGCGTCTGGCCAAGTTTCCTCACCACTGATTAGATGACCTCTTGTAACACTCCTGAAATCAGGACGTTAAGGGGCAGGTGATGGAAAACCGCCCTGCCGGGGGTGAAAAAAACTATCCACCACCGGAAAAAGATAGGCCATTGAATCGCCACGCCGAACCAGACGATATAGGGCCATATCCAGGAGGCTCAATCCATGAGTGCTGTCGAAGACCTGTCCCGCCGCCGTGGCGGCCGTGAAGCCCGCCGTGCGCTGCGTTCGCGCCCCATCCCCATGGCCGAGGCCGCCGTCCGCCCCGGCATGCTGGGCGGCCAGTACAAGCCGCTGACCGACGCCGACATGCAGCGCATCCACAAGACGGCGCTGAAGCTCTTGGAAACCGTGGGCCTCGCCCAGGCAATTCCCTCCTGTGTGGAAGCCATGACGGCGCGCGGCTGCTGGATGAATGCGCAAGGCCGCCTCTGCATCCCGGCGAGCCTCGTCGAGGACACGCTCGCCTCCTGCGCCCGCAACTTCGTGCTGCATGCGCGCGACCCGAAGCATGACATGGAGCCCTCGGGCAACCGCGTCTATTTCGGCACCGCCGGCGCCGCCGTGCACATCGTCGAGCCCGAGACCAAGACCTATCGCGAATCGCTGCTGGTCGACCTCTATGATGCCGGCCGCATCGTCGACAATTGCGAGCACATCCACTTCTACCAGCGCCCGGTGACGGCGCGCGACATGATCACCGGCCACGACCTCGACATCAACACGATGTATGCCTGCCTCGCGGGCACCGAGAAGCATGTCGGCACCTCGATGGTCGATCCGGCCCATGTGGACGAATGCCTGCAGATCCTCCATGTTCTCGCAGGCGGCGAGGACAAGTGGCGCGAGCGCCCCTTCGTGTCGCAGTCCAACTGCTTCGTGGTGCCGCCGATGAAGTTCGCCGAAGATGCCTGCCGCTGCCTCGAGGCTGCGGCGCGCGGCGGCATGCCGGTGCTGCTCCTCTCTGCCGCCCAGGCGGGTGCGACGTCCCCGGCAGCCCTTGCCGGCACCGTTGTCCAGGCCGTGGCGGAGTGCCTCGCGGGCCTCGTCTACATCAATTGCGTGGTGCCGGGCGCCATTGCGATCTGGGGCCCCTGGCCCTTCGTGTCGGACCTCCGCACGGGCGCCATGTCCGGCGGTTCGGGCGAGCAGGCGCTCATCACCTCGGGCTGCGCCCAGATGGGCCATTTCTACAATCTCACCGTCGGCTCGGCGGCGGGCATGTGCGACTCGAAGCTCCCCGACATGCAGGCGGGCTACGAGAAGGGTGTGACGGCCGGCATCTCGGCCATGACCGGCATCAACATGCTCTACGAGTCTGCCGGCATGCACGCCTCGCTCCTGGGCTTCTGCCTCGAGAGCCTGCTGATCGACAATGACATGCTGGGTTCCATCAACCGCAATGTCCGCGGCATCGAGGTGAACGAGGACACGCTCTCCCTCGAGGTCATCGCCAATGTCTGCATCGAGGGCCCCGGCCACTATCTCGGCAACGAGCAGACGCTGGCGCTGATGCAGAAGGACTATGTCTATCCGCAGATCTCCAACCGCATGAGCCCCAAGGAATGGAACGAGGCCGGCAAGCCCGACATCGTCGAGCGTGCGGCGGCGCGCAAGCGCGAGATCCTGTCGACCTATTACCCCGAATACATCCCGCGCCACATCGACGAGATGATCCGCGCCAAGCACGACATCAAGCTGCCGCGCAGCGTGATGGAACCTGGCGACCCGCGCTGGGCGTGACCGTCCTTCAACTCCGAACACTCACCGCGCCCGGGCTCGACCCGGGCGTCTTTTTTGGCGCCCACATACGCCACCCCAAGCGCCGTCATCCCGGCGAAGGCCGGGATCCCGCTTTCTTCACCTCACCTGCCGACACAAAGCGGGGCCCCGGCTTTCGCCGGGGTGACGTGTTTGATTTGGAAGCACGAGGTGAGCTTCTGAAAGCCCTATGCTAAACTCGACAGCATGGAACACCCCATCCTCACCGCCATCCGCCGCGCGGGCTTCACGCCACTGGGCTGGTTCGAGCCGCAGCCTGATGACAAGATCCCGCACGGCGCCCGCTTCGTCATCCTCATCGGCAATGCCGGCCCCGACATGTTCCGCCGCTTCGCCCACGAGCGCGACCCGCAGCGCGACGCAATGGATGACTGGACGCGCGACGTCGTCGGCAGCCTCGCACGTGATCTTGACGCCACCGCCCTCTACCCCTTCGACATGAACCCGCCCTGGCCCTTCCTCAGCTGGGCGCGGCGCGGGGGTGCGGGCCATGTCTCGCCGCTTGGCCTCAACATCCACCCGACTTACGGGTTGTGGCACGCCTATCGCGCCGCACTCCTGTTCCCCGTGGCCTTCGACCTGGCGCCCCAGCGGCCGGGGCCCCACCCTTGCGAAGCTTGCGCGGCGAAGCCCTGCCTCTCCGCCTGCCCCGTCGCCGCCTTCGACGGCACGCGCTACGACGTGCCCGCCTGCTTCGCCCACATCGCAACCAAAGCCGGAGCGGCGTGCATGACGCGCGGATGTCTTGCGCGCCATGCCTGCCCCGTGGGACAAGGCTTTGCCTATGCCCCGGCACAGGCGCAATTCCACATGCGGGCCTTCCTCAAGGCCCGCCAAGAGGCCTGAACCATGTATGACCTGATCCGCGCCAAGCTTGCCAAGGGCGACACCGTCATCCTCGACGGCGGCACCGGCACCGACATCCAGCGCCGCGGCGTGCCGATGAGCTCCAACACCTGGTGCGCGGAAGCCAACATGTCCCACCCGGAGGTGGTGCGCGAGGTCCATGCCGACTACATCAAGGCCGGGGCGGACATCATCATCGCCAACACCTTCGCCACCTCGGCGCTGCTGTTCAACGCGCTGGGCCGCGACGATGAGCTTCTCGCCATCGACCGCGCCGCCGTCGCCATCGCGAAGGATGCCGCGAAGGGCCATCCGGTCGCCGTCGCCGGCTCCATGTCCACCATGCGCCCCGTTGTGGCGGGCAGCGACCGCACCTCGAAGCAGCAGGACTGGCCTGAGGACAAGGCCCGCGCCCTGTTCAAGCGCAAGGCGGACAATCTCGCCGCCGCCGGCGTCGACCTCATCATGATGGAGATGATGCGCGACACGGATTACTCCGTCTGGGCGACCGAGGCCGCACAGGCCACGGGTTTGCCTGTCTGGATCGGCATCTCGGTCGAGCGCCATGACGGCAAGCTCACCGGCTTCGGCCGCGAGGACCAGGATTTCGACGAAGTGGCCCGCGTGCTCTCCGCCCTCAAGCCCGATGCCATCTCCATCATGCACTCGTCCCCCAATGACACGGACGAGGCGATCGACGTGCTGCGCAAATACTGGAAGGGCCCCATCGGCGCCTACCCCGAGAGCGGCTATTTCAAGATGCCGGACTGGACCTTCGTCGACATCATCCCGCCGGACGAACTGGTCGAGCGCTCCAAGGTCTGGAAGATGAAGGGTGTGAGCGCCTTCGGCGGCTGCTGTGGCTTAGGACCCGATCACATCATCGCACTTCACAAGGCCTTCTCATGAAATCCGGATCCTGCCTCTGCGGCGCCGTCAGCTTCGAAGTCCATGGGGCGCTGCGCCCCATTCTCGCCTGCCACTGCGTCCAGTGCAGGAAGCAGACGGGCAACTACATGTCCGCGACCGCCTGCGGCGACGACGAGCTGAAATTCACCAGGCAGGACGGCCTCAAATGGTTCCGCTCCAGCGATATCGCCCAGCGCGGCTTCTGCAAGGACTGCGGTTCGGTGCTGTTCTGGAAGCGCGACGGCAGCGACAACATGTCGATCTGCGCCGGCGCCATCGACGGGGAGACCGGCACCTATCTCGAGGGCCACATCTATTGCGAAAGTGCGGGCGACTACTACGCCATCACCGGCGGCGCCTATCGCAAGGACGAGTGGTAATCACGGGTTACCCCTCCCCCTGAAGCTCGCCGTCCGCGGGTTTGTTCCTCCTCCACATCATCATCCGCGGGCTTGTCCCGCGGATCCTTCTTGGCCTCAGGAATAGGTTGTCCGGGACAAGCCCGGGCATGATGAACCGGGAGAAGCAGGGCCACGCCGACAACTTACGTCAAGCTGTCACTCCGCCCCGGCCTCATGCCCGCGCCTTCAGGTCGCGCTCCAGCTCGCCATAGCCCGTGTAGCGATACTCGTAATCCAGCCCCAGCTTCTTCGCCGCCGCCATGGCCTTCTTGGCCAGTTCCTCGTTTCGCGTCTGCGCCAGGAACACGATCTTGGTGTAGTTGCCGAAATACATCGGCAGCAGTTCCGGGTGCCGGTCCATGCCGAGGCCCTCCCAGATCAGCTTGTCGAAATGCCGTGCCAGGTAGTCAGTAAGAAAGAAGGCGGTAACGTCCTCGTCCGCCGTCCTGGCGAACGTCTCCTGACCGGAGAAGAAGGCATAGCAATGCGGGCCTTCGAGGCGCTCGATCCCCTCCTCCGCCAGCAGCTTGTCGATGTCGCCGCCGGTGCCGCAGTCGCCATAGAGCACGAAGATCGACTGGTAGCGGGGCTTGGCGTCCCGGATCTTCTCGCGCAGCGCCGGCACGATCTTGTCGGGCGTATTGTGCCACTTGGCGGGCAGGCACTGCAGGTCGAAACCCGTCCAGCGGTTGCGCTCGATCAGGTCCACGATCTCGCGCCCCAAAGCACCGCAGGCCAGGAGAAGAACCTTCCCCTGGCCTGGCTTGAACTCGAATTCGTCAGACGGCTTGAGATTGACAAGGGTCATGCCGACCCTCCGAAACGGGAATCAGTTGGCAGCCATCTGGTTGTGCTTGCGGGACATGAAGCCCTTGGCGGTCTCCACCGCCACCGCCGCGTCGCGGCAATAGGCGTCGGCGCCGATGGCCTTGGCGAAGTCCTCGTTGAGGGGCGCGCCGCCGACGAGCACCACGTAGTCGTCGCGCATGCCCTTTTCCTTCATGGTGTCGATCACGACCTTCATGTAGGGCATCGTCGTGGTGAGCAGCGCCGACATGCCGAGGATGTCCGGCTTGTGGGTTTCCATGGCTTCCAGGTACTTCTCGACCGGGTTGTTGATGCCAAGGTCGATCACCTCGAAACCGGCACCTTCCATCATCATGCCGACGAGGTTCTTGCCGATGTCGTGGATGTCGCCCTTCACCGTGCCGATCACCATCTTGCCCTGGCGCGGAGCACCCGTGGCGATGAGCAGCGGACGGAGAATGGTCATGCCGGCCTTCATCGAGTTGGCCGCGAGCAGCACTTCCGGAACGAACAGGATGCCATCGCGGAAGTCGACGCCGACGATGCGCATGCCTTCAACGAGGGCCTCGGTCAGCACCTTGTAGGGGGCCCAGCCGCGGCCGAGCAGGATGTGAACCGCCGCCTCGACCTCTTCCTTCAGGCCGTCATAGAGGTCGTCATGGACCTGCTGTACCAGTTCCTCGTCATTGAGGGAGTTCAGGTCAAGTTCACCGTCATCGCTCATCGGGTCACTCCGGAGGGAAATTCTTGAAGGATCACAATAGCCCCGGGCGCGTTGGGGCTTTCGCCAGCGGGCGACCTCCCCATGCCGGAAAGCGACGGTTGAGGCAAGGGGAAAGCCCGGTTAAGACGTCCTTCCCCTTGTTCGAACCCGGATTTTTCCCATGAGTGCCGCCCTCGACATCGCCGCCATCCGCGCCCAGTTCCCTGCCCTCGGCCTCAAGGACCAAGGCCGTGACCGCATCTACTTCGACAACCCCGCCGGCACCCAGGTGCCGCAGCGGGTGATCGACCGGACGGTGGACTGCCTCGCCAACCGCAATGCCAATCTCGGCGGGTATTTCACGACGACGGTGGAGGCCGGCGAACTGGTCGATCTTGCTCACCAGGCCTGTGCGGATTTCTACAATGCGCGGAGCATGAACGAGATCGTGTTCGGCCAGAACATGACCAGCCTCACGCTGCACATGTCGCGCTGCCTCGGCAAGCAGTTGAAGCGCGGCGACGAGATCGTGCTCTCGCGCATGGACCATGATGCCAATGTCGCCCCCTGGCTGCTTCTGGCGGATGACCTGGGGCTGGTGGTGCGCTGGATCGACTTCGACACCGAGACCTACGAGTTCCCCAAGGATGCCCTCACCAGGGTGCTGAGCGACAAGACGAAGCTCCTCGCCATGGGCATGGCGTCGAACTGCACCGGCACGGTGAACGACACCAGGCGCTTCGCAGCGGAGGCAAGGAAGGCCGGTGCCATCGTCTATCTCGATGCCGTGCAGTTCGCGCCGCATTACGCCATCGACGTGCAGGACCTCGGCGCCGATTTCGTCGTCTCCTCCGCCTACAAGTGGTTCGGCCCGCACCAGGGGATTCTCTGGGGACGGGAAGATCTGCTGAAGCAGACCTTCGGCTACAAGGTGCGCCCCGCCGGCGAAGACCTGCCGCACAAGTTCGAGACCGGAACGCTGAGCCATGAAGGCATGGCCGGCACGCTGGGCGCCATCGAGTATCTCGAGCAGTTCGGCACGGGCGAGACGCGGGCCAAGCGCATCGCCTCCGCCTGGAACACTCTTGCCGACTACGAGCACAAGATCACACGAAAGCTCATTGAGGGACTGAAGACGTTCAAGGGCCTCACCATCCGTGGCATCACCTCCGCCAATGCCATGCATCGCCGCGTGCCCACCGTGTCCTTCACGCTCGACGGCCACCACCCGGAAGCCATGGCCAAGGCCTTCGCGAAGGACAATATCTTCGTCTGGTCCGGCCACAACTACGCGATCGAGCCCGTGGGCCGCATGGGCCTCATGGACAAGGGCGGCGTGCTGCGCGTCGGGCTTGCGCATTACAACACCGAAGCAGAGGTCGATGCCCTCCTCTCCTCCCTCACCCGCCAGATCAGGAGCGCTTGAACCATGGCCTTCAAACTCGCCATCATCGGACTGGGCAAGATCGCGCAGGACCAGCATCTGCCCGTCGTCGCCAAGAACAGGGATTTCGAACTCGCCGCCGTCGTCTCCTCGCGCGGCGGCCATGGCGATGTTCCCTCCTTCAAGACCGCAGGAGAGCTGTTCCGCAGCGGAATCAAGCTCGATGCCGTGGCGCTCTGCATGCCGCCCGAACCGCGCTTCGCCATCGCGCGCGATGCGCTGGATGCCGGCCTCCACGTGCTGATGGAAAAGCCGCCAACGCCCACCGTGGGCGAGCTCGACGCCATCACCGCGCATGCAGAGGCCAGGAAGCGCATCCTCTTCACCACCTGGCACTCGCAGTACAACAAGGCCGTGGACGAGGCGCAACGCCTGCTGAAGGACAAGCGCGTGACGCGGCTTCACGTCAGCTGGAAGGAAGACGTGCGCCACTGGCACCCCGGCCAGGACTGGATCTGGGAACCCGGCGGCTTCGGCGTCTTCGATCCCGGCATCAACGCCTTCTCCATCGTCACCAAGATCCTGCCGCAGCCGGTCTTCGTGAAGTCCGCGATGCTGGAGACGCCGCGCAACAAGGCAACGCCGATTGCCGCGCAGATCACCTTCAAGCCGTCATGGGATGGCGCGGCCGAACTCACTGCCGATCTCGACTGGCGCCAGACCGGCGAGCAGAGCTGGAACATCGACGTCGAGACGGCGGACGGGCTGCAGCTGGCGCTGCGCCGCGGCGGCACCGAGCTCTACATCGGCGGCAAGCTGACCGTGCAGGCCCCGCCGGAGGAATACGAGGACATCTACGTCCACTTCGCTGAGCTTCTGCGCGAGGGTCGCAGCCATGTCGACGGCGCGCCGCTGCAGCTCGTCTCCGACTGCTTCATGCTGGGCCGTCGAACCGATACGGAACCCTTCCTCTGAGGCGCTGGAGGGTCTCGGCAGGCGTTCCGCCGGCATCGACCTTCGGCCAGTCCAACTGGCCGAGGTCATAGCTGAGCTGGGCCTCGACCACGGACGGCGTGGCGTCAGACGCATCAGCGCTGCGGGCAGCAACACGCCTGGCGAGCGTCTCAGGCGGCGCATCAAGCCACACGCCCGCGAAATGCGCGCGGCTGCGGCGAGCCGCCTGCTCCGCGGCCGCGCGTTCCTCAGGCCGCGCGAAGACGGCATCGAGCACCACCGAGTGCCCTGCCGCCAGTGCCTTCTCCGCCCGCGCGAGGCAGGCGGCATAGGTCTCGAAGGAGGCCTGCCGCGAATAGCTCTCCGCCGGTAGCCGCTCGCTCTCGGCCACACCCGCAAGCACCTTGCGCTCGACGTCGCTCCGCACATGGATGGCCCCCGGCGCCGCACCGAGAAGCGGTGCGAGTGCCGCTCCGGCCGTCGACTTGCCCGTTCCCGACAATCCACCGATGCACAGCAGCTTCGGCGGCGAGACCTTGAGGTAGCCGACCGAGTCCCGGAACCAGTCCAACGCCTGGCTGCGCTCCTTCATCGAATTCTTGAGCGCCAGCTCATGTGCCAGATCCGCCGTCACCAGCGCCCGCACGCCAGCACGAGTCGAGAGGAACAGCGGCAGCAGCGAAAGCCCGGAGAGATCCTCCTCCTTCCGGCGCAGATGGAGATAGCGGTTGAGCACCATGTTCGCCGCCTCCCTCTCTCCGCTGCTCCACAGGTCCATCAGCAGGAAGGCGAGGTCATAGAGCACATCGATGGTGGCGATCCTCTCGCTGAACTCGATCGCATCGAACAGCCGCGGCTGGCCCTTCTCGAGGAAGATGTTGCCGCAATGAACATCGCCGTGGCACCGCCGCACCAGCCCGCGCTCGCTGCGGTCCGACAGCAGCTGCCTGTCGCAGCGCAGCGCCGCTTCGTAGAGAGCATGGAACTCCAGCGTATCGGCCGGCGGGAAGATGTCGGGCGAAGCGATGAAGGCCTGGGACAGCTGTGCGCCCAGCCCCGTCATGATGTCAGAACCCCTGATGTCGCGCCGCGGCGCCTGCGCATGGGAGGCCGCTACCATCGCCGCGAGCTTGCCTGCAAGGGCCCCATCCACTCCACCATGCGCCGCCGCCCAGGCCAGGAGCGCCGTCGGCGGGAAGCGCCGCATCACCAGTACCGGTTCGCCCAGAACCTCCTCAACGCCCAGGTAGAGATCGGGCGTGAAGAGCAGGTTGATCTCCAGCTCGGCGGCCAGCACCGACCGCCGCTTCTCCACGCTGGAGAAATCGAGATAAGGCAGCAGCACGTCCTTCTTGATCTTGAACGCGCGGTCACCGGCGAGAAACACATGCGCCGCATGGGTCTCCACATGCTCCACCGGCTGGCCGGGAAAGCCCCAGGTCTCGCCCTTGAGGAAGGCAGAAGCAAACATGGGCCGAAACTATTGGGCCGCGGCCACCCGCGCCTTGACCCGCGTCAATCCTCGGGCTCGAGAAGTTGCCGCATCACCTCTTCGTGGCGGTTCAGGAAGTTGCGGGTGATGGCGAAATGCTCGGTCTCCCCGTAGGCGACGCGCTCCAGCCCCCTGGCGCCCAGCTGATAGATCCAGGCATCCGGGTAGGCCATCAGGATCGGCGAATGGGTGGCGATGACGAACTGGCTCTCCGCCGCGATGAGCTCATGCATCCGCACCAGCATGGACATCTGCCGCGTGGGCGAGAGTGCGGCTTCTGGTTCGTCGAAGATGTAAAGGCCTTTGCCGCGCAGGCGATTCTCAAGCAGGGCGAGGAATGACTCGCCGTGCGATTGCTCGTGTAGCGATAGGCCGCCATAGGGACCAAGGCCGCCGTCAAGCTGCTCGACATAAGTTGCAACGTTGAAATAGCTCTCCGCCCGCAGGAAGAACCCATCCCGTGCGCGGCGCGTGCTTCTGATCAGCCTCAGGCTCTGATGCAGCCGCGAATGCGAGTCGAACGTGCCAAACCGAAAGTTCCTGGACCCACCTTCCGCATTGAACCCTCATCCCACGGCGAGCGCCTCGATCAGGGTCGACTTGCCGGAGCCATTCTCGCCGACGATGAAGGTCACCTTGGGGTGGAAATCGATCTTGCTCAGGTTTGCGATGGCGGGGAGCCCATAGGGATAGGCATCGCGGTCGGCAACGCGGTCCCACAGCAGCTCGGCAGACAGCAGATAATGCCGCGCCTCGAATGCCTTCATCGCGGAGAGAGTGCCGCGCACTCCCTCCGCATGCAAGGTGATTTTCAGTGGCCGCGGCGGCGCTCGCGGCGGGCGGCTCCGGCGGCGGCCGCGTCATGGCCCTTGGCGAGTTCGGAGACCGGGCCGAGCTTCGCCTCGATCAGTTCCAGCGACGGGCGATCACCCTTGCTGTAGCTTTCGAGCGACTTCCGCATCGAGGCGAGATGCTCGGGGCTCGTGCCGCAGCAGCCGCCGATGATCTTCGCCCCGGCATCGAGCGCGATGCGGGCATAATCCGCCATCAGTTCCGGTGTGCCGGTGTAGTGGATGTGGCCGTCGACATATTGCGGGATGCCGCAATTGCCCTTGGCGACCACCGCCGCATCGGGCCGCGCCTCGGAGATTCCGAGCACGGTGGCGACGAGTTCGGAAGCTCCCACGCCGCAATTGGCGCCGATGGCGACGGGCTGCGTCGGCAGCGCCGCGGTAATGGCGCCGAAGGCCTTTGGCGTGATGCCCATCATGGTGCGGCCGTTGGTGTCGAAGCTCATGGTGGTGACGATGGGCAGGCCCGCCTGCGAGGCGCCCTCGACGGCGGCCCGGAGTTCCTCCTCCGACGACATGGTCTCGATCCACAGCACGTCCACGCCGCCCTCCTTCAGGGCGAGGGCCTGCTCGGCGAAGGCCTTGACCGCCTCATCATGCGACATGGCACCGACCGGCTCCATGATCTCGCCCGTCGGGCCGATGGAACCTCCGACATAGACCGGCCGGCCGGCGGCATCAGCCTCGGCGCGGGCGTTCCTGGCGGCCGCAATGTTGATCTCCCGCACCTGGTCTTGCGCATTGTGAAGCTTCAGGCGGTGGCGGTTGCCGCCGAAGGAGTTGGTGAGCACGATGTCGGCGCCTGCCTCGATGAACTGGCGGTGCAGCGTCCGCACCCGCTCCGGATGCTCGAAATTCCACATTTCCGGGGCATCGCCCGAGACGAGGCCCATCTGGAAGTAATTGGTTCCGGTGGCTCCATCGGCCAGCAGCCAGGGACGCGTGGCGAGTGCTTCGGTGAAGGACGGGCGGATCATGATGGCCTCCGGGACAGACGATATAAAGACTTCTTTATATCGTTATCCGCCAGCTTGCCAAGACTTAAACGCGTCTTCCGACAGGAGAAGGCTCATCCGGTCATTCACCGGCCATTGGGCGGGGCGCCCGCCGGAAGCCTTCAGGCGGCGCAGGCTGTCGCCCAGGTCCGCCACGTCCTGCCGGGAGAGCCGTGGGGCCCGATGCAGGCGCCGGGCGTCCGGCTTGCCATGGGCCGAGAGGATGACCGTGTTGTCAGGGAGTTGCGGCAGCAGCGCCTCGGCCGTGTCGAGATAGGATTTCAGGTCCGAATTGGCGATCTGGGCATAGAGCTTGCCCGGGTAGACGAAGTCGGCCGCGAAGAGCAGCCCGTTGGCGCGGTCATGCAGCGACACGGAGTCGGGCGAGTGGCCCGGCGTGTGCAGGACTTCCAGCTTGCGGCCGCCGAGGTCGATCTCCGATCCGATGGCGAGCCATTGCGCCGGCTTCACCGGGGTCCAGGTCATGCCCTCCCAGTAACCGACATAGAGATCGTCCGTCGGCATCAGCCAGCCGTCCCGCATGCAGGCGCGCAGCACGGGAAGGTCAGGGAGCGCGATGTTGCCGAAGCCCGCGAGCCCGCCGGTATGATCGAAGTGCATGTGCGACGGCAGCGCCGTCACCGGCAGCGTGGTGAGCTTGCGCACCACCTTGGAGATGTCGCGCACGCCGGGGCCCGTATCGAACATCAGCGCGCGGCGCGCGCCGAGGATCAGGTAGTTCCAGTTGATCTGGTGAAAGCGCGGCTCGCCGATGGCGATGACGCCGGGCGCCACCTCCTCGATGGCGAACCAGTCATCGAGCCATGTGACGCCCTCGCACAGCATCAGGCGGCCTTGGCGCCGTAGAACAGAGTCACCACGTGCTGGGCCTCCGCGAAGAACAGCCAGCGCTGCACGACGGAGGCGAACAGCGCCAGCGCCATGGACAAGAGAGCCGCATGGGGCACCGCCAGCGCAGCCAGCATCAGCAGGATCGCAAGGACGAGCGCTGCGATCACCAGCCGGCGCAGCTTGGCGGCGTGCTTGCGGGCCACCGCATAGCCCATCTCCTTCTGCACGTAGTTGGGCGCCGAATGCGGCAGTTCCCATTGCCCCACCTGGCCCAGGCGGCCGAGGCCCGTGGCGTCGCCCATGGTGAGATCGCGCGGGGCCGCATCGATGCTCCGCCAGTAGCCGAGCTTCACGATCAGCGCGACCAGGAGCCAGGCGGAGGAGAACCAGACGAGGAAGGCCGGGAAATTGCCAAACACGGAGGTGACGGCGGCGAGGATCGTCGCACCGGTCGCCAGCGCGAAGGTGAGATAGACCCAGATGGTCCAGGGATTGTGCCAGGCGCGGATGGTCTTCAGCGTCGCATAGATCTTGCCCGTCGACATCACGGTGAGGAGCGCCAGCACGCCGGTGACCACGGCCAGTGGCTTGATGAGGTCAGGAGCCGGATAGAGACCGGACCACACCACGCCGAACAGCAGGGCGGGCACATAGGTCACCACGGCCAGCACGCCCTCGCGCGACAGCCAGGACGAGCGCCACTGCGACAGGGCGCGCCAGGCGCGCTCCGGATGGCCGAGATGGAAGGTCGAGGACAGCAGCCCGATGGTGATGAGGCCCAGCGCGA
Source organism: Aestuariivirga litoralis (assembly GCF_003234965.1). Taxonomy (GTDB): domain Bacteria; phylum Pseudomonadota; class Alphaproteobacteria; order Rhizobiales; family Aestuariivirgaceae; genus Aestuariivirga; species Aestuariivirga litoralis. The sequence goes on from NZ_QKVK01000002.1 coordinate 34,065, forward strand.
TAACCATCGAGGTGAGGCCGAAGACCAGCGACGAGGCCTCGCCATGGCTGATGCCGACAAGGCAGAGCAGCGCCAGCAACCCATAACCGGCGCCGGAGGCCGTCGTGAACAGGATGACGGAATAGGCGGGATGCATAAGTTATTTCCTATCCATCACAAGAGTATCCGTCATCCCGGCATGAGGGTGCAGGGTGCTCATCATCAGCCCTCCAACCTTCCGGAATGATCGATCTCGTTAGCGCGCGCCACGGCCTTCTTCGGCGACAGCACCTTGTCGGCCCATTGGAACAAGCGATCGAATGCAGAGCCGTCGGGCTTGGGCAGGGCTTCGGCCCGCGAGGTTGTGGCATCGCGCCTTGCACGCGGGGGCAGATACTTGTTGACGGGCTTGTAGCCCATCTCCGGCAAGAGGTCATAGCCGCCGCGCTCGGCCACCAGCTGCGAGACCTTCGAGTCCGGATCACCCAGATCGCCGAAATGGCGCGCACTCGTCGGGCAGGCCTTCACGCAGGCGGGGAGGCGATCTTCCTCTTCGAGGTTGTCGTTGTAGATGCGGTCGACGCAGAGCGTGCACTTCTTCATGACACCATGCGACTGGTCATATTCGCGCGCACCATAGGGGCAGGCCCAGGAGCAGAGCTTGCAGCCGATGCAGGTCTCCGGGTTCACCAGCACGATGCCATCCTCGGCGCGCTTGTAGCTCGCACCCGTCGGGCAGACGGTGACGCAGGCCGGCTCCTCGCAGTGCAGGCACGAGCGCGGGAAGTGGACGATGCGCGACTGCTCCTGCCCCTGCTCCTTCACCTCGTAGCCATGCACGCGGTTGAGCCACACGCCCGAAGGATCGGACCCATAGGCATTGAAGTCGGTGAGCGGGGCTGAATAGCCTTGCGTGTTCCACTCCTTGCAGGAGGTGGCGCAGGCCTGGCAGCCGACACAGGTATCGAGGTCGATGACGAGGCCGAGCTTTTTGGCGGAGGGCGGCGGAAGGGAGGTCATTCGGCCCTCGCGAGCGGGTTGATGGTGGCGAACTGCGGCTCGCTCACCTGCTCCTGGTCGGCGGCCCGCGCGACGCGGACGCGCAGGTCATACCAGGCGGCCTGCCCCGTCACCGGATCACTGTTCGAATAGCGGTAGCCGCCCTCGCGCTCGGGCAGCAGCTCGGAAATCAGGTGATTCAGCAGGAAGCCCTTCTTCGATTCATCCGAGCCGGGATCGAGACCCCATGTGCCCGACCGCTTGCCGATGGCGTTCCATGTCCAGACGGTTTCGGGGTTCACCCCGTCCATCAGCTTGGCCTGCGCCTTGATCTCTCCGTGATGCGAGGTGACCGTGACCCAGTCGCCATCCGCCACCTTGAGCTTCGCCGCCATCTCGCGCGCCATGTAGAGCCAGTTGCGCGACAGGATCTGGCGGAGCCAGGCATTCTGCGAGCCCCAGGCGTGATACATCGCCATGGGCCGCTGCGTCACCGCATGCATCGGGAACTCCTCTTCCGACACCATCTCGCCCTCGAAGGGCGGATACCAGAAGGGGATCGGGTCGAAGTGGCTGGCGATGCGCTGGCGGTGCTGTTCGGGTGCGACCACCTTGCCGTGGCCCTGTGCGGAAAGGCGGAATTTCTGCAGGGGCTCACAATAGAGCTGATGGATGACGGGCTCCGGCTTGCCGATGAAGCCGAAGAAGGTCGCCCAGTCGAGATAGGCCCAGTTCACATGGCGATAATACTTCATGTGCTCGGGAAGTTCGTAGAACCAGTGGCAGCCATTGTCGATGTAGTGCTTCAGCTGCTCGGGGTTCGGCGTGCCACGCCCTTGCGCGCGGCCATTGGGCCCCCGGAATCCGGCGAGCGGCCCGATGCCCGGCGCGCGCTCGTGGTTCACGATGTAATCGGGATAGCCGCCGGGATAGCGCGGTGAACCATCGGTGCGCGTCATGCCCGGAAGGCCGAGCCTCGTGCCGAGGTCGAGCAGCACGGTCTGGAAAGGCCGCACGTCACGCTCGGGCTCGACCACCGGCTGGCGGATCGAGTCGGCAGGGCCATCGGCCTCCGAGATCGGGCGGTCCAGGAGCGAGATGCAGTCCCAGCGCTCGAGATAGGTGGTGTCCGGCAGGATCAGGTCGGCATAATGCACCATCTCGGAGGCATAGGCGTCGGAATAGATGATCTTGGGGATGGTATAGCTGCCATCCGGTTCCTTCTGGGTGAGGTAGCGGATGGTGTCCGGCACGTTCATCGCCGAATTCCAGCTCATGTTGGCCATGTACATGAACAACACGTCGATGCCGTAGGGATCCTTCTTCGCGGCATTGGTGATGACCATGTGCATCATGCCGTGGGCCGCGAGCGGCGCATCCCAGCTGAAGGCCTTGTCGAGGCGCTGCGGTGTGCCCTGCCCATCGACCAGCAGGTCTTCGGGCGCCGTGACGAAGCCGAGCGGCGGGCCGGGCAGCGGCGTGTTGGGCTTCACCTGGCCGGGCTTTCCCGCGGGCTTCACGCCGGGCGGTGCGGGCTTGGGGAACGGCGCCTTGTAGCGGAAGCCGCCGGGGACATCGATTGTGCCAAGCAGGATCTGCAACAGGTGGATGGTGCGGCAGGTCTGGAAGCCATTGGCATGGGCCGAGATGCCGCGCATCGCATGCATGGAGACCGGGCGGCCCACCATCTTCTCGTGATAGCGGCCGAGATGATCCGTCCACGGAACATCGAGCGCGATCTCCTCCTCGAAGGCGGTGCGCGCCAGTTCGGCGGCGATGCGCTTGATGGTCTCGACGGGAACGCCGCAGCGCCCGGAGACCTTCTCCGGCGCCCACTCGGCATCGAGGAAGCGCTCGGCGATCAGCGTGAAAGCGGTGACGACGCGGCGGCCATCCGGCAGCTTGAAGCGGCCCATCAGCTTCGGCGCGGCGTCGGGCGAAAGTGCGGGCATGGGCGAGTTGGAGTGGCTGTCCCACACCAGCGCCGAGCCCTGCGGTGTCCTGGCGAAGAGCCCGTCATCGGCATGGCCCGGGTTTTCGATGATCAGCCATGGCGAATTGGTGTAGCGCAGCACATAGTCGCCATCGATCTTCTGGGCGGTCAGCAGCTCATGGATCAGCGCGCCGACGAACAAGCCATCGGTGCCGGGGCGGATGCCGATCCATTCGTCTGCGATCGCCGAATAGCCGGTGCGGATCGGGTTGATCGACACGATCTTGGCGCCACGCGCCTTGAGCTGGCCCAGGCCCTTCTTGATCGGGTTGGAGCCATGGTCCTCGGCAACGCCGAAGAGCAGGAAATACTTGGTGTGCTTCCAGTCCGGCTCGCCGAACTCCCAGAAGGCGCCGCCGAAGGTGTAGAGACCGGCCGCCGCCATGTTGACGGAGCAGAAGCCGCCATGGGCGGCATAGTTGGGCGTGCCGAACTGGGTGGCCCACCAGCCGGTGAGGCCCTGGCTCTGGTCCCGGCCGGTGAAGAAGGCGAGCTTCTTGGGGTCCTCGGCGCGGACCTTTGCCAGCCACTCGGTGGCCAGCCCCAATGCCTCGTCCCACTCGATCTCCTTGAACTCGCCCGCCCCGCGCTCGCCCACGCGCAGCAGCGGCTTCGAGAGCCGCGCGGGGGAGTAATGCTGCATGATGCCTGCGGCACCCTTGCCGCAAATCACGCCCTTGTTGACGGGATGATCAGGGTTGCCGTCGATATAGGTGACGCGCCCGTCCTTCAGGTGCACGCGTATGCCGCAGCGGCAGGCGCACATGTAGCAGGTGGTGGTCTTCACCTCGTCCCAGGTCTTGGGCGACGTGTTCACGGCGGGCTGGGTCATGCGAGTCCGGTCTAGGGGTCCAATCTTTTCTACTCTACCGGTTGTCTTGGCCCTATGATAGGTCCAGACGGACTGTTCACAGGGACCAAACTTGCGCGACTGGCTCGTCCATATCCGGCGGAACGAACACGCCAGCCTCCAGACCCAGATCCGCGAGGCGCTGGTCTCGGCGATCCTCGACGGCCAGCTGGCCCGGGAAGAGCCGATCCCCTCCACCCGCAAGATGGCGAAGAGCCTCGGCGTTTCAAGGAATACCGTGGTGCTGGCCTATCAGGGCCTGCTGGACGACGGCTATCTGGTCGCCAAGGAACGCTCCGGCTACTACGTCTCGGAAAAGGCCCTCGAAGGCGGCTCCGCCCCAAAGCAGCCGCTGAAGCATGCAGCCCCCGGCACAGGCATCGACTGGTCCAGGCGCCTCACCATGCAGCCGGCCGACCAGATCAACGTCTCGAAGCCCTTGGACTGGCAGTCCTACCCCTACCCCTTCATCTATGGCCAGGTCGACCATACGCTTTTCCCGCTGGCGGAATGGCGCGACTGCGCCCGCCAGGCGCTGGGCAAGAAATGGCTCGGCTCCTGGACCAACGACACCTGGGCCAATGACGACCCCCTGCTGGTCGAGCAGATCCGCCGCCGCATCCTGCCGCGCCGCGGCATCATGGCGAACGACGACGAGATCCTCGTCACCCTCGGCGCCCAGAATGCGCTTTACCTGCTCACCACGCTGCTGGTGGGACGCGACACGCGTGTCGGCATGGAAGAACCGGGCTATCCGGACGTACGCAACATCTTCAACCTGCGCACGTCCAATGTGTCGCTGCTGCCGGTGGACGAGAAGGGCCTCGTCGCGTCGGACGCCTTCGATGCCTGCGACCTCGTCTTCACCACGCCCAGCCACCAGTTCCCCACCACCGTCACCATGCCGCTCGAACGCCGCATGGAGCTCCTCAAGCGTGCCGCGAAGCATGACGTCGTGATCATCGAGGACGACTACGAGTTCGAGACCAATTATGTGAACGAGCCCTGCCCGGCCTTGAAGTCGCTCGATGACGATGGCCGTGTGATCTATGTGGGCTCGCTGTCGAAGACACTGTTCCCCGGCCTGCGGCTGGGCTTCCTCGTGGCGCCGAAGAACATCGTGGCGGAGGCGCGCGCGCTGCGGCGCCTGATGGTGCGCCACGCGCCCAACAACAACCAGCGCACGGCGGCCCTGTTCCTGTCGCTCGGCCACCACGACACGCTGATCCGCCGCCTGCACCGCGCCTATCGCACGCGCTGGGAAATCATGGGCGATGCGCTGAAGCAGCACCTTCCTGATTCGAGCCGCGTTCCCAGCTTCGGCGGCACCAGCTTCTGGGTGAAGGGCCCCGCCGGGCTGGACAGTGACGAGCTCGCCAGAACGGCAGCGACAAAGGGCGTGCTGATCGAACCAGGCCGCATCACCTTCGGCGCGGCGGATGCCCCGCGCAATTTCTATCGCCTCGCCTTCTCCTCCATCGCCGAACAGAAGATCGAGCCGGGCATCCGCATCCTGTCGGACCTCGTGCGGCGCTAGGCCATGAAGCTTGCCACCGACAACCGGGCTTTGGCCATGGCCTGCGTGCTGGCGGGCGTGGGGCTGGCCTCGGCGCAGGATGCGGTGGTCAAATACATGTCGTCGGGCTACCCGGCCTACGAGACCCTGCTGTTCCGCTGCGTGGGCTCGCTCCCCGTCATCGCCTTCGTGCTGTGGAAGCAGGGGCGCGGCTGGTCCATTGCAACGCCGCTGTGGCCGCGCGTGTGCCTGCGTGGGCTGATCCTCGCGGCGGCCTATCTCTGCTTCGTGCTCGCCATCGCCGCGATCCCGATCGCCAATGCGGTGGCGATCTATTTCACCATGCCCTTCTTCGTGGCGGGACTTGCCGGGCCGCTGCTGCATGAGCGGGTGCGTCTGCACCGCTGGCTGGCCATCATCGCGGGCTTCATCGGCGTCCTCATCATGGTGCGGCCGGGCGCAGGCGTCTTCGAGCCAGCCTCGCTGCTGGCCCTCGGCTCGGCGCTTGGTTATGCCGTGGGGCAGATGCTGGGGCGGCCGCTGTCGCAGCGCGTGGCGCCGATCGTGATCGCCACGTGGCAGAACTTCATCTATGCCGGCATGGCGCTGGCGATCGGCATTCTGTTCAACGTCTTCGACTTCGGCCCCTTCACGCATCCGAGCCTCGTGTTCCTGTCACGCCCGCCGGTGTGGCCCTCGGCCTTCGATGCGGTGCTGCTGTTCGGCCATGGCATCTTCGCGGGCACCGCAATGATCCTGTTCATCAATGCCTACCGGCTGGCGGAAACAAACTTCGTGGCGCCCTTCGAGTATTCGGCGATGATCTGGGCGGTCTTCTACGGGATCGTGCTGTTCGGGGATTTCCCCGATTTCTATACGTGGGTCGGTGCCGGCATCGTCGTGACGGCGGGCATCCTGATGATCCTGCGTGACCGGGCCTTGGACCGGTCGCTGGCCTAGAGGCCGAAGCGCTTCCAGAGACGGCCTGCGAGACTGCCGGGCGGGAAGGGCATTTCGGCGTCGACGCCGCGCCTCGTCCAGATCGTCGCGTACATGTGCATGAAGGGCGAGGGCGGCGGGTCGCGCTCCTCCAGGAAATAGCCCGGCACGTTCCACCACGCCACGGGATCGACCGCCTCGGGCGGCAGGATGTCGATCTCGAGGTCGGAGTGGCGCAGCATGAGGCCCGAGAGCATGTGCGGGCCGACATTCTCCCAGTTGCGGTCTTCCGGGTTCAGCGCCGCGACGCGGTCGAGTGCCAGGTGCCAGAGGTCACCCTCGCGCGGTGCCGGACTGGCCATGAAGCAATTGGTGACCTGGGTCAGGCTCTCGCCCGTGGCCGTGGGCTCCGTGTGACGGAAGGGCCGACGCTTCTCGGAGGCGATCAGCGGGCGTGCCTCGATCCTGGGATCGTCGGTGAGCGCCACCACGTCGAGATCGGCCCAGATGCCGCCCTGCTCGGCCAGCACGCGATAGCGGAAGAGGCTGGTGAGATAGGCCATGTTGTGGCTGTCGGCCTCGGGCATCGGCAGCAGCGTCGAGGCATCCTGCACATCGGCGAATTCGGCACGCAGGTGATCGGGATCATAGCTCCACAGCCTCACGCGATAGCCCTGCGCCACGAAACTCGCGAGGCTCAAACGCGCCAGGCGGGAGAGTTCGCCGGAGACCCAGAGCATGTGGACGGGAAGCTGCTTCAGACTCATCATCGTTCCTCAGATCGGATACCCCGCCCAGCCCTTCACCGTGCGGAGCGCCAGCGAGGACTGGATGCGCTGCACGCCGGGAAGGCGGGAGATTCGCGAGCGGTGGATGCGCTCATAATCCGTCGCGTCGGTGGCGGCAACGCGCAGCAGATAGTCGAACTGGCCGCTCATCAGGTGACACTCGAGAATCTCCGGCACGCGCTGCACCGCCTTCTCGAACTTTTCGAAGGCCTCCTCCGTCTGGGCCGAGAGCGAGACTTCGACGAAGAACTCGTTGGCCAGCCCCAGCGCCGCGCGGTCGAGGTTGGCGGTATAGCCGACGATGACGCCCGCCTCTTCCAGCAGCTTCACCCGGCGGTGGCAGGACGAGGGAGAGAGGCCGGCCTTCTGCGCCAGGTCGGCGATCGGGCGCTGGGCGTTCTTCTGCAGTTCGGACAGGATGATCTTGTCCGTCTTGTCGAGTTCCTGGGATTTCATTCGAACTTCCTAGCATATCCTCGAACCAGATTTCAATGCTGCACTGCTCCGGCGGCCTCTTCGGAAAATCATTTCAAGCCGGATTTGCTACCTTCCGCCCACCATTGAGGGAGGAATTTTCAATGCTCATCGGCGTTCCGAAAGAGATCAAGAATCACGAATACCGCGTGGGCATGACGCCCACCTCGGTGAAGGAAGCCGTGCGCCACGGCCACGAGGTGTGGGTGCAGGCCAATGCCGGCTCGGGCATCGGCGCGTCGGATGCGGACTACACCGCCGCCGGCGCCAAGATCATCGCCACCGCGGCGGAGATCTTCGCCAAGGCCGACATGATCGTGAAGGTGAAGGAGCCGCAGGCCGTCGAGCGCAAGATGCTGCGCCCCGGCCAGATCCTCTACACCTACCTCCACCTCGCTCCCGATCCGGAGCAGACCAAGGACCTGGTCGCCTCGGGTGCCGTCTGCATCGCCTACGAGACCGTCACCTCGCCGCGCGGCGGGTTGCCGCTGCTGGCCCCGATGAGCCAGGTCGCCGGCCGCATGTCGGTGCAGTCGGGTGCCCACTGCCTCGAGAAGGCACAGGGCGGCCGCGGCGTACTGATCGGCGGCGTGCCGGGCGTGGCGCCCGGCAAGGTCGTGATCCTCGGCGGTGGCGTCGTCGGCACCAATGCCGCCGTCGTGGCGCTCGGCATGGGCGCTGACGTAACGATCCTCGAAAAGAACGTCGACCGCATGGAAGAGCTCGTCGCGCGCTTCGGCACGGCGGTGAAGACCATCTACTCGACGCAGGGTGCCGTCGAAGACGAATGCGCCGCGGCCGACATGGTGATCGGCGGCGTGCTGATCCCCGGCGCTGCCGCCCCGAAGCTCGTCACCAAGGCGATGCTGAAGGACTGGAAGCCGGGCTCGGTGCTGGTCGACGTCGCCATCGACCAGGGCGGCTGTGCCGAAACATCCAAGGCCACGACGCATGCCGAGCCGACCTATGTGGTCGACAACGTCATCCACTACTGCGTGGCCAACATGCCGGGCGGCGTCGCCCGCACCTCCACCTTCGCGCTCAACAACGTGACGCTGCCCTTCGCGCTGGCCATCGCCAACAAGGGCTGGAAGAAGGCGCTGCTCGACGACGCCCACCTGCGCAACGGCCTCAACGTCGCCGACGGCAAGGTGACCTACAAGGCGGTCGCCGACGACCTCGGCTACGCCTATGTCCCGGCGGAGAAGGTGCTGGCCTGATCTGACCTGCAGGCTTGAAGATTGAAACGCCCGGTGAAAGCCGGGCGTTTTGTTTTGGGCACTTCCCCTTCCCCGCTGCCGTCACCCCGGCGAAGGCCGGGGCCCAGCTTTGGGTCCGCGGATACGCTCCTCAGGGGCCAGAAATGGCCACTCAGGGCGATTTCTTCTGCTCAGGCTAGTGGGGTAGCTTTCAGAACTTCTGCCAAAACAATCGTTACAAACTTGATCTCAGCCAGAGCTGGGCCCCAGCTTTCGCTGGGGTGACGGCAGGGGGATGAGAGCGGAGCGCGGTGTCGAAAGGATGCGCGGGACAAGCCCGCGCATGATGAGCTTGGGAGTGGGGTGACGCAAAAAGGAGGAAGTGTTGGCAACGGCCCCCAAAACGCAAAAAAGCCAGCCCGGAGGCTGGCTTCATGCATCAGACGTGGCGGAGAGGCTTAGCCTTCCGACTTCACCGTCAGGACCTGGCGGCCCTTGTAGAGGCCGGTCTTGAGGTCGATGTGGTGGGGGCGGCGGAGCTCGCCCGACTTCTTGTCCTCGACCCAGGTCACGGTCTGCTCATGGTGGCCCGAACGGCGCATGCCGATGCGGCTCTTGGACATTTTCTTGCGTGGAACGGCCATTTGAAACTCCATAGGAAAAGGCGCGGGGAACGGCCCACGCCCTTCAGTTGGAGGGGCTCTTAACCCAGTCTAGCGCTCAAGGCAAGTCAGATAGGGGCCCATACCGGCCATGCGGACGAGAATCCGGTTGGCCACCCCCCTCACTCCCTTGGAGGGCTTGCCGGCATTGCGCTTGATCGGGTTGGGGAGCACCGCCGCCAGCAGGGCTGCCTCCTTTTTCGTGAGCTTTTTCGCAGACTTACGGAAGTGGTGCTGGGCCGCCGCCTCGGCCCCGTAGACGCCGGGCGCCCATTCCACAACATTGAGGTAGATCTCGATCATCCGGCGCTTGGACCAGACGAAATCCATCCACAGGGCGAGCGGCATCTCGATCAGCTTGCGGATGGCGAGGCGCCCATCCCACAGGAACAGGTTCTTGGCGGTCTGCATGGGAATCGTCGAGGCGCCGCGCACGGGGGCCTCGTCCTTGTCCATGGCATCCTCGATGACGCCCTGGAATTCGATCCAGTCCACACCATTGTGCTGGCAGAAGCGGGCATCCTCGGAAGAGATGACGGCGCGCGGCAGGGCGGGCGAAATGTCGTCGAGGCTCACCCACTGCTTGTCGATGCCATTCCCCGACAGGGCGCGCAGCAGCATGATGTTGGAGAAGGGCGGCGGCACCACGGCATAGACCAGCGTCATGACGATGGGCCAGGCGACGAGGAAGCCCACCACATAGGTGGCCCAGCGCAGCCAGCGGTTCTTCGGCAGACGGCTCCGGAAGCCGCGGCGCATGGGCAGGGCCGGCTCGGGTTCGTCCAACGTCGCGGCCTCCGCTTCCACGGTGTGGAGCGGTTCGCGCGGCAGGACGGCGGCTGGTTGAGTTTCTTCTGCCATGACCCTAATCAGGAGCGGCCTTAGCACAGGAATTTCGCCTTGTCCTTCCAGGATGCCCTTGCCCGCTGCGCTGCTGAAACCGACGCCATGCTCGACCGGCTGCTGCCCGTCGACGCCTTCCCTGCCCGCCGGGTCACGGAAGCCATGCGCTATGCCGCACTCGGCCAGGGCAAGCGGCTGCGGCCCTTCCTGGTGGTGGAATCGGCCGCCCTGTTCGGCGTGCCGCGGGCCCAGGCGCTGCGCACGGGGGCCGCACTCGAATGCGTGCACTGCTATTCGCTGGTGCATGACGACCTGCCGGCCATGGACGATGACGACCTGCGCCGCGGCAAGCCCACCGCCCACAAGGCCTTCGACGAGGCGACCGCCATCCTCGCGGGCGACGCGCTGCTGACCCATGCCTTCGAAATCCTGGCGGACGAGGCCACGCACCCCGACGCGGCGGTGCGCGTGGCGCTGATCTCGAAGCTCGCCAGGGCCGCCGGTGTGGCCGGCATGGTGGGCGGCCAGATGCTGGACATCGAGGCCGAGACGGCGAACGCCGCCGAACTCGCGCACATCGGGCTGATCCAGTCGCTGAAGACCGGCGCCCTGTTCCGCTATGCCTGCGAGGCGGGTGCGATTCTGGGTGGCGCCGACCCCGCGCCCCTCATCCGCTATGCCCAGAAGATCGGGCTGGCCTTCCAGATCGCCGACGACATTCTCGACGTCGAATCCACGCCCGAGGCGCTGGGCAAAGCGACGCAGAAGGACAAGGCCATGGGCAAGGCGACCTTCGTGGACCTGCTCGGCATGGACGAGGCGAAGCGGCGGGCCGCGGCGCTGGTGGACGAGGCGGTGGAGAGCCTGTCCGTGTACGGAGAAAAGGCGCGCGTGCTGGATGAGGCGGCGCGGTTCATCGTGGAGCGGCGGAAGTAGGATTTTGCGCCTGTCATACCTCTAAACGTCATCATCGCCGGGCGTGTCCCGGCGATCCTCTTGGTGGCCGCGGAAAAGGATGGCCGGGACGAGCCCGGCCATGATGGGTTGAGAGGAGATGGTGGACTGGATATCAGCCCCACCGCCCCTTCACGTAATCCTCGACGATGTCCTTGAACTGCTGCGAGAGGTTTTCGCCCCTGATCGTCATCGCCTTCTTGCCGTCGATGAAGATCGGGGCGGCGGGCAGTTCGCCCGTGCCGGGGAGCGAGATGCCGATGTCGGCGTGCTTCGACTCGCCGGGGCCATTGACGATGCAGCCCATGACCGCGAGCGACAGCGTTTCGAAACCGGGATAGTCGCGCTGCCAGTCGGGCATGCGGGTGCGGATGTAGGACTGGATGTCCTGCGCCAGTTCCTGGAAGGTGGTGGAGGTGGTGCGGCCGCAGCCCGGGCAGGCGATGACCATGGGTGCGAAGCTGCGGATGCCCATGGTCTGCAGGATTTCCTGCGCCACGATCACCTCGCGCGTGCGGTCGCCGCCGGGCTCCGGCGTGAGCGAGATGCGGATGGTGTCGCCGATCCCTTCCTGCAGCAGCACGGCGAGTGCAGCTGTCGAGGCGACGATGCCCTTGGAGCCCATGCCGGCCTCGGTGAGGCCCAGATGCAGCGCGTAATCACAGCGCGCGGCGAGCGAGCGGTAGACGGCGATCAGGTCCTGCACCTCGGAGCACTTGGCGGAGATGAGGATCTTGTCCTTGGCGAGGCCCAGCTCCACCGCGCGTTCGGCCGACATGAGCCCGGACTGGACGACCGCCTCATGCATCACCTCGCGCACGTCCATCGGCTCCGCCGACTTGGCGTTCTGGTCCATCAGCTCGGTCAGCAGCGCATTGTCGAGCGAGCCCCAGTTGACGCCGATGCGCACCGGGCGGTCGAACCTGATGGCCGTCTCGACCATCATCGCGAAGTTGCGGTCCTTCTTCTCGCGGAAGCCGACATTGCCCGGGTTGATGCGATACTTGGCCAGCGCCTCGGCGCAGGCAGGGTGGTCGTTCAGCAGCGTGTGGCCATTATAGTGGAAGTCGCCGACGAGGGGCACGTTGACGCCCATGCGGTCGAGCTTCTCGCGGATGTGGGGAACGGCCTTCGCGGACTCCTCGCGGTCGACGGTGATGCGGACGAGCTCCGAGCCCGCACGCGCCAGTGCGGCAGTCTGCTTGGCCGTGGCCTCGGCATCGGCCGTGTCCGTGTTGGTCATGGACTGGACGACGACGGGGGCGCCGCCGCCCACGGTAACGTGGCCCACCTTGACGGGGATCGACGTGCGGCGGTTCTTGATCGCGGAATAGCTCATGGGTGATTAACTGGCCTGAGGACGAAGCAAGGTCAAGACGAAGAGCAGGCCCGCCGAAAGCACGATGGCGGGACCTGTGATGGCATTGGCGAAAGCCGAGAGCGCGAGGCCCATCACCACGGACACACAGGCGAGGCCGGCGGCGACGAGCGCCATTGTCTCCGGGCTGTTGGACAGCCGGCGCGCCGCGGCGGCCGGGATGACGAGCAAGGCCGTGATCAGCAGGAGGCCTACGATCTTCATCGAGATCGCCGTCATCAGTGCGATGAGGAGCACGAAGCCGAGCTCCACGCGCTTCACCTTGATGCCCTCGGCCTGGGCCAGTTCCTCATGCACCGACATGGCGATGAGGTCGCGCCAGAGGAGGCCGAGGATCAGCAGCACCAGCGCGCCGCCGATCCAGACCACCGAGACGTCGCGCCAGCTGACCGTGAGGATGTCGCCGAAGAGCAGGTCCATGTGGTCGCCCGCCGAACCGGTGACGAGGCCGACGGTGACGATGCCGAGCGCCAGCGAGGCATGCGAGAGGATGCCGAGCAGTGTGTCGGTGGCCAGCACGCGCTGGTTCTTCATCACCATCAGCAGCAGCGCCACGGCAACGCCGGTCGCCACCGCGCCGAGGGTGAGGCTGAAGCCGAGCAGCAGGCCAAGGCCCACGCCGAACAGGCCCGAATGGGCCAGCGTCTCGCCGAAATAGGCCATGCGGCGCCACACGATGAAGCAGCCGACGGGGCCCGCGACCGAGGCGATGGCGAGGCCCGCAAGCAGCGCGCGCTGGAAGAAGGGCTGGGTGAGGATGTCAAGCACGGGGGTCAATGCCGGTGGTCGTGGTGATGGTCATGCCCGCAATCGTGGCTTTCGTGGTCATGGTCGTGGTGGTGGGTGTAGGCGGCGATCATGCGCGCGGCGGAAGGGCCGAAGAGCTTGGCGAATTCGGGGTCCTGCTGCACCTTGGTGGGCCCCCCCTCGCAGCACACGTGTCCGTTGAGGCAGATCACGTGGTCGCTTTCCGCCATGACCATGTGGAGGTCGTGGCTGACCATGAGGATGCCGCAGCCATGGCGCTTGCGCACCTCCGAGATCAGCTCGTACATGCGCGCCTCGCCCATGAAGTCGACGGCCTGCACGGGCTCGTCGAGCACCAGGAGCTCAGGCTTCCTGAGCAGCGCCCGGGCCAGCAGCGCCCGCTGCAACTCGCCGCCGGAGAGGCGCGCGATGTTGGCGTCCTTCAGGTGCAGGATGCCGGTCTCGGCCAGCGCCGCGTCGATCTCGGCCTCCGTGGGCTTGAGCGTGAGCGAGAGCAACCGCCGCACGTCGAGCGGCACATTGGCGGTGAGGGGGAAGCGCTGCGGCACGTAGCCGATGCGCAAGGCCTTGGGCCGGATGATCTCGCCCGAGGTGAGCGGCTGCAGGCCGAGCAGGCAGCGCACGAGGGTGGACTTGCCCGCGCCGTTGGGGCCGATGACGGTGACGATCTCGTTCGGCCGCACGTCGAGGTTCACATGGTCGAGGATGGTGCGGCCGCCGATGACGAGGGTGGCATCGCGCGCGCTGAGGATGGCATTGGTGACCTTGAGCATCAGCGGGCCTCCTGGCAGGTGGAACACAGGCCGGTCAGTTCGACCACGCTGCGGTGGATGGCGAAGCCCTGCCCCTGTGCGGCGGACTGGAGTTTCTCGAATACCTCTGGGGCGTCGAGTTCGGCCACGAGGCCGCAGTGCTCGCAGACCAGCATGGCGGCGGGCTGGCCTTCATGCGGGTGGGTGCAGGCGATGAAGGCGTTGCGGCTCTCGATCTTGTGGACGAGGCCATGTGCCTCGAGAAAGTCGAGCGCGCGATAGACGGTGATGGGGGCAGGCCGCGGGCCGTGGCCCGCCATGCGCTCGATGATGTCATAGGCGCCGACCGCCGAGTGGCTCTCGGCCACGCAGTTCAGCACCTCGCGGCGCTGGCCGGTGAGGCGCGAGCCGCGGCGCTCGCAGGTGCGCTCGGCCCGCGACAGCAGCTCGGCGGTGCATTTGGCGTGGTTGTGATGCGGCGCAGGGAAGGACATGAACGTTATAATATAACATGCTTGCGGGAAGTTCCAGTTCCATCCACCATGGCCTTGAAATTTCAGGAGTGCCGCCATGTCCGACCACAGCCACGGGTCCGCCAAGTCCACGGTTTTCGTGGAGAATGACCGCGTCATCGTCACCGAATGGCGCTTCGCGCCGGGCGCCAACACCGGCTGGCACAAGCATGGCCATGACTATGTGGTCGTGCCCCTGATGGACGGCAAGGTGCGGCTCGAGACGCCCACCGGCCCGGCCCATGCCGAGATGAAGGCGGGCGTTCCCTATTTCCGCCATGCCGGCGTCGAGCATGACGTGATCAACGCCAATGACACGGAATATGCCTTCATCGAGATCGAGATCAAATGAGGCGCGCGGCCCTGGTGATGGCAGCCCTCGTGCTCGCCACGCCGGCGAGTGCCGTGGAATTCAAGGAAAGCCCCTATGGCTTCATCGCATTCACTATGCCGTCCAACAATGTGGGCTGCATCTACCGCGACGAGGAAGGAACAGGGCTGGTGCTCGAATGCGACCGGGCTGAACCCAGCTACGTGCGGGTGCGGCTGTTCCAGGACGGCAAGCCGAAGCTCTACAAGGACGTGGCCGATCCGTCCTGCTGCGGGGCGGAGAATGATTTTCCCTATGGCACCAGCTGGCGGAAGGGTCCCTTCTCCTGCGCCTCCACCAAGGCGGGCCTGCGCTGCAACAACGGCGAGCACGGCTTCAGCATGAGCCGCAGCGGGGTGAAGACATATTGACCCTGCTTCCGCTAGTCTGCCGCGCATGAAGATTCTCGTTCTCAATGCCGGCTCGTCCTCGCTCAAGTTCGCAGTGTTCGACGGCGCGCTGAAGGTGCTGCTGAAGGGCCAGGTCTCCGGCATCGGATCGAAGCCGCGGCTGGAGGTGGATGGCCATGGCGGCCGCGACGTGCCGCATGTGACGACCCCCAGCGAAGGGCTGCTGGTGGCGGCGGAATGGCTGGCCGACAACGGCCATGAACCCTCGCAATTCACCGGCATCGGGCACCGCATCGTGCATGGCGGCACGCAGTATGTGTCACCCGTGGTGGTGGATGACCAGGTGCAGCAGGACCTCGACGCACTGCGCCAGCTGGCGCCCCTGCACCTGCCCTTCGGTTTGGGCGTGCTGCGCGAGATGCGCCGCGTGGCGCCGGAGGTGCCGAACATTGCCTGTTTCGACACGGCCTTCCACGCCACCCAGCCGGAACTGGCCACCCGCCTGCCTTTGCCACGCAGCTACTTCGACAAGGGCTACCGGCGCTATGGCTTCCACGGCCTCAATTACCAGCACGTGGTGGAGGCGTTGCCGCATGTTTCGGGAAAGCCCCTGCCCCGCCGGCTGCTGGCCGCACATTTGGGCTCCGGCGCCTCGATGTGCGCGATCCATGACGGCAAGAGCGTAGCCACGACCATGGGCTTCTCGACGGCGGACGGCCTCGTCATGGGCACGCGCACCGGTTCGATCGACCCCGGCGTGCTGGTGGCACTGATGCGCGACGAACACATGGACCTCGAGCAGCTGGAAGACATTCTCTACCGCAGGAGCGGCCTTCTTGGCCTCTCCGGCATTTCGCCCGACATGCGCGTGCTGCTGGCGAGCGACCGCACCGAGGCGAGCGAGGCGGTGGACTATTACTGCTATTCCGCCGCACGTCATGCGGCGTCACTCGTTCCTGCCCTCGGCGGCGTCGATGCCATGGTGTTCACCGGTGGCGTGGGCGAGAATGCCGGGGCCGTCCGTGCACGGATCATGTCGCACCTCAAGTGGCTGGGGATCGGTCCGGGGAATGTCTATGTCGTCCCCGCCAACGAAGAGCTCACCATCGCGCGCGGCGTGAAGGAGTTGGTCTAGCTCATCGCCAGCAGCAGCGCGCCCGTATCCACGATGTCATCCACCGTGGCGCCGCGCGACAGGTCCGACACTGGCCTGGCGAAGCCCTGCAGCACCGGGCCCATGGCCTGTGCACCCGCCAGATACTGCGTGAGCTTGTAGGCGATGTTGCCCGAATCGATATCGGGGAAAACCAGTACATTGGCGCGACCCGCAACCTCGCTCGGGTCCTTCACCTTTTTCGCGGCGACGGCGGGCGAGAGAGCGGCATCGCCCTGAAGCTCGCCATCGATCTTCAGCTGCGGCGCCCTGGCGCGAGCAATGCGCAGCGCCTCCACCACCTTTTCGGCATCCGGGTGGCTGCCGCTGCCCTTGGTCGAGAAGGAGAGCAACGCCACGCGCGGCTCCTCACCGAGGAAGCGCGATGCGCTGGCGGCGGAGGCAATGGCGATGTCGGCAAGCTCCGCGGCCGTGGGCTGGATCACGACGCCGCAATCGGCGAAGACCAGCCGCCGCTCAGGCCACTGCATGAGGAAAAAGCTCGACGGCGTGTCGATGCCGGGTGCGGGGCCGATGGTCATCAATGCGGCCTCGATGACACGGGCCGTGGGGTTCGCGGCTCCGGCCAGCATGGCATCGGCCTCGCCCGCCGCGACGGCCGCACCGGCGCGATAGAGCGGCTTCTTCAGCAGGCGCGCGGCCATGGCATCCGACATCTTCCCGCGCCGCGACCGGATGAGGGCAATATGGGCAGCCGATGCTTCGGGCACGTCCTCCGCGCCGAAGACGAGGGGCTCGGCCAGGCCTTCGCTGCGGAAGCGCCGGGCGGCGGCCTGGATCCGCGCATCCTCACCTTCTGGCATCACGAGTTTCAGGCCTCTGCCCTTGATTTTGGCCTTGGCTTCGTCAATCACGCTCATCGGGACTCTCTTTCGAATGGGACGGCCATGTCAGCAGAAGAAAAGATCGAAATCCACCGTGGCCTCAAGGGCGTCTACTTCGAGCGCTCCGGCACCACCTTCATCGACGGCAAGGCGGGCGAGTTGCGCTATCGCGGCTATTCGATCCATGATCTCGCCCAGCACTCGAGCTTCGAGGAAACGGCCTACCTGCTTCTCCATGGTGAACTGCCGAGCACCGCAGAGCTCGCCGCTTTCGATGCCAAGCTGAAGGCCGCACGCAGGCTGCCAGCACCAATCCTTGCCGTGATCGAGACCATGAAGCAGGCCCATCCGATGGACGTGCTGCGCACCGCCGTCTCGGCGCTCGCGGGCTTCGAGCCGGACACCTATGACAATTCCATCGACGCGACGCGCGACAAGGGCATCCGGCTTGCCTCGCAGGTGCCGATGATCGTGGCGGCACATGAGGCGATCCGCAACGGCCGCGCGGTACCCGAGCCCGACATGGCCCTCTCGCATGCCGCCAATTTCCTGTGGATGATCACCGGCCGCAAGCCTTCGCCACAGGGCGCGCAGCTGATGGACCGTGACCTGATCCTCCATGCCGAGCATGGCAGCAACGCCTCGTCCTTCACCGCGCGGGTGGTGATCGGCACCGAGGCGACGCTGCATGCGGCGATGACGGCGGCGATCGCCGCGCTTTCCGGCCCCGCCCATGGCGGTGCGGCTGAGGACGTGATGCGCATGGCGCAGGAGATCGGCGAACCGGAGCGGGCCGCCGCATACGTCAAGGCCAAGCGCGCCGCGGGCGAGGCCGTGACGGGCTTTGGCCACCGCGTCTACCGCACCGAGGACCCGCGCGCCCGCCACATGCGCGACGGGGTTGAAACCCTGTCGCGCGAGATGGGCGAGCCCAAGTGGTTCGCCATCCTGCAGGCGGTAGTGGATGCGATGAAGCCCTATGCACGCTTCGGCGTGAATGTGAACGTGGATTTCTATTCCGGCGTCATCTACTACCTGAACGGGATTTCGCCGGATCTCTTCGTGCCCATCTTCGCCGTGGGCCGCGTGCCGGGATGGACGGTGCAGTGCATCGAGCAGTTGCACAACAACATATTGATCCGTCCACTGACGCTCTATGACGGACCGGAACCCCGCGAATACCGGGACATTTCGCAACGCTGAGAAGCGAGAATCCATATTCTCGCCTGCTCATGGCCACATTCCCCCTGCACGGTCCGAACCGGTGGGCGGGTCACGGCGTTGTGAAAGCGCAGGACAGCCGCCCACCATCGGAGCAGGCAGGGGATCATTGCGGAGACGCTTCGGCGCGCACGGAAGAGGCGCGCGGCGCCGGCCACCTCCTCCTCCGGATTGTCGAACGCACGTGCGGTGACGTGCCCTGGGTGAAACCGGGCATGCGATCGCCGATCGGGAGCAAGATCATGACTGATGACAGCCATTCCTACGGAGCCCCCAACCGGCAAGAGGATGAAGCCTCGCCCGGCGACGCGGCAACGCAGGCCGAGACGGGGCTCGGCGACGTCCTCGGCCAGCCCGCAAGCGAGGCGCCACGCCTGCCGCCGCGCGAGCCGCTGCGCCGCCCGCCCCCTGCAGCCGCCGGACAGGCAAGGCTCCAGCCCTCATGGATCCTGAGCGCCACGGGCGAGCAACTCACCCGTGACGAGATCCTCGCCCGCTACCGCCGCCAGCGCGGCTTGCCCGAACACCCCTTCGAGAACGGCGTTCGACCCGTTCCGCCGCCCGGTTACCGTGACCGCATCATGACGCAGCCCCGCCCGGCCCGCTTCATGGCGCGCGCGGCGGAGCCGGAGCCGCCGCCCATGCGGACGCCCCGCACCTTCACGGTTGGGCAGACGATCGCCATCGCCGCCGCCGCCGCGGTGATGGCGGGCGGCGGCGCCGTGGCGCTCAGCATGCTTGTTCAAGGCGGGTTTGTTCCAGGTGGGCTCGCACCCGCGGGGTTACAGGCCCTCGCCGTTGCCCCGCCTGCCGAGGCGCAGGCAGCACCACTGGCACCCAAGCTGGAACTGTCGCAGGCCGCCAGCCAGCATGACACCGTAATCGACAAGAAGCCGATTGCCACCGCCACGCTGCAGGTCGCCGATGTGACGGGGGAAACCAACAGCTTCATTCCGCTGGCGCTCCATGCCGAGCCCGCGGGGCTCGGCAATGACATGCTGCTGAAGATTTCCGGCGTGCCGGAAGGCGCCTACCTGACCTCCGGCCGCCGCCAGGACGACCAGGTCTGGACGCTGTCACTCGCCGACATCAAGAATGTGAAGCTGGTCGTTCCGCAGACGGACGATCCGCAGATTGACCTTGCCGTGGCGGCATTCGAGCCGAAGACCGGTGAACTGGCCGCCCCGGTCAAGACGATGACGGTGGCGCTGAAGGACGTGGTTGTGGAACCGACCTCCGCGCCGCCCCCCGGCCAGATGACGCCAACCACCGCGGAGGCCCGGCCGAACGCGCCGGCCGCTGCGGACCCCGCACGGCCCGCCGCCATCCCGCCGCCGCAGAGCGTGGGCGTTGCGCTGTCCGTTCCGGAAACGGCACAGACGCAGGAATTGATCACCAGGGGCGACCAGTTGTTCAGAAGCGGCGATGTGAAGATGGCGTTGCGCAGCTATGAACGCGCGTGGGGCAATGATGGCTCCGCCGCGGCTGCCTTCGGCATTGCGCGCAGCCATGATCCGCTGGTGCTCGCGGCACTCGCCGCGAACAACGGCACGCCGAACCGCGACCAGGCCATCCTGTGGTATCAGCGCGCCGCGGCGGCCGGCAACCCGCAGGCCGCGGAAGCCATCGTCAAGCTGCAGATGGGGCCCTGAGCCCCGGACGGATCAGCTGGAAGGCTTGCCATTCAGCGCGGCATCGAGCTTGCGGTCACGGCCATAAATGTCCGGACGGAACTCGATGCTGCCGCCGTCACCCTCAAAGGCGGTGGCATAGATCAGGTGCACCGGAATGTGTTCAGGCAGCTTCACCCGCGTGGTCTTGCCGCTGGCGAAGGCGGCATCGATCTTCTGCTGCGGCCATCCGGCAATGTCGCCCACCAGGTGATCGGCGAGATCCATCGGGCGCGACAGACGGATGCAGCCGTGGCTGAAGGCGCGGGTGGTGGCGAGGAACTTGTCCTTGGCCGGCGTGTCATGGAGATAGATGTTGTAGGGGTTTGGCAGCATGAACTTCACCTTGCCCAGCGCATTCTTCGGCCCCGGCTTCTGGCGGAAGGTGAAGGGGAAGTTGCCCTTGCCATAGGCATTCCAGTTGATGCCGTTCCACGACGTGAGCTTGCCGTTCATGAAGACCTCGAAATCGCCGGCATAGGCGGAGGGATTGCGCCGCAGCTTCGGCAGCATCTCGCCCGTGGCGATGGAGTAGGGCACGGTCCATGTCGGGTTGATCTCGACATATTCAAGTTCGTCCGAGAACTCCGGCGTCTGGGTGGCCACGGCCCCGATCACCACATCCATGCGGTCGACGATGTCCTCGTCCTGCACCTCGTTCAGTTCGAAGGCGGCGAGGTTCACCATGTAGTGGTGCTGGCCCAGATCCTCGGGCATCCAGCGCCAGCGCTCCATGTTGAGCATGATCTGGCGAGCGCGGTCCTCGGGCAGGATGTTGAGGGCGAGGATGGTCTGCTTGCCGACCAGGCCCTTGGCCTCGAGCCCGTTGCGAAGCTGGAAGCTGCGCACCGCCAGCACGGTCGAGGAATCATAGACGTCGCCGAACTCCTCGCCGCCGCCGGGGTGATCACCGGTCAGCATCAGCCGCTCGCGGATCTGAGGCACCCGCGGGTCGCTGGCGCCGGGCTTGATGTCGGCACCCATGGCGATGGCATCCCAGTCGACGGACTCGGCGCGCGCGCGATAGAGCGAGAGCATCTTCTTCAGCGCCTGGTAGTGCGGATTGTGCGACTCGAAGGCATCGAGGAAATCATCCGGCTCCGGCTGCGCCGAAAACCCGGTCATGATGGCGAGAACGTCGACCGTCTTGCGGTTGCGGAAGTTCTTCGGGTCGACCTTCTGCGGGGTGAGGCGCCCGATCTTCAGATCGGTGGCGTAGTTCACGTAGAAGGCGGTGAAGAACAGTTCGGCAAGGGCTGCGCTGTCGCTGTCCGCCGGGTCGATCGTGTCACGCAGCTGGATCAGCGCATCGATGGGGTAGTCGGCAGGGTTCAGCCCGTCGTCACCGGCATCGGCAAGGCGCTGCAGGAACGGCGTCATGCGCCCCGTTCCCACCCAGTAGACCGGGCCCTGGTCGCGGACGTAATGGGCGATGAGCGCGGGGCGGATGCGCTCCAGCGGAAGCGGCAGGCGTTCGCCGGAGTTCAGCACATCGGCGATCGCCGCACTGATGGCCGGCGGGCTGGCCGCCTGCGCATTGGCAACGGCGGCAAGACCTGCCCACAACAGCATTGCAAGGAAAAGTCTCGTCGCCGTCCGCATCGTCGTTCCGGTCCTTACACGTTGAGCAGAAGGAATTCGCGCTCCCAGGAACTGATCACGCGACGGTAGTTCTGCATTTCCTCGTACTTGACGTCGTTATAGGCCTCGCAGAACTTCTCGCCCAGCACCTGCTTCAGGGCTTTCGTATAATTAAGCTTGTCGAGGCTCTCATCGAGGCTGATGGGCAGCGTGTGGGCATAGCGGTAGGCCGAGCCCTCCACCGGTTCCGACGGCTTGATGCGCTCCACCATGCCCAGATAGCCGCAAGCCAGCGAAGCCGCGAAGGCGAGATAGGGATTGGCATCCGCTCCCGGCACGCGGTTCTCGACGCGCGTGTTGGAGGGGTCCGACGACGGCACGCGCAGCGAGACGGTGCGGTTGTCGATGGCCCAGTGGACGTTGGTCGGAGCATCCGAATCAGGCACGAGGCGGCGGTAGGAGTTGACGTTGGGCGCGCACAATGACAGGGCCGCCGCGAGATAGCGCTGCAGCCCGCCAATGTGGTTCAGGAACAGCTTGGCGGGCGAGCCGTCCTTGCTGGCGAAGATGTTCTTGCCGGTCTTGATGTCCATCACCGACTGGTGAATGTGCATCGAGGAGCCCGGCTCGTTCTGGTGGGGCTTGGCCATGAAGGTCGCATACATGTCATGCTTCAGCGCGGCCTGGCGCACGGTGCGCTTGAACAGGAAGACCTGGTCGGCAAGCTCGAGAGGGTCGCCGTGGTTGAAGTTGATCTCGAGCTGTGCGGGGCCGCTTTCGTGGCTCAGCGTGTCGACGTCCAGTTCCTGCGCCTCGCAGAAATCATAGATGTCCTCGACAATTGGATCGAAGTCGTTGGCGGCGTCGATGCCATAGGCCTGGCCGCCCGGCTCCTTGCGACCCGAGCGCCCGACGGCGGCATCGAGCGGATAGTCCGGGTCGATGTTCTTCTTGACGAGGTAGAATTCGAGCTCCGGCGCAATCACCGGCTTCCAGCCCTTGTCCTTGTAGGCCTGCAGCACCCGCTTCAGCACGTGGCGGGGCGAGATCTCCACCGGCCGGTCATCGAGGTGGAAGGCATCGCAGATCACCTGGGCGGTGGGCTCCTGGTACCACGGCACGAAGCGGATCGTGTCGACGTCGGGCTTCATGTAGATGTCGATGGCGCTGTCGGACACGGCGCGCGTGTCCTGCGTGTAGCGGCCATTGATGGTGAGGGTGAAGACTTCCTCGGGGATGCGCAGCCCGCGGGAGCGGTTGCCGGAGAGAAATTTCTTGGGCGGAAGAATCTTGCCGCGCGCGGTGCCGTTCATGTCGGCCACGAGGCATTCCACCTCGCTGATCTTGTGCTCGCTCAGCCATTCCTCAAATCGCGATTGGGTCATGATATTCCAGGTCTTGTTGAAACAACCCAATGTAGCGCGGAAGCTTGACCAAACAAAAGGGGGGCCGCTAAACCCTTTCCACCATGACGAAATCCATTTTCGCCCCGAGCTATTACCAGGCCACCGCAACCCCCTCCCCCGCCTACCCGCCTCTCGCAGGCGAAATTTCCGCCGATGTGTGCATCGTCGGGGCGGGCTATACGGGGCTTTCGGCCGCCGTGGAGCTGGCAGAAGCCGGCCACAGGGTGGTGGTGCTCGAATCGGAGACCGTGGGCCACGGCGCCTCCGGCCGCAACGGCGGGCAGATCTGCACCGGATTTTCCTCCGGCCAGGACAAGATCGCAGCGCAGCTCGGCCGGGACGATGCCCGCAAGTGCTTTGCCATCGCGGAAGACTCCAAGCGCCTGCTGGTGGATCGAATCGACCGCTACAAGATCGACTGCGACCTGCGCTGGGGCTACCTGCACGTGCTTCCCAAGCCCGGCCGCATGGACGGGCTGCGGGAGTGGAAGGACGAGTGGGATGCGCTGGGCTACACCGACACGCAGATCCTCGACACGGCGGCGCTGGAGGAGAAACTCGGCACGCGGCATTACCATGGGGCGCTGCGCGAGGGCGGTGCGGGGCATTTCCACCCGCTGAACTACTGCCTCGGCCTGGCGCGGGCGGCCACGGAGGCG
Organism: Aestuariivirga litoralis; assembly: GCF_003234965.1. GTDB lineage: Bacteria > Pseudomonadota > Alphaproteobacteria > Rhizobiales > Aestuariivirgaceae > Aestuariivirga > Aestuariivirga litoralis. Next base: position 57,926 of record NZ_QKVK01000002.1, read on the forward strand.
GGCGCGGCGATCCATGAACATTCTCCTGCGATCGAGGTCGACACCAGCTCGAAGCCCTTCGTGCGCACCGCCCATGGCAAGGTGAATGCGCGCTTCGTCATCATCGCCTGCAATGCCTATCTCGGCCGCCTCGTGCCGCAGCTCTATGGCAAGGTGCTGCCGGTGACGAGCTACATCATCGCGACCGAGCCCCTGGGCGAGAACCGCGCCCGCGCGCTGATCCGCGACGGCGAGGCGGTGGCCGACACCAACTTCATCGTCGACTATTTCCGCCTCACGCCGGACACGCGCATGCTGTTCGGCGGCAAGGCGAGCTATACCACGCGCGAACCCGCGCATCTCGCGCCCGAAATGAAGGCGTCCATGGTGAAGATCTTCCCGCAGCTGCGCGATGCGAAGGTGGATTTCGCCTGGGGCGGCTACATCGCCATCACCCACAACCGCATTCCGGACTGCGGCCGCCTCAGCCCCACTGCCTATTATGCGCATGGCTATTCAGGCCAGGGCGTGGCGCTCGCGGGCATGTATGGAAAGCTGATGGCGGACGCGGTGCGCGGCACGGCGGAGCGCTTCGACCTGCTGTCGCGCGTGCGGCACTTGCCCTTCCCCGGCGGCCCGGTGCGCGTGCCCCTGCTCGCCGCCGCCATGATGTATTACCGCCTGAAGGATGCATTGAGCTGATGAGCAAGCTGTTCTCCCCCGTCACCTATCGCTCCATGACGCTCAAGAACCGGGTGATCGTGGCGCCCATGTGCCAGTATTCCGCACGGCATGGCATGGCCAATGACTGGCATCTCGTGCATCTCGGCCGCTTTGCGCTGGGGGGCTTCAGCCTCGTCATCGTCGAGGCGACGGGGGTGACGCCGGAGGGCCGCATCTCCTACGCCTGCCTCGGGTTGTGGGAGGATGCGCAGATCGCGCCGCTGAAGCGCATCGTCGACTTCCTGCACGGGAATGGCGCGAAGGCCGGCATCCAGCTGGCCCATGCCGGCCGCAAGGCCAATGCGCCGATCCCGTGGCGCGGCGGTTTCAACGAAACCGAGGCCGAGAAGGCCGTGCTGGGCTTCGAAGCATGGACGTCTGTCGCACCCTCGGCGGAGCGGCACACAGCCTCCTATCCGGTTCCCGAGGCGCTCGATGCGGCGGGCCTTGCGCGGGTGCGCGATGGCTTTGTGGCGGCAACGAAGCGCGCCGATGCGGCGGGCTTCGACATGATCGAGCTGCATTCGGCCCACGGCTACCTGTTGAACCAGTTCCTCTCGCCCGTCGCCAACAAGCGGGCCGACGAATATGGCGGCAGCCTCGAGAACCGCATGCGCTTCCCGCTGGAGGTGGCGCGGGCCGTGCGCGCCGCCTGGCCCAAGGACAAGCCCGCCTTCGTGCGCATCTCGGTCACCGACTGGATCGAGGATGGCGTGACGGTGGAGGAGAGCGTCGCCTATGCGAAGGCGCTGAAGGCCATCGGCTATGACGTCGTGCACTGCACATCGAGCGGCTTCGATGGTGCGAAGATTCCGGTGGGTCCGCTCTACCAGGTGCCGCTCGCCGAGGCCGTGCGCAGGGGCGCAGATGTTCCAACCGCCGCCGTGGGCCTCATCACCAGGGCGGAAGAGGCAGAGCGGATCCTCGAGAATGGCCAGGCCGACCTGATCGCGCTGGCCCGCCAGGCGCTGGATGACCCGAACTGGCCGCTGCATGCGATGCGTGAATTGCTGACGGGCGACACTTACGGCAACTGGCCGCAGCAGGCGGGCTATGCGGTGCGCAACAAGGACCGGTCGCTGGGGCTGGTGAAGTAGGCGCGCCCTCCGGACGTTCGCTCGCTCCCCTTTTCATCTTCGCCGGGCTTGACCCGGCGATCCTTTTTGGTGGCAGCAAAAAGGATGCCCGGGACAAGCCCGGGCATGATGGAACTTTGGGAGGTGGAGAGCAGCTCACTCCGCAAACGGCACGGCCCGCGCGCCCTTCTGCCAGGCCTTGAGGCAGAGATATTCCATGATCAGCGATGAGGCCGCGAGCGAGGTGATGTCGGCGTGGTCATAGGGCGGTGACACTTCCACCACGTCCATTGCCACGAAGTTCACATCGGTGAGCTTGCGGATGATCGATGCCGCCTGGTGATAGCTCAAGCCCCCGGGGATGGGCGTGCCGGTGCCCGGTGCCACGGAGGGATCGAGGCAGTCGATATCGAAGGTGAGGTAGGCCTTGTTGGTACCCACCACCTTGCGGATGATCTCCGCCAATTGCGCGGGCGTCGACTCATGCACTTCGTCGGCATAGACGATCTTGAAGCCATAGGTGCGCTCGCCGGCGAAGACCGTGCGGATGCCGATCTGCACCGATTTCTTCGGGTCGATCAGGCCTTCCTTCACGGCATAGCCGAACATGGTGCCGTGGTCGATGCGGCCGCCGTCATCGGGCTCGACGTCGCGGTGCGCATCGAAATGGACGAGCGACAGGGGGCCGTGCTTCTTGGCGTGGGCCTTGAGCAGCGGATAGGTGACGTAGTGGTCGCCGCCCAGCGAGATCATTTCGGCGCCCGAGGAGATGATCTCCGTCGCGTGGTCTTCCAGCCGCTGCGGGAAATTCTCCTTGCGGCCCCAGTCGAAGAAGCAGTCGCCATAGTCGACGACGGCGAGTGTGTCGAAGGGATCGAAGTTCCACGGCCAGAAGGGGCCCCAGGCATTCTCGGCCGAGGCCTTGCGGATGCCTTCCGGTCCCATGCGCGTGCCGGAGCGGTGCGAGACGGCCTGGTCGAAGGGGATGCCCGTCACCGCAATGTCGACGCCCTTGAGGTCGCGCGAATACTTGCGGCGCATGAACGAGAGCGCGCCGGCATAGGTCGGCTCCCACTGCGTGCCCTTCAGCTGGTCGCGGCGGAAGGCGCTGTCGCCCGGGAACGGGCCATTGGGGTTCATCTCGAGCGACATGAAAAACTACTCCGTGAGGACGATGGAATCTTCGGGTGCCCAGTGCACCCACACATTCTGGCCGCGCTCCACGCCCGAACCGCCGAGGCGCGTGTCGTTCTGGACATTGACCGACAGGTTGAGGCCGTCGGCCGCCTCGATGACGACGTGGCTGGTGTCGCCGTAATAGGCGACGTCACGCACCTTGCCCTGGACCCGGATGGCGCTGGCCGGTTCCGCGGTGGCGATCTTGAGCTTCTCAGGCCGCACGGCAACAGCGACCTGGCCGCCGACCAGGTTGTCGCTGGCGAGTTCCATCCGGCCCACGCCCTTCAGCTCACAGTCGATCTTGCGTCCGATCTGGCGGTGCACGCGGGCATCGATGAGGTTCACCTTGCCGATGAAGTCGGCGACGAAGCGGCTCTTCGGATGTTCATAGAGTTCGGCAGGCGTTGCCACCTGCTGCACGGCACCACGGTCCATGACGGCGATGCGGCTTGCCATGGAGAGGGCCTCGTCCTGGTCATGGGTCACGATGATGAAGGTGATGCCGACGGTTTCCTGCAGCCTCGTCAGCTCCATGCGCATGTCGTCGCGCAGCTTGGCGTCCAGTGCCGAGAGCGGTTCGTCGAGGAGCAGCACCTTGGGGCGCTTCACGAGGGCACGGGCGAGCGCCACGCGCTGGCGCTGACCGCCCGACATCTGGTCCGGCTTGCGGGTCGCGAGCTTTGTGAGCTTCACCATCTCGAGTGCCTCGCCGACGCGGCGCTTGATCTCGTCCGACGCGACGCCCGTGACCTTCAGGCCGTAACCGACATTCTGTTCCACCGTCATGTGCGGGAAGACCGCATAGGACTGGAACACCATGTTGGTGGGACGCTTGTTGGGCGGCGTATAGGCCATGTCCTCGCCGCCGATGATGATCTGGCCGCCCGTGGGCGTCTCGAGCCCCGAGATCATGCGCAGGAGCGTGGTCTTGCCGCAGCCCGAGGGGCCGAGGAGTGCGAAGAACTCGTTCTGGGCAATGTCGAGCGAGACATTGTCGACGGCGGTGACGCCGCCGGGGAAGGCCTTGGTGACGTTGCGGATGGAGACGATCGCGTCTGACATGATGTTCAACCCTTGTCCGCCTTGGGCGGCGCCTGGAGCTTCATTGCGAGGACGGTGGCAACCACGGTGATGACGATCAGCACGGTTGAGGCCGCGTTGATCTCGGGCGAGACGCCGCGGCGCACGAGAGAATAGACCTTGACCGGGAAGGTGACGGTCTCCGGACCCGAGGTGAAGAAGGTGATGACGAAATCATCGAGCGACAGTGTGAAGGCAAGCAGCGCCCCTGCGATGAGGCCGGGCTTCATGTAGGGCACGATGATCGACCAGAAGGTCTGCCATTCGCTGGCGCCCAGATCCTTCGAAGCCTCCTCGAGCTGGCGGTTGAAGCCGACGAGGCGCGAGCGCACGACGACGGCCACGAAGGGGAAGCAGAAGGTGACATGGGCAAAGATGATGTTGCCGAGGTTCAGGGGCCACGGCATGTTGACCGAGAATTCCATCATCCCCGAGTTCACGAAGAACAGCAGAAGCGCCACACCCATGCAGATTTCAGGGATCACGATGGGCAGCGCCATGAATCCCTCATAGGCGCCCTTGAAGGGGAAGCGGAACCGCCACATGAGCAATGCGGTGAGCGCTCCCAGCACGGTGGCGAAGACCGTGGCGATGAGCGCGATCACCAGCGAATTGGTGAGCGCCTCGATCAGCGAGGCGTTGTTCCAGGCCTTGGCATAGTTGTCGAGCGTGAAGCCCCGCCAGACGACGCCGCGCTTGTCGGTGTTGAAGGAGAAGGCGACGAGCGTGATGATGGGCGCATAGAGCACGAAGAAGATGGTGGCGAAGAGCACCTTGAGCCAGGTGCGGCTGCCATAGTCGAGGGGGCCCTGCCCCGGTTTCAGCTGGGCGGCCATCAGACATCCACTCCCTTGCTGCGCAGTGTGAGGAGATAGCGGAGCGCCAGCGCACCGAAGGTCGCATACATCAGCAGGAAGGAGAGCGCGGAGCCGAAGGGCCAGTCATTCGCCGCCTTGAACTGGCGCTCGATGACGTTGCCGATCATCAGCGCATTGGCGCCGCCGAGCAGGTCGGGCGTGAGGAAGGAACCGAGGCAGGGAATGAAGACGAGGATGATGCCGGAGATGATGCCCGGCATGGTGAGCGGCACGGTGACACGCATGAAGGTCTGGAATTGCGAGCCGCCGAGATCGAGGCTGGCTTCGAGGTAGGATTTGTCCAGCCTTTCGATGGTGGCATAGAGCGGCAGCACCATGAAGGGCATGTAGACATAGACCAGGCCGAAGATGACGGCAAAGTTGTTGTAGAGCATCTCATAGGGCCCGAGGCCCACGACGCCGAGGATCTTGTTGACATAACCCTGGGTGCGGAACACCGCGATCAGTGCATAGGTGCGGATGAGCAGGTTGATCCAGAAGGGCAGCACCACGAGCAGCAGGAGCAGCGGCTTCCACTTGTCCTTGGCGAAGCAGATGCCGAAGGCGATGGGATAGGCGGTGAGCAGGCAGAGCGCGGTGGCAAGCGCCGAGATCCAGACCGACTTCCACATGATGCCGAGATAAAGCGGATCGAAGGCGCGGATGTAGTTGGTGATGCCGGTCAGGTAGGCATAGTCGGTGATCGACACCTGGCCATCGACGACAGCCTTGTCGCTGAACGACATGACGAAAAGGAAGCCGAGCGGGATGATGAAGAAGGCCAGAAGCCACAGCGAGGGCGGTATGCCAAGGGTCCAGAAGACCCGCGGATTCTGTTTCCAGTTCTCCAAGATGCGTTCACTCCCCCTTCAATCGTTTTTCTTTGAAGCTAGCCCAGCACGGCACGTGACGGCAACCCCGGCTATAGCCGGGCGAGCGCCCTGTCCACCGCCGCAACCGCAAAATCGGCATTGGCGCGGCTGAACACGATGGGTGGCCGGATCTTCAGCACATTGCCCAGTTTCCCCTCGCCACCGATCAATGCGCCCTCGTCGCGGATCAGGTTCAGGAGGCGCGCCATCACGTCACCCGCGGGTGCCTTTGACCTACGGTCATGCACCAGTTCGACGCCCGTGGCGAGGCCCACGCCGCGCACGTCGCCGATCAGCGCGTGCTTCTGCATGAGACCGGCAAGGCCCTGACGGAAATAGGCCCCCACGTCACGCGCATTCTCGAGCAACCTCTCGTCCCGGATCACGTCCAGCACCGCCATCCCTGCCGCACCGGCCACGTTGTTGCCGCCGAAGGTGGAGAAGAACGGCCCGAATTGAAGGAAATGTGACAGGATCTCGGGCCTGGTGATGACCACGCCCAGCGGATAGCCATTGCCCGCCGGCTTGCCAATGGTGATGAAGTCCGGCGTGACGCCATGGTGGCGGTGGCCCCAGAAGGACGGCCCCATGCGGCCGAAGCCCGACTGCACCTCGTCCGCGATGAACAGGCCGCCCGCCTTGTGGACACGGTCCACCACAGCCTGGAGGTAACCTGCCGGCGCATCGAGAATGCCGTTGGTCATGAAGGCCGAGTCGACCATCAGCGCGGCAACGCCGAGGCCCTTCTCCTGCAGGTCGGCGATCAGCGGCTCCGCCAGCGCGGCATAGCGCGCACCCACATCCCCTTCCCGCTCGCCATAGGGGCCGCGATAGACGTCGGGGGCGGGCAGCTGGCGGATATGCGCTGCATTCCAGTGGTCCGGCGCATTGGACGGCGAGAAGGCGTCGATGGATTCACTCACGCCGTGATAGGCGAAGTCCATGCACAGCCCGCCCGTGTGGCCGGTGAAGGCCTTGGCCATGCGCCAGGCGAGGTCATTCGCCTCGCTGCCCGAGTTGACGAAGGTCACAGAGGTGAGGCCCTCGCCCGCGAGTTCCGTCAGCCGCTCGGCATATTCCAGCGCCTGGTCGGTGATGTAGCGGGTGTTGGTGTTGAGCGTGCGGGCCTGCCGCGCGATGGCCTCGGCCACGTAAGGGTGCGCATGGCCGACATGCGGCACGTTGTTGTAGCAGTCGAGATAGCGCCGGCCGTCGGACGCCGTGAGCCAGACGCCCTCGCCCTTCACCATGTGCAGCGGCGGATCGTAGAAGACATAGAGCTTCTCGCCCATCACCTTGCGGCGGCGCGCGATCGCCTCCGCCGCCGTCTTCGGGTGCTGCGGCGGAACTGTGGGGAAGGCCGCGGCGCGCCGCACCAGGCCCCTGAGCCTGTCGCGGCCGAGAGCCCGCATGGCCCGGATCATCGGCATGCTGCGGCTGTTGAAGGCCTGGAAATAGCCCTGCGATGCGATGCCGTTCGAGGCCTTCAGCGCATCGATGAGCGGCGTCATCAACAGGCGAACCTCGATGAGATCGACCAGCGCGTCGGCCTCCGCTTCCTCCAGCGGCGTCACGCTGCAATAGCCGCGCACCAGCTGGAACAGCGTCTCTTCACTGTCCTGTCCGGGCGAAAGGAAATCACCTGCCGCATTGGCGAGGTCGAGGATCAGCGGTCCATGCACCATGTCGCCGAAGTCGATGATGCCGGAGACGCGGCCCCGGTCATCGACCAGCGCATTGTGCGGGTGCACGTCGCCATGGATGATCTGGCTGCGCATGCGCCGCATCGCCGGCATGGTCACGGTCTCATGGCGGGCGAGAATGTCCTGCGCAAGCGCGCGGTCTTCTGCCGGAAGATTGTCGACCTCGCCTGCGAGCCGCAGCACATGGCGCGTGTCCCACACGAGGTCGCGCCCGGCGGGTGCGCCATGAACGAAGCCGCGCAGCGCCAGACCGAGGCGAGCCAGCAACTGGCCGAGATCGAACAGGCTGTCGCGGGACAGCGTCTCGCCGCCCAGCACCTGGCCATCGAGCCACGACAGGACCATGACCGGGTAGTCGACGCCATCGTGAACGAGCCTGCCCAGCAGTTCGCCGTCGCGGGTGCGAACGAGGCGCGGCACTGGCAGCGACGGATCTGCCGCGGCAATATGCTCGAGCGCCAGTGCCTGGCACCGCAGCACGGCGTCACCCTCTGCCGGGTGGCAGACCTTGAAAACGGCGCTGCGGCCGTCTGCCGGGCTCAAGCGGTAATTCTGGTCACGCTCGCCTTCCAGCGCCGACCATGTGCCGGCCAGGCCATAGGCTTGCAGCGCGAAGGCCTGAAGCACGTCGAGCGGCAGGGCGGGCGGTCTCAGGGTTTCGAGCATGATGCTCCGGATGTTCAAATGAAAAGGGGCGGCCGTTGCGCGGCCGCCCCGGATCCAGCCCCTTACGAGGCGCGGATGCGCGTCCAGATCTGGTCGCGCTGCTTGATGGCTTCCTCACCGAGGTAGAGGTTCGGCTCGCACTTGACGAGAACCTCCGGCGAGGGGAAGATCACCGGATTGTTCTTGTAATCATCCGGCATCAGTTCCTTCGCCGCCTTGTTGGTGGTGGCATACTGGATCGTCTCGGCGATGCCCGCACCTTCCTTGGCGTCGAGGATGAAGTTGAGGAAGGCCATGGCATTCTCGGGGTGCGGCGCACCCTTCGGCACGGCCATCGTGTCCTGCCACACCAGCGAACCTTCCTTCGGCACCACGTAGTCGATGTCATCGTCCTCGGTCATCACCTGCTTGATGTCGCCGTTCCACTCCTCGCAGAGCTTCACTTCGCCGGCGGCGAGCAGGTCCTGGCCGTTGTCGGGCGCGAAGACCTTGATGTTCTTCTTCTGCGCGATCAGCAGGTCCTCGACCTTCTTGAGCTCGTCCGCATTGGTCGAGTTCCAGGAGAAGCCGAGATACTTGAGGCCGGCACCCAGCACCGTCTGCTGGTCGCCGAGCAGCGAGATGGCACCCGCATATTCGTCCGAATCAAGCAGCACCTTCCAGCTGTCGGGCGTGGCACTGACGGCCGACTTGCGGAAGCCGATGCCGACCGTGCCCCACATGTAGGGGATCGAGTACTTGCGGCCCGGATCGAACTGCGCGTCCTGGAACAGCGTGTCGATGTTGGTCATGTTGGGGATCTTGGCGTGATCGAGCGGGATCAGCATGTCCGCCTTGATCATGCGCTCGAGGTAGTCATTGGTCGGCACGATCACGTCATAGCCGGGGTTGCCGCCCTTGAGCTTGGCGAAGAGCTCGTCATTGTCGGCATAGAGGTCCATCTTCACCTCGATGCCGGTGGCATCGGTGAACTCGGCCAGCGTATTCTCGCCGATGTAGGTATCCCAGTTATAGAAGTTCAGCTTCTTTTCTTCCTCGGCCATGGAGAACCGGGGCAGGAAGGTCAGTCCGGCGAACAGCGCGCCCGTTCCCTGGAGAAGCGCGCGGCGGTTGGGACGGAAACGCGGACGAAAAGTCGACATTCTCTCAAATCCTTTCAGTTTCTGCACCGAAGAGTTTTCAGCCGCTGGCGCATGCGACGGCCTCATTCTGGAGAGGGAGTTTAGGCGTCCATCCCCCTCCCGCCAAACGAAATCTGCTTAAGCTTTTGTAATATCATGCGAGTTCTGACTTGACCTGATCATAGGTCGCATCCAGGGCCACACGCGCAAGTCGTACCAGCTCGTCGATCTCCTTGCGGGTGATGACGAGCGGCGGGGCCAGAACCATGGTGTCCCAGCAGGCGCGCATGATCAGGCCATTCTTGAAGCAGTTGTCGCGGCACATGGTGCCCACCCGGCCGGGGCTGGCGAAGCGGCCGCGCCTCGCCTTGTCATTGGAAAGCTCGATGGCGCCGATGAGGCCGACGGAGCGGGTTTCGCCGACGATCGGGTGGTCACGCAGCGAGGCCAGCGCCTCGGCGAAATAGGGCCCGATCTCGCGGGTGTGGCCCACGAGGTTCTCGCGCTCGATGATCTCGATGTTCTTCAGCGCCACGGCGGCGGCGACAGGGTGGCCGGCATAGGTCATGCCGTGGTAGAATTCGCCGCCCAGTTCGAAGAAGTCCTTGATCAGGTGATCGGCAAAGGCCACGGCACCGATCGGCAGGTAGCCGGACGACAGGCCCTTGGCCATCGGCACGATGTCGGGCTCGAAGCCCATGGTTTCGAAGCCCCACCAGTTGCCGGTGCGGCCGAAGCCGCAGATGACCTCGTCCGAGATGATCAGGATGCCGTACTTGCGGCAGATCTTCTGGACTTCCGGCCAGTAGGTGGATGGCGGGATGAGCACGCCGCCGGCACCCTGGATCGGCTCGCCGATGAAGGCGGCGACATTGTCGGGCCCGACTTCGAGGATCTTCTTTTCCAGCTCCGCCGCGGCTTCGAGGCCGAATTCCTCCGGCGTCTTGTCGCCGCCCAGATCGAACCAGTGCGGCTGCTTGATGTGGTGGAAGCCCGGGAATTCCGTGCCCACCTGCTCATGCATGCCCTGGAAGCCGCCGAGGTTCGCAGCCACCATGGTCGAGCCGTGATAGCCCCGCGTACGGGCGATGAAGTGCTGGCGGTAAGGCTTGCCCTTCAGCTTCCAGTAATGACGCACGAAGCGCACGATGGTGTCGTTCGATTCCGAACCCGAGTTGGTGAAGAAGATGTGCTTGAAGCGCTCCGGCATCACCGAGGAGATCTTGGCGGCAAGCTCGGTCGTCGGCACCGTCGTCGTCTTGAAGAAGGTGTTGTAATAGGGGAGGTCGAGCATCTGCTTGTAGGCAGCCTCGGCCAGTTCCTTGCGGCCATAGCCGACATTCACGCACCACAGGCCCGACATGCCGTCCAGGAGCTTGTGGCCGTTGCCGTCCCAGATCCAGATGCCGTCGGCCTGGGTCATGACCCGCGGGCCGCCCTCGGCGTGGAAGGACTTGTGGTCGGTGAAGGGGTGGAAATGATGCGCGATGTCGTTCTTCACGACTTCGGCGATGTCGATGTTCTTGTTGAGGACGTTCATGGCACTCTCCAAACTGAATACGGATAATCGCCCGCGCCGGCTCCGGCGGGGCCACGGGATCAGAAAGAAAGCGGATTGCTTACGGCTTGAATCCGATGCGCGCGCAGTGAAGCATCACTTCATCATACGCGGTCTTTGACCAGATGGGCAAAATCACCCCGGATATGGTCGCGTGAAAACACATGCGCCGCTTATGACATTTCCAGACCGCTTTCGCAAGGAACACGCAGTCCGCATTTGTCCGATGAATCGCCCACGGCTTGCCATTTGCCGACATCCGCTCGCCCAAGCAGCAGGCAAACGATGACATTTCAGGCAGCGCCTGTGTGCGGAGCATGTTTTTCTTGCGCCACTGCTTTTCCTGTCAGCATACTGCGCTGCAACACAGGCGGCGCATGGCAACGATCTTCAACGAAATGGACGGCAGCGGCAGCACCCCGCGTGCGCCCTATGCGCAGGTCGCGGAGTGGCTGAAGACCCTGTCGCGTGCCGACGTGGACCGGGCGCTGAAGGAAGCAGAGGCAATCTTCCGCCGCCAGGGCATCACCTTCGCCGTCTATGGCGACGACGAGGCCGCTGAGCGGCTGATCCCCTTCGACATCATCCCGCGCATCTTCGCCGCCGCCGAGTGGCGCAAGCTCTCCGCCGGCATCGAGCAGCGGGTCCGCGCGCTCAATGCCTTCATCCACGATCTCTACCACCGCCAGGAAATCCTCCGCGCCGGGCGCATCCCGCATGAATACATCATCCAGAACGAGGCCTTCGTGCCGGAGATGGTGGGGGTGATGCCGGCGCGCGGCGTCTATGCCCATATCATCGGCATCGACATCGTGCGCGTGGCGGCCAACGAGTTCTACGTTCTTGAAGACAATTGCCGCACGCCATCGGGGGTGAGCTACATGCTCGAGGACCGGGAGGCGATGATGTATCTCTTCCCCGAGCTCTTCGCGCAACACCGCGTGGCACCAGTCGAGAACTACCCCGCCATGCTGCGCCAGACGTTGGAGAGTGTCGCACCCGCCGGCTGCGACAACGACCCGACGGTGGTGCTGCTCACACCGGGCATCCACAACTCGGCTTTCTTCGAGCACGCCTTCCTTGCGGACGAGATGGGTGTCGAACTCTGTGAGGGCGGCGATCTCTTCGTCGACGGCGGCTATCTCTACATGCGCACCACGCAGGCGCCGAAGCGGGTCGACGTCGTCTACCGCCGCATCGACGATGCCTATCTCGACCCCCTCACCTTCCGGCCGGACTCAGCGCTCGGCGTTCCCGGCATCTTCGACGTCTATCGCGCCGGGCGCGTGACGCTGGTCAATGCGCCGGGCACCGGCATCGCCGACGACAAGTCGATCTACACCTATATCCCCGAAGTGATCGAGTTCTACACCGGCGAGAAGCCACTGCTGAAGAACGTGCCTACCTGGCGCTGCAGCGACCCGAAGCAGCTCGCCTACGTGCTCGACCACCTGCCGGAACTGGTGGTGAAGGAGGTGCACGGCTCCGGCGGCTACGGCATGCTGGTGGGGCCTACCTCGACGAAGAAGGAAATAGAGGCCTTCCGCGCGAGGCTGAAGGCGCGGCCGAAGAACTACATCGCCCAGCCGACGCTGGCACTCTCGGCTGTTCCGACCTTCACCAAGTCCGGCGTGGCGCCGCGGCATGTGGACCTGAGGCCCTTCGTGCTGTCGGGCGACAAGGTGCGCATCACGCCGGGCGGCCTCACCCGCGTGGCGCTGAAGAAAGGCTCGCTGGTGGTCAATTCCAGCCAGGGCGGCGGCACCAAAGATACGTGGGTGCTGGAGGACTGATGCTCGGACGCACCGCCGCCTCGCTCTACTGGATGTCGCGCTATATGGAGCGCGCCGAGAACATGGCGCGCCTGCTCGAGGTCGGCTACCGCATCTCGCTGATGCCGGGCGCCATCGAGGGCCACCGCGACGAGTGGCGCTCGACGCTGCAATCCTGCGCCTGCGACCATGGCTATAACCAGAAGCATGAGGAGATCGCCACCGCCAAGGTGATCGACTTCCTGATCTTCGACGAGGACAACCCCTCCTCCATCCGCTCCTGCATCAAGACGGCGCGCAACAATGGCCGCGCCGTGCGCACCGCACTCACCCGCGACGTGTGGGAGAGCATCAATGCGACGTGGAACGAGCTGGCACAGGTCAAGCCCTCCTCGATGACGGCGGACCGGTTGCCTGTCTTCCTCGAATGGGTGAAGCAGCGCGTGATGTCCTTCCGCGGTGCCTTGCTCGGCACCATGCTGCGCAACGACACCTATCATTTCAGCCAGCTCGGCAATTTCATCGAGCGGGCCGACAACACGGCGCGCATCCTCGACGTCAAGTATTTCATCCTGCTGCCCAAGGCGACCGACGTCGGCAGCGACATCGACATGCAGCAATGGGCGCAGATCCTGCGCTCGGTTTCGGGCCACCGCTCCTACCGCTGGTTCTACCGCGACTCGCATTACCGGCCCTGGCTGATCTCGGAGTTCCTCATCCTGCGCGAGGAGATGCCGCGCTCGCTGCTCTTCTCCTACGGCTGGATCAACCGTGCGCTGGCGGGCCTGGCCAACCATTATGGCCAGAGCTATGACTGCCACCAGCAGGCGCGCGACACCTATGACCGGCTCAAGGGCAGCAACATGGAGGATATCTTCCAGTCCGGCCTGCACGAATTCCTGCAGGACTTCATGGCGAACAATGCCCGGCTGTCCTACTCGGTCGGCAGGACCTATAACTTCCCGTGACCATGCAACTCGCCATCCGCCACGAGACCCATTACGACTATGACACGCCGCTCGCCTATTCGGCGCAGCGGCTTCATTTGTGGCCCGCCGACTTCGCCGCGCAGAAGACGGTCTCCTGGTCGATCACCGCGCCGGGCTTCGACAAGGCCCTGGCCTATACCGATGGCTTCGGCAATCACGTGCACATGATCACCTTCGGCGATGTCGCGGGCCCGGTCAGCATCGTGGCCGAGGGCATGGTGGAGGTGACGGATGTGGCGGGCGTGGTGCGGGGCCTCGCCTCCTCGGCACCAGACGCCGTATTCCTGCGCCAGACGAAGCCCACCACGGCCACCGCCTCGCTTCGCACGCTCGCCGAGAGGCAGTTCGCCGGGCGGAACGTGCTCGAAGGCCTGCACGCGCTGATGGCGGAAGTCCACGCCCGCGTCGCCTATGAAATCGGCGCGACCCATGCCCACACGACGGCGGCCGAGGCCTTCGCCGACGGGCGCGGCGTGTGCCAGGACCATGCCCATATCTTCATCGCAGCATGCCGCGCGGCGGGCATTCCCGCACGCTACGTGACGGGCTATCTCGTCACCGGCCAGGGGGCCTCCTCCACCGCCGCCCATGCCTGGGCCGAAGCGCTGGTGCCGGATCTGGGCTGGGTGGGCTTCGACCCCGCAAACGCCAAGTGCCCGACCGACAACTACGTCCGCGTGGCGGCAGGTCTCGATGCGGCGGGCGTTGCCCCCATCCGCGGTTCACGCCGGGGTGGAAATACCGAGCGAATGAGGGTTGAAGTCCGCGTCGAGATCGCCCAACAGTGAAGTTTCTGAGCGTCTGGAAGACTCGAAATGACCTATTGCGTGGGAATGCTGCTGGACGAGGGCCTGGTCATGGCCGCCGACACTCGCACCAATGCGGGCGTGGACAATGTCGGCAAGTTCAAGAAGCTCTTCACCTGGGAGAAGCCGGGGCACGGCGTCTTCGTGTTGCTGACGGCCGGCAATCTCGCGGTCACGCAGGCCGTCGTCAGCATGCTGACGGAAGGGACCCAGGGCCGTCGCGGCAGCAAGGCCGATGGCGACAACCTGTTCGCCGCGAAGACCATGTTCCAGGCGGCGCGCATCTTGGGCAAGGCCATCCGCGACGTGAAGGACGTGGACGGCGAGCACCTCGAGGCAAATGGCGACGCCTTCGCGGCGAGCTTCATCTTCGGTGGCCAGATCGGCAAGGAGCGGCCAAGGCTGTTCAACATCTATTCCGCCGGGAACTTCATCGAGGCGACGGCCGACACGCCGTTCTTCCAGATCGGCGAGCACAAATACGGCAAGCCGATCCTCGACCGCGTGGCGCGGAACGACATGAAGCTGGGCGATGCGGCGAAGATGGTGCTGCTGTCGTTTGACTCGACGCTGCGCTCGAATTTGAGCGTGGGGCTACCGATCGACCTGCTCACCTATGAGCGCGGCACGCTGAAGATCGAGCACACCAAGCGCATCGGGCTCGATGATCCCTATTTCAAGATGCTGTCCACCGAGTGGTCGAAGGCGCTCAGGACGGCATTTGCGAATATCCAGGCGCTGGATATTTGACGATCGCTCCCCTATCCATCATGCCCGGGCTCGTCCCGGGCATCCTTTTGGCGGCGTCCCAAAAGGATCGCCGGGACAAGCCCGGCGATGATGAAGAGTGGAATTTGTGCCGAGACGTGTCGACGGACTAATCCGCGAAAGCCGCCGCCATCAGGCGCTTCGTGTAATCCTCGCGCGGGTTGTCCAGCACCTCGTCGGGCGTGCCCTGCTCCACCATGCGGCCATCCTTCATCACCATGATGTGGTCGGCCATGGCGCGAACAACCGCGAGGTCGTGACTGATGAACAGGTAGGAGAGGTTGTTGGCCTGCTGCAACTCGCGCAGCAGGTCGACGATCTGCTTCTGCACCTGGCGGTCGAGCGCCGAGGTGGGTTCGTCCAGCACCACCACCTTGGGCTTGAGGATGATGGCGCGGGCGATGGCGATGCGCTGGCGCTGGCCGCCGGAGAACTCATGCGGGTAGCGGTTGCGGAGGGAAGGATCGAGCTGCACCTCCTCCAGCGCCTGGGCGGCACGCCGGTCACGCTCGGCGCGGGACATTGAAGGCTCGTGCACCAGCAGGCCTTCGGTGACGATCTGGCCCGCCGTCATGCGCGGGCTCAAGGAGCCGAAGGGGTCCTGCAGCACGATCTGCAATTCGCGGCGCAAGGGCCGCATCTGCTCGCGCGTCAAGTTCTGGATCGAGCGGTTCTCGAAACTGATCGCACCCTCGCTGGGCAGAAGCCGCAGCACGGCGCGCGCGAAGGTGGACTTGCCGGAGCCGGACTCGCCGACGATGCCGATGGTCTGGCCCTGGCGCAGCGTCATCGACACGCGGTCGACCGCGCGCAATTCCAGCGGCGGACCGGACATGAAGCCACCGCCGATCCTGAAGGTGACGCGCACATCGGTGGCATCGATCATCTTGCGGGAATTGGGCGCCACGGGCAGCTTGCGCCCCGTGGGCTCTGCCTCCAGCAGCGCCCTGGTGTAGGGATGCTTCGGATTGGCGAAAAGCTCAGCCGTCTCGCCCTCCTCCACCACCTCGCCGCGGCGCATGACATAGACGCGATGCGCGATGCGCTTCACGATGTTGAGGTCGTGGGTGATGAAGACCATGCCCATCCCAAGCCGCTGCTGCAGGCTCGCCATCAACTCGAGGATCTCGGCCTGGATGGTGACGTCGAGCGCGGTGGTCGGCTCGTCGGCGATCAGCAGGTCCGGGTTGTTGGCCAGCGCCATGGCGATCATCACACGCTGGCGCTGGCCGCCGGACATCTCGTGCGGGTAGGAACCCATGCGGCGCTCCGGCTCCGGAATGCGGACGAGACGCAGCATCTCCACCGCGCGGGCGCGGGCCTCCGCCACACCCAGCCGCTGGTGCTTGCGGATCGGCTCGATCAGCTGCTCGCCGATCGTATAGAGCGGGTCGAGCGAGGTCATCGGCTCCTGGAAGATCATGGTGATCCTGGCGCCGCGAATGTCGTTGAGCTGCGACTTGGAAATCGCCAGCAGATTGGTGCCGCGATAGTCGACGTGGCCCGTGGCCTTGCCGTTCGATGCGAGAAGGCCCATGGCGGCCATCATCAGCTGGCTCTTGCCGGAGCCGGATTCGCCGACGATCGCAACCGTCTCGCCTGAATTCACATGCAGGTTCACGCCCTTTACGGCCTCCACCGTGCCATCGAGCGTGGCGAAGCTGACCTTGACATGCTGGAGATGAAGAATGCGCTCGCTCATCTCAGCGGTCCTTTGGGTCGAGTGCATCACGCAAGCCATCGCCGATGAAGTTCAGCGCGAAGAGCGTGGTGGTGAGGAAGAAGGACGGGAAGATCAGCAGCCATGTGGCGCTGGGAATGTTCTTGGCGCCTTGCGAGATCAGCACGCCCCAGCTCGACATCGGCTCCTGCACGCCCAGCCCGAGGAAGGACAGGAAGCTTTCGAGGATGATGACCTGCGGCACCAGCAGCGTCATGTAGATGACCACCGGACCCAGCAGGTTTGGCACCACGTGGCGGAGCAGGATGCCGCCGGGCGAGACGCCCAGTGCCTCGGCTGCCTGGACATATTCCTGGCGCTTGAGCGACAGCGCCTGGCCACGCACGATGCGCGCCATGTCCAGCCACAAGACGGCACCCACGGCGAGGAACATCAGCACGAAGTTCCGCCCAAAGAACACAACCAGCATGATGACGAAGAAGATGAAGGGCAGCGAATAGAGGATATCGACGATGCGCATCATGATTTCATCGGTGCGCCCGCCGGTGAAGCCGGCAATGGCGCCATAGAGAACGCCGATGACAACGGCCACGAGCCCGGCCAGCAGGCCGATGGCGAGCGACACCCGCCCGGCGATGAGCGTGCGGGTGAGGAGATCACGGCCTGTATTGTCGGTGCCGAAGAAGAAGTATTTCTTCTGGACGTCGGCACTCATGGTCAGTTTCAGCCCATCGGCCGACTTCTCCGTCACCTGCGCGCCCTCGAACACGTCGGAGCGGTCGATGTAGCGCGTCACGCGGTCATCGATCGGCTTGGCGGAGGTGACGGTGATGAAGACCTTGCCGTCCCTCTCTTCCCAGCCCGCAAGATCGAGGCGGCTGCGCTTCACGGCATCCTTCACGGCGAGGTCGATGGCATCGGGCTTTGGATAGGCCTCGAGGCTGGGCGGCACGCGGGTGTAGTCCTGGTAGATTGTGGTGAAGTCATGCGGGGTGAACCACGGGCCGACGATGCACAGCACCGTCATGAGCGCGAGATACCAGATGCTCAGCATGGCAGCCTTGTTGGCCTTGAGGCGGTTCCAGGCGTCCGCCCACAGCGAACGGCCCGTTTCCGCGGCGGGGAGGCCGATGTCAGTCATAGCGCACCCGCGGGTCGACGACCGCATAGAGGATGTCGACGATGAGGTTGAAGACGATGGTGAAGATGGCGATCACCACGACAGTGCCCATGACCAGCGTATAGTCGCGGTTGAGCGCCGCCTCGACGAAATAGCGGCCGACACCGGGAATGGCGAAGATGGTCTCGACGATGATGGACCCCGTGAGCAGTGCCGCCGCGGCGGGGCCGGCATAGGAGATGATGGGCAGGAGTGCGCCGCGCAGCGCGTGCTTGATGACCACGGAATAATCCGAGAGGCCCAGAGCGCGGGCGGTGCGGATGTGGTGGGAGCGCAGCGACTCGATCATCGAGCCGCGCATCAGGCGGGCGACGATGGCGAGCTGCGGCAGCATGAGGGTGAGCACCGGGCCCACCTTGTTGATGAAGGCGCCATCACCCCAGCCCCCGACCGGAAACCACTTCAGGGTGAGCGCGAAGAACAGCTGGAACAGCGGTGCGATGACGAAGGTCGGGATGGTGGAACCCGCGGTGGCGGTGGCGATCACGGCATAATCGGCTGGCTTGTTCTGGTACAGCGCCGCGATGATGCCGAGGATGCCGCCAAGCAGGAGTGCGAGGACCAGCGCCGAGCCACCGAGCTGGATCGAGATCGGCAGGCCGTCGGCGAAGAGTTCGGCCACCGTGAAATCGGGAAGATTGTAGCTCGGCCCGAAATCCCCGTGAATCAGGTTGTTCAGGTAGAGCAGGTATTGCTTCCACAGCGGCTGGTCGAGGTGGAAGACCCGCTCGAGATTGGCCTTGATCACCGGATTGAGGCCCTTTTCCTGGTTGAAGGGGCCGCCGGGGGCCACGCGCATCAGGAAGAAGGAAATGGTCACGATCACGAACAGCGTCGGGATCGCGGTGAGGAAACGCCTCAGGACGTAACGCAGCATGTTCCGCAACTCGGGTCTGGGTGGGAGGCCGCCCTGCCCTTCATGGCGCAGGGCGGCCCGTCACAGTTGCGGACTATTCCTTGGAGAGGTAGCGGGTCGGGTGAACGTCCATGACGTTGTCCTCCCAGCCCTTCAGCTTGTTCGACACCAGGTCATGGTAGCTGTAGTAGAGCAGCGGCACCACGCAGAGGTCTCGCGCCACGCCAACGGCTTCGGCGTCCGACAGCAGCTTCATGCGGTCGGCCGGGGTGGTCGCGGCGGCGGCCTTGGCCATCAGGTCGTCATACTCCTTGTTGGAATAGACGGCATAGTTGTTGCCGGTGCCGGTCTTGCACAGGGCGAGGAAGTTTTCCGGGTCCTTGTAGTCGGCGATCCAGCCGGCGCGCGCGATGTCGAAGTCGCCGTGCTGCTCGAGCAGGCCATAATGCGTCTTGGTGTCGGTGTTGACGAGCGACACCTCGATGCCGAGCGGCTTCAGCTGCTCCTGGATGGCCACGGCCGTGTTCTTGTGGTTCTCCGAGGTGTTGAAGCGGATCTCCATCTTCAGCGGCTTGTCCGGGCCGTAACCCAGCTCGGTCAGGACCTTCTTGGCCTCGTCCTCGCGGTCGAGCTGCGACTTCTCGGCATAGTCCGTGGTGCGCGTCTCGTAGCCGGTGATGCCGGGCGGCACGAAGGAATAGGCCGGGATCATGGTGTTCTGCCAGACCTTCTCGGCGAGATAGTCGCGGTCGATGGCCATCGACACGGCGTGGCGGAGCTTGACGTTGTCCCACGGCGCCTTGTCGGTCTTGAAGGCATAGTAATAGGTGCCGAGATAGGGCCCGATCCGCACCTGGTCGCCGAACTTGGCCTTGATGTCGGCCAGCTGCTCGGTGGGCAGGTCATCGTTCGAGTCGAGTTCGCCCGCCTCGAAGCGCTTCATCGCGGTCGAGCGGTCCTCGGTCGGGACGAAGTTGACGACATCGATCTTGACGTTCGCCGCATCGTAGAACTTGTCGTTCTTGGTGAGCTTGATGTGATCGTTCGGCACGAACTCCTTCAGCACGAAGGCGCCGTTGGAGACCAGGTTGCCAGGCTTCACGAAGTCGGCGCCCAGCTTGTCGATGCTGGCCTTGTTCACCGGATAGGTGGACTGGTGGGTGAGCATCTCGAGGAAATAGGGGGTGGGCGCGTTGAGCGTCACCTCGAAGGTTTCGGCATCGATGGCCTTGACGCCCAGTTCGTCGGGCTTCTTCTTGCCGGCCGTGATGTCCTCGCCGTTCACCACCGGAGCCAGCATGTAAGCATATTCGGCGGCAGTCGCAGGATCGACCAGGCGGCGCCAGGAATAGACGAAGTCATCCGCCGTCACCGGCGAGCCGTCCGACCACAGGGCGCCCTTGCGCAGCTTGAAGGTGTAGGTCTTGCCGTCGGCGGAAACCGTGTAGCTTTCGGCAGCGCCGGGCTGCACCTCGGCCTTGGCGTCCTGCGTCATGAGACCCATGAACAGGTCGCGCAGGATATTGGCTTCATAGACGGTGGAGGTCTTGTGCGGGTCGAGCGATTCCGGGTCGGCGGAGTTGCCCCGGTTGTAGACGACCTCGGCGAAGGCGCCGGTGGCGGTCATCGCCAGCATGCTGCAGCCGACGAGCCAGGATTTGAGACTGAACTGAACTACCATTATTTGCTCCCTGATTTGCTTGCCTTGAGGTGTTCGCGCCGTGACACCTGAGGGGCAAGATACCACTGCACATTCCGCTTGTCGCCAGTTACGTCACTTTTGGCGGTGGACAGGCTGGGGAGCAGGTTCGGACAGGAGGTCCAACCAGCGGGCGAGCGCCGGCACCAGCAGCACGATGAGCAGCCCCACGATCAGGAACAGCATGGCCAGCGAGGCGCCGAGTTCGGCCACCGCGGGACGGGAGGAAATGACCAGCGGCGCCGCCGCTCCGGCCAGCGTGATGGGCGGCAGCAGCACGGCCCGCAAGGGCAGGATGTGTGCCTGCCCTGCCGGCCCGCCGCCGCGCAGCCGGACGGCGACCAGCATCGAGCAGGCGATGAGCACCGCTATGGCGGCGCTGACCCCTGCCAGCATGGCCGCGTTGAGGCTGATGTCCAGCATCACGGTGATCGCCGCCGTGAGGGTGATGAAGGCCCCCGCAGGCGCCAGTGACAGGATGACACCGCGCAGGCTGCGCAGCACGGCGAGAACCAGCACCGCGGCCGCCAGCAGCGCCGTGGCGAGGGCGAGAATCGCCTCGTGGTGGATCATCTCGTTGCGCACCAGCGACACCAGGGGCTCGCCGGTGGCCTGCGGAACGGCGCGGCGGAGGGCCGCCGCGAAGGACAATTCGCCCGTGCCAGAGCGCGGCATGACCTCGATGCGCCAGGTTCCGTCCTCGGCCACGAAACGGCGCAGGAGCTGGGGTTCCAGGTCCTGGACGCCAGGGGGCTGCATCACTGCAAGCCGCTGGGCGAGCGCGGATACCTGCGCAAGGCCACCGAACAGCGATTTCTCCAGGCTGCTGACGCGCTGGGCATCAGGCGGGTCCGGGGACACGAACAGGTCGATGGCGCGGCGCAGGCGAAGTGCGGCCTCACGCAGCTGGGGGGTGGAGGACGGGCTGTTGGCGACATAGGTCAGCTGCGACTGCAGGTCGGCGAAGTCCTGCTGCAGGCTCACGTCGTCGGCGGGCGGCGCAAAGGCGGGTGTGAAGGCGGTGAGCGGGGCCAGGCGGTGCAACTCGCCGACCTTGGCTGCGGCATCGGGCGGCAGGAACTGCTGCGCGGTGCGGATGGCACCGACCTCGGGAAGGGCCGAGAGGCGGCTGACGATTTCCTTCACGCCCGCCTCTTGCACCAGGATGTGCACGGCGCCGCGGGCATCGGGGGTTTCGAGCTGCGGCGGCGGAAAGGACGGCAGCTGCCGCTCGCCGAAGCGCATGGCCGGCAGGAACACGGTGGAGAACACCGCCGCGGCGAGCAGCACCATGGCGGCAATGTCCAGCGCGCCGCGGCCGGCCGTGGCGCGACCATCTCCCATCGCCTCGTCGAGCCAGTGGGGCGCTGCTTCGGCCTGGCGCGGGGCCGTGAGCATCAGTATGGCCGGCAGCACGGTGAGGGCCGAGACCCAGGCGGCCACACAGCCGACAAGTGCGATGATGGAGAACTGGTGCAGCGATGGCAGATGGCGCAGCAGCCACGAGGCCCAGACCACGGCAAACAGCGCTGCGACCACCGACACGAAGCCACCCTGGCGGTGGGCCGCCAGCATCACCGCCTGCATCGGCGCGAGGCCGCGGGCGCGTCCCTGGCCGAAAGCCACGGCGATCACCCCGCCGGTCACGATGGCGGGCGCCAGCACCGCCAGCGCGAAGGACCATGTGGCCCCATCCAGCGGCGGGCCCAGCGCGGCGGCGGCAGCGCCTGCGGCCGACAGGGTCACCGCCCCGGACAGCATCACGGCGAGGGCCTGCCGCAGCGAGCCAAGTGCTGCGAACAGCAGCACCAGCGTCAGCAGGGCGGAGAGGAGTGCGGGCACCACGAAATCGCGCAGCTCGCTCGGGCTGGAGGCGAGTGCCCGGCGCGGCCACAGCCAGCTCACGCCCTGCATGCCGGCGGCGGCCTGGCGGGCAGCGGCAGCGGCAGCGGGTTCGGAGCCGGGAACCGGTGTTGCCAGCACGTACCACCTGTTGGCCTGGACTTCGGCATCGAGCCCGGCCAGTGCCAGCCAGTCCAGTGCACGGGGCGATCCCTTGACCTCAGCCTCGATAGTGGCGGAGGCCGCGAGCAGCATCGATTCCAGGCCTGGCGGGGAGCGGCCCTGCTCAACCGCCTTGCCGATTTCCGTGACGAGTGCGGCAAAGCCCCCCATGTCGGGGGCGGCCGCCATGGCGTGATAGAGCGGTTCGAGCTGCAGCAGCGCGTCGACCCGCTGCCGCACCGCTTGCGGATCGCGATAGAGCAGCGAATTGGTGTCGTAGAAGGCGCCGGTGCCCGGCACGAAGGCGTCGAGAAAAAGATCCTTGCGCTGCTGCAGCATGGCCGCAAGCGCCAGGGCCTGCTGGCGCGCCGTCTCGGGATCCTGGCTGGACACGATTGCGAGGAAGGTCTGCTCGACCCCGGGGAACCGCGTGGCGAGATCCGCCTGGAGCTGCGCCGTCGCCGGGTCGAGCCCGATGCGGGGCCGCTGGTCGGGGTCCATCGACAGCCGCGTGGCGGCGAACACCGCAAGGGCCGCCGCCAGCAGCACCGCGGCAAGCACCACCGCGACGCGCCATGAGGCACAGACGCGGGCGAGGCGCGCGAAGCCATTGGGCCGCAGCTTTTGCCGCGGCCCGGCGCTCGGTTGCGGCTTGCCGCTCCAATGGGGCTGGTCCCACTTCATGCTTCGGTCGACGGTCTCCCCCGGGCGGCAGTTGCGGATTCGCTGTGCGGCCCGCATCATAGGCCAGATTCATGGGAAAGGAAAAACAGCATCATGGCGGGCAAATCGGGGGGCAACCGCGGCTGGCACAGCGAAACCACGGCGGTTCACGCCGGAGAGTACATCGATCCGGCAACCCGCGCCTCTTCGCCCAACCTGGTGATGTCGGTCACCTTCGCGCCGGAGGCCGTGACCGGATTTTCGGCGCGCGACGAGCAGGGTTACGAGGGCTTCGTCTATGGCCGCGTCGGCAGCCCCACCGTGGCGCAGCTGCAGGACAAGCTGGTGGCGCTGGAGGCAGCCGAAGCGGCCCTGTGCTTCGGCTCCGGCGTTGCCGCGGCGCATGCGCTGATCTGCGGGAGGCTGGGGCGCGGCGACCACCTGATCGTGCCCGATGCCAATTACGTCGGCATCGCCGAACTGGCGCGTGACACCCTGCCCCGCTTCGGCATCGACGTGTCCTACGTCGACCTGTCACGCCCGGAGGAGGTGGCGGCGGCGATCAGGCCCGAGACCCGCATGCTGTGGCTCGAAACCCCCGCAAACCCGACCATGAAGCTCTGTGACATCGCCGCCCTGGCGCGCCTGGCGCATGAGCGAGGCGTGCGCGACGTGGCGGTGGATTCGACCTATGCGACGCCCATGGCCACGCAGCCGCTGTCGCTTGGCGCCGATTTCGTGGTGCATTCGCTGACCAAGTACATCGGCGGCCATGGCGATGCGATGGGTGGCGTCGTGCTCGGGCGCAAGGCCGACCTCGACGCGCTGAACCTCGAGGCGACCGTGCATTTCGGCGGTGTCCTGTCGCCGTTCAATGCCTGGCTGATCCTGCGCGGGGCCGCCACGCTCCCCATCCGCATGCGCGCGCACCAGGAGGCGGCGATGCAGGTGGCGCGCTTCCTGGAGGAGCATCCGGCGGTGTCACGCGTGTTCTATCCCGGCCTTGCCTCACACCCGCAGCATGCGCTGGCGCAGCGTCAGATGCGCAATTTCTCCGGCATGCTGACGTTCCAGACCAGGGAGGCTGGCCCCACTGTCGCGGCCCGCATGGTCAAGCAGCTGGAGGTGATCCATTATGCCGTGTCGCTCGGCCATCATCGCAGTCTCATCTACTGGATCGGTACGGATGACATCGAAAACTCCACCTTCCGGCATGATCCCGAGCAACTGCGCCGCTACCGCGACTACACCGGGGACGGGGTTTTCCGCCTGTCGGTGGGCATCGAGAACGGCGAGGACCTGATCGCCGATCTGGGACGGGTGCTGTAGCGGAAGGCCACGGAATTCTGGTTTCCTAACAGAAGCTTAATGCAAAAACGGCGATTTTATCGCTTGCCACGTGCAGTAGGTTGCAGTACATAATCGGAGGCAAACAACAACCTTCCGGTGAATGTCTTGCGCCATCTTGTCTGGTTGTTTGCAGCCCTCTTCCTGTTCGGCAGCCTGACGGGAGCCAAGGCAAGTGAGCGCCGCCCCCTGGCAACGCAGAGCCTGGCCCAAAGCCTCCAGGCAAGCCCGTCTGCTGCGAACGGGTTCAAGCGGCTGCGCAAGGCGGCGGCGGAAACCGGCAAGTTGCGGGTGATCGTCGGCCTCAAGGTTCCCTTTGCCGTCGAGAGCAAGCTCGCCAACGCCGAGGCAACGCGGCAGCGCCGCGACATCGCCGCGGCCAGCAGCGGCGTTCTGAACAACATGCCGGAAATGGCACGTTCGGACGTCCGAACGTTTGACCACCTGCCCTTCGTGGCAATGGAGGTTACCCCCGAGGGCCTCGACAGCCTGGCCGCCGATCCGTCCGTCGCGACGGTGGTGGTAGACCGTATCAACGCCCCGCTCCTCGCCAAGTCGGTACCGCTGATCCAGGGTGATGCCGCGTGGAGCGTCGGCTATCGCGGTCTTGGGCAGACCGTGGCCATCATCGATACCGGCGTGGACAAGAACCATCCCTTCCTGTTCGGCAAGGTGGTGTCGGAAGCCTGCTTTTCGGCGAGCGGCTGGTGCCCCGGCGGCCTGACCAGTTCCACCGCGCCAGGCTCGGGACGGCCCTGCCCTTCCTCGGAATGCAACCATGGCACCCATGTGGCCGGCATCGCCGCCGGGCGGGGCCCGAAGTTTTCCGGCGTGGCAAGAGACGCGAACATCATCGCCATCCAGGTCTTCAGCTCCATCAACAAGAAGACCAGCGCCTATGACTCCGACATCATCGCCGGTCTCCTCCGGGTCTATGAACTGCGGAACAGCTTTCATATCGCGGCCGTCAACATGAGCCTCGGCAGCGGACTGTATGCCACGTACTGCGACAGCCCGACGGACCCTATGACCTTTGCCATCGACCTGCTCGCTTCAGTGGGCATTCCTACCGTCGTGGCGAGCGGCAATGACTATGCCACGGAGGCGATCTCCTCTCCCGCCTGCAACTCCCAAGCGATAAGCGTGGGAGCCGTTTCATCCTCTGCCTGGGGAACCTGCCTCGGAGACGTGGCCGCCGCCGACAGGGTGGCCTGCTACTCCAACTCGTCGCGCTACCTCTCTCTGCTGGCGCCCGGTTCGCTCATCACCTCCTCCGTTCTGAACCGCCGCTATGGCGCGATGCATGGCACGTCGATGGCTGCGCCGCATGTGGCGGGCGCCTGGGCGGTGCTCAAGGAGCGTGCCCCCGGGGCGCCGATCGCCGCAATCCTGTCAGCCCTGACCGCCACCGGAACGCCTGTGACGGACTACCGCAACGGCATCAGCAAGCGTCGCATCAATGTGCTGAATGCACTCGCCAGGTTCCCCGAAGACCGCAAGGCCGTGGCCTATGTGGCTTCGGGCACGGCGCAAGGCAGCGTTTCGTTCACGCCGGGGGGAACCGTGGCGGCCTGCGACAGGGACTGCTTCAACCGCTTCGCGCCGAACTCGGTGGTGACGCTGAGCGCCACGCCGCAGCCGGGGGCCTATTTCTACGGCTGGGGTGGCGCCTGCTCGGGCAAGGCGGACTGCGTGCTGAACATGTCGACCCAGAGGAATGTCTATGCCGCCTTCTACACCGGCGGCCTGCTGCCGCTCACCCTCGCGAAGGCTGGCGCGGGCGGCGGCAATGTGGAGTTCACGACCGGCGGCTTCACCGCCAGCTGCACCGGAAACTGCAGCCAGTCCTACTGGAAGAACGCCACGGTCGTGCTCACCGCAGAGGCTGCACCCGGCTCCAGCTTCAGTGGCTGGACCGGCGCCTGCAGGGGCAAGAAGAAATCATGCTCGGTCAGGCTGAGCAGTGCCAAGTCGGTCACCGCGAAATTCGATCCGCTGCCAGTCTACACCATCAGCTACGTCCGCCAGGGCACGGGCGGCGGCACGGTGACCTTCGGGCTGGACAATGTCGCCCCCTGCCCGGACTCATGTTCGGTGAACGTCTATGCCGGAACCGAGGTGGCTTTCACCGCGGCGGCCGACGCGGGCTCGGAATTCGCTGGCTGGCAGGGTGCCTGTACCGGGCCGAAGCAGACCTGCACGATGACGGTCAAGTCGCCTGTGTCGATTGCGGCGACCTTCCGCACGACTGCGGCCGCCGCGGCGATGCCCTAGCTTTCGGACGGTGCCGGGCCGGAGCCAGCACCGGAAAGCTTCCGGTAGGACCGGATGCTCACCGGGATCAGCACCAGGTATGCGATGCTGACGATCGACAGGAACTCCCAAGGGTAGGAGATCAGCATCACCACGGCGAGCACCGCAAGGCCAAGGACTGGCAGCACCATGTCGCCCCGGATGCGGCCCATGTGCTTGCCGGAGAAGGTGGGCACGCGGCTGACCATCAGCAGCGCCACGCCGACGACATAGGGCCCGATGATGAGCGCCCAGCCGTGGCCCTCGTCGATGATGCCGAGAAAGCCGAGATAGAAGGGCAGCAGGGCAAGGCCGGCGCCGGCCGGCGCAGGGGCACCGGTGAAGAAGCGGTTGGCCCAGGCCGGCTTGTTCGGGTCGTCCAGCGCCACATTGAAGCGGGCCAGCCGCAGCGCGCAGCAGATGGCGAGCACCAGAGCGATGACCCAGCCCAGGGTGCGCAGCGAATTGAGCGACCAGACATAGAGCAGGATGGCCGGGGCCACGCCGAAATTGACGAAATCCGCCAGGGAGTCGAGTTCCGCACCGAAGCGCGAGGTGCCCTTCAACAGGCGGGCCAGGCGCCCGTCCACCGCGTCCAGCACCACGGCCAGCATGACGCTGGCCACCGCCAGTTCATAGCGGCCCTCGAAGGCGAAGCGGATGGCGGTGACCCCGCTGCACAGCGCCAGCAGGGTGATCATGTTCGGGAGCAGGAAGCGCACCGGCACCATGCGGAAGCGCCTCTGGCCTCGCGGGGCCACTGCGCCGTCCATGTTGTCCGGTTCGTTTTCCATCAGCTGGTGCGTCCCTGGCGTTCGGCTTCGTGAGCCTCGAGATCGGCCAGGACCGTTTCACCGGCAATGGCGCGCTGGCCGAGGCAGGCGAGCGACTTCACACCCTTGGGCAGATAGACGTCCACCCGGCTGCCGAAGCGGATGAGGCCGATGCGCTGGCCGGCGGAAAGATGCTCGCCGTCATTGACGAACTTCACGATGCGGCGGGCAACGAGGCCGGCGATCTGCACGACGCCGATGCGCTGGCCATTGGCGCGCTCCAGGGTGAAGGCCTGGCGCTCGTTGTCGAGAGAGGCCTTGTCGAGATCGGCATTGAGGAAGAGGCCCGGAACATAGGCGATGCGGCGGATGGTGGCATCGAGCGGCGAACGGTTCACGTGCACGTCGAAGACATTCATGAACACCGAGATGCGGGTGACCGGCTCGCGCGGCAGATCGAGCTCGACGGGCGGAATGACTTCCTCGATGGCGCTGATGCGGCCATCGGCGGGGGAGATGACGAGGCCGTCCCGAAGCGGCGTCACGCGCTCGGGATCGCGGAAGAAATAGGCGCACCACAGGGTGAGGACCACGCCCGCCCAGGCCAGCGGACCAGCGTGGAGCCAGAACAGAACCAGGGTCACGCCCGCGAAGATGGCGATGAAGCGGTAACCTTCGCGGTGGATGGGGACCAGAACTTCGGAAACAGACTTGGCGATCGACATGGATGTGAGGTCTACCGAGTTGGATCAGGTTTGGAAAGGGTTCAGGGGGTGTAGCTGGTTGCCTGCCTGCGGGCGGCGTCTTCCTTCAGTTCGATGACGTGATGGCCTTCCTTCTCGGCCTCCTTTAGGATCTCGCGGGCCTGGTCCACCTGGCGCTGGCGGTTCCACATGGCGGCATAGATGCCGTTCTCGGCGAGGAGTTCGTCATGCGTGCCGCGCTCGGCCACCTGGCCGCGCTCGAGCACGATGATCTCGTCGGCATCCACCACGGTTGACAGGCGGTGCGCGATGACCAGCGTGGTGCGGTTCTCGGAAACCTTGCGCAGCGCCGCCTGGATCTGGTGTTCGGTGAAGCTGTCGAGCGCCGAGGTGGCCTCGTCGAGGATGAGGATCGGCGGACCCTTGAGGATCGTCCGGGCGATGGAGACGCGCTGCTTCTCACCGCCCGAAAGCTTGAGGCCGCGCTCGCCGACCAGCGCGTCGTAGCCCTTGGGCAGGCTCATCACGAAGTCATTGATCTGCGCCATGCGGGCGGCGGCCACCACTTCCTCGTCCGTCGCGTCTGGGCGGCCGTAGCGGATGTTGTAGCGGATGGTGTCGTTGAACAGCACCGTGTCCTGGGGCACCATGCCGATGGCGGCGCGCAGGGACGTCTGGGTGACTTGCGAGATGTCCTGCCCGTCAATGAGGATGCGGCCACCATTGACGTCATAGAAGCGGTAGAGGAGCCGCGAGATGGTGGACTTGCCGGCTCCCGAGGGACCGACGATCGCCACCGTCTTGCCCGGCGGCACGCGCAGCGACAGGTTCTTGAGGATCGGGCGCGCCGGATCATAGGCGAAGGAGACGTTCTCGAACACCACCTCGGCAGGACCGACGTGGAGCGGCTTCGCACCCGGCTTGTCCTTGATCTCGGCGTTCACCTTGAGGAGCGTGAACATCTGCTCCACGTCGATCAGGCCCTGCTTGATCTCGCGGTACGACGAGCCGATGAAATTCAGCGGCATGTAGAGCTGGATCATCAGCGCGTTGATCATCACGAAGTCACCGACCGAGGAGTGACCCGCCTTAACCGACAGTGCCGACATGATCATCACGACGGTGAGCCCGATCGAATAGACCACCGCCTGGCCCGAGTTGAGGACGGAGAGCGACACCCATGTCTTGATCGCCGCCTGCTCATAGGTCTCCATCGAGCGGGCGTAGCGCTTCACCTCATGTTCCTCGTTGCCGAAGTACTTTACGGTTTCGAAGTTGAGGAGGCTGTCCACCGCCTTGGTGTTGGCCTCCGTATCGGCCGCGTTCATGTCGCGCCGGATGTTGATGCGCCACTCGGTGGCGGCATAGGTGAACCACACATAGGCCACCACGGTTGCGAGGATGACCGCCGCATAGAGCCAGCCATAGGACCAGGCGAGGATGCCGGCAACCAGGGCAATTTCCAGAATGGTGGGGAATGTGTTGAACAGCGAGAAGCGCAGCACCGTGTCGATGCCCATGGTGCCGCGCGACACGATGCGGGAAAGACCACCGGTGCGACGCTCGAGATGGAACTTGAGAGACAGCGCGTGAAGATGGCGGAAGGTGCGGACTGCGAGTTCCTTCACCGCGCGCTGGCTGACCTTGGCGAAGACCGCATCGCGGATCTGCGCCAGAACGACCATCATGATGCGGCCGAGGCCATAGGCGAGCACCAGGAAGATGATGACGGTGACGGCGGTGGTGGCGATGTCCGCCTTGCCGGTCAAGGCGTCCGTTGCATATTTGAAGGCATAGGGCGTCGCCACGGTGACGACCTTGGACAGCACCAGCGCCACCATGGCGAGGACAACGCGGACCTTGAGTCCGGGGTGGCCGGCGGGCCAGAGATAGGGGAGCATGTCGCGGAGGATGGACCACTGGTCGCCATCCACCGCGATGGGCTTGTCGTTGCTGGGGGGCGTCCTGCGGCTCATGGGAGCAGCATATAGGTAGCCGGAGGCCCCTTGCGAAGCGGAAACTACTGGCCGGAGGCGGCGTTTTCCTCAGGCTTCAGCGGTTCGCGGCGCTTCGGATCGATCGATTCCGAGGTCGGCGCCACGTCGGGGGTCTTGAAGACCTGTCCCGGGTAGATGCGATCGGGGTCGCGAATCTGGTTCTTGTTCGCCTCGTAGAGCATGGTGAACTTGGCGCCATTGCCATAGAGCACGCGGGCAATCGTCCAGAGGTTGTTGCCGGGCTGGATCACGACGCGGCCATCCCTGGGCTTTGCCGGTGTGGTGGCGGCAGGCGGCGTGGCAGTTGGTGGCGTCGCATCGGCGGGGGCCGACGGGACCTCGGCATCGGACTTGGCGGCGCTCTCCGATTCGGCCGCGGGCGGTGCGGCAGGGGCGGGCGGCGTTTCGGTGGCCTCCGCAACCTTTTTCTGTTCCTCCCTGACGAAGGGGACTTCGACGCGGTTCAGCACCTTGCCGCCGGTGTCGAGACCATCGACGCGCAGGGTGTGGACACCGGGCGCAATGTCAGCCGTGGCAGAGAAGGTCCAGTGACCATCCGCGCCCACCGGAGCATCGCCGATGAAATTGTTGTCGATGTAGACGCGGGCCGTGTTGCCCTCGTTACCCTGGCCGGAGAACACGATGTTGCCGGCCTGGTCATAATCGACGGCATCGATGGAGACCAGCTTGGCAGGCGTTTCCGCCGCCGGGGCCGTGGCCGGAGCCGGGGTGGCCCCCGGCTTCGCGGCGGGCTTCTGCAGCACCCTGGTGGGCTGGTCCGGGCTGACGACGGCGACCAGCGCTTCCTGCGGCTGATCGGCGGCGGGCACGATGACGGCCACGCTCTGCTGCGACGGGGTCGCCTCTGCTGCACCGGGCGCCTTTGCCTCGAGGGTCAAGGCGCCGCTGCCGACCGGCAATGCCGTGGCCGGGACGAGCACGAAGGCGCCGTCACTGTTGGCGGTGGTCTGGCCGATCACCTTGCCGTCCAGTTTCACGACAACCTCGGCGCCGGGCGCCGCCGTTCCCGCGATCACCGCTTCGCCGGTCTTTTCCACGCGCACCGTGTCAAAGGCGGGAACCTTGGGGGCCTCGCCGCCGTTCACTGCCGCCGGAGCCTCGGGCTGGGTGGAAGGCGGCACGGCCGCGGTTTGCTGCTGCGCCGGTTCGGGCGCGGCGGGCTGCTCGGCCGTTGCAGCGGGCGGTTGGGCAGGCGGCGTGGCCTCCGGGGTCACGGCCGGCACTTCGGGTGTTTCGGGCGCCTTGGGGGCTTCGGGAGCGGGGGCCACGGCCACCACTTCGGTTTTCTGGCCCATCCACTGGTCGCGGGTCAGCCCGGCGACGGCCGCCGCCGCCACGATGCCGAGGCCCGTGAGCACCACAATCGGGGTCTTGTTCTGCATGCTTCTGCCGTTCCCAATATCGTTCCGCCTGCGGCGGATGTCCCCCTTCCCGGGGAGGTTTCCGTGCCCTTCATAAGCCGCTGTTTCCTTTTAGGCAAAGATTTGCGAAGGGAACAACCAGCACGCGGCAGTCAATCCCCACCGCGATTCGGACCATGTCAGGAGACCATCAATGAGCCCAGCCCGTAAACTTTGCGTCTATTGCGGTTCCGGAAACGGCCGGAACCCGGCCTACATGGCCGCCGCGCGGACGCTGGGCAAGGCCATGGCGGAGGCCGGCATCGGGCTGGTCTATGGCGGCGGCAGCCTAGGATTGATGGGCGAGGTCGCGCGCTCGGTGCTGGAAAACAGCGGCCACGTGACCGGCATCATCCCCGAATTCCTGGCGAACCGCGAGCGCATGCTGACGGACGTGAACGAACTCATCGTCACCGCCGACATGCATGAGCGCAAGATGACCATGTTCGCCCGCTCGTCGGGCTTCGTTGCCCTGCCAGGTGGGCTCGGCACGCTGGAAGAACTCGCCGAGATTTCCACCTGGGCGCAGCTCGGCCAGCATCACAAGCCGATCATCCTGTGCAACATCGAGAATTACTGGCAGCCGCTGGTGACGCTGTTCGACCATATGCGGGCCGAGCGCTTCATCCGCGAGGGGCTGGAATTCGGCATGGACGTGGTGAAGCGCGCCGAGGACGTGGTGCCGGCCTTCGAGCACCGCCTGAAGGTGACGCCCGAACTGGTGCCGGAGCAGCCGCTGCTCAACAAGATGTAAGGCTCAGGCGGCCCTGCGCCGTGCGAGATCGTCCCTGATCGCCGACGCCGAGAAGATGG
The DNA here is from genome assembly GCF_003234965.1 of Aestuariivirga litoralis. GTDB lineage: Bacteria > Pseudomonadota > Alphaproteobacteria > Rhizobiales > Aestuariivirgaceae > Aestuariivirga > Aestuariivirga litoralis. The sequence goes on from NZ_QKVK01000002.1 coordinate 90,505, forward strand.
CGAGTGCCACCCAGATGATGATGAAAGAGGCGAGTTTCACCGGGCTCATCGGCTCGTGGAAGATGAAGACCGCCGTAAGGAAGACCAGCGACGGCGAGATGTATTGCAGCAGGCCCGCCGTCGAATAACGGATCCTCCGGATCGAGGCGGTGAAGAGGATCAGCGCCGCCGCCGTCATGGCGCCGCAGCCCATCAGCATCAGCGTCGAGTAGGCGTCGGTACCGAAATAGGCCTGGCCCTTCGACACGAGATACCATTCGGCCAGCAGCAGTGGCGGCGTGACGATGGCCGTCTCGACGAGGAAGCCCTGGGTGGGTCCCACGGGAATCGTCTTCCGCAGGAAGCCGTAGAGGCAGAAGGTGGATGCGAGCATGAGGCCGAGCCACGGCACATGGCCCAGCGCCCAGGTCTGGATGAGCACCGCGACGGTGGCCAGCGCCAGCGCCACCTTCTGCGGCAGGGTGAAGCGTTCGCCCAAAAAGAGATAGCCCATCACCACGTTGAGGAGCGGGTTGATGAAGTAGCCGAGGCTCGATTCCAGCGTGCGGCCGACCTGGATGGACCAGACATAGAAGCCCCAGTTGAAGACGATGAGGCCCGCCGTGAGGGTGAGGATGGCGAGGTGCCTGGGGTTCTTCACTGCGCGCCAGACGTCGCCCCACTGCCCCATGTACCAGACGACGGCGGCCGCGATGGGAAGCGCCCACACGCCGCGGTTCACGGCGATCTCGACGGGAGAGATATAGCGGATCTGGCCGAAATAGACGGCCATGCCGCCCCAGACGAGATGCGCGCCGATGGCCAGCATCACGCCGATTTCGGCGTTGCTCAGCGCGCGGGAGGCCGGCTTCTGGTCGATGGCGGTCATCAGGGCCGTTTAGCCCCCTCCTCCGGTGCGGCGCAAACCCCGGCGGGGCTTGGGCGCATGTGCCCCGCGCATGACTTAGGTGGCGGAGACGCCCTCACGCACCAGCTTGTAGACCAGCGCGTCGGAAAGCGCCTGGAACGAGGCGTCCACGATGTTGGGGGAAACACCGACCGTGAACCAGCGGTTGCCCTTGCCGTCGCGGCTTTCGATCAACACGCGGGTGGTGGCCCCCGTGCCGCCATTGAGGATGCGCACCTTGAAGTCCGAGAGCTCCATGTCGTCGATGAAGCGCTGGTACTTGCCGAGGTCCTTGCGCAGGGCCACGTCCAGCGCGTTGACGGGGCCGTTGCCCTCGCCTGCGTTGAGATAGACTTGGTCGTCGACCTTCACCTTGACCACGGCCTCCGAGATCATCTCCTTGTCGCGCTCCTCGACGATGACGCGGAAGGAGAGCACGTCGAAGTATTTGGGCACGCTGCCCAGCGCGCGCCGCGCGAGGAGCTCGAAGGAGGCGTCCGCCCCGTCATAGGCATAGCCCTGCGCCTCACGCTCCTTCACGTCGCGCAGCAGGCCATCGAGGCGCGTGTCGTCCTTGGCCACTTCGATCCCCATGCGCTGGAGGGCGGCGATGAGATTGGACTTGCCGGCCTGGTCCGAGACCAGCACCTGGCGGCGGTTGCCGACGGACTCCGGCGGCACGTGTTCGTAGGTCTCGGGATCCTTCATCAGCGCCGAGGCATGGATGCCGGCCTTGGTGGCAAAGGCACTCTTGCCGACGTAGGGTGCCTGCTTGTTCGGCGAGCGGTTGAGGAGCTCGTCGAAGGCACGCGAGATGTGGGTGAGCCGCTGCAGGCGATCGGCATCGATCCCCGTCTCGAAGCGCTCCGCGAAATGCGGCTTCAGCACCAGCGAAGGGATGATGGAGACGAGGTTGGCATTGCCGCAGCGCTCGCCGATGCCATTGAGCGTGCCCTGGATGTGGCGCACGCCGGCATCGACGGCGGCGAGCGAATTGGCCACCGCATGCTCGGTGTCGTTATGCGCATGGATGCCGAGATGGCTGCCCGGCACGTGGTTCGTCACATGGCGCACGATGGCGCCCACTTCGGAGGGCAGCGTGCCGCCATTGGTGTCGCAGAGCACGACCCAGCGGGCGCCGGCCTTGTAGGCCTCCTCCGCGCAGGCCAGCGCATAGGCGGGATTGGCCTTGAAGCCATCGAAGAAATGTTCGCAGTCGATGAGCACCTCCTTGCCGGCGGCACGCGCTGCCTCGACCGTCTGGCGGATCGACTCCAGGTTCTCCTCGTTCGTACAACCCAGCGCCACGCGCACGTGATAGTCCCACGACTTGGCGACGAAGCAGGCGGCTTTCGACTTCGCCTGCAGCAGTTGCTGGAGGCCCGCATCGTTGGAGACGGAGCGCCCTGCCCGCTTGGTCATGCCGAAGGCGGTGAAGGTGGCGCGCGTGTTGCGCTCGGTGGCGAAGAGGGCGGTGTCGGTCGGGTTGCCGCCCGGATAGCCGCCCTCGATGTAGTCCACACCCATCTCGTCGAGGAGGTCCATGACGACGAGCTTGTCCTCGAGCGAGAAATCGACGCCCGGCGTCTGCTGGCCGTCGCGCAAGGTCGTGTCGAAGAGGTAGATGCGTTCGCGGGCCATCAGACCAGCCCCTTCCAATGCAGTGCGAGATAGACGACGAGCGCCAGAACAATGAGCTTCAGCGCGATGTAGAGGAGCCAGTGCTTGGGGAATGGCAGATTGTCGTGCCAGGGCTTCTTGTCAGTGGTCATGACGCTTCCCTCTTGCGCACGTCATCCCGGCGAAAGCCGGGACCCCGCTGTGGACGGTGACCCAGTGGAAAGCTGGGCCCCGGCTTTCGCCGGGGTGACGGGACTTTTGGGTGGGTTACGGCGCGGTCGAGAAACATCACCGCTTCACCTCCCAACTGGTTGTTCCATCCTTGTTGTCCTTGATGGCCACGCCCATTGAGGCCAGCTCATCGCGGATGCGGTCGCTCTCGGCCCAGTTCTTGGCCTTGCGGGCGTCGAGGCGGGCGGTGATGAGGGCGTCGACCGCGGCGGCGTCAACATTTGCCTCAGCCTTCGGCGAGGAGAGGTTGCCAGTGAAGCCCAGCGCCTTCAGCGTTTCGCCAAGCTCGTTCTGGCGGCCCGGCTTGTCGAGCGCATGGAGCTCGGCGATGGCCTTGGGCGTGTTGAGGTCGTCCATCAGTGCATCGAGCACCGAGGGGCCGATCTTCGCCTGCTCCGCATGCACGGCACCGGCACTGTTGAAGAAGCCCTCGAGCGTGCGCCAGCTTTCCTCGAGGCTCTTGATCGTCCAGTCGATGGGCTGGCGATAATGCGTGCGCAGCATGTTGAAGCGCAGCACGTCGCCCGGCCAGTCGGCGAGCAGCTCGTTGATGGTGAAGAAGTTGCCGAGGCTCTTCGACATCTTCTGGCCTTCGACCTGCAGGAAGCCGTTGTGCATCCAGACATTGGCCATCACCGGCGTGCCGAAGGCGCAACGCGTCTGGGCGATCTCGTTCTCATGGTGCGGGAAGATGAGGTCCAGCCCGCCGCCATGGATGTCGAAGACCTCGCCCAGGTAGCGGTTGCTCATGGCGGAGCATTCGATGTGCCAGCCGGGGCGTCCGCGGCCCCAGGGGCTGGCCCAGCCCGGCTCATCATCGGACGAGAGCTTCCACAGCACGAAATCGGCCGGGTTCTTTTTGTGGGCATCGACGGCGATGCGGGCACCCGCCTGCTGGTCCTCCAGGTTCCTCTGCGAGAGACGGCCATAGTCCGGCATGGAGTCGACGCTGAACAGCACCTCGCCCGCGGCCTGGTAGGCATGGCCGCGCGTCAGCAGCATCTCGATCAGCGTGATCATCTGCGGGATGTTGTCGGTGGCGCGCGGCTGAATCGTCGGCTGGAGGCAGCCGAGTTTCTCGACATCGGCGAAGAACTGGTTCGCGGTCTTCTCTGTGACGTTGCGGATCGCGTCGTTCAGGGCCAAATCGGGAAAATCACGCAGGGCCCGCGCGTTGATCTTGTCATCCACGTCGGTGATGTTGCGCACATAGGTGACATGGGCCTCGCCATAGAGCTGGCGCAACAGGCGGAACAACAGGTCGAAGACGATGACCGGGCGCGCATTGCCGATATGGGCGAAATCATAGACCGTGGGCCCGCAGACATACATGCGCACGTTCCTGGGATCGAGCGGGACGAGCTCTTCCTTGGTGCGGGTCAGCGTGTTGTAGAGGCGCAAAGACATGTCGATCCTCAGGCTTGCCGGCCCGGGTACGCTTTGTCTTGGATTTAGGTCAAAGGGCGCCCTGCCAGCGGATGTTCGGCTAGCAGCAAATAATCCGGCCGCAGAGGGCGGCAGTGGCGGGGCAGTTGGTCATTTCGGATCTCACCATGCGTCAGGAGGGCCCGCAGGTCAAGGGTTTGGGCAATTTGCGGGCGAGCCATGCCGTTTCCACCCTACCGGCGCAAGCGTCACATGGTTAATGCTGCCCTCCGGATTCGGGGCCGGGGCGTGGCGCAGCAGAAGGTCGGTCAGGCAGGGTTGTGGATGGCGGGCTGGCTGACGGCCACGCTGGGCATGACGGTGGCCGGGCGGCAGCTGGCGCAGGAGGTCTCGGTCTTTGAGGTGATGCTGCTCCGGAGCCTCATCGCCACCATCATCCTCACCCCCATCGTGATGCTCAATGGCGGGCTGAAGGGGCGGTTGTCACAGCTGAAGCTGCACGGCATCCGCAACGTCGTGCACTATGCCGGGCAATATGCCTGGTTCTCGGCCCTGCTGCTGATCCCGCTCGCCGAGGTGATCGCCATCGAGTTCACCATGCCGCTGTGGATCGCCATCCTCGCGGCGGCATTCCTCGGCGAGCGGCTCTACGGCTGGAAGGTCGCGGCGCTGGTCGTGGGCTTCGGCGGTGTGCTGATGATCGTGAAGCCGGGCCTCACGCTGAATGTGGGCCACCTCGTGGCGCTGGCCGCCGCCCTGCTCTTCGCTGTCTCGGTCACTCTCACCAAATACATCACGCGGCGCGACACGGCGCTCACCGTGATCTTCTTCATGTTTACCATGCAGACGGTGATCGGGGCCTTTCCCGCATGGGCCACCTGGACCTGGCCCTCGGTGCAGGCACTGCCCTTCGTCGCCGTGGTGGCGCTCGCGGGCACGGGCTCGCATTACTGCCTGTCCAGGGCGATCTCGCTGGCGGATGCCTCCGTGGTGATGCCGATGGACTTCCTCCGCCTGCCGCTTTCCGCACTGCTCGGCTACTGGATCTACAACGAGGGGCTCGATGCCTGGTCGCTCGCCGGCGGCGCGCTGATCCTCGCTGCCAACACCATCAACATCTTCAAGGCCAGCCGGCAATGATGAGTGCCGAGCAGCACCGGCAACATCGCATCGGCCTGCTGCTGGCGGCGGGTGCCGCGCTGTGCTGGTCAACATCCGGCCTCTTCGTGCGCGGCATCAGCGCCGACCTGATGACCATGCTGTTCTGGCGCGGCATCTTCTCCGGCAGCGCCGTCTTCGCGCTGTTCCTGCTGATGGAGCGTGGAAGGAGCCTTGCCATCCTGCGGTCGTTGCGCTGGCCCGCACTTGGCGTGGCATTGCTCTCCGCCGCGGGCATGATCACCGGCATCGGGTCGCTGCGCTACACCACGGTGGCCGACGCCATGGTGATCTATGCGACCGTGCCCTTCGTGACGGCGGCGCTCGCCTATCTGGTGATCGGCGAGAAGCCGTCGCGCTCCACCCTCATCGGCAGCACGGTGGCGCTGCTGGGCGTCGGCATCATGTTGTGGGGAGCAAAAATGGGGGGCAGCCTGTTCGGGCAGTTCCTCGCGGTGCTGATGACGCTGTCGATGGCGGGCTTCACCACCATCATGCGCAAGTACCGCGACGTGCCGATGCTGCCGGCCATGGCGGCCTCGGCCTGGATCTGCTCCCTCGCCTGCTTCTGGTTCGCGGCGCCGCTGTCGATCAGCTTCCACGACTTCTGGCTCTGTGCGGCCTTCGGCATCGTGCAGAACGCGGCGGGGTTGGCGCTCTATACCTTTGGGTCGAAACGCGTGCCGGCGGCGGAGGCGACACTGCTCGCGGCACTCGAAGTGCCGTTCACGCCACTCTGGGTCTTCGTGTTCCTCGGCGAGACACCGTCGCTCCAGACGCTGGTGGGCGGCGGCATCGTGCTCGCCGCCCTGACCATGCACATTCTCTCCGAGTTCCGCCGCCGGCCGGCGGCGATGGCGATGCCGGTCTAGGCAACCGACTTCGCAGTCTGGCCGAACAGAACCTTCTTTTCCGCGTCCGTCATCGGTTTCTGGTAGGACGGGTTCACCGCGGCATAGACCTTGGCAACGGCCGGACGCGCCTTGATGGCCTCGAACCAGCGCTTGAGGTGTGGGAAGTCGTTGAGATCCTGACTGTAGCGCTCATACGGCACGACCCAGGGGTAGGACGCCATGTCGGCGATCGAGTAGTCACCGGCGAGATAAGGCCGATCGGCGAGGCGCTTGTTCATGACGCCATAGAGGCGGTTCACCTCCTTGGTGTAGCGCTCGATGCCATAGGGGATCTTCTCCGGCGCATAGATGGCGAAGTGACCGGCCTGACCGGACATGGGGCCGAGGCCGCCCATCTGCCAGAACAGCCACTGCAGCACTTCCACACGTCCACGCAGGTCCTTCGGGATGAAGAGCCCCGTCTTTTCCGCGAGATAGAGCAGGATGGCGCCGGACTCGAACACCGAGACGGGTTTGCCGCCATCGGCAGGCGCGGTGTCGATGATCGCCGGCATGCGGTTGTTGGGCGAGATCGCGAGGAAGTCGGGCTTGAACTGGTCGCCCTTGCCGATGTCCACCGGGTGGATGTTGTAGGCGAGACCCGCTTCCTCGAGGAAAATCGTGATCTTGTGACCATTCGGGGTAGGCCAGTGATACAGCTCGATCATGTCAGCTCCGCTCATTCCGTAACTTGGAGAGTCACAGTTAGGTGGCACTCAAGGTCGTTTCAACCCCCGGAAAACACGATCACCAAAAAAGATGGCCGGGACATGCCCGGCCATGATGACTGTTGGAGACGTGGTGGAGGACTTACTCCGCCGCCTCGACGATGTCGTCGTCGTCCGTCTTGGGGCGCGAGGCCATTTCCTTCTTGATTTCCTCGGCGACGAGGAAGGCGAGTTCCAGCGCCTGGGCGGCGTTGAGGCGCGGGTCGCAGAAGGTGTGGTAGCGGTCGTTCAGGTCCTCGTCGCGCAGCGCACGCAGGCCGCCGGTGCATTCGGTGACGTCCTTGCCGGTCATCTCGACATGGATGCCGCCGGCATGTGTGCCCTCGGCCTGGTGCACCGCCATGAAACGGCGCACTTCGCCCAGCACCGACTCGAAGGGGCGGGTCTTGTAGCCTGACGTCGACTTCACCGTGTTGCCGTGCATCGGGTCGCAGGACCAGACGACAACCTTGCCCTCGCGCTTCACGGCGCGGATGAGGTCGGGCAAATGCTTCTCCACCTTGTCGGCGCCGAAGCGCGCGATGAGGGTGAGGCGGCCCGGCTCGTTCTCGGGGTTCAGCGCGTCGATGAGACGGATCAGCTCGTCCGGCTTCAGCGACGGGCCGCACTTGAGGCCGATCGGGTTCTTGACGCCGCGCATGAACTCGACATGCGCATGGTCCGGCTGGCGGGTGCGGTCGCCGATCCACAGCATGTGGCCCGACGTCGCGTACCAGTCGCCGCTCGTCGAGTCGACGCGGGTCAGCGCCTGTTCGTAACCCAGCAGAAGCGCCTCGTGGCTGGTGAAGAAATCGGTGGTGCGGAGCTGCGGTGCGGTATCGGCATTGATGCCGCAGGCGCGCATGAAGCCCACCGTTTCGGTGATGCGGTCCGAGATCTCCTGGTAGCGCTCGTAGGCCGGCGAATCCTTGAGGAAGTCGAGCGTCCACTTGTGGACATGCTCGAGGTTGGCATAGCCGCCCTGGGCGAAGGCGCGCAGCAGGTTGAGGGTGGCGGCCGACTGGCGGTAGGCCATGATCTGGCGCTCCGGGTCAGGCCTGCGGGCCTCGAGGGTGGCCTCGGCGCCGTTGACGATGTCGCCACGATAGATCGGCAGTTCGACGCCGCCGATCGTCTCGGTGGGCGAAGAGCGGGGCTTGGCGAACTGGCCGGCAATGCGGCCGACCTTCACCACCGGCTGGCCGCCGGCGAAGGTGAGCACGACCGACATCTGCAGGAAGACGCGGAAGAAGTCGCGGATGTTGTCGGCCGAATGCTCGGCGAAGCTTTCGGCACAGTCGCCGCCCTGCAGCAGGAAGCCCTTGCCCTCGGCCACGCGGGCGAGCTTGCGCTTCAGCTTGCGGGCCTCACCGGCGAAAACCAGCGGCGGATAGCCGGCAAGCTGCTCTTCCACGGACTTCAGCCTGGCCTGGTCCTGGTAATCCGGCACCTGCACGACCGGGAAGCTCCGCCAGCTGTCAGGTGTCCAGTTCGTCGTCATTTCGTTTACTCCAAAGGGGAGAACCCCTTACCTACGGTGAAATCGGCTTGGCCTATACACGGCTTGGCAGTAGGATTCCAGCCCGAGCGAACAGGCCGGGACGGCATGCTGGAATACCTCTACCTTGCCAGATGGGACCAGGCCTACGACGTCCTGGCCGCCGGCAATCCTCCCATGTTCCTGCGCCTGCTGCTGCTGAATGCCCTGTTTCTGGGCCTCTACGCCGTTCGCCGGGCATCCGGTGCCCGGGCCATGTCGAGCGGGGGGGCCCTCCTGGTGCAGCTGGCGGTGCTGGCCGCGAACCTGCTCCTGCTCTACCAGTCGCAGGTGCAGGACTACCTTCGCTCCCTCACGATCGGGTCATGATGTGCGCCGTGAAGGCCGCCTCGGCCGAGCCATAGGCGCGCTGCAGGCTGACATTCCAGTAACGCAGGTCAGGGAGCGGAATTGCTGCACCCGTGGCTGCGCACCGCACGAAATCACCTTCCCGGACGATCTGGAAATCGGCATCGAGATAGCGGATGACGGCCTCCCGGCCGGCTTGCCTGGGTTCGAGAAAATTCATGGCAGCCAAGACTAGCGGATTTTGCGCCGTTTTGAAGATGCCGAAACTTTGGACAATTCCGACCTGTTGCGTATAGATTCAGCGCCATGACCCAAGCATCGAACCACGAGAAGCTTCTCGACACCTATGCCAGGCTCGCCGTGCGCACCGGCCTCAACCTGCAGGCAGGCCAGCAGCTGCTGATCAGCGCGCCGCTGGACGCGGTGCCGCTGGTGCGGCGCATCACCGAGCATGCCTACAAGGCGGGTGCCAGCCTGGTGACCACCGTCTACGCCGATGACGTGACCACGCTGGCGCGTTTCCAGCATGCACCGGAGGCTGCCTTCGACGTTGCACCTGAATGGTTGTTCAATGGCATGGCGGAGGCTTTCCGGGGCGGGGCGGCGCGCCTGGCGATTGCCGGCGAGAACCCGGCGCTGCTGGCGGGCCAGGATCCGGAGAAGCTGTCGCGCGCCAACAAGGCACGCTCGAAGGCCTACCGCCCGGCACTCGAACTGATCACCGGATTTGCCATCAACTGGTGCGTGATCGCCGCGGCAACGCCGGCCTGGGCACGATCGGTTTTCCCCGGTGTTTCCGAGGCTGAGGCAGTCGACAGGCTGTGGCAGGCCATCTTTGCCTGTACCAAGGCCGACCTGCCGGACCCCATTGCGGCATGGGAAACCCACAACGCCGACCTTCGCCGCCGCACCGAGTTCCTGAACCGGCGGCGCTACCGCGCCCTCAAGTACACGGGGCCCGGGACCGATCTCATGCTGGGTCTCGCCGAGGAGCACGTCTGGAAGGGAGGCGGCGGCAAGGCCCTGAACGGGGTATTCTGCAATGCCAACATCCCGACCGAGGAAGTCTTCACTGCCCCCCACAAGGAACTGGTGGATGGCATCGTCTGCTCGTCGAAGCCGCTGTCCTACCAAGGCTCACTGATCGACGGCATCCGCGTGCGCTTCGAGCGCGGGCGGATCGTGGAGATGACGGCGGAAAACGGCCAGGACGCCTTCCGCAACCTCATCGACACCGATGAAGGGGCCGCACGACTGGGCGAAGTCGCCCTGGTGCCGCATTCCTCGCCCATCTCGAAGAGCGGCATCATCTTCAACAACACGCTGTTCGACGAGAATGCGGCGAGCCACATCGCGGTGGGCCAGTCCTACACCGAGAACATCCGCGACGGCTCCAGGCGTTCGAAGGAAGAACTCGCCGCATTGGGGGCGAATTCGAGCCTCGTGCATGTCGACTGGATGATCGGCTCCGGTGAACTGGATGTCGACGGCATCATGGCCGATGGCACGGCGGAACCGCTGATGCGCAAGGGCGAGTGGGCGATCTGATGCGCTAGAGGAGGCGGCCCTGCCTGGGGCTGTCCTCGCGCACCTGCACCTCGCCATCGGCGAATTCGAGGCGCAGAGCCGCCCATTGCTTGATGTCCCCTGCGTAGTGTACCGGCCTGCCCTTCTCGTCGCGCACCAGCGCGAAGCCGCGGCGCAGCACGGACTTGTAGGAGAGCGACTCCGCAAGCTTCGCCACGCCGTCGAAACGCTGGCGCTGGAAGGCGACGAGGCGTGACAGCGCCTGCGCCGCCCGGCGACCCGACAGATCGAGCGAGCGGCGCTCATTGGCGATCATGCTGCGCATGGGCGCCAGCGTGAGGCGGGGCGCGACGCGGTTGAGGCGCGCGCCATGCTCGCGCGTATTGGCCTTCAGCGCCTGGACAAGGCGGCCCGCAGCGGAGTCGAAGCGCTGGCGCACAAGCGCAAGAATTTCATCCGGACGCGGCAGGGCGCGGGCGGCGGAGCGCAGGCGGGTCCGGCGCTCGTCCATGCAACGGCTGAGGCCACCCTGCAGGCGGGCGTCGAGGCGGGCCACTTCCGCCACCAGATCGGCGCGCACCGGAACAGCCTTTTCCGCAGCAGCCGTGGGGGTGGGCGCGCGCAGGTCGGCGGCGTAGTCGATGAGCGTCGTATCCGTCTCGTGGCCGACGGCGGAGATGACGGGGATGGCGCTCGCGGCGGCGGCGCGCACCACGATCTCCTCGTTGAAGCCCCACAGGTCCTCGAGCGAGCCGCCGCCGCGCGCGACGATGATCACATCCGGCTTTTTCGCCATGTCGTTGAAGCCGGCAATGGCGGCCGCCACCTCCGCCGCACAGGTCTCGCCCTGTACGCGCACCGGCCAGACGATCACATGGCGCGGGAAGCGGTCGTTGAGCCGGTGCAGGATATCGCGGATCACGGCCCCCGTGGGCGAGGTGACGACGCCGATCACCTTCGGCAGGTAGGGGATGGGCCGCTTGCGCGCCGCATCGAACAGACCTTCGGCGGTGAGCTTGCGCTTCCGTTCCTCCAGCAGCGCCATCAGGGCGCCGACACCGGCGGGTTCGATCGATTCGATGACGATCTGGTAGGCGGACTTCAGCGGATAGGAGGTGATCTTGCCGGTGGCGATGACCTCCAGTCCCTCCTGCATCTTGGCGCGCAGCCTTCCGAAGCTGCCGCGCCAGATCACCGCGTCGAGCTTGGCACCCTCGTCCTTGATCGAGAAATAGCAGTGGCCCGAGGAGTGCGGCCCGCGATAGCCCGAAATCTCGCCTCGCACGCGCACATGGCCGAACCTATCCTCCAGCGTGCGTTTGAGCGCATTGGCGATCTCCGAGACCGAGTATTCCCCGGCATTGGAGCCCCCACCCTCGATGATCTCGCCGGTTTCCGGGTCATGGCCCCAGATGCTGGACATGGCAAATTCCGCACTTTGATTCACGCGCATCAAATGCAAAAAGGCAGGCGAAAGCAAGGACGGGTGTGGCCATGAACATTCTTCTCATCGGATCGGGCGGACGGGAACATGCGCTGGCCTGGGCCATTTCCGCGAGCCCCTTGTGCGACCGGCTGTTCGTTGCGCCCGGCAACCCCGGAATCGGCCAGATCGCTCGCAACGCTGACCTGAAGGTGACGGATCATGCCGCAGTGATCGCATTCTGCCGCGCCGAGACCATCGGCCTCGTGGTGGTGGGCCCCGAGGCGCCGCTGGTGGCGGGGCTGGCGGATGACCTCGCCGCCGCCGGCATCAAGTGCTTTGGCCCGAGGAAGTTTCCCGCCCAGCTCGAAGGCTCCAAGGGCTTCACCAAGGATATCTGCGCCAAGTACGACATTCCGACCGCTGCCTATGGCCGCTTCAAGGACAGGGCGGCAGCGCTGGCCTATCTCGAAGCGCATGGCGCGCCCATCGTCATCAAGGCGGACGGGCTCGCGGCCGGCAAGGGCGTGACCGTGGCAATGGACATGGCCGAGGCGCGCGCAGCCGTCGAGGACATCTTCTCCGGCAGGTTCGGCGGGGCCGAATGCGTGATCGAGGAATTCCTCGAAGGCGAGGAGGCGAGCTTCTTCGTGCTGACCGATGGAAGGAACGCCCTGCCGCTCGCCACGGCGCAGGACCACAAGCGCGTGGGTGACGGCGACACCGGCCCCAATACCGGCGGCATGGGCGCCTATTCCCCTGCCCCCTGCATGACGCCCGCCCTGTGCGAAGAGGCCCTGGAAAGGATCGTGAAGCCGACGATCCGCGCGCTGCACGACATGGGGCACCCTTACCTCGGCGTGCTCTATGCCGGGCTGATCCTGACCAGGGATGGTCCCAAGCTCATCGAATACAACTGCCGCTTCGGTGACCCGGAATGCCAGGTGCTCATGATGCGGCTAAAGGACGATCTCGTCACCCTGCTGCTCGCCTGCTGCGACGGCACGCTGGACAAGGTGTCGGCGCGCTGGTTCGACGACGTTGCGCTGACCGTGGTGATGTGCGCCAAGGGCTACCCCGGCGACGTGGTGAAGGGTAGCGAGATCCGCGGGCTCGAGGGGGCGTCCGCCATGGAGGGCGTTGAGGTCTTCCATGCCGGAACGGCAGCGCAGGACGGAAAGATCGTTGCCAATGGCGGGCGCGTGCTGAACGTCACGGCGCGCGGCGCCACGGTGCGCGAGGCGCGCGACCGCGCCTATGCGGCGGTCGAGCGCATCGACTGGCCGGAGGGCTTCTGCCGCCGCGACATTGCCTGGCGGGCGCTGGCGCGCGAGGAAAACCGCTGATCTTTGCGCGAGGCGCCCAAGCGGTGTAACCTGCCGCCATGAGCACGCTCTTTCCCGGCACGCGCGAATACCGGCACCGCCAGGCCGGGGTGGAGATCTTCGCCCGCATCGGCGGCTCCGGACCGCCGCTGCTGCTGGTCCATGGTTTTCCGCAGACCCATGCCATGTGGCACAAGGTGGCGCCGGAACTGATGAAGCGCTTCACCTGCGTGATGCCGGACCTGCGCGGCTATGGCTACTCCTCCTGCCCCCCGAACGACGCGAAGAACGAGGCCTATTCCAAGCGCGCCATGGCGAACGACCTGATCGCGCTGATGAAGAGCCTCGGGCATGAGCGCTTCGCCGTGGTGGGGCATGACCGCGGGGCGCGCGTGGGCTACCGCATGGCGCTGGACCACGCCGGCGCCGTCACCTGCCTCACCGTGCTCGACATCGTGCCGACCCATGCGATGTGGCACAACTTCACCGTCCGCCTCGCCATGAAGACCTATCACTGGCTGTTCCTCGCCCAGCCGCACCCGCTGCCGGAGATGCTGATCGAACCGAACCCGGTGGGATATCTCGACTACACCATCGCCAGCTGGACCAAGGCCAAGGACCTCTCCGCCTTCAGCGAGGAGGCGCTCTCGGAATACCGCCTGCATTACGCCACGCCCGAACACATCCACGCCACCTGCAACGACTACCGCGCCGGGGCGACCTATGATCTTGCCGCGGATGTGGTGGACCACGCGGCGGAGCGCAAGATCGCTTGCCCCACTCTCGCGCTGTGGGGGACGGCGGGTATTCCCAGCGAAACCGATGGGCCGCTGGAGACCTGGCACGCTTGGTGCGAAAGCGTCGAAGGCCAGGGCATCGATTCCGGCCATTTCGTCGCCGAGGAAAATCCGAAGGCCGTGCTCGACGCGCTGGTCCCCTTCCTGGACCGCCATGCGCATTGACCGGCAGCAGGCGTTCTCTGGCACCACTGCCTCCGATATCGATGCCGCTGCACTCGCAACCTATCTGGAACAGCATGTCGATGGCTTCGCAGGGCCGCTGATGCTGGCGCGCTTCAAGGGCGGGCAGTCGAACCCGACCTACAAGCTGATGACGCCCACGCGATCCTATGTGCTGCGGCGCAAGCCCTTCGGCAAGCTGCTGCCCTCGGCCCATGCCATCGAGCGCGAATACCGGGTGACGGAGGCGCTGGCGCGGGCCGGGTTCCCCGTCGCGAAGCCGCTGCACCTCTGTGCGGATGCTGGCGTCATCGGCGCGGCCTTCTATGTGATGGAACATGCCGAGGGCCGGGTGTTCTGGGAGCCGCATGCGCCGGGGCTTTCCGGGCATGAGCGCGCGGCGCTGTTCGACTCGCTCAACGCCACCATCGCGCAGCTGCACCGGCTCGATCCCGTGGCGCTCGGGCTTGGCGATTTCGGCAAGCCGCAGGGTTACGTGGCGCGGCAGATCAGGCGGTGGAGCGAGCAGTATCGGGCATCCGAGACCGAGGCGATCCCCGAGATGGACCGTCTCATCGCCTGGCTGCCAGGAGCCTGCCCGGCGGACTCAGGCGCCGCCATCGTGCATGGCGATTTCCGGCTGGACAATTGCATCGTCCACCCCACCGAGCCGCGCGTCATCGCGGTGCTGGACTGGGAGCTGTCGACGCTGGGCGACCCGCTGGCGGACTTCACCTATCACCTGATGCAGTGGTTCATGCCGGTGTCGGAGACCGGTGCGGGCGTGGGCTCGCTGCTGGGTCATGAAAGGGATCCGGGCGTTCCCGCCATCGAGGCCTATACTGCCGACTACTGCCGCCGCACCGGGCGCAGCGGCATTCCGGAGCTGCCGATCTACCTGGCGTACAACTTCTTCCGGCTTGCGGCGATCCTGCAGGGCATCCTGGGACGGGTGCGGGACGGCACGGCGGCCAATGCGGAGGCAGCGGTGATGGCGCGGCAGGTGCGGCCGCTTGCCGAGACGGCGTGGGCATTCGCACGAAAGGCAGGCGCATGAGCGAACCATCGATCGGCCTTGCCCTGGGTGGCGGCAGCGCGCGCGGGCTCGCCCATATCCCGGTGCTGGAAGTCTTCGACGAGCTGGGCATCAGGCCGAAGGTGATCGCCGGCTGCTCCATCGGCTCGCTGTTGGGCGCAGGCTATGCCGGGGGCCTCAGCGCGAGGGATATCCGCGAGCGCGCCGAACTGCTGCTCTCGGACCGCATCGGGGCGCTGAAGTTCGCTTTCGGTCAGAAGCGGGTGAACCCCTTCGACCTGCTGGCGCTGAGAGGCCTCGCCTCGCTGCATGTGCATGGCGAGAAGCTGGCGGGGCTGGTGCTGCCCGAAACGCTCCCTGAGAACATCGAGGACCTGACCATTCCCTTCAAGGTGATCGCCACCGATTTCGATGCGATGGAAGAGCGGGTGATCGAGCGCGGACCGCTGGTGAAGGCGGTGGGGGCGTCGATCGCCATTCCCGGCGTCATCCTTGGCACGCAGTATGACGGGCACAGCTATGTCGATGGCTGCGTCACCAACCCGGTGCCGTTCAACCATGTGCGCGAGGGTGTCGACATCGTGGTTGCGGTTGACGTCTCCGGCCGCCCGCGCGAGGCCAATGGCAAGAACCGCTCCAACATGGAGGTGGCGGTGGGATCCCTCCTCATCCTGTTCAACCAGGTGGCCAGCCTGCGGCGGCAGATCAGCCCGCCGGACATCTATGTGCGGCCCGCGATCGATTCCTTCTCGGGGGCCGACTTCTTCCGCATCAAGGAGGTGATCGAGCAGGCGCAGCCGGCGAAGGACCAGCTGAAGCGCGAGCTGGAAAAGCGGCTCATGATCGCCTCGACCTGAAGAACTCCTTGAGCATGGCCTTGGCGCGGTCCTCGCCCAGCCCGCTGTAGACGTCGGGGGCGTGGTGGCAGGTGGGCTGCGAATAGAAGCGGGGGCCGTGTTCCACCGCACCCATCTTCTCGTCCCCGGCGGAGAAATAGAGGCGTCGGATGCGGGCGAAGGAGATGGCGGCGGCGCACATGGCGCAGGGTTCGAGCGTCACGTGCAGGTCGCAGTCGACGAGGCGCTCCGAGCCCAGGATCTCGGCCGCGGCGCGGATCGCCAGCATCTCGGCATGGGCGGTGGGGTCCTTGAGTTCCAGCGTGCGGTTACCGGCCCGGGCGATGACGTTTCCCGCCTTGTCGGCCACCACGGCACCCACCGGCACCTCGCGCCGCAGGGCGGCGGATTCCGCCTCTTCGAAGGCGATTGCGAGGGGGGCTGGCAGATTCAGTCGCATTCTGCCAATTGAGGCATTCATGGGTGACGGGTCAAGATGAGCGAATTCGAGGGAGAACGCATCGCCAAGGTGATCGCGCGGGCGGGCGTCTGCTCCAGGCGCGATGCCGAGCGGCTGATCGGCGAGGGCCGGGTGAAGATGAACGGCAAGGTGCTGACCTCGGCCGCCACCAATGTGACGGCGAAGGACGTGATCCTGGTCGACGGCCAGCCGCTGCCCAGTAAGGAGGCGACCAAGCTGTGGCGCTATCACAAGCCGGGCGGGCTCGTCGTCTCCAACAACGATCCGCAGGGACGGCCAACAGTGTTCGAAAAGCTGCGCGAGCAGCTGCCGCGCGTGGTCTCCATCGGGCGGCTCGACATCAATACGGAAGGGTTGCTGCTGCTGACCAATGACGGTGAGCTCGCCCGCTTCCTCGAGCTGCCGGCCACGGGCTGGACCCGCAAGTACCGCGTGCGGGCCTTCGGGCATGTGAACGAGGCCTCACTCACGAAACTCGAGAAGGGTGTGGAGGTCGAGGGCGTGCGCTATGGCCCCATCGAGGCGAAGATCGAGCGGGTGCAGGGCGACAATACCTGGCTGACGATTGCCATCAAGGAAGGCAAGAACCGCGAGGTGAAGCGCATCTGCGAGCACCTGGGGCTGCAGGTAAACCGGCTGATCCGCACCGCATTCGGGCCCTTCCAGCTGGGCGAGTTGCCGCGCGGCGGCATCGAGGAGGTGCCCACTCGGGCGATGAAGTCCTCGATCGGGGAAAAATTCTTCAAGAAGGAAGATGATGCGCATCGTCGGTGGAAAGTTCAAAGGTCATAGCATCGCCCCGCCCCACGGCTCGGCGACGCGGCCGACGACCGACCGGGTGCGGGAATCGGTGTTCAACATCCTGGCGCATGGCATTGCCGACTTCGAACTCGAAGGCGCGCGCGTGCTGGACCTGTTTGCGGGCACGGGTGCGATGGGGCTCGAGGCCGTGTCGCGCGGGGCTCGCTTCTGCCAGTTCGTGGAGGACAGTGCGGAGGCGCGCGGGCTCATCCGCAGGAATGCCGATGCGCTGGGCGTGATCGGGCTCGTCAAGATCTGGCGGCGCGATGCGACACTGCTCGGCCCCTGTTCGCCGCAGCCACGCTTCGACCTCGTCTTCGCCGACCCGCCATATGGCAAGGGGCTGGGGGAAAAGGCACTGGCCTCACTGGTGGCTGGGGAATGGCTCAACCGGGGCGGCATCGTCGTCTTGGAAGAGTCACAAAAGGCCGGGATCAAGGACATGGCCGGCCTCGCGCTGATCGATGCACGCGACTACGGCGACACGACAATCCGTTTCTACCGGGGAGAATGACGTGAAGATCAGGAAGCTCGAAACCTTCTGCAACGAGTTCGTCGGCTTCGTGCGCGCGACCAGCGACACCGGCCATCAGGGATGGGGCCAGGTCTCGACCTACAACGCCGACATCACCTGCGAGATCTTCCACCGCCAGGTGGCGCGCCATGCGCTGGGCACCGATGCGCTGGATTTCGCCGACACGCTGGAACTGATCAACGAGCGCGAGCACAAGTATCCCGGCTCCTACCTGCGCCGCGCCATGACGGGGCTGGACACCGCCCTCCTCGACCTGCGCGGCAAGCTGGAGGGGAAGCCGGTGACGGTGCTGCTGGGCGGCACGCCGGGCAAGCTCCGCGCCTATGCCTCCTCGATGAAGCGCGACATCACGCCCCGGGACGAGGCCGCGCGGCTGTGCCGGCTGCGTGACGAGAAGGGCTTCGATGCCTTCAAGTGGCGCGTGGGCGCCGAATGCGGGCGCGACCGGGACGAGTGGCCGGGCCGCACCGAGGAGATCGTGCCCACGGTGTCGCGCGCGCTGGGCGATGGGGTGGCCAAACTCGTCGACGCCAACAGCTGCTATACGCCGAAGCGGGCGATCGCGGTGGGGCGGCTGCTCGAGGCCGAGGGCATCGGGCATTTCGAGGAGCCCTGCCCCTATTGGGAATTCGCCTGGACGAAAGAGGTGACGGATGCGCTGGCGATCGACGTGACCGGTGGCGAGCAGGATTGCGAGTTCACCGCCTGGGAGACGATGATCGGGATGCGCGCGGTGGACGTGGTGCAGCCCGACGTCATGTACATGGGCGGCATGCTGCGCACCTTGCATGTGTGCCGGATGGCGGAGAAGGCGGGGCTGCCGGTGACGCCCCATGCCGCGAACCTGTCGCTGGTGACGATGTGCACCATGCACCTGCTGCGCGCCATTCCCAATGCGGGCAAGTATCTCGAATTCTCGATCGAGGAGGCGGATTACTATCCCTGGCAGGTGGGCCTGTTCCTCGGCGATCCCTACCGCATCGAGGACGGCAAGGCGACGGTGACGGATGCGCCGGGCTGGGGCGTGGAGATCAACCCGGCCTGGCTGGAGACGGCGCAGTATCGGGCGAGCGAGATCTAGCCTCACGGCTTGCATGGACATGCGTCCTCCATTGCGAGGGTGGCTGTTTGTCCCTCGAGAGAAAATGGGAGGCGCGGGCGCTGCCCGGCGCGGAGTGCCAGCTTGCGAAGCTGGCGGAATGGCGCTGAGCAGCGCCCGCGAACCGACAGGTCTTAGGCCTTGGGGAGAGAGCTTGCGCAACGATCCCAGATCGCCCCGCCTTGCCCTGAGGGCGCGAAGGTCATAGTGCCGCCGGGTCTCTCCTTCTGCCCCCGGGAGTGTGGATTACGTTGAGCCACACCCGCAGGCCTGCCCCCGTCCCGCCCGAGCTCACCGTCATGAGCAGGACCCCGAATGGGAAGGGTGAGGGGATATATAGCATATTGTAGGAGTAAAGTCACGGGGAATTTATCCGCAGGCGTTGCGGCGCGTGGCCCCCCACCCCTGCCCCTCCCCACGAGGGGGAGGGGAAGAAGGAACGGGCGTGCCGGTGTGTATCCCCTCCCCCTTGTGGGGAGGGGCAGGGGTGGGGGTCGTGCCGCTGGCAAACTGATAGAAAGCTGGGCCCCAGCTTCCGCTGGGGTGACGAAGTGGGGGGAGTGGTGCGCGGGGCCGTAAGGATGCGCGGATCAAGCCTGGGGAAGGTGAAGCAATAGGCGCCGGTCACGCAGGCGGAAAGCTGGATCCAGCTCTCCGTGATGACAGACATTCGTGGGATCAGGGACGTCAATGGCAGAGGCCCGCGCAAGCGGTGAAGGACAGGCCTCACAAGCCAAGCCCCAACATCCGCCTGAGATAAAATAGGAAGTCTGGATAAATCGCCATCAATATCGCAAATTCGAGGGCAAGGAAGCCGATCAGGAACAGCGCTCCGAGAAGGCCCCCACGACGTCCGGGTCTTTGCCTCATTGCCAGCCAGACCAGCTTGGCCAGGCCGCCGCAGACCGCACCGAAGATGAGCAGGAATGACCAGAGCAGGGCATTCATCATCGCGAAAATGGAGGCCGGACTGGCCGTGACGGAAAGTGCGTCGGTGAACAAGAAAATCACCGGTGCCGCAATCAAGAATGCGCAGAAGGCGCTTCTCAGGAAAAACTGTGTCTTGTCCGCAAACCCCGTCACCAAGGCGAAAGCAATGAGAAGGCCCGCCCAGGGAATCAGAAGTGTAATCATCAAGTGCGTGGAAGGGTCCATGCCTTGAGTTACACAGCGGCATATTCACTTTCTACAAAAATCTTTATGCATCAATGGTAAGGTTTGCGCCCGCTCTCGATGTTCACCGCCGTCCGAACAGCTTCTCGATGTCGCTGAGCTTCAGCTCGATAAAGGTTGGCCTTCCGTGGTTGCACTGGCCGGAGTTCGGTGTCGCTTCCATCTCGCGCAGCAGCGCGTTCATTTCTTCGGGGCGGAGCCTGCGGCCCGAGCGCACCGAGTTGTGGCAGGCCATTGTCGCCAGCACGTGGTTGATGCGGTCCTCGAGGCTGGTGGTGACGCCGAGCTCGGCGAGTTCGTCCGCCACGTCGCGCACGATGCCCGAGACATCCGCCCGGCCGAGTGCTGCGGGAACCTCGCGGATGATGACGGCGCCGTCGCCGAAGGCCTCGAGCACGAGGCCGCCCTGGGCCAGCATCTCCGCGGCAGCAGCAAGGCGCTCGACCTCCACGGGGTCAAGGTCGACGACCTCGGGCACCAGCAGCGGCTGGGTTTCGATGCCGCGATCGGCGCGCTCGCGCTTCAGGCGCTCATAGACGAGGCGCTCGTGCGCGGCGTGCTGGTCGACGAGGACGAAGCCGTCCCTGGTCTGCGCCACGATGTAGTTGTCGTGGATCTGGGCGCGGGCGTTGCCCAGAGGGTAGTCGGGCTGGGCCACCGGAGTCTCCGGCACGGGGGCGGAAGCCGGCGGCATGTTCATGGCGAGGGCCGCCTGCTTCTCCTCCTCGTCGAAGCCGCGGTGATTGAAGGGGCGCGGCATGACGGGGCGGAAGGACGAGACGGTCTGGCGCGACAGCCCCGTGTCGGGCGCGCGCTTGCCCGCCAAGGCATCGCGGATGGCGCTGACGATGAGGCCGCGCACGAGGCCGCCGTCGCGGAAGCGCACCTCCGCCTTGGCCGGGTGTACGTTCACGTCCACCCGTTCCGGCGGGCAATCGAGGAACAGCACGAGGGCCGGGAAGCGGCCCGCGGGCAGCACGTCGGCATAGGCGCCGCGGATCGCCCCCGAGATGAGCTTGTCGCGCACGCTGCGGCCATTGACGAACATGTATTGCTGAGCGGAATTGGCGCGCGCCGCAGTGGGAAGGCCGGCATGGCCTCGCACCCGCACGCCCTCACGCTCCAGCTCGAAGGCCACGGCATTGTCCATGAACTCCGCCCCGAGGACGCGGCGGATTCGGGCCTCCTCGCCCTCCTCCTTCGGCACGTCGACGAGGCGGCGTTCCTCGGTGACGAAGGTGAAGCCCACTCCGGGATGGGCGAGCGCCATGCGGCGCACGACCTCGGCCGCCTCCACCGTTTCGGTGCGATCGGCCTTCAGGAACTTAAGGCGGGCGGGCGTGGCGAAGAACAGGTCCTTGACGTCGATCTCGGTGCCGATGTTGAGGGCGGCAGGGCGCGGCGGGCTCAAGTGCCCGCCTTCCACCATGATGACATGGGCATCACCACCGCTTCTGGGCTTCGAGGAAATGGCGAGCCGGCTGACAGCGCCGATCGAGGGCAGCGCCTCGCCACGGAAGCCGAGGAAGCGGATGTCGATCAGGTCATCATCGGCGAGCTTCGAGGTGGCGTGGCGCTCGATGGCCAGCGCCAGGTCCTCCGGCCCCATGCCGATGCCGTCGTCCGAGACGCGGATCAGGCTCTTGCCGCCGCCGCGGAAGGCAACGTCGACCTGGCTGGCGCCGGCGTCGATGGCATTCTCGACGAGCTCCTTCACGACGCTCGCGGGGCGCTCGATCACCTCGCCCGCCGCGATGCGGTTCACCGTTCCTTCTGAAAGCCGCCGGATTCGCATCGGGGTAGATTAGCAAGGGATGGCGGGACCTTGCCAGCAGTCCTTCTCCCGCGGGAAGCGCGGGAGAAGGGAAACGCGGTTTACTTCACGCCTTGCGGCTTGCCGACCACGGTGACGATCAGCCGGTCCGGGTGGAGCAGGCGCTTGGCCTGGGCCTTGACTTGGTCCAGCGTCACCGCCTCGACCAGGGCATTGCGCTTCTGGACATAGTCGATGCCCAGATTCTGCTGCTGGAGGGCGAGAAGCTGGTTGGCAATGGCGGCGTTGGAGGAAAAGCGCAGCGCATAGGAGCCGGTGAGGAAGGTCTTGGCCTCGTCCAGCTCCTGCTGGGTGGGGCCCTGCTCGGCGTATTTCGCGATCACGTCGCGGGCAGCGTCCAGCGCCTCGCCGGCGGATTCGTTCTTGGTCTGCAGCGAGCCGGCATAGAGGCCGCCGCGGCCCATCGGGTTGAGGCCGTAGCTCACGCCATAGGTCAGGCCACGCTTTTCGCGGATCTCTTCCGACAGCAGCGAGGTGAGGCCGCCCGAGCCGAGGATTTCCGCCATGACGAAGGCCGGGATGAAGTCCGGGTCGTCACGCTTGATGCCCTCGGTGCCGAAGGCGATGACGGACTGCGGCATGTCGCGCTCGATGACCTTGAGCTTCGGCCCCATGGCAGGCTTCGCCGGAGGCAGGGCCGGCTGGTCCGGCGCCTTTTCCGGCAGGCCGCCGAACACCTTGTCGAGCAGCGGGCCCAGTTCCGCGGCGGTGATGTCACCCACCACCGCGACCTGCAGGCCGTCGCGGTTGAAGATGCGGCGGTGCGCGGCGCGGAGGTCATCGGCGGAAATGCCGGAGATGCTGGCCTCGGTTCCGTCATCAGGGCGGGAATAGGGATCGCCGGGAAGGATCTCGTTCATCCAGGCCTGCCAGCCGATGGACTGCGGGTCCTGCTCCTGTTCCTTGACATTGAGCAGGAACTGCTGGCGCACGCGCTCCAGCGGCTCGGCATCGAAGCGCGGCGCGGTGATGGCCAGCCTGAGGAGATCGGTCGAGGCGTCGCGGTTGCGGGTCAGCGTCTGGAAGCCGCCCTCGAAGAAGTCGCTGCCCGCGTCGAAGGACATGCGGAAGGCCAGTTCGTCACGCTTCTTCTGGAATTCGGCGGAGAGCATGTCGCCCGCACCCTCGTCGAGCATGCCGGTCAGGAAACTCGACACGCCCTCCTTGCCAGCGGGCTCGAGCTCGGTGCCACCCTTGAAGGAATAGTTCATGGCCATGAGCGGAATGGCGTGTTCCTCGACGAGCCAGGCCTTGATGCCGCCGGGGCTCGTCACCTCCTGGATGGTGAAGGCATGGGCACTGGAGGCGGAGGCCACGAGCAGGCAGAGAAGCGCCAGCAGGCCGCGCACGGGGTTCAGCATGGTGATCACCTTCTCTCTCGCGTTCACTGGCTCTGGGCTTCCGGCAGCAGCACGCCGGTGACCGAGGCCCGGCGGTTCAGCACCCTGCGCGCCGCGTTGTTGACGTCCTCGACGGTGACGGTGGCGAGGTCCTTGTCCCAGTTTAGCACGTCGTCGATGGTCTGGCCGGTGGCCAGCGACACGCCGAACATGCGCGCCAGCTTGTCCTGCGAGTCGAGCAGGTAGACGGCGCTGGCGATCATGTTGTTGCGGCTGCGGTCGAGCTCTTCCTGGGTCACGCCCCGGGTGGCGACCTCGTCGAGAATGGCGTCGATCTCCTTCTCCACCGCCTCGACGGTGACGCCGGGATTGGGCGAGGCATAGACGCCGAACTCGCCATAATCGAGCTGGTCGGCGTCGAACCATGCGCCGGAATAGGCCGCGAGCTTCTTGCCCAGATTGAGGGTCTGGTAGAAGCGGCTCTGGTTGCTGCCGCCGATGATCTCGGCGAGGAGCGACATGGCCAGTTCCTCGCGCTGCGGCAGGTTGCGCGCGGCGGGGGTGAGGTACTGGCGCTGCAGGCTGGGCGCGCTCACGCGCGGATCGCTCATGGTGATGCGGCGCTCGGCATTGGGCGGCGGCTCCTCGGCGCGCACGCGCTCCGTCACCGGGCGCTTGTTCCTGAGCGGGCCGTAATAGCGCTCGGCAAGGGTCTTCACCTCCTCCGGCGTCACGTCGCCGGCGACGATCAGGATGGCATTCTCGGGCTCGTAATGCGCGGCGTAGAAATCCATCGCGTCCTGGCGGGTGAGCTGCGAAACCTGCGGCATCCAGCCGATGATCGGCTTGCCATAGGGATGCGCGGTGTACATGGCCGCCCCCATCTGCTCATGCAGCAGGCCGGCGGGCTCGTTGTCGGTGCGCTGGCGGCGCTCCTCGAGAACCACCGAGCGCTCGGGCAGCACCGTCTCGTCGGTCAGCTGCAGGTTCTGCATGCGGTCCGCCTCGAGTTCCATGACGAGGGGAAGACGGTCCTTCATGACCTTCTGGAAATAGGCGGTGTAGTCCTGGGTGGTGAAGGCATTCTCGCTGCCGCCATTGGCGCGCACGATGCGGCTGAAGGCGCCATCGGGATATTTCGGCGTGCCCTTGAACATCAGGTGCTCGAGCAGGTGGGCGATGCCGGCCTTGCCCTGGGCCTCGTCCGCGGCACCCGTCTTGTACCAGACCATGTGGGTGACGACGGGTGCGCGGTGATCGGGGATCACCACCACCTGCATGCCGTTGTCGAGCTTGAACGAGGTGACGTCGATGTCGAGGGCGCGCGCGGGGCCCACGACGGCGAGCACGGCAAACACGGCAGGCACCAGTCGCTTGAACAGTGTCATGGATTTCCTCGGGTCATTTGGGGCCGCCGGGCAATGGGCCGGCGGGGGGACGGCTATTCGTCCTTGAAGATGTTTCCGATGTTCATGAAGGTCCCGTAATTCGGGTTCTTCGCCTTCTTCTGATTGATGTAGTAGGCCTGAAGTTCCTCGCGCAGCTGCAGGTCGGTCTTGCGCGTGCCGTCGGGGTTGTAAACCGAGATGCCGACATTGGTGTAGATGGCATCCGGCCCGCTGGCGGGCTCCGTCATGGTCGACGCGGTCTTGACGGCGGGCGCGGCGGCCTTGGGGGCGCTTGCCACCGGGGTGGCGGGCGGCGAGGTCAAGGTTGCCTGGGTTGCCGCTGGCGCGCTCGCCACGCCAGGGTCCGGCGGGGCTGTGGTCGTACCGGGCGGCGGCAGTCGAAGGTCCGGCGGCATGGTGAGGTCCTGCCGGGCGTTCAGCGTCTGGGTGGGGGTTTCCTTCTCGAGGTAGTTGCGCATGGTGTTGCCGCAGCCGGCAAGGCTGAGGCCGACCATGCAAAGCAGCACCGTTACACCGGCACGATTCATCCAGATACCCTTGTCAAGACAGCCCACCTAGTGCCGCCGAAATCAGGCTTTTCCGCGGCGGTTGTCACGCTCGCCCATTACGATTGATTCATACATGAGGAGCGCCACGCCGGCAACGATGGCGATGTCCGCGACGTTAAAGACGTACCAGCTAAAACTTTGATAATGAAAGTGAAAAAAGTCTGCTACGGCCCCCCGCGCGACGCGGTCCCAGGCGTTGCCGAGGGCCCCTCCGATGACCATGCCGAGTGCCGCTGCGGCAATGGCGCGCCTTGCCCCGCAGGCCCAGACCCAGAGCAGCACCACGATCGCCAGCGTGAGCGCCACCAGCCATTCCTGGAGATGGGTGGAGAACAGGCCGTAGGAGACGCCGGTGTTCCACACCATCACGAGGTCGAAGAAGGAGGTGATGCGGACGGGGGTTTTCTCGATGATGCGGTAGACGTCCAGCATCCAGTATTTGTGCAGCTGGTCGATGCCGAAGACGATGAGGGCGAGGCCCAGCGTCAGCGGCGCGAGCGGACCCCAGACCCTCAGCTTCATCACACCGTCTTTTCGAAGCGGACCTGCCACTCGCGCACCGCCTCCGCATCACGCGGCGTGATGTCGGGGAACTCCGGGTCGCTGCCGACCTCGGGCGTGATCTTCCACGACCGGGCGCACTTGCGGCCCTCGGCCGGCCTGAAGACCACGGCAACGCCCTTCACCGCATCGAGCCGGAAGGCGTCCGCCGGGCCCTCGCCTGCGATGAGTTTCGCACCCGAGGTGATGGAGATCTCGGCGAGGTCGACGCCATCGAGTGCCGCGAGGAGGTCCGGGTTCGAGACATGGATCTCGGGGGCGGCTTCGAGCGCCGAGCCGATGGTCTTCTTCACTTGGCGCTCGATCTCAAGGGCCCCGGTGACGACGGAACGGACCTCGCGGATCTTGTCCCACTTGGCGGCCAGTTCCGGGTCCGCCCATTCATCCGGGCAGCGGGCGAACTGCATGAGGTGCACGGACGACCCCTCGCCCGGGAAGCGGGAGAGCCAGACCTCGTCCATGGTGAAGGCGAGTACCGGCGCCCACCAGGTGGTGAGGCAGTGGAACAGCTGGTCCAGCACGGTGCGGCAGGAGCGCCGGCGGAGGCTCGACCAGGCGTCGCAATAGAGCGAGTCCTTGCGGATGTCGAAATAGAAGGCCGAGAGGTCGACCGTCATGAAATTGGTGAGCAGCGCGAAGAGGCGCTTGTAGTCGAACACCTCATAGGCCTGGCGCACCTGCCCCTCGAGCTCGTGCAGGCGGTGGAGGATGTAGCGGTCGAGCTCCGGCATGTCCCTGGCCTGGGTGAATTCCCAGTCCTGGAAATCATCCACGGCGCCGAGGATGTAGCGCATGGTGTTGCGCAGCTTGCGGTAACCCTCGATGTTGGTCTTGAGAACCTCCGGCCCGAGGCGCAGGTCCTCGGCATAATCCGCCGAAGCGACCCACAGGCGCAGGATGTCCGCACCCGACTGCTTGATGACGTCCTGCGGGGTGACGATGTTGCCCAGTGACTTCGACATCTTGCGGCCGTCCTCGGCCACGACGAAGCCGTGCGTCAGCACCGCGTCATAGGGTGCACGTCCGCGCGTGCCGCAGGATTCCAGGAGCGAGGAATGGAACCAGCCGCGATGCTGGTCTGAGCCTTCGAGATAGAGATCGGCCGGCCACTTGAGGTCAGGCCGCTGCTCCAGCACGAAGGCGTGGGTGGAGCCGGAATCGAACCAGACGTCGAGGATGTCCCTCACCTGCTCCCATTCGAGGACCGAGCGGTCATTGCCGAGGAAGCGCTGGGCGGCCCCTTCGGCGAACCAGGCATCCGCCCCCTCTTCCGTGAAGGCCTCGACGATGCGGTGGTTGACCTTCGGGTCGTTCAGGATCTCGCCCGTCTCGCGGTTGACGAAGACCGCGATGGGAACGCCCCAGGCGCGCTGGCGCGAGATCACCCAGTCGGGCCGCTGCTCGATCATGGCGCGCAGCCGGTTCTGGCCGGCCGCGGGATAAAACGTCGTCTCGTCGATGGCCTTCAGCGCCACGTCGCGCAGGCCGTGGCTCGACATCGAGATGAACCACTGCGGCGTGTTGCGGAAGATGATCGGCTTCTTGGAGCGCCAGCTGTGCGGATACTGGTGCTTGAGGCGGCCGCGCGAGATGAGCGCACCTGCTTCCGTCAGTGCACGGATGACCGCATCGTTCGCATCGCCCTTCTCGCCCTTGTCGGTGATGACGCGCTTTCCCGTGAAGCCCGGTGCATCCTTTGTGTAGAAGCCGTCGGCATCCACCGTGAAGGGAATGGCATGCGGGATGCCCTTGTCCCTCAGGTAGGCCTCGCTGGCGACCCAGATGTTGTAGTCATCCGCACCATGGCCCGGTGCGGTGTGGACGAAGCCCGTGCCGGTGTCATCCGTCACATGGTCGCCATCGAGCATCGGCACGTCGAAGCCGTAGCCCAGATGGGCCAGCGGATGGCCGAGGATGAGGCCCGCCGGATCGGCATCGCCGAGGCGCGTGAAGCTCTCGACCTTGGCGGCCTTCATCACCTCCTCGGCGAGGCGGTCGGCGAGGATGAGCCTGTCGCCCGGCTTGGCCCAGTTGCCTTCGGGTGCGGCGGTGACGTCATAGACGCCATAGCTGATCTTCGAGGAAAAGCTCACCGCGCGGTTGCCGGGGATGGTCCAGGGCGTGGTGGTCCAGATGACGACGGAGGCACCGAGCAGGTTCGGCGCCCCGTCGCGCACCGGGAACTTCACCCAGATCGTATCCGACTGATAGTCCTGGTATTCGACTTCGGCTTCGGCGAGTGCTGTCTTCTCGACCACCGACCACATGACGGGCTTGGAGCCGCGATAGAGCTGGCCCGACTCGGCGAATTTCAGGAGCTCGTTGGCGATCAGCGCCTCGGCGCGGAAGTTCATGGTGAGATAGGGATTGTCCCAGTCGCCCGTCACGCCGAGGCGCTTGAACTCCTCGCGCTGGACGTTGATCCAGTGTTCGGCGAAGGCGCGGCATTCCTTGCGGAAGTCGTTGATCGGCACCTCGTCCTTGTTCTTGCCCTTCTCGCGATACTGCTCCTCGATCTTCCATTCGATGGGAAGGCCGTGGCAGTCCCAGCCCGGCACGTAGTTGGAATCGAAGCCCTGCATCTGGCGCGAGCGGGTGACGATGTCCTTCAGGATCTTGTTGAGGGCGTGGCCGATGTGCAGGTGGCCGTTGGCGTAAGGGGGCCCGTCATGCAGCACGTATTTGGGGCGGCCGGCCGACTGCTGGCGCAGCGTGCGGTAGAGGTCCATCGCCTCCCAGCGCTTCAGCAGCTCCGGCTCCTTCTGCGGCAGCCCCGCCTTCATGCCGAAGGAGGTCTTGGGCAGGAACACGGTGTCGCGGTAGCGGTCGGTCTTCTGGGGCTTGTCGTCGGACATGTGGCGGGCTCGGCTGCAAATCAAGGGTTTGGGCGGCTTCTAGCAGGTTTTGGCCGGGGATAAAGGCCGACGCACGGGCTCACGGAGCCCCTTCCGGGCAGGTGGAATGGATGGACGGCGGGGGCCCTGTCGCGAACTGGATACTTCTGCCACAATTCGAATGCTACAAGGGGTTGTGTATTCGACCAGAAAGCAGTTTCGGGGATTTTGGCTGGCGGTGCTCCTGGCGCTGCTGGGACCGGCTTCGGCCGCGCTTGCCCAGGCGCCCGCCCCCGCCACCCCGGTTCAGCTCAGCCCGGACCAGTTGAACCAGATCGTCACCGCCGTCACCGGCGCGGTGCTCACCCAGATGAAGGCGGCCCCGCCCGCGCCCGCAGCACCGCCCCCTGCCCCCGCTTCGGCGACCGACAGCATGGAAGGCTTCAGCGCCTACCTGCAGCAGAAGGAGGAGGAGTTCTTCGACCAGCTGAACGCCACGTTCGGGGCCTATCCGGACCTGGGGGCGCATGTCGGCAGCATCATCGAGCGGGTGGATGGCGGGCCGCGGGGGCTCAGCACCCTGGCCTTCCTGGCGGAGATGGCGGGCATCATCGCGGCTGCCGTGGCGCTGGCCTATGGCGCGGCTCTTGCGGCGCGGCGGCTGCTGCCGGGGAACGAGGCCACAGGCGGGCCGGCCAGCATCGGCCAGACCCTGCGCCGCGGCGTGGCGAACCTCATCGGGCTAGGCCTGTTCTGGGCGGTGGTGGCCTTTGCCGCGGCGCGCTTTTCCCACGGGCTGGGCATGCAGGGCACGGTGGCGCAATGGATCCTCATGGGGGCCGCGCAGTTCGCGCTGTACTACACGCTGATGCTGATCTGGTTCCGCCCCGCGGAGCCCGGCTACCGCATCGTGCCGCTGGAAAGTGCCGACGCAAGGCTGGCGATGCGGCTCTTCGTGATCGTGACGGCGGTCGTGGTGCTGCGCTCCTGGATCACCATTCCCATTGCCAATCACCAGCCGGCCCGGGTGATCGCGGCGGGGCTGCTGATCAACAACCTGATGTTCGTGGCGAGCTTCTTTGCCGGGGCGCTGCCGGCGCGCCTTGCCGTGCGGCGCTGGATCGAATCGACCGCCGTCGGCGCGGGGCCTTCACCGCTGCGGCGCTGGCTCGCCGCCAACTGGCTGGTGCTGGCGGGCAGTGCCGTGCTGCTGATCGCCGCGCTTCACGCCTATGGCGCGGTGACCGGCCACCCCGGCGTGGTGGCGGGCCTCACCAGCACGGTGCAGGCCGCGGTGGCGATGGTGCTGGTCTGTGCGGCGGTGGAATTCGCGGGCCGGCGCAGCGAGCGCGCCGACCAGGGGGCGCGGCGCGCCACACCCAAGCTTCCCGGCCTGGTGAGCCGCATGCTGCGGGTGCTGATCCTGCTGGGGGCGGGCGTCTATTTCCTGCGGCTCTGGGCGGTGGATGCGCTGCAGGCGATGACGCCGGAGCAATGGGGCCGCTTCGCCGATTTCGCGCTGGCGCCGTTGGCGGCCGTCTTCGCGGGCTACATTGCCGTGTCCTACGTCAATTATTACGCCGCGCGCTATCTCGCCACGCATCCGGTGGCGGTGACATCGATGACGGAGACGGGCGAGCTGGTGCTGAAGACCGACGGCTCGTCGCGGCTCCGGACGCTGATCCCCATCATCCGCATCACCGCCAATGTGCTCATCATCATCATGATCGCGCTGCTGGTGCTCTCGCAGCTCGGCTTCAACATCACGCCGCTGCTGGCCGGCGCCTCGGTGATCGGCCTTGCCATTTCCTTCGGCAGCCAGGCGCTGGTGAAGGACATCGTCACCGGCGTGCTGTTCCTGGCGGAAGATGCCTTCCGCATCGGCGAATACATCGTCTGCGGCAATGCCAGCGGCACGGTGGAAGGCTTCACGCTGCGCTCGGTCAGGCTGCGGCACCAGGATGGCCAGATCTTCACCGTGCCCTTCGGGCAGATCGGCGAGATCGTGAATTTCAGCCGCGACTGGTCGATCGTGAAATTCAACATGAGCCTCGACCGCGACGTGGACCTCGACGAGGTGCGCGAGGCGACCGCGAAGGTGGCGGCGGAGCTGACGGCGGATTACCGCGACCGTCTGCTCGACTCGCTCAAGGTGCAGGGCGTGAAGGACGTGACCGACACCGCCATCGTGGTGCAGTCCCAGTTCACCGCCCTGCCGCGTGACCCGGGCGAGATCGAGCGCGCGGCGCGAAGCCGGCTGCTGAAGGCTTTCCGCGACCGGAGTGTGGCGTTGTCGCGCCACCCCTGGCTTGCCCCCACGCTGGGCGCCGCGCAGCCGGCCTGAGGCCCGTCAGCTGCCGCGTTTTGCCTTCGACTCCGCCAGCACGCAGAGCATCTCCCACATCAGGTTCGCCGCGGTGACGGCGGTGATGCCGGTGGGGTCGAAGCAGGGAGCGACCTCGCAGATGTCGCCACCCACCAGGTGCCTGCCTTGCAGGCTTCGCACCATCACCTGCACCTCGCGCGGGGTCAGGCCGCCGATCTCAGGCACACCCGTGCCCGGCGCCCAGGCCGGGTCGATGCCGTCGATGTCGATGGTCATGTAGGTGGGGCCGGTGCCGATCACCTCGTGGATTTTCGCGATCACCCTGTCGCGTCCCAGGCGCTCGTAATCCTCGAAGGTGATGCAGGTGAAGCCCGCATCCTCGCCCCACTTGATGTCGTCGGGCGAGAAGCGCGAGCCGCGCAAGCCGATCTGGATCGTGCGCTTCGGGTCGATCAGCCCCTCCTCCACGCCGCGGCGGAAGGTGGTGGCGTGGTTGATCTTCGTATCCGCCAGCGTGTCCAGCGTGTCGGCATGGCTGTCGATGTGGAAGATGCCGACGGGCCGGTCCTTCGCCAGCGCGCGCAGGATGGGCAGCGGCACGGTATGGTCGCCGCCGATGGACAGCGGCAGGGCGCCGGCGGCGTGGATCTTGGCGAAGAATTCCTCGATCATGGCGATGGAGCGGTGGAGGTCGATGGGGTTCACCGGCGCATCGCCGACGTCCGCCACGTTGCAGATGTCATAGGGTGCGATGCCGGAGACATTGTGCACGCGGCGGATGAGGCGGGAGGCCTCGCGCACCGCGGCCGGGCCCTGGCGCGCACCGGCGCGGTAATTGACGCCGATGTCGAAGGGCACGCCGACGAGCGCGATGTCGAGCTCCGGCGAAACATCGTGGCGCTGGGTGCGCATGAAGGTTGCGATGCCGGCGAAGCGCGGCGTTACGGCAGCATCGACGGGCTGGAAGCGCGGGTCTTTCTTCATTATCAATACCTCGACATGACTTGGGAGGACGACCACGTGACCACCACACTACAGACCATTCCGGCCCGCCGCGGCAAGGCCGTTCGCCTCAGCAAGGGCCAGTCCGTGAAGGTGATCAACACCCACGGCAACCAGGTGGTCGATTTCTGGGCCTTCAACGCCGGCGACCTGCGCGAGTATCTCGGCATGGAGCATTGCCGGGCCTTCTGGACGAGGCTGTTCCCGGTGGAGGGTGACAAGATGATCACCAACCGCCGCCGCCCGATCCTGACCATGACGAAGGACGCGAGCCCCGGCCGCCACGATACGCTGATCGCGCCCTGCGACAACGAGCGTTACGGGCTGCTGGGCTGCACGCACTACCACGACAATTGCCGCGACAACATGCATGCGGGCCTCGCCGAGCTCGGCCTCTATATCCCCTACACGCCGGACTCGCTCAACCTGTTCATGAACATTCCGTGGAAGGAAAACGGCGATCTCGAATGGGGCAACTGCCTGTGCAAGCCCGGCGACTACGTCGTCTTCCGCGCCGAGATGGATGCGATCGTGGTGTTCTCCGCCTGCCCGCAGGACATGCTGCCGATCAACAACGGCGTGACGGTGGAAGCGCATTTCGAGGTGCTGGACCAGTAACCAAAGTTCCGTCACCCCGGCGAAAGCCGGGGCCCCGCTTTTGCGTCAGCACAAGAGGAACCAAAGCGGGGTCCCGGCTTTCGCCGGGATGACGAATAGAGCGGTTACCCCTCGATCTTCTCGTACACCGCCTTGGCCAGCACCATCATCGGGTCTCTCGCCATTTCGCCCGCCACGGCCACGGCGAGCTTGCCGTCCTGCCAGGTGCAGGCGATGAGCTTGCCCTGTTCCTCGACCTTGAGCGCGGTTTCGACGTCGGTCCCCGGCGTGGCGAGCAGCACGGAGAGGCGCTGGCCCTGCTTGTCCTCATACATCAGCATGGCGGCGGGGCCGTTGCTCGCCGCCAGCAGGCGGCCGCCGAGCAGGGAATAGCCTTCCTCCGTCAGGTCCGGCACGGCGAAGGCGGTGCCCACGCGCTTCGACAGCCAGGCTTGCAGGTGCTCCCGGTCATCGCCCTTCACCTCGACCGGGTGGCGGACCTCGACCGCGAAGACGCTGTGCGCCTCGAGCGCCTGCTGGCCGAGATCGGCCACGGTGACCGGCGCCTCGCCCTTCAGGAACCAGCCGGCCAGGCCGCCGCACAGCAGCAGCAGGATGGCAGCCGCCATGGCAAGCCACGGCGAGGTGCGAGGGCGTGCCGCGCGCGGGCGCAGGGCGGTGGAAAGCTGAGGTGGCACGGGCTCGTCCAGCACGCCGTCGAAGGCGGACTTGAGGACCTCGCGCTGGCGCTTCCAGTCAGCCACCTTGCGGGCGGCCTCCGGGTCCCGCGCCAGCAGGGCCTCGACCTCGGCGCGCTGCTCGCGCGAGAGTTCGCCGTCGACATAGGCGTGGAGCGCCCATTCATCCATGTGTTCGTTACGGTCGTTGGTCATTTCACACGCCTCAGGCCGGTGTGGCCGCGTTCTTCCAGCATCTGCCGCATCTGCTCCCGCGCCCGTGACAGGCGCGACATGACGGTGCCCACCGGGACGCCGAGGATTTCGGAGACGTCGCGGTAGCTCATTTCCTCCAGCCCGACGAGCACGATCACCTCGCGGTGCTGTTGCGACAGTCGCTCCAGCGCCTCCTGTACGGAGCCTGCCGCCAGCCGGTGCTCCTGCTCCGGCGCAACGGCGTCCTCGCCATCCATCAGGTCGTCGACCGTCTTGACGACGTTCGAGCGGCCGTTGCGGCGGATGCCGCTGATGTGGAGGTTCCGCAGCATGGTGAACAGCCAGGCGCGGAGCGGCCGCGACGGGTCATAGAGGTGGCTCTTGAGCATCGCCCGCTCGAGGCAGTCCTGCACCAGGTCATCGGCCAGCGCCGGATCGCCCGTCAGCGCCCGGGAGAAGCGCCGGAGCACGGGCAGTTCAGTCGACAGCTGGCGGCGGAAGTCCATGGAAGAGGTCCTTTTGGAGAGATTACGCGGGGAAAGGGGGGATATTCCATGGAATTGGCCACCCCCCACCCCATCATCGCCGGGCTCGTCCCGGCGATCCCCTTGGCAGCGCCCAGGAAGATGCCCGGGACGAGCCCGGGCATGATGAAACGTGGGGCCGTGGCAGGAACCTCTCAGCCCGTCCACTTCTCGCGCATGGTCACCAGTTCCTCCGCTGCCGTCGGGTGCACCGCCATGGTGGCGTCGAAGTCGGACTTTTTCGCCCCCAGCCGCAGGGAAATGCCGAGGAGCTGCGCCATTTCGCCGGCGTCCGGCCCGCAGATGTGGCAGCCGAGCACCCGGTCGGTCTCGCCATCGACAACGAGCTTCATCAGTATGCGCTCGTCGCGGCCCGACAGCGTGTGCTTCATCGGGCGGAAGGAGGTCTTGTAGATGTCGACGGCGCGGACCTGCTCGCGCGCCTGCGCTTCCGTGAGGCCCACCGTGCCGAGTTCGGGCTGGGAGAAGACGGCGGTGGGAATCAGGCTGTGGTCGACCTTCACCGGCTTGCCGCCGAATACCGTGTCGGCGAAGGCATGGCCCTCGCGGATCGCCACGGGCGTGAGGTTGGCGCGGTTGGTGACATCGCCCACGGCATAGATCGAGGGCACCGTGGTCTGCGAATAGTCGTCCACCTTCACGGCATAATGCGGGGTGAGCTCGACGCCCGCCTTGTCCAGACCAAGGTCCATGACGTTGGGAATGCGGCCGGTGGCGAACATGATCTGGCCCGCGCCAAAGGCGGCGCCGTCATTGAACGTCACGCGCACGCCGTCACCGGAGCGCTCGATCGACGCGACGTCGGCCCTGGTGCGCAGCTCGATCCCTTTCTTCTTCATCTCGGCGGCGAGATGGTTGCGCAGGTCGTCGTCGAAGCCGCGCAGGATCTGCTCGCCGCGATAGACCAGCACCGTCTCGACGCCGAGGCCGGAGAAGATGCCGGCAAATTCCACCGCGATGTAGCCGCCGCCGACGATGACGATGCGCGACGGCAGCCGCTCCAGGTTGAAGGCCTCGTTCGAGGTGATCGCAAGCTCATGGCCGGGCAAGTGCCGCGGCACGAAGGGTGTCGCCCCCGTGGCGACGAGAATGTAGCGCGCGGTGACCTTGCGGCCGCCGGCGAGGCGAACGGTGTTGGCGTCCTCCACCGTGGCGCGCTCGAGGATCAGCTCGGCGCCCGCCGCCTCGAGGTTGCGGATATAGGCCTTGTTGAGGCGGTCGATTTCCCTGTTCTTGTTCTCGACCAGCGTCCACCAGTCGAAGGAGACCTTGCTCGAGGTCCAGCCGAAGCCCACCGCGTCCTCGAACTCCTCGGCGAATTTCGAGGCATAGACGAAGAGCTTCTTCGGCACGCAGCCGCGGATCACGCAGGTGCCGCCGACCCGATACTCCTCCGCCACCGCCACGCGCGCGCCATAGCGCGCCGCGATGCGGCCGGCGCGGACCCCGCCGGAGCCCGCGCCGATCACGAAGAGATCGTAGTCGAATCCGCTCATGCCTTGCGGAAGGTCTGCACCCCGTCATCGGTGCCCATCAGCACGATGCCGCAGATGTCGATGAACAGGCCGTGGTCAACGACGCCGGGGATCGACTTCAGCAGGTTGTCCAGCCGGCGCGGATCGGGGATGTGGCCGATGGTGACGTCGATGATGGCATTGCCGCTGTCGGTGACGAAGGGCTTGCCGTCCTTCAGGCGCAGCACCTGCTTGCCCTTGAGGTCGAGGATGCGCAGCGCACGGTCGATCTTCCACGAGGTGGCGTTGACGCCGAAGGGCACGACCTCGACCGGCAGCGGGAAGCGGCCCAGCGCATTGACCTTCTTCGACTGGTCGGCGATCACCACCATGTAGCGCGACGAGGTGGCAACGATCTTCTCGACCAGCAGCGCACCGCCGCCGCCCTTGATGAGCTGCCAGTTGGCGTCGAACTCGTCGGCGCCATCCACCGTCACGTCGAGATGCGGCTGCTTCTCAAGCGTGGTCATCTTGAGGCCCAGGCTCTGCGCCAGCTGGAAGCTGGCACGCGAGGTGGCCACGCATTCGACGTCGAAGCCGCCACGGGCCTTCTCGGCCAGCGCCTCGATGAAGTGGTTGGCGGTGGAGCCGGTTCCGAGCCCCACCTTGTTGCCGGCCTTGACGTATTCGAGCGCGGCGATGGCCGCCGCCTTCTTCTGCTGGTCTGCGGTCACTTGTTGAGCCCACCCATGAGCATGTATTTCATTTCCAGATATTCCTCGACGCCGTGGTGCGATCCCTCGCGGCCGAGCCCTGATTCCTTGACACCGCCGAACGGCGCTTCCGCCGTCGAGATGATGCCCTCGTTGATGCCGACCATGCCGTATTCGAGGCCTTCCGCCACGCGCCAGACGCGGCCGATGTCACGCGAATAGAAATAGCAGGCAAGGCCGAACTCGGTGGCGTTCGCCATGGCGATCGCCTCGTCCTCGGTCTTGAAGCGGAACAGCGGGGCCACGGGGCCGAAGGTCTCCTCGCGGGCCACCGCCATGTCGGTGGTGACGTCGCGCAGCAGTGTGGGCTCGAAGAAGTTGCCGCCCAGCGACTTGCCGCCGCTGACGATCTTGGCACCCTTCTTCACCGCATCGTCGATGTGCTCCTGCACCTTGGCGATGGCGGCCTTGTTGATGAGCGGGCCCGTGGTGATGCCGGCTTCCGTGCCGTCGCCCACCTTCAGGTTCTTGACGGCGGCGGCAAGCTTCTCGGCGAAGGCATCATAGACGCCTTCCTGCACGAGGATGCGGTTGGCGCAGACGCAGGTCTGCCCGGCATTGCGGTACTTCGACAGCATGGCGCCCTGCACGGCCGCATCGAGGTCGGCATCGTCGAAGACGATGAAGGGCGCGTTGCCGCCGAGCTCGAGGCCCACCTTCTTGATGGTCGGCGCGCACTGCGCCATGAGGAGCCGGCCCACTTCCGTCGAGCCGGTGAAGGTCAGCGCACGGACGATCGGGTTCGAGGTCATCTCCGCGCCGATCTCGCGCGACTGGCCGGTCAAGACCGAGAACACGCCTGCCGGAATGCCGGCGCGCTCGGCCAGTTCGCACAGGGCGAGTGCGGAGAACGGCGTCTCGTTGGCGGGCTTGCAGACGAAGGCGCAGCCGGCGGCCAGTGCCGGGCCGGCCTTGCGGGTGATCATGGCGTTGGGGAAGTTCCACGGCGTGATGGCCGCGACGACGCCGACGGGCTGCTTGATGACGACGAGGCGGGCGGCCGGCCAGGGCGACGGGATCGTCTCGCCATAGATGCGCTTGGCCTCTTCGGCGAAGAACTCGATGAAGGAGGCGCCATAGGCCACCTCGCCGCGCGATTCGGCGAGCGGCTTGCCCTGCTCGGCCGTCATGATCTGGGCGAGGTCCTCCTGGTTCTCCATCATCAGGTTGAACCACTTGCGCAGGATCGCGGCACGTTCCTTGGCGGTCTTCTTCGCCCAGTCCTTCTGGGCTCTCTGGGCAGCCTCGATGGCGGTGCGGGCCTCGGCGGCGCCGAGCTTCGGCACGGTGCCGATCACGCTCTCGTCAACCGGGTTGGTGACGTCGATGGTGGCAGAGCCTGCGACCCACTTGCCGTCGATGTAGCATTTCTCCTTGAGGAGGGACTTGTCCTTCAGTATGTCGCGCAACGCCTGGGTCTTGCGGATATCCATTGCGATCTCCTGTCAATCGGGTGGCGGCCTCTTAGCACGGGGTCCGGCCCGGAACCAAATGCCAGTTTAGGGAGGCAGACTTGCCTGATCGTGCGGTGATTTTCGACCTCGACGGCACCCTCGTGGACACCGCCCCGGACCTGATGCGGGCGACCAATTTCGTGCTCACCGGCATGGGCCGGCGGCCGCTGGAAATGCCGGAAGTGCGGGCCTTCGTGGGCCATGGCGCCCGCGCGCTCCTCACCCGCGGGCTGGCAGCCACCGGGGGCCTGCCCGATGCCTATGACGTCGAGGCGGATTACCGGCGCTTCGTCGACTATTATGCCGCCAACATCGCGCAGGGCAGCGCCCCCTTCCCCGGCCTCGTTTCGCTGCTCGACCGGCTGAAGGACGAGGGCTACGGGCTGGGTGTCTGCACCAACAAACTCGAGGGCCTTTCGGTGCTGCTGCTCGAGGCGCTCGACCTCGCGAAATATTTCGGCTCGGTCGTCGGGCCGGACACGCTGGGAATCGCCAAGCCGGATCCCAAGCCCTTCTTCGAGGCGGTGAACCGCCTCGACCTCGACAGCCCGCGGGCGATCATGGTGGGCGACAGCGAAACCGACATCCTCACCGCCCGCAATGCGGGCGTGCCGGTCATCGCCGTGCCCTTCGGCTACACCCCCCGCCCAGTGGCGGAATTCGCCCCGGACCGGCTGATCGGCCACTTCGACGAGGCCTACGGCGCCATCGAGGAGCTTTTCGCCGAGGCCTGACCGGCAGCCCCTCCGGTGGCTGACTTCGATGGTCGACTTGGGTGGTTGACTTGGGTGGAGCCTTCCGCCTATACGCAGCCCACCCCACAGGCACGGGCGATTAGCTCAGTTGGTAGAGCACTGTGTTCACATCGCAGGGGTCACTGGTTCGAGTCCAGTATCGCCCACCATTGCTCCGATCAGACATTCCATCTGCAAGGCGGCCGGTCCCAGGCCGTGACGTCATCTGCGGCCACCTCAAACCCCGCGACAGGCGCCGCGAAAGCAACTATCAATCGGGGAAGCCCCTTCAGCAGACCTGTTTCCCCATGGCCCCCGTCATCTGCAAGACCACCCGGACGGTCTATTACCCCGCCCCGAAGAGCGCCAGCACCACGCTGCGGGAGGTGTTCTTCGAGATCGAGAATGGGTATCGGTTCCGGCCCTTCACCATCAGCGGGCGGGAGGTGGACCTGTTCTGGCTCTATGGCCACAGCGAGCTGTTCAAGGAGGTGCCGGTGCCGGAAGGCCATGAGGTGTTCACCGTGGTGAGGGACCCCATCGAGCGCTTCCTGTCCTTCTACAAATGGGGCGTGGTCGACAATCACTGCCGGTTCGACAGGCCGGTGGAGATCAACGCCTTCGTGGCGGACTTCGCCACGCAGCTGAACCGCACGCCGAAGGTGCGCTTCCACCTGTCGCCGCAGTTCCTGTTCATCGGCACGGATCTGGGCTGGTATCACCGCATCTTCCGCATGGAAGAGATGGCGGAGCTGGGGCGCTATCTCAGCCAGCGGGCGCAGCGGGACATCACCGTGGGCAACGCCAACAGCAGTTCGCGGCGGTCGTCCGCCGACGCGCTCACGCCCCAGTCCCGCGCCCGCCTTGCCGAGATCTACCGCGAGGATTATGTGCTGCTGAAGGACTTCTACGCACCGCCCTCCGCTTGACCGTTTTCCGCCGCAGCCCATTCACCCGATAGGGCCATGGCCGGCCTGTTGCTTTTTGTCCCGCTCTCCGCCGCCGGCGAAGACAACCAAACAGAAAGAGCGGCCCTTGTGGGGCCGCTCCGGTGTGGTGCGCAATGCCGCAGGATCAGCCCTTGGCGTGGCCCTTGAGGCGGAAGGCCAGCACGAGCATGAGAACGCCGGCGGCGATGGCATAGGCCCCGATCACCCAGATGAGGGCCAGCGCGCTGGTCACCGGCCAGGCGAAGAGCATGATGCCGAACAGCACGGAGATGACGCCGTGCAGGATCAGCATCCACTCATTGTCGATCTCCTTGCGCAGGCGGATGGCGCCGATGATTTCCATGACACCGCTGACGATGGCCCAGGCGCCGATGAACCACAGCAGGTAGAGCCCCACCAGGACCGGGTTCGCAAAGGCGATGAGGCCAGCCAGGACGCCGAGGATGCCGACCACCGCCAGCCACCAGCGCGGGGCGGGCGTGCCGCCGCCGATGGCGGCGAAGATCGAGAACACGC
The DNA here is from genome assembly GCF_003234965.1 of Aestuariivirga litoralis. Classification (GTDB taxonomy): domain Bacteria; phylum Pseudomonadota; class Alphaproteobacteria; order Rhizobiales; family Aestuariivirgaceae; genus Aestuariivirga; species Aestuariivirga litoralis. The sequence continues at coordinate 130,197 of NZ_QKVK01000002.1, forward strand.
CATCGACCAGCGCATAGGCGCCATAGAGGATGACGAGGCTTACGATGGTGATGCCCGGCCAGGCGAAGGCCAGGATGCCGAACACGATGGCGGCGACGCCGCGCAGCGCCAGCGCCCACCAGTTCTTGGCCAGGTTATGCAGCAGGATGGCGCCCGGTCCGAGGCCATGGCCTTGCGTCGTGGTATTGCTCATTGTCGTCCCTTCTCCGTTTAAACCCGCGATAATATTAGTCCAATCGCGCAACTTCCCGAACACAAAAATGCCCGCCGTCACGCCGGGCGGGCGCGGGGCGGGCAAGTTTCTGCGAAGAAGCTGCCAGACATCGGCCTGGCATCGGACGAATCATAGGCTGATTTGGCCGGGCGAGGCCAGTGCCGGACGGAACGAGGGTTAAGCCCCCCGGAGCCGCTTCCCCCGCGTTTTCAGGGGTTTTTGCGGAACCCGGCGGGGCGGCCATGCATTTTGCGAAGGCCTCGCCTCACATCAGGGGCCTGCGGCGCCAGCGTGCCCCGGCCCGCAGTAAACGCGGTGGTTGTACATATCTACAATGCACAACCACCGATTCTATTCCTCGATGATTTCGAAGGCGTGCTCGATCTTCGCCGTTTTGCCGAACATGATGGAGGCCGAGCAGTATTTCTCGGCCGAGAGGTTGATGGCGCGCTCCACATTGGCAGGCTTCAGGCCTTTCCCCGTGAGCTTGTAGATGATCTTCACATGGGTGAAGACCTTGGGGTCCTCCGCCGCGCGTTCGGCCTCCAGCGCCACGTCGAGCGCCGCGACCTTCTCGCGCATGCGCTCGAGGATCATCACGACGTCGAAGGCGGTGCAGCCACCCAGCCCGAGAAGCAGCATCTCCATCGGCCGCACACCGATGTTGCGGCCCCCCGCCTCTGGTGCGCCGTCCATCACCACCGCATGGCCGGAGCCCGATTCCCCGACGAAGGCCCGGCCGTCGAGCCACTGAACGCGTGCTTTCATGAGACTGTCTCTCCTCTACGAGGGGGCCTTCTAGCGGGAATGCGGGCGCGCGCCAATCACGAGGGCGAGAGCCGTGCGGCGTAGAGAAATCCCTCGGTATCCGCCGTGATGGCGTCGGACGCGATGGCCGCGTCGCCCTCGGCCAGCGCATGGCCGTTCACGTCGGCCGCACCCTGGAGCGCGAAGAGCAGGATGGGACCGGGATGCGCGAGGTCCGCACCGCTCGACAGCACATCCGCCACGGCCCGCCACGCGCCACGCCGGACGAACAGGTTCAGCGCCCGGCAGGGACCGTCGCGCAGGCGGCAGGAGGTCGGCACGTCGCAAGGGTATGGATGCGGCACGAAGCGGCGGTGGACGGCAAGGCTCCTGTGCCCCTCGAAGGCAAGGTCGAGGCCGTTGCCCTCGATTAGGGTGAAGATGCGGTCGACCAGCGGGTAATTCGAGAACGGCACGTCCGCCTCGATGCGGGCGATGGCGAAGCGCCAGCCGAAGTCATCCGTTCCCGGCGGGTCGGAGGCAATGTCCCAGGACACGCCCATGCCGTTGCGCCAGCGGCCCTCCGTGAAATCCGAGCTGCGAATGATCCGCATGCTTGCCCTGCCCTCGACACGTCCTGAGTGATGACGCAGTATGCCACTTCCGACGCGGCCCCAGAAGCCGCGCGCTTGACAGGAGGACAACATGGCGCATGACGCCGGGGCCGCGCCGGGCGGCCCGCAGAAGCTCGTGATCCGCAACATCGGCCTGCTGCTGTCAGGCGACATCGCCAACCCCATCCTCGATGCCGACACGGTGGTGGCGGAGAATGGCCGGATCACCGCCATCGGCCGCGCCAGGGACGTGGACCAGGAACACGCCACCCACATCATCGATGCCAATGGCACCGCACTCACCCCGGGCCTGATCGACAGCCATGTCCATCCCGTGGCCGGCGACTGGACGCCGCGCCAGAACCAGATCGGCTGGATCGACTCGAACCTCAATGGCGGCGTGACCACCATGATCTCGGCGGGCGAAGTGCACACACCGGGCCGCCCGCGCGACGTCATCGGCCTCAAGGCGCTGGCGATTTCCGCCCAGCGGCAATTCGCCAATTTCAGGCCCTCGGGCGTGAAAGTGCATGCGGGCGCGCCCTGCATCGAGCCCGAGATGGTGGAGCAGGATTTCAAGGACCTCGCCGATGCGGGTGTGACACTGCTCGGCGAAGTGGGTTTGGGTGGCGTGAAGGATGGCCCCACCGCCAGGCGCATGGTGGCCTGGGCGCGGAAATATGGGATCCAGAGCACCATCCACACTGGTGGCCCCTCCATCCCCGGCTCCGGCCTCATCGATGCCGACGTGGTGCTCGATGCCGACACCGATGTGGTGGGCCACATCAATGGCGGGCACACGGCGCTCCCTGACAAACAGATCCGCTGCATCTGCGAGGGCTGCAAGCGCGGCCTCGAGATCGTGCACAATGGCAATGAGCGCGCCGCGATCTATACGCTCCGGCTGGCGAAGGAGATGAAGGAACTCCACCGCGTCATCCTCGGCACCGATGCCCCTGCGGGCTCGGGCGTGCAGCCATTGGGCATCGCGCGCATGGTGTCGATGCTGTCCTCGCTGGGCGAGCTTCCGGCCGAGCAGGCGATCTGCCTCGCCACCGGCAACACCGCGCGCATGCGGAAGCTCGACTGCGGGCTGATCGAGGTGGGCCGTGCGGCCGACTTCGTGTTCATGGACAAGGCACAGCATTCGGCGGGCGAGACCCTGCTGCACTCGATCGAACTGGGCGACCTGCCCGGCATCGGCATGGTGGTGATCGACGGCCAGGTGAAATGCCAGAGGAGCCGCAACACGCCGCCCGCCACGCGCATTCCGACCATCATCAAGGGCTGACATCATGAGCCATCACCCCTGCCTCGCACCCGACTCGCAACGCTTCCTCGACCTCTTCCCCGCCGGTGCGGCGCTGACCAAGCTCGCCACCGGCTTCATCTGGGCGGAAGGCCCGGTGTGGTTCTCGGAACTCAACGAGCTGCGCTTTTCCGACATCCCCAACAACCGCATGATGCGCTGGTCTCCCGTCAGCGGCCTCTCGGTGTTCCGCCAGCCCTCGCAGCGCACCAACGGCCACACGCGCGACCGTGACGGCAACATGGTCTCCTGCGAGCATGGCGGGCGCTGCGTGAGCCGCACTTACATGGACGGCCGCTACGAGGTGCTGGTCACGCACTGGAACGGCAAGCGGCTGAACTCGCCCAATGACGTGGTGGTGAAGTCCGACGGCACCATCTGGTTCACCGATCCGCCCTACGGCATCATCTCCGACCATGAGGGCATCATGGCCGAGAGCGCCATCGGCAAGAACCAGGTCTATCGCTTTGATCCAGCCTCGGGCGAGCTGAGCGTGGTGGCCGACGACTTCGACCGGCCCAACGGCCTTGCCTTCTCACCCGATGAATCCGAACTCTACATCGCCGACTCAGGCTACGCCCGCGGCCACGGCTTCGGCTTCGAAGAGGGCCGGCCGCGCCATGTGCGCGGCTTCACCGTGGTGGGCGGTAGGACGCTGAAGAACAGCCGCGTCGTCGCCACCATCATGGAGAAGGTGCCGGATGGCCTGAGGGTCGACACCGGAGGCCTGCTGTGGATTTCCGCCGGCGACGGCATCCACTGTTATACGAAAGACGGAGAACGCCTCGGCCGCATCCTGGTGCCGGAGACGGTGGCGAACCTCACCTTCGGCGGCTTCGGCAAGTCACGCATGTTCATCACCGCCACGTCATCCCTTTACGCGATCGAAACATCGCGTGTCGGCGCGCAGACACCATAAAAAGAAAGGGTCCTGTTCATCACAGGACCCAGGCAAAGGGAGGAGGCGGGGGGACCCCAGGAAAGGGGGGAACGAAGCGACAGCTGACTTTCTCAGGAGACCCGCCCCGCCGACGATGGCGCTAACCACCGTGACCATGATCAATAAGCCAGCCGCCGCCCTGCTGCTTTGACATGCGTCAAATTTGGCTGCAGGAACGCAGAGAACCCCCGCGACAATGAGCCCCGATGAAAACCTCGCTTGAACACCTTGAAAAGCTGATCGCCTTCCCGAGCGTGAGCCGGGACCCGAACCTCGACCTCATCGCCTATGTGCGCGATTTCCTTGGCTCCTTCGGCGTCGACTCGCTGATCGTGCACAACGAGGACGGGCGCAAGGCCAATCTCTGGGCGACGATCGGGCCAAAGCATGTGCCGGGCATCGTGCTCTCGGGCCACACCGACGTCGTCCCGGTCGAGGGCCAGGCCTGGTCGTCCGATCCCTTCAGGCTCGAGAAGCGCAACGGCAACTACTTCGGCCGCGGCACGGCCGACATGAAGGGCTTCATCGCCTGCTGCCTGCGCGCCGCGGAACTCGCCTCGTCCCGGACGCTCCACACGCCGATCAACCTCGCCTTCTCCTATGACGAGGAGATCGGCTGCGTGGGTGTCCGCCGCCTGCTCGACATCCTGAAGGATGCGCCGGTGAAGCCGCGCCTCTGCATCGTCGGCGAACCGACGCTGATGCAGGCCGTCACCGCGCACAAGGGCAAGCTCGGCTTCCGCGTCACCGCCCATGGCCTCGAGGCGCATTCGAGCCTGGCGCCCATCGGCGTCAACGCCATCTACATGGCGTGTGATCTCATCGGTGCGATCCGCGCCATCCAGAAGGACATCGCGGACAATGGGCTGCGCGACGGCGACTACGAGGTGGCCTACACCACGCTCCATGTCGGCAAAATGCAGGGCGGCGAGGTGATGAACATCGTCCCCAACCGCTGCAACTTCGATTTCGAGATCCGTTACCTGCCGGAGGACGACGAGCGCGCCATCGTCACCCGCATCAAGGCCGCGGCGGAGAAGATCGCCGAGGGCTATCGCGGCGTGTTCGACAAGGCGCGCTTCGAATTCATGGACCTGCAGAGCTACCCCGCAATGAACACGCCGGTGGACAGCGAGGCGGTGAAGTTCGTGCATTCGCTGACCGGCGGCAATTCCACTGGCAAGATCACCTTTGGCACCGAAGGCGGATTGTTCCAGCAGGCGCTCGGCACGCCGGCCGTGGTCTGCGGCCCCGGCAACATCGCGGTGGCCCACAAGCCCGACGAGCACGTGAGCGAAGCCCAGATGGCGCAGTGCGACCGGATGCTGGAACGGCTGGTGGAGAAGCTGGCGTCCTAGCTCGCCCTCATCCCACCCTCATCATGGCCGGGCTTGACCCGGCCATCTTTTTGGTGGCCGCCAAAGAGGATGCGCGGGACAAGCCCGTGCATGATGGAGGTTTGGTACCCTTATCGTGGCATCCACTTCGGCCTTTTCCCCACATACGAATGATAGGCCGGCGCCAGTTCCTTCCTGTTGGCGCTATCGAAACTCCCCAGCACCAGCGCCACCACCGGCTTGTCATCGATGGCGCCGACCGTCGAGCCGCATTTGGGGCAGAAGCTGCGGCTCAAATAATCGGACGAGCGCCAGGTGGAGGGCCTCGTGCTCCAGGTCACCTTGTCCGCCGGGAATTCCACCCAATGCAGCGTCAACGCGCCCGAATGATGCTGGCACATGGTGCAGGAACAGGTGTGGGGCCTGAGCGGCGGCCCCTCCGCCGCAAAACGGATGTGGCCGCAGAGACAGCCGCCCGTGTAGGTCCGTGCCATTCATTCCTCCCTGTCGGTGCGGGGACGATGAGAGAGCGACCAGGGGTTGTGAAGGGGCTCACGCGAATGTCATCGGGGACTTCGGCCAAGCCTCCGCCTCCTCCCCTCATTCATCATGACCGGGCCAGACCCGGCCATCCTTTCTGTCGGCCGCGGAAAAGGATGCGCGGGTCAAGCCCGCGCATGATGAGGGAGGGGCTGATGAAAGGGACCTACGGATCCCCCGGCACGCCGTAGCTCGGCGCCTGCGTCGGGTCCACGGCGCGCTGGAGATAGGCGCCCATCTGCGGCTTGTAGTCTTCCCAAAGCCGGCGCAGCACCCTGATCGGGTTCTCGTCGTCCCAGTCGACGCGCAGCGAGACGAGCGGGAAGGCCTGTTCGTGATAGACGATCAAGGCCGCGGAATGCACCGGGCCCTCCTCGCCGCCGGAGTCGAGACCCGCCTCCAGGGAGCGCAGCAGGCGTTCCGCCAAGTGCTGGTCGGCATTGGCGGCGAAGGCATCGGTCATCGTCTTGGGCAGGCTCGCATGCTTCAGCAGATTGCCCGCCGCCACGCAGTCGCGCTGCTCGGAGACGCCATGCGTGCCGAGGATGTTCTTGCCGGACCAGGTGGCGGAGCGGCCCTGACTGTCCACTGCCGTGAGCTGGCGGTAATCGATGAAGGGGCGGTCCTTCTTCACCGCGGCGATGGCGTCGGCGGCACTGAGGCCCTTCTCCATCAGGTCGAGCAGCAACGGCCCGAGGTTGGGATCGGTGACATTCTGCGTCGCCACGGCGCCCACCCTGGCGCGGGCATGCGGGCAGCGCGCGCCCACCGCGATCGAGGATGTAGTGATGGCCACACCGAAGGCGCCCGACTTGGCGCAGCGGCCGGCGATGGAAAAGGTCATGCGTAATACTCCGTCAAAGGTCCTGCGCCTGCTCTTCGAGCAGGCGGCGCTGAAGCTGGATGAAGGCTTCTCCCGGCTGCTGCTGGATGGCGATTTCGAGATTGGGGTCGGTGACCTCGGTGCGCTGGCCCGACAGTGCCTCCATCAGCGCCTGGCCGCAGAAGGGCACATAGGCCTCGGAATAGCCGCCCTCATGCATCACCACCACGCGGCCGCCGCACAGCGCATCGGCCACCTCGAGCGTCGTCTGCATCAGCCAGCGATAGGTGTCGCTGTGGGCCATCATGCGCGACAGCGGGTCGACAATGCTGGCGTCATAACCGCAGGCGACGACGATGAGCTCGGGCCGATAGCGCTCCAGCGCCGGCACCACGATCAGCTCCATGGCATCGACGTAAGCCTGGTGGCCGCCGCCGGGCAGCAGCGGCACGTTGATGTTGTAGCCCTCGCCCCTGCCCCGGCCACGGTCCTTCGCGAAGCCGGAATCGGTGGGGAAGCAGCGGTCCTGGTGGAGCGAGATGGTCAGCACGTCCGGACGCTCGTAGAAGATCGCCTCCGTGCCATTGCCGTGGTGCACGTCCCAGTCGATGACGGCGACCCGAGAAAGCTTGTGCTTCGCAATGGCCCGCTCGATGGCGAGCGCGCCATTGGCGAGGAGGCAGAAGCCGAGGCCCTTGTCCGGCAGGCAGTGGTGGCCGGGCGGGCGCGACAAGGAATAGGCATTGCGCAGTTCACCCTTGAGCACCGCATCGACGGCTTCCGCCGCGAGACCGGCGGAGACGCGCGCGATGTCATAGCCGCCGGGGCCGAAGGTCGACTCGAAACCCATGTCGCCGCCCTCAGCCTTGCTCAGTTCGGCGAAGCGATCGAGATAGGGCGCGGGATGAACGCGCAGCAGGTCCTCGCGCGTCAGCATGGGTGCGCTGCGGACATCGAGCTTGTCGGTGAGGCCCGAGACATCCATCAGGCTCTTCAGGCGGCGCTTGCTGTCGGGCGACTCGCAGAAACCGGACGCATTGGGCGGCTGCACCCAGCCGCCGACGGGAAAGAACAGCGCGAAGGGCTTGCCGAAATGCCAGAGGCACTTCTCGTCGAAGAAAAATCCGGTGCGGCGCTGCGGCATCAGCACAGCCTCTTGGCGAGGTAGCGCGCGAAGTCGTGGATCTCGCGTTCGAGCCAGCTCAGGGGCCCGCGCGAGGCGAAGGGCGCCCGCGAGCCCTGGTAAATGCCTTCCACCACGAACTTGTCCTCCGCATTCACCCGGTCGAAGAAATCGGCGAGCTCCTTCACCCAGGCATCACGGCCCTCGCCCAGCGCCTCATGCACTTCCGGAGCGAGCGCGATGCCGAAGCGCAGGTGCACCTGCCCCGTGCCCTCCGGCCTCAGCGACAGATACCACAGGTGATCGGGGGCCAGCACATACATGTGGGTGGGGAAGATGGTGGGGAGAATGGACGTGTGCCGCCACTTGGCCGTGAGGCGCGTGTTGGAGGGATGCGCGCGGCCATAGCGGGCCGTCTCGTCCTTGGTGAAGGTCTGGTAGGTGAAGGCGTCGTAGGTCTCTTCCGGGAACTCGGTGTCCTCCACCGGGAACCATGCGCCCACCGTGGCCTTGTGGGCGACGGGGAGGTGATAGCCTTCCATGAAGTTCTCGTTGAGGAGCTTCCAGTTGGTCGCCCATGTGTGGTCCTGGTGGATGACGGGGATGTAGCCCGCCATGGCATAGGGCTCCACAACGGGGAGCAGCGGCGCCAGCAGGCTCGCGACGCTGGGCGCGTCCTTGTTGAGCGTCACGTAGATCCAGCCTTCCCAGATCTCGGTGCGGATTTCGGGGAGGCGATACTGCTTCTTGTCGAAGGCCGGGTCGCGGCCGCCCATGTGGCCGGCACCGATCACCTTGCCCTCAGTGTCATAGGTCCATGCATGATAGGGGCAGACGAGCTTCCGGCCGCAGGAGCCGCGGCCCTCGGCGAGCGGCATCATGCGGTGCAGGCAGACGTTGGAGAAGCTCCTGACCGCGCCATCCTCGCCGCGGATCGTCAGCACCGGCTGGTCGTTGATCGAGAAGGTGATGTAGTCGCCGGGCTTCGGAATATCCGCCGCTAGGCCGGGGCACAGCCATTCCCTGGCGAAGATGCGCTCGCGCTCCAGCTGGTAGACATCCTCCGAGGAATAGAGGAGCGGCGGAATGGTGTCCGCCTGCGAGAAGGGCGTGGCCGCCACCGCGGCGAGCGTCTTCAGGGCACGCTTCACGTCGGGTGGCGGGGCCATGGCTCTCTCCTGCTAGGGAATGACGGCGGTGACTTCGATCTCGACGATCCATTCCGGCCGGGCCAGCGCGGTGATGACAAGGCCCGTCGAGCACGGGAAGACGCCCTTCAGCCACTTGCCCATCTCGCGGTAGACGTCCTGGCGGTAGCGGATGTCGGTGAGGTACACGACGATCCGGCAGATGTGGTCCATGTGGCCGCCCGCCTCCTCCATCAGCATCTTGATGTTGGCCATGGTCTTCGCTGTCTGCGCGGCGGCGTCGCCGACGTGCAGCGACTCGCGCGTGTCGAGGTCCTGCGAGACCTGGCCGCGCAGGAACACCATGGTGCCCTTGGCGACGACACCCTGGCAGAGGTCGTTGTCGAGCTTCTGCTCGGGGTAGGTGTCCTTGGTGTTGAAGGGGCGGATGCGCTTGTGGGCCGTCATGGTCTGTTCCTCGTGATTCTGCTGCTGGACATTACTCTGCGGCCTGCTTGGTGACACCCCAGATATTATTGGAGAGGCCGCCTGCCTTCTGCGCAAACCTCAGGGGCTGGTTCCAGTCGAAAGTGCGGTAGACCGCGGCGGACTGGGCGAAGGGCGGCGACTGGGCGAAGAGCTGGAAGGTGAGGCGGTGGCCGGCATAGTCCGAGTTCAGCGCGTCCCGCGCCAGTGCGAGGAGCTTGCGGCGGTCCTCCGCCTGCCACTCGTCGTTGACCGTGTAGTACTTGTCCATCCACTGCTTGGTCTCGGGATGGTCGAAGACGGCGCTATCCGGCGTCACGCAGATCTGGCCGCCGCAGAGTTCGCGGGCGATGTGCATCATGCGTGGCAGGTTGTTGAGCGCGTGGCAGCGGCCGGTGAAGAGCAGCGACTGGTTCGGCATGAGGAGGCCGTTGGGGCTGCGCTCGCCCGTCGCGATGGCGGCGGTCAGGTGCGCATTGATGCCCTCGCGCCAGATGGCGAGCTCGGCCAGCTTCTCCTGCACCGCCTGCTGCTTGTCGAGACCTGTCTGCTTCGCATTCCACAGCGCGGCACCGATGATGAGGTCGGCGTAGCTGAGCGTTCTCTGCACGAAGGGGAAGGCCGAATAGCGGTGCAGCGTCTGGCGGATGAAGGCAGCGGCGCGGGTGTGCTGGTAGAACAGGATGTCTTCCCAGGGGATCAGCACATTGTCGAGGATCATCAGCGTGTCGACCTCGTCGAACTTGTTCGAGAGGGGATAGTCGCGCTCCGGTGCCCTTCCGGTGAAGCCGGTGCGGCAGATGTGCTTCACGCCCGGCGCGTCCATCTTGACGATGCAGCCCAGCGCGTATTCCGAGAGCTTGGCGTCGCCCCAGTTGGCGATGGTGGGCTTCAGGAAGGCCTGGTTGGAATAGGCCGCGGCGGTCTCGTACTTCGCGCCGCGGATGATGATGCCGGCATCGGTCTCCTTCACCACATGGACCAGCATGTCCGGGTCCTGGTCCTGCGGGCGCTTGGAGCGGTCGCCCTTGGGGTCGGTGTTGGCCGAGACGTGGAAGGGGTCGTTCTTGATCACGAGGTGGATGTGGCGCTCGATGTTCTCGGCGAAGCGCGGGTCGATCTCGTTCAGGATCTCCTTGCCGTCCCACAGCGACCACATCTCGCCGATGGTCTCGTCGCCCACCCGGGTGACCACACCGCCGATGTCGTTCATCACCGTGTCGACGGCCTTGCGCTTGTCGTCCCAGTCCTTCTTCTCGAAGGGAAGACGGAGCCCGATGGGGAAGCGCTCGCCATCCTCCTCATAGGTCATGATCTCCTGCGTCTTCGCCTCGTGCTGCATGTCGTAGATGCGGGCGCGGATGTCGACGAGGGGCTTGAACTGCGGGTGGCGGGTCACGTCCTTCACGCGCTCGCCATTGATCCACACCTCGCGGCCGTCGCGGAGCGAGTCACGGAATTGTTCGCCAGTCCTGATCATGGTTCAGTTTCCCTCGTGATGGACGATGCGCGCGAAGGCGCGGTTGCAATAGACCAGCGGGTCGGCGGCACCGGAGTGCGCGGCGACGACGCGGCCGATGAAGATGCGGTGCGTGCCGGCATCGAGCTGGTCATGCACTTCGCATTCGAAGATGGCGGTGGCGTCCGAGACGAGAGGCAGGCCCAGCTCGCCGTCGCGCCAGTCGTGGTTGGAAAAGTCAAAGGGCCTCCCCTCGCGCGGCCGGCCGGCGAAGGTCTCGGCATAGGCGCGGTGCGCCGCGGAGAGCAGGTTGACTGCGAAGACGCCGTTTCCTTCCACCGCCGCGACGGCCGGGCTCTTGCGGTTGATGCAGCAGAGCACCAGCGGCGGCTCGGCCGAAACGGAAGAGACCGCACTCACCGTGAGGCCGAAGCGGCCCAGGGGACCGTCCGTCGTCACCACCGAGACGCCGGTGGCGGCAAGCCCCATGGCGGCCGTGAATTGTGCCGCGCCAACGGGCGGCTTAGCCATCGCGTTCATCTGCCCGTTCCCTCCGTTCAGATGCCCCGAGCTTGACACCGGATGCATGCTTCGGAAAAATAGATTATATCGGGCCGCTGGATAGGATTTTACGATGCTGCGCTATACGCTGCGCCAGGTGGAATATGCCGTGGCGATCTGGGACCACGGCTCGGTGGCCGCGGCCTCGGCGCATCTGGGGGTGGCGCAGCCCACGCTGTCCGCCTCGCTCGCCAAGCTCGAGGAGCAGATCGGGCTGCAGCTGTTCATCCGCCACCATGCGCAGGGGGTGAGCCCCTCGCCCGCGGGCCTGCGCTTCCTCGCCGAGGCGCGCAACCTCTTGACCCATGCGCAGGACCTGCAGCGTGACATGCTGGCGGCGGGCACCGCCATCGAGGGGCAACTGTCGCTCGCGAGCTTCGCCACCATCGCGCCCTCCTTCGTGCCACCGCTGATCAAGACCTTCACCAGCCTCCACCCCAAGGTGACGATCCGCATGGCGGAGGGGACACAGGACGAATTGTTCAAGGGCCTGCGCGGCGGCGACTTCGACCTGGCGCTCCTCTATGATGTCGACATGCCGGAGGATTTCACGGTCACACCGCTCACCTCCTTCGCACCCCATGTGCTGCTGCCCGGAAAGCACAGGCTGACGCGCCTCAAGAACGTGCCGCTCGTTGCACTGAAGGACGAGCCCTTCGTGCTGCTCGACATCGCGCCGAGCCGGACCTACTTCACGCGCATCCTCGAGACCGCGGGGATCGTGCCGAAGGTCGCCTTCTCGTCGCCTTCACTCGAGGTTGTGCGCGGCCTCGTCGGCCAGGGGCTCGGCTATTCGATCCTGGTGACGAGACCATACGGGGATCATTCCTATGCGGGCGAGGAATTGGCGGTGCGGCCCATCGCGGACGAGGTGGAGCGCGGCGTCATCGCGCTTGCAGCACTCAGGCAAATGCGCAAGACACGGCTGGTCTCGGCCTTCGAGGCGCATTGCGTGGATTTCTTCAGGACGGTGAAAGCGTGACCCAACCTTCAGCCACCATCATCGGCGCCGGCATCGTCGGCGTCTCGGCCGCCACCTTCCTGCAGCGCGAAGGATACAAGGTCACCATCATCGACCGCGTGCCGCCGGGCGAAGGGGCGAGCTTCGGCAATGCCGGCGGCCTCGCCTTCGCCGAGATCGTGCCGACGGTTCACCCGCACATGCTGATGAAGATCCCCGGCTGGCTGCTGGACCCCCTGGGCCCGCTCACCATCCGCTGGTCCTATTTCCCCAGGGCGCTGCCGTGGTTCCTGTCGATGGCGCGCAATTCGCTGCCCGACCGGGTGAAGGCCATCACCGCGGCACGCGCCGACCTGGCGCTCCGCGTGGTCTCCGATTTCGAGACGCTACTGAAGGCCGCGGGCACGGCCGACATGATCCGGCTGCAGGATACGCTCAGGCTCTATGACAGCGAGAAGCAGTTCCTGTCCGAGGCCAGCGAGCGCGAGATCAAGAAGGCCCATGGTTATGAGATGACGCGCATCTCGGGCGACGAGGCGCGCGAGATGGAACCGGCGCTGGGCAAGACCGTCCATTGCGGCGTGTTCCATGGCGGCTGGTATTTCCTCACCAATCCCGGCCGCGCGGTGAAGTCCATCGCTGCGGAGGTGGTGCGGAATGGCGGCACCGTCCTGCAGGACGAGGTGGTCACGCTGGAGCGCGAGGGCAATCGCGTGACGGGCCTGCGCCTCAAGGACTACGGGCTGCATGAGGTGGACCGGCTGGTGATCTGTGCGGGGGCCTATTCGCATTTGCTGGCGCGGCAGCTGGGCGAGAAGGTGCTGCTCGAGGCCGAACGCGGCTATCACATGGTGCTGCCGAATTCGGGCGTGAACCTGTCGCGCTCGCTCACCATGGCGGGCAAGCCCGGCGCGGCGACGCCCATGGAAATGGGACTGCGGCTTGCAGGCTCCGACGAGTTCGCGGGGCTCGATGCCGCGCCCAATTATGCCCGCGCCGATGCGCTGTGGACGAATTTCAAGACCGTGCTGCCGGGGCTGAAGGAGCCCGATGCGGAGACCACGCGCTGGATGGGGCGCCGGCCCGGCACGCCGGATTCGCTCCCCGTGATCGGGCCGTCGAAGACCACGGCCAATGTCTGGTACGGCTTCGGGCATGGCCACATGGGGCTGACCTGGGGGCCTTCCACCGGGCGGCTGATCGCGGAGGCCATGACGGGTGTGAAGAGCAACATCGACATGGCGCCGTTCCGGGTGGACCGGTTCTGAGACCGGAAACTCCCCTCCCCACAAGGGGGAGGGAAGACAGCCGCATGCCCACCACCCGGATCTCGGCTGCGGAGTTTTTTCCTTGACTTTCTTTCAGACCTATGCTAGGTATGTATTCTCTGGCGTACCTGCTGCTGATTGACATGGTGAATCCGTTTTCCGCAAGGCCACGCCCCGGCCCTGCCCCTCCCGTTGCCCGGCGCCGTCACGCCGGGGAGCGCGGGGCGGAGCTTTGGGTGGCACCCCCCGGATTCATCATGCGCGGGCTCGACCCGCGCATCCTTTCGCTGCGAGCAAAAGGATGGCCGGGACAAGCCCGGCCATGATGAGGGAGGGACGAGAGAGAGCGGAACCGCAATCAGCCCAGCCCCTCGAGCCCGGTGATCTCCACCTCGCCGCCGGGCACCTCGGCGGCATCGCCAACCTTCTTCCCCATCAGCGCGCGGGCCATGGGGGAGGTGTAGGCGATGAGGCCCTTGGCCGGGTCGGCTTCGTCCTCGCCGACGATGGAGAAGACCTGCCTCCGGCCATCCTCGCGTTCAATCGACACCCGCGTGGCGAAGGCCACGGCCTCCGGTTTCCCGGCACTGCCCACCAGCTGCGCTGACGAGCGCCGCTGGGTCCAGTAGCGGAGGTCGCGCGAGGCGCGCGCGATCATCGCCTTGTCCTGGTCGTGCTGGCCTTGCGCGAGGAGCTTTCGGCAGGCCTCGATCTCGCCGTCGATGAGGGCCAGGCCGCGCGCCGTCACGAAATTGGGGTTGGCGCTGACGGGACGCTCGGGAAGGTCCTCCGGGCGGTCATCTTGTTCTTTGACAAAGGCGCGGCTCATGGCTTCTATGCTTTCAACTCAGTGACAGGTTTACCCGCATGAAGACCGAGACGCCACAGCCGATCCACCTCGCCGACTACACGCCGGTGCCCTACCTGATCGACAGCGTGGCGCTCGATTTCCGGCTCGACCCGCAGGAGACGCGCGTGACGGCGCGCCTGTCGCTCCGGCCCAATCCGGCGAGCAGGGAACAAGGCGCGGCCCTCGTGTTCGACGGCGAGCGCATCACGCTTCAGTCGCTGGTGCTGGATGGCGTGGCCCTGCAACCCGGCCAGTATCATGCGGATGAACAATCGCTGACCATCGCGAATGTTCCGCAGGCACCCTTCACGCTGGAGGTGGTGACCACATGCAACCCTGCAGCCAATACCGAGCTTTCGGGGCTCTATCTCTCGGGCGGCGTGTTCTGCACCCAGTGCGAGGCGGAGGGCTTCCGCCGCATCACCTATTTCTACGACCGGCCGGACGTGATGGCGCGCTACACGGTGCGCATCGAGGCGGAGCGCGAGCAGGCGCCCATCCTGCTCTCCAACGGCAACCCGCGCGAACGCGACGTGATCGGCGGCACGACGCGGCATTTCGCGGTGTGGGACGACCCCTTCCCCAAGCCGTCCTACCTTTTCGCGCTGGTGGCGGGTGACCTGGGCGCAGTGCATGACGGTTTCACCACGATGAGCGGCCGCACGGTGGAACTCGGCATCTATGTGCTGAAGGGCAATGAGGGCCGCTGCGCCTGGGCGATGGAGTCGCTGAAGCAGTCGATGCGCTGGGACGAGCGGCGCTTCGGCCGCGAATATGACCTCGACGTGTTCAACATCGTGGCGGTGCCCGACTTCAACATGGGCGCGATGGAGAACAAGGGGCTCAACGTCTTCAACGACAAGTACATCCTCGCCAACCCCGAGACGGCGACCGACCTCGACTATGTGAACATCGAAGCCATCATCGCGCATGAGTATTTCCACAACTGGACGGGCAACCGCATTACCTGCCGCGACTGGTTCCAGCTCTGCCTGAAGGAAGGGCTGACGGTGTTCCGCGACCAGGAGTTCACCTCCGACCTGCGCTCTCGCGCGGTGAAGCGCATCACCGACGTGAAGACGCTGCGGGCCCGGCAATTCCCCGAGGACAATGGCCCGCTCGCCCACCCGCCCAGGCCCGATGCCTATATCGAGATCAATAATTTCTACACGCCCACCGTCTACGAGAAGGGCGCCGAAATCTGCCGCATGATGCTCACCCTCATCGGCGAGCAGGCCTTCCGCAAGGCGATGGACCTCTATTTCGACCGCCATGACGGCGAGGCGGCGACCGTCGAGCAGTTCGTGGCCTGCATGGCGGAGGCTTCGGGCCGGGACCTCACGCAGTTTTTCACCTGGTACAGCCAGGCGGGCACGCCCGCGGTGAAGGCCGAGGGCCATTACGACGCGGCGAAGAAGCAATACACGCTGACGCTGGAACAACAGGTGAAGCCGACGCCGGGCCAGCTGGAGAAGCAGGCCCTGCACATTCCGCTGGGGATCGGACTCATCGGTCCTGACGGTACCGACATGCCGCTGGACCTCGAAGGCGTGGGCACGCTCAACACGCCGCTGATCGAGCTGACGGAGCCCCGCCAGAGCTTCCGCTTCAACGTCGCGCAGCGGCCGGTGCTGTCGCTGAACCGCGGCTTCTCCGCACCGGTCAAGCTGGAGGCCGATCTCTCGACGGCGGACGAGCTGTTCCTGATGGGGCATGACGGCGACAGCTTCAACCGCTGGGAGGCGGGCCAGCGGCTGGGGCGCAGGCTGGTGCTCGATGCCTATCATGGCACGGCGACCGAGGCCGGCGTGGCGGCCTATGCGGCGGCGCTGAAGAAGATCATCGACGACCCGGCGGTGGATGACGCCTTCAAGGCGCTGATGTTGATGCTGCCGACCGAGAGCGAGATCGCGGCGGCACTCGGCGCGGAGGTTGACACCGACAGGGTGCATGCGGCGCGCGATGGCCTTCGCACGGCGATTGCCCGGCAGCTGGCGCGCGAACTCGACGCGATCTGGCAGCGCACGGACGAGCCCGGCCCCTATCGGCCCGACCCCGCCTCGACCGCGCGCCGCGCGCTGCGCCAGACGGCGCTGGCGCTGATGGTGATGGGCGACCGGACGGACGGCATCGCCCGGGCCCTGGCCGAGTTCGAGGCGGCGCACAACATGAGCGCGGAGATGGGCGCACTGGCGGCGCTGGTACAGGTCGACTGCCCGGAGCGCGAGACGGCCCTCGAGCGCTTCCACGCGCGCCATGCCCATGAGCACCTGCTCGTCGACAAGTGGCTGATGCTGAACGCCCAGGCGCAGGGGCCCGGCGCGGCGGCGCGCATCGCGCGGCTGACCACGCACCCGGACTTCAGGTGGACGACACCCAACAAGGTCTATGCCCTGCTCTCGGGCTTCGTCGGCGGCAATCCGGCGGGGTTCAATGCCGAGGACGGCTCCGGCTACAAGGTGATCGCCGACGCGATCCTGAGGCTCGACCCCATCAACCCGCAGGTGGCGTCACGGCTCGCCACCTCGTTCCGCAGCTGCAAGCTGTTGAATTCGAGTCGAAAAACGGCCGCCCAGGCGGAGCTCGAGCGGATCCTCGCCGAGCCCTCCCTGTCACGCGACGTGTTCGAAATCGTGTCGAAGATCGCAACCTCCTGAATCCCATTCTAAACACTGGACAAATCACCCCCATTTCGAATCAATAGCCGGTGATTCGATCAGTGGTGGCGTCCGTGTTTGCAAAGCCTCCCCGCCGCGGTCCGGCAGGGTTTCAGGGGAAGAGATTGGGCAAGACGCACATCGGCGAGCTGTTCTTCAAGGAGAGGGTCCTCAGGGTTCCCTCGCCCTGGCCGGGCCGCTTCCGCATCGCCATTGGCGAGCGTCACCTGCGGCTTCTCATTACCTCGCTGATCGTTCTCTTTCTGTTAATGCTCGGCAGCTCGCTGCTGGTTCAGCTGACCGACAGCCGCACCACCCACGTGGCCGAGCAGAACCGGCTTTCGGCGCTGCATGGCCAGCTCGCGGCGCAGCGCATCAAGGCGGAGATCGCGGGCGCCCTGGCGGCGGGCCGCACGCCGCCCGTCGTGAGCAGCGACTACCTCAAGGCCCTGCTGCCGCCCGAGGCGCTGGCCGAGGAACGCGTCTTCGCGGTGGCCAACAGCACCGGCGAGATCGCGGCGAGCATCCCGGCCTCGGCGCAGCTCGACGGCAAGTTCATCACCAGCGTGCTGTCGCCGCGCTTCGTGACCGAGGCGCCGATCAACACCGGCGAGATGGCGCCGCTGACGCTGGCCTCCGGCGAAGAGGGCTTCGTCGCCATGTATGACCTGGGCGACTATCCCGGCACGCTGATCGTGCTGCAGCGCCAGCAGGACGTGCTCTCCGCCTGGCGCTCGGGCGTCACGCAGGTGACGGCGCTGTTCATCGTCACCTTCTTCGTGCTGATGCTGCTGGGGGCGGCCTTCCACTGGCAGGCGGCCAAGGCGGCGGAGGCTGACTCGATCCTCGGCGTTGCAACGGCGCGGCTCGACAAGGCGCTGGACCGCGGCCAGTGCGGCATGTGGGACTGGGACGTGAACCGCGGCATCATCTTCTGGTCGCGCTCGATGTTCGACATGCTGGGCATGCCGGTGAAGGGCGACTATCTCTCCTTCGCCGAGATGGCGAGCCGCATCCACGAGAACGACACGCAGCTCGAGGAGGCGGTGGAACAGCTGCTCGACGGGCAGATCACCTCCTTCGACCAGGAATTCCGCATGCGCCACCAGGACGGCCATTACGTGTGGCTGCGCGCGCGCGTGGCGCTGGCGCCTGGCGAGCAGCAAGGCCAGCCGCACCTGATGGGCATCGTCTTCGACATCACCCAGCAGAAGCTCGCCGACAAGCTGAACAAGGAAGCCGAGCTCCGCCTCAAAGACGCAATCGAGAACATCTCGGAAGCCTTCGTGCTGTGGGATGCCGACAACCGGCTGGTGCTGTGCAATTCCAAGTACCAGCAGTTCCATTCGCTGCCCGCCTCCGTGTGCATTCCCGGCACGCCCTACGAGGACGTGGTGCGCTCGGCCAAGGAGCCCGCCATCACCAAGCGCACCGGCATCCGTGGCGAGGGCGGCGGCGAGGGCCGCAGCTTCGAGGTGCAGCTCGCCGACCGGCGCTGGCTGCAGATCAACGAGCGGCGCACCAAGGATGGCGGCTTCGTGTCGGTGGGCACCGACATCACCGCGCTGAAGCTGCAGGAAGAGCGGCTGCGCATGTCCGAGCGCGAGCTGATGATGACGGTGCGCGACCTGCAGAAGGAGCGCCTGCTCGCCGACCAGCAGGCCCAGCGCCTGGCCGACCTCGCCGACAAGTATGCCCGGGAGAAGACCAGGGCCGAGGCCGCGAACCGGTCCAAGTCCGAGTTCCTCGCCAACATGAGCCACGAATTGCGCACGCCGCTCAACGCCATCATCGGCTTCTCGGAGGTGATGCTGGCGCAGATGTTCGGCCCGATGGGATCGGACAAATATGCCGAGTACTCGCGCGACATCCACCGGAGCGGCCAGTTCCTGCTCGACGTCATCAACGACATCCTCGACATGTCGAAGATCGAGGCGGGCCGCATGTCGCTCGAATGCGAGACGCTGCAGGTCGATGCGGCCCTCGACGAGGTGATGCGCCTGATCACGCCGCGCGCCTTCGAGGGCGGCGTGACGGTGGAGCGCCAGGTGCCGCAGGGCTTCACGCTGTGGGCCGACCGGCGCGCCTTCAAGCAGGTGCTGATCAACCTGCTCTCCAACGCCGTGAAGTTCACCCCCGAGGGCGGCAGGATCACCGTCTCGGCCCTGGCCTCGAACGGCGTGATGGCGATCGCCATCCGCGACACCGGCATCGGCATCCCCGCGCGCGACATCGAGAAGCTGGGCCGACCCTTTGAGCAGGTGGAGAACCAGTTCACCAAGTCGCGCGGCGGATCGGGCCTCGGGCTCGCCATCTCCAAGTCCTTCGTGGAGCTGCATGGCGGCACGCTGAGCATCCGCTCCACGGTGGGCCAGGGCACGGAAGTGACCATCACCTTCCCGTTGCGGCCTGCCGCCGCCAAGGTCGCCTGAGTGCGGCTCATTCCCTTTTCGAGCCTTGTCGCCACGCCATGGAAGAACGGCGGCGGGGTGACGCGGCAGATCGCCTGCCACCCGCCAGGCAGCAGCCTCGATGACTTCGACTGGCGCATCTCGACAGCGGAGGTGGCGCAGGACGGCCCCTTCTCGCGCTTCACGGGCGTCGACCGGCGGCTTCTCATTCTCGACGGCGCGGGACTGGCGATGCGCCTTGCCGAGGGCCCGCGGCGCGTGCTGACGGGCGAGCACATCGACTTTGCCGGGGAAGCGGAGGTCTTCGGCGCGCTGATCGACGGGCCGGTGACCGACTTCAACATCATGGTACGGCGTGAGCGCGTGCGGATGGAAGCCGAAGCCATGACCGTGATGGGCGATGCAGTGATCACCGCGCGCTGGCCAACCGGCCTGCTGTTCGTGCTGCGCGGTCAGATCTCCGTCGAGGGAACGGAACTCTCCCGCTGGGACAGCCTGATGCTCGACAGGCCCATGACGCTGCGGGCCAGCGGCGCGGCGGAGCTTCTGCTCATCGGCTTCGAGGCGCTTTCCTAGGAGGTCAGTCCGGCTTGCCGTCAGGCTTGCCGCGGCCACGGTCCTCGCGGTTGCGGAGGTGCTGGGCCATGATGCGGCGCTCCTCCGGCGTGAGCCTGTCGAGCAGCGCCATGGCGGCCGTGCTGCCTGCCACGAACAGTGCCTCGCTCTGCGCGGTGAAACCCTCGACCGCGGCCCGGACGCGCGCGGCGTCATAGGGCTCGGCCTCCAGCGCGTCGGCCAGCGCGATGACCTGCGCCTTCACCGCGCGGCGGCCCTCGCGGATCTCCTTGTCCTGCGCCTTGAAGGCGGCGAGAAGCTCGGCGCGGCGTGCCCGGTCGAGATCGCGGAAGAAAAAGCGCGGGATCAGCTGGGTCTGGGTCAGCCGGGCATAGCGCTCCGGCCCCATGCCGACATACCAGCGCGCCGCCACCGCACCGGCCACCAGCAGGTTGAGCGCGAGCGAGACGACGAGCGCCACGATGATCCAGTTGATGCGGCGCGGAGTTGACGGGGTGTCGCTCATGTCGTGCCTTCCTCGGCATAGGCATCGCCGACGCCGCCCAGATCATCGACCGGTGCATCATCGTTCAGCGCCACGCCGCCGGTGACGGCGCTGGGCATCAGGAAGTCGATCCGGCCATTGGCGCCCAGCCAGACGCCCAGCGCCAGCGAGGCGGCGAGCGGCACCGCCGCGGCATAGCGCCAGACCGTGGCGCGCCGGCGCGCGCGCGGCACGAAGGCGATGACCCTGGCCTGTTGCGGCTCCTCGGCGATGCGCGCCATCAGCCGGTCCATGGCGCCGGCGGGAATGGGCGGCCGGGAGGCATGCCGCAGCACGGCATCGACCTCCCGGTCACCGGAATGATTGTTGTCCTGTTCCATCTCTTTCACTGCCCCGTTTCAGCCAGTCCGCCGAGCAGCTCGCGCCACTCTGCCGACAGGCTGTCCTTCAGTCCCCGCCGCGCCCGCGACAGGAGGGATTCGAGCGCATCGACGCTCACCTCCAGCACGGCCGCGGCCTCGATATTGGTCAGCCCCTCGAAATACACAAGCGACAGCGCAAGGCGCTGGCGCTCCGGAAGCGCCGCGATGCGGGAATCGACCAGCCGGGCCGCCTGCGCCCGGTCCAGCGGCGCATCGGGCCTGGCCTGCGGATCGGCAACCTCGGGCGCCTCCTCGAGTGGCGTGCCGCGCGGCCTGCGGCTGCGGTCGATCACCGCATTGGCAGCCACGCGCATCAGCCAGCCCTTCAGCGCCGCCGCCTCGCGCACCTGGCCGGGGTTGCGCCACAGCTTGAGGAAGGCCTCCTGCGCCACGTCCTCGGCATCCGCCCCGCCATTGGTCATCCGCCACACCAGCCGGTAGACCGGCTGGTAGTGGCGGCTGGCGATCTCGGCGAAGGCCGCATGCGAGCCACCGGCGGCGGCCTCGAGAAGGCCGGCATCCGTCATCTGGCGGAGGGCCGATGGCTCTGGCGTCAAGATATGGGTCCGGTCGCGCCGTCAGTTGGGTTGTGCTCCGCTAGGGGTAACGGGTTTCCTGAGCTTGGCAACCCGATAGTTCTGCGCCTCGCCGAGGCTCACGCCGCCATCATGGTCGGCATCCGCCGCGGCGATCAGCCGGTCGACCGAGGCATCGAGCTCGGCCCTCGTGATGGCGCCGTCCTTATTGGTGTCGAGATCGGCCAGGATGCGGGCGCGGCGGCGTTCCAGCGCCTGCTCCAGCGCGTCGTTGAGTTCGGCGGTGGAGACGGCGCCATTGCGGTCGGCATCCAGCCGCTCGAAGCGCTTCTCCGCGCGGGGCGCGAGTTCCGCCGCCGTCACCTTGCCGTTGGCGTCGACATCCACCCGGGTGAAGGTCTTGGGGCTCTTGGGCAAATAGGGCTGCATGGCGAAGGCGGTGGCGGGCACCACGGCGCAGGCGCTGAACAGGGCGATCGCAAGGCTCAGTCGGTTCATCGGACGGTTCCTCCTCTTGGCTGTCCTGAAGGCAAGACGCCGTGGAACGGCAAATCCGTCGCGGAATGTTCAGGAGGCGGGGCCGACCAGCCGGTCGAAGACCTCCGCAACCTCGGACTGGGACTCGGCCAGCAGGGCCTCTGCCGTGGCGATGTCGGGCGTCACCGCGGCATTGGCCACCAGCAGGTTGAGGGCGGGCAGCGCCTTTGCAGGATCATAGGGCCCGTCGAGGCAGAGGCGCAGCATCTGGGTGAGGCGGTGGTAGAGAAGCCCCGCTCGCTTCAGCGCCGCATGGTCGGCATCTGCCAGCAGCCCGGCCCGGTGCAGCTTCTCCAGTGCGGCGAGCGTGTTGGTGTCCAGCACGTGCGGATGCGCGTGGGCATGGATCAGCTGAAGCGTCTGGGCGATGAATTCGAGCTCGACCAGGCCGCCCCTTGCCCGCTTCACGTCCCACACCCCGCCCGAACCCTGCTCCTTCAGCATCAGCTTGCGCATGTCGACCACGTCCGCCCGCACCTTTGCATCATCCCTCGGCTCGCAGAGCGCGGCGCGGATATGGGCGGCGAGTTCGGTCATCAGGCCGGGATCACCGCAGACCGGGCGCGCGCGGGTGAGCGCCAGCTTCTCCCAGGTCCAGGCGGAATCGCGATGATAGCTCTCGAAGCTCGAGAGGCTCGCCGCCACCGGCCCCTTGCTGCCAGAGGGGCGGAGCCGCATGTCCACCTCGTAGAGCACGCCCTCCGCCGTGGGGGCGGAGATGGCCGCGATCAGGCGCTGGCTGAGCCGCGCGTAATACTGGTTGACGCTCAGGGGCTTGGCGCCCTCGCTCATCTCGGCGCCTTGGGCGGCGTCATAGATGATGATGAGGTCGAGGTCGGAACCTGCCGTCATCTCGTTGCCGCCGAGCTTGCCCATGGCGATGACGGCGCTGCGCCCGCCCGGCACATGGCCGTTGCGGCGGAGTTGGTCCTCCGTCACCGCCCGGTGCAGGCGGCCCAGCAGCAGGCCTGCGAGCTGCGAGAAGGCGAGGCCCGTCTCCGCCGCTCCGGCGGTTTCCGACAGCACGCGCACGCCGATGCGGAAGGCCTGTTCCTTGCCGACGATGCGGGCGCGGTCGGCCACCTCGTCCGTTTCCACCCCCTCCGGCATGGCGGCGGCGATGAGCTGCGCCATCTCCGCCTCGGAGGGCAGCGAGGTGAAGAAGCCGGGATCGAGCACCGCGTCCAGCACCTTGGGGCGGCGGCTCAGTTGCTCCGCCAGGCGCGGCGCGCTGCCGAGGATGGTGGCGAGGAGATCGAGAAGCCTCGGGTTGGCCTTCAGGAGCGAAAACAGCTGCACGCCGGCCGGAAGCCCGCTCAGGAACTTGTCGAAGGCAAGGAAGGCGAGGTCGGCATCACCCATGGCGGCGAGCGCGGTCAGGAGCTTCGGCATCAGCTCGGTCAAAAGCTCGCGCGCCTTGGCGCTGCGGGTCGCCGCATAGCGCCCGAAATGCCAGCCGCGGATGGTGGCGGAAACCTCCGACGGGCTCCTGTAGCCCATGCGCGACAGGGTCTCGATCGTTTCCGGGTCGTCCTCGCCGCCGGTGAAGACGAGGCTTCCGCCCGCGGTGCCCAGCTCCTCGGCGGATTCGAACAGGCGTGAGTAATGGCCCTGCACGCATTCGAGCACGCGGCGCACCTCCGCCTCGAAGCTTCCGCCATCAGCGAAGCCGCAGAAGCGGGCCATGCTTTCGAAGGCAGGATCATCCGCCGGCAGCGTGTGGGTCTGCTCGTCATTCACCATCTGCACGCGGTGCTCGATGGCGCGCAGGAAGCGATAGGCCGAGGTGAGCTCGGACGCCGCCTCGTGGGTGATCCACTGCGCGTCCGCCAGCGCTTCAAGCATGGCGATGGTGCTCCGCCCACGGAGCTTCGGATTGCGGCCGCCGGCGATGAGCTGCTGGGTCTGGACGAAGAACTCGATCTCGCGGATGCCGCCGCGGCCGAGCTTCAGGTTATGGCCCCTGACCTTCACCTCGCCATGGCCCTTCACGGCATGGATCTGGCGCTTCATCGACTGCACGTCGGCAATCGCCGCGAAGTCGAGATACTTGCGCCAGATATAGGGCCTGAGGCGGGAGAGGAACTCATCGCCCAGCGCCGTGTCACCGGCGCAGGGCCGCGCCTTGATCATCGCGGCACGCTCCCAGTTCTGGCCCTGGTTGAGGTAATAGATTTCCGCCGCGTCGATGGAGATCGCCACCTGCGTGGCGCGCGGGTCGGGCCTCAGGCGCAGGTCGGTGCGGAAGACATAGCCATCCTCCGTCACGTCCTGCATCAGCTGAACGAGACGCCTCGTGAAGCGCACGAAGAAGGTGGCGGCCTCCTGGCTGTCGCCGAGCAGCGGCGTCAGCGCGTCGTAAAGGATGATGAGGTCGATGTCGGAGGAGTAGTTGAGCTCATGCGCCCCCTGCTTGCCCATGGCGAGCGCCACGTAGCCGCATTGGGCCTGCGGTTGGGCGGGGTCGGCGAGCGTCACCTTGCCCTGCCGCGCATAATCCGCCAGCAGCCAGGAAATGGCGGCGGAAAGTGCGGCATCGGCAAGATCGGTGAGCGCCACCGTCACCTGCTCCACGTCCCAGGTGCCCGAGAGATCGGCCACCGCGCAGAGCAGCGCCACCCGCTTCTTCACCTGCCGCAGCCTCGCCATGACCTCCGCCTGGCTGAGGGCCGGGTCGACATGGCGGAGGCCTGCGAGCTGCAGCCCCAGCAGCTGGTCCGGATCCTCGCGGAACACGCAGGCCGCGAAGGCCGGGTCGCGCAGCATCAGCTGCCGGAGATAGGGCGAGGCGCCGGCAATGTTCTCCGCCAGCGCCGCCTTCTCCGCCGGAATGGCCCCGGGCGGCATTTCGGCACGGAAGAGAGCGATGGCAGCGTTGTCGAGGGCGGGCTGGGGCGGGGGAAGAAGCATGCCCGGCGTTTTAGGACATGTTTGGGAAAAGAGGAAACGGGCCGCAGAGGCCACAGACCGTGGCCCCTCTTCCGGCGTCACGGCCCCGGGGCGCTGGCCCGTTCCGCACGTCCGGCAGCATGCCTCATGGTCATGCGACCTTATCCGGGGCCCCGCAAGCGGCTAGGGGCAAACACAGGTGCCATCTGCCCAGCGGCCACCACGATCATGACACAGGTCGATGGCCCCCTGCAAAATCACCCAGTACAAGACACCACAGAGAAGCAGGGAAATTGCGACCAGGAAAGCACCGGTCAACTGCCGACGGAATTTCATGCCGTGTCACGCCCCTTGGACGGGGCAGCAGCGGGGCGTGTCGATCCACGCCCCAAGGGTTCTGCCGCCTTGCACCGGCTCGACCTTCGGTCAGAGAGTGACATTCTCCAAGAGGGATTGCTTTGGTGCAAACGTTTCTAGCAGATTTTTTGTCTTCTGCCAGTTGGCGAGAGTCATTCTCCGGACAGATGGCGTGGCGCCCGTGGCGGCATCGGCCTCTGCCAGCAGCGAACCATCGAGGCCATGGATATAATGCACCGTGGCCCTGGGGCCGCCGGGCGCGGTGGTGCGGCGCTGCACCAGCTGTTCCAGCGCGTTATAGGCATATTGCGAGGTCTGGAGCCCGTCTCCGGTGCGGGTGACGCTGACCGGGCGGTTGCGGAGGTTGTAGGCGATGTCCATGCGCTCTGCCCCCATTACCGCGCTCACCATGTTGCCCGCCGCATCATAGGCGAAGCTGCGGGTGGTGAAGTCGTTGACGCTGGTGGCGGCGAGGCGGTTGGACGTTGCCGGATAGCGCAGCAGCGTGGTGAGCGGCGCGCCGCCGCCGGGCGGCGTCAGCTCCTCCCGCGCGCGGTCGCCAGTGGGCGTGTAGCCATAGGTGAGGCTGCCCCAGGGCCCGCGCGCATAGGCCAGGCGCTGGGCGGCATCATAGGCCAGGCGGATCGACCGCGCGGCGGCGACATTGTCGTTCACCTCCGTGAGGTTCATGCCGTCGCCATAGGCATAGGACAGATCCGACAGGCGCGCCGTGCCATCGGCGAGCCTGAGCGCGGTGAGGCGGCCGTCGCGGTCATAGGCCCGGGTGGCGGCAAGGCCGTTGCCGTGGGTGAGGCGGGTGAGGCGGCTCGACATCGGCGCCCAGGCGAGGCCGCTCGCCACCGTGTCCACCGCCGCGGTGGCTGTGGCGCGGGTGGTGACGGCGCTGACGCGGCCCACCGCATCGCGGCTGTAGCCCACCACGCGGCCCGAGGGATAGCCAATGGCAGTGAGGCGCCCGGCGGCATTGTAGCCATAGCGCGTCACATAGGACTTGCCGGCGATGACGCGGCGCTCCGCCACGATGCGGCCCAGCGCATCATAGCTGCGCGACAGGCTGCCGGACTGATCGGTGATGCCGGTGAGGCGGCCCAGCCCCTTGTTGCCATTGCGGGCGTCGTCATAGCCGTAGGTGACGTCTTGCGCAGGATCGGCGGGGTGGGCCTCCTTCAGCAGGCGGCCGCCCCCGTCATAGGTCAGCACGGTGACGATGCCACGCGGATCGGTGACGCGGACGGGAAGGCCGCGCTCATCGCGCATGATGACGGTGGTGCCGACATCCGGCCCGCTTTCCGCAATGACCTCGCCGAAGCCGTTGCGGACATAGGTGGTGGTGAGGCCGCGCGGATCCCGATAGGCGGTGATCTGGTCCTGCGCGTCACGCATGAGTTCGACGCGGGCGCCCGTCTCGTCGATGAGCTTGGCGAGACGCTGCAACCCATCATAGGAATAGCCGAAGAGGCCGCCACGCGGGTCCTTCACCTCGGTGAGGTTGTCGGTGCGGTCATAGGCGAAGGCCGTCTGCTGGCCGGCAGCGCCGATCGAGCGCATGAGCCGGCCGAGCTCGTCGAACAGGGCCGACTGCTGGCGGACGATGGCGCCCGAGGCGGACTTCACCATGCGCGAGGTCTGATCGCCATTGGCATTGTAGCCATAGTCGATGCGCTCACCCAGATTGTTGGTGACGGTGGCGAGCCAGCGCGCATCGTTCCAGCCATAGCGCAGGAAGGACCCGTCCGGCGCCGTCACCTGCGTGACTTGGCCCACGGCATCATAGGCGATGACGGTGCGCGCCTGGCCGGCACCCGGATTGACGGTGACCGTGGTGAGCCGCCCGCGCGCATCATAGGCCATGGCGGTGACGACGCCGTTGGGATCGGTGACGCTCAGCGGCCGGCCCCCGGCATCGAGCGCGGTGACGCGGGTGACGTGGCCCAGCTCATCGGTGACGGAGGTGAGGTTGCCCGCGGCGTCATAGCCATAGCGGACGGTGTCCGACGGCCCGGGAAGCGGGCCATCGACGGCGGCGAGGAGCTGGATGGCACCCGCCGGCGGGCGCACGGCATCGACAAGGCGCGCGGTCACGTCGGTCCAGCGGGCGCTGCGGCTGCCAGCCGGCTGGAGTGGAAAGCTGGTGGCGATGCGCAGTGCGACTTGCCGCGTCCCGGGTGGAATGACGGGGACGACAAACCTGTTGTCACGAAAGGCGACCGTGTCCACGGCGGATGCGAATGAGTTGGTCTTGAGACCGAGGGGGCGACCCGAGGCATCGAGAAAATCCACCTCGAGATTGACCTCGCCTCCCACTTTATTGGCCCAGGACGAGATTGAAAGATCGAGTCCACGCTGCCCTGCATCAACCTCACGATAGCGGTCGCGCGGGACAACAAGGCGTTGGCCGACGTGCGAACTTCCCGTCACGGTGTCTGCATTGGTGAAGAAGGTACAGACCTGGCAAGGCGAGGAAGCTGCCACAGTGACAGGCCCCGCCGGACCTCCGCCCGTCCCCTCCACCACCGTTTCCCAGCCCGCACCGGATGGATCAGAGGCGGAGCCGTTCACGACTGCAAGGAAGGGATGGGGCGTGGCCGACCCGTCGGACGTCAGCGAAAGGGTGATGTCGTCGATATAGCCATCGTTGTTGCTTCCATCATTCCGCCAGATGAGGAGGACAATGCGGATGGTCCGCGTTGCTGCGGGAACCGGAGCCGTCCGGCTGAGCGGTGTCCAAGCGACGGGAATGGCCAGGGGGGAGAGGGTGCTTGCGAGCCGCTGCCCCTCCGCATTCAAAAAGAGAAGACCCACCGCCGCGTAATCACTCGCCGCGCTCCACCGGCCCTGCAGCCACCCCACTGAGGCGGCCCGCAATCCGGCATCGACTTCGGCAATGTTCCCGGCGGGGATCGCGACATCCTGATAGGCAACAACCCAGGGAGACCTGCTGCCGTAGAAGCAGGGGTTGGACGTGTCACAGGGGCTGCTCACCCGCACGCCGAGTATGCCAGTGGTGCTGGTCCAGCCTGTGACCCCCTCGCTTGCCGAGGGGTTGGTGACAGGCAGGCCAACATCCTCCAGCGCAGGTCCCGTGGGACCGTTCGGCGGCAGGGGAGGCAGGGCAAATGGCAGGTAGCTGTAGCGCGTGCTGCGCACCTCGCCGCCGGACTTGTAGGGCGCCGCGAGGGAGAGTGTGCTGGTCTCTTTCACTTCGGCGATCTGCCCCGCGCCGTTATAGGTGAACGAGGTGGTGACGCCGGGCCTTGCGATCATCGTCGGGAGCGGCCTGTTTGCATCCCACGCCGTGGAGCTGGTTTGGGCTTGCGGCGTTCCAACGGCTTCCCGGGTGGCCAGAGGCCGCCCGCGCCTGTCACGGGTCCACTCGGTGACACGCCCTTCGGCGTCCACGGCGCGGGTGCGGAAGCCATTGGCATCGTAGATGTAGCTGGTATTGCTGGCCACGCAGTTCGACGTGGCGATGCCATCGACCGCGACGAGCTGGCGCAAGCCGCCGATCACCTTGTGGTAGGTGTACCTTGTCGCACGCCCGAGGGGATTGGTGACCGTTACCGTGCCGCCGGCATCGTCATAAGCGAACTCCCAGCGCTCCGCGCCGCCCGCGTGCTCGCTGCTGAGCACCCTGTCCTTGCTGTCATAGGTCCAGGACGCGAAGCGCACGCCGCGCTCGTCGGTGATGCCCGTCAGCAGAAGGCTCGGCCGCCCGGCGCGGCCGTTGTATTCGTAGCTCACCCTCGGATTGTCGGCGTCGCTGGGCGTCGCATCGGGATAGATCACGCTGGACAGCGCCCAGAAATCTGTTGCGGCCGTCAACTCCAGGCTGGGAAAGCGGTTCTGGTAGGCATAGCGGATCATCTGGCCGTCGCTCGCCCGCGCCCTGGAGATGAACCGCGAGGGTGACGGCAGCTGCTCATAATCGAATTCGATCCACCGCCCCAGGGTGTCGGTGACGCGTGTGGCGAAGTCGCCCGTATAGCTCAGTTTCTGGGTGTAGCCGTCCTGAAAACGGATCTCCGTGAGGACGCTGGTGCGAAGGCCGTCGGACCGGTATTGCGCGTCCGGCGCATGCGCGGCGGAGTCGAAGACATAGTCGACGTTGCCGGGGGTCCGCAGCACGATCGAATCCCCGGCAATGCTCAGGCTCGCATCGAGGTCGCTACGGCTTTGCCAGATCACGCTGCTGGCCCGGTATGACCCACCCCACCGCGGGATCATCGTCCTCCATACGCCGGCTTGCTTGTTGAAGTGATATTCGAACTGGTCCGGCAGGACCACGTGCACCCAGTCTGCCTGGGCAAGCGTGCTGCCGCTCCACCTCGCACGCGCATCGAAATTCGTGCGCCACCCGCGTCCGATGCTGGAATAGGGGCTGGCCACCAGCGTGAATGGGCTGCTCGAATAGGTGCGCCTCAGCTCCAGTGGGTGGCTTCCGCCAGAGGACCAGTCCAGCACCTCCTGGTGCTTCCGGCCGGTCAGCACGTCCACCGGATTGCCCTCGGAGGGCTGGCAGGGCTGCGGTGGCGGCTTGTCAGGGTCAACGCAGCCCAGGAACTGGTGGACCTCCTGAGAGTCGCAAGGAAAATATGACCCGGCGCTCGCAGGGACCGCCAACAACAGGAACATGAAACAGAGCGCAAACCCACCCTGCCAAATGCCGAGTGGCATTCTGGCCATGACCGTCCCCCCGATGAAAACACGCTCTTGAGAAGCTCAGCGGCTGCGGCGGAGCTTCCGTCACCGGCGCAATGGCCGTGGAGTGCACCTTGGGGGAAGTTCTTAACTTATGTCAAATTGGGTAAAGGTTTTCACGTAAAATAATTATTCACGTCCCGTCGGCAGCACCAGCCGCGCCCTTAGTCCCGGCGCGTTGTCTTCCAGCATCAGCGTGCCCTTGTGGAGCTTCATGACGCCGGAGACGAGGCTGAGGCCCAGGCCGTTGCCGGGCTTGCTGCGGCTTTCGTCGAGGCGGACGAAGCGTTCCGTCACCCTGCTGCGGTCGGCTTCGGGGATGCCGGCGCCGTGGTCGGCCACGGTGATCACCACCTTGTCGTCGTCCCGCGTGCCGGTGAGCGTGATGCGCGGCGTCTCGCCGTCGCGCGCGCCGTATTTGAGCGCGTTGTCGAGCAGGTTGGTGAGCGCCTGCGCGAGGAGCTGGCGGTCGCCCTGCACCTGGAGGCCAGGCGCGGCGCTGGCGGTGAGCGTGCCGCCCTCCTCCTCCGCCATCGGCTCATAGAGTTCGGCGACATCGGCGATGAGTTCGCTCACGTCGACGGCGACGAGACCGCTGCGCGCCTGGCCGGCCTCGGCGCGGGCAATCGAGAGGAGCGCGTTGAAGGTGTCGAGCAGGCGGTCGGATTCATCCACCGTGTTCTCGAGGGCGGCGCGGTATTCGGCCTCGCTGCCGGAGCGCAGTGCCGCCTCGACGCGGGCCTTGATGCGGGTAAGCGGCGTCTTCAGGTCATGCGCGACATTGGAGGAGACCTCCTTCATCGCGCCCATCAGGCTTTCGATCTGCTCCAGCATCTCGTTCAGCGCCAGCGCCAGCCGGTCCAGCTCGTCGTTGGAACCCGAGACCGGCATGCGGCCCGACATGTTGCCGGCCATGATCGATCGGCTGGCATCGGTGATGGCATCGACGCGGCGCAGGAAGTTGCGGCTCATCAGCAGGCCGCCGCCGAGGCCCAGCACGAGGGCGATGGCAAGGGCATAAAGGATCGATTGCCGGATGATGGTGGCGAACTGCCGGAGCGATTCCACGTCGCGTCCGACGATGAGTTTGAAGCCGCCGGGCAGCACGGTGTAGAAGGCGCGCGCCACGTGGTTCTCGCGCACCGCGCCTTTTTGCACCTGGAGGGGAAACTCGATCCAGCTCGAATCCTCCTTGGGCACGGTCGGCAGGTCGTCGAGATTGCCGGCGATGCGCTGGCCGGCGGGTGCGGCGAGGAGATAGACCGAGCCCGTGTCGTCCGCACTGCGGCGCTGCACCGTGTCGAGGATGCCGCTCAGGCCGCGCAGCTGGTACTGGTCGGAGAGCGCCTGCACCTCGGCCTGGATCGTGTAGTCCGTCTGCTCCTGCAGCAGCACGGCGGTATTGAGGTAGACGTAACCCAGAAGGGCCGCGACCGAGACCGCGAACAGAATGAGGTACAGCGCCGCCAGGCGGAAGGTGGAGGTGCGGAGGAGCTTGGCGCGCGCCGTCACTTAAGCGTCACTTGTCGCGGATCATGTAGCCCGCACCGCGCACCGTCTGCAGGATGGGCTCGTCATGGCCCTTGTCGATCTTGGCGCGCAGCCGCGAGATGTGGACGTCGATGACGTTGGTCTGCGGGTCGAAGTGATAGTCCCAGACATTCTCCAGCAGCATGGTGCGGGTCACGATGTGGCCGGCATTGCGCACCAGGTATTCGAGCAGCTTGAACTCGCGCGGCTGCAGCAGGATGGGCTTGCCGGCACGCGTCACCGTGCGGGTCAGGAGGTCGATCTCGAGGTCGGCCGCCTTCAGCCTTGTCGCCTGCGGGGCTTCCTTGGCGCGGTGGCCGAGGTTCTCGACGCGGGCAATCAGCTCGGCGAAGGCATAGGGCTTGCCGAGATAGTCGTCGCCGCCGGCGCGCAGGCCCTTCACCCGCTCGTCGACATCGGCGAGCGCGGAGAGGATCAGCACCGGGGTCTGGATGTTGTGCTCGCGGAGCTTCCGGATGATGGTGAGGCCATCGATCCTGGGCAGCATGCGGTCGACGATCAGCACATCGTGCACGGCCTCGAGCGCCAGGCCAAGGCCTTCCTCGCCATCGGCGGCGTGGTCGGCGACATGGCCGGCCTCGGCCAGGCCCTTCACCAGCCAGCTGGCGGCTTCGCGGTCGTCTTCGATGACTAGGATGCGCATGGCGGTACGGGCGGGGCTTGCTGTCCAGACGTGGGAATCGTGCTCACTAACTTGCATGTTCCATCTCCGGTGAAAAGGGGGGCGCGGAGGAGGAGGTCCGGGGGTGGACCACCCTCCTCCGCGCGGGAAAGGCACGCGAGACGCGGAGCGGGGGGTTGGGGCGTTGTCCGCGTGCCTTCTACCGTCACCGCCGGGGATCAGCCCTTGGCGGTGGGCAGCGCGATGAAGCGCTGGCCGTCGTCGGTCTTCACCAGGATGAGGACCTTCTTCTTGTCGTTGGCCTTCAGCGCGGCGCGCACGTCGGACGGCGCGTGCACTTCCTGGCCAGCCACCTCGAGGATGGTGTCACCGGCCTTGAGGCCCATGTCGGCCGCAGCCGAGCCCTCGGCGACATCGGTCACGGTGACGCCGGGGCCATCCTCGGCGGGCGCGACCTTGAGGCCGAGTGCGGAGAGCGACACGGACTTGTCGGCCTCTTCCTTGGGCGCGTCCTTCGATGCCATCTTCTTGTCGTCCGGCATGGTGCCGATCTTGACGTCGAGGTCGATGGTCTTGCCGTCGCGGACGACGGTGAGCGGCACCGAGTCACCCGGCTTGATGCCGGCGACCTTGCGCGAGAGATCGCGCGAGTCGCTCACATCCTTGCCGTCGATCTTCAGGATGGTGTCACCCTGCTTCACGCCGGCGGCGAGTGCGGGTGAGTCTTCCGTGACGTCGGCGACGATGGCGCCCTTGGCATCCTTCAGGCCCAGGCTCTCGGCGATGTCTTCCGTCACCGGCTGGATCTGCACACCCAGCCAGCCGCGGGTGACCTTGCCGTTCTCCTTCAGGCTGTCGATGATGTTCTCGGCGGTCGAGGCCGGGATGGCGAAGCCGATGCCGACGGAGCCGCCCGAGGGCGAGAAGATGGCGGTGTTGATGCCGACGACTTCACCCTCGAGGTTGAAGGCGGGGCCGCCCGAGTTGCCGCGGTTGATAGCGGCGTCGATCTGCATGAAGTTGTCGTAGGGGCCCGAGCCGATGTCGCGGCCCAGCGCCGAGACGATGCCGGTGGTCACCGTGCCGCCGAGGCCGAAGGGGTTGCCCACCGCCATCACCCAGTCGCCGACGCGCGGCTCGTCCTTGGTGAAGGACACGTAGTCGAACTTCTTGTCCTTGGCGTCGATCTTGATGAGCGCGAGATCCGTCTTGGGATCGGTGCCGATCACCTCGGCCTTGTACTCGGTGCCGTCCTTCATGGTCACCGACACCTGGTCGGCGTCCTTGACGACGTGGTTGTTGGTCACCGCATAGCCATCGGCCGAGATGATGAAGCCGGAGCCCATCGCCATGCCGCCATTGGGGTGGGAGTCCTCGCCATCACCGCCCTGGTCGCCCTGGCCCATGCCCGGCATGTTCCTGAACTGCGGGAACTGCTTGAAGAAGTCTTCCATGCCGTTCGGCATGCCGCGCTTGCCCTGGGCCTGGTCCTCGCCGGTGGCGGCGGCATTGGCATACTTCACCTGCACGCTGACGACGGCCGGCATGACGCGGTCGACGAGGTCGGCGAAGCCCTTGGACGGATCGACCGCGGCAGCCTGCAGCTGGTTCTGCGCGGTGGCGGGGGTGGAGGGGAGAACCGACGCGGCGGTCACGAAAGCCGTGGCAGCCATGAGGCCGGCAGCGAAAGCTCCGAGCGTCTTGTTCTTTGCAGAGGACATTTCCTTGGTCTCCATCGAGGTTGTTGTTCGATGGGTCCAAGCTAGGTATCCGCCCCTTACGGTGACCTGTCCGGAAGATGAAACTTCGGTAAGTCTTGCGGCAGGCCCGAGGCTATTGCAGGGCGCGTTCGAGGGCGCGCTTCTCGTCCTCGGTCAAAGGTGTCTCCGGCGCCACCTGGGAGCGTTTGCGGCGCAGCAGCATGGCCCCGCCGGCGATCAGCAGCACGGCAAAGGGGGTGCCCCAGAGAATCAGCGTCTCGCGCTCGAAGCGGGGCTTCAGCAGCACGAACTGGCCATAGCGCTCGACGATGTAGTCCAGCACCTGCTCGTTCGTCTTGCCCGCCGTGATCTGCTCGCGCACCAAGGTCCGCAGGTCCTTGGCGAGGGGAGCCTCGGAATCATCGATCGACTGGTTCTGGCAGACGAGGCAGCGCAGCTGGGCCGAAACGGCGCGCGCACGCTGCTCGAGGGCGGGATCCTTCAGTTGCTCATCGGGGGTCAGCGCCAGGGCGGGCTGCACCGCGACGAGCAGGGCCAGAATGGCAAGGAGCTTCCTCATTCCGCCGGCACCGCCTGCGCAGTGGCCGCGCGCTTCGGCGCACCGACGCGGTAGCGCCGGTCGGAGAGCGACAGGAGGCCGCCTGCAAACATGATCGTGGCGCCGAACCAGATGAAGTTGACGAAGGGATTGTAATACATGCGCATGGCGCGCGCCCCGCCCGTCGTCTCGTCGCCCATCACCACATACACGTCGCCGTGCCACGTTTGGTACAGGCCCACCTCGGTGGTGGGCATGCCGGACGGCTTGAAGTTGCGCTTTTCCGAGCGCAGCGTGGCCAGCTCGCGGTCAGCCTCCTTCAGGGTGAAGCTGCCGACCTTGCCGGTATAGTTGGGCCCCACCAGCGGCGCCTCGCCGGTGAAGGTGACGGTGTATTTTCCGACCGCGGCGGATTCGCCGGGCTTGAGCGCCACGATCACCTCGATGCGCCACAGCGAGATGGCGATGACGCCGGCCACCAGCACGCCAAGCCCGGCATGGGCCACGGCGGTGCCGATCGCCGAGCGCGGCAGGCCGGTGAGGCGGTGCCAGCTGGTGGCGAGCGGCACCTTGAACAGCGCCACCTTGGCCGCGAGATCGGCGATGGCGCCGAACACCAGCCAGGCGGCGATGGCCATGCCCACGGGCGCGAGCCACGGGCCCCGGACATTCAGCGCGAAGACGATGGCGCCGACGATCAGCGCCAGCACCAGCGCCCAGGCCAGGCGCTTCATGGCGAGCCCGATGTCGCCGCGCTTCCAGGCCAGGAAGGCGCCGACCGGCACCAGCAGCAGCAAGGGCAGGATGATGGGGCCGAAGGTCAGGTCGAAATAGGGGGCACCCACCGAGATCTTCTCGCCCGTCAGGGTTTCGAGCGCCAGCGGGTAGAGCGTGCCGACGAAGACCGCGAGGCAGGAGACGCAAAGCAGCAGGTTGTTGACGACGAGGCTTCCTTCGCGGCTCACCGGCGCGAAGAGGCCGCCGGCCTTGAGCTGCGGCGCGCGCCAGGCGAAGAGCGACAGCGATCCGCCGATGAACAGGCAGAGGATCATCAGGATGAAGCTGCCGCGCTCGGGGTCCACCGCGAAGGCGTGGACCGAGGTCAGCACGCCGGAGCGCACCAGGAATGTGCCCATGAGCGAGAGCGAGAAGGCGAGGATCGACAGCAGCACCGTCCAGATCTTCAGCGCGTTGCGCTTCTCGACCACGATGGCCGAATGGATGAGGGCCGTGGCGACCAGCCAGGGCATGAAGCTCGCATTCTCCACCGGGTCCCAGAACCACCAGCCGCCCCAGCCGAGCTCGTAATAGGCCCACCACGAGCCCATGGCGATGCCGATGGTGAGGAACATCCAGGCGACCAGCGTCCAGGGCCTCACCCAGCGCGCCCAGGCGGCATCGACACGGCCTTCGATCAGGGCCGCCACCGCGAAGGCGAAGGCGATGGAGAGGCCGACATAGCCCGCATAGAGGAAGGGCGGGTGGAAGGCCAGGGCGGGGTCCTGCAGGATGGGGTTCAGGCCGTTGCCCTCGATCGGCGGCGGGTCGACGCGGATGAAGGGGTTCGACGTCATCACGATGAAGAGCAGGAACGCGAGCCCGATCGACCCCTGGATCGCCAGCACGCGGGCGCGCAGCTCCAGCGGCAGGTTCTGGCCGAACAGCGCCACCGCCGCGCCATAGAGCGCGAGGATCAGCACCCACAGCACCATGGAGCCCTCATGGTTCCCCCACACGCCGCTGATCTTATACAGCAAGGGCTTGGCGGAGTGCGAATTCTCGACGACGTTCAGCACCGAGAAGTCGGACGTCACATAGGCATGGGTGAGTGCGGCGAAGGCGATGGCGATCAGCACCAACTGCAAGATCGCCGCGGAGATTCCTGCCCGCATCGCGGCCACGTCGCCGCGCTGGGCGCCGACCAGCGGCACGATGAACTGGTAGAGCGCCACGCCGACCGCGAGGATCAGCGCGAAATGTCCAACCTCGGCAACGGAGATCATTGCATCGCCCCCTCTTCCGCGCCCTTGCCCAGCTTCACGCCCTTTTCCTTCAGGCTGTTGGCGAGCTCGCGCGGCATGTAGTTCTCGTCATGCTTGGCCAGCACCGTGTCGGCGACGAAGGACCCATCCTGCTGCAGCTTGCCTTCCGTCACCACGCCCTGCCCCTCGCGGAACAGGTCCGGCAGGATGCCGTCATAGCTCACCGTCACGGTCTTGAGCGTGTCGGTGACGCCGAAGCTCGTCACCGTGCCGGGACCCTTCCTGACGCTCCCCTGCTCCACCATGCCGCCGAGCCTGATGCGCTGGCCGACCTTTACGCCCGTCTCGGTGAGGTCGCTCGGCGTGTGGAAGAAGGTGATGGTGTCGGAGAGCGCATAGAGCACCAGCCCCGCGGCGAGGCCGATGACGGCGAGGCCGCCGAGGATCAGGGAAAGTCGCTTCTGCTTCCTGGTCATTCGAGCTTCATGTCCCTTCCAAGGGCCGCGATCTGGGCCAGCGCATCTTCGTTCCCGCTATAGGTTTCGAGTGCCTTCTTGTACGCGGCCTGGGCCTTGTCCGTATCACCCAGCACCACGCGGGCGCGGATCAGCCGCAGCCAGCCGTCAAGATTGTCCGGGTTTGCGGCGAGTTTCTGTTCAAGCCCGTCGACCATGGAGCGGATCATGGCCTGCTGGTCGGCACCGCTCATCTGCGCGGCATCCGCCATGGTCTGCTGGTCGAGCGCGGGGGGCTTGGCGTTCATGTCCTGCATCTCGGCGAGCAGCATGGGGCGCCACGGGGCATCCTCCGGCGTGTCCTTCAGGAAGGCCTCGAAGGCGGCCTTGGCCTCGTCCGTCTTGCCCTCCTGCTTCAGCCCAAGCGCATCATAGAAGCGCGCCTTGGGGAATTTCGGGTCGAGCTTCAGCGCCTCGTCGAACAGCGCATGCGCCGGGGCCGGTACCATGCCCTGGTTGGCCATCACCAGCGCCTCGCCGTAATCCGAGATATTGGCGGCATCGGGCGGCGACAGGCGGACGATGTTGCGATAGGCGTCCGCCGCATCCTGCCAGCGCTGGTCGCGGCGGTAGAGGGGGGCGAGGATCTGCCAGCCCTGCAGGTCGTCCGGGTTCGCTTCGAGGTGCTGTTCCACCTTGGCCACGAGTGCGGCCATGTCGCCGTTCTTCTCGGCATTGGCCATGCGCTCGGCATGCGGCACGTCGGCCAGCTGCGGGTTGCCCGCCTTCATGTAGAGCGGCAGCGCCACGGCAGGCACGATCAGCGTGGCGGCAATGGCGGCCCAGGCGATCCCCGAGACCTTCTTCTTCGGCGCCTCCTGCGAGGCCGCAATCAGGCGGCGGGATATCTCATTGCGCGCCGCATCGGCCTCGGCCTGGCCGATGGTGCCGCGCTCGACGTCACGGTCGAGTTCGGCCAATTGGTCGCGGAACACCGCGCGGTCATAGGCGGCGCGCTCTGCAATGCTCTCGGCAGGCTTGGACTTGACCACGGGCCACAGCAGTGCTGCCAGCACGGCCGCGGTCATGGCGGCAAAAACGATCCAGATCATGGTGATCCATGAGATATTCCCTTGAGGCCTATTAAAGCAATTCATCCCGCAGGGGCAAATCCGGTCGCATTGTCGCACGGCGGCCCCTTGGCGTCGGAAAAGCCTTTGTTCGGCCCTTGCGGTTGCGTTAGAAACCGCCCCAGTTGCAAGGAATTCACCCATGAAACCGCGCTATTCCATCTTTTCGCTCGCGCGAAACGCGATGAATTACCACAAGGACTGGGAGAGGGCCTGGCGCTCGCCCAACCCGAAAAAGGAATATGACGCCGTCATCGTCGGCGCCGGCGGCCACGGCCTGGCCACCGCCTATTACCTCGCCAAGAACCACAAGATGACCAATATCGCGGTCGTCGAGAAGGGCTGGCTGGGCGGCGGCAACACCGGGCGCAACACCACCATCATCCGCTCCAACTACCTTCAGGACCCCTCGATCGCCATCTACGAGCTCGCCCGCTCGCTCTACGAGGACCTGTCGCAGGACCTGAACTACAACGTGATGTTCAGCCCCCGCGGCGTGCTCATGCTGTGCCAGACGCAGCACGAGTTCCGCGCCTTCCAGCGCACGGCCCATGCCAACCGCCTCGCCGGCCTCGACTGCCGCATGGTGACGCCGCAGGAAGTGAAGGAGATCGTCCCGATCATCAACGACGATCCCAACTGCCGCTACCCCATCCTCGGCGCATACTATCAGCCGCGCGGCGGCACGGGCCGGCACGACGCGGTGGCCTGGGGCTATGCCCGCGGCGCGGACTCGATGGGCGTCGACATCATCCAGAACTGCGAAGTGATCGGCATCCAGCGCGAGGGCGACAGGGTGGTCGGCCTCGAGACCACCAGGGGCGCGATCAAGACCAGGAAGATCGGCGTCGTCACCGCCGGCCATGTCTCCACCATCATGGACATGGCGGGCGTGAGGATGCCGATCGAGAGCCAGTGTCTGCAGGCGCTGGTCTCCGAGCCGATCAAGCCGGTCATCGACTGCGTGGTCATGGCCAACACGGTGCACGGCTACATGAGCCAGTCCGACAAGGGCGAGCTCGTCATCGGCGGCGGCAC
Organism: Aestuariivirga litoralis; assembly: GCF_003234965.1. Classification (GTDB taxonomy): domain Bacteria; phylum Pseudomonadota; class Alphaproteobacteria; order Rhizobiales; family Aestuariivirgaceae; genus Aestuariivirga; species Aestuariivirga litoralis. The sequence goes on from NZ_QKVK01000002.1 coordinate 169,181, forward strand.
CGACCCCTACAACAACTATTCGCAGCGCGGCTCCTTCCCGGCGCTGGAACACACCGTGGCCGCACTGGTCGAGACCTTCCCGATCATCTCGCGCCTGCGCATGCTGCGCATGTGGGGCGGCATCGTCGACATGACGGGCGACCGTTCGCCCATCATCTCCAAGACGCCGGTCGAGGGCCTCTATGTCAATTGCGGCTGGGGCACTGGCGGCTTCAAGGCCATCCCCGGTTCGGGCTGGGTCTTCGCCGATACCATCGCCAATGACCGCCCCCACCCCATCGCCGAGCCCTTCGGCCTCAACCGCTTCCAGGAAGGCCGCCTGATCGACGAATCCGTCGCCGCCGCGGTCGCCCACTAGGAGTAAGCCCGATGCTAGTCGTCAAATGCCCCGTCTGCGGCGCCGAAGGTGACGAGACGGATTTCCACGCCGGCGGCCAGGCGCATATCCGCCGCCCCGCCACCCATGATCCCGCACACGTCACGGACGAGCAGCAGCGCAACTACCTGTTCATCCGCATCAACCCCAAGGGCCTGCATTTCGAGCGCTGGCGCTGCGACCGCGGCTGCGGCAAGTGGTTCCACGCCGCGCGCGACACGGTGACCATGGAGTTCAAGGCCTTCTACGGCATCACCGAGCTGCCGCCGCGCGATGTCATCGCCCAGGCCAAGGGCCAGTGGGCCGAGTATTTCGAACACCGCCTCAAGTCGGAGCACAAGGCATGAGCAAGCCATATCGTCTGGGCTCCGGCGGCCGCCTCGTCGACCGCACCAGGAAAGTGAGCTTCTCCTTCGACGGCAAGACCGTCCAGGGTTTCGCAGGCGACACCGTCGCTTCCGCCGTGCTGGCCTCGGGCCAGCGCGTCTTCGGCCGCAGCTTCAAGTATCACCGCCCGCGTGGCGTCATCGGCCTCGGCTCCGAGGAAATGAACGCGCTCGTCGGCGTGGGCGATGGCGCGCGGCATGAGCCGAACCTGCGCGCCACCCAGGTCGAGATCTTCAACGGCCTTACCGCCGTGTCGCAGAACCGCTGGCCGTCCCTCAACTGGGACGTGGGTGCGATCAACAACACCTTCTCGCGCCTCATCCCCGGCGGCTTCTATTACAAGACGCTGATGTGGCCGCAGTCCTTCTGGAAGCATGTCTACGAGCCCTTCATCCGCCGCGCGGCTGGCCTCGGCAAGGCGCCGGAAGGCCGTGACCCGGATACCTACGAGCAGATCCACGTCCATTGCGACGTGCTCGTCATCGGCGGCGGCATCGCCGGCCTCGCGGCAGCCGAAGCCGCCGCGGCCAATGGCGCCAAGGTCATCATCGCCGACGAGAACCCGCAGCTGGGCGGCCTCGCCGACATCTCGGGCGGCGCCATCGAAGGCCAGTCGCTCACCGAGTGGACGGCCGCCAAGGGTGCGAAGCTCTATGCGGCAGAGAACGTGCATGTGCTGAACCGCACCACGGTGGTGGGCCACTGGCACCACAATTTCGTGATGCTGTTCGAGCGCGTCGCCGACCATGACCCGGCGCTCCTCTCTCAGGGCGTGCCGCGCCATCGCCTGTGGAAGGTGCGTGCGCATCAGGTGATCCTTGCCACGGGCTCGATCGAGCGTCCCATCGCCTTCGCCAACAACGACCGTCCGGGCGTGATGCTGGCGTCCGCCGCCCGCGGCATGGTGGAGCGTTATGGCGTTGCGCCGGGGTCCAATGGCGTCGTCTTCACCAACAACGACGATGCCTACCAGACGGCCATCGTGCTGAAGGATGCGGGTGTGGGCGTCCGCGTCGTCGACAGCCGTGCGCGCGCCGAAGGGGCTCTCCCCAACAAGGCGCGCGAGATGGGGATCCCGGTCGATACGGGCTCCGTCATCTCGGCCGTCAACACCACCTGGGGCGGCCTCAACATCACCGACGTCAAGATCGCCTCCTACCGCAAGGGCCAGGGCCGGGTGATCAAGGAGACGAAGGCGGATTGTGATTTCGTCGCCATGTCCGGCGGCTGGAACCCGGCGCTGCACCTCTGGTGCCACAATGGCGGCAAGATCCGTTTCGACGATGCGCTGCAGGCCTTCCGGCCCGACAAGCATCACGACCACATCACCGCCATCGGAGCCGCCAACGGCCATTTCGGCCTGCACCAGATCCTCGAGGAGGCCTACCACGCCGGTTCGAAGCTCTCCGGCAACGGCAATCTCCATTCCGTTCCGGCCGCCCAGCAGGCCGAGGAGCGCCCGCTGGAACCGATCTGGTTCGCGCCCGCCACGGGCAAGTACAATGAAGGCAACAAGCACTTCATCGATTACCAGAACGACGTGACGGCGGCCGACCTCGAGCTCGCCCAGCGCGAAGGCTACGAGTCGGTGGAGCATACCAAGCGCTACACCACCTTCGGCATGGCCACCGACCAGGGCAAGACGTCGAACATCAACGGCCTCGGTGTCATTTCCGAAGCCAGCGGCAAGACCATCCCGGAAGTGGGCATCACCACCTTCCGCCCGCCCTACACGCCCTTCTCCTTCGGCTCGGTGGCGGGTGTCCTCACCAAGGACCTGTTCCTGCCCATCCGCCGCACCGCCATCTACCAGTGGCATGTGGACCATGGCGCGGTGTTCGAGCCCGTTGGCCAGTGGCGCCGCGCCTATACCTATCCGCGCAATGGCGAGACTAACCACCAGTCGATCGACCGCGAGATTCTTAGCGTGCGCAACAAGGTGGGCCTGCTCGATGCCTCCACCCTCGGCAAGATCGAGATCAAGGGGCCGGATGCAGCCGAGTTCCTCGACCGCATGTACACCAACATGTTCTCGACGCTGAAGATCGGCAAGTGCCGCTACGGCCTGATGATGAACGAGCTGGGCTTCCTCACCGACGACGGTGTGACCGTGCGGCTCGGTGACGACCACTTCCTGATGCACACCACGTCCGGCGGTGCGGACCGCATCTCGGCCTGGCTCGAAGAGTGGCTGCAGACCGAGTGGACGCATTACAGGGTCTTCGTCACCAACGTGACGGAGAACTGGTCGCAGTTCGCCATCGCGGGGCCCAAGGCGCGCGAGGTGCTGAAGAAGCTCGACCCGAACTTCGACCTGTCGAACGAAGCCCTGCCGCACATGTCCTTCGTCGAAGGCAAGCTCGGCGCCTACCCCGTTCGCGTCTACCGCATCTCCTTCTCGGGCGAGCTCTCCTACGAAGTGGCGACGCCTGCCAATTACGGCCTCGGCCTGTGGACGGCGATCGTCGCGGCGGGTGAGGAATTCGGCCTTGAGCCCTATGGCACCGAAGCGCTCCACGTGCTGCGCGCCGAGAAGGGTTACATCGTGGTGGGCGACGAAACCGACGGCACCACGACGCCGATCGACGTCGGCCTCGACGGCCTCGTCTCCAAGAAGAAGGCGGACTTCCTCGGCAAGCGCTCGCTGGAACAGTCCTATCTCAAGGGCCCGAACCGCAAGCAGCTCGTCGGCCTCCTCACCGAGGATCCGAACGACGTTCTCCCCGACGGCGCCTATGCCGTGCGCCAGGTGAAGGACAAGCCGCCGATGGAGATGATCGGCCAGGTCACCTCCTCCTACCGCTCGCCCACCCTCGGCCGCTCCATCGCCATGGCGCTGATCGAGAATGGCCGCAACCGCATGGGCGAAACCATCTCCTTCCCGCTCCCGGGCGGCAAGGTGGTGCGCGCCAAGATCACCGACACCGTCTTCTATGACAAGGAAGGGGCCAAGCTGAATGTCTGAGCTCTCTTATCAATCGCCGCTCGCCGGCGTGACCGCTCCTGCCGGCCTCTCGATCTCCATCCGCGAGATCACCGAGCGCGGCATGATCGATCTCCGCGGCCTCACCTCGGATGCTGCCTTCATGGCTGCCGTCAAGGGCGTGCTGGGCGTGGAGCTTCCGACGAAACCCCGCACCTCCGTGACCTGGGGCGACGTCAGGGTCCTCTGGCTCTCGATCGACCAGTGGCTGATCCTCAGCTCGCGCCACAAGGCGCATGAGCTGCTGGCCAGCCTGCGCGAAGCACTGCAGGGCATCCACTCGCTCGTCGTCGACGTCTCCGACATGCGCGCGGTGATCCGCCTCGAGGGCGACGGCTGCCGCGAGGTGATCATGAAGGGCACGTCGCTGGACCTGCTCGACCCCGAATACGTGCAAGGCTGCTGCCGCCGCATGCGCTACGCCGAAATCGCCGCACTGCTCGACGTGTTGGAAGACAATGTCTTCGACATCTACGTCTTCCGCAGCTACGCGCACTACACCTGGAACTTCCTCTGCGCCACCGCCAGGGCGCCGGCGAAGCTGAAGCTGTTCGGCAAGCAGGACGTTCCGGCGTAAGCCGGGGACCAGATCATTAAAGACCGTCATCCCGGCGAAAGCCGGGACCCCGCTTTGTATCCGTGCACGCTGAACGATTTAGCGGGGCCCCGGCTTTCGCCGGGGTGACGGACGATGGGGAATGCATGTTTCCTGGAACGTAATCGATTTTCCTGTTCCGCTCGACCTTTCTTGGACGCCAAGGTCGCCTTACCATGTGGCATGGAGAAATATCCCGCGGTCTACATCATGGCGAGCCGTTATCGCGGTACTCTCTATGTGGGCGTGACGAGCAACCTCTATTCCCGCGTTTGTGATCACAAGAACGGCACGACACCCGGTTTCACGTCCGATTACGCGGTGCACACACTCGTCTGGTACGAGCATCACATGACGGTGGACGCCGCCATTCTCCGCGAAAAGCGGATCAAGGAATGGAAACGAAATTGGAAGATTGAACTGATCGAGAAGATGAATCGGGATTGGCGCGATCTTCACGATGACATCGACGTGCTTGCGACACTCGTCGAAGACGACCCCCTATAGCACCGTCATCCCGGCGAAAGCCGGGACCCCGCTTTGCATCGGCACGGGTTGAACCAAAGCTGGGTCCCGGCTTTCGCCGGGATGACGGCTTTAGAAATATCACTTCACCGTGGCCAGCCAGTCGAACAGCTTGTCGAAACCGCCGAACGGATAGAGGTGCGGGCCGGCGATGCCGAGGTCGGGCTGGCCGTAATGCACCTGCGCGAGGCCGGCCACGAAATCGTCCGGCGTGTTGACGGTGAGCAGCTTGGTGATGTTCAGCGCCTGCTTGCGGATGAAGCGGGCGGAATTGCCCACGCCGCACATGGCGGCATATTTCACCAGCGTCTTGATGGTCGCCGGGCCGGGAATGCCCACATAGATCGGAAGCTCGATCCCCTCGGCGCGCAGGCCCCTAGCCCACTCGGTCACGGGGCCGGCCTCGAACAGGAACTGCGTGGCGATGAAGCCGTCGAGGCCATTGGCCTTGAGATAGGCCTGCTTCTCCTTCAGCGCCTTCACCAGCACCGCCTCGCCATGGACCTTGGTGATGTCCGGGTTGCCCTCGGGGTGGCCGGCGATGCCGATGGTCTTGACGCCATTGGCCTGGAACACGCCGGTGTTCAGTAGCTGGATCGCCGCGTCATACTGGCCGATGGGCTCCGGCGCACCGCCGCCCAGCACCAGCATGGTGTCGGAGCCGGCTTCCGCCAACGCCTTGATGCGGGCGCGGAGGTCGGCCTCGTCCTTGACGAAGCGCGCGGGCACATGCGGCACCGGCTGGAAGCCCGCCGCCTTCAGCTGCTTCACCGCCTCGATCTGGGCGCCAAGATCGCCCGCATCGATGAGGGCCACGAAGACGCGGCAGCCGGGCACCAGCTTCTCCTTGAGCAGGGCAAGCTTCTCGACCTGCTTCGGCGTGATCTCGATCGAGGACAGGCGCAGGAAGGAGGCAGTGGAGGATCCGGCAGCGGTGATCGGGGCATTCATGGGGAAAACGGGCTCCGTTGAGGTGGCCGGAGATTGCGCCAGCCAGAAAGGCCCCGCCCGGATGTTTGCGACCCCGCCATGATGAATGCGACCGGACCCATCGCGCCGTGTCGTTTTCCACCTGCGACATGACGCTGGTGGACAATGCCCGAACTTTGCGCAAAAAGGGTCGAAACAGGAGTTTCCGCCCCCGATGTTCGGCGATCCCCCCAAGCAACTGCCCCAGCACATGGCCGTGGTCGTGGTGCCGGAATTCACCATGATGCCGGTGACATCGGCCATCGAACCGCTGCGGATTGCCAACCGCATGTCGGAAAAGACCCTCTACAAGTGGACCATGCATTCCCTCGACGGCCAGCCCGTGGCGGCCTCGAACGGCATCCTCGCCATGGTCGACGGCGATCTCTCGGCGATCTCCGAGGATGCGACGATCCTCGTCTGCGCCGGCCTCAACGTGCAGCGCCACACCGACAAGCGCCTCGTCGCCTGGCTGCGCAAGGTGGCCCGCAAGGGGGTGAACATCGGTGCTGTCTGCACCGGCGCGCACATCCTCGCCGAGGCGGGCCTGCTCGACGGCTACAAGTGCACCATCCACTGGGAGAACATGCCGGGCTTCACCGAGGCCTTCCCGGAGCTCGATGCCACCGGCGGGCTGTTCGAAATCGATCGTGACCGCTTCACCTCCGCCGGCGGCACCACGGCCCTCGACATGATGCTAACCCTCATCGCCAGCCAGCACGGGCCGGAGCTCGCCTCGGCGGTCGCGGAAGGCATCCTGCATTCGCCGATCCGCCACCACAGCGAACACCAGCGCATGTCGCTGCCCGCCCGCATCGGCGCCAGGCACCCCAAGCTCGTCGGCATCATCGAGGAGATGGAGGAGAACCTCGAGGAGCCGCTCTCGCCCTCGATTCTCGCCAAGCAGGCCGGCCTCTCCACCCGCCAGCTGGAGCGGCTGTTCCGCCGCTATCTCGACCGCAGCCCCAAGCGCTACTACCTCGAACTGCGCCTCAAGAAGGCGCGCTCGCTGCTGTTGCAGACCGACATGTCGGTGATCAACGTGGCGCTGGCCTGCGGCTTCTCCTCGCCCTCGCATTTCTCCAAGTGCTACCGGGCCTTCTATGGCCGCACGCCCTATCGCGAGCGCGGCATCCCCGTCATCGAGGGGGCGGAGGCGGTCTGAAACAAACGAAGGGCGGGCCCCTTGGGACCCGCCCCTCGGCAGTGCCTTCGCGACCGGGGGGATCTGACGAACGGCACGTTTCGAGTTTCTCAATTAAAACGTTTACATTGCCGCAGCCCAAGGTGGAAGGGCCATCAGGTTATAGCGCCATGCGTGTGGTGCATGAAGGGCCACTGGCCGGGGAACACATCGTCCAGCCTGAGCTAAGATTTTGTTATAAAATAACTTTCTACAAGACTGCCGGCAGCGTCAAAAGCACCCGCAACCCGCCCAGCGCAGCATCGTCCAGTTGCACGCTCCCCGCGTACATGGCCGCCGTCTCCCGCACGATGGAGAGGCCGAGCCCGGAGCCCGGCTTGGTTTCGTCCATGCGCTGGCCGCGCTTCAGGGCCTCAGCCCGCTTCTCCGCCGGCAGGCCCGGACCGTCATCCTCGACCGCGATCGCAAGCAGGCTGCGGCCCGCGGTGGCGGCCTGAAGCCGGGCCGCGACGCTCACCCGCCCGGCTGCCCATTTGCAGGCATTGTCGAGCAGGTTGCCCACCATCTCCTCGAGGTCCTGCCGCTCGCCGCGGAAACGCAGGCCGTCGGGGCAATCGACGGTGACGGTGACCCCCTTGTCGCGGTTGATGCGTTCCAGCGTGCGGGCCAGCGCGTCCAGCACCGGCTTCACCTCGGTGACGGCGCCGAGCCCCTGGGCGCGGGCCGCGCGGCGCGCCCGGTCGAGATAGAGGTTCACCTGGTCGCGCATCAGCCCGGCCTGTTCGGCCACCTTGGCGGCGAGCGGGGTTTCCTGCCCCGCCGCCTCGTTGGTCAGCACGCTGAGCGGTGTCTTTAGCGCATGGGCCAGGTTGCCCACCTGGGTGCGCGCCCGCTCCACGATTTCGGCATTGGACTGGATCAGAAGGTTCAGCTCCTCCGCCACGGGCCGGATCTCGGCGGGATATTCGCCCTTGAGCTCGCTCGCCCCGCCCTGGCGGATGGCCAGCAGGTTGGCCTGCATGGCGCGCAGGGGCCTGAGCCCGAAGCGCACCTGCGCGAGGACGGCGAGCGCCAGGCCCAGCGCCAGCACCACGAGGCTCACCACCAGCGCGCGGTTGAAGCTCCTCACCTCGGCGGAAAGCTCATCGTAATTGCCGGCCACCAGCACCGAATACTTCCGCGTGCTGCCCGGCAGCGTGAACACCTGCTCGATCGCCCGCAGCGTCACGCCCAGCGTGTCGGTGAGGTAGAAGCCCTGCACGCCCTCCTTGCCGGCAAGCTCCGGCGGCAGCGTGAGGCGCTGTTCGAGCAGCGAATTCGATGCAAGGTCGGCAGCACCCCCAGCCTTGTCCACCGGCACCACCTGCCAGTACCAGCCCGACAGCGGCAGGCCGAAGCGCGGGTCGACGATGGCGGCGGAGAGCCGCGGGCTTCCCTCCGCCGTCACTTCGATATTGGCCAGGAGACCGTCGAGCACCGAGCGCAGGCGCTGGTCGAAGTTGCGTTCGAGCGCGGCCGTGAAAAGGTTCGCCAGCAGCAAGCCCGTGGCGGCGAGCAGCACCACACTCACGACAAGCGACGAGAGGATGAGCCGGCTCGACAGCGAGCTAGGGCGCATCGTCTGGCTCGGTGACGGTGTAGCCCATGCCGCGGATCGTATGCAGCACGTCGACGCCCAGCTTCTTCCTCAGGCGGCCGACGAACACTTCGACGGTGTTCGAATCGCGGTCGAAGTCCTGGTCATAGAGATGCTCGACGAGCTCGGTGCGCGACACCACCTTGCCCTTGTGATGCATCAGATAGGAGAGCAGCCGGAACTCCAGCGAGGTGAGCTTCACCGGCAGGCCGTCGACGCTGACGCGCGCCGCCTTGGTATCGAGCACCACCGGCCCCACCGCGATCTCGCTCGAGGCATGCCCGGCCGCGCGGCGCAACAGCGCGCGGATGCGGGCCAGCACCTCCGCCATGTGGAAGGGCTTGGCGACATAGTCATCCGCCCCCGCATCGAAGCCCGCCACCTTGTCCGACCAGCGGTCGCGCGCGGTGAGGATCAGCACCGGCATCTTGCGCCCGGCGCGGCGCCACTTCTCGAGCACGCTCACGCCGTCGAGAATGGGGAGCCCCAGGTCGAGGACCACCGCGTCATAGGGCTCGGTATCGCCGAGGAAGTGCCCCTCCTCGCCGTCCTTCGCGGCATCCACCGCATAGCCCGCATCCTCCAGCGCCGCGGTGAGCTGGCGGCGGAGGTCCGGATCATCCTCGACGACGAGCAGCCGCATCGCTTGTCCCCGCTATTGCGAAACCTGGCCGGTCACGGCGTCGACCAGCACCTGGATCACCGCGCCATCCTGCTTCAGCCGCACCACATAGGCGCCGCCCTTCAGCTTGACGCCCAGGGGCTCCGCCCCCGGCACCGCCTGCAGCGCCAGCTTCACCGCCTCGGACGGCGCCACCTGCGCCTCCTGCGCGCCAGCCGGCAAGGCCCACAGGGCGGCCGCCAGCAGGGTTCCCGCAATGGTCAATGGCTTGCGCATGGCTGGGGCTTGTCTCATGTCCGGCGTCCTAACCCTTCCTATCTGAACCGCGCATGAATGGAAATCCCGTGCGCTTGCGGGCGGTCACGGCATCCGCCACCTTCTCGATCGAGCGGCCGCCGATGTAACCGCCCGCCCCCACCGTCAGTGTTCTGACCAGCGTGTTCATGGCCCTGATGTCGCGTTCGCTCGTGGCGGCATTGGCCTCCGCCGAGAGCGTGCCGATCTGGGCCTCGAATTCGGTGAGCCGCTGCTGCAGCAGCGCCTTGAAGCGGGCGAGTGTGGCCCGCGTGCCCTGGGGCCTTCCACGCGCGGCACCGCGCAGTTTCCAGCCCTCCAGACGAGCACGGCAGGCCAGGGCCTGCCGTGTTATTCCAGCGTCTGCGGCAATCGTGGCCACCGCCTCGATGCCATGCTCGTATCTCTCCCGCACCCGCGCCCAAACGGCAGCGGGCGCCGGTTCATCACCGTCGCCGCTCATGTCCTCACCCATTTGTGGAGTATGCGCCTTTATACCCCAACGAGCGCGCGCTGTCAAGGACTAAATTCGCTTCAGAGGAATTTTCTTTGTCCTTGAAGTCTCCCCCGCCCCGGCTATTCCAGTGCCATGGATATCCGCCAGCTCCAGTATCTCGCAGCGCTCGCGCGCGAAAAGCACTTCACCCGTGCCGCCCAGGCCTGCCACGTCACGCAGCCCACGCTGTCGGGCCGCATCCGCCAGCTGGAGCAGGAGCTGGGCGTTCCCATCGTCGAGCGCGGCCAGCGCTATATCGGGCTCACGCCCGAGGGCGAGCGCGTGCTGAAATGGGCGCATCTCATTCTCGACAACTGGCAGAGCCTCACCCAGGAGCTCGGCACCATCCGCTCCAGGAAGGGCGAACTCGTCGGCCGTCTCGTCCTCGGCGTCATTCCTTCTGCCCTGCCGAAGGTCTCGATGCTCACCCGCGCCATGGAGCGCGAGCACCGCTCGGTCGAGTTCACCGTGCTCTCGCAGTCCTCCGAGGAGATCCTGCGGAACCTGCACGAGCACGCCATCGATGTCGGCATCACCTACCTCGACAACGAGCCGGTGGAGGGCCTGATGCAGCATCCGCTCTACGAGGAGCACTACAGCCTCTTCGTCGGCGAAACCTCTCCGTATGCGGATAAATCTTCCGTCACCTGGACAGAGGCGGCGCAGGAACCCCTCTGCCTGCTCACCCCCAACATGCAGAACCGCCGCATCATCGACCGTGCCTTCGCGGTGGCCAATGTCCACCCCTCGCCCCGGCTCGAGACCAATTCGATCATGAACCTGCTCGCCTCGGTGAAGTCGATGGGGCTGTCCTCCATCATGCCGGACTACTTCATCCATGTTCTGGGCAAGCTCGAGGGGGTCAAGGCCATTCCCCTCACCAACCCGAAGGTGGAGCACAAGGTCGGCCTCGTCGGCCTGCCGCGCGAGCCGCTTTCCCCCCTGGTCGCCGCCCTCTTCGCCACCGCCCGCACGCTGAAGGCTTGATTTCGGTCAAGGACGGGATTCGCCCCCTCCGCCAAGGTGCACGCTATAGGAGCACCGACCATGAAATATTCGACCGACGGCACCCACGCCCACTGCGCAACCCATAATTGCTACGTCTCCCTGAACCAGACCGAGGGCCAGTGCCGCGACGATCACCGCTGCAACGACGAAGTTTGCCCGCTCGAAAAGGAACTGGGCCGCCCTCGCTTCGGCAAGGCGCTGGACATGATGGCGGCAGGGATCGGCCAGGTGATGGGGAAGATCGGGGGTTAAGCGGTCGTTAACGAGGCGACAATCCTGATCTTCCAAAGCTCATCATGCCCGGGCTCGTCCCGGGCATCCTTTTCGACCGCTCGAAGAAGATCGCCGGGACACGCCCGGCGACGACGGACTGGAAGGGGGCCGGCCCCCTCATAACCCCTGCCTATGACCCCATAGCGTCCGTCAATTGGAATTTACACTCGTCCTGCGCCATTAAGTTGGCATGGCTCAGAAAACCACCCTGCTCGATCTTTCCCCGCGCGAGGCGACGGCCGCCCGGGAGATCGCCCTCCGCTACGGCAACCGCCCCGATGCGCTGCTGGAAATCCTCCATGACCTGCAGCATCAGCTGGGCTTCATCCCCGAGGCCGCCCTTCCGGCGCTCGCCAAGTCGCTCAACCTGTCGCGCGCCGAGGTGCACGGTGTCGTCACCTTCTATCACGACTACCGCCGCGAGCCCGCCGGCCGCCACGTGATCAAGGTCTGCCGGGCCGAGGCCTGCCAGTCCATGGGCGCCAATGAACTCGTGGGCATGATCGAGCGTTACCTCAAGGTGAAGCTGGGCCAGACCACCGCCGATGGCGCGATCACGGTCGAGGCCGCCTACTGCCTCGGCAATTGTGCCCTCTCCCCCGCCGTCATGGTGGACGAGAAGCTGGTCGGCCGGGTCGACGCCAGGAAGTTCGAGAAGATCGTCGCGGAGTGCCGCTCATGAGCAAGGTCTATGTCCCGCGCGACTCAGCCGCCCGCTCGGTCGGCGCCGATGAGGTGGCCGCCGCGCTGGCCGCCGCCGGCCACGAAGTGATCCGCAACGGCTCGCGCGGCCTCCTGTTCCTCGAGCCCCTCGTCGAGGTCGAGACCAAGGACGGCCGCATCGCCTACGGCCCCGTCACCGTCGAGGACGTGGCCTCCCTTCCGATCGCCACCGCAGGCGCCCACAAGCTGCGCCTCGGAAACATCGAGGATCACCCCTACCTGAAGAACCAGGAGCGCCTCACCTTCGCGCGCTGCGGCATCACAGATCCGGTCTCGGTTTCGGACTACGTGGCGCACGGCGGCTTCGAGGGCCTGAAGAAGGCGCTGGGCCTTGGCCGTGCCGCCATCGTGGCCGAGGTCACCGAATCGGGCCTCCGCGGCCGCGGCGGTGCGGGCTTCCCCACCGGCATCAAGTGGAAGACCGTCCACGATGCCGCCGCCGACCAGAAATACATCTGCTGCAACGCCGACGAGGGCGACAGCGGCACCTTCGCCGACCGCATGGTGATGGAGGGCGACCCCCTCATGCTCATCGAGGGCATGACGATTGCCGGCATCGCCGTGGGCGCCACTAGGGGCTACGTCTATATCCGCTCGGAGTACCCTGACGCCATCGCCACCATGAAGGAGGCGATCGCCGCCGCGGTCGCCGCCAAGTGGCTGGGTGCCAATATTCAGGGTACGGACAAAACCTTCCACCTCGAAGTCCGCCGCGGTGCGGGTGCCTATATCTGCGGTGAAGAGACCGCGATGCTCGAATCGATCGAGGGCAAGCGCGGCACGGTGCGCCCCAAGCCGCCGATCCCCGCACTCGAGGGCCTGTTCGGCAAGCCCACCGTGATCAACAACGTGCTGAGCTTCGCGGCTGTCCCCTTCATCCTCGCCAAGGGGGGTGCTGCCTACAAGAACTACGGCATGGGCCGCTCGCGCGGCACGCTGCCCTTCCAGCTCGCCGGCAACATCAGGCAGGGCGGACTGGTCGAGAAGGCCTTCGGCGTCACGCTGCGTGAGCTGGTCGAAGGCTTTGGCGGCGGCACCTTCACTGGCAAGCTCATCCGCGCCATCCAGGTCGGCGGCCCGCTCGGCGCCTATGTGCCTGCCGCGCAGCTCGACATGCCGATGGATTACGAAACCTTCGCCGCCGCGCAGGCCATGGTCGGCCACGGCGGCATCGTGGTGTTCGACGAGTCGGTCGACATGGCCCAGCAGGCCCGCTTCGCCATGGAGTTCTGCGCCATCGAGTCCTGCGGCAAGTGCACGCCCTGCCGCATCGGCTCCACCCGCGGCGTCGAGGTGATCGACAAGATCATCGCCGGCGATGACCGTGACGCCAACCTGGATCTGCTGGCGGACCTCTGCCAGACCATGACCGATGGTTCGCTCTGCGCCATGGGCGGGCTTACCCCCATGCCGGTACTGAGCGCCATCAAGCATTTCCCCGAAGATTTCGACAAGCCCGCCAAGATCGCGGCGGAATGAGGAGCCACCTGAGATGACTCTGATCAAGGAAACCGACTACGGCACGCCCAAGTCCGCCGCCGAGAAGATGGTGACGCTCGAGATCGACGGCCAGGAAGTGACGGTGCCGGAAGGCACCTCCATCATGCGCGCCGCGATGGAGATGGGAACCAAGATCCCCAAGCTCTGCGCCACCGACATGCTGGACGCCTTCGGCTCCTGCCGGCTCTGCCTCGTCGAGATCGAGGGCCGCAAGGGCACGCCGGCGTCGTGCACCACGCCCGTCGCCCCCGGCATCAAGGTGAAGACCCAGACGCCGCGCCTCGCCCAGCTGCGCAAGGGCGTGATGGAGCTCTACATCTCCGACCACCCGCTGGACTGCCTCACCTGCGCGGCCAACGGCGACTGCGAACTGCAGGACATGGCCGGCGCCGTCGGCCTGCGCGAGGTGCGCTATGGCTATGAGGGCGACAACCACGTCTTCAAGAAGCGCGCCGATGGTTCGCAGAACATCCGCTACCAGCCGAAGGACGACTCGAACCCCTATTTCACCTTCGACCCGGCGAAGTGCATCGTCTGCTCGCGCTGCGTTCGCGCCTGCGAGGAAGTCCAGGGCACCTTCGCGCTGACCATCGACGGCCGCGGCTTCGACAGCCACGTCTCCGCCGGCATGGACGAGGCCTTCCTCGATTCCGAATGCGTCTCCTGCGGCGCCTGCGTACAGGCCTGCCCGACCGCGACGCTCTCCGAGAAGTCGGTGATCGAGATGGGCCAGCCGGAACATTCCGTCGTCACCACCTGCGCCTATTGCGGCGTGGGCTGCTCCTTCAAGGCCGAGATGAAGGGCGACGAAGTCGTCCGCATGGTGCCTTACAAGGACGGTGGCGCCAACGAGGGCCATTCCTGCGTGAAGGGCCGCTTCGCCTGGGGCTACACCACCCACAAGGACCGCATCACCACCCCGATGATCCGCGAGAAGATCACCGATCCGTGGCGCGTCGTGTCGTGGGAGGAGGCCATCGGCTACACCGCCAAGCGCTTCAAGGCGATCCAGGAGAAGTATGGCCGTACCTCGATCGGCGGCATCACCTCGTCCCGCTGCACCAACGAGGAAGTCTTCGTGGTGCAGAAGATGATCCGCGCCGCCTTCAAGAACAACAATGTCGATACCTGCGCCCGCGTCTGCCATTCGCCGACGGGTTACGGCCTGTCGCGCACCTTCGGCACCTCCGCCGGCACGCAGGACTTCAAGTCGGTCGACGAGGCCAATGTCCTCCTGCTGATCGGCGCCAACCCGACGGACGCGCACCCCGTGTTCGGCTCGCGCATGAAGAAGGCGATCCGCAATGGCGCCAAGCTCATCGTCGCCGACCCGCGCCGCATCGACCTCGTCGAGTCGGCCCATGTGAAGGCCGCTCACCACCTGCAGCTCAGGCCCGGCACCAACGTGGCGATCGTCAATGCACTCGCCCACGTGATCATGACCGAGGGGCTGGAGAAGCGCGACTACATCAACGAGCGCTGCGACCCCGTCGAATTTGCTCGCTGGGAAGCCTTCATCAAGGAAGAGCGGAACTCTCCGGAAGCGCTGGAAGAGATCACCGGCGTTCCCGCCGCTGAAGTCCGCGCCGCGGCCCGCCTCTATGCCACGGGCGGCAATGGCGCCATCTATTACGGCCTCGGCGTCACCGAGCACAGCCAGGGTTCCACCATGGTCATGGGCATGGCGAACCTCGCCATGGCCACTGGCAACGTGGGCCGCAATGGCGTGGGTGTGAATCCGCTCCGTGGACAGAACAATGTGCAGGGCTCCTGCGACATGGGCTCCTTCCCGCACGAGTTCTCGGGCTACCGCCATGTCGGCGACGACACGGTGCGCCAGATGTTCGAGACCGTGTGGCAGACCGCGCTCGACAACGAGCCGGGCCTGCGCATCCCCAACATGTTCGATGCCGCGGTCGAAGGCACCTACAAGGGCATCTTCGTCCAGGGCGAGGACATCGCCCAGTCGGACCCCAACACGAAGCACGTGAACCACGCGCTGGAGTCGATGGAATGCGTCGTCGTGCAGGACCTGTTCCTGAACGAGACCGCCGCCTTCGCCCACGTCTTCCTGCCCGGCACGTCCTTCCTCGAGAAGGACGGCACCTTCACCAATGCCGAGCGCCGCATCAACCGCGTGCGCATGGTCAAGGCACCGATGCAGGGCAAGCACGAGTGGCAGGCGGTCGCCGAACTCGCCACCGCCATGGGCTACCCGATGCATTACAATGATGCCTCGGAGATCATGGACGAGATCGCGCGCCTCACGCCGACCTTCGCCGGTGTCTCCTTCGAGAAGCTGGACCTGCTGGGCTCCGTCCAGTGGCCCTGCAACGACAAGGCGCCGGAAGGAACGCCGCTCATGCACATCGGCGGCTTCGTGCGTGGCAAGGGCCGCTTCGTCGTCACCGAATTCGTGCCGACGACGGAGCGCACCAACCGGTCGTTCCCGCTGATCCTGACGACGGGTCGCATCCTGTCGCAGTACAATGTCGGCGCCCAGACCAGGCGGACCGACAATGTCGCCTGGCACAAGGAGGACGTCCTTGAGATCCACCCGCACGACGCCGAGCTGCGCGGCATCAGGGACGGCACCATGGTGTCGATCTCGAGCCGCATCGGCGCCACCACGCTGAAGGCGAAGATCTCGGAGCGCATGCCGCAGGGTGTGGTCTACACCACCTTCCACCACCCGGTGTCGGGCGCCAACGTGATCACCACCGAGAATTCCGACTGGGCCACCAACTGCCCCGAATACAAGGTGACGGCCGTGCAGGTGAACCTCTCCAACCAGCCTTCCGACTGGCAGAAGGAGTGGGAGGAGCGCGAGGAAGAGAACAAGCGCGTCGCCCCCATGGTCGCCGCCGAATGAGCGACCGCCGTGCCATGAAGCGCCAGCGCCCCCCGGTCCATCCGGGGGACGTGGAGGCCTTGCGCACGTCGATTGCCGCCCACGGCATCCTCCACACGCTGGCGGGTGACGAGGAGACCATTTGGCAGGTGCCGGAGGAAGTGCCCCTCGCGGTGCAGTTCAATTCGCAGAGCTACGCCGTGATGATGGGCACGCCCGCCGACTTCGAGGACTTCGCCATCGGCTTTGCCATCGCCGAAGGCCTGATCGCCAAGGCCTCCGACGTCACCGCGGTCCTCGTCCTTCCGACCGAGCAGGGCTACGCGATCGACCTCTCGGTGCCGGAGGAGAAGATCAACCGTGACCGCATGGCGAAGCGCAGCCTCGAGGGCCGCACCGGCTGCGGCCTCTGCGGCATCGAGGACATGAAGGATGCGATCCGCATGCCTTCGCGCAGGCTGCCCGCGGTGGCGCTTTCGCCCCAGGCCGTGGCCCGCGCCTATGAGCAGCTTCCCGCCCACCAGCCGATGAGCCGGGTGAACCGTACGGTGCACGCCGCCGCGTGGTGCTCCGTGGACGGAGAAATCCTGCTCTCGCGCGAGGACGTCGGCCGCCACAATGCGCTCGACAAGCTGATCGGCGCGCTGGCCCGCGAGGGCCGAGACCTCGGACAAGGCTTCGTGCTGATGTCCAGCCGCTGCAGCTTCGAACTGGTGCAGAAATGCGCCATTGCGGGGATCGGGGCGCTCGCCACCGTTTCCGCCCCCACCGCCCTCGCGCTCTCACTGGCGCGGCAGGCCCACCTCAAGCTCGCGGCGCTTGCCGGCCGCGGCGTCATGATCTTCGACAGGGACTAGAGATGCAGCACCAGGACATGCTCCGGATGGCGAACCAGATCGCCTCCTTCTTCAATGGCTCCGGCCCCGAAGTGGCGGTGAAGGACGCCGCCGAGCACATCAACAAGTTCTGGGACCCCCGCATGCGCGCCGTGCTGGTGGCGCACCTCGACAAGGGCGGCGAGGGTCTGGACGCGACGATCGTGAAGGCCGCGAGCCTCATCAAGCGGCCGAAGCCGGCGAACGCGTGAGGCTGCGCCTGACCTTCGCTCTTTTTTGCCGTCACGTACCACCCAAAAACTTCGTCATCCCGGCGAAAGCCGGGACCCCGCTTTCTTGCAGAGCCAGTTGACGCAAAGCTGGGCCCCGGCTTTCGCCGGGGTGACGGTTAGAGTTTTTTCCGCTTCGCCTTCGGCAGCCGCCACAGGTGGTCGACCAGTTCCTCCACCGTGATCCCCTCCTCCGAATAGGCCTCGCCCGCGACCGTGATGCCGGCCTCGGTCACGGTCTCCTGCGTGCCTGACACCAGCGGGTGCCACCACGGCAGCTTCCTGCCCTCGTCCAGCAGGCGATAGGCGCAGGTGGCGGGGAGCCAGCCCAAAGAGCCGACATTGTCCGGCGTCAGCTGCACGCAGTCGGGCACTTTTGCCTGGCGGTTCGGATAGTCCGTGCAGCGGCAGGTGCCGAGATCGAGCAGCTTGCACGCGGCCCGCGTGTAGAGGAACCGGCCGGTATCCTCATCCTCCAGTTTGTTCAGGCAGCAGCGGCCGCAGCCGTCACAGAGCGATTCCCACTCGGCACGGCTCATTTCGGCGAGGGACTTGGTCTTCCAGAAGGGGGCAGGCTCGGTCATGGCCCCCAATGGCATGGAACCGACACCGAAAGTCAACCTTGTGCTGGCATGATGGCTGCCCGCTTGGTAGCTTTTCACCCGGTCCGGTTGGGCGGCGCGTTTTCGTCACAATCGGTCCCTAATCGGCGGCAAGGCTCGAGGTCGGTCAGAAGCGTGTCGAAACTTCCATCGCGTGAATCCCTGTGGGGGCGGCTCTGGCGGGCCGATGGCGCCGTCAGCACAGCCGTGTTCGAGACCTGGGATTTCCTCAAGCGCTCGCATTCGGCCTATCGCAGCTTCCTGGAGCGCTTCCGGCTGCGCGGGCTGAAGCGCGTCGTCATCGACCTCCTCGATGATGGCCTCACCTTCGGGGTGATGTTCTGCTTCCTGCTGCTGGCCTATGCGCTGCCGCCCTTCTCCGGAACGGGCGACGTGTGGAACCGCGGCCGCGAATATGCCGTCACCTTCACCACGGCCGATGGCGAGATCATCGGGCGGCGCGGCATCCGGCAGGATGACGCCATCCCGCTCGCCGACATTCCGCCCCACATGATCAAGGCGGTGCTGGCCACCGAGGACGCCCGCTTCTTCGACCATTTCGGCGTCGACGTGATCGGCACCTTCCGTGCCATCATCCAGAATGCGCGCGCCAATGATGTGGTGCAGGGCGGCTCGTCGCTCACCCAGCAGGTGGCGAAGAACCTGTTCCTGAGCCCTGAGCGCACCATCCGCCGCAAGGTGCACGAGGCCTTCCTGTCGCTGTGGATCGAGGCGCGCCTCTCCAAGGAAGAGATCCTCAAGCTCTATCTCGACCGCTCCTATCTCGGCGGCGGCGCCTATGGCATCGAGGCGGCCTCGCAGTTCTATTTCGGCAAGTCGGTGCGTGACATCACGCTGCCGGAATCCGCCATGCTGGCGGGCCTGTTCAAGGCGCCCACCAAATATGCCCCGCACCAGAACCTGGAGCTGGCGCGGGCACGCGCCAACACCGTGCTCTACCGCATGCTGGACGCGGGCTTCATCACCCAGGGCGAATTGCTGCAGGCGCGGCGCGAGCCCGCTACCCCCATCGAGCAGCGCATCTCCGACAGCCCCAACTGGTTCCTCGATTTCGCCTACCGCGACACGCTGGCGCTGATCGACCAGAAGGGCCTCACCGGCGATTATGTGCTGGAGGTGAAGACCACCATCAACCTGCCGCTGCAGACGGCCGCGCAGGCCATCATCAACGAGGAGGTGGCGGCGGCGCGCGAGCCCTACCACCTCACCCAGGGTGCGGCCGTGGTGATGGCCACCGACGGCGCGGTGCGCGCCATCGTCGGCGGCACGGACTACGAGGCCAGCCAGTTCAACCGCGCCACCGATGCGCTGCGCCAGTCGGGCTCGTCGTTCAAGCCATTCGTCTACATGGCCGCCCTGCTCAAGGGCTACAAGCCGAGCGACACGGTGGTCGACGGTCCGGTCGCGGTGGGCAACTGGGCGCCGCGCAACTACACCGGAAAATATGCCGGCCGCACGACGCTGACCAATGCGCTGGCGCACTCCTACAACTCGATCCCGGTGAAGCTGATGGTCGACATCGGCCGCACCGCCATCATCGAGACGGCCCACCTCGCCGGCATCAAGGGCACGCTGGAGACCTGGGCGCCCATGGTGCTGGGCACCAGCGCGCTGTCGCTGATGGACCTCACCACGGGCTACATCAGCTTCGCCTCGGGCGGGCTCGCGACCAAGCCCTACACCGTTCTCGAGATCCGCCGCTCCAACGGCGACGTGCTGTATGAGCGCGCGCGCGATTCGACCGATGCGCCGGTCCGCGTCTTCCCCGAGGAGACGGTGGCGGAACTCAACACCATGCTCAACGCCGTGGTCCGCCAGGGCACCGGGCGGCGCGCCGACCTCGCCTTCGAGCCGGCCGCCGGCAAGACCGGCACCAACCAGGGCTACCGCGATGCCTGGTACATCGGCTTCACCGGCAACAACGTGGCGGGCGTCTGGGTCGGCAATGACGACTTCACCCCGATGAAGGAAGTGACGGGCGGCCTCATTCCTGCGCCGATCTGGAAGCGGGTGATGATGGAGGCCGAGCGGGGCCTGCAGCCCGTGGGCTTCGCGGGCGTGCCCTATGACGAGTCATATGCGCTGGCCGCAGCACAGGCGCCCCAGCCCATCGCGCCCGAAACCGTCACCGACGAAACCGACCAGGCCCAGGGCGCAGACACCGACACCCAACAGGCCAGCGCCGGCACGGGCGACGTCAACGGCGTGCTGAACGGCATGTTCGACCTGTTCGAAACCACGCCGCCGGTGCGGCCCGCCGCCACGGCCGCGAAGGCCGCGCCGAAGACGCAGGAGGCGCTGGTGCTGCCCAAGGCCAATGTCGACGAGCCCACCTCGAAGAAGAAGAAGCGCAACTTCGTGGAGCAGATCTTCGGCGGCGACGAAAATCCGATCCAGGCCGACGAGGAGAAAAAGAAGAAAAAGAAGAAGAAGAAAAAGACTCTCTTCGACAGTATCTTCTGAACCATGCGGCGATTCATCTGGGCCACTGCTTATGTTGCATTCGGCGTTGCCGCCGGGTGCTTCAGCGCCTTCGCGCTGATCCAGTCGGCCGGCGTGGAGCCGGTGACGGGCGATGAGCCGTGGCAGAGCCGCACGGCCGCCATGGCCGGCCCCAATGCCTTCTACGTGCGCTCGCATTACCTGCTCGAGGGCCGGCTGCCGCCCGCCCCCAGCCAGCTGGGCGAGGCAACCACCGAAACCGACAGCAAGGGCCGGCCGCTCACCGGCGGCTGCAGCTATCTCATCACCTCCACCGGCCCGCTGCCGCGCTGGTGGAGCCTCGGCATCGTCGGGTCGGGCAGCGCCGGCGCGCCGCTGCAGACCACGGCCGACAGTGACACGGCAGTGCGCGAGGCCGATGGCAGCGTGCGGATTTCCGCAGCGCGCGACCCGCAGCCCGGCAACTGGCTCAAGTCGCCGGACCGCCGCAGCTTCACGCTGATCTATTCGGCGCTTGCCACGGGCACCAGGACGATCGACCCGCCCTTCGCCATCACGCGCGGCATCTGCTCATGAAGAAGCACCTGTTCTGGTTCCTGGTGGCGGTGGTGGCGGGTGTCATGGCGCACAGCGCCTTCGCGCTCTTCGTGCCGGGCTGGTGGTTCTCGCGCGAGGTGCGGCAGCTGGCGCGCGAGCACGGCAAGAACAGCTTCTTCATCCTCTCGCCGGAGGAGCAGGCCAAGCTGTTTCCGGGCCTGCCGCGCTTCGGCGTCACCGGCGTCTGCGTCTTCGACGTGGCCAAGGGCAATGTGACGTTCGCCGCCGACCTTCCGGACGGATTCTGGATCACCACCATCTATACCGACAAGGCGGAGGCGATCTATTCGGTGAACAACCGCCAGTCGGGCGCCAACAGCTTCACCGTCAGCCTGTCGCGCGCGCCGGGCCTGATCGAGCAGGTCATCAAGGCGACCGAGAAGGAAGCCATCGCCGAAATCGACTCCGGCTGGACCGTCAACTCGCCCGAACCGCGCGGGCTGGCCGTGGTGTGGTATCCAACGCCTGAAATCGGTCTGCGCACCCTCGCCGCCCAGCAGGTGGCAAGGTCGCGCTGCACGGCAGGGCCGGCGGGCGAAGGCTGATTTGTCCGTGAACGGATGATCCAGGGCCGCCGCTTCGGCTGGCCTCGATCCGGAATCACCAGAAGTCGATGTCCATCCGGGCGTTGGACACGTAACCGCTGCGCGCCGGCGGCAGGCGCTCGGCGAGGTCATACATGCGTTCGACCCGTACCCCCGTGAAGATCAGCACTTCGCCCGCTGCGCGCTGCGGTTCGCCAGTGGGTCGGCGGACGCGGTCCTGCGGGAAGTCGATGACGGTGCTTGTCCAACGGGCTTGCATGGCGCTGCCTTCGGGTTGCGGATTACTCCATGTGCCCAAACTTGCGCATCATGGTTAACAAGCCCTTAAGCGGTGATGGTGAGTCCTGCCAAGCCCTTTCGGTCCTCCACCTCGACGATCCACAGGTCGGGGTCGAAGCGCAGGCGGCGATCGAGCAGTGCCATGGCATCGGCAGGCGTCTGGGGCGGCGCGACTTCGGCAATCCAGCGCCTGTCACCCTGTTCGTCATAGGCTTCGCCCGGAGCGGGACCGAGCAGATGGCACGTGCCATCGAGGTGGTTGACGATGACGTGCACGGCACCCGCCTCTTCCGCGCCCTTCCTCACCACCGCGCCGAACACGCCCTCCACCATGCAGCGGCGGAGGAAGGCAGAGACCCAGATTGCCGATTTGAGGCGCAAGGCCTTACTGCACGGCTGCTTCGGACTGGCCGCTGACCCGCGCCAGTTCGGCGATCAGCTCTTCGCTCACCTCGCCGGTTTCCGGCATCTGGTGATCACGCTGGAAGGCGATGATGGCGTCGCGGGTTTCGCGCGTGAGTTCGCCATTGATCTCGCCCGGGCTGTAGGCGAGGTCGGCAAGCCCCGTCTGCACGCGGCGAATGGCGGCGCGCTGCTCCGCATCGGGCGCGGCCGCCACGGTGCCGGTGAACAGCGAGGCTTCGGACACCTCCCGGGTGAAGCGGATGTGCTCGGCGAGGTCGCTCGACGGCTGGCCGTCGGCCTCGAGGCCCATGGCCTTCTGATAGGCGGCAACGGCCTGGCGCGTCTTGCGGCCGTTCACGCCGTCGACCGGGCCCTTGTAATAGCCCGCCGACAGAAGTTCGCGCTGCACCGCCTCGACCACGGGGTCGAACTTGAGCTGGATGGTGCGGGCACCCGAAGGCGCGAGGTCGGCGGTTGTCTCGGCGGGGTCGGTGGCGGCCTGCGCCAGGCGGTGCGAGGCGTTCTGCCCGAACAATGCATTGCCCACGATGGCGGCCGACATCACGGCCGTCAGGGTCCATGCGGCGAGCGGCACGATCCTGACCCTGCGGCCGCCCTTCTCCACCTTCTCACGCATGACGCCGACCCGAATTCACTTTCACCGCTGTTGCCGCGAGCCCCGAACTTGCACCCATCGAGGTTAACGCGGCCTTTCCGGGCCACGCAGGGCGGAACAGGCCTTAACGCAAAATAAGCCCAGTCTTTTCACCGCCCGGTCAACTCTCGGGTGGTAAGGCGTCGAAAACACTGGAGAACACGGCAGGCGATGCGCCTCTTCCGAACCATCATTTTGCTCGGTGCCGCGGGGCTGCTGCTGCCTTCGCCGCCGGAGGAACTGGCGAAGGGACCCGATCCCGATTCGCCCAGCACGCTGGACATGCTGTCCTCCGCCGGCTCGGCGGCCTCCGACGCCTGGGGCTTCTGCAGCCGCCAGCCCGATGTCTGCGGCGTGGCGGGCTATCTCGGCGGCAAGCTGGAGGGCAAGCTGCTCTATTCCGCCTCCCTGCTGTGGGGCTGGGCGTGGGACGGCAAGCCGGCGGCGCCGGAGGACGGGGGCCCCCGGGCGATGATCACCGTCGAGGGCGAGGTGCCGCCGCCTGCAACGGACGAGCCGCAGGGAAAGTCGACGCTCAGCCTCGACGATCTGGTACCGCCCTGGCGGGGGCCGGCGAAACAGGGTTGAGCTTCACGGCCCCGCGGCCTATCTCAGGCGCGCAACTGGGAAAGCTCCGCGCCTTGACCGCCATTGATGACCTCCTCGCCGACTTCGACGTGATGGACGACTGGGAAGACCGCTATCGCCACGTCATCGAACTCGGCCGCGACCTGCCGCCCCTGCCCGATGCGGAGCACACGGCCGAGAACAAGGTGCGTGGCTGCGCCAGCCAGGTGTGGATCACCTCCTCGGTGTCCGGCACCCCGGATGATCCGGTCATCACCTTTCTCGGCGACAGCGATGCGCTGATCGTCAAGGGCCTCATCGCCATCGCCTTCATGATCTATTCCGGCAAGCCGGCACGCCAGATCCTGGCGACCGATGCAGGCGAGATCCTCGGCAAGCTGGGGCTCGCAGGGCACCTCACCCAGCAGCGCTCGAACGGCTTCGCCTCGATGATCCAGCGCATCAAGTCTGACGCCCAGGCCGCCCTTCACGGCGCGGCGCCGCCGCGGTTGAGCGACGGGCGGTAACCGTCAAGCCCCCAGCCGGTGAGGCCATCGCGCCTCGTCGCTTCCGCCATGCCATAGTGGCGGGCGAGGGCGTTGAGGGCGAGGCCCAGCACGGCACGGCCGCTGCGCGCCGGAAGCTCCAGCACGCGCTCGGCCTGCTCGATCCCGGCGGAAAGGCAGCACACCTGCGCCAGCATGGAGGCAAGCTCCGGCCCAACGCTGTCGAGCGCCGCGTGGTAGCGCTTGCGGGCGGCAATCGCCCCGTCGCTCAGTTCGGCGGCAGCCCCGGGTGAGCGGCAACCCGTGCCCGCAAGCTCCCAGTTGAGCGTGGTGCGGCGGGCCAGCATGGCGCGTTCGAAATCCATCCGCAGGCGTTCGCCCGCCAGGTATTGCGCTTTGGAAATCAGCGGCTTGCCATCCCTGCCGCGGCGGGCGCGCAGCCAGGTGAGCGGGCTTTCGGCATCATTGATGCGCGGGGTGGCGGAAGAGGCAAGTCCGGATGGCAACTCACACATTGACTGTTCTCCTATTGTTCCGTATACCTAGGACGGAATTCAAAAGGAATCAATACCTCCGAGAAGGATTTTTTGCGCGGCCGCGGTCGCTGCCCTACCTGCAGCCTTCGACGAAGGGGCCGGAGACCCAGAGCGAACCATTCTCATAGATGGTGGTACCGCTGTCGTCGGTGTAGCCGTGGGAGGCCTTGTCGGCGCTCAGCCGCGCGGTGGGCACCGCCAGATTGTTCACCTTCACGCTGCGGATGAACAGGTTGCGGTCTCCCGGATTGTCGGGGGTGCCCCAGAGATCGTTGACGAAGCGGATCTCGATGGCCTGCGGGCTGGTGCCGGCAGGAAGATCGATGGCAAAGGGCCTGGTGCTCGCGGCTGCCGCCTTCATCTCGGCCACGGACTCCGCGCCCGTCGCGGCGCGGCTCGCCAGTCCCGGAACGTCCACCGACGTGACCCTCTGTCCATCGACATAGACCTCGAAACGGGGTGGGGCCAGATATTGCGTGCCGCCGGCCTCGACCACCAGCGAGTCAATGGCGCAACCGGCCGGGGCCTTGGCGCCATCGTCGATCAGGCGCGCGATGCGGCGCTTCTGCGACTGCACCCAGCCGGCGATGGGCTGCAGCAGGGCCGTGGCGTCGCTGCTGCCCTCGACGTAGAGGTTCTTCGCTTCGCCCGGGTCCGCCGCGAGGTCATAGACCTCGATGGCCCCGGTGTTGGCATTGAACATGACCTTGCGGTCGCCCTCGCGGTAGCCGAACTGCACGCCGCGCCAGGGGGCGAAGAAGAAGGTCTTGTCGGGCCTGTCGCGGCTGAACAGGCTGCGCCCCTGCCACTGCCCGGGCATCTTCAGCCCGAGAATGTCGAAGATGGTGGGCGCAATGTCGATGACGCCGCCCACCTTGCCATCGGTCTCGCCGTGGAACAGGTGGCGGTTGATCATGATCAGCGGGATATGGACGTTCTCGTCATAGATGGCGCTGGCGTGGCTGTAGGTGCCGTGCTCGCCGAAGGCCTCGCCATGGTCGCCCATGATGACGACCAGCGTCGAGTCGAGCCTGCCGGTGCGCTTCAGGTCGTCCAGCACCTTGCCCAGGGCCAGGTCGCCGATGCGGAGCGCGTTGAGGTAGGAGTTGAACTTCTCGTCATCCGAATAGTGGACGAGTTCCATGGCCTTGGCATCGCCGGTCTTGGCGGGGTCCTGCTCGGTGAAGGTCACCTGGTAGGGGTAGTGCGTCATGGCCGTGAACATCATCGCGAAGAAGGGCTTCTGCGAATCCTGGTTGATCCAGTCGACCGTCTGCCCGGCGGTGCACAGGTCGTTGTTGTAGTCGGCGTTCTGCCAGTCCTTGGTGCTCAGCCGGTAGGTGGGCAGGTCGCAGACCTGGCCGCGGAAATCCTGGATCGCATCGAAGCCCTTGTTGAGCAGGAACTCGTCGACCCGCTGGAAGCGCGAATCCGCGCTCCAGAAGAAGCCGGTGCGGAAGCCGTTGCGCGCCAGCATGTTGGACAGCGAGTCGAGCCGCAAATAGGGATTGCTGCCGGTCATGCCGTGATAGGAGATGTCGTTGTACATCGACGCCAGCAGCGAGAACATGGTGTAGTTGGTCGATGGCGCGTGGGCGTAGATCTTGCTGAAGCGGATGGACTCCGCCGCATAGCTTGCGATGGTGGGCGTCACCGGATACTTGCCGCCGTAGGTCTCGACGTATTTCGCCGGCACCGACTCCATGATGTAGAGCAGCACGTTCTTCACCGGGTTGGGCGTCGGGGCCACGAAGGTCGAGCTTTCCGGCGGCCGCTCTTCGACGCTGGCAACGTCCGGATCGTTTGGATCGGCGGGCATGGTCAGCACCACCGGGGTGGGACTGAGCAGGGCCGACTCGACGAAATGCACCACCGGATTCTGCAGCTTGTTGACCGGCAGCGCGCTGGCCTCCACGTGATAGCCAGAACCGACGGCGGCAATCCCGACACCGAGAACGACTGCGCCCAGTGCAATGCGATGGCCCGTCGCGCCCAGGCCGTGCCACAGCCGGGCCGCGCCGAAGCCCAGCGCCAGCACCGCGACGATGGCCCCGGTGAGGATCGAGAAATCACGCAGGTTGAAGGCGTCCGACATGGCGTTGCGGGCATCGGCGTTCTGCAGGAAGTCGCCATAGACCAGCCACTGGAAGGTGAAGGGCTCGCCCAGCACCCGGACGAGGTTGATGTTGGCGAAGCCCCAGGCCAGCGCCACCGCCAGGGTGACGTAGAACAGCACCGCGACCAGGCCGCGGGCCAGCCGGTTCCGCCGCAGGAGCGCCAGGAGCGCCAGCGCCACCGCCGTCACCGAGGCGATGAACACGAGATCATAGAAACTGGCGGCAATCCCCGCCGGCACCGACTGGATCAGGCCCGCCGCATCGTCCGGCGGTGCGATGATGACACCGCGGTAGGCCGACAGCACGAGCCATGCCAGGACGCCGGTGCAGATGAACTGCAGCGACATGTGGCGGGCACGGCGGTCGGGAGATGGGGATTGGCCAGTCATTCATCAGCCTTCGCTTGCTGCCCGGAATGTAAGGAGCCGCTGCTTGGGTGCAAAGCATTGCGGTCAATCTCCGTTAATTGCTTGCCGGGGTGTACCCTCACCGGTCCGCGTTCTGCGACCCAGTGTTGCAAACCATTTCACGAGCCCCTATGCTCTCCCCGCCGAAGAATGCTGAGGTTGCAGGGAGTTAGGGGCACACCATGACAGGACCGAACCCGCAGGCGGAATACCTTGAGCTGAGGCGACTCCCGGAGAGCGTGCTGATCGCCCTCCTCTCCGTGGCGGCCGTGCTGGTCGTGGTGCACAGCGTGGTGAACTACTGCTGGGTCACCCAGGCCTGCGGCCCGCTGACGGCGCTCGACAACGCGTATGGCTACCTGTTCAACCTCAGCAACGAGACCAATGTGCCGACGTGGTTCTCGATCATCATCCTGTTCCTCGTGTCGCTCTGCACCCTGCCGATGATCCTCGATTGCCGGCGCAAGGGCATTCCGGCGCTGGGCTGGTGGGGACTGTTCTTCATCTTCCTGCTGCTCTCGCTCGACGAGGAATCGGACCTGCATGGCATGCTGAAGGGGCTGGTGAAGGACCCCGGCTCGTTCGGCCTGCACAATGCGCTGTTCGCCTGGGTCATTCCCGGCGCGGTGATCGTGCTGGTGGTGGGCCTTGTCTATCTGCGCTGGGTGTGGCGCCTTCCGGCGCGCACGCGCTGGCTGATCATCGCGGCCGGCGTGCTCTATGTGGGCGGCGCCCTGGTGATGGAACTGCTGGGCGGCATGATCGCCGACGACACCTACATGAAACCCGGTTACCTGGTGGTCTCGACGCTGGAGGAGTCCCTCGAAATGACCGGCGTGGTGGTGATGATCTATGCCCTGCTCGATTACGCGCGGCAGCTCGGCATCGCGTTCCGCTTCTAGCTAGCCGGCGCTGGCCTGGCGCTGCTCGTCCTCGAGGCCGGAGAGGAAATAGTCGAGCCCCAGGATCATGCGGATGCCGGAACCGCTGGCGGCGGCGAGCGGCAGGCGGATCCAGTATTGCACCAGGTGTTCCTTGTTCACCCTGGGGCCGCGCACGATGCCCTGGGTCGGCTTGCCGTCGACCGCGGTGTGGCGGTAGGCTGTCATCCAGTAGTCACGCTTGGGGCCGAGGTCGAGATCGTCGATCATCAGGCCGGTGATCTCGCGGTCGAAGACGTCGCGCAGCCTGGTGCCGGCCAGCCGGATGCGGGAGGCCTCCAGCCGGTCGCTCACGTCGATCAGGCTGATATAGGGAAGCAGCCTCGGAATGTCGGCGGGGTTGATGTCGGACCGGCCGGGCAATGCGCCCTTTGCAGCCCGCGACAGCCAGTAGTCATAAAGCTGCCTTTGCTCGGGCACCACCAGCTGTGCCCTGAACGCTATGTTGACCGAACCTGTAGCCAACGCCGCCCCTTGCGAATCGATGCCCTGCCCAAACGAGTCGTTTATGAATCGTGAACGGCTGATCCGCAAGAGTCAGGCACGGCAAAATCCTTGATACGATCGCTCAGCGTGCCTTGCGCTGCCCGAGCCCCATGTTCTTGGCCAGCTTGGAGCGCGAATTGGCATAGTTCGGCGCCACCATGGGATAGTCCGCCGGCAGGTTCCACTTCTCGCGATACTGTTCGGGCGTGAGGTTGAAGTGGGTGCGCAGGTGGCGCTTCAGCGACTTGAACTTCTTGCCGTCCTCGAGGCAGATCAGGTAGTCCGGCGTGATCGACTTCCTGACGTTCACCGCCGGCTTCGGCTCATGGGCGTCGTCCTTGCGGGCCGGCGTGCCGGCAACCTGTTCCAGCGCCTTGTGCACTTCGGTGATGAGCCTTGGCAGGTCCGCCTGTTCCACCCCGTTGCGCCCGACATAGGCGGCCACGATCTGGGCTGCCAGTTCGATGAGCGAGGTCTTGTTGTCCATGTGCGGCCGGCCTTCCCGATTCAGGCCATAGTGTTTAGGCGAGCGCCGCGGCTTCAACAAGGCCCGGGCGGCGTCAGGCGGGCTGGACATAGGGCCCTGCCCTGCGGGCGAACCAGTCCCAGTAGATCAGCAGGACCCGCGCCTTGCTGAAGGACAGCGCATCGAACACCGCCTTCAGCTCCGCCTGCGGGCGGTCCTCACGCAGCAGGCCGGTGCCGGTGCGGATGCGGTCCAGCGCCTCGTCGAAGCGGGCGCGGCTGAGCCCCAGGGCCTTCAGCAGCACCACCAGCGCCTCGCCCTCGGCATCGGCGAAGATGCGTTCCACCGTCTCCACCTCGGCGCCCGCAAGCCCGGCGAGGCGGCGCACCGTCAGGTCGCGCTTGCCGGTGAACAGGGGCCCGAGTGCCGCATCGAAATCGGCGGCGGAAACCGGCCCCTCCGGCAGCGCCGGCGCCTGGGTGGCGGCGGTCCCGATCGACAGGATGCGGCCGAGCGTGACGGAATCCGACAGGAAGCGCGCGGTAATCACCCGGCGCAGCTCCGGCGGCAGCCGCCAGAACAGGTCGAGCGCCACGGCGAGAGGCAGGTCGGTGCGCATGGCCAGCGGCGCCTGCAGGCCGGGATGCTCCCCCGCCAGCCGCGAGATGCCGAGAAAGGCCTGGAACGACAATTCGGCGCCCGGGTTGCGCAGCAGCGCCAGCAGGCTCAGTAGGTCACCGGAGGCCACGATGTGGTCGGCCAGCGCCGATGACACGCTGCGGCGCTTGGCGAGCAGGCGCAGCCGCTCCGGCCCGGCGCCCCCGTGGCAGGAGGCGAGCAGGTCGCCCTCGGCGACATGGGCGCTGCGCTCCAGCACCACGCCGCCCACGTCCGGCCGCGGGTCCCGCACCAGCCGCGACACCAGGAGGGCGGGCGGCGAATCCATGGCGGCGATGCGTTCGGCCAGGGTAACGAGGCTCCGATGGGAGAGGCGGGGCAGCAGCAGGAGCAGCGTATCACCCGCGAGGCTGCGCTCCTGTGGCGGCAGGTCCACCGCGCCCCACATGATGTCGAGCAGCGCCACCGCGGCATCGCCGGCATCGGCCGGAGGGGGCGGCGTGGCGGGCGGGGGCGGCGCAGGAGCCGGGCCCGCCAGCGGCGATTCCGGCTCCCCGGGCCCTTCGGGCATGGTGCCGGGAGAGGCCCGGCGCAGCCGGGCCGTGAGCAGCCGGAAAGACTGCACCGTCCCGCGGCGCGGGGATGGTTCTCCTTCCAGGATGGGCGCTTCGGGCTGCATGTGATCCTCGCCCGCCCACTCAGCACCCGAGACTTGAGGATTTTGTTAAAACTTGAGGTTTTGTCTTTCGCCACATCCGGCGACGTGGCGGCATGCTTAACCGGAGCTTTCCGCCGGCGGCCGCTACGGGCAGGAGCTTCACTTTTGGCCGGCGATCGCCCACATTGCCGGGCGAAACGAGCCACGAAAGCTGATCATGACGAATATCCCGAAGCCGCCGCGGGCGGAAAAGCGCCCGCGCGTGGAAACCTGGCACGGCTACGAAAAGCGCGACGACTATCACTGGCTCAAGGCGCCGAACTGGCAGGAGGTGATGCATGATCCCTCCGTGCTGCCGGCCGAGATCCGCGCCTTCCTCGAGGGCGAGAACGCCTACCACGAAGCCGTCATGGCCGACACCGTGGCGCTGCAGGATAAGCTCTTCGCCGAGATGAAGGGGCGCATCAGGGAGGACGATTCCTCGGTGCCCGCCCCCGATGGCGCGTGGGATTACTATTCGAGCTACGTCACCGGCGGCCAGCATCCGCGCTATTGCCGCAAGCCGCGCGGCAAGGACGGGCCGGAACAGGTGCTGCTCGATGGCAATGAACTCGCCAAGAGCCGCGACTACTTCCGCTTCGGCGGCATCGACCTCTCGCCGGACCAGGGCCTCATCGCCTGGTCCTTCGACGGCAATGGCTCGGAGTTCTACGAGCTCCATGTGCGCGATGCCGCCACGGGCGCCGAGCACAAGGACGTGCTGGAGAACACCGCCGGCGAGGCGACATGGACCGCCGACGGCAAGAGCTTCTTCTACACGCTGCAGGACGAGAACCACCGGCCGCTCAAGACCTTCCGCCATGTTCTGGGGACGGAGCAATCCGCCGATGAGCTGGTCTACGAGGAGAAGGACACCGGCAAGTTCACCGGCCTGGGCAAGACCAATTCGGAGAAGTGGATCACCATCGACATCCACGACCATGACACCTCCGAGATCTGGCTGATCGACGCGGAGAAGCCGGACGCGAAGCCACACCTCGTGGCGCCCCGCGTCGAGGGCCTCGAGTATGACATCGAGCACAGGGGCGGGCAGTTCATCATCCGCACCAACGAGGGCGGGGCCGAGGACTACAAGCTGGTCACGGCACCCGTCTCGAACCCTGCCAGGGAGAACTGGGCCGACCTGATCCCGCACCGGCCCGGCATCTTCATCGTCTCTTACATCGTGCTGAAGGACTGGCTGATCCGCATGGAGCGCGAGAATGCGCTGCCGCGCATCGTGGTGCGCAACATGACGAGCGGCGAGGAACACGCCATCGCCTTCGCCGAGGAGGCCTATTCGCTGGGCTTCGGCGAGATGCGCGAGTTCGACACCGACACGCTGCGCTTCACCTATTCCTCGCCCACCACGCCGGCACAGGTCTTCGACTACGACATGAAGACCCGCACGCGCGTGCTGCGCAAGACGCAGGAGGTGCCGAGCGGGCACGACCCGTCGCACTACGTGACGCGCCGCCTGATGGCGCCCGCGCATGACGGCGAGACGATCCCCGTCACGCTGCTCTACCGCAAGGGCACGAAGCTCGATGGCTCCGCCCCCCTGTGGCTCTATGGCTATGGCTCCTACGGCATATCCATTCCGGCGGGCTTCAACACCAACATCCTGTCGCTCGTCGACCGCGGCTTCATCTATGCCACCGCGCATATCCGCGGCGGGCAGGAAAAGGGCCGCCGCTGGTACAAGACCGGCAAGATGGAGATGAAGCAGAACAGCTTCCGCGACTTCATCTCGGTTGCCGAATTCCTGATCAGGGAGAACTTCACCCGCAAGGGCAACATCGTGGCGCAGGGCGGCAGTGCCGGGGGCATGTTGATGGGGGCTGTCGCCAACATGGCGCCGGACCTGTTCCGCGGCGTGATCGCGGAGGTGCCTTTCGTCGACGTGCTGACCACCATGCTCGACGACACGCTGCCGCTGACGCCTCCGGAATGGCCCGAATGGGGAAATCCGATCGAGTCGAAGCAGGCCTACGAGAACATCATGGCCTATTCCCCTTATGACCGGGTGGAGGCCAAGGCCTATCCCAACATCCTCGCGGTCGGCGGCCTCACCGACCCGCGCGTCACCTACTGGGAGCCGGCCAAGTGGGTGGCACGCTTGCGTGAACTGAAGACCGACGACAACCTGCTGCTGTTCAAGACCAACATGGGTGCCGGCCACGGCGGCGCCTCGGGCCGCTTCGACCGGCTGAAGGAAGTGGCCTTCGTCTATGCCTTCGGGCTGAAGGTGGCGGGGCTGGCTTAGTCGCATTGAGTTTCCCTCCCCCTTGTGGGGAGGGATCAAGGGTGGGGTTGGCGCCGGGTGACGGATGTATGAGTTCGGCCACTGGCATCACCCCCACCCCTACCCCTCCCCACAAGGGGGAGGGGAAACATGATCGATATGTGAGAACACGCCGATGCTCGTCGAAACCCAGAAATCCACCCTGCTCCTCGTGGACATGCAGGAGCGCCTGCTGCCCGCCATGACGGGCGGCGCGGAGGCGGAGGCGCGCTGCGCGATCCTGCTCAAGGCGGCGAAGGCGCTCTCGGTGCCCGTCACCGTCTCCGAGCAGTACCCCAAGGGCCTCGGCCGCACCGTGCCGGGCCTTGCCGCCGAAATCGGCAATGCGCCGGTCTTCGAGAAGACCGCATTCTCCTGCTGGCGCGACCAGGGGCTGAAGGACCACCTGATCGTGCACCACGAGGCGGGCCGGCCGCTGGTCATCCTCGCGGGGATCGAGGCCCATGTCTGCGTCATGCAGACGGCGGCTGATCTCTCGGCTGCCGGATTTGGGGTGATCGCGGTGGCGGATGCCATGGCCTCGCGCGCGGCCTCATCCCACAACCTGGCGCTGGAGCGCATGCGCCAGCACGGGGTTCAGGTGGTGAACACCGAAATGGTGGTGTTCGAACTGCTGGGCCGGGCCGGGACGGCAGAATTCAAGGCCCTGTCGGCACTTGTGCGCTGAGCGCAAAGTGATCCGTCATTTCGCCGAATTGACAATTCCATCGGGCGTTGCTCTCTAGGCCGCCAGAAAAGGGGAGTTTCACGATGGCTGCTGCCGAATTCAACTGGGAAGACCCGCTCGACCTCGAATCCCAGCTCACCGACGAGGAACGCATGATCCGCGACGCCGCCCGCGCCTTCGCGCAGGACAAGCTGCTGCCGCGCGTCAAGTCCGCCTTCCGCGACGAGCGCTTCGACCGCGAGATCATGAACGAGATGGGCGAGATGGGCTTCCTCGGCGTCATGACCTCCACCGATTTCGGCGGCTCGGGGCTGGGCTATGTCGCCTATGGCCTGGTGGCGCGCGAAGTGGAGCGCGTCGACTCGGGCTACCGCTCGGCCATGAGCGTCCAGAACTCGCTCGTCATGCACCCGATCGAGGCCTATGGCTCCGACGCCCAGAAGAAGAAGTATCTGCCCAAGCTCGCCACCGGCGAATGGGTGGGCTGCTTCGGCCTCACCGAGCCCGATGCCGGCTCCGACCCCGGCGGCATGAAGACCCGCGCCAGGAAGGTCGATGGCGGCTACGTGCTGAACGGCGCCAAGATGTGGATCTCCAATTCGCCGATCGCCGATGTCGCGGTGGTGTGGGGCAAGACCGAGGACGGCACCATCCGCGGCTTCATCGTGGAGCGCGGCATGAAGGGCTTCTCGACGCCCGTCATCGAGGGCAAGATTTCGCTCCGCGCCTCGATCACCGGCGAGATCGTGCTCGACAATGTGGAAGTGCCGGATGCCAACATGCTGCCCAACGCCAAGGGCCTGGGCGGCCCCTTCGGCTGCCTCAACAAGGCGCGCTATGGCATCGCCTGGGGCGTCATGGGTGCGGCGGAAGACTGCTGGCACCGCGCGCGGCAATACACGCTCGACAGGAAGCAGTTCGGCAAGCCGCTGGCGGCGAACCAGCTCGTCCAGAAGAAGCTCGCCGACATGCAGACCGAGATCGCGCTGGGGCTTCAGGGCTGCCTGGCGCTGGGCCGCGGCCTCGAGCGCGGCACGGTGGCGCCGCCGGCCATCTCGCTGATGAAGCGCAACAACTGCGGCAAGTCGCTGGAGATCGCCCGCATGGCGCGCGACATGCACGGCGGCAACGGCATCTCGGAAGAATATCACGTCATCCGCCACATGGTGAACCTCGAGACGGTGAACACCTATGAGGGCACCCATGACGTCCATGCGCTGATCCTGGGCCGCGCCCAGACGGGCATCCAGGCCTTCCAGTGACCACCGTCATCATCACCATCGCCGACCCGGCACATCCGCCGGTTCGGGCGATGGTGGAGGAACTCGACGCCTATCTCGTGCCGCTCTACCCGGCCGAGTCGAACCACCTGCTCGACATCGAAACCCTGCGCCAGCCCGAGATGCGCTTCTTCGCCGCCCGCCGTGGCGAAGAGGTGCTGGCCATCGGCGGCTGCTGGCTGCAT
The DNA here is from genome assembly GCF_003234965.1 of Aestuariivirga litoralis. Lineage (GTDB taxonomy): Bacteria > Pseudomonadota > Alphaproteobacteria > Rhizobiales > Aestuariivirgaceae > Aestuariivirga > Aestuariivirga litoralis. The sequence continues at coordinate 203,992 of NZ_QKVK01000002.1, forward strand.
GGCGATTATGCCGAGGTGAAGCGCATCTACGTGACGCCTGCGGCCCGGGGGCTCGGGCTGGCGAAGCGCATCATGCAGCGGATCGAGGACGAAGCGCGCGGCTGCGGACGGATGATCGCAAGGCTCGAGACGGGCATTCACCAGCCGGAGTCGCTGGGGCTTTATCGTCGCCTTGGTTACGTGGACCGCGGCGCATTCGGAGATTACCCGGCGGATGATCCGAACAGCGTGTTCATGGAGAAGGTGCTCTCTGCCTAGAGCCGTCATCCCGGCGAAAGCCGGGACCCCGCTTTCTCACCGCATATGTTGAACCAAAGCTGGGCCCCGGCTTTCGCCGGGGCGACGGTTCAGGGGGATGGCTGGAAGATCACGAAGATCTTCCTCAGATACCCTTCCGACTTCCAGCTGTTCGGCGTGCCCAACGGCACGAAGAAGGTGTCGCCCGCCTTGAAGCGCTGGGTCACGCCCTTGTCGTCCTCGAACTCCACGCTCCCTTCCAGCAGGCACATCAGCTCATGGCGCGGGAAGTCGATGAGCTTGCGGTGATAGCCCGTCGTGTCCCACACGCCGATGTTCAGCTGCCCGGTGGCATCGCTGAAATAGTCATGCGCGTGCTGCGTGGGCACGGGTGACAGCAGCATGGCAGCGGCAGGTGGTGTCGACGGGGCAAGCTTCACCGCGGGGTCGATCTTGATGGTGTGCAGCGGCCCCTGGTTCTTCAGCCCGGAGGCATCTTCGAAGATGACGAAGAACTTCTTCACATGCCCCGGCTGCGTCCAGCGGCAGCGCAGGCCCTTGGGGATGATGAAACTCTCGCCCGCCCTGATCGAGACCGTGCGGTCTTCCTCGACGATCACCACCTCGCCCTCGAGCACGGTCATGAACTCGTTCACCGGATAGTCCAGCCAGCGGCTCTCGTTCGCCCCCTGTTCCCAGACGCCGGCAGAAAGCCCCAGCGCCTTGTCCTCGAACAGGGTGAGGCCGTTGTGCTTGCGGGTGCCCGCAACGATCTCCTCGGCGGGGAAATCCTCCCACGGCACGAGGGGCGCATTGGGGTCGAAGGGGATGATCTGCGGTTTTGCCATGAATTCACCTCACGCAACTGATCCTAGCGGGGTTCCTTGCACGTTCAAGCGGCACGGACTAGATAGTGCCGACAGCTTTTGAGGAGGAACGACAATGGCTCTCGAACTGCCCGCCCTGCCCTATGCCTATGACGCGCTCGGCCCCTACATGTCCAAGGAGACGCTTGAGTACCACCACGACAAGCACCACATGGCTTACGTGACCAACGGCAATGCCGCGTTGAAGGACAGCCCGCTGGCCGACAAGTCGATCGAGGAGATCTGCAAGATCGCCTATGCCGACAAGATCGCGCCGCTCGTCAACAACGTGGGCCAGCACTACAACCACCTCCACTTCTGGAACTGGATGAAGCCCAACGGCGGCGGCAAGAAGATCCCCGCCCGCCTGCAGGCTGCGATCGACGCCGACCTTGGCGGCTATGACAAGATGCGCACAGACTTCATCCAGGCCGGCGTCACCCAGTTCGGTTCCGGCTGGGCCTGGATCGCCAAGAAGGATGGCAAGCTCGCCATCATGAAGACCGCCAATGGCGAAAACCCGCTGATGCACGGCGCCTCGCCCATCCTCGGTTGCGACGTGTGGGAGCACAGCTACTACATCGACTACCGCAACCTGCGGCCCAAGTATCTGGAGGCCTTCGTCGACAACCTGGTCAACTGGGATTACGTCGACGAGATGTTCTCCAAGGCGTGATCGCCTGCTAGAGTCCAGGACAACGAACGGCCGGGTTTCGCCCGGCCGTTTTCTTAGCGAGGGATGATATCTTGGTTCCAGTCTTCGACGGCCACAATGACGTGCTGCTCCGCCTGTGGAGCAAGAAGGGTGGCGACCCGGTCGCCGACTTCCTGAACGGCGACACGGGCGGCCATCTCGACCTGCCGCGCATGATCAAGGGCGGCTTCCAGGGCGGCTTCTTCGCCATCTTCGCGCCGAGCCCCGAAGACGCCGACCTCGACGACGACGAGGACATGAACCCGCCTCCCGCCAACACCGTTGGCCAGATCGGCGCGCTCAACGCCACGGTCGGCATGGCCTCGCTGCTCTACCGCATCGAGGAACGCTCCGAGGGGCGCTTCAAGGTCTGCCGCACGGTGGCGGACATCCGCGAGGCGGTGGCCGCGGGCAAGGTCGCCGCGATCTTCCACATCGAGGGAGCGGAGGCGATCGACCCCGAGCTCAAGTCCCTCGACATCCTGCACCAGGCGGGGCTGCGCTCACTGGGCCTGGTGTGGAGCCGCGACAATGCCTTCGGCCATGGCGTGCCCTTCCGCTTCCCGTCCTCGCCCGATACGGGCCCGGGCCTCACCGAGGCCGGAAAGGCGCTGGTGCGGCGCTGCAACGAGCTGAAGATCATGGTCGACGTCTCGCACTTGAACGAGAAGGGCTTCTGGGACGTGGCGCGCCAGTCCACCGCGCCCATCGTCGCCACCCATTCCAACGCCCATGCGCTGTCCAATTCCTCGCGCAACCTCAGCGATGACCAGCTGAAGCTCATCGGCAAGACCGGCGGCATGGTGGGGCTCAACTTCGCCAATGGCTTCCTGCGCGCCGACGGCCGCTGGCAGAGCGAGAACGGGCTCGACACCATGCTCCGCCACCTCGACCACCTGATGAAGATGGCGGGCGAGGACCATGTGGGCCTCGGCTCCGACTTCGACGGGGCGCGAATCCCCTCGCAGATCGGCGACGTCACCGGCCTGCCCCGGCTGGTCGAGGCCATGGCGGCGCATGGTTATGGCGAAGAGCTCGCCCGCAAGCTGTGCTCCGGCAACTGGATGCGGGTGCTGGAACGCACCTGGGGCGCATAACCGCAACAGGGCTTTGCAGAAGGCTATTAGCGGTGCTAATAGCCTCTCCATGAAACTTTCCGAGTGGCTCGCTAATAGCGGCACGTCGCAATCCGAACTGGCACGCCGGCTGGGGGTCACCCAGGGCCGGGTGTCGCAGCTCGTGGCGGGGGCACTCCCCTCCCTCGATCTCGCCAACAAGATTGCCGCCGCCACGGGCAACAAGGTGCGCGCAACCGATTTTGGAGACCAGACCATGCCGAACCAGCAGAAGCTCGACCTCGTCGAGGATGCGATCAAGGCCATTGCCGCCGGCGAAATGGTGGTCGTCGTCGACGATGACGACCGCGAGAACGAGGGCGACCTGATCGGGGCGGCCGCCAAGATCACGCCGGAGCAGATGGCCTTCATGGTGCGCCACACCTCCGGCATCGTCTGCACGCCGATCACCGCGGAAGACGCCAAGCGCCTGAAGCTCGACCCCATGGTGGCGCTCAACGATGCGCCGATGGGCACCGCCTTCACCGTCACCATCGACTACAAGGAAGGCCTGACCACCGGCATTTCCGCCAAGGAGCGCGCCGCCACCTGCCATGCACTCGCCAACCGCAACGTGGTGGCCGATGACTTCGTGCGCCCCGGCCACATCTTCCCGCTGGTTGCCAAGTCCGGCGGCGTGCTGATGCGCTCGGGCCACACGGAAGCGGCCGTCGACCTCGTGAAGCTTGCGGGCCTGCACCCCGCCGGCGTGATCTGCGAACTGGTGAACGACGACGGCTCGGTGAAGCGGGGCCCGCAGGTCATGGCCTTCGCGCGCGAGCACGGATTCAAGATCATCTCGGTCGCCGACCTCATCGCCTATCGCCAGCGCCGCGAGCGCCTGGTCGAGCAGACCGCGCAGTTCGACGTCGAGACCGCCATCGGCAAGGCCCGGGGCTATTCCTTCGTCACCCCCTTCGACCAGGTGGAACAGCTGGCGCTGGTGTTTGGCGACGTGTCGTCCGGCAAGGCTGTCCCGGTGCGGCTGCACCGCGAGAACGTGCTGGAGGACGTGTTCGGCACCCGCACCACGCTGAGCAAGGTGTTCGAGGTGTTCAAGCGTGAGGGTGCGGGCATCCTCGTCTACCTGCAGGAGGGTGCTGCCGGTGTTCCGGCAGGCCAGCTCGCCCAGGAGAAGACGGGAAGTGCCGCCCAGCGCCAGCAGTCCTGGCGGGACGTGGGGCTCGGCGCCCAGATCCTGCGCGACCTCAATGTCAGCTCGATCCGGCTCGTCTCGTCCTCGAACCGCCATTACGTCGGCCTCTCCGGCTTCGGCATCGAGATCGCCGAGACGATCAAGCTCGACTAAGCCCGCGCGCCCAGCCTAAGTTGGGGCCATGCAGACGGCGCGGCCAAAGCACGACAGGGACGACCAGCCGATGATCATCGGCTGGCGCGAGAAGGTGAGCCTGCCCCGGCTGGGGGTGGGCACCTTTTCGGCCAAGATCGACACGGGCGCCTATTCCGCGGCACTCCACGCCACCGACATCGAGCGCGACGATTTCCACGTGAAGTTCGTGCTGCCACTGCCCAGGCGCAAGCACCACTGCCGCCTGCCGCTCAAGGGCATGCGTCGCGTCAAGAGTTCCAACGGCCAGATCGAGACCCGCGCCGTGGTCGAGACCGACGTGAAGATCGGCAAGATCACGCTCAGGATCGACGTGACGCTGACCGACCGCACCGACATGGGCGTCGCCATGCTGCTGGGCCGCAGCAGTCTCGGCCACGACTTTCTCGTCCATCCGACCAAGACCAACATCCTCTCGCCCAAGAAACGCAAGACGCCATGAAGATTGCGCTGCTGACCCGCAACCCGAAGCTCTATTCGCACCAGCGCCTGATCGAGACGGCAGCGAAGCGCGGGCACCAGATGGTGCCGATCGACTATCTCAAATGCTACATGAACATCACGTCGAAAAAGCCGGAGCTGCGCTACCTCGGCGAAAAGCTGGAAGGCTTCGACGCGGTGATCCCGCGCATCGGCGCCTCCCACACCTTCTACGGCATGGCGGTGCTGCGCCAGTTCGAGATGATGGGCGTCTATCCGGTCAACGAATCGGTGGCGATCGGCCGCTCGCGCGACAAGCTGCGCTCGCTGCAGTTGCTGGCGCGCGACGGCGTGGGGCTTCCCGTCACCGCCTTCGCGCATGACTCGAAGCGCACCGATGACCTGCTCGACATCGTCGGCGGCGCGCCCGTCGTCATCAAGCTGCTGGAAGGCACGCAGGGAATCGGCGTGGTGCTGAGCGAAACGCACAAGTCGGCGAAATCCGTCGTCGAGGCCTTCCACGGCGCCAATGTCGCCATCCTCGTGCAGGAATTCATCAAGGAGGCGGAAGGGAGCGACATCCGCGCCTTCGTGGTCGGTCGGTCGCTCGTTGCCGCGATGGAGCGCAAGGGGGCCAAGGGTGACTTCCGCTCCAACCTGCACCGCGGCGGCACGGCCAGCATGATCGAACTGACGCCGCTGGAGAAGGCCACCGCGCTGAAGGCCGCGCGCTCCATGGGCCTCAACGTGGCGGGCGTCGACATGCTGCGCTCATCGCACGGGCCCACGGTGATCGAAGTCAACTCCTCGCCCGGCCTCGAGGGCATCGAGAAGGCGACGGGCGTCGACGTGGCCCAGAACATCATCCGCTTCGTCGAGCGCCACGCCAAGCCCGGCCGCACGCGCACGCGGGGCAAGGGATGAAGCTGTTCTCGATCGGCGAGGTGGGCGTGCAGCCGGGCCGCCGCATCACCGTGGACCTGCCCGTCAGCACGCTTTCCAACCACACCCATGTGACGCTTCCCGTGCATGTGGTGCATGGCGAGGAAAAGGGCCCGGTGATGTTCCTCTCGGGCGCCATCCATGGCGACGAGATCCAGGGCGTCGAAATCATCCGCCGCATCCTCACGCACCCTGCCCTTCAGACGCTGCGCGGCACGCTGCTGGCGGTGCCCATCGTCAACAGCTTCGGCTTCCTCAACCACACGCGCTACATGCCGGACCGGCGCGACCTGAACCGCTCCTTCCCCGGCTCCGACCGCGGCTCGCTCGCAAGCCTCGTGGCCGACATCTTCTTCCGCGAGGTGGTGCTGAGAAGCCAGTATGGCGTCGACTTCCACACCGCAGCGCTGCACCGAACGAACCTGCCGCAGGTGCGGCTTGCACCGGATGAGCCGGAACTTCTCAAGATGGCGCAGGCCTTCGCGCCGCCGGTGATCCTCGTCTCCAAGCTGCGCGAGCGTTCCTTGCGGCTCTCGGCCGGTGAGGCGGGCGTCAAGGTTCTGCTCTACGAGGGCGGCGAGGCGCTGCGCTTCGACGAGGTGGCGATCGACGCCGCCGTGCGCGGCACGCTGCGCGTGATGGCGCATCTCGGCATGGTGGAGCCGACATCGCGTCCGGTGGGACAGACGGTGTTCTCGGATGCCAGCTCATGGGTGCGGGCACCCGAAAGCGGCATCCTGCACACCACGCGCCGCATCGGCGACCGCGTGGGCAAGGGGGAGGTGGTGGGGGTGGTGGCCGACCCGCTGGGCCAGGCGTCCCTGCCGCTGTTTGCCGAGTTCGACGGCATCATCGTGGGCCGCACCAACCTGCCGCTCGTCAACCGCGGCGACGCGGTGTTCCACATCGCGCGGGCAACGCCGCTCGCCACCATTCGTCAGCACCCGGATGACGCCGTGGCGCTGGCGGATGAAGACGAGATCATTTGAAGGGACGTGCTTCCTTTCCACTCATCATGCGCGGGCCTGTCCCGCGCATCCTTTGTTGCGGCGACCAAAAAGATGGCCGGGACAAGCCCGGCCATGATGAGTGCTTGTGATGGAGAGAACCCTCCTCACCACTTCTTCAACCCGCCCAGGATCCCGCGGATCAGCATGTTGCCGATCTGCCTTCCGGCGGTGCTCGCCATGTTCTTGACGAAGCGGTCGGTCGCCGTTTCGCGGGTCGGTGTGCGGGCCTGGGCCCTGGCCTGCTGGTCCGCTTCCTTCTGGGCCTTGGCCTGCTCGGCCGCCGCACCACGCTCCTCGGCGCGCTTCATCAGGATCTCGTAGGCCGACTCGCGGTCCTCGGCTTCCTCGTAATTGCCATAGACCGGCGAGTTCCTGATGATCTTCTGGCGCTCCTCCGGCGTGATGGGCCCCATGCGCGAGGATGGCGGGCGGACCATGGTGCGTTCCACCATGGTGGGCACGCCCTTGAGGTCAAGCACCGAGACAAGCGCCTCGCCCTTGCCCAACTGGGTGATCGCCTCCTCCGTCTTGAAGGCGGGATTGGGGCGGAAGGTGGAGGCTGCGGTGGCCACCGCCTTCTGTTCGCGCGGGGTATAGGCACGCAACGCGTGCTGCACGCGGTTGCCCATCTGGGCGAGCACGCTTTCCGGCACGTCGAGCGGGTTCTGCGTCACGAAATAGATGCCGATGCCCTTGGAGCGGATGAGCTTCACCGTCTGCTCGATCTTCTGCACGAGGCCGGGAGGCGCCTCGGAGAACAGCAGATGCGCCTCGTCGAAGAAGAAGACGAGCTTCGGCTTCTCGGGATCGCCCACCTCGGGCATGCGCTCGAAGAGTTCCGACATCATCCACAGGAGGAAGGTGGCATAGAGCTGCGGCGAGTTGATGAGCTTGTCGGCGGCGAGCACGTTCATGTAGCCCTTGCCGGCGGGCGTGGTGCGCATGAAGTCATGGATGTCGAGGGCAGGCTCGCCGAAGAAATTGTTGCCGCCCTGCTCCTCCAGCACCACGAGGCGGCGCTGGATGGCGCCGATGGTGGGCGCTGCGAGGTTGCCGTATTCGGTGGTGAGTTCCTTGCCACGGTCGCCCAGCTCTTTCAGCAGTGCCCGCAGGTCCTTCAAATCGAGCAGCGCCAGGCCCTCCTTGTCGGCGAGCTTGAAGGCGATGTTGAGCGCTCCCTCCTGCGCATCCGTCAGCCCCATCAGGCGCGACAGCATCAGCGGGCCCATGTCGGAGATCGTGGTGCGGATCGGGTGGCCCTGCTGGCCGAAGAGATCCCAGAAGATGGTCGGGATCGACTCGAAGCCATAATCGTCGAAACCCATGGACTTGGCACGTTCGACGAGGGCCTCCTTGGGTTCGCCCTCCATCGAGATGCCGGAGAGATCGCCCTTCACGTCGGCCGCGAAGACGGGAACGCCCGCGTCGCAGAAGCCTTCCGCCAGGATCTGCAGCGTCACCGTCTTGCCGGTGCCGGTGGCGCCGGTGACGAGGCCGTGGCGGTTGGCCATGGCGAGGAACAAATCCTCGCGCTTGGTGCTTTGGCCGATGAACACGGTCTGGTCGGACATGCGCTGTGAATCCCTGATCATTCGCTTTCGACAACCCTTTCTTGCTATAAGCAGCCACAATTCGCAATGAGGCAGGATTCGAGAATGCAGGAACTGATCGACCGCATCGTGACGGCCAGCGGCCTCTCGCCCGAGAAGGCGGAAAAGGGGCTCGGCATCATGCTGAACCTGATCCAGACGCAGGGGAACCAGAACAAGGTGCAGGAGCTCTTCGACAAGCTGCCCGGTGCCGCAGAACTGGCGCGCGCGCAGGGCGGCGACGGGGCGGGCAAGGGCGGCGGCGGCCTGCTCGGCATGCTGGCCGGGGGCATGATGGGCGGCCCCCTGGCGGCCATCTCGAAACTCAGCGCGGCGGGCCTGTCCATGGACCAGATCAAGGCGCTGGGCACCACGACGCTGGATTATGCCAAGGAGAAGGCTGGTGCCCCTCTCGTCAAGGAGGTGGCGGGCTCCATTCCGGGACTTTCCGGCTACGTCTGATGGCAGCCGATTAGACCAAGGGCGGTTTGCGGCGGCACCCTGTCTTCGCTAGTGTTTTCGCAGTTGCAAAAGACTGGGTTTGCCATGGGTGATCTAAAGCTGGCCGCCGACTTCCCGGCGGTGAACCGGGCCGAGTGGATGAAGCGCGTCGAGGCGGTGCTGAAGGGCGCCGGCTTCGAGGAGAAGCTGGTCCGCACATCTCCCGACGGGATCCGGCTGGAGCCGATCTATGGCCAGCTCGCCGCCCCCCGCGCCGCACGCGCGGCCCAGGTGCCGTGGACGCTGTTCCAGCGCGCCGACCACCCTGATGCGGTGCGCGCCAATGAGCAGGCGCTCGACGACCTCGCCAATGGCGCCACCGGCCTCGTGCTGGTGACGCAGGATGCAGCCACCGCGCGCGGCCACGGCCTCGACCCGGCACGGCTTGCCCGCGTGCTGCAGGGCGTGCACCTTCATGCGGTGGCGCTGCGCGTCGAAGGCTCTGGCTCGATGGCGCTGGCCGAACTCATCGCCAAGGAACCCATCGATCCGGAGCGGCTCAACGTCTCCTTCGCGCTCACCTCGCCCGCCGATGCGGCGGAGCTCGCGCGGCGCGGCTACACCGGCCCCTACATGGAGGCCGATGGCCGCAGCTGGCACGAGCAGGGTGCGACGGACGCGCAGGAGCTGGGTGCGACGCTCGCCACCGCCGTGGCCACGCTGCGCGCGCTGGAGAACCTCAACGACGCACATCTTGTCCGCTCCACCGGCATCACGCTGGCGGCGAACCAGGACATGTTCGCGACGCTGGCCAAGTTCCGGGCGATCCGCCTCCTCTGGCGGCGCGTGCTGCAGGCGGCGGGGCTGCCGGATGCGCCGCTCCGGCTCCACGCCGAAACCTCCTGGCGCATGATGGCGGTGAAGGATCCGCACACCAACATCCTGCGCGCCACGGCAGCGGTGTTCGGCGCTGGCCTTGGTGGCGCCGATTCGATCACGGTGCTTCCCTTCTCGCTGGCGCAGGGGTTGCCGAATGCCTTCGCCCGCCGCGTCGCGCGCAATGTGCAGAACGTGCTGGCGGAGGAGTCGAACCTCTGGCGCGTCGCCGACCCCGCACTCGGTGCGGGCTATATCGAGACCTATACGCAAGGCCTAGCGCAAGCCGCGTGGAAGGTGTTCCAGGCGGCGGAGGCCGGTGACTGGCCGGTGCCCGATCCGGACTCGAAGGCGAGCCTGCCGATCATCGGCACGACCGCCTATCCCTTGAAGCAAGAATATGCCCCCGAAACGGAGGCCCTGTGATGAGCCGCATTCCGAACTTCTCGACCATCGCGCTCGAGACCTCCTCCGTCGACGGCTGCGCCGCGCAGGACTGGCTGACGCCCGAAGGCCTTCATGTGAAGTGTGCCTACGGCCCCGAGGACATGGCGGGCATCGACTTCCTGAACACGTGGCCGGGCGCCCTGCCCTATCTGCGCGGCCCCTATCCGACCATGTACACGACCCAGCCCTGGACGATCCGGCAATATGCCGGCTTCTCCACGGCGGAAGATTCCAACGCCTTCTACCGCCGCAACCTGGCGGCGGGGCAGATGGGCCTCTCCATCGCCTTCGACCTCGCCACGCATCGCGGTTACGATTCGGACCATCCGCGCGTCGCGGGTGACGTGGGCATGGCCGGTGTGGCGATCGACTCGATCTACGACATGCGCACCCTGTTCGACGGCATCCCGCTCGACCAGATGACGGTCTCGATGACCATGAACGGTGCCGTGCTGCCGGTGATGGCGCTGTACATCGTGGCGGGCGAGGAACAGGGCGTTCCGCCGGAAAAGCTCGCGGGCACCATCCAGAACGACATCCTCAAGGAGTTCATGGTCCGCAACACCTTCATCTATCCGCCCGCGGCATCGATGAAGATCGTCTCCGACATCTTCCGCTACACCTCCGAGCGGATGCCGAAGTTCAACTCGATCTCGATCTCCGGCTATCACATGCAGGAAGCGGGCGCGACGGCGGACCTCGAACTCGCCTATACGCTGGCCGATGGCCTCGAATATGCCAAGGCCGGTGTCGAGGCCGGCATGCCCATCGACAAGTTCGCGCCGCGGCTTTCGTTCTTCTGGGCCATCGGCATGAACTTCTTCATGGAAGTGGCCAAGATGCGTGCCGCGCGCATGATCTGGGCCAAGCTCATCAAGCGCTTCGACCCCAAGGACGAGCGCTCGCTCAGCTTGCGCACGCACTGCCAGACGTCCGGCTGGTCGCTCGCCGCGCAGGACGTGTTCAACAACGTGACGCGCACCTGCATCGAGGCGATGGCGGCCACGCAAGGAGGAACACAGTCGCTCCACACCAACTCACTCGACGAGGCACTCGCACTTCCCACCGACTTTTCGGCCCGCATCGCCCGCAATACGCAGCTGTTCCTCCAGCAGGAAGCGGGCACGTGCAAGGTGATCGACCCGTGGGGCGGCTCCTACTTCGTCGAGAAGCTGACCAAGGACCTCGCCGAGAAGGCCTGGAAGCACATCGAGGAAATCGAGGCGATGGGCGGCATGGCCAAGGCCATCGAGGCCGGCATCCCGAAATCACGCATCGAGGAAGCTGCCGCGCGGACGCAGGCCCGCATCGACTCGGGCGAGCAGGCGGTGATCGGCGTCAACAAGTACCAGGTCGCGGGCGACGCCAAGATCGACATCCTGAAGGTCGACAATTCGGCCGTGCGCGCGCGCCAGATCGAGAAGCTGCAGAAGCTCCGCGCCGAGCGCAACGAGGCGGAGACGCAAGGCGCGCTGGCGAAGCTCACCGAGGTGGCGAAGACCGGCCAGGGCAACCTGCTCGCCGCCGCTGTCGACGCGGCACGCGCCAAGGCGACGGTGGGTGAAATCTCGCTGGCGCTGGAGAAGGTGTTCAACCGACACACCCCGGCGATCCGCGCGGTGAAGGGTGTTTATGCCGCAACCCCGCGCGACAAGCACAAGATCGAACAGGCCAGGCATGCCGTTGCGGCGTTCAGGGAATCGGATGGCCGCGCGCCGAAGATCCTCGTCGCCAAGGTCGGCCAGGATGGCCATGACCGCGGCCAGAAGGTGATCGCCTCGGCCTTCACCGACATGGGCTTCGACGTGGTGATCGGCCCGCTCTTCGCAACGCCGGAAGAAGTGGCGAAACAGGCGGTGGCGGAGAAGGCCCATGCCGTGGGCGTTTCGACGCTCACCGCGGGGCACCTGACGCTGGTGCCTCTGCTGAAGGCCGCACTCGACAAGGCGGGGCGCTCCGACATCATGATCGTGGTGGGCGGCGTCATCCCGCCGGAGGACGTGCAGACGCTCATCGACATGGGGGCAGCCGCCGTCTTCCCGCCGGGCACGGTGATCCCCGACGCCGCACTCGCACTGCTCGAAAGGCTGAACCAGAAGCTGGGCTACGCGCAGCGCGCGGCGGAGTAGCTTCTGAAACTTGTCTCGACTCTTCATCATGCCCGGGCTTGTCCCGGGCATCTGCTTTGCGGCCGTCAAAAAAGGTCGCCGGAACAGGCCCGATGTTGAATCTGCAAGATATGGTCAGCCGTGAATCGCATTGCGGATCGACTTGCTCACCAACCAGGCGACCGGCAGCGCAATCACGAATCCGGCCAGCGTGCCGCCGATCAGCATGCGGTTGTCGACGCCCATGGTCAGCAGCGCCACCATGATCGAACCGGCAATCGTTGGGGCCGCCAGAACATAGGTCAGCAGCGGAAGCCATTTCATGTCCCACACTCCTTCGGGTTGTTTTTCGAAGAATCGGACAGGCGGCAGTCGCAGGCCTTGACCTATCTCAAGCTGCGGCAACGTGTGGTCAGAACTTCACCTTCGCCATCGTCGCGCGGTGGTCGCTGGGCCAGGGGGTGACCACGATGTCGGCTTCGGGCGCCTTCTCGCCGACGATGCCGGCGGAGAGCACCTCGAGGTCCTTCGCGCGGGCCAGCGCGAAGTCGATGCGGTCGTGGTGGTCGTCCTTGGCAGTGGGCTCGCTGGTGGGCGTCCAGGTCATGCCGGGCTTGGCACCCGCATCCGGGTAGACGGCGCGGAAGGTGTCGACGAAGCCCTTGTCCTCGATCGCCTTCACCGTCGGGAAGGGCACCACCATCGGCTGGTTGCCGGCCTTGACGGCGGCCTCCGTCCAGTCGCGGTGAGAAGGCTCGTTGAAGTCGCCGAAGACGAAGGCCGCATCCGCCTCGCCCGCCGCCGCCATGTCGTCGAACAGCAGCTTGAGGGCGGGGCCGCGCGTCGCTTCGGCAGCCTTCACCGCCTCCTCCGCCGTCTTGAGGAAGGGGAAGTCGCCGTATTCGATGCCGAGCAGCTGGTAGGGCTGGTAGGGCGAGTCATCGAGGTGGATGTTGAACACCTGCACCTTGCGGCCATCGACCATGATCTCGACGCCCGTGTCGTTGGGTGTCGCCTTGCCGATCGGATAGCGGCTGAGGATGGCGTTGGCCCACAGCGCGTCGTTCTGCTTCGCCTGGTCATAGTAGTGATAGCCCAGCGCCGCGGCGAGCTTGGGCGCCACACTGTCGCCCACCGGCGGGCAGACGTCGGCGGTGCAGGGATCGCTTTCGAGCCGGGTTTCCTGGATGCCGATGATGTCGGGGTTCACCGCCTTGATGACGGCTACCGTCTCGTCCACCGGCTTCTTCTCGTTGGCGCCACCGCCCCAGACGTTGAAGCTCATGATGGTGAGGTCGGTCGCCTGGGCGGCACCGGTCCCGGCGGCGAGCAGAAGGGCGGCAAGCAGCGGCAGTTTCATGATGGTCCCCCACGGTTTCACGCAACCTTGGGAGGACTATGTGACGGGCCGGTTACAGCCGCAAGCCCCGCACCTCGCCCACCTCGATCCTGCGCCAGTTGGCGAGGTCGTGGTGGCGGAAGCGTTCGAGCGCCGCCTTTTCCTCCGGCGTCCACACGTCGAGGCCTGCCAGCACCGCGGCGATGCCGACCTCGGCGGCGCGTGCGGCACCGTCATCGACCTTGAGGGCGATGCCGAGCCCGGCATGCGGGATCGCCGCGCAATAGACGCCCTCGGCCCCCGTCTTGATGAAGAGGCGCGGCACGGCTTCCATGATCAGCGTGTCGAAGTCGCCGGTGCCCGCCACCATGAAGGGATGCGCCCGCACCGCCTCGATGATGCGGCGCGCGGCCTTGTTCTGGGGGTCCGAGAAGCGCGCGAAGGCCAAAGCCAGGTTCTTCAGCGGAATGGCCCAGGTTGGTACCGAGCAGCCATCGACGCCGACCGGCTGCTGCGAAAGGTCGATGTCGCAGAGTTCGCCAATGCGCTTCGCGATCGCCTGCTGCACCGGGTGGTCGAGACCCACATAGCCATGGGGATCGGCGCCCAGCTGGCGGGCCAGGGCCAGCATGCCGGCATGCTTGCCGGAGCAGTTGTTGTGGACAGCGGCGCAGGGCTCGCCATGGCGGACGAGAGCGAAGCGCGCCTCCTCGAAATAGGGCCAGTGCGCGCCGCATTCATAGAGGCTCTCGGCATTGCCGCCCTTGGCCAGCATGGAGCGTGCCACGCGCACATGCTCCGGCTCGCCATTGTGGGACGAGCAGCACAGCGCGATCTCCTCATCCGTGAAGCCGAAGTGATCGGCCGCACCGCTCTCGATCACGGGCAGGCACTGGAAGGCCTTGATCGCCGAGCGCGGGTAGACCGCGGCGGCGATGCCGCCTTCGGCCGCCACCACGTGGCCCGCGCGGTCGACCACGGCATAGGCGCCGCGGTGGCGGCTTTCCACGATGTCACCCCGGGTGACTTCGGCGATCACGGGATTGATCATGCACTTCTCTCCTTGTGCGGCGAGGCCGCGAGGTACCAGCCATAGGCCACGAATTGCGCCAGCAGGAAAACGCCGATGGCCCAGCTGTAGCCTTGCGCGCTGTAGCCCGTCGCCGAGGCCGGGAAAAGCCCGATGATGAAGCCTACCAGATATTGCGATACGAAGGCGCAGACGAAGAGCGTGAAATTGATGGCGGCATTGGCACGGCCTGCAACGTCGCGCCCGAGATGCGCCTCGAACCAGGGATAGGCCAGCACCGCCACCTGCCCCAGCGCGCCGACGACCAGCCAGGCCGGAAGGGCGAGAGAGGTGATGCGCAGCACGATGATGATCTGCGCGGCAAAATAGAACAGGTTCGCCCCCAGCATCACCTGCATGGGCGAGATGCCGCGCCGCCCCAGCCTGTCGGCGACGACGCCCACCGACAGGATGCCGACCATGAAGGCGACGGCAAGATAGAGCAGGTGGCGTGCCACCTCCTCCCGCGAATGTCCCATCACGTCGCGAAACCAAGGGCCGGTCCACAAGGTGGAGATGCCGATCTGCACGCCGGAGGTGAGCCCCAGCAGCGGTGCGAGCCGCCAGAACACCGGCGTCTTGAGGATGGCCAGCATCTGGCCGAACTGGCGGCGGAGCGGCGATGGCTCGACGAAGGTATCCGCCCGCGGGGCCGCGGCAAAGACGAGGACGGCCGAAACGAGGATGACGCCGGCGAAGACGGCGAAGGCGCCGCGCCAGCCGATCAGCCCCACGAGATATTCCGTCGGTTCACTCGCCACCACCATGCCCAGCGCACCGACCGACATGACGGCCGTATTGGCCAGCGAGCGCCGTTCCACCGGCACCCACATGGCGGTGGATTTGTAGCTGGCCATCAACCCGGCCGAGAAGCCGAGGCCCACGACCGCACGGGCAATGAAGAGCACGAGGAAATTGGGCGCGAAGGCAAAGCCCAGGCAGCCAGCCGCCGCCACGGTGAGAAGCGCGGCCTGCACCTTGCGCGGCCCGTAGCGGTCGAGCAGCACGCCCAGTGGCAGCTGGAACAGCGCGAAGGCCCCGAGATAGGCGGCAGTGAGAAGGCCCAGCTGGGCGGGGGTGAGCCCCAGGTCCTTCACCAGGTCGGGCGCCACCACGGCGTTCACCGCGCGCAGCAGGTAGGACATGAAGTAGCCGATGGCGAAGGGCAGCAGTGCGGAGAGGATCAGGCGAAGGCGTGTCATGGGCGCAACACCATCGTCGCAATTCCCCGTTAAGGCAACCGTGGGAAAGAAAGCCCTTGTGAATCGCGCAGGATTGCTTATGTGCGCGCCTTCACACCCTCACCGCCCTTCCGAAGGATTTTGCCCGTGATCCGTCGCGCCCTTGCCTTCCAGCACATGGATGACGAACCGCCCGGCCTGTTCGGCCGCTTCCTCGCCGAACAGGGCGTGGAGCTCGACGTGGTGATGCTGCACAGGGGTGAGGCGATTCCGTCGCTCGCCCCTTATGACTTTCTGCTGGTCATGGGCGGCGCCATGGATGTGTGGGAGACGGATGCCCACCCCTGGCTGACGCCCGAGATTGCCGCCATCCGCGAATGGACGCTGAACCGTAACCGCCCCTACATGGGCGTGTGCCTGGGCCTGCAGCTGCTCGCCGTCGCGCTGGGCGGCGAGGTGGGGCTGGCGCGCGCGGCCGAAGTCGGCTTCGGCAAGGTGGAGCTCAATGCGCTGGGCCATGCCCATCCGCTCACCCGCGGGCTGCCATCCGCCTTCCGCATCATGCAGTGGCACCATGCCGAGGTGACCAAGCTTCCAGAGGGTGCGGAGGTGCTCGCCTCCTCCGCCGTGAGCCCGGTCCAGATCATGTCGGTCGGGCGCGAGATCATGGCGACCCAGTTCCATGGCGAGCTGACCCCGGCGCTGATCGACCGCTGGGCGCAGATCCCGCAATATCTCGAGTGGCTGGACCAGGCCATGGGCCCCGGCGCCTATGGCCGTGTCAGGGCACAGGCGCGGCTGCAGCTGCCGAAATGCGAGCGCGTGAGCCGCACCATGTTCGGGAACCTGGTGGCCAGCCGACGCCTCGTTCGCGCCGCCGCGTGAGGCTTCACAAGACGTAAGATCTAACTGGCCCGGGCCCGGGCCAGGACGCCCTGCACTCAAGGCGTTCGCCTTCGCAGCTTTGCGCAAGGCCAACTTCCCGCACCCTTCGCCAAGCTGAGAAATTTACACCTAAAGTTGACCTCCTTACGGTTGCACTTACCGGAGGTCAACGGGATGGGAGCCCCGCACTGCCTCTGAGAAAACTGGGGAAGAAACATAAAATGAGTAACGTGAGTTCAAAAACAAAAACAGAAAAGGACGTTGTGGACGCTGCGGCGACACGCACGCGCCTGGAGTTGATGATGAACAGGGCTTTCGACCCTGAATCGCTGGGTTCGCACCGTCTGCATCCGGCAGAGACGGCGCGCTTCATCGCCGAGCAAACACGCAAGCTGCGGCTGGCGGCGCTGCGTTCAGGCCATTCCGCCCTCGTCTGGATGATCGAGAGTGTTTATTACGAAGCCTATACCGTGGGTTGCGGCAAATATGGGCTGGAGCCGGAAGGACCCCGGCGCCGCGCCTAGACCGAGAGGCGCCGCACGCGCAGCGCCTCGGGAAGATCGGAACCTCCGGACAATGGCTCCGCCCGGAGGTTCCTTTCATTGAAGGAACTCATCCAGTTGGGGCCCGCGGCCGCCGCCGCGCCCATCATGCGGACCACCACGGGATCAGCTGCCGGATCATCGAGGCGCATGACGCCCATTCCCGCAAGCGCCGCACGCCCCGTGCAACCGTCGCCGAGGAACTGCATGACGCCCGACAGGGCGACCGGGCCATCCGGACGGCGCGTGAGCACGATGGCAGAGAGATAATCCGGGCCGGCCGCAGGGCGCAGATCGACGCGGATGATGCCGTGAAGGGGCTGCGCCAGCAGGGCGGTCCCGATCAGGAAGGCCTCGTCGGGCGCATAGCGCACAGGCCCGCGATAGCGGATGTGATTGGCTGCAAAGCCCAAGGCGGACGCATCCTCAAAGTGGTTGCGGCAGGTATGGAACTGGCCGCCTCCGGTGCCGGGGGTGACGTGCACCAGCCAGCAGGCAACCACGCCCGGCGCCCGGTGAACCGGGAAGACGGCGCGGTAAAAACCATTGCGCAGCACTTGATGCGGCGGGTCGGCCGGCGGAGTGGCCGGCGGAGAATCGAAATCGATTTCTGATGGGGCGGAAAGCTGTTTTTCTGCAAGGGTTTTGCCGGAAAGAAGCTGCTCCTCGGTCACACCGAGATAGGCGCAGATCTTGCGCATGGTGCGGGCGCCGGGAAGGATCTGGCCGGCGAGATACTTGTTGAACTGCTGACGGTTGATGCCTGTGGCCTTGCAAAGCTGCGCGATGGTGCCTTTCCGAGCACAGTGGTGCCGCAATGCGCTTGCAAAATCATTCATCACGGACCTGCTACCCAGATAGGCCGAAATCGTTTTACAAAAATACGTTAATCGATTCCCGTAGAGGTTACAATATGTATCCTCTAGAGTTACAATCGGTACGTTAACGATTTCAGGCTGGTTCAGCCGCAGATTGAAGTAATTTGCAGCCCTCAGCGAAGTCCGTCTTCTCCTTTTATTTCAGAGACTTGCAGGCCACCAACGCGGGGCAGCGGGCGGCCGCCGGTGGTGACGGCGACCGCAACCACGATCTCGTTTGCACGCGGAGCGTCAGTGACGCGGACCTCCATTCCGTCGAAATGGCTCCTGACGAAGGCGGCGTCCTTGTGGCCGAGCGGAATGTCCAGCACCACCCCCATGCCGCCGCGCTTCTTGGAGGACGGGATCAGGGCGGCGCCCCTGCCCAGCACCTTGCGGAACGGCGCGCCGAGCTTGGGGTGGAGGATGGCGGCTGCATGTTCGAGCTCGCCGTTCTCGCCCACCGCAGCGGCCTTGCCGTAGCTTTCGACATGGATTTCGTTGCCATTCGGTGTGCCGCCGATGCTGCCCAGTGCGGCAACCGCACGCTCCGCCAGGAGTTGCCCAAGCTCCTCGCCGATGTCGATCAGCTCGGTGAGGTCCTCCTGGTAGCGGCCGGCGAAGGGGTTGGCGATGACGGCAATGGCAGCCGCCCGGCGGATGGGGGGTGTGACCTGCCGGTCCTGCTCGGTGAGCACTTCGTCCACCACGGTCATGATCTTGCGGATCTTCGCCTTCATCGCAGTCCATCCTCTCCCCTGATCTCGGCCGCCGCCAGCCCGCCCGCCCGGGCATGGACGCGCGGGCCTGTTGTCATGACCAGGCCCAGCACCAGCTCGTTGGCGCGCGGGGCATCGGTGATGCCAGCCTCGACCGAGTCGAAATGGCTCCTCACATAGGAGGCGTTGATGTGGGTGACCGGAATGTCGAGCCTCGTGCCGGGGCCGCCGACCTTCTTGGCGGAGGGTACGATGGCCTTGGCGCCACCCAGCACCTCGCGCATGGAATAGCCGCCGGGGGCGTGCCACAGGGCGGCATGTTCCAACTCGCCCGCCTCGCCGGTGATGGAGCCCTTGCCATATCCCTCGATCGATTTCGGGTCGCCGCCCAGCGCGGCGAGCAGGCGGCGGGCCATCTCGAGGCCCAGCGGCTTCAGGTCTTCCATGAAGGGCAGTATGTCGGTGTGGTACTGCCCGGCATAGGGGTTCTCGACCACGGCGAGGATCAGCCCGCGCTTCGGGGGCACCGCGGCGGGCGGACCGCCCTCATGGAAGATCTCCTCGACCGAGACGAGGAACTTCCTCACTTTCACTTGACCCATCGATCCTCCCAAGCGTGCGGGTCTCCCCCGCGAGATGCAGCGCCGCGGCGATGATGCGCCCCTCGGCCAGCAATGTTCCGGCGAAGGCTACACCAGCCGCGAGGGCGGCGGCAATTTCATCGCGCGTGAGGGGCCCCACGGCACGGGTGACGAGGCGCGAGCCAAGGTCGCTGTCGGGCTGGAGCGCGACGGCGGGCACGCGGGTGACGGCGGGGTGGGCGGTGAGGTCCACCGCATTGGCGACGAGGGTTGCCGCGGCATCGGCCTCGGAGGGCCGGGCCGCCAGCACGGTGACGGCATCGGCGATGCCGAGCGAGAAGGAGCGCCCGCGCCAGCCGCTGGTGGCGATGCCGCGCACCGGGCCGGCGGCGGCAATGCGGGCGGTGGAAAACAGCGATGGCCGGTCGGGCCGGTCCACCAGCCCCACCTCGAAGGACTGGCCCGCGGCAAGATGGAGCGCGATGTCGCCGCCGTTGTTGACGAAGGCGCGGGTGATCGGGGCCGCCCCGCACATGGCGGCCAGCACTTCCTCCGCCACGCTGCCGGCCACGGCGGCCATGGGGGTGATGAAGGCGTGAGGCGCCAGCGCCAGTGTGGCACGCCACATGCGCCGGGCAACCGGGCCTGAGGGCTCCGGCCCCGCCGGCTGGCGCAGCAAGGGCAACTCGGCACAAAGCTCGTCCAGCACGGTGGCAAAGCGGGCATGGGCGGCGGCATAGGCCAGCCCGACGCTCTCCGCCTCGCCGTCGGCACCGATGATGAGGTCGATGGGGCCGTCACTGAGGTGCAGCCTGCGGCCATCCGGCAGCATGCGCGCCTGCAGGCGGGTCATGCGATGCGCGCCTTCAGCGCCGCGAGCACGCGGTCTGGCGTGGCCGGAACCTGCATGAGGCGCGCACCCGTGGCATGGTGGATGGCGTTGAGGATGGCCGGGGCGGTGGGGATCAGCGCCTGCTCGCCGATGCCCTTGGCGCCGAAGGGGCCAGCGGACGAGGCGCGCTCGACGAGGATCGATTCGATGGGCGGCACGTCGCCGATCGTCGGGATCAGGTAGTCATGCAGGTTCTCACCACGGCCCGGGGTGAATTCCTCCATCAGCGCCATGCCGATGCCCTGCGCCACGCCGCCTTCGATCTGGCCCTCGACCAGGATCGGGTTGATGGCGCGGCCCACGTCATGCGCGGCGACAATGCGCAGCACGCGGACGCGGCCCAGCCGCGTGTCGACCTCGACCTCGGCCAGATGGGCGCCATAGCCATAGACGGCATAGGGTTTGCCCTGGCCATGGCCATCGAGCGGCGACGTCGGCGGATCGAATGTTTCCTCCGTACACTGAACATAGCCATGGGCATCGCGCGGCAGGGCAGCGAGATCGACGCTGCGGACCACCGTGTCCTCACGCACCACGAGCCTGCCATGCTCGAGCGACAGCATGGCCCCCTCGCCCGCATTGGCCAGCCGCAGCAGCCTGTGGCGCAGCGCGCGGCCCGCCCGCTCGGCTGCCGTGCCGGTGACGAAGGTCTGGCGCGAGGCGGAGGTCTTGCCGCAATCGGGCGTGAGGTCCGTATCCGGCGAGACGAGATCGATGAGGGCGAGCGGCAGGCCCACGGCATCGGCCGCGATCTGGGCGATCACCGTGTTGGCGCCCTGCCCGATGTCGACCGCGCCCTGGTGCAGCGACAGGCGGCCATCGGGCTTCAACCCGAGGCGGATGGTTGAGGGGTTGGGCAGCGAGGTGTTGCCGCAGCCATAGAACATGCCGGCGACGCCGACGCCGCGCTTCACGCGCTTGGCCGTGCGGTTGAAATCCTCCGCCGCGCGGCGCAGCGCCTGCCAGTGCGGCTTCAGCGCCTCGAAGCAATCACGGATGCCAACGCCATCGCCCATCACCTGGCCCGTCACCGTGGGCGCCGTGTCGGTCAAGGCATTGCGGATGCGGAAGTCGAGCGCGTCGAGGCCGAGCCTTTCGGCCAGCATGTCCAGCATCTGCTCCTGCGCCACCACGGTCTGCGGCACGCCGAAGCCGCGGAAGGCGCCGGAGGGCACGCAATGGGTGAGCACGGCGCGGGTGTTGGCGCGGTAGTTGGGCACGACATAGGGGCCCGAGGCATGCACCGGCACGCGGTTCGCCACCGTGGGACCCCAGGAGGAATAGGCCCCGGTGTTGAAGTCGCCCTCGAAATCCATGGCCAGCAACTGGCCGTCGCGCGTCGCTGCCATTTTCGAGCGCATGATGGCGGGGTGGCGCTTGGTGGTGGATTGCAGCGATTCCGGCCGCGTGTAGACCATGGCGGCGGGCCGCCCGGTGAGCCAGGCAGCAAGCGCCACATAGGGCTGCACCGAGAGATCGAGCTTGGAGCCGAAGCCGCCGCCGCAGGCGGAGGGAATGATGCGGATCGCCTCCGGCGCGAGGCCCATGATGGCGGCGGTATCGTCGCGGTCCATGTAGGGTGCCTGGGTGGAGGCGGTGATCTCGATCCTGTCACCCACGCGCCGCGCCCAGCCGGCCTCCGGCTCGATATAGGCATGTTCCACGAAGGCGGTTACGAACGTGCCTTCGACGGTGACGGCACCGCCGTTCAGGGCGGCCTGCACATCGCCCGTCTCGACATGGCCGCGCACGAGGATGTTGCCGGGGCGCCTGGCCTGCAGCTGCGGGGCTGCCGGATCGAGCGCGGCGGCGATGGTGAGCACCGGTTCGCGCTCCTCCCACATCACGGGGAAGGTTGCGAGGTCGAGCGCCGCGATGACGCTGCGCTCGCCCACCAAGGCCGCGACGGCCTCGCCGCGGAAATGCGCTTCATCCTCGGCGAAGACCGGCTGGTCGGCAAAGGGCGGAATGACGCCGAAGATGTTGCGGCCGGGAATGTCCTTCGCGGTCAGCACACGGATGACCCCCGGATGGGCCGCGATGAAGCCGTCAATGTCGCCGAAGCGGAAGCCGGCACGGTGGTGCGGCGAACGGATGGCCCGCACCCAGAGTGCATCCGGCGGAATGGCATCGGCGCCATAGGCCTCGGTGCCGGCGATCTTGGGAACGCCATCGAGCCTCGCGATGCGGGCGCCCACGGCGTGGCCCTGTTCCGGCCGCGGCGTGGTGTCGATGCGCCCCAGGGCTGCGTCTTCCACCGCGTCGATGATCTTGGCATAGCCGGTGCAGCGGCAGAGCACGCCACCCAGTGCATCGGCGATCTCGTGCCGCGTGGGCTGTGCCGCACGCTCCAGCAGCGCCAGTGCCGCCACCAACATGCCGGGCGTGCAGATGCCGCACTGCGCGGCCCCGCGGGCAAGGAAGGCCTGCTGCAGCAGGCGGCCGCGCGGCGAGGCTTTCAGGCCCTCCACCGTGGTGATGCGTGCAGCCTCGGCCTGGGCCGCCGGCACGAGGCAGGCGCAGGCGGGCTCGCCGTCGATGAGCACGGTGCAGGCGCCGCAGTCGCCCGCGTCACAGCCGCTCTTGGTGCCCTTGTGGTTCAGGTGATCGCGCAGCACGTCGCTGAGGCGCGTGGCGGGTGCGGCCTCGCAATGGACGGGAGTGCCATTCAGCTCGAATGAGATCATGCTGCCCCCGCCGCCATGTCCAGTGCCTCGCCGATGGCGGAGAGGGCGGCCTCCAGCCGGTAGGCCGCCGTGGCGCGCACGTCATCGATGGGGGACAGGCCAAGGAGATGGCGCGGCGCCACGAGGGCCGACGGCGTGCCGGCAAGGCCGCGCAGGTCGGCCTCGAGCTCCGGCAGCCTCTGCGCCACGGGCGATGCGGCGCCGACGGCCACGGCGGCACGCAGGATGCGGCCCCCGGCATCCTTTTCCACCACCGCCGCCGCCATGAGGATGGAGATCACCAGGTAGCGCCGCGCGCCGAGCTTGACGAAACCCGCTCGCGCCGCGGGCGAAGGCTTCGGCACCAGCACGGCGGTGACGATCTCGCCCGGCGCCAGCGCGGTGCGGCGATAGCCGGTGATGAAGGCGGAAAGCGGCAGCACCCGCCTGCCGCCTTGTGCTGCAAGTTCGACCCGCGCATCGAGGCTCAGCAGCGGCGGCACGCCATCGGCGGCGGGCGAGGCGTTGCACAGATTTCCGGCAATGGTGCCGCGGTTCTGGATCTGCACCGATCCGACCTCGCGCGCCGCGGCCTTCAGGCCGTCGAAAGCCGCTGGCAAGGGGGCGCGCAGGATATCCGACCAGGTGGTGGCCGCGCCGAAGCGGAACACATCACCCGCATCGCCGATTCCGCGCAGGCCCTCGATGCGTGACAGGTCCACCAGCGGGCGGGACAGCGGCCTTCCCACATGGGCGGGATAGACATCGGTGCCGCCGCAGACCGCCAATGCCCCTTCGGCGGCCATGGCGCGCGTTGCTTCCTCGATCGTCCTCGGCCGGGCATACACGCCTGCGTTTCCTTGCTTGATCCTTGGGCAGATTGTGTGGCCCGGCCCTGACCCTGTCAAGGACGGGAGGCTGCTACAACCCGATTCATCATGCGAAATCAAATTGCTAAGATCGTTCCTTCACCGTAACTTGTTCGCTTACAGTGAATCCCAGCGGAGTTGGCCCACTTGGAACGGCGCCTCACGACCATTCTTTCGGCCGATGTCGCGGGCTATTCGCGGCTGATGGAGCGCGACGAGGCGGGCACGCTGGCGGAGCTGATGGAACGCCAGACCGCCATCATCAACCCGCTGATCGACCGCGGCGGCGGGCGCATCGTGAAGACGCTGGGCGATGGCTTCCTTGCCGAGTTCGGCAGCCCGGTCAATGCCGTGACCTTCGCGGTGGACATGCAGCAGGCGTCCGAGGCGCGCAACGCCAACCTGCCGGAAGACCGGCGCATGAGCTTCCGCATCGGCATCAACCTCTCGGATGTGATCGTCGAGCAGAACGATGTGTTCGGCGAGGGCGTGAACGTGGCGACAAGGCTGCAGGCGGTGGCGGAACCGGGCAGCGTGTTCATTTCCGACAGCCTCCACCAGCAGGTGGAGCGCCAGCTGCCGTTCAACTTCGAGAATGCCGGAAAGCGGCAGCTGAAGGACACCTCCGGCCTCACCCAGGCCTGGCGCGTGGCGGGCAGCAGCACCCACGGGCACGGGCGGCGACGCGGCGGCGACGGGCACCAGGCCTCGATCGCGGTGCTGCCCTTCGTCAACATGTCGGGCGACCCGGAGCAGGATTATTTCAGCGACGGCATCACCGAGGACATCATCACCGATCTCTCCAAGATCTCCGCCCTCTTCGTGGTCTCGCGCAACACCGCCTTCACCTACAAGGGCACGACCGAGGACCTCGACCGCGTGGCCTCGAGGCTCGGGGTGCAATACCTGCTCGAGGGCAGCGTGCGGAAGGTCAATGACCGGGTGCGCATCACCGCGCAGCTGATCGACGGGCGCACCAACGGGCACGTGTGGGCCGAGCGCTATGACCGCAAGTTCGAGGACATCTTCGAACTGCAGGACGACATCTCGCATGCCATCGTCGACGCGCTGCGCCTCAAGATGCTGCCCAACGAGCGCGAGACGATCACCCAGCGCGCCACCTACAACAGCGAGGCCTATCGCTTCTACCTGATGGGGCGGAGCTTCTTCCACCGTGGCCACACGCGGCGCTTCCTCAGGCTGGCGAAGCAGATGTTCCAGCGCGCACTCGACCTCGAGCCGGACTACGCGGCGGCCCATGCCGGGATTGCCGACTGCAACTCGCATCTCCTCGACGCCGGCGATACCTCGATCACGACGAACGAGATCTTCGAGCAGAGCGAGCGGGCGCTGGCGATCGATGCCAACCTGGCGGAGGCCCATGCCTCGAAGGGCCTCGCCCTCTACACGGCGGGCCGCTACGAGGAGGCGGAGGCCAATTTCGAGCGCGCCATCGCGCTGAAGCCGGACCTGTTCGAGGCCTATTTCTTCTATGGCCGCAACTGTTTCAACCGCGGGCAATATGGCAAGGCGGCAGAGCTGTTCGGCAAGGCGGCGGAGCTGAAGAGCGACGACTTCCGCTCGCTCGGCCTGCAGTCCATGTGCTTCCAGTCGCTCGGGCGGCTGGACGAGATGCGCAGCTCCGCCAAGGCGGCGCTGGCGCGCACCGAGGCCGCCGTGGCCGAGCGGCCCGACGATGCCGATGCCCTGGCCTTCGGCGCGGGGCTGCTGGCGGCGCTGGGCGAGAGCGACCGCACGCGCGACTGGGCGGAGCGCGCCTCGATCATCGAGCCCGATGATTTCTACATGCACTACAATATCGCCTGCGCCTTCGCGATCCTGGGCGAGAAGGAGCTGGCGCTCGACCGGCTGGAGCGCATCATGGGGCCCACGACGCTGCGCTCGCTGCAGGAGTTCATGCTGCATGACAGCGACCTCGACGTGCTGCGCGAGCACCCGCGCTTCGCCGAGATCCTGAAGAAGCTTGGAGACTGAGCATGACGGACTTCGACGCCGCGGCGAGCCTGCTGCTGCGCAACTGGGCGGCCACGACGCGCATCGTGGAACTGCCGGAAGCGATGCGACCCCGGACGCGCGCCGAAGGCTATGAGGCCGCCGCGGCAGTGGCGGCAGCGAGCGGCAGTGCCGTCGCCGGATGGAAGATTGCCGCCACCAGCGAGGCCGGGCAGAAGCACATCAATGTCGACGGGCCCATCATCGGGCGCATCCTGACGAGCCGGCTGTTGCCGCAGGAATCCGCGGTGACGCTGGGGGACAACATCATGCGCGTGGCGGAAGCCGAATTCGCCTTCGGCTTCGCGAAGGACCTGCCCCCGCGCGACCAGCCCTATTCGCAGGCGGAAGCGCTCGATGCAGTGGGTTCGCTGCACCTGTCGATCGAGGTGCCCGACAGCCGTTACCAGGACTTCACCAGGGTGGGAGCCGCGCAGCTCATCGCCGACACGGCCTGCGCATCATGGCTGGTGCTCGGGCCCGCGGTGGACCGCCCGTGGCGGGAGCTCGATCTTTCGGCCCATGCTGTGAAAGGATTACTGAACAGCGCGGTGAAGGCCGAGGGTACGGGCGAGGCCGTGCTGGGCGATCCGAAGAGGGCGCTGACCTGGTTCGTCAACGAGGCCGCCACCTATTGCGGCGGGGTAAAGGCGGGTCAGTTCGTCACCACCGGCACCTGCATCGTGCCCATGGCAGTGGCGCCGGGTGACGAGGTGACGGTGGATTATGGCGTGCTCGGCACCATCTCCTGCCGGATCATCTGATGACGCGCATATTCCCAGAGCCCCTGACGCGCGAGGCCTTCCGCCCCTTCGGCGAGGTGATCGAGATGGCGGGCGCGGCGCACTACACCATCAACCAGGGCTTCACCGAGCGCTTCAACGATCTCGCCTTCGCCGACGTGGCGATGGAGGGCGGCGCCACCAATGTCAGCCTGTTCCTCGGCCAGCCGCGGCCGGCACCCATCGAGATCAGGCTCATGGAGCGCCACCCGCTGGGGTCACAGGCCTTCATTCCGCTGCAGGACCGGCCCTGGCTGGTGCTGGTGGCGGGGGACGTGCATGACGCCGCCAGCTACCGCGCCTTCACCTGCACAGGCCAACAGGGCGTCAATTATGCGCGGAACGTCTGGCACCATCCGCTGCTGGTGCTCGATGCCGACAGCCGCTTCCTGATCATCGACAGGAAGGGGCCGGGGAACAATCTGGAAGAGGTGTGGTTCGCAGAAGACAAGGTGCTCGGGCTGTCGGTCTGAGAACATTGCTTTCCAAACCCCTCATGCCCGGGCTCGTCCCGGGCATCCTCTCTGGTCACGCAAAAAGGATACGCGGGACGAGACCGCCTATGATGCGAGTGGGAGGGAAGGCCAGGCTCGCCAAAGGCTTATGTCACGCTCTCTCATGCACCTTGCGGCCCTTGACATAGGTCGCCGTCACCGCGCGGTCGCCACCCAGGATCATCAGCGAGAACAGCACGTCCTCGAGCGAGGATGACAATTCGTGGCGGCTGGCCAGCACCGGGGTCGCCTCCGGATCGAGCACCACGATGTCGGCGAACTTGCCGTGCTCCAGCGCGCCCGTCTCGTGATCGATCTTCAACCGCCCGGCATTGCCGCGCGTGGCCATGCGGAAGAGTTCGTGCGCGGTGGGCTTGTAACCGGTGAGCATCTGCACCTTGTAGGTCTCGCCGAGCGTCGCCAGCATGGAATAGCTGGTGCCGCCGCCCACGTCGGTGGCAACACCGAGATGGACGGGCCTGTCCTGCTCGCGCAGCCAGCGCATGGACATGAGGCCGGAGCCGAGGAAGGTGTTGGACGTTGGGCAATGAACGACGGTCGAACCCGACTCCGACAGCCTGGCGCATTCGCGGTCCGACAGATGGATGCCATGGGCGAAGAGGCTGCGGTCGCTCAACAGGCCGTAATGGTCATAGACGTCGGTATAGTCCTTCGCCCTCGGGAAGAGCTCCTTGACGAAGGCGATCTCACCCGGGCTCTCCGAGAGATGCGTCTGCATCAGCGCGCCGGGGAGTGATGACAGCAATTCGCCCGAGACCTTCAGCTGCGCATCCGACGAGGTGATGGCGAAGCGCGGCGTCACGGCATAGCGGAGGCGTCCCTTGCCGTGCCACTTCTCGTAAAGCTCCACCGTCTCGCGGGCACCCGTCTCGGGCGTGTCCTCGACAGCAGGGATGGCGTTCCGATCCATCATGGTCTTGCCGGTGACGAGCGCCATGCCATGGGCCTCGGCCGCGGCGAAGAGCGCCTCGGCGCAGGTCTTGTGCACGGAGCAGAAAGCGAGTGCGGATGTCGTCCCGTGGGCGAAGAGGCGCTTCAGGAAGATAGCGGCCGCGGCCCGCGCGTAAGCCGCATCGGCATAGCGGCTCTCCTCCGGGAAGGTGAAGCGGGTGAGCCAGTCGAGCAGGTCCTTTCCCGGTGCGGCGAGCATGCGGTATTGCGGGAAGTGGATGTGCGCGTCGATGAAGCCCGGCATGACGAGCTTGTCGCCATAGTCATCGACCTCCGCCTGGGCAAAGCCCTGCGGCAGCAGCGACTGCGGGCCGGCCCAGAGGATGGTGCCGTCATCACCCACGGCGACGGCACCCCTGCTCTCGTGCACGGCCTTGCCGTCGGCCGCGAAGCTCAGCGTCTGGCCCCTGATGACGCGCGTCATGGCGACACCCTGTCCTCGAGCCGCAAGCGGAAGATGCGGCAGACCTGCTGCAGCGCCGTTTCGAATTCGGCGTCGCGGTCGTTGCCGACGCGCGCCGCGAAGCTGTCGAGGATCATGTGCTTGGTGGCGCCCTTCACCGCGAAGATGAAGGGGAAGCCGAAGCGTTCGCGGTAGCGGGTGTTGAGGTCGGTGAAGCGGGCGAACTCATCGGCGGTCAGCGTGTTGAGCCCGGCCCCGGCCTGTTCCTTCGTCGAGTCATCGGTGAGCTTGGCGCGGCCGGCGAGATCCGGATGGGCGCGGACGAGCGCCAGCTGTGCATCGCGGTTGGCGCCACGGATCGCCGTCTCGAACTGCCTGACCAGCGCCTCGCGGCTGGCGAAGGGGCGGAAGGCATCCGCCTCGCGCGCCACCCAGGGGGAATGTTCGGCCACGTCGCCGAAGGTCTCGATGAAGGCCTTCGGGCTCATGGCGTTGACGTCCGCGATGCTGATCATTGCCTGGCGATCCATGTTCCGAGCTTGGCGCGTTCCTCGTCCAGCATGCCGGTGCGGTTGGCGAGCGGCATGGCCTTGTTCTGCACGGCCTGCACCTCGATCTGGGCGGCATAACGCTTCAGCTGATCGAGTGTTTCGAGATGCACGCCCTTGGGCGCCACCTTGATGGTGGCATCCGTCGGGTGCTCGGCATGGCAGGCGGCACAGCGCGTCTGGACGATGGAGAGTGCCTCTGCATCCGACACCTCGCCCTGGAACAGCACCAGCTTCGAGGGCTGGGTGATGATGAGGCCGAAGGCCAGCGCCGTGCAGATGAGCGGGATCGTCCAGGCCAGGTCGGCATGGCGGTCGCCCACCTCGGTGCGCACCAGGAAGTGGCGGGCAAGCCCGCCGGCGAGGATGATGAGGCCCGCCAGCACCCAGGCATGGGCATTGTCGGTGATCATCGGGAAATGGTTCGACACCATCATCGCCAGCACCGGCAGCGTGAGATAGGTGTTGTGCAGCGAGCGCTGCTTGCCGATGGCGCCGAGGCGCGGGTCCGGCTTCTCGCCCTTCAGCAGGGCCGCGGTGATCTTGCGCTGGTTCGGAATGATCACCATGAAGACATTGGCGGCCATGATGGTGCCGATCAGCGCGCCGATATGGATGAAGGCGCCGCGGCCGGAGAAGAGGTGCGTGTAGCCATAGGCGAAGGCGAGCAGCATGGCGAAGAGGCAGGCGGCGAGAAGCCCGGTGCTGCGGCCGACCGGTGACTTGCACAGCGCGGTGTAGAGCACCCAGCCCAGGACGAGGCTCGCGACCGAGATGCCGATGGCCTGCCACTGGGTGAGCGGCATCACGTTGGGGTCGATCAGGTAGCTGTCCGCCTGCAGGTAATAGAGGACGACGAGCAGCAGGAAGCCGGTGACCCAGGTGAGATAGGCCTCCCACTTGAACCAGATGAGGTCCTTCGGCAGCGTTTCGGGCGCGGTGAGGTATTTCCGCACGTGGTAGAAGCCGCCGCCATGCACCTCCCACGCCTCGCCGCCGACGCCGGGCGGCATGCCGGGTTCCTTGCGGAGTGAGAAGTCGAGCGCCACGAAATAGAAGGAGGTGCCGATCCAGGCGATGCCCGCGATCATGTGGCCCCAGCGGATGAAGAGGTTCGCCCAGTCGAGCGAGAGAAGCGGCGGGGATGACAGCAGCCAAGCACCGCCAAGCGACAGGAAGATGACCGGCAACGTCCAGGCGATCTTCGACAGCGGGTCACCCACCTCGTGCCGCACCAGGAAATGGCGGAGTGCGGCGCCGCCGATGAAGATCAGGCCCACCAGCAACCATGCATTTGGCGCGTTGGTGAGCATGGAGAAATGGTTCGACACCATCATCAGCAGCACGGGCAGCGTGAGGTAGGTGTTATGCAGCGAGCGCTGCTTGCCGATGGCGCCGAGCCGCGGGTCCGGCGTCTCGCCCCTGAGCAGCGCCGCCGTGATCTTGCGCTGGTTCGGGATGATCACCATGAAGACATTGGCCGCCATGATGGTGCCGACGATGACACCGACATGGATGAAGGCGCCGCGGCCCGAGAAGAGATGCGTGAAGATGTAGGCGAAGCCGAGGATCAGCGCGAAGACGCAGGCCGCGAGAAGGCCTGTCTTCTGCCCGATGGGTGAGCGGCAGAGCCCGTCATAGATGGCCCAGCCCGCCACGATGGAGACGAGCGAGATGGTGATCGCCTGCCAGGGGGCAAGGTTCGCCACGGCCGGGTCGATGAGGTTGGCGCTGGCATTGACGTAATAGACGACGGCCAGCAGGAAGAAGCCCGTGACCCAGGTGAGATAGGCCTCCCACTTGAACCAGGTGAGGTGCTCCGGGAGCGTTGACGGTGCGGAGAGGTATTTCTGCACATGGTAGAAGCCACCGCCATGCACCTCCCAGGCCTCGCCGCGCACGCCCTCCGGCAGGCCGTCCCGCGTCTTCAGCGAGAAATCGAGCGCCACGAAATAGAAGGACGTGCCGATCCACGCGATGCCGGCGATCATGTGCCCCCAGCGGATCACGAAGTTCAGCCAGTCGGCGATGAAAGGCTCCAAGTCACGCTCCTCAAGAATACGCCTGCCGGGGATTGCTCCCGCGGCAGGCGCTGGTTTCGTGGTCCGCGCTTACTGCGGCAGCTTGTCGTCGATGCCCTTGATGTAATAGTTCATGCCAAGGAGCTCGCCATCGGGCAGCGGCTTGCCGGCTTCGCCGACCGTCGTGCCGTCCTGCTTGGTGATGACGCCGGTGAAGGGATGGAACTCGCCGGACTTGATCTTGGCGACCGTGTCCTCGGCCATCTTCTTCACGTCGTCGGGCATGTTGGTGAAGGGCGAGAGGACGACCATGCCGTCCTTCATGCCACCCCAGGTGTCATCCGACTTCCAGGTGCCGTCGAGAACGGCCTGCACGCGCGCGATGTAATAGGGATCCCAGTCATCCGTGTTGGACGTGAGCTGGGCCTTGGGCGCGAACTTGATCATGTCGGAGGACTGACCGAAGCCCAGCTTGCCGGCCTTCTCGGCCTCCTGAAGGGGTGCTGTCGAGTCAGTGTGCTGGACGAGGATGTCCGCACCCTGGCCCAGGAGCACCTTGGCGGCGTCGGCTTCCTTGCCCGGATCATACCAGGAGTTGACCCAGATGATCTTGACCTTGAAGTCCGGGTTCACCGACTGGGCGCCGAGCATGAAGGCGTTGATGCCCATGACGACTTCCGGTATCGGGAAGGACACGATGTAGCCCGCCGTACCGGTCTTCGACATCTTGGCGGCGATCTGGCCCATCACGTAGCGGCCTTCATAGAAGCGCGCATTGTAGATGCCCACGTTGTCGGCCTTCTTGTAGCCGGTGGCGTGCTCGAACTTGATGTCCGGATACTTGGCGGCGACCTTGATGGTCGGGTCCATGAAGCCGAAGGAGGTGGTGAAGATGATCTTGCAGCCTTCGCGCGCCAGGCGCTCGATGGCGCGCTCGGCATCGGGGCCCTCGGCCACGTTCTCGAGATAGGCCGTCTCGACCTTGTCGCCCAGCGCCTTCTCCACCGCCTTGCGGCCGAGGTCGTGCTGGTAGGAATAGCCGAAGTCACCCACGGGGCCGACATAGACCCAGCAGGCCTTCAGCTTGTCGGCTGCGTTCGCAGCACCCGCCGAGACGCCGAGCGCCAGGGCTGCTGCCAGTGCCATCCATTTCTTCATTCTCGTTTGCTCCTTGTTCAAAACCCATTTCCCTGCAGCCGTTTTTCTGTTCGCTTGCGATGCCGGCTGCAGGCCGTCATCAAGCTTCCTAAAGGCCTAACGGTCAGGCACGAAGGGCTGACCGAGGCAAGCCGGCGTATTGGCCCGCATGAGGGCCCGGTTCCGCGATATGAGGACCAGCACGAGGACGGTCACCACATAGGGGAGAGCCGAAAGTAGCTGGGACGGGATGCCGATGCCATAAGCCTGCAGCGAAAATCCCATCACCGTAATTGTACCGAAGAGATAGGCCCCCGCCACGATGCGCCAGGGCAGCCAGGATGAGAAGACGACGAGCGCCAGCGCGATCCAGCCGCGGCCGGCCGTCATGTTCTCCACCCATTGCGGGGTATAGGCGAGCGAGAGATAGCCCCCCGCCAGGCCTGAGCAGGCGCCGCCGAACATGACGCAGAGGTAGCGCACGCCGACCACCGAATAGCCCAGCGCATGGGCCGACTGGTGGCTGTCGCCCACAGCCCGGATGATGAGCCCGGTCCTGGTGCGGAACAGCGTGTAGGACACGGCCGCCACGATGACGAGCGAGAGATAGACGAGGAAGTCCTGCCCGAACAGGATGGGGCCGAGGAAGGGAATGTCGGAAAGACCCGGGATGTGCAGACGCTCGAGATGGACACCCGGCTGGCCCACGAAGGCCTCGCCCATCAGCCCCGAGACGCCGAGGCCCAGCAGCGTGAGTGCGAGGCCCGTGGCCACCTGGTTTGCCACCATGGTGAGGGTGAGGAAGCCGAAGAGCAGCGACAGCAGCGCGCCTGCGACCAGCGCCGCCAGCACGCCGACGTAAGGATTGCCCGTCGTCAGCGCCGCGCCGAAACCGGAGACGGCGCCCACCGCCATCATGCCTTCGACGCCGAGGTTGAGCACGCCTGAGCGCTCCACCACCAGTTCGCCGATGGCGGCGAGCAGCAGCGGCGTCGAGGCCGTGATGATGGTGAGGATGATGGAGAGGAGCTGCTCGTTCATGCCTTGCCCTCCGCCAGCTGCGGCCTGCGCCCGATGAGCTTGAGCCGATAGAGGATCAGCGAGTCGCAGGCGAGGATGTAGAACAGCAGGATGCCCTGGAAGACGCGGGCCGTCTTGTCCGAGATGCCGAGCGCCACCTGTGCCGATTCACCGCCGAGATAGCTGATCGCCAGCGCAAAGGCCGCGACCAGCGCGCCGATGGGGTTGAGGCGGCCGAGGAAGGCAACGATGATGGCCGTGAAGCCATAGCCGGGCGAGATGCCGGGCTGGAGTTGCCCCACCGTGCTCATCACCTCGCAGATGCCGGCAAGCCCCGCGAGGCCGCCAGACAGCAGGAAGCAGAACCACACGGTCTTCTCGCGCGAGAAGCCGGCGAAGCGGCCGGCACGCGGGGCCACGCCTTGCACGCGGAGCTCATAACCCTTGAGCGTGCGGCCCATCATGAAGGCCAGCGCCACGACGGCGATGACGGCGAGCACCGCGCCGAGATTGATGTAGATGGGCCCGATCGAGTCCGGGATCAGCTTGAACTGCGGCAGCAGCTGCCAGTCGGTGAAGGCGATGGTCTTAGGGAAGTTATAGCCCTTGGGATCGCGCCAGGGGCCGCGCACCAGCCAGTCGAGCACCAGCTGGATCACATAGACCAGCATCAGGCTCGTGAGGATCTCGTTGGTGCCGAAGCGGTTCTTGAGGTAGGCGGGGATCGAGGCCCAGGCCATGCCGCCGATGACGCCGAGCCCCAGCATGAGCACCAGCGTGAGCGGTGACTGGAATTCGGGAAAGAAAACCGGGATGGCGGAGCCGAGGATGGCGCCCGCCGTGAGCTGGCCCTCGGCACCGATGTTCCAGACATTGGCCATGTAGGACACGGCAAGCCCCGCGCCGATCATGGCCAGCGGCGCGGCCTTGACGATCAGCTGCTCGATCGACCAGGAGGTGGTGAGCGGCTCGATGAAGAACACGTAGAGGGCGGAGAACGGGTTCAGCCCGCGCAGCGCGAAGATGATGCCGCCCGTCACCAGCGTGAGCACGATGGCGATGAGGGGCGAGAGATAGGCCATGCGCGCCGAGGCTTCCGCCCGCTTCTCAAGCACGAGCCGCATGGGCTGTCTCCTTCAGTTCATGCGCGCCGGCCATGAGGAGGCCGATCTTCTCGGAGGTGAGTTCGGAGGCCGGATAGGCCTCCGACAATTCGCCGCGCGAGATGACGGCGATGCGGTCGGCGATCTCGAAGATCTCGTCGAGGTCCTGGCTGATGACGAGCACGGCCGAACCCTGCCGCGCGAGGTCCACGATGGCCTGGCGGATGGTGGCCGAGGCGCCAGCATCCACCCCCCAGGTCGGCTGGTTGATGACGAGCACGCCGGGCCTCCGGTCGAGCTCGCGGCCCACCACGAATTTCTGCAGGTTGCCGCCCGAAAGCGAACGCGCCTCGGGGTCGGGCTTTCCTTTCCGCACGTCGAAGTCCTTGATGACGCGCTGGCTCACGCCCTCGGCCCCGCCGCTGCTCACCATGCCGGACTTCACCAGCGCCTGGTCGGAGGAATGGCGCGTGAGCACCACGTTCTGGGAGAGCGTGAAGCCGGGAACGGCGCCATGGCCCAGCCGCTCCTCCGGCACGAAGGCAGCACCGGCATTGCGCCGCGTGTTCACGCCGTCATGGCCCATGGGCTTGCCGTCGAGCACCAGCATGGAGGCGCTGCTCAGCGAGCGTTCGCCCGACACTGCATCGAAAAGCTCCGACTGGCCATTGCCGGCGACACCGGCGATGGCAACGACCTCGCCCGCCTTGACGTCGAGCGAGACGTTCTTGAGCTCGACCGCGAAGGGGCCGTCGGCGGGAAGCTTCAGGTGGTCGAGCTTGAGGCGCGTTGCACCCTGCACGTCACGGCTCGCGGCGCGCACCACGTGGATGTCGCCGCCGACCATGAGCCTGGCGAGGCTCGCCGCCGTCTCCTGCGTCGGGTCGACATTGGCGACCACCTTGCCATGGCGCAGGATGGTGGCGTTGTGGCAGAGCCGCTTCACCTCCTCGAGGCGATGACTGATGTAGATCACCGCGCAGCCCTCGGAGGCGAGGCGCGCCAGTGTGACGAAGAGCTGGTCGGCTTCCTGCGGGGTGAGCACGGCGGTGGGCTCATCCATGATCAGGAGCTTCGGCTCCTGCAAGAGGCAGCGCACGATCTCGATCCTCTGGCGCTCGCCCACCGAGAGGTCGGCCACCACGGCGGTCGGCTCCAGCGGCAGGCCATAGTCGCGCGACACGCGCGCGATGCGCTCGGAGAGCTTCTTCATGTCGAAGGCGCCCGGCATGGCGAGCGCGATGTTCTCGGCCACCGTGAGGGCCTCGAACAGGGAGAAGTGCTGAAACACCATGCCGATGCCGAGCCTGCGCGCCGCGGCGGGGCTGGGGATGGTCACCGTCTTGCCCATCCAGCGGAACTCGCCGGAGGTGGGCTGCAGCGCGCCATAGATCATTTTCACGAGGGTGGACTTGCCCGCCCCGTTCTCGCCCAGGAAGGCATGGATCTCGCCCGGCTTCACCTTCAGAGTCACGTCGTCATTGGCCTTCAGGGTTCCGAAGACCTTGGTGACGTGGAGTGCCTCGAGCAGGTAGTCCATTGATCAGCCAGCGTTCCTTGCCGGCAGAATGCCGTGGGTTGCGGAGGCTGACAATGCCTCATCGAGGGTTATGAGCTGTGCGGCAACCGATACCGCAATCGCCGCTGGCAACTTGGACCGGATGCCGCCGATGCCGATGGGGCAGATCATCGCGTCGATCCGGGCACGATCCACACCTGCCTCGCGCAGCCGTCGCTCGAAACGGGCCCGCTTGGTGGCGCTGCCGATGACGCCGACATGGGCGATGGCGGGGTTGCGGAGCGCGGCATCGGCAACTGCCAAATCGAGTGCGTGGGAATGGCTCATGATGAAGGCGAGGCTGCCCTGGGGTGCCGCCGCCACGGCTGCCAGCGGATCGCCGGAAAAGCCCGTCACGTTCTGCGGCATGGCGCCGGGGAAGCTCTCGGGCCGCGGGTCAACCCAGGTGACATCGAATGGCAGGGAGGCCAAGGACAGGATCAGGGCGCGGCCGACATGCCCCGCGCCGAAGACCAGCACGGCGCGGCGGCACTCGCCGAAGTTTTCCGTGACGCCGGGCAGCCGGTTGGAGAGGGTGAAGGGACCTTCCGCCTCGCGCGCCGCCAGATCCCTGGCTTCCGGCAGCGCGGCGGCATCGAAGCTCTCGATCGCCAGCGTCACCCGTCCGCCGCAGCACTGGCCGAGGTCCGGGCCCAGCGACTGGGTGAGCATCTTGACCTGGCGTGGCGTTCCCAGCAGGCGTTGCGCCTGGGCCAGCGCCTTCCACTCCAGCGTGCCGCCGCCGATGGTGCCGTGGAAGCCGTTGCGGGTGACCACCATGCGGGCCCCCTCCTCGCGCGGCACGGAGCCCTCGGCACGCGTGACGGAGACCAGCGCACAGGTGCCCTCGCTCTCCAGCAGCCGCGCGATGAGGCTCCAGACCTTCATGCAAGCATCCCTTTTGCCGCGCGCAGGATGGCCTCCGGCGTTGCCGGCGCATCGAGCTGCGGGATCACCCCCGGCTTGAGGCTCGCCACCGCGTCGAAGATCGCCGTCCAGACGGAAATGCCCAGCATCAGCGGCGGTTCACCCACCGCCTTGGAGCGGTAGATCGTGTCTTCCTTGTTGCCCTTCGACTCGAACAGCTTCACGCGGAAGTCGGCCGGCACGTCGGAGGCGCAGGGAATCTTGTAGGTGGAGGGCGCATGGGTGCGGAGCCTGCCCTGATCGTCGAAGACCAGCTCCTCCGTGGTGAGCCAGCCCATGCCCTGCACGAAGCCGCCCTCCACCTGGCCGGTGTCGAGGCCCGGGTTCAGCGAGCGGCCGACATCATGGAGGATGTCCACGCGCCCGACCTTCATCTCGCCGGTCAGCGTGTCGATGGTGACCTCCGAGCAGGCCGCGCCATAGGCGAAGTAGAAGAAGGGCCGGCCCTTGGCCTTGGGCCGGTCCCAGCTGATCTTGGGGGTGGCGTAGTAGCCCGTCGAGGACAGCGAGATGCGGGCGATGTGGGCCTGGCGCGCGAGGTCGCCGAAGGGGATGGAGCGGTTGCCGATGAGCACGCGGCCGTCCTCGAACCTGATGCGGTTCTTCGGCACCTTCCACTGCTTCGCCGCGAAATCGATCAGGCGGTTCTTGATGGTGGAGGCCGCGGCCTTGGCGGCCATGCCGTTCAAGTCGGCACCCGAGGAGGCCGCGGTGGCCGAGGTGTTGGGCACCTTGCCCGTCGTCGTCGCGGTGATGCGCACGTCAGCCGCGGCGAGGCCGAATTCCTCCGCCACCACCTGCGCCACCTTGGTGTAGAGGCCCTGCCCCATCTCGGTGCCGCCATGGTTCAGGTGT
The DNA here is from genome assembly GCF_003234965.1 of Aestuariivirga litoralis. Classification (GTDB taxonomy): domain Bacteria; phylum Pseudomonadota; class Alphaproteobacteria; order Rhizobiales; family Aestuariivirgaceae; genus Aestuariivirga; species Aestuariivirga litoralis. The sequence continues at coordinate 241,518 of NZ_QKVK01000002.1, forward strand.
ACCGAGCCATCGGTGTAGACATGGACGAGCGCACCCGCCTGGTTGAGGTGGGTGAGCGTGAAGGAGATGCCGAACTTGACGGGGGTGAGCGAGATCCCCTTCTTCAGCACCGGGCTCTTCGCATTGAAAGCCACGATGGCCCTGCGCCGCGCGCGGTAGTCGGAGCTCTTCTCCAGAGCGGCGATGATGTCGGGCGCGATATTGTCCTCGACCTTCATGCCATAGGGCGTGGTGTCGCCCTTCACGCCATAGAGATTGGCCTTGCGCACGTCGAGCGGGTCCTGGCCCGTCCGGATGGCGATCACCTCCATCAGCCGCTCGGCAAACAGCATGCCTTGCGGGCCGCCGAAGCCGCGGAAGGCGGTGTTGGAGACGGTGTTGGTGCGAAGCCGCCGCGTGGCGATGCGGGCGGCCGGATAGAAATAAGCATTGTCCGCATGGAACATGGTGCGGTCGCAGATGGCGTTGGAGAGATCCGCCGAATAGCCGCAGCGCGCGAGGAAATCGACGTCGACCGCCGTGACGCGGCCCTTGGCGTCGAAGCCCGCGCGATAGTCGACGCGGAAGTCATGGCGCTTGCCGGTCAGCATCATGTCCTCGTCGCGGTCGAGGCGGCACTTGGCGGGCCTGCCCGTGAGGCGTGCGGCCAGCGCCGACAGGCATGCCCATTGCGCCGCCTGGCTTTCCTTGCCACCGAAGGCGCCGCCCATGCGGCGGCACTCGACCGTCACCAGCGCTGCCGGAATGTGCAGCATGTGGGCGACGAGGTGCTGGACTTCGGACGGATGCTGCGTCGAGCAATGCACGGTGACCGCGCCATGCTCCTCCGGCACGGCGAGGCTCACCTGGCCTTCAAGATAGAAATGCTCCTGCCCGCCGATGCGGAAGCTTTCGGAGACGGAGTGCTTTGCTGCGGCGATGGTCCTGGCCGGGTCGCGGCGCAGGAACTGGTAGGGCTCGCCCACATCGCTGGTTTTCGCCGCCAGCGCATCCTCGACGGTGACGGCGGGGGTTTCCGCCGCGATCTCGACCTTCGCCAGTTTCGCGGCGCGGCGTGCGGCCTCGCGGGTGTCGGCCACCACGGCGAAGATCACCTGGCCGTGGAACATGATGCGGCCATCGGCGAGGATCGGGTCGCCGCCGAAGACCGGCGCGCAGTCGTTGAGACCCGGCACGTCCCTCGCGGTGAGCACGCGGATGACGCCCGGTGCGGCGATGACGGCGGAAAGGTCGAGCGCCTTGATCTTGCCCAGCGCGCCATCCTTGGCGAAGCCGGGATAGACATGGACGAGGCCCTCGGGCTCGCGCATGTCGTCGATATAGGTGGCCGCCCCCTGCACATGGAGTTCGGCACTGTCATGCGCCAGGGTGCGGCCTACGGTCCTGGTTTCGATCATGCGGCGGTCAGCCATCACGCCACCGCCTTGCGGTTCGCCAGCACGCGCGTTTCAGCGGCACCGGCCAGTTCCAGCAGTGCCTTCCTGAGAAGGCCTTGCGCCACCTCGATGCGATAGGCGGCAGAGGCGCGCATGTCGGAGATGGGCTGGAAGTCCTTCGCGAGTGCTGCGATGGCGGCGTCCCACGTGGCAGGCTGGTCCAGCGAGACACCCTGAAGTGCGGCTTCCGTCTCCCTGCCCCGCTTGGGCGTGGCCGCCATGCCGCCGAAGGCGATGCGGGCGGCGGACAGCTTGCGGCCCGCGAGCGTGAAGCTGAAGGCGGCCATGACGGCAGAGATGTCCTGGTCGAAGCGCTTGGAAATCTTGTAGGCGCGGAAAGCCTCGTTGGGCTTCAGCTTCGGCACGTCGATGCGCCAGACGAGCTCGCCGGGCTTCCGGTCCTGCTTGCCATAGGCGATGAAGAAATCCTCCAGCGGCAGCGAGCGCTCGGTGTCTCCATGGCGCAGGGTGAGCGTGGCGCCGAGTGCGATGAGCATCGGCGGCGTGTCGCCGATGGGCGAGCCATTGGCGATGTTGCCGCCCACGGTCCCCGAGGCGCGCACCTGGGTGGAGCCGAGGCGGCGCAGCACCTCCGCGAGGTCCGGATCGATGGCGGAGAGCGCAGGTGTCGCCTCCGCATAGGTGGCCGCCGCGCCAAGTGTCACGCGGTCTTTGCCATCCTCAACCTTGTGCAGATCCTTCACGCCGCCTGTGAGGATGATCTTCGGCAGCTGCCGCATCTGCTTGGTGATCCACAGCCCGACATCGGTGGCACCCGACACGATGGTGGCGTCCGGGTTTTCCGCCGCGAGCCGTGCCAGCGTTGCGGCCTGTGCGGGCCGCGCGATGAAGCTCTCGGCGCTGCCGACGAAAACATCGGCACCATCATCCAGCGCCGCGAGCCGGCGCGCCGCTTCCTTCGCACCCTTGGCCCAGCGATCCGCTGCCTTGCCGGTGCAGCAGGCCTGGGCGGCGTCGATGATGGGGCGGTAGCCGGTGCAGCGGCAGAGATTGCCGGCGACGTGGGTGGCGATCTCGTCCCGCGTGGGGGCGCCACCCTGCTGGTAGAGCGTGAAGAGCGACATGACGAAACCGGGCGTGCAGAAGCCGCATTGCGAGCCATGCGTGTCGACCAGCGCCTGCTGCACCGGGTGCAGCGTGTGGCCATCGGCGAGGTCGTCGACCGTCACCAGCTCCTTGCCATCCAGCTGGCCCACGAGCAGGATGCAGGCATTGACCGGCTCGTAGACGAGCTTGCCGTGCTTGAGCGAGCCAACCGCCACGGTGCAGGCGCCGCAGTCGCCCTCGTTGCAGCCTTCCTTGGTGCCGCGGGCGCGTTCGTCGAGGCGCAGGTAATCGAGCACCGTGCGCATGGGCGGCACGTGCGTGAGCTCCACGATATGGCCGTTGCGCAGGAAGCGGATGGAGGCACGGGTGGTCACGAAGGGTCAGCTCCCTCTGTAGGTCGAATAGCCATAGGGCGAGAGCAGCAGCGGCACGTGATAATGCGCCGCAGCATCCGCGATGCCGAAGCGGATGGGGATCACGTCGAGGAAGGCGGGCTCGGGCAGCTTCGTTCCGAGGTCGCGGAGATAGGCTCCGGCATGGAAGCGCAGTTCATATTTCCCGGCGGCGAAGTCGGCGCCCTCGAGGATCGGGCCATCGGCGCGGCCGTCGGCATTGGTATGGATGGTCTTGAGGGGGGTGGCTTCGCCCAGGCGGAAAAGCTCGATCTTCAGACCTGCCGCGGGCTTGCCCGAGGCGGTGTCCAATACATGCGTCGTCAGGCGGCCCATGCGCGCTCCGTTCCTCTGCTTTCCCCTTGGTTCGGGCTCTCGTGGCCCTGATTGGGGAAAAAGCTAGCATCGCGCGCGCGTTCGCAAAAGCAGAATAAAGGACACGGAGTGTGCGGATTCTGCGATGTATGAGGGGTTTGTCCCATGGCATTTCCCTCCCCCTTGTGGGGAGGGATGAAGGGTGGGGGTGGCGCCGGGTGACGGCTTACTTGAAATCTGGTTCCTGCATCACCCCCACCCCTGCCCCTCCCCACAAGGGGGAGGGGAAATTGACGAGGCCCGGTGTCGCTGCCTCTAAAGCTTGCGCAGATACTGCTGCACGATCTCCATGAATGCCTCCACCGTGGGCCGCGGGCCCGCCCCGGCGCGGGCGACCAGCCGCAGGCGGTCGACCGGGAGGCGCTTGTCGGAGAGGGGGACGAAGACCAGCTCCCCGGCTGCAAGCTCGCGCTCGATGCCGATCACCGTCTGGAAGGCGATGCAGCTGCCGCGGCTGGCGAGCGACGCCATGAGGCGGAGCGAGTTGCATTCGAAGGCGGGCCTCACCTTGCGCGCGGTGGGCACGCTGTCGAGAATGGCGCGAAGGCTGAGTCCCGCCGAGGGCCAGGCCAGCGGATGCTCGGCACACTCCGCCAGCGAGAGCTTCCTCACCCTGGCCAGCGGATGGTCCGGCGCCATGATGGCGCCCAGGTCGAGGTCACGCGAGGCCAGCGCCTCCAGACCGTCGAGCGAGGACGGGTTGAAGGTAAAGGCGAGCTCCGCCTGGTGCTCGCGCACCAGCTGGGTGACGGCCTCCGACCCCGCCACGGTGACCTGCACCTGGATGCCGGGATAGGCATCCATGAAATGCTCCAGCATGTCCGGCAGTACAGCGGCCGAGACGCTTTCCACCGTGGCGATGCGCAACAGGCCGCGCGTGAGGCGGCGCAACGCCGCCAGCTCGTCGAGCGTGTTCTCGTGGCTCTGTGCGGCGCGGCGGAGCCCGTTCAGCAGGATTTCGCCCGCAGGCGCCAGCTTCAGGCCACGGCCCGAACGGTCGAAGAGGCGGTTGCCGAGGGCCGATTCCAGCAGGATCAGCTGGCGGCTGATGGCGGAGGCCGCAACATTGAGATCGCGCGAGGCGGCGCGCACCGAGCCCAGCTCCGCCACCGCCATGAAATAGCGGTAGGAAATGGCGATCAGCGCGGGTTCGCTCTTGGCCAAGGCTTACCTGATCAGGATGCCGCGGAAGTCGTTGACGTTGGTGTGGGTGGGGCCGGTAATCACCTGGTCGCCCAGTGCCTCGAACAGTGAATGCGCATCATTGTTCTCAAGGAAGGCCATGGGATCGAGGCCCAGCGCGCGGGAGCGGTCAAGGCTCGTCGGGTCGATCACCGCGCCGGCGATCTGCTCCATGCCGTCGATGCCGTCCGTATCGCCGGCGAGCGCCGTGATGCGTTTGTCGCCGCCCAGCGCGATGGCCAGCGCCAGCAGAAACTCGACATTGCGCCCGCCCCTGCCCTTGCCGCGCACGGTGACGCCCGTTTCGCCGCCTGAGAGCAGCAGGCAGGGCTTCTGCGCCGGCGCGTCGCGGTCGGCGATTTCGAGCGCGATGGCGGCATGGACCTTGGCCACCTCGCGCGCCTCACCCTCGATGCGATCGCCCAGATAGAGCACGTTGAGGCCAAGTGCCTCTACCCTGGCGCGCACGGCGCGGAAGGATTCATGCGGCGAGACGATGACGCGCGTCTCGATCGATGGGCTGAGGATCGAGCGGTCCTCGTCGGGGCTGTTGAGCCAGGCCGCGATCGATGGCGGCACCGGTACGCCATAGCGCGCGAGGATGGCGCGTGCGTCCTTCTTGCGCGTCGGGTCCGGCACGGTGGGGCCGGAGCCGATGATGGCGGGATCGTCGCCCGGCACGTCGGAGAGCGCCAGCGTCCAGATCGCCGCCTTGCCCGCCGCGCGCGCCAGCCTGCCGCCCTTCACGGCGGAGACCTGTTTCCGGACGCAGTTGAGTTCGGCGATGTTGGCGCCGCATTTCAGCACCGCCTTCACCAGCCCGAATTTCTCTTCGATGGTGATGCCCGGAACCGGCTTCGACATCAGCGCCGAGGCGCCGCCGGAGATGAGCGCGATGAGGAGATCGTCGGGGCCGAGCGTCGATGCGAGGGCCAGCGCCTGTTCCGCCGCGGCGAGGCTGGTTTCGTCCGGCACCGGGTGGCGGCCATGGACGAGCTTCAGGCGCTTCAGGTCATGTGCATAGCCGTGGGGGGCGATGACGAGGCCCTCGAGCGGGCCGTCCCAATTGTCTTCCACGGCCTTGGCCATGGGCACGGCGGCCTTGCCCACCGCGATGACCACGCTGCGGCCCCTGGGCCTTTCGGGAAGGTTGCGGATCACCGCCTTCACCGGATTGGCGGCTTCCACCGCGGCATCGAAGAGGCCGCGCAGGATTGTCCTGTCGTCAGTCACGTAAAGCGAACTCCCTGGCTCATGGCCTTTTGCGCCATGCCAGGGAGATGCACAAGTGAGCCTATGGCTGGATCAGCGGGCGACCAGCACGCTGCAGTGGGCGCGGCCCGCCACGTCGGCGGCGACCGAGCCGAGGACGAGGCGGGAGACGCCGCGCTTGTCGCCGGTGCCGACGACGATCTGGTCGTAGCCGTTTTCCTCCGCATACTGAACGATGGCGGCGGCGGCCTCGCGGCTCCTCAGCGCCAGTTCGTCGACATGCGTCACGCCCATCTTGCGGGCGACGGAGGCGGCGGCGTCCAGCACCTTCTTCACGTCATCGTCTTCCATGGTGTAGATCAGCGGGCCACGGCTTCCGCCATGCGCCACGTTGACCACGCAGATCGACAGGTGCGCGCCAAGCTTCTTGGCCATTTCTGCGGCGATCTCGACGGCATGCGCCGAATGGGCCGTGCCGTCCGTGGCACAGAGAATCTTCTTCATCTTCACTCCCTCCATCTCATCACGATTTCTAGCTGTCGCGGATGATTAGGGAGGATACTGCCGCGAAACCTTGATTTCGGTCAACAATCAGGCACGCCTGCGAAGCTACAGGTTATTCGCCGAGAACGTGTCACAATCCTTCAGGCTCTGGGCATTGAGGCCCTTCTTGAACCAGTTCACGCGCTGCGCGGAGCTGCCATGCGTGAAGGATTCCGGCACCACATAGCCCTGGGACTGCTTCTGCAACCGGTCGTCGCCGATGGCGGCCGCCGCGTTGAGACCCTCCTCGATGTCGCCATCCTCGAGGATCTTCGCCGAGGCATTGGCCTCCTGCGCCCAGATGCCGGAGAAGCAATCGGCCTGCAGTTCCATGCGCACGGAAAGCGCATTGGCCTCGGCCTTCGAGGCGCGCATGCGGGCCTGCTGCACCTTGTCGGCGATGCCGAGCAGGTTCTGCACGTGGTGGCCCACCTCGTGCGCGATGACATAGGCCTGGGCGAAGTCGCCCGGCGCACCCAGCTTATTCTTCATGTCCTGGTAGAAGGAGAGGTCGATATAGACCTTCTGGTCGGCCGGGCAGTAGAACGGCCCCATGGCCGCCTGGGCATTGCCGCAGGCCGACTGCACGAAACCGGAGAACAGCACGAGCTTCGGCTTCTGGTAATTGCTGCCGAGAATTTCGCCCCACACCCGGTTGTTGGAGCCAAGCACGCGCGCCACGAATTCCTTGCCCGCGTCGGAATTGGCCGAGGGGACATTGGGGTTCTGCAGCCCGCCGCCGGAATTGTCCGTCACCTCGGTGCGCTTGTCGGGGAGGGTGTACTGGGTGTCCTGCCCGCCGCCCGGAACCGACATTCCGCCGCCGTTCAGCACCTGGAGGAGGTCGAGACCGAACACGAACTTGAAGATGAAGTAGAGGACGATCAGGAACAGGATCGTCTTGAAGCTGAAGCCGCCGCGCCCCATGCCGATCGGGATGTTGACGCCGCCGCGCCGCCCGCCACCCGGAAAGCCGAAGCCGCCGCCCTGGCCGCGCCGGTCCTCGATCGAGTCATAATCGGGCTTTTCATTGTCGAGGCGCATGGCGGCCGTCCTTAAATCGTCTCAGGGTTGTCGGCTGCGGAATTTGCAGAGATCATAGACCAATTGCAAGCTCGGCGTGCCGATTTGAACGATGCGGCCAAGCTCGATCACAACTCCAAGCAATGCATCGAGTTCCGTGGGGCGGCCTGCCTCCACATCCTGCAACATGGAGGTGCGGTGGGCACCCACTTTGGCCGCCATGTCCATGCGTTCGTCGGCGTCGACGGCAAAGCTGATGCCCAGCCTCTCGGCCACGGCGCGCGCCTCCTCCATCATGGTGCGGATGACGCGGCGGGTGCCGGGGTCGGTCGCAAGCTCCTGCAGCGTGCCAAGGGTCAGCACGCTCACCGGGTTGAAGCTGAGGTTGCCCCACAGCTTGAGCCAGATCTCGTTCCGGAGGTTCGGCCGCACCGGGCTTTTCACGCCGGCCGAGGTGAGCAACCTGCTCAGCACCAGCGCCCGCTCCGTCTTCTCGCCGGTCGGCTCGCCGATCGGCATGCGGTCGCCATAGTGGTGCGCGATGACTCCCGGCGCCTCGATCTCGGCGGCCTGCCAGACGACCGTGCCCAGCGCGCGCTCCGGCCCGATGCGGTTCCAGATCACGCCACCCGGATCGACGCTGTCGAGCCGTGTTCCTTCGAGAGGCCCGCCGACGCCGTGGAAGTACCACCACGGAATGCCGTTCTGCGCGAAGAGGATGGCCGTGTCCTTGCCGATCAGCGGCATCAGCTGGTCGATGACGCCGGCGAGCCCATGCGCCTTGAGCGTGAGGATGATGTAGTCCTGCGGGCCCAGCTCCTTCGGGTCTGCGGTGACGCGCGGGTGCACCACATGGGTCTCGCCATCCTGCTTCAATGTCAGGCCATTGGCCTGCATTGCGGCCAGATGCGCGCCGCGGGCGACGAGCGAGACGTCCGCCTCGCCCTTGATTGCCAGCCTGGCGCCCACATAGCCGCCAATGGCACCAGCACCGAAGACGCAGATCCTGGTCATGCCAGCCCCAGCTTCTGGGCAAGGCCGATGCGCTGCAGCTTGCCGGTGGCACCCTTGGGGATCTCGTCGAGGATCATGATCTTCTTCGGCACCTTGAAGGCGGCGAGCCTGCCATTGGCGAAGTCCTGCAGTTCGCGCTCGGTGACAGTCTTGCCCTCGCGCAGCACCACGGCCGCGGCAACCTCCTCACCCAGCTTGTCATGCGGCATGGCGAAGGTGACGACCTGCGCCACGGCCTCGTGCTCCATCAGCACTTCATCGACTTCCATCGGCGCGATCTTCTCGCCGCCGCGGTTGATGATCTCCTTCAGGCGGCCGGTGATCTTGAGGTAGCCGTCCTCGTCCATGAAGCCCTGGTCGCCGGTGTGGAACCAGCCGAAGGCGAAGCCCGCCTCGTTGGCCTTGGGGTTGTTCTCGTAGCCCGGCGTCACGTTGGGACCGCGGGTCACCACCTCACCCTCCTCATGCGCCGACAGGATGCGCCCGTCGGGCGCCATCACCGCCACCATGGGGCCTGCCGCACAGCCCACGAAGCCTGGCTTGCGCTTGCCCGGCGGCAATTGGTTCGACGTCATCTGGTGGGCATTCTCGGTCATCGCATAGGCCTCGATGACGGGGCAGCCGAAGGCTTCTTCCAGCGCATGGAACACCGGCACGGGGAGCGAGGCCGAGCTCGAACGAATGAAGCGCAGCGGGTTGGCCCTGATGATCTCGCCATTGCGCTCGGCGCGGGACAGGATCGCCTGGTGCATGGTGGGCACCGCCGTGTACCAGGTCGGACGCGCCTCCTCCACCTGCGCGAAGAACTTCAGCGCATTGAAGCCGGGCGTGGCGAAGACCGATCCCCCGGCAGTAAGGGTTGCCAGCACCGCCGCCATCAGGCCGTGGATGTGGAACAGCGGCATGATGTTGAGGCAGCGGTCCTTCTCGGTCAGCTGCAGCGTGTTGCGGATGTTGTTGGCTGAGGCCAGCAGGTTGCCATGGGTGAGCGGCACGATCTTGGGACGCGAGGTGGTGCCCGAGGTGTGAAGCACCAGCGCGATGTCTCCCTCTTCGGCATAGCCCTGCACCGAGGGCGGCGCGACGGCGTCACCCGAAATGTTGAAGGCGCCGGCCTCCGGCCCCGGGGTCAGCGTCAGCACCGGAATGCCGAGCCGCTGCGCCGCAGCGATCGCAGGAGAGGTGCTGCCCTCCTCCACCAGCAGCGCCTTCGCCTTGAGGTCGTCCATGTAGAAGCGGAACTCGTCCTCGCGATAGGCGGGGTTGAGGGGGGCCGCCGTCACCGCGCAGGCTGACGCCACGAAGGCCGCCGCCATGTCCGGCCCGTTGGGCAGCACGATGGCGAGCTTGTCGTTGCGGCTGAGGCCGCGCCGCCTGAGAGCGGCGAACACGTCCTCCGCCAGCGCGGAAAACTGGCCATAGCTGAGGGGCTCCCGGCCGGAGGCGAGGAGGGCGGTGTCGCCCGGCAAGCGGGCATCGAGGAGGCTCTTCAGGATCATTCCGGCAGTCTGCCCATTTGGAGAGCGCCGTCAACGCCGTGCAATTGAAGGTCAGACCTGCATCCGCTAAGACCCCTGCCCATGACTGACAGACTCATCATCGCGCTCGCCCAGCTCAACCCGACGCTCGGCGCCATCAAGGCCAATCTCGACCGCGCCCGCGAGGCCCGGCGCGAGGCGTGGGATGCCGATCTGATCCTGTTTCCGGAGCTGTTCATCTGCGGCTATCCGCCGGAAGACCTCGTGCTGCGCTCCTCCTTCGTCACCGCCTGCCGTGACGCGGTGGAGGAGCTGGCCAGGGAGACCATCAGCGGCCCCGCGGTGCTAATGGGCCTCCCGTGGCGCGAAGGGGCCAACCTCTACAACTCCGTGGCGCTGCTGGCCAATGGCAGGATCGAGGCGGTGCGCCACAAGTTCGACCTGCCAAATTACGGTGTCTTCGACGAGAAGCGCGTGTTCAATGCCGGGCCCGCACCCGGCCCCATCGCCTTCAAGGGCGTGCGGCTGGGCGTTCCCATCTGCGAGGACATCTGGACGGAGGAGACCTGCGAGACGCTGGCCGAGACCGGTGCCGAGATCCTGCTCTCGCCCAACGGCTCGCCCTTCGAGCGCAACAAGGACGACGTGCGCCTCAACCTCGTCGTCGCCCGCGTCACCGAGACAGGCCTGCCGATGGCCTACCTCAACCAGGTGGGCGGGCAGGACGAACTGGTCTTCGACGGCGCGTCCTTCGTGCTGAATGCCGACCGGACACTCGCCTGGCAGATGCCGATGTTCGAGGAGCAGATCGCGCTCACCGAATGGCGGCGCGAGGAGGATGGCTGGCGCTGCGTGCCCGGCGAGATCGTGGCAGTGCCGGAAAACGAGGCCGAGACGTGGAAGGCCTGCGTGCTGGGCTTGCGCGACTACGTGCTGAAGAACCGCTTCCCCGGCGTGGTGCTGGGACTCTCGGGCGGCATCGACTCGGCCGTCGTCGCCGCCATGGCGGTCGATGCGCTGGGGGCGGACCGCGTGCACTGCGTGATGCTGCCCTATGCCTATACCAGCAAGGACAGCCTCGTCGATGCCGAGGAATGCGCCAAGCTCCTCGGCGTGCGCTATGACGTGGTGCCGATCAAGGAACCGGTCGAGGGCTTCCTCCATGCGTTGCGGCCGATGTTCGAAGGCACGCCCGCCGGCATCACGGAGGAGAACCTGCAGTCGCGCTCGCGCGGGGTGATCCTGATGGCGATCTCCAACAAGTTCGGCGCCATGGTGCTGACCACCGGCAACAAGTCGGAGATGTCGGTAGGCTATGCCACGCTCTATGGCGACATGAATGGCGGCTACAACCCGATCAAGGACGTCTACAAGACCGAAGTCTATCGCCTCGCCGAATGGCGCAACTCGCTGGGCCATGTGATCCCCCAGCGCATCATCACCAAGGCGCCGACGGCGGAGCTCCGCGAGAACCAGAAGGACCAGGACTCGCTGCCACCCTATGACGTGCTCGACACGATCCTCGAAGGACTCGTGGAAAACGAGTTGCCGGTGGAGCAGATCATCAAGAATACCGGATATGATGAAGCTCTCGTGCGCCGCATCCAGCACATGCTCTATATCGCCGAATACAAGCGGCGCCAGGCGGCACCGGGCGTCAAGATCACGCGGCGCAATTTCGGCCGGGACCGGCGCTACCCCATCACCAACGCCTTCCGGGACGGGCGCTGAGATGACGACGATCGTCCGCTTCGCGCCCTCGCCCACCGGTCGCATCCACATCGGCAATGCCCGCACGGCCATCCTCAACTGGCTGATGGCAAGCAAGACCGGCGGCCAGTTCGTGCTGCGTTATGACGACACGGACACGGCGCGCTCCACACAGGAATTCGCCGACGGCATCGCCACCGACATCGCCTGGCTGGGCATCAGGCCCCATCGCGTCGAATGGCAGTTGAGGCGTTTCGCGCGCTATGACGAAGTGGCCGACAAGCTGCGCGCCGAAGGGCGCCTCTATCCGTGCTACGAGACGGCGGACGAGCTCGACCGCAAGCGCAAGCGCCAGGAGGCGCGCAAGCTGCCTCCCGTCTATGACCGTGCCGCACTGAAACTCACCGGCGAGGAGCGCGCGCGGCTTGAGGCGGAGGGCCGCAGGCCGCACTGGCGCTTCAAGCTCGACGGCCGCGTGGTGGAATGGAACGACCAGATCCGCGGCCCCCAGCACATCGACACGCGCTCGCTGTCGGACCCCGTGCTGGTGCGCGAGGACGGCACCTATCTCTACACGCTGCCCTCCGTGATCGACGACATCGACTTCGGCATCACCCATGTGATCCGTGGCGAGGACCATGTGGTGAACACCGCGGTGCAGATCGAGATCACGCAAGCGCTGGGCGCCACGGCACCAACCTACGCCCACCACAGCCTGCTCATCGGCGCCGATGGCAAGGGCCTTTCGAAGCGGCTGGGCTCACTTTCGATTGGGTCGATGCGCGAGGGCGGGCTTGAGCCCATGGCGGTGGTGAGCCACGCCGCGCTGCTCGGTACCTCCGACAACATCCACCCCTGCGCCGACTATGCCGAACTCGTCGACGGATTCGCCCTCGACAAGCTGTCGCGTGCCCCCGCCCGCTTCGACGAACAGGAACTCGCCCAGCTCAACGCCAAGCTCCTTCACCACCTGCCCTGGGACAGGGTGAAGGACCGTCTGCCCGGCGACAACGAGGCCTTCTGGCTCGCGGTACGCGGAAACATCGGAAAACTGGCTGACATCGACACCTGGCGCCGCGTCGTCGCGGGCCCGTCGCAGCCGGTGATCGCGCCGGAGGACCGCGACTTCATCACCGTCGCCCGCGCCCTGCTGCCGCCGGCGCCCTGGGACGGCACCACTTGGAAAGCCTGGACCGAGGCGGTCAGGGCCGCGACGGGCCGCAAGGGCAAGGACCTCTTCATGCCGCTGCGCCGTGCCCTCACCGGCCTCGACCATGGCCCGGAACTGGCGCAGCTGCTGCCGCTCATCGGCCCCGATGCGGTGCTTGAACGGCTCACGTGATTGCGCGATGATCGCCGCATGATCCTCGTAGGCCAGTTCGACTCCCCCTTCGTGCGCCGCGTGGCGGTGACGCTCAATCACTATCACATGCCTTTCACGCGCAACCCCATCTCGGTGTTCCGCGACGTGGGCGAGATGCAGAAGATCAACCCGCTGGTGCGCGTGCCGTCGCTGATCCTCGAGACGGGCGAGGTGCTGATCGACTCATCCGCCATCATCGACCATCTCGACGAGATGGCCGGGCCTGCCCGCGCCCTGACGCCGCCGCACGGACCGGAGCGGCGCAAGGTTCTGCAGGCCGTGGTGCTCGGCCTCGGCGTCATGGACAAGTGCGTGGCGCTGTTCTTCGAACGGCTTTTCCACATCGACAAGCACATCAACCGCGATTTCGAGAAGCGCATGATGCAGCAGATCGGCGCGGCGCTGGACAAGCTCGAACATGATTGCGGCGCGCCGTGGTTCTTCGACGACAGGATGACGCAAGCCGACATCACCCTGGGCTGCCTCGTCGGCTACATGAAGATTCGCGTGCCCGACATGTTCCCGGCCGACAAATACCCGAAGCTCCACCACCTCGCGCTTCACTGCGAGACCAAGGAAGACTTCGTGAAGGCGCGGCCTTCGCCCGACGAAACGGTGCCGGGCCAGACGCGGCACTAGAGCAGCCTCAACCCGCCCGCCCTTTCCATCGCCGCCTCACGCTCCGTGATCGCATCATAAGCGCTCAACGGCAGTTCCGAGAAGCCTGTCAGCAGCAGTGCCGCGCGCACCTCCGCCAGCGCCGGATCGGCAAAGACCTGGCGCAGCGCCATACGGATCTTCCCGACATCACCTGCCCGCGTGATCCAGGGCAGGCCCGGCACCTGCGGCGAACGCGCCACCTCCACCAGGCCTTCCAGGGCCGAAGGCCGATAGCGCCTCGCCATTTCCACGCAGACGCAGTCGATGGCGCAGACATCGGCCCTGCCCGCCTGCACGGCGGCGAGGGAGGCGAGGTGACCCCCGGTCTCCACGGCGCGGCCAAAGAAGCGCCCCTGCTCCGCCAACGGCGCAAAGACAAGCTTCAGCGCCAGCATGCCAGACATGGAATCCGGCGTGTTCACGGCCGCGACGCTGCCGCGGAAGCCCTCCAGCGGCCTCCCTTCACGGGCAAAGACGATGCTGCGGTAGTCGGCGCCATCGCAGCCGTCGGCGGCATAATGCGGGGTCCCCACGTAATCCACCTTGCCCTTCAGCGCATGGGTGAAGGGATAGCCGCAGGTCTGGGCGAAGAGGAGGTCATCCCGAAACCAGGGGTCCGTGAATTCGGCAGGCCGGGCCAATGCCACCTGCACGCCGAGGCCGTCCGCCATGGCCTTCCACCACCGGTCCGTGGCCTCACGCACCTCGGGCCAGTCATACATCTGCAGCGCCGCGATCATCGCGCCATGCTATAGCATCCGCCGGGCACGAAACAGCGTAACGTCACCATGAACAGCATTTCCGTCGTCATTCCCACCCGGGGCCGCCACCACTTCCTGCGCCAGGCGCTGGAGAGCGTGCTTGCCCAGGGCCATGCGCCGCAGGAAATCATCGTTGTCGATGATGGCGTGGGAGCGGCCGAGGCGGTGGCAGGCATGCACCCTGCCATCACCGTGCTCGACAACCATCAGCGTGGCCCCGTGCCGGCCCGCAACAGGGGTGTCGCCCATGCGACTGGTGACTGCATCTGCTTTCTCGATGATGACGACTGGTTCATCGACAATGGCTACCTCGCCAGGGTGGCCGAGGCCTTCGGCCGGGGCGCCGACTTCTGCTTCTGCGACGGCGTGCTGCGCTTTGCCGACGGGAGACCCGATCTGCCCTTCGCCTTCGACGCCGATCACGCGACACTGACCCGCGACAACACCATCCTCATCTCCGGCGTCACCTATCGCCGCGCGCTCCACTCTGCCCTTGGCCCGTTCGACGAGACGCTTCCGTTCTATTGGGACTGGGACTGGTACCTGCGCATCGCCCGCGCCGGGCACCGGTTGACCCACATCCGCACGCCCGCCGTGGCCATTCGCGTCCATGCGCAGAACATGTCGGGCGATTCGCTCGAGGCGCAGCGGCGGGCCAATCTGGACAGGTTTTCCACAAAGCACGCATTGCCACCGATCCCGCTGAAGAACCACCTGGACATCGCGACACAAGCGCCGGGCAAGCTGCCCGGCCGCCGCGAGACTTCCTCAAATCTTTGATTTAACTCGATTTTATGCTGTGCCGTCGAGGGGATCGGGTGGCAAGGCCCTATTCACAAGGGTTTTTCCGAAAGCCCTCCGAAAAAACCCCGGAAAATAAGAGTTTTCGCGAATCGAATTCGGCGTTAACGCGGTTGCCAGCCAAACCCCAATAAGGAGAGAGACATGGCTGACGACAAGATCCAGACGATTGCCCTTTCGAAGCTCGCGGCTGAACTCGCCGAGAAGCACGAGATGTCGAAGAAGGCCGCGGGCGAATTCCTCAGCGCCTTCGTCGAACTCACCGTCAAGAACCTGAAGAAGGGCCACAAGGTGCGCGTCACCGGCCTCGGCATCTTCCAGGTCAAGAAGCGCCCCGCCCGCATGGGCCGCAACCCGGCCACCGGCGAAGCCATCAAGATCAAGGCGTCGAAGAAGCTGGCCTTCCGCGCCGCCAAGGAAGTCAAGGACGCGATCTAAGTCGCCTCTTTCTTCTACCCTGAAGTGGCCCTGCCCAACGGCGGGGCCATTTCTTTTGGCGATGAATTCTTTTCACCCTCGGCCTTGATTGCAGACACTACCCCTGGGGCGCTAGAACACCCGCCGAAACTCCCATCTTGCAAGGACATTTTCCATGAAGACCCAGGCTCGTGTCGTGGTGATCGGCGGCGGCGTCGTCGGCTGTTCGGTGCTCTATCATCTCACCAAGGCGGGCTGGAAGGACGTCGTCCTCGTCGAGCGCGACATCCTCACCTCCGGCTCCACCTGGCATGCGGCGGGTGGCTTCCACACGCTGAACGGCGACCCGAATGTCGCGAAGCTCCAGGGCTACACCATCGCTCTCTACAATGAGCTCGAGAAGATCTCGGGCCAGGCCTGCGGCCTCCACCGTTCGGGCGGCCTCATCCTCGCCGACACGCCGGAACGCATGGAATGGCTGAAGATGGCGCACGCCCGCGCACGTTACTTGGGGCTGGAAACCGAGATCATCTCCATGGCGGAAGCCAAGAAGATGCACCCGCTGCTGGAGGAGAAGTACTTCGTCGGCGCCATGATCGACGCCGCCGACGGCAACCTCGATCCGGAAGGCACCACGCACGCCTATGCCAAGTCGGCCCGCATCAATGGCGCGGAAATCTATCAGGACACCAAGGTCGAGGCGCTGAACCACCGCAAGGACGGCTCGTGGGACGTCGTCACCAACAAGGGCACGATCCACGCCGAGCATGTCGTCAACTGCGGCGGCCTGTGGGCGCGTGAGGTTGGCCGCATGGTGGGCCTCGAACTCCCGGTGCTCGCCATGGAGCACATGTATCTCGTCACCGACGAGATGCCGGAGGTCGTCGGCTACAACAAGGAGCGCGGCCACGAGCTTCCCCACATCATCGACTTCAAGTCCGAGATCTACATGCGCCAGGAGCGCTCCGGCATGGTGCTCGGCACCTATGAGCGTGCCTGCGTGCCGTGGAGCCCGAAGAACACGCCCTGGGGCTTCGGCCGCGAGCTGCTCCAGCCCGATCTCGACCGCATCGCGCCGAACCTCGAGCTCGGCTACAAGCATTTCCCGGCGCTGGCGAACGCCGGCATCAAGCGCGTCATCAACGGGCCCTTCACCTTCACGCCGGACGGCAACCCGATCGTCGGCCCGGTGCAGGGCGTGCAGAACTTCTGGCTCGCCTGCGGCGTCATGGCGGGCTTCAGCCAGGGTGGCGGCGTGGGCCTCGCCCTTTCGCAGTGGATGGTGAACGGCGATCCGGGCTTCGACGTCTGGGCCATGGACTGCGCCCGCTTCGGCGAATGGGCGACGCGCACCTACACCAACGAGAAGGTGCGCGAGAACTATTCCCGCCGCTTCTCGATCCGCTTCCCCAACGAGGAACTGCCCGCCGCGCGCCCGCAGCAGACGACGGCGCTTTACGACATCATGCTCAGCCAGGGTGCCGTGATGGGCGACTCCTGGGGCCTCGAGACGCCGCTGTGGTTCGCGCCCAAGGGGGTGGAGCCCAAGGACATCGTCTCCTTCCGCCGCTCCAACGACTTCAAGCATGTGAAGGCGGAGGTGCTGGCGACCCGCAACGGCGTGGGCGTGACCGAGATCGCCAATTTCGCCAAGTACCGTTTCTCGGGTCCGGGTGCGGAAGCCTTCCTGTCGTGCATGATGACCAACAAGATGCCGAAGACGGGCCGCATCATCCTGACCCCGATGCTGAACCCCGCCGGCAAGCTGATCGGCGACTTCACCATCGCAAAGGCATCCGATGACTGCTTCTACATGTGGGGCTCGTCCCAGGCGCAGAAGTATCACATGCGCTGGTTCGAGCAGCACCTGCCGAAGGACGGCTCGGTCGAGATCCACCGCTATGACATGGGCCTCGTCGGCCTCTCGATCGCAGGCCCCAAGTCGCGCGACGTGCTGCAGCAGCTCGTCGACGAGGACGTCTCCAACGCCGCCTTCAAGTTCATGGACCACCGCTCGATGGAGGTGGCGCATGTGCCGGCCCTCATCAACCGCGTCACCTATACGGGTGACCTCGGCTATGAGATCTGGGTGGCGCCGGAATACCAGCGCCGCCTCTACCAGGAGATCATGCGGGCGGGTGCCGAACACGGCATCGTCAATTTCGGCATGCGGGCACTTCTCTCCATGCGCCTCGAGAAGAACTTCCCCACCTGGTTCCGCGAGCTCAGGCCCATCTATGGCGGCTTCGAAGCGGGCATGGACCGCTTCATCGACCTCACCAAGAATGACTTCATCGGCCGCGAGGCCGCGATGGAAGAGAAGCGGACGGGCGGCAAGCTGCGCCGCGTGTCGATGATCGTCGATGCGGGTGACGCAGACGTGCTGGGCGACGAGCCGATCTGGCACAAGGGCAAGGTGGTGGGCTGGGTCACTTCCGGCGGTTTCGCGCATTACGTCGACAAGTCGATGGCGCAGGGCTACGTGCCCGTCGAACTCGCCGGCGACACCTCGGCCGGCGCCTTCGAGATCGAGATCATCGGCGAGAACCGCAAGGCCACCATCATCACCGAGCCGCCTTTCGACCCCGAAGGCAAGCGGATGAGGGGCTGATCCCATGCGACCCTCGACGCACCCCCAGGCGCTTCGCGTCGCGGCCGCGTTGGGGTCGGGCTTCACGGTCGTCGAATTCGACGAGAGCACGCATACCGCGCAGGAGGCGGCCGATGCCATCGGCTGCCAGCTGGCCCAGATCGCCAAGTCGATCCTGTTCCGCAGCGCCAGTGGTAGGCCGGTGCTGGTGATCGCATCGGGCACCAACCGCGTGGACGAGAAGAAGGTGAAGGCGCTGCTGGGCGAGAAGATCGAGCGCGCCTCGCCAGATTTCGTGAAGGAGATGACAGGGTATGAAGTCGGCGGCGTGCCGCCGCTGGGGCATGCGTCGGCGTGCGTGGTCTATCTCGACGAGGACCTGAAGGCCTATCCCACGCTATGGGCCGCGGGCGGAACGCCGAATGCGGTGTTCGAGATCGGGTTCGAGAAACTGGCGGAAATGTCGGGCGCAACGGTGGCGGATGTGAAGAAGTTCTCTTGAATTGCCGTCACCCCGGCGAAAGCCGGGGCCCCGCTTTGTTTCAGCACGCGCGGTGAGAAAGCGGGGTCCCGGCCTTCGCCGGGATGACGGAATGAAGAGCGGCGCAATCAGGCCGTCCGCCCGTAGAACCCCATCTGGTCTTCGCGGCTGAAGACCACGCCCGGCCGGTCGAAATAGGAGAACACCGCGATCATGCGGTCGCGCGCACCCTTCACCGTGCCGACCTTGTGCGCAGTGTTCTTGCCGCGGAAGACGTTGAGCGTGCCGGCGGCCAGCGTCAGCGTCTTCACCTCTGGATCCTCGCCGCGCAAGAGCTTCGCGACGCCCTCGTAGTTGGGGTCGGTGTCGCTCCGCAGCTCCGAACGGTAGATGAATTCGCCACCCTGTTCCGGCGCCTGCAGCAGCAGCGTGGTGGTGAACTCGCTGCGGTCGAAGTGCCAGTTCAGCGCCTCGCCCTCGCGGTAGGACATGATGTTGACGCGCGCGAGCGAATCCCGTGCGGGGTAGAGCGCCTCCTTCTCCATCGTCGCCGCGAGGAAGGTGATGAAGTGCGACCATTCATAGATCCAGACGGGGACCGACTGGAGGATCTGGTCGGCGCAGACCGTGTGATTGATCGTCTCGCACAGGGCAAGTGCGGGATGATCGGGCGGCAGGCCCGGAATGTCCTTCCGGAAATAGATGTTGTGGCGGCGCTTGTGGGTGAAGGACAGCGTGTCCATCACCGGCCGGATCTCGTCGACCGCTTGTTTCAGCGCTTCGGGCCTGACGAAACCAGCGAGATTGTACATGCCGTCGCGCGCGAGGTCTTGCCGGCAACGCTCTACCAGCGCATGCCACTCCGGCGTGCCCGGCCGGTCGAGCGGATAGCGGTCAAGATCGAGAATGTGGCGCATGATCGTCCTCCCTGCCCCCAGAGTCGCAGAACCTCGCCTTGCCGCAACGGGTCAAAATGTTAGGCTGGCTCAGTTTTTCTATTGCAGGAGCCCTGCCGTGCCCAATCTTCCCCCGCTTAACGCATTGAAATCATTCGAATGCGCGGCCCGCACGGGAAGCTATGTCGCGGCCGCTGCCGAATTGAAAGTGAGCCCAGCGGCCGTGAGCCAGCAGGTCAGGAACCTCGAGCGCTTCTTCCGGCGGAAGCTGTTCACAAGGCTCAACAACCGCATCGTGCTCACCGATGCGGGCCAGGCGGTGCAGGCCGGGATCACCCCCGCGCTGGAAGACATCGCCACGCTCACCCGCCGTGTGCTGTCGTCGACAAGCCGCAGCAAACTGGTGGTCAGCGTGATCCCCTCGCTCGCCGAATGCTGGTTCATGCCGGCCTTTGCCGGTTTTGCGGCGGCGGCGTCGCTGCGCATCGACCTTCGCATCGACGACGATCCGGTGGACTTCTCCGACAACGAGATCGACCTCCGCATCTTCTATGCAAGCACGGCCTATCCTTTACTGAACACGGTGCCGCTGTTCCGCGACGAAGTGCTGCCACTGTGCAGCCCAGGCCTTGCGGAGAGGCACTCGATGTCGGGCATGCCTGACGATCTCCTGATCCACACCAGCTGGGGCCAGGACTTCGCGTCACATCCTTCCTGGGACGAATGGTACGCGCGCTACTCGCCAGAACGGCGGATCGACCTCGCAAGGGGCCACCGCGTCGGCTCCTCCCAGCTTGCGCTTGAATTCGCAAGGCGGGGCCTCGGCGTGGCGCTGGGTCAGCGCGCCCTTGCGCAGGAGTCTCTCAGCAAGGGCGAGCTCATCGTATTGCAAGAGCGGTCACTGCCGCTGGGTCATGACTATTGCGCTGCCTACCCGCGTGCCAAGGCGCGCAAGGCAGGGCTGGTGGCGCTTACGGATCATCTGCGAAGCGCAGCGCCGCATCCGTGATCGCATCCCACACATCGCGCGCGAAGGTGCGCATGACATAGACGTCGAAGGCATCTTCACCCCTGCAGTGCACGGTGACGGGCGTGTGGTGGATGCCGGTGAGGGCCACCGAGCCGGGCGCGAAGACGGAGCGATGCAGGTCGACCGGGATCAGCATCGCCAGCACGTCACGCGCCGGGGCGCCTTCGATGCCGATGCGCACGCGGCTGCTCGTCAGCGGCGTCACCGCGCAGGCACCTGCGAGACGCGAGGCCACATCATCGGTCTCGGGCCCAACGATCCAGAATTGCGCCGGGCCGATGCGAAAGAGCGTGCGTTCGCCATTGCTCTGTGCGCGCGCCACCGTCTCCGGCAGGCTGCCGGCAACATCGGCGAGCTTCGCCTCGAAATCAGGCGACAGCCCTGCTACCTGCGTCAGCGTGAAGCCGGGGCGCTCGGCGATGGTCAGCACCGCGCTCTTGTAGGGCTTGGCGGACGCCAGCGCCGATCTGCGCTCAAGCATGGAGGCGGACTCCTTCATGGTCGATGAAATGCGGCGAGACGATCTTCAGCCGTGCCTGCTCGTTCTTGAGCGGGAAGGCGGCGATGATCTCCTCGCCTTCGTGCTTCAGGCCGCCCTTGTAGAGGCCGAGCGCGATGAACTTGTTGAGCTCCGTCGACCACGTCACCGAGGTGATGTAACCCCGGCCATGGCCCTTGATCTCATCACTCGCGGCAAACAGGATCGAGCCGCCGCGCAGCTTCTTGTCGGGCTCCATCAGCTCGAGGCCGACGAGGCTCCAGCGGTCAGGCGACTGGCAGTCCTCGCGGAAGCGCAGCGCCTTGCCGACATAGTCTTTCTCCTTGCCCGCCATCTTGCCCAGCCCCAGGTCATCGAGCGTGTTGCGATGGTCGAGCTCGAGGCCTGCCACATGGCCCTTCTCGATGCGCAGGCTTGCCAGCGCCTCGAGGCCATAGGGCATGATGCCAGTGGGGGTTGCCGCCTTCAGGATGTGCTCCCACAGGCTGATCGCATGATCGGCCGCGACATGGACTTCATAGGCAAGTTCGCCCGAGAAAGACATGCGCAGCAGGCGCACGGTGACGCCGTCGAACACGAAGTCCTTGCAGCCCATGTAGGGCAGCGCCTCGTTTGACAGGTCCTCACCCGGGAAGGCCAGCTGCAAGGCCTCGCGCGCCTTAGGGCCCGAGACGGCCATGCCCGCCCACTCGTCGGTCAGCGAGGCGACCTGCACGTTGAGCTCCGGCCACTGCATCTGCAGCAGGTATTCGAGCCAGGACATGACCTCGCCGGCCTGCGCCGTGGTGGTGGTCATGTAGAACTGGTTCTCGGAGATGCGCGCCGTGGTGCCGTCGTCCAGCACGATGCCGTCGTCGTTCAGCATCACGCCATAGCGCACCTTGCCGACGGGCAGCTTGGCGAAGCCGTTGACATAGACGCGGTTCAGGAACTCCGCCGCATCCGGCCCCTGGATGTCGATCTTGCCCAGCGTCGAGACGTCGGCGAGGCCGACGCCGCGGCGGACGAGTTCCATCTCCTTCACATAAGCCGTCTCCGGCGTTGCACCCGCCCATGAATAGAACCACGCGCGCTTCCACAACCCGGCATCGATGAAGGTGGCACCGTTCTTCACGTGCCAGTCATGGAGCGGCGACAAGCGCACCGGGCGGAAATGCGAGCCCACCGTGCGGCCCGCGATCGCGCCCATGGTCAGCGGCGCATAAGGCGGCCGGAAGGTCGTGGTGCCTGCCTCGGGAATGGTGATGCCGCGATATTCCGCCATCAGAGCGAGGGCATTGATGTTCGACGTCTTGCCCTGGTCGGTGCCCATGCCGAGCGTGGTGTAGCGCTTCAGGTGCTCGACCGACCGGTAACCCTCCTGGTGCGCGATCTTCACGTCCTTGATGGTCACGTCGTTCTGGAAGTCGACAAAGGCCTTGCCCTTGGCGCCCTGCGGCGGCGACCAGCTGGGCAGGATCGCATAGCTGCGGTCCGTTGCATGTTCCGGCGCATAGACGGGCCTGGTCTTGCCGAAGCCCGCATGGGAAGCGGCGGAGGCGCCGGCATTGCTGCCCTCGGCGATCGCCGCCGAAAGGCCGTAGGTCCCCATCATTGCGCCCGCACCGAAATGCGAGGCCGGGAAGCCGCCCGGCACGAAGCCCGCTGCCGCCTCGTCATATCTCGGCTTGATGCCGCCATGGGAGGAGAGATGAACGACAGGCGACCAGCCACCGGCCATGCCCACCGCATCGCACTCGATGGTCACGGCATGGGCGCCGCCCAGCTTCACGCGCCTGACGCCCTTCGAACCCTCGACATCGAAGATGCCGCTGCCCGGGAAGATGGCGATGCCGCGCGCACCCGCGCGCGACAGGATGTCGGCGGAGACCGATGCACGATGGTCGGCGATGGTCACGGCCACGCCCGCCGCGGCAAGATCGAGGGCCGCGTCATAGGCCGTGTCGTTGTTGGTGACGATCACCGCGCGCTTGTCCGGCGCCACGGCGAAGCGGTTGACGTAAGTCCTGAGCGCCGAGGCGAGCATGACGCCAGGCCGGTCGTTGTTGGAGAAGACAAGCGGCCGCTCGATGGCGCCGGTGGCCATCACAATGGTCCTTGCGCGCAGCTGGGTCAGCACCATGCGCGGCTGGCCCTTGCGCGCGTCGTGCGGCAGGCTGCTGCGGTTTTCCACCAGCACGGCGAGATTGCCATCATAGAGACCCTGCACTGTGGTGCGGGTGACGGCCTCGACATTGGGAAGGCTGTTCAGTTCGTCAACACACGCGACGCGCCAGGCTTCCTGCTCCGCATCGCTGCCGGAGAGCAGCGAGCCACCGAAGTCACGATCCTGCTCTGCCAGCACCACGCGGGCACCACTGCGGCCCGCGGTGAGCGCCGCGGCGAGGCCGGCAGGGCCGGAACCCACCACCAGCACGTCGCAGAAGGCGAAGCGCATGTCATAGCGGTCAGGGTCGGCCAAGTCGGTCGCCGCACCCAGTCCCGCCGCCTTCCGGATGAAGGGCTCGTAGAACATCCACGATCCCTTGGTCGGCCCCATGAAGGTCTTGTAGTAGAAACCCGACTGGAACAGGGGCGACAGCAGCGAATTCACTGCCATCAGGTCGAAGTCGGGTGACGGCCAGGCATTCTGCGTACGGGCCACGAGGCCGTCGACGAGTTCCACCATGGTGGCGGCGACATTGGGTTCGGTGGTGGCACCGTCGCCGATCGTGAAGAGCGCGTTCGGTTCCTCGATGCCGGCGGCGACGATACCGCGCGGGCGATGATACTTGAAGCTGCGGCCCACTAGTAACTTGTCATTGGCGAGAAGTGCCGAGGCCAGCGTGTCGCCGGCGAAGCCGCCGAGGGCCTTTCCGTCGAAGCGGGCAGTGACGGGCCTGGCGCGCTGGATGCGGCCGCCTTGCGGCAATCTGCGGAAGCTGGTCATGACACCACCCCGCCGATCTCGTTGGTGGCGGTGTTGCGGGCCAGCCTGAACCAGCGGCGGCAGCCCAGAACGTGCTGCCAGTATTCGGTGTGCGGACCCTTGGGGTTCTCGAACAGGAACACATAGTCATGCCAGGTCTGGAGGTCGCCGGTGCCATGGGCCGGGCGCTGCTTCGAGGCATCGCCGCCGTAGCGGAATTCGGAGACGTCGCGGTCGCCGCAGTGGGGGCACGGGATCATCATTGCTTGTAGGTCCAGTTGCCGAGGCCGAATTCATCGAGCTCCCGGCCCTTCTCGAAACGATCGAGGGCGAAGTCGCGGACGAGTTCGTGTTCCTGGTCATGGGCGATGGTGTGGGAGAAGGTCCAGCCCGAGGCCGGTGTCGCCTTGAAGCCCTGGTAGCACCAGCCGCCGTTGAGATAGAGGTTGCGGGTGGGTGTCCTGCAGATGAAGGGGCTGCCGTCCGGCGTCATGTCCTGGATGCCGCCCCAGTGGCGCAGCAGGCGCAGCCGCGAGATGAAGGGCATGAGCGAGACCGCACATTCCGCCACCGTCTGGATGCGGTTGAACTGGCCGCGCTGGGTATAGGTGTTGAAGCCGTCGATGTGGCCGCCGAAGACGAGGCCGCCCTTGTCGGACTGCGAGAGGTAGAAGAGCTCCGCTCCCCAGGAAATGACGTTGTCGACGATGGGCTTTATCGGCTCGGTCACAAAGGCCTGCAGGATGTGGCTCTCGACGGGAAGCTTGAGGCCCGCCATCCTGGCGACGTGGGACGTGTGCCCCGCAACGGCAATCCCCACCTTGCCCGCATTGATGCGGCCGCGCGAGGTTTCGACGCCGGAACACGTGCCGTTCTCGATGACGAAGCCGGTGACTTCACAATTCTCGATGATGTGCACGCCCAGCGCCGAGGCGGCGCGGGCGTAGCCCCAGGCGACGGCATCATGCCGCACGGTTCCGGCGCGCGGCTGCATGATGGCGCCATGGATCGGCCAGCGCGCATCCTTCGACCAGTCGAGATAGGGCAGGAGCTTCCGCACCTCGCCCGCGTCCAGCAGCTCGGCGTCGATGCCGTTGAGCCGCATGGTGTTGCCGCGCCGCGCGAAGACGTCCATCTGCACCGGGCTCACGGCCAGCACGATCTGGCCGCGCTGGGAGACCATGCAGTTGAAGTTCAGCTCATGGGAGAGGCCTTCCCACAGCTTCAGCGAATGCTCGAAAAAGGCCGTGTTGCCGCCGATCATGTAGTTGGAGCGGATCAGCGTGGTGTTGCGGCCGACATTGCCGGAGCCGATATAGCTCTTCTCGATCACCGCGACATTGGTGATGCCGTGGTTCTTGGCGAGGTAATAGGCGGTGGCAAGCCCATGGCCGCCGCCGCCGACGATCACCACGTCATAGGAGGATCTGGGTTCGGGTGACTCCCAGGCCTTCGGCCAGGGCATATCCGGGTCGAGGGCGTGGCGCGCGAGGGCGAGGGCTGAATAATGCTTGGACACGGGGGCGTTGGTATCAGACTTGGCCGCTCCTCGGCAAGGTGCAGAAACCTCACCTCCTGCGGTGGCGCTCCGCCCATTCGGTGACGGCGAATGTGACCAGCCCCAGCCCGGCGAAGCCCGCCACCAGCGGGATCACCGTGCCATTGTAGAGCTGGCCGATGTAACCCCCGGTCAGGATGGCGATGAGGGAGGAAAGCGAGCCGATGATGGCCGCCGCCATGCCGGCGATACGGCCCATCGGCTCCATGGCGATGGCGTTGAAATTGCCGAACAGCAGGCCCGAGCAGAAGAAGCTGAGGAACAGGTAGCCCGCGATGAACCACAGCGGCGGCAGGCCCCCCATGAGCAGGCTCACCACCAGCGCCACCGCCGAGAGCGTCAGGAAGCCGCGGAGCGACCATTTCGACAGCTTCCGCATGCCATAGCGCATGACAAGGCGGGCATTGACCATCATGGCGATGGCCATGCCGCCGGCGAAGAAGGCGAACCACAGGGCGAAATAGGCGCCCTGGCCATAGAGCTCGGCGAAGACCTGCTGCGAGGTGCCGAGATAGATGATGAAGGCGCCGAAGATGGTGCCCGCCCCCACCGTGTAGCCCATGGCGATGGGGTTTCTCAGCACCTCGCCCGCAGCGTTGATGAGCGAGGAGACGGCCAGCGGCGTGCGCTTCTCGCGCGGCAGCGTCTCGTCCTGGCGGAACCACAGCCACAGCCCTGCCACGATGCCGACCACGAGGAAGCCGACGAAGATCATGCGCCAGCCGACGAACAAGAGCACCAGCGTGCCGACGGAGGGCGCCAGCATCGGCACCAGCATGAACACCATCATCACGAAGGACATGACGCGCGCCATGGCCGCCCCCGCCTGACCGTCGCGCACCATGGCGATCGACACGATGCGCGGCGAGGATGCGCCGAAGCCCTGGATGAAGCGGCCGATGAGGATCATCGGGAAGTTGACCGAGAACAGGCAGATCAGCGAGCCCAGCGCATAGAAGCTGAGGCCGATGACGATGGTGGGCTTCCTGCCCAGCGCATCCGACCATGGGCCGTAGATCAGCGTTCCCAGCGTCAGCCCGGCGAAGAAGGTGGTGATGATGTATTGCCGGCTGTTGGGATCTGCGGCGCCCAGTTCATGGGCGATGGTGCCGATGGCAGGCAGCATCGTGTCGATCGACATCGCCACCATGGCGTTGAGCAACGCCACGAGCACGATGAATTCGACACTGAGCCTGTCCGTTCCCCGCATCACGTCACGTAGTTGAGCATGCGCAGCACGTCGAAATAGTGGTTGGTCTCGAAGCGAACGGTGCGGTTTCCGACATGTTCCATGCCGGGATACCACTGGTGGCGCGCCGCCAGCACCGGGTTGGAATAGGCGATCTCGACGATCACGTGCTCCGGCACCTCGAGCAGCGAGGCCTTGAGGTCACCGCGCAGCGCGGCGGCGGCCCCGTCGCGGATCGCCTTCACCGCCGCGGCGGGCGTCATGGAGATGGTGGACTGGCCGCGGCCTTCCTTCACCGCGCAGCGTCCGACATGCGGGTTCACCTCCTCGATTTCCGCCATCAGCCCCCTGTCGCCGCTCACGAACACCGTCGGCACGCCCAGCATGGAGGAGGCCAGCGCATGGATCAGGTATTCGGACGCGCGCCGCCCGTTGATGCGGATCTCGGCGGCATCATGCGACAGCGTGTGGGCGAGGCTGTTCTCCTCGGAACCCGCGGCGGAATGGTAGCCGATCATCATCACCGCATCGAAGCTCTCGTCGAGGTCCTGCACCATGCAGAGCGGGTGCCCCTGCCATGCCCGGATCAGCCGCACGTCGGCCGGCAGCATGGAGGCGATGATGTTGCGGCCGGAGGAATGGGCATCCTTCACCAGGATCTCGCTGGCCCCCGCGATCTTGGCGCCCTCGATGGCGGCGACGGCTTCCCTTGTCATCTGCTCGCGGAATTCCTGCCAGTCGGCATGGTTCTTCCCGGCCTCGTCCCAGTGGGTGATGCCGGCGCAGCCTTCGATGTCGACGCTGATGTAGACCTTCATGTTCTTCCCCCAAACCTCGAAGCTTCATAGCCGGACTTGCGCCGGAATGCGAATTCGCAGGAAGATGGCAGCCATGCGCATTGATAAAGCTCGTCGTTCCGTGATCCTCGATCCGGTGGACCCGGACTTCTACAACGACCCCTACCCCGCCTATCACGCCATCCGGGCGGACCTTCCCGTGTTCAGATGGGAACACTATGGCATCTGGTGCTTCGCCCGCTTCGAGGACGTCAACGCCCTGCTGCGCGATCGCCGCTTCGGCCGCCAGATCCTGCATGTTGCGAGCCGCGACGAACTGGGCTGGGCCGAGACGCCGCAGCACCTCAAGCCCTTCTACGACTTCGAATCGCATTCGCTGCTGGAGCTTGAGCCGCCGGTGCACACGAGGCTGCGCAGCCTCATCAACCGCTCCTTCCTGTCGCGCCAGGTGGAGCGGCTCAGGCCCGCCATCACGCGCCTTGCCAATGGCCTGATCGACCGTTTCGAAGGGCGCGGCGAGGCAGAGCTGCTCAGCGAATTCGCCACGCCCATCCCGGTCATCGTCATCTGCGATCTGCTCGGTGTCCCCACCGACATGGCGCAGCAGCTGCTCGCCTGGTCGCACGACATGGTTGCGATGTACCAGGCCCGCCGCGACCGCGCGATCGAGGACCGCGCGGTGAAGGCCACCGTCGCCTTCTCCGCTTTCATGCGGGACTACATCACCGCGCGCCGGAAGCAGCCGAAGGACGATCTCCTCTCCGCGCTCATCCGGGCGGAGGAACAGGGCGCGAAGCTGACGGAAGACGAGCTCGTCACCACCGCCATCCTGCTCCTGAACGCCGGCCACGAGGCCACCGTCCATGCGCTGGGCAACGGCATCAAGTGCCTGCTCGAACAGAACATCCGCGACGGCATCGACGAGGCCTGCGTCGAGGAAACCCTCAGATACGACCCGCCGCTCCACCTCTTCACCCGCTATGCGCTGGAAGACCTCGACTATGCGGGGATCCGCCTGAAGAAAGGTGAGAGCGTCGGCCTCATGCTGGGGGCGGCCAACCGCGACCCGGCGCGCTTCCCCGAGCCCGACCGCTTCATCCGGAACAGGGAGCCCAACCCGCAGGTGGCCTTCGGTGCGGGCATCCATTTCTGCATCGGCGCGCCGCTGGCGCGCCTCGAACTGCAGGTCGCCCTGCCACTCCTGTTCCAGCGCCTGCCGCGGCTGGCGCTGGCCGAACCGCCCCGTTACCGGAATGCCTATCATTTCCATGGGCTGGAGCGGCTGAAGGTGGAATTCTGATGTTCCTGACGTTACGGCAGATTTAACTATACATCCATCGCGTGGGAGTTTAGGGAGGTGAACACACGTTAAAGACGAGTAAGGAGCCGCAATGCGACGCTTGTTCCTGGCTGTATTCCTGGGCGTATTTGCGCTCGGGGCTCCTTCATCCGCCGCCGAAAGGGCTGATCTTGCCGCAGCACAGCGCACCGCCGCGCTGCAGGCGCTGACGGCGAAGGCCGTGCAAGCGGGAACGGTCGACGTGATCGTTGGCTTCAACGTGCCATTCTCGCCCGAAGCGGAGCTCGATCCGAAGGCCGCTGCCGCCCAGGAGCGGGCCATCGCAGCGGCCGCCGCCGCGTTCCGGGTGCGCTATGCATCCATCATCAAGCGGGCGCCTGACCGCCTCCGGACCTACACCACCCTGCCCTTCGCCGCCCTGCAGGTGACCGCCGCAGACCTGCAGCTGCTCGGCGCCGACACGGCCATTCTGACGCTCGAGGACAATGGCAGGCTCACCAGCCAGCTGCAGCAGTCCGGGCCGCAGATCGGCGCGCCGGCGGCCTGGCTCGCAGGCTTCACCGGCAAGGGCCAGACGATTGCCGTCCTCGACTCCGGCATCGACAAGACGCACCCGTTTCTGAAGGGCAAGGTGATCTCCGAAGCCTGCTACTCCTATCTCGGCCAATGTCCGGGCAGGCGGACGGAATCGACCGCGGCGGGTTCGGCCGTGCCCTGCACCTGGGCGGGCTGCGAACACGGCACGCATGTTGCGGGCATCGCGGCGGGGCGTGGCGCCGCCTTCTCCGGCATCGCGCCAGACGCCAGGCTGATGTCCGTGCGCGTCGCGTCCCATGACGATGGCGGAAGCTTCGTGATGGTCAGCGACATGATCGCCGGGCTCGAGCGGGTGGCGAAGCTGGCAAAATCCAATACGATCGCGGCTGTCAATCTCAGCCTGGGCGGAACGGCCAAATTCACCGAATACTGTGACGACGCCTACCCCGCCGCCGATGCGGCGTTCCGACTGCTGTATGCCAGCAACGTCGCGGTTGTCGCCGCAAGCGGCAACGACGGTTTCCTAGACGGGCTTGCCTTTCCCGCCTGCCTGAGCAGCGCGGTCAGCGTCGGCGCGGTGTTCGATGCGGCGGCAGCACCCTGCGACGCGGGCGGACCAGCGGCGAGGGT
Source organism: Aestuariivirga litoralis (assembly GCF_003234965.1). Classification (GTDB taxonomy): domain Bacteria; phylum Pseudomonadota; class Alphaproteobacteria; order Rhizobiales; family Aestuariivirgaceae; genus Aestuariivirga; species Aestuariivirga litoralis. The sequence goes on from NZ_QKVK01000002.1 coordinate 271,368, forward strand.
TGACGACGTTGCCTGTTTCTCCAACTCCGCTCCCTTCCTCTCCCTCCTCGCTCCGGGCGCTGCGATCTATTCCTCGGTTCCCGGTGGCGGCTTCGACACGCTCTCCGGAACGTCCATGGCGGCGGCGCACGTGGCGGCGGCCTTCGCCATTCTCCGGCAGAAGTTCCCGCAGGCGCCGGTCGGCACGCTGCGCGTCGCCCTGCGGCATTCGGGCAGGCCGATCACCGATCAGCGCAATGGCGCCGTCACGCCGCGCATCCAGGTGGATGCCGCATTCGAAGAGGTTCAGCAGGTGAACGTCACGATCATCGGCAAGGGCTCCGTCAGGATCAATCCGTGGGCCGTGGCGGCCTGCACCGCCAGCTGCTCGCTGTACGTGCCAATGGGCTCCTCCGTCGGGCTGAGGACGGCCCCGGCCCCTGGGCAGGCCTTCGCCGGCTGGACAGGAGACTGCACGCGCAGCCCATGTGACTTCGACGTGTGGTCGCCGAAGTCGGTGACGGCGCGTTTCGCGCCCGGCGCGAGGCTGACGGTCAAGATAGGGCCGGCGCCGGGAGGGGTCCAGGTCACGGCCCTGGGAGAGGTCACAAATTCCTATGGCAGCTTTTCCGGCTTCTACCCAGTCGGCACGCAGATCGGATTGAACCCCCTGACCGTCGGCGGAGAAGGCGAGCCGCCCATCTCGAATTTTGCCGGCTGGACGGGCCCCTGCCAGGTCACAGGCGATTACTGCGGCGTGACCCTGCGCAAGGACACCGTGGTGTCGGCCCGGTTCCAGTAGGCTGCACCACGCCGCGTCGTTTCTTGGCTGTTCTCTGACGTTTTAATCCACGCCGCCATGGCCGGTTGAGCGTAAATCCGCTCCACGTGAAAACTTCTCAACAGGCCTTTGACATGACCGACGTCCAGCCCGCCTCGTCCTCCGGCCGCCGCGCCCGCGGGGGTGCCGATGCCCGCCGCGCCGCCCGTACCTCGACCGCCGTCAGGCAGTCCGGCTTCATCCGCCGCGCCATCAAGCCTTATGAGCCCTTCAGCGACGATCAACTCGAGCTGATCGAAGCCAATGCCGAGATCGTGCTGCAGGAAGTCGGCATCGACTTCTACGAGGACGAGGAAGCCGTCCGCATGTGGAAGGACGCGGGCGCCGACGTGAAGCCGTCTGCCACCGACCCCAAGCGCTTCCGCGTGCGCTTCCCCAAGGGCCTCGTCCGCTCGCTCATCAAGACGGCGCCCCGCGAATACGTCCAGCATGCGCGCAACCCCGCCAACAACGTGACGATCGGCGGCAACAACACGGTCTTCGCGCCCGTCTATGGCCCGCCCTTCATCCGCAACCTCGACGAGGGCCGCCGCTACGCCACGATCGAGGACTTCCGCAACTTCGCCAAGCTCGTCTACATGCTGCCGAGCCTGCACCATGCCGGCGGCACGCTGTGCGAGCCCGTCGACATTCCGGTGGCCAAGCGCCACCTCGACATGATCTACACCCACATCAAGTATTCCGATAAGCCCTTCATGGCCTCGGTGACGGCGGGCGAGCGCTCGGCCGACTCGGTCGCCATGGCGGAGATGGTCTTCGGCAAGGACTTCGTCGACCAGAACTGCGTGATGACCTCGCTCATCAACGCCAATTCGCCGATGGTGTGGGACGGCGTCATGCTCGGCGCCCTCAAGGTTCTCGCCCGCGCCAACCAGGCCTGCGTGATCTCGCCCTTCATCGTCGCGGGCGCCATGTCGCCGGTGACCACGGTCGGCACGCTGACGCAGATCCTGGCGGAAGCCTCGGTCGGCATCGCCTTCACGCAGCTCTGCCGCCCCGGTGCGCCGGTGGTCTTCGGCACCTTCGCGGCCTCGATGTCGATGCAGTCGGGTGCGCCGACCTTCGGCAGCCCCGAGCCTGCCATGGTCACCTTCGGCGCGGCCCAGCTTGCGCGCCGCATGGGCGTTCCCTTCCGCTCCGGCGGCAGCCTCTGCGGCTCGAAGCTTCCCGATGCGCAGGCGGCCTATGAGAGCGCCAACACCATGTGGTCGACGCTGCTTTCGGGCGTCAATTTCTGCCTCCATGCCGCGGGCTGGCTCGAGGGCGGCCTCGCATCCGGCTACGAGAAGCTGATCATGGATGCCGACCAGCTGACCATGTTCCAGAAATTCGCGCAGGGCGTCGACTTCTCCGAGAACGGCCAGGCGCTGGACGCCATCCGCGAGGTGGGCCCCGGCTCGCATTACCTGGGCTGCGCCCACACCCAGGCCAATTTCGAGACCGCCTTCTGGCGTTCGGGCCTCGCCGACAACAACTCCTTCGAGCAGTGGCGCGACGAGGGCGAGAAGGACATCGTCGTCCGCGCCAACGAGCGCTGGAAGCAGATGCTGCGCGACTATGAAGCCCCCGCACTCGACGAGAGCATCGACGAGCAGCTGCAGGCCTTCATGGCAAAGCGCAAGGAAGTGCTGCCGGACAACGTGAGCTGAGCCGACGCGACAATTTCCTCCCAAACTTAAACGGCCGGGCCGCAACGCCCGGCCTTTTCTTTGCCCGTCAACCCCTCCCTGCCGTCACACCGGCGAAGGGGGGTAGCTCTTTTGACCGCGGGTGCTGAACCAAAGCTGGATTCCGGCCTTCGCCGGAATGACGGCATTCAAGGTGGAGCTTCGCGTGCCGGCTTCCTGAGTTCCCTCCACGTGTGATAGCCCACCCCGCCCACCACCAGCGCCGTTCCCAGCGCATGTGACCAGGTGAAGGCCTCGCCCAGCAGCACGACGGCGAAATAGATCGTCAGCAGCGGCGAGACGTTGGAGATCATCGCGGTCGAGGTGGCGCCGATCTTCGCCATTCCTGCGTTGACGAAGAAGGATGGAATCACCGTGGCGAGAAGCCCCGTGCCTGCCGCCAGCAGGAAGTAGTGCCAGGACATCGAGGTATCGAGGTGGCCGCGCACGATGAAGACATGGGCCAGCGTGGTGATGGCCGCGGCGGAGAGCGCCACCGAGGTGAAGAGCGTTGCCCCCATCTCGGAGATATAGCGCTTGGCCATCAGCTGGTAGACAGCGAAGGCGACCGCCGAGCCCAGCACCAGCAGCGTGCCGAGCGACACATTGGACCCGCCCTCGCTGAAGTCCGTGGCGAAGACCACCGCGAGGCCGAGATAGGAGACGAGCGCCGCGATCAGGCTTGTCCGGGTGAGCTTCATGCCGAAGAAGGCCGCCCCGATGAAGATGAGGAAGATCGGATATGTGAAGAGGGCCAGCCGCTCGAGCTGGGCCGTGACATAGAGCAGCCCGCCAAAATCGAGGATCATGGCCAGATAGTAGCCAATGAGGCCGATGCCGATCGCCCCCAGGACAGCACCCCGCCGCGGCATGGGCCTGCCCTCGGCCCTTCTGCGCGCCACCTCGATTGCCCCCACCACCACGAAGACGGGCAGCGCGAAGACCATGCGCCAGGCGAGGATGAGCAGCGCATCGTAGCGCTCCACATAGGCCAGCTTGATGAAGATGGCCTTGGAGGCGAAGAGTGCCGAGCCCGCCGCGACGAGCGAATATCCGATGATGAGGGCGCGGCGGTCCATCGCGGCTCTCTATACCGTGCAGGGCTGCCCGTCAGCCCGGGGGATTGCAGTTCTGGCATGCGGCGATAGGCTGGCACCGACAGGAGTTCGCCATGCCCGCCCTTCCCCTCCATTTCCGTTCCGCCACCGAGCTCGCCCGCCTGCTGCGCTCGGGGAAAACCACCGCCACCGCCCTGCTGGAAGATTGCCTCGACCAATACAAGGCACACAACAAGGCGCTCAATGCCGTGGTGGTGACCGACATTCCCCGCGCCAAAAAGGCTGCCCGCGCGGCGGACCGGCGGCTGAAGGCGGGAAAGCCCATGGGCCCCTTCGACGGCGTGCCGATGACCGCCAAGGAAAGCTTCGACATGAAGGGGCTTCCCTCCACCTGGGGTGACCCGCGCTTCAGGGACAATATCGCCTCGACCGATGCGGTGGCCATGCAGCGGCTGGAGGCGGCGGGTGCCGTGGTCTATGGCAAGACCAATGTGCCGCTCATGCTGGCCGACTGGCAGAGCTACAACGCCATCTACGGCACCACCAACAACCCGTGGGACCTGGCGCGTGCACCCGGCGGCTCGTCGGGCGGGTCCGCGGTGGCATTGGCCACCGGCATGTCGGCGCTCGAGATCGGCTCCGACATCGGCGCCTCGATCCGCAATCCGGCACATTACTGCGGCGTCTATGGCCACAAGCCCACCTGGGGCGTGGTGCCCTACCAGGGTCATTTGCTGCCCGGCGTGGTGCAGCCGGGCGACATCACGGTGGCAGGCCCGCTGGCCCGTTCGGCGCGCGACCTCGCCACGATGATGAAGATCATCGCCGGACCCGTGGGGCCGGAGGCGCGCGGCTATGCCCTCACCCTCCCGCCCGCGCCGCAGAAGACGCTGAAGGAGTTCCGTGTTGCCGTGATGGTCACCGACGAGCAGTCGGAGGTGGACTTGAGCGTGCAGGACCTGCTGGGCAAGCTCACCCAGTTCCTCGGCAGGAGGGTCAAGAAGCTCTCCACCACGGCGCGCCCCGCCTTCACCAGCAAGGAGGCGATGGATGTCTATATCGCGCTGCTGCGCTCGGCGACGAGCCGCCGCCAGTCCGATGCGGAGTTCGCGGCCAATTCCGCCAAGGTCGCGGCCTCCGACCCGAGGGACGACAGCTACCTCACCAAGATGCTGCGCGCCTATGTGCTGCCGCACCGCGACTGGCTCAGATACAACGAGCGCCGCCACCAGATGCGTCTGTTGTGGGACCAGTTCTTCGACGACTGGGACGTGATGATCTGCCCCGCCGCGGCCTCCGCCGCCTTCCCGCATGACCATGTGGGCGAGCGCCATGAGCGCAAGATCACGGTCAACGGCAGGCCTGTTCCGACTACGGATCAATTGTTCTGGGCGGGTTACTCCGGCTGCTTCCTGCTGCCCTCCACCGTGGCGCCCATGGGGCTCACGCCCGAGGGCCTGCCCGCCGGCGTGCAGATCATCACCCGGCAATATGCCGACTACACCGCGATCCGCTTCGCCGAACTGCTTGAAAGGGAATATGCGGGCTTCGTGCCGCCGCCGGGCTACTGATCGAGCTTCAGCGCCCAGCGCAGGAAGGCAAAGCCCAGCGCCATTTCGCGTGCCGTCTCGAAACTCGCACCGCCGCCACCATGGCCGCCGCGATGTTCCATGTAGAATGGCTGGTGCCCCGCCGCCCGCAGCGCAGCCGCGAAGCGGCGTGCGTGCGAAGGGTCCACCCTGTCGTCCCGCTCATGAGTGTCGATCAGGGCCGGCGGCAGGGGCCGGTCGGGAATGTTGTGGAGGGGTGAATAGGCCCGCAGCCATTCACGCGCCTCGGGATCGTCCGGATCGCCATATTCATCGATCCAGGCCCGCCCGGCGGGAAAGCGGGTGAAGTTCAGCATGTCGTGGACTCCGACATTGGCCCAGACGGCGCCGAAGCGCTCGGGATAGCGCGTCAGCATCACGCCGCAGAGCAACCCGCCATTGGAGATGCCATGGCATGCGACGTGGCCTTGCGTGGTGATGCCGCGCGCCACGAGGTCGGCCGCCACGGCGGCAAAATCGGCGAAGCTGCGCTGGCGCCCGGCGCCCTTCGCGGGTTCATGCCAGCCAGGGCCGAATTCGCCGCCACCACGGATATGTGCCTCGACATAGGCCCCGCCCCGCTCGATCCACGCCTTTCCCGTGAGGGCGCGATAGCCCGGATCGAGGCTGATGCCGAAGCCGCCATAGCCATGGAGCAGCACCGCAAGGTCACCCCGCCCCGCATGGCCCCGCGGCAGCACGACGTGATAGGGAATCTGCACCCCGTCATCGCTCCGCGCCGACCACAGCGCCACCTCGCAGCCCGACGCATCAAAGCGCCCCGGCGCGGCATGGAGCAGGCGGAAGCCGATGCCCTCCACGCCCTTCGACAGGTCGAAGAGCCAGTATTGCATGGGCGTGAGATAGCCCGTGGCGGTGAGCACCAGCGTGCCGTCGCTGAGGTCCGGCTGCGTATCGAAGGGCAGGACCCGCATGGTGTCCGCCACCACCGGCGGGATGATTTCCTGCGGGGTCGCGTCCACCCGGCGCGTATCGAGCGCCATGATGTGAGGCACGAGCTGGCGCATCTCGGTCCACACCAGCCAGTCGCCCGCGAAGACGAGGTCAGGTGACCGCACGGCGCCCCCGGCGCGCGGCGCGAACAGGATCCGCTCGTCGCTGCCGTCGTGACGGCTGATCACCAGCGTGCCGGAGGGATGCACGCCCTCCTCGCTCGCGACCCAGGCGCAGAAGGCATGATTGAAGGCCGGAATGGTGTCGGGCGGATTGGGCAGCACCACCGGCCCACGGCCCGCCCGCAGCAGCGTGACGCGCGCCTTGCCGATGGCCTTGTACTCCAGGTGCACCGCGAAGAGTTCGCGTCCGCCAAGCCGGCTGACCCAGCCCGATACCTCCAGGTTATCGTCATCGGTGCGAAGCAGCAGGCTTGCCTCTTCCCGCTTGCCCCCCCGCTTCAGCCGCCGCAGGGCGCCGGGCCACCCGGAGCGTGTCGCATCGCCCGGCGCGGCGGATGCCAGCAGCAGGCTGTCCGGGCCTTCCCAGCGCGCTTCGCTGCGGTCGGGCCCGATGTCGAAACCGCCCGGCACGAAGCTGCACCGTTCGAGATCGAATTCCACGCTGCGCGTCAGGTCGGAGCTTTCCTCGGACAGCTGGATCAGCACCTGCGCGGCATTGAACGGGTTGGTCTGGGTTCCGCGCCAGTCCCACAGCCTGCCGGTTCCGGCGCAGAACGCGTCGAGGTCGAAGACCGTCTCCCAGGGCGCCTCGGGCGTGATCGGCACGGCCTCGGGCAGGCGAAGCCAGCGTCCGCGCGGATGATCAGCCGTCTGGCGGAAGGTGTAGATGAAGGATCCGCGGCGGGCGAGATGCCAAATGTCGTCCGGAGCCTCCAGGATGCTCCGCAACGCAGCCTCCTCGGCCGCCCGCGCCGGGCCACCGAAGGCTGCTTCGGTGCGGGCGTTTTCGCGTGTCACGAACCGGGCGATGGCCGGCGCGTCGGATTCGAGCTCGGGGAACGGAAAGTCGTCCATGACTGTCACATCCGGCGGATTAAGCACGCCAAGGATGTATCATGCCAAGTGGGTGACGGCTATCGGAGAGGCACCGACTCCCGGAAAAATGCCACCTCGCGCTCCCAGACACCGCGGTCGAACACCGCATCATGGCCTTCGCCCGGCACGATCACCAGCCGCTTCGGCTCATTGGCCATGGCGAAGAGTGCGCGGCCCTGCGCCACGGGCACGATGGTGTCGGCATCGCCATGCTGGATCAGGAGCGGCGCCTTCACCCGGGCGATGTGGTCCCTCGTGCGGAACTGGTCCTTCATGAGGAGGCGCACCGGGAGCCACCAGTAGATGTCGGCCGCGATGTCGACCGTCGCGGTGTAGGGCGCTTCCAGCGCGACAGCGGCCACGGGCCTTTGCGCGGCGAGCTGCACCGCGACACCGGTGCCAAGCGACTCGCCCAGCAGCATGATGCGGTCCGGTGGCACGCCCTTCGCCCGCAGCACGTCATAGGCCGTCAGCGCATCGGTGAGGAGGCCCTGCTCCGAGATCTTGCCGGTGCTCGCACCATAACCGCGGTAGGAGACGAACATCACGCCGAGGCCCTGCGCCTGCAGAAAGGCGAAGCGCTCCGTCCGGTCGGCGACCTCGCCGCCATTGCCATGGAAGAACAGCACGGTGGGCTGGCCCGGCCGTGCGGGGGAATACCACAGCACGATGGTCTCGCCGTCGGGCGTTGTCACCCGTTCCTCGGTGACGTTCGCCAGACCCAGTGCCTGGGGCGGGGTACCCTTGTGCGCAGGGTGGTACTGGAAACTGCGCTGCTGGAGATACATGAAGACCGCGATGGCCACATAGGCGAGCACGGCGATGGTCAGCACCAGCCGCAACAGGGCAAGCGCGCTCATGCCAGTTGCGCCGGCGTCGCCGTGTCCCGCGTCCAGCACCACAGGGCCAGAAGAGGTGTGGCGCGGGTGATGGTGGCATGCAGCGCCATGGACGGATGCCAGATGATGGCGCCCTGCGGCTGTTCCACGAAGGGGCCGCCGTCGCGGCTCCAGAAGCTTCCCGCCGTGAGCGGCCAGTAGAGTTCGGGCGCGGGATGGTAGTGATCGCGGTAATGCCGCTCCGGCCCCAGCATCAGGAGGCCGAGCAGGACGTCATCGCCCGGGAAAAATCCGCGCGGGCCGATGATCTCCGCCCAGCCATAATTCTCGGAGAAACCGGCGCCGAGAAGATCGTCCGTATAGCTAGCCGACTGCTGCCACTGCAGCGCATCCTCAACCGACGCGATGGCGGAGGCGAGGCGGGGATCGAGCACCATGGCCTCGCCGACACATTGCGGCAGATGCCTCAGGACCGGAAGGCTGCGCGGTTCGGGTTCACGGAAGGCGCCTGGTCCGATGTCCTGTTGCGCAAGGCGCTCCAGCACCTCGGCAAGGCCTTCGCCCCGCCGGGCCGCGAGCCCTGCTGCCGCGGTGGTGACCAGACGGCGCACGTTGTCAAAGAGGTCCTGATTCATGCCGGTCGATCTATCAGCTCAGCGTAGCGACAGGAAGCGCTCGGCCAGCATCACGAGGTCACCGTCCGTTGGGTAGCGCAGCGTCGACTTGCGCATCGGGGCATTGGCGGGGGCGGCCATGTGCCTCGCCAACGCCTCCGCCGTTATACCGGAAAGGCCGGGCGACACGGCCACTCCGCTCGCCCGGACAAGGCGGTCGAAACCCGCCACTGCATCATTCGTACCCATGGCCTCGCTTACGCGCGCGAAGCCCGGGCGGTTTCCTTCCGCAACCCAATCCATGGTGGCCAGCATGGCGAGGCCGGTGGCCCGGCCATGCGCAATGGGTGCGAGATTGGCCACCGCATGGGAAATGTTGTGGGCCAGTGCGGTTCCACAATTGTCGATGCCGATGCCGCCATAGCAGGCGGCGAGCAGCATGGCGCCACGGGCCGCGAGGTCAGCGGGATGCGTCACCGCGCGCTCGAGATTGGCGGCAATGAGGCTGATGGCCTTGAGGCAATAAAGATCATTGCCGGGATTGGCCTGCTTGTTGGTGGCCGCCTCGATCGCGTGCACCAGCGCATCGAGCCCCGATCCGGCCGTCACCGCTGCAGGCAGTGCGACGGACAGCTCCGGGTCGAGGATCGCCACGTCCGGCTTCAGCTCCTCGCCCCAGGCCCAGACCTTCACCTTGTTCGCATCGGCATAGACCGAGACGCGCGTCACCTCGGAGCCGGTGCCCGCCGTCGTCGGCACGGCAATGAGGGCCAAGCGGTTCTTCGGCAAGGGCGTGGCGCGGAGCGCATAGGCGGCGGCGGGCTGACCCGACACCGCGCAGCAGGCGACGAGCTTTGCCGTGTCCAGCGCCGAACCACCGCCCAGCCCGATCACCGCTTTCGCGTCATGCCGGCGCGCCTGCGTCGCGGCGGCATCGATGTCGGCGACCGAGGGTTCGCCGGTGAACCCGTCATAGACCTCCGTTGCGTGTCCGGCCCTGGCGAGAATGTCGACGGCCTGCGCCGTGATGCCGAGTTCCTTCAGTGCCGGATCGGCGACGAGCAGCACGGCTGCCCCCTTCCCCGCCTTCGCCTCCGCCAGCGGTGCGATGTCGCCAAGGCGGCCTGCGCCGAAGCGGATTTCAGGAACGAAGCTCAGGGTGAAGCTGGACATGAGGCACTCTCTTCGAAATCAGGTGATGCCAGGCCCGGTGATCTCGCGCAGCAGCTTGCGCAGGATGGCTTGCGCATAGGCATCATAGTCATTGGCGGGGATGACGAAGTGGCCCGTGCCGCCGGCCACGTTGGCCTCGAAATAGGTGTCGAGCGTTGGCCACTCGTTCAGGATCGTCAGGCCGTTGATGGTGATGCCCTGGGCCACCACGCGGTCCCGCACCGGCGCCACCGGCGGCCCGCTGTTGTTGCGGCCGTCGGTCGACACGTCGATCACGCGGCGCTCGGCGGCGGGGGCGGCGGCAAACAGCGCGGAGGAAAAGGTCAGCGCCATGGACAGCGACGTCCCGCCCTCCGTCAACTGGCGCTGGGTGTGCATGAAGATCTGGCCCAGCTCGTCGGCATCGGCCCCGCCGGATACGACCGTCCACGGCACCACGACCTTCTGGTTGCGGTCATCCGACCATTGCACGGCCGTCACCGCGATGCGCTGGCGCACGCCCTGCGCGATCGCCCGCTTCACGGCCTCGGTCTGGAAGGCCTGGCCCAGGCCGCGCATCTGCACGGCGAATTCACGGGAGTCGACGCTGAAGGAACAGTCTATCGCCAGCACCAGTGCCAGGTCGACCTCATAGTCGTCGGCCCGGCCCGCCGGCAGCGGCATGAGAAGACAGAAAGAGACGGCAAGGCCGATGAGCCAGCACGCGATCAGTCGAAACCCGCGGCTGGCTGCCATCACCTCACCTCAGTGCCGGAACTCGGCAAAGTCCAGTGCGCGGCAATCCGCAGCTTTCCAGCCCACCTGCACCTGGCGACCCTCGGCCACATGCTCCGAGGCACCCTTGTTCGGCACCTTGACGATGAAGTCGTCATGGCCCGCCACCTCGAGCCGCGCCCGGATGTGATCGCCCAGGTAGATGAGCTCGGCGATGCGGCCGGACAGGATCACGTCCGCCGTCTGGGCATTGGGATTGATCTCGACGCGCTCAGGGCGGACGGAAAGCAGCGTGCGGCCGCCCTTCTCGCGCGGGCCGATGGCCAGCGCCTTCACCATCTCGCCGGTCTCGAGCTTCACGGTCGCCACATTGTCGGCGCCGATCTCGGCCACGGTGCCCTTGAGCTTGTTGTTCTCGCCGATGAACTGCGCGACGAAGGAATTGACCGGGCGCTCATAGAGCTCGGCGGGCGTCGAGAGCTGCTGCACGATGCCATCGTTGAACACCGCGATGCGGTTCGACATGGTGAGCGCTTCCGACTGGTCATGCGTCACATAGACCATGGTGACGCCGAGGCGCTCATGGATGTGCTTGATCTCGTACTGCATCTGCTCGCGCAGCTGCTTGTCCAGCGCCCCCAGCGGCTCGTCCATCAGCACCAGGTCGGGCTCGAAGACGAGGGCCCGGGCGACCGCGATGCGCTGCTGCTGGCCGCCCGAAAGCTGGCCGGGGCGGCGGTTGCCCATCTGCGGCAGCTCCACCATCTTGAGCACCTTGGCGACGCGCTCCTCGATCTCGGCCTTGGGAACGTTCCGGACCTGCAGCGGGAAGGCCAGATTCTCGTTGATCGACATGTGGGGAAAGAGCGCATAGTTCTGGAACACCATGCCGATGCCGCGCTTGTGCGGCGGCACGTTGTTGATCGGCTGGTCCTTGAGGTAGATTTCGCCATGGGTCGCGGGCTCGAAGCCCGCCAGCATCATCAGCGTCGTGGTCTTGCCGGAGCCCGAGGGGCCGAGCATGGTGAGGAACTCGCCCTTGGCGATGTCGAGGTTGAGGTTCTTCACGACGAGCGTTTCGCCGTCATAACTCTTCTGCACATTGACGAAGCGAACCATCGCGTCGCTGGCGGCGTCCTTGGCCATTCCCCTGTGTCCTCACCCTGTACGTGTTTTATGGCTGCTTGAGAAAATATCATAGGGCGCGGGCCCGGGGATGCAAGTCCCTCCTGCGCCGCGCCCCATGAATAGACTTCGTGTCAGACGCGAAATCAGCGCTTCTTCTTGGCCGATTTCTTGGCAACTGCCTTCTTCCTGGACCCGCCGCCGGCCTTCACGATCAGGTGCTCGGGGCCATAGGGGAAGCCGGTGATGTTGCGGTTGCCCTTCTCGGTGATGACCAGGATGTCATGCTCGCGATAGCCGCCGGCACCCTTCTGGCCCTCGGGGATCATGATCATCGGCTCCATCGAGACGACCATGCCGGGCTCCAGCACGGTGTCGCAATCCTCGCGCAGCTCGAGGCCGCCCTCGCGGCCATAGTAGTGGCAGAGCACGCCGAAGGAGTGGCCATAGCCGAAGGTGCGGTACTTGAGGAGATCGTGCTTGGCATAGATCTCGTTCAGCGCCTTGGCGACGTCGGAGCACTTCGCACCCGGCACGAGCAGCTTCTTGCCCTCGTCATGGACGTGGCAGTTGATCTCCCACAGGCGAATGTGCTCCTTGGACGCCGTCTCGGCGAAGAGCGTGCGCTCGAGCGCGACGTAATAGCCCGCCACCATCGGGAAGCAGTTGAGGCTCAGGATGTCGCCTTTCCTGATCTTCTTCGAGGTGACGGGATTGTGTGCGCCGTCGGTGTTGACGCCCGACTGGAACCAGGTCCAGGTGTCGAGAAGCTCGCCCTGCGGCCAGACCTTGGCAATTTCGCGCACCATGGCCTGGGTCGAATGCAGCGCCACCTCATGTTCCGGAACGCCAACGGCAATGGCCTCGACGCAGGCCGCGCCGCCGATGTCGGCAATGCGCGTCATCTTGGTGATGTGCTTGATCTCTTCCGCGCTCTTGATCATGCGCAGCCGCATCGAGGGGGCTGCGACGTCGACGAACTCGACGCCCGGGAAGGCGTCTTCCAGCTGCTTGCGGAAGTCGAGGTTCACATGGTCGAACTCGATGCCGATGCGCCTGGCACCCTTCATCAGCGCCTTGATGGCAACGAAATAGTTCTCCTTCGACCAGTCGGTATAGGTCACGTTGTCGCCGAAGGTGCGGCGCGCCGGCTGGCCGCCGTCAATGGCAGCGGTGACGGAGGTCGTCTTGTTCGGCGTGATGACCAGGCCATACTTGCGGCCGAAGTAGCAATAGAGGAAGTCGGAGAGATAGTTGATGTTGTGGTAGCTGGTGAACAGGCAGGCATCGACCTTGGCCTTCTTCATCCAGCCCTTGATGCCGTCCTGGCGGCGCTTCATCTCGGCGTCCGAGAAGGTCGGCTTCGGCTTCTTGCCATTGTTGCGATAGTCGACGACCGCAGGGCGAGCGAGGTTCATGGTGGGCGTTTCTCCGGGTTTGAAATGTGCGGAATAACTTCCCCGGATAAGCCCTTGTGTCAAAAGACGATCCCTCACATAATCCATGAAATTTCCTCATGGAGCCTTCCCGGTGTCCCGCCTGCCCTCATTGAATGCGCTCCGCTGCTTCGAAGCCGCCGCCCGCTCGGGCTCCTTCTCGCGGGCAGCGGAGGAGCTGAACGTCACCCAGTCCGCCGTGAGCCACCAGGTGCGCCAGCTCGAACAGTGGTTCGGCATCACCCTGTTCGACCGGCTGGGCCGCCAGACCATGCCCACCCAGAAGGGCCAGGAACTCGCCCGCTCGCTGGCCGAGGCCTTCGACATCATGGCCGCCGCCTGCCGCCGCCTGCAGCAGTCGGACCAGGGGCCGGCCCTCACCATTGCCGCACTCCCCTCCTTCGCCACCATCTGGCTGATCCCCAAGCTGTCGCAGTTCTTCCGCGAGCACCCGGAGATCTCGGTGAAGGTGGTCTATGCCTTCGCCGACCACAAGGTGGACTTCGACGAGGTGGACATTGCGGTGCTGTGGGGGCCCGGCGAGTGGGACGGCTGCCGCTCCACGAAGCTGCTGCCCGGCAGCACGGTGCCGATCTGCAACCCGATCTACCTCGAGAAGGAAGGCCCCTTCGACGTGCCGCAGACCATCCTGGGCAAGCCCCTGCTCCATGATACCGACCGGCTGGACTGGCAGAACTGGATGCGCCACGCCGGCCTCAAGCATGCCGGCCCCTCGCCCGGCCCCATCTTCCAGGACTTCAACCTGCTGCGCGCCGCAGCGCTGGCCGGCCAGGGCATCGCGCTGTGCCCCAAGAGCTTGATCGCTGATGACCTCGCCTCGGGCCGCCTCGTTCAGCTCTTCGACATCGACATCAAGCAGGACTACGCCTACTCGATCATCGAGCCCGCCTCCGGCATCGCGCGCCGCACCGAGGCGCTCGACACCTTCAAGGACTGGCTGCTGAGCACGGCGAAGGGGCGATAGGACGGCGGGTTGAGACCAGCACGCCCCATGGACTGCCGGCCGCATTCATAACCGCGGGAAGCGGCCGCCGTTTGTGAATTGACTCCGGCACTAACCATAGCCATGAGCCATGCAATCGTCACCACAGACTTTGGCTCCGGCACTGCCTGCATGCGCATCCTCGTAGAACTACCAAGCAACATGCTTGCGAGGTACGCAACTTACCTGAAGCGGGTCATAAGCGGTTCGGATGTCGTCGTCCGGTTGTTGTTTGAACCACGTCTCCTGGCGACGCTGAGAGACAAGGCGTGCGGACTGGAGCCCGACAGGGCAAGGCAGCGCGGAGCCGTGCTTTCGACACTGTACAGGGTGACCTTCGAACTCCGGCCGCAGCGGATTTCCAGCCTCATGAACAGCAGCTCGATTCGAAACATATTCTGGGCCAACCTCCGCGTCTCGCAGCGCATAAAGGATGCCGGACTTCATGCTCAGTTGATGGGAAGCGGGATGACCGTTGCCGCTGTTCCGGCAAAGTCCGGGAATGTGACCGTCAAGCTAAGGTACAACAGATACATCAACATCGAGGAAGGGGATTTCATCCTGTTCGTGGAGTGTGACGGTTGCGTCGTCCACTTTCTCACATTCAGCTTCTGCACGGGAATGACCGGCCAGCCGGACCAAGCGGCCATCCTCATTGGCGGAAGCCAGGGTTGCCAGCCGCATCTCCGGGAGTTCCGCCGCCATCTGGTGAGGGACTGTTTCGACATTGCACCGGAAGAGGTGCTGATCCTGGCCATCCGCGGCCTAGCCCGCAAATTCGGATGTGGCTCCATCCTTGCCGTCGGATGCGACATTCATTCCAAGGCGATCGTGGATACGGACTACGAGCAGATGAAGCCGCAGCTGGAAAAATCCTACGATATGTTCTGGCTGTCACATGCGGCCCGGCGGCACTCCGACTATTACCTGTTCGATGTCTCGGAAGATCCGATACCCTCAGCCGTTCCTGCGGGAGAACACAAGGCGCGAAAACTGAGGAAGCGCGGCCTGAAACGGCATATTCTGGCCTGCGCCGAGGGCCTTTGGGAAGGCGAGAGGGCATAGGCTCGTCACGCCCCCGCTCCTTCCGCGGCAGAGGGCGACCCAACACATACCCAACCTGCCAACCCGGCATTGGCCACAACCCGCGTTTCCCGCTACGCAGTCTCCATGGTCACCACCCATTTCACCCCCGCCAAGGTCCAGGGCACCACCTATGCCGTGCTCTTCGCGGTCACGGCGGGGCACCTGATCAACGACACGCTGCAGGCGCTGCTGCTCTCGATCTATCCGTTGCTGCGCGACCTGCACAACCTGAGCTTTGCCCAGGTTGGCTTCATCACCATGGCCTTCCAGGCCACGGCCTCCGTGCTGCAGCCGCTGATCGGGCATTACACCGACAAGAAGCCCTTTCCCTTCTCGCTGCCGATCGCGCCGGCCCTGTCGCTCGTCGGCCTCGTGGTGGTGGGGCTCGCCCACAGCTACGAGATGATCCTGGTGGGCGCCACGCTCATCGGCATCGGCTCGTCGATCTTCCATCCGGAGGCCTCGCGGCTGGCGCGGCTGTCATCGGGCGGGCGCTTCGGCTTCGCGCAGTCGGTGTTCCAGGTGGGCGGCAACTTCGGCACCTCCATCGGGCCGCTGCTCGCCGCCTTCTTCGTGGTGCCGCATGGCCAGGGGAGCGTCGCGTGGCTGGCACTCCTCGCCCTCTTCTCCGTCGCCATCCTCAGCTATGCCGCCAAGTGGTATGCGCATCACCTTTCGCCCAAGAACGGGGTGAAGCGCGGCCATGTGCCGCCCAACCCGCTGCCGCGGCGCATGGTGATGACCTCGCTCACCGTGCTGCTCTGCCTGATGTTCTCGAAATTCGTCTACACCTCGTCGATGTCGAGCTTCTATACCTTCTACCTGATCGACACCTTCGGCCTCAGCCCCAAGGAAGCGCAGATCGACCTCTTCATCTATCTCGCCGCCTTCGCCGCGGGCACGCTGCTGGGCGGGCCCATCGGCGACAGGATCGGGCGCAAGGCCGTCATCTGGTTCTCGGTGCTGGGCGCCCTGCCCTTCACCCTCGCCCTGCCCTATGCCAACCACTTCTGGGCGGTCATGCTGTCCGTGCCCATCGGCTTCATCCTGGCCTCTGCCTTCTCGGCCATGCTGGTCTTTGCGCAGGAGCTGATGCCGGGGCGGGTTGGCATGATCTCGGGGCTGTTCTTCGGCCTCGCCTTCGGCATCGCGGCGGCGGGTGCAGCACTCCTCGGCGTGATCGCAGACTGGACCTCGATCGGCTTCGTCTTCCACGTCTGCTCCTTCCTGCCGGCCTTCGGGCTGCTCGCCATGTTCCTGCCCAGCCAGAAGCAGCTTGCGGCCGCGCAAGGTGCGGGTTGACCTTGCCGGTGTATACGCCCAAATATAACGCACCATGACCGCCCAACCTGCCCTGATCGACCCATTCGGACGCCACGTCAGCTACCTGCGCGTGTCGGTGACGGACCGTTGCGACTTCCGCTGCGTCTATTGCATGGCGGAGGACATGACCTTCCTGCCGAAGCGCGACCTGCTCTCGCTCGAGGAGCTGGACCGC
The DNA here is from genome assembly GCF_003234965.1 of Aestuariivirga litoralis. Classification (GTDB taxonomy): domain Bacteria; phylum Pseudomonadota; class Alphaproteobacteria; order Rhizobiales; family Aestuariivirgaceae; genus Aestuariivirga; species Aestuariivirga litoralis. The sequence goes on from NZ_QKVK01000002.1 coordinate 288,002, forward strand.
GTCTGCACCGCCTTCATCGACAAGGGCGTGAAGAAGATCCGGCTGACCGGCGGCGAGCCACTGGTGCGCAAGGGCATCATGACACTGGTCGAGAGCCTTGGCCGCCACTTGAAGAGTGGCGCGCTGGAGGAACTCACCCTCACCACCAACGGCTCGCAGCTTGCCCGCTTCGCCGATGAACTCGCCGGTCATGGCGTCCGCCGCATCAATGTCTCGGTCGACACGCTGGACGAGGCGAAGTTCCGCCAGATCACCCGCTGGGGCGACCTGCCCAAGGTGAAGGAGGGCCTGAAGGCCGCGCAGAAGGCCGGCCTGTCGATCAAGATCAACGCCGTGGCGCTGAAGGGCGTCAACGACACCGAAATCCCCGAGATGCTGCGCTGGGCGCATGGGGAAGGCATGGACCTCACGCTGATCGAGACCATGCCGCTCGGTGACATCGACGGCGACCGGACAGACCAGTATCTCCCCCTCTCCGTCGTCCGCGCGCAGCTGATGGACCAGTTCACGCTGGAGGACATCGCCTACAAGACCGGCGGCCCGGCACGCTATGTGCGGGTGAAGGAGACGGACGGCCGCCTCGGCTTCATCACGCCGATGACCCATAATTTCTGCGAGAGCTGCAACCGTGTCCGCCTCACCTGCACCGGCACGCTCTACATGTGCCTCGGACAAGAGGACGCCGCCGACCTCCGCGCGCCGCTGCGCGCCTCGGAGGGGAACGAGCTTCTCAATGCCGCCATCGACGAGGCCATCGGGCGGAAGCCCAAGGGCCATGACTTCGTCATCGACCGCCGCCACAACAAGCCGGCGGTGGCGCGCCACATGAGCGTCACCGGCGGCTGAGCCTTGCAATTCCGGCATAGCGGCGCAGGGCGGAAGCGCGCTACCCATCGCTGATGCTCCGCCTGCCGCAAAACACCGCCCTCCGCGCCGGCGTCCTCATGGTCTGCGCCATGGGGTCCTTCGTCTGCAACGACACGATCGTGAAGATCGTCGGCAAGCATTTGCCGGTGGGCGAGCTGATCGCGCTGCGCGGCGTTATGGCCATGGCGATCCTCACCGCCATCTGCGCATCCCAGGGGTTGCTGAAGGAACTCCCCAAGATCCGCCAGAAGAACGTGCTGATGCGCTCGACCTGCGATCTCTTCGCCACCGTCGCCTTCGTCACCGCGCTGGTGCACATGCCCATCGCAAACCTGACATCCGTCATGCAGGCGGTGCCGCTGGCCGTGGCCCTGCTCTCCATGCTGTTCCTCGGCGAGGAGGTGGGCTGGCGGCGCATGATCGCCATCATCGGCGGATTCATCGGTGTGCTGATGATCGTCAAGCCCTCGGTTGCCAACTTCTCGATCTACGAGGTGCTGGCGCTGGCCATCGTGCTCTTCGTCGCGGTGAGGGACCTGCTGACCAAGACCATCCCCGCCCGCATCCCGGTCTTCGTGGTGGCGCTGGCGAATGCGGGCTTCGTCACCGCGGGCGGCCTGGCGCTGATCGCCTTCCAGGGCCTGACGCCGCCGGATTGGTGGGAGGTCGGCCTGCTGGCGCTCGCGGCCTGCTTCCTCTCCTCCGGCTATCTGCTGATGGTGGCCACACTCCGGCTGGGCGAGCTCACCGCCACGGCCCCCTTCCGCTATTCGGTGATGGTCTTCGCCATCATCTCCGGCATTGTCGTCTTCGGCGAGTTCCCGGACTGGATCGCCATTCTCGGCATGGTGTTGATCGTGGTCTGCGGGCTCTATGCCGCGCACCGCGAGGCGATCAGGGCCAGGGCCCTCAGTGATAGCGCAGGAATGCCAGCGCCGTGAGGCAGACGGCCCAGACGAGGATGCCCTTGCGCACATAGTGGTGCGGAATGCGCAGCGCCACCTTGGCGGTGAAATAGCCCGAGATCATCGCCCCCGTCATCATGACGAGCGACGGCACCCAGCGGATGACGCCCGCCTGCGCGAAGATCAGTATCGAGATCACCGTCATCAGCGTGATGGTGATGTTCCGGATGGCATTGGCCTGGTGCACGCTCATGTGGCTGAAGATCGCGTAGATCGCGAACATCACGATCCCCATGCCGAGCCCAAAGTAACCGCCATAGACGAAGACGATGAACTCCAGCACGAAGGACAGCCACAGCCAGCGCGTGCCGTCGAAGGCGAAGTCACGCTCGAGCTTGTTCTTCAGCCAGGGTCCGAAAGCGAAGGAGGTGGTGGCGAAGAGCAGGAGCCACGGGATCACCCGCTCGAAGGCCGCCTGCCCGGTGTGGATGAGGATCCACGAACCAAGCACGCCACCCGCCGCCGCGAGGCAGAGCCTCAGCCACAGGTGCTTCCTCACCTTCTTCAGCTCGTGCCGGTAGACGACGGTGCCCACGACATTGGCAGGCAGCACCGCGACGAAGTTGGAGGCATTGGCCTCGATCTCGGTCATGCCCGCCGCGAGCAGCAGCGGGAAGGTCATGAAGCCCGCCCCGCCCGCCATCACGTTGATGAAGCCCGCCAGCAGGCCGCCGGCGAAGAGCAGGATGATGTGCAGAAGGTCCAAGGCGGCGCGGTCTCTCGAGAAGGCTCCCGCCGTTATGACGGGTCTGGCGCAGGCTCCGCAAGGTGGCTTGGCTCAACCCTCCCCTCCCATCATCGCCGGGCTCGTCCCGGCGATCCTATTCCGCCGCCCGCAAAGGATGCCCGGGACGAGCCCGGTCATGATGAGCCCCGGGGCCATGAGCCCCCTTACCCCGCCCCCGGAATCCCCCTACACTCGCCCGCATGTGGCTCCATGTCCTGATCCTTGCCCTCGTCACCCTGCAGCGGGTGATCGAGCTCGTCATCGCCCACCGCAACACGAAGAAGATCGAGGCGCGCGGCGGTTTCGAGGTGGGGTCGAACCGCTATGGCTTCGTGGTGGCGCTGCAGGTGCTGTGGCTCGCCGGGCTGTGGTACCTCGTGCTGACCTATCTCCCGCCGATCGACCAGCCCTGGATCTATGCCTATGTGGTGCTCGAGGCGACGCGTGGCTGGATCGTGGCGGCGCTGGGCAGCAGCTGGACGACCAGGCTCATGGTGGTGCCGGGCGAAAAGCTCCCCGACGAGGGCTTCCACAGCTGGATCCGCCACGCCAACTATTTCGTGGTGGCAGCCGAGATCTTCATCCTGCCACTGGCCTTCGGGCTCATCTGGTATGCGCTGGGCTTCGGCATCCTGAACCTCGCCCTGCTGTTCTGGCGCATGAAGTCGGAGGACGCGGCGCTGCGGCCGCTCCGCGAGGAGCCCACCCCGGCCGAGGAAACGCCCGAGGCCTAGTTCATCTGGGCGACGCCGCCCACCTTCGCCTTCACCTGCACCTCGCCCGCCTTCTCGAAGGTGAGCGTGAGGTCGATCTCGTCTCCCTCCTTCAGCGGCCTTGTCAGCCCCATCAGCATGATGTGATAGCCGCCGGGCTTCATCTCCAGCATGCCATGGGCGGGAATGTCGATCGCATCGACATGCGCCATCTTCATCACGCCATCGACCTGCCTGGTCTCATGCAGCCCCGCCATCCGGGCGGCGGGGGTGGAGACGGCGACGAGCCGGTCGGCGTCGCCATGTAGCATCAGGCTCACATAGGCGGCCCCGGTTTCGGCGCCGGCCGTGGCCGAGGCGCGGGCATAGGCCTTCATCACCATAACGCTACTGGCATGGGCCCCCGGCGCCAGTGCTAGGATGGCGGAAAGGGTGAGGGCGATGGCGGCGGCGACTTCGATCAGGGGCTTGCGCATGGGAACCTCCGTGCGGGCGTTTTGGCGCGGCCTGCGCGGCCTGTCACGCGCCATGGCGTCGCAAGCCCCGCTGCTCGCCCTGCTGGCACTGCCGGCCGCGGCACAACAGCAGACGCCGGTGGCCGTCGAACTCGTCCTGGCGCTCGATGCCTCGGCCAGCGTCGACAAGCGGGAATTCGCATTGCAGGTCCAGGGCCTCGCCGCCGCCTTCCGCGACCCGGACGTGCAGCGCGCGGTGGAGGACCTGCAGCCGCTGGGTGCGGCTGTCGCCGTCGTGCAATGGGGCGGCCCGGGCGAGACGCAGATCGTGCTGCCCTTCACCCAGATGAACAGCGGGCGCGACGCCAAGGCCTTCGGCTTCCGCATGGGCCTCATCCACCGCTTCATGTGGGCCAGCGCCACCTCGATCGCCACCGGCATCAGCGACAGCGCGGCGCTGATCGAGGCCAACGAATTCGACGGCCAGCGCAAGGTGATCGACGTGGCGGGCGACGGCGAGGACAATGGCGAGGCGGACCTCGAGGCGGCGCGGCAGGCGGCACGCAAGCTGGGCATCATCATCAACGGGCTTCCCATCATGGCCGACAGCCCGGCCCTGGCCGACTACTACAGGCAGCGCGTCATCATCGGGCCGGACAGCTTCGTGGAGCCGGCACGGGATTTCGAGGACTATGCCCGGGCGATCCGGGCCAAGCTGCTGAAGGAACTGCGGCCCCTGGCGTCCTAGCCCACTCCCCTGATCCGTCATCCCGGCGAAAGCCGGGACCCCGCTTCCTTGCGGCCAGCAAAGCGGGGCCCCGGCTTTCGCCGGGGTGACGGGTCTGAAGGAGGTCTGGAGCCCCTCGGAAGGCGATAGGACGGTTTTCCGGTTTACCCAGCTAGGGGACTACCTGCTACTCAAACTACCCAAAATCAATCGTTACGAACTCGATATCGGGCCTATCATCCCTCACCCCCGCTCCAGCGCCCGGTCCACGGCGGTCGCCGGGATCCACCATTCCCGGCCGCGCGGGGTTTCGACATATTCCGGCCAGGGGAAGTCGATGGGCGGGGCATAGTCGCACCAGGGCGCCACATCCTCGGCCCGGGCGCGGCGCTCCCGGAACTCCGCCTGCGCCCGGTCGAGGGCGGCCTTGTCGGTCATCAGGTCAAGGATGGTGCCGGCGATGGTCTTGGCCGCCGTCTCCACCGTGGGGTCGATGGTGGCCGGGATGCCGCCCAGTGCGTTGAGTGCCCATTCGGGATAGCTGAAGCCCGGCGGCGCCTTGAGCACGGCGCGGCCGATGTAGAAGCGCACCGTGGGGGCGAACCACGTCATGTCGGTGTAGTCGTCGGAGGTGTAGTGCGTCTGCCAGGACGGCAGGTCGCGCCGCAGCCGGCGCTCCGCCTCCTCAGGCGGCACGAGTTCCGAGAGCTCGTCGGCGAAGGGCTCAGGCATCGGGTCGAGGCCCAGCTCCTTTTGCAGCGCCTGCGCCACCTTCACGGCATCGTCGCCATAGCGCGGCGCCCCGGCGCGTTCGAGGTTGCGGAAGGTGATCTCCGCCATGGCATGATTGGCGAGCCCGGGCTTCGACTTCGACACCCAGTGGCGTTTGACCGTGCAGTGGGCCGCCGCCGCCGCGGCCTCGGCATTGCGGTCGAGCACGGCGTAGATCTTCTTCAGCATGGCGACGTCCGGGCAGCGCGCCGCGAACATGATCATCGCCATCTGGGCGGCGAGGTTGTCGGCGGTGGCCTGGCCGCTGGCGAGGATCGTCTCGTTCAGCGTCCAGGTGCCGGAATGCGGCAGCATGTGGTCGCGCATCATCTTGGACAGCGTGTACATGGCGACGACCGCATCATTGGCACCGGGTGCCCGGGCCGCGGTGTGCGCGGCGGGAATGGGGGCGCCCGCCGCATCGGTCACGGCTCCTTGCAGCCACGTCTCCGGCCGCTCGCAGAGGAATTCGTAGATCGCCGCGTAATAGGGCCCGCAATGGGTGTCCCAGCGCGCCGTGTTGCAGAGCGGCAGCATGTAGAAGGGGTGGAAGGAGATGATGGCGTCGAGCCCGTCATAGTAACCCTTGGCGGCATGGATGGGCTTCGAGCCGCGCACCTTCTCGGCGGGTTCGCCCATGAAGCGGATGGTGCCGGTAATGCCGTTTTTCTCCATCGCCGCCTTGGCCGCAAGCGCCCCAACGAGCGAGCCCATGCCGAGGGCCGAATGCGGGTCGGTGTGGCCGCCCGCGAAGCGCGACAGGCCCTTTCGCGGCTGGCGCCACGGCACCGCGGCCTGGCAGTTGCCGGGCACCGCATCATATTCCGCATAGGCCATGATGGTGGGGCCCGGCCCGTTGGACCAGGTGGCGGCGAAGGCGGTGGGCATGCCGCCGGAGCCTTCCTCCACCGTGAAGCCCTCTTCGCGCAGCCTTTGCACATACCAGGCGGCCGAGCGGTATTCGCGCCAGGCGGTTTCGGCGAGATGCCAGATGTGGCTGTTCCAAGAGGACCAGTCCGGCTGCTTCTCCTCCACCCAGCGGAAGGCATCGCTCTTGGCGGCATCGCTCATGTCAACACTCCAATCAGTTTCGCAGCGGCCTGCTGCAGATCATCCTCGCTGAAGCCGGCGAAGCTCAGCAGCAAACCCTGCTCGCGCTTCCTCCCCGCATAATGGCTCGACAGCGACTGCGCCTCGATGCCCTTCGCGGCGAGCTTTTCGACCATCGCCTCGTCGCTCACCCCCGCGGGCAGGCGCAGCAGCAGCATGAGCCCGGCGGGCGAGGCATCGACGGTGAAGAGCTTGCCCTCGGCCTGCTTCAGCGCCTCGATCAACGCGCGCCGGCGCGCGGCGTAGATGCGGCGCATGCGGCGGATGTGGATGGCGAAGGCGCCGGAGCCCATGAACTCGGCCAAGGCCGGCTGGGCCATCAGCGAGGGGGGCGCGCCATGCGACAGGCGCTCCTCGCGGAAGCGCTTCACCAGCGCCAGCGGCACCACGATGTAGCCCAGCCTGACGATGGGCGAGAAGACCTTGGAGAAGGTGCCGGTGTAGATGACGCGGGCCCGCTTATCGAGGCTCATCAGCGCGGGCAGCGGCTTTCCGACATAGCGGTACTCGCTGTCGTAATCGTCCTCGATCACGATGGCATCGGCATCGGCCGCCCAGTCGAGCAGTTCCAGCCGCCGCGCGAGCGGCATGGTGACGCCCGTCGGATATTGCCGCGCAGGCGTCACGAAGGCGGCGCGCGCACCGGGCGCGCGGTCGCAGCCGCGGGTCACCACCATGCCCTCGGCATCGACGGGCACCGGAATGGCGGTGACGCCGCCCAGTGAGAAGATGCGCCGCGCCGTGGGGTAGCCCGGCTCCTCGAACCACACTTCGTCGCCGGGCTTCAGGATCGAGCGGCCGATGAGGTCGAAGGCATCGAGGCCACCCGCCGTCACGATCACCTGCTCCGCCGCGCAGTCGATGCCGCGCCATTCGTAAAGATGGCGCGCGATCGCCTCGCGCAGCGGCAGCCAGCCGAAAGGGTCGTTGTGCTCGAGCAGTGTCACCGGCGGGTTGCGCCAGAAGCGGCCGAGCAGGCGCCCCCAGTCGTCGTGCGGGAAATTCTCCCAGTCGACGAGGCCGGAGCGGAAGGGCCGCGCCGGCTCGCGCCTGCCCGTGGCGCGGGACGGTTCCCGCGCGCGCTCCTTGGGCGACGAGGTGAGCAGCGTCTCGGGGAGTTCCGCCGCGACCCTGGTGCCGGAGCCCGAGCGGGTTTCGAGATAGCCCTCGCTGACGAGCTGCTCATAGGCCTCGACCACCGTGGCGCGGGCGACGTTGAGCTCCTCCGAAAGGGCGCGTGTGGAGGGCAGCTTGGTCTGAGGCTTCAGGCGGCCGCTCAGCACCAGCGAGCGCAGCTGGCGCGCGATCTGGCTCTGGATCGGCTCGCGGTCGTCGCGGTCGATGCCGATCTCGCTGGAAGAGGTGCCGAGAAGTGGTCTGCTCATTGATGCCGAACTTGGTCCTTTCCGCCAGACCATATCGCAGGCATTCCGGGGGCACAATGGAGTGACTGAGATGGACGCCCCCAGCGAGAGAACCCGCGTGAAGCGGATGAACAAGCGCGCCGCCTATGATGCCGAGACGGTGCACGGCATTCTGGACGCGATGCCGATCTGCAATGTCGGCTATGTCTTCGATGGTGCCCCTTACGTGACGCCCACGCTGCAATGGCGCGAGGGCGACCATGTCTACTGGCACGGCTCATCCGCCAGCCGCATGCTGGAGGCCTGCACGGAGGCGGAGGTCTGCCTCACCGTGTCGATCATCGACGGCTTCGTCATGGCGCGCTCGGCCTATAACCACTCCTGCAACTATCGCTCGGTGATGGTGATGGGCACCGCGCACAAGGTGACGGATGCGGCCGAGAAGGAAATGCGACTCAAGAATTTCACCGAAGGCCTGTGGCCCGGCCGCTGGGACATGCTCCGAAAAATGACGGCGCAGGAGCTGAAGGCGACGACGGTGCTGAAGCTGTCACTCGCCGAGGCCTCCGCCAAGGTGCGCACCGGTGCGCCGGGCGACGACGAGGCGGATTATGCGCTGCCGATCTGGGCGGGCGTGATCCCCGTGCGCATGGAGGTGCTGAAGCCGGTTGATGATCCGCGGCTGATCACCGGGCTGACGCCGCCCGCGCACATCACGGATTTCAAGATCGGGTGAGAAGTCCCCGCAACCCCACCAAATCATCATGCCCGGGCGCGTCCCGGGCATCCTCTTTGCCAGCCCTAAAGAGATCGCCGGGACAAGCCCGGCGATGATGATGCTGCGTTGTAGCTCCCTACTGCGTGCGCCGCACCAGCTCCACCATGTAGGCGGTCGACCAGCCGAAGCTGAGGAGGCCGTTGGCGGCGGCAAGGCCTGAGAGCATGCGCCATTTCTCGTCGAGCACGATGTCGCCGAAGCCGAGCGTCGAGAAGGAGACGAGCGAGAAATAGAGCGACGGCTCCAGTTCACTGAACACGCCTGCGAAATAGAAGGTGAGGCCCCAGACCCAGACATTCACCGTCTGCACCGCCATGACGAAGAGCACGCAGATGACAATGGTGGCGGTGTTGGTGAATCGCCGGAAGACGCGGCGCAGGTGGACGATGACCTTCTCCAGCTTCTGCGCGAAGGCGCTGAACAGCTCTGCCTGGAAGATCGCATTCACCGTGATGACGAAGGTGCCAAGGACCAATTGGTAGATCATGCGTCCGTCACCTCGACGTGGCGGATGAGGCCAGCGCTGTCGAAGGTGACCGTCTCCACCCCGCGCCGTGCGACGCGCTGCCCGGTCGAACGCGCGGTCGCTTCGAGCCGCCAGACGGAGCGCACGGCATCGGGCGCCAGCAGCGCCACCTCGTCATCGATTGCGTGCTGGTCCGGATGATCGGCGAAATAGGCAGTGAAGGCGGCGATGATGGCATTGCGCCCCGCGATCCGCCCGTTCACGCCGGGAGACTCATAGACGGCGTCCTCGGCGAACATGGGCTTCACCGCCGCCGCGTCATAGGCGTTGAGGGCCGCGTGGTAGCGCCTGAGCAGCGCCACGGGGTCGAGGGTCATTTACCGAATTCACCCATGATGCGCACCCAGCTGCGGATGCCGCGGCGATAGCTCTCGAGATCATATTTCTCGTTGGGGCTGTGGATGGCGTCATCGGTCAGCGCGAAGCCGACGAGGATCGAATCCATGCCGAGAATGTCCTTGAAGAAGCGGCAGATGGGGATCGAGCCGCCGGAGCCCATGAGCACCGTGTCGCGCCGGAACTCGTCCTTCAGCGCCCTGGCCGACTTGGCGATGAAGGGATTGTCCTCCGGGATCTCGGTTGCGGGACTGCCATTGCCGCCGGCGAATTCAACCTTGCAATCCTTGGGGACAAGGCCCTTCACGAAGCTGCGGAAGGCCTTCAGCACCTTCTCCGGGTTCTGCCTGCCGACGAGGCGGAAGGTGAACTTGGCATGCGCCTTGGAGGGGAGCACCGTCTTGGTGCCGACACCGGTGTAGCCGCCCCAGATGCCGTTCACCTCCGCCGTGGGCCTGGCCCAGATCTGCTCCAGCACCGACTTGCCCTTTTCGCCGGCGGGCAGCTTCAGCCCCACGTCCTTGAGGAACTTCGCCTCCGAGAACTTCAGCGACTGCCACTGCTTCTTCGTCTGCTTCGGCAGGTCCGACACGCCGTCATAGAAGCCGGGGATCGTCACCTTGCCGGTCTTGTCATGCAGCGCCGCGATCACCTTGCTGAGCACGCGGATGGGGTTCATGGCCGGGCCGCCATACATGCCGGAATGGAGATCGATCCTGGGACCGGTGATGGTCACCTCCTCGCGCGCCATGCCGCGCAGCCTCGTGGTGATGGCGGGCGTCTTCGGGTCCCACATGTTGGTGTCGCAGACGAAGGCGGCGTCGCAGGACAGTTCCTTCGCATTGGCCTTGAGGAAGGGGACGAGCGAGGGCGAACCCGACTCTTCCTCGCCCTCGATCAGGAAGGTAGCCCTGATCGGCAGCGTGCCGGTGGTGCGGATCCAGGCGCGCGCGGCCTCGACGAAGGTCATGAACTGGCCCTTGTCGTCGGAGGTGCCGCGGCCATACATGCGCTTCACCTTGCCATCCGTCTTGATGGTGGGCTCGAAGGGTGGCGTGGTCCACAGCTCAAGCGGATCGGCCGGCTGCACGTCGTAATGGCCGTAGAACAGGAGATGCGGCGTGTCCTTCGTCGCCTCCTTCGGGGTGTAATGCGCGACGACCATCGGCCGCCCCGGCGTCGGGCGCACCTGCGCCTTGAAGCCCAGGCCCTTGAGATCATCGACGATGGCATTGGCCGCCTTCTCGCACTCGGCCGCGTAAGCAGGGTCGGTCGAGATCGAGGGGATGCGCACCAGCTTGAACAGCCTTTCGAGGCTGTTGTCGAAGTCCTTCGTGGCGGCTTCGAGAACGGCGTTCAGTTCGGTCATGTCAGTCACTCTTTTGCAAATTGCGCGATGATGCGGGCCCAGGCGCGGGTGCCGTGCCGGAAGCTGTCGACGTCGTATTTCTCGTTGGGCGAGTGGGCGCTGTCGTCGGCACCGGAGAAGCCCACCAGCAGGCTGTCGACCTTCAGGTGCGTCTTGAAGGATTCGACCACGGGGATGGAGAAGCCCCCGCCCACCAGAACCGCCTCGCGTCCGAACTCGTCCTTCAGTGCCGCCTTCGCCGCCCGGATCCAGGGCGTATCCTCCGACACGGCGATGCCGCGCGAGTCGCCGCCGTCCTCGATGAAACTGGCCTTGCAGTCAGGCGGCAGGCGGTCCTTCACAAAGGCCTTGAAGGCCTTGCGGATCTTCACCGGGTCCTGGCCCTCGACGAGGCGGAAGGTGAGCTTGGCGGTGGCCTCCGCCGGCAGCACGGTCTTGCTACCCACCCCGCGATAGCCGCCGAAAATGCCGTTCACCTCCGCCGTGGGCCTCGCCCACATCTGCTCCAGCGCCGAATAACCCTGCTCGCCGGCGGGGATTGCCAGGCCCACGTCGCCCAAGAACTTCTTCGCCGGGAACTTGAGGCCGGCCCATTGCCGGCGGAGCTTTGCGGGGATGGGTTTCACCCCGTCATAGAAGCCGGGAATGGTGATGCGGCCGCGCCTGTCATGCATCGCCGCCAGCACGGCGCTCAGCACCTTGATGGGGTTCCGCACCGGGCCGCCGTAAAGACCGGAATGCAGGTCGATTTTAGGGCCTTTCACCGTCACCTCGATGCCGATGCAGCCGCGGAGGCGGGTGTTGATGGCAGGGGTGCGCGGGTCCCACATCTCGGTGTCGCAAATGAAGGCCGCATCGACGGGAAAGTCACGCGCGTTGGCCTTGAGGAAGCTATCGATGTGGCTGGTGTCGCCTTCCTCGTCGCCCTCGATCATCACGGTGAGGCGGAAGGGCAGGCTGCCATGAACCTTCAGCCAGCAGCGGCTGGCTTCCAGAAAGGTCATCAATTGGCCCTTGTCGTCACATGCCCCGCGCGCGAAAATTGCATCCTTGCCGCTCTTTCCCTTGCGGATCCGCGGCTCGAAGGGCGGCGACGTCCAGAGCTCCAGCGGGTCGGCGGGCTGAACATCGTAATGACCGTAGAACAGGATATGGGGCAGCCGGCCCCCGCCCGGAGGCTCATAGGAACCCACCACCAGGGGCTGGCCCGTGGTCTGGCGCAGGCCGGCCTTGAAGCCCATGCCCGTCAACTCTGCCACCAGCCACCGGGCGGCGGCGCGACAATCCTTGGCATGCGCAGGGTCGGTGCCCACGCTGGGGAAGCGCAGCAGGTCGAACAGGCGCGCCAGGCTCTCAGGGAATTGTTGATCTATTTCTGCAAGAACGGTTGCGGGATGTACCAAGATGTCACCAGTGGACTCGCTCGCGGCGACAATGTCACGCCGCCCGCCCTTGCGGCAAGGGGCGGCGCATGAAGCCGGACGCGTTCTCGCTGGCGCGTGACAGCCTGCAGGCGCAGGAGCCTTCGGCCGGCCTCAGGCGCTTCCGGCGCCGCGGCTACCAGCGCTTCCTGGCCTTCATGGGCGACATCGACCTCGCCTTCCTGTGGAAACGCCGGTGGTTCTTCATCACCATGATCGTGGGCTTCGTGCTGATGGCGGCGCCCACGCCCGCGGGCCTCACCCATGAGGGCCAGGTGGTGCTGGTCATGTCGCTGATGGCCACCATGCTGTTCATCACCGAGCCGATCCCGCTTCCCACCGTTCCGCTGCTCATCATCGTGGGCCAGGTGGTGCTGCTGAAGGTCGACCCGACGAAGGTGGCACAGAGCCTGATGACCGACTCGGTGCTCTTCATCATGGGTTCGCTGATGCTGGCGGTGGCCATCGTGCGCCAGCGCCTCGACAAGCGCATCGCCTGGTGGATCGTGCGCATGACGGGCACCAACATCTACTGGATCAGCCTCGGCATCACCACGGTCTGCGGCATCATCGCCTCGTTCATCGGCGAACACACGGTGGCGGCCATGATGCTGCCCGTGGGCGTTGCCCTCATCACGCTCACCTCGAACGATCCGAAGAAGGTGCACAACCTCGCGGCCGTGCTGCTGTTCTCGATCTCCTATGGCTGTTCCATCGCCGGCGTCGCAACGCCCTCGGGCGGTGCCCGCAATGCCATCATCATCAGCTACTGGAAGGACTTCTTCTACAATCCCGCCGATCCGGCCACGGCGCGCTACCTGATGGATTACGTGACCTGGATCACCTACGCCTTCCCGATGTTCATCCTCAGGCTGCCCATCGTCACGGCGATCCTGATCTTCACGTTCAAGCCGGAGGTCACCGACATGTCGCGCGCCATCTCGCGGCTGCGCACGCAGGTGTCGATGCAGGGGCCGATGCGCGCGTCGGAGTGGCTGACGATCCTGATCTTCGCGCTCACCATCGTGGGCTGGGTGACGCTCTCCAATACCCTGGGCCTCGGCGTCATCGCCATCGGCGGCGCCTCGCTGTTCCTCATTCTCGGGCTGGTGCGCTGGGAGGACATCAACTCCGGCGTCAACTGGGGCGTGGTGCTGCTCTATGCCGCCGCGATCTCGCTCGGCGTCGAGATGAAGGAGACGGGTGCGGCCGCATGGGTCGCCGACAACGTGTTCACCGTGATGCGCGAGATCGGCGCTTCCGACGCGCTGGGCTTCAATGCCGTCATCTCGCTCCTCACCATCGCGGTGTCGAACACCATGACGGCGGGTGCGGCTGTCGCCGTGCTCGCACCGATCGTGCTGAAGACCGCCGTGACCGCGCACCAGGACCCGATCGATGCCGGCTTCATCACCGCCATCTCCTCGGCCTTCGGCTACCTCACGCCGGCCGCCCAGCCTGCCTTCACCATCATCTATGCCTCGGGCTTCCTGAAGGGCAGCGACTTCTTCAAGGTCGGCATCCGCATGATGGTGCTGTCCTTCATCGTGCTGATGGCGATTTCCGTGCTGTACTGGCCGCTGCTGGCTCCCTAGACTGCGACCATGCTGTTCAGGCGCTCGACACTCTCGGACCGGCAGGAAGCGGCGGTGCAGAAGACGCTGCAGAACCTCCGCGCGCAGCGCCGCAACCGCTTCCGCATCCTCGCCTGCATCGACGGCACGGAGGACTCCCTCGTCACCGTGCGCCGCGCCGCCCGCTTCTGCGTGCAGGACAATTGCGACCTGATCGTGCTGTTCGTCAGGCCCATCGATTCCGGCCTCCATTCCGGCGGGCTGCAGGTCAAGCTGGCGCGCGAGAACATGCTGGAGGCGGGTTTCGAGATCCCCGGCGTCACCAACCTGAAGGCGGCGCTGGACGTGCTGAAGCAGGAAGGGATCGACGTCGAGGGCTGGCCCAAGGAAGCCCAGCGCAGCGAGGCCTGGGGCGACCCCGCGGGCGACAACAAGCTGGAATTCAGAAGCCCCGAGGGCCGCTCGGTGGTGCTCAAGCTCAAGACAGCCCCTGACGTCGCCAACGGCATCCTCGACCAGTATGAGCTTGGTCCCTACAACCTCATCATCCTCGGCGAGCCGTCGCGCTGGCATGGCGAGTTCATGGCCTTCTTCCGCTCCGGCATCGTGCAGACGGTCACCACCATGGCGCCCTGCTCGGTGCTGGTGGCGCGCCCCAGCCTGGACCGCAAGGGCTTCTTCATCTGCACCGACGGCAGCTCGCGCTCGATGCAGGCGGTGCGCCGCGCCGCCGTGCTGGCGGAGGTGACGGGCGAGCCCATCACGCTGTTTTCGGTTGCAGATACGCCGGCCGGAAAGCCCGCGGCGGAGGAGGCGGTAGCCAATGCACGCGCATTGCTCAAGGCCATGAAGATACAGGTTGCGGAAACCAGGGTTGCCGTCGGCAATCCGGTGGAAGAAATCGTCGAGAGTGGTTCGCTCTACAAGGTGATCGTGGTAACCGACGAGGGACGTTCACGGCTGCAGAGGCTGCTGCGCGGCTCGACGGCGACGGAGGTCGTGCGCAAGGCCCGCACCAGCGTGCTGGACGTGCGGTAACCGCGTTTCGAGAGGAGAACCGACATGGCGGACTACAGGCTCTGGTGCATGGGTGAATCCGGCAATGCCTACAAGGCGGCACTGATGCTGGAACTGTGCGGGCTGCCATGGGAGCCCGTGTGGGTCGACTTTTTCCACGGCGAGACGCGCACCACGGATTTCCGCGCGAAGCTCAACGAGATGGGCGAAGTGCCGGTGCTGGAGCATGACGGCAAGCACCTCACCCAGTCTGGCGTGATCCTCGATTATCTCGCGACGCTCACCGGCAGGTTCGGCGCCCATGACGAGGATGAGCGGCGCGAGATCTGGCGCTGGATCCTGTTCGACAACCACAAGCTCACCGCCAGCCTGGCCACGCTGCGCTATCTGATCCAGTTCGCCAAGACGGGTGAAACGCCTGTTACCGAGTTCCTGCGCGCCCGGGCGGTCAATGCACTGAAGATCGTCGACCACCATATGGAGGGCAGGTCATTCGTGCTTGGCGAGCGCTGCACCATCGCCGACCTGTCGATGGTCGGCTATCTCTACTACGGTGATGAACTGACGGTGCCGCTCGCCGACTTCCCGCACATGGCGGCCTGGCTCCAACGGATCAAGGCGATGCCCGGCTGGAAGCACCCCTATGAGTTGATGCCGAGCGCGCCGAAGGGCCGCTGAGGCTCAGCTTCGCGCCGGCTCCATGGCGTCGAGATATTCATCGAGGTGCTCGAGGTTCTCGAAGCGCATCCAGCCTTCCGCCGTCTCCGCCTCTACCGTGCCGTCTGACAGGATGCGCGCGGGGTGGCGGCGGATCACGCGTTCCTCCACGACGTAGAGCTGGCCGTCATCCATCACCTCTTCGTCCTCGGTGACGGTCTCTTCCTCGATGACGGCTTCCGGGGCCGCCTCCGCGGCCTCGATATCGGTTTCCGTCTCGGCAGTCGATTCGGCGTCCGCCTCGATCCCGGCCCCGGCTTCAATGTCTTCTTCCGTTGCGGCGGTGGGCTGCTTCGGCGCCTCGCTGCGCGACTCGAAGGCCTGCTCGATCTTCTGACGGGCCTGTTCGAGCGCCTGGATGGTGTCACGCGTCGGGCGGGACACTTCCTCCTCGACGATCACCGATGCCGTTGCCACCGTCGTCGCCGCAACGGACGCCGCCGCCACTGCCGCCTTGGCGCTGCGCGGATCGAATTCCGGAATGGGCGCGGTGGCGGCCGGAATCACCGGCTCCGGGATGATGGAGCGCACCGCCGGCCGCGCCTGCAGCGCGTCGATGACGCCCCCCAGCCCGAGCGACAGGATGCCGCCCACCAGCAGTATCGCCGCCGTCTGGATGTCCATGCCGCCCGGCCGCGCCGCCGAGACGAGGAGAACGACGCCGAGAGCCACGCCCGCCGCGATCAGCAGGATGCCGCAGATCCACATCAGCCTTGCCATTATCCCCTCCCCGGGCCCAATCGATTCGCCCGCAGTGTAACCTTCAGCATAAACAGCGCGGTCAGGGTTAATTTTCCATCAATCAAGGGGTTGGCGCAACTATTGCCCGTCGACCACGATGCGGGGGGCAGCACGGGCCAATCTGCCGCCTTCGAGGCTGGCCCACACCTGCCGGGCCACGTCCCGGTAGAGTGCCGTGTGCAGCGCGTCGGGCTGGGTCGCCACGATGGGTTCGCCCGAGTC
Organism: Aestuariivirga litoralis; assembly: GCF_003234965.1. GTDB lineage: Bacteria > Pseudomonadota > Alphaproteobacteria > Rhizobiales > Aestuariivirgaceae > Aestuariivirga > Aestuariivirga litoralis. The sequence goes on from NZ_QKVK01000002.1 coordinate 304,402, forward strand.
GGAGCGCAGCCGCACCTCCTTGTCGAGCGGGATCTCGCCGAGGAATGGCACGCCGATGCGGCCCGCCTCCTCCTTCGCGCCGCCATGGCCAAAGATCTCATGCCGCTCGCCGCATTTGGTGCAGGTGAAATAGCTCATGTTCTCGACAATGCCGATTACCGGCACATTCACCTTGCGGAACATGTTGAGGCCCTTGCGGGCATCGATCAGCGCCAGGTCCTGCGGGGTGGAGACGATGACGGCGCCCGACAGCGGCGTCTGCTGGGCCAGCGTCAGCTGCACGTCGCCGGTTCCGGGGGGCATGTCGATCACCATCACGTCGGCCTCGCCCCACTCGGTCTCGCGCAGGAGTTGCGTGAGCGCCGACATCACCATCGGCCCGCGCCAGATCATCGGCGTATCCTCCGGCACGAGGAAGCCGATCGACATCACCTCCACGCCGTAGCGCTTCATCGGCTTCATCTTCTTGCCCGCGGCATCGGAGGGCTCGGGCTTGCCGGTCAGGCCGAAGAGCTTGGGGATCGAGGGGCCATAGACATCGGCATCGAGCACAGCGACCTTGAGGCCCAGCGACTTCAGCGCCAGGGCGAGGTTGACGGCCGTCGTCGACTTGCCAACGCCGCCCTTGCCCGAGGCCACAGCCACCAGGTGCTTGATGCCCGGAATGCCGCTGCCGCGCTGGCCTTGCTGCGGCTGGCCCGGCGGTTGCTGGGGGCTACGCTCGGCGGTCAGCGCCACCATGGCCTTGTCGACGCCGGGAAGGCCCAGCACGGCCTTCTCCACCGCGCCGCGCAGGGCTTCCATGGTCTTCACATGCTGCGGGCTGGTGGTGAGCGCGAACATCACCGTGCCGCCCTGGATGGCGATGTCGGAGACGAGGCCGGCCGAGACCACGTTGCCCCGCCCATCCGGGGCTGCGATGCGCTTCAGAACCGAGAGGACGTCGTCCTGGGTGACTGTGGCCATGTGTTCAAAATCCTTGTTGTTCCAGTCATCTAGAACGCGGGGTGCGGGGCTTCAAGTGACCAGCCGCGCAACCCGGGCCCGCAGTTCGGGCAGAAGCTCCGCCAAAAACCACGGGTTCCGCTTCAGCCAGCCGCTGTTGCGCCAGGACGGGTGTGGCAGCGCGAACACCGGTGGCGAGAGCGTCAGCCCGCCGCGCCAGCCCTTCACCGCGGCATCGACCGACCCCGGCCATGCCTCGCGCATGTGCCAGCGCATGGCATGGACGCCGAGGCAGACAACCAGTTCGACCTGCCGCATCTCCGCCAGCAGCTTCGCGCGCCAGGCCGGCGCGCATTCGGGCCGCGGCGGCAAGTCCGAGCCCTTGGCATCGAGCCCGGGAAAGCAGAAGCCCATGGGCAGGATGGCGACGTGGCGCGGGTCGTAGAATGTGTCCTCGCCGATCCCCAGCCAGGCGCGCAGCCTGATGCCCGAGGGGTCGGTGAAGGGCCGCCCGGAGGCATGCACCCGCAGGCCCGGCGCCTGGCCGGCAATCAGCAGCCGGGCGTCCGGTCCGGGTTGCAGCACCGGACGCGGCTGATGCGGCAAGGGCTTGCCCGCCTCTGCGCAGATGCGGCAGGCGCGGATCTGCGCCAGCAGATCGGGGCGCCCGCCTGCCACTCAGGCTTCCTTGTTGCTGACCCCCGCCGAGGCGAAGGTGGCCATGCCGCTGTGAAGCTTGGCCGCCGCCTTGACGATGCCGGCCGCCATGGCCGCACCCGAGCCCTCGCCGAGGCGCATGCCGAGTTCGAGCACGGGCTTCAGCCCCAGCTTTTCCAGCAGCCGGCGGTGCGCGGGTTCCGCCGACAAGTGCCCCGCCACGCAATGCTCCAGCGCGTCGGGCCGCATGGCAAAGAGCACGGCAGCGGCGGCGGTGGCGACATAGCCATCGAGGATCACCGGAATGCGCTGCAGCCGGGCGGCCAGCACCGCGCCGGCCATGGCGGCCAGTTCACGCCCACCGAGGCGGCGCAGCACTTCGAGCGGATCATCGAGATGCGCCTTGTGGAGTGCCACGGCGCGGCGCACCGCATCGGCCTTGCGCTTCAGGCCTTCGGAATCGACGCCGGTTCCGGGTCCTACCCAGTCCTGCGCCTCGCCGCCGAACAGCCCGTGGCAGATGGCCGCCGCGATCGTGGTGTTGCCGATCCCCATCTCGCCCACGCAGAGGATGTCGCAGCCCTCGGTCGCCTCCATGCCATAGGCCATGGTCGCGGCGCACTCGGCCTCGTCGAGGGCGGCGTCCTGGGTGATGTCGCGGGTCGGCTTCTCGAGAGCAAGTTCGAAAACCTTGAGCCCCAGGTCAAAGCTCTTGCAGATCTGGTTCACGGCGGCGCCATCGTTCTGGAAGTTGGCAACCATCTGGGCCGTGACCTCCTGCGGGTAGGCGGCAACGCCCTGGGCCACGACACCGTGGTTTCCGGCAAACACGGCAACGACGACGCGCTCCGACTTGGGCGGGTGCTGGGCCTGCCAGGCGCACAGCCATTCGCTGATGCTTTCGAGGCGGCCCAAGGCGCCGGGCGGCTTGGTGAGCTGCCCCTCGCGGGCGCGGCAGGCGGCAACCGCATCATGGTCGGGGCCGGGAATGTCCTTCACAAGGTTGCGAATATCGTCGAAGGGCAATCCCGTGGCAGCATTTGTCATTTGTAAAAAAGGCTCCTAGTTTCAGGCCACTTCACTACAGGATTCGGGACTTCCACATACCATGAGCGACGGGTTCGAGCCTCGCAGCGCACACCGGGGGCGGTTCCGGCCATTCGCGTCTTTCCTGATGGCGCTGCGCTTCCTTACCCGCATGCCGGTGCCCTTCGTCAGGACGGTTGATCCGCCGCCGCTGAAGGATTCGATGTACATGTTCCCGGTGGTGGGGGCCGTGGTCGGCGCGATTGCGGGCCTGGCCCTCGTGCTTGCAGACCTGGCCCGGCTGCCGGAATTGTTCTGCGGCCTGTTCGCGCTGGCCATTGCCGCGATGATCACCGGGGCCTTCCATGAGGACGGGCTGGCGGATGTGGCGGACGGTTTCGGCGGCGGCAACACGCGCGAGGAACGCCTTGAAATCATGAAGGATAGCCGGATCGGCGCATTCGGCACCCTGACCCTCATCATCACCATCCTGGCGCGCGCCTCGCTGCTCGGGGCGCTGCTGGTGCTGAAGCCCGGCGCCATCATCCTGCTGGTCGCGGGGGCTGCTGCCTTTTCGCGCGCGCTGATGGTGGACCTGCTGTGGGCGACGCGGCCGGCGCGGGCCAACGGCCTGTCTGCCATGGCAGGCCAGCCGACGCGCAACACGACCTTGCTGGCGCTGGGAATTGGCGGGCTGTTTGCGGGGGTTGGCGGCTCCCTGGTGCTGACGCCGGAGGCCGGCGTGCTGGCCCTGGTGGCGGGCGGACTGGCACTCGCCATGGTGCGGGGGCTCGCCATGAAGAAGATCGGCGGCCAGACCGGGGATGTGTGCGGGGCCGGACAGATCATGGCCGAAACCGCCATGCTGGCCGTCTATGCCGCCGCCGTGGCATTCCGATAAACCGCCGTTTTTGAACTATCTTTTCAACCGGGCCGCATTACATTCGGGAGGATGAACGCGCCTTACCAGACCGCCATCGAGACGCCCTGCGTCAAGATCTGCGTCGTGGACCCGGAGACCGGTTTCTGCATCGGCTGCGGGCGCACGCGCATGGAGATCGGCGGCTGGCTCGGCATGTCGGCCGATGAGCGGCGCACCGTGATGGCGGAACTTCCCGAGCGGGTTCAGGGGCTTACGCGGCGCAAGACGCGCCGGGGCGGGCGGGCTGGACGTCTGCAGGCCGGTTGATCCGGTCCACCACTTCTTTCGCAGCCTTTTCAAGCACTTCGATGCCCGCACCAGGCTTCGGCGCCTGCTCCGACAGCACCCGCCGCCACAGCCGGCCGCCGGGCATTCCGTGGAACAGGCCCAGCATGTGGCGGGTGATGTTCTGCAGCCAGACGCCCTTGGCCAGCTCACTGGAAACATAGGGCTTCATCCGCTCGACCACGTCCAGGGGATCGAAGATCCCGCGGACGTCGCCGAAGATGCGGCTGTCGACCTCGGAGAGGAGCCACGGCGTGTTGTAGGCGGCACGCCCCAGCATGACGCCGTCGACGTGTTCGAGATGCGCCACGCACGCGTCGAGTGTGTCGATTCCGCCGTTGATGACGACATGCAGATGGTTGTGTTTCTGCTTGATGCGGTAGACACGCCCGTAGTTGAGCGGCGGCACCTCGCGGTTCTCCTTCGGCGACAGTCCCTTCAGCCAGGCCTTGCGGGCATGGACGATGAAGGTCGTCACGCCGGACTGCATCACCGTCTCGACGAAGCGGGTGAAATCCTCTTCCTCGTCCTGGTCGTCGATGCCGATGCGGCACTTGATGGTGACGGGGACCCTGACCGCATCCCGCATCGCCCCGAGACAATCCCGCACCAGTTCCGGCTCCGCCATCAGGCAGGCGCCGAAGCGGCCGGTCTGCACGCGGTCCGACGGGCAGCCGACGTTGAGGTTGATCTCGCGATAGCCGTAGTCCTCGCCCCATTTCGCGGCCTCGGCAAGGAGTTTCGGATCGCTACCGCCGATCTGCAGCGCCACGGGCTGTTCGAACGAGTCGAAACCGAGAAGCCGCTCCCGGTCGCCGTGGCGGATGGCGAGTGCGGTGACCATTTCGGTGTAAAGCAGCGCGCGCCTCGTCATCTGGCGGTGGAAGACGCGGCAGTGCCGGTCCGTCCAGTCCATCATCGGGGCGACGGAGAATGTTTTCTGTGCCTGGGTCACTGCGGCGATCTCTAGCCGCCCCGGCCTGCCACATCCACCGAATTCTACCCCGCCGCCGGCCGCAGCTGGCCCTGCGCCGGGAAGGGCCGGAACAGCATGGCGATGAGGAAGGCGCCGATGCCCATGCCGAAGCTGGCGATGTAGAGCCAGCCATAATCGCCGGTGCGGTCGAAGATCCATCCGCCGAAGACCGGGCCAATGGCCATGCCGAGGCTGCCCGCCATGGAGGTGCCGCCAATGATGGTGCCCATCATGCGCAGCGGGAAGTTCTCACGCGCCAGCACGGCGTAGAGCGGCATGGTGCCGGCATAGACGAAGCCGAAGAGCGCGGCGACGGAGTAGAAGGCCGCGAGATCCTGCGCGAAGAAATAGCCGAGCGCGCCGAAGGCCTGGACGAGAAGGCCCGCCACCAGCAGCAGCTTGGCGCCGAACCGGTCGGCCAGCACACCGAAGCCCAGGCGCCCCGCCATGCCGGCGAGGCCTTCGACGGAGTAGATGGTGACCGCCGTCATGGCCGGGATGCCGCAGGCCACGGCATAGCTCACGGTGTGGAAGATGGGTCCTGAATGCGTGGCGCAGCAGAAGAAGTTGGTGAGCGCCAGCACGATGAAGGGGGCGGAGAGCAATGCACCCCGCGTGCTCATGCCCGGCTGGCCGGAAACATCCAGCGATGCGGCGGCGGCGGGATTGGCCAGGGCCGGCGGGCGGCGCAGCAGGAGAGCCAGCGGAACGAGGATGACCGCCGCAACGACGGCCATGATCTGGTAGGAGGTGCGCCAGTCATGCTGGGCGATGAGCCAGGCCGCGAAGGGCGACATGGTGACGGGCGCCATGCCCATGCCGGCCGAGACAAGCGACACGGCGAGGCTCCTGTGCGTGTCGAACCAGCCGGTGACGGTGGCCATGGTGGGTGCGAAGAAGGCAGCCATGGCGCCGCCGATGAGCACGCCATAGATCGCCTGATAGGCGGCGAGCGAGGTCACCATGCTAAGGCCCCACAGGCTGGCGCTGAGGATGACGGCCCCTGCCAGCACCACGGCGCGCGGGCCGAAGCGGTCCGACAGCATGCCCCAGACCATGCTGCCCGCTGCCATGGCGAGGAAGGCGATGGTCATGGCGGCGGAAATGCCGGTGCGCGTCCAGCCCGTCTCCTCCGCGATGGGAATGATGAAGACGGGGAGCGAGAACATGCAGCCGATGGCCACGCAGCCGATGACGCCGCCTGCGGCGACGATGATCCAGCGATAGGTCTGGTCGGTCATTGTCATGTCCTTCAGGCGGCGCGGAACTGCAGCGGGAAGCGGTCCATGAAATAGGACCAGCCCTCGCGGTGGGCTTCGCCATTGGCATTGCCGGGAAGGCCCGTGTGCACCAGCACCATGAGCGTGTCATGGCCCTGGGCGATGAAGCTCACCGTGACCAGCGTCTCCTGGCCTTCGGTGTAGGGCGACATCCAGCTGTGGCTGATGAGCCGGCCCTGCGCCAGTTCGATGAAGCGGCCGTAATGCGGCGTGTCGCTCATGCGGGCATAGAACAGGCCATCGGGCTTGCACTCCATGATGAGCTTGACGGCGGCATTCCAGGGCGTTCCCGGCACTTCGGGGTCGAGCCAGGCCGCATAGGCGGCCTGCGGCGTCGCCTGGATGGTGCGTTCGATGCGGATATCGAGGCTGTTTGCGGCGCGGTCCATCAGTGCTTCTCCCTTTTTGCCTTGAAGTGTTGCTGGAACTGGTCGAGCCGCTCGGTCCAGAACTGCTCGTAACGGTGGATCCACGAGGCCGCCTCGCGCAGCGGTTCCGGCTTCAGCGAGATGAACACCTCGCGGCCCTTGCGGGTGCGCTCGATCAACCCTGCCCGCTCCATCACCTTCAGATGCTTGGTGACGGCGTTCAGCGCGGTGTCGAAGCCCTCCGCCACATCGGTGAAGCGCGCCGGCCCCTTCACCAGGCGCTCGATGATGATGCGCCGGGAGGGGTGGGCCATGGCGGTGAAGACGTCGGTGAGATGATCCATTCTTACATTACACCATTAGGTGTAATATCAGTCAACCAACCTTCGGACGCAAGAGGTTTTGACGGCCGCCTCGCGCGCGGAGGTATTGACAGGCCCCGCACATGGCCGGAAAGTTGCCGCACGCGTTGCGCTGGGAGGAAACGACATGACAGTTTTCCGGCACCTTCGGACAGCGATGCCGTCCATCCTGCTCACCGGGCTTCTTGGCGTGGGGGCGATCGCACTGGCCACGGAGGCCGCGGCCCAGGGCAGCAAGCCCAACATCCTGTTCATCGTCTCCGACGACACCGGCTATGGCGACCTCGGCCCCTATGGCGGCGGCGTGGGGCGCGGCATGCCAACCCCCAACATCGATGCGCTGGCCCGGCAGGGCATGACCTTCTTTTCCTTCTATGCCCAGCCCAGCTGCACGCCGGGGCGGGCTGCCATGCAGACCGGCCGCATTCCCAACCGCAGCGGCATGACGACGGTGGCCTTCCAGGGTGAAGGCGGCGGACTTCCGCATGCCGAATGGACGCTCGCCTCGGTTCTGAAGACGGCCGGCTATGGCACCTACTTCACCGGCAAATGGCACCTGGGCGAGGCCGACTATGCGCTTCCCAATGCGCAGGGCTATGACGAGATGAAGTATGTGGGGCTCTATCACCTCAACGCCTATACCTATGGCGACCCCACCTGGTTTCCCGACATGGACCCGAAGCTGCGGGAGATGTTCAACAAGGTGACGATTGGCGCCCTGTCGGGCCTTGCCGGCCAGAAGGCGACGGAGGATTTCAAGATCAACGGGCAATATGTGAACGAGCCCGGCAAGAACGTGACCCTCGAGGGGATCAATTATCCCGATGGCGTGGTCGGCATTCCCTTCTTCGACAGCTATGTGGAGGCGGCCGCGCTGGAGTTCCTGGACAAGGCCGCAGCGAAGCCGGACCAGCCCTTCTTCATCAACGTGAACTTCATGAAGGTGCACCAGCCCAATCTTCCGGCGCCGGAATTCGTCCACACCTCGATGTCCAAGTCGAAATATGCCGACTCGGTGGTGGAGCTCGACACGCGCATCGGCAAGATCCTGGACAAGCTGAGGGAGCTGAAGCTCGACCAGAACACGCTGGTGTTCTACACCACCGACAACGGCGCATGGCAGGATGTCTACCCCGATGCCGGCTACACGCCCTTCCGCGGCACCAAGGGAACGGTGCGCGAGGGCGGTAACCGCGTGCCCGCCATTGCAGTGTGGCCCGGCCACATCAAGCCCGACGTGAAGAACCATGACATCGTGGGCGGGCTGGACCTGATGGCGACCTTCGCCTCGGTGGCCGGCATCAAGCAGCTGCCGGCCAAGGACCGCGAGGGCCAGCCCATCATCTTCGACAGCTATGACATCACGCCGGTGCTGGAAGGCACCGGACCCGACCCGCGCAGCGCCTGGTTCTACTTCACCGAAAACGAGCTCTCACCCGGCGCCGTGCGCGAAGGCAACTACAAGGCCGTGTTCAACCTGCGCGGCGACGACGGGGCGAAGACGGGAGGCCTTGCCGTCGATTCGAACCTCGGCTGGAAGGGCGCGGAATCCTACGTGGCGACGGCCCCCCAGGTGTTCGACCTGTGGCAGGACCCGCAGGAACGCTATGACGTCTTCATGAACAACTTCACCGAACACACCTGGGTGATGGTGACCATCAGCAAGGTGATCGACGATCTGATGAAGACCTATGTGACCTATCCGCCGCGCAAGCTGCAGAGCGGCACTTATACGGGGCCGATCACCATCAGCAATTACCAGAAGTTCCAGTGGGTGCGGGACCAGCTGGCGAAGGATGGCGTGGACCTGAGCCTGCCCACCGGCAATTAGCCCCGGCGCCGCGGCGCCCCCGGAAAACCGCGGGCGTGCCGGCGGCTCAGTAATCCGTCCAGCCGCCATCCGTCGGATAGATGCCGCCGGTGAAATTGGCGGCTTCGGGAGACAGCAGGAAGAGCATCATCGACACCTGTTCGGCCACCGTGGCGGGGCGATGGTTGGGGTCGGTCCAAGCGAGGATGGATTGGGTCTTGATGCTGCCCATGGTGGGGCCGGTGGAGGTCTTGCGCGAGGCAGCGACAAGGGCTCCGGCGCGCGCGATCATCGGCGTGTCGGTGGCGGCCATGTTGACCGAGTTCACGCGGATGCCATAGGGCGCATAGTCGATGGCGGCATTGCGGGTGAGGCCGTTCAAGGCGTGCTTGCTCGCCACATAGGCGGGATTGCCGGAAAGCCCCGTCATGCCCGCGATCGAACCCACATTGACGATGGCGCCGCCCTTGAGCTGCGCCACCATCTGCCTGAGCTGGGCGCGCATCATCAGGAAGGTGCCGAGCGCATTGGTGCGGAAGACGTTGGACCAGTATTCCTCCGTCGCCTCGTGGATCGGCGCGAAGACCAGCGGCTTCTGCTTCTCGTAATCGATGGGCTCGCCCGAGAACACGCCGTCCATGACGCCGGCATTGTTGATGGCGCCGTCGAGCCGGCCGTAATTCGAGACCGCGGCCGCCACCGCCGCGTCGGCCGTCGCCGCCTCCGCGATGTCGCCATGGATGAAGACGCTCTTGCCGCCCTGCTTCACGATTCCGGCGGTGGTTGCCTCGCCCAGGTCCTTGATCCAGTCGACGCCGACGACGTTGGCACCCTCGCGGGCGAGCCTGATGGCTGCGGCCGCACCCATGCCGCGGGCCGAGCCGGTGACGATGAAGGTCTTGCCCGTGAAGCGGCCCGCAATGAAGGCATCGGGGTCCGGTGGCGAAATCTCGACCAGGGCATTGCCGCCCGCCGTAGCATTGCCCGCCTGCGCCGCGGCGGGCGCAGTGGCTGCCACGGTGGCGGCGGCTGCGGCCAGCGTGCCAGCGGCCATGATGAGGTCACGTCGTTCCATTTCTGTCTCTCCCGTCAATAGGTGGCGAAATTGGCGCCCGTGAGGTTGGAGCTTTCGGGCGAGAGCAGGAACAGCATCATCGCCACCTGCTCGGCCGCCGTGGACCCGCGCTTTTCCTGGTTGCTCCATTGCAACAGGCTGTCGATCTTCAGCATGCCGATGCCGGTGTCCTTGAAGCCGCTGGCGGCGCGCTCTCTGAGCAGCTTGAAGGCGCGCTCATACATGGGCGTGATGGTGGTGCCCATGCAGACCGAGTTCACGCGGATGCCGAAAGGCGCATAATCGATGGCGGCATTCTTGGTGAGCCCGTTCACCGCATGCTTCGAGGCGACATAGGAGGGCGTGCCGCCGAAGCCGCGGAGGCCGGCGACGGAGGCCACGTTGACGATCGCGCCGCCGCGTTGCTGCTTCAGGAACTGCTTCAGTTCGGCACGCATGGAGCGGAAGGTGCCGGTGGCGTTGACGCGCATGACGACGTCCCAATAGGCATCCGTCGCCTCGTCGATGCGCGACATGACGAGGTCCTTCTGCTTTTCATAATCGATGGGATCGCCCGGGAAGATCGCGTCCATGACGCCCGCGTTGTTGAGCGCGCAGTCGAGCCCGCCATAGGTGTCGACCGCGGCCTTCACCATGGCCTTGCAGACATCATCCTCCGAAATGTCGCCCTGGACGAAGATGGCCTTGCCGCCCTCCTTGACGATGCCGTCGATCACCGCCTTGCCCTCCTCCGCGAGCCAGTCGACGCCCACGACATTGGCGCCCTCGCGCGCCAGACGGATGCAGGCGAGCCGGCCCATGCCGCGGGCGCAGCCGGTGACCAGCGCCGTCTTGCCGGCGAAGCGGCCGGGCATGAAGTAATCCTCCGGCACCGGCACGATGTTCTGGCGCCCGGCGATGACGGGGTCCGGCGGGTTCCACGCTGTTGCATAGTCCCTGAGGTCGAGTTCGAGCTGGACGCCACTGGCATCCGCCGCACTGGCGGTGCCGGCCACGGTGGCGGCAATGGCACCCACACCTGCAATCACGTTCCGGCGGTCAACCATGATGTTGCTTCCTTTCGATCTGACTTGGCGTGTTGATGATCACAGCGAGTAGCGCACGAAGAGCATGGCGGCGAACCAGTCCTTCGCATCGTCGTTCAGCGCGTCCTGCACCGCCTGGCCCGGCACGGTGTAGGCCAGCATGCCGTGGACGTACCAGTTGCGGTTGGGGAACCACTTGACGGTGACATTTGCCTCGTAGCCATAGCTGTCGGCATCGAGGAAGCTCAGGGCAGGATTGCCCCCGAGGTTGTCGCGGCTGGGGGCGGTGAAGGCCCAGAGCTGCGGCACCACCTCCACCGTGGGAAGCGGGCGGAAGCGGCCCTGGATGCGCTGGGCGATGACGTTCGAATCCTGCACCACCTTGAACATCGAGGAGCCCTGCACCCATTGCTCGCCATTGCCGCCCGAGAGAAGCGGGTCCCAGCGTTCATAGGTTTCGGTGTCAGGGTCGTCGCCCGAGAAATAGGCGAGGCGATAGCTGATCGAGGGCGACCATGGCTTGTCGAGGAAGCTGTAGCCCGCCTCGGCATAGCCCGCGGTGGCCAGCATGTCGAAGTCGCGGTGGTTCTGGATGGCGCCCTCGATGCCGAAGAAGGGGCCCGGTTGATTGGGCGCGTTGGGCGTCCAGGTGGCGCGCAGGTCATAGACGTTGAGGCCCTCGCGCGTGCCGATCACCTGGCCTTCGGGGCCGTAATAGGCATAGTCTCCCTTGAGCGCGGTGACATAGCTCGCCGCCGCCGTCATTCCCGCGACCGGCCGCGCCTCGATGTTGAGGCCGGCGAGGCCGGTGTTGGTATTGATCACCGGAAGCTCGTCCGGCTCGACGTAGAAGGCTTCCAGCTTGGTGGCGTTGTAGCGCAGCTGCGCCAGCACCAGCATGTCGGACGCCCAGCGCGCATTGGCCTGCAGCGCCGCGCGGTTCCAGCCATTGGCCGCGGTGTTGGCGATGAGAAAGCCATTGGCGAGCTGGAACTTCTGGCGGCCCGCACTGAAGTTGAAGGCGAGGCGGTTGCCCTTTTCGTCGGTGGTGCCGGTGATGAAGCCGGCATAGGCGTCCTCGAAGAAGGTATAGCCGCGCGTTTCGTTGGTGAAGAGTTCCTGGCCTTTCGAGCCAGAGCTGATGGAACTCAGCCCGCCATAGACATAGAGCTTGTCGGTGACGGGGGTGATGCCATAGAGGCCGTAGTGGAGATAGCCTTCGACCCACTGGCTGTAGCCCGCCCCCGCGGGCTTGCCCTGCACCAGCGGATTGCCGTTCAGCATCGGACCCGGCTGGCCGAACCAGGCATTGTTGTTGGCGTAGGTGAGCGTCAGCGCCTCGAGCTTGGCGCGGACATAGGTGCCGTCCTTGTCGTAGAGGACCGGCAGGTCGGCCCGGTTGTTGGTGATCAGGAAGCCCTGGCCCTCGAACTTCCTGGCTCCCGTGGCGAGCGTGATGGTGAAGGTGACGTCAAGCCCGCCGGCGCGGCCCAGCGCATAGGTGTAGGTGACATTGGCGATTTCCGGGTTGCGGCGCACCCGGGCAATGGCGAATTCCGCCGCATTGGGGCTGAAATAGTCGCCGGGATAGACCGCGAGGAACTTGCGCAAGCCATCGGTGACCTTGTCATTGTAGGCCTGGTCGGGCGCCGGGTTGGCAATGGTGACGCTGACCGTCTCCACCCGCAGGCTGAGGAAACCCAAGTCGGCGCCATAGCTCTGGGCGCGGGCCGGGCGGGATTGAAGCGCGCAGCCGACCGCCCCCAGCAGGCCGAGGCCCAGCAGGATCAGCCTCCAGAATTGCCCGCGCGTCCGCACCAGCCGAATCTTGCCCTCTAACCGCCAAGGTTGCACACACAATGCATGATCCGGAGGGGGATGAAAGCCAGCCTGTGCCCAAACTGGGTTATCCACATGTGGGGCGGATCAATGCCGCAGCAGCTGGTCCAGGAACTGCCGGGCGCGGGCCGAGGCCGGGCTGGTGAAGAATTCCGCCGGGGGCGCCTGCTCGACGATCTCGCCATGGTCCATGAAGACGATGCGGTCGGCCACCTTGCGGGCAAAGCCCATCTCGTGGGTGACGCAGAGCATGGTCATGCCCTCGGTGGCGAGGGCGATCATGGTGTCGAGCACCTCCTTGATCATCTCGGGGTCCAGGGCCGAGGTGGGCTCGTCGAACAACATGATGCGCGGGCGCATGCAGAGCGAACGGGCAATGGCCACGCGCTGCTGCTGGCCGCCCGACAGCTGGCCCGGATATTTCCGCGCCTGTTCCGGGATCTTCACCTTGGCGAGGAAGTGCATGGCCAGGTCCTCGGCCTCCTTCGGCTTCAGGCCGCGGACATAGACGGGGGCCAGCGTGCAGTTCTCGAGCACGGTCAAGTGCGGGAAGAGGTTGAAGTGCTGGAACACCATGCCGACCTCGGAGCGGATCGCCGTAATGGTCTTCGACTTCTTCTGGACGCGCATGCCGTCGACGTCGATCGAGCCCGCCTGGTATTCCTCCAGCCCGTTGATGCAGCGGATCAGTGTCGACTTGCCGGAACCCGAGGGGCCGCAGACGACGATGCGCTCGCCCGAGGCCACGCCGAGGTTGATGCCCTTGAGGACGTGCAGCTTGCCGAACCACTTGTCGAGGTTGCGGATGTCGACGGCGGCTTCCATCACGCGCTCCGCGTCAGCGGCGCGAGCGCCGACATGAGGGCTTCGATGTCGGCATCGGTGGTGATGATGCCGGGCGAGAGGCGGAGGATCGCGCCGCGCGCGTCGGCGGCGATGCCCTGCGCCCTCAGTGCGGCCACGATGGGCGCGCCATCTCCGGGCATGCGGCACATGATGGAGCCGCCGCGGCGGGCCTCGGCACGCGGTGTCACGATGTCGAGCCGCAAGCGCGTGGCCTCGGCGATGATCCACTCCGTGTGGCGGCGGTTCTGGGCGAGGATCGCGGCATGATCCTGCGCGGCGTGCCAGTCCATGGCGGGGAGCGAGGCGATGGCGGCCATGGAAGCGGGCGTGCCATTGTCGAAGCGGCGGATGTCGGGGGCATATTCGAAGCGGTCGAGCGCCCAGCTGAAGGGGTTGGGCTGGCTGAACCAGCCGCGCAGTTCCGGCTGGCAGCGCCGGGTGAGTTCCGGCGCGACATGGAGCACGCCGGCGCCGGGCGTGCCGCACATCCACTTGAGGCTGGTGGAAACGGCGAAGTCGATGGCGGGCGCCCTGACCGAGAAGGGGATGAGCCCCGCGGCCTGGGTGATGTCGACGCCGATCACGCTGCCCATGGCGCGGCCGTGGGCGACGAGCGCCTCGAGATCGACACGGTGCGATGAGGTGGACGAGACCCAGGTGATGAGGGCCAGCGCCACGTCCGGCCCCCACTGCGTGATGAAATCCTCGCTCTCCACCCAGGCCGCTCCCTGGCGCGCGGCCACGGTGTCCAGCGTGAAGCCGAAACGCTCCTGCAGCTTGCTCAGCAGGAAGTGGTTCGACGGGAAACAGTCGGCGGCGACCAGGATGCGCTTGCCGCGCAGGGTTTCGGGCGGCAGCGCCGTCACCAGCATGTGGAGGCCCTGCGTGACGTTCTCGCAGGTGGTGACGGAGTGTTCCGGCGCATCGATGAGGGCGCGCCAGCGTTCGATGAAGCGGGCGCGCTGGCCCAGCACATGGCCCCATTGCTGGTCGTCGGGTGCCGCCCAGGCGGCGGCGAAGCTGGCCATGACGCGGGTGATGTCGGCCTGCTTTTCCGGATACTGGCCGATCGAGTGATAGAGGAAATAGGCGGTCACGGGCTTACCTTTGATAGGCACGTTGCAGGTGGTGCTCGAGCCAGCCGGTGAGGCGGACGAGCGGCCAGAGGATGGCGAGATAGATGAGGGCCGCCACCATGAGCGGTGTGGGGTTGGCGAAGAGCGCCTGCGCATCGGTCGCCTGCTTCAGGAGGTCAGACATGGCGACGACGGAGGCGAGAGACGTGTCCTTGATGATCGACACGCAGTTCGAGGCCTGCGGGGGAATGACGAGGCGGATCGCCTGCGGCAGCACCACCTTCTGCATCGAGCGGACGAAGCCGAGGCCCAGCGACGAGGCCGCCTCGAACTGGCCGTGCGGCACCGACTGGATGCCCGCCCGCATCACCTCCGCCGAATAGGCGCCGAGCACCAGCGAGAGCGCCACGGCGGCGGCGGTGAAGGAGGAGAAGACGATGCCGGCGAAGGGCAGCGCGTAATAGATGAGGATCAGCACGACGAGCACGGGAAGTGCGCGCATGACATCGGTGTAGCCCGCCGCCAGCAGCCGGAAGGGCAGCGGCGCGAAGAGGCGCACCAGCGCGATCGCCAGCCCCAGCAGCGTGCCGAAGACGATGGCGGTGACGCCCAGCAGCAGCGTCATGCCCAGGCCCCGCAGCAGGATGGGGAAGGCGCGCGCGGCAATGTCCGGGTTGAAGAAGATCTCGAGTGCGTTCATCGCCGTCCCCTGGCGCAATGGCGGAGAGGGGAGGAAGGCCCAGGCCCGCCTCCCCTGCTCCGGCGTCAGTTGGCGGAGGTCGGCACCGGCATCGGGGTGACGGCGAAGCTGCCGGGCGCCGGGGCAACACCCATCCACTTCTCGTACATCTTGGGGAGCGTGCCGTCCTTCTTCATCTCGGAGATGATGTCATTGGCCTTCTGGAGCTTGTCGGAGCCCTTGGGCATCATGATGGCGAATTTCTCGCCGGTCACGATCTCGGCCCCCACCTTGAGGCCCTTCATCTGGCCGAAGGCATAGCGCAGGCCCACGACATCGTTCACCACCGCATCGATGCGGCCGTTCTGCAGGTCGGTGAGCATGTTGGCGGTGGTGTCATAGCTCTTGTTCTCGGCGAAGCCGATCTGGTCCTTGTGCTCGGCCAGGTACTTCTCGGGGAAGGAGGTAGCCACCGTGCCGATGACCTTGCCCTTCAGCCCCTCGAGCGAGGTGATGCCGGAATCCTCCTTGACGCCCACGCCCAGCGCGCCCTCGAAATAGGGCTGGGTGAAGGACTGGCTCTGCAGGCGCTCATCGGTGATGGTGAGCGAGGAGATGACCATGTCCACCCGGCCCGCGGCGGAGGCGACAAAGAGCGCCTTGAAGTCCATGCCCTCGATGTCGGCGGTGGTTCCCATGCGCTTGGCGATTTCGTTGACGATGTCGACCTCGAAGCCCTCGAAGGCGCCGGACTCGGTCTTGTTCTCCCATGGCGGGTTGGCCGGATAGGCGGCAACCTTGAGCGGGTCGGCGGCATGGGCCGTGACGCTCATGCCCGCACCCATGGCGAGCACGGCGAGCCCTACGGCCAGGCGTCTGTTGAGTTTCATCGCGTTCCTCCACATTGCATCGGTTCTTGGCGTTTCTTGGCATCCGGGCGGGCCGGATGCGGGGGAGCTTCGCCAAGTTTGGGGCGTCTGGCAATGGCCCAGCGGCGGCTCGCTGGCGGAGGCTGCGCCGCGGTCAGCCGCCGAGGCCGCAGGAGCTGAGCGCGGCCGTGAGCTTGTTATCCACCGGCACGTTGACCGTCCTGCCGCCCTGCCCGATGAGCATGACGGCGGCACCATCCTTTTCGCTGGTGAGCGCCTTCCACAGCCTGTCGCCATAGTCGAGGCGCACCACGAATTGTTCCGCCAGGTTCGACTTCGGATCATTGACCGGTTTCACCTCGAGGCTCTTGCGGATGTTGCGGCCGTTGGCGCGGAAAGTGACCTGATAGCCGGCTCCCGTCTTCACGAGGGTGGAGGCGGGGCCGTTGCTGTCGGAAACGTCGCCATCGGCCTCGGGCGAGACCGGCAGCATGACGCGCAGCGACTTCGAGCCGTCGCTGCAGACGACATGGATGAGCTCATATTCCTCGCTCACGGCGCTGCCATCGACGCCATACTTGTAGTCATAGACCGCGCCGCCCTTGATGCGGCTGAAGGTGGAGACCTCGTCTCCCTGCTCCTGGGACTGGGCGGCGGTGCCGGCAAGCAGCGTGGCGAGGACAGCGAGGGCGAGGCGCGGGGCGACGGTCATGGGAGTTCCTCCGGGTGATGGCATGGATCAATTGAAGCGGCAGGCGCTGGCGGGGGCGGGGCGGAGACGCACCACGCGATCATCATCGCCGGCCACGCCCAGCACCGGTGAAAACTCCGTCTCGCCTTCGACGCCCACCTCGGCGAGGGTGAGCAACAGGCCCTTGCCATCCGCCTTCATGGTGAAGTGGCCGCCATCGCCCTCGACGCCGCAGTTCGCCGTGTGCGGTCCGCCGCGACAGATGCCCTCGCCCTCGAAGGCCTCGTCATGGCCCTTCACGCGGAACTGGAAGGTGACATCGAATTCGCCCTTCACGGAAGACGGATACTTGCTGGCGGTGAGGGCGAAATGGGTGAGCTGCTGCTTCGGATGGGCGGCAAGGTGCCCGGCATCATAGACCCGCGCAAAGCAGGGTGAGCCCGGCTTCCAGTCCTTGAAGGCGGGCGCGGCGCTGGCCGGCAGGGCGAGCAGCAGCAGCGGCAGGCCGGTACATGCGAGGCGGGCGATGAGGGCGGTGGTGCAAGTCATGGCGGCTTCTCCGTGATGCAGCCATCCAACCACAGATCCGCACCGTCAACCGTGACGCGAGTCACGGTTGTGCGGCCCTCACGCCGTGGCGGCGGCGCGCAGGCGGAAGCGGTTGGCCAGGATGACGAGCAGGATGCCGGGAATGAACACGACGGTGGCAATCGCCGGGTAGAGCGGCGAGGAACCGACCGCGATGCCGGAGAAGATGAAGGTGGGGATCGTCCGCGTCGAGCCCGCCAGGCTGTAGGTGATGTAGAAGTTGCCCCAGCTCAGCAGGAAGGCGAAGATCGCCGCGGAGAAGATGCCGGGCCACAGCAGCGGGATGGTCACGTGGCGATAGACCTCCCAGGTGGTGGCGCCGCAGTCGCGCGCCGCATCCTCCAGCACCGGATCGAAGTTGTAGACCTGCACGGCGACGATCACCATGGCGAAGGGTGCGATATAGACGATGTGGCCGATGATGGCCGTGACGATGCCGGTGTTGAAGCCGAACCAGCGGCCGAGCACCGAGAACCACAGCAGCAGCACGATGCCCAGCAGCAGTTGCGGGAAGGCGAGCGGTGCGCCCGCCAGCCCCTGGAAGGCCAGCTTGCCCTTGAAGCGGTAGCGCACCGCGACGATCGCCGCCATGGTGCCGATGGTGGTGGCCACCAGCGTGGCGATGATGGCGATGAGGGTGGAATTCCACAGCGCGGTGAGCGCCGGGCCCGACTGGAAGAGTGCGCCATACCATTTCAGCGACACGCCCTCGAAGGGCAGCGTGAGGAAGCGGCCCTCCTGGAAGGAGAAAGCGATGAGCGTGAAGATCGGCACGTAGAAGAAGACCAGCACCGCCGCCATCGACCCATAGAGGATGACGTTGGCCAGCGCACTCTCGAAGCGGTGGTTCATGCCCCTGCCCTCCGCATGCCGGCCACACGGCTGAACAGCAGCACGACGAAGATGGCGACGACCATCAGCACCAGGGTGAGCGCGGCACCGAGCGGCCAGTTGACGCGCGTCTCGAAGGTCTGGCGGATCAGCTCCGCCGACATGGGCGACTTGCCGCCGCCCAGCACCTTGGGCTCGAGGAAGACGCCGACGCCGAGCAGGAAGATCAGCACGCTGCCGGCCCAGATGCCGGGGCGCGACAGCGGCAGCGTCACCTCCCAGAAGGCGCGGAACTTGCCTGCGCCTGCATCATAGGCGGCGAGGATGAGCGATCGGTCGATGTTGTCGATCGAGAGATAGATGGTGAAGATGGCGAAGGGCAGGAGATTGTAGACCATGCCCAGCAGTGTGGCCCAGTCGGTGAACAGGAAGGCCACCGTGTCCGGCGGGAAGCCGATGTGCGCGAGGAGATAGTTGGCAGCCCCCTTCTTGTCGAGGAACAGCACCCAGCCGAAGGTCTTGAGCGTTGCATCGGTGATGAAGGCGAAGGTGATGAGCACCTTGATCTCGTTGTCGAGCTTCTTGAAGCGCGTGGCCAGCCCATAGGCGATGGGAAAGGCGATGACGATGCAGATGACGACGCAGGCCACCGCCATGAACAGCGTGTGGCCGAGGATGGTCCAGTAATGCGGCTTCGAAAACACGTCCTTCCAGGTGGCGAGGTTCCACACCCAGGTGAGCTGGAAGCTCTGCGTCTTCTGGAAGGTGAGGATGAAGGTCATCACCAGCGGTGCGAGGAAGCATGTGGTCTGCAGCACCACGCTGGGCAGCGCCTTCACCCAGAGTTCCGGGTCACGCCAGCTGCGGGAGACCTCCATCTCCATGGCTCACGCCTCGCCCGGCTTGAGGACCCAGATGTCCTTCTTCGACCAGCCGAGCCAGACGTCCTCGCCCAGCTGCATGGGAAGATGCGACGTGCCCTGGATCTCGATGGCGAGTTCCTGGCCTCCGGGCGTTCGCGCGCGGTACTGCACCGTGCCGCCCTTGGTGAAGAGCTCCGTCACCGTGGCGGGAAGCTTGCAGTCGACGTGCGCGTCCTTCTCGCAGCGGCGGATGAGCTCGGGCCGGACATTCATCAGGGCGGGCCCCTGCCCGACGTCGGCGGCAACGAGCGATGACGGAAGCGATCCCGCGGCATCGACGATCTCGCTGCTGGCGTAGCTGACCTGATCGCCGCTGCGCGCGCCGATGGTGATCGGCAGCAGGTTGGTCTCGCCGATGAAGCCGGCGACGAAGGGGTCTGCCGGGCGGTAATAGATGTCGGACGGTTCGCCGAGCTGCAGGATCTTGCCCGAGCGCATGACGCAGATGCGGTCGGCCAGCATCATCGCCTCTTCCAGGTCATGCGTCACATGCACGAAGGTGACACCGACGGAGCGGTGCAGCCGCTTCAGCTCCGCCTGCAGCACCTTCTTGAGCTTGACGTCGAGGGCCGAGAGCGGCTCGTCGAGGAGCAGCAGCTTGGGGGACGAGATCATCGAGCGCGCCAGCGCCACGCGCTGCTGCTCGCCGCCTGACAGTGCACGCGGATAGCGCGTGAGATATTCGGGCTTCAACTCCATCAGGCGGATCATCTCGTCCACGTGGCCGGCAATCACCTTGGGATCGACCTTGCGGAGCTTCAGCGGGAAGCCGATGTTCTGCGCCACCGTCATGTGCGGGAACAGCGCCAGCTTCTGGAACACCATGGAGGTGGGCCGAAGTGCTGCGGGAACCCCCGCCATGTCATTGCCCTCGATGCGGATCGTCCCCGAGGTCGTGTCCTCGAAGCCCGCGACCTGCTTCAGAAGCGTGGTCTTGCCGCAGCCCGAGGGGCCGACGAGGGCGATGAACTCGCCCTGCCTGACATCGAGCGACACGCCCTTCAGCGCCGGATAGCTGCCATAGGACTTGTGGACGTCGGTGATCGAGAGGATGGGTGCGGCGGTCATGTGGTCTCTGGAAACAATGAGGGCCGGGCATGCAGCGGCACGCCCGGCCCGTCAAGGCGTCATTGCGCGGCGGCGAGCTCTTCCTGCCAGATCGCCAGCATCTCGTCGATGTTGGGCGCGATGCGGTGCATCTGGGAATTGTCGTAGGCCGTCCACATGTAGTCCATCTGGAGAATGTCCTTCTCCTCCGGCGTGAAGGCGGATTCGACGGCCTTGTTGGTGACGACGTTGCAGGTGGAATCGAGCAGCGCCAGGATGTGCGCGGCATCCTTGGAAACGACGTGCTTGAGGAGCTTCTGCGAGAGTTCCGGCTGGTCCGTCTCCTTCAGCACCGCGGTGGCCTCGACCCAGATGATGCCCTGCTTCAGCCCGTTCTTCGGCTCCGGCACCACGGCCATGATGTTCTTGTGGCCCTGCTTGCGGACAGCCGAGGTGAGGTAGGAGCCGGCACCGATGCAGCCCAGCAGCGAGCCGTCGAGCAGGCCCTTCTGCGCCTGGGTGAGATCGCCCACCAGCGTGCGGGTGTTCTTGAACATGGCGCGCAGCACCTTGCGCACCTCCTCGAGCTGCTTCTCGTCCAGCGGCTCGTAGGGGTTGATGCCGGCATGGAGCGCCATGGGCAGGATCGGCCAGTCGCCCCAGTCCATGACGCAGATCTTGTCCTTGTTGGCGGGGTCGAAGACCGGGTCATAGGTCTTCCACACCTCGGGCTTGGTGACGTCGGTGTTGAGGCAGGGGCCGACCCAGCCCCAGCGCGTGGCCACACCGATGGTCTTGCCCTCGTTCATCAGGGGTTCGAAGGGCGGTTTGAACTGGTCGTAGAAGTCGGCGTAGACGTCCTTGTAGTCGTCCGGGTTCAGCTCGAGCGCCAGGCCCGCCGGGCCCATGCGGGTGATCCACGGCATGTCGCTCGACACGAGGTCGACCTCGCGCGAGGCGCCAGCCTGCAGCTTGGCGAAGCCGCCGGGGCTGTCGACGATCAGGTCGAAGCTGATCTCGGTGTCGTTCGCCTTGTTGAAGGGGTCGATGATGCGCGGGTCGTTGTAGCCTTCCCAGCACATGTAGGTCATCTGGGTCGCCGCCTGCGCCTGGCGGGTGTTCATCTTGCCCAGCATGGCGACGCCTGCCGCACCGGCCATGCCCTTGAGCAGGCGGCGGCGGTTCATGCCGGCCTCGTCAAGGCCCATCGCACGGATCTGGCGCTGATAGTATTGGGGCAGGTCGCTGTACCAGTTCTTCGACATGGGATTCTTCCTCCGGTTATCGTGATTTGCGGCGATGCTGTGGGATTTGCGGGGCTTCGGCCATATCCCTCGGGGAATAGGCATCGGGCGGGTGGCCGAGAAAGGCGGCGAAGAGCTCCGCCTGGGTGGAGACCTTCAGCTTGCGGTAGATGTTCTTGCGGTGGATCTTCACCGTGCCGGGGCTGATGCCCAGCTGCATGGCGATCGACTCGGTCGAATGGCCGCGCAGCACCATGGTGATGATCTCGCGTTCACGCAGCGTCAGGCTTGCGAGGCTGGGCTGCGCCGTCCTCGGCTGCGGCGGCTCGCGCCTGGCGTGCAGGTTGGACCAGTGCGCCGCGCACAGGGCCCCGATTGCAGGTTCCAGCGCGCGCAGCAGGTCGAGATCGGCCCGGGTGATGGGCGGGGAGCTGTCCCAGCGCCCGAAGGAGGTGACGCCGGTGAGGCCGCCGCCGATGTCGAAGAACACGCCGATCTCCTCGCCGATGCCGGTGCGGCCGTAATGGATGCGGAAATACTCGCTGCGGCGGAAATGGTCGGGCGCGATGTCGTGGAGCCGGTAGCAGCCGGTGCGGCGGCCCTCCTCGACGAGGCGGAAGAACGGATCGAGCAGGAACGGCCCATCGGCATAATCCTCGGCGATGATGCCGTGGCGCTGCGCATCCAGCGTGTCGGCCAGGGTCAGGGGGCGGGCCGTGCCGGCATAGGCGAAGACCATGACGAAGTCGAAATCGACGAGGCGCTTGACGCTGGCCAGGAGCGCCGGAACGAAGGACGGCCCCCGCTGTGCGGCGGCAATGTCGGCGACAGCACGGCTCCATTGCTCGAGCAGGCGCAGCTTGGGGGTGGTGGGGGTCATCATCCTTTGGGGATATGGCCACATCCCGCAGCCGAAATCTATCCTCGCTCCAATTGCAAGCGAGGGATGACCATGACGCAGACGATGAAGGCCGCCGTTCTCCATGAACTGAGGACACCGCTCAAGATCGAGCGCGTACCGGTGCCGGAGCCCGGCCATGGCGACCTGCTCATCAAGGTGACGGCCTGCGGCGTGTGCCACAGCGACCTCCACGCGGTGGACGGCGACTGGACGCCCTTGCCGGTGATCCCGCTGATCCCCGGCCACGAGGTGGCGGGCAAGGTGGCCAAGGTGGGCCCCGGCGTCACCGGCTTCAAGGTCGGCGACGAGGTGGGCGTGCCGTGGATGTATTCCTCCTGCGGCCAGTGCGAATTCTGCCTCGCGGGCATGGAGACGATCTGCAAGTCGGCCGAGGCCACGGGCTATACGAAGCCCGGCGGCTATGCCGAATACCTGGTGGCGCCTGCGGCCTATGTCGGCCGGCTTCCCGAGGGCACCGACCCCTATGCCATGGCGCCCATCCTCTGCGCCGGCGTCACCACCTATCGCGGGCTGAAGCGCACCGGTGCCAGGCCCGGACAGTGGGTGGCGGTCGTCGGCATCGGCGGGCTTGGCCACATCGCCATCCAGTATGCCCGCGCCATGGGGCTCCGCGTCGCGGCCGTCGACGTCTCGAAGGAGAAGCTCGATCTGGCGACGTCGCTGGGGGCCGAAATCGTGGTGAACGGGGCGGAGACCGATCCTGCCGCCGCCATACAGGAGCAGATCGGCGGCACCCATGCGGCGGTGGTCACGGCGGTTGCCGCCAAGGCCTTCGAGCAGGCGGTGCTGATGCTGAGGCCGGGCGGCACGGTGGCCTATATCGGCCTTCCGGGCGGCAAGTCGGACGAGATCCGCGCCTCGATCTCGGCCATCACCAACTGGGAGCTTTCGGTTAGGGGTTCCAACGTCGGCACCAGGCAGGACCTGAACGAGGCCATCGCCTTCGCCGCCAACGGCCTCGTCAAGGCGACGATCCGCACGGCGGAGCTCGAGGAGATCAACGCCGTGTTCGAGGAGATGCGCAAGGGCCGGATCGTCGGCCGCGTGGTGCTGAAGATGGCGTGAGGTGCCGGCCTCAGGACGCCTTCTCGTACTTGATGAGGTAAAGCTTGCGGGTGGTCTCGTGCAGGGTCCACTCGCCCTTCCAGCCGATGGGCAACACCAGCATCTCGCCGGGGCCGACGTCACGCGTGCGGCCGTCCTCGTCATGCAGCGTCACGCGGCCCGAGACGATGTGGCAGATTTCGGAATTGGTGTCGCGCCGCGCGGTGAAGCGGCCAGGGGTGCATTCCCACACGCCAACCTCGGCCAGCCCGTCAGGCGAGGTCCAGAGCGTCAGCGCTGCCTCCACCTGGTTGCCGGCGACCGAGGTGGGCTTGGGGGCAGGCGCGCCCAGGTCGAGGCTGGCGAGATGGGCGAAGGTCTGGAAGGGGATCATGCGCGGGGCTCCTGTGGCTGGGGCCGCTTATGCCGCAAGCGGCGCGCCCTTTCCACCGGCTGTTGAGGGCGCCGAGACGGCTCTGGAACCGCACCCGCATTTGCGCCATACACGCTGGGTTTTTCCGAAGGTGCAGTGAATGACACATCTGTGGGTCAGGGCCGAGCAGCGGCCGAACGAGGAACGCGTGGGGCTGACGCCCGAGGGGGCGGCGGCGCTCGTCAGGGCGGGGATCACGGTCACCGTCGAGGAAAGCTCGGTCAGGGCCATTCCGATCGACGGATACAAGGCGGCGGGCTGCGCCATTGCGCCCGAGAACCTGTGGCCCCAGGCGCCGGCCGACGCCATCATCTTCGGGCTGAAGGAACTGCCGGAAGACGGCACACCCCTCACCCACCGCCACATCATGTTCGGCCATGCCTACAAGGGCCAGCCGGCAGGGCAGGTGCTGCTGAAGCGCTTCAAGGCGGGCGGCGGCACGCTCTATGACCTCGAATACCTCGTCGACGAGACCGGCCGCCGCGTTGCCGCCTTCGGCTACTGGGCGGGCTTTGCGGGGGCCGCGATCTCGCTCAAGGCCTGGGCGGCGCAGCAGAAGGGCTTCCTGTGCGGGCCGGTCGAGAAATACCCGAGCAGGCAGGCACTGCTCGACGCGCTGAAGGCGGAGCTGCCCACGGGGCAGCGGCCACGCGCCATCATCATCGGGGCGCTGGGACGCGTCGGTACGGGGGCAGCGGACCTGTGCGGCGCGATGGATGTGCCGGTCACCCGGTGGGACATGGCGGAGACGGCCTCGGGCGGTCCCTTCCCCGAGATCCTGGCGCACGAGATCTTCCTCAACTGCATCCTGGCGCGGCCGGGCTGCCCGGTCTTCGTGCCGGAGGAGGCCAAGCGCGCCCAGCGGGCCCTCACCGTGATCGGCGACATCGCCTGCGACCCGACCTCCGACTTCTCGCCCATCAAGGTCTATACCCAAGCCACAGACTGGCTGCTGCCGGCGCTGCGCGTGTGGGACTCGCCGCCGCTCGACGTGATGGCGATCGACAACCTGCCCTCGCTGCTGCCCGTGGAGAGCAGCGAGGATTATGCCAGGCAGCTGCTGCCTTCGCTGCTGACGCTCGGCGACATCACCGCCGGCGTCTGGGGCCGGGCCTTCACCGAATTCACCCGCCACACGGCGACACTCTGACGGAGACGGACATGACGACGATTCACTGGTGCGGCACGGGCCTTTCCTCCGGCCCCGGCTTGCGGCGGCTGCTGGAAAACGGCCACAAGGTGGTGGTGTGGAACCGCACCGTCTCCAAGGCGCAGGAGGTGGTGGGCGACCTGACGAAGGACGTGCGCCCCTACTCCCTCGAGGCGCTGACGGCCGCGCTCGAACCGGGCGACATCGCCATTTCCATGCTGCCCGCCGACCAGCATGTGGCGATCGCCAAGGCGTGCCTCGCCAGGAACGCGAACTTCGTTTCCTCCTCCTACATCGCGCCGGAGATGCGGGCGCTGGACGCGGAGTTCAAGGCGAAGGGCCTCGTGTCGGTGAACGAGGTGGGCCTCGACCCCGGCATCGACCACCTGATGGCACATGACCTGGTGGCGCGCTACCGCGCATCGCCCGCCTACCACGCCGACAACGTGCTGAGCTTCACCTCCTATTGCGGCGGCGTGCCGAAGATCGCCAACCCGTTCAAATACAAGTTCAGCTGGGCGCCGGTGGGCGTGCTGAAGGCGCTGCGCTCGCCGTCCCGCAGCCTGCGCGACTTCAAGGAACTGAAGGTCGACCGGCCGTGGAACGCCATCACCAGCTATGACGCGCCGCTGCCCAGCCCTGAAAGCTTCGAGGTCTATCCCAACCGCGACAGCTATCCCTTCATGGAGGACTATCGCTTTGACAAGGCCTGGAAGGTGAAGGACTTCGTGCGCGGCACGATTCGCCTCAATGGCTGGTCACAGGCCTGGGACCCGGTGTTCAGGGAGATCGAGACGCTGTCCGGCCCCGCGGGCGACGCGCGGCTGGCCGAGATGGCGAATGAATTCCTGAAGGAAAACGCCTACCAGCCGGGCGAGCCCGACCGGGTGATCCTGTTCGTGTCGCTGAAGGCCGAGCGCGACGGCAAGGCAGTGTGGCACGAGACCTGGGCGATGGATGCCTGGGGCGACGAGCGCGGCACCGCCATGGGCCGCCTCGTGTCGATGCCGGTGTCCTTCGCGGTGGAATCGGTGCTGAACAAGGAATTCGCCCCCGGCGTTCACGCGGCGCCGGCCGACCCCAAGATCCTCGCGAAATGGCTCGGCCAGGTTCAGGGACTGGCGCAATACATGCAGAGGTTGAACATGGCGTGACGGCAGCCACGCCGGCGCCGTAACTTACCCTGATGCACCGAATTACTTGAGTAAGCCCGGCATGACCCGTGTATAGTGCTGCACGCCTGCCGCCGAAGGCGCGGCCTTGCATGCATCTGGAGCATGGTGAAATGATCCGCACGTCACGCCTGCTGTCTGCCGCCCTTTTCGCCCTCGCTGGGCTTGCGCCCCTGCCGGCCTCCGCCGGCACGGTGACGGGCCAGCAGCTTCTGTCGCTGTGCACCGCCAACATGTGGGGCAAGGGCCACGCCACCGAGGCGGCGGAATGCATGGGCTATGTGATCGGCGTGTCCGACACCTTCAACTGCATCGAGAGTGACCATGGCTTCACCTGGGACAGCGGGCGCGGCGTGAGCCAGCCCGCCATGGTGGCCTCAGTGGTGCAGTGGCTGCAGAACCACCCCGAGGCGCTGCAGTTCGAGGCCCACCGGGTGGTGGGTGCGGCCCTTCAGGCCGCCTTTCCCTGCAAATAGCGGGCTGATCCGTCAGCCGTGAAGGCCGGGCGCCTCGTGCCCGGTGCTGGCAACGTATTCGGTGTAGCCGCCGCCATACTGGTGGATGCCTTCGGGCGTGAGTTCGAGCACGCGGTTGGACAGCGCGGCGAGGAAGTGCCTGTCATGCGACACGAAGAGCATGGTGCCCTCGTAATCCGCCAGCGCCTTGATGAGCATTTCCTTGGTGAGCAGGTCGAGGTGGTTGGTGGGCTCGTCCAGCACCAGGAAATTGGGCGGATCATAGAGCATGCGCGCCATGACGAGGCGCGCCTTCTCGCCGCCTGAGAGCACGCGGCACTTCTTCTCGACATCATCACCCGAGAAGCCGAAGCAGCCGGCGAGTGCGCGCAGCGAGCCCTGCCCCGCCTGCGGGAAGGCATGTTCGAGCGACTGGAACACCGTGTGCTCGCCGTCGATCAGTTCCATGGCGTGCTGCGCGAAATAGCCGAGCTTGACGCTGCCGCCCATGGTGACGCGGCCCTCGTCCGGCTCGGTGGTGCCGGTGACGAGTTTCAGGAGCGTCGACTTGCCCGCGCCGTTGACGCCCATCACGCACCAGCGCTCGCGGCGGCGGACCTGGAAATCGAGGCCCTCATAGATGCTGCGGCTGCCATAGCGCTTGGCGACGCCCTTGAGCGAGACCACGTCCTCGCCCGAGCGCGGTGCGGCGGGGAAGTCGAACAGCACGGTCTGGCGGCGGCGCGGCGGTTCCACCCGGTCGATCTTTTCAAGCTTCTTCACCCGGCTCTGCACCTGGGCGGCATGCGAGGCGCGGGCCTTGAAGCGCTCGATGAATTTCAGCTCCTTGGCCAGCATGGACTGCTGGCGCTCGAACTGCGCCTGCTGCTGGCGCTCGTTCATGGCGCGCTGCTGCTCGTAGAATTCGTAATCGCCGGAATAGGTGTTGAGCTCGCCGCCGTCGATCTCGACGATCTTGGAGACGATGCGGTTCATGAACTCACGGTCGTGCGAGGTCATCATCAGCATGCCGTCAAAATCCTTGAGGAACTGCTCGAGCCAGATCAGGCTTTCGAGATCGAGGTGGTTCGACGGCTCGTCGAGCAGCATCGCGTCCGGCTTCATCAGCAGGATGCGGGCCAGCGCCACGCGCATCTTCCAGCCGCCGGAGAGATTGCCGACGTCGCCGTCCATCATGTCCTGGCTGAAGCTCAGGCCCGCCAGCACCTCGCGCGCCCGGCTCTCGAGCGCATAGCCGCCGAGCTCCTCGTAACGCGCCTGCACCTCGCCATAGCGCTCGATGAGTTCATCCATCTCGTCGGCACGGTCCGGATCGCCCATCGCGGCTTCCAGTTCCTTGAGCTCACCCGCCACGGCGCTGACGGGCCCGGCGCCATCCATCACCTCCGCCACCGCGCTGCGGCCCGCCATCTCGCCCACGTCCTGGCTGAAATAGCCGATCGAGATGCCGCGGTCGGTGGAGACCTGGCCCTCGTCGGGCTCCTCCTGCCCGGTGATCATGCGGAACAGCGTGGTCTTGCCGGCACCATTGGGGCCGACGAGGCCCACCTTCTCGCCGCGGTGGAGGGCGGCGGAGGCCTCGATGAAGAGAATCTGGTGGCCGTTCTGCTTGGAGATGTTGTCGATGCGAATCATGGAGCCTGGAGGACCTGCGAAACCGGTGTTGCGGCAGGCCATAAGCCATGTGGCCTGCCCACGGAAGGGCAGGAATTCAGGCCTTGCGGGTGGCGGCGCGGAGCAGGACGGGAAGCAGGACCATTTCGGCGATGGTGATGACGAGGAGCAGGCCGAAATTGTTCGGCGCGAAATTGCCGCCCAGCGACTCCCGCACATGGCCCACCGCGACGCCGAAGTTGAACAGCACGATATAGAGAACCACCGCCGCCTTGAACGGCAGGGCCCGCCAGAACGAGACGATGCCCGCAATGCCGATCGCCGCATCGGCCACACCGATCTCGAACTGGAAGGGGCTGGGCTGCCAGCCGATCGACTGCGCCGCGATGGCGGGGAAGGTGATGTGGAAGAAGCCGGCCCACACGCCGCCGATGCCGACGGGCAGCAGCAGCATCCAGTCCAGCAGGCGGGCCGCAAGGGACCGCCCGTCATGGCGCAGCAGGGCCAGCAGAATGGCCAGCGCAAAACAGACGGCCGGGATGTTGGAGAGAATATAGGAGATCACTGCGGCCATGGCACCTTCCCTGCTGCCTGCCCAGCTTAGGCGATGGCGCGGCAAGGACAAGCAACCTGCTGTTGGCGCACTTGCGTTGCCGTCATCGCGGACTAAGCTTGCACCCGGGCCGGCGCCCATGACGAGCAGGAGTCATCATGACGCAAGCCAAGAACACGATCTGCCTGTGGTTCGACAGGGACGCCGAGGCGGCGGCCAGATTCTATGCGGCGACCTTTCCCGGCAGTTCGGTCGACGGGGTGTTCCGCGCGCCGTCCGACTTTCCCTCGGGCAAGGCGGGTGACGTGCTGACGGTGACCTTCACCGTGGCGGGCATTCCTTGCCTCGGCCTCAATGGCGGGCCGGCCTTCACGCAATCGGAGGCCTTCTCCTTCCAGATCGCCACCGACAGCCAGGAAGAGACCGACCGTTACTGGAACGCCATCGTCGGCAATGGCGGGCAGGAAAGCGCCTGTGGCTGGTGCAAGGACCGCTGGGGCGTGTCCTGGCAGATCACGCCGCGCGTGCTGACCGATGCGCTGGCGGCTGGCGGTGCCGAAGCGCGCGCCGCCTTCGACGCGATGATGGAGATGCGCAAGATCGACGTGGCGGCAATCGAAGCCGCGGTTGCGGCGGCGCGGCGCGGCCGCTGAGCCATGCCGGCCCGAAACGGCAGGCGGCCCCGGCACGTGCCGGGGCCGCCATGGCGAAGCCCTGATCAGAGCGGCGTGACGCCGGTGATGTTGCCCGCGGCGTTGACGCGCACCTTGTACTTGCTGCCGCCCTGCCAGGCGATGAAGCGGTAGCTGGGCGCCGAGCAGTCGATGGCCTTGACCTTGTAGAAGCCGCTGCCCTTGACGATGCTGCGCGCCTGGGCGCAGCTGACGCCGTAGTAGGGCTCGTAATAGGCACCGGGAACATAGACCCCGCCATAGCCATAGCCGGGGTAGAAGCCGCCGACACCGATGCCGATGCCGACACCGACATTGACCTTGGCTTCGGCCGGCGCGGCCAGCGCCACACCAAGGGAAGCAAGCACGGCAAGAATGGCAATCCTGGACTTGTTGAGCATTGGGTGGTTCCTCCGTTTCAATGAGGACACCCTAACCCCGCGCCGGACCGGCTGCTGTGGCCTGCATCACAGGCCGGTGCAGGAGTGCGTTTTTTGTGCGGGCTACTGGTTATCCCGCCCGTCCCGCTGGCGTTCGGGGAAATTGAACTCCGGCGAGGGCGTGGGCTGCTGGAAGCCGTTGTTGCGCAACGGCGGCGCAAGACCCGCACAGGAGGCTCCGGCAAGGAAGCCGCGCGGCACGCGCACCGTGCCCGCGAGGAAGGGGAAGGCCTCGGCGGCGGGAACGCCCAGCCCGAGGTTGCGGGTGATGCCGCGGGGCTTGGTGACCGCGCCGCCCGGCCGGGCGATGATGACCTCGCAGCGCCGTGTCAGCGTCTGGCAGCCCGATGCGCCGCAGAAGCGGGCCTGGCCATTGAGCAGGGTGACGGCGGTGACGCCGTTGCGGCCGACATAGATGTCGAAGGCCGTGCCGCGCACCCCGAGCGTGCCCGAGGGCGTCCTGATCTTGTAGGCGGAGTGATCCGACTTGCCGCTGATCCAGCGCAGCGTGCCCTTGGTGGCGCCGATGGCGAGCCGCTTCGCGGTGCTGCCGCCGGCATAGACATACCGGTCGATGACCACCGTGGAATTGGGGCCGATCGCCAGCTTGGTGCCGTCATCGAAGCGGAAGCCGCCCACGCCCGAGGCGTTGGTGCGGATGCGCTCGTCGCGGTGGATCGCGCCGCCCCGGGCAATCTCGCCATCCTGGCCGGTGACGCGCAGGGTGACCTCCACCGCCTCGCCCACCTTGACGGCGGCCGAGGCCGGCAGGCTCAAGGCCGCCGCGGAGAGGAGACCGAGGATAAGCTTGCGGGAAAGAGCGGGAGTCGCCATGCCGTCACACCCCATTGAGCGCTGCCTGTCGGCAAATCTAGGCACAAGCGTCGCCGGCCTTCAAGAGAGATCGTTTTCAGCCGCGCGGCCGACGAGGTAGAACACCTCGTCCACATGGCTCTTGCCGCGCAGGTGGACCTCGCCGGCGAGCGCCGTGCGGAACTGCGGCAGGAGCTGCGCCGTGGCGCCGGACACGAGGATGTCGGTGGCGAAATCCTTGCAGGCCGCCTCGATGCGGGCGGCGGTGTTCACCGTGTCGCCCACGGCGGAATAGTTGAGGCGGCTCTGGGTGCCGAGATTGCCGACACAGGCGAGCCCGGTGTGGATGCCGATGCCGATCCGCACGTGCCGGCCCTTCGGCAGGCCGAAGGCGCCTTGCTCGTTCAGCCGGCGCAGCGCCTGGCGCATGCGCAGCGCCGCCTCCGCCGCCTTGGCGGCATGATCGCCCACGTCGAGCGGTGCGTTCCAGAAGGCCATCAGACTGTCGCCGATATATTTGTCGAGGGTGCCGTCCATCTCCATCACCGGGACGCTCAGGGCGCCATGCACGGTATTGAGGAAGCGGATCGTCTCCTGCGGGGTCAGGCTCTCGCTCAGGGAGGTGAAGCCGCGCACGTCCATGAACAGCACGGTGATCTCGCGGTTGACGCCGCCGAGCTTCAGCGCCTCCGGGCTCTGCTCGATGCGCGCCAGCAGGGCGGGCGAGACATAGCGGCCAAAGGCCTGGCGGATGTAGCGGCGCTGGCGCTCGATGACGATGTACCAGAAGGCGGTGGTGGCGAAGACCGTGAGCAGCGCGCCGCCCATCGGCGAGACGGGATCGATGAGCAGGCCCCGGGCGGCGAACAGCCACCAGCACAGCCCGGCGATGAGCACCATGGCGGCACCCGCGGCGACGAGGCCCGCCAGCGGCCCGATGAAGCTGGCGATGGCGACCAGCAGCAGCGAGAGCGCGGCAATGGCCAGCACCTCCGCCCCGTCGACCCAGGCCGGGCGGTTGAGGAACTGGCCCGCCATGATCTGGCTGATGAGCTGGGCATGGATCTTGACGCCCGGCACCGCCTCGCCCAGCGGCGTCACGCGGATGTCCTGCAGGCCCGCGGCGGAGACGCCGACGAGCACGATGGCGCCCTGGATCTTCGCAGGATCCGCCCGGCCTGACAGCACGTCAGCGGCGGAGACCGTGGGCGTCGAGGCCTCCGGCGCGGCATAGAAGCGGATCTGGCCCCTTTCATCCGTCGGCGCGGTGAAGTCGGCAACGCGCAGCGACTGCATGGCACCGGGCAGCAGCGGATCGCCCTCGACCACATAGGTCGAGGCCCCCGCCCCCAGCCGCAATGCCTCGAGCAGGAAGGCGGGATAGAGATTGCCGCCATTGGAGAGAAGCAGCGGCACCTCGCGCACCGTGGTGCCCGCCTGGTGGCCGCTGAGCGTGATGTGGCCGAGGCCCGCGGCGGCCGCCGTCAGCTGCGGCAAGGGCAGGATGGCGGACTGGAGCCTCGTCACCCCGCTCGCCACCTCCTCGCCCGACACCGCAAAGCCCGCCTTGACGGGGGGAAGCGCTCCCCCGCCCGGCGCATCGGTGAAGGCGAGCGCCACGGGCCGCTCCGCAATGGCCGCGGCGAGATCCGCATCACCATCGCGCTGCGCAGATGTCAGGCGGTCCGGCTCGGCGAAGAGAATGTCGAAGCCCACAGAGGCCGCGCCCATGTCGAGCAGGCGGTGCGCGAGACTGGCCATGGTGGCGCGCGGCCAGGGCCACTGTCCCTGCGACTGCAGGGCCGCCTCGTCGATGGCGACCACGGTGACCGGCGTCTCCACCGCGGCGCGCGGCTGCAGGCGCTGGTAGATGTCGAGGGAGGCCGCGCGCAGCTCCTGCATGGGCTGCGGATCGAGCCAGCGCAGCAGGGTGAGGAGTGCCGCGATCAGGACACCGAGTAGGAAGCCGCCGCGCCGTGCCTTCTTCATCGGAGGCCCGGCTCCTGCCTCAATACATCGACTTGATGTCGGCCAGTTCGCGGGCGAGGCCTGCCTCGTCATGGGCTTCGATGAAGCGGGCGATGGCGGGCAGGCGCGGGCCGATCAGGGCGCCGGTGACGGTGAAGAACTCGTCCTCGTCGATCGCCTCGGCGGGCTTGCCCTCCTCGGCGAACAGCAGGGCCACGCAGGCGATCGAGAACACGGCAACGTTGGGCTCTACCTGGGCGAAGAAGCGGTTCTTCTCCGTCACCTTGCCGATGCGCGCCACCGGCCCCTGTTCCACCAGCGCGATGAGGATGCGGGCCATCATGGCGCTGTCCGAGACCGATTCATCGAGGCGCGGCGCGAGGCTGCGGCGCGCGGCATCCACCCGGTGCTCGAGGATCAGCCAGGGCGGCGCGGAATAGCGACCGGCAACGTGGATGGCGGCGCGGTAGAAATAGGCATTGAAGGTGGGGTTGTGGGTGAGGCTGTCGTTGCGGATGTCGCGGGCGACCGCGTGCATCAGCCCGGGCGTGAAAGGCGAGGGCAGCTTGCGCCAGGAGGGCAGGAACAACGAGATCGAGAGATCGGCCCCGCAGCTCATCAGCCCATCGACCAGGCGCGCACCGCGGGCGACGACACGCGACAGGAAGGGCACGCGGGCGGGTTCGCCCTTGCCGAAACGGTCGGCATTGGCAAGGTCGCGGATGTAATACTGCGCGGCGCGCAACCCATCGCGCACCCCTGCGGCGGCGCAGGTGGCATGGGCGGCAAAGGGCACGTTTTCAGCACGGGATGCAGTGGTCATGCCCCCATTTGACCCCCTCGGGGGCCCTGCCGTCAAGTTTTCCTATCTGGCCGTTTTGCTATCGGGCCGCTTTCCTATTTGGCCAGGGCGGCGTTGCGGATGTCGCTCAGGCTGCGGGCAGGCGTGATGGCCTCCGGGTCGATGAGGCAGTGGATGATGGCCGGCTTGCCGCTGGCCCGGGCGCGCGCCAGGGCGGGGCCGAATTCGGCGGTCGCCCGCACGGTTTCGCCATGGCCGCCATAGGCGCGCGCGAGAGCCGCGAAATCCGGGTTCTTCAGCTCGGTCGCCGAGATGCGGTTGGGGTATTCCCGCTCCTGATGCATGCGGATGGTGCCATACATGCCGTTGTCGACCACCACCACGATGACGGGGAGGTCATATTGCATCAGGGTGGCGAATTCCTGGCCGTTCATCATGAAGCAGCCGTCGCCCGCAAAGGCGATCACATTGCGGTGAGGCTGCAGCGCCTTGGCAGCGACCGAGGCCGGAACGCCATAGCCCATGGTGCCCGACGTGGGGGCGAGTTGCGAGGCGAAGGCGCGGAAGGGCCAGAAGCGGTGCACCCAGGTGGCGTAGTTGCCGGCACCGTTGCAATATACGGTGTCGGCCGGCATCACCTCCCTGAGCTGCGCCATGACGCCCGCCATCTGCAGGTCGCCCGCCGTCCTGATCTTCGACGGATCACTCCAGGCGAGATACTCGGCATGGGCGGCCTTGGGCGCGCCCGCCCAGGTGACCGTGTTGGGCTTCGGCAATTCCGCCGCAGCGGCCGCGAAGGCCTGCGGCGTCGCCAGGATGCCGAGCCCCGCGCGATAGACCTTGTTCAGTTCCTCCGCACCCGGATGGACATGGACGAGCTTCGACCCGTCGCCCGGAATGTCGAGCAGCGTGTAGCTCTGCGACGGCATCTCGGAGAGACGGCCACCCACCAGCAGCACGAGGTCGGCATCCTTCACCCGCTCCAGCAGCTTCGGATTGGGGCCGATGCCGAGGTCGCCCGCGAAATTGGGGTGGTCCGCGGGAAACAGCATCTGGCGACGGAAGCTCACCGCGACGGGCAGATCGAAATTCTCGGCGAAGCGCACGAGGTCGTTGACCCCCTGCTCGCTCCAGCCCGACCCGCCGGCGAGCACGATGGGGCGCTCGGCGGCGAGCAGGCGGCGCTGCAGCGCCTCCATGTCGGCCTGACCGGGCTTCATCACCACCGGCGCATAGGGCAGCGCGTCGGCCACCTCCACCTCGTCGGTGAGCATGTCCTCGGGGAGTGCCACCACCACCGGGCCGGGGCGGCCCTGGGTTGCCACATGGAAGGCGCGGCTGACGAGTTCCGGGATGCGCTCGGCGCGGTCGATCTCGACCACCCACTTGGCCATGGAGCCGAAGACCGCCTTGTAGTCGATCTCCTGGAAGGCCTCGCGCTCCTTCATGTCGCGCGCCACCTGGCCCACGAACATGATGAGGGGTGTGGAATCCTGCGAGGCCACATGCACGCCGCAGGAGGCATTGGTGGCGCCGGGGCCGCGCGTGACCATGACGATGCCGGGCGCCCCCGTGATCTTGCCGGCGGCCTCGGCCATGTAGGCGGCCCCGCCCTCCTGGCGGCACACGATGGTCCTGATGTCCGCGTCATGCAGCGCGTCGAGCACCGCGAGGTAGCTTTCGCCCGGCACGCAGAAGACATGGCTCGTGCCATGGATCTTCAGCTGGTCGACGAGGATCTGGCCGCCGGTGCGCCTGGTCATTTGTTGGTCCTCAGCAGGCGGGCGCGGGTTTCCGACACGGCATTGGCATGGCCGTCGAAGCCCTCGTAACGGGCGATGACCTCGCCGTGCCTCGCGAGCTCCGGATAGCCCTTGGCCGTGACATAGGCGACCGAGGTGCGCTTCATGAAGTCATGCACGGTGAGCGGCGAGCCGGTCTTGGCCCAGCCGCTGGTGGGCAGCACGTGGTTGACGCCGATGGTGAAGTTGCCGAGCGTCGGCGGCGTGTGGCGGCCGAGCAGGATCTCGCCCGCATTCTCGAGGCGGCCCAGATACTGGAAGGGCTCGTCGGAGTGGACGCCCAGGTGCTCCGGCGCATAATCGTTGCAGAAGGCGATGGCCTCCGCCTCGTCGCGCGCCAGCACGATGCCGCCCATCGGGCCGCCGAGCACGGCGGAGGAATATGCCACGCGCTGCTCGCCCATCTGCTTCCAGAATTCGGGGATCGCCTGCATCGCGTCCTCGGCCACCTTGCGGCTCCACGTCACGAGGAAGGCGGAGGAGTCCGGCCCGTGTTCCGACTCGATGATGAGGTCGAGGCCGGCGAGACGGCCATCGGCCGTGTCATCCGCCAGCACGATCAGCTCGCTGGGGCCCGCCGGCGTACCGACGTCGATCACATGCGAGCACAGGCGCTTGGCGGCCCCCACCCAGGGGCTTCCCGGCCCGACGACCTTTGCGCATTTGGGGATCGTCGCCGTGCCATAGGCCACCGCGGCGATGCCTTGCGCGCCGCCCGCCTTGAAGACCCTGGAGACACCCGCCATGCGCGCCGCGACCAGCGTCGCGTCATCGATGTGTCCGTCAGGCCCGGGCGGGGTGATGATGCAGATCTCCTTCACCCCCGCCACGTGCGCGGGGATCGACTGCATCAGCACGGATGATGGGAAGGCTCCCTTGCCGCGCGGGATGTAGCAGGCGACGGAGGGAATGGCTGTGGTGCGGTCGCCTGCGAAGACGCCGGGGCGGATCTCGTGGAACCACATTTCCTCCGGCTTCTGGTCTTCGTGGAACTTGCGGATATTGGTGGCCATGAAGGCCAGCGCCTCCTTCACCTTCGGGTCGAGCGTCTTCTCGGCGCGGGCGAAGTCGGCCTCGGTGGCGGCGAGGGCATCGGCCTCCACCGGTGCCTTGTCGAACTGGCGGGCGAAGCGCGCCACGGCCGCGTCACCCTCATGGCGCACGGCGTGGATGATGGGCTTCACCTTCTCCTCGAATTCGGTGAGGTCTGCCTCGGCGCGCTTCAGCAGCTGGTCGCGCGCGGTGCGCGTCATCTTGGAAAGGTCGTGGAAGGAAATGGCCATGCTGCGTCCGATCAGAGTGAGCCGAAGGTCTTGTGCCAGTGCCGCGCGATGTCGATGCGGCGCGGGATCCACACCTTGTCGTGGCCCAGCACGTAGTCGATGAATTTCGCCAGCCCCAGCGCCCGGCCCGGCCGGCCGACGAGGCGGCAGTGCAGGCCCACCGACATCATCTTCGGCGAACCGCGGCGGCCTTCCTCATAGAGGCAGTCGAAGCTGTCCTTGAGATACTGGTAGAAATGTTCGCCGGTGTTGAAGCCCTGCGGCGTGGCAAAGCGCATGTCGTTGGCATCGAGCGTGTAGGGGATCACGAGGTGCTTGCCGCCATCCCGCTTCTTCAGGAAATAGGGCAGGTCGTCGGAGTAATCATCAGAGGAGTAGAGGAATCCGCCCTCCTCCATGACGAGCTTCGTGGTGTTCATCGAGCAGCGGCCGGTATACCAGCCGAGCGGGCGCTCGCCCGTCACCTCCGTGTGCAGCCGGATCGCCTCGGCGATCTGGCGGCGCTCCTCGTCTTCCGGCATGTCCTTGTGCTCGACCCATTTGAGGCCGTGGCTGGCGATTTCCCATTGGGCTTCCTGCATCGCCTGCACCTGCTCGGGCGAGCGCGCCATGGCGCTGGCCACGCCATAGATGGTGAGCGGCACGCGGCGTTCGGTGAACATGCGCCACAACCGCCAGAAGCCGGCACGCGCGCCATATTCATAGATCGACTCCATGTTCCAGTGGCGCTGGCCCACCCAGGGCTGGGCGCCGACGATCTCGGAGAGGAAGGCCTCGGAGGCGGCATCGCCGTGCAGGATGTTGTTCTCGCCCCCCTCCTCGTAGTTCAGTACGAACTGCACCGCGACATGGGCGCCGCCCGGCCATTTGGGATCGGGGATCGCCCGGCCATAGCCCTTCATGTCGCGCGGGTAGGAGGTGGTCATCGCGTGCTCCTCAGTAGGATACTTTCTTGTAGTAGCGCCTCGTGGTGAGCGGATGGTTGCGCTTCACCTCGAGATGCGCCGAGAGGCGTTCGAGAATGGTGGCGAGGACCACGGGCGACACCAGCGCGCGCGTTTCCGCCGACACGCCGGGCATGGCGAAGCGCGCCGTGTCCAGCACCGTCACCTTGTCGGTGAAGTCGCGGACGAATTTTTCAACGCGGTCGGTGAGCGGGCGATAGGCATCCTCGCCCTTGAAGACGATGACACTGACGCCCTTCTCGACGAGTTCCAGCGTGCCGTGGAAGAAATCCGCCGCATGCACGGGACGGGTCCTGATCCACTGCATCTCCTCGAGGATGCACATGCCGTAGTACCAGGCCTCGGCCCAGCTGCCGCCGGCGGCGGTGATGATGTGATAGGGCTCCGTGCGGAAGGCCTCGGCGAGGCGTTCCGCCTCCGGCTCGAAGGCCCGCTTGGCGGCGAGCAGGTGCTGCGGCAGCGTTGCGAGCTCGGCGACGGTGCCGTCATAACCGGGGAACTCGCTACGATGCGCCATGACCGAGAGGGCGACCAGCAGCGACTGGAGATAGAAGGACTCGGAAGACGTGTCGTCCTCGGCGAAGTTGACGAAGGCGTGGTCGGCCTTCAGGCCGAGCGGCGTGTCGCTGTGGCCCACCAGGGCGATGACGGTGGCGCCGCGCTCCCTGCAATAGTCCAGGGTCGCCACCGACTCCTTCGTGGTGCCCGAAAGTGACGGGATCACCACGATCGAATCCCTGCCCAGCGCATGATGGCCGCTGGCGACGAGTTCCGCCGCGATTTCCATGAAGGCCGGAAAGCCCGAGCGGCGCTGCAGCATCAGGGCTGCCGGCTGCATCAGGATCGCCGCACCGCCGGTGCCGAGGAAGAAGATGTTCTTCGCACCCCCGGCCAGCGCAGCGCCGATGGCGGCATGGATCGGGCCTGCCAGCGCCAGTGCGCCGGACTGGATTGCCAGGAAGCGGTCACGATCGAAGTTCAGCATCAGGTGAGCACCGGATAGAGTTCGAGAATGCCGCGCCAGATCATGTCGAGCGCCACATAGAGGATGATGGCGAGGCCGACATAGGCGATCCAGCGGTGGCGGTTGAGCAGCCGGGCGATGAAGGAAGCGGCAAGGCCCATCAGCGCAATCGACAGCGCGAGGCCGATGACCAGCACGCCCGGGTGCTCGCGCGCCGCACCGGCGACGGCGAGCACGTTGTCGAGCGACATCGAGACATCGGCGACGATGATCTGCCAGGCCGCCTGGGCGAAGCTCTTGCGCGGCGCGCCGCCGGCGATGGCGCCGTCGGCGTTGACGTCCTCGCCGGTGACGGCTTCGACTCCGGCTTCCTCGCCATGGCCGTCGCGCAGCTCGCGCCACATCTTCCAGCTGACCCACAGCAGCAGGATGCCGCCGATGAGGATGAGGCCGAGGAGCTGCATCAGCTGGGTGGCGATGCCGGCGAACAGGATGCGCAGCACGGTGGCCGCGATGATGCCGACGAAGATCGCCTTGTTGCGCTGGTCCCGGGGCAGGCCCGCCGCGGCAAGGCCGATGACCACCGCATTGTCGCCCGCCAGCACGAGGTCGATCATGATGACCTGGCCCAGCGCCCAGAGGGCCTCGCCCGTCAGCAGGGACTGCACGAATTCAAGCATGTGATACTCCTTGCGGCTTTCAGCACCAACGGGGCGGAAAGCGCAAGGGTTTCCTGCGGGTGAGCCCTATGCGCTCAGGTGATCCGCTTGATCGAGGCGGCGATTTCCTGGGGTTCGAAGACTCGCTTCCAGTCGTCCCGCATCAGCATGGGCTTGCCGAAGGTGATGGCCTTGTTGCAGGCGTCCGAGAACACGCCCGGCTGCTCCTTGAAGATCACCGCGGCCAGGATGTTCATGTGGCCCAGGAGGAAGTCGCGCGCCGCCTCCGCCGGGACGCCGCGGGCCACTACCTCGTCCATTGCCTCGCGCATGACGTCGAGGAGCGAGGCGACCACGGTTTCGGACAGGCCCGGCTCCAGCAGCGCCATCTGCTCCACCGTCACCCGGTGCGAGCGCATGACGGGGGCCCAGATGGTGCGCGCCACCTCCTCGCCCAGCGCATAGTGCTCCTCCGGCCCCTGCATGAGGGCGGAGACGATGTGCTGCTTCGCCGCGATGCCGCCGAAACGGTCGAGCTTCGCCTCCATAACCGTCTCGTCGTTGAAAATCGGCGGGTGGCAGGGGTGGGTGACGAAATAGGTGAGGTCCGGCCGCTCCGGCAGATGACCCGCAAAGGGCGCCGCGGCGTCGAGCACGACGACCATGGTGCCGGGCTTCAGCAGGTGGTTGATCGACTGGGCCACCTTGCCGATGTGGGTGTCCGGCACCGCGAGGATGGCCACCTCGGCGTCGGCCAGCGCCACCTCGGGCGAGACGCATTGCACGCCGAAATCCTGCGCCAGCCGCGCCCGGCCCGGCTCGCTCACCTCGACGTGCCGAACGGTGAAGGCGGAGTCCTTCAGGTTGCGGGACAGGCGGTGGCCCATTTTGCCACCAGCCCCGAAGAGAGCGATTGACGTCATGCAGAAACCTCGGATAGCGTTTAGCTCTGCTTACATGCTACTGGTATGACAAGTCAATCAGTGTGACCCGGAGCCAACCGGGCCGTTTGGGAGGACGACCCCGATGGGGCTCAAGGAACTCGCGCGCGCGCCGGGGCCGAAGATCGGCAATTTCATCGTCGAGTTTGCCACGCCGGGCATCGGCCACATCATCAAGGCTGCGGGGCTCGACTTCGCCTTCTTCGACATGGAGCACTCGGGCTTCTCCTTCGAGACGCTGAAGAGCGCCATCCGCTATTTCGAGGCGGCCCAGGTGCCGCTCATCGTGCGCGTTCCCGCCCAGGAGAACGACATGCTGGCCCGGGCCTGCGACATGGGCGCGGAGGGGCTGATCGCGCCGATGATCTCAACACGCGCCCAGGCGCAGGCGATGGTCGATTCGGTGAAGTATTTCCCGGAAGGCAAGCGCGGGGTGGGCCTGCAGATGGCCCATGACAACTACCGCGCCGCACCGGTGGCGGATGCCCTGAAGGCCGCCAACGCCCGCACCGCCGTGATCTGCCTGATCGAGACGGCGGAAGGGGCCGAGAACGTCGATGCCATCGCATCGGTGAAGGGTGTCGACGGCTTGTGGGTCGGCCACTTCGACCTTTCGGTGTCGCTTGGCATTCCGGGCGAGTTCACCCACCCCGCCTTCACCGCCGCCATCGACCGCATCGTCGCGGCGGCCGGGAGCCACGGCAAGTTCCTCGGGCGGCTGGTGCCCACCCCCGAAGCGGGCATCGCCTTCTACAGGCAGGGCTTCGACTTCATCTGCTATTCCGGCGACATCTGGGTGCTGCGCGACGGGCTGGCAGCGGCGGGCAAGGCGATCCGCGAGGGGGTGAAGCCATGAGCGCGTTCCGCGTCGCGCTGTCCGGCGACTTCCGCAAGGCGGACGGCACGCCCACCTTCCCCGATTTCGACCTGACACCGCTCACATCGGCCAGGAACGTCGAGACGGTGTTCCTCGACAATGCCTCGCCGCTGAGGCCCGAGCAGTTGCAGGATTTCGACGCGCTGATCCTGCTCGCCCACCGCTTCGATGCCGCGAGCGTGCCGACCTCCGGCCGCCTTGCCGTCATTGCGCGCTTCGGCGTTGGCTATGACACGGTGGACGTTCCGGCCTGCACGGCCAACGACATCGCGCTCGTCATCACGCCCGACGGCGTCAGGCGGCCCGTTGCCGTCTCCATCCTCACCTTCATCCTGGCGCTCACCGGCAAGCTGATGGTGAAGGACCAGCTCGCCCGCTCCGGCCCTGCGGGCTTCGCGGCGCGCGGGAGCCATATGGGCGTGGGTCTCGTCGGCAAGGTGCTGGGCTCGCTGGGGGTGGGCAATATCGGGGCGGAAATGTTCCGCCTCGCCCGGCCCTTCGACATGCGCTTCATCGCGCATGATCCCTTCGCCGACCCGAAGCTGGCCGCCGAACTCGGCATCGAGCTCGTGTCGCTGGAGGAGTTGTTCCGGCGTGCCGACATCCTCTGCGTCAACTGCCCGCTGACACCGGAGACGCACCACATCGTCAGTGCCGAACGCCTCGCGCTGATGAAGCCCACCGCCTATTTCATCAACACGGCGCGCGGGCCGATCGTCGACCAGAAGGCGCTCACCCGTGTACTGCAGGACCGCAAGATCGCCGGCGCCGGCCTCGACGTGTTCGAGCAGGAGCCGACGGACCCGGATGACCCGCTGCTCAAGCTCGACAACATCATCGTGGCGCCGCACGCCCTGTGCTGGACCGACCAGTGCTTCGCGGGCAACGGGGCCGCCGACGTGAAGGCGGTGCTCGACGTGATGAAGGGCCAGGTGCCGCGCGGCGTGGTCAACCGGGATGTTCTGGACAGGGAGGGTTTCAAGGCCAAGCTCGCGGGCTTCGGCACGCGCTTCGGCTGAAGGAGAATTCCCCGGCCAACGGGGAAACACGAATGGCTGCCGTGGGGCCGCCGTTCACAATGGGAGGAAGGACGATGGTTACAAGACGTGACGTGGGCAAGATTGGCCTTGCGGCCGGGCTTGCCGGTTCGACCAGCTTCGCGGCCCGCCAGGCCGCCGCGGCAGACGCAGCGCAGGTGGCGGTGGACGCCGCCAAGCAGTATTCCGGCCAGACGATCTCCATCGTCTGGGAGGCGGGCCTGCAGGCGCTGGACCCCCTCAACTTCTCCGGCCCGAAGTGGAAGGAACTGACCGGCATCGACATCAAGGTGGTCGAAGTCTCGACCGCCGAGATGTTCACCAAGATCATGCAGGACTACAAGTCGGGTGCCGGCGCCTATGACGCGCTGAACGTCATCCCGTCCTGGATGCCGGACCTCGCCAATGCCGGGGCCCTCGAGGTGCTGGACCCCTATGTCGACAAATACGGCTACCGCGAGGAACTGCAGAAGATCGCCGCCACCTACCGCGACAACCAGATGATGGTGAACGGCAAGATCTATGGCCTGCCGGATGATGGCGACGTCTTCGTCATGTATTACCGCAAGGACATCTTCTCCGACCCCGCGGTGCAGGCGGCCTTCAAGGAGAAGACCGGCAAGGACCTCGCCGTGCCCACCACCTGGGCCGAGTTCGACGCCACCGGCCCCGTGCTGACGGACATCCTCAAGGACAAGGGCACCTATGGCGCCGGCTTCTTCCGCCAGCCGCCCTACACCATGTTCATGTTCCAGGAGCGCTTCCGCAACGAGGGCGGCAAGTTCTTCGACGCCGACTCGATGAAGGCGACGATCAACTCCGACGTGGGCGTGAAGGTGCTGACCGACATGCGCGCCGAAAATGCCTGGATGCCGCCGGGCGTCGAACAATGGGGCTTCGTGGAGAACCTCGCCGCCTTCCTGCAGGGCCAGACGGCGATGACCATTTCCTGGCCGCCCTATGGCCGCTGGGCCGCGGGCTATGGCACCGACCAGGAGGTGCTGAGCTGGGTTCCGAAATCGACGATCGCCGGCAAGGTGGGCTATGCCATGCCGCCGGGCGGCCACCCGGAACTGGCGGCGGGCTTCTGCCTCTCCGTCGCCTCGACCTCGAAGAACAAGGATGCCGCCTATCTGTTCATCCAGTGGCTGAACAGCGAGTCGATCTCGATGGAGCGCGTGCAGCTGCCCTATGCGCTGCGCGACCCGTTCCGCGACTCGCACTTCGTCTCGCCCGAGTATCTGGCCAAGTGGCCCGATGCCAAGGACTACCTCGCGGCCCTGCAGGCCGGCGCGCAGAACGGCCTGCTCGACCTGTCGCTGCTGCAGACCGACAAGTACGAGGAGGTGCTGCGCCAGATGATCTCCAAGCTGTGGGCGGGCGATGACCCCAAGGCCATCGCCGACGCGGCGGCGGCCGAGTGGGACGCCATCACCGAGAAGATCGGCGTCGACAAGCAGAAGGAGGTCTATGCCAACTGGGCCTCGAAGTCGGGCGCCTATCCGAAGATGTGAGCATGCCGCGTGTCCCTCCCCCCGCGGGGAGGGACACCGCTTCTGCCTGACCCTTGCCGGGCGGCGCAATTCACGGGACAAAGGGACGGCATGTCACTCGAGCCCCTCATCACCGCATCGCTGCCCGTCCAGATTCATGCCTTTGCGGCGCTGGCGGCACTGGTGCTGGGTGCCGCGCAACTCCTCCGCCGCAAGGGCGGCGGGGCTCATCGCGCCATGGGTTATGTCTGGGCGACCCTGATGCTGGTGATCGCGATATCCGGACTGTTCATCCATGAAATCCACATGATCGGGCCGTTCAGCCCCATCCACATTCTGTCGCTGGTCATCCTGGTCACCGTGCCGCTGGGCGTCATCCGCGCCCGGCAAGGCAGGATCGTTGCCCACCGCAGCACCATGCTGAA
Source organism: Aestuariivirga litoralis (assembly GCF_003234965.1). Classification (GTDB taxonomy): domain Bacteria; phylum Pseudomonadota; class Alphaproteobacteria; order Rhizobiales; family Aestuariivirgaceae; genus Aestuariivirga; species Aestuariivirga litoralis. The sequence goes on from NZ_QKVK01000002.1 coordinate 348,270, forward strand.
CATCTATTGGATCGCCCTCGTCGGGGCAGGCCTTTTCACCATGCTGCCTGGCCGGATCATGGGCCAGGTTCTGTTCGGAACCCACTAGATGCAGCTTGCAGCCCACCACCCGCCGGACCGGAACTTCAAGTACTGGATCATCGCGCCCGCGGTGTTCCTGCTGCTGGCGGTCGGGCTGTTCCCGCTGATCTATTCACTCGTCGTGTCCTTCATGCGCATCGACATGATGGACACCGACACTTCCTTCGCGGGTCTCTACAATTACAAGCAGTTGTTCAAGGATGCGCGGCTCTGGCAGTCGCTGCTCCACACCCTGATCATCACCGCCGTGGCGCTGCCGCTGGAACTGATCCTCGGCCTCGCCATGGCCTATCTCTTCCTCGAGCGCATGCCGGGGCGGCAGATCTTCGTGTCGCTGCTGGTGCTGCCCACCATCATCTCGCCCATCGTGGCGGGCGCCACCTGGCGGCTGCTGCTCGACAACCAGTATGGCCCGATCAACCAGATCCTCGGCTGGTTCGCGGGCCAGCGGGTGAACCTGCTGTGGACGATCAATCCCCACCTCGTCTATCCCGCCATCATCTTCTGCGAGATCTGGCAGTGGACGCCCTTCATGTTCCTGATCCTGCTCGCGGCCCTCTCCAACGTCGACAAGTCGCAGACGGAAGCCGCCGAGATCGACGGCGCCTCCTTCCTGCGCACCTTCCGCTACATCGTGCTGCCGGCGATCTGGCCGGTCATGGCGATTGCCATCCTGATCCGCGGGCTCGACCTGTTCCGCATCTTCGACATCATCTGGGCGCTCACCATGGGCGGGCCCGGCACCATGACCGAGACGATCTCGATCTATACCTATAACCAGGGCTTCAAGCAGTTCGAGACGAGCTACACGGCGGCCATCGCCTTCCTCGTCATCGCCATCCTTACCGTCGTCGTCACCTGGGCCATCCGCAGAATGGGACTCGCCAAATGAGCGCCACCCTGCCCTTCCACCGCAGGCCGGGAACACGGCTGGCCCTGCGCTATCTGCTGGCGCTGGTCCTCACCGTGATCTTCGTCTTCCCGGTCTACTGGCTCTTCATCATCTCGTTCAAGACGCCGGACGAGATCTTCGCCTTTCCGCCGGTGTGGTATCCGAAATCGCTGCAGCTCGCGAACTACCATGTGCTGTTCAAGGACGGCGATGCAGCCACCGTCGGCAACAGCCTGATCCTCGCCTCGGTGTCGACCTTCTTCGCCATGATCCTCGGCACCATTGCGGCCTACAGCCTGGTGCGCTTCCGGACGGGGGGCGAGAACCTGGCGGTGTGGATCATCTCGCAGCGCATGATGCCGCCGGTGGCGATCGTGTTCCCGATCTTCCTCGTCTATGTCTGGCTTGGCTGGGTCGACACCTATGTCGGGCTCATCGTGCTCTACACCGCCTTCTCGCTGCCCTATGTCATCTGGATGATGCGCGGCTACATCGAGGACATTCCGCTGGAGCTTGAGGAATCGGCGCTGGTCGACGGCTGCACGCGCGCGCAGGTGCTGTGGAAGGTCGTCTTCCCCATGGCGCGCACCGGGCTCTTCGCCACCGCCGTCTTCACCTTCGTCTTCGCCTGGAACGACTTCCTCTTCGCGCTGGTGCTGACGCGCACCGAGGTGACCACCTACACCGTGCAGGTGACGCATTACTTCGGCGGCCAGTCGAACTTCTGGGCCAAGATCGCCGCCATGTCGGTGCTGGGCACCATTCCCGTTTTCTTCACCGTCGCGGTGATGCAGCGCTACCTGGTGCGCGGCATCTCCATGGGCGCCGTGAAGGGCTAAGAGATTGAAGGGCTAGAGATGTCGGACCTCAAGATCACCAAGCTCAACAAGCATTATGGTGCCTTCCATGCGGTGAAGGGCATCGACCTCGAGGTGCCGTCGGGCGAGTTCACCGTGCTGGTGGGGCCTTCGGGCTGCGGCAAGTCAACCCTGCTGCGCACCATCGCGGGGCTGGAGGAAGCAAGTTCCGGCACGGTCGAGATCGGCGGGCAGGACGTGACCTGGGCCAGGCCGCGCGACCGCAACATCGCCATGGTGTTCCAGAACTACGCGCTCTACCCCTATCTCAACGTGAAGGACAACATCGCCTTCGGCCTGCGCTCGCGCAAGGTGGCGGAAGCGGAGGTCGAGAAGCGGGTGAAGCGCGCCGCCGAGATGCTGGGGATCGCGCATCTCCTCGCCCGCTTCCCGCGCGAGCTTTCGGGTGGGCAGCGCCAGCGCGTGGCCATCGGCCGGGCCATCGTGCGCGACGCCATCCTCTATCTCTTCGACGAGCCGCTCTCCAACCTCGATGCGCAGCTGCGCGACGACATGCGCGTCGAGATCAAGCGCCTGCACCAGGAGCTTGGCCGCACCATGATCTATGTGACGCATGACCAGATCGAGGCCATGACGCTCGCCGACCGCATCGTGCTGCTGCGCGACGGGCTGATCGAGCAGCAGGGCGCACCGCTCGACCTGTTCGAAAGGCCGAAGACGCGCTTCGTCGCGGGCTTCCTCGGCAGCCCCAAGATGAACTTCATTCCCGCCACCCTCACCGAAACCGGCGTGGCTTTGAGCGACGGCACGGCGCTCGAACTGCCGGGCCGCAGGGGGCTCAAGGCGGGCCAGGCCGTGGTGCTGGGGCTGCGGCCGCAATATATCTCGATGGCGGGACAGGCGCTGGCGCCGGGCCACGCCCGCGTGCCCGTCACCATCGAGCTCGTGCAGCCCACCGGTTCGCGGGTGCAGGCCACCATGCCGCTGGGCGGCGCCTCGATCATCGCCGAACTCGCCGCGCATGATGTTTCCCGCCCCGGCGAGCGGACGGCGATTGACATCGACATGACACGTGCGGTCATCATCGATCCCCAGAGCGAACAGGTCATTTGAGGACACCCATGGCGAAGAGCACCCTCACCCGCGCAGTGAAGCTGACCGGCACCGACGTGGCCGAAGGCAAGCGCCGCACCCTGACGGCGGGGCCGATCACCGCCATGTTCGACAATGGCGCGCTGCGCTACATCCGCTACCGGGGCGCCGAGGTGCTGCGCGGCATCGCCTATCTGGTGCGCGACAAGGACTGGGGCACCTATGCGCCGGCCATCGAGAACCTCAAGATCAGGCAGGGCAAGGACGGCTTCTCCATCAGCTATGCCGCGACCACGAAGGACAAGGCGCAGGGCCTCCATTACGTGGCGAAGATCGAGGCCAGCGCGAAGGGCACGCTGAGCTTCACCGTCACCGGCACGCCGCTCACCGACTTCCTCACCAACCGCACCGGCTTCACCATTCTCCACCCGCTCAACGGCGTGGTCGGCGAGCCCGTGGAGATCGTCCACACCGACGGCCGCAAGAAGAAGGGCCGCTTCCCCAAATTCATCAGCCCCGGCCAGCCGGTGTTCGAGATCCGCTCGCTGAAGCACCAGGTGGTGCCCGGCGTCACCGCCACGGTGCTGATGGAGGGCAACAAGTTCGAGATGGAGGACCACCGCAACTGGATGGATGCCTCCTACAAGACCTATGTCTGCTCGCTGCTCGACCCCTGGCCCTATACGCTGAAGAAGGGCGAGGCCTTCACCCAGACGATCACCGTGACGATCGAGGGCAAGCCCGCGGCGAAGAAGGGCGCCAGGGCGGCCTCGGGCCTCGGCGTCGATGTGGGCGGGGTGAAGGGCATGATCCCGGCCATCGGCGTGGGCGTGCCCATGGCGGAAGCCGCCCATGCGCTCGCCAAGGCCGACCTCATCGCCGCCATGGATGCCAATCACCTCGTCTGCCAGATCGACGGGCGCCAGAAGAACCAGCGCGAGGCCGCGGCCGCCTTCCGCGAACTGCGCGAGCGCACCGGGGCCCTCTCCTTCCTCGAGATCGTGCTGCCCGCGAAGAAGCCCGCGGCGGAGGAAGTCGCCGCCATCGCCAAGGAGCTGCGCGCCGCGGATTACAAGCCCGATGCCATCGTGGTCACGCAGGTGCATGACCTCAAGTCCTTCCAGCCCAACACGCCGCGCCCCTGGGGGCCGAGCTACGAGGAAATGGCGGCGGCGGTGCGCAGGGAATTTCCCGGCGTCACGCTGGGCGGCGGCATGCTGTCCTTCTTCACCGAACTCAACCGCAAGCCGGTGCCGAAGGGCGTGTTCGACTTCATCACCCACACGGTGTGCCCCATCGTCCACGCGGCGGACGATATCTCGGTGATGGAGACGCTGGAGTCGCTGCCCTCCATCATCGCCTCCACCCGCAACATGATCGGCAAGGACACGCCCTATCTGCTGGGGCCTTCCTCCATTCCCTGTCGCGACAATCCCTATGGCGCGGTGGTCTCCGCCAACCCTGGCAATTCCCGCGTCTGCCTCGCCGACATGGACCCGCGCCAGCGCGGCCTCTTCGCCGCGGCGTGGAATGTGGGCCTGCTCGCGGCCTTCGCCAAGGGCGGGCTCGATGCCGTGGCGCTGGGCGCCGTCACCGGCCCGCAAGGTGCCATCTACCGCAAGGCGGAGCATGCGCAGCCCTGGTTCGATGGCGCCAGGGCCGAGGTCTATCCCACCTATCACGTGCTTGCTGGCCTTGCGGCGGCGAGCGGCAACCGCCGGCGCGACGCCGTGTCCAGCGCGCCCTCCACCATCGCGGCCGTGGCGCACAAGTCGCCCGAAGGCAGCGAAGTCTGGCTCGCCAATCTCACGCCCGAGGCGCAGAAGGTGAAGGTCTCGGGCCTTGAAGGTGCCGCCGAAATCCACCGCCTGTCGGATGCCAACTTCCAGAAGCTGGCGACGACGCCCGACTTCCTGCTCGGCCAGGGCGAGAGGGTGAGGAAGGTTTCGGGCGTCGAGCTCGGCCCCTATGGCGTGGTCCGCATCCGCACGGCCTAGACCATGATCCTGGGCTGCATCGCCGACGACTTCACCGGGGCCACCGACCTCGCCAACACGCTCACCCGCCGCGGCATGCACACGGTGCAGACCATCGGCATTCCGCAGGGCGCTGCCCCCGAGGCCGATGCCGTGGTGGTGGCGCTGAAGTCGCGCACCGTTCCGGCAGCGGAGGCCGTGGCGCAGTCGCTCGCCGCCTGCCGCTGGCTGAAATCCCATGGCGCGCGCCAGATCTTCTTCAAGTACTGCTCGACCTTCGATTCGACGGATGCTGGCAACATCGGCCCGGTGGCCGATGCGCTGCTCGACGCGCTGGGCGCGGGCTTCACCATCGCCTGCCCGGCCTTCCCGGAGAACGGGCGGAGCATTTATCTGGGCCACCTCTTCGTGGGCGGCGAACTCCTGTCCGACTCGCCCATGAAGAACCATCCGCTCACCCCCATGCGCGATGCCAGCCTCGTGCGCGTGCTGGGGCGGCAGACGCCGCACAAGGTGGGGCTGGTGCCCTACCGCACGGTGAAGCAGGGTGCCCCCGCCATCGCCGAAGCCTATGCATCGCTCGCGGCGCAAGGCATCCGCCACGCCATCGTCGATGCGCTGGAGGACCGCGACCTGGAGCACATCGGTGCGGCGTCCTCCGCCTTGCCGCTCATCACCGGCGGTTCGGGCGTCGCCATCGGACTGCCGCAGAACTATCTCACGGCGCGGCTCATCCCCAGGCGTGAGGGGGCGGCGGCGCTGGACAAGGTCGGCGGGCCCGGCATCGTGCTGTCTGGCTCCTGCTCCGCCGCCACGCTGGGCCAGGTCGAGCGCTTCGCCGCCACGCACCCTGCACGGGCCATCGACCCGGCGGCCCTGGCGGCCGATCCGGAGGCGACGGTGCGCGATCTTCTCGCCTGGGCCACGGCCGCGCTGAAGCAGGGCCCGGCCCTGATCTATGCCTCGGCCCCGCCCGACAAGGTGGCCGCGGTGCAGGCGCAGTTCGGCCGCGACAGAGCAGGCGCGATGATCGAGCAGGCGATCGCCCGGCTCGCCCAGGGCCTTGCCGCTGACGGCGTGCGGCGCTTCGTGATCGCGGGCGGGGAAACCTCCGGCGCAGTGGTTTCGGCGCTGAAGGTCGAGGCGCTCGAGATCGGGCCGCAGATCGCACCCGGCGTTCCGGCCTGCCTCGCCCATGGCGCGCCGCGTTATGCGCTGGCGCTCAAATCCGGCAACTTCGGCGGCCCGGACTTCTTCGGCCAAGCCCTCGAGGCACTGGCATGAGCGAGGCACAGGCGCGTGAGCTGATCTGCGAGATGGGCCGCTCGATGTTCGAGCGAAGGCTGACCTTCGGCTCCTCCGGCAACATCTCGCTGCGCACCGATGACGGCTGGCTGATGACGCCCACGGGCTCGTCCCTCGGCCGGCTGGACCCCGCCCGCCTGTCGAAGCTCGATGACACGGGCAGGCTCGTCAGCGGCGATGCGCCCACCAAGGAAAGCTTCCTGCACCTCGCCATGTATCGCGAGCGGGCGAAGGCGGGTGCCGTGGTGCACCTCCATTCCACACACTCGGTGGCCGTCTCCTGCCTCGACGGCATCGACCACGAGGACGTGCTGCCGCCGATCACCGCCTATTACGTGATGCGCGTGGGCAAGCTGCCGCTGATCCCCTATTACGCGCCCGGCGACAAGGCGCTGGGCGAGGCCGTGGGCCGCGCCGCCGCCAGACACAATGCCATGCTGCTGGCCAATCACGGCCCGGTGGTGGCAGGCACCAGCCTCTCCGCCGCGGTCGATGCCATCGAGGAGCTGGAGGAGACGGCGCGGCTCTACCTGCTCCTGCATGGACGCCCCACACGCTACCTGACGCCGGAACAGGTGGAGGACCTGAAGCGCCGCTTCCCGCCGCAGTAGGTGGCCTCAGCCCCGCCCCAGCCTGCCCTGCAGGGCCATGGCCCAGTGCGCGAGTGTCTCCTCTCCCGGGTAGCTGTTGGCATAATGCATCACCCCACCCTCGCCGTGCAGCAGGATGCCGGGGTTGAGCGGCACCTCCGGCGCGGGTGCCGCGGGTCCTTCGCCGACGCGGTGAAGGAACTGGCCGGCCTCTCCGCCGAGCGACTGGAGAAAACGTTGCGAAGGTGAAAGTCCGGCACCCGGCAGCGGCGGGCGCCGCCGCTTGGGCTTCCCGGCAAGTCCGGCATAGAGGCCGGCCATGGTTGCGGCATTGCGCCGAGGATCGAAGCGTTGCAGCGCCATGCTGCGGGCCGCGCCGCCGATGCGGCTGCGCAAGGCGCCATCCCCGGCCAGGCGCATGAGGGCCGCGGCGAACCCGTTACAGTCCTGCGCCACGAAACCGGTGACGCCCTCCTCGATCCAGCCGGTTGCCGCCGTTCCCGCCAGCAGCACCGGCGGAAGACCTGCCCACATCGCCTCCTGCAGCGCCTTCTCGCTGGTGACGTAGCTGCCTGCGGCCAGCGGATAGGCAAAGATGTCTGCCTCGGCGAAGGCCTCGGCAATGTTTTCCACATGGCCATGGAAGCGGACGCGGGCACCGGCCCTGCGCATCTCGAGGTCATGCTTCAGCCGCTCCAGGGTCGCGGCGTCACCGTCGCCATAGAGATCGAAGGTGACATCGGGGTGATGGGTGGCGGCCACGATGTCCGGAAACGCGGGGCTCAGCTTGGTGGCGGCAAGGCTGCCGAGATAGGCGATGCGCAGGCCCTGGTGCGGGCGCGGCGCATGGCCTGCGAGGCGCGTCATGTCGGAGAGGGCCGGAATGTGGTGCACGTCACCATGGCCTTTCAGACTGGCGCCGTGGCCGGGAGGTGCCGAAAGCACCCAGCAATCGGCCAGTGCCACGAGATCGGGATACAGGATGTGCGGCAAGGTGTTGCCGGCGATCGCCGCGCGGATGAGCAGGCGTGCCGGCGGCAGGTCGCGGCGCAGCAGGTCAAGCAGAAGCGGGTGGTTCCAGTAGGTGACCTCGACGATATCCGCCGCGGCGATCTCGCGCGCCAGGTCTTCCGGAAGCGGGTTCACCACCAGCACAACGCCCAGCCGCCGCGCGCGGATGAACAGCGGCGCGGATACCGGCGTGTCGAGCACCACCACGCGGCGCGTCATGCCGCCGGGCAGGTCCTTGTCATGGCGGGCGATTTCCAGGATGCCGCGTTCGGGCCCGCCGCCGATCCAGCGCGGGATGATGTGCAGGATCCTCATGCGCCGCCACGCCGGGCGCGCGCGATGAAGCGGCGGGCGATGAGCATCATCTCGGCGCGATAGGCCGCCACGTCGGTGGACAGGCTGCCGGGCCGCAGGCCCTTCTCGAGCACGAGCTGCGGGATGACGAGCGGCGGCCCCAGGGCCTGCGCCGCGCGGAGGATCCAGTCGCCATCGGCACCGATGCGCAGCGCCGCATCGAAGGGGCCGACGGACTGGAAGGCGTGGCGGCGGATGAGCATGGCGCCCGGTGTGAAGCCCGGGTGCTCGGCGCCCTCGACGCGGCGCACCGGGGCGGCGGATGCATCACCCGCGACGGAGACGAAGCGCACCTGGCCCGTTGCCGCCCAGATGTCGGGCCTGAGGCGCAACGCGGCGAGCCGCAGGGTGATCGCGCCCGGCGTCCAGCGGTCATCGGCATCGCAGAAGCCGATGAGCGGCGCGGAGGATGACGCCACCGCCTCGTTGCGCGCCGCGGCCAGGCCGCGCGTGGATTGATGAAGGATGCGCAGGCCCGGCAATGCCTGCCGCCGCGCCTCGGCCTCGGCGATGGTGTCATCGGTCGATCCGCCATCGATGAGGATCACCTCCGGTGGCGGCCCCGCAAGACCGGCGCATGCAGCGGCGACACTGTCCAGCGCCGCGCCGATGGTTGCCCCGGCGTTCAGGCTCGGAACGATGATCGAGAGCATGGCAGCATCCGTCATGATGCGGGCCCCGGCTGTCCTGCGCCGTCGCCCAGTGCATGCCGCCAGCGCCCGATGGCGGCGGGATCGACGCCGGTTCGGCCAAGGTGCTCGATCAGCCGTCGCGTCTCTTCCATGTGGCGGAACGGCAGCAGATGCAGGCGCAGCGCGGCATCGAGCGGAAGATCGCCGCGCCGGGCCAGGCGGCGGGCCATGGCGGGGTCGCGGCTGCGCACCAGAAGCTCGAGCAGCACGCGCGCGCGGTCATAGGCGGGGTCATCGGCCCCTTCGGCAAGCAGGCGAAGACATGGCGGCGCCAGCAGCGCATCCGCCGCCGCCCGATCGGGATAGGTTCCGCGCGGCAGGAAGAACAGCATGTCGTCGCCGTCCCTGGTGATGGTCGCGTCGGGCCCCAGGCCCAGGTTGTGCACGAGATTGACCGGCGACACGATGGCAATCCGCCCAGAGATTGCCATGCGCAGCGACCACTCGACATCCCATGACAGGCTGGTCACCTGCCGCGCCTGATCGAGATAGAAGGTGAAGAGCGCCGCGAGTGCCGGATCGAAGCCACGGGCCGCCACGTCCTCGCAGGCCGTGGCGCCGGGTTCGCCCTTGAAGGTCTGGCGGATGGCGCGCCACCGGTCCCGCCATGTGGCCCAGCCATAGATGCCGCCGCGGCGGCTGGGAATTCCGGCGGTGCCTGGCATGACATCCGGCCACCACACCAGCGGATTGTGACCTGTCAGCATGGCCACGTCGTCCCGGTTTTCATAGGCCGCGAGCATGCGGGCCGCCCAGCCGAAGAAGCGCGGATCGGCGTCGATGTCGTCTTCGAGAATGATGGCGCGCTCGACCAGCCCGAAGGCCCAGTCCAGCCCGGTGAGGATGCGCCTGCGGCAGCCGAGATTGCCTGAGGCCGCGTCGCGGCGGATTTCGCAATCCCAGTCGATGCGGTCGAGTTCGGCCCGGGCGCGGGCACAGGCCTCGGCATCCGCCGGATCGCCGCGCTTCGGCCCATCGGCCACGATCAGCAGCTGCCGCGGCCTCAGCCGCCGCAACCCGTCGACCAGCCGGCGGACCATCCGGGCCCGGTTGTAGATGATGCAGACGATCGGCACATCCACCGGCCCGATCATGCCATGACCTCGCCGCCAGCGAGCAATGCGCCGAGAGCCGCGTCGATGCGGGCGAAGTCCCAGCCGATGCGCATGCGCCAGGCCGGCACCATGCGGGACAGGCCCGCCAGCTGCCGGACCCAGTCGGCCGAGGGGCCATGCGCCTGCAGCGCGGGGGCCAGCGCTGCCTGCCACGGCACCAGCGCATCCCGCCGCGCCATGGCCTCCGGCTCGTAAAGCCGTCCGGCTTCGGGCGAGACCCAGACGACGCCGGCGAGATCAGCCTCGTGCGCCATGGCAATGGCGGGGGGAAGACGGCGGGCATGCTTGCCGTGATGCGTGATGCCGATGTCCTGCCAGTCGCGGGCCTGAAGCCGCGACAGGGAATTGCCGGTGACCACGGCCGTGGCATAGAGGCTCGCCACCCGTGGACCGGCAGCCTCGCGGTAGAGGAAGCAGCGGTCATCGCCCACCAGACTCCAGCCGCGCTCCGCCAGGGCCAGCGCGGTGGTGGTCTTGCCGCTGCCGCTGTCGCCCAGCAGGATCAGCGCACGGCCGCCCCGCGCAATGCCGGAGGCATGAATGGGAAGAATGCCCCGGCTCGCGGCCCAGGCGGAAATCACCTCGACCCCCGGCCGCGCCTGCAGGCTGCCGTCCAGCCCCTGCGACCGGTCGAGGACGACACGCGCCATCGCCGGTTCGCCGGCATCCGGCGCGGCCAGCACCAGCGACTGGAGATGGCGCGGATTGGGCGCAAGCCAGAGATGGGCGTCGCCCCGGCGGCGGTGCTGCGAGGCCAGTGCCACGTCCTGCAGGGCCTCGTCCACGGCTGCCGGATCGATGCGGAAGGAGACGGTGAGGTCGGCCGGCCCGCGCTGTTCCTCATCCCGCCTCGCGAAGGACTGAGCGAGGTGGGCGGTCTCCGGCGGCAGTTCGATGTCGATGGCCTGCCCGGCAAGCGACGTGCGCATGCGCTTCGCGGCGAGTGGCTGCTGCGACACGCCTGTCAGTCGCGGCCGTCGAAGGGCCAGCCGCGCTGGGGGTCGATGTCGTGGATGGGATCCATGGTGATGATGCTGGTCATGTCGTCATACTGCGTCAGAAGGAATGACCCGAGGTCTGCCGGCCACTGGCCCGTGGTGTCCGGCAGTTCGGTCGCGTCGTCGACAGCGGCCTCGGACGCCAACCCCAGCGCCAGCAGACGGTCGAGGAAATCCTGCGCCTCCCGAACGGCACCGCCGCGTGACTGAACCGCGGCGATGAGCGCATCGCGGCCGGCCCCCCGGGTGATGCTGTCCCACAGCACGGCTGCCCCCTGTTCGAGCAGGAAAAGGCGCCCGCTGACGGTGTCCATCACGATGGTCTCGCCGTCGAGGGGATCGCTGACAAACCGCTTGCCGTCGACGTCGAACCGAATCATGGCCACTCTTCCCCACTGGCATATAAATGGCCTCTGAGCTTATGTGGTGAGCAGGCAGCACACAAGGCGGCACCGGCGCGTGACGCGGGAGACGGAATGAGCGACGAGACGGCCGGCACAAGGGCACTGCTGACCTCCTTCCTCGGCGGCCCGGGCAGCGACAGCGGCTGGTCGCTGCTGGCGCCGCGCATCCATGCGCCCGACGATCTGTCGCCCCTTGAAAGGACCCTGCTGCCGCTGGCCTTCGAGCGCTGGCGGCAGGATGGCCGGGCAATCGACAGCATGCACGTGCTGCGCGGCATTCACCGCAAGACCGTGGTGAGGAACCGGCTGTTCCTGCTTGAATCCGCAAGGTCGTTGGCCGCGCTGCGCGCCGCGGGCGTCGATGCGCTGGTGTTCAAGAGCGGCGGCCTTCTGGGCCGCCTGCTGCCCGACACCGGCCTGCGGCCCATCGCCGATATCGACCTCTGGGTGCGGCCCAGCCAGATCAGGGCAGCGACGCGCGCGCTCGGCACGGCCGGAGCCTCGCCCGGCGAGGACCACGCGGTGACGATCGAAATCGCCAGCGGCCTGCAACTGGACCTGCACAGCCTGCCAAGCCACATCCACACCAGCCGCCTCGCAACGGCGGCGAGCGCCGAAGCGCTGTTCGACAGCGCCTGGGCGCAGCGTGAAGACGGCGCCCTGTCGGCGGCCGACCTGCTGTATTTTTCATTCCTCAACCCGCTCTACTCACACCCTCCGGGCGGGGCGCGGGCCGCCTTCGCCCTCCTCGAACTCGCTGCGGCCCTGGGCGCACTGCCCGTCACTGACGACGTTCTGCAAGGCGTCCTGCGGCGGGTGCAGGATGACGGGTCGGCCGCAGTGTTCCTCGAGCACGCCTCGTGGCTGGGCCCCGGCGTGTCACCCGCCATCGACCGGTTCATCGCCACGGCGGTGCAGCCTGCTGCCACGCCGCATGACATCGAACTGGCACTCCGGCTGTCGCGCCAGGCCCGGAACACCGCGGGGCTCAGCGTCCACCAGCGCTGGCTTCGCACCCATGCGCGTGGCGAGGCGCTGGCCTCGCGCCGCATGCCCGGCGGAACGCCCGCCACCTATTCCGGCGTGGCCCGGCACTTCCTTGGCGTGATGCGGCGCAATCCGCGCATGCTGCTGGTATGGGCCGGACGCCCCAGCAGCTGGCGGCGCCTGTGGCACATCGGGCGCCATGTCGCCGGGGCGGATTCCTGAGCGTTCCGTTGCGCCGCCCCTCCCCGGGCGCGCAGCGGGTTCGCGCTGGCGGCGGTTCCCTCCGCAGCTGAACCACCCTATGATCCGCGCCATGGACATGCTCGCTCATTTCACCCTCGCGGATGCAGGCCGCCGGCTCGAGGATCTTGAAACCCCCGTTCCGGTCATCGACATCGACGTGGTGGAGCGCAATCTGCGCCGCTGGCAGCAACGCTGCGACGAGGCGGGCCTCGCCAACCGCCCCCACATCAAGACGCACAAGCTTGTGCCGCTGGCGAAGGCCCAGATCGAACTCGGCGCGAAAGGCATCACGGTGCAGAAGCTGGGCGAGGCGGAGGTGATGGCTGATGCCGGCATCACCGACATGCTGCTCACCTTCAACGTGGTGGGCGGCCACAAGCTGGGCCGCCTCGCCGACCTCGCCAGGCGCACCGCCATCAAGCTGGTGGCCGACAACGAGGCGGTGCTCGAAGGCCTGTCGCAGGCGGCGGCGCAGGCGGGCCGCGGCATCGAAGTGCTGGTCGAATGCGACACTGGTGCCGCCCGCAACGGTGTTCAGAGCCCCGCGGCGGCGATTGCCCTGGCGCAGGCCATCGACCGCATGCCGGGCCTTGCCTTCGGCGGGTTGATGACGCTGCCGAAGAACGGCGCCCGGCAGCAGATGGCAGAGTTCCTTGGCGAGGCGCAGGCCGGGCTGGCGGCGTCGGGCCTCGATGTTCCCACCGTTTCCACCGGCGGCTCGCCCGACATGTGGAAGGACGACGGGCTGGCGCAGGTGAGCGAATATCGCGCCGGCACCTATATCTACATGGACCGCATGCAAGTCGCCGCGGGGTCCGCCACGCCGGATGATTGCGCGCTGACGGTGCTGTCGACCGTGGTCAGCGTGCCGACGGGCGACCGCGCCATGATCGATGCGGGCTCGAAGTCGCTCACCAGCGATCTCGTCGGGCTCGAAGGCTATGGCGAAGTGCGTGCGCTGTCCGGCGCCCGGGTCTACAATATGTCTGAGGAACATGGCTTCCTCGACATCTCGCGGCTCAACCACAAGCCGCGCGTCGGCGACCTCGTCCGCATCACGCCCAACCACGTCTGCCCGGTGACCAACCTGTTCGACAAGGTCGTGCTGGTGCGTGGCAGCGAGGTGCTCGGCGCCGTCAGGGTCGATGCGCGCGGCACGGTGCAGTAGCGCGCTCAGCCCTCATGGCCATAATCCCTGCGCGCCGCCTCCACCGTCACCAGCCCGGCGGCGATATCCGCTTCCAGCGCCGCGCGGTCGCGCCGGTCGGGCCTGCCGAAGCCGCCGCCGCCGGGGAGTTCAAGCACCAGCGAGTCGCCTGCCTCGATGATGTGGATGCCCTTGTCGGGGAGCTTCGAGCCCGACCCGCGCGCCGCGAGGCCGACGCAGCCGGGCTGGCCGCCCTCGCGACCCTGCGCGGGGTGGATGACGCGGTCGAAGGTGGCGGCCGAAATCGCAAACGGCGCGTCCTCGGTGTTGGCGATCTCGATCCGCTGCGAGACGCCGCCGCGCCACTGGCCGGCGCCGCCCGAGTCAGCAAGGTAATGCTTGCGGCGGAAATAGAGCGGGCACTGGGTTTCCGTCACCTCGATGGGGATGGTGCCCACGCCCGAGGGGAAGGCGGTGGTGGCCAGCCCGTCCTTGCCGGGCCTGCCGCCGATGCCGCCGAGGCCCATGTTGATCACCGCAAAATTCTTCGCCTTCGCCGTCTGCTCCGGCGGAACCCGTCCGTGGGCGGAGTAAAGCGACAGGATCCAGATCGGGCCGGCGCTTTCCGCCTGCACCGTGCCGGGCAGCGCCTGGGCGAGGCAGCCGAAGACGCTGTCGGCCAGCATCTGGCCGATCACGTGGCGCGCCGTCACGGGCGAGGGGCGGATCGGGTCCACGATGGTGCCGGGCTCGGTGACGAGGTCGAAGCAGGAGAGGGAGCCGATGTTGTTCGGCACATGCGGTGCGATCACCGCCTTCAGGCCGAACACCGCGTAGGCATGGGTGTAGGTACGCGGGCTGTTGATGCCGAAGAGCGAGGCGGGCGAACTCCCTGAGAAGTCGACCGTGATCTTGCCGCCCTTGATGATGAGCTTCGACTTGAGGGTGAGCTCGCGCTCATAGCCGTCGAGCGGCATCTCGTAGGACCATTCGCCCTCGGGCAGCGCCTTGATCGCCTCGCGCGCGCCCTTCTCGGACTGCCTGAGGATGTGCTTCGCCAGCGCATCCAATGAGGTGAGGCTGAACTCCTTCATCATGTCGACGAGGCGGCGCGCACCCGTGTCGTTGGCGCTCACCAGCGAGAGGATATCGCCGCGCACTTCCACAGGCGAACGCGAATTGGCGAGGATCACCGAGAGCAGTTCCTCGTTGAGCCTGCCCTCCTTCCTGACTTTGAGGTGCGGGATCAGTGTGCCTTCCTCGAAGGAGGAGTTCGCCTTGGCCGTCATGCCCACGCCCCCCACGTCGATGACGTGGCAGGTGGACGCGAAGAAGGCCACGAGCTTTTTGCCCAGGAACACCGGCGTCATCATCACGTAGTCGAAGAGGTGCCCGGTGCCGAGCCACGGATCATTGGTGATGAAGACATCGCCCGGCTTCATCGTCGACTGCGGATAATGCTTGAAGAAGTGCGCGACCGCCGTGGCCATGGTGTTGACGTGGCCGGGCGTGCCCGTCATAGCCTGGGCGATCATGTTGCCATTCACATCGTAAACGCCGGCGGAGAGGTCGCCCGCCTCGCGCGTGATGGTGCCGAAGGCGGTGCGCAGCAGCGACTGCGCCTGTTCCTCCACCACCGCGATCAGGCGGTTCCACATGACCTGCGTGCGGATGGCGGCGAGTGCGTCCCTGCTTGCAGTCCTGCTCATCGGCGGCGCTCCAGAATGATGTAGCCCAGCGAATTGACTGACGCCGTGAAATTGGCGCCCACGATGGTCGAGGTTTCGTCCTCGGCGATGATGGCGGGGCCCTTGATGGCCGCACCGGGCTTCATGTCGAAGCGCCAGTAGACGGGCGCTGCAACCTGCCTGCCGAGAGCCGGATCATAGATCGTGCGCTTCGAACGTGGCTTGGGTGCTGCCTTCTTCGTGGCCTTCGCCGCACGCTTCGGCTTCTTCGCCTGCGACGACACGGTGACCGACCAGGTGATCGCCTCCGCCTCCTGGTTGGGGATGCGCAGGCCATAGACCTGCTCGTAGAGCTTTTCGAAGGCGGCCTTCAGCTTCGCGCCATCGGCTGGCATCAGCTTCCTCACCGGCACGGGCACGCGGATTTCGTGGCCCTGGCCGATGTAGCGGCAGTCGGCGATGACCTGCACGGTGGGCTTGGCCTTGCCGAGGGCGGGCTGCACCACGGCGCGGGCATCCGCCGTCATCGCCGCGAGCAGCCTGTTGACGCGCGCGGCGTCGAAATTCTCGAGCGAGACGACCGCACTCTTGGTGATCTCATAGGCCACGGGCGCGCGCAGGAAGCCGATGGCGGAGCCGACGCCCGCGCCCTTCGGCACGATGATGGTGTCGACCCCCACCTTCTCGGCGAGCCTGCAGGCATGGAGCGGCGCGCCGCCGCCAAAGGCGATCATGGTGCAGGCAGCGATGTCATGCCCGCGCTCGATCGCATGCACGCGCGCCGCATTGGCCATGTTCTCTTCGACGATCTCGGTGACGCCCGCGGCAGGCCAGAAGTCCTTGAGGCCCAGCTTCGCGCCGATATTCTTCTGCAGGGCAGCCTTGGCCGCGGCTTCGTCGAGCGCGATCTTGCCGCCGGCGAAATAGGCGGGGTCGATCTTGCCGAGTGCGAGGTTCGCATCCGTCACCGCGGGCTCGGTGCCGCCGCGGCCATAGCAGACGGGGCCCGGAGTCGAGCCAGCGCTGTCCGGCCCCACGGTGATGCGCGACAGCTTGTCGACGCGCGCGATGGAGCCGCCACCGGCACCGATCTCCACCATCTCGATGACGGGAATGCGGACAGGGATGCCGGAGCCCTTCATGTCGCGATAGGCGCGTGCGATCTCGAACTTCCGTGCGCGCTCCGGCTCGCCATCGGTCAAGAGGCAGATCTTCGCCGTGGTGCCGCCCATGTCGAAGGAAAGGACATGCGGCAGCGCGCATTCCGCTGCGATCTGGCTCGCGAGGATCGCGCCACCGGCGGGGCCTGATTCCACGAGGCGGATGGGGAAGCGCGCCGCCGTCTCCAGCGTCGTCAACCCGCCGCCGGACATCATCAGGAACAGCGGGGCCGACAGCTTCATCGCCTTCAGCTGGTCGCGCAGGCGATAGAGATAGCTCGCCATCAGCGGGCGCACATAGGCGTTGGCGACGGTGGTCGAGAAGCGCTCGTATTCACGGATCTCGGGGGCGACCTCGGAGGAGATGCAGACGGTCACGTCCTGCGGCAGCAGCCTGGTGAGCAGCTCGCGCACCCGCGCCTCGTGCCGGTCATGCGCATAGGCATGGAGGAAGCCGATGGCGACGGATTTGACGTCCTCGGCGATGATGCGTTGCGCCAGCTTCTTCACCGCGCCCTCGTCCAGCGGCAGCAGCTCGCGGCCGTCGGCGGCAAGGCGCTCGGTGATCTCGAAGCGCAGCGTGCGCGGCACCAGCGGCACCGGGCGGTCGATCATCAGGTCGTAATGGTCGAAGCGCTTCTCGTAGCCCTGTTCGATGATGTCGCGGAAGCCCTCGGTGGTGATGAAGGCCGTCTTTGCACCCTTGCGCTCGATCAGTGCATTGGTGGCGAGCGTGGTGCCATGGATGAAGACGCCGATGTCCTGCGGCTTCAGGCCCGAGGCCTCCAGCACCAGCCCGATGCCCTCGATCACGCCCAGTTCCGGCGCATCGGTGGTGGTCAGCACCTTGCCGGACCAGCGCTTGGCGCCGTCCTCCAGCACGATGTCGGTGAAGGTGCCGCCAATGTCGGCGGCGAGCTTTGCTGTCTTGGGCATGGTGCTTGGTTAGCCCGTCCGCGAGGCTTTCGCATCCGGATTCTGAGGTGCGTGTTGCAGAAAGCGCAGCATCCCTCTATCAATCCCTCATGGCTAAGGTGACCATCCAGGATGTGGCCCGCGTGGCGGGCGTGAGCGTTGCGACCGTCGACCGGGTGCTGAACCGCCGTCCCGGCGTCAGGAGCGTCACCGTCAACAAGGTCGAGACCGCGATCAGGGACCTCAACTACCAGCCGGACCGCATCGCGGCGCGGCTTGCCCGTTCGCGCGAATACCGCTTCTGCTTTGTGCTGCCCGACCGGGCGGGCGATTTCTGGGAGCGCATCAACGAGGAAGTGCGCACCATGGCGGAGCGCATGGCGGGCGAGCGCGTGGCCATCACCGTGAAGCGCGTCGACGTCTTCGACGGCGAACTCCTGGCTTCGACCCTCGATTCGATCGGCGACGTGCATGACGGCGTGGCCGTGGCGGCATTGGACCATCCCGCGGTGCGCGAGGCGATCAATGCGCTGGCCGCCCGCGGCGTCACCGTGGTGACGCTCGTCTCCGACGTGCCAGGCTCGAAGCGCATGCATTATGCCGGCATCGACAATTCGTCTGCCGGGCGCACCGCGGCGAGCCTGATGGGCCGCTTCCTGCGGGGGCTGACCGGCAAGGTGGGCCTCATCGCCGGGTCCCTCGCATTGCGTGACCACATCGAGCGCCAGTTCGGCTTCGAGCAGGTGCTGACGCATGAATACCCAAACCTGCAGGTGCTGCCGGTGCGCGAGTCGCGCGACGACTGGAGGAAGCTCGAGGAGATGACCGCACAGCTCCTCGCCGAGCATCACGATCTCGTCGGCATCTACAATGTCGGCGGCGGCACGCGCGGCATCGTCTCGGCGCTGGAAGCCGCGGGCCGGGCGAAGGACGTGGTGCTGCTGGGCCATGACCTGTCGGACGCCAACCGCAAGGCGCTGATCCGCGGCACCATCGACGCGGTGATCAACCAGGACCCCGGCCACGAAGTGCGCTCCGCCATCCGCGTGCTGATCGCCAAGGCCGACAACGTGCCGCTGATCGAGAGCCAGGAGCGGATCAGGATCGATATCTTCCTGCGGGATAATTTGCCGTAGGGCGCTGCTACGTTTGCTCCCCCAAGGCCGTCACCCCGGCGAAAGCCGGGGCCCCGCTTTGGATCAGCATGACGGAAGGAAAGCGGGGTCCCGGCTTTCGCCGGGATGACGAAACAAAGGGGGGGGGGGTGTTACGGGCAATCAGGAATACAGCCCCGGCCTCTTCTCATAGCCGATCGCCACCGTCTCTCCCGTCTTCAGCGACTTCACTCCCGCATCCGTCACGGTGGTCGCCACATAGCCGTCCCACGCACTCGACCCCACCGGCACGCCCGAAGCGATCGACCTGATCCAGGCCTGGTTCTGGATGCGGTAGGCCGCCGCGAAGCGCGGACGCCAGTCGGGGGCGAGCGAGGTGGCGTGAACGCCATTGGCGCGAATGTCGGTGTTGAGTGTCGGGCCAAAGGAAATGGTGCCCGTCTCGCAGACCAGTTCGCCCTTCACGTCATAGCCATATTGCGCGTTGATGAAGAGTTCGACGTCGACCAGCTGGCCCTTGTCGGTCTCGAACACGACGAGCATCGGATCGTCGAATGTCGCGTGGCGCGAACGCTTCGCCTTCAGCACCTGCACCGAGGCGAGCTCCGCCGAGAGCACGAAGCGCGAGACATCCACCTCGTGCCCGCAGGAGCTGACGATGGCCGCGGCGGAATCGAAATGCGCAGGCGCAGAGGCATTGCGGTGCACGCAGTGGAAGGCCAGCGCTTCGCCATAGCGGCCGGAGTCGAGCAGGCCCTTCATCTCGACATAGCCGGGGTCGAAGCGGCGCATGTAGCCGAGCTGCACGAGGCGCCTGCCCGCGGCGACCTCGGCCTCGATCACCCGCAGGCCTTCCGCCGCCGTGGGCGCCAAGGGCTTCTCGCACAGCACCGGCTTGCCGGCCTTGATGCAGGCGATGGCGAAGTCGGCATGGGTGGCATCGGGCGAGGCGATCAGCACGGCGTCGACGGCGGGATCGTTGATGACAGCAAGCGCGTCGCTCGTTGCACGCGCGGCCCCCGTCTCCCGCGCCACGGCCCCGGCGCGTGCTTCGTCGGCATCCGAGATCGCCACCAGATGCGCGCCGGCGATCTGGCCAGCGAAGATGCGCGCATGGTCCGCCCCCATGATGCCTGTCCCGATGATGCCGACCCCGATGCTCATGCGCGTCTCCCCTTTGTGGCGAGATTAGCGGAGGGAAAGAAGATCGACCACAGGCAATGCCGCCTCCGAAACAATTCAGATCATCATGCGCGGGCTCGTCCCGCGCATCCTTTTGGCGGCCCCAAAGAGGATGCCCGGGACGAGCCCGGGCATGATGAGGTGTGAGGGTGAAGGACCCCGATGCAGATCCCCGGGTCGGAGCCCGGGGATGAGGCCCGCTGCGCGGGCGTCACTTCATCGTCGGCATGACGAAGTCGGCGCCGGAGCGGATGCCCGTGGGCCAGCGCGAGGTGATGGTCTTGAGCCTGGTGTAGAAGCGGATGCCTTCCGGCCCGTGCATGTGGTGGTCGCCGAAGAGGGACGACTTCCAGCCGCCGAAGGAGTGGAAGGCCATGGGCACCGGGATCGGCACGTTGATGCCCACCATGCCGACCTGGATCTGGTGCGCGAATTCGCGCGCCGCGTCGCCGTCGCGGGTGAAGATGGCGGTGCCGTTACCGTATTCGTGTTCATTGATCATGGTCGCGGCCTCCTCATAGGTCTTGGCGCGCACGACCGAGAGCACGGGTCCGAAGATCTCTTCCTTGTAGATCTTCATCTCCGGCGTCACGTTGTCGAACAGCGTGCCGCCGACGAAATAGCCGTTCTCATAGCCCTGCAGCTTGAGGCCGCGGCCATCGACCACGAGCTTCGCACCTTCGGCAACACCCGCATCGATGTAGCCCTTCACCTTCTCCTGGTGCTGCTTCGTCACCAGCGGGCCCATTTCGGCTTCGGGGTCCGTGCCGGGGCCGACCTTCAGCGCCCGCACCTTGGGCTCGAGCTTGGCGATCAGCGCATCCGCCGTCTTCTGGCCGATCGGCACGGCGACCGAGATCGCCATGCAGCGCTCGCCGGCGGAGCCATAGGCCGCACCCATCAGCGCATCGACCGCCTGGTCCATGTCGGCATCGGGCATGATGATCATGTGGTTCTTGGCCCCGCCAAGCGCCTGGCAGCGCTTGCCGGTGCGGGCGGCGGTTTCATAGATGTAGCGCGCGATGGGGGTGGAGCCCACGAAGCTCACCGCCTGGATGTCGGGCGAGTGGAGGATGGCATCGACCGCCTCCTTGTCGCCATGGACGACGTTGAACACGCCATCAGGCAGGCCCGCCTCCGTGAGCCACTTCGCGAGCAGCAGCGAGGCGGACGGATCACGCTCCGAGGGCTTCAGGATGAAGCAGTTGCCCGCGGCGAGTGCGACCGGGAACATCCACATCGGCACCATGGCCGGGAAGTTGAAGGGCGTGATGCCGGCGACGACGCCCAGCGGCTGGCGCAGCGAATGGCTGTCGACGCGGGTGCCGACATTCTCGGTGACTTCACCCTTCAGGAGCTGCGGTGCGGCGGTGGCGAATTCCACGACCTCGGCGCCGCGCTGGATCTCGCCCTTGGCATCCGACAGCACCTTGCCGTGCTCGGCGGTGATGACGGCGGCGAGCTCGTCGGTGCGCTCCTCGAGGATGCGCAGAAACTTGTTGAGGATGCGGGCGCGGCGCAGCGGCGGGGTGGCGGCCCAGCCGGGGAAGGTTTTCCTGGCGACAGCGATGGCCTCGTTCACCTCGGCCGTGGAGGCAAGCGAGACGGAGCCCGACTGCTCGCCCGTCGCCGGGTTGAATACGGCGGCGGTGCGGCCCTTGCCGGTCACTTCGGTGCCGTTGATGTAGAACGGAATGGTCTTCGCCATGGGGAGTCCTCCTGAATTGATGCCCCCCTATGCGCCTCTGAAATCTGCACAGCAATGGACAGGATTGCGCTTTCGATGTGCAGAAATTAAAGTACCAGCATGGACTGGGACCGCATCCGCATCTTCCTCGCCGTCGCCCGCTCGGGGCAAATCTTAGGTGCCGCCAGGCACTTGGGGCTCAACCACGCCACTGTCGGCCGCCAGCTCACCGCGCTGGAGGAGGAGCTCGGCACGGCCCTTGTCGAGCGCCAGACCAATGGCTGCGTCCTCACCCAGGCCGGCGAGGTGCTGATGCGCGCGGCCGAGAAGGTCGAGTCGGAGCTCCTCCAGGCCGGCACGCGCCTGTCGGGCGCCACCGAGGCGCTGACCGGCACGGTGCGCGTCGGCGCGCCCGATGGCCTGGGCAATTATTTCCTGTCGCGCACGCTGGGCGCACTGGCGGAGCTGCACCCGGACCTCACCATCCAGCTCGTGCCGCTGCCGCGTACCTTCTCGCTGTCGCGCCGCGAGGCCGACATCGTGGTGACGCTGGACCGGCCGAAGCAGGGGCGGCTGATCGTCAGAAAGCTCACCGACTATTCGCTCAGCGTCTATGCGGCGAAATCCTATCTCGACCAGCGCGGGGCCATCGCATCCGTCGATGATCTCGACGGCCATCTCTTCGTCACCCATGTCGAGGACTTCGTCTATTCCCGCGCGCTGGACTATGCGGCGGAACTCGGCAAGCGCATGAAGCGGCACTATGAGTGCGGCAGCGTGGTAGCCCAGATGGAAGCCGTGCGCGCCGGCCATGGCGTGGGCATCCTGCATGATTATGCCGCCGTGCAATATCCCGAGCTGCGGCGGCTGCTGCCGGAACTGCGCTTCACGCGCACCTACTGGCTGATGTCGCACCCGGACACGCATGACACGCGCCGCGTGGCGGAAGTCTATGCCGCGATCACGCGGGCGGTGGGGGAAGCCAAGGGGCGCTTCGTGCTGGCCTAGCGCCGAAGCACGGCGCGCACCGGGCTTGCATCCAGGTTCTCGAATTTCAGCGGCAGGGCGATGAGCTCATAGTCCCCCGGCTCGACATACGACAGCACGAGGTTTTCGAGGATCCGCATGTCCGCCGCGCGGCAGGCATGGTGCGCGGCGAGCGTCTTCGATGTTTCGGGGTCGACCGAGGGCGTGTCGATGCCCACCAGCCTCACGCCCTTCGATGCCAGCAGATCCACTGTCTCCGGCGCCAGCGCGCGGAAACCGGTGGGCCATACCTTGGGATCGAGCCGGTCCATCAGCCGCAGCAGGATGCGCGGCGGGGCATCGGTCAGTGCAGCAGCAATCTGCGCAGGCTCGCAGACCGGCCCCGCCCCGCGCGCGTCGATGACGCGGCACGGGCCGATATAGGGTTCGAGCGGCAGGGCCGCAGCAGCCGCACCCTGCGCGTCATAATGCAGCGGCGCATCGGCATGCGTGCCGCAATGGACCGAGAAGCTGACGCGCGAGACGTTCACCGGGCAGTCGGGGCCGAGGCGGAAGGTCCAGCCCTCGGCGTAGGCCGCGTCGCCCGGAAAACCCGCCATGCCGGGCGACAGCCCTTGAGTGATGTCGATGATCACGTGACGGCCTTCCGGGCCAGGAACTGCGGCTGGTTCCACTCAGCCTTGTCGAGGATGCGGGCGAGGATGTCGACGGCGTCCCACACCTCCGTGAAGCTCGTGTAGAGCGGCGTGAAGCCGAAGCGCATCATGTCCGGCGCGCGGAAGTCGCCCACCACATTGGCGGCGATCAGCGCCTGCATCACGGCATAGCCCTGCGGATGGTGGATGGAGACGTGGCTGCCGCGCCGCGCCATGTCGCGCGGGCCTTCCACCGTCACGCCATGCGACGCGAGGCGGCTCTCGACCAGGTCGATGAAGGCCTTGCACAGGGCGAGGGACTTCTGGCGCAGCACGTTCATGTCGACATCGTCCCACACGTCCAACGCCGCATCGAGGGCGGCCATCGACAGCATGGGCTGCGTGCCGCACTGGTTGCGGATGATGCCGGGGTGCGGCCGGTAGTCGAGGTCGAAGGCGAAGGGTGCCGCATGGCCCCACCAGCCGGCGAGCGGCGGCTGCACGCGGTCCTGCAGCTCCGGCTTCACATAGAGGAAGGCGGGGGCGCCCGGACCGCCGTTCAGGTATTTGTAGGTGCAGCCCAGCGCGAAGTCGGCGTCGCAGGCGGCAAGCTGAACGGGCGTGGCACCGGCCGAATGGGCGAGGTCCCAGATGGTCAGCGCACCCTTCTCATGCGCGCGGCTCGTCACCGCCTTCATGTCGTGGAGGCGTGCCGAGCGGTAGTCGACCTCGGTGATCATGGTGAAGGCCACGGTCTCGTCGATCGCGTCCATCACCTGTTCGGGATCGACCACCTTCAGCACGTAGCCGTCATCCATCAGGTCGCGGAAGCCTTGCGCCACGTAGAGGTCGGAGGGGAAGTTACCGTTGTCGGAGAGGATCACGCGGCGCGACGGGTTCAGCTTCGCCGCCGCCCCCAGCAGCTTGAACAAGTTGACCGAGATGGTGTCGCCCGCGATCACGCTGCCGGCGGGCGCGCCGATGAGCCTGGCGATGCGGTCGCCGATCTTCTGCGGCAAATGGAACCAGCCATGCTCGTTCCACGACTTGATGAGCGTCTGGCCCCACTGCTTCTCTGCCACCTCGGCCACGCGCTTGGGAACATTGACAGGCAGCACGCCCAGCGAATTGCCGTCGAGATAGATCATGCCTTCGGGGATCGAGAAGGCGGCGCGCTTGTGCTTCAAGGGGTCTTGCGCGTCGAGGGCTTGGCAGTCGCTGCGGTTCATGCGGGTCAGGCTCCGTAAGTCTTCACATACTCAGCATGGACTGCCTCGAAGCGGCCCAGATATTCTTTCGCATAGGCGACGTAATCCACGCCGGGCGCGGCGAGGAAGAGTTCCGAGATCATGCCCCACACCGCCTCGCGCAGCGCGCTCGCTGCCTTCATGGCATGGAAGGCGCGCCACAGGGCCTCCGTCGGTTCCGCTTCGAAATAGCGCTCGAGGATCAGCCTCTCGCCGCCCGCATCGAAGGAGTTGTTGGCCGCAATGGAGGCCAGGTCGAACATCGCGGTGCCGAAGGCGCCATATTCCCAGTCGATGAGCCACAGCCTCTGGCCGTCATCCATGAAGTTGGTGGGCAATATGTCATGGTGGCCGAAGACGATGGGGAGCGGCAGCTGCGCGGCCTCCAGCCGGTCGACGACAGCCATCCATTGCGGCACGTGCGGGGCAAGCCTGTGGTTGTGCTGCTCGAGCGTGCGGCCATAATCGCGCAGGATCTGGAACACCCAGAAGATCGCCCCCTGCCCCGTGATGCGCTTGCCCATCTCGGCATGGCAGCGCTTGAGGATGTCGACACAGGCGCCGGCATTGGCGCGCACGTCGGCCTCCGCATAGGTCCGGGCCGCGATGAAGCGCATCACCATGACCCCGTCCCCGGCATGGACCAGCTCCGGCGACAGCCCCGCCTCGAAGGCGGCACGCGACGCGATGGCTTCACGTTCGCGTGAGACTTGGTGGAAGGGGTAATCGCCGCCCAGCCGGGCGACATAGCTCCCGGTCGAATCAGTGACCTTGAAGCTGGCATTGCTCACGCCGCCCTTCAGGGGCGTGACGGTGAGGGGCCCTTTCCACAGGGGAAGCGCCCTCACCCGCGCCTCGTCCGCGCCGCCTGCAATCGTGTTTTCCGCCCCCATCCGCCCATTCCCGCCGTTTGGCTGTTTGGCCGCGACATTCCACCCCGGCGGGCGCTGCGTCAACAAACCGTCACGACCGCAGGGCGCACTCGCCTGCACCGCGCACATGCCGGATTCGCGCCACGGTGGTTGACCTTTGGGGGTGGGCTGGCCCAAAATGCGCGGCGAAATTCAAACAGGTGACGCAACATGCAATATGAAGCACCAGAAACCACCAAGGCGGCAGTCGGCCTGCTCGCCAAGGCCAAGGGGAGCGCCTATGTGCTGGCGGGCGGTTCCGACCTGCTCGTCCGCATGAAGGGCGGGTTCGTCGAGCCCGATCTCGTCGTCGACATCAAGCGCATCAAGCCGATGCGCGAGATCAAGAAGACGGCGAGCGGATTCACCATCGGCGCCGCCGTCTCCTGCGCCGAGATGAACGAGAACAAGGCCCTGATCAAGGCCTGGCCGGGTGTGGTGGAGGCCGCCGGCCTCATCGGCTCGAAGCAGGTCCAGAGCCGCTGCACCGTCACCGGCAACCTGTGCAATTCGTCGCCCGCCGCCGACAGCGTCCCGGCCCTCGTCGCCGCCGGCGCCAAGGCCGTGATCCAGGGCCCCAGGGGCAAGCGCAAGGTGGCCGTCGAGGACATTCCGGTCGGCCCCGGCAGGAATTCGCTGAAGAAGGGCGAGCTCATCGAGGCGATCGAGCTTCCCGCCCGCAAGGGCAAGTCGGGTGATGCCTATCTCCGCTTCATCCCGCGCACCGAGATGGACATCGCGGTGGTCTCCGCTGGCGTCAGCCTGACGCTCGGCGACAAGGGCGTGATCAAGGACGCCCGCGTGGCGCTCGGCGCCGTCGCGCCGACGGTGCGCCTCGTGAAGGAGGCAGCCAAGGCCATCATCGGCACCAAGCTCGATGAGGCTGCTCTCGAAAAGCTGGGCAAGGCCGCATCCGCTGCCTGCTCCCCCATCGACGACAAGCGCGGCACCATCGAGTTCCGCACCAAGGTTGCTGCCGTGCTGGCCAAGCGCGCCGCGCAGATCGCCTACAAGCGCGCAGGAGGTAAGTGATATGGCCGTTCTCGTTTCCACCACCATCAACGGCGACAACGTGGAGTTCGCCTGCGAGCCGAACGAGTCGCTCTTGGACGTGCTGCGTAACCGCCTTGGCCTTTCGGGCGCCAAGGAAGGCTGCGGCACGGGTGACTGCGGCGCCTGCTCGGTGCAGGTCGATGGCCGCGTCGTCTGCTCCTGCCTCGTGCTCGGCGTCGAGGCCGAAGGCCGCGAGATCGAGACGGTCGAGGGCCTCGCCCACGGCACCGAGCTCCACCCGCTGCAGACAAAGTTCCTCGAGCATGCCGCCCTCCAGTGCGGCGTGTGCACGCCGGGCTTCCTGATGGCGGCCAAGGCGCTGCTCGAGAAGAACCCGGATCCCACGGAAGAAGAAATCCGCTTCGGTCTCGCCGGCAATCTCTGCCGCTGCACCGGATATGACAAGATCGTGCGCGCCGTCCAGGACGCCGCCAAGGTAATGAGGGGTTAAGACAATGGCATCCGAAAGCACCACGGCCCATCCCTTCGAGGACGCGCCGAACCACGTGACGCCCACCGTCATCCATGACCCGATCCTGACCAAGACCGACTTCAAGCGCGTGGGCACCCGCCCGCTGCGCCCCGACGGCTTGGACAAGGTCACGGGCCGTGCGCGCTATGGCGCGGACTTCAACATGCCGGGCCAGCTCGTCGGCCTCGTGCTGCGCAGCCCACACGCGCATGCGAAGATCAAGAAGATCGACACGTCCAAGGCCGAGAAGCTCGCGGGCGTGAAGGCCGTCATCACCTTCGCCGACATGCCGGACCACACCGGCGGCGACCAGTCGATGTACGACATCCTGGAAAACTGCATGGCGCGCGGCGTTGCCAAGTATGACGGCCACGCCGTGGCCGCCGTCGCGGCGGTCGATGCGGCAACCGCGCGGGCCGCGCTGAAGCTCATCAAGGTCGACTACGAGGTGCTGAAGCACGTCACCGACGTCGATGAGGCGGTGAAGCCCGGCGCCCCCCTGGTGAACCCGAAGAACATCACCGAAGGCGTCGAGCCCAAGCCCACCAAGCCCTCCAACATCGCCAAGCGCACCGAGTTCGGCCACGGCGACGTCGATGCCGGATTCAAGGAGGCGGATGTCATCGTCACCCGCTCCTTCCGCACCGAGCAGACGCACCAGGGCTACATCGAGCCGCATGCCTGTGTGGCCTCCGTGTCGCCCGATGGCACCGGCGAACTCTGGGTCTGCACCCAGGGCCACTTCGTCTACCGCAACCACTGCGCCATGCTGCTCGGCATGGACGTCTCCAAGCTGCGCGTGACGTCGTCCGAGATCGGCGGCGGCTTCGGCGGCAAGACCCATGTGTGGGCCGAGCCCGTTGCCCTTGCCCTGTCGCGCAAGGCCAACCGCCCGGTGAAGCTCACCATGACGCGCGACGAGGTGTTCCGCGCTTCAGGCCCGACCTCGGCGACGTCCATCGACGTGAAGATCGGCGCCAAGAAGGACGGCACCATCGTCGCCGCTGATGCGACGCTGCGCTTCACCTGCGGCCCGTATTACGGCATGTGGGCCGAACTCGGCGCCATGACGGCCTTCGCCTGCTATGACCTCAAGAACGTCCGCACCGTGGGCTATGAGGTGCTGGTGAACCGCCCGAAGACGGCGGCCTATCGTGCGCCCTCGGCCCCCATGGCGGCCTTCGCGGTCGAGAGCGTCATGGACGAGCTCGCCCACAAGATCGGCATGAACGAGGTGGACTTCCGCATCAAGAACGCGGCGAAGCAGGGTACGCGCGCCTCCTACGGCCCGGTCTATGGGCCCATCGGCATCGGCGCCACGCTGGAAGCGGCCAAGAAGCACCCGCACATGAAGGCGCCGCTGGGCAAGAACCAGGGTCGCGGCATGGCCTGCGGCTTCTGGTTCAACTTCGGCGGCCAGACCTGCACCGACATCAACATCGGGCCCGACGGCTCGGTGACGCTGACGGTGGGCACGGTCGACGTCGGCGGCTCGCGTGCGTCCCTCGCACTCTGCGTCGCCGAGGAGCTGGGTGTTCCCTACGAGCAGGTCAAGTGCCTCGTCGCCGACACCGGCACGCTCGGCCACAATGACATGACCGACGGCAGCCGCGGCACCTTCTCCTCCTCGATGGCCGGCATCTTCGCCGCCCGCAACGCGGTCACCGTGCTGCGTGAGCGCGCTGCCAAGATGTGGGAAATCCCGGTGGATGACGTGAAGTGGGAAGACGGCCACGCCAAGGCGGTCGGCTCCAAGTACGGCAACCTCGCACCCCTCTCGATCAAGGAGATCGCGGCGGCGGCCGGCAACACCGGCGGCCCCATCGCGGGCCACTCCGAGATCGTCGCCGACGGTGCGGGCGTGTCGTTTGCGACCCACATCGCCGACGTCGAGGTCGACCCTGAAACCGGCCGCTCGAAGATCGTGCGCTACACGGTCATCCAGGATGCCGGCAAGGCGGTGCACCCGACCTATGTCGAGGGCCAGTACCAGGGCGGTGCGGCACAGGGCATCGGCTGGGCGCTGAACGAGGAATACATCTACGGCAAGGACGGGCGGCTCCAGAACCCGGGCTTCCTCGACTACCGCATCCCGGTGTGCTCCGACCTGCCGATGATCGACACGCAGATCCTCGAGATTCCCAACCCCAACCACCCCTATGGCGTGCGCGGCGTTGGCGAAACCTCGATCGTCCCGCCGCTCGCCGCCATCGCCAACGCCATGTCGAACGCCTTCGGCGTCCGCATGACGCATGTTCCCATGTCGCCCCCGCGCGTCCTCAAGGCGCTCGAGGCGGCAAAGAACGGCTGATTTGGCCGAGATACACCTTTGGGGGGCGCTCCGTCCGGCAGCGGGCGGAGCGTCCGTCGTTTCAGTCGATGCCAAGACCATCCGCGAGCTCTTCCGCAAGCTCGAGGACACCTATCCCGGCATGGCCCCCCACATCGCACGCGGCGTCGCGGTCTCCATCGATGGCCGCATCTATCGTGATGACTGGGGCAAGGAACTGCCGGAGGGTTCGGAGATCTATCTCCTGCCACGCATCCAGGGCGGGTGAGACAGAGCCCCATTT
This sequence comes from Aestuariivirga litoralis, assembly GCF_003234965.1. Classification (GTDB taxonomy): domain Bacteria; phylum Pseudomonadota; class Alphaproteobacteria; order Rhizobiales; family Aestuariivirgaceae; genus Aestuariivirga; species Aestuariivirga litoralis. The sequence continues at coordinate 377,600 of NZ_QKVK01000002.1, forward strand.
TCATAGCCCATCACGCAACCCATCACGCAACCCAACACATAACCCATCATGGCCGGGCTTGACCCGGCCATCCTTTTGCCAGCCCCAAGGATACGCGGGCCGAGCCCGCGCATGATGCGCTGAGAGGGCGGCACCGGGCCACGTTCCCCCTCCCACTGTCATCCCGGCGAAGGTCGGGACCCAGCCTTCAACAGGTTCTGACGCCCGAAGCTGGACCCCGGCCTTCGCCGGGGTGACGGCTGAATGGCGGTGCATTCCGCTTCGCGTGCACCGCGAAATTGTCCGCAAATGGCAACTCTCACTGGTTGAATCCCGCTAGCGTTCTCACCCTGCGCCCATTGGAGATTCACATGCGAAAGCTCGCCCTCGCCGTCCTCGCCCTGGGCGCCCTCGCCCTGGGCGCCCTTGCCCAGCCGTCCTTCGCCGAGACCACCCTCGAACGGCTCGACCGCGGCATCGACATCGTCAAGGACTGCGCCGCCGACATCCGCAGCCTCTGCAAGGACGTGACGCCGGGCGAAGGGCGCATCAAGGCCTGCATGGCGGGTCACCTCGCGAACCTCTCCGCCCCCTGCATCAGCGCCATCGCCAATCCGCCGCCGGCCGTGCAGTCGGATGGCGCCAAGACCGTGTCGAAGCGCATCAACATGAGCCAGATGCGCTACATCGAGATGTTCCTCGCCTCGCTCGACCCGAAGACCGGCAACATCCTGGCGGAGTGCTATGGCACCTACGCCGACCCCGAGATTCCCGCCAACATGGATTCCGCCCCCCAGGCCAAGGTGGAGGCGCTGAACATGAAGGAGATCGCCAAGGAATATGGCGTGCTCGCCGCCTCGCTCAACGGCCCCAAGCTGTCGATCGCCGACTGGTGGGAGATCGATGTCGGCCAACCGCGGCAATTCGGCGAGCTCACCATTCCCTGGACGGCCCAGCTCAATCTCGGCAAGCAGGTCGACGTCAACAAGGTGACGCCCTATGAGCCGCAGACCATCGCCCGCAAGAGTGCGGTGAACTGGAACAAGGGCAGCAAGGTCATGGTGCTCGATGACCCGCAAGGCAATGTGTGGATCATGAAGGGCTACCAGCTCGGCCTCACGCCGCGGCAGAGCTATGCCGACTTCATGGCCGAGGGTCCCTCCGTCTTCAAGAAGCTTCCCCCCGGCTGGAAGGCCCGCATCGCAACGCTGGCGCAGGACAATCTCGAAGTGCCGGAAGGCGGCATCGCCACCATCCTCTCGGACGAGTTCTTCAACGTCTATGACAAGACCGGCCCAGGGATGAGCAATTCGAAGCCGTGAGGCGAGTGGTCGCCGCAACGCTGTATAGAGGCGTCATACACTCCCTCAATGCCGTCATCCCGGCGAAAGCCGGGACCCCGCTTCGGGCATCTGCCACGCGGAAAGCTGGGCCCCGGCTTTCGCCGGGGTGACGGCATGTTTGGAGATTCCTACGAAGCCCACCCAGCAGTTGCACCCGCCTTCCCCGCTGCTAGCATCTTCCTCACACGGGGGCCGATTCATGGAACTGATGCAGCGTTTCGAACTGGGCGAACTGGCCACGGTTCTCATCGGCCTCGTCGCGCTCTTCGTCGGGCGCTGGGTGCGCCAGTCAGTGCCGTTGCTCTCCCGCCTCGACATGCCCAATGCCGTGGTCGGCGCCATGATCGTCGCGGTGCTGATCCTGCTCCTGCAGGTCACCGCCCATGTCGACATTGCCTTCGGCCAGCGCACGCGCGATGCGCTGCTGCTCGTGTTCTTCACCTCCATCGGGCTTTCCGCCAAGCTCTCGACGCTGAAGAGCGGCGGCAAGCCGCTGGTCATCCTCTGCGCCGTCACCGTGCTGGCGCTGGTGGCGCAGAACCTTTCGGGCTCGCTGCTGGCCGGGGCCTGGGGGGCGCATCCGGCCTATGGCGTGCTGGCGGGTTCGCTCTCCTTCGTCGGCGGCCCGGGCACCGCCATGGCCTGGGCGCGGGAGCTCGATGCGCAGGGCCTCGGCAATGCCCATGTCGTCGCCATTGGTGCCGCGACACTCGCCACCATCGCCGGCGCGCTCGTGTCGGGCCCCATCACCGGCTGGATCATCCGCCACCACAAGCTCCATGGCGGCGGCGCCAAGGACAACAGTGTCAGCTTCGCGCCCCCCGCGGCGCAGGCCCCACCCCCCGGCAACCGCACCGACACGCTGCTCACCACCGTCTTCCTCGTGCTGCTGGCCGTCAGCATGGGCGAAAAACTCAACGGCTATGCAGCAGCGGCGGGCCTGCTGCTGCCGGGCTTCCTCTCCGCCATGATCGCCGGCGTCGTCATCACCAATGTCGCCGACGCGCTGGGCTACAAGCTCGACTATGCCCCCATCGAGCAGGGCGGCGCCCTGGCCTTGCAGCTCTTCCTCGTCATGGCGCTGATGTCGACACCCCTGATCTCTGTCGCCGCCATCCTCGTGCCGCTGATGCTCAACGTGGTGCTGCAGGTGATCGTCACCGTGGCGATTGCCTATTTCATCCTCTTCCGCCTGCTGGGGCGGGACTATGATGCGGCGGTGGCCTCCGGCGGCTTCCTCGGCTTCGGCCTCGCCTCCATGCCGGTCGCCATGGCCACCATGGACGAGGTGGGCCGGCGCTATGGCCCCTCGCCCAAGGCCTTCCTGCTCATCACCATGGCGGGCTCCTTCTTCGTCGACCTCGCCAATGCCGTCGTGGCCAAGAGCTTCCTGGCGCTGCCGTGGTTCGCCATCCCGTGATCGGTAACGGATCCGATTACTATTGAAATCCGCCGCCGGAAGCCCGATATGCGGGGCGCCGGAGCAGCCGCTCCCCAACAGGATCACCGCCACCTTCTGGCGTGCCGGATTTTCGCCATGAACCTCAAGGGCTTCCACCACCTCACCGCCGTCACCGCCGATGCGCCGGGCAACCACAAGTTCTACACCGACACGCTGGGGCTGCGCCTCGTCAAGAAGACGGTGAACCAGGACGACACCTCGGCCTACCACCTGTTCTATGCCGATGGCGTGGGCTCGCCCGGCACCGACATCACCTTCTTCGACTGGCCCGTCGGCAAGGAACGCCGCGGCACCCATTCGGTGACGCGCACAGGCTTCCGCGTGGGTTCCGAGGAAGCTCTCAAATACTGGCAGCACCGCCTCACCATGAATGGTGTGAAGCAGGAGAAGATCGCCGACGTCGCCGGCCGCCCGACACTCGCCTTCGAGGACCATGAGGGCCAGCGCCTGAGCTTCACGGTCGACGCCGAGGGCGAGGCGCACGCCTGGGACAAGAGCCCGGTTCCGGCCGAGCACCAGATCCGCGGCCTCGGTCCCATCACCATGAGCGTTCCCGACATCCGCCACACCGACATGGTGCTGACCAAGCTGATGAACATGACGCCGACCGGCTCCTTCGCCGGCACCCACGTCTACAAGATGGGTGCCCCCGGAGCCGTGGGCGAGTTGCACGTGACCGTCGACCCGACCCTTCCCCCCGCCCAGCAGGGCGCGGGTGCGGTCCACCACGTCGCTTTCAACATCCCTTACGCTGACTACGAAGCCTGGGCCGACCGCCTGCGCTCCATGAAGGTGCCGAATTCCGGTCCCGTCGACCGCTTCTGGTTCAAGAGCCTCTATTTCCGCGAACCCAACGGGGTGCTCTTCGAACTGGCAACCGACGCGCCGGGCTTCGCCACCGACGAACCGATGGACAAGCTCGGCACCACCCTGTCGCTGCCTCCCTTCCTGGAAGGAAAGCGCGAGCAGATCGAGGCGGGGCTGAAGAAGCTGTAGCAAGAGAAGCAGCACGGCAATCAGCATCAACATCCCCCAACCCTCATCATCGCCGGGCTCGTCCCGGCGATCTTTTTTCGCGCCACGCCCACACCCCCTCAGCCGTCATCCCGGCGAAGGCCACGAGAGGGAGAGGCGAAAACAAAAAAGGCCAGCATCCGCTGGCCTTCTCCATACCTACACTTTCCGAGTATGCCCTTTCGTAGCACATCGAGCGCGCGCTGTCAAGGACTAATCTCTATTATTAGGATTTTATAATTTATCCACTCTCCTGCTCTCCCGCTTTCATCATGCCCGGGCTTGTCCCGGGCATCCTCTTCCGCTCCCACCAAAAAAACATGGCCGGGACAAGCCCGGCCATGATGAAACTCCGAAGGCGCAGTCTATCTCAGCCCTTCACCGCATCCCACTCCGCGCCATCCTCCTCATAGGCATGAAGCTCGCCCAGCGAGATGTCGAACCACACGCCGTGCAGCGACAGCTCCTTCCTGTTCTCCTTCATGCGAATCCACGGGAAGGTGCGGAGGTTCGCCAGCGAGTGCTCGATGGAGGCCCGCTCGATGTGGCGTTCGTGGGTCTCCTCATTCACCCCCGCCTCGCGCGGCACGATGCGCGTCACGTCCTTGATGGCCCGCATCCAGGAGCCGATAAAATCCGTGTGGGTCAAGGGCGAGGAATCCTGCACCGCGGCGCGGATGCCGCCGCAGCGGCCATGCCCCATCACCACGATGTGCTTCACGCCGAGCGACATGACCGCGAATTCCAGCGCCGCAGAGGTCGCATGGTGCCCGCCGTCCGGCGTATAGGGCGGCACGAGGTTGGCCACGTTGCGCACCACGAACATCTCGCCCGGGCCCGCATCGAAGATCGTCTCGGGGGCCGCGCGCGAGTCGCAGCAGGCGATGATCATCACCTTGGGCTTCTGCGATCCCTCGCCCAGCCTGTGGTAGCGCTCCTGCTCCGCCGCATAGCGGCCGGAGCGGAAACTGGCATAGCCATCGACCAGTGCGGCGGGGAGGCCCATCCGCCCTACTCCACCACGCGGACCGCACCCTTGGCGGCCGAGGTGGTCATGGCGGCATAGGCCTTGAGCGCGGTCGAGACCTTGCGCTTGCGGTTCTCGGTCGGCTTCCAGGCCTTGTCGCCCCTGGCCAGCATCGCCGCGCGGCGCTTGGCCAGCACGTCGTCCGGCACGGCGAGGCGGATCGAGCGGTTCGGGATGTCGATCTCGATCACGTCGCCCTGTTCCACCAGCGCGATCAGCCCGCCTTCGGCTGCTTCCGGCGAGACGTGGCCGATCGACAGGCCCGAAGTGCCGCCGGAGAAGCGGCCATCGGTGATCAGGGCGCAGGCCTTGCCCAGGCCCTTCGACTTCAGGTAGCTCGTCGGGTACAGCATCTCCTGCATGCCGGGTCCGCCGCGCGGGCCCTCGTAGCGGATCACCACCACGTCGCCGGCCTCCACGCCGCGGTTCAATATTCCGTGTACGGCAGAATCCTGGCTCTCGAAGACCTTGGCCTTGCCGGTGAACTTCAGGATCGATTCATCCACGCCCGCCGTCTTCACGATGCAGCCCTCTTCCGCGAGGTTGCCGTAAAGCACCGCGAGGCCGCCATCCTGCGAGAAGGCATGCTTGATGTCGCGGATCACGCCCTTGGCGCGGTCGAGGTCCAGCTCGTCCCAGCGGCTCGACTGGCTGAAGGCCACCTGGGTGGGCACGCCACCCGGTGCGGCGCGGAAGAATTCCCGCACCGAGTCCGAATTGGTGCGGCTGATGTCCCAGCGGTCCAGCGCCTCGCCCAGCGTGCGGGTGTGCACCGTCGGCAGGTCGCGGTTGATGAGCCCGCCCTTGTCGAGTTCGCCGAGGATGGCCATGATGCCGCCCGCGCGGTGCACGTCCTCCATGTGCACGTCGGACTTCGCCGGCGCCACCTTCGACAGGCAGGGCACGCGGCGCGACAGCCGATCGATGTCCTTCATGGTGAAGTCGATGCCCGCCTCGTGGGCGGCGGCCAGAATGTGCAGCACCGTGTTGGTGGAGCCGCCCATGGCGATGTCGAGCGTCATGGCGTTCTCGAAGGCGCCGAAGCTCGCGACATTGCGCGGCAGCACGGACTCATCATCCTGCTCGTAATAGCGCCGCGCCAGGTCCACCGCCAGGTGGCCGGCCTCGACGAAGAGGCGCTTGCGGTCGGAATGCGTGGCGAGTGTGGAACCATTGCCCGGCAGCGACAGGCCCAGCGCCTCGGTCAGGCAGTTCATCGAATTCGCGGTGAACATGCCGGAGCAGGAGCCGCAGGTCGGGCAGGCCGCCTTCTCGATCGCCTGCACGTCCTGGTCCGTCACGTTGTCGTCCGCCGCGGCGACCATGGCATCGACGAGGTCGAGCGCCTTGGTGACGCCCGAGAGCACCACCTTGCCCGCCTCCATCGGCCCGCCCGAGACGAAGACGGCGGGAATGTTGAGGCGGAGTGCCGCCATCAGCATGCCGGGGGTGATCTTGTCGCAGTTCGAGATGCAGACCATCGCGTCGGCGCAGTGCGCATTGACCATGTACTCGACCGAGTCCGCGATGATCTCGCGCGAGGGCAGCGAATAGAGCATGCCGTCATGGCCCATGGCGATGCCGTCATCGACCGCGATGGTGTTGAACTCCTTGGCGACACCGCCGGCCTTCTCCACCTCGCGGGCGACCAGCTGGCCCAGATCCTTCAGGTGCACGTGGCCCGGCACGAACTGGGTGAAGGAGTTGACGATGGCGATGATCGGCTTGCCGAAATCCTCGTCCTTCATGCCGGTGGCGCGCCACAGGCCGCGGGCGCCGGCCATGTTGCGGCCATGGGTGGTGGTGCGGGAACGGTACTGGGGCATCGGATCGGACCTCACATACGGTAAAACCGACCCCGATTGCCCCATGGGGAGGCGGGAATCAAGCCCGGGCTCCACAGGCCTTCTTTGGTCCGATTGCATGGGTTGGCGGGAGACGGGTAAGACCCTCCCCAAATTGCAGGAAGGACCCGGACCCCATGAGCTTCAAGACCATCGAACAGGCCCCCGCCCGGCTGAACCGCAGCGAGCTCGCCGTGCCGGGAAGCCAGCCCAAGCTGTTCGAGAAGGCGGCCAAGTCCGCCGCCGACGTGATCTTCCTCGACCTCGAGGACGCCGTGGCCCCCGACGACAAGGAGCAGGCCCGGAAGAACATCATCCAGGCCATCGGCGACATCGACTGGGGCCGCAAGACCCTCTCGGTGCGCATCAACGGTCTCGACACGCATTACATGTACCGCGATGTGGTCGATGTGCTGGAGCAGTGCTCGGACCGGCTGGACCTGATCATGATCCCCAAGGTCGGCACCGCGGCGGACGTCTATGCCGTCGACATGCTGGTGACCCAGGTCGAGGCGGCGAAGAACCGCCGCAAGCGGGTGGGCTTCGAGCTCATCATCGAGACGGCACTCGGCATGCAGAACATCAACGAGATCGCCGCGGCCTCCCGCCGCAACGAGTCCCTCCACTTCGGCGTCGCCGATTACGCTGCGTCAACCAAGGCGCGTACCACGTCGATCGGTGGCCCACACCCGGACTATGTGGTCCTCACCGACGCGCTGGCCGACGGCGCCCGCGCCACGCACTGGGGCGACATGTGGCACTACGCCGTCTCGCGCATGGTGGTGGCGGCCCGCGCCAATGGCCTTCGTCCCATCGACGGCCCCTTCGGCGACTTCTCGGACGCGGAGGGCTTCAAGGCCCAGGCGCGGCGCGCCGCCGTTCTGGGCTGCGAGGGCAAATGGGCCATCCACCCCTCGCAGATCGGCCTCGCCAACGAGGTGATGAGCCCGTCCGAGGCCGACGTCACCAAGGCGAAGCGCATCATCGCCGCCATGAAGGAGGCCGAGGCCCAGGGCAAGGGTGCAGTCTCCCTCGACGGCCGCCTGATCGACTATGCCTCCATCCGCCAGGCCGAGGTGCTGGTGAAGAAGGCGGAGATGATTGCCGCCTCGTAAAGAGGCTTTCGTCTCCTCCTGCTGCCACCCTCCATCATGCCCGGGCTTGTCCCGGGCATCTTTTTGCGACCCCGAAAAGGATCGCCGGGACAAGCCCGGCGATGATGACTGAGGGGGCGATGATGGGTGAAGGCGGCAGAGCGCACAGGAATGTTGAGCGGAATTTACCCCCCCATGTGAGCAAGTGCCGCATCAGAAGCCCCGCGCGGCGCGAGCCGAAACCATGTAGATTGCGGCCCCGATTGCAAGCAGGACCACATCTGGACTAACTTGGCATGGTGAAGGAATACTCCCGCGAGATCGAATGGCCCACCGTGGCGCTGATCGCCGCCACTTACGCGGTGCTGGCGCTTGTCGTCTGGTTCCATGCCAGCCTGCCATGGTGGATCATCCTGCCGGTCGGCGCCTATTGCGCGGCCCTCCACGCTTCGCTCCAGCACGAGGTGCTGCACGGCCACCCGACGGGAAACCGGCTCCTCAACGAGGCGATGATCTTCCCCACGCCCACCTTCTGGCTCCCCTACCTGCGCTACAAGCAGACGCACCTGCAGCACCACAACGACCAGCACCTCACCGACCCGCGGCTCGATCCCGAATCTTATTACCTGCTCCCGGACGACTGGGCGCACGTAACCGGCGTCCGCCGCGTGCTCTTCGAGATCAACAACACGCTGGCCGGCCGCATGCTGATCGGCCCGGCGATTTCCATCATCCGTTTCTGGTCCGCCGAGTTCCGCGACATGCTGGCCGGAAACCGCAAGACGATCCGCGCCTGGGCCTGGTTCGTGCCGTCCTGCGCCATCACGCTGTGGTACGTGGTCGATGTCTGCGGCATGCCCTTCTGGCAGTATTACATGCTGATCGCCTATCCCGGCATCTCGCTGGCGCTGGTGCGCTCCTACTGCGAGCACCAGGCGGCGGAGAGCGTCGCGCACCGGACCATCATCGTCGAGGCCTCGCCCTTCTGGTCGCTGCTCTTCCTCAACAACAACCTGCACGTGGCGCACCATACGGTGCCGGCACTCGCATGGTACAAGATCCCCGCCTTCTACCGTGCCGAGCGCGAGCGGCTGATCGCAAACAACAACGGCTACACGATGAATGGCTATGGCGAGATCTTCGCCCGGTTTTTCCTGAAGGCGAAGGAGCCCGTACCCTATCCCAACATGGACTGGCTCAAGCGCCCGTGATGGTCTAGACCCTTCCCCCGCACTGGCCTTTTGGGGGACTTGACACGTGACCAACCGCATCGAGATCGCAGGGCTGAAGGTGGCGGGCGACCTCTTCACCTTCATCGGCGACGAGGCCCTGGCCGATACCGGCATTTCCGAAACAGACTTCTGGCAGCGCTTCGCGGCCATCGTATCGGACCTCACCCCCCGCAACCGTGCACTGCTCGCGCGGCGCGACGAGCTGCAGGCGAAACTCGACGACTGGTATCGCGCCAACGGTGCGCCCACCGACATGACGGCCTACAGGGCCTTCCTCACCGAGATCGGCTATCTCGTGCCCGAAGGGCCGGACTTCAAGGTGACGACAAGGCACGTCGACCCCGAGATCGCGCAGGTTGCCGGACCTCAACTCGTCGTGCCGGTGATGAACGCGCGCTATGCGCTCAACGCCGCCAATGCCCGCTGGGGCTCGCTCTATGATGCGCTCTATGGCACCGATGCGATTCCCGAGCAGGACGGCGCGGAGAAGGGCAAGGCCTATAACCCGGTGCGCGGCGAACGCGTCATCGGCTGGGCGCGCAACTTCCTCGACCAGTCCGTGCCGCTCGCCAGGCCGAAATGCAAGTGGGCCGATGTCTCCCGCGTCTTCGTGGACGGCAATGTGCTGATGACGGATCTCGGCCCGCTCAAGGCGCCGTCGCATTTCAAGGGCTGGCGCGGACCTAAGGAAAGCCCGACGGCCGTGCTGCTCGCCACCAACGGCCTTCACATCGAGATCGCTTTCGACCGAACGCATTTCATCGGGAAGCAGGACAAGGCCGGGATTTCCGACATCATCCTCGAGTCTGCGCTGACCACCATCATGGATTGCGAGGACTCGGTCGCGGCCGTGGACTCCGCCGACAAGGTTCAGGTCTACCGCAACTGGCTCGGCCTCATGAAGGGCGACCTCGCCGAAGAGATCGAGAAGGGTGGCAAGACCGTCACCCGCCGCCTCAACCCCGACCGCACATACGAGTCACCCAACGGTGGCACGGTGACGCTGCCCGGACGTTCCCTGATGCTGGTCAGGAATGTCGGTCACCTGATGACCAACCCGGCGATCCTCCTGGAGGATGGCCGCGAGGTGCCGGAAGGCATCATGGACGCGATGATGACGGCGCTGATCGCCATCCACGACATCAAGGGCAAGCGCATGAATTCGCGCGCGGGCTCGATCTACATCGTGAAACCGAAGATGCACGGGCCGGACGAGGTGGCCTTCGCGGTGGAACTGTTCCGCCGCGTCGAGCAGGCGCTGGGGCTTCCCCTCAACACCATGAAGATCGGAATCATGGACGAGGAGCGGCGCACCACCATCAACCTGAAGGAATGCATCCGCCAGGCCAAGGACCGGATCGTCTTCATCAACACCGGCTTCCTCGACCGCACCGGCGACGAGATGCATACGTCGATGGAAGCGGGCCCGATGATCCGCAAGGGCGACATGAAGCAGGCGCCGTGGATCAAGGCCTATGAGGACTGGAATGTCGACACAGGGCTCCTCTGCGGCCTTCCCGGCCATGCCCAGATCGGCAAGGGCATGTGGGCGATCCCGGACCACATGGCGATCATGCTGTCGATGAAGCTCGCCCACCCGCAGGCCGGCGCCAACACGGCCTGGGTGCCGTCACCCACCGCGGCAACGCTGCACGCCACGCATTATCACAAGGTGAACGTCAAGCAGGTCCAGGAGAAGCTGAAGAGCCGCCCGCGGGCGAGCCTTGACGATATCCTATCGGTGCCCGTGGCGGTGCGGCCGAACTGGACGGCGGAGGAGATCCAGAAGGAACTCGACAACAACGCGCAGGGAATCCTCGGTTATGTCGTGCGCTGGGTGGACCAGGGAATCGGCTGCTCCAAGGTGCCGGACATCGACAATGTCGGCCTGATGGAAGACCGCGCCACGCTGCGCATCTCGTCCCAGCACATCGCCAACTGGCTGCGCCATGGCGTCGTCACCGGTCCCCAAGTGATGGAGACCATGAAGCGCATGGCGGCCGTGGTGGACAGGCAGAACGCGGGCGACCCGGCCTATCGTCCGATGGCGGATGATTTCGCGGGGTCTATCGCATTTCAGGCGGCCTGTGATCTGGTGTTCAAGGGGCGGGAGCAGCCCAATGGTTACACCGAACCGCTGCTGCACATGCACAGGCTGGCGGTGAAGGCGCGGGGGTAGAGGCCCTCATCGGCCTCCCTCCCCCATCATGGCCGGGCTTGACCCGGCCATCCTTTTTGGTGGCGGCAAAAAAGATCGCCGGGTCGAGCCCGGCGATGATGGGATTGGGTGGGGGTGGCGGTGCCGTCACTCCCCGTAAGGTACCCAGATGTTCTTCACCTGGACCGCCCGGCGGAGATATTCGCTCCCCTGCCCCTGCGCGCGGGATAGCCAGTCGCGTGAGCGGGCCGAGGCCCATGTCGCCTTGAGGTTCCCGGCACTCGCGGCTTCCACCGCCTTCACGCCGGGGCCGAAATACCAGAGTGCGGCCACCTCATCATGCTCGGCCAGGGTCCTGGCCAGCTCATCGCGCTCGCCAGTGACGATGTTGACGACGCCGCCCGGAACGTCGGACGTGTCGAAGACCTGGTAGAGGTCGGTCGCGGCTAGTGGTGCATGCGGCGAGGGAACGGCCACCACGCGGCTGCCCATGGCGATGGCGGGCATCACCAACGAGATGAGCCCGAGCAGCGGCATCTCGTCCGGGCAGACGACGCCCATCACGCCCCAGGGCTCATTCATGGCGAGCGTCACGTGGCGGGACTTGGTGTTGTGCACGCGACCGTCATATTTGTCGGCCTGCGCCGCGTACCAGAAGATGCGGGCGAGGGAGGCCTCGAGTTCGGCCTTGGCGTCCTTTGCGGATGAGCCCATCTGGCGCAGGCGGGCGGTGAATTCCTCCGCACGGGCCGAGAGGTTCTCGGCGATGTAGTAGAGCACCTGCGCGCGGTTATGTGCCGTGGCGGAGGACCAGCCACCAGCCTTCGCCGCGGCCTCCACCGCGTTGCGGATGTCCTTGCGGTTGCCGAGGCCCGCATGGCCGATGGATTTGCCTTTCCCTCCGTGCACGGAATAGCTGTAGCCCGAATCCGGCCGCGCCTGCTTGCCGCCGATATAGAGCTTGGCGGTGCGGTCAATCGGCGAAGGCTCCACGCTCTCCGGCGGCAGCGCGCTGAGCGGGGCTACCTTGGCGGGAGCCGCAGGCTTCAATGCCGCTTCCCATGACGGAACCAGATATTCGTACATCCCCTCGCGGCCACCCTCGCGGCCGAAACCGGATTCCCTGTAGCCGCCGAAGCCGGCGGCGGCGTCGAAGAGGTTGGTCGAATTGATCCACACCACGCCGGCCTTCACCCGCGCGGCGGTGTCGAGTGCCAGGTTGATGTTTTCCGACCACACGGTGGCGGCAAGGCCATAGCGCGTGTGGTTGGCGATCTGCACCGCCTCCTCCGGCGTGCGGAAGGTCATCACCGCGGCGACGGGGCCGAAGATCTCGACGTCCATCACGGTGGAGGATGGCGCGACATCGGTGAACAGCGACGGCGCGAACCAGTTGCCGGCCGTGGGAAGCTCGCAAGATGCCTGCAGCAGCGTGCCGCCTTCCTGCTTGCCCTTCTCCACGATCTCGGTGATGCGCTGCAGCTGGATCGGATCGACGATGGCGCCCATGTCGATCGATTTGTCCAGCGGATCGCCCACACGCAGGCTCTGCATGCGGCGGCGCAGCTTGGCGAGGAAGCGTGGTGCGATCCCCTCCTGCACCAGGATGCGCGAGCCCGCGCAGCAGACCTGGCCCTGGTTGAACCAGATGGCATCGACCACACCCTCCACCGCCGCATCGAGGTCGGCATCCTCATGCACGATGAAGGGCGACTTGCCGCCGAGTTCGAGCGAAAGCTTCTTGCCGGAACCCGCCGTCGCCTTGCGGATGAGGCGGCCCACTTCGGTGGAGCCGGTGAAGGCGATCTTGTCGACTTGCCCGTGATCGACGAGGGCAGCACCCGTGGCGCCGTCGCCCGTCACGATGTTGACCACACCCGGCGGCAGGCCGGCCTCGCGGCAGATTTCGGCGAAGGCGAGCGCCGTCAGGGGCGTGAATTCGGCGGGCTTCAGCACCACCGTGTTGCCGGCGGCCAGCGCCGGCGCGATCTTCCAGGCCAGCATCAGCAGCGGGAAGTTCCACGGGATGATCTGGCCGCAGACGCCGACGGGCTGGTGGCCCGGGAATTCATCGGCGATCAGCTCCGCCCAGCCGGCATGGTGGTAGAAGTGGCGCGCCACCAGCGGAATGTCGATGTCGCGCGACTCGCGAATGGGCTTGCCGTTGTCCATCGTCTCCAGCACCGAGAGGAATCGCTCGCGCTTCTGGATGATGCGGGCAATGGCATAGAGGTGTTTCGCACGCTCATGGCCGGAGAGCCTGGACCAGCTGCCAAGGGCCTTGCGGGCGGCCTTCACCGCCGCGTCGACATCGGCCGCGGAGCCTTGCGAAACGCTCGCAAGCACCTGGCCATTGGCGGGGTTGGCGACGTCGAAGCGCTTCGCCGAGGGCTTCGTGAAAGCGCCGTTGATGAACTGGCCGAAGCCTGCCGCATGATCCTTCAGCCAGGCCACCGCATGGGCGTTGCTCTCGGGGGCCGTGCCGTAATCCATGGTGTCGAGAATGTCGCTGACGCTGGGCATGATCATCTCAGGCGAGGGGCTGGTGGGAGGCTGCGGCATAGCGGCCGGTGACATGGTGTTCGAGCTGGCGTTCGATATCGCCCAGCATGGAGGAGGCGCCGATGCGGAAGAGGTCGGGCTCCAGCCAGCGGCGGCCGAGCTCCTCCTTCATCAGGATCAGCCAGTTCATCGCGTCCTTCGCGGTCTTGAGGCCGCCCGCCGGCTTGAAGCCGATCTGGAAGCCGGTGAGCTCGCCGTAATCCCTGAGCGCGCGCACCATGGTGAGGCTGACAGGCAGCGTGGCGTTGACGTCTTCCTTGCCGGTCGAGGTCTTGATGAAGTCGGCGCCGGCCTGCATGGCCACCATCGAGGCCTTGTAGACGTTGCGCAGCGTCTTCAGGTCACCCGTGGCGAGAATGGCCTTCATGTGCGCATCCCCGCAGGCCTCGCGCATGGCGGCGACCTCGTCGTAAAGCGCCGTCCAGTCCTGCAGCAACACCTGGGCGCGGTGGATGACGATGTCGATCTCCTGCGCGCCCTGGTCGACCGCATATCTGATCTCGGCCAGGCGCTGCGGCAGCGGCGTGAGGCCGGCGGGGAAACCCGTTGCGACCGAGGCGACGGGAATGCCGGAGCCTTCGAGCGCCTTCACCGCGGGCGCCACCATCGCCGGGTAGACGCAGACGGCGCCGACGGTCGGCATCTCGGCGAGGCCGAGACCTTTCACGATGTCCTGCCGCAGCGGCCGCTTCGCCTTGGCGCAGAGGCGGTGCACGCGGCCCGGCGTGTCGTCACCGGCGAGCGTCGTCAGGTCGATGCATTGCAGGGCCTTCACCAGCCAGGCGGCCTGGTAGTTCTTCTTCACCGAGCGGCGCGTGGGGATCGAGGCCGCGCGGCGCTCGGCGGCGGAGAGATTGACCTGCACGTCCTCGAACCAGTCGAGGGTCAATGGCGTTCCCGCATTGCGCGCAACGGGCGCGAAGCGGGTGGCGGCGCCGACGGGGCGGAGTTCATTCATGACGCATACTCCTTGCGGGCCCGAGCCCGAAGATCGTGGGACGTGTCTTAGAACAAATGGGAGTGGTGGGAAATGGCCCATCTCCCACCAGCCATCATGCCCGGGCTTGTCCCGGGCATCCCCTGCGGCGGCCAAAAAGTATACGCGGGCCAAGCCCGCGTATGATGATCCGGGGGGGAACACATCGGGTCAGAACGTCAGCCCCTTGAAGGCCTTCGTCTGTTCCACCAGAGCGATCTCCGTCGGCAGCCGCTCCATTGACGAGGCACCGTAGAAGCCGTGGCAGTTCCTGGTGTTGGACAGGATGAACTGCGCATCCTCCGGCATGGAGACGGGGCCGCCATGGACGATGATGATGGCGTCCTTGTTCACCTTCAGCGCCGCCTCGGCCCATTCGTCCACGAGCGCCGGGCAGTCGGCGAGCTTGAGGGCTGTCCTGGAGCCGATCGAGCCGCCGGTGGTGAGGCCCAGGTGGCAGACGATGATGTCCGCACCGGCCTTCGCCATGGCCTCCGCCTCGCCGGCGTTGAAGACGTAGGGCGTTGTCAGCATGTCTTTCGCGCGGGCGAGGCGGATCAGGTCCACCTCCTGGCCATAGGACATGCCGGTCTCCTCCAGATTGGCGCGGAACACGCCGTCGATGAGGCCCACGGTCGGGAAGTTCTGGATGCCGGAGAAGCCCACGGCCTTCAGCTGGTCGAGGAAGTGGTCGAAGATGCAGAAGGGGTCGGTGCCGTTCACGCCCGCCAGCACCGGCGTCCGCTTCGTGACGGGCAGCACCTCGCGCGCCATCTCCATGACGATCTCGTTGGCATTGCCATAGGCGAGGATGCCCGAGAGCGAGCCGCGGCCCGCCATGCGGTAGCGCCCGGAGTTGTAGATGACGATGAGGTCGATGCCGCCCTCTTCCTCGCATTTGGCGGAGAGCCCTGTTCCCGCTCCGCCGCCCACGATGGGAATGCGGCGACGCTTCATGTCCTGGAACTTGTCCATCAGCTCTTTGCGGTCGAAGCGCGGCACGTGTCTCTCTCCTTCGTTTTCCGTGACTATGCGGTAAGCCCGTCGCGCAGCGCAACGAAGTAATCATCGCCCCCGACCTGGCCGCCCTTCATGGCGATCTCCAGCCCGTCGAGCTTCGGGTCGGCACTGGCCGCCGCGCAGAGCGGCGAGCCGGGCGTTGCCAGCAGCGGAAAGCGCGTGGTGAGGGCGAAGACGTCGAGCTCGCCCAGTGCATGGCTGGAGGTGTCGCCGCCCGCGAGGATGGTGCGGCGTAGGCCGAAGCTCTCGATACAGGCGCGCGCGATGCGGCCCAGCCCCTGCCCCACGCGGTGGCGGCCGCCGGCGATCTGGTCCAGCGGCCCGCCGCGGTCCGTCTCGGGATCGAGTGCCGTATAGACCAGCACGCTGCGCCCTTCGCCCATCAGCCGCTTCGCCTCCGCGGAGAGTCGCGCCACGGCGTCATCAGGCCCGCGCGCAAGATCGAGCGGGTCGGCGTGGAGGCCGGTGAAGCCGTGGGCCAGCGCATGCTTGATCTGCCGCGCCGTGGTGGGCGAACAGCTGCCGGAGACGGCGATGGTGCGCGCGACCTTCGGCAGCGATGGGAAGCTGGCGGACCCGGCGATCCTGCCCGACGCCGCGAGCGCCTTCACCAGTGCGTATTCGACGCCCGAGGAGCCGACGATGAAGGGGCCAAGACGCGGGGAGAGTCGCAGCAGCTGGCCGCCGACTTCGATCTGCGTTGCCATGCCGAAGACATCGAAGAGCACGATGCCCGTGGCGGCAGAGATCACCTGATCGACAGCGGGATCATCGAGCGCATTGGCTGGCACGAGATCGACGGGCAGCTGCGTCTGCCGCGCGAGATGAAGGCGAAGATCCGCCTCGTCCATCGGTGTCACCGGATGGCGGCTCATCACCGGGTGCCGGTCGATGCGGTAGGTCTTGCCCTGGTAACCGGCGAAGAGATGGCCAAAGGCCGTGTAACGCCGGAGCTGCGGCGCGCCGACGACGAGCGGCGTCACCTGCTGGGCAAAGACCCCTCGCCCGATCTCGATGGCGCGGCCGATATTGCCGACATGGGGCGCGGAGTCGAAGGTGGAGCAGACCTTGTAATGGCAGAAGCGCGCGCCGAGCGCCTTCAGCCAGCGGAAATACTGCGGCAGATGCGCATCCATCCAGTCCGGCGTCTGGCTGCGGCTCGTTCCTGCAATGCCCACGGCATCGAAGCCCGCGAAGCGCGCCTGTTCTTCCGCAGTGGGAATGCGGGTGAAGAGCACGGTGTTGACGCCATGCAGCGCCATCGACTCCATGACGTCGGTGGAACCCGTGAAGTCGTCGCCATAAAAAGACAGCAGCATCAGGAGGCTTTCCCGTCGCCGAAGAAGGCGAGCGACTGGGCGAGTTCTTCGTGCTCCCTTGCATAGGCTTCGAGCGGAATGCCCGCCACCGCCGCCTCCCAGGCCTGGCTTACCGCACGCACGCCGGCGGCGGGGCCCGACGGGTGGCTGACGATGCCGCCGCCGCAGAGATAGAGCAGGTCCTGCGTCCTCCCCGTGCGCTCATAGGTCTCCGGCGCCTGGCCGCCCCACTGGCCGGAGCCCGCCACGGGCAGCGGGCAATCGGCCTCCGAGAACAGCGGTTCCTTCAGCGCCTTGAAGGAGGCGACGAAGCTCTCGTCCGGCTCCCAGTATTTCACCTTGATGCCGTTGATCTGGAACTGGTCGACACCGAGCAAGCGCCAGTATTGCTGGTAGACCGCGAAATCCATGCCGATGCCGGGATGCCTGGTCAGCAGGTCCCAGCCGTTGCGATGGGCGTGGAGGACGAGGCCGGAGCGCTTCCTGAGGAAGCTCATGCCGCCGAAGCCGATCGAGTTGATGTTGACGACGGCGCAGTTGCCGCCGGCCTCCAGCACCATGTCATGGTTGCGCATCATCTGGTCCGGGTCGGCATGGCTGATGCCGAAGGCATACATCACCTTCTTGCCGGTCTTCTGCTCATGATCAAGGATCAGCGGCATAATGGCCTTCACGCGCTCCGCGAGCGGTGAATAGGCGGGGCTGGCCAGCTTCTCGTCGTCCTTGATGAAGTCGACGCCCGCGTCGATCAGCTCCTTCACCAGCGCAGCCGTCTCGCTGGGGCGCAGGCCCAGCGCCGGCTTGACGATGGTGCCGATGATGGGGCGGCCCTGAACACCCGTGAGGCGGCGGCTGCCCGGAATGCCGAACTGCGGACCGGGATGCGCGCCGCGGAATTCCTCCGGCAGATGCATGGCGACGACGCGAATGCCGGTGAAACCCCGGATCGACCAGACGCCACCCAGGGTGATGGTCATCAGCTGGGCGAGATCGGTGCCGATGGCGTCGAAGGGGAAGTCGATGTCGGCCTCGGCGCGATGGAAGGGGCCGGGGTGGCCGGAGGGGTAGGACGGCGTCTTCACCGGCGGCAGCGGCCGCAGGGCCACGACCCGCGCCGCCACCCTCGCCTTCAGCTCTTCCGTCTCGCCCGGCACGGGGACGAAGGTGCCGGTTGACTGGTCGGCAGCGATCTTGGCCGCCAGCCTTTCCGGACTGCCATCCGTTTCAATGAGATAGGTGAGGCGGATGGTGTGGGGCGGCACGTTGCGCATGGACGGCTAACTGGTATGATGAGCTAAACTCAGGCCAAACTAGCAGCCGAAGCCATGACGATGCAAACCGAGCGTATCATCCGCCGCAAATTGTCCGACGAGGTGCTGGAACGCCTGCTCAAGCTGATCGCCGAGGGCAACCTGAAGGCCGGCGATGCCATGCCATCGGAACGCGAGTTGATGGAGCGCTTCGGCGTCGGCCGCCCGGCGATCCGCGAGGCGATGCAGTCGCTGGCCAACATGGGGCTCGTGTCCATCAGCCATGGCGAACGGGCGCGGGTCAAGGAACTGACGGCACAGTCGATCATCCGCCAGGTGGACCTTTCCGCCCACATCATGCTGCAGCGCTCGTCGGACTCCCTCGAGCACCTGAAGCAGGCGCGGCTGTTCTTCGAGCGCGGCATGGTGCGGGAGGCGGCGGCAAAGGCGAAGCCCGACGACGTGGCCCGCCTGCGTGCCATCGTGGAGCAGCAGCGCGCGGCGCTGGGCAAGGCCGATGCCTTTCTCGCCGCCGACATGCGGCTTCACACCGAGATCGCGGCAATCTCCGGCAACCCGATCTTCGTGTCGGTGAGCGAGGCGATGCTGGGCTGGCTCAAGGCCTATCACACCGAACTGCTGATCTGGTCCGGCAAGGAGACCTACACGCTGGCGGAGCATGCGCTGGTCATCGATGCGATCGAGAGGGGTGACGCCGATGCGGCCGAGGCCGCGATGGTGAAGCACCTGGAGAGGTCAAGCGGGCTTTACGGGCTGAAGGGGTAGTTACCACTCTACGAAACGGTTCGTCACCCCGGCGAAGGCCGGGGCCCCGCTTTGGGCGCCTGCCGCAAGGAAAGAAAGCTGGGTCCCGGCTTTCGCCGGGATGACGGACCTTGGGGGATCGGGAATCGGGATGACGGCACTTAGAGAAGCCCAAGAATGGCCCGCGCCTCCTTGGCGCTTGCCGGGTGTCGCCCATATTCCCCACACATCTCCGCCACCCGTTTTACCAGCTCGGCATTCGACTTCGCCAGCCGCGTCTCGTCCCAGCGGATATTGTCCTCGAGCCCGGTGCGGCAGTGGCCGCCACGCTCGAGGCACCAGCGGTTGACCTCGAGCTGGTGCCTGCCGATGCCCGCCGCGACCCAGGTGGCCTCCGGTGCCAGCCTCGTCACCTCGTCCACCATGAAGTCGAAGGCCTGGCGCACCACCGGCATGGCGTTCCTGACACCCATGACGAACTGCACGTGAAGGGGCTTCTTCAGCACGCCCTCGTCCGCCAGGCGCAGCGCCTGGTAGAGCATGGAGAGATCGAAGACCTCGATCTCGGGCTTCACATCGTATTCCATCATCTTGCCTGCGAGCTCGCGGACGAGGTCCGGGTGGTTCTCGTAGATGATGGTGGGAAAGTTGCAGGAGCCCGTCGACAGCGAGGCCATGTCGCAGCCGAGATGCAGCATGCCGCCGCGCTCCGAGCCCTTGCCGGAGCGCCCGCCGGTGGAGAACTGCACGATCATGCCGGGGCAATGCCTGCGCAACCCTTCCAGCAATTGCGCGAAGCGCTCCGGATCCGAGGTCGGGGTCTGGTCGTCCTTGCGCACGTGCACATGGGCGATGGTGGCGCCGGCCTCGAAGGCGGCCTGTGTGGATTCCACCTGTTCGGCGATGGTGATGGGAACGGCCGGGTTGTGTTCCTTGCGCGGAACGGAGCCGGTGATGGCGACGGTGATGATGCACGGCTTGGTCATGCCGCGAACTTACGTCAATCCCAGCTGCGCATCCAAGAGGGATTGATGAGGCGCAGCTTGCGGCTGCCCAGCGCGGAGATCGCATCCATCTCCCCTTCCGTCAGCGTGAACTCCGCCGCGCGCAGGTTGGAGGCGGCGTTCTCGCGCTTGCGCGTCATCGGGATCGCCGCCACACCCTGCTGGATGATCCAGCGCAGCACCACCTCGGAGGCGGGCCGGCCATGGCGCGCTGCGATGTCCTGCACCACCTTCTCTTCCATGCAGCGGCCGCGCGCCAGCGGGCTGTAGGCGGTGAGCACCATGTTGAGCTCGCGTGCCGTGGCAAGCCAGGCCGACTGGTCGAGCAGCGGGTGGAATTCGATCTGGTTGCAGATGAGCTTGCCGCCGGCCAGCGCCTGCGCACGGCGCATGAGCCGCGGGCTGAAGTTGCTGACGCCCAGCTGCTTCGCCAGGCCGCGCTCGCCCTCACGCAAGAGGCGCTCGACCGGGCCGTCGATCTCGCCATCGGAGGGCGGCCAGTGGATCAGCAGCAGGTCCGGCACGGTGCCGAGATCATCGACCGAGCGCCGGACCGAATCGGCAAAGCGGGCCTGGCAGAGATTGGACGGGTCGACCTTGGTGACGAGGAAGATTTCTTCCCGCGGCACGCCGGACGACACGAGGCCGCGGCCCACCTGCTTCTCGTTGCCATACATCTGGGCGGTGTCGACGTGGCGGAAGCCGGTTTCGAGCGCCATGGCCACGCAGCGTTCCGCCTCCGCCCCCGACAGCGGATAGGTGCCGAGGCCGATGGCGGGGATGCCGTTGAAGCGGTCCATGCAAATCTCCTGGTGCTGACAATCTGGTAGAGCGCGGCGGTGGAACCGACAAGCGAGGAACAACGTTCCGCGTGAGTAACCGGGTCCGGACGGCATCGATAAGACCCGTGGCGCCCCGACAATGTGAAGGAAACCGCCATGCGGCCCCTGCCTGCCACGGTCTATCGCGAAAACAGCCTGGGGCCCGCGCCGGGCCAGGGGCTGGTCAACGGCCTCATCATCTTTCTCGCCATCTGCGCCATCCTTTATGCGGGTGCGGAAATCCTCATTCCGGTGGCGCTGGCCATCCTGCTGTCCATCCTGCTCGCCCCCGTCGTCACCGGGCTGCAGCGGCTGCGCCTGCCCAAGGCGCTGGCGGCCATCGTGACGGTGGTGATGGCGGCGCTGGTGGTGGCGGTGCTGGCGGGCTTCGTGGCCTCGGCCGTCACCAATCTGGCGGCCGACCTGCCCTCCTACCAGTCCAGCCTGCGGGAGAAGGCCCAGAACCTGAAATCAATGACCACCGGCGGCGGCACGCTGGAGCGGGCGGCGGGCGTGCTGGAGAGCCTGCGCAAGGAACTCGACCGGCCCGAACAGCCGCGTTCCGCCGCAACCGAGCCGGTGAAGCCGATCCCCGTCGAGATCCGCGAGGTCACCGGTCCCTTCACCTCGCTCGAGTCGATCCTGTCGCTGCTCATCCATCCGCTGACGCAGCTGGGCATCATCATCCTGATGCTCACCTTCTTCCTCATCTACCGCGAGGACTTGCGAAACCGGCTGATCCGGCTGGCCGGCACCGGCGACATTCACCGCACCACCACAGCCATCGACGAGGCGGGCCGGCGCCTCAGCCGGCTCTTTGCAACACAGATGACCATCAACGCCGCCACCGGCGCCTTCATCGGCACGGCCTTGTTCGTGATCGGCGTTCCGGGTGCGGCGCTGTGGGGCACGCTGACCATGATCCTGCGCTTCGTGCCCTATGTGGGCACGCTGCTGGCGGCCATCTTCCCCATCATCATCGCCGCCGCCGTGGGCGATGGCTGGACCCTGGCACTGGTCACGCTGGGCGTGGTGGTGGTGACGGAAACGATGGTGGGGCATGTGCTGGAGCCCTTGTTCTTCGGCCGCAGCACCGGCCTCTCCCCCGTTGCCGTGGTGGTCGCCGCCGCCTTCTGGACGGCGCTGTGGGGGCCGGTGGGGCTGGTGCTGTCCACGCCCATGACCATCGTGCTGCTGGTGGTGGGCCGCCACATCGAGGCGCTGCAGTTCCTCGAGGTCCTGCTCGGATCGAAGCCGGTGCTGACGCCGGACCATGCCTTCTATCAGCGCATGCTGGCCAACGACCCGGTGGAGGCCGCCGAAGGGGCCGAAACCTATGTCGAGGAGAAGGCGCTCGACAGGTATCTCGCCGAGGTGGCGGTGCCGGGCCTGGTGCTGGCCCAGAACGACAAGGCGCGCCAGGTGCTCACCGAGGACCGCGAAGTCACGGTGGTGAGTGCCTATTCCGAACTGCTGGAGGAGCTGTGGCCGGAGGGCGATGCCGCAGCCGATGCCGCTTCGCCCGTAGTCGTCATCGCCGGGCATGGCGCGCTGAACTTTGCCGCGGCCCTGTCGCTGTCGGCCTTCCTGCGTCTCAAGGGCGTGCCGCACCGCCTGCTGCCGCCCGATGCCGTGCAGCCGGGAAAATTTCCTGACGGGATGGCGGAGGGCGCCGCCATTGCCTGCCTGTGTTATCTCACCGCGCCTTCCGAGGCGCGCTATTCCTATGTCGAGAAGCGCATTGCACAGAGGATGCCGGGGGCGCGCATTCTCGGCGTCGCCTGGCGCGAGGTGGAGGATGCGCGCAGCATGCTGGCCCCCGAGCACGCGCTTGCCTTGCTGCCCTCCGCGGACCTTGCGCATGCCACGGAAACGCCTCGGTCCAGCCCCGAACTGACGGTTGCAACACGCTGAATCACAAGGGTTTTACCTGATGTTCGGAACCAGGTGGGTGGCTCTCCCGTTAGGTTGGCAGCGGTGCAGGATTGCACCACGCAATGTCAACCAACCCAGGAGAGTGTCGCATGGACTGGGATCGCATCGAAGGTAACTGGAAGACGTTCAAGGGCCGCGCCAAGCAGCAGTGGGGCCGGCTGACGGATGACGACATCAACATGGTGGAAGGCCGCCGCGAGGAGCTCGAGGGCCGGCTGCAGCAGCAGTATGGCTATGCAAAAGACCGTGCACGGAGCGAAGTGGACAGCTGGCTGAACTCGCTCTGAGCAGGGGAACGGCCATGAAAAGCCTCATCGCGGTGACGGTGCTGACCATCAGCCAGTTCACGGCCTTTCCCTTCCTCGCCATCGTCGCGGCCAATACGGCGCGCCACAGCGAGGCCCGGAGTGTCGATCCGGCCAACATGACCGTCGTCTACAAGACCGAGGACGGCCGCCGCTTCGAAACCATGTAACCGTCTCGCCACAAAAGGAAGGGCCCGGCATTGCGCCGGGCCCTTTTTGATGGGTCTGATCAGCCGTGGCCGGTCTTGGGCATCAGCGCCGCCTTGACCTCGGGCTCGGGGCCGAATTCGGAGGCTTCGTTGAGGTGCAGCAACTCGCCCAAACGGGCGCGGGCGCGGTTGACGCGGCTCTTGATCGTGCCCACCGCCACGCCGCAGATCACCGCCGCCTCCTCGTAGGACATGTCGCTGGCGCTGACGAGGAGCAGGGCTTCGCGCTGGTCGACCGGCAGCTGGCCGAGGGCCTGCTGCATGTCGGTCAGGTCCATGTGGCCGTCCTGTTCCGGGTGGACGCCGACATTGGCCGCGATGATGCCGTCGGCATCCTCCACCTCGCGCTTGCGCTTGCGGAACACCGTGTAGAACTCGTTGCGCAGGATGGTGAAGAGCCAGGCCTTCAGCTTGGTGCCGGGTTCGAAGCTCTCGCGGTTGGCCCAGGCCTTGAGCAGCGTCTCCTGCACCAGGTCATCGGCGCGGTCCACCTTGCCGGTGAGCGAGATGGCGAAGGCGCGCAGCGGCGGGATGAAGCCGATCAGGTCATTCCTGAACTGGTGATCGCTCATGACCGGGCCACCATGCGGCTAAACTTCAGGTTGTCGCTCTTCACTCTGGCTTACCGCCGCCGGCCTTGTCGAGGTCGGCCAGGAGATCGAGAAAGCGCTGCGGAACCTCCTGCCGGGCAATGTCGTCGTAATAGGCCTTGAGCTTGCTGCTCACCGCCTCCTTGACCACCTGATGTCCGGAGGCCTTGTTTTTCTTGCCCGACGTATCGTTCATGTTCCGAATTTCGCCCGTCCAACCCGCTGCATAGCGGCGGTTCAGTCCTGCACAATGCGTGAAACCGCAGTTTGTTCCAAAGAATTCTGCTAGGCTGGGAACCGCAGGCCGGGGCGCGCGTTAACGCACCTGACGATCACCGAGGGAGGGCCGTGGCGTCACGCCATGCCGTATGTCTGAATGACTCTGTCCGCTACCGTTGCACCCCATCTTCCCTATCTCCGCCGCTATGCCCGTGCACTGACAGGTGCACAGTCCAGCGGCGACACCTACGTGGCGGCCGTGCTCGAGGCACTGATCGCCGATCCGGGCCTGATCGGCGCCGCCAGCACGCCGCGCATCGCCCTCTACAGGACGCTGTGCAAGCTGTGGGGTTCCATCCCCGTCAACGGCCAGCCGGAGGGCGGCCAGCCGGCCTGGGAGACGACCGTCCAGGGCCGGCTTTCCAACATCCCGGGCCCGGCCCGCCAGGTCTTCCTGCTCTCCGCCGTCGAGGGCTTCGAGCGCCGCGAGATCGCGGAAATCCTGCAGCGCCCGGATGCCGACGTCGAGCGCCTGTTCGACGAGGCCAACCGGCAGATCTCCGAGATGATCGCCAGCGACATCCTGATCATCGAGGACGAACCGCTGATCGCGCTCGACATCGAGGACACCATCACCTCGCTCGGCCACCGCTCCGTCGGCATTGCCCGGACCCACAAGGAGGCGGTGAAGCTTGCCCGCGAGAAGCGGCCGCAGCTCGTTCTCTCCGACATCCAGCTCGCCGACGGCAGCTCCGGCATCGACGCGGTGAACGACATCCTCGGCGCGTTCGACGTGCCGGTGATCTTCATCACCGCCTTCCCCGAGCGCCTGCTCACCGGCGAAAGGCCGGAGCCCGCCTTCCTCATCACCAAGCCCTTCTCGCCCGAGATGGTGAAGGCGCTGATCGCCCAGGCCCTGTTCTTCGACCTGCGCTCCCGCAAGGCGGCGTAACGCGCCCACGGGGCCGGCAGCGGGCCGGCCCCCGCCCTTGCATGCCGGGAGCCTGCATCCGACATGACGCCCATGGACAACCGGACCACCGCCATCGTGGTGAACCGCCACGCCGGCACCGTGCGCAGCATGGGGACGGAAGCGGTGCAGGCACTCATCGCCGATGCCTTCCCGGAGGCGCAGGTCAGCCTGCTCGATGGCAGCGACATCGAGGCGCATGTCCGCTCGCTGCTGGGCGGCGGCGCCATCGACCGCCTGATCGTCGGCGGCGGTGACGGCACGCTGGCCAGTGCCGCGGGGCTGGTGGCGGGCAGCAGCGTCGCCCTCGGCATCCTGCCGCTCGGCACCATGAACCTGATCGCGCAGACAGTGGGCATGGAGGCCAGCCTGGGCGCCGCACTGGCGCAGCTGCGCGATGCGCAGGCACAGCCCGTCGATGCCGGGCGCGCCAATGGCAGGCTGTTCCTGCACCATGTGTCGTTCGGCCTGCAGCCGCGCATGGTGCGCATCCGCGAGCGGCTGGGCTACAGCTCGCGCCTCACCAAGATGCTGGCGGCGGCCCGCGCCACGCTGGCGGTGCTGGTGAACCCGCGGTCGCTGCGCCTCGGCCTCACCATCGACGGCCAGCTCGCAGAGATCCGGACGCCGGGGCTCATCGTCAGCAACAACCTCTATGAGAACGCCAGAATGCTGAAGCAGGCCAGGCTCGACGAGGGCGTGCTCGGCATCTATGCGCTGAGCCCCATGCCGCTCATTGCCTATCTGCGGCTGGCAATCGACGTGCTGCGCGGACGCTGGCAGGACAACGTGAACGTCCAGGAGCAGCGCGGCCGCCGGGTCGGCCTGGTGCGGCACCGCCGCCTGCGGCGCGACAGCCGCTCGATCCAGGCCACCGTCGACGGCGAACTCGCGCTGCTGGACCTGCCGCTGCAAATTGAAAGCGAGCCCGGCGCACTGCGCCTGCTCATCCCGTCCGCAACGTCCGCCTGAAGTCGCAAGACATGCGGAACCTCATGGTCGAACCGGGCGTTTGGCTGCCATCGCACGCACACGGGCGTGCTGCCCAACGATCGGAGACTGCAATGGCAGACAATATCGAGAACCATTACCATCAGAGGCCTCAGCGATCGGAATCTTCGGCAACCGGCTGGGTGCTGGGCGTCATCGTCGCCCTGCTCGCCATCCTTGCCCTTTGGTATTACGGCACGCACCGCGATGTCGTTTCGACCACCAACACCACCACCACGGTAACCACCGAGCCTCCGGCCGCCACGACGCCCGTGGCCCCGGCGCCCGAAGCACCGGCCACCACCACCCCCGAGGCGCCCGCCAACGGAACCACCGGAACGACGACCGGGACGACGGGCAGCAACAACGGCACCACCGAAACCGCCCCGGCCCCTGCGCCGGCACCGGCGCCGGCGCCTGCCAATCCGTAGCGCTGCCTGACGCGCGAAAGCCCGGCCCGGGTTGAACGGGCCGGGCTTTTTCCTGCGCGCCGCCTCACGCTTCGGGGTAGACGCCCTTCAGCACGGCGTGAAAGTGCTGCTTCACCACCTCGTGGCAGCTGCAGGCGCGGGCGCGCAACTGGTCCTCGTTCTTGACCACCAGATGGCCGCGGCGCACCGCCAGGGTGCCGTCACGCTTGAAGGTGCCGATGACACGGCTGATGTAGCTCCGGCCCACGCCCAGCATGGCGGCGAGCCGTTCTTGCGTAAGCGGCACCTCCTTCGAGCCCGACCGCTCGATGGCAGCCCCGATCCACTTGGCGGTGCGCTGCTCGATCGAGTGCGCGGCGTTGCAGGCAGCGGTCTGGAACATCTGTGCCACCAGGCAATCGGCATAGCGCGAGAACAGGCTGTCGATGGCGCGCGAACGCGACTTGCATTCATCGAGCACGCTGACGGGGATGGACAGAAGGTCGCCGCCGGTCTGGATCGCAATGCGTGCGAAGGCCGGCAGGTTGCCCTGGCTGACGATGCCGCCAACCGCCCCTTCGCGCCCCACCAGCAGGGCTTCCACGGCGCTGCTGTCGTCGGTCGAGACGAGGAAGGAGACAAGCGTGCGGTGACAGGGAAAATAGACCGTCTGCACGTTCTGCCCAGGATCGTAGAGAACGGTGTTGGAGGCACCCTGCAGGGCCCGCAGGTGCGGCCGCAGCATGTCAAGGTCGGGGCCGCGCAGCGCCAGCAGCAGGTTGTTCCCCGACAGCAGCGTGTCGATCAGCGTGGACGTTTCATAATGCGCCATGAATGGTCACTTCTGCACAGACAAACCTGTGTGATTCCGCTATCACTCAACACCCGGACCGGATGGCGGAAGCGCTGGGCGGGTTGCCTCCCCTGCAGGCCATTGGCTGCAGACTCCCGGATATCGGAATTTGGAACGCTCATGCCGGGCAATTGTTCCAGACCTGCTCCACGCCCGCCCCTTCAGAAAGTCAGCCATGGAAAAACGCCTCCGCTCGGCCCGCGTCGAGTTGCTCGACCAGTGCCTCGTCGTCGAGGATGATTCGATCATCCGGCTGGACCTCGAGCAGACGCTGAAGGGCTTCGGCCTGAAGCACGTGCATGGCGCCTCGACGCTGGAGGCCGCGGCGGAGATCATTTCATCCTCGCCGATCCGCTTCGCGGTTCTCGACTACAACATTGGCCCTTCGAACACGGTTGCCATGGCGGAGGCGCTGGTCGCCAGCGGCGTGCCGGCCTTGTTCCTCACCGCCTACGGCACCTCGGTCGAACTGCCTGAAAGCCTGTCCCGCATGCAGGTGCTGGCGAAGCCGTTCTCGTCCGAGCTCCTTGCCGAGGCGATGCTGAAGGAACTCGGCAGGCTGTCGCCCCCTGCCGAACCCGATGTTTGCGACGGCGGCTGTTGCGTCTAGTCTTGACTGGCGGCTCGCGTTGAGTCGCCGGGGACCTTCCATGCCGAAATTCGCTGCCAATCTCTCGATGATGTTCAATGAATGGGAGTTCCTCGACCGCTTCGCGGCGGCGGCGGACAATGGCTTTGCCGCCGTCGAGTTCCTGTTTCCCTATGCCCATGCACCGGACGAGATCGCCCGGCGCCTCGCCGCGTCGAACCTCACCCAGGCGCTGTTCAACCTGCCGCCGGGCGACTGGGACAGGGGCGACCGCGGCATGGCCTGCCAGCCGGAGCGCGCTGACGAATTCCGCGCCTCGGTGGCGCAGGCCCTGCCCTATGCCTCGGCGACCGGAGTCCGGCGCCTGCACCTGATGAGCGGCCATGGTGACCGCCGTGACGCAGCCGCACTCGAAGCCTACAAGGCGGCCATACGCCATGCCTGCGCCGCGGCGGCGCCGCTCGGCATCGACATCCTGATCGAGCCGATCAACGGGCGCGACATGCCGGGCTATTTCCTCAACGACTTCGGTTTCGCGGCGGGGCTGATCGCCGAACTGGACCCGCCGAACCTCAGGCTCCAGTACGACATCTACCACCGCCAGATCCTGCATGGGGACGTGATGAAGAGCCTCGAGGCGCTGATGCCCGTCACCGGCCATGTGCAGGTCGCCTCGGTGCCGCGCCGCCACGAACCCGGCACCGGCGAACTCGACGATGCGCGCATCTTCCGCCACCTCGATGAACTCGGCTATGCGGGCTATGTAGGGTGCGAATATCGCCCGGCGGCCGGCACCGTCGCGGGGCTTGGCTGGTTCAGGCCGTGACCCTCAGCCCAGGCGGGTGCTGATGGCCGCCGTGGCGACCAGCTCGTCGAGCAGCGCCATGGTTGCCGCTCCGGAACTGGCGAAGGGATTGAGCACGGCGCGCTCGCCATATTTCAGCAGCAGGCCGGGGTTGACCCTGGACAGGTCGACATGGCCCATGGTCCAGTTGCAGAACTTGCGCTCGCGGATTTCCTCGAACACCAGGAGCCGCACATTGGTGTGCCTGCCGTCGCGGACGATGGCGTTGTAGAGTTCGCACACCTCGTCACGCCCGCCTTCCAGAACCTGGATGAACACGTCGCCGCTGTAGCAAAGGATTCCAGTGATGCCGCTCGCCGGATTGTGGCTGCGCGAGGTGTCGAGGATGGCCTCCACCATGGCGCTGGTGAGACCCGACGCGGCCCGGCTTGCATAGACACAGCGAACGATCATCTCGAATGTCAGTCCTTGAGGTTCACGAGGGCGAGGAATTCACGGCGGAGCGAGGCGTTCTTCAGGAAGGCGCCGCGCATCACGCTGTTGATCATCTTGGTGGCATTGTCCTTCACGCCGCGCCAGTGCATGCAGAAATGGTCAGCCTCCATGACGACGGCCAGGCCGTCAGGCGCCACCTTGCTCATCAGCAGGTCCGCCACCTGGGCAATCGCCTCCTCCTGGATCTGCGGGCGCGACATGATCCATTCGGCAAGGCGGGAGTATTTCGACAGGCCAATGAGGTTGGAATGCTCGTTGGGCAACAGCCCGATCCACAGCCGACCCATGATCGGGCAGAGGTGGTGGCTGCAGGCGCTGCGCACGGTGATCGGGCCGACGATCATCAATTCGTTGAGATATTCGGCATTGGGGAACTCGGTCACCGGCGGCTGCGCCACGTAGCGGCCGCGGAACACCTCGTTCAGATACATCTTGGCCACACGGCGTGCCGTGTCCTGGGTGTTGTGGTCATGGTCGACGTCGATGACCAGGCTTTCCAGCACGCCCTTCATCTTTCCGGCCACTTCATCGAGCAGCGCTTCCAGTTCACCGGGCTCGATGAAGGCCGAGATATTGTCGTTGGCGAAATAGCGCCTGTTGGCCTGTTCGACCCGGGCGCGGATCTTCGCGGAGACGGGCTCGGCCCGTCCTTCCTGCGCAGACTTTGGCGGTTTGTCCATTGCCATCCGATCCATGGTGCCGATCCTCGCGTTGTAGCAGCCCGTTCTGCCCGAAACAACCGAAGGGCATGTGAAGCTGTTACGCAGGGACGGCCATGGCGGACCATCATGTCCCGAATGCATCGCCCCGGCGGAGGCCGGGGCGATGCGTGGTGCTTCAGCGGCTGGTGCGGCCGCGGCGGGAGCGGCCCGCCATGGAGGACAGCGTGCCGGGCAGCATCAGCCCGATCACCGCGCCGATGCCGAGGCCGATGGCCCCCAGCACATAGGGACGTTCATCGGCAAGACGCTGCACGACGCGCTGGTCGCCCAGCCCGCGGCTGGCGAGCGGAATGGCCCGTCCGGCCCGGGCGAGAAGCCGCGCACCGAAGCCGCCGCTAGAGTTGGAGATCGACTTGCCGCGCCCGCGCGTGGAGCGGCTGCGCGCCGGCGCCTGTTCCGCCTGCGTGCTGCCACGGCTCGACGCCGAAGAACGCCGCGAGGCGGTTGCCTTCCGGCCCCGCTTCGCCATGCCGCCGGAACGCTTGCGCGCCGGCTTTCGGCCGCGGGGGCCTGCGCTGCCTGCCTCTCCCTGGGTCTGATGGCCGTTGTCGTTGCTGTTGTCCGCTGTCATCCTTCTTCTCCTTTGGTTTGCCCCGCGCCCTGGTCGCAGCCGCGGGATCCTTGCCGTCACGATGGCGGGCAAACCCCGCCAGCCAGCCTGCTCCCGCCAGCACCGCCAGGGAGAGCAGCTTGTTGCGCCCGACACGCTTGCGCAGGCGCGCCAGGACGGAAAGCTTCGGATCGAGCAGTCGCAGCGCATCCTCCGCCAGGGGCACGGGACGCAGCTGCCGGCGCAGGTCGGAGACTGTCGACAACAATGCCTGGCGCCGTGCGCGGACCTCGGCCAGCGCCTGCTCCCGCGCTGTCATGCGGCATCTTCCGCATCGGAGCCGAACCAGCGCAGCACCATGCTGTCCGCCCGCCACGTCATGGCGCGCCTCGCCAAGACCGCACTGAGCGCCGCCACCAGCGCGAAGATGACGGCCACCAAAAAGGCGGCCATCGCGTTATCCGCAACATGCTGCGACAGCAGCGCGATCGCCGCCTGGGTGAGCGCCACCAGGACGCAGATGAAGGATGCCAGCGCAAGGGCCGCAAGACCCGCGGCCTTCAATGCGCGCAGTTTCAATTCCGCCAGTTCCAGCCGCGCGAGCGCAGCTTCCGCCGACATCCAGGCGCGGCCCTCGGCGGCGAGCCGCTCAAGCAGCAGCACGGTCTGCGGAGCTTCGCCATGGAGCTTGTGCATCATGGCCAGTGCAACGCATCGCGCGCTGCTTGGTTCCTCTGGCTGCAAGCCTCCCATGAAAAGAGGCCCCGCGGTTGCGGGGCCCGAGGTGCAGGCAGCCTGTTGGGGGAGGGAGACACTGCCCGGGGAAACGTCGTTACGCGGCATCACCGTCTTCCGCGGACACACGCAGCGATGACCGGCGCGCCTCGAGCACGGAGCTGCCGCGCGCCTGCAGGAATTGCGCGATCACGAGCCCCGCCACGACACTGGAGCCGAAAGCGGCCAACGGGTAGCGCCGGGCCAATTCACGCGCGTCGGCGATCATGCCGGCAAGGTCATTGTCCTGCACATAGCCCGAAAGATCGTCCAGGCCCTCCGCTGCCGCTCCGGCATAACTGCCGATCAACGGCAACGACGGCAGTGATCCGCCGAATTGCCGCAGCGATGCCGCCAGCGTTTCCAGCTGTGCCGCAGCATGATCCTTGCGGCTGTCGGCCAGACTTCCTGCCATGGCGAGAACATCATCCATGAAGCCCGGTGCCGGGCGGCGCTGTGCGTTGCGGCCGCGCTTGCGGGCACGTTTCGGCGCGACGGCCATGCCTGTTCCTCCGGTTGTGATGCGTGGGTTCCCCGCCTTAACTGAAGCGCCTGTGAATAGTTCCGCCGGAACCCTTCGCCCCTGCGCGCCGTTCTGCGGGCCGGCATGCCCGCACAGGATGAAACGCGAGGGGCACGCCGCGGGGAGGTCTTCACACATGACAGCGCAGATCATGATCTGCCTCGCCATCCTGCTGGCGGCGGTGGTGATGTTCTCGTGGGACCGCGTGCCGGCAGACGTCGTGGCACTGGGCGTGATGCTGGCCATCCTCGGCACCGGTCTCCTCACACCCGAACAGGCCTTCGCCGGCTTCGGCTCCAGCACGGTGATGATGATCCTTGGTTTCTTCATCATGACGGCGGCCCTTTCCCATACCGGCATCGTCGATACGGTGGGCCGCTGGATCCTGGCCCATGCCGGCAATCGGCCCTTCGTGCTGCTGGCCGTCATCATGATCTCGGTCTCGACGCTGTCGGCCTTCATCAGCAACACCGCAGCCACTGCCTTCTTCGTGCCGGTGGTTCTGGGCATTGCGGCACACAACAAGCAGAGCCCGTCACGCCTTCTGCTGCCGCTCGCCTTCGCGTCCATCCTGACCAGTTCGGTGACGCTGATCAGCACCTCCACCAACATCGTGATCAGCGAGTTGATGGTGCGGGCGGGCGAGCCGCCGATGGGCATGTTCGAACTCTCGCCCGTCGGCCTTCCCATCGCGGTGGCCGGCATCGCCTATATGCTGACCATCGGGCTGCGGCTGATGCCGGACCGCGGGCGCGACGCCGCAAGCCTCGATGAAGTGGGCAATCGCGACTACACCGCCGACCTCGTGGTGACGGCGGACTCGCCGCTCATCGGAATCGCTCTCGCCTCCTCGCCCGTGGGCAGGGAGTCCGGCTTCAGGGTGGTGCGCCTGCTGCGCGAGGAGAAGCCCGTCACCGACAAGGACGAGGCCCACCTCGCAGCGGGCGACGTCATCGTGGTGGAGGGCCGCCGCCGCGATCTGCTGCGCGTCAAGGACACGCCGGGCCTCGACCTCAAGGCCGATCTCCACCTCGCCGGCAGCGCGGACGAGGAGACGGAGATCGTCGAGGGCGTGCTGATGCCGGATTCACCGCTGATCGGCCACACGCTGAAAAGCGCCGAGTTCCACGAACGCTATGGCCTCAAGGTCCTCGGCCTCAACCGGGCCGGCTTCCGCATGCCGCGCCGGTTGAGCCGCATCCGCATGCGGCTGGGTGACGTGCTGCTGCTGCAGGGCCGGCCAGAGGACGTGCGCGAACTCGAACGCGGCAACCTGTTCAACATCTTCGGCGGGGTGGATACGGAGCGGCTGCGCACCTCTCACGCAGCGCTGGCGGTGCTGATCTTCGCGCTGGCGCTTGCCGCCATCACCTTCGACCTCGTCAGCATGCCGGTTGCGGCCCTGGGCGGGGCCTTCCTCATGCTGCTCACCCGCTGCATCTCGCCGGAGGATGCCTATCGCCGCGTCGAGTGGAAGGTGCTGATCCTCATCGGCGCCCTGCTCTCGCTGGGCGCCGCCATGGATGCCACGGGCACCGGGCGCTACCTGGCTGACAGGCTCATCGCACTGGTGGGGGGCGAGAGCCCGCTGCTGCTGCTCAGCTGCTTCTTCGTGCTCACCGTGGCGCTGACACAACCCATGTCCAACCAGGCGGCGGCGATCGTGGTCGTTCCCATCGCCTTCGAGACTGCCCGGCAGCTCGGCTACAATCCGCGCAGTTTCGCCATGATGATCGCCATCGCGGCCAGCTGCTCATACCTGACGCCGCTGGAACCTTCGAGCCTCATGGTCTTCGGCCCCGGCAGGTACCGTTTCATGGATTTCGTTCGGGTGGGCTTTCCCTTGACCTTCATCATCTTCGCCATTGCCCTTGCACTGGTTCCACTGCTCTGGCCGCTGCGGTGAGCGGAACCCCTTTGGCCTTTGTCACGTTGCCCTGCGCTGAAGGTCCAACAGCAATGGAAGGGCAGACCCCATGAAACTCAAGACCATCCTGGCCAGCACGGCCATTGCCACCCTGGCACTCACCGCCGCACCACAATTCGGCGCTCCGCCAATCGTCACCCGGGCGGAAGCCGCCGTCGATGTGAGCATCGGCATCTTCTATGACCGGCTCGGCGGCCAGGGCGACTGGGTGAGCTACGGCGACCAGTATGTCTTCATCCCGACCAGCGTCGGCCCCGACTGGCGGCCCTATACGCTGGGGCACTGGGTCTACACCAAGCGCTATGGCTGGACCTGGGTGTCCGACGAGTCCTTTGGCTGGGCCACCTATCACTATGGCCGCTGGGGCTATGCCAATGACATCGGCTGGTACTGGGTGCCGGGCCGCAAGTGGGCGCCGGCCTGGGTGAGCTGGCGGCGCAGCAACGACTATGTCGTCTGGGCGCCGCTGCCGCCGGTGCGCGGCGGCGGCGTGGACATCTCGATCAACATCAATGTCGGCGACATCCCCGACTACTACTGGGTTGCGGTACCGACGCGGCGCTTCCTCGAGCCCGACCTGCGGGTCGCCATCATCGATGATGACCGCGAAATCCGCCAGGTGGTGCAGCGCACCGAATTCATCGGCACGCCGCGCATCACCAACAACATCGTCGTCAACAACGTGATCGATGTCGACGTCATCGCCCGCGAGACGGGCCGCAAGGTGCGCGCCGTCGAGGTGCGGGAGACCGACAATCCGGCAGAGGCCAAGGCCAGCGCCGACCAGGTCACGGTGTTCCAGGGCGAACTCGCCAGCGATGCCAAGGAAAAGCCGCGCAAGCTGACGGACGTCAACAAGGTCCGCAAGGTGAAGCGTCAGGACGCAGCCTCCGACGCCACCGCGCCGGCCACGGGCCAGGACCAGGCGGCACCGGCCGACACGGCACCCACGACCGGTCAACCGGCCACCAACGAGGCGGCAACCCCGCCCGCCAATGGCCGCAAGAAGAAGCTCGATACCACCGCCACGCCTGCCCCGGACAATGGAGCGGACGAGGCCACCGCACCACCGGCCAATGGCAAGGTGAGGAAGCCGGCGGCCCAGGCACAGGATGAGCCTTCGGGCGCCACCAAGAAGAAACTGAAGCAGCAGAAGGACAACGCTGCCGCGCCTCCTGCCGCCGAGCAGCCTGCCCAGGCACAGGACCAGACCCCCGCGAAGAAGCGCAAGAAGCTGCAGCAGGGCGGCGAGGAGGCCACGGGCTCGACCAGCGTGGCACCGCAACAGCCCGGCCAGAAGGCCGGCAAGAACCCCGAGGCACCGGGTGCGAACGCCAATGCCCCCGCCGGACAGAAGAAGGGCAAGGGCAAGAAGGAACAGGCCTGCGACCCTGCGACCGACGCCACATGCGCCCCGGCGCAGTAACCCCCGACAGCGAACCGGCCCCTCACGGGGCCGGTTCCTTTTCTGGCAGATCCTAGAGCTTCAGCTTCTGCCTGATCTTCGTCATCTCGGACCACGGATCATCTCGCTTCGCCAGCCGCGCTGGCGCGTTTTTCACCGTATAGTGATCGGCGGAGGGCAGCGCCTTCAGTTCGCTCCAGTCGATCGGCATGGCCACGGGTGCGCCGGCGCGGGCGCGGGTCGAGTATGGTGCCACTGCCGTGGCACCGCGACCGTTGCGCAGATAGTCGATGAAGATGCGGCCCTTGCGCCGGGACTTCGCCATGGTGGCGACATAGCGGGTCGGGTCATCGGCCGCCATTTGCTGGGCCACCAGCCTGGTGAAGGCCTTGGCGGCGTCCCAGTCGAGATCGGGCAGCAGCGGCACCGTCACGTGCAGGCCCTTGCCGCCCGAGGTCTTGAGGAACGAGCGCAGGCCCAGTTCCTTCAGCCTGTCACGCATGTCCAGGGCAGACGCCTTGACATCATCCCATGTGACGCCTTCACCAGGGTCGAGATCGAAGATGAGCCTGTCGGGCCGATCGAGGTCACCGATGCGCGAACCCCAGACGTGGATTTCCAGCACGTTCATCTGCACCAGTGCGAGGAGACCGCGAAGATCGCCGATCTCCATCATCGGCTTGCCCTCGCCGGTGTCAGCGAGGTGAATGGCGGGGTCCAGTCCCATCCATGCATGCTTGGCGAAGAAGCACTGCGCCGCCGCGCCATCCGGACAGCGCACCAGGCTCAGCACGCGATGTGACACATGCGGCAGGATCCACGCCGCCACGGCGACATAATAGTCGCCGAGGTCCTGCTTGGTGACGCCGGCCTCGGGCCACATCACGCGCTCCGGATGGGTGAAGTCGGGCTGCGCGGGGTCGGGGTCGGGGTCGGCATGTTTCGGGATGAAGAGGGGATCCTGTTCCAGCACCACCTCGGAGGCGGGCTTGTCTTCGCGCAGGCCCACGAAGGCAGCCTGCCGCAGCAGCCCATCGGCGGTGCGCCCACGATACTCGATTTCGGCCACGGCTTCGGGCCTCACCCACACGACACCCCTGGCGGCGGCGCGTGACACGGCGTTGCCGAAGTCAGGTGCCTTTCCCGCCATGGCGCTGAACCGGTTGAACAGCGCGCGCGCATCATCGGCGGAGAAGCCCGTGCCGGCGCGTCCGGCATGCATCAGCCTTCCGCCTGCGTAATAGCCAAGCACCAGCGAGCCCACGGCATCCTTCCTGTCGCTGGCCGGCAGGAAGCCAAGCACCACGAACTCCTGCCGCAACATGCATTTCGACTTCACCCAGTGCTCGCCGCGGCCCGACACATAGGGAAGTGCGAGCTGCTTCGAGACGATCCCCTCGAGGCCCAGCCTGCAGGCCTGGGGAAGAATGTCGCCACCCGCCTCCGCGATATGGTCATTGTAGCGGAGCGCGAAGTTGCCGGGTGACTGGGCGATGATTTCGGCCAGCAGCCGCTTGCGTTCCACCAGCGGCGCGCCGCGCAGGTCGAAGCCATCGAGATGGAGAAGGTCGAAGGCATAGTAGACCATGCGGTCATGCCGTCCGGCCTTGAGGTCTGACTGGAGGCCGCTGAAGCTGGTCTGGCCGGCCTCGTCCTGCACGATGATCTCGCCATCGAGCAGCGCCGTCCTGGCGGCAAGCCGTTTCACTGCTTCGGCGACGGTGGGAAAGCGCCTGGTCCAGTCCAGACCCTTGCGGGTCAGCAGCTTCACCTTGCCCGCATCGAGGCGGGCCTCGATCCGGTAGCCGTCATGCTTGATCTCGTGGATCCAGCCATCGCGCGCCGGCGGCCTTGCCACCTGCAGCGCCAGGCTGGGCGCGACGAAGGGCGGCAGGATGTCTTTCTTCGCCCCCTTCACCCTGGCAAGTGCCGCAGGCCCGGCCACGCTCGTCTTGCGGGCGCGTGCCTTGTGATCGGGGCGGAGGTCGCCCCCGCCGGCGATTTCGGCATTGCTCTTGCCCGAAATGACAGAGGCCATGTCCGTGTCCACGGGTTCGGCGCCGCCGGGCGCAAGGGCATTCTCGTCACTGCGCTTGATGAGCAGCCAGTTGTGGCGCTTGCCCTCGTCCTTCATGCGCACGAGCGACCATGTGCCCTTCAGTCTTTCACCGTCAAGCCGGAAGGTGAGGCGGCCCTTCGCCAGGCCCTTGCGCGCGTCACCCTCAGGCAGCCAGGTGCCACGGTCCCATACGATCATGGTGCCACCGCCATACTGTCCTTGCGGAATGACGCCCTCCCACGCCTTGTAGGCCATCGGGTGATCCTCGGTTTGCACCGCGAGGCGGCGGATACCTGGTGTCATGCTGGGGCCCCTGGTCACCGCCCAGCTCTTCAGCACGCCATCGAGCTCGAGGCGGAGGTCGAAGTGCAGCCGCCGCGCATCATGTTTCTGGACGACGAAGGCCAGTTTGCCGCGCCGTGGCCTGGCTGGCGCCGGGGCAGGTTCTGCGGTCCGGGAGAAGTCGCGCTTCGCAGAATAGTCCGCGAGCTGTGGCTTCGACGCGCCCGGCGGCTTCCTCGCCGCCATGCTAGGCCCCCTTGGCGCGCCTGCGGGGCGCCGCCTTGCGTTTCGGCTCCGCCTTGCGCTTCGGCGCGGCCTTGCGGGCTGCCGCGGGCTTGCCGCCGCCACCCTTGTTCAGGCTGTCGCGCAGCGCATCCATGAGGTTGATGACATTGCCCTTGGGCGCTTCCTCCTCGGGCTCGCTCACGATCGTCTCGCCCTTGGCCTTGCGCTGGATCAGCTTGCGCAGCTCGGTTTCATAGTGATCCTCGAAAGCCTCCGGCCGGAAGCGGCCCTGCTTGCGCCCGATCAACTCGGTGACGAGGTCGACCATCTCATGGTCGAGCTTCAGCTTCGGCAGATCGGAAAAGAACTCTGCGATGGGCCGCACCTCGCCCGCATAGCGCAAGCGGTTCAGCATCAGGCCCTGGTCAAGCGGCGCCACGCCGATCAGGTGTTCGCGGCCCTGTGCCGTCAACTGCCCGATGCCGATGGTGCCGGTCTTCCTCAGCGCCTCGCGGATGACGAGATAGCCCTCGGCTGCATGCTCGTCGCCCGGCGTCACGTAGTAGGGCTGCTCGAAATAGCGCGGGTCCACCTCGGCGAGCGGCACAAACTGCGAGAGCTCGATGGTGCGCTTGCTCTCGAGCTTGACGGCGTCGATTTCGTCCGGCGCCATGATCACGTATTCGCCCTTCTCGATCTCGTAGCCGCTGACGATGTCCTTCGCCGCGACCTCGCCAACTCCTTCCGCCGTCTTGGCATGGTGGATGCGCTTTCCGGTGGGCTTGTGGATCTGGTGAAATGAGAGGTCAGCCTTGCGGTCTTCGGCATTGAACACCTCCACCGCGATCGACACCAGCGACAACCTCAGGAAACCCTTCCAATATGCGCGTGCGGCCATGATCCCTCCCTTTCCGCGCCGAAATGCGGCGAAGGCGCGGCAGGTTCCGTTGCCGGGCGGCGCAGCGGAACCTTCGCCGCCTCCCGGCTGTTTGGACCCGGACAGAGATTCAACCCTCAGCAAGGAGAAGGCTCATGGCAACCACCCCGGGTCCGCGGCGGCGCGAAACCATTGCGGACAGCCGCGACGATGAGCGTGACACGCTCACCCCGATGCAGGAGCCGCTCGGCAGCATGGACCGCCCCGGCTCCCGGACCAGCGACCTCAACGAGGTGAACCTGCCGCCGGGCGAAACGGTGCGGCGCACCGGCAATCCCGGCACCACCGGCAGGCCGCCCTCGGACACAGCGGCGCGTGGCGGACGCAGCTTCGTCAGCACCTTCGCGATTGTGGCGGTGGTGCTGCTGGTGGCCTTCCTCATCGCCTTCTACTTGGGCACCAACCGCAATGACCTGGCCACCGGCACCGGCACGACCAACCCGCCGGTCGCCGACAGCAACAGCACGCCCACGAACGATGATGCCACGGGCAGCACGACGGCGCCCGCCCCGCAGACGGCGCCTGGAGCCGGCGATGCCAGCGGCAGCACAACGCCCCCGGCCAATCCCTGATGTGCGACTACAGCCTTGAGCGGCAGACGAACCGCGCGGCGGTGACGGGGGAAAGCCTCGTCACCACCGCCTTTCCGGGATCCACGACACTTGGATTCGCAGCAGCCGGGAGGCTCGATGTGGCCGTGTGCCTGAAGCCCGGCACGGAGCTCGCCTTCGCGGACGCCGTGGCGTTTACCGGGCTGTTCCGCTTCCTCCTGCGGGCGCGGGCGCAGGACTGCCGCACCGCGCGCTTCCGCCATGTGAACGAGGCCAACCCGTTGCTGCACCATGACGCGCTGGAGTTCGGCAGCGGCGAGGTGGTGCTTCTCACCCACCTGCGGCCCGGCCAGCAGGCCGTGGTGATCCAGCTTCCTGCCGTAACCTCGGCGCTGGTGCGGGCATGAGCGGCAAGCAGACACTGCCGCCGCAGCAGCAGGACCACCAGCCCGGCCGCGAGAGCGAGATGACGCCGCGACCCGATTTCACGCCGCGCTTTCGCGGCGCTGACCGTCTCGCGGGCAAGGTCGCCGTGATCTCGGGCGGAGACAGCGGCATCGGCCGGGCCGTCGCCGTCGCCATGGCACGCGAGGGGGCACGCATCGTCATCCTCTATCTCGAAGAACATGATGACGCGCGGGAGACCGCCCGCCTGGTGGCCGGTGAGGGCAGCGCGGCTGAACTCTTCGCCGGCGACCTCGGCTCGGAGCAGGTCTGCCGCGCGGCGATTGCCAGGGCCGTCGCGCGCTTCGGGCGCATTGACATTCTGGTCAACAACGCTGCCGAGCAGCACACCGTCGGGGGCCTCGAGGAGCTGACCGAGGAACAGATCACCCGCACCTTCCGCACCAACGTCTTCAGCATGTTCTTTCTCACCCGGGCGGCACTGGCGCACATGGGCGAGGGTTCGGCGATCATCAACTGCACGTCCGTCACGGCCTATCGCGGACATACGCAGCTGCTCGACTACTCGGCCACCAAGGGGGCCATCGTCACCCTGACGCGTTCGCTCTCACAGCTCCTCGCGGAGCGCGGCATAAGGGTCAATGCCGTGGCGCCAGGGCCGATCTGGACTCCGCTCATCCCCGCCTCGTTCGATGCCGGGAAGGTCTCGACCCACGGCAGCGATACGCCATTGAAGCGGCCGGGCCAGCCCAATGAGGTGGCGAGCTGCTTTGTCTTCCTTGCCAGCGCGGAGGCCTCCTACATGACCGGCCAGGTGCTGCACCCCAATGGCGGCGAGATGGTGGGATCCTGACATCGCAGGGAACCGCATGGGGTGAGAACTGGTTCTGAAGGCAGCCAGACGGCAAGCAGCAGGCCAGGAACCACCCCATGCACAAGGAGAAGAGTGCCGATCTCGCGGGATGGCGTGATGCGCAGGCAACGCGCCTCGAAGCGGACTTCCGCGCCGCCCGCGCCGAACACCGCCAGCATCACGCCGAGGCCTTCGAGACATGGCGGCGGCGAAACCTCAATTTACCATCAGGCAAGGAGAACGACATGACCGTGAACACCCTCAACGACCTTTTCATCGAGACGCTCAAGGATCTCTATTACGTCGAGAAGAAACTGGTGAAGACCCTGCCGAAAATGGCGCAGAAGGCGTCTTCCGACGAACTCAAGGAGGCCATCGAAAGCCACCTGGGCGAAACCGAAACCCATGTGCGCCGTCTGGAGCAGGTCTTCGAACTGCTCGACCAGAAGGCATCCGGCAAGACCTGCGAAGCGATCGAGGGCCTGATCCGCGAGGCCGAGGAGGTGATGGGGGAAATCGCAGACGAGCAGACGCTCGATGCTGCCATCATCTCCTCGGCCCAGACGGTGGAGCACTACGAGATCGCCCGCTACGGCACGCTTGCCTGCTGGGCTGCCGAAATCGGCAACAGCGAGGTGGCGGAGCTGCTGGAGCAGACGCTGGAAGAAGAAAAGGCAGCCGACGAGAAGCTCTCGGAGATCGCCGAGGACGCGGTGAGCCAGCGCGCGGCGGCGTAAGATCGCTCCGCAGTTCCTGATCTCATCATCGCCGGGCTTGTCCCGGCGATTCCTTTTTGGAGGCCGCGAAGAAGATGCCCGGAACAAGCCCGGGCATGATGAGCAGCGGGACCCATTGCGACACAACAGAGTGTCAATACCCCGTCATCTCCACATAGCCGACACCGGGATGACTGCCCGTGATGCGCACCGGGCCTTCCCAGTATTCAACCTGGGTCTCCATCCAGGCATCCTCAATCACCGGCGCCGTCGTGACCGCGACGCCCCTCGCCGGCAGGGAGACATTCCACTGCACCGGCACGCGATGGCCCTTCATTTCCGCCCAGGCGCGCGGCGTGACCGTCAGGGCGCCGGGCGGCTGCGGCTCCGGCGTGCCATCGGGGTTGATCCAGGTGGCAGAGGTGAAGCCGTCTCCTTGGTCACGCAGGCGGAAACCCATGAGCTTCGCGCCGCTGTCGAAGTGGAAGGAGAACCAGTCCCAGCCCGTCTGGTCCTTGGCGAGGGGCTGTGACGACCATTCATGGTCGAACCACGCCTGCCCCGTCACCACAATCTCCTTGCCGTCGACGGTGATGCTGCCCGTCACCCGATAGAAGGGCTGCGAGTAGTAATAGCTCGCCTGGCCCTGCGCGGATTTCACCGAATAGCCGCGCTCGCCCTGCAGCACGAGCGGGCCTTGCGCGTCGAGTTCGAGGCGATAGGAGAAGCCCTCGCCCGCCGCGGTGATGGTGAGGGCGGACAGTTCATCCGCCGGCGGCTTCGCGTGGCCCACCATGTTCCAGTCGTCGATCGCGGCGGAAAAGGGTGCGAGGGTCACCCCCGCCTGCCCCACGCCGCCGCGGCCCACGCGCTCAGCCGAATAGTGGCGCTCGGCCGTGGTCAGCGCCGCATGGCCCATCCAAAGCTGCGGGCTCTGCCAGCCCGGCCTCTCCTCCGGTGCCAGTGCCGAGCGGAACAGCGTCCACTGCGCGCCATAGTCGCGGCCGTCGTCTCCCTTGAGGTTGGCGGTCAGGTACCACCACTCGATGCGGTAGTCGGGATGCGCGCCATGGTCGCGTGGGAACGCCAGCGGCACGCCGCGCCGCGGCATGGCGAAGCCCTGCGCATCGCCCCCCAGCCCGGCGAAGCCCTGTGCCAGCGCGGGAACCGCCATCAAGAGCAGCATCAGGATGATCAGCCTAGCGTTCATTGGCGAAGACCTTCACGAGATCGGCAGGCCGGCGGCGCGTCAGCCACAGGGCAGGCAGCAGCGCCGCCAGCACCGCGCTGGCCACCGCGAGCAGGAACAGCCGCAGCCAGTCCAGCGGGAAAAGATGCATCGGCAGGCGCCAGCCGAAGGCCTCGACATTGATGACGGCGAGCAGCATCCAGGCAAGCCCCAGCCCCACCGGCACGGCCGCCAGCATGGTGAAGCTCGCCAGCGCCGCACTGCGCAGCACTTCAAGGAGCGCCAGCCGCCTCAGCGCCAGCCCCATGGCCCAGGCGGGCGCGAGCTGCGACAGCCGCATGCCGGACAGGGTGAGCAGGCTGGCGAAGATCGCAAGCCCCGCCACACCCAGCGTCAGCACATTGAGGGCCGCCGTCACCGCAAAGGTGCGTTCGAAGATTTTCAGCGAGAAGTCCTTCACCGTGGCCTGGTTCACCACGTTCTCGAGTGGAAGATCGAAAGCCCGGCGCAGGTCTGCGGCCAGCTGCGGCGCCCTGTCGGGCGCAATCCGCACCGCGTAGCGCAGCCGGCTGGCATCGGGGAAGAGCTTCACCAGCATGTCGACACCGATGATCACCTGCCCCTTCGGGTTGCCATAATCCGAGAAGACCCCCACCAGCGGCAGGCTCACGCCGGCCTCCAGCGGAATGGTGTCACCGAGCCTGAGTGCCGCGCGGCGCATCAACTGCTCGTTGGCGAGAACGCCCTCGCCGCGCGCGATCCTGTCCCAGGCATCGGGCTCTGCCTCCAGCATCGGCCAATGGTCGCGATAGGTCGCATGGTCGGCGATGCCAAAGACCTGCACCGGCTGGCCGAACATCCGCAGCTCGGCATTCCAGATCGGCAGCACCGCATCGCTGCGCTGGCGCAGCCACTCGCGCACCTGCAGCGACTCCGCGGCCGAACGTGTGGTGACATAGAGCTCCGACGGCAGCCGCTGGTCCAGCCAGCCGACGAAGGTCTGGCGGAAGCTCTGCACCATGGTGCCAACGCCCGCATTGGCAGCGAGGGCCAGCAGCAGGGCCATCAACGCCAGCGACAGGCCGGGAAGCTGCTGCCGCGTGTCGGCCCAGAACCACTGCGCCACCACGCCCTTCGAGAGTGCCGCAGCGAGTTTCAGCAGCACTGACAGCAGCAAGGGCAAGATCAGGGCCGCCCCCAGCAGCATCGCGCCGAGTGCGGTGAAGCCGGCGACCAGTCCCGCTCCGAACCCCACGATCAGCCACGCAGCGGCCAGCAGCGCCAGCCCTGCCGCCGCCTGCAGCCGAAGGGAGCGTTCCGATGCAAGGCTCCAGGCCCGCGGGCGCGCGGGCGCAAGCAGCGGCATCGCCGCGATGCGCCACAGGCGGGACGCAGCGGAGGCGAGCGTGCCGGCCACGGCGATCGCCAGCCCCAGCCCCCACACCGAGGGCCTGATCGACAGCGTGCCCGGCACCTCCGCGCCATAGAGCCCGCGCAGGCTCGCCGCCACGTCCGGCAGCAGAAGCGCGG
The DNA here is from genome assembly GCF_003234965.1 of Aestuariivirga litoralis. Lineage (GTDB taxonomy): Bacteria > Pseudomonadota > Alphaproteobacteria > Rhizobiales > Aestuariivirgaceae > Aestuariivirga > Aestuariivirga litoralis. The sequence continues at coordinate 421,488 of NZ_QKVK01000002.1, forward strand.
CAACGCCATAGCCCAGCGCCACGCCGATCAGACCGGCGACGGTGGACAGCACGAGGAGTTCCGCCACCATCAGCCCGATGAGCGTGCGCAAGGGCAGGCCCACGGCGCGCAGCGTGCGGATCACCGGGCGGCGCTGCTCGAAGGCGAGGCCGATCGCCGAGTGCACGATGAACAGCCCGACGGCAAAGGCGAGGAGACCGAAGGCCGTGAGATTGAGGTGAAAGCTGTCGGTCAGGCGCGACAGGTCGCTTTCCGCCACCGGTGCGCGCCGCACCAGATGTGGCGCCACCTCTGCCAGCGGTTTTGCCGCGGTTGGCTGCCGGGGGTCGATCAGCAGGCGTGACAACTGTCCCGGCGCATCGAGCAGGTCCTGTGCGATGCCGATATCGGTCAGGACCGTGCCGGACGGCAGCGCCTCGCTGATGCTGAGAGGTGGCGTCGCGGCCCCGGCAAGACGATCCGCCGTCTCGCGGGAGACGATGAACAGGCCGGGCGGCGTGATGAAGCGGGAAAGCCCGATGTCTTCCGCCCCGACATCGACCTGGGCGGCCTCGCGCGGCAGCGTGACGGGATCGATGCCGAGAATGCGCAGGCGCTCGCCATCAAATCGCTTCTCGCCCTCGATCACCGGCGACACCAGCCAGCCCGCCTTGCGCAGCGCAATGTAGTCGGATTGCGGTAACCGCATGCCGTCGGCGCGCACCAGCTGCTCCAGGCGGTCCTGCCCCACCACGGCGGCGGCGCGGGCATAGCTTGCACGGGCCTCGCCATTGATGGCCTGCACGGCAGACCACAGGGCGGTGGCCAGCGCCAGCCCCAGCAGCAGCATGGCCAGTTGCAGCCTGTGGCGCCGCCAGTGCGAGAGAAGGGCGAGGAAGCCCTGGGCCAGCATCAGGTGAGCCTTCCCGCCGTCAGGTGCAGGCGGCGGCCGAGCCGCGCCGCAAGCCGGGTCGAATGGGTGACCATCAGCAGCGCGGCTCCCGTTTCGGCGAGCAGCGCCAGCATGAGGTCCAGAACCGCGTCACCCGTCGCCTCGTCGAGATTGCCGGTAGGCTCGTCAGCGAGGATCAGCTGCGGCCTGCCCGCCAGAGCGCGGCCGATGGCCACGCGCTGCTGCTGGCCACCCGAGAGCTGTTCGGGGTAGCGCTCAAGGAGCTTCACCAGCCCCAGCCGCTCCGCCAGCCGATCCGTCCAATCCGCGTCATGGCGTCCACCCAGTCGCGCCTGAAAGGCGAGGTTGTGGCCGACGTCCAGCGACGGGATCAGGTTGAACTGCTGGAACACCAGTCCCACGCTCACCCGGCGGAAGCTCGCCAGCTCCCGGTCCCCCAGCCGCGCGATGTCTTGGCCGCCGAAGCGGATGGCGCCCTGGTCCGGACGGTCGAGCCCGCCGGCCAGGTGGAGCAGCGTGCTCTTGCCGCTCCCCGACTCGCCCGTCAGGGCCAGGCTCTCGCCCGCGTCCAGCGCCAGGCTCACGCCGCGCAGCACGTGCAGAATGCCTTCCCCGGTGGGGTAGGACTTGCTCACATCCGCCAGTTCAAGAAGCATCATCGATCCTGTTGCCGCAACCCGCATCCTACGCAGGCCAGTGCCCAGCGGACCCGTGCAGAGATGCCGCATGCCCGGGAACGGCCGGCCCCGGGCGGCCGTTGCGTTTCAGATGCCAGCAGCGGACATGACATGACAAGGATAATCCCCTCCCTCCTCATAAGCCTCGTGCTGGCGAGTGCACCGGCCCATGCCGGCTACCCCGAGGCAAAGGCCAGCTTCGAAGGCCTGTCGCGCGCCGAACGCAGCGCGGTGACGCTGGGCCTCATTGCCGCCGGCACCTTCGAAGGCCTCGCCGCACTTGGCTTCACACCCTACCTGTACCGCGCCATCCGGGCCTTCGAGCGGCGCCACGGCATGAACGAAGATGGCGTGCTTGCGCCAGAACAGGTACAGCAGCTGGCGCGCCTGGCGGATGACTTCTACCACCAGCTCGGTGCGCGTTCCTACCGGCACCCGCATACCGGTGCGCGTCTGCTGGTGCCGCGCGGCCTGTTCGACAGCGAGCGCCAGACCGCGGAAGGACTGCTGTTCACGCGCCGGGACGGCATGCTGTCGCTGGCCTTCCTGTCCTTCCCCGGTACGGAGAAGAGCTATGACAGGCTGTGGAAGACGCTCTCCGCCGCAACCGAAGGCAAGCACATCGTCTATGAGCGGCGCTTCGACAACCGCTTCGTGGTCACTGGCGTCTTTCACCAGAGCAAGTTCTATACAATGATGGCGCGGGACGGGGCCAACACCACGGGTTTCACAATTTCCTGGGGCGCACCCTATGAAGCGCTGGGCCGCAAGCTGTCCACCTTCCTTGCCAACGCATGGCTGGCGGAGATCCGCTGAGCGCACTAGTCTTCCGCCCGAGACGAAGGAGACTCAACACCATGCCAGCCGCGCCGGACGACCTTGCACGCATGCCCTACCAGCTGCCCTTCCCGCCCGATGCGCTGGCGGAGATCGTCGAGCCCCGGGCCATCCCCGAGGATGACCGTCTGTGGGTGCCGCAGGCAGAGAACCTGTGGTTCCGCCCACTGTGCCTGAACCGCAGCCAAGGCTACTGGGTGAACCTCCTGAAGGTGCGGAAATCCGGCATCGTGTCGCGCCACCGCCACCCGCAGGCGGTGCATGGCCTCGTGCTCAAGGGCCGCTGGCACTATCTCGAACATGACTGGGAGGCCGTCGAGGGATCCTATGTCTTCGAGCCGCCGGGCGAAACCCATACGCTGGTGGTGCCCGAAGGCGTTGAGGAGATGATCACCTTCTTTCAGGTCAACGGCATGATGTATTACGTCGATCCGTGGGGGAAGAACCTGGGTTTCGAGGATGTCTTCACCAAGATCGACATGTGCCGCGCGCATTTCGAGAAGGTGGGGCTGGGGGCGGATTACGTGAACCGTTTCATCCGCTGATGGCAGTCTGGCCCAGTGGCTGCTTCGCGGGCAGGCATGTGCTGGTGACGGGCGGCACTTCCGGCATCGGCCTCGGCATCGCCCGGGCCTTTCTTGCCGAGGGGGCGATCGTCACCGCCACGGGCGTCACGCTCGAGGAACTCAATGCCGCTGCAGACGCCACGATGGCCTTGCGGACCACCCTGCTCGACGTGCGCAGCGCGGCGGAGATCGAAAGTCTCATCGCCTCGCTTCCTGAACTCCATCATGTCGTCAATTGCGCGGGCGTGATCCGGCGTGGGGCGGAGCATGATCCGCAGGTCTTCGCCGATGTCGTGGACATCAACCTCACCGGCACCATGCGCGTCTGCGCGGCGGCACGGGGAAAGCTGACGGCAGCGAAGGGCACCATCGTCAACACGGCCTCCGTGCTCAGTTTCTTCGGCGGCGGGCTGGTTCCGGGCTACGCGGCCTCCAAGGGCGGCGTGGCTCAACTCACCAAGTCACTGGCCATCGCCTATGCGGCCGATGGCATCCGCGTCAACGCCGTCGCCCCGGGCTGGATCGAGACACCCCTGACCGCGGCACTGCGAAGCAATGAGGAACGCAATGCCGCCATCCTCGCACGCACACCCCTTGGGCGCTGGGGAAAGCCGGAGGACATCGCGGGCGGCGTACTGTTCCTGTCATCGCCGCTCGCCGGCTTCATCACCGGCACCGTGCTGGCGATCGACGGCGGATACATGGCGGTGTGAAGACGGGATCTCCCTTTCGCGTCATGCGTGAGAGCATTAAATCACTTCAGCCGGTGCCCGCTTTCATCCAGCAGCAGCACGTCGGCGGGCGAGATGGCAATCGACACTTCCTCACCCTCGCGCCAAACGCGGTCGTCGATGGTGGCGATGGACTGCAGGGTGATGCCGCCCATGTCGACGAAATAGGCGGCGGAGCCCCCGAGGTAGGAGGTCGAGATGATGCGCCCCCTGAGGCCGTCGCGTTCGGGCGGTCCAAGCAGCACCTTCTGCGCGCGGACGATGGCGGTGACCGCCATGCCGTCCCCCAGGCTGGCCGGCGCGGCCGCGGCGAGCACATGATCCTTGTCGAGGCGCAGGCTGGCGATGCCGTCCGCAAGACCCGTCACGCGCCCCGGCAGCAGGTTGGACTGGCCGAGGAAACTCGCGACGAACCGCGACTCCGGCCGGCGATAGACGTCCTCGGGCGTGCCGACCTGCTCGATCAGCCCCTTGTTCATCACCACGATGCGGTCGGACATGGCCAGCGCCTCGTCCTGGTCGTGGGTGACGAAGATCGTGGTGATGCCGACTTCGCGCTGGATGATCTTGAGTTCGGTGCGCATCTCCTCGCGCAGGTTGGCGTCGAGTGCGGAGAGCGGCTCGTCGAGCAGCAGCACGTCCGGCTCGATGACGATGGCGCGCGCCAGTGCGATGCGCTGCTGCTGGCCACCGGACATTTCGGACGGCAGCTTCTTCTCGACGCCGGGCAGGCGCACCATCTCGAGGGCACGCGTCACCTTCTGCGCGATCAGTGACTTTTCGACGTTGCGGTACTTCAGGCCGAAGGCGATGTTGTCGAAGATCGTCTTGTGCGGGAACAGCGCATAGTTCTGGAAGACGAGCCCGATATTGCGCTTGTGGATCGGGATGTTGTCGATCCGCCGCCCGGCCACGTTGATCTCGCCGCCGGTGGGCTGCACGAGGCCGGCGATCGATCGCAATATCGTCGTCTTGCCGCAGCCCGAGGGGCCGAGCAGCGTCACGAACTCGCCCTTCCTGATCGACAGGTTCACGTCCTTCACGGCAACGAAATCGCCATAGGCGAGCGTCACGTGGCGAAGGTCAACGGCGGCGGCTGCGGTCATGTGGTCTCTCTCGGCAATGGGTCTCTCCCCCGCGCGGGCGGGGGAGAGCGAGGTGTTGCGTCAGTGGATCAGCCGCCCTTCGAGATGCGGTCCCACTGCTTGGTCCAGGCGTCGAGGTTCTGCGACCAGTAGTCGGGGTTGGCGAAGGTCAGGCTCTTCATGGTGCCGGTCGGGTCGAAGGCCGGAAGCTTCTCGATCTTCTCGGTCATCTTCACCTTGGTCGGGTCCAGCGAGGGAGGATAGTTCTGGCCCTCGGCTACCGCGATGGCCGTTGCCGGATCGAGCATGAAGTTCACGAGTTCCTCGCACTCGGCCATGGGCGAGCCCTTGAGGATCAGCATGTCCTCCATCCAGGCATAGGAGCCCGGCGGGTCGAGATAGCCGATGGGGTGACCCTGCTGCTGCAGCGCGGCCACGCGGCCCGACCATGCCTCCGTCACCACGATCTCGCCCTTGGCGAGAAGGTCCATGAGCTCGGCACCCGACGACCAGTATTTCTTCACCAGGTCGCGGTTCTCGCGCACCTTGGCCCACACCGCATCGATATCCTTGATGTCGTTGGGGTCCTGGCCAGCCGCCAGCGCGCCGTACCAGACGCGGGTGACCATGTCGCCATAGCCACCGATCTTGCCCTGGTACTTGGGGTCGACCAGCAGCGCCGCACCCTTCTCCTTGGCCTCGGCCTCCGAGATCACGGTGGTGTTGTAGGCAATGCCGGTGGTGCCATAGTCATAGGGCGCGCAGGAGAGCTTGGGCGTGATCTTCAGGAAGGGGTCGATCATCGCCTGCATCACGAACTTCATGTTCGGGATGTTGTCGACGTTGATCTCGCTGTTGAAGCCGCCATCGACGTAACGCTTGTAGTATTCCACACCCGAGGAATGGATGATCTGGAACTCACCCGGCGTCGCGGTCTTCACCTTGGTGATGATCTCGCTCTCGTCGCCGAAGGTGCCCTGCGTCACCTTGATCCCGGTCTTGGCGGTGTAGGGCTGGAAGGCGTACTTGTCGATCGCCTCCTGAACGACACCACCCCAACCGTCGAAGCGGACTTCGCTGACCGCGGCAAGGGCCGACGGCATCCAGCGCATGCCGACACCTGCCGTGGTTGCAGCGGCAGCGGCGAGGCCCAGGAAGGTGCGACGGTCCATGCCGCCATTCATGTAGCGCTCGGTCAGGCGCTCCAGGCGTTTCGTTGTCGTGAGTTTCATTGTTGTAGCTCCCTGTTTGTGGGTCAACGCGCGCTTCGTGCCAGGTAGCGGGCGAGCCCGCCGCCGAGCAGTGGAAGTCCCACGGTTACGACGATCATCAAGGTACCCAGGGCGTTGATCTCCGGGCTGATGGAGATTTTCAGCATCGACAGGATCTCGGTCGGCATGGTCTCGACGCCGGAGGGGCGCCAGAACATGGAGGCCGTGATGTTGTCGAAGGAAATGGTGAAGACGAGCAGCAGGCTGGCGACGATGGCCGGCATGATCAGTGGCAGGGTGATCTCGCGGAAAGTCTGGAAGCGGTTGGCGCCCAACGACATCGCCGCCTCCTCGTAGACCCGCTTCACGCCGATCAGCCGCGCCTGCACCACGAGCACGACATAGGGCAGCGCCAGCATGATGTGGCCCAGCACCAGAAGCCACAAAGTGCGCGGCTGGTGGGCGAAGCGCATCAGCAGGAGGAGGCCCACGCCCAGCACCGTCTCGGGCACGAGTGCTGGCGCGATCAGGATCGTGTTCACCCATTCCTTGCCGGGGAAATCGTAGCGCACGAGGGCCACCGCGGCGAGAATGCCGAGCACCGAGCACACGATGGAGGTGACCACCGCCACCCACAGCGAGGTCTGGAAGGCGCGCAGCACCGAGTCGTTCTCCAGCAGCTTGGCGTACCAGTGCAGCGAGAAGCCGGTCATCGGGAATCCGCCGAACTGCGAGGCGTTGAAGGAAAGGACGATGACCACCAGGATCGGCGCGAACATGAAGATATAGACCAGCACGGTGAAAAATTGCACCGCGCGCCAACCAAAGCCCCTGGTGGAGGTATCCATGCTCATCCGCCCAGTCCCTTGAACACGCGTGACAGACCCATGTAGCGGCTGTAGACCGCGGCCACCGCACCGAGGAAGATCAGCAGCACCAGCGACAGGGTGGAGCCCATCGGCCAGTTCAGCTCGCCCATGATGGTGTCGAAGATGATGTTGCCGAACAGCGCGTCGCGCGTTGAACCGAGGATCTGCGGCGTCACGTAGCTGCCCGCCGCCAGTACGAAGCAGAGAAGAAGGCCAGCCATGAGGCCCGGCAGCGACAGCGGCAACACCACCTCGCGGAAGGCCTGCCATGCGGTGCAGCCCAGCGTGCGCGCCGCCGAGATGAGGTTGCGGTCGATGCCCTCGATTGCCACGTAGACATTGAGGATCATGTAGGGCAGCAGGAAGTGGATCATGCCCATGATGACCGCGCCCTCGGTATAGAGCATGCGGATCGGCTCGTTGATGATTCCGAGCCTGATGAGCGAAACATTGATGACGCCCTGCTCGCCCAGGATGTGGATCCACGAGAAGGTGCGGATGGTGAAGCTGATCCAGAACGGCACGATGAGCAGGAGAAGAAGCAGCCACTTGTGCCGGTAGGTCGTCATGGCGATGCAGTAGGCGGCCGGATAGCCCATGACCGCGCAGAGGATGGCGGTGATCGCCGCCACGCGGATCGTCTTCCACAGGAACATGTGGTAGAAGCCGTCGGTCAGGAACTCATGCCAGTTGGCGGTGGTGAAGACTTCCTTTTCCACGCCCGCGGTGACGAACTCGTAGAACGAGAAGATCGTCATGATGCCGATGGGCAGGATCATCAGCACGAAGAGCGTGATCAGCGACGGGGCCAGCAGGATCCATGGACGGCGGCGTTCGGCCGCCGAGAGCATCGAGGCGCTCATGAGGCGCTGCCCGGCTGGGGGGCGGCCGGCATGCTGCGGAATATGAGAGCTTTCTTCACGTCAACTCGTCACCGTTTTGCAACATGCTCCAAGCTTTGGCATGAGGTGTCAACCCCGCGCCGGCGCGCCGGCGCCATGGCCGGACGGAGGTTGACAAGCCGGCCGGGGCAGATTCTCCTCCGTCCATGCCGGTGACCGATTTCTTCGCCGTGGCGCCGCCTGCGGCCCAGCCCTTGTCGCGGCCCTTCATCAAGATGCAGGGCTTGCGCAACCATTTCGTGTTCCTCGACTGCCGCCTGCACCCGGTTCCTTCCCCCGCGGACATCATCCGCATCTGCGACGTGCATGCTGGCGTGGGGGCCGAGCAGGTCATCACCATCGAGCCGCCGCGCGCCGCGAATGCTGCCGCCTTCATGGGCATCCACAACATCGATGGCACGGTGGCCCAGGCCTGCGGCAATGCCACGCGATGCCTCGCCTGGCTGCTGTTCGACGAGACCGGGCAGGAGGAACTGCTGATCGACAGCCTCGGAGGGCCATTGCAGTGCCGCAAGGAGGGCCCGTGGGACGTCAGCGTCACGCTCGGCCCCATCACCACCGACTGGGCACGCGTGCCGCTGGCCAGGGCGGTGGACACGCAGCACCTGCCGCTCGCCAGCGGCGCCCTCACCGATGGCGTGGCCCTGTCGATCGGCAACCCGCATGCGGTGTTCTTCGTCGACCAGGAGATCGACATTCCGGCGCTCGCGCCCGGCATTGCCCGGGACCCCCTGTTCCCCGAAAGCGTGAATGTCGGCGTGGCGCGCGTTGTCGACGCAACGACGCTGCAGCTCGCCGTATGGGAGCGGCCCGGGATGCTCACCCAGGCCTGCGGCACCGGGGCCTGCGTGGCCGCCTATGCCGGGCGCCTGCGTGGCCTGCTGAGAGGGAGCGACTTCACGGTCCACCTCCCCGGCGGCACACTGCGCATCCGCCTGCTGGATGATGGCCGTGCGGTCATGTCAGGCCCCGTGGCCTTCTGCTGCACCGGATATGTCTAGCGGCCGAGGCCGGAGTTTCCCGTGCTTCAAAAAGATTTCATGACATTGCCGCGGATCGCCCGAAAAGCCTCTTGCCGCAAGGCTTCCTGCATTTGACATACAATAGCGGTTGCCCGTATCGGGCCAGTACATTATCAAACCCGTCAGTCCGGGCTGCATTCATAAGAAGCCCGGCTGACGTTCAACCCCCGGGAGGACCCATTCCATGATTACCCGTCGCCTGTTCACCGTATCCGCCGCCGGCCTCGCCGCGGCGCTCGCTGCCGGCATTGCGCCGGTGATGGCCGAAAGCAAGGGCCTGATCGGCATCTCGATGCCCACCAAGTCCTCGACCCGCTGGATCTCGGACGGCGAGAGCATGGTGAAGGAATTCACCGCGCTCGGCTACGAGACCGATCTCCAGTACGCCGAAGACGACATCCCGAACCAGCTCGCCCAGATCGAGAACATGGTCACCAAGGGCGCCAAGGTGCTCATCATCGCGGCGATCGACGGCACCACGCTGTCGGACATCCTGAAGAAGGCCAAGGAAGGCGGCGCCAAGGTCTTCGCCTATGACCGCCTGATCTCCAAGACCGGCGACGTCGACTACTACACCACCTTCGACAATTTCGGCGTGGGCGTGCTGCAGGGCACCTCGCTGGTCGATGGCCTGAAGGAGCGCTTCCCGGACGTGAAGCCGTGGAACGTCGAGCTCTTCGGCGGATCGCCGGACGACACCAACGCCTTCTATTTCTACGACGGCGCCATGTCCGTCCTCCAGCCGCTGATCGATGCCGGCCAGATCGCCGTCGTGTCGGGCCAGATGGGCATGGACAAGGTCGGCACGCTGCGCTGGGACGGCGCTGTCGCGCAGGCCCGCATGGACAACCTGCTCTCGGCCTTCTACACCGACAAGAAGGTGCAGGGCGTGCTCGCGCCTTATGACGGCCTGTCGCGCGGCATCATCTCGTCCCTCAAGGGCGTGGGCTATGGCACGCCGGACCAGCCGATGCCGATCGTCACCGGCCAGGACGCCGAGCTGGCCTCGGTCAAGGGCATGATCGCCGGCGAGCAGTATTCGACCGTGTTCAAGGACACGCGCGAACTCGCCAAGGTCACCGCCAAGATGGTCGACACGGTGCTCTCGGGCAAGGATCCGGAGATCAACGACACCAAGACCTACAACAACGGCGTCAAGGTGGTTCCTTCCTACCTGCTGAAGCCGGTGTCCGTCGGCAAGGGCGACATCGAGACGGTGCTGGTCGGCTCGGGCTACTACACCGCCGACCAGATCAACAATTAAGCCTCTCAAGGCTTCGTTTCACGAACAGTCAGCCCCGGGGATGATCCCCGGGGCTGGCCTGTGTTCCAGCCCAGCGACGCGAGGACCGATGCAGCCCATTCTCGAAATGCGCGGCATTACCAAGACCTTCCCAGGCGTGAAGGCGCTGACCGATGTCAACCTCTCGGTCATGCCCGGCGAGATCCATGCCGTGGTCGGCGAGAATGGCGCTGGCAAGTCCACCCTCATGAAGGTGCTGTCCGGCGTCTACCCGCACGGCAGCTATGACGGCCAGATCTTCTTCGACGGCACCGAGCGCAAGTTCGCCTCGATCGCCGATTCCGAAAACACCGGCGTCATCATCATCCACCAGGAACTGGCCCTCGTGCCGCTGCTCTCCATCGCCGAGAACATCTTCCTCGGCCACGAGACGGCGAAAAACGGCGTCATCGACTGGTTCGAGGCCTTCCGCCGCACCAAGGACCTCCTCGGCAAGGTCGGCCTCCACGAACACCCCAACACGCTCATCACCAATCTCGGCACCGGCAAGCAGCAGCTGGTCGAAATCGCCAAGGCGCTCAACAAGTCGGTGAAGCTCCTGATCCTCGACGAGCCGACATCGAGCCTCAACGAAACGGATTCGAACGCGCTCCTCGCCCTCCTGCAGGAGTTCCGCGCGCAGGGCATCTCCTCGATCCTCATCACCCACAAGCTCAACGAGGTGATGAAGGTGGCAGACCGCATCACCGTGATCCGCGATGGCAGGACGGTCGACACGCTCGACACCAAGACAGCCAAGGTCGACGAGGACCGCATCATCAAGGCCATGGTCGGCCGTGAATTGACCGACCGTTATCCGCCGCGCCATGCGAAGGTCCTGAACCCGATCTTCGAGGTGAAGAACTGGAACGCCTATCACCCGCTCCATGCCGACCGGCAAATGATCAAGGACGTGAACTTCCACGTCTGCAAGGGCGAGGTCGTGGGCATCGCCGGCCTCATGGGTGCCGGCCGCACCGAGCTCGCCATGTCGATCTTCGGCCGCGCCTATGGCCAGAAGATCTCGGGCGAGGTGCTGCTCCACGGCAAGCCCATCGATGTCAGCACCATCCCCAAGGCCATGGACGCGGGTCTTGCCTATGCCACGGAAGACCGCAAGACCTATGGTCTCGTGCTCATCGACCACATCAAGCACAATGTCACGCTGGCCAATCTCGAGGGTGTCGCTGCACGGGGCGTCGTTGACGACCTCGAGGAGCTGAGCGTTGCCAACAAATACCGCCAGGACCTCAAGATCCGCTGCTCCTCGGTCTACCAGACCACCGTCAACCTTTCCGGCGGCAACCAGCAGAAGGTGGTGTTGTCGAAATGGCTGTTCTCCGGCCCCGAGGTGCTGATCCTCGATGAGCCGACGCGCGGTATCGATGTCGGCGCCAAGTACGAAATCTACGGCATCATCAACCAGCTGGCCGAGGCCGGCAAGGCGGTGATCGTGATCTCGTCGGAAATGCCGGAGCTCCTCGGCATCTCCGACCGCATCTATGTGATGAACGACGGCCGGCTCGTCGCCGAAATGCCGGCAAAGGAGGCCTCGCAGGAGAAGATCATGCGGGCCATCATGAAATCATGGGAAGACTGACATGACCGACGTGACCAAAGAGGCCCCGGTGAAGCCCGCCCTCTCGCGCTTCCTCAAGGCGCATGTGCGCGACTACGCACTGCTGATCTCGCTGCTGGCCATCATGATCTTCTTCCAGATCACCACCGACGGCACGCTGTTCAAGCCCGTCAACATGACCAACCTGATCCTGCAGAACAGCTACATCGTCATCATGGCGCTGGGCATGTTGCTGATCATCGTGGCCGGCCACATCGATCTCTCCGTCGGCTCCGTTGCAGGCTTCATCGGCGCGGTGGCCGCGGTGATGATGGTGAACTGGAAGGTCGATCCCTTCCTCGCCGGCATCGCCTGCCTGGCACTCGGAGCCGTCATCGGCGGCGCACAGGGATATTTCGTCGCCTATTACAAGATCCCGGCCTTCATCGTGACGCTGGCGGGCATGCTGGTGTTCAAGGGCCTGGCCTTGACCGTGCTGGGCGGGGCCTCCGTCGGCCCCTTCCCGAAGTCCTTCCAGTTGCTGAGCTCCGGCTATGTGCCGGATGTCTTCAACTTCACCCTCAATGGCCAGCCGTTCAACCTTCTCGCCTTGCTCATCGGCATCGTGGTCACGGGGCTCATCGTCTATTTCAACCTTCGCGCCCGCCGCAACCAGCAGAAGCATGGCCTGGCGGAAGAACCGGACGTGATCTTCTTCGGCCGCAACATCCTCATCGCCGTGGCGCTCATCGGCTTCTCCTGGCTGATGGCCAGCTATAAGGGCCTGCCCAACGTGCTGATCGTCATGTTCGCCCTCATCGCGCTGTTCGTGTTCCTGACCACGCGGACGACCTTCGGCCGCCGCGTCTATGCCATGGGCGGCAACGAGAAGGCGGCGAAGCTCTCCGGCATCAATACCGAGAAGCTCACCTTCCTGATCTTCGTCATCATGGGGGCGCTGGCCGCCCTCGCCGGCCTCATCTTCGCCGCCCGCCTCAACGTGGCAACCCCCAAGGCGGGCCTCGGCTTCGAGCTGGACGTCATCGCGGCCTGCTTCATCGGCGGCGCGGCGACGACGGGCGGCGTCGGCAAGGTGATCGGCGCCGTCATCGGCGCCTTCATCATGGGCGTCATGAACAACGGCATGTCGATCATGGGCATCGGCATCGACTGGCAGCAGGTCATCAAGGGCGCGGTCCTGATGCTCGCGGTGTTCCTCGACGTCTATTACAAGAACAAGGGCTAACCCGCTACGGCGGGCCCGGCCCGAGGCAGTGCTGGCACACCAGCGGGGATTGCACTAGCCTTGGGCGTCAACACGCCGGGGGAAAGAAGTGACATCCATCTCTGCCGAATTCGTTCTGCTGCTGGTCACCATCAACCCCTTCGCGGCGCTTCCTGTCTTCCTCTCAGCAACGGCGGGCATGACCGAGGCGGAACGGCGGCGCACGGCGCTCCGCGCCTGCACCATCGCGAGCGTGATCCTGCTGTTCCTGCTCGCCTTCGGGCAGATCTTCCTCGAGAAGATCGGTGTCTCCCTGCCAGCACTGCGCATCGCTGGCGCGCTGGTGCTGCTGATCCTGGGGCTGCGCATGGTGTTCGGCGAGGTGCCGGGAGGCTCCGGTGGCTCTGCCCCGGCGGGGGACGTGGCGGTGTTTCCGCTCGCCATGCCGATGCTGGCGGGCGGCGGCTCGATCGCCGCCATCGTGGCGATGACCGATCACCGGGTGAACAGCATTCTCGACCAGGCGGTGACGGCCCTGGTGCTGATCGCCGTCATGGCGGTGATCTATCTCGTGCTGCGTTCGGCCGAGAAGATCCAGAACGCCATCGGCGAAACCGGCACCAATGTGATGAGCCGCATCATGGGCCTGGTGCTGGCCGCCCTGGCGGTGCAGACCTTCTTCAGCGTCTTCGGGCCGCTGCTGGGCGCTGCCGTCTATCCTTGAGCGCGCTCGCGCGGCATGCGGATGTTGAGGAAGGCCAACGCCACGACCACCAGCGGGCTCAGCACGCTGAACAGCGCATAGGGCGCATAGTGCAGCGTGCCCACACCCAGCGTGGCCGCCATGTAAGCGCCGCAGCTGTTCCACGGCACCAGTGCGGAGGTGGGCGTTGCCGTGGCGCCCACCGCGCGCGACAGCACGATGGGCGCGAAGCCCAGCCTTGCGAAGGCCGGCTTGAACATGCGGGCCGGCAGCACGATGGCGATATACTGGTCCGCCGTCACCACATTGGCAGCGACCACGGAGCCGACGGTGGCGGAGATCAGCGCGCCGGTCGATCTGGTGCGCGTCACGATGGGCTCGATCAGGCGGTCGAGCACGCCCGCCTTCTCGACCACGCCGCCGAAGGCCAGCGCGGTGATGACCAGCCAGATGGTGTTGAGCATGCTGTCCATGCCGCCGCGCGAGACGAGCTGGTCGATGGCGGCATTGCCGGTGTGAGTCTCATAGCCATTGGCCAGCGCCAGCCACACGCCCTTGATGAGGCCCAGGATGTGCGGCAGGTCCTGCGCCTCGGCAAAGGCGACGACCCGGTCGGGCGAGCCCACCGCCGCCACCACGCCGCCCGCCAGCGCGCCGAGGAAGATCGCGGTGAAGGGCGGCACCTTCAGCAGCGCCAGCGCCGCCACGAGCACCAGCGGGATGAAGAGCAAGGGCGAGGTGGGGAAGAATTCGCGGATGGCGAGGATCTTGTCGGTGGCGTCGAAATCCCCCGGACGGCCCAGCCACCAGAACAGCACCAGCGACAGCAGCAAGGCGATGGACGAGGTGAGCGCCGTCTCGCGGATGTGCTGGTAGAGGCCCACGCCCACGGTGCCCGAGGCGAGATTGGTCGAATCCGACAGCGGTGACGTGGTGTCGCCGAAATAGGCGCCGGAGATGATGGCAGCCGCCGTGATGGCAGGGTCGAGCCCCATGTTGGCAGCGATCCCCATGAAGCCCACGCCGATCGTTCCGGCCGTGGTCCAGGAACTGCCGATGGAGGAGGAGACCACCGCGCAGATGATGGCGGTGGTGAGGTAGAAGTAGTTCGGGCTGAGGATCTGGATGCCGTAATAGACCATGGCGACCAGCGTGCCGCTCATCGCCCAGGTACCGATGAGGGCACCCACCGCAAAGAGGATGAAGATGGCGCCGATGCCGGAGCTGACACTCTCCACCGCCGCCTTGTTGAGCACAGCCAGCGAATGGCCGCGCCGCCACGCGACGAACACGGCGATCATGGTGGCGACCGTGAGGGCCACCTGGCTGGGGCCTGCGGCCCCGCCATCACCGAACAGGAAGAAGGACAGGCCCACGAGCACGACGAGGCTCGCCACCGGGATGATGGCTTCCACCAATCCCAGCGGCTGCGGCTGAACCTCGTCTTTCCCGCTCATCGCGCGCCCCTCGCCCCGGCGCGTGCCCGTGGCCGGCCGTGCCCGCTAGTAGTCGACCGCGTCACGGATGATCGGGCAGGTCATGCAATGGCCGCCGCCACGGCCGCGGCCGAGCTCGGCGCCGGAGATGGTGATGACCTCGATCCCTTCCTTGCGCAGCAGCGTGTTGGTGTAGGTGTTTCGGTCATAGGCATAGACCACGCCGGGCGAGGCGCACACGAGGTTGGCGCCGCTGTCCCACTGGGTGCGCTCGCGCATGTAGGCGGTACCGCCGGTCTCCACCACGCGCATCTTCTTGATGCCGAGAGCGCCCGCCACCACCTCGACGAAGCTGCCCTCGTCCTTGGTGAGCTCGACACCCGAGGGATGGCTGCTCGGACGATAGGAATAGGCCGAGATGTGGTTGACGATGTCGGGGTAGAGCAGCACGCAGTCACGGTCGGCGAAGGTGAAGACGGTGTCGAGGTGCATGGCGGCGCGCAGCTTCGGCATGGCCGCCACGATCACGCGCTCGGCGGCGCCCTTGGCGAAGAGTGTCGCGGCCAGCTGGCTGATGGCCTGGCGCGAGGTGCGCTCGCTCATGCCGATCAGCACATTGCCCTTGCCGATGGGCATCACGTCGCCGCCCTCGAGGGTGGCGAGGCCATGGTCCTTGGTGGGATCGCCCCACCAGACATTCACCTTGCCGGCGAAGTCCGGGTGGAACTTGTAGATGGCTGTCGTCAGGATTGGCTCCTCGTGCCGCGCCGGCCAGTAGAGCGGGTTCAGCGTGCAGCCGCCATAGATCCAGCAGGTCGTGTCGCGCGTGTAGAGCGTGTTGGGCAGCGGCGGCAGCAGGTATTCGACCTCGCCCGCCGCCTCGCGGATCACCTCCAGCGCCTTGCCGCCGATCGCCTCGGGGAATTCCTCGGTGGACAAACCGCCGATGAGCGTCTCCGCCAGGTCGCGGTTGGAGAGGCCGTCGAGATAACTGCGGATCTCGTCGATGAGGCCGAGGCCCACCTGGTCCGGCACGATCTGGTTGTCGAAGATCCACTTGCGGGCCTCCGGGATCGCCATGGTCTCGGCGAGGAGGTTGTGCATCTCGACCACGTCGATGCCGCGGTCGCGCATCTTGGTCACGAAGTCGAAATGGTCGCGCTTCGCCGTCTCGACCCACAACACGTCGTCGAACAGCAGGCGGTCGCAGTTGCTGGGGGTGAGGCGCTGGTGGGCACGGCCGGGCGCGCAGACCATCACCTTGCGGAGCTGGCCCACTTCCGAATGGACGCCGAACTTGGTTTCGCTGGACATGTGAGAGGCACCTTTCGACTAGGGAGTGATGGTTCCGGAGATGAGGCCCCAGACCCCGATGAGTCCGGCGACCGCGGTGACGGCGAAGATGACGAGGTCGCGCGGCGAGAAGAGCGGCATCTTCCAGTCCCGCCGGGCCCAGACATAGAGGATGGTGCCGGGCACATAGAGCACGGCGACGAGCAGCACGTATTTCAGCCCCGCCGCGAGGAACATGAAGAGTACGTAGATGACGGCGATCCAGGAGAAGATCTGGTCGCGCCCGCGCTGGTTCTCCACCCCCTCATAGCCCTCGCCGCTCCGCGCCAGCAGCACGCCATAGCCGGCCACCAGCAGGTAGGGCAGCAGCGTGGTGACGCTGGTCATGTCGAGCATGAAGTTGAAGGCGTCCTGCGACCAGTAGGTGGAGATGACGAAGAGCGAGACCACCGCATTGGTGAGCCACAGCGCATTGGCGGGCACGCGGTTGCCATTCTGCGCCGAGAACAGCCGGGGCATGTCCTTCGACTTGGACGCAGCGAACATCACCTCGGCGCAGATCAGCGACCAGGCGAGATAGGCGCCGAGCACCGAGATCAGCACGCCGACCGAGATGAACACCGCACCCCAGTGGCCGACCACCGACTCGAGCACGCCGGCGAGCGAGGGCTGGCGGAGCCCCGCGATCTGCGACTGCATCATCGAGGCATAGGGCAGCAGCGTGATCGCCACCATGAGGCCGGTGACGCCGACGAAGCCGAGGATGGTGGCGCGGCCGACATCGGCCCTGGTCTTGGCGAAGCGCGAATAGACGCTCGCCCCCTCGATGCCGAGGAAGACGAATACGGTGATCAGCATGGTGTCGCGCACCTGCTGCAGCAGCGGCTTCTCCGGCATGTCCGCCCCGCCGAAGAAATTGTCGGCGAACTGGGAATAGTTGAACACGAAGATCAGCGCGATGATGGTGACGAGGATCGGCACGATCTTGGCAACCGTGACGACCGAGTTGATGAAGGCCGCCTGCTCCACGCCGCGCAGGATCATGAAATGGAAGGTCCAGATGCCGATGAGCGACACCACGATGGCGGTGAGGGTGTTGCCGCCGCCGAAGACGGGGAAGAAGGCGCCCAGCGTCGAGCCGATCAGCACCCAGTAGAACACGTTGCCGAGGCATGAGCCGAGCCAGTAGCCGAAGGCGGAGAGGAAGCCCATGTAGTCGCCGAAGCCCGCCTTGGCATAGGCGAAGACGCCCGCATCGATGTCGGGCTTGCGCTCCGCCAGGGCCTGGAAGACGCGCGCCAGCATGTACATGCCGGTGCCGGCGATGGCCCAGGCGATGATCGCGCCGAAAGGCCCGGTCGCGGCACCGAAGCGCCCCGGCAGGTTGAAGATGCCCGCACCCACCATGGAGCCCACCACCATGCCGGTGAGGGCCACGAGAGACATTTTTCCGGCTTGCGATGCTTGGTTCACGTGATGCCCCCCCCCGATGGCGTGGACGCCGTGCGGCAGGTCCGCCGGAGCCTTCTCTGCAACCCTGATATAACTTTAGATTGCAGTTTAATTCAAGTGATAGGAGCAGGGGGGGGCAAAAACGTTTTCGTGATCGGGCTCAGGTCTCCAGCAGCAGTTCCGCCATGGTCTCGTTGGTGATGAGACCGTTGATCAGGCAGCCGCGCAACGCGCCCTTCACGGCGCGCAGCCGGGCCGTGGCCATGGCGACGCCAATCACCTTCTTCTGCGCCGGCTGTTCCAGCGGCACGCTCAGCACGCGGTCATTGGTCAGCCCCTCGATCAGCTGCCCCTGGCCGTCGAAAGCCCAGCCGGTGATCTCGCCCACCGCACCGGCGCGCATCAGGGCGCGGATCTCGTCATGGCGCACGAAGCCGTCCCGCAGCAGGGCCGCCGTCTCGTCCACCGTCCCGATGCCGATGAAGGTGACGTCCGCCTGGCGGGCGAGTTCGATCACGTTCCTCAGCGTCTTCTGCGCCAGCAACAGGGTCTTCTCGTGCACCGTGGGTGCAATGACGGGGAGCGGCATGGGGTAATGCGGCGCCTTCACCCGGTCGCCGATGCGGCTCACCACGTCGAACAGCGAAGCGGAGCCATCGGGCGCGATGTTGCCGACGAGCGACACCATCTTGTGCTGCGGGCAATCCATGGGGCTCACCTGCTCCACCATGGCGCGCAGCATGCGGCCCGTGCCCATGGCGCAGATGACGGGGTGCTGCGACACCAGATAACGCTCGAGTTCCGCCGCCGCCGCCTCCGCCACGCCCAGCGAATCCGAGGTGGATGCGGGATCGGCCGGCACCACCTCGCACATGGAAATGCCGTAGACCTCCTTCAGCCGGCCCGAGAGCTCGATGCAGCGGCCAATCGGATGGTCAAGGCGCACCTTGATCAGCTTCTCGCTCACGGCGAGCGAGACGAGGCGCTGCGCCGTCTGGCGCGAGACGCCGAGCTTCTTCGCAATCTCGTCCTGGGTGTTGCCGGCGATGTAATAGAGCCAGCCGGCGCGTGCCGCATCGTCGAGCCTGTCGCTGTCCGCGTCGATCTTCCGGGTCATGCCGTCCTCTTTCCCTCCACAACTAAGGTGAGAGCGCGGAAGAGGAAAGCCCCAATTCGCGGAAGCCCGCCCCCAGCTCCGCCATGCCCGCCACCACCCGGTGCGGCACCACCTCCGCCGGCAGGCGATAGCCCGCCAGCACATGGCAACCGCCTGCGAAGTGCCAGACTTCCATGCCCGCCGCCAACCCGGCTCTCACGCCCAGCTCACTGTCCTCGATGACGAGGCAGCGGGCGGGCTCGGCCCCCATCCTCGCCGCCGCATGCAGGAACAGGTCCGGGGCGGGCTTGCCCCTGGCCACTTCCGATGCGGTGAAGCAGCGGCCTTCGAAGAAGGCGGTGAGGCCCGAGGCACGCAGCGACAGCGCCAGGCGGCGGGGGCTGGAACTGGTTGCCAGACAGAAGGGAACACGCAGCGCTGCCAGCACCTCGGCGACGCCCGGCATCGCAACGAGCTCCGCCTCGAGCCTGGCGAACAGGCGGTCGCGATAGCGGCCCTCGAAATCCTCCGGCAGGGCGCGACCAAAACGCTCCTTCGCGCGCAGCGCCGCGGCGGCGAAGCTGCGACCGAGGAAATCGCTGCGGAAGGCCTCCTCCGTCAGCGGAAAGCCCTCCTCCGTCATCATGGCCATCAGCACGCCGGCGCTCAGCATCTCGCTGTCCACCAGCACGCCATCGCAATCGAAGATGATGAGGTCACAACCCATGACCTCCTGACGTAATTCACCCGCGCCACGCTTGTCCAGCACTGCCGGGAACAGCAGGCCTCGCCGGGCGTTCATCAGGCAGCGCGATCCACGTGTCAACCAGACGCGATGGCACCGGGGAATGCGGATGGTTTTTCTGGTTTCCCGCCGCAGCCGACGAAATGGCAGCCGAGCTCCTGTCCCATCCGTGGACGCGCGTCCTCAACCCGTGGCGATGCCACGGGTCACACCGATCACCGCCTTTACCGGCAGGTGGTCGGACGCGATCCGTGAAAGCTCCGTCTCCACCGCCTGCATCTCGTAAACCGTCACGTGGCGGTTGGTGAGCACGCGGTCGAGCGGCCACAGCGGGAAACGTGAAGGAAAGCTGGCGATCGTCATGTCGACGTCGCTGAGGTGGGGATCGAAGGGCTTCAGGGCGGAGCGCCCGCCGGTGCGCCATTCATTCGTGTCACCCAGCAGGATCACCGCCCGGTCGTCGACGGGATGCGCCGCATCGAGGATCGCCTCCGCCTGCCGCGCGCGGGACGACTTGAGGAGGCCGAGATGTGCTCCGATGATGCGGATGGGGTGGCCCGAGAACTCGAAGTCCACCAGCACCGCGCCGCGCGGCTCGAATCCCGGCAGCGTCATCTTGTGGACGTTGGCCACATTGCCCGCCTGCTCGCGGTAGAGGATCACATTGCCATGCCAGCCATGGCTCAGCTTGCGCGAGCCCTGATCCAGCACCGAACGATAGCCACCCTTCTCGTAGAGTGCCTTCAGGTCCAGCAGGCCCCTGCGGCTGCCGAAACGCTGGTCCGCCTCCTGCAGCGCCACGATATCGGCGCCAAGTTCCAGCACCACGCTCAGCACCCGGCCGGGGTCGAACACCCCGTCCGTCCCGACACATTTGTGAACGTTGTAGGACGCCACCGAAATGGTCAGCGCAGGGTCGTGTCCGTCATGGGTGGGACGTTTCTGGCCCTTGGGTGCAGGCACCCGGCCGGCCGCTCGCGTCAGGTTCCGGCGCAGTGCGGGAACGATATGTCTCATAGTGCATTCATCCTTGCCGTCCGGCCCTGCTCCGCGCCCGGATGACTCATGCTTTCCGGCGTGACAAGGTGCCCATTCGCAAGCCCCGGTTCAAGTGTTCTCGGCGAACATTATGTTGGAAAATTGATTGACGGATTCTCCCCAGATATGGGCCCTGCTGGCCGTCGCTGCCGCCGTAGTGGCGGTCATGGGAATTGCCGCCATCAACGCCTTCGGCCGCGTGGCGCAGCGCCGCCTCGGGCCGCCCACCCTGTCTCTCCCCGTACAACCGGACCAGACACCGCTCGACCGCGCCGTGGCGCCCCTCCTGGCACAACACCCCGCCGAAAGCGGCCTGATGCTGATGACCTCGAGCATCACCGCCTTCCGTGCCCGGCTCGAAACCGTGCGCCTCGCCGGGCGCAGCCTCGACCTGCAGTACTATTTCTGGAAGCGTGATCTCACCGGGCAGATCCTCATCCGCGAGGTTGCCGCCGCTGCCGAACGCGGCGTGCGGGTTCGCCTCCTCCTCGACGACATCAACTCCTTCGGGCTCGATCCGTCGCTGCTGGCGCTCGACAGCCATCCCAACATCGAGGTGCGCCTGTTCAACCCGAGCCGCAGCCGCACGGACACCTTCCGGCGCGGCCTGGAGCTTACCTTCAAGTACTTCACGGCCACCCGCCGCATGCACAACAAGTGCTGGCTGGCAGATGGCCGCGTGCTGATTGCCGGCGGCCGCAACATCGGCGACGAATATTTCGATGCCTCGGCCGATGCCAACTTCCACGACATCGACGTGCTTGCCGTCGGCCATTGCCTTGGTGAGGCGCAGGCCAATTTCGACCGCTACTGGAACAGCGAGCCGGCGCTGCCCATTCGAAACCTGCACAAGCTCCGCCAGATGCGCCGTCCGCGGTTTTCCCGTCTCGTGAAGAGGCTGGACGAGCATGCGCGGTCCGACCGTGCCCAGGCGATGCTGCGCCACGTGAGCACGAATTCGAAGGCCCCGGACCTCAGCGATCCGGAAGCACTCGCCTGGTCGCAGGGCGTCGAAGTGGTGGCGGACCCGCCGGAGAAGGCGGCCGGCCTCGCGCGTGACAATTGGATGGGCCAGCGCATCAACGCGCTCATCGCCGCCGCCCGGGAAAGCCTGCTCATCAGCTCACCCTACTTCATTCCCGGGGCCGCAGGCGCGCGCACGCTGAGCGGTCTGGCCACCGCTGGCCGCACCATCCGCATCCTGACCAATTCGCTCGCGGCAACCGATGTCATCGCCGTGCATGGCGCTTATGCACGCTATCGCCGCGCGCTGCTGTCAGCGGGCGTCCAGATTTACGAGCTGAAACCGGAGCCGAAGCGGCACCGCGCCTCGCTCTTCGGCTCACGCACTGCCAGCCTGCACACAAAGGCCTTCCTCATCGACGGCCGCCAGGGCTTCGTCGGCTCCTTCAACCTCGATCCGCGCTCGGCTTCGATCAATACCGAGATGGGACTGCTCTTCTCCTGCCCCCGCCTGGTGCAGCAACTCAAATCGGCTTTCGAAACGCAGATGGGCCGGGATTTCAGCTATGGCCTCATGCTCCGCCATGGCCACCTCTTGTGGAGCGAACGCAAGAACGGCCGTGACCTCGACCACGCGTCGGAGCCCGAAGCCCCGCTGCGCCGCTCCCTGCCTGCCTGGCTCATCTCGTGGCTGCCCATCGAGTCGCAGCTCTAGCCCCTCAGGCGATCGCCGGCGCGCCGAGCAGCCACAGGCCAAAGCCCGTATAGGCCACCATGCACAGCGCCAGCGGCAGTTCCAGCTTCATCATGCGCTGCGGCGGCAACCCCTCCTCCACCGCCATCGCATGCGCCACCGCCACGCCGATCACATGCCCGATCACCAGCGCCAAGGTCTGCGTGGCATAGATCGCCAGCGCGCCCGAGGCCGTGTTCTGGAACGAGGTCATCACATGCGCATGCCCGATCCCGAAGACATCGGCTCCCCTCTGCAAGGGATCGTTCAGCGCCAGCAGCAGGTATTGCGACTTCACCAGCGTATCGCCGAGGTAATGCGCGAAGTGATAGGCAATCGAGATCGGGATCAGCGAATAGACCAGCCGGCCGCACAGCCTCGTGAGGGAGTCGGGCCGTCCCGCCCACCGCCACCCGGCCCACACCGCGGCGAAGAAGCCCGCCGCCAGCACACCGCTCACCAGCAGGATGCCGATCGTGTTCGCCGCCATCAGCGGTGTGCGGCCCGGATAGTCCAGCGGGTTGATGCCGATGAGCGAGAGCCAGGCGAAGGTGTTGGCGAAGCCGTCGAAGGTGATGGTGCCCAGCGTCAACAGAACGAAGATCACGCCGCTCACCGGCAGCGCGGGCAGCGCAAGCAGCCCCGCACCGGGCCAGCGCAGCCCGCCGCGCCCGAAGGGGGCGGCGGCGCCGAGCTGTGCGAGGAACACCGCGAAGGGGTCGGCCTTGCCCAGCCAGTCCTTCACCCCAAAAGCCAGCACGGCCGCGAAGCCCACCGCGAGATAGACACAGACAGCGGTCGCAAGAATTGCAGGATCCTCGGGCGCAGGCCAGACCAGCTGGAACCACGCGAAGGCGAAGAAGATCAGCACGGCGGGCCAGTAGGACGCCCAGGCTGGATAGCGCAGCGGCGGCGCATGGTCCTCATGCCCTAAGCGCCCGCGCAGCAATGCCGCAGGACCCGTGAAGGGGTTGAGCGCCTGCCACAGGTTGCCGAACAGCGGATGCAGCATCACGATCTCCACCCACCACAGCGTCCAGATGGCGAGCGGCAGGAGATTTTCCACCGGGTCGCGCGGTCCGAGGAAACCCAGCACGAGCAAGGCCGCGAGAATGAGTGCCGAGACCAGGCTCGTCACCTGCGCCACGGCGGGCGACAGCGGCTCCGGAAGTGATGCCGCCTTCATGGCCAAACGCGGCAGCAGCGTGACGGCGATGAAGGAGACCAGCACCGCGGCGGCACCGCCCGCGATCACCCAGCCCGTGGGCAGCAGCATCACGAAGCCGCGCCCGGCGGCATGGGCGAAGGCAGGCCCCGTCAGCAGCAGCAGCGCGGCGATGGCGAGGGCCAGCCGCTGCATGCTCAGATGCCCACGTAGCGGTCGATCAGCGCGCGGTCCTTGGCGAGGTCGGCCGCGCTCTCGAGCCCCGTCACGCGCCCGTTTTCGACGAAGGCCACGCGGTCGGCGACCGGCAGCACGGCATCGACGCGCTGCTCCACCAGCAATGTCGTCACGCCGTGTTCCTTCAGGTCCAGCACCGACTGGCGGATGCGCGCGATCATCGCCGGCATCAGGCCCTCCGTCGGCTCGTCGAGCAGCAGCAGCTTGGGCGAGATGCACAGGGCCCGCGCCATGGCCAGCATCTGCTGTTCGCCGCCGCTCATCGTGCCCGCGCGTTGCGAGAGCCTGTCCTTCAGCAGCGGGAACAGCGCGAGCACGTGCTCCAGCACCTCCGGCCCGGAATTGCGCGTCATCAGGCCAACACGCAGGTTCTCCATCACGGTGAGGTCGGAGAACAGCCGCCTGCCCTGCGGCACATAGCCCACGCCATGGCGCGGCACTTCGTGCGCGGGCAGCTTCGACAGTTCCGTGCCGTCAAGCGAGATCGACCCGCCGCGCGCCGCCACGAGCCCCATGATTGCTTTCAGGGCGGTCGTCTTGCCCGCGCCATTGCGCCCGAGCAGGCACAGGATCTCGCCCTTCTCAGCCGTGAGCGAGAAGGAGCGCAGCACCTGCGCCTCCCCATAGAAACAGTCGACCCCGCGCATCTCCAGCATCAGCCCGTCCCCAGATAGGCGGCCTGCACGGCAGCATTGGCGTGGACCTCCTGCGGCGTGCCCTCGGCGAGGATTGAGCCCCTGTCCAACACGGTGATGCGGTGGGCAAGTTCCATCACGAGCGGCATGTTGTGCTCGATCAGCAGCACCGTCTCGTCCCTCGCCACGTCGCGCACCAGCGTGATGAAATTGTCGATCTCGGCATCGGACAGCCCCTGCGTGGGCTCGTCGAGGATCAGGAGCTTCGGCTTCAGCGCCAGCCCCATGGCCACTTCAAGCAGGCGCTGGTGGCCATAGGCGAGCGTGCCGGCGATCTGCGAGGCGCGATCCGCCAGCCCCACCCGCGCCAGCGGCTCGAGGCTGGCCCGGCCACCCGGCTGGTGCGCGGCCAACGCCACGTTCTCGGCCACCGACAGGTTCTGGTAGATTGAGGTGATCTGGAACGTATAGGCGATGCCCTTCTGCACGCGGGCGTAGGCGGGAAGCTCCGTCACGTCCTCGCCCTCGAAGAGAATTGTTCCGGCGCTGGGCGCGATGCGGCCGGAGATCAGGCTCACGAAGGTGGTCTTGCCCGCGCCATTGGGCCCGATCACCGCGCGCACCTCGCCCTTCTCGACGCGGAAGTTCACGTCACTCACCGCCTTCAGCCCACCGAAGTTCTTCGACAGGCCGCGCGTTTCCAGCAGCACCGTCATGGCAGCCACCGCCACAAGCGCTGGCGCAGAGTGCCGAGGATACCCTTGGGAAAGAACAGCACCAGCAGGATCAGCACCACGCCGACGAAGAGCAGGCTCGCCGAGGTGAAGCCCGAGGCAAAATCGACGAGCAGGAACATGAGCGCTGTGCCCAGCACCGGCCCCAGCACGGTGGCGGCCCCGCCGAGCAGCGTCCACAGCAGCGGGTGGATCGAATACTGGATCGAGGCCAGCGTCGAGCCCGCATAGGCGAAGAGCAGCGCATAGGCCGCACCCGAGAAGGCCGCAAAGGAGCCTGACAGCACGAAAGCGATGAGCTTGTAGCGCTTCACGTCATAGCCCAGCATCGCCGTGCGGTTCTCGTTCTCGCGGATCGCCACCAGCACGTGGCCGATCTTCGAGCGCACGACGGCGAGGCACGCCGCAATGGCAAGCGCCAGGAACACGAGCGCGATATTGTAGCGCAGGACGGGGTCGGCGAGGTTCACCACATGGCCGAAGAGCGAGAAGACCCGCTGGTCGTCCTTGATGACGATCCCCTCGTCGCCGCGCGTGATGTCGCCGAAATAGAGCACCGTAAGGAAGGCCGCCTGGCTGAACATCAGCGTCACGATCATGAAGGCAACACCGCTCGCGCGGAGTGCGATGAGCCCGATGACGGTGGAGACGATGACGCCGCAGACCGCCGCGAAGAGGAAGGCCTCGGGCACCGCCATGCCGAGCCGCGTGACACCCAGCGCCGCCGCATAGAGGCCGGTGGCGAAGAACATGGCATGGCCGAGGCTCAGCAGGCCCGCATAGCCGAAGAGGATATTGTAGCCCAGCGCATAGACCGCCAGCACCATGATGCGGGTCGCGGTCAGCACCGCATAGTCGCTCGCCACGAACTGCAGCAGGAACAGCGCCACAATCACCGCGCCGTGGAGCAGGAGGACGCGCGCCGTCATCGGGCCGGCACCCCGAACAGCCCCTGCGGCCGGAACACCAGCACCAGCGCCACGGCCAGCGTGGCGATGATCGAAGCCAGGGTGGGCGAGAAGAACATCGAGATGATGCCGTCGCTGAGCCCGATGATGATGGCGGCAATCACGCTGCCCTTGATCGAACCGAGCCCGCCGATGATGACGACGATGAAGCTCATCAGCAGCGGGTCGAGCCCCATCAGGTAATGCGCCTGCTGGATCGGCACGATCAGCACCGCGGCGATGGCGACAAGGGCGGCACCCGCCACGAAGACGGCGGAATAGACCTGGTTCACCGGAATGCCGAAGGCGGTCGCCGTCTCGCGGTCGAACTGGGTGACGCGCATGATGAGGCCGAGCTTCGTCTTCGCCAGCACCCACCACACGCCGAGCAGCAACGCCACGGAGGCCAGCACCACGAACAGCTTGTAGCCCGAGAAGCCGAACCACGGCAGCGCGATGCGGTAGGTGAAGGGCGCCGACACCGCCTTGGCATCGGCCCCGAACACGGTGAGCGCCAGTTGCTGGATGACGAACATCAGCCCGATGGTGGCGACGATGGTGGCCTCGGGGTCATAGTTGATGCGCCGCAGCAGCAGCCGTTCGGTGACGAAGGCCAGTGCCCCCACCGCGAGCGGCGCGACGATGAGCGCCACGACGAAGCCCGCAGCCGGACCGCCCGGCACCGACTTCGCCACGAACCACGCCAGCATGGCGCCCAGCATGAAGAACTCGCCATGCGCCACGTTGACCACGCGCATGACGCCGAAGACCAGCGACAGGCCCAGCGCCGAGAGCGCCAGGACGGCCGCGGCCACCGTGCCTTCGAGAATGGCGAGCAGGAGATGCGGGAAGAAGCCCAAGTCACACAGCCGTCAGCAAGGGAAAAGGATGGCCGGGGCGAGGCCCGGCCATGATGTGCGTGTGACGGCTCAGAGCGCCATCTTGGAATAGTCGTCCTCGGGCTCGTACATGCCCTCCTCGATGGTCGTGCGATAGACCAGTTCGCCCACGCCGTTCTTCACCTGGGTGATGTTCTGATGGCCAAAGACCTGGTGGATCTTGCCATTGAAGATCTTGTCGCCCTGCGGGTGCTCGTTGCCCTCGGGGATCGTGGTGATGGCCTCCACCGCCTCGATCAGCTTGCCGCGGTCGGCCGTCGTCTTGTAGCCCGCCGCCTCCATCGCCTGCTTGATGATGTAGAGCGTCTCCCAGCAGCCGAACATGTGGGAATAGGTCGAGACGTCATTGGGGTCGGAGACGCTGGCGCCATACTGGTCCACGCCCACCTTGCCGCGATAGAAGGTGTCGGCCTCGGTGGGCTTCGCACCGGCGTAGCGCGGATAGGCTTCCCAGAAATAGGAGCCCTCGAGGAACTCGAGGCCCGGGCTCTTGAGGCTCACCGCCTCGAGGCTGTCGATGAAGCCGAAGAGCGGGGGATGGTTCGAGCCATAGAACTCGCCCAGTTCCTTGACGAAGGTCAGCACCGCCGGCCCCACCATCACGTGGTAGATCACCTCGGTGTCGGCCGGGATCTGCGCGAAGTAGCGCGAGAAGGAGGTCTCGGTCGGCGGGATCGGGATCAGCGCATTGACCTCGCCGCCCTGCGCCTTGATGGCGGCGGAGAAATAGTCGCGGTGGTCATAGCCGAAGGCGAAGTCCGGGAAGATCATGGTGACCTTCTTGCCCAGGTTCTTGGCGATCCACGGCGCCATGGAGATGACCTGGCTGCGCACGTCCGTGATGCCCGGCTGGAAGGTGTAGCGATTGAGCTTGCCGGAGGCGACGTGATGGCCTTCCGAAACCACGAAATAGGGAATCTTCAGTTCGCCGGCACGCGGGGCCGAGCCCATCACCACATGGCTGAACAGCGTGCCGAAGGCCACGTCGCACTTGTGCTGGGTGGCGAATTTCTCGACCACTTCGGCACCGCGGCCGGGGTCCGTCGCATCATCTTCGGGCACGATCTCGATGGGCCGGCCGGAGATGCCGCCGGCCTCGTTGATCAGCTTCACCGCCGCATTGGTGGTCTGCTCGTACCACTTGCCATAGGCCGCGCCGATGCCGGTGCGGTGCACCTGGAAGCCGATGCGGATCGGTTCGGAGGATTGCGCCTGCGCATAACGGACGTAACCGGGCCCCATCAGGGCGGCAGCGGCACCCGCACCGCCGAGCTTCAGGGCGGAACGGCGGGAAATGAGCGTCTTGTCAGGCACGATCAGTTTGCGTTTCGACATGGTTTCCTCCGGTTATGTTTTCGCCCCCGTATGCGGGGTGCGTGGTCTGGCGCCGGAAGGGATCATATCAAAAGCGAGGCTGCCGGATAGGGGGCGGTGCGGCAAACTGCAATTGATTGTAACCACACAGTGTGGGACGCTGAGGTTGTGTATAGCTCCGCGGCACCAATCAGGGAGGCAGAAACCATGGATCTTTCAGCAATCGGCCGTCAGTACGGCCTCGACCCGGCGCAGACCGAGGCGGCGGTTGCCGCCCTCGCCCCCGTCATTGCGGCGGGCTTCAAGCAGAGCGCCGGCTCGGGCAATGGGCTCGGTTCCATCTTCGACGCGTTGCAGCAGGATGAGCAGCGGGGCCAGATCGCCTCGCCGACGGACGCTGGCAATGTGGTGCTGGGCCAGATCTTCGGCTCGAAAGACGTGAGCCGCGGCGTCGCCCAGCAGCTCTCGGCCAGTTCCGGCATCAGTTCGACCATCCTCAAGCAGCTCCTGCCGGTGATCGCGGCCTATTTCGTGAGCCAGATGATGAGCGGCAAGGCTGCTTCGGCCTCCACCGGCTCGGGCGGTGGCGGCCTTGGTGACATTCTGGGCCAGGTGCTCGGCGGCGGCGCGGCCCCACGTTCGGCCCCTGCCCCGCAGCAAGCACCGGGGGGCGGGCTCGGCGACATCATCGGCAACATCCTGAACGGCGCCGGCCAGCCGCCGTCGCGCCAGTCGGCACAGCCCGCCTCCGATGGCGGTCTCGGCGACATTCTCGGCCAGGTCCTCGGCGGGGCCCAGGGTGGCCAGGCAAGACAGGGCGGCGGCGGTCTCGCCGATGTCCTTGGCGGCATGCTCGGTGGTGGCCAGCCTCAGGGCGGCGGCGGCCTCGGTGACATCCTGGGCCAGGTGCTGGGCGGAGCCGGCGGTGCGCAGAAGGCGAGCTCGGCGGATGATCTTCTGGCCAGCGTGCAGGCCGCGCTGCGCGGGCGCTGAATCACATTGTGAAGGCTGCGGCGCTCACCCGATGCGCCGCAGCAGTTCCACCAGCGCGCGCTGCTCCGCCGCATCGAGCGGCTGCAAGGTTTCGGCGGTAATGGCCGTTGCTGCGGAAACGCCGCGCGCCACGGCCGCCACACCTTCGCGGGTGATCGACACGCGCATGCGCCGCCCGTCCTCGGGGTCGGGCGCGGTCTTCACAAAGCCGCGCTTCAGCAGGCGATCGACCACGCCCTTGATGGTGGCGGCATCCATGGCCGTCTCGCGGCCCAGCAGGTTCTGCGACAGGGATTCGAATTCGGCGAGCTTGACGAGCGCCGCCCATTGCGTCGGCGTCAGCTCATCGATCATGTGCCCAGCGAAGATCGCCGCATGGCGCTGGCCCGCACGGCGAAGATAGAAGCCCACCTGGTCTTCCAGGCGGTAG
Organism: Aestuariivirga litoralis; assembly: GCF_003234965.1. Classification (GTDB taxonomy): domain Bacteria; phylum Pseudomonadota; class Alphaproteobacteria; order Rhizobiales; family Aestuariivirgaceae; genus Aestuariivirga; species Aestuariivirga litoralis. Next base: position 451,158 of record NZ_QKVK01000002.1, read on the forward strand.
CCGCCCAGCGCGGTCGCCTTCGCCTCCGCACCGGCCATGGCTCACTTCTCCACAAAGGCCTTTTCGATGACGTAGCTGCCCGGCTCGTTGCTCGAACCCTCGGTGAAGGACATGCCCTTCAAGAGCCCGACGATGTCAGCGAGGAAGGCAGGCGAGCCGCAGATCATCACCCGGTCATGCGCCGCCTCGACGGGCGGCAGGCCCAAGTCCTGCGCCATCCTGCCATTGCCCATCAGCAGCGTAATGCGGCCGCGGTTCCTGAATTCCTCGCGCGTCACCGTGGGGTAGTAGAGCAGCTTGGCGCGCACGTCCTCGCCCAGGAGCTCGTCGTTCGGCAGCTGGTTCTCGATCTCGTCGGCATAGGCAAGTTCGGCGGCGGTGCGGCAGCCATGGACGAGGATCACCTTCTCGAAACGCTCATAGACGGCAGGGTCCTTGACCAGGCTCATGAAGGGCGCCAGCCCCGTGCCGGTGCCGAGGAGGTAGAGGTTGCGGCCGGGCGTCAGGTTGTCGAGCAGCAGCGTGCCGGTGGGCTTCTTGCCGACCAGGATCTTGTCGCCCACCTGGATGTGCTGGAGCTTGGAGGTGAGCGGGCCGTCGGCCACCTTGATCGACAGGAATTCAAGCTCGTCGGCGTAATTGGGGCTCACCAGCGAATAGGCGCGCAGCAGCGGCTTGCCGTTCACCTCGAGGCCGATCATCGTGAACTGGCCGTTCTCGTAGCGGAAGGCCGGCGAGCGGGTGGTCTTGAAGCTGAACAGGCGATCGGTCCAGTGATGGACGCTCAGCACTTCTTCCTCATACAACGCACTCATGGGCCGCCCCGATCCTCAAATTTGTTTGTATACATACAAAAAATATGGGATCATGGCAGCCCTGTCAACCGTGATTTCGCACCTGCGAAGGATTGCCATGGACGCCCCGACGGACAAGATCCGCTGCGATGCCTGCCCCGTGCTCTGCTTCATCCGGGAGGGCATGCTGGGCGCCTGCGACCGCTATGCCAACAAGGGTGGCGTGCTGACGAGGGTAGACCCCCATGTGCTGCTGGAGCGCACTGTCGCCCAGGGCGGCGGCCTCGTGCCCTTCCTTCCCTCCTCGCGTGACTGGGACGGCTCGATCGTCCGCGAGCCGCAGACCTTCGTCACCGCCATCGGTGCCGGCACCACCTATCCGGACTACAAGCCCGCGCCCTTCATCGTCTCTTCCGAGGTCGACGGCGTGGACATGGTCACCGTGGTGACCGAGGGCATCTTCAGCTATTGCGGCCTCAAGGTGAAGATCGACACCGACCGGCACCTTGGCCACGAAACCGCCGCCGTGCGCGTCGACGGCGAGCAGATCGGCCATGTCACCACCGCCGAATATGGTTCGCAGATGCTGTCGCTCGGCGGCGTGCGCCATTTGACCGGCGGCTCGAAGAAGGAAGGCCGCGTCACCTGCGAGGCGATGCTGGCACTCGCCAACTGCAAACCCGTCGAGGTGACCGTCGATGGCGGCGCAACCGTCGTCATCGAGGCCGGCAAGGCGCCAATCATCAACGGCGTGAAGGAAGAGCGCATGCGGGTGGGCTGCGGCTCCGCCACCATCGGCATGTTCGCCAAGCAGTGGATGGGCCATGTCGACGAGGTGGTGGTGGTCGATGATCACATCACCGGGGTTCTTTCCGAGCACCAGGCGGGCAAGTTCCTGGGCGTGCCGGACACCGGCATCAAGATGAAGGGCCACCGCTCCACCCCGGGCCGCTACTTCAAGGTCGCCCAGCCCGGCACTGGCTGGGGCGGCACCGACCTCACCGACCCGCTGTCGATCCTCAAGCCCTTCGACCCCAAGGAAGCCTGGCCCGGCCTGCGCATGCTCATGGTTTCGACCACCGGCGAACACCACGCCTATTTCGAACTCGACGCAGCGCTCGCCCCCGTCGAGAAGGAACTCCCTCCCGCTCTGCGCCTGTCCGTCGACCGCATCCAGGAGAATTGCGAGCCGGCTCTCTCCACCGTCCTCTTCATGGCAGGCGCGGGCGGATCCCTGCGCGCCGGTGTCACCGAAAACCCGGTGCGGCTCACGCAATCGGTGAAGCAGGCCATCACCCGCGTCACGGCAGGGGGAGCGCCCTGCTATGTCTGGCCCGGCGGCGGCATCACCTACATGGTGGACGTCACGCTGCTGCCTGAAAACGCCTTTGGTTCGGTGCCCACCCCCGCCCTCGTCGCCCCCATCGAGTTCACCATGAGCAAGGCGGACTATGCGGCCCTCGGTGGTCACATGGACGAGCTCCGGACGCTCGCCGACATTGCCGGGGACGGATCGAAAAGGCGCATCGCGGTGTGATGGCTCAGCGCAAGCTGTGCGACAACTAAGAACAAGTTGGTGATAAATAGAATCTCCAGCGACAGATACTGTTAACTTTGCCAGCTTGCATGGCCCATTCCCAGGGTCTTCCGTCAGCCATCCGTCAGCTTTGACGGGCTAACCAGCATGACGATCGCTGATTACGCCGGCCCTTGCCGGTTTATTCCAGCACATGCCGGTGAATGAGAAGGGGAACACCATCCATGGCACAGATTTCGTTCAAGCTGAATGGCGTGGCGCGCACCGTCACGGTCGACAACATCGAGACGCCGCTGCTCTGGGTTCTGCGCGACCTGCTCGGATTGACCGGCACGAAATATGGCTGTGGCGTCGAGATCTGCGGCGCCTGCACGGTGCTGGTCAACGGCCAGCCTGAAAAGTCGTGTGACGAATCGATCGGCGAAGTGGCCGGCAAGTCGGTGATGACCATCGAGGCGCTGAACAGCGATCCGCTCGGCGCCAAGCTGCAGGCCGCCTGGCTGCAACATCAGGTGCCGCAATGCGGTTTCTGCCAGTCCGGCATGCTGATGGCGGCCTACGGGCGGCTGAAGGCCGGCGAGTCGCGCGCCTCCACCGCGTCAGGCCTCAGCAATATCTGCCAGTGCGGAACCTTCCAGCGCGTGAAGGAGGCGATCCTCAGCCTCCCTGGCGTCGCCTGAGCCCGAAGCCAACAGCAGGAGATCACACCATGCGTGACACCGCACAGGACGACAGCCTCGTTCTCGACCGCCGCAGCTTCATCGGTGGCGCTGCCGCTGCCTTTCTCATGCCGGTCAGCCTTGGCCTCACCGCCTCTCCCGCGGCGGCGGCGACCGGGGTGGGCGCCTATATCCGCATCGACGCCGACAACACGGTGACACTGATCACCGGCCAGACCGAGATGGGCCAGGGCATCGGCAGCGGCCTCGCCCAGATCATGGCGGAGGAGCTGATGCTCGACTGGGCGCAGGTGCGCTTCGAGCATGCCCCCGTCAATCCCGCCGTCTATGGACTTCCGGGCTGGGGGCTGCAGCTCACTGGCGGCTCGACCTCCACCATGATGTGGTACACGCCGCTGCGCACCGCCTCGGCCAAGGCGGCCTGGCGCCTGCGCGCAGCCGCGGCGCTCACCTTCGGTGGCACGCAGGCGCAATGGTCGCTTGTCGTGGGCGGCAAGCTCCGCCACGCAACATATGGCGAGAAGACCTTTGCCTCCGTGCTCGGCAAGATCGCCAGCACAAGCGATCCGGCCTCGGTGTCCTTTGCCGGCACGAAGCGCATCGTCGGCCAGGGGGTGCGCCGCCTCGACCTTGCGGGCAAGGTCAATGGCACGGCGAAGTTCGGCACGGACGTGATGCTGCCGGGCATGGTATTTGCCAGCGTCGTGCACTGCCCCACCATCACCGGCACGGTGAAGAGCTGCCCGACGAGCGCCGCGGGTGCCCTCGCGGTCGTCAACCTGGGTAACGCGGTTGGCGTCGTCGCCTCCAATACCTGGGCCGCCATGCGCATCGCCAATTCGCTGCAGTCCAAGGTCACATGGACCCTGCCTGCCGACCTGTCGCTGCTCGATTCCGCCGCCCTCGCGAGCAAGGCCCAGGCGCTGCAGGCAGCTGCGAAGCCCGCCAACCTCCAGGTCTTCGAGACGGCGGGAACGCCAGGCGCCGGCACCGGCAAGCTCGACGCCATCTACAAGACGCCCTTCCTGGCCCATGCCTGCATGGAGGTGCTGAACGCCACGGTCCAGGTGACGAAGACCAACGGCGTCGTCAGCAAGGTGGAACTCTGGCTTCCCACCCAGGGCCAGAGCTTCATTGCGGCCACCGTGCGTTCCGTGGCAGGTCTTGCCAATCTCACCGATGCCCAGATCAAGGTGAACTCCATGCTCTGCGGTGGCGGCTTCGGCCGCAAGATCGAGCAGGACTATGTGCTGCAGGCGGTCAAGCTCGCGGTGGCTGTCGGCAAGCCCGTCAAGCTCACATGGTCGCGCCCGCAGGACTTCAAGAACGACAAGTACCGTCCTTATGCCTCCATGCGGGTGCGCATGGGCGGCGACGCAAACGGCATCACCGGGCTTGTCTACCGCAATGTCTCGGCCTCCATCACCTTCCAGCAAGGCACCAACCCGGAGGACACGGGGGCAGTGGCGGGCGCGGTGAAGCTGCCCTACGCCATTCCCAACCGCCGCATTGAGTTCGCCCCCCTGCCGACCGCCATTCCACTCGGCTACTGGCGTTCGGTTGGCGAATCCTACAACACCTTCGCCGTCGAGAGTGCCATCGACGAGTTGGCCATGGCGCTGGGCCAGGATCCGATCGCCTATCGCCTGCGCATGCTGACTGCCGACGCCCGTGCCACCAAGGCGCTGCAGACGTTGAAGAACTCACCCAACTACACCGCCATGCCCACCATGCGGCGCGGCGTCGCCTTCCTCAGGGGTTTCAACAGCTACGTGGCGCTGGCGCTCGAGATTGCGCTCGACTCCGCCTCGCGCATCAAGGTCACCAAGGCCCACTATGTGGTTGACTGCGGCGTGGTGATCAATCCCAACGCGGTCGAGGCACAGATGCAGGGTGGCCTGGTTCACGGAATCTATTCCGCGCTCTACAACCGCGTCAGCTTCGTTAATGGCGTGCCGCAGGTGCAGAACTTCTCCAACTACCGGGTGCTCACCCCGCGCGACATGCCGAAGGTCACGGTGGATATCCTGCAGGGCGATCCGGCAACCGCCATGCCCGGCGGCATCGGCGAGGCAGGCGTGCCCTGCGTTGCCCCGGCACTTGCCGCCGCCTGGCACCGCATGAGCGGCACGCGGGTGCGCGAACTTCCCTTCCACCCCGGCGCCACCATGTCGGACGACTGAGGCGCGGCCAACCTGCCCGGTGCCCTCAGGGTGCCGCGGTGGTGGCCGTACCAGTGGTGGAACCGGTGAGTGAAGCTGACGGCGGAAGCTCCGTGCCCGCCGGGAAGACCTCCGCACCGATACCACTGATCTCCACGGCCCCGCCCTCCTCCGGCAGGATGCCGATGAAGTCGCCATAACCCGCCTTCATCACCGGCACCTTGTAGATGAACGAATAGCTCGCCAGCTGGTCGCCGAGGTCAAAGCGCTGCCAGCCGGAATTGCCCACCTCGTTGGTCGAGTAGGCAACGGCGAAGGACTTGCCCGGCGCGTCGGACGCGCGGCGTGCCATCACCGTTACCCGCACGGCCTGGCCGCTCGCTGCCTGCTCGAAAGCAGGTGGCAGGGTGAGATAGACGCCAGGCTTTCCGAAGGCTGGTGCATTCGATTTCATTCCTGACAGGCGCACGACCGCAATGTCACCTGCTGCGCCGGCCATGGGTGCAATGGTGGCGCCTTCCGGGGCGGTGAGGCCGGCCATACCCTTGACGTCCGCCACGGTTTCGTAGCGCGCGGTGGCCGGAAGCGGGGCCGGTGGCTCGCTCTTGCCTTCCGCGGTCACCTGCCCGCCATTGGCGAAGGTGGGCAGCGCCAGCGATGCGGGCAAGTATGGCCTGGCAAACACCAATACGCCGGCAAACACCGCCACCGCAAAGGCAACGATCGCCGCTGCAACCAGCCAACCCCATCTCACGCCCGTATTCTCCACAAACAATCTCCCTGCCGGGGCCCGCGCCGTTCCGCCCGTCCGGTCCGATAAACTCATTTGGCGACAGCGCCAAGTCAACCGCGAAATGCCGCTGACCCTGCGGCAGCCGGTCGGCGTGGAACGTCGCTTGCCAATGCGCGCGATCACGGGCATCCCCACGGAAACTGACCTCCGGAGTGCCTTGCCCATGTTCACGCCCGCCCTGCTTGACGCTGTCCGCGCCCGCTTCGCCCATGTCGATGCCTGCCCCTTCTCCGGCCTGCGGGTGTTCTTCGAGAATGCCGGCGGCGCGCTTACGTTGAAATCGGTGGTGGAGACCTCCGCCACCTATGCCGCGATCCCCGACAACCAGGGGCGCGACAATCCGGCATCGAAGGCCATCATGGCGGCGATCGACAGGGCAAAGGCCGACATGCGGCTGTTCTTCAATGCGCCCTCGGGCCAGGTTTTCGTCGGCGAGAGCGGCACGGAGGTGCTGTTCCGCCTGGTCCGCACCGCAGCGCTGGGGGCCGCTCCGGGCGGCATCTTGCTGTCGACCACGCTGGAGCACCCCGCCTCGCGCAGCGCCATGGCGCGCTGGGCGGATGTCACGGGCCGGAAACACGTGCTCGTGCCGCATGATGACGCCACGGGCTGCGTCACCGCCGCCGACTACCTGCCCTTCCTCACGCCGGAGATCCGGGTGGCCACCATCGTCCACACCTCGCCGGTCACCGGCATGGCGGTGGACGCGGGTGCCATCGCCGCCGCGATCCGCAAGGCAGCGCCCCACTGTTTCATCATCGTCGACGGCATCCAGCATGCGAGCCATGGCGCGGTGGATGTCGCGGGCCTCGGAATAGATGGCTATGCGATCTCGCCCTACAAGGTGTTCTCGCGCCACGGCTATGGCGTGGGCTGGGCGTCGGACCGGCTGACCGGCTGCACGAAGGAAACCGTCATCGGCGGACCGGCCACCAGCTGGGAAATGGGCACGCGCGATACGGGGAGCTACGCAACCTTCTCGGACGTCGTGTCCTATTTCGACTGGCTCGGCAGCCATTTCACCAGCAGCGAGGATCGCCGCACGCGGCTTGAAGCTGCAGCCGCGGCGATCCACGACCACGAGCACATGCTGGCCGAGGCCATGGTGAATGGCACTGGCAACCTGCGGGGACTGAAGGATATTCCCGGCCTCCACATCATTGGCGGTGCAGCCAATGCGCGGCGCGAGGGCGTGGTCTCGGTCTGGCTCGAGGGCCGGCCCAGCGAGGAGGTGGTGAGCTTCCTCAATGACCGCGGCATCCGCACCCACACCCGCAAGGCGGACCATTACAGCGGCAACGTCCTGTCACCCCTCGGCCTCAAGGATTGCGTGCGCATCTCCTTCAGCCACTACAATACGCTGGCCGAGGTGGCGCAGTTCCTGACCGCGATGAACGAGTTCACCTCCGCCTGATCATCGGCTAGCCTCTCCCCGAAACGGGACGGAGCAGCATGATCGATTTCCCCATCACCGACACCCATGTCCACCTGCTGGACACCTCGAAGTTCAAGTATGGCTGGGCGTCGGGTGCCCCGAAGCTCGGGCGCGACTGGACCATCCATGATCTTGAGCAGGCCGCGAAGCCCTACGTCATCGAGAGCATGGTCTTCGTCGAGGTCGACGTCGACTATCCCCAGCACATGGACGAGGCGGAGTGGGTGCAGCAACTCGCCCAGGGCGACTCGCGGCTGAAGGGCTGCGTCGCCTCGCTGCCGCTCGAGGAAGGGCCAAAGCTCGAGGCCGATGTTGAAAGGCTGTCCGGGTTTCCGGTGGTGCGTGGCATCCGGCGGCTGATCCAGAACAAGAGCGACCCCGAATTCGTGCTGCGGCCAGACTTCATTGCGGCGACGAAACTGTTGCCCAAGTATAACTACAGCTTCGACGTTTGCATTTACCACCATCAGTTCGGCAATGTGATCGAGTTCATCCGCCGCTGCCCCGAGGTATCCTTCATCCTCGACCACATCGGGAAGCCCGGCATCAAGGATGGCCTGATGGAACCATGGAAGCGGCACATCCGCGAACTGTCGCAGATCCCCAATGTGATGGTGAAGCTCTCGGGCGTCACCACCGAGGCCGACCACGAAAACTGGACCCGCGAACAGCTGCGGCCCTACATCGACCACGTCATCGAGAGCTTCGGCTTCAACCGCATCATGTATGGCGGCGACTGGCCGGTGGCGGAGCTGGCAGGAAAATATACCGACTGGATTCAGGTGCTTGACTGGGCGACTTCGGGCTCGACGCCGGAGGAAAGGCGCAAGCTGTTCCGTGACAACGGAATTCGCGCCTATCGCCTGTAGCTAGTTCGACGGCGGCGGCGACTGGATGGCGGCCTGCTTGCCGGTGCAGATCGGCGGCAGGTCCTTGTCGCCGAACCAGATCTCGAAGGTGTTGGGGCGCACCTTCTTGGCGCCGGACCAGATGTTGGTGAGGTTTACCACCTGGATGTCGAAGCCGATGTTGCGCAGCCAGTTGGCGATGGCTTCGGCCTTGGGCACGTCGTCATCGTTCATGGCGCGGATTTCATTCACCTTTCCATCCCACTTCGCCATGGCGATGGAGGGCACCGTGATGGCCGCGCCATCGGTATCCTTGAGGCCGGTCAGGAGCTTCGAGAAGCAGGCGCGCTGCTGCTCGTTGAGAACATTGACGAAAACCCGCGACGGCAGGCGGCCGACGGCCTCCTTGAACACCGCCTGGACATTGGTGTTGGTCTGGGCTGCGGCGGTGAGCGCGCGCTCCATGGCGGGCAGCAGCTGCGGGTCGGAGGCGTTGTTGGCGTAGTCGAGCTGGGCGGCCACGAACTCGACGGGCACCTTGTCGTTCTTCAGCAGGTACTCGAACATGGCGATCCCGTATTTCTGGCGCTCCGGCTTGTCGTCGGATACGAGATCGATCATCGTCTTGAGATCATTCACGTTCTGCTGCCAGCGCGTGTAGTAGAGGCCCATCCCCGCGATGGTCAGCGGGATCATGATGGTGGCCGTCATCTGGAGCATGATGTCGCGCCACGCGCGGGCGCGCTCGCGGATTTCCGATGCCTTCGGCGATTCAGCCATGGGTGTCCCTGTTCCTCACGCCCGCCCTCACACCAAGGGAATGCAGCAAAAGCGTGACGGAGCCCGGAATCCCGGGCCCCGTACCGAGACTTACACGGTCTGCGGCCGCATGTCCTTGGCGTCGATGCCGGCCACGGCAACGGGCTTCTTCATGGCGTCGCGGCGGAAGGGCTCACCCAGTTCCTGGTTGATCATGGCCTCGATGAGGGTCGTCTTGCCGTGCTTCATCTGGTCATCGATCGCCTTGGCGAGCGCATCGCGCAGCTCGTCCATGGTGTAGGCGACAACCCCTTGAAGTCCGCAGGCTTTTGCGATGCCGGCGTAGCTCACCTGGGTGTCGAGTTCGGTGCCGACGAAGTTGTCGTCATACCAGAGGGTCGAGTTGCGCTTCTCGGCACCCCACTGGTAGTTGCGGAACACCACCTGGGTGATGGCCGGCCATTCCTTGCGGCCGATGGCGGTCAATTCCGTCACCGCGATGCCGAAGGCGCCGTCGCCGGAGAAGCCGACCACGGGCACGTCCGGGCAGCCGATCTTGGCGCCGACGACCGAGGGCAGGCCATAGCCGCAGGGGCCAAAAAGGCCTGGCGCCAGATACTTACGGCCCTGCTCGAAGGTGGGATAGGCATTGCCGATGGCGCAGTTGTTGCCGATGTCGGAGGAGATGATGGCCTCCTTGGGCAGCGCCGCCTGGATGGCGCGCCAGGCCATGCGGGGGCTCATCCAGTCGGGCTTGGCCTTGCGGGCGCGCTCGTTCCACGTCGTGCCGGGGTCGTCTTCCTCGTGGTCCATGGAGGAGAGCTGCTGGGCCCAGCGCGACTTCGTCTGGGCGATCAGGTTCTTCCGCTCCTCGCGGCCGGCATCGCCGGCGGAGGGCGACAGCTTGGCCAGGATGCCTTCGGCTACCTTCTTGGAATCACCCACGATTCCGACGGTCACCTTCTTGGTGAGGCCGATGCGGTTGGGGTTGATGTCGACCTGGATGACCTTGGCCTCCTTGGGCCAGTAGTCGAGGCCATAGCCCGGGAGCGTCGAGAAGGGGTTGAGGCGGGTGCCGAGCGCCAGCACCACGTCCGCCTGCTTGATCAGCTCCATGCCGGCCTTGGAGCCGTTGTAGCCGAGCGGGCCGACGAAGAGCGGGTGCGAACCGGGGAAGGCGTCGTTGTGCTGGTAGCCGACGCAGACCGGGGCGGAAAGCCTCTCGGCCAGCGCTTTCGAGGCCGGGATGGCGCCGCCGAGCACGACGCCCGCGCCGTTGAGGATGACCGGAAACTTGGCTTCCGACAACAACTTAGCGGCTGCGGCGATGGCCTCCTCGCCGCCCGACGGGCGCTCGAAGGCGACGACGGCGGGGAGTTCGATGTCGATCACTTGAGTCCAGAAATCGCGCGGCATGTTGATCTGGGCCGGGGCCGAGAGGCGCTTGGCGTTCATGATCACGCGGTTCAAGACCTCCGCCACGCGGGAGGCATCACGCACCTCCTCCTGGTAGCCGACCATGTCCTTGAACAGGTCCATCTGCTCGACTTCCTGGAAGCCGCCCTGGCCGATGGTCTTGTTGGCGGCCTGGGGGGTGACCAGCAGAAGCGGCGTATGGTTCCAATAGGCTGTTTTTACTGCGGTAACGAAGTTGGTGATGCCCGGGCCGTTCTGCGCGATCATCATCGACATCTTGCCAGACGCGCGGGTGTAGCCGTCGGCCATCATGCCGCCCGAGCCCTCGTGGGCACAGTCCCAGAAGGTGATGCCGGCCTTGGGGAAGAGGTCGGAAATCGGCATGAAGGCCGAACCGATGATGCCGAAGGCATGCTCGATGCCGTGCATCTGGAGAACCTTGACGAAGGCTTCTTCGGTGGTCATGCGCATGGGGTGCTTCCTCGGGTGAATCTGGTTGGTGGCCTTGTAGCGCTCCTGACTGGTACCAGACTAGCACCAGAGGATGGGGACACCGCGGTCCACAACCGGGGGCGTTGGGGTGATGCAAAGCGGGTGATGGATGTTGCGGGCGGATGTGTTTTCGGATGCAAAAACCTTGTTGTTGTTGACACGGTCCCCGGCGGGCAGGTGCAACCGCGCAGGGTTGCGAAATTTTGTTGCGCAAGGTTGGGAAGCCGGGATGCGGACATCAACTGGCCATAATCGGCCGGCGTTGCGTAATTTTGTTGCGCGATGGATGGGAAGGTGGGGCGGTTGTACGGCGACAACCCACCTCATGCCGTCATCCCAGCGCAAGCTGGGACCCAGCTTTCCGCGTGGCCGATGCCCGAAGCTGGGCCCCAGCTTTCGCTGGGGTGACGAGCCAGAGGGGAGTGGGGGGCGACAGTACGACAGGGGGTTGGGTGACCGGCCCCCGTGGGTAAGGGTATGGGCCTATTGCCCTGCCCTGCACCCTGCCGTAGAGGTGGAGTTGAGATGACACCCGCAGCGGGGGAAGCCCCGGGGCGGTCTTGAACAGGAGTTTTCCGATGACGTTCGACCTTCGCGCCGGCGCCCTTGCCCTGGCCATCATGGCTGCCGCCAGCGGCACGGCCTGGGCCGATGCCTATCAGGACGGCATGACCGCCTTCCAGAGCGAGGACTATGGCAAGGCGCTGAGCCTGCTGCTGCCCTATGCCAAGGACGGCAATGCCGAAGCCGCCTACCTCATCGGCGAGATGTATGGCCCGCGCAGCTGGGGCCAGAAGGGCGAGAACCGCAACGGTGTCGAGCAGGACAACAAGCAGGCCATCTACTGGTGGGGCGAAGCCGCCAAGAAGGGCAATGTGGACGCCCAGCTGAAGCTCGGCTGGTGGCTGATGAAGGGCCAGGACGTGGTCAAGCAGGACCAGGCCGCCGGCATGAACTGGCTGCTCATGGCGGCGAACCAGGGCGAGCCGCAGGCGCAGTACGAAGTGGGCCTCGCCTACTGGAAGGGCCGCGGCGTGAAGCCCGATCCGATCGCCGCCTACATGTGGCTCGACCTCTGCGCCAATGAGCCGGGCTTCGACAATGCGGCGAACTACATCGAGCAGATCGCCAAGGGCATGACGCCCGACCAGGTGAAGCAGGCCAAGCTGATGGTGCAGGCCTTCGCCCCCAAGATGCAGAAGTAAGGCGCAGCGCCATGATCATGCATCAGTTCACGGCCAAGCACTGGGTGATCACCTGCATCATCATCCTGATCGCGGTGGGCGCCTTCGCGGCCAGCTGGTCGTAGGGGCACCATGGTGTTTGCCGCCCCCTTGTGGGGAGGGGAGCTCTGACGGGCCCTAGGGCAGCGGTGAGGTTCGGTGCAGCGTGACCCGCAGGCCGCCGTGCAGCACCGGTGGCTGAGGCGGCAGGAAGGGCAAGCCGGTCGCGCGGGCCAGTGAGGCGTCCGTCGTGACGAGGCCGACGCGCCAGCCGGAGAAGCGCTGCTTCAGCACCTGCCCGAGGGCACCATAGAGCGCGAACAGCGGCTTCCTGTCGCCGATGCGCGTGCCATAGGGCGGGTTGACGATGACGAGGCCCGGAGGGCCTTGCGGCGGCACGAGATCACTGACCGATTGCTGCTTGAACTCCGTGAAGGCGCTGACCCCTGCCCTTTCGGCATTCTGCCGCGCCATGCGGATGGCGCCCGCATCACGGTCGCTGCCAAAGAAGCGGACGGGCGGCACGCGCGGCCGGGACCTGGCCTTCATCTCCGCCCACAGCTTCGCATCGAAGGTGGCGAGCTTCTCGAAGGCGAAGGCACGGGTGCGGCCGGGATCGAGACTGGCTGCGATCTCGGCGGCCTCGATGACGAAGGTGCCGGAGCCGCACATGGGGTCGACCACCGGCTCCTCGCCCGTGAAGCCGCACTGGCGGAGGAAGAGTGCCGCCAGCGTCTCGCGCAGGGGCGCCTTGCCGACGCCTTCCTTGTGGCCGCGCTTGTGGAGCGAGGCGCCCGAACTGTCGATGCTGAGGGTGCAGAGATCGTCCTCGATGCGGGCCTTGACGATGACGCCGGCATCATCGTCGATCGCTGCACCGAATTCTTCCGCGATGGCGCGGGCGATGCGCTGGACCACGGCACCCGAGTGATAGATCTTCGAGCGCGCGCAGCTGGCCTCGACCCGCACCGGCACGTCCTTGCGCAGCACCTGGCCCCAGGCAAATTCGCGCGCCAGCCGGTCGAGCTGGGCGAGGTGCATCACGCGGAAGGAGCCGATGCGGGCCAGCACATGGCCGCAGCCGCGCAACACGAGATTGGCACGCCACACGTCCTTCCACGTGCCCTTGACCATGACGCCGCCCGCCACCTGCCGCGCGGCCTTGAAGCGGTGCTGGCGCACCTCGTCATAAAGGGCTGCTTCGAGGCCGGGCGGGGCCATGAGGAAGATGTCGAAATCGGGGGCTAAGGCCATGCGGCGGCATAACCCGAAAGCCGCGGCGGGGCCATGCCTCATTCGCAGGGCAGGCGACCACGCCCGCCCTGCCCTCTCCCCCTGCGGGGGAGAGGACGAACGAGTTGGGAGCGGGGATCAGCCCGGCCCGCGGCTCGCAGCGCCGCGCACTTCGCTGACGGCGGCGGCGGCGACGTCGCGGGCCTGTTCGGCGGCTTCGCCGAGCTTGCCCTTCACTGCTTCGCTCGCCTGGCCCAGCGTGTCGCGCTCGGTGGCGGTGAGCGGCAGCGAGGCGGCGACGGCAGCGCCGAGCGCCAGGCCCGCCACACCCAGTGCCACGGGGTGGCGTTCGAACATGTCCCTGAGGCCGCCGGTCATGTCACCCATCGCGCCGCGCAGCGAGGTATCGCCGCCGCGGCTGAAGTTCGGGTTGCGGTATTCCGCCTGCGCGTCAACGCCATGCAGCGTGCTGCCGAGATAGTCGCCCATGCGGCTCGCGGTGTCGCTCACCGCCTCGGCGAAGCCGCCGACGGTGGAAGAGACGCCGGAGGCGACAGTGTGGCCCATGCTGCTGACCGACTGGGCGGCACCCTGCGCCAGGCCGCTGGCGCCATGAGCCACCGAACCCGCGCCATGCGCCACCGTGCCGACGAGGGAGGACTGCTGGCGGCCGCCGAACAGCGTCATGCGGCCGCCGCCGGCGAAGAGCCACAGGGCGCCCATGCCGATGAGGGCGGCGGGGACCGGGTTGTCGCGCACCGCATCGGTGAAGGCGGTCATCATGTCATCCCTGTCGCGGCGGGGGCCGCGCATGGCGGGGGCCTCGACGACGACGACGGTTTCTTCGATCATGGTCATGGCCATTCCCTCACATGTGTTCCTTCATCGTGCCGACGTCGCGATGAAGCTGGTTGATGGTGCGGCTGGGGACCAGCGCCTCCGCCTTGAGGCGGCTCATCCCCACCATCGCCAGCATGCCGGCGATGACGAAGCCGACGACGGCCGTGATCAGGTACGAGAGCGACCAGGCGAGGCCCAGCTCATGCAGCCCGGCGGCCAGCGCCAGCATGAGGACGCCGAGCGCCGGCAACGCCACGAAGGCGGCGAGCCCCAGCATCGCGCCGCCGCGCGCCACCTGCTTCGCCTTGTCGGTCATCTCGGCGCGGGCCAGCGCCACCTCGTTCCTGACGAGGCGGGAGAACTGGCCCAGCGCATCCGAGATCAGCTCCGAGACGGGCTTGGTCTCCGGCGGGCGATTGTCATATGCCGATGCCATGGCCTGCCTCACAGGCCCACGCCGGGCGTCATGCCGGGAGACTGCGAGGCGCCGAAGCGATCCTCACCCATTCCCGCGCCCGCGGTGGCGCCATAGCGGCCGGAGTCGACCGGTTCCTGCGCGCGCCAGCTTTCACCGCCGGCCGACGAGGTGCCGGCACCCGAGGCGCCGCTCTTGAGGAAGCGGATGGCCGCGAAGCCCGCGAGGAAGCTGAGCCCCAGGAAGGCGGTGGGCTGGCGGCGGGCAAAGGACTGCACGTCCTGCATCATCTGGCCGATGTCGCGGCGGCGGAGGGAGTCCGACATCGTCTCAATCTGGTCGGCGGCGTAGCGGATATAGTCCGCGGCCTGCGGCACCTGGCCCTCGAATTCACCCGCAGCGCGGCGCACCGCCCCGGCGATGGAGTCGACGTAGTCGGCACCGACCGCCTTCTGGCGCTCGGCGGTGTCCATGATCTTCTCGCCGGCCTTCGACGCCATGCCGCGCACCCCGCCAGGGCTGCCGCCCAGGCCCGGGTGCTGTTCGGCCATGCCCTCGAAGCCGGAGGACGGCTGGTTCTGGTTCATGGTGTTGTCGATGTTGCTCATGTTCATCTCCCGAATGCTGGTTGGATCAGGACCGGCTGGCAGAGCCGGGGCCGGAGGCGGTGCGCTCCATCGCCTCGCGCGCGCTGTCGACTGCGGTGCGGGCGGTGCGGCGCGCGGCCTCGGGCGTCAGCCCTTCCTGGCGGATCTCCTCCGATGCCGTTTCGTAGACCTGCCGGGCCACATCCCTGGCCTGGCGCAGGCCCTGCATGGCAAGCTCCTGCGAGCGGCGGCGGACGTCCTCCGCCGTTTCGCCCATCAGGCGGCGTTCCGGGCGCGACACGGGCACGGCGGCGGCCACGATGCTGCCCACTGCGAAGGCAACACCGCCGACGAGCAGCGGATGGCGCTCGACCGTGTCGAAGAGCTGCTCGCTGGCCCGCGCAAAGGTTTCACCGGCGCGGTCGCTGACCTGGTGGATCGTGTCCGAGGCGGTCTGGCGGGTGCTGTCCAACGTGCTGGCCAGCGTGTCGGTGGTGCGGCTCGCGGTGTCCGACACCTTGCTGCGCAGGCTGTCCACCGTGTCCTGCGCCTTCTCCGCGAGGCTGGAGGTGAGGTCGGAGGCCTTGTCCCGGAGGCCCGACACCATGGCGCTGCCATTGCCGGAAGCATAGCCGGAGGCGTGTGCATCCCTGCGGCGCGCCATGGCGAGGCCGGCGCCGATGAGAAGCACGGGCGCCGGCATGGCGCCGATGAGGCGCCACATCGGATAGGCCGCACCCACCGCGAGGGCGGCGGCCTGCAGCGGGTTGTCGCGGATGTAGCTCTTCACGTCCGCCTTGATGGCGGAGGGCGAGATGCGGTTGTGGAGCGCGTCCACCGTCTGCGCCAGTTCGGCGCGGGTCGTTTCGGCGCGGCGCTCGAGTTCGCTGAGGGAGTTGTTGCTGGTTGTCGCCATTCTCTTAACCCCAATGCAGTTGTCGGCTGATGGGGCACAAACTCCGGGCGATGCGGATCGTTCCAAGCCGGCGCAAGGCCGGCTTCAACCGCCTGCGCGCGGCGGCATCACAAGGTTGAGAGGCCGAGCACGCGGCGCATGTGGGCGAGGATGAGGTCACGCCCGCGCGCACCCGTCTCGGCCGTGGCCCTGGCTGCGGTGGCGGTGTACCAGCGCGCGTCATCGCGCTTCGCCATGTCCACCGCCTCGGGGCACATGGCGAGCATCAGCGAGGTCTCGCCCTCGCCCGCATGGTCGAAGGGATATTGCTCGATCGTGTCGCGCGTCATCAGGGGGTGGATCTTGATCCAGTTGAAGGGATCGGCCCCGCCGGCCTGCCGGGCATAGTAATCGGCCATCGCCGCGTCACCCCACCAGCCTTCGCCGCGCGTCTTCTCGAGGAAGGCGAAGATCGCCTGCCTCGCGCCGAACCTGAAGGCGAGGTCGGTGGGCATGCCGGTGGCGAAATTCTCCGTCTGGTGATGGATGAAGGCATGGATGTTGCGGAAGCCCACGCGCAGGAGCCCGGTGAAGAGCTCGCGCGCGAAGGGATGGAGGGCGGTCGAGTCGACCTGCACCGAGCCCGTGCCTTCGGGCGGCTCCACCGCATAGCTCGCCGCGCCATAGTAGAAGGGCGGCAGGATGACGATGTCCGCCTCCTGCTCGAGGAGGTCCAGCGCGCGGGTGACGGCGAGCGTGTCCATGCCCACGGCCATGTGCTCGCCATGGTATTCGAGCACGCCCAGCGGCAGCACGACGGGCGTGTTGGCGGCAATGGCGGCGCGGATCTGGTGGGGGAGCATCATTTCATAGCGCATGGGCGGCAGTCCCTAGTAAGCACTCGACGGGGTCAAAAACCTGCCCTAGTCTCCGCCCTCGCTCAGCGGGGCGCAAGACCCCGCACTTCAAGGGGGACGTGACTTGGCTTCGGTCGACATCATTGACGTGCGCAAGAGCTATGGCGAGCAGGCGGTGATCCATGGCGTGTCGATCCCCATCGCCAACGGGGAATTCGTGGCGCTCGTCGGGCCATCGGGCTGCGGCAAGTCGACCCTGCTGCGCATGATCGCGGGGCTCGAGGACATCACCGGCGGCAACATCAGGATCGGCGACAAGGTGGTGAACGCCCTGCCGCCGAAGGACCGCGACATCGCCATGGTGTTCCAGAACTATGCGCTCTACCCGCACAAGACGGTGGCCGAGAACATGGGCTTCGCGCTGAAGCTCAGGAAGACGCCGAAGGCTGAGATCGACCAGCGGGTGAAGCGCGCTGCCGAGATCCTCGACCTCATGCCCTATCTCAACCGCTATCCGCGCCAGCTTTCGGGCGGGCAGCGCCAGCGCGTGGCCATGGGCCGGGCCATCGTGCGGGCACCCCAGGTGTTCCTGTTCGACGAGCCTCTGTCCAACCTCGATGCCAAGCTTCGCGTGCAGATGCGCGCCGAAATCAAGGAACTGCACCAGCGCCTCAAGACCACCACCATCTACGTCACCCACGACCAGGTGGAGGCCATGACCATGGCCGACCGCATCGTGGTGCTGCATGACGGGATCGTGGAGCAGATGGGCTCGCCGCTCGAGCTTTATGACCGGCCCGCCAACCTCTTCGTCGCGGGCTTCATCGGCTCGCCCGCCATGAACATGTTCAAGGGCACGATCCGGGGAGGTAGCCAGCCGCATTTCGAGGCAGCCGACGGGACGCGGCTGCCGCTGGCGTCCGTTCCGGCGGGTTCGGACGGGCTGGAGGCCGTTTATGGCATCCGGCCGGAGCATTTGGTGCTGGGCGGCGAACTGCGACCGCAGGTGACGGTGATCGAGCCCACCGGCTCCGAGACGCAGGTGGTGGCGAAGCTGGCGGGCGAGAAGATCACCGGCGTGTTCCGCGAGCGCGTGAACGTGGCGCCGGGGGAGGCGATTGCGATGTCGCCCGATGTGTCGCTGGTGCATTTGTTTGATGCGAAGACAGGTGGTCGGATTTCCTGACCTGGAGAGCATTTCTCCTCGCCCATCATCGCCGGGCGTGTCCCGGCGATCATTTCTGCCGGCAGCTACAGGATGCCCGGGACGAGCCCGGGCATGATGAGGAGAGGCGGAATGAACACAGCTTGTGCGCCGCACATATTGCGCTGCACGACTACTTGCTCCGCCGGCGGAGTTTCGCGCATCCCCTTCGTTGACATTGCAAATCCCTGTTGCATAGTCGGCGCAGCGTTCCATGACGGCCCCTGCGAGCCTCTTCAAAAAAGTGAGGCGGCGGGGAGAGATATCGCAACAACCTGCAACGGACGCTCTAGGGAGGACCCAAGGACATGAAAGTCGAACTCTATAACTACATGATGAGCCGCCGCGCCGTGCTGAAGGGCGCTGCGGGCGTTGCCGCCATGGCCGCCGTGGGTGGCCCGGCGATGAACGTCTCCACCGCCTTCGCGCAGGACGACATCCGCGCTGCCATCCTGAAGATCCCCGGCGTGGGCAAGGGCCAGCCGACGGATGCCGACTGGCAGAAGGTCGGCGAGATGTGCCTCGGGCCGACGAAGCAGAACGTGCAGGAGGGCGAGTTCAAGGGCGTCGAGCTGTCGTTCATGGGGCTCAACAACCAGAACGTCCACAACGTGCTGTTCCGCGGCCTGTCCAAGGCCTGGGCGGACTACACCGGTGCGACGATCAACTGGATCGACCTCGCGCAGGCCGACTACAATGCCCGCCTGCAGCAGGCGATCGCCACCGGCACGGTGGACTTCGACGTGATCGAGATGGGTGCGCCCTTCGAAGGCGACGTCTGCGGCAAGGGCCTGGCCTCGGTGATGCCGGACTGGGTGGCCAAGCAGATCGACATGGATGACTATGTCGGCTACCTCAAGGCGCCCGTCGGCACCTGGGACGGCAAGACCTATCGCGTCTCCTGCGACGGCGACTGCCACAACTTCAACTTCCGCTCCGACGTGTTCGCCGACAAGGCGCTGGCCGAGGAATGGAAGAAGGCCGGCGGCGAAGGCGAATGGGCCGAGCCCCGCACCTGGCAGCAGGTGAATGCCATGACCAAGTTCCTGAAGGGCAAGCAGCTCGACGGCCAGGACCTCTATGGCTATCTCGACCCGGCCAAGGGCTGGGGCGGCTTCGGCTTCTACTTCCTGGGCTCGCGCGCCACGGCCTATGTGAAGCACCCCGACTCGAAGGCCTTCCTGTTCGAGGCGGAGACGATGAAGCCGATGGTCAACAACCCCGGCTGGGTGCGCGCCATCCAGGACGTGGTGGACTGCCTGCCGTCGGAACCCGCCGACCAGCTCAATGCCGACCCCGGCACCACGGGCTTCCAGCAGTTCCTCGCCGGCACGGGCTCCATGCTCTCGTGGTGGGGCGACATCGGCTCGAACGTCAACACCAATGACTCGTCCGTCATCCAGGGCAAGACCGCCTTCGACATCCTGCCCGGCTCGCCGGACGTCTACAACCATGCCGCCGGCAAGTGGGAGACGCTCGCCTCGGGCCCGAACTTCGCGCCGAACATGGCCTATATCGGCTGGGGCATCTACGTGATGGCCCGCGTCGATTCCGACCCGAAGAAGCAGAAGGCGGCCTGGTCGCTCGCTGCCCACCTGGGCGGCAAGGACATCTCGCTGTGGATGGCGGCCTACCCGTCGGGCTTCCAGCCCTATCGCCAGAGCCACTTCAACATTCCGGAGTGGGTGGGTGCGGGCTATGACGAGGCGTTCATCGCGAACTACCTCGCCTCGCAGGCCAATTCCTACAACCACCCGAATGCCGCGATCGAGCCGCGCATCCCCGGCATCTTCCAGTATTACTCGGAGGCCGAGGACATCCTCTCCAACATCTATGCCGGCAAGATGACGGCACAGGAAGGGGCGGACGCCATCGCCGCCGCCTGGGAGAAGCGCACCGACCAGCTCGGCCGCGACAACCAGATCAAGCTCTACAAGAAATCGCTCGGCATGTAAGCCACGCCACCGGGCCGGCAGCACCCTGCTGCCGGCCCTTTTTTGTTTCCCCGAAAGTTTCACGATGACCTCCGCTTCCACCGCAGCACCGGGCCATGAGGCCGTCGCACAGCATGTCTCGCCCGAGCGGCGGCGCCTGGGCAGCCTGCTGATCCGCAGCGCGACACTGCTGCTCTTCGTCATCGGTGCGGTGCAGCTGCTCTACGTGATGGGTTACACCTCCTGGGGCTTCACCAACTGGCAGCCGGTGTTCATCGCCTATATCGTTTGGAGCGTTGCCTTCTGTTCCGGCCTCGTGCTGCGCGACGGCGAGGCGGGCTGGCGCGCGGTCTTCGTGCTGCCGGCGCTCTTCTTCACCCTGGCGCTCGTCATCTTCCCCACCTTCTTCGGCTTCTACATCGCGTTCTCCGACTGGAACCTGCAATCGGCCGGCGGGCGGCAGTTCAACGGGCTCGACAATTTCTGGCAGCTGATCGCCGACCCGTATTTCTGGAACGCGCTCGGCAACATGGTGTTCTACGTTGCGACCGTGGTGGTGCAGTATGCGATCGCCTTCGGGCTTGCCATGCTGCTCAATGCCGAGATCAAGGCGCAGAAATTCTTCCGCGTCGCCTTCCTGCTGCCCTTCATGCTCTCGCCCGTGGCGGTGAGCTGGATGATCGGCAAGTCGATGCTGGAATACCGCTTCGGCCCCGTCACCCACCTGCTGCGCGAACTGGGCTGGAGCCAGCCAACGCTGCTCACCACGCCGTGGCTCGCCAAGACGACGATCGCGCTGATGGATGCCTGGGTGTGGATCCCCTTCATGATGATCATGATCCTCGCCGGCCTCCAGGCGCTGCCCAAGGACGTGCAGGAGGCCGCCAAGGTCGACGGCGCCACCGGCTGGCAGGGCTTCTGGCAGATCACCTTCCCGCTGATGCTGCCGGTTTCCGTCACCACCATCGTGCTGCGCATCATCTTCCAGCTGAAGCTCGCCGACATCGTGATCAACACCACCTCGGGCGGGCCCGGCGGTGCCACCGACACGATCTCGAGCTACATCTTCCGCGTCTACAAGGACCGATCCAATGTGGGCTATGGCACGATGATCGCGGAGGTGTACCTGATCCTCATCATCATCTTCGTGGCGCTGCTCCTCAAATTCACCAGCCGCTACATGCAGAGGGCGGTGTGATGCCTTACGCCCTGAAGCGCTTCCTGATCTACGCGGCACTGATCCTGTGGACGATCATCGCGCTGTTCCCGATCTTCTGGACCTTCTCCACCACCTTCAAGGTGGCGAAGGACGTGCAGCTGGGGAACATCATCCCCTGGGTGGACTTCACGCCCAACTGGCTGGGCCTGCGCGCCATCGGGCTTTCGCCCGACACGATCTTCACCGAATCGACACCGCGCACCGAATTCCTCAAGCGCTTCTGGAACTCGATCCAGGCCTCGGTGGGGGCCTCCGTGCTGGCGCTGATCCTCGGCTCGATGGCGGCCTATGGCTTGAGCCGCTTCTCCTATCGCTGGAAGATCTGGCGGAACCGCGACATCTCGTTCTTCTTCCTCTCCCAGCTCATCCTGCCGCCGGTGGTGCTGGCGATGCCCTTCCTCGTGCTCTACAAGGAGCTCGCACTGCTCGACTCGATGGTGGGTCTCATCCTCATCTACACGCTGTCCGTCCTGCCCATCGTCATCTGGATCATGAAGGACCAGTTCGACACCATTCCGCAGGAGCTGGAACAGGCGGCCCTCGTCGACGGCTGCTCCACCTGGGGTGCGTTCTTCCGCATCATCCTGCCCATCGCGCTGCCGGGCATGGTGGCGGCCTTCATCCTCTCCGTCATCCTGTGCTGGAACGAGTATTTCTTCGCGGCGCTCCTGACGTCCAGCTATGCCAAGACGCTGCCGGTGATGGTGGCGAGCCAGACCGGCTCGCAAGGAATCTCATGGTGGTCGATGGCCGCACTGTCCTCCGCCGCGATTCTGCCGCTGATCATCATCGGCGTGTTCCTCGAGCGCTACATCGTGAAGGGGCTGACCTCGGGGTCGGTGAAGTAGGGCGCTCATCCGTTCCGTCACACTCCTTGTTACGTCACCCCAGCGAAAGCTGGGGCCCAGCTTTGGGCGGTCGTCACGCGGAAAGCTGGGTCCCGGCTTTCGCCGGGATGACAGTATTTAGAGGTGCTTCACGCCTTGAAGCGCTCGTCCGGTTCCACCTGCAGGGCATGGGCCAGTGCATTGGTCTGGCTGGCGAGCGCCACGACGCGCAGGAGCTCCGCGTGCTGGCCGGGCGTCATGCCTTTTGCACGCGCTGCCGCGGTGTGGGAGTGGACGCAGTAGCTGCAGCCATTGACGGTGGAGACCGCCACATAGATCAGCTCCTTCACCAGCGGGTCCAGCTCGCCCGGCGCCATCACCTCCTGCACGCGCTCCCAGGTGGACTTGAGAAGGGCCGGGTCATGCGCGAGGGCGCGCCAGAAATTGTTGACGTAATCCGTGTTGCGCCTGGCGCGGATGTCGTCGAAGACGGCGCGGGCCTCCGGCCCCGCCGCCTCGTCGTCGAGCAAGGGAAGCGTCGCCATCAGAAGGTCGCCATGACGCGCGCCGGGCCGCCGGTGCCGCCGCGGTGCTTGGGTGCTCCGACGAAGAGCGTGGCGCCCTTCACCGGCAGGAGATCGAGATTGGCGACATTCTCGATGCCGTAGCGCCCGCCGGGCAGCCAGGTGTTATGGACGATGAAATCCTGCGAGCTGCCGGGATCGAGCGACAGGGTGTCGACCGCGATGGCGGCTGCACCTGCTTCGGCCAGGAGATCCACCGCCTCCTTCGAGAAGCCGGGAAAGGCGAACTTGCCGTCGGGCAGCGTGCGGTAGCCGGGCTCACCCACCTTGGCGGACCAGCCCGAATTCATGGCGACGCAGGCACCCTTGGGAATGGCGCCGTTGGCGGAAACCCAGGCATCGATGTCGGCCTTCGTCACCATGGCGTTGGGATCCTCCTTCGCCCTGGCCTTGATGTCGAGGATGCAGAGCGGGCAGACGAGGTTTTCAGGCGCGAGATCCGCGACCGAGGTGCCATCCGCGGTGAAGTGAAGCGGGGCATCGATGTGGGTGCCCGAATGCTCGAAGATGGTGAGCTTGTAGATGGTGTAGCCATTGGTCTTGAAGTCGACGACCTTCTCCATCTCGATGCCCGGCTTGCCATCGAAGGTGGGGAAGTTCTCATCGAAGGTGTGGGTGAGGTCGACGACCTTGCCGGAACTCTGCGCCAGCGTCTCCCGCGCGCTCACGACGCTGGCGGCCAATGCCGCAGCCCCCGCCGCCGCGGAGCGTGCGAGGAAGGAGCGGCGGGACTGGGCCTGCTGCCGCACGTTCTCGATGACACAGGCATTGCACATGGTGTTTCTCCGTTGATGGACGGAGGCTACGCTAGGTCAGGATCGGGGAGGTGGCAATGGGTTCGCGCCCCTCCCCTCCCGTTCGTCACCCCAGCGAAAGCTGGGGCCCAGCTTTGGACGTCAGAGCACGCGGAAAGCTGGGTCCCAGCTTTCGCTGGGATGACGGATGTGGCGGAGCGGGAGCCTTACAAAAACCGCTTCGTCGCCGGATAGAGCCCGCGGAACACCGCGTGCTGGCGGTCGTACATCGCTTTCAGCTCCGGCTTCGGCGTGATGGCGGAGGCGACCGGGTTCCAGCGGTCGATGTCGGCGGGGGTCACGTCGCCGAGCGCCAGGGCGGCGAGGAAGGCATCGCCGTATGACGCGCCGATGGTCTTCTGGCGCAGCACCTGGCGCAGGCCGCTGATGTCGGAGGTCGCTTCCGACCAGACGCGGTTCTTGGTGCCGCCGCCCACGGCATAGACCGTGCGCGGTGACTGGCCGGCTTCAGCATAGGTTTCGAACACGTGGCGCGTGCCATGGGCGATGCCTTCGAGCACGGCGCGGAACATGTCGGCCCGCGTGTGAGTGAGGTCGAGGCCGAAGAGGAGGCCCTTGGCCTTCGTGTCGTGGATCGGCGTGCGCTCGCCCGAGAAATAGGGGAGCAGCACGAGGCCCTTGGCGCCGGGAGGCGAGGCCTCCGCCTCCTTGGCCAGCGTCACCACCGCGCTCCCGGCGGCAAGCTCCTTCGCGAAATTGTCGCGGAACCAGTGGGTGAGCGTGCCGCTGGTGGAGAGGCCCGCCATGGCGCCATGCTGGCCGGGGAAGAGCCAGGGCGCATACCACAGGCGCCCGTCGCGCACGCGTTCGGGCGTGATGAGGATGATGAAGATGGTGGAGCCATACATCAGCATCAGGTCGCCGCTGTTGAGCACGCCGACGCTCACCGCCTCCGCCGCCGCATCGATGGTGCCGGCAATGACGGGTGTGCCTTCTGCGAGGCCGGTCTCGGCGGCGGCCTTCGCAGTGACGGACCCTGCGATGTCGGTGGTCCAGAGGAGCTCCGGCAGCTTGTCCATGCCGATGATGCCGGGGGCCAGCTCGTCGCTCCAGCCCTGCCTGTCGGCCAGGTAGAAGGGGCTGAAATTGCCGGCCGAATAATGGTCGATGGTATAGCGCCCGGTGAGGCGGTGGACGAGGAAGGAGCTCGAATTGAGGATCTTGTGGGTCTTGGCGAAGACCTCCGGCCGGTGGCGCTTGAGCCACAGGATCTTGGGGCCCACCGCCTGCGAGGTGAGCGCGTTGCCGCAGCGCTCGAGGATCGTCTCCGCGCCGATCTGCCGGGTGAGGTCCTCGATCTCCTGCGCCGCGCGCGTGTCGACGCCATAGAGCACGGCGTTCATCAGCGGCGTGCCGCTTTCATCGACGGGCAGCATGCAGGGGCCGATGCCGCTCGACCCGATGGCGGCGATGGCGGATGGCGCGATGCCGCTCTCCGCCAGCATCTTCTTCGTCACGAAGACGAAGTCACCCCACCAGTCCTGGCCGGCATCATGCTCCGCCCAGCCGGGCTCAGGCACCTGCATTTTGTGGGCGCGCGACGCCTGCGCCACGATCTCGCCCGCGGCGTTGACGATCACGCCCTTGGTTTCGAAGGTGCCGATGTCGACGCCGAGATAGTGCTTCATTCGAAGAACTGGTCCCGGTCCAGCGTGAAGCTGCGGTCGATGCGCGTCAGCGCCGCCGTCAGCAGTCTCGTGAGGCCTTCGAGGTCGGCGAGGTCGCAGACCTCGAGGGCGGAATGCGTGTAGCGCGCGGGGAAGCCCATGTCGATCGACGCGACACCCTTGCCGACGAGCTGCACGTAGGAGGTTTCGGTGAGGGCACCAATATGGGCGGAGCGCTGCAGGTTGATCTTCTCCGCGTCCGCCGTGAACTGGAACAGCTGCACGAGGGCGGGATGCGGAATGCAGCCATTGAGCGTGCCGCGGCCGTGGAAGCTGAACATGCTCATCACCGGCCCGGCACCCAGCCGCACGTCGCCGCGCTGGCCCATGTCCGGCGTGTCGGTGGCCAGAGCAAGATCGAGCTGGATGCAGATGTCGGGCTGCAGCACCTGGGCGGCCGTCACGGCGCCGCGCAGGTTGAACTCCTCCAGCACCGAGAAGACGAGGTGGATCGTCGGCAGCGTGAAGATCTCGCGCGTGGCCCTGGCGAGCTCCAGCATCACCGCGCAGGCCGCACGGTCATCGACCGAGGTGCCGCCGATGCGGCCACCCGCGAGTTCCACCACATTGGGCGCGTAGACGATGGGGGTGCCGATGTTGATGCCCGCCTGCAGTGCCTCCGCGGCAGACGAGAAGCCGCAGTCGATGTAGAGCTCCTGGTAGGGGACGACGCGATATTTCTCCTCCGGCGTGGTGGCATGGTGGCTCTTGTTGGCGATGATGCCGGGAACGCTGAGGCCGCCGCCCACCGAGAGCAGCACCTCCTGTGCCGCCAATGCGCGCTCCGGCACGCCGCCCACGCGCTCGGCGCGGATCAGGCCATTGGCCTCGATCTTGCGGACGATGAGGCCCAGCTGGTCCATGTGGGCGATGAGCATGACGGAGGGCAGCTCCACGTCACCCTCGATCGTCGCGATGAGGTTGCCCAGCATGTCGGTGCGGGACTCGATCCCCATCGCCTTCAGCTCGGCGCGGATATGGCGCCTGACCGTGCCCTCGAAGCCGGAGAGGCCGGGGATCATCATCAGCTCTTCCGTCCAGCGCCTGATCCGCTCCTGCATGCCGTTCCCTTTCAATTCCACTGCCGAATTGGTAACGGAAGGAAGGACATGCCGCAAGCCAAGAGGCCCAGAGTGACTGCAGAGAAGACCCGCTTCGCCTATGCCACCAGGCTCAACGGCTTCAAGGCCGATGCCGCCAGGGTCTGGCCCGGAAGGAACCGCATCACCTCGCTCGACCTCATCGAGCGCGCCGCCACGGTGCCGGGGCTCTCCGCCGTCGACTTCAATTTTCCCGACCACCTGGAAGGCACCACCGCAAAGGACATCCGGGCGAAGCTCGACAGCCTGGGGATCAGCCTCAATGGCTTCGCCATGCGCTATTATTCCGACCCCGGCTTCAAGAAGGGGGCGCTCACCAACCCCGACAAGGCGATCCGCGCCAAGGCGCTGGACCTGACGCTGCGGGGGATCGATGCGCTGGCCGAGGCGGGCGGCGACCTGATGACGCTGTGGCTGGGGCAGGACGGCTTCGACTATTCCTTCCAGGCCGATTACCTGCGGCTGTGGGACGAGACGGCAGAAGCGCTGACCGTAATCGCAGCACACAACCCCGCGATCGACATCTCGATCGAATACAAGCCCAATGAGCCGCGCGCCTTCTCGCTGCTCCCCGACGTCGCCACCACGCTGCTGATGGTGTCCGACGTCAATGCGAAGAACATGGGTGTGACGCTGGACTTCGCGCATGTGCTCTATGCCGACGAGATGCCGGCCTATGCGGCCTCGCTCATCCACCGCCGCAGCCGCTTGCTGGGCGTGCACCTCAATGACGGCTATGCCAAGCGTGACGACGGGCTGGTCGCCGGCAGCGTGCACGTGATCCAGACGCTGGAGCTGCTCCATACGCTGGAAAAGCTCGGCTATCGCAATGCCATCTATTTCGACACCTTCCCCGATGCGGTGGGGCTCGACCCGGTGGCGGAATGCGCGGCCAATATCTCCGCGGTGGAGGGCATGTGCCGCGTGCTGGACCGGCTGCGCGGGAACCAGGCGCTCGATGTGGCGATCGCGGCGCAGGACGCGGTGGCGAGCCAGCGCATCCTGCAGAACGCCTTGTATGGTGGCGCATGATCGACGTCGCCGTCGTCGGCAGCCTGCACCTCGATATCATGGTGGCGGCGCCCCGGCTGCCGGGGCGTGACGAGACGCTGGTCGGCTCCTCCTGGCACTACAAGTGCGGCGGCAAGGGCGGCAACCAGGCAGTGGCCGCCGCGCGCTTCGGCGCAAGGACTGCGTTTGGCGGGCAGACGGGGCAGGATGATTTCGGCGAAAGGCTGCGGGCCAATCTCGTGGCGGCGGGTGTCGACATTACCCATGTCGGCATCGACGCGACGCAGGGCAGCGGCATGAGCGTGGCGATCAGCGAGGACGGCGGCGAATATGGCGCGGTGGTGGTTTCGGGGGCGAACCTCACCATCGATGCCGACGCGGTGGCAACGCGATGGGCGCCGCTGTGGGATGCCAAGGTTCTGCTGCTGCAGAACGAGATCCCCGAGGCCGTGAGCCTTGCTGCCGCGCGGGCGGTGAAGGCGAAAGGCGGGCGCGTCGTGCTCAACGCCGCGCCGGCGCGGCAGATGTCGGCGGCCTTCCTCGATCTCGTCGACGTGCTGGTGGTGAACCGGGTGGAGGCGACGATGCTCTCGGGCGAGGACGACATGACGCGGGCCCTCCACCACCTGCATGCCAGGAGCCGCGACGTGGTGCTGACGCGCGGTGGCGAGGGGCTGATGCTGATGACGCGCGACGGCTCCCGCATCGATGTCCCCGCCCTGCCGGTGAAGCTGATCTCCAGCCATGGTGCCGGCGACTGTTTCTGCGGCGCGCTCGCGGCGCGGCTGGCGGCGGGGGACGGGATCGAGGATGCGTGCCGCTTCGCGACGGAGGCGGCGGGGCGCTTCGTGTCGACGGTGCAAGGCTAGCTGATCCGCATTCATCATCATCTTCCTCCATCATCGCCGGGCTCGTCCCGGCGATCCTTTTCGTCGCTGCAAAAGGATGGCCGGGACAAGCCCGGCCATGATGATGTGGGGAGGTGTGCTGAACCGGGAACGTGCGCTAGCGCCCGTCGAAAATCACGCCCATGGTGAAGAGGAAGCAGCCATAGGGGCGGAACTCGCTGGTGCGGACGACGCAGAAGCCCTTCTTTGCTGCCTCGTAGAAGGCAAAGCGTTCCAGCGCCTCCATGCCGACGTCCCTGCCCTCGGCCTCCCTCGCGATCCGGTGCACCTCGGCCTGCATGGGGAGCAGCCGGTCAGGCTCGCCCACCACCTGCATGCGCGAGACGGGATCGGGGATGAAGTCGTCGAGCGGCATGACGGAGAGAATGGCACGCGCCGCCTGCGGAATGTCGAGGCCGGGAAGCTCGATCAGCTTGCCGGTGGCGGTGTGGCGCGCCACGTCATGGGCGGGGAAGTTGCGGTCGACCAGCACCAGGCGCTCGGCATGGCCCATGGAGGCGAGGCACCAGAGGAGGTCGGGGCTCAGGGTGGCGGGGATGTTCTTCAGCATGCGGGGGCTCCGTGTGTGCTCCCTTGTCGCAAGCCGTGGCGGGGCTTGCAACCCGCTCAGAACATCAGGTGGCGGCGCACGTCCGCGCGGTCGAGATCCTCCGCCGGGCCGCCATGCACCACCTCGCCGCGGTCCATGATGTAGACGCGGTCGGCAAGCTCACGGCAGAAGTCGAGATATTGCTCGACCAGCAGGATGGCCATGCCGCTCGTTTCCTTCAGGTAGCGGATGGCGTGGCCGATATCCTTGATGATCGAGGGCTGGATGCCCTCGGTCGGCTCGTCCAGCACGAGGAGCTTCGGCCTGGTTGCCAGCGCCCGTCCGATGGCGAGCTGCTGCTGCTGGCCGCCCGAGAGGTCGCCGCCGCGGCGTGCCAGCATGTCCTTCAGCACGGGGAAGAGGCGCAGCACCTCCGGGTCGATGAAGCGCTCGGCACGCGGCACGGTGGAGAGGCCGGTGCGCAGGTTCTCCTCCACCGTGAGCAGCGGGAAGATCTCGCGGCCCTGCGGCACATAGCCCAGCCCCGACCTGACGCGGGCATAGGGGGCAAGCGCATCGATCGGCCTGCCATCGATGGCGATGGAGCCCGACTTCACCCTCTGCAACCCCATGATGGCGCGCAGCAGGCTGGACTTGCCGACACCGTTGCGGCCCAGCACGCAGGTGATGGCACCCGGCTTCACCTCGAGCGACACGCCCTTCAGCGCCTGGGCGGCGCCATAATAGAGATCGAGATTGGAGACGTTGAGGCTGATCATCCTCACCTGCCCAGATAGACTTCGATGACGCGCGGCTCCGCACTCACCTGCTCGAGCGGGCCTTCAGCCAGTACCGCGCCTTCGTGCAGCACCGTGACCTTGACGCCGAGTTCGCGCACGAAGGACATGTCATGCTCCACCACCACCACGGCCTTGCTGCCGGCGATGCGCTTGAGAAGCCGCGCCGTCTCCGCCGTCTCGTCATCGGTCATGCCGGCCACGGGCTCGTCCACCAGCAGCAGCTGCGGTTCCTGCGCCAGCAGCATGCCGATTTCCAGCCACTGCTTCTGGCCATGGCTGAGATGGGCGGCGAGGCGGCGGCCCTGCGACAGCAGGCCCACCGTGTCGAGCACTTCCTCGATGCGCTGCTTCTCCTGCGGCGCGAGGCGGTGGAACAGCGCCTCCGCCACGCCGCGGTGGCCGGCGAGGGCCAGCTCGACATTGTCCCAGACGGTATGGCTTTCGAAGACCGAGGGCCGCTGGAACTTGCGGCCGATGCCGAGCCGCGCGATCTCCGTCTCGTCGCGCGTGAGGAGGTCGACCGCGGCGCCGAAGACGGCTTCGCCCGATTGAGGCCGGGTCTTGCCGGTGATCACGTCCATCATGGTGGTCTTGCCGGCGCCATTGGGGCCGATGATGGCGCGCATCTCTCCCTCCCCGATGATGAGGGAGAGGTTGTTCAGC
The DNA here is from genome assembly GCF_003234965.1 of Aestuariivirga litoralis. Taxonomy (GTDB): domain Bacteria; phylum Pseudomonadota; class Alphaproteobacteria; order Rhizobiales; family Aestuariivirgaceae; genus Aestuariivirga; species Aestuariivirga litoralis. Next base: position 481,385 of record NZ_QKVK01000002.1, read on the forward strand.
GCCTTGAAGCCGTCGAAGCTCACGGTGATGCCATCGAGATAGAGGATGGAGCCATGCCTGCTCATTCGGCGGCCTCCGGCAGGGCGGTGGGCGTCTTCCCGGCCTTCGCCTTGCGCGGCAGGCGCGCCAGCCAGTCCGCCAGCGTGCCGACGATGCCCCTGGGCAGGAACAGCGTGACGCAGATGAAGAGCGCCCCCAGAACGAGGAGCCACATGTCCGGAAAGGCGGCGGTGAAATAGGTCTTGCCGGCATTGACCGTGACGGCGCCGATGATCGGCCCCACCAGCGTGCCGCGGCCGCCCACCGCCGTCCAGATGACGATCTCGATGGAATTGGCCGGCGCGAATTCGCCCGGGTTGATGATGCCCACCTGCGGCACGTAGAGCGCACCCGCAATGCCCGCCATGACGGCGGAAAGCGTGAAGGCGAAGAGCTTCACATGCTCGACGCGGTAGCCGATGAAGCGGGTGCGGCTTTCGGCATCGCGCACCGCCACCATGACCTTGCCCAGCCGCGAGGCAACGATCCAGCGCAACATCAGGAGGAAGGCGGCGAGGACGATGCAGGTGGCCGCAAAGAGCGCGGCGCGTGTCGACGGCGCCTGGATGCTGAAGCCGAGGATGTCCTTGAAGTCGGTGAGGCCATTGTTGCCGCCGAAGCCCATGTCGTTGCGGAAGAAGGCGAGCAGCAGCGCATAGGTGAGGGCCTGGGTGATGATCGAGAGATAGACGCCGGTGACGCGCGAGCGGAAGGCGAACCAGCCGAAGACGAAGGCGAGGAGCCCCGGCACCAGCATGACCATGAGGCTGGCGAACCAGAACATGTCGAAGCCGTACCAGTACCAGGGCAGTTCCTTCCAGTTCAGGAAGACCATGAAGTCCGGCAGCACCGGATTGGCATAGACGCCGCGCGAACCGATCTGGCGCATCAGGTACATGCCCATGGCATAGCCGCCCAGCGCGAAGAAGGCGCCGTGGCCGAGCGACAGGATGCCGCAATAGCCCCAGGCGAGATCGAGTGCCAGCGCGAGAATGGCGAAGCACAGGTACTTGCCCAGGAGCGGCACGAGATAGTCCGGGATGTGGAAGGCCTGCTCCGCCGGCACCGCCAGATTCAGCAGCGGCACCAGAAGGGCGAGGCCGAGGATGATCGCCGCGGCGATGAGGGAAAGCCTGCTCATGTCTCGACGAACCTGCCCTTGAGGGCAAAGAGGCCGCGTGGCCGCTTCTGGATGAAGAGGATGATGAAGACGAGGACCAGGATCTTGCCCAGGACTGCACCGGCGAAGGGCTCCAGCAGCTTGTTGACGATGCCCAGCGTCATCGAGGCCACCAGCGTGCCCCAGAGACTGCCCACACCGCCGAAGACCACGACCATGAAGCTGTCGATGGAGTAGCCTTGCCCAAGGTCGGGTGACACATTGTCGATCTGCGACAGGCCGACCCCGGCGATGCCTGCGATGCCGGAGCCCACGGCGAAGGTGAGGGCGCCGATCCACGGCGTGCGGATGCCGATGGCGGAGGCCATGCGGCGGTTCTGGGTGACGGCGCGGACATGGAGGCCGAAGACCGTCTTGTTGAGGAGGAGATAGAGCGCGAAGAACACGGCGAGCGAGAACAGCACCAGCCACAGGCGGTTATAGGTGATCGAGAGCTGGCCAAGCTCGAAGGCGCCCGAGGCCCAGGAGGGGTTGCCCACCTCGCGGTTGGTGGGACCGAAGATCATGCGCACGCCCTGCTGCAGGATGAGCGACACGCCCCAGGTGGCGAGCAGCGTTTCGAGCGGGCGGCCATAGAGCGGGCGGATGACCGTGCGCTCGATCAGCATGCCCATCAATGCCGCGACGAGGAAGGCGAGCGGCAGGGCGATCAGCAGCGAAGCATCGAAGAGGCCGGGCGCGCGGGCGCGGATCAGTTCCTGCACCACGAAGGTGGTGTAGGCGCCGAGCATGACCATTTCGCCATGCGCCATGTTGATGACGCCCATGACGCCGAAGGTGATGGCGAGCCCGATGGCGGCCAGCAGCAGCACGGAGCCGAGCGAGATGCCGTACCAGACATTCTGCGCCACGTTCCAGTAGGCGAGCGTCGCCTCGATGCCGGAGGCGGCGCGCCGCGCGCTGTCGGCCACCACGCCCTCGCCCTGCCCGGCGGTGGCGAGGATGGGCAGGACGTCGCGGCTCCCCGTGGCGGCGAGCGTGCTGATGGCGGCGAGCTTCGCGTCATCCGGACGGTCGGACGAAAGGATGGCGGCGGCGCGGGCGAGCTCGAGGGCGGACTTGACGGTGGCGTCCGTCTCCTTGCCCAGTGCCTCCTCCAGCGCCGGAAGTGCTGCGGCATCGCGCGATTTCAGCACCGCCTGGGCGGCGGAGAGACGCTTGGCGGGATCGGCGCTGGCAAGCTCCGAGCCACCTGCCGCGGCCTTCAGCAGGCGGCGCAGCGCATTGTTGATCTTGATCTTGGAGAGATCGGATTTCGGCGCCACGCCCGCCGCTTCACCCGTCACCGGATCGGTGAGGGCGAGACCATCGCCCGCAGGCACGGCGATGAACACCTGGCGATCGGCCTTTCGCACGTAAAGACTGCCATCGCCCAATGCATCGAGAGCCTTCTGACTGGCCTCGCCCGGCTCGGCGGCCACCGTCTTGATGGCCTGCTCCATGTCGGCGAGCTTCGCCTGGCCGAGCGCGTTCACCGCCTGTCGCAGATCGGCCAAGGCCGGGCCGCCTGCGAGCAGGAGCAGCAGAACTGCCGCGATGAGGCGCCGCATGGGAACTCCCCAATGTTTGCGAGATCAGTTTGCGAGATCAGATTGTGGTGCAGATCCTCACCCTGCCCTCTCCCCCGACGGGGGAGAGGAACGGGTCGGGAGATGTCAGGCGCCGCACTTGCCGGTGGCGGTGTTGAAGTTGCCGCAGGACATGGGCGCCCGCCAGTCGGAGATGAGCGGCTTCGATTCCGGCAGGAAGTCCGACCACTCGTCGCCGACGACGAGGCCGGGTGTGGACCACACGATGTCGAATTGCCCGTTCTCCTGCACCTCGCCGATCAGCACCGGCTTGGTGATGTGGTGGTTCGGCATCATGGTGGAGAAGCCGCCGGAGAGGTTGGGCACCGAGATGCCGATCAACGCATCGATGACCTTGTCGGGGTCCGTGGTGCCGGCCTTCTCGACCGCCTTCACCCACATGTTGAAGCCGATGTAATGGGCCTCCATCGGGTCGTTGGTGACGCGCTTGTCGTTCTTGGTGAAGGCCTTCCACTTCTTGATGAACTCGGCATTCTCAGGGGTGTCGACCGACTGGAAGTAGTTCCACGCCGCGAGATGGCCGACGAGCGGCCCGGTGTCGATGCCGGCGAGTTCCTCCTCGCCCACCGAGAAGGCGACGACGGGAATGTCTTCCGCCGAGACGCCCTGGTTGGCGAGTTCCTTGTAGAAGGGCACGTTGGCATCGCCGTTGATGGTGGAGACGACCGCCGTCTTCTTGCCCGCCGAGCCGAATTTCTTGATGTCGGAGACGATGGTCTGCCAGTCGGACTGGCCGAAGGGCGTGTAGTTGATCATGATGTCTTCCTCGGCGACACCCTTGGACTTCAGGTAGGCCTCGAGGATCTTGTTGGTGGTGCGCGGGTAGACATAGTCAGTGCCGGCCAGCACCCAGCGCTGGACCTTCTCGTTGTCGAGCAGGTAGTCGACCGCCGGAATGGCCTGCTGGTTGGGCGCGGCACCGGTGTAGAAGACGTTGCGCTCCGACTCCTCACCCTCATATTGCACGGGGTAGAAGAGGATGCTGTTGAGTTCCTTGAAGACGGGCAGCACCGACTTGCGCGACACGCTCGTCCAGCAGCCGAAGACCGCCGCCACCTTGTCCTTGGCGATGAGCTCGCGCGCCTTTTCGGCGAAGAGCGGCCAGTCGGAAGCGGGATCGACCACCACCGCCTCGAGCTTCTTGCCGAGCAGGCCGCCCTTGGCGTTCTGCTCCTCGATCAGCATCAGCATCACGTCCTTCAGGGTCGTTTCCGAAATCGCCATGGTGCCCGACAGCGAGTGGAGCACGCCCACCTTGATCGTGTCATCCGCCGCGCGCGCCACGCCGAAGCCGCCGAAGGCCGCACCCAACGCCACGCCGGCCGCTGCCTGCGCAAAAGCTCTCCTGGTCAAAGACATCTCTGTTTCCTCCGTGGACTGTTGTTTCTTTCGTCCGGGGGAAGCCATCGCAACCGGCGTGCCAGTCCGGCCGGCGCCGGGACAATCTCGCTATGCGGCTGATTTGCTTCGGCTTATGCTGCAGTGCCGAAAAATGCATCAGACGCTGCGTCACATCGCCTGCACAATTAACGTTCATTGATTGCGGTGCAGCATAATATTTAACCCGCCGCGGGCAGGCTCAGCAACGCGGCGCGGTTGATCTGGATCAGCATGACCAGCCGCCGCCTGGACTAACTGGATGACCGCCATGACCGACACGCCCCGCCACTTCGAAACGCTCGACCGCGCGCAGCGCGCCGCGCTGGCGCATGTGACGCAGGGCATCTCGCCCTATGCGCTGTGGTCGGCCTATCTCGACTGGGCCACGCATTATGCCATGTCGCCCGGCACGCAGCTCGACGTGGCGGAGCGCGCGGCGGAGAACGCCGGCAAGCTGTGGCTCTATGCGGCGGCGAAGATGAGCGGGCAGAACCCGGCGCCCCCCTTCCCCGCCAATGGCTGGACGAGCTTCCAGGAGGACCCGGCGTGGCAGGCCCCGCCGCTGGACCTGCTGCGGCAATGGTACCTCGGCCTCAGCCACCTCGCCGTGTTCGCCGCAGAGGCGCCGCGCGGCATGCAGACGATCGACCAGACGCGCATGGGCTTCATCACCCGGCACCTGTTGGATGCGCTGGCGCCGTGGAGCAACCCCTTCATCAACCCCGACATCTGGAAGAAGGTGCTGGCCGATGGCGGCGCGGGCCTGGCGAAGGGCCTGCAGAACCTCATCGAGGACCGGCAGCGCGAGGCGAGCAGCCAGCCGCCGGCGGGCGCCGAAGGCTTCGTGGTCGGCAAGACGCTTGCCGCCACGCCGGGCGAGGTGGTGTTCCGCAACGACCTGATGGAACTGATCTGCTATCGGCCGGCAACGGAGGCGGTTGCGGCGGAGCCCATCCTGCTGGTGCCGGCCTGGATCATGAAATACTACATCCTCGACCTGTCGCCCGGGAACTCGCTGGTGCGCTTCCTGGTCGGGCGCGGGCACACGGTGTTCATGATCAGCTGGCGCAATCCGACGGCGGAGGACCGCAACCTGGCGCTCGACGATTATCGCAGCAAGGGCGTGATGGCAGCGCTGGACGAGATCACCCGGCTGCTGCCGGGCCGTGGCATCCATGCCTGTGGCTATTGCCTGGGCGGCACCATCCTGGCGATTGCCGCCGCCACCATGGCGCGCGACGGCGACAGGCGGCTGGCCTCGCTGTCGCTGCTTGCGGCGCAGACGGATTTCTCGGAAGCGGGCGAGCTGATGCTGTTCGTCGACGACAGCCAGGTGGCCTTCCTCGAGGACATGATGTGGGACCGGGGCGTGCTGGATACCAAGCAGATGGCGGGGGCCTTCCGCATCCTGCGCTCCAACGAGCTGATCCTGTCGCGCATCATCCATGACTACGTGCTGGGCGAGCGCGAGGCGATGACCGACCTGATGGCCTGGAACGCCGACCAGACGCGCATGCCCTATCTGATGCATTCGCAGTACCTGCGCGGGCTGTTCCTCGAGAACCGGCTCACCGCAGGGCGCTATGCGGTGGAGGGCCGGGTGATCGCACTGCGCGACATCGATGCGCCGGTGTTCCTCGTCGGAACCGAGAAGGACCACATCGCGCCGTGGCAGTCGGTCTACAAGTTCCGGCTCTTCGCCGACACGGAGGTGACCTTCGTTCTCACCACCGGCGGCCACAATGCCGGCATCGTCAGCGAGCCGGGCCACAGGCACCGGTCGTTCCGCATCGGCACCGCGGCGCATGATGCCAAATACGTCGACCCCGTGAGCTGGGCCGCAGCGGCAGAGCCGCGCGAGGGCTCCTGGTGGCTGGCCTGGGCGGACTGGCTGGAGGCGAAGGGCACCAGGGCCATGGTGGCGCCGCCGGACATGGACGCCATGCCGAAACTCGGCGCGGCCCCCGGACGCTACGTCTTCACCTGAGGCCCATCACGCCCGCGCCAGCGCCAGCGCCACGCCCTGGCCCACCCCCACGCACATCGTCGCCAGTGCCAGACGGCCGCCTGACAGGCTGAGGTCGAGGGCTGCCGTTCCAGCCAGCCGCGCACCGGACATGCCGAGCGGATGGCCGAGCGCGATGGCCCCGCCATTGGGGTTCACATGCGCCGCATCATCGGCAAGGCCCAGCTGGCGGTGCACGGCCAGCGCCTGCGCCGCGAAGGCCTCGTTGAGCTCGATGACATCGAACCGGTCGACGGCGAGGCCGAGCCTTGCGCAGAGCTTCTGCGTGGCGGGCACCGGGCCCAGCCCCATGATGCGCGGTGCTAGCCCTGCCGACGCGAAGCCAAGGATGCGCGCCAGCGGCTGCAGCCCATGGCGCTTCATGGCGGCTTCGGACGCGATGATCAGGGCGGCCGCGCCATCATTCACACCCGAGGCATTGCCGGCCGTGACGCTGCCGCCGGCGCGGAAGGGGGTGGGCAGCCTGGCGAGCTGCTCGAGGGTGGTGGCGCGCGGGTGCTCGTCCTTCGCGACGATGACCGGTTCGCCCTTGCGCTGCGGGAGGGTGACCGGCGTGATCTCGCGGGCGAAGCGGCCATTGCCTTGCGCGGCGATGGCGCGGGTCTGCGAGCGCAGCGCGAAGGCATCCTGGTCGGCCCGCGAGATGGCGCAGTCGGCGGCGACGTTCTCCGCCGTTTCGGGCATGGAGTCGATGCCGTATTGCGCCTTGATGACCGGGTTCACGAAGCGCCAGCCGATGGTGGTGTCATGCACTTCCGCGTTGCGCGAAAAGGCTTCGGTGGCCTTGGGCATGACGAAGGGTGCGCGCGACATGGATTCAACACCGGCGGCGATGGCAAGATCGATCTCGCCCGCCTTGATGGCGCGCGCGGCGATCGCCACCGCATCCATGCCGGAGCCGCAGAGGCGATTGACGGTGACGCCCGGCACGCTGTCGGGCAAGCCCGACAGCAGCACCGCCATGCGGGCGACGTTGCGATTGTCCTCGCCCGCCTGGTTGGCGCAGCCGAGAATGACTTCATCCACCGCCGACCAATCGAGGGACGCGTGTTTCTGCATCAGCGCCTTGATGGGGATCGCCGCGAGGTCATCGCTGCGCACGGAGGAGAGCGCGCCGCCGAAGCGGCCGATGGGGGTGCGGAGGTAGTCGCAGATGAAGGCGTCCATCAAGTGTCCTTTCACGCGCCGATCAAGTGCGCGAGCGCGGGCGAAGCTGTGTAGCGGCCCTTGAGATGCGCGGGTGCAGCGGCCTCGCGCGCGGTGAGCGTTGCAAGGATGCGGTCCGCACCATGTGCGCGTGCCGACTCGAAGGGGCCGCGCGGGAAGTTGAGGCCGAGTTTCAGGGCCGTGTCGATATCGTCCGGCGCGAGCCCGCTCTCCTGCGCGAGGACGGCGGCCTCGTTGGCGAGCGTGGCCTCGATGCGCAGCGCGATCTCCGCCCCGTCGGCGGGCGCTTCGCCGGGTGTTGCGGGGTGAAGGAAGCCCTGGCCCGACTTGCGGCCGAGATGGCCGTGGTCCACCTGTTTCTGGAGTGCGGCGAAGACGTGATAGCGGGGATGGCCGTTCATTGCCTGTGACAGGCCGCGCGTGGCGGCAAGGTTGATGTCGGCGCCGATCAGGTCGATGAGGCCGAAGGGACCGAGGCGATAACCGGCCTTGAGCATGGCAGCGTCGATGTCTGACGCGCTGCGGCCTTCCTCCAGCATCGCCAGCGCCTCACCGTAATAGGGCCTGGCACAGCGGTTGACGATGAAGCCCGGCGAATCGCTGCAGGCGATGACCGTCTTGCCTGCCGCCGTCGTGATGCTGCGCGCGAGATCCACCGCATCGGACGATGCAAGGGGCGGCACGACGAGTTCCACGAGCTTCATCACCGGTGCGGGGTTGAAGAAGTGGAGGCCGAGCCCGCGCGCGGGATGCGCGAGCCTGGCCATGATGGCGGCGACCGAAAGGGAAGAGGTGTTGGTGGCGAGCACCGCATCGGGGCCCACATGGCGCTCGACCTCGGCGAAGAGGGCCTGCTTGACGCCGAGATCCTCGATGACGGCCTCGATCACCAGCCGCGCATCCTTCAGCGCCGCAAGATCGTCGGTGATGGTGATGTTGTTCAGAATCGCATCGCGCGCGGCCTCGGTGAGCTTGCCCGCTGTCACGCGGGGTTCGAGGGATTGGGTCAGGCGGGCTTTCGCGCTGTCGCGTGCGGCGGGCATTGCATCGAAGGCGATCATCCGGTGCCCGGCCTGCGCATAGAGCTGGGCGAGCCCCAGGCCCATGGTGCCGAGGCCCAGCACGGCAATGACGGGCTTGGTCATTGGCCCCTGAACTCCGGCTTGCGCTTCTCCCGGAAGGCGGCGATGCCTTCCGTCTTGTCGGCGCTGTCGAGGAGCTTCTCGAACAGGCTGCGCTCCAGCGTGAGGGCTTTCGGATCATCGTCGCCATCGACCAGCGCGCGCTTGGCGGCCTGCAGCGCCAGCGGCGCACGGGCTGCGAGTTTCGCGGCCAGCTTCTCGCCCTCGGGGATGGCGGAGCCTTCGCATCTCCAAGCCGCGATGCCCCAGGCCTCGGCGGTGGCGGCATCGATGATCTCGCCCGTCAGCACCATGCGGCTGGCCCGCGCCCGGCCGACGAGCGACAGGAGGCGCTGGCCGCCGCCCGCGCCGGGGATCAGGCCGAGGCTGGTTTCCGGAAGGCCGAAGCGCGCCGTCTCGCCGGCGATGACGAGGTCCGCCATCAGGGCGAGCTCGAAGCCGCCGCCCAGCGCGAAGCCGTCGACCGCGGCGATGAGCGGCTTGCGGAAGTCGCGGATGGTCTGCCAGTGCGCCTTGCGCGGATCCGCGGCACCTTCCGCCCGGGTCTTGTGTTCGATCTCGCCGATGTCGGCGCCCGCCGCGAAATTGCCCTCCGCCCCGCAGAGCAGCACGGCGCGGCAGGAGGAGTTGACGGCCGCGCCCATCAGCGCGGCGGCGAGCTGGCCCAGCAGTTCGGTGTTGAGCGCGTTGCGCGCGGCCGGGCGGTTGAGCGTGAGCCGCAGCCAGCCGTCGTGGCGGTCGATGAGCAGGGTGTCCATGCCGGCATGATGCCCCCGCGGAGAGAAATTTCAAGTTCGAATATTTTGAACTTGAAATATTAAAATCTGCGTGCGAGCCTCACCGAACCCTGCTCACCGGGAGATTTTCGCATGCGCATCCTGTGCCTCGGCGGCGGCCCCGCCGGACTTTATTTCGCGATCTCGATGAAGCTGCGCGACCCGGCGCATGAGGTGACCGTGCTGGAGCGGAACCGCGCCAATGACACGTTCGGCTGGGGTGTGGTGCTGTCCGACGACGCGCTCTCGCGCATGCAGAAGAACGACCCCAAGAGCACCGAGGCCATCCGCAGTCATTTCGCCTACTGGGACGACATCGCCGTGGTGCATGACGGCCAGCGCACCGTTTCCGGTGGCCACGGCTTTGCGGGCATCGGGAGGAAGCAGATGCTGATCCTGCTGCAGGCACGCGCCCGCGAACTGGGCGTGGACCTGCGGTTCGAGACCGAGTTCAAGTCGGCCGAGGAATATGCGAAGGAGTATGACCTGGTGGTCGCCTGCGATGGCATCAATTCGGTGGTGCGCAAGGAATTCGCCGGGGTCTTCAGGCCGGACATCGACATGCGGCTGTGCAAGTTCATCTGGCTCGGCACGCACCAGAAATTCGACGATGCCTTCACCTTCATTTTCGAGAACACCGCGCATGGCTGGGTGTGGGCGCATGTCTACCAGTTCGATGCGGACACCGCGACCTTCATCGTCGAATGCCTGCCGGAGACCTGGGATCGCTGGGGCTTCGCGGACATGTCGAAGGAGGAGACCATCGCCACCTGCGAGGCGATCTTCGCCAAGCACCTCGGCGGCCATGAACTGATGTCGAATGCCGCGCACCTGCGCGGCTCCGCCGTGTGGATGCAGTTTCCGCGGGTGATCTGCGAACGCTGGTATCACAACAACATCGTGCTGATGGGCGATGCGGCAGCAACGGGGCATTTCTCCATCGGCTCTGGATCGCGGCTGGCCTTCGACAGTGCCATTGCGCTGGCGGACTATCTCCACTCCGAGCCGACGATGGAGCAGGCCTTCCAGCGCTACCAGGACGAGCGGCGCGTCGAGGTGCTGCGCCTGCAGTCCGCCGCGCGGAACAGCCTCGAATGGTTCGAGCAGGTGGAACGCTACCTCGACCTGCCGCCGCTGCAGTTCGCCTATTCGCTGCTCACCCGCAGCCAGCGCATCAGCCACGAGAACCTGCGATTGCGCGACCCGAAATGGCTGCGCGAGGCCGAGGACTGGTTCCAGGAACAGGCGGGCGGGCAAAAGGGCCGTGCGCCGATGTTCGCGCCGTTCCGGCTGCGCGACATGAGGCTCAAGAACCGCCTCGTCGTCTCGCCCATGGCGCAATACAAGGCGGTCGACGGCTGCCCCACCGACTGGCACTTCGTGCATTATGCCGAGCGCGCCAAGGGTGGTGCGGGGCTGGTCTATACCGAGATGGCCTGCGTCTCTCCCGACGGCCGCATCACGCCGGGCTGCCCGGGGCTTTACGCACCGGAACACGAGGCGCTGTGGAAGCGCCTCGTCGAATTCGTCCATGCCGAGACGACCGCGAAGATCTGCTGCCAGATCGGGCATGCGGGCCGCAAGGCCTCGGTGCAGGTGCCGTGGGAGGATGACGAGATGCCGCTCGCCACGGGTGGCTGGGAGACGATCGGTCCCTCCGCCATCGCCTGGTCGCCGAAGCACAAGGCACCGCGCGAGATGACTCGGGGCCACATGGACAAGGTCACCGCGCAGTTCGTCGCCGCCACCGAAATGGCGAAGCGCGCGGGCTTCGACATGGTGGAACTCCATGCGGCGCACGGCTACCTGATCTCGAGCTTCATCTCACCCGTCTCGAACCGCCGCACGGATGACTATGGCGGCAGCCTCGAGAACCGCATGCGCTGGCCGCTCGAGGTGTTCCGCGCCATGCGCCAGGCCTGGGGCGAGGAGAAGCCGATGTCGGTGCGCATTTCCGCCACCGACTGGGTGGGGGCGGATGGCATCACCCCGGAGGATGCCGTCACGGTGGCGAAGATGTTCCACGGCGCAGGGGCCGACATCATCGACGTCTCGGCCGGGCAGACCACGATCGACGCGAGGCCCGTCTATGGCCGGATGTTCCAGACGCCGTTCAGCGACCGCATCCGCAACGAGGCGGGGATTGCCACCATGGCGGTGGGCAACATCACCGAGGCCGACCAGGTGAACTCGATCCTGCTCGCCGGCCGGGCCGACCTCGTCTGCCTGGCGCGGCCGCACCTGGCCGACCCCTACTGGACGCTGCATGCGGCGGTGCAGATGGGTGACCAGGCAAGCGAGTGGCCGCTGCCCTATCTGCGCGGACGCGACCAGGCCTTCCGGCTCAGGGCCAAGTCCACCGAGGCGATCCGCGCATGACCGCGCCCGACATCGACCCGCTGTCGAAACGCCGCCTGAAGATGTGGATCAGGCTCCTCGGCGTCGCGCGCGCCGCCGAGAGCAGCCTGCGCGAATATCTCCGCGTCGAGCACGGCACCACGCTGCCGCGCTTCGACGTGATGGCAGCGCTCTACCGCCGCCGCGACGGGGCCACCATGTCGGAGCTGAGCCGCATGCTGCTCGTCTCCAACGGCAACGCGACGGCCGTGGTCGACCGGCTGGAGAAGGACGGGCTGGTGCGCCGCACGGCATCGGAGACCGACCGCCGCACCGTCTATGTGGCGCTCACGCCCGAGGGCTTGCGCCAGTTCGAGCGCTTGGCGGCGGACCATGAGCGTGAGATCAATGCCCTGTTCAGCGACCTGAGCGAGCAGGACGTGGAACAGGTCACGGCGCTGTTGAAGCGCATGGGCAAGGGAGACAAGGCATGACGTCGCTGGCTTCATTCAAGCCGCAGCATTTCCTGTGGGTGGTCAATGACCGCATCGCGGTGGTGCGGCTCAACCGTCCGGACCGCAAGAACCCGCTCACCTTCGAGAGCTATGCCGAGCTGCGCGACACCTTCCGCAACCTCGTCTATGCGACGGACGTGGATGTCGTCGTCTTCGCCTCGAACGGCGGCAATTTCTGCTCGGGCGGCGACGTGCATGACATCATTGGGCCGCTGGTCGGGCTCGACATGAAGGGCCTCCTCGCCTTCACCCGCATGACGGGCGATCTGGTGAAGGCCATGATCGCCTGCGGCAAGCCGATCATCGCGGCGGTCGATGGCGTGTGTGTCGGGGCCGGCGCCATCGTCGCCATGGCCTCCGACATGCGGCTGGCGACACCGGAGGCCAAGGCCGCCTTCCTGTTCACGCGCGTGGGGCTCGCGGGCTGCGACATGGGGGCCTGTGCCATGCTGCCGCGCATCATCGGGCAGGGGCGCGCGGCGGAACTTCTCTATACGGGCCGGGTGATGACGGCGGCGGAGGGTGAGCGCTGGGGCTTCTGGAATGCGCTGCATGATGCGGCTGCACTGGAGGCTGAAGCGATGAAGCTCGCCCGCGCCCTTGCCGCAGGCCCCACCTTCGCCCATGGCATGACCAAGACGCAGCTGAACCAGGAATGGAACATGGGCCTCGAACAGGCGATCGAGGCGGAGGCGCAGGCCCAGGCCATCTGCATGCAGACCAGGGATTTCGAGCGCGCCTACCGGGCCTTCGTGGCCAAGCAGAAGCCGGTCTTCGAGGGGAACTGAGATGGCGGACACGACATATCTCGACTGGCCCTTTTTCGAGCCGCGCCACAAGGCACTGGCGGAGGAGCTTCATGCCTGGTGTCGGGCCAATCTCACCGGCCATCATGATGACGTGGACACGGCCTGCCGCGCGCATGTGAAGACGCTCGGTGCATCCGGCTGGCTTAAACACACGGGCGCTGCCGATGGCGAGAGGCTCGATGTGCGCACGCTGTGCCTGATCCGCGAGACCATCGCGCAATATGACGGGCTTGCCGAATTCTCCTTTGCCATGCAGGGCCTCGGCATGGGGGCGGTGACGCTGTTCGGCACGCCCGAGCAGAAGCAGTGGCTCGCCCGCACCCGCAGCGGCGCGGCGATCGCGGGGTTTGCGATCACCGAGCCCGAGGCGGGGTCCGATGCCGCCGCTGCGAAGATGACGGCAACGCGCGTGCAGGGCGGCTTCGTGCTGAGGGGCGAGAAGACCTACATCTCCAATGGCGGCATCGCGGATGTCTATGTCGTCTTCGCCCGCACCGGCGAGGCGCCGGGGGCGAAGGGGCTCTCCGCCTTCCTCGTGCCGGCGGACACCAAGGGCCTGCGCGTTGCCGCGCGCATCGACGTGATGGCGCCGCATCCGCTGGCGCTGCTCGATTTCGACACTGTGGAAGTGCCCGAGGCTGCGCTGATCGGCAAGCCGGGGGATGGCTTCAAGATCGCCATGTCGGTGCTGGACGTGTTCCGCTCCACGGTCGGTGCCGCCGCACTTGGTTTCGCGCGCCGCGCGCTGGACGAGACGCTGACCCGGGTGAAGACGCGCAAGGTGGGCGGGGCGCCGCTCGCTGACCTGCAGATGGTGCAGGGCCACATCGCCGACATGGCGCTCGACATCGATGCTGCGGCATTGCTCGTCTATCGCGCCGCCTGGACCAAGGACTCAGGTGCGCCGCGCATCACGCGCGAGGCCTCGATGGCCAAGCTCGACGCGACGGAGGCTGCGCAGCGCGTGATCGACATGGCGGTGCAGCTGCATGGCGGCGATGGCGTGAAGAGTGGCAGCGTGGTGGAGCATCTCTACCGCGAGATCCGCGCGCTGCGCATTTACGAGGGCGCAAGCGATGTGCAGCGCGTGATCATCGCCCGCGCCGTGCTGGGAGGCTGAAGATGGGTGAGTCACCACATGAGTTCCTTCACCCGCGCAACTGGAAGCCGGCGCTGGGCTATGCCAATGGCGTGGCCGCTTCGGGCCGCATGATCTTCTGCGGCGGCCTCATCGGCTGGAACGCGCAGCAGGAATTCGAGTCCGACGACTTCATCGACCAGGTGGCGCAGACGCTGCGCAACATCGTGGCCGTGCTGGCGGAGGCGGGGGCGGGGCCGGAGCACATCGTGCGCCTCACCTGGTATGTCACCGACAAGCGGGAATACCTGGCGCGGCTGAAGGAGCTGGGCCGCGTCTATCGCGAGATCATCGGCAAGCACTTCCCGGCCATGGCGCTGGTGCAGGTGGTGGCCCTGGTCGAGGACCGCGCCAAGGTGGAGATCGAGGCGACGGCGGTGGTGCCGGAGGGATAAGACTGCTCCGTGCTCTGACGTCCCCTCACCTGCCCCGCCTTGCGGGAGAGGACGTCTGCGCGATAGATCAGCCGCGCTGCACCGGCTGGTGCGGGTTCGCGGCATCGTCCTTCGGCAGGAAGCTCATCAGCTTGGCGCGCACGTCGTCGGGCCAGGTCATCGAAGTGTGCTTGTCGAGCCAGCTTGCGGCAAGAACCTGATGCACCGTCCAGCGCAGCTCGTCGCCGCACCAGATCTCATGGTCGAGCGCCACCGAGGAGCGGCCCACCTTCTTCACCGTGACGCGGAAGGTGAGCTTGTCGCCGAAGAAGGAGGGCTTCGAGAAATTGCAGGTCAGGTGCACCGTGGGCGTGCCCCAGCGCTCCTTCCAGATGATCTCGTGCCAGGGATAGCCGATCCACGACCAGAACTCCTCCACCACGCCGTTGAGCAGGTTGAGATAGGACGGATAATAGGCGGTGCCCGAGATGTCGCAGTCGCCGAAGCGGAGCATGCGATCGGTGGTGAAGCTGACGGCCATGGCAGGGTCCCGAATGTGAAGCGCCGGGCACGTCGCCATGCCCGGCGCGACTGTAACATGCGAGAGGGTAAATGCCAGCTTACTTGGCGGGGTCCTTCGGCGACCACAGCACCGGGCCGCCGTCCTTCTCATAGGCCATGCCATTGGGATAGGTGATGGCCTCGAGCTGCAGGCCCCAGGGCGACTGGAAGTACAGGATGGCCTGGCCGGCGGCGGGGCCCTGGTCCACCGGCAGCGGCCCGAGGCGCGTGACCACCCCCTTCTCGTCGAGGAAGGCCTTGGCGGCCTTGATGTCATCGACATAGAAGGCGATGTGGAAGGCGCCGATGTCGCTGTTCTTCTGGTCCAGGCTGCGCTGGCCGGGGGCCTTGTACTTGAACAGCTCGATGTTGGAGCCGAAGCCGCAGCGCATGAGCGTGATCTGCTCGATGACGGCCTTGGAGTCGACGCCCAGCAGGTCGGTCATGAAGGTGCCCTTGTCATCGGCGAAGGGGCCGAAGGACATGGCCTTCTGGCAGCCGAGGATATCGGTGAAGAAGGTGACGGCCTGGTCCATGTCGGGGACGGTGATGCCGGTGTGGTCATGCCCGCGCATGCCAGGCATGGCGGCTTGGGCGGCAGAGAGGCTCAGCAGCAGCGCAGAGGCTGCCAGAAAGGCGCGCTTCATCATGGGTGGTTCCTCCAATTGCGTGATCGGCCGGCTTATCTGCAGGCTCGCTGCCATTTCGGTCACAAAACATCCATCTGCACAAGATCGATTCCGCAAATGACAGCATCACGCGGGGTGCAAGGAGATGTTTCCATCCATCTGCATGTATTTTCGGATTGACCGTCCGAGACCGCTGTTGGAAGCTTCCGCCATAGAGCGGAGCATTCGGCATGGCGACGTCCACATTCGACGCGGTGATCATCGGTGCGGGCCACAATGGGCTGGCGGCAGCGGTTCACCTGGCCAAGCGCGGCTGGAGCGTTGGCGTGTTCGAGGCCAATGGCGAAGCCGGCGGTGCGGTGAAGACGCGCGCGGTGACGCTGCCGGGTTTCCGCCATGACCTTGCAGCCATGAACCTCTCGATGTTCGCGGGATCGCCCTTCCTGCGCGAGCATGGCGAAGGGCTTGGCCGCCACGGCCTGGGCTTTGCCCCCGCTGCACATTGCTTTGCGTCGGTCTTCCCCGACCGCACCTGGTTCGGTGTGTCGAAGGACCCTGCCCTCACCATGGCGCGGCTCAACGCGCTGGACCCCGGTGACGCCGAGGCCTGGGATGCGATGATGCAGCGCTTCGGCAAGGATGCGCCGCACATCTTCGGGCTTCTCGGCAATGCCATGCCGAGCTGGGCGACGGCGAAAGTGATCTGGAAGGCGTGGCGCGAGAACGGCACGGCCTGGACGCTGGACATGCTGCGCTTCCTCACCCTGCCGACGCGGACCTGGGCCGACATGCATTTCCGCAATGACAAGGTGAAGGCGACTCTTGCCGCCTGGGGCCTGCACCTCGATTTCCCGCCGGATGTGTCCGGCGGCGCGCTGTTTCCCTATCTCGAATCCATGACCAACCAGGCCTTCGGCATGGTGATCGGCCAGGGCGGTGCCGACACGATGATCCGGGCACTGACGGGTTATCTCGGCGAACTCGGCGGCGCGCTGCACCTCGATGCGCCGGTGGCGGAGGTCGTTCATTCAGCGGGCAGTGCCAGCGGCATCCGGCTTGCCGATGGCCGCATGATCACGGCGCGCAAGGCAGTGATCGCCAATGTCACGCCGCGGCTGCTGTTCGGCAAGATGCTGCCCAATGGCACGGGCAAGCCTGCGGTCGACGCCAAGTTCAAGGCCTTCCGCCCCGGCCCCGGCACCATGATGGTGCACCTCGCCATGGATGGGCTGCCGGACTGGGCGGCGGGAGCGGAACTCAAGGACTTCGCCTATGTGCACATCGCGCCCGACTTTGCCTACATGAACCGCGCCTACGGGGAGGCGATGGACGGGCTGCTGCCCGGGAAGCCGGTGCTGGTGGTGGGCCAGCCGACCACGGTCGATCCCTCCCGCGCGCCGGATGGCAAGCACATCCTGTGGGTTCAGGTGCGCGTGCTGCCGAAGCATGTGACGGGTGATGCAGCGGGCCTGATCGGCGAGACGCAGTGGGGCGCGATCAAGGAGGCCTATGCCGACCGCGTGGTGTCAATCATCGAGCAGTTCGCGCCGGGCACGCGGGAGAAGATCCTCGGCCGCGCGGTGTTCTCGCCCGATGATCTCGAGGAGGAGAATCCCTGCCTCGTCGGCGGCGACAATCTTTCGGGCAGCCACCAGCTGGACCAGAACTTCCTGTTCCGCCCCGTTGCGGGATACTCGCGCTACAAGATGCCGCTGGAGCGGCTCTACATGTGCGGGGCCGCCACCTGGCCGGGGGCGGGCACGGGCGCGGGCTCGGGCTATCTGCTGGGGAAAATGCTCGGCGGCAGCTGATGCGTGCCTGCGCATGGAAGTCGTTGCTGCACCTGCGAAAAAGCCAGCATTTCCAGCATTTCTGATGCTTGCGTTTTCATGGGAATGAAATAGCCTTCCGCCATCAACCAACGAGGAAACGCCCATGTCCAACGCCGTTACCGAACTTGCTTCCGCGCTGCTCTCGGGCCGCGTCGAGGTGGTCGATCTCACCGCCGTGCTCGGCCCCGAGACGCCGCTGATCAAGCTGCCGCCGCAGATCGGCCTCAACACGCCCGCCGTCGAGATCCACACCATTTCGCATTACGACGACAAGGGCCCCTTCTGGGCGTGGAACTGGCTGAAGCTGGGCGAGCATTCGGGCACGCATTTCGATGCGCCGCAGCACTGGATCACCGGCAAGGACTATCCGGACGGCGCCACCGACACCATTCCGGCGCAGAATTTCGTCGGCCCGCTCAACGTCATCGACTGCAGCGCCGAAGTGGCGAAGAACCCGGACTTCCTGCTGACGGTCGACCACATCAAGGCCTGGGAAGCCAAGCACGGCCAGATCGAAAAGGGCTCCTGGGTCGTGATGCGCACCGACTGGTACAAGCGCAATGGCAGCGAGAAGGACTTCCTCAATGCCGACGAGAACGGCCCGCATTCGCCGGGCCCGACGGCCGAGGCGATCCAGTACCTGATCGACAAGGGCATCACCGGCTGGGGTTCCGAAACGGTGGGCACGGATGCGGGCTCGGCTGGCGGCATGACACCGCCCTTCCCTGCCCATAACCTGATGCACAAGAACAACCGCTATGGCCTCGCCTCGCTGTGCAACCTCGACAAGCTGCCGCCGAAGGGTGCGGTGATCATCGCGGCGCCGCTGAAGATCAAGCACGGCACGGGCAGCCCGCTGCGCGTGCTGGCGCTGGTCGGCAAGTAAGCAACAGACTGAGAGGGACGCGGCATGGCCGACTACGTGATCGCCGGCAGCGGCATCAACTCACTCGTCGCTGCGTCCCTTCTTGCGCTCAAGGGCCGCAAGGTGCTGGTGCTGGAACGCAACGCCGTCACCGGCGGCTGCATGCGCACGGAAGAGGCGACGGTGCCGGGCTTCACGCATGACGTGATGGCGACGACCTTCGTGCTGTTCCTGCTGTCGCCCGCCTATGCCGCACTGGGCAAGGAGCTGGAGACGCGCGGCCTCGCCTTCGCGCATCCGGAGATCCCCACGGGCGTGCTGCGCCCCGATGGCTCGCACCTCGTGCTGACGCGCGACCGGGCAAGGAACATCGCCGCCTTCGATGCGCTGGCCAAGGGCGATGGCGCGCAATATGCCGCCGACATGGAGGCGCTGGGCGCCAATGCGCCCTTCCTCTTCGCGCTGCTGGGCGGCAGGCTGTGGTCCTGGGACATGGCGAAGCTGGTGGCGCGCGAGGCGTGGAAGCGCGGGCCGCTTGGGCTTTCTGCCTTCTTCGGCGCAGCGCTGATCTCGGCGCGGCACTGGCTGCAGCCTTACTACAAGTCCGACCGCTTCCACGCGCTGATGGCGCCCTGGGTGCTGCATTGCGGGCTGGGGCCCGAGAGCACCTATTCCGGCCAGATGGCCAAGGTCATCGCCTTCGCGCTGGAAGCCGCAGGCGCCCCCATCGTCAAGGGCGGTGCGAAGAACATCATCGCCGCCTTCGAGCAGCTGATCCGCGATCATGGCGGCGAGATCCGCACCGGGGCCGATGTCACCGAAGTGACGGTGGATGAGGCGGGCCGTGCCACCGGCGTGGTGCTGGCGTCCGGCGAACGCATCGCGGCTGCTGAAGGCGTCATCTGCTCGATGACGCCGAACCAGCTTTATGGACGCCTGCTGAAGAACTGGCCCGGCGCTGCGCGTGAGCGCGAGGAGACGCGCGGCTTCGCCTATGGCAAGGGCAACATGCAGATCCATTATGCGCTGAAGGCGCCGCCGCCGTGGAAGGACCCGGAGCTTGCCAAGGTGGCGCTGCTGCATCTCACCCCCGGGCTCGACGGCGTGTCCAAGGCGGTGAACGAGGCGGAGCGCGGCATGTTGCCCGCCGAGCCCACCATCTGCCTCGGCCAGCCGACGAACTTCGACCCGTCGCGCGCGCCCGAGGGCCAATCGATCCTGTGGCTGCAGCTTCCCGAGTGCCCCCGCCACATCAAGGGTGATGCCGCAGGCGAGATCGCGGCACCCGCCGATGGGCGATGGACGGACGCGGTGCGCGAAGCCTATGCCGAGCGCATCGAGGCGATCCTCAGCAGGCACATCCCGGACTTCAGGTCGCTGGTGCTGGCGCGGCGCTGCTATTCACCCGCCGACCTCGAGGCGATGAACGTCAATCTCGTGGGCGGCGATCCCTATGGCGGGGCCTGCAGCATCGACCAGTTCTTCCTGTGGCGGCCGCTGCGCGGGCTCAAGAACCACGAGACGCCGGTGAAGCGGCTGTGGCAGATCGGTGCCTCCACGCACCCGGGCCCCGGCCTCGGCGGCGGCTCCGGCTTCCTTCTGGCGTCTTCGCTGAAATGACGCGCGACCTCGCCTTCCTCAGCGGCGTGCTGCATCGCGAGGCGGATGCCGAGACCTCGCTGCCGTCGCTGGCCGAGATCGGGCTCAATTACTTCGTGCCCTACCTGCTCAACCGCATTGCCGCAACGTGGAACGCGGAGCTTGCGGGGGAACTGCGCAAGTTTGATCTCACCACGCCGCAGATGCGGGCGCTCGCGGTGCTCGGCATCAATTCAGGCCTCACCATCAACGAACTTTCGACACTGACGGTGACCGAGCAGTCGACCATGAGCCGCACGCTGGACACGCTCGAGGCCCGCGGCTTCGTGGGCCGCCGCCCGCGCGCCAGCGACCTGCGTGTGCGCGAGGTGGAGATCACCCCGGCAGGCCGCGAGGCCTTCGATGCCTTCTGGCCGGTGATGTTCCAGCACTATGAGCAGATGTTCCGCGGCATCGGCGAGGAGGAGTTCTCGCATTTCGTAGCAACCCTGCAGAAGGTGCTGCGCAACATCAGGCTGGCGGAGGCGGAAGGGTAGAAGGCCAGCGCAGCTTGAATTTCCCTCCCCCTTGTGGGGAGGGATCAAGGGTGGGGGTGCCGCGAGTCCGGTGCTTGAAGTCTGCGTTCGCGGCACGACCCCCACCCCTACCCCTCCCCGCAAGGGGGAGGGGAACTCCGGGCGGACATGACGGGGCTCTGTTCTAAAGCTCCCGCACCGTCTTCAGCGCGCCGTCGAGCGCGTCGCCATTCTCGTCCTTCAGCGCCGCCGAGATCAGGCGGTCGATCCAGGCGCCGCCATCGGTGCGGGCTTCGAGCTGCGGCACGGCGGAGAGCACGCGGTCGAACTTCGACAGCCCGCGCGCATGGGTGTCGGAATAGCCCTTGATGAGCCGGTGCGTGGCAAGGATGGCGCGGGCGAGATCATAGTTCTTTGGCAGCGTGCGCGTGGCGAGGTCGAGCCAGACCTGCATGTGGCGCATCTCGTGATCATGGCGCAGCAGCTTTCGGCGCCAGCGGCGCAGGCCCGCGATCATGCTGAACTGCAGGAAACCGCGGATCGAGTGGGTGCGGATGCGTCGGTCGCGGTTCACCCAGCGGTCGATGCGTGCCATCCAGGCGGGGCTCGCCGAAACCTTGCGGCCCCAGCCGGCGGGCAGGAGGCTCACCACCTCCTCGCCGCGCGGGTGCACGAATTCGGTGAGTTGCAGCGGATCCTCGCCCGCCTTCATCTCGGATGCGATGCGGGCGAAGCGGGCGGAACGGATCTTGAGGTCGGCAACGCCGATCACGTCGTCATAGGCCATGGCATTGGCCACATGCTTGGCCGCGGCGGCCGTGAAGGCGAAGTCCTGTGCTGCGCCACCGTTGCGGGCGTCGAGGATCGTCAAGGCCTCAAGCCGCGCCAGATACTCATCGCCATAGGCATGGTCCTGATAGTCGATGCAGCGCTTGAGGCCTGCGAGGGCCGCGACCTGGGCGGAGCCCGGCAGCGCGCGGACACGGGCGAGGCGCTGGTCGAGGTCAAGGGCTCCCAATGTCTCCGGAATGCCGACTGCCTTGCGGTTTGCGATGCGCGCTTCTGGCAGCTCGTTGGCGGTGGCGCGTGCAAAACCCTCGGCAAAACCCTTGAGCGAAGCTTTCACGCCGCGACCACCTTCCGAGATCACCGCCTCGAAGCTCGCCCGGTCGAAGGGCAGGGCGCCGGAGCCTGCGAGGGCGCCGAAGAGCGGGGCGGAGATCACCGTGCCGGACTCGCGCGCGGCCTCGTCCTTGTCGAAGGCGATGACGCGGCGTGCGGCAATCCGCGACGCGGCATCGACCGCCTGCGGATCGGCGATGGACTCGCCGGGCTTCTCCTTCTCGGCCACGGCATAGGCGCGGTGGGTGGAGGTGATGAGCAGTGTGCGGTCCGGCGTGACGAGGCCGCGCAGGATGGAGCGGCCCGCCTCCATCAGCTCCGCCGCGATGACCACGTCAACGTCGCCGGGCGTGGGCATGAGCGCCAGCACCGGCGCGTGCCCGTCCTTCGGCGGCAGCATCTCGATGTAATAGAGTGTCGCGCCGGTGCGCTGGGCGACGCCGGGCACTGAGGTCGACTGCGCGTACCAGCCATTGGCCTCGGCCACCGCCACGATCCAGTCCGACAGCACGCCACCGCCCTGCCCGCCCATGGCGAGAATGGCAATCGACAGCGGCTTGTCGCGCGGGATGGAAGCGTCGAACATCAGGCACTCACCCTGGCGAAGAGGTGGCGGCCCGTCTCGCGACGGCGCTGCAGGAAGGAGATGACACCGGCCCGCAGCCTTGCCATGAAACGCTCCCAGCCCGAGGCATTGCGCAGCACGTCGGCGCGGTAGAAGGAGGGGCAGAGGATGGCAGCCTCCGCCACCTCGCCGCAATTGCCGCAGGCGACACAGCTGTTGTCGATCGCCGCCACGGGGTCATCACGCAGCGGATCATCCACATGCTTGACGGACAGCGACGGGCAGCCGGAGAGGCGGATGCAGGCATGATCGCCCGTGCAGATGTCCTCATCGACGCCGAAGCGCTGGCGGAGCACCGGCTGGCCCGCCTGCTCGGCCTTGTCCACCAGCGGCTTCACCCGGCGCTGCTTGTTGAGCATGCATTCGGAGGAGGCAACGATGATCTTCGGCCCCTGCTCCTCCGTCGTCAGCGCCTCGCGCAGCGTGTCGCGCATTTTCGCCACGTCATAGGTGTGGTCGATCTGGCGCACCCACCTGGCGCCAACGCCCTTCACGGCATCGACGATGGAATTGTTGGTGGCGCGTTTCTTGTTTTCTGCACGCGATGAGAGGATATCCTGCCCGCCCGTTGCGGATGAATAGTAGTTGTCGACGATCAGCATCACGCCGTCATGCTTGTTGAACACGGCATTGCCGACGGAAGACGACAGGCCATTGTGCCAGAAGCCGCCATCGCCCATCACCGAGATGACGCGCTTGTCGGCCTTGACGTTGAAGGCCGACGCCGCGGCGGGGCCGAGGCCATAGCCCATCGTCGTCGCGCCGATGTTGAAGGGCGGCAGGATGGAGAAGAGGTGGCAGCCGATGTCAGCAGAGACATGATGCGTCCCCAGTTCCTTCTCGACCAGCTTCATCGCCGCGAAGATGGGGCGCTCCGGGCAGCCGGTGCAGAAGCCGGGCGGGCGCGGCGGCACGACATTCGCCAGCGCCTGGACTTCCCTGCTGTTGAGAACCGGCGAGGCATCGGGCAGCGGCGGCCGGTTGCCGAGAAGGCGCGGCGCGTGCTTTTCGAGGAAGCCCATCAAGCCTTTCTGCATCACCGTGGCAGTATATTCCCCCGCCATGGGGAAGACGTCCTTGCCGGAGATGCGGGTGTTGATGTCCCGCCGGCGCAGCAGGGTGTTGAGCGCCTGCTCGATGAACTCGGGCTGCCCCTCCTCGACCACCACCACGGCGGATTTTCCCGTGCAGAAGGAGACCACCTCCTCGTCCACCAGCGGATAGGTGACGTTCATGACATAGAGCGGCACCCTGGTATTGCCATAGGCATCCGACAGGCCCAGCTGCTGCAGGGCGCGGATCACGCCATTGTACATGCCACCCTGAAGGATGATGCCGACCTCGCCGTCCTCAGGCCCGAAGACCTCGTTGAGCTTCTGCTCTCGGATGAAGTTGACCGCGGCGGGCCAGCGCTTCTCGATCTTCAGCTTCTCGTGGATGAAGGAGGCGGGCGGCAGCACGATGCGGTTGACGTCGCGCACCGGGTTCTCCAGCGCCTGCTTCAGGGTGTAGGCGGGCTTCCTGTTGTCCTTGGCCCTGAAGCGGCCATGCACGTGGCAGCCGCGGATGCGGACCTCGACCATGACCGGCGTGTTGGAGGCTTCCGAGAGCTCGAAGGCCTTCTCGACCATGTGCACCATGGTGGGCAGATCGGGGCGCGGGTCCATCAGCCAGATCTGCGACTTCATTGCATAGGCGTGGCTGCGCTCCTGCATGATGGAGGAGCCTTCGCCATAATCCTCGCCGATGATGATGACGGCGCCGCCATTCACACCACCGGAGGAGAGGTTCGACAGCGCGTCACTCGCCACGTTCGTTCCGGCCGTGGACTTCCAGGTGACGGCACCGCGGATCGGATACATGACGGAGGCCGAGAGCATGGCGGCGGCGGTGGCCTCCGAGGCGGAGGATTCGAAATGAACGCCCAGTTCCGCCATGTAGTCGGACGCGTCCGCCAGCACGTCCATGAGGTGCGAGATGGGCGAGCCCTGGTAGCCCCCGACATAGGAAACGCCCGACTGCAGCAGCGCCTTGGTGATGGCGAGGATGCCCTCGCCGCGGAATTCCTGGCCGTCACCCAGCCGGAGATCCTCCACCTCACGCGCAAAAGACCGTTCAGCCATCTTCCGCTTCGCCTTGAATTACATTCAAATGCATATATCCAAGCTTCGACAGGCGCCTGACCAAGCCCCGCCGGAACCTGCGAATACTGACCCTCCTACGCCTGTTTATCAAGCAATATCGAATTTCTTGTGCAGTGCGTCATGAATTCCATGCGTTTGCATGGTGAGGGCCCTGACGGATGTGAAAAATGCACTTGAATATTTTCAACGCACAGCCCCAAAATGCTGTTCAATCCGGCGTGAACGAAGCGCACGGCACAACAGGGAGGACAACATGATCGAACTTTCACGCCGCCAGCTGCTGCAGGGCGGCCTGGCCGGGCTGCTGGTGGGACCGGGAATGATGGTCACCGCGGCCCACGCCGAGGGCAGCACCGTCACCATCGCCTACAACGTGAACCTGCCGTCCTGGGACCCGACCACCGGCCTCTCCGCCGTGAACCCGACGATCCAGGCCATCTACCGCTCGGTCTTCGACCAGTTCATCGGCCAGAAGCCGGACCTCGCCTTCCAGCCGGGGCTTCTCACCGAGTGGGGCTGGTCGGACGACAAGAAGCAGGTGTTCATGACCGTGCGCGACGGCGTGAAGTGGCATGACGGTTCGCCCTTCACCGCCGAGGACGTGGTGTGGTCCCTCGAGCGCGCCGGCAAGATGGATGGCGGCAACCCCATCGCCTTCATCTGGTCGAAGATCGGCAACTTCAAGGTCGACGGCAACAAGATCACCGCCGATGTGCTGCAGTTCGAACCCACCTTGTTCAAGTGGATGGCCTTCCTCACGGGCTATGTGATGCCCAAGGCCTATTACGAGAAGGTGGGCGCTGAAGGCTTCGAGGCCAAGCCCATCGGCACCGGCCCCTACATGGTCGACCAGTTTGAGCGCAACGCCTTCGTGCGCCTCAAGGCCAACCCGGATTACTGGGGCGGCAAGCCGGCCTTCGACACCGTGGTGTTCAAGTTCGTGCCGGATGCGACGAGCCGTGTCGCTGAAATCGAGTCGGGCTCTTCGGATGTCACGGTGGACGTGCCCTTCGAGGAATATGACCGCCTGAAGGCCAAGGACGGGCTTGCCGGCGTCGTCACCCCCGTCTCCGACATCGGCATGATCTTCCTCAACAATGACGGCCCGATGCTGGACAAGAACGTGCGCATGGCGGCTGCCATCTCGATCGACAAGAAGGCCATCGTCGACAAGCTGCTGCGCGGCTACGCAACGCCGATCAGCACGCTGGAGGCGCCGGAATATGTCGCCTTCGATCCGGCCATCGTGGTGGAATACGACCCGGAGAAGGCCAAGGAACTGCTCAAGGCTTCGGGCTTTGGCCCGGACAATCCGGTGAAGTTCACCATCCAGACCACGCGCGGCCTGAAGCCCAAGGACTACGAGATGGTGCAGGCCATCGTCGGCATGTGGCGCAAGGTGGGGATCGAGGCCGAGATCGAGGTCTACGAGATCGCCAAGCACTACGAGCTGCGCGCCGCCGACAAGCTGGCGCCGGCCGCCTTCTACAACTGGGGCAACGCGATCGGCGACCCGACCACCTCCACGGGCTTCGCCATGTTCGGTCCCTCGCCGCACTCGGTGTGGAACACCGATGACCTCGACGGCATGATCGGCCCGCTGTGGGGCGAGGCGGACGAGAAGAAGCGCATCGACGGCTGGAAGGCGGTCGACAAGTACATCGCCGAGAACGCCTATGTGATCCCGCTGATCCAGTATCAGCAGCCGATCCTGTTCAAGAAGACGGTGAAGGTGACGCCGAACGTCGCAGGCTCGCCCGAGCCGGCGCAGATGTCGCCCGCCTCGTGATCAACACCTGACAGCATGCGAGGCCCGGCCCCGGCCGGGCCTCGCTGCTTCTCAACACCATGCCGCTCAGCCTCATCCTGTCCCGCGCGCTCTCCGCCCTCGTCACGCTGTTCGGCGTGATGGTGGTGGTCTTCGTGTTGGTGCGCGTGGTGCCGGGTGACCCGATCGCCATGATGATCGCCCCCGGCGCGACGGATGCCGACATCGCCGCGCTCAGGGCGCATTACGGGCTGGACCTGCCGATCTGGCAGCAGTTCTGGATCTGGTTCGGCCAGGTTCTGCACGGCAATCTCGGCACCTCGATCTCGATGAAACAGGGCGTCATCACCATCATCGGGCAGCGCCTGCCGGCGACACTGGAACTCGCCATCTTCGCCCTCACCATGGCGGTGGTCTGGGGCGGGTTCATCGCGCTCGTCTCCACCGCCTGGCGCGGCACCTGGGTGGAGCGCGCCATCGACAATTTCAACGGCGTGATGCTGGCCGTCCCCGACTTCATCTGGGGCCTCACCTTCGTGCTCGTACTGGGCGTGCTGGTGCCGCTGCTGCCGATCTCGGGGCGCAGCGACCCGTCGATCGATGCGGGGCTTTATACCCAGTTCTACGTTCTCGAAGGGCTGCTGAGGGCCAAGTTCGGCTTCGTGTGGGACGTGCTGAAGCACATGCTGCTGCCGGCCTGCGCGCTGGCCTTCCCGCTTGCCGCCGTCATCGGCCGCGTGCTCAAGAACACGATGATGGACGTGATGGTGCAGGACTACATCACGCTTGCCCGCATCAAGGGCCTCTCGAGCCTGCGCATCCTGCTGCAGGAAGCACTGCGCAACGCCGCCGTTCCCGCTTTGGCATTGACCGGCGTGCAGTTCACCTTCCTGATCGGTGGCACGGTGATCACTGAACGCATCTTCTCCTATCCCGGCATCGGCAATCTCGCCATCGATGCCGTGATCAACCGCGACCTGCCGCTGATCCAGGGCCTGGTGCTGACCTTCGGCATCATCTTCATCGCGGTGAACATGCTGGTCGATGCACTCACCGTGTGGCTGAACCCGAGGCTGCGGCATGCCTAGGGACCTGCGCATCTGGCTCGCCGGCGGCTTCATCCTGTTCCTCGTGCTGGTGGCGGTCTTCGCGCCGCTGCTCGCCCCCTTCGACCCGCTGGAGCAGGACCTGATGGCGGCGACCGCCGCACCGGGCGTCGAGCCCGGCCACTGGCTGGGCACCGACAGCCTCGGCCGCGACGTGCTCTCGCGCCTCATCCATGGCACGCGCATCGCACTCACCGTGGCCTTCGTGGCGGCGACGCTCGCCTGCCTGCTCGGCACGCTGCTCGGCCTTCTGGCGGGCTATTACCGGGGCTGGGTCGATGCCACGGTGAGCCGCCTCGTCGACATCTGGATGGCCTTTCCGCCGGTGCTGCTGTCGATCCTGCTCGTCGCCGTGCTGGGAGCGGGCCTCACCTCCGTCATCGTCGCCATCGTGGTGATCGACTGGACCCGCTTTGCCCGGGTGGTGCGCGCCGAGACGCTGCAGCAGGCACGCCTCGAATATGCGGAAGCCGCCTCCGCCCTGGGCATGGGGCGCGGCGCCATCCTGTGGCGCGAGGTTCTGCCCAATGTGCTGCCCGTGGTGCTGGTGCTGCTGTCACTCGAGATGGGCATCGCCGTCATCGTCGAGGCGATCCTGTCTTTCGTCGGGCTGTCGGTTTCGACCGATACGCCGACCTGGGGCGGCATGATCGCGGAAGGCCGCCAGATCATCTACCAGGCCTGGTGGGTGCTTGTTTTCCCGCTCGGCGCATTGTTCCTCACGGTCCTCGCCTTCAACCAGCTGGGAGACGGATTGCGCCAGTGGCTCGACCCGATGCTGAAGCGATGAGCCCGGTGATCGACATCAAGAACCTCTCCGCGCGCACCGCGGTGAGCCCCATCCTGCGCGATGTCTCGCTCAGCGTGAACGCCGGCGAGGTGATGGCGCTGGTGGGCGAGAGCGGGGCGGGAAAATCGACGATCGCCAAGGCGGTGCTGGGCATATTGCCCGCCGGCATCAAGGTGACCGGGGGCAACATTTTCTTCGAAGGCACCGATCTCCTCGCCCTCGCTCCCGCAAAACTGCGCGAGCTGCTGGGCGTGCGCATCGCACTGATCCCGCAGGACCCGCTCACCTCGCTGAACCCCGCCCGCCGCATCGGCGACCAGCTGACGGACGGCTTGCGCCTGCGCGCAGGGCTGAGCCGCAAGGCGGCTTTCGACAGGGCGCTTTCGCTTCTGAACGACGTGCACATCCGCGAGCCGGAGCGCGTGCTGCAGCGCTATCCGCATGAGTTGTCCGGCGGCATGCGGCAGCGCGTGCTGATCGCCCAGGCCTTCTCGCTCAACCCCCATGTCATCATCGCCGACGAGCCGACCACGGCCCTCGACGTGACCGTGCAGAAGCAGGTGCTGCGGCTGATCCGCGACATGCAGCGCGAGCACCGGACGACACTTCTCTTCGTCACCCATGACCTGGGCGTCGTCGCGCAGATCTGCGACCGCATGACGGTTCTCTATGGCGGCAAGGTGCTGGAACAGGGGGCAACGGCGGAGATCCTGCAGAACCCGCAGAGCCCCTATACCCGCGCCCTGCTCGCCGCGAGCCCGCGCTATGACCAGCCCGAACAAAGCCTGAAGCCGGTTCCCGAAGCGCTCATCGCCGAGCTCAGGCGGGAGATCGGCATGTGATGCTGATCGAGGCGCGCAACATCTCGCTCGACGTGCCGGACATGGGGCACCAGGTGCTGATCGGCCAGCGCCGAAAGCTGCGCATCCTGAACAACGTCTCGATCTCGCTGAAGAAGGGCGAGACGGTGGGTCTCGTCGGCGAGTCCGGCTCCGGCAAGACCTCGCTCGGCCGCTCGCTGCTGCGCCTTTATGAGCCGAGCGAAGGGCAGTTGCTGTTCGAAGGCCAGGACATCACCCATGCAGGCCCCGCGCAGCTGAAGCCCCTGCGCCGCCGCATGCAGATGATCTTCCAGGATCCGCAATCCTCGCTCAACCCGCGCCACACCATTGGAAACATTCTTGCAACGGCCCTGAAGCTGAACGGGATGGATGCGGGCGAAACGTCCATCGCCGCGATCCTCGACCGCGTGGGCCTGCCCTCCTCCGCCATCAGGCGTTATCCGCACCAGCTTTCGGGCGGGCAGCGCCAGCGCGTCGGGATTGCGCGGGCCGTGGCGCTGAAACCCGACTTCGTGGTGGCGGACGAGATCGTCTCCGGCCTCGATGTTTCCACTCAGGCGCAGGTGCTCGACCTGCTGCGCGGGTTGCGCGACGAGATGGGGCTGGCGCTGGCCTTCATCAGCCATGACCTGTCGGTGGTGCGCTATCTCTGCGAGCGCGTGGTCATCATGAAGGGTGGCGAGATCGTCGAGGAAGGACAGACGGCGGAGGTCTTCGCACGGCCCCGGACCGACTTCACCCGCACTCTCATCGCATCAATCCCGCTGCCAGAGGTGACACCCGGCTGGCTGGACGAGACACCGCTGGAGCGGGCAAGACCCTGACGGCCGCGGCCGGACCCCTTCATTCATAGCGCAATGTGGCGCCGCTGCGGACCCCGTGCTTGGTCTTCCGGTCGAAGGCCCGCTCCACCGCCATCCAGCGCCGCACCACCTTGCGGTAGTCCGCATTGCAGCCGAGGCCATCGACTTCGACGGCGGCGTTGCGCGCAAACTGCACATGCTGCGCCTCGTGCGCCAGCAATGCCTTGTAGAAGGCATCCCACTTGCGCTGCACCCGTGCCGGAGCCCGGCTCCTGTCGGTCCACTTCGGCAGGGTCTGGCGGATTTCGAGTGTCGTCACGCAAGACTGGCGCGATACCCGCCACCACGTATAGGCCCAGGCACCATTGGTGCGGCTGCGGTTGAGGCTGCGGATCAGCTCGTTCACCGACCTGCCCTTCACCGCCTTGTAGGTGATGCTCGCGGTGACCACCGGCTCCGCCCGACCGTGATCGGGCATGCCAAGCACCATCGCGCCCGCGAGCAGCAGGATCAGGACCGCACGCCTCATTGCAGCGCGGCCGGCTGGTGCAGGCCGGCCTCGGTCACGATGGCCTGCATGGGAATGTCATGCCCGAGGGGATGGATCGTGGCGATCGCCTGCAGCTCATAGCCGACGCCGAACACCCGCGGGCGCGGGGCGCGCAAGGCCAGCGTCCGGTCGAAGAAGCCACCGCCATAGCCAAGACGAAAGCAGTGCGGGTCAAATCCCACGACGGGCGCGATCACCACGTCCGGCTCCACCTCCGCACCCTCTGCGGGAACGGGAATGTTCCATACCCCGCGGACCAGCGGCTCGCCCTCCTTCCAGCGGCGAAACACCAGGGGCTGGCCCTTGGCAAGCACCACCGGAAGGGCACAGCAGCCACCCATTGCCTCCAGCCGCGCCATGAGGGGCCGCAGGTCGGGCTCGCCGCGAAACGGCCAGTAGGTGCTGACGATCAGGCCATTGGCGGCGCCAATGGCGCGCTGCAGCACATCCGCGATTGCGTGGCTCCAGGCGGCACGCTGGTCGCTTGCCGCCGCGAGGCGCGCCGCGATCAGGCGCTCGCGCTCGCTCTTGCGCCATGCCATCACCTCGCCACGCGTCCAGCCCGAGCCCATGCCGCAGTTACTCCCTGCCCGGCGATCATCCTACGACGGCCTGTCCGGCGCGCACGGGGAATTTGCCTGCGGCGCATGCAGTGCTCCCATGAACGGCCAGCCAGCGGCCCGCCGCTCAGCCGGCGCCGGGCGGGCGGCGCGGCAGCACGCCCTTGGTGAGGAAGGTGCCGCCCTTCGGCGCACCCGGCTTCTGCCGCCCCTTGTGGCCCACGCGCTTGCCCTCGCCCTGCCCGCCGGTGCCCTTGGGCTGCCAGGCGGGCACCAGCTGGTGCTTGCCAGGCCCGATCAGGTCGGCCCGGCCCATCTCCTTCAGGGCCTCGCGAATGGTGGGCCAGTTCTCCGCATCGTGGTAGCGCAGGAAGGCCTTGTGCAGGCGGCGCTGCTTGAGGCCGCGCACCGTGTCCACGGGTTCGGAGACGCCGCGGCGCACCGGCTTCAGCGGGTTGAAGCCGGTGTGATACATCGCCGTCGACAGCGCCATGGGCGAGGGCAGATAGGTCTGCACCTGGTCGGCGCGATAGCCGTTCTTCTTCAGCCACAGGGCGAGGTTCATCATGTCCTCGTCGGTGGTGCCGGGATGCGCCGCGATGAAATAGGGGATGAGGAAATACTTCTTGCCCGCCTTCTTCACCGCCTCGTCGAACAGCTTCTTGAAGGCGTCATAGCTGCCGATGCCGGGCTTCATCATCTTGGAGAGCGGACCGTCCTCGGTGTGTTCCGGCGCGATCTTCAGGTAGCCGCCCACGTGATGCTCGACGAGCTCCTTCACGTATTCGGGGCTCTCGACGGCGAGGTCATAGCGCACGCCGGAGGCCACGTTCACCTTCTTCACGCCGGGCACGGCGCGCACCTTGCGATAGAGCTGGATCAGCGGATCGTGGTTGGTGTCGAGGTTCTTGCAGATATCCGGATAGACGCAGGAGGGCCGGCGGCACAGGGCCTCGGTCTCGCGGTCCTTGCAGGCGATGCGATACATGTTGGCGGTGGGGCCGCCAATGTCGGAGATGACGCCGGTGAAGCCTTCCGTCCTGTCGCGGATGGTCTCGATCTCCTTGAGGATCGACTCCTCCGAGCGTGACTGGATGATGCGCCCCTCATGCTCGGTGATCGAGCAGAAGGAGCAGCCACCGAAGCAGCCGCGCATGATGGTCACCGAATGGCGGATCATCTCCCAGGCGGGGATCTTCTGGCCCTTGTAGATGGGGTGCGGGGCGCGCGCGTAAGGCAGGTCATAGACGCCATCCATCTCGGCCGTGGTGAGCGGAATGGGCGGCGGGGTGAGCCACAATTCCTTGTCGCCATGGCGCTGCACCAGCGGCAGGGCATTGCCGGGGTTTGCCTCCTTGTGCAGCACGCGCGAGGCGCGCGCATAGAGCTCCTTGTCGTCGGCCACCTGCTCGAAGGCGGGCATGCGGATGACGGTGGGCACATGCTGCATGTGCTTGCGGCGGATCCCTTCGTCCGGGCTGTCGATATCGTCGGCATGGGCCTCGAGGAAGCCCTCGGGCACGGCATCACGCAGGAAGGCCACGCCGCGCACGTCGCTGAAGTCCGACGTGATCCCGGACTTGGCGATGCGGTGCGCCACCTCGACCAGCGCCCGCTCGGCATTGCCATAGAGCAGGATATCAGCCTTGGCATCCATCAGGATCGAGCGGCGCACCTTGTCCGACCAGTAGTCGTAATGCGCGATGCGCCGCAGCGAGGCCTCGATGCCGCCGAGCACGATGGGCGCATCGGGGAAGGCCTCGCGGCAGCGCTGGGCATAGACGATCACCGCGCGGTCCGGCCGCCTGCCGCCCTCGCCGCCCGGCGTGTAGCTGTCATTGTGGCGGAGCCGCCGGTCGGAGGTGTAGCGGTTCACCATCGAGTCCATGTTGCCCGAGGTGACGCCGAAGAACAGGTTGGGCCGGCCGAGCGCCCTGAAGGCGGAGGCATCGCGCCATTCCGGCTGGGCGATGATGCCGACGCGGAAGCCCTGCGCCTCCAGCAATCGCGCCACCAGCGCCATGCCGAAGCTCGGGTGATCGATATAGGCATCGCCGGTGACCAGGATGACGTCACAGGAATCCCAGCCGAGCTCATCCATCTCGGCGCGCGACATGGGGAAGAAGGGTGCCGTGCCGAAGCGGTGCGCCCAGTATCTGCGATAGGAGAAGAGCGGCTTTGCAACCGGCATCGGGGCGGGCGCTGGGGCGGCAAGGAGCGTGGTCGTGGTCATGGGATCCGGCGGCTGACACGGAACGGGCACACAGGCCCGCGGCGCTCCGGTTCTGTCGGATTTGGCCCATCAGGTCAACATGGCGCGAACCCGGCCAGGACCTTCCCGCAACCCCGGATCCACACGGCGTGGGGCGGCGGCCTCGCCAGGAGGCCGCCGCTCCCTGTTTCGGCTACTTCAAGGAGGCCTTGATCTGGCCGACCTCGTGGGCGCTGATTTCGCCGGTGGTGGTCACCACGCCATCCTTGATCTTCCACAGGCGGAAGGGACCCGTGATGTCGCCATACTGGTCGAAGGCGATGGGACCGATCACGCCTTCATACTTGATGGTCTTGCCGTCCTTGATGAGGGCAAGCGCCTTGGCGAACTCGTCCTTGCCGGCGTGGATGGGCGTGCCGTTGGGGTCGGTGACCTGCGGGATTGCGGCCTTGATGGCCGCCGCATCGCCCTTGCCGGCCTTGGCGGTGGCGAGCGCCACGATGGCCCCGGCGTCATAGGAGCGGTCGGCGGCCGGTGCATCGGGCTTGATGCCGCCGGAGAAGGCCGCGAAGTTGCCGTTGAAGTACTTGGTGGAGTCGGTTTCGGTGGTCCCCGACGACGTGCCGTAGGCGTCGTTGAGGTATTGCGCGCCGACGGCCTTGATGAAGTCCTCGGAGTTCATGCCGTCGTTGAGCAGGAACTTCTGCGGACCACCGGCCGAGATCCAGGCGCGCGCCACCGTGGCGCCGTCGACCGGATAGCTGACGAGATAGAGCGCTTCCGGATCGCCCGCCATCGCAGCGCTGGCTTCAGAGGCATAGCTCGACTGCTTCTCGTTGTACGGCGTGACCGAGGTGATGGTGCCGCCCAGCTTCTTGTAGGCATCCGAGAACTCGCGGACCATGTTCACGCCGAAGTCGTTGTTGACATGGACGATCGCGATCTTCTTGAGGCCCTGGTCGACCGCGTATTTGGCGGCCGCCGTGCCCTGCAGCGCATCCGACGTGATGGTGCGGAAGAACACGCCATTGGTCTTGCCCTGGCGGCCGAGCTCGGTGAGCGTGGGCGAGGACGAGGCGGGCGAGACCTGCACCACGCCGGCAGGTGCCGTGACCGAGGTCAGCATCGGGATCGACATGGGCGAAATGATGCCGCCGATGATGACCGGCACCTTCTTGATGTTGACGAGCTGGGTCGCCTGGTCGACGGCGACGTTGCCCTGGGTCTGGCTGTCACGGGTGTCGGTGATGATCTTGCAGCCATTGACGCCGCCGGCGTCGTTGAAATCCCTGAAGGCCATTTCCACGGCCTTGGCCCCGGCCTGGCCATATTCGCCGGCGGGACCCGTGAGTTCGAGCACCAGGCCGATGGTGACGTCGCAGTCAGCGGCCTGCGCCGTGGAGGCGAGGCCGGCCGCGACGCCCAGCATGGTCGCGGCGAGGAACAGTTTCTTCATGAGTGTCTACCTTCCCTGTTGGAGTTTCTGTGTGTTGCCGTCGTCAAGAATCATCGCGCCGTCTCCCGCGGCGCAGCGGTCTTTCCCTCGCTGTTGAGATTGTATTTCATGATCGAGCCGTGGCGGCCCGTCGCATCGCGCTCCAGCGCATAGACGTCGCCATCGAGGTCATTGAACCCAGCCTGCACCGCGTCGATCGCGGCGTGGTCCTCCGCCGTCAGCGCCAGCGAGGCGATGCGCAAGTTGGCGGCGAGGTGGCTGCGGTTGCGGGCGCCGACGATGACGGCCGAGACACCGGGGCGCGCCAGCATGGCGGCACTCGCCACCGTGGCGATGTCGGTGCCGTGGCGGCGGGCGATGGCATCCAGCACGCGCAGCAACTGCTGGAACAGGTCCCAGCCGCCGAGTTCGTCGATGATCAGCTTGTATTTCACCAGCGAGCGGTTCTCGAGCGGTGCTTGCGGCTCTGGCTGCCCCAGCCAGCGCTCGCCCAGGAAGCCACCCGCCACGGTGCCATAGCAGAAGATGGCGACGTCCTGCGCCTGGGCTGCGGCCACCAGCGTCTTCTCCGGCCGGCGGTCCAGCAGGGAATACTGCACCTGCATCGAGGACATGGGCACGCCCGCCTGGCGCATCGCCAGCAACTGCGCCGTGTCGAAATTGGTGCCACCCACCCGCCGGATCTTGCCGGCCTTTCGCAGTTCTTCCAGCCATTGTGCCGTTTCGATCCAGCGCTCGATGCCGACGTTCCACCAGTGGAACTGCACCACGTCGAGGCGCTCCATGCGCAGGCGCTTCAGCGATGTGTCGATCACCTTCTCGACATAGGCCTTGTCGATGACCGGCAGCACGGCCAGATCCGGCACGAACTTGGTATGAACGTGGATTTTGGCGAGCGCCTCCCGGCCCCGCAGGTCGGCATAGTGCTGGCGGAAGGTGCCGATCGCCTCCTCCACACCGGTATAGATATCGGCGCAGTCGAAGGTCGTGATCCCGGCATCGGCGAAGGCCACCATGTCGCCCACCGGATCATCGCTCACCGCCTGGCTGTGGCTCGCCGACAGTTGCCAGCCGCCGCGGATGACGCGCGAGATCTCATAACCGGGCTCGAGGGTGATGCGCTGCACGGTTTCAATCCTTGGGCAAGGGCACGGCGGTGGTCTGGGCATGGCTGAAGCGCCGGAGCCCGGTCCGCGTGATCCGGAAGCGGGTGGAGCAATTGGGGTCGGGGCAGGCGACCTCGGCATCGCTCGTCATCCAGTCGTTCCTGTGGGTCGGGCGCTGCTTGGCCGGCAGCAATGGCAGCAGAGCTGCGAGCGAATAGATCGAGAAGCCCTGCCCCGGCGGGAAATGGATCATTTCACCGCGCATCTCGAAGTAATCGCCAGGCTTGGCGCCGCAGTAGATCGGGCCGCCGGGAGGCGCCGTCACCTCCACCCGCAGGTCATAGAGTTCGAAGCCGTCGTCAGTGTCAGCCATGATGCCTTGCCCTGGCGTCTGCCTCGTCCGCATCGAGCTTGTTGCGGAGCAGGCTGAACGCCCGTGTGATGTCGCGCGTCAGCGCCGCGATGGCGCCCGTCGCGTCGCGCTTCTCCAGCGCGGTGATGAGTTCCCAGTGATGGTGCGTGCCGGCAGGATCGTTCGTCTCGTCGTGGAGGAAGGCGGCGGCATGCACATAGGGCCCGGACTGCAGCCACAGGCTCTCGATCATCGGCTGCAGCACAGGCGAGGCGGCGGCGCGGTAGATGTGGTCGTGGAAGGCGTGGTTCAGCTCGGTTGCGTGGCGGATATTGTTCTCGTTCCGCTCCGTGAAGGCGGCCTCGCATTGCCGGGTCAGGTGCCTGAGGCGGACGAAGTCAGCCTCATTCAGGTGCGCCATGGCGCGCGCGGTCACCTCGCCCTCGATCAGCACCCGGGCACGCGCCAGGTCGTCGAGCTTCTCGCGCGTGATGACGGGGACACGCACCGTCCGGTTCGGAAGCGCTTCCAGCGCCTGTTCGGAAATCAGCCGGGCCAACGCCTCGCGCACCGGCATGGTGGAGGTGTTGAGCTTTTCGGCCAGGTCCTGGATGCGCAGCATCTGCCCTGACACGAAGACACCATGGATGAGCGAGCGGCGGAGCTCGGCATAAACCCGGTCATGCAGCGTTTCGCGGCGCACTGGCGTGATCCCGCCCCTGCCTGCGCGTGCCGCCTGTGACCCGTTGCCGTCCGGCATCTCTCTCCCTTCAGGACCTCTTCCGGCTTGCGCCGGGCGCGGGCCTCCCATAGAGATATCTTTGATCAAACATCAGCCGTCCGCAAGAGAGATTCCGGATGACCGGCACCGCAGCCCACCCAACTGACGCGCTCCTCGCGGCGAAGGAGGTCGTCATGCATTTCGGTGGCATGCGGGCGGTGGACGGCATGTCGCTGGAGCTCAGGCGCGGCGAAATCCTGGGGCTCATCGGGCCCAATGGCGCCGGCAAGACCACCATGTTCAACCTCATCGCCGGCAGCCTGAGGCCGTCCGCGGGCCAGATCCTCGCGGGCGGCGCCGACATCACGCGCGAGGCGCCCGAGCGGCGCATCGGGCGCGGCATCGGCCGCACCTTCCAGATCCCCCGCCCCTTTGCCGAGATGACCGTGCTGGAGAATGTGCTGACCGGCGCGCAGCACCAGACCGGCGAGAACATGCTCGCCAACTTCCTGCAGCCCGGCAGGGTATCCAGGGAGGAACACGCGGCGGTGGACAAGGCGCAGGGTCTTCTCGACTTCCTCACCCTGTCGCACCTCGCCAATGAGCCGGCCCGTGTGCTTTCCGGCGGCCAGCGCAAACTGCTTGAACTGGCACGCGTGCTGATGGCGGACCCGAAGGTGATCCTGCTCGACGAGCCCGCGGCGGGCGTGAACCCCGCCCTCCTCGAATTCATCATCGCCCGTATCCTCGATCTCAATGCGCGCGGCACGACGATCCTGCTCATCGAGCACAACATGGACATGGTGGCCCGGCTCTGCGGCCGCATCATCGTCATGGCGCAGGGCAAGCTGCTGCGCGAGGGCAAGCCCGACGAGGTGGCGCGCGACCCGGCGGTGATCGAGGCCTATCTCGGGGTTGCCGCATGAGCGAGGGAACCGCCCTCTCGACGCGCGGGCTGATCGCCGGCTACGAGCGCGACCTTCCCATCGTGCGCGGCATCGACTTCGATGCGAAGCCAGGCGAGCTGGTGGTCGTGCTGGGCCCCAATGGTGCGGGCAAGTCAACCTTCGTAAAGGCCATAGCCGGCACCGTGCCGGTGTTCGCGGGGCGCGTGGCGCTTGGAAATGACAACGTCACCCAGCTACCGGCTCACGACAAGATCAGGCGCGGCCTCGCCTTCGTTCCGCAAACCGAGAACATCTTCGCCACGCTTACGATCCTCGAAAACCTCGAACTGGCGGCCGACATCCTGCCGCGCCACCTCAGACGGCAGCGGATCGCATCTGTCGAGGCCATGTTCCCCGATCTCGCCAGACGCCCGGCACTCCGGGCCGGTCAGCTGTCGGGCGGCCAGCGCCAGATGCTGGCGGTGGCCCGGGCGCTGATCGTCGACCCGAAGGTGCTGATCCTCGACGAACCCTCGGCGGGCCTGTCGCCCCGCATCGTGGGCGAAGTCTTTTCCAGCCTCGCGCGCATCAACCAGTCCGGCGTGACCATCATCCTGGTGGAGCAGAACGTGAAGGCCGCGCTCGCCGTCGCTCATCGCGGCGTGGTGCTGGTCGAAGGCCAGCTTCGCCATGAGGGCCCCGCCGCGACGCTGGCACATGACCCGATCATCGCCGAGCTCTATCTCGGCGTCGCCCCGGCACTGCCCGCATGATCGCGCAGGCGCTGATGGACGGGCTCATCGCCGGCACCATGATCGGGCTCGGCGCCATCGGCATCACGCTGACCTATTCGATCCTGCGCTTCGCCAATTTCGCCCATGGCGAGCTCATCAGCTGGGGCGCCTATGCGGCGCTCGGAGTGAGCGGCGCGCTGGCCACCGCCTATGCCCCGCTCGCCGCCCCCATTGGCCCCTTTTCCTTCGGCTGGTCGCTGCCCATCGGCCTCGTCGCCTCAATGGTGCTGACGGGGCTTCTGGCACTGCTCGTCGATGTGTTGCTGTTCGGCAGGCTGAGGGCGCGCAAGAGCGCGGTCATCATCCTGGTGATGGCAGGATTCGGCGCGGCATTGACGCTCCGAAGCCTGCTGGAATTCCTCTTCACCTCCAAGCCGGCCTATTTCACCGACGCGCTGCAGATCGCCATGAAGCTGGCGCCCGGCGTGCGCGCCACGCCGGACCAGCTGCTGTCGCTTGGCGTGTCCGCGCTGCTGGTCTTTGCCGTCCACCTGCTGCTCACCCGCACCGCCATCGGCCGCGCCATGCGGGCGGTGAGCGAAAACCAGCAACTCGCGGCACTTGCAGGCGTCGACGTGCGCCAGACCATCCGCATCGTATGGCTGCTGGGTGCGGCCCTCGCCGCCGTGGCGGGCGTGATGGCGGGGCTTCTCGTGCAGATCCGCCCGCACATGGGGCATGACCTGCTGCTGCCGCTCTTCGCGGCCGCCATACTGGGCGGCATCGGCAGCGTGCCGGGCGCCATGCTGGGCGGCCTCATCGTCGGGCTGGCGGAGGCGCTGTCGGTTCAGGTCATCGGCGCCGAATGGCGGGCCGCGGTGGCCTTCGTCATTCTTGTCGCCGTGCTGCTGTTGAGGCCGCGGGGCCTGTTCGGGAGCGCGGCATGATCGAGCTCCTCTCCTATGGCGCCTTCTTCCTCACCGTGGCGCTGACCTATGCCATCATCTGCCTCGGCCTCAATGTGCAGTGGGGACAGACGGGACTTTTCAATGTCGGCGTCGCGGGCTTCGTGGCCATGGGCGCCTATACGTCCGCGCTGCTGACGACCCCGGAGGATCCTGTCCGCTTCGGCGGCTTCGACCTGCCCATCGCCGTCGGCTGGCTGGGCGCTGCCCTGATGGCGGGACTGCTCTCGGTGCTGGTCGGCCTCCTCACCATCAGGCTCCGCGCCGACTATCTCGCCATTGCCACCTTCGGTGTCGCGGTGGTGATGCAGCTCTGCGCGCTGAACCTCGAACCGCTGACCGGCGGCCCCTTCGGCATCGGCTTCATTCCCCGGCCCTTCGGCTGGATGGCGGAGGACCGGCTCACCTTCGGCCTTCTCAACCTCGGCCTCGTGGTGTTGACCACACTCGGCGTCTACCTCGCCCTCGAACGCCTTCTGAGAAGCCCCTGGGGGCGCGTATTGCGGGCCATCCGCGAGGATGAACAGGCAGCCCTTGCACTGGGCAAGAATGCCTTTGCCTTCCGGCTGCAGGCCTTCGCCGTCGGGGGGGCCATCATGGGTCTCGCAGGCGCGGTTCAGGCTCATTTCATCGGCTTCATCGCGCCGGAGAACTATGTGCCCATGCTCACCTTCCAGGTCTGGGCCATGCTGATCGTCGGCGGCTCCGGCAACAACAAGGGTGCCGTGCTGGGCGCGGTACTGGTGTGGGCCGTCTGGGCGGCCACCGCCGCGCTCATCTCCGCCGTCGTGCCGCCCGAACTGCAGGCGCGTGCCGCCGCCCTGCAGATCGTGATGATCGGCCTTGCCATCTGCATCATGCTGCTGGTGCGCCCGCGCGGCATTCTGGGAGAGGTGCGCACCGTCTCCCGCCACGTCCACGAAGCCTCAGGGAAGAAGTGACATGACCAAGCCGCCCCGCACCCGGATCGCCAGTGACCTCGATATCAGCCGCATGGTCTGCGGGCTGTGGCAGGTGGCCGACATGGAGAAGGACGGCACCACGCTCGACCCCCACAGCGCCGCCGCGCATCTCGCGGCCTATGCCGCCGCGGGCTTCGACAGCTTCGACATGGCCGACCATTACGGCAGCGCCGAGATCATCACCGGCACGCTGCTCAAGCGCTATTCCGCCGAACAGCGCCGACCGGTGGCCTTCACCAAATGGTGCCCGGAACCCGGGCCGATGACGCGAGACGTGGTGCGCCGCGGCGTGCAGGAACGGCTGGACCGGCTCGGTGTCACGTCGGTCGACCTCCTGCAATTCCATTGGTGGAGCTTCGAGCACCCGGCCTGGCTCGACGCCCTGCACGAGATGAAGGCCATGCAGGAGGAGGGCCTGATCCGCGCCATCGGCGTCACCAATTTCGACGCAGCGCATCTCGGGCTGGCGCTTGCCGACGGCATTCCCATTGCCACCAACCAGGTCTCCTTCTCGATGGTGGATCGCCGTGCCGCGGGGGACTTGTCTGAACTCTGCCGCGCCAGGGGCGTGAGGCTCCTCGCCTATGGCACGCTGTGCGGCGGCTTCCTGTCGGAGAAGTGGCTCGGCAAGCCGGAGCCCAGGGCGATCGCCGACTGGAGCAAGTCGAAATACAAGCGCTTCATCGATGCCGCCGGCGGCTGGGACCGCTTCCAGGCGCTGCTTGCGGCAGCGAACAGCATCGCGCGGAAACACGGCGTCTCCATCTCCAATGTCGCGACGCGCTGGGTGCTGGAACATGACAGCGTTGCCGCGGTCATCATCGGCGCCAGGCTCGGCGAAAGCGAGCACCGCGACGACAATCTCAAGGCCTTCGGCTTCGCCCTCGATGCCGCCGACAACATGCTTCTCGGCCAGGCCTTCGCCGCCATGACGCCCATTCCCGGCGATTGTGGCGACGAATACCGCAAGCCGCCCTTCCTCACCGCATCGGGCGACCTGAGCCATCACCTGAGCGCCATTCCCTCCGCTTATGAAGCCCTGCCCATGCAGCACAGGAAAGGTACGCGCATCTCCACGGGGAGCGTGTGGGAGCCGATCGCCGGCTACAGCCGCGCGGTGCGGGTGAAGGACATGATCTGCGTCTCCGGCACCACCGCGACCCATTCCTCCAGCCGCTGCGTGGCGCCGGGGGACCCCGGTGCGCAGGCCGTCTACATCCTCGACAAGATCGCGGCGTCGCTTGCCGCGGCGGGCGGGCGCATCGAGGATGTGGTGAGAACCCGCATCTACCTGCGGCATGCCGGCAACTGGGAGCCCGTGTCCCGCGCCCATGGCCGCGTCTTCGGCACGATCCTGCCCGCCAACACGCTGGTGGAGGCCAGGCTCGTGGGCGACTACGAGGTCGAGATCGAGGCCGATGCCGTGATTGGTGCGGCTGACTGAATGGCGCGCGGGTCCCGTCAGAGGGATGTCCGCACCCGCCACAGCTCGGGGAAAAGTTCCACCTCCAGCATGCGCTTGAGATAGGAGACGCCCCCGGTTCCGCCCGTGCCGCGCTTGAAGCCGATGACGCGTTCGACCGTGGTGACGTGATTGAACCGCCAGCGCCGGAAATAGTCCTCGAAATCAACGAGCTTTTCAGCCAGCTCATAGAGCTGCCAATGTGCTTCCGGAGCGCGGTAGACCCCGGCCCATGCCTCCACCACCGCGTCGTCGAAGCGGTGTGTCTCGCGCACGTCGCGGGTCAGCACGGCCTCGGGCATGACCACGCCGCGGCGCTGCGCCAGCCGCAGCACCTCGTCATAGAGGCTCGGCGTCGCAAGCTCGGCTGCGAGCTTTGCAAGCACCTCCGGCCGGTGCTCATGCGGCTTCAGCATCGCGTGGTTGCGGTTGCCCAGCACATACTCGATCATGCGGTATTGCCATGACTGGAAGCCGGAGGACTGCCCGAGCTCGCGCCGGAAATGCGTGTAGTCGGCGGGCGTCATGGTGCGCAACACGTCCCAGGCATTGTTCAGCTGCTCGAAGATCCGCGACACGCGCGCCAGCATCTTCATGGCGGGGGCAAGATCATCGCGCGCGATGGCAGCGCGCGCGGCGGACAGCTCATGGATGGCGAGCTTCATCCAAAGCTCCGACGTCTGGTGCTGGATGATGAACAGCATCTCGTCATGCGCCGTCGTGCGCACCGCCTGGGCATCGAGGATCCTGTCGAGACGGAGATAGTCGCCATAGGACATGCGCCCATCAAAATCCATCTGGGCGCCGTCACCGGCCGGGTCGAAGTCACGTGTCATGGCGGGCCTCCACCGTCAGGATTCGCGCAGCCGGAAGCGCTGGATCTTGCCGGTCTGGGTCTTGGGCAGCGCATCGCGATACACCACGCGGCGCGGATACTTGAAGGGCGCGATCACCGCCTTCACATGGTCCTGCAGGATCCTGGTCATCAGCGCGTCACCCGCGTGGCCCTTCGCCAGCACGACATGCGCCTCGACGATCATGCCGCGTTCGTCGTCGGGGGCGCCGATCACGGCACATTCGGCAACGGCCGGGTGGGACAGCAGGGCTGCCTCCACCTCCGGCCCTGCGATGTTGTATCCGGAAGAGATGATCATGTCGTCCGAGCGCGCGGCGAAATGGAAGTAGCCGTCCGTGTCCTGCCAGAAGCTGTCGCCCGTCAGGTTCCAGCCGTTCCTGACATAGCTGGTCTGGCGCGAATCGTTGAGGTAGCGACAGCCGGTGGGGCCGCGCACCGCGAGGCGCCCGACCTCGCCTACCGGCTTCTCGTTGCCGTCGTCGTCCACGATCCGCGCCTCATAGCCCGTCACCGGCTTTCCGGTGCAGCCGGGGCGATGGTCACCGAACCGGTTGGTGATGAAGATGTGCAGCATCTCGGTGGCGCCGATCCCGTCGAGGATGGGCTTGCCGGTGCGTGCGATCCATTCCTCATAGACCGGCGCCGGCAGCGTCTCGCCGGCGGAAACCGCCGCCCGCAGCGTCGAGAGGTCGGTCCCCTCGGCCATCGCCTTCAGCATGGCGCGATAGGCGGTCGGGGCGGTGAAGCAAACGGTGGCCTTGTGCTGCTGGATGATCTCGATGAGGTTGGGCGGCGTGGCATGCTCCAGCAGAGCGGCCGCCGCCCCGAAGCGCAGCGGGAAGATCGCCAGGCCGCCGAGGCCGAATGTGAAAGCCAGGGGTGGTGAGCCGACGAACACGTCGTCAGGCGTCACGTTCAGCACCTCCTTTGCGTAGGCATCGGCGATGATCAGGATATCGCGGTGAAATGCCACTGCGCCCTTGGGCGTGCCCGTGGTGCCGGAGGTGAAGCCGATCAACGCGACGTCGTCGCGCCCGGTCTTCACCGCGGCGAACTTCACGGGCTTGGTCAAGGCGATGCGATCGAGCTCGGCATCATGGTTCGCCGTGCCGTCAAAGCCGACGATCGTATGGAGGAACTTCGAGGCCTTCCCGCAGGTGACGAGTTCTTCCATCAGCCGCGTGTCGCACAACGCAAATGCGATCTCCGCCTTGTCGACGATCTGTGCCAATTCGCCGTGGCGCAGCATGGGCATGGTGTTGACGACCACGGCCCCGGCCTTCATCGCGGCCAGCCAGCAGGCCACCATGGCAGGGTTGTTGGCCGAGCGGATCAGCACCCGGTTGCCGGGTTTCACGCCATAGACATCAACCAACGCGTGGGCGATGCGGTTCGACCAGTCGGTGAGTTCCTTGTAGGTGCGCTGCCGGCCATTGCCGAAGAGCGCCACATGATCGCCGAAGCCGTTCTCCACCATGCGATCGGTAAGCTCGACCCCGGCATTCAGCCATTCGGGATAGGAGAACCCGTCGGTCAGGATCACCGGCCACTGATCGCGAGGCGGCAGGCGGTCGCGGGTGAATGTGTCGGAATGGCCTGTGGGCCCCAGCATTCTCGTCCCCTTCGACAGAAGAGCATGCAAAACAGGTTGTCGAGGCTGCCACGCACATCAAATTGTTTCAAGCTTAAAATATTCATCTGCGTGAGCGGCTCCCTGCAGCGCCCAGGTGCGGAGATGAACAGGCGGTTGAGGGACCGCGCCAATGCGCGAGATCCCCGCGCCGTTTCGGGCTGCGGGGATCCTTCGTTCACGAGCGT
Source organism: Aestuariivirga litoralis (assembly GCF_003234965.1). Taxonomy (GTDB): domain Bacteria; phylum Pseudomonadota; class Alphaproteobacteria; order Rhizobiales; family Aestuariivirgaceae; genus Aestuariivirga; species Aestuariivirga litoralis. The sequence goes on from NZ_QKVK01000002.1 coordinate 525,699, forward strand.
CGCTCGTATGGTGGGTCTCTCCGGCGCGTCAGCCCAGGTGATGGGTTGGCGGAATGCCATAGACCGGTGTGGCAATTCCCTCGTGCCGCGCCTTCAGCTGCAGGGCGAGGAATTGCGAGTAATGCCGTGACTGGTGCAGGTTGCCGCCGTGGAACCACAGCGCCTCCTGCTGGGTGGGCTTCCACATGTTGCGCTGTTCGCCGACCCACGGCCCGGGGTCCTTCGTGGTGTTGGACCCAAGACCCCAGCACTTGCCCACCTTGTCGGCCACGTCCTTGCCGATCAGGTCGGCCGCCCAGCCGTTCATCGAGCCGTAGCCCGTGGCGTAGACGATGACATCGGCCGGCAGGTGCGTTCCGTCCTCGAGCATCACGCCGGTTTCGGTGATCTCCTTCACCTGCCCATGTGCAAGCTTGATCTTGCCGTCGATGATGAGCTGGCTCGCGCCGACGTCGATGTAGTAGCCCGACCCGCGCCGCAGATATTTCATGAACAGGCCCGAGCCATCGTCACCCCAGTCCAGCTTGAAGCCTGCCTTTTCCAGTCCGGCATAGAAATCGGCGTCCCGTTCACGCATCTGCTCGTAGAGAGGGATCTGGAATTCGTGGAGGATGCGATAGGGAAGGCTGGCGAATATCATGTCCGCCTTGTTCGTCGTCATGCCGCCGCGCACCGCCTTTTCGGAATAGAGCCCGCCGAGGCCGATATCCATCAGGGTGTCCGACTTCACGATATGGGTCGAGCTGCGCTGGACCATCGTGACATCGACGTCGTTTTCCCAGAGTGCTGCGCAGATGTCGTGGGCGGAGTTGTTGGAGCCGATCACGACCGCGCGCTTGCCCTTGTAGGCATCGGGGCCCGGGTGCTTGGAGGAATGATGCTGGTCGCCCTTGAACTTCGCCATGCCCGGATAGTTCGGAAGGTTGGGCTTGCCCGACATGCCGGTGGCGAGGACCAGCTGCCTGGGCTTCAGCACGACCTCCTGGCCGTCCCGATCGACGACCACGGTCCATTCCCCGGTGGCTTCATCAAACCGGGCGGATTTGGCCGTGGTCTTGGACCAGTAATTGAGCTCCATGATCTTGGCGTACATTTCCAGCCAGTCGCCGATCTTGTCCTTCGGCGCAAACACCGGCCAGTTGGGCGGAAACGGCAGATAGGGCAGGTGATCGTACCAGACGGGATCGTGCAGGCAGAGAGACTTGTACCTGTTGCGCCAGCTGTCTCCGGCGCGCGCATTCTTCTCGATGATGATGGTCGGCACCCCGAGCTGGCGGAGCCTTGCGCCCAACGCTATGCCGCCCTGTCCGCCGCCGAGGATCACGACATAGGGCTGCCTGGTGTAGCCCAGTTCACGCGCCTCGGCCTCGCGCTCTTCCAGCCATGTGGGCCGGTGCTTTGCGGCACCATGCTTGGCGCCCAGGGGACGGTCATACCCGAGCGGCTCCTCATGCCCCTTGAGTTCGACCATCGTGGTCAGCAGCGTCCAGATCTTGTCGCCGCGCAGGCGAATGAGGCCGTAGCCACGGGCCACGGCCGTCTCGAAGCTGATCCACGCGGTGATCACGCCACCCTCCTCGGTGGCCTCCTCGCCCTCGGCCACCTGCCAGTTCGAGGGCTTGCAGCCCGCAAGCTGGTGACGGAGCATGTCGGCGATTTCCGCCTTGCCTTCCATGGTCTTGATGTTCCACGTGAAGGTTACCAGATCGCGCCAGTAGCAATCGTCCTCGAACATGCCGGTCACGGCCTCGATGTCTCCGGCAGCCAGTGCTGCGCCGAACCTGTCAAGAAAAGCCGCGACCTTGCCTGTCGCCGTTATGTCGAGCATGGGGTCCTCCTTTGTGTTCTTTGTGACGGCAGGTTGCACTGCATGAAACCCGGATGCAACATGCTACGCCGTGCCCATGCCCAGATTCTTGATGGTCAATGGCACGCCTGAGGAGTTCGATCTGCCAGATGTCAAAGACCAGGTTTCGACATTTTCGTCCCGTCGCCACGGGGCTCGCGATGACACTCGTCCTCATTTCACCGGCGCATTCGGACCCGCTGTTTTCTCCCGAGCTCACGTCAGCTTGCGTGTCCGCAGCTGTATCCGCCTCGCCCGGCCTTTCCGGTTCGGCCGTTCTCGACTGCATCGGCAAGGCCTCGCAGGCCTGCATGACTTCCCCGGGTGGCGACACCACGATCGGAATGGTCGACTGCCTTCAAGGTGAATTGGCCTATTGGGACAAGCGGCTCAATGCGGCCTATGCCAAGCGGCTCGCGGTGGCCAGGAAAGACGACGCGGAGATGAAGAGCGCACGGACCGCCAAGGTCTCCGTCGAGGAGAGTTTGCGAAACATGCAGCGCGCGTGGATCGCCTTTCGGGATGCAGCCTGCCTTTACGAGCAAGTGCAGTGGATGGGCGGCTCCGGTGGAGGCCCGGCAACTGCCGCTTGCCGCCTGCAGGAGACCGCCCGGCAAGCGCTGAGACTTGAAGGCTGGTGGTCCCAGTAGAACGTGGAGTTCAGAAGGATCTGAACGATGCACATCCCGACACGCCACGGCGTGGGCCCCACTTGCGTATCGCTGCCTGCCGGTCCCTGGCCCACGGTGCTGGACTTCCTGGTCGAACGCATGCCCCACATCCCGCGCGAAACCTGGGCCGAGCGCATGCGCAGCAAGTCGGTGTTGAACGCGGATGGCCGGCCGGTGCCGCTCGCGCAGGCCTACACGCCGCACACGCGGCTGTTCTACTACCGCCACATCGAGGATGAACCACAGCTGCCGGAGCTGCCCGGTATCGTGTTCGAGGACGATCATCTCCTGGTGGCCGACAAACCCCATTTCATGCCCGTTACACCGGCGGGGCGGTATGTGCAGCAGAGCATGCTCGTGCAACTGAAGACGCTGACGGGGTGTGACGATCTGGTGCCGCTGCACCGCATCGACCGCGAAACCGCGGGCCTGGTGCTGCTGGGAAAACGCCCGGCCGACCGCGACGTCTACCACGCGCTCTTTCGCCAGCAGCAGATCCACAAGACCTACCTCGCCGTCGCCCCGTTTCGGCCTGGTCTGGCGTGGCCCCGCATCCATACCAGCCGCCTCGTGGCGGGCGAGCCCTTTTTCCGGATGCAGGAAGTTGCGGGCGAACCCAACAGCCAAACCCGCATCAGCCTGCTGCGCAGCGATGGCTCTCGCGCGCTGTACCAGCTGGAACCTGTCAGCGGCAAACGCCACCAGCTGCGGGTCCACATGCAGGCGCTGGGGCTGCCCTTGGAAGGTGACCTGTTCTACCCGGAGGTACTGCGCACACCGGATGCGCCGGACGACCATGCCCACCCCCTGCAACTGCTGGCGCAGCGCATCGCCTTCACCGACCCGGTGACCGGCGCGAAGCGTGTGTTCCAGAGCCAGCGCAGCCTGCGCTTTCCCGATCGGGTGTAATGGCGGAGGGAGAGAAGCTGGCTGCGAACTCTCTTTCTTTCCAAGCCATTGATTTTGTTAGACTCGGTATTTAGCGGCGTTCGAATCCCGCGCGGGGATCCAAACTCTATCGATTAGACCCGAAGCTTCAGGTCGCGATCCAGCGGGAACATCGCGTAGACAGAGGTGCGGCGCTCTTAGCGTGTCGTGGAGAGCGCGCCGCTGTCGCAGACGATGAGGCGGCCGGCGACGGGTTCGAAGGCGACGCAGAAGTGAAGCATTGCAACGCGTCGCGGCTGGGCTAAGAGCAGTGGGTCCACCCTTGGCAAATCGCGCGGAGGTTGCCTTGCCTGCACTCGACAGATCGCTGGTCGCCAGCCTGCCCGTGTTCCAGGGCCTGACCCCGGAGCAGCAGGATGACGTGCTGGGCGAAGCACAATCGGTTCGCTATCCGAAGGGCGCCGACGTATTCCAGCAGGACCAGCAGGCGCAGCACTTCTTCCTGCTGCTGCATGGCCATCTGCGTGTCTATCGCCTGACGCCGGATGGCCAGCAGGTGGTGGTGCGCTACATCTCGCCCGGCGAGATTTTCGGCGTGGCCATGGCGCTCGGCCGCACCACCTATCCGGCCACCGCTGCGGCCGTCGTCGACAGCGTGGCGCTGGTGTGGCCCAATGCCGTATGGCCGCGCCTGTCCGAGACCTATCCGGCACTTCTCGCCAACACGCTGCGGACCGTGGGCAGCAGGCTTCAGGATGCGCAGACGCGCGTCGTCGAGATGTCGACCGAGCAGGTGGAGCGCCGCATCGCCCACGCGCTGCTGCGGCTTGCCCAGCAGTCGGGACGCAAGGTCGAGACCGGAATCCAGATCGACTTTCCCATTTCCCGCCAGGACGTGGCGGAAATGACGGGAGCCACGCTCCACACGGTGAGCCGCGTGCTCAGCGCGTGGGAAGACCGGGGCCTTGTCGAAGGCGGCCGCCAGAAGATCACGCTTCGTGACCCGCACCGCATCTTCATGCTTGCCGAGGGCAATGGCGGCTGAGCCTCACGCGGCGCGCGCCGCGAGCCGCCGCAGATCACGCAGGAAGACATCGGCCTCGACATGGTGCTCGCGGCAGGCATCCGCCACAGTGTGGAAGCAGGCGATGGGACAACCGGGGCAGTTCATGCGGTGATCGAGGAAGGCGCGGATCGTTTCAGGCCAGCCGCGCATGACGTCATCCACGAGGGTCGCAGCGGTGATGTTCAGTTCGGTCATGTCAATCTCCATCGGCAGCTTGCCCCTCCTTGCTCCTGATTAGCGCCGACCGGGCAAAGCTGCTTTGCGACACCGCAAAGAGCGGGCGAATGGGCTTCGGCGCCGCGATTTGCGCCAGCACAAAGTCTGCCGTCGGCCCGCCCGCTAAGCATGGCCCGACACTGAACAGGAACGAGCACGATGTCCCTCATGGTCCCGACTTCGCCCGACACCTTGCCTGTCAACGAGCTCATCGCCCACATCGCGGCCCGCTACCAGGAGGTGCATCGGCGCGACCTTCCCGAACTGATCGAACTTGCCCGCAAGGTGGAGCGGGTGCACGAAGCCGCGCCGGACGCACCGATGGGCCTAGCCGACGCACTGGACCGCATCTTCCTCGAACTCGACATGCACATGCAGGTCGAGGAAAACGTGCTGTTCCGCGCGATGCGGCAGAACCTCGACGGCGCCATCGCGCATCCGATCGCGCTCATGCGGAGCGAACACGCCGACTACGTCGGTGAGCTCGAGAATATGCGCGAACTCGCGCATGGTTTCATCCCGCCGGAGGGCGCCTGCGGCTCTTGGCGGCGCCTTTACCAGGGTGCGGCAGCGCTCGACGCGACGCTGCGTGAACAGATTCGGCTGGAGAACGAGGTGCTCTTTCCACGCTTCGAGGTGGCGCAGACGCGCTGCACCTGCGCGCATGCCTGAGCGGAAACCGTCATGAGCACATCGGCACAGCAGATCAGGGCCTGGAACGGGCCGCAGATCCTCGGCTACGGCTTCCGGCCCTTCTTCCTGGGCGCGGCACTCTACGCGGCCTTCGCCATGGTGGCGTGGATCGGCGCGCTGACAGGCGCCTGGACAATTCCCTCCGCCTTCGGGCCAGTGGAATGGCACGTGCATGAATTCCTCTGGGGATACCTCTCCGCCGTGGTGGCGGGCTTCATGCTGACGGCGGTCCCCAACTGGACGGGACGGCTGCCCATCGTCGGGGTGCCGCTCGCGGTCCTGTGGAGCAGCTGGCTCCTGGGGCGGATTGCGGTGTTCTTTTCCGCGGGCTGGCCACCCGTGCTGACGGCGGCGCTGGACCTCAGCTTCCTCGCATTCCTCATTGCGGTGCTGGCGCGCGAGATCATTGCCGGCCGCAACTGGCGCAACCTCAAGGTCCTGGTCATGGTGGGCCTGCTGCTCGCCGGCAATGCAACGTATCATGCCGAGATGATGCGGGGCGGCATGGCGCATGACAGTCTCGGCCTGCGCATCGGGCTGGCCAGTGCGGTGCTGCTGATCGCGGTGATCGGTGGGCGCATCATTCCGAGCTTCACCCGCAACTGGCTGGTGCGGCGCGCCCCTGGCGCCCTGCCGATGCCCTTCGATGGCGATGACAAGGTGATCATCGCGGTTACCGCCCTTGCCCTGCTATTGTGGATCGCGATGCCTCATGCGCTCACGACTGCCATCGCCATGCTGGCGGCGGGCATTGCCAATCTCTGGCGGCTGTCGCGCTGGGCAGGATGGCGCAGCCTGGCCGAACCGCTCGTCGGCATCCTGCACCTCGCCTACCTGTTCCTTCCGCTCGGCTTCATCGCAATGGCGGCGGCCACACTGCTTCCTGATGCGGTGCCGCATTCCGCCGGCCTTCACACCTGGACTGTAGGTGCCATCGTGCTGATGACCCTCGCGGTGATGACGCGCGCCAGCCTTGGCCACAGCGGCATGCCGCTGCATGCCGACCGGCGCATTTCGGGCATCTACCTGCTGGCGGCGGTGGCTGCGGTGGCGCGTGTCTGCGCCGGCCTCTTCCCGCAGGCCGACTGGCTGCTTCATCTTGCGGCGGCGTCCTGGGTACTGGCCTTCCTGCTCTTCGCAGGTGTCTACGCCCCGCTCTTCGTGAGGCCGCGCGTCCGCACCTAGGTTTCTCCGGCGAAATGGCAGCGGGCGCGTGATGCGCCTGCAGGCCGGAAGGCCGGAGCTTCGGCGCGGCAGATGTCCTGCGCGATCGGGCAGCGGGGATGGAAGGCGCAGCCTGCCGGAATGTTCTCCGGGTTGGGCGGGCCGCCGCGCAGCAGCGCATGCGATCTGCGTTTCGTGAGATCGATCTCCGAAATGTGGAGATCGGCGCCTGGGTAAAGATATCCTTCGGGGTACCCAGCGCTACGTCTGGCAGCCCCTCTTCGACGATGCGGTCAAGATACATCACCGCCACGCGGTCGCTCACATGCTGCACCACCGACAGGGCACCCATCTCCGCTTCCACGAGAGCATCGAAACCCTCACGCCGCCCGCAATCTACTTCGGGCGCGGTCAGACAATCTTGCTAGAAGGAGAACGGATCAAATACGACACCATCAAGACCAGATGCTTGCAACACCGCGGAAAAGCCGCATAAAATCAAACCAAGATGCGCCAATTCCTCTCTTCAATGACGCACCCAATTGTCTCAGAATATCTGATGTCGGAACACTCTAGGCTGATATCCTTGGAAGGAGGTCGGTTACTTCCACCTGCATGCACACACCAGCTTGCAAGTCGTATATCCTATCAGCCGCCATAGCCCATGCTGCTCGGTGTGAAACGGTGAACACAGTAAGCCGCCCTTTAAGAGCAACTATATTTGCAAGTACCTGAGACTCAGTGACGGGATCAAGCGCACTCGTCACCTCATCGAGAATAAGAAAGGATGGCCGCCCGACAAGTGCTCGAGCCAGCGATACTCTCTGGCGTTCACCGCCCGAGAGCTTTGACCCCATCTCGCCCACGACGGTATCGAGGCCACTCGGCATCTGCCTAACCAACTGCGCGGCACCGGCCAGAACCAGTGCCTCCCACACCTCTCCATCACTGATCGTTGGATCGAGCAGAGTTATGTTCTCCCTTATGGATGCGTGGAACAAGTTCAGTTCCTGTGGCACATAGCCGATATGTCGCCGCCAAGCCCAGATATCCACATCGGGCAATGACACATCTCCCAGAACCACTCGCCCTTCCGAAGGCGAGATGAGGCCGAGGATCAAGTCTATAATGGTCGTCTTTCCTGATCCGGAATGGCCTTGCAGAACAGTAATTTTTCCCTCTGGTATCTCCAGGCAGGCGTTCTCCAGCACACGGTTCTGTCCTCGCCAAAAGCTGACGCCTTCAAGTCTCAGACTGCAAGGCACCGCAGGCTCAAGATGGCCGCCATTGATCTCACGATTTGCCTCCACATCTGCAATCAGCGACGTTGTACGCAAAAAGGCACTCTCAAGCGAAGCTGCCTGCTGAAGATAGCGCTGCAATCTAGAAACGACAGTCAGGATCTGAAAGAATCCGATGCCGCTGATGATGAGCGCGGGCAACGGCAACCCGCCAACGGCATGACCGAGATAGAGGCCGCCGCCGATAAGCACGGCCAGCAGCAAGTCGCTCCCCTGAGCCAATCCAGCCTTCGACACCTCTCTAGCAACCAATGAGCGGTGCACGCCTGACATTGCTCGCCCAATTCGCTCTTGAATTGCATGCTGGCGCCACATGGACTTGATCGGCTTGAGACTTGCCAGAGCGTCGGTGGTCAGCATGGAGAGTTGGGCGGTGCCATCCGTCTGGCGATAACCCGCACGACGCCCAATCTCCACAAGACGACCGAGGCTCAGCACAACGACTAGGCCGCCTCCCAAACCGAACAGAGCCACACGCCAGTTTATGAGAAAATTGAGAGCAACATAGGAAAGCGCCTGGATTGCATATGCCGCCACCTGAGCCGAGACGAGATAGGCGTCTCCAGCGCGTGCTGCATCATTGCCCAGCGAATTTGCCACGTGGCCTACTTTCTGGTCGGCAAGATAAGGCCAGCGAGCATCAAAGAGACCTGCTACAAGCCGTCGGCGCAGTGAGACCGACACTCTCGCCGCAAGAATTCCGGCATAGGAAAGGGCGGAGAAGGAAAGCAGAGACTTGGCAGCCATGAGTGATACGGCGAGCAGAATTAAGTTGCCGAAGGTCGGCGCTACACCAAGCGCTGCGAGCCCACTTTGAACGTAGCGACCGACAGTCGAATTGCTCTCACTAGAGCCGTTTGCAATGGTTGACAGCGCTGGAAGCAGAGATCCGATGCTGGCTGCTTCGGCGAGGCCCGACAGCAACAGGCACACCAGGACAACGCCAGAGGCTGCCTCTCTGCGCTCCAACAGCGTGCGAGGCAGGCTCAAGCGCATCCTGTGGCGCCGCTGACCAGAGAAATCCGAGGTTCTGATTGCAGCAACTCGGAAACGTATTCTCGCTCTCGATCGAAGTCATGCGGAGGTGGTGAAGTTAGGCCTCGTTGACTGAGGGAGCCCGATTCGAAAAAATCAAAGCCAAACAACCGCAACTCGGAGAATCCTCCCAAGCGCAAGATGAGGTCAATCACCATTGCCCCCGTGCTCGGCCGGGCTCCGCCCAGTCTCGCAGCCAATATATGCCACCATTCACTAGGATAGAACGACATTGGGAGCAACGCCCCATAAGCCAAAAGAGCGAGCGCTCGGCGTCGGGGGGACATCCAGATCAGACGCTCCGGTTTGAGAGCCTGCAGGCGGCGAGGTGAAAGGAGCGTGCTGGAGGCAATCCAGCTTGTGCGTGCGCCATGGCTCCCTGTCTTCTGGTTAGGTGCTGTATTCAGCCGAATGACGAGTTCACAACTATCGATTTCTTGACCGTGGGAGAGGGTCGACAAACTCCGGGCATTGCCAACAAGGGCAACGGATCTGCCGGACACACGTCGTGCTAACGTCGATCTCATCGTCATGACGCAACCTGTCTCGACATCATGGCCGCTGATTGAGCTATATGATCGAACATTTTGTTGGCTCGGGCGATAGCATCGCGCCGATAGCGTCGAATTCTGTTGATCTCATCATTGCTCAGAGGCGGTACGAGCAGTGTTTGCCTTTGCAGGTCTCCAGTTTGGATCAATCGTTCGGGCGTTCCCAATGCCTCTAGAAGCAGTGACTCGATTTTCGCTGTATTAGATCTGACTGCCAGAAATGGGGTCTCGCTCATCAACGAAAAGACAGCGGCGTGGAAACGCCCTGTCACCACGGATTGAGCAGCAGCAATGGAGGAGAAGTATCGAATGGCAGAACGCTCGTGAGCCCCAGGCGTTACGGTCCATCGCATCATGGACTTGAACCGAGACCGCTGCATCGGGAGGAATGTCGCCTCATAGACGATCGCTTGACGGCGCAGAAGACGCGAGACTTCCGGCAGTGTACTATCGGTGACCACCTTTCCCTCGCCCTTCATGGCCGGGCCAAGGCGCGCACTGAAACAGAGGTCAGACGCTATTACGGCTGAAAGTCCGTTCGCTTCTGCGTACCTGCAAGATCTGGTATCACGCAGGAAAAGCCGCTCGCAGTGCTGCAGCACCGAGAAGTCCCGTGACCGGAGATTTTCAATCGTCGCGTTGATGAGAAATATCGGGGCGCTGGTGGCACCGCGGATTCGCTTGATCGCGTGCAGCAGTCGTCGCGCTCCAGGCCGCGCGGCCGTGTTGTGGAGAGTACCTTCTCCATTGACGACAACGACATGGGCCTGTCGCAGTGCGGGTGAGAGCTCCAGTCCAAACTGGGGCTCCGCCCCCATGGGCCACCGTCCTGAGACGGCTATTCCACGTGCCTCGAGACTATCTTTGATTACAGACATGACGGTCACGCAGCCCGGATGGCCGGAGACGCTCGTGTCGTTCACCAAGAAGGCGCTTCGGCCCCTCATTCGCGATTCTCAGATGCTGTTCCCTGCTTTAAGGCTGGTAGGGGGCCTGAACCGGAAGCTCTTTGCGGTAGCGCAAACTGGCCTGCTACAATGCCTGACTTCATCTCGATCGAAGAGCGACAAGAAGCTGGTGCCGGTCGCGCCGTCTCGTTAAGGATTAATTGAGTCCGTTGGTTCACGACGGAAAGTCCAACTCCTGACCGGCTCGTCGGAATGGAGTTCCCCTGGTCTGAGGCTCATCCAAATTGGCTGTCTGCAGCAATTCCAAAGTCAGGTCATGCGCGCCTAGCGCAGCTATTGTTCCCAAAGGATTTTGGGCCGCTCGACTTTGAACTTCCTCCAAAGGAGGGAATATCTCGATCTTCTTTGCTCACTGGCATGACGCTCAGGGACTTGCTTCCTGTCGACACCACGCCAGGATTGCGTCCTCGTGAGAGGGCAAGCTGGTCGCTAAGCCACCTGAGAAGCGCTCAAAGGCGATACGGTGTGTCGGGGAGAGACCAATGAGGACCGGCAGGCCAATGCCGAGCGCGTCGGCTATCAAGGCACGGAAGCCTCTACCTTCCGCTTCGCTAAGTCCGAACTTGTTGAGAATGACGAGATCAGCGCCGCCAGCCTTAAGCCTTGTGGTCGCTAGCCCCACGGCGTCCTCAAATGCGCCTGTATCCATTCGGCAGGCGGTCGACCCGGGACCCAGATTCTGCGTAATCCGGGCCATGGGACCATCGGGAAGCAGCCACAAGTCACTTTCGCAGTCCCATGTTCCTGCTATGGCCGGAGCTACTCGCAGAGCGCCGACCATTCGTACGCCGTCTCGCTTTAGCTGCAGATATACGTGGTTTAACAATGCATCGGTATGACCGCGTTGGTTTGACAAGACGCTTGCTATGGCCATCAAAGGACAAGTCCCGAGTAAAGGGCGCTGGGCGGACCAAAAAGGTGTCGCGAACTAGGTCAGATCCGAACCCACTATAGTCAGTCCACGATTCCGCTTTTCCAGGCGGCAAGAATAATGGCCATTCCAGCAACCGTGAGCAGCACCAAGATTCCAGCCAGCATTGAGTCCTCCCAAAGTATGCGAGGTGACTATTGCCTTGGCTCGAGTAAACCTCGTTGCGCTGCCGCAACTAAGGTACGCTCGATTGATCGGCGCTGATAAGACGTCCCGGGCGAAGGAGAGCGGCGAAATTCTCGGATTGATGAGGCCGATAGAGTTGGTCATGAGCCAGTTGCTTGATCCACATCAACCAGTGCGCGACCATCATCTCTTAAATGATCGAGCAATCGAGTGGATCAGAACCATGTCCAGAAAATGGGTAATTCTTGCAGTTACGGCCATAGCGACAACAGCGGCGGCGGTACTCATCTTCCAACGGCCGCTGTCCGTTACCGTTGTGCGCCCGGAGTCTGATGTACCACTCCGGATTTACGGTCTTGGCACCGTCGAAGCCCGTGTGCTGAGCCGTGTGGGCTTCGAAGTTGGCGCCGCCTTGCTGTCCCTCTCAGCGGACTTGGGCGATCATGTCGCCAAGGACCAAGAGCTGGCGAAGCTTCACCCAGCCGAACAGGAAGCTCGCGTGGCGCGCGCCGAGGCGGCCATCGATGCCAATGCAGCAGCACTCCTGAAAGCCAAGGCCGGCGTCGAAAAGGCCCGCGCTGTCCTCGCTGAACGCGAGGTTGCCAACAAACGTCTCCAGGACCTCGCCCGCAAGGATGTCGCCTCCGTCCAGAGGGCGGAGGAAGCCCAGCGTGACGAGGATGTGGCGCGCGCTGAATTCGCGGTCGCTGAGGCTGACGCCGCTGTCGTTGCAGCCCAGGGCGCGGACTCCGTGGCGGCTCTGAAGTTCGAGAAGACCTTGCTGGAGCATCATCGGCTGCTTTCGCCCTATGATGCGGTTGTCGTTGCGCGCCATGCGGAACCGGGCACGGTCGTTCGGGCGGGAGATCCGATTTTCACGCTCATCGATCCTACCAGCGTGTGGATCCAAGCTTACATTGACGAAGAGCGGGCAGGCCGGCTGGCACTCGCCCAACCCGCGACGATCCGGCTGCGGTCCCAACCGCAACGAGAGTTCGTGGGAACTGTCACTCGCATCGGCCTCGAAAGCGACCGCACGAACGAGGAGCGCCGTGTCTGGCTGACATGTACCGACTGCCCAGTCCCCATGTATCTGGGAGAGCAGGCAGAGGTGCGAATCACGACAGGCAGCCGCCCCTCTGCGCTGATGGTTCCGGAAGTTGCAATCACGGGTTTTGACGGCCACCACGGCAAGGTGTGGCTGCTGAAGGATGGCAAACTCACGCAGGCCACGCTGACCTTCGGCGACCGCGATGATCGCGGGCGGGTCGAGGTGAGCGGAAGCTTGCCGGAAGGTGCCAGCATCGTGGCAGATCCCCTACCCCAGGGGCGTGAGGCCCGCGCGGCGAAGGCCGAAGCGACGCCATGAACCTGGCGCTGAAGGACATCCAGCACGGTCTTTTCCGCTTCGTTATGACGTGCTTCGGGCTTGGCCTCTTAATGACGGTCGTGTTTGCGATGACCGGTATCTACAATGGCCTGGTCGTCGAGGCTCTTGCGGTGGCACGCGCACCCGCAGCCGATCTCTGGGTGGTCGAGGCGGGAACGAAGGGGCCATTCGCTGAAGCCTCAAGCATACCTGCCGACACGCGAGACGCGGTGGCAAGGCTTCCGGGAGTTATCGAGGCGGGCGCGGTCAACTACCAAAACGTCGAGGCCAGCCATGCGGGCAAAAGCCTGCGGCTCTATGTCATCGGTTACGAGCGTGGCCGGCCCGGAGGACCAGCCCGCATTGTGGAAGGCCGCGCACTCGACGCCAGTCACTTCGAACTGGTCGCTGACCGCAAATCCGGGCTCCGACACGGAGATACGATCAAGCTGGGTCGAAACCGGTTCACTGTCACCGGCCTCACCGACGGTGTCATCAATTCAGGGGGTGACCCTGCTGTGTTCATGACGATCGCCGATGCCATGGCTCTTCAGACTGAACTCGACCCGTCGGCCGAGCGTGTGCAGGTCGCGCGCAACGCCACCTCCGTCAAGTCCGCCTCCGTGGCGGCCGTCATCGCAAGGCTCCACCCTACGGCAGATACGGCCCTGCTGAGTGCAACGGTCCGGCAATGGAAGCACATGTCGGCTCTGACACAGGCCGAGCAGGAACAGTTGTTGCTCGTCTCGGTGGTGGACAAGGCACGGCGGCAGATCGGCCTTTTCCTGATTATCCTGTTGACAGTGTCGGCGGTTGTAATCGCGCTCATCATCTACACCATGACGATGGAAAAGCTGAAGCAGATCGCGACACTCAAGCTGATCGGCGCACCAGACCGCACCATCGTGTCGCTCATCGTCCAGCAGGCACTGATCCTCGGTGCTTCCGGGTGGACGATCGGCCTGCTCCTCATTCTCTTGGTGGAAGACTACTTCCCGCGGCGCGTCGTACTCGAGCCCGTCAATGCCGCGGCTCTTGCAGGCATCGTATTCGTGGTCTGCATTGCGGCATCCGCTCTCGGCGTTCGGGCGGCCATGAAGGTTGAGCCGGCGACGGCATTGGGAAGCTGAGATGACCCGGGAAGATGTCCTGATCGACCTGCAGGGGATTGCCAAGCACTACGGCGAGGGTGAAACGCGTGTTGACGCCTTGCGCTCCATTGATCTCCAGGTAAGAGCCGGCGAGGTCATTGCGCTGCTTGGGCCATCGGGATCAGGCAAGACGACGCTGTTGAACATCATAGGCTGCATCCTGGCCCCCTCGGCCGGACGCGTGACACTCGATGGGGAGCCGGTCTTTGACGGACACTGGCTCAGAAGAGACCTTCGGCGCCTGCGTCTGGAGAAGATCGGATTCATTTTCCAGTCGCACAATCTTCTACCTTTTCTCACCGCGGAAGAGAATGTCTCTGTGGTTCTCGATCTAGCTCGCTGGCCGGCTGACAAAGCTCGGGAACGATCACGTCAACTGCTAGACTATCTCGAGGTGGGCCGCCGTGCCGCAGCCAAGCCGGCTCTTCTGTCGGGTGGCGAAGCCCAGCGCGTGGCGATCGCACGGGCGCTGGCTAACCAACCCCGCATCATTCTGGCCGATGAGCCAACTGCCGCCTTGGACAGCAAGCGAGCCCAACTGGTAATGGACCTCCTGCGCAAGTTGGCAGCCGAGCAGCAGGCCTGCATCGTGACGGTCACCCACGATGAAAAGATATTCGACCGCTTTGATAGATTGATCCACCTGCGAGACGGAATGCTGAGCAGCGATGGACCCGGTGTTGAATGAGCGTGCATCCGGAAAACAGAGAATATCGCTTACTTAAGAGTGTATTTATAGCCACATCTTGCGCATTCAATGTCTAAAACGGTGACAGACGCCATACATGGATTGATCTAAAGCAGTTCCGTACAAGCCAAAACCGCGTAATCATCCCTTTGGTTGCAGTGCCGAAATACAGCAGCCATCCCGTGGCTATTGGAAACGCAAGTAGGGAAAGGGTCAGCAGGATGATTGCAGAGCAGGAGCATATCGCCCGCTGCAGCCCCCTCTTGAAGAGCATTCCGCCGCCCATTGTCGATGCTCTACTGTCCGCTTCGGCAGTGCATGAGTTCGATCGGGGATCGACAATCTTCCTTCAAGGAGAACAGGCCAAGGCCATTTTCATCGTTACCGAGGGATGGGTGAAACTCTATCGGATATCCCCCAACGGCTCGGAAGCGGTCGTAGCCGTGTTTACAAAAGGTGCCAGTTTCGGCGAGGGCATCGCCTTCCGGAATGGAAATTACCCCGTCACGGCGGAAGCGGCCACCGATTGCCGCCTCGTCATGGTGCCGGTTGACACCCTGATCAACCGCATCAGAGAATCTCCTGAGATCGCCCTTTCAATTCTATCGGCAGCATTCATCCACCTCCAGGGCCTTGTCGCCCAAGTGGAACAACTCAAGGCTCGGACCGGTGCCCAAAGGGTAGCCGAATTCCTCCTTGAACTTGCGCCCTGCGAAATCGGGTCATGCGAGGTTGTTTTGCCATATGACAAGGCGCTGATTGCAGGAAGATTGGGCCTCAAGCCTGAGAGTCTTTCTAGGGCATTCGCAAAGTTGCGTGACTATGGCGTAACTGTAAAGCTGAACAATGCGAGCATCAGCGACCTCAAGACGCTTCGTGAACTGGCGAACGAAGATCCAGCCCTCTCATGGTCGAAATCCTGATTCCTCAGCCCGAAGCCAGCTGTCGATAGATCGCAGGCAGGATTTGCGTTAGTTTCTCGGGATGTGGAACCAATGCATAGGCGCCCTGTCCGAAGATGCGAGGGAACCACGACTTGCCATCACGTTCGATGGTAATGCCAAAGACAGCATGGCCGGCACTGCGCGCCTCTCGCACGGCCATGTGGCTATCCTCGATGCCGTGGCGCCCTTCGTAATGATCGAGGTCGTTGGGTTTGCCATCGGTGATTACCAGAAGCAGGCGGCGCTTGCGTGGTTCTCGTGTGAGGCCTGCAGAAGCATGGCGGATTGCAGCACCCAGGCGAGTGTAGAAACCGGGCTTCAGGCCAGCAATCCGCTGTTCTATGAGGCCCGTCATGGGCTCTCCGAAATCCTTCGCGCACTGGACGTAGACACGGTCGCGCTTCAGTGACGAGAAGGCGTTAATGGCGAAGTCGTCACCGCAGGCATCAAGGCCCCAGGCGAGAGCTGCAAGCGCTTCGCGCTCGATGTCGATAACACTGCGACCATCGTGCCCATGGCCCGGCAATGCAGCCTGCGTTGATCGGGAGATATCAAGCAGGATCGATACTGCAAGGTCTCTCTTCTGCGGCCTCACCTGTGTCCAGATACGGTCATCGGAATCACCGGTTGCCAGAAAGTCCGCACGAGCACGCACTGTGCGATCCATGTCAAGGTCATCGCCGTCGATGCACCCGCTGACAGTAAGGCGTGCGGGGCGCAGCGCCTCGAACTGACGTTTCACCGCCAGGATGCGAGCCCGTGCCCTTGGATCGAAGCGTGCCTCGACGGTGTCACCACAAGCGTCGATCCTGGACGCCAGGACACGGACATGACTTTTGAGATATGAGCCACTGCGCACATCCCATTCAGGATAGGTCAGCGCAGCTGAGAGTGCCTCACGATCAACGTCCTCTGGAGCCAGATCGAGATGGAGCTTCAGCCGCGTGGCAGGCGCTTTCGATATCTGACCGAGCCCGATCTCGTCCTGGTCATCGGCTGCCTTCTTCGCATCATCCGTGTCGTCATCCTCAACACGACGGTTGAGATTGATGAACTCGGCCCAGCTCAGGAGCGCCTCGAACTTGTGCAGAATGAAGCTGTCTTTGCGCTCCGCCTGGTCCGACTTGCGCCGACGCGCGCGATGGGTTCGTGAACCCTCGCCTTCCTCGGGAGCACCATCGGTTGCGCGAGTTTCTACACCACTTGCTTCACAGCGACCAGGTCGTCCCAGGTCGGGCCAGAGCGGTACTGGCCGGAAGGCGCGGTAACCACGCGGGGCTCGCTCAAGAACGAGTTCAGCTGGCGTCGGCCCCTCATCTCCAAGAGCTCGACGAATTAACATCTCCACCTGCGCTTCTACGGCCGGCAATGCCGCTCGAGGGCGGTTGGATAGCACCGCACGGCAGAGTTCAGCATATAGCGGCCTGAAGCCAGGAGCTGCTTCCAGCGTATGGTCAACCATCAGGCGCGCTGCCTCGATTGCGGCCATATCCGCCTTCAGCGGATCGTCCTCCTCGATTGCCGGACCGGCGTGGGCAGAGCAGGCAGCAAGCCAGACATAAAGCGCAGCGTTGGCTTCCCGCGCAGGAAACACGTTAAGGCTTTCCGGCAAGCGTAGTGTTTCGCCGTCAAAGCTGGCATGTGGTACTCGCTCCTCGGAGTTGCCCAGACGCCGCAGGAGGCCGAGGCGGTGGCGGGATGCTTCCTCCGGCGCCGCGCGCAAATCCACCGCCGGGCTACCGCCAAGGCCGCGGAACAATACGGCCAGCCGTCCGCCAACCTCTGAGAGGTTGACCCGGGCTCCATCGTTGACGAGGGGGGCGTCAAGACGGCTGGCAAGCACGTGCCAGAGTTTCCCGATGGTTTCCTCGGGTTCCCATGGCGCGATATCGATCCCGGACACCGCCGGCCTCACCCGAATACGGCGGTGACGAGATCGAGGAGCCCACGTTTCACATCTGCGTCATCGGTGAGCGGCTCGATCATGGCGGCACGGATGGCGCGTTCGACCGGCATGCCGCGCTGGATGAGAGTTGCCGCATAAACCACGAGGCGGGTGGAGACACCTTCTTCGAGATCCTGGCCTTTAAGTGCACGCAACTTGTTGGCCAATCGAACCAGCGGTCGCACCCGGTCCTCGGGGAGACCGCTTTCGCGGGCAACCACCGGAACCTCGTGTTCTGGACGTGGAAAGTTGAATTCCAACGATACAAAGCGCTGCCGGGTGGACGGCTTCAGTGTCTTGAGAATATTCTGGTACCCGGGGTTATAGGAAGCGACCAGCATGAAGCCAGGCGCAGCCTCGAGTTCTTCTCCAGTACGGTCGATGGGCAAGATGCGCCGGTCATCGGTCAGCGGATGCAGCACGACAGTGACATCCCTCCGCGCCTCAACGACTTCATCGAGATAGCAGATTGCTCCCTCGCGGACCGCGCGCGTCAAAGGACCGTCAACCCAAACCGTCTCACCTCCCTTGAGGAGGTAGCGTCCGATGAGGTCGGCTGCGGCCAGATCGTCATGGCAAGCAACCGTGTGCAGCGGCCGGCCCAGCCGAGAAGCCATGTGGGCCACAAATCGAGTCTTGCCGCAACCTGTCGGTCCTTTCAACAGCAAGGGCAGTTCGTTGGCGTGGGCAAGCTCGAAAACTTCACATTCATCGCCCTGGGGTAGATAGAAGGGGGCCTCTGCCCCCTTCACCGATATCATGCCATGCATGAGCATCACTCCGCCGGAGTTGCCGCAAGCGACGGACCGCGGGCGATCACTTCACGACGCGGGAACATCACCGAGTAGATGAACAGCAGTGCTCCCAAAACCACCGCAACGCCGGAACCGAAGCGCATCGCGTAGAACATCCACAGCTGGTCCTGAACGTCCATATAGTTCATGCCCATCACCCGTTGCAGGTGGGTCTGCAGTGCCCCGGCGAAGGTCAGCGTGACGGTCATGAATACCATCCCGCTGCTCATCAGCCAGAAGGAAGCCATATTGAGCACTTGGTTATAGGGATCACGCCCGCGCAGGATCGGCATGGCATAGGTGATGATCGCGAGGTTGACGCAAACGTAGGCTCCATAGAAAGCCAGGTGGCCGTGAGCCGCCGTGATCTGGGTACCGTGGGTATAGAAGTTCACTCCGTGCAGAGTGTGCAGGAAGCCCCACACGCCGGCTCCGAAGAAGGACAGCACACCACAACCAAGGCTCCAGAGGAGTGCTGCCTTGTTCGGATGATCACGGCGTCCCTTCCACACCATGACAAAGGCGAAGGACATCATGGCGAAGAACGGGATGATCTCAAGCGACGAGAAGATCGAACCGGTCCACTGCCAATATGCAGGTGTGCCGATCCAGTAATAGTGGTGCCCGGTGCCAAGGATGCCCGAGAACAGCGCGGTCGCCACGATAACGTAGAGCCACTTCTCCACAACCTCACGGTCGACGCCCGTCAGCTTCAGCATGAGGAAGGCGAGGATCGATGCCATGATCAATTCCCATACGCCTTCCACCCAGAGATGGACGACGTACCACCAGTACTGCTTGTCCACCGCTAGGTTGGACGGATTGTAGAAGGCAAAGAGAAACAGGAGCGCCAGTCCCCACAGACCGAGAAGCAGGATGTTGGTGATAGCGGTCTTCCGGCCCTTCAACGTCGTCATCGAGACATTGTAGAGGAAGATCAGCGCAGCAACCACAATACCAGCCTTGACCCAAGTTGGCTGCTCCAGGAACTCACGTCCCTGCTTACCCAGGAAGTAGTTGCCCTCAAACAGATTGAACAGGTAGGTGACGACCACGCCCAATGTCCCCAGCACAAGAATGGCGAGTTGGACGTAGGCCAATGCCGGCGAGTGGATTTCGCGTTCCGATTCCTCGGGTATCAGGTAATAGGCTGCGCCAAAGAAGCCAAGCAGCAACCATACGATGAGGCTGTTGGTGTGCAGCATACGCGCGATATTGAAGGGGAGGATGGTACTGAGGAAATTCGGTTCGACGTAGATCCAGCCCATGAGCAGGCCGATCGAGACCTGCACGGTAAACAGCGCCATGGCCACCGTGAAGTAGGCAAGCGCGATCTTCTGTGTGTGATACTTCATGATGCTCTGCCTCCTCAGCCCGCGTCGTTCGGCGGCCAGTTTTGGGTATTGATCTTGCCCGTCCACAGCAGGAAGTCGGCAAGGTTCTTGAATTCCTCGTCGGTGAGGTTGAAGTGCGGCATCTGCCGCCGGCCTTCGATGCCCGTGGGCATCGAGGTCATCCAGCCTTTCAGCATCTCGGTGGCGGCTGCGGGATCGTCCTGCACCTTCCACCTCTTCATCACATTGCCAAGTTCAGGAGCGAAATATGCTCCTTCGCCGAGGATTGTATGGCAGTTAATGCAGCTATTCTTTTCCCATACGTGCTTGCCGGCGGCCACGCTGGCTGTCAGCCCCGCGGAATCGGTGGATTTATTGACGATATAGTAGTGGCTCTGGATCGACAGCCCTACAAAGATGACGATGAAGAACAGCGACCCGCCATAAAAGATGTTACGGGCCATGTTCTTCGTCAGGACCTCACGCATTGCGCTCTCCTCCCCGAAGACAAAATTGTAACAACTATGCATGTTTTAGTCGCGGGAGCGACGCGCGCCTTAACGAAAGTCAACCGGCTCTAAATAATGGCCTGGAGGTGAACCTCGGGGAGGACAGCCAGTGTCCGGTCGATAGCGCTCCTGTCCATAAGGCAAAAGGCCGTTGATAGACCATCGGCGACTGCCGCACTTGAAGCAGAGACCGCCGCCAACTTCCAGACTGGCGGAAGCTGCTCTCTGGGATTGACAATATGGGGCGCTCCTGGACCGATCCTTGTCCCTTCGGGCGAAGATACCGCCAGCGCCATGTCAGAAAGCTCAGCCCGCCCCACCAGGCGACCACTCGGAAGCATAATGTCGGCCCGCCAGCACTTGCCATCGGGCCGCAAGCCACGTGCTGAGATTTCGCCCGTATCAATCATTACGTCTCGATAACCCTCTTCCGCCAGAAGCAGCGCGACCAGGTCGGCGGCATGCCCCTGCGCAATGCCGTTGAACGTCAGTTGCATGCCAGGCTCCAAGGCGATTTCGTCCTCCGAAACGTGAACACGGTGCCAGCCGACGAGTTGCTGAGCGTGCTTGACATCACCGGACCCTGCTATCGCGAGCCATAACGGTAGAATTGTCGGGTCGAAGAGCCCCTCTGTGGCTGCATGGATATGATCGACCAACTGGAATAGCGAAATCATTGCAGTTGGCGGATGAGTCAGACGGCCAATGCGGTTGAGGCGTGTCAGTGCTGAGTCGCGGTACAGCGAAAAGTGTTCCTCGACGCCATTCAGGACTGCTTCCATCTTGCCAAATGTGCGGAGGGCCTGTTCAGGGGTGCCACCGACCAAGGAAATCTTGACTTCAGCGCCAAGCGCATAGCCACTCCAGATCGTCGGCTCGGCCAAAGCCGTAGCAGAGGACGCCGCCAGCGCGGCGGCGGAGATTGCCAGGAAGCGTCGACGATTCATTGTGCCTGATCTCGTCATGAAACTCATACGGTAGCCCCCTCTCCAGAGCGCGCACGACGCTTCAGCACCGGACATTGAGTATTGTCACCCATGATCACCTGACATCTCAGACAGAGCACACACTCGTTGGGATTGATGCGGCCGAGCGGGTCGATGGCCCCAACGGTACATTTGGTCTCACAAAGGCGGCACTCGCGACCACACTGCGGCCGGCGCTTGAGCCAATCGAAAATCTTGAGTTTCGCGGGAATCGCCAATCCTGCTCCAAGAGGGCACAGATAGCGGCAAAAAAATCGTTCAATGAACAGGCCGGCGAACAACAAGACGACGACAAAGGCCACGAATGGCCAGGCGCGAATCATCCGCAGTGATATTGCGGTCTTGAAGGGCTCAGCCTCCGCCATGACCAGCGCATCATGCATGGAATAGAATGAGAGCCCCAGGATGCCGACGAATATGGTGTACTTGATGACCCACAGCCGCTCATGAAGCCCTTGTCGAACTGCTATTTGCCGTACTCCGATCCGTTGTGCCAGAACATTCAGCAACTCCTGCAGCGCCCCAAAGGGGCAGAGCCATCCGCAGTAGACCCCCCTGCCCCAAAACAGCAATCCGAGCGCGACAAAGCCCCAGAGCATGAAGATGACAGGGTCCATGAGGAAGGTCTCCCACCGGAACCCAGATAGTAGCGAGTGAATAAAAGCAACGACCTGAACGACCGAGAGTTGCCCGTTAATGCCCCAACCAAGCAAAAGCAGTGTCGCAGTCAGAAAGCCCAGTCGAAGATTGCGCCACAGACGCGGCTTCCTGGTGATCCAGTCCTGCGCAAAGAGAATCAACGTCAGTATCACAAGCATGCTTGCGACCAGGAAGGTCTCAAGGCGCTTCTTTGACCAGATTTCACGCCACAGCGGCTCGGAGGTCTCTGATGACTGACTGAGCATGAATTGCGGAATGGTGTAGTCTGCAACAACGCTCGCCTGTTTCTCGCCGCCACTCGTCATTGGCCGTGAGGCCGTGATCTCGATGCGTAATGGCTTCGCTGGATCGATCACCTGCGGTAGCCGAAAGACGCTCACTTCCTTGAATTCTGGTGCACCGGCTGCGCGGAGGTTCTTTATGAAGAGATAGTCGCCCGCCTGCGGTGTATATCGCGTCTCGCCTTGGACGATCGCAATTCGCTCAAAACTGCCCGTTCGCTTCCAATCCGTACCACGATGCGAATGAAGTCCGGTCGTCGCGATCAGCAAAACACTCTCACCGGGGCCGATAGCGCCGACCGCCTCGGTATAGGCCTGTTGTCCCAGGAGATTTCTTCCCGCCGTGGGAGAGTCAACGATGCCGGCATAGAGGTCCAGGAAGGCACCATTTCCGGCTGGTACCGGGACGACGGCGTGTTCGAATATCCTGGAGGCCTCGTCCATGCTCATTCTGGCATGGGTGAGTACCCCCCTGTCGATGATTGCGGTCCAGTCCAAGGGCGTGAAGTCAATCCTGTCTATGCCACTTCCGCCGGCAAGAAGGCCTCGGGCAATGGCCAGAGTGCGTGCAGTCCGCAGCACGCCGTCACGGATCACGCCTGTTGAAACCGTGGCGCGCGCAATGACGTCGGGAAGGTCAGACTGACTTTCGAGAATGTTCTTGCGACTGACATGAAGATCAACGCCCTTGAAACCATTGACATAATTCCGGATGTCGTCGTCAGAGATGCCTAATGTCAGTACAGGTTCATTATGCTGAACCAGCGCGGCACCGGCGATAAAACCCTCCGGCGACACCGCAACCAGAACGTCAATTGGCCGCCCGGAATAGCCCACCGTATTTGCGATTTCCCAGCTCGATCCAATGTAGCCGGCCAGACCGGCCGATGACGTGACCGTCCAGCCAGGCACCCCGGCCTCTGTTCGTTGCACGCTCACGGGTTCGCTTACGCCAAGAAGTCGAGCGGCGAGTGCCGCGTCCGGTGCGGTGACCACGATCGCCTCCGGCGTGACGGCCGCCTCAGCCGGCACAACAAAGGCCAGAGCAAGCAGAATGATCAGGGCAACAAGGCGCATCTGGCCTCCATGGACGAGGGAGACCTTGGACCGAGCGCGCCACCCTCTCCTTAACGAAAGTCAAGGCAGCGCACTCTCGTCAGATGCATGGTTGCATGGCCCCACCCGACGAATGGAGAGACAAACATGAGATTCCCCGCCACCCTTGCCAGGAGACTTCTGCTGTCATGCGCCATCTTGGGCGTGGCAGCTGGTGCTGGTCTCGCAGACGAAAAGCCCAAAACGCACGGCGACACGCCCGCTGCGGCCTATCAACCGTCGATGACGACGCTCGGCCAGATCAAGGTCGAGATTCCAGGCCGCAAGGAAAACGACCCGGTAATGAGCCAGGAGGAGTTCCAGAAGGCAACAGAGATCTATTTCGAGCGGTGTGCCGGTTGCCACGGAGTATTGCGCAAGGGCGCCACCGGCAAGCCATTGACGCCTGACCTCACGCGTTCGCCTGACAAGGGCTACGACTACTTGAAGAACTTCATCACCTACGGATCTCCCGCCGGTATGCCCAACTGGGGCACCTCCGGACAACTCGATGAAGCCACCGTCGACATGATGGCCCGCTACCTGCTGCTCGACCCGCCTGCCCCCCCAGAGTTTGGCATGCCCGAGATGCGCGCTTCCTGGAAGCTCATCGTTAAGCCTGAGGACCGTCCAACCAAGAAGCTGAACGACATAAACATCGACAATCTCATGTCGGTAACCCTCCGTGACGCCGGACAGGTGGCTTTGATTGACGGGGGCACCTATGAAATCAAGGCAATCATCGACACCGGCTATGCAGTACATATCAGCCGCATCTCCGCTTCAGGCCGATATCTCTTCGTGATCGGGCGCGACGGCAAGGTGGTGATGATTGATCTCTGGATGAACCCGCCGGCACCTGTCGCTGAAATCAAGATTGGCTCGGAGGCCCGTTCAATTGAGACCTCCAAATTCAAGGGGTTCGAAGACAAGTACGCGATCGCCGGTGCTTATTGGCCGCCGCAATACGTAATCATGGACGGCAACACGCTGGAGCCAAAGAAGATCGTCTCTACCCGCGGCAACATCTATGATGAGCAGGTTTATCACCCCGAACCTCGTGTGGCGTCGATCGTTTCGTCGCACTTCAAGCCCGAGTTCATCGTAAACGTGAAGGAGACGGGCAAGATCCTGTTGGTCGACTACTCGGACATCAAGAACCTGAAAACCGTCGAGATCGAAGCAGAACGCTTCCTGCACGATGGCGGTTTCGACAGCACCAAGCGCTACTTCCTGGTGGCTGCCAACGCCCGTGGGAAGGTCGCGGTCGTCGACACCAAGGAGGACAAGTTGGTCGCACTGGTGGAAACCGGTGGCCAGACTCCCCACCCAGGTCGTGGCGCCAACTTCGTGCATCCGGTGTTTGGCCCCGTCTGGGCCACATCCCATCTTGGCGACGATTCAGTCGCCCTGATCGGAACCGACCCTGAAGGCCATCCCGATAACGCCTGGAAGGTCGTTGACAGCTTCCCGGCTCTGGGCGGCGGATCGCTGTTCATCAAGACCCACCCCAAGTCGCAGCATCTCTATGTCGATGCTCCGCTTAACCCCGAGGCGTCAATCTCATCGTCGGTTGCGGTGTTCGACATCTCGAAAATGACGAAAGATGGCGATCCCGAGATCACGACCCTGCCAATTGTCGAATGGTCGGGCATTGCCGAAGGCCAGCCGCGCGTAGTCCAGCCCGAATTCAATGAGGATGGCACCGAAGTGTGGTTCTCAGTCTGGGGCAAGGCCTCCGAGGAATCGGCAATCGTGGTCGTCGACGACAAGACACTGCAACTGAAGAAGGTGATCAAGGACAAGCGCCTCGTGACCCCGACCGGTAAGTTCAATGTCTTCAATACCCGCGAAGACGTCTACTGATCCAGAGGCGGCGGGTGGCTGATGCCTCCCGCCGTCACCCTTCAACCTTCGACGAGGCTGATGCGATGAGAAACCCGCACATGGGAAAGGTCACGCTCGTAGGCGCCGGCCCCGGAGACCCTGAACTGCTGACGCTACGTGCCTTGAAAGCCATAGAGCAATCCGATGTGGTCGTGCACGACAGGCTTGTTTCGTCCGAGATCATGGCCCTCGTCCCCTCCCATATCCGGCGTATCGATGTGGGGAAACTTCCACGCTATCACGCCGTTCCACAGGACGAGATCAATGAATTGCTGGTGAGCCTGGCGCTCCAAGGGCTCAATGTCACACGCCTGAAGGGTGGGGATCCACTCATATTTGGACGGGGAAGTGAGGAAGCCCAAGCACTCTCCGAGGCAGGCATTGGCGTTTGCTATGTGCCCGGCATCACTGCCGCACAGGGCGCTGCTGCCTCAGCAGGTGTACCGCTGACCCACCGTGGGCTTGCCACCGGCGTCCGCTACGTTACCGGGCATCGTGCACGTGACGCCGAACTCGACCTTGACTGGCAAAGCCTCGCTAGCGGTGAGACAACACTCGTTGTTTACATGGGAGTTTCGAGCATCGGAGAGATCGCCACGCGCCTGGTTGAGCACGGTCTATCCATGTCGACACCAGTATTGATGGTGGCTGCCGCCACAACCCCGCGCGAGGAACGCAGGCTCTCCAACCTTTCTCGGATTGCGTGTGATGCGGCAGGGCATACGTCCGAAGTACCAGCGCTGTTCATCATAGGATCCGTCGTGTCGCTCTATGTTGCAGGAACGCCCGCGGCGCCGATCGACGGCTTGCTTGAGTGCGAGATGGCGGACAATGGCTAGCCGAGTGGCAATTGCCGGGCTCATGGCATTGCTGTCTGCGGGAAGTTCACTTGCCGAGGACAGCAGGCGCCTTGAACATGTGGTGAAACAGGACTGCGGGTCCTGCCACGGCCTGACGATGAAGGGCGGCCTCGGAAAGCCGTTGACCCCTGAGGCCCTGGCCGGAGTGGACCAGCAGACAATTGCCAGCATTATCCTTGACGGTGTTCCTGGAACCGCAATGCCGCCGTGGCGACCGCTGCTTGCAGAGTCCGAGGCACTGTGGATTGCCAACTACCTGAAAGGAGGAAAACTCCAATGATCACGCGCCGTTCGATACTCTCCGGTGCGGTGCTGTTCGGCGCCTCGCCGCTGATCCGCACGGCTGCCGCGGGCCAACCGGGCACAATGGCGACCGGAGGACTTGGCCTCGTCGTCGAGCGCGCCTCCGGATCGCTGGTTCTCGTAGATCGCCTTGCGCATTCGGCCGTTGGCAGAATCGAGGGATTAGGTGACCTCTCACATGCAAGTTTGACCTATTCGCCGGACGAGCGCTTCGCCTACGTTTTTGGCCGCGATGGGGGACTCACCAAGGTGGACATGGTCAACCGCAGCATTGCGGGTCGGGTCGTCCAGGCTGGCAACTCCATTGGAGGCGCAATCTCGGACGACGGAAAGCTGGTTGCCGTCTCAAACTACGAACCAGGTGGCGTGCGAGTATTCGATGCCGATACCCTCGAAATGGTGCAGGACATACCTGCCGGCTCCAAGACCATAGGCCTCGCCGACATGCCGGGCCGCCGCTTCATTTGGAGTCTTTGGGACACCGGCGAAACCTGGATCGCGGACTTGTCGGGCTCCGAGATGAAACTCCGCAAACTGGCGGATGTCGGCAAGAACCCCTTTGACGGTGTGATGACCGACGACGGCAGCACCTATCTCGTGGGATTGTTCGGCGAAAAGGGCGTAACCGCCATCGATCTGTGGAGCAAAGACCCGAAGCCGGTTCGCTTCCTCAAGAATTATGGCAAGAAGGAAGATGACCTTCCCGTCTACAAGATGCCTCACTTGCAGGGCTGGGCTTTCACTGACGGCCAATTCGTCCTGCCTGCCGTGGGCGCGCATGAACTTCTCTGGGTGGACCGCATAACGCTCGAGGAAACCGGCCGCACAGCCGTTCACGGTCAGCCTGTCTTCATAATTTCTCAGCCTGCCAGCCCCTACGTGTGGACCAACTTTGCGATGCCGCTGAACGATACCGTTCAGGTTGTGGATAGCCGCAGTCACGCCGTCGTCAGGACACTGCAGCCAGGTCCTGCCGTATTGCATATGGAATTCGCACCGCGGGGCGCTGAAGTGTGGATCTCCGTGCGTGATGCCAATGTCGTTCAGATCTACGACACGCTTACCTTCGCAAAGATCGGCGAGATTCCAGCTCAGAGCCCGTCCGGCATCTTCTTCACGGCGCGCGCCCACCGCAATGGGCTCTAGCAATGCCACATCGAATCGACACAATCGACCACCGCCTGCTTGACGAGTTCCAACGAGGGCTGGCTCTCGCGCCGCGACCCTACGCCGCAATTGGGAAAGTACTGAACATCGATGAAGGCGAGGTGATCAAGCGCCTCTCGAGCTTAACGGAGCGCGGTTACATCTCTCGTGTCGGAGCCACCATCCGCCCAAACACGGCTGGTGCGTCGACGCTCGCCGCAATGTCGGTTCCCCTGCAACAGGTCGAGACGGTTGCAGCGCTGGTGGGTGCCGAGGCCGGTATCAACCATTCCTATCTCCGCGAGGACGACTGGAATCTTTGGTTTGTCGCCACTGCGCCGACTTCGGATGAGTTGCAGGCCCTGCTCGATCGTCTATCGGCAGTCACAGGGTTTCATATCCTCAACCTGCGTCTGCTGCGCCCCTTCAACATAGACCTCGGCTTCAGCCTTTCCGGTAGGTCGACGCCCATGCCCAACCGGGTGCTACCTCGGCTTGAGTTGATCCGCGACGAGGACCGCCCCCTCCTGCAGTTGTTTTCACTCGGTATGCCCCTTGCGACGCGCCCCTATGCTGCCATGGCAGACAGCCTAGGAAAGAGCGAAGAGTGGGTAATCGAACGCCTGGGTACGCTCATTGCGGCGGGAATCATCACACGACTCGGCATTATCGTACACCATCGCGCCATGGGGTGGACTGCAAATGCAATGGTTGTTTGGGACATGCCAGAACATCGGATTCTCGAAGCAGGTCAGGTGGCGGCCAGCTTTCCAGGCGTTACCCTCTGCTATCAGCGGTGCACGGTTCCCGGTCTGTGGCCCTACTCACTCTACAACATGGTGCATGCTCGCACACGGGAAGAGGCACTCGCTGTCGTGAAGGAACTGCAGCGACGTCCGCAGTTCGCCAACGTCGCGCATCGCGTCCTGTTTTCCACTCGTTGCTTCAAGCAGACGGGTGCGCTGGTACATCGGAAGGAGGCTGCAGCATGAGCCGAACACCATTGGCCCAGAATGAGCTTGACGTCATAGACAGGACTATCCTCAATGAGCTCCAGTCCAACTTCCCGCTCACTCATCAACCCTTTACGGAAGTCGGTCGTGACCTCGGCATCAGCGAGCAAGAGCTGATTGACCGCATCCGACGGCTGCGAACCATCAAGGCGATCACCCGATTCGGGCCCTTCTTTGACGCCGAAGCCATGGGCGGCGCATTCTGCCTTTGCGCAATGGAAGTGCCCGCAGAAAGGTTTGAGGAGGTCGTGACTTTGGTCAATGCACATCCCCAAGTCGCGCATAATTATGAGCGAAGCCATCGCCTGAACATGTGGTTCGTTCTCGCCTGCGAGACGCCGGACGGCATCAGGGCGGCGGCGGACGATATCGAACAGGAAACAGGGCTGCCAGTGTTACGCTTTCCAAAGCTCAAGGAGTTCTTCATCGGCTTCCGGGTGAACGCATGAACTTGGATCCAACAGACCGAAGACTCATCGCCGCCACACAGAGTGGCCTTCCACTCACGCCATTCCCCTATGCGGAGGTGGCGAGCTGGCTCGACTTGTCAGAGGAAGAGGTGCTCTCGCGTCTCGCCGCACTTCGTGAGCGTGGCATTATCCGAAGAATTGCACTGGCACCGAACCATTACGCTCTTGGGATCAGCGCAAATGGTATGAGCGTCTGGGATGTCGAGGATACGGAAGCAATCGACCTCGGCCAAAAGGTTGGGGCGCTGGACTTCGTGACACACTGCTACCTGAGGCCACGCGCATTGCCGGACTGGCCCTATAATCTATTCGCCATGATCCATGGCGCAGACCGAGGCGAGGTGGAGGCCAAGCGATGTGCGATCGCTGACCTTCTCGGTCCCGCAAGTCACGCCAGCGACATTCTTTACTCAACGCGCATACTGAAGAAAACTGGAATGCGCCTCGCCCAAGCGGGAGACTGATCGATGTTCAGACTGACCCAGTACATGAAGGAGCTGTTTCATCCCACGCCCCCTCGCCGCCGCGGAGACGGCACAGGAGGTGTCAAGCCTGTCGTCATCTGGAACCTCACCAGACGCTGCAACCTGCGCTGTCGACATTGCTACACAACCTCGGCGGATATTCCCTTTCCAGGGGAGCTCTCACACGAACAAGCCATGGCCATCCTTGAGGATCTCTCGGACTTCCGCATCCCCGCGCTCATCCTTTCCGGCGGTGAGCCCTTGGCTCGGTTTGACTTCTTCCAACTCGCCCAACGAGCCCGTGATCTGAACTTCCGCCACCTCTCTCTATCCACCAACGGTACGCGACTCACTGGCGAGAATGCCCGCCGAGTAGCCGATTTGGGCTTCGACTATGTTGGAATATCGCTGGATGGCATCGGTGCAACGAACGACTGGTTTCGTGGTGTGAACGGTGCATTTGCAGACGCACTGGCTGGCGTCCGCGCTTGCAAGGCACTGGGCGTGAAGGTCGGTCTCCGGTTCACCATAACGGAGGACAACGCAGGCCAACTTCCTGACATGCTTGATCTCTGCGATGCTGAAGGTGTGGATAAGTTCTACTTGTCACACCTTGTCTACGCGGGGCGCGGTGACAAGCACCGCGGCGAAGATACTGGTCACTTGCGCACCCGAAATGCAATGGATCTCCTGATCGATCGAGCCTGGGCCGCCGTAGCGGAAGACAGACCTCTCGAGATCGTCACCGGCAATAACGATGCTGATGCGGTCTACCTGCTGAGATGGATCATGCGACACCTCGGAGAGGAGAAGTCTGAGCATGTGAGAGCACATCTCGAAGCCTGGGGAGGCAATTCATCCGGCGTCGGAGTGGCCAACATCGATCCACAAGGCCTCATACACCCAGACACCTACTGGTCCGATTACACGATTGGCTCCGTGAAGGAGAAGGCATTCTCCACGCTCTGGACAGGAGACGATCCTATGCTCGCAACCCTCCGGCAGAGGCCCCGGCCTCTCAAGGGGCGTTGCGGAGATTGTGCCTTCAAGGCCGTTTGCGGAGGCAACACACGAATTCGTGCCCTGCAATTGTCTGGCGACCCTTGGGAGGAGGATCCCGCCTGCTATCTTACAAACCAGGAAATCGGGCTTTTGGGGGAGACGACCCGCTTGCCACTCACTCCATTTCGCGGCAAGAGTCATGACCCGGTTCATCGCTTCCATTAGCCTGCTGTGCATTCTTGCCGGTCAGGCATATGCTGGATCGGACGCTGCCACGCTGTTTCAGGAGCACTGCTCCTCATGTCACGCTCCCACAAGGTTGGGGGGTACAGGCCCGGCCTTGATCCCGGAAAGTTTAGGAAAACTGAAGGGCAACACTCTTGAGTCGGTCATCACCAACGGTCGCCCCGCTACCCAGATGCCCGCCTTTGGAGATACCCTTTCCAAGGGAGACATCTCCGCTCTTGCTTCCTATGTGACAACACCACTGGCATTTGAGCCTAGCTGGACTGCTGATGACATAACATCTACCCGCACTCTCGATACCTCTTACAAGCCCGCTGAGAGGCCGGTGTTCAGCGGCGACCCAATGAACATCACTCTTGTCGTTGAGACGGGGGACCACCATGTCAGCGTGCTCGACGGTGACAATTTCAGCATTCTTGATCGTTTCGCCACTCCATTTGCAGTTCATGGCGGCCCGAAGTTCAGTCCCGACGGACGCTATGTGTTCATCATGTCGCGAGACGGATGGGTTCAGAAATACGACATATGGTCTCTAAAGGAAGTGGGACGCATTCGAGCGGGTTTGAATAGCCGAAATATTGCCATGAGCCATGACGGCCAATGGCTCGCTGTTGCGAACTACCTCCCGGATACGCTTACGATTATTTCCACCAGAGATCTGAGCGTCATTAAGGTAATCGACGTAAAGGGGAAGGACGGTACGCCATCGCGGGTATCCGCCGTCTACCAGGCACCAGACCGCAAGAGCTTTGTGCTGGCTCTGAAGGATGCTCCCGAGATTTGGGAAGTCGCCACCTCCCCAGACGCTGGACCGTATCACGACGGCTTCGTTCACAGCTTCGAATCCGGAATGGAAGAGTCTCTCGCCGCAGAAAGAGGATTGTTCGCCCGCCGCAGGATCATGATATCTGCTCCCCTCGACGATTTCTTCTTCACGCCGGGCTACAGGAACCTCATTGGCTCCAATCGAGCGGGCGATAAAGGAGTCGTAGTCAACCTGGATGTTGGACGAGAAATTGCCGAACTTCCACTTCCCGGGATGCCGCATCTGGGTTCAGGCATCACGTGGGAGTCTCAAGGCCGTCACGTCATGGCAACACCTCATCTCAAGGAGGGTATTCTCTCCGTCATCGACATTGATAACTGGACGCTCATTAAAACCATCAAAATGGATGGGCCAGGCTTCTTTTTGCGTAGTCATGAAAGCAGCCCGTATGTGTGGGCTGATGTGTTCTTCGGCCCCCACAAGGACGAAATGCACATCATCGACAAGCAATCACTTGAAATCGTCAAGACTCTCAATCCGGCACCAGGGAAGACCGTTGCCCATACGGAGTTTACGCGGGATGGTCGCTACGCACTCGTTTCGGTCTGGGAGGATGATGGAGCGGTCATCGTCTATGACGCCAAGACCCTTGAAGAGGTAAAGCGACTGCCGATGCGAAAGCCAGCGGGCAAGTATAATGTGTGGAACAAGATCACGTTCTCGGATGGAACGAGCCATTAGAATGACCATGCATAACGCCGTTATTGTTGCTCATGGCTCACCAGGGACTCCTCAACCTCAGGACGCGGCGATGGCAGTTCTCGCGGCCAGTGTCTCGGATGTGCTCCCGAATTGGACGATACGTGGAGCAACTTTGGCATCGCCAGGCAGTCTCGAGTCGGCACTTCACGGCGTGGACAGCCCCCTTATCTATCCATTCTTCATGTCTCAGGGCTACTTCACGAGTGACATTCTACCAAGGAGACTGAGTAGCGCTGGATGCAATTATCTGCAGTTGCCACCATTTGGAGCGGATCCGGCGATCCCTGCCCTTGTAGCGGAAGCTGCGATGACGGGCGCTCGCACTGCAAATCTCATTCCGGAAGAGACTTCGCTCCTGCTTGCCGCTCACGGAAGCGAGGTCTCGCCAGCTTCCCGCATTGCCACTCTCGCGTTGGTCGAGCAACTTCTCGCGGCTCTGCCGTTTAAAGCAGTCGTGGCAGGCTTCATCGAAGAGCCGCCATATCTGGGGGAGTCAGCACGTGATCTCGGACGGGCTCTCTGCCTGCCACTTTTCACGTTGACCGCAAGCCACGTTCTCGATGACGTGCCTGATGCCATGCTTCGAGCCGGCTTCACTGGCCCGATTCTTCCTGCCATTGGATCGCATCTGGCCGTTCCACGCGTCATTGCGGCCGGCCTTGAACGCTACGCCACGCGGATAGCGGCATG
Organism: Aestuariivirga litoralis; assembly: GCF_003234965.1. Classification (GTDB taxonomy): domain Bacteria; phylum Pseudomonadota; class Alphaproteobacteria; order Rhizobiales; family Aestuariivirgaceae; genus Aestuariivirga; species Aestuariivirga litoralis. The sequence continues at coordinate 558,520 of NZ_QKVK01000002.1, forward strand.
AAGAAGCGCGCCGAGGACATATGGCCTGTCTGGAAGCTCGGCCTGTTGCTATACCCCTTTGCGACTGCGGCAGTTGCAGTTAATCTGTTCATGCTAGCACTTCTTGGGAGCTGGATTGGACTTGGCACGCTGTCGCCCATGTCTGCTGTCTGGCTTTCGCTACCCCTTGGCATTCCTGCCACGTGGGCATCAGCACTATGGGTGCAACGACTTCTTGTCCAAGCGTCACGTTGAACTAATGACAGGCAACAACAGAAGGGAAAAGCAAACATGAAGATTACTACAATCATCGCGGCGGCAGTTATTGCTGCCATGTGCCTTCCTGCCCTCGCAGATGGCGATGCGGCAAAGGGAGAAAAGGTGTTCGTTAAGTGCAAGACCTGCCATGACGTTGACAAAGGCGTCAACAGGGTTGGACCAACACTCAAGGGCGTCGTCGGCCGTCCGGTCGCGTCAGTTGAAGGTTTCAAGTATTCTGAGGACATGCTTGCCAAGGGCAAGGAGGGAGCGGTTTGGGATGAAGCTACCCTTGCTGCCTATCTTCCCGATCCAAAGGCCTGGGTTCCCAAGACAAAAATGGCGTTTGCGGGCCTCAAGAAGCCCGAAGATGTCATGGATCTCATTGCATATTTAAAGACCAAGCCCTGATCAACCACCGCTTGAGAACTCCGGGCGGGTTACTTGCCCGGAGTTGCCCCGTCAGCATGAGGATTTGGCGCTTCGTCTATTTCGAACAAGATCAGCCAACGTCGCCTTATCTAGTTCACTGAGGAACGACATCATTGCGTCTTGGAGGTAGATTGGACCTCGGCATATGTTCTCCAAGCTGCACGCCCCCGGCGTCGACATGCATTGTACCGGCAGGAGAGTTGGCTCGGTCACTCTGATTATGTCTCCCAATCGGATATCTTCAGAACTCCTGCTGAGGCGAATTCCGCCTCTTCTTCCTCTTGTGCCAACTATGAAGTCTTTCCTGACCAATAAGTTGGCAATCTTGATGAGGTGGTTTTTTGATAGTTTCAGTGTGGCCGCAGCATCCCCTATCGTGATGGAGTGCCCTTCCTCCATCGCGAGCAACATGAGCAGTCTTATAGCGTAGTCGGAGAATTGCGTGAGTTGCACTCCACTCTCCCTTTGGGAGGATACTGAGACAGACTCCGTCGAGACTGAATGACCAAAGTCAAGAGGGCGCACACAGGTTTTCTCCCCCATCGCGTACGCGGTTCCTGGCGCATCCACGGTTAGGGCACATGACTACAGTTTAGGGCAATTTAACCAAAGTCAATGCCAATAAACTGAAGGTGTCGGAATCTGGCCGGGAGACTTTAGATCCTCTCCGGAGTGCCCTGATGGACTATGAAAGCTTTTTCCAGACCGAACTCGACGCGCTGAAGACCGAAGGCCGCTACCGCGTCTTCGCCGATCTCGAGCGCAAGGCGGGCAATTTCCCGAAAGCGACGCACTACGGCCCGGACAAGAAGGAGATCACCGTCTGGTGCTCAAACGACTATTTGGGAATGGGCCAGAACGCGTCCGTCATCGCGGCAATGCACGAGGCGCTGGATCGCTGCGGCGCAGGCGCCGGCGGCACGCGCAACATTTCCGGCACCAACCACTACCATGTCGAACTCGAGCGCGAGCTGGCGGACCTTCACGGCAAGGAAGGCGCCCTGCTCTTCACCTCCGGCTATGTCTCGAACTGGGCGGCGCTGGGCACGCTGGCGAGCTGCATTCGCGGGTGCATGGTGTTCTCGGACGCCGGAAACCATGCCTCGATGATCGAGGGCATTCGCCACAGCCGCGCCGAGCGCCACATCTTCAGGCACAATGACCTCGTCGACCTCGAGCGCCTGCTCAAGGCGGCCGATCCGTCGCGCCCCAAGCTCATCGCCTTCGAGTCGGTCTATTCGATGGATGGCGACATCGGCCCGATCAAGGAGATCTGCGACCTCGCCAACAAGTACGGCGCCATGACCTATCTCGACGAGGTACATGCGGTGGGCATGTATGGCCCGCGCGGAGGAGGAATTGCCGAGCGCGAGGGGCTGATGGACCGCATCACGGTAATCGAGGGCACCCTCGGCAAGGCCTTCGGCGTCGTCGGCGGCTACATCACCGGCTCCGCCGCGCTGTGCGACTTCGTGCGCAGCTTCGCCTCAGGCTTCATCTTCACCACCGCCCTGCCGCCGCACTGCGCCGCAGGTGCCGCTGCCTCGATCCGCCATCTCAAGGCCTCGCAGTTCGAGCGCATGCGCCAAAAGGACCGGGTTGCACGGCTGCGCAAGAAGCTGGACCAGGCGGGCGTACCTTACATGGCGAACAGCAGCCACATCGTTCCGGTGATGGTGGGCGATGCCAAGAAGTGCAAGTGGATCAGCGACATCCTGCTCTCGCAGCATGGCATCTACATCCAGCCCATCAACTACCCCACCGTGCCGCGTGGCACCGAGCGGCTGCGCATCACCCCGACCCCCTTGCACAGCGATGCCGACATCGACCAACTGGTGACCGCCCTCTCCGAGCTTTGGTCGCAATGCGCCCTGTCTAGGGCGGTTGCCTGATGGCGGATTGGAGAACCGCAGCGACGCCCAGCGGCCTCTAGACCATCAGGTGAAATAGATTGAGGGCAATTCGCGTCCAATGGACAGCAGGAGATATGACAGTTGAAGTTAAAAACCGCAGTAGACGCACTTGTCGGGGCATCAATTGGATCTTCGCCTAACAATTGCATATCAGCCAACTTGATAGCCGCGGCACTCGCACCCAAGCACTCGTTCATTCCCCAAGATGAGATGCTTGCCGCCATCCGAATCTCTCTCAAACGCCTCATGTATCGAGGCAAGTGACTTCAGAAGCATTACTGATTGCGTATTCGCTTTCCACAGTTAAGCCTGACCGTTGTAGGGGCGCCACACGCTGAGTTCACCTACTTCTGAGTCGAAGCGCCCCCTCGACCACTCATCCCCCTGCCCCCGCCTCTCGGCCTCGCGCCACACATCCTCCTCCGCCGGCAGTCTCTTCGAGACATAGCGCCATGCCAGCGGCAGCAGCACCCTGCCATGTCGTGACGCGAACTCGATCCAGAAGGATGACCGCTGCGACGCTCCGCTACCAGCGCCGGCTGAAGGATTTTCGCGTGATAGCGGCAACTTCCTTTATCAGGCTGCTTGCCTCTTGTTCCGGCCGCTGCCAGATCTTGCGGCCGACGACAACGCCCTGGGCTCCGGCCTCGATGGCTTCACGGATGTCTTTCAGGGTTGAGTCCTTGTCGCCACTCAACGGTCCTCCGGCAACGACTATCGGAATGTTGAGCTCAGCACAGAGTTTCGCCGTTGCATCGGGCCCCGGGAAGGTGATCTTGATGATGTCGGCCCCGAGGTCGTAGCCGACACGGGCTACTTCCAGCTCGGCCTCGATAATCTCAGGAGTACGCGGCGCGGCGAGGAAGACCGGTTCGACCATGACGGGAATGTGCCACTTTGAGGCCTCCGACACGACCGTGCCGATGCGTTTGCAATAGAGCACCTTCTCAGCATCATTGACGTTCCACGGCAGCAATAGCTTGACGCAATCGACTCCAAGGCGAGCCGCATCCTCGACACTCGCGACCAGCGTACCAGTACCCGTGTCAGGCGCACCCGTCGGCCAGAAGGCGTCTATGGCCAGAACCCGCGCGAGGTGTGACGCCTTGGCGAGTTCGACTTCGGACTGCTTGACGATTCCGGTCGATACCATGAACCCCGTAATGTCTTCCGGAATGAAGCGCTTCATCACCTCCACAGGAGCTTCCAGTGACTTTACCCTGCCCCACACCAGGCCATGGTCAATGGGCACGATCAGCGCAGCGCGATCGGGGCGCAGAACACGGTTCATGCGATAGTTGGTCGAATAGCGGTTGGTCATTTGGCTCCTCGTCGCGGCATGAAAGCAGTCAGGTGATCATTGAGGTCGTTCGGCCAACAGCTCATCACTGAAGAAGATGCTCTGCCGTTTTCACCGCCTGCGCCACGATGGTTAGCGAGGGGTTCACCGCCGTTGACGACGGCAGGAACGAGGCATCGACGACATAGAGATTGTCGAGATCCCAGGCCTTGCAGTTGGAATCGAGAACCGATGTCGCAGGATCACTGCCGAAGCGCGCCGTGCCGCACTGGTGCATGGCGACGGTGATGTCCATCTTCTGAGTGATGACGATCGGATAGCCGAGGCTCTTCATCAGACTGGTCCAGTGGCTGACGAGCTCGCCGTGGGATTTCAGGTTGTTGGGCGTGTAGGATACGCGGATCTTGCCGTCGCCATCTACCGTGACCCGGTTGTTGGGGTCCGGCAGGTCCTCCGACATGATCCACCAGTCGACGCTACGTTCGGCGAACCAACTCATCAGGCTTTCGGGTACCCAGCGCATGTTCGCGGTGAGCATGCCTCCCTGCAGCTTGCCCAGCCCCTGAACATTGCCGAGTGGATAGGGTCTCACCTCGTTCTTCAGATAGTAGTCGTTGACGCACAGCGACTTCTGGAAGACCACGTGGTTCTTCTTGAAGGGGTTCACCGCCATCATGGCCGTGTTGTTGTGGGCCATATAGTTGCGGCCGAGCAGGTCGGAGGAGTTCGCCAGCCCCCTCGGGTGCCTGTCATTGGCGGAGCGCAGCAGCAAGGCCGCCGAATTGATGGCGCCGGCACTGGAGATGAACACGCCGCCAGAAATCACCCGCCGCTCGCCCTTCTGCTCGATCTCGACCCCCGTCACCTTGCGGCCGGATGGATCGGTGAGGAAGCGGTGCACATAGGTTTCGAGGATGAGATCGACATTGCCTGTGGCCAGGGCCGGGTCGACAAGGCGCACCTCGGCGTCGTTCTTCGCGCCGATCTTGCAGGCAAAGCCATCGCAGGTGCGGCAGCGGATGCATTTGCCGCCGGCGTGCAGGTCGATGGCCACGGGCAAGGGAAAGGGGTGGAGCCCCTTGGCCTTCAGCTTCGTGTTGAAGGCCTCGATCTCGGGTTCATGACCGATGGCGGGATGCGGGAAGGGTGCGGACCGCGGCGGCTCGGTGGGGTCGAGCCCCTGCTCGCCGTGGGTGCCCATCAGCTTCTCGGCCACGGCATAATAGGGTTCGAGATCGGCATAGCGGATGGGCCAGGCGGGGGTTCGCCCGGCTTCGTGCTCCATGCCTTCGAAGTCCTGCTCGCGGAAGCGCAGCGTCGCCGTGCCGAAGAACTTGGAATTGCCGCCGACATAGTAATAGGTCGACGGCGTGAACTCGGCACCGCTGCGATCGCGCCAGGTTTCCCGCGTCGAATATTTCCGGTCGTGGAAGACGGCCTTGACGCTCCAGTTGTCGGCCTCGCGCGGAAGCCTGGTGCCGCGCTCAATGACCAGCACCTTGCGGCCTGCCTGCGCCAGCCGGTTGGCCATGGCCCCGCCGCCGACACCCGCACCGACAATCACCACGTCATAGGATGATTTCACACCGCTCATCCGGCCCTCTCGACTGACACGTGCCGGGCCGCTTCCGCAAACAGCGCGGGCTGGCCCGGATAGATCGACGCCATCACCTCGAATGACTGGTCGAGGTGGATGCGCATGGCGAGTTCCGCCTGCATGGCGTTGCGCCGCCCCAGCGCCTGCACGATTGCCGCGTGCTGCTCCGTCACCTCGGCGAGGTGGCCTGGTACCGGGGCCGAGAGCTGCCGCATGCGGTCCAGCTGCACCTTGGCAAGGCCGATGAACTTCCAGATCCGCGGATAGCCGCTGACGCGGGCAATGGCGGCATGGAAGGCGTCGTCGACCTCGAGGTAATCCGCCAGCCGGTCCTCGCGCAGGATGCGGTGCATCCGCGCCACGATGAGCTCGAGTTCTGCGATGCCGGCACCGGTGATGAGTGCCGCAGCCTTGCGCACGCTTTCCACCTCCAGCGCCCGGCGCAGCACGAAGCCCTCCTCCGCCAGGGCAAACGAGATGCGGCTCACCCAGGTGCCGGAATGGGGGAAGATGTCGACCAGGTCTTCCTCGGCCAGCCGCTGCAGCGCCTCGCGCACTGGCGTTCGGGAGACATTGAACTGGGCGCAGATGTCCTTTTCCGAGATGGCCGTCCCGGGCTGCATCTCCAGCCGGACGATGGCGCGGCGAAGCTGCTCATATATCTGATCGGCTTTGGCGGGGTTCTTCTCTGCCATTACTTTCAAGCGCTTGACAGGTTGGCGGCGTTCTGCGCCTAGTAACTCATATATCAGTTGGGCTGACAAGCAGAAAGACGCGCCATGAGCACCATCAGCTATCTCACCCGCGTGGAGTTCGGCGAAGGCCAGGTATCGCGGCTGCAGGAGTTCCTCGATCTTCTCGGCGTGAAGCGCCCCCTGCTCTGTACCGACCGCGGCCTCGTTGCCACCGGCATGGTCCAGCGCATCGCCGCCCTGCTGAAGGCGCCGCCCGCCATCTTCGACGGCACGCCGGCCAACCCGACCGAAGAGGCGGTGCTCGCCGCCCATGCGCAGTATGTGGCCGAAGGCTGCGATGGCATCATCGGGCTGGGCGGCGGCTCGGCCCTCGACCTTGCCAAGGGTGTGCGTCTGCTGACGGGCCATGATGGCCCGCTGGCACAATACACACTGGTGGCCGGCGGCCTCGCCCGCATTCATGGCCGCATCTGCCCGCTCATCGCCATTCCGACGACCGCCGGCACCGGCTCGGAAGTCGGCCGCGCCGCCGTCATCATCACCGCGGAAGGCCGCAAGCTCGGCATCATCTCGCCGCACATGCTGCCCTCCATCGCGCTGTGCGATCCCGAACTCACCTACGGCCTGCCGCCGGGCCTCACCGCGGCGACGGGGATGGACGCCATCTCGCACTGTCTTGAGACCTTCATGGCCCCCGCCTTCAACCCGCCGGCCGATGCCATCGCGCTAGACGGGCTCGCGCGCGGCTGGCGCTCCATTGAGAAGGCCGTGAGAGATGGGTCCGACAAGTCGGCGCGCAATGACATGATGGTCTGCGCGCTCGAGGGCGCACTGGCCTTCCAGAAGGGTCTCGGCGCCGTTCACGCCCTTACCCACCCGCTCGGCGCCATCCGCCAGCTCAACCTGCACCACGGCACGCTCAACGCCGTGCTGATGCCCGCCGTGCTGCGATTCAACCGCCCGGCCATCGGCGCCAAGTGGGATCAGCTCCAGAGCTTCTTCGGCGAAGCACCCGACGTCGCAGTGGCGAAGCTCAACCAGCGCCTCGGCATGCCTGCAGGCCTCGCAGCCATGGGCGTCACCGAGGAGATGCTTCGTCCCGTCGCAGAAGACGCCCTGAAGGATCATTGCCACGCCACCAATCCCCGCACGCCGACCGCAGACGACTACCTCGTCATCATGCGCGAGAGCTGCTGAATCACGACACGCCCAAGGCCGGGAGGATCAAATGACTGACGTTTCGGACTATCGTGGCATCTTCAGCCTCGCAGGCAAGAAGGCCATCGTCACCGGCGGCTCGCGCGGCATCGGCAAGGCGCTGGCCGAGGGCCTCGCGGCGCACGGCGCGGATGTCGCCATCGTCGTCCAGAACACGGTGGAGCGCGGCGAGGCCGTGGCCGCGGGGATCAGGGCCGCGGGCCGCGATGCCATGGTCATCAAGGCCAATGTCGCCAGCGAGGCAGATACCATCCGCGTGGCGGACGAGGTCGCTGCACGCTGCGGGCGGATCGACATTCTCATCAACAATGCCGGAATCGTTCTGCCGGCTGCCGCCGAGGACTGCAGCCTTGATGACTGGCGTTGGACCATGGCGGTGAACCTCGATGGCGTGTTCCTGATGTCGCGCGCCGTGGGCCGGAAGATGATCGCGCAGAAATCCGGCACCATCATCTCGGTCGGCTCGATGTCAGGCCGCATCGTTAACTGGCCGTTCCGGCATGCCGCCTACAATGTCTCGAAGGCCGGCGTCCACATGCTCACCAAGTGCCTTGCCACCGAATGGGCGGAGCACAACATCCGCGTCAACGCCATAGCACCCGGCTACGTGTTGACTGAACTCACCGAAGAGGTGCTGCGCGATCATCCGGATGTGGTCAATAACCAGTGGGCCAAGGGAGCTGTCCAGAATCGTATTGGCAGCGTCGAGGAACTGGTGGGCGCCACTGTCTATCTCGCGTCAGATGCTGCAAGTTTCACCACCGGCGAGGTCATCACGATTGATGGCGGATTAACACTGCGCTAGCTTAATCAGCTTTCCACTGCTTCTGCCGCCGCTCCCTCAGCCACTCATCTCCCTGCCCCCGCCTCTCGGCCTCACGCCACGCAGCCTCCTCCTCCGGCGGCATCCTCTTGCCGACGAACTGCCACGCCAGCGGCAGCAGCGCCTTCGCCACCCGAGACCCGAACTCGATCCAGAAGGAGGGCCGCTGCGCCACGAGGAATGCCCCGGCCCCAAGGCCTAGGAGCACCACGGCTATCGCAACGCCCTCCTGCCAGCTCATGCTCAGACCACCTTCTTGTTGGGGATGGCCCAGACCAGCACCGGGGTGACGAGACCGATGATGGTGGCAATGGTGTCAGGGGTCGCCCAGGCCATGCTGAACCCGGTGTAGGTCTGGACAATGAACAGGATGCCCATGATGGCGGCAACGAGCGCCTTGTCGATCGACGTGAACAAGCGAGTTTCTCCTATGCTTCGTTGGTGGAAAGGGCGCCGTTGGCCGCCAGCACGACAGGTCGGACTGCAACCGGCTGATTGATCCTCCAGGGGCAGCGCCGGGCCCCGAGAAGGCGGTTCTTGGCGATGCGCTTGATCATCACCCGGTCGGACTGGTTGCCGCCGAGAACATGGAAGGCCTGGGCGTCCTCGCCGACATAGAGCCCCACATGGCCGTTGAAGCCGCCTGACGTCCCCCGCCAGAAGACGAGGACATCGCCTAAGGCGGGCTTCTGCTGGGGCACGCCGAAGGCCAGCCAGTTGCGGGCGCCCAGAGGGTTCAGGGGAACATCCCAGCCGGCCTGCAGCGCCACATAGGCCATCCAAAGCCCGCACCAGGCGGTCGCGTCGCTGCGGTAGATGCGATCGAGGCCCGTGACCTTCGCCCAAGCCAGTATCGATGGGTTCGACCCCGCTCCCGGCTTCTCGATGGTGCCGTAGGTCTTGAGCGCCTCGACAAGGAGGCGCGGGCCCGGCTCACGCTCAAGCCAGGCGTATTGCCGTGGAAGGTCCATGGTTCAGTTCTCCGGGTATGGAAGTTTGGGGTTGCGCGACCAGCCACGGATGAAGCGCAGCACGCCCTCGCAGATCAGCATGGCGGTCAGGCCGACGAGGAAGCCGATCGCGTGCTCGGTTGAGGCGTCACCCGTCAGCGCCGGGAAGTACGCCTTCGCCGCCGCGTAGACGGGTGTCGTCAGGTAGCCTGCGGTCAGGCTGCCAATGACCACGGAGGAGATGGCCGCAAGCCACCCGCCCCCGGACAGCAGCGCGCGCACCACACCTCCGGCCACACCGGCCACCAGATGTGTCGCCTTGATCCCGAGCACGGCCTGAACCGGGTCCATGGGTCACCTCACAATGTCGTGGAAAAGGGAAAAGGCGCTAAAGGCGCTTGGTCGGACTCCGGGGCGCCGGCCAGTTCGCGCAGCACGGCGGCCCTCTGGCGTAGTTGGAGCATCCGTCGCTTGTGGGCGAGCATCTCCGAGGCGGCCTTGTCGGCCCGCGCCTCGAGTTCCGCCGCCATCTCAAGCAGTGTGTCGCGCTGGAACGGGATCATCACGCCATGTCTCCCGACAGGGTCCAGGTGTTGGTCCCGGTCTTTCGGAGCCGCACCACGGAGTATTGCCCGGCCGTCGCCGCCATGCGGGTTGATGGCTTGTTCACCGTCACCCCGACGTCGCCAACGATCGACACCTGGCCGGCACCCCTCTGCTCCAACTCGATGGCCGCCCCGATCGGAAAGGCAACGGACGCGTTGGCCGGGACGGTGACGGTTGTCGCAGTGGCCGAGGCGAACAGCAGGCAGGCGTTGATGTCGACCATGCTGAGCGTACGCGCCGCCGCTGCGTCGGTCTGCACGTTTGCGATGTTGATGCCGCCTTCGACCTCGATCACCTCGAGCGTCAGGACGGTACGGTCAGCCTCGATAATGACGGAGGTGTCTGAGGTTCTGAGGAACAGTTCGAACCAGTCGCCCTCGACGACGCTGACGACGCTGGTGGCCGCATTCAGGATCTGGCTGGTCGTACCGCTGTTCTCGGCGTCAAGCGAACCACTGCCGTAATAGACTTCGCTGCCGTTCTTGCGGATCGAGACATAGTTATCAGAACCGGCTGCAATGCTGGAGAAGCGCACGGAGGCGTGCAGCTTGACCCGCCTGATCCCAAGGCCCGCCGGAATGGTCAAGCGGGTATTGTTGGTGACCGTGTCGTGGAACCCATCGGTGTCGAAGGCCTCGGAATTGAATGGCACCGCATAGCCGGCCGTGATGTTGAGGGCCCCGGTCGAGGCGGACATATAGACCTGTGCGCCCATGAAGCGCGGCGTAGCGGCAACGGGGAGAAGCGTTCCAGGTGACGTGAACTGGAGGCCTGTGCCATCGGTCCTCACCGTGACCAGCTTGCCGCCATGCCCCGCATAGCTCGTTGGCACGTCCGAGAGCCCCGTGAAGGCGATCTGCGATACGGCGGCAGACAGGGAATTTGCCGTATCGTCATAGGTGAAGCTGATCCCGGAATGGGTTCCGGCCGACAACGCCGTCGCCGCAGCATCCTGGGCCAGTTCGTCGGTGTACTGCGTGATGTCGACGGTGGCGCTGACCTGCTGACTGGCAAAGTCGTAGGCAAAACTGATCCCCGTGTGGGATCCGGAGTACAGGAAATCCCTGACAGCATTGAAGTACTCCACCCTCCCGGCCGTGAAGTCGACCGTGGAGGTGATGTCGCCAGAGACCGGATCATGGGCATAGCTGATGCCGGTGTGCGTGTCGTTGTCGAAGACCGGCCCCACGGAACTCCGGGCCGCGGCATCGCCATCGAACATCAACTGGTAAACGGGTACGCCGCCTATGGTCTGGGTTGGCAGGAAGTCCGGGCCACTGGTGTGGTCGGCGGCGATGAAGAAGACATCATTGCCGTTACGGACGATGTCGTTCTTCAGGTAGGAGGTGTTCGGCGCCCAGGTTCCCATGAAGCGAAGCGCCACGGCTGGCACCGGCAGGGGGCCATAGACGTCGCCATTGTCCATGATGACCGTCAGGGCAGAGCCCGAACTGGTGATGGCCTCGATCTGGGCGGGCTGAGCGGGGTTGGTTTCGACGGCGGAAAGCCTTGTGGCAAGGCCATGGAAGTTCCCGTCGACCTCTCCTGCTGTCAGGTTGGCGCCCTTGCCGGGGCCCCAGACGCCCGGCGTCCGGTAGGTGATCGTCATGTTCTGTCCTCACAGGAATTGCAGCTGGGGCCCATTGACCAGGATGCGTCCGATGATCTGCGGGTTGTTGTAGCGGGTGGAGATGGTCACCGACCGGGAGAGGCTAGGCCCTGAGGCCCCCTCGAGGTAGTCGACCCGGAAAGACACCTGGCCATTGCCCGGCTCCCCGTACCAGTGGGCCGCGCAGTTGATCACCATCTGACGGGAGGGATCCGAGGACGCCGCGGCATAGGCCAGCATGTTGTCGAGGTTCGCGTCGACATATTCCTCGCCACCCTGGTTAGTGTTGTCGCCCGATACCCAGTGGAGAAGGTCCAGCAACTGGACGGAACCGGGGCGGTATGTGCTGGCGGAACCTCCGAAGCTCCAGCCGACAGAACCACCCAGGATGTTGCCGCCGAAAGTCACCCAGGTCTTGGTATCGAGATCGCGCCCGGCGCCTGCCGTCCAGATGTAGCGCAGCCGGATCCTGCCCCTCGACCAGCTCACCGCGACGATGCGCTGGAAAGGTCCGATACAGGGTGCTGCCATGGGTCAGGCCGGATTCGAGAAGTTCCAGGTGTAGATGCCGCTCATCCCCACCATCTCGAGGCTGTCAATCACCTCGACATCGACCCAGATGCTCTGGTTGTCAGGGTTGTAGACCCGAATGACATGGGTTCGCCGCATCGTCTCGTCGAGGATGTGCATATTGGAGGGGCCGCTTCCGCCGCCGCCCCCACCGTCATAACTGTCATAGACGCTGGTGCGTTCGGCGAGCCCCAGGGGTCCGTTTCCCCACTCGATGACCGCCTCGTTGTCTTCGGACGCCGTGACAGGCTGTACGGCCTGGTTCCTGAGGACGGTAACGGCACTTGCGGGCCTGACGACGATTTCGATGCTCATGCGGAGGGGGCCTCAAGGTCGATGGTCTTCGGCACGATGAGGGCCGAGCAGTCGATCTGGTAGTCAGTACGGAAGGGTCCGCCCTTCACCGGGCGGTAGCGGACAGCGATCTTCGTCGGGTACTTCGTCAGGGCGGCGTTGGTGTCCTGCGAGTTCCCATAGACATAGGGCTTCTGGACAGAGGCCGGATTGGTGATGGTGGTCGAGAGGATGGTCGTCGCGGGCGTCATGTTGAAGAGGTCGAGTCCGTCGTCATTGGGAACGATGCCGTCGAAATTGGCGATGGTAAGCGCTGCGTCCCCTGCCCCGTCCGTCACCAGCACCTGCGTCGCACCCACATAGACCTGGTAACCGTCGACATAGTCCGTGACATAGGCAGGCGTTCCAGGGTCAAGCACCAGCGAACCGCCGTAGCCCGGCGCGCAGCCAAGCGTCACCCGGCAGCCGGTTTCCCCCGAGGAGCCATCGGCGAAGATGGCGTAGGACTTGATCTTGCCGGTTGCGCCGCCTCCAGGCAGCCGCGGGTCGACCAAGGAGCCGCTCTTCCGCAGGCTCAGCGCGGCGGCATGGGAAAACGGCACTTCGAAGGAGATCTCTACGCAGCGGGCCGAAGCCAGCAGCCGGGCAGCGGCAATGTTGGCGAGGTAGGCGACACTCAAGTGCCCACGCTCCGTGGTGAAGTAGGCGCGCCGCCGGAGGTCGCCGATCGGCATCGTGTCCCCGGCATCCACCGGCTCGTCGGCATCGCCCGACACGGAGAGGGCAATCTGCTCCTCGTCCCCGGACTCGGTGACGATCTCCTGCAGACCTGATTGAAGCGTGAAGGTCGCCACTTCGGTGTAGCTGCGCTCAGCCTCGTAGGTGGCATCGAGATTGCCACTGATGGTCCACTTGTAGAGGATGTACTTGGTGACCCCGTCGCGGTCGTTGATCGTCTCGGTGTTGAGCTTCGACCAGGCGTCCCTGGCGAAGGCGTCCGCCACCGTCCAGCCACCGCCAATGCGCTGCCCCTTCTTCGGCCAGGCTGAGAGAAGCCCGTCACCGGTATAGGTGCGGATCCCGGCGAAGCTGAGGGGAACGGTGCCATAACCATATTGCGTCCAGCGCACCTGCGCCTCGATTACCACCTTCCGCTGCGGGGCGCCGGAATAGCCGCAGCGCACGCTGTCGGCATAGGCGTCGTCGCCAAAGGCCAGTGTGCCATCCTCGCCCGTCAGCACATGGCTGGCGGTCACGGCATGGGTCACCCGGTCGATGTGCCAGACCATGGGACGGGCCTCGAGCACGGTGTCCGGTTCAAGTCGCCGCTCCTGCTCGATGAACAGAGGATCAAAATGTTCGGGCTGCCGCATCGTGTCGGCGACCGCGGCCTTCGCTGCCTGATAGTTCAGCGGCTTTGCGATGAAGGACAGCGTCACGACGTCCTCGTTCATCTCCTCGGGCAGGCCGATCAGACGTCCGAAGAACAGCGGTGTCAGGGATGTTCCCTCCGAGACGGAAAGCCAACCCCAGCGCTTGCGGTTGATGCTGAGCAGCCCGACGCGGGGATTACGCACCTCGAGCCTGAGGGAGGCAAAGTCGCCCTCCTCCTGGGCAAGCTCAAAGGACAGGACCTGCTCGTCCTCACGGGCGAAGGCAGAGGAAAAGCTCGTCTGGCCGGCGTCGACCCAGGCAAAATGGAAAGCCATCAGACCTCCTCCAGCTGGAGTGACCAGGAGACTTCCGCCCCATACTCGTTGGTGTCCTGGCTGAACGACACGACCCGCATGGTGAGGCTCGGCCGGTAGAAGGTGAAGGAGCCCTCGGTGCGGGATGAGCCTGCCACCACGGGACGCGCCGGCGCACCGCCAGACGTTCGATAGGAAAGCTCCGAGATGCAACCGACGGTGAGCACCTGACCGGGCCAGACGCCATCGACGGCGGGCGGCTGCTGGTCCGCGCAGGAGACGGTCGAGCGGTACTTGCGGAACTCCGCGCGCGAGATGTCGATGAGCTCTCCATTGATGATGCGGCGCAGCTGCTGGGACGCAGAGATCGGCTCCAGCGACTGGCTGGCCCCACGCGCCGAATAGGGTGGCACGCCGATCCCAGACAGCGTCAGGACATCCGACACGGGGCTCAGGCTCCGTACCAGGAGGGCTTGCGACCGGCGCTGTTGACCCGGCGCTTGGCTGAGTAGCGGATCAGCTTTTCGGCCACGTCATTGTCGGCGACCATCTGGAAGGACTGCTCACCAAGGCTCAGCACCACGGGCCGTCCTGTGGCAGCACCAGGCGCCATGACAGAAGGTGGCGCCACGCTGACGGGACCGCCCAGCGTGAAGCCGGGGAAGCCATCCCTAACGACAGGCCCGGCGCTGAGGCCGTTGATGGCGCGCAGGAAGTCGACGCCGTACTTCCGCACCGCAGCGGCCCGGATGATGAACTCGCCGTTCGACAGCCAGGCCGGAATGGAGTCACTGGTTGCACTCCCCGCTCCCCGCACATAGCCGCCGGAGGCATATTTGGATCCACTGCTGCTGCTCGCCTGGGCCCGGAGACGGGCCGCCTCAGCAACGGCGCGCTGCAGGGCCGCGATGATGGCAGCGATCTGGCGCTGGATGGCGGCTCCTGCGGCGGCGACGGCATTGCCCACAGCCGAGAAGCCGACCTGGACGATGGATTGAAAGCTCCCGGCGATTTCCCTGATCCGGGCTTGCGCGTTGACGAAGGGCTGGACCAGGGCCGCAGCAAGGGCCTCGGCGCCTGCGACGTCGCCGGCAATGTCTGTTGCCGTGGCAATGGCATCCCGAATGGCGGCGGCACTCTGCGCGACCGTCTGGCTCGCTCCAGACCAGGCCGAGACGACGAGGTTGGCCACGCCGGAGAAGGCGGAATAGGCGGTATCGACGATGCCTTGCCAGATGGGGGCCAAGGCCATGGCGACCCCCGAGGCGGCTTCGGTGATCGCACCCCAGGTCTGCGAGGCGGCCATAAGAAGACCTTCACGCGCGAGCGCCACCGAGCTGGTGATGCCGGACCAGGTATCGCTCGCCACCGTGATGAGGCCCAGCCGGGCGTCCGCCGCGATGGTGGTGAGCCCGGTCCAGAGGTCACTGTAGGCGAGCTTCAGCCCATCGAAGGCGGTGGTTGCGGCCGTGATCAACCCGGCCCAGGTGTCGGTGAACATGGTCTTCACGCCCTCGATGGCTGAGGCTGTCACCGCCTTGATGCCATCCCAGGCAGCGGAGAAGGCCGTTTCGAGGAAGGCAAAGGCTGCCTTGGCGCCGGCGACGATGTCGTCCCAGAAGGCATAAAGCAGTGCGCCTAGCGCCACCACGCCCACGGCGATGAGCCCGCCGGGGCTGAGAAACATCGCAAGCTGCGGCAAAACGGAGAGAAGTGCCCGCACACCCGTGGCCAGCACCGGCCAGAAACCAGCGATCACCTTCCCCAGCGGCGCGATGAGCGCCAACACGTCGAACACGAGCCGCAGCGAGTTGACGCCCAACCCCAGCACCGAGAACAGCAGCCTGAACCCGCCCGCGAGCTGCGTGACGGCCGCCACGATCAGCAACTGGTCGCCCGAGAGGTTAGTGCCGAAGATCCGGTTGATCTGCTCGGCCACCGGCTGGGCGTACTGGCGGATTGTCTGGAACGCCGGGACCAGCACATTGTCGAAAAGGTCTTTGGCCGCCGCACCCGCGCTGACAAGCCCGTCACGGAGATCGACGATCCACTGGTTATGAACGGCGGCATCTGGCCCACCGGTCGCCATGGTGATGAGGTCCTGGACGATGGACACGAACTTCGCCGCCGCGCCGGTGATGAAGGCGTTGATAGCGGCCGAGTTGTCTGCAATGGCGCCGAGGATCGCGTCGGAGGCCTTGGTGATGCCCGGCGCGATCAGCGAGGTGAAGACGTTGCGGTACTGGCCGAAGAGGAAGCCGATGACGGCCAGCTCATCGCCTGCGGCATCGGCCGCCTTCACCCCTTCATTGGTAACGAGCGCGTTGAAAGACTTGAGGATCCCCTTGTAGTTCTCGATCGCCTTGCCGCCCTGGTTCAGGAACGGGATCAGCTTCGGCCCGAGCTTGGGGCCGAGGAGATCAATCGCCAGCTGCGTCTTCTCCGCCCCGTCCTTCATGCCGGCGAAGGCCGTGGCGATGGTCTTCAGCACATCCGCCGGAATGAGCTTGGTGCCGGGTGGGACACCGGCCTTGGCCAGCACCGTGCTCAGGGCCTTCGCCTTGTCGGAGAGCTTGTCGGTGGCCTTTCCGGCGCTGTCACTTCCCGACATGATGCCGCGGTAGATCTTGACGCCGTTCTGCTCGGCGACTGTGAAGCTGTTTCCGAGCTTCACCATGCCGTTATAGGCGCCGGTCGTGTTCAGTTCGTTCAGCGTATCGCTCAAGGAGGCGATGGCCTTGACGAAGTCCCCGGCGCCGACCCCCGCCTGCACACCGGCATACTGGAAGGCCTGCAGGTCCTCCGAAGCAATGCCGAGCGATTCCGAGAGATCGTTCAGCTGGCCGAGGCTGTCGAGGCTGCCCTTGAGAAAGACACCGGCACCGTAGGCCGCTCCGCTGAGTGTCGCCGTGAAGATGCCTATGCGCGCAGCCGAGGAATGGAAGGCGCCCGAGATGTTGCCGAGGCTCTTGCCGACCCGGCCGAAACTATCGGCCACCTTGGAGCCTGCAGCCTGGAGGCCGGCGAACTGGGCCTTGAGATTGGCAAACGCCGAACCGAAGGATTTGCCGACGCTGACATTCCTGAAGGCGGCCTCGAGCTTCCTCGCTGCCGCCTCGCCCTCATCGCCCATCTTCCTGAGCATGGCGACGATCTCGTCGCCGCCTTCCAGCGCAATCGACTGGTTGATGACATTGCGTCCGCGGGCCATACGTTCACCTCTTCT
Source organism: Aestuariivirga litoralis (assembly GCF_003234965.1). GTDB lineage: Bacteria > Pseudomonadota > Alphaproteobacteria > Rhizobiales > Aestuariivirgaceae > Aestuariivirga > Aestuariivirga litoralis. Next base: position 575,678 of record NZ_QKVK01000002.1, read on the forward strand.
TTAGGGGGACCGGCTTTGCTGAACGGCGCGGCGAATCGTTTGTGAGGAGTACCAGGGGTGAACGTGATCAACTTCGAGGACAGGATCGTGGCACGTTTGGCAAAGAAGGCGGCAGCCTACGGCATGGATGTTGTCCGCGAGCCCGCCGGCACCTGGGCGCTGGTCGCGTGGGGGTTCAGGACACCGGAACTCTCAGGCGTCTCGCTGCGGGAGATCGAGGCTGATCTCGACTCCTGCGCGGAACTGGAGTTTCAGTTTCACACCGAGATGAACGACGCATAAAGCTGAGGCAACCGGTCGCTCGCGCTGCGCACGATCGCACTGATGTTCAGCTTCTTGCGGATCGACACGCTGTCCACTCCGACGAAGACCGGCACGGACACGAACGGACCCTCTCCTCGCCCACCTGAGCGGAAGCGGGCGAGGCTGATCTTCGTCATGTTCTTCCCCTTCTTCGCCTTGGCCACGAGCAGCGGTCGCTTGCCGGGGCGCTTCACAAAGGAAAGTGGGCCAATGCTTTTCCGGAACAGTTCCGGCGTCATGGGTTTCCGGCCATAGCGCTGCGGCGTTGAGGGAAGTGCGAGCCACAGGCGAGGCCGGCCGCGGATAGTGACGCCTTCCTCGAATACCCCGGCATAGGGGATCTTGTGATAGATATGCGCCGTCGCGTTGAGGCTGTTGCGCCCTTGCGGATAGATATCCACCCGCAGCGCCTTGACGAAGCCCGCCCCCAGGCCGGCTGCAGCGATGTCGGCCCGTCCCTCCGCCTTCACGATGGCGCCCGCTGCAGCAATGGCTCGCTGGGCAGCTTCCGCCATCGGGGCATAGCGGGCGCGGAAGGCCGCTTCGAAGCTTCCCTGCTCATAGCGGTAGCGAAACCGTGCAGTCATTCGCGGGTGAGCTCCTTGTGCTGGCGGCGGATTTCCTTGGCGTCACCCCGGGCCGCGAGAGCCGAAATGGAGAGTGCCTGGGCAGCCTCCCTCCCCAAACGCCGGTGTACGAGCTTCAGGAAGCCGGCAATCCGCCGCGGCGTGTAGCTCCACACGGAAGTCGGCGCGTGCCCGGCCGCGATCAGTTCTTCGATGCCGGCAGCGAGGTCGTAGCCAGCGTCGCGGAAGCGCCCCCGGCGAGGAGGCCCAACCGGGAGAGCCTTTCCACCAAAGGGCCAAGACCCCGCGGCATAGTGAGTTCGACGATGGCAGCCAGCAGGTCGGCTTGCTCCTCGAGGGTCAGGTTGTCGGCCGCCTTTTCGGCCTGGGCGTCACCCGGAGCTCCCGTCCCCGCTGCGATGATGGCGGCAATCACGTCACCACCGAGCTTCAGAAGCTCCTCCAGAGCGACCTCGCGACCAGTCATCAGAGCCCGCAGCTCCGGAAACCGCGCCAGGAGGGAGGCGATCCCACGGGCCGAAACACCTGTGATGGTGATGTCCTGCCCGCGAATAGAGACGGACGAGGTAATGGGCGCAATGTCGACCAGTCCGACCATTAGACGGTCTCCAGGTCGGTAATGGTGCCGAAGGAGCCGGAAACCGCCGCACACTCTCCGGTCAGTTCCAGCGTCCCCCACTCGTCCGAGATCAGGCTGATGGACGACGACGGTATGAAATCTACCGCATGGAACAGCCATTCGTACTTGGGCCCGATGTCATTGGTGCCGGTGAACTTGATGGCACCCGAGACGCTGCTCTGGTCGAAGATCTGGATGACGTCGGCCCCCGACACGACGGCAGAGCTGCCGAGAACTGCCATCTTGAGGTTGTCGACGGTCCATTCGTCCAAAACGAGCCTCAGGGTGCCGCTCTTCTGGATCACCACCGACTTGTCCTTGAAGCGAACACCTGTGCGGGACGAGAAGTGATCGAGCTTCTCGATCTCGGGCGTGAACTCGAATTCGGTGCAGTTCCCCATGTCTGCAAAGGACGTGGCACCCGTCTTCTTGAAGGACACGAGGCCCTTGCCCACGGTGTAATTGTCAATCGAGGCCATGACGACCCTCCATTTTTGAAGCGTTCAGGTTCGAGAGAAGGTTCAGAGCTCTTCCGGCCGGAGCACGTAGGCGAAGGAGAAGGACACGCCCATCTCGCCTTCCATGCTGCGGCCGCGGGCGAGAGCGGTGGCACAGCCCTCGTAGCGGACGTCACCGTTCGTACCAACGATACTGCCGAGCTGGGCGTCGGTAAGAACCGCCTTCACGAAGCGAGCACGCAGGATATTGATGGCGTTTCCGAGATCTTCGGGCTTCGCACCCAGCAGGATGTAGATCTCCGGGGTCATCGCCACGCGGCGGGGTGCCCTTGATGACCGGGACACGGGATCTGCATCGTCGGCCGCCTCGTCCGCATCGAGGATCACGATGGCCGGGCGCTGCTTCTCGCTGATCTCGTCCCTGTTGCGGAAGGCCGACGTGACGCCTTCGATGCCCCGGGCAATCTCGAGGAGCCGCATCAGTATCAACTCGCGGCGGTCGGTCATGCCTCGTCCTCGATCAGGATCAGATAAAGCTCGCCATCGGCCTCGCCGGTGGGTGCGGGCTTCGGCATGGTTGCATTGACCCTCCAGATCTTGCCGTTGAGCTCGAGCGCGGCATCCTCGAGATCATCCCGGGAGAGCCCCCGCTCTCTGAGTTCCGGCATGCGGACGACAGCGGCCGGCCGGATGGTCTTCACATCGATGCCGGAGCCCTCGGTTACCTCGATCCCCGACGTGCAGTCGATGGCGCGAATGTCGAAGGCGTCGGAATAGAGGTAGCGGATAACGGCATCAGTGCCGAAACTGGCATAGAGTGGGTCATAGAGGATCGCAATGTAGTCCATCGTCATTCGACCACCACGGCCGTCACGGCGTCCCGTGCTACCTGCGCGGCCTCTTCCGCTTCCACCGCCATGACGATCGCCTTGATGTTATCGATCGAGAACTGCCGCACCCGTGCGAGAAGCTCGGCTCCGGTCATCTCCCTGGCGACCATGGTCTCTTCGCCCGTCTCAGGGTCGGTGACGGCTTCCACGACGGGACCGAACTGCTTACGCAGCGCATGGCGGATGCGGTCCATGTGTTCGTCAGCAACAGCGAACTCAATGGTGAAGGTGGCCATGGCAATGATCCTCAGTAGTTGGTCCTGACCCAGCTGGTGCCGTTCCAGACCTTGAGGGGCTTCTGCACCCAGGCTGTCCCGTTCCAGTGCTTGACGGGCTTCGCTGCCCAATTGCTGCCAGTGTAATGTTTGATGCGGCCAAGTGCCGGTCGCAGCGCCAGCGTTGCAGCACACCAGGATGCACCGCTGCCGCCCGCCGAGGCAGTCATGGTCCCGGGGTCCTGGGCAATGCCCCCTGCCACATTGAGCTTGTAGCAACCGCCAACACCCGATCCGCGGGTGCCGCCCTGGCTGCTCAGCGTGCCGCCCGCCGTATATCCCGCCGCCGCCGAGAATGTCCCGGCATTGGTTGCCGCCATCAGTGATACAGCGACTATGGCCGCACCCGTGGTCACGGGTGTGATCGCCGGGGGATTGCCGGTGCTGCTGCCGGTACCGGTAGCGGTCGTCACGGTGGCATCGAGTGGTGCACTTGGGTCGACGCCGCGGAACACCATCATCAGGCCGCAACTGCCGTTTGCCGAACTGCCGGAACTGTTGATGCTGATGAAGCTCGGCACGGACCCCGTGGTGAGCATCCAGGCGACCGACATGTTGGCGTCATTCGTGCCGTTGGCATAGAGGTCCGCCACTTCCGTGAACCCCGGAGAAGCCACCCCCGGGTCAGCGTTTGCGGTCGAGGCCCAACCCGAGGCGATGACCAGAAGGTCACCGATCTGGGCAGCTGTTCCGATGCCACCGGTCAGGCTGCCGGTATAGAGGGCGTAGGCGGAGCCCGAGACGGGGTCTGCCCCGGTGATGTAGCCAACGAACTCGATCGCCATCAGTTGGTGTCCACCCAGAGGTCCCCGACGGCAGGGCTTGCCGGCGCAGTGGTGCCGACCGCAATGCCCAGATTGGTGCGTGCGCCCCCTTTGGTGGTCGAACCAGTGCCGCCATTGGCGAGTGCGAGCGTTCCGGCGACCGTGACGGCGCCACCCGTGGCGCTTGCCGGAGTAAGGCCGGTCGTGCCGAAGCTGATCGAGGTAACGGCGGAGGTTACGTAGGCGCTGGTATCGAGTGCCCAGGTATTGGTGGCCGTCTTCCTCAGAAGCCCCGAGGTTCCGGCGAGCGCCTCGATCGCGTCAAGATCCGCACTCCAGGCCTGGGTGAGGGATCCAATGCCCAGCGAGGTGAGATAGGTCGATGTATCCAGCGTCCAGCTGTTGGCGGCAGTCTTCTTCAGAAGTCCTGATGTTCCGGAAAGTGCTGCTATCGCATCCAGGTCCCCGTCCCAGGCCTGGAACATCGTGCCGATATTGGCGATGTTCGAGGCCCACCTGGTCGCCGTCGCCCCGTAGAGCACCAGTGTATCACCGACCGGCAGACTGATGGGCGTGTCATTCGCCAGGACGTCGATCGCATGGCCGGTCGCCGGATAGACGTTGACAGGGTTGGTGCCCCGGTTTGTCACCATGACCATGCGGCCCGCCCCGGGGCTCGGCAACGTGACACCGGACGGGTTCAGCGCCGTGGTCGTAATGGTGTGAAAGTCCTGAAGGGCCGAAAGGTTCACGGAACCTTGCGTGGAAGCGCCCGCGGTAACAGCAGTATTGGTGTCGAAGAAGGGGCTTCTGAGCAAAGGATAGCTCAGCTGCGGGCTGGCGTTCAGGACCGCGGCACCCGCACCGGAGAAACTGGTCGCACCCGCAAAGCTTGCCTGCCAGGCGGAGGCGGCATTGCTCACGTTCGAAACGCAGGTGACCCGCAGCACGATCCCCGACCCGCTGGCGGTGATGGCTGAATTGGTGGAGGTATTGATGTACTGGTTCCACCCTTGGGCCGCGATGAATGTATAGGTGGCGCCCAAGGGGATCGTGGCGGTATCGGGCAGCAGGAAGGTTGGCTGGTAGCCGGAGCCCGTCAGCAGATGGTTACGTGTGCTTGCCGCGGTGAGCGTGATGGTGGTGCCGGAGCCATGGATCGTCCAGCCATCGAGGCTGGAGATGGCCGCAATCGCCGAGGTCTGGCCCGTACCGCCATTGGCAAGTGGCAGGGTGCCCGAGACCTTGGTGGCAAGGTTCACGGCCCCGTTGTCGATGGTCCAGGTCGCACCCGAGACGGTGATATCGCCCTTGTCGCCATCGGTGACACCGGTTCCGACTTCGATGATCGAGGCGGTCCCGTTGTCCTTCTTGATGTAGAGCTTGCCGTCGAATGTATTGATGGCGATCTCGCCCAGGGCGAGGTCTGCCGTGGTCGGCACCTTGCTGGCGACCGCTGACCGCTTCATGCGTACCGTGTTTGCCATGTGGCTCCCCAGAGGCGGCTATGTAGCCGGGGTCATTCGCTAGAACGTGCCGCCATCGATGGTGGCGTTGGGGGAGAGGTAATCGGTACCGTCGACTGCGGCCGAGAAGGCAGCCGCACCATTGCCCTTCACAAGTCCGGTCAGGGACGTGACACCCGTGCCGCCGTAGCCCACCGCCAGTGTCGAGCCATTCCAGGTACCGGTGGTGATCGTCCCCAGCGTGGTGATGGTGTTCTGGCCGACGTAGCTGGAGGCGATATCGAGGGTCGGATTGCCGGAGACGCCGTCGCCATTGGTGATGGCGATACGGTTGGCGGTCCCGGTGATGGTTCGGGCCGTGACCGTGTTGGCCGCCGTACGGGCAATGATACCGCTGGTGGCGAGATTGAATAGCGACAGGACGTTGGAGGGCCCAAGCGCGATGTCATCGGCGTTGACCTGGATGCCTGTGCCGGCCCCGATGTCGAGGGTCGAACCGGTCTTGGTGAGGCCCGCGCCCGCCGTGACCTGGCCGGCGCCTGAGAACTGGGTGAAGGCGAGCGAGGTGGTGCCGAGCGTGACCGGTGCATTGGTGGTCAGCACCCAGCCGGTGTCGGCATTGGCCGTCCCTTCCTCAACGAAGGTGAACATGCCGGCCGTGACCTTGGCGGAGCTGTCGGCGTCGGTCGCCCTCGTCCAGGCCCCGGCCGCCACGACGTAGATGCCATTGGCGGAAGCGGTCGACTGGTCCTTGACCAGTACGCGGTCCCCGGCAACGAGTGCTACACCGTCCACGGTCTGGGTGGCGCTCAGCGTAATGCTGGCCGTGGTGGCGGCGCGGACCGAATCCTTCACGTCGAGCCCCTGCCGCGTCGCATCGACATAGGCCTTGGTGGCGGCATCCTGGGCGCCTGCCGGATCGGCGAGGTTGCTGATCTTCTGGGAGTTCAGGGACACCGTGGCGGTGGGTGCCGCCATCTGGTCCAGACGCGAGGTCCGGACCTGGGTGTCGAAGTCGGAGATCTTTGAAGCGGTAAGCGTCGGGATGTCGGTGGCCGAAAGGGTCGTTCCGGAAGTAACCCTCCCCTTGGCGTCGGTCGTCACCTTCGTATAGGTGCCGGCCGTGCCCACCGAGGCCAGCGTCAGGGCGATCGCCGTGGTGCCGGACCCCGACGCATCGCCTGAGATGGTGATCGTGTTGTTATCGGTGAGGTAGCCAAGCCCCTTGATGAAGGCGGTCGTTGCCAGCTTCGTCGAATTGTCGGTTCCAGTGGGTGTGGGAGCCGTGGGCGTGCCCGTGAGCGCCGGACTGTCGAGCTTTGCGAAGGTGCCCTCGCCCCCGACCGGCTTTACCGCCGTGGCATTGCCCGACCCATCGTCCCCGTAGCCGGCGTAGATCGCATTGTCGGCCATGTTGTAGGCAAGTTCGGCCGACTTGAGGCCGGTCGGCGCTCCGGCCGCACCGGAAACGCGCCGCTTGATGCGGATGATGTTGGACATGAACTCTCCTCAGAAATTGCCGCCATCAAGGGCGATCATGGAGGTGTCGACAGCGGGACCCATGGGACCCTGTGCCCCCGGCTGCCCGGTCTGGCCTTTGGGACCCTGGAGACCGGGGCTCGCCACCTCGATCATGTCGATGGCATCCGGGACCGTGACTTCGATGATCTGCGGGGATGCAGGAACGACGACCTCAATGATCTCCATTGTCATCGTTGATCCCGTCCATCACCGTGATGCAGCCAGAGACAAGGGTGGTTTCCTCCCCCTCGATGCGCCGCTCGATCTCGTAGCGGGCGCGCAGGCGCCCCACCGGAAGCATCCGTGTCTCGGCGGGGGTCAGGTTCAGCACGATCTCGCCGGCAACAGGGTCCGGCATCGCGAGAGAACCGTCTTCAGTGGACTTGCGGATCCGCGCTGTTCCCGCCTCGGCCACGAACACAAGAACAGACCCCGTGAGGTCGACGAGGTCACCGGCGGCATCCTTGAACCGAAAAGTTCGCCGGAAACTGTTGCCGCGACGCAGGCCTGTGAGGTCATAGCTTGCCTGCATCGCTCGACCTCACAGTCCCTGCTTGCGTCAGAAGCTGCCGTTGAGTCGCACGCGGCCAGTCGTCTCGTCCGTGCCACTGCCAACCACAGACAGCGACACGCCGATCAGCGTGTTGTCGGTGGCGATCTTGGTCACGCGCTTGTTGGTATTGTCCCAGTAGACCTTGTCGCCCGGCGCCCAGGCCTGCGAGCCGATCTTGTTGAGATCGTAGACGCCCGAAGTCGCGGTTTCGACCGGGTCACCGGAGGCCGCATCATGCATCGCGATGCCGAAGATGGCGCCGACCAGCACGCCGGAACCGGAAGTGACGGCGGCGGGAGCGACAAGGGTCACGGTCAGGCCGTGCTGAACGAAATTCTTCATGGAGATGTCCCTCTCAAAAGAGCGGGCGGCACAATGGCCGCCCTCAGGATGGATTGATCGTCAGGTTGGGCGTCAGCTCAGCGCCACGCCCGGATTCTTGTAGAGGCCGCGCCAGTCGATGGCCTTGGCGCCGAAGTCGAGGCGGGCCTTGATCTCCACGCCATCAACGTCGAAGCCCATGCGGGTCTCGATGAAGACGCCATCCTGGCCCTCGAGGAAGGCGTACTCGATGGTGTCGATCGCCGTGGGGCTCGCCACGAGGTACCACGGCACCGCTCCCGAGGCCGGATCGAGCCGCGGCTCCGAGACGACCGACAGGCTGCGAATGGTGGCGGGCACCACATCGCCCACTCGCGTCGGCACGATGTTCTGGGCCAGCAGCTGTTCGGCCGCGAGTTCCAGCGAAGTGGGTACCACAAGGAAGGTCGGACGGATGTTGAGCACCGTCTTGCCGTCGAGGCCGGTCTGCTTCGACATGGCGGTACGCGCCTTGGCGAGGTTCGCGACATCGAGCGCTGTGCCAGTGCCGGCGAGGTTGCTGTGACCGGCATGGAACAGCGACTTGCCGTCAGCCATGGCAAGGTTGGCGGTGAAGATGCTCCAGACGACGTCCGACTCGAGCGTGGCAGCGGCCGTGCCGAACAGCGAGGGCACGCGGGTGAACGCGTCGAGGTCGTCGTTGATCAGAACTTGGCGGGTGATCCCCACCACCTTGCCGTAGGTCTCGACGCGGTAGGTTTCCTTGGCCTCGCCGATGCTGCCGCGCTTGAACTCGCCGGCCTCATTGACCTTCTCGAGCTGCGGGGCCTCACCGAGCTGCAGACGCTGCACCGACTTGAAGTCGGCGACCGTCGTACGACGGGCAATCGCCTGATAGGTGCGGGGTGCCGCCTCATAGGCATCGCGGAGTGTCCTGTTGGTGACCCCCGCGAGGATCTGCGGGAAGTCGGAGCCGGTGTGGAGCGCGCGGGTGGCGATCTCGTCGCGGCCCAACCCTTTCACCCGGATACCTTCGGCCTCGAGGAAGCCGCGGGCCATTTCGATGAGGCTGAGGCCCCGCCATTCGCGCGCCGCATCGGTCAGGCGGAACTTGCCCGGCTCGAAGCGATGGAGAAGGGCAGCTTCGACGGCGGAACGGCGGGTTTCAGTCGCATCGAGATCGCCGGCACGCACATGCGGCCGGGTTTCGATGGCTGCGTCCTTCGCTGCCGCGGCATCGATGAGGAAACCACGGGCTTCGGCAAGGCTTGTACCGCGCTTTACGAGATCATCGGCCACGGCCTGATCGACGTGGAGCTTGCGGGCAGCCTCGTAGATGCCGGCGATGCGCGCACGTTCCTGGGCGAGGATCTGCTCCGGCTTGAAGGCAGGCTCCTGCGGAACGGCGCGGGTAATGGCCTCCGGAGCAGCGGCCCGCACTTCCTGCGGGGACGGCGGCGGCACGGGAGCCTCAGGGGCCGCAGCAGGCGCATCAGCCTGAGGTTCAGTACGCTCAGTCTCGGCCGCGGCCGGGGTCACTTCGGTCATGGGAGATTCCTTCTCACTGGAATTTTCGGGATTTGCCTGGCGCAGCAGGCGGCAAAGGGTCGGGGATTGATGGGAGCGAAAGCCTGCGGCGCCATCGGCGCCGATGGGAACGGCCGAGAGTTCGAGGGGCTGCCAGTCGACGGCGGTCCACGTGGGGATGGTGCCTTCCTCCTCCCGGATCTCGTAGGCGCGGACGGCGTAGCCGACCGAGACATTGCGGATGATGCCGTTCCGGACGTCCTGCCAGATCGGCTCGACATCAGCCCGGTCGCTGAAGCGCACCGTGGCGCGTCCCACGTAGCTGCCGTTCTCGCGCGCGATCCACGCCCGCTCCACGACCCCGACCACATCCTCGAGGTCGAAGGCGTCATGGGCGTTGAGCAGCGGGGCCCCGCCATTGAGGCGGGAAAGGTCGACATGAGCGGGGTCAAGCGAGAGGATCTCCTCGTAGAGCCTGCCAGACCACGGATCGCGGCGGCGGACCGCAGCGCCTGTCGACCACACCACCTCGATGGTGCGTGTCTCGGCAATGACGGTGTCCGGCATCAGCCGCACATCCATGCGGGTCTGGAGCGGCAGCTCGCAACTGTCCGCTGCCGCCGGCATGAGCTGCGGCGGTTCCTGGTGGGTCATGAACCCTCCTCGTGATTATAGGGTGTTGGGATCCTGAGACGGATCGGACGTGGCGGACTTCTCCTGACCGGTCTTGGTCGAGCGCCGCGGATCGGTGTCCAGTGTGATGCCGGCGGCATCGAGCTCGGCATTGGTGGCGGCAATTTCCGCCAGCACCTGCGCCGGGTCGTAGCCCTGTCGCGCGATGGCCTCCTTCAGCGTCATCACACCCGCACGGACCGCCAGAATGTCGGCCTGGATGTCCTTCAGCGGATCGACGGCTTCAAACCTCGGTGCTGTCCACTCCGAGGTGATCTCGCCCTCAGGCAGTTTCCCGGCAGCCTGTGCCAATTCGATGAACCTCGCCCACACTGGCTGGCAGAGGCCCGGAACGATCAGCTGCCACTGCAGCGCCTCCATGCGGCGGCGGAATTCGATGAGCCCGGCGCGGATGGAAGAATAGTTCACCTGGCTCAGGTCGCCGGTGAGGAGCTCATAGGTCAGCCCCACCCCGGCGGCGACGGCATGCAGTTGCATGCGCATATAGTCGGCATAGTCGCCATTGGCCGAAGGTGCGGCGAACTTCACATCCTTGCCGGGCTCCAGATACTCGATCATACCAGGCTCGAAGCTCTCGATCCGGTCACCCGCGATGCCTGTCGATGGCTTGCCCAGCGTCTCCTCATCCTGCGCGCCGGTCACGAAGGCGGCAAAGCAGGCTTCTATCTTCTTACGCATCAGCTCTGCGTCATCGTAGTCGTCGAGATCGCGGAGCTTGAGGATGACGGGTGCGAACCACGGCACGCCCCGCACCTGCCCCGGACGCAATCGCTCGAACAGATGCAGCACCTGTCGCGCAGGAACCGGCCGCGATGAAACTGATCTGCCCCTGCTCTCCCCCGGGTGAACCGGAAACAGCCAGTAGGCCCGTCTGCGCCCAAAGGCGTCGAATTCGATGCCCTGAACAATGTATCCGCCATCGGCGAGATCTTCGGTCTTGCCACTGTCGAGATGGTCGGGCTCAAGCACCTGAAGCTGGAAGGGTACGGGCAAGCCGTCCTCAACCCTTCGATCCCGGAACCTGACGATGACCTCCCCGCTCTCGACAAGGCTTCGCACGATGAGCGCCTGCAGGCCGCCGAAGTCGGTCAACCCGTCTGCATCGCAGGCTGCAGCGAACTGCACCCACAGCTGATCGGCCTGCTTCGCGGCAGCGAGCTTGCGGCTGCGGGCCCGCGGCACGATGCCGGTGCCGACCAGGTTGCTCACCAGGGCGTTCACCGCCTTGGTAGCATATGGATTGTTGCGCACCAGATCGCGGGCGCGCTCCCGAAGCCGGGAACTCGCTGGCCCGACTTCTGCATTGGCGCCGGTTCCGGCGGTCACCCAGCCATCCGTGCGCCGCCCGGCCTTTGCCCCCTCGTAGGCCCGCTGCATCAGGCGAAGCGCCTGCCGCTGGCGGACACGGCGAAGCCCGGCGGCCGGTGCAACGGCGCCGATGACCCGATCCAGCCAGTTCATCTGAACATTATCCCCGGGCAAAGGACGCAAGGCTGCGGCGCGGCGGCTTCCGGCCAGACTGAGTTTGCATTTCGGCTTCGATGGTTCGAATACGGCTCAGCAGATCGACGGCCGAACCATACTCGACGCTCCGCCCCTCGAACGAGACCCGCAAGGTGCCGCTCGCATAGGCCTTGCGCAGTGCAGCCAGTTCGGCGGCGGTCCAGCTCATGCGGTAGCTCCAGTATGATCCACATCAAGGCGGGGCGCAGCCGCACTGCCCAGTGTCGGCATCTGCAAGACATGGGATGTGCTTATGGACATCGATATCAACACCGCCGTTGGGACCCTTGTACGTGCCGCCATGGGGCAGGACCCCGACAATCGGGTGACCGTGGGCCTGATCGTCGCCGTGCTGGCCCGGAAATTCGCGGTCTTTCCCGAAACTCACCTTGCGCGCCTGCTGATCCAGGCGATCCTGGACATCGGCGGCAAGGTTGATTTGTCCATTCCCGTCAGGGTTCCGGCAGACATCCGCCGGTCGGCATGAGCTCCCGCAGCCGCGGCAATGTTTGACTCAGAGGCAGCTTACCTGCTTTGTTCCGGTGGCTGCTTCGGGCAGCAATGACGACACTCAGACAAGAAGAGAGATTCTGTTTTGGCTACAGGCAAGGTTAAGTGGTTCAACGACGCCAAGGGTTACGGCTTCATTCAGCCGGATGATGGCACCAAGGACGTCTTCGTGCACATCAGCGCCGTGGAGCGCGCCGGCCTCCGGTCCCTCCAGGAGAACCAGGCCGTGTCCTTCGAGCTGCAGACCGACCGCCGCTCCGGCAAGGTCTCGGCCGATCAGCTGCGCCCGCTCTGACCCAGGCGTCTACTTGATCCAGCCGCGCCTGCGGTTGATCCAGTTGCCATCACGCGCTCCGGATACGGGGCGCGTGTTTTGTTTCTGTGGCACGGCGCGTTCTGACCTAAGCCTTGAACCCGCGCCATCCTTCAGTTCCGTCTCCAGTGCCTCCCAGCGGTCCTCGCCCCAGCGATCAATGCCGGCAATCCACGCGGCGGCTCTCGCATAACTCCGGCAATCGAGGGCCTCGTTTCGCTCGCGGAGCTTCTGCCACTCTAGCCGCTGGAAGCCACGCTTGGTCTTCACAGTCACCAGCTGCTCGGCAACGAACTGTTTGCACCATTCGCTTTCGGCCCAGGCCGGAAGATGAATCGTGCCGGGTGGATGCGCGGTGCCTGTGCCCAATTCCTCATCCGTCGGCCGCTCGAGCCTGAGGAAGCGATAGGTCTCCGACTTGAAGGTCGAGACAGCGACGGTCCATAGCCTGACACCGCGCCGGATACGTCTGCCGCCCGCTGTCATGTCCACGTAGGTGGGGCCTGAGACCGGGCTCAGGCGGTTGAAGCCATCGACACCCTTGACGGGCGCCACCTGCTCGAAGCCCTGTCCCCGCGCCCAGGCATAGACAGCGGGCGCTTCATAGCCGGTATCGATCCCCAATCGCACAATCTGCATCGAAGTTCCGGACGCATGCCGCCAGGTCTTGGCACACAAAGCGGTCAGTTCCGACCATGCGGCCGGCCGATCGGGCCCTCCTTCGATGACAATGTGGTCGATGAGCCAGCTTTCGAGCCCCCGCCCCCAAGCCCAGACGTCGATTTCGATGCGATCCTTCTGAACATCGGCGCCGGCCGTCAGGAAGAGCGCCTTCTCCGGCACAGTTCCCGGCGTCCAACGTTCCCTTCGGTCGTAAAGGCGTTGCCAGTCCGGGGCTTCGCCCGATTCCATCCAGGTCTCACCCAGCAACACGTTCTTCGCCGTCTTCAGAGCCGCCTCATTGTGCTGGGCGTCCTCCCAACTCCGCGCGATGCCGGACCAACTGGTCCATCCGACCGGCGAATAGAGCGCCGAGAGGTGATATCCGCGGGTACGAGGGTCATTTCCGTCCGCCATGGGGCGCCATTCGCCCTTCGACATCATCTCGGTCTTGGCAGCCTCTAGGATTTGGGCGTCACAGGCCTCGCAGATGTAGTGCGCGGTCTCCGGTTTCCCTTTCTCCCAGCGCAGCCGCTCGAACTGGAGCCACTGCATCTCCCCGCAATGCGGACAGGGCACGAAATACCGCCGCTGGTCGGAGGCCTCATACTCCCGCTCGATGCGCGACAGCCCCTTGATCGTTGGTGTCGAGACCAGAAACAGCTTCTTGCGATGCCCGAAGGTGGCGGTGCGGGCTTCGGCCAGGGCAATCGGGTCGCCCTCCCCGTCCACGTCCCCCGGATAGGCGTCGACCTCGTCGAGGAACACGTAGCGTGCCGGCATCGAGCGGAGCCCCGTGGCACTGTTGGCACCTGTAAGGACCAGTTGTCCCCCGGGAAAGCGCTTCGCAAGAACAGTATTTCCTGAATCTCGTGAGCGAGCAGGCGCCACGATCTTCCGGAGCGCCTCGCTATCCTCGATCAGCGGGTCGATACGCTGCTGCGAATTGCGCTTCGCCAGCTCCACCGTCGGCTGGACCGCCAGGATGGGGCCTGGCGCCTGGTGGATGACGAAGCCGATGAAGTTGTTGCCGGCCTCGGTGGCTCCGGTCTGCGCCGCCTTCATGAACACCACCCGCTCGATGGGGCTCGACGGGGAGAGGTTCTCCATGATTTCGCGCATGTAGGGGGTGCGCGAGGTGCGGTACCTGCCGGCTTCTGCCGCCGCCCTCCCCGACAGCATGCGATAGCTGTCGGCCCATTCGGCGACCGTCATCAGTGGATCGGGCGTCAGGCCGTCGGCAAGGCTCCGCAGGAAGGCGGCATTGCCGGCATAATCATTGGCCATCGCCGCCCGCATTCTCAAAGTTCAAGATTGGAGCCTCCAATCTTGAAAATGTGCACTCACCCCGTCCGCTCATGCAGCCGGAGCTCATCGGACGCGGAGGCCTGAAGCTGCTCGCGCACATGCTCGGTGAGCAACGCCTCGAGCTTGTGGGTATCGACACCCAGATCCGCTGCCATCAGCGCCGAGACGCGCGCCGGCCAGCCGAGCCACTGGTCCCGGATCCGCCTTGCGAAGGAGAACCCCTGCTCGATGGCGTAGTCGCGCTCGACCACCTCCCCCTTCTCGCGGCGAAGCTTCTCGCGCAGCAACTGCACCGTCAGCACCTTCTCCGCCGTCTTGGCATGGAGGTAGCTCATGCCACCGACGAGTGGTGAGCCTGCCTCTGAAAGTGTATCCCGCACGGCGCCGACTGCCGCTTCGGGCACGGGCTTCAGCGTTGTGCTGCTCCGCGCCTTCGATGGGTCGGCATTCCGTACCCAGGCGCGATCAGCCTTGTCGGGGTCAATCGTCCCGTCAGGTTCCGTTGTCAGTCGGCCCGACGCGATCGCCTTCCGCACGCTGGTGTGGCTCACACCCCGATGGGCGGCATAGGCGCGGATGGAAAGGCCCATGTTCTCACAAATCCCGGGAATGCAAGCGAATTACCGACGTGGACGAAGATGGAAGGGGAAAACTCAATCACCCTAGGGAAGTGTCAGATCGCAAAGACAAGATTGGCCCAGAGGGGGAACACCCGGCCAACGCATGCACAACAGCCTTCCGACCCGGTACGCGCTGGCGGCTCAAGCTCTACCGTGAATAGCAATCACATTGCTCACAATCGACTGGATAGGCGGGCCACACAGAGCAAATGTCCAATCAACAGAGCGACACGGAGCCCCAACACGATGCGGAAGCACAAGGACAACAGTGAAGCGGTTTCCGCCTTCATCGCCAAGAAGGCAGAGATCGACACCATGCTAGCGCGATTGGCGACGCTGAGCGGAGATCACTTCAATACCGATCCCGAAACACTGCATTGGGGTCACGTCGGTAACCTGGAATTCTACGCCAGCCTTCTGAAGCGCGTGACCGACTCGGCCTTCCGCGAAGGCGAGCACGCCGAATAGGGCCAAGCCCCGCCCGCTCCTTCGCCCCGTATCAGATGTGGGGCTTGGGCTCGTAGGAACCGGCGATCCCCGCCGCTCCACAGAGCCAAGGAGCAAGACCATGACAAAGCTTTCCGATACCCAGAGCATCATTCTCAGTGCAGCCTCGCAGCGGACCGACCGCTTTGCCCTCCCCCTCCCCAAAAGCCTGAAAGGCGGAGCGGCCCACAAGGTGGTGGCCGCACTGGTCGCCAAGGGCCTCCTCAAAGAGGTCAGGACCAACCGCAAGCTCAACGACCCGGTCTGGCGCGAGACCGACGACGGCCGTCTGGTCACGCTCGTCATCACCGACGCCGGTCTTGCGGCCATCGGGGTCGAGCCAGACGAGCCCAAGGAGCATGCCCCTGAGAAGGCCGCGGCTACCAAGCCCGCTGCCACCAAGGAGCGCAAACCCCGCGAAGGCACGAAGCAGCAGCAGATGATCGACCTGCTGCGCCGCCCCAAGGGCGCCACGCTTGCCGAGATCGCCGAAGTGACGGCGTGGCAACAACATACAATTCGTGGCGCCATGGCGGGCGCCCTGAAGAAGAAGCTGGGCCTGACGATCACCTCCCAGAAAGATGAATCCCGGGGCCGCGTGTACAAAATCGCCTGAACGCCCTTCGCGGACGAAAGAAAAAAGAGCCGTTGGGTGGATATCCGGCGGCTCTCAAGTAGGGAGGTACGTGGGCGTCTCTCTAGGCGATGGGTGTGAATTGGATTGATCGGAAAGCGACACTTGGAGTCGCGTTGCGCCAATGCATGGCAGCCCTGTGTAGCGCGTTGGATATCGCGGATTCTGGGAGTATGGTTGGTTCCACGTATCCCACTCAGCACAGGAGGGACTGGCCATGATGCAAGGGTTCGATGGCATGGGTATGGGATGGGGTATGGGCCTGTTCGGCCTGCTCATCCTGGTGTTCCTCGTTCTGGCAATCGCTGCACTGGTCAAGTACCTGCGGACCTAACGCCGACAGCGTTGTAGATACGCCTGAGCGCAAAGTTCGGGCGTCAGAAGTGATAGGTCAGACCGGAAACCCAGAGATTGTAGTTCTGCTGACCCACGTCGACGTTCCACTTCGTCGTGGGAAGATGCTCACCCGGATAATCGGTCTGACCGAATGTGTAATCCGTGGATGCGATGTAGACATGCCGGTATTCGGTGAACACCGACCAATTGCTGGTGACATCAGCCCTGATGCCAATCTTGGCCTGAAGTGCCAGGCCTCCACTGGATGCATCCGGCTCAGAGTTGAAGTGATTTATTCCCGGCTCCGACGGATTGGTGGAGTTGGAACCATTGATGAAGACGGCACCGTAACCAGCCCCGATGCCGGCATAGGGCGTAACGGCCTCCGAATATGGCGTCCGGAGATTGAACACCGCGTTTACGAGCACGGCGCCGACACTGACGGGAAGGGTCACGTACTGCGTGCCCAACGCCTGCGGATCAATGTCGAGAACGCCCTTGGGTTTGGCCCCAAGATAGAGCCCCTCGATCTCGGCAGCCATTCCGACGCTCCACCCGGAAGCAGAGACATCCCATTGATTGAATTCGTAACCTAACTGTAAGCCCGCAATGGGTGCCACGACGCTGTCTGCGGAGCCCCGAGCATCGACGTTGATATCTGGAACGATGAACGGCGTGATGACCGTACCGACCTGCCGCATGCTGGTCTCGTCCAGCAGGCCGACACCGCCAAATGCCCCCACGTACATCCCGGGACTGTCCGAAACATCAGCTGCCGAGGAGCCGTTGGCGAGCAACAGGCTCGTCGCTGCCGAAAGCGCCAGCCTAGTGATCAAATTCGTGCCCCATCTCGTTCCCAACGGCCGCCTCCCCAAGACCCTCAGTGAGCATGTGCGTCACAACCAGTCCTGAATCAATCAAGGTAGATGGTGTTGAGCCGGGAGAGCACTGTCAACGATTGTTCGGGGCTCCGACGGGTGATGGGATCCGAGATTGAATATTCGGCGGAGTATATAGCTCCGCACGAGCGAAATGACGGTGAAGACGGCACCGATGCCGAGGTTCTCGCCGAGCGAGACGCTCAGACCGAACAGCGGGAACACAATTACCTGCGTCAGGACGGCCAGACAGTAGCCGACGACAATATTGGTCGTCGCCTCAACCAGGGACATCCAGCGTGACTGCATGACCTCTCCCACCACTATGCGTTTGACGGCGCTGCAGTTCGGATTCACTCTTCAACGCATTCTGCCTCACGCAGAACCAGCAGTGGAGTGACCATGTCGACCCAATCTCACCTCGATGCACTGAAGGCAAAGCACAAGGCCCTTGAGACCCAGCTTGCCGATGCCGTTGCCCATGCTTCGTCGAGCGACCAAGAACTGGCTGAGATCAAGCATCAGAAGCTGAAGATCAAGGACGAGATCACGGAGCTGGAAGCGAAGCTGAAGTCGTAGTCATCCGCCCGAGACGGCCCCGGTCGCGTGCTTCGCGCGCGCCGCCTTGAGGTCGTCGTAGGTCCGATCTTCGCCGTCCAGTACGGCTGCCTGACCCGTCAGGTTCTGCCAGCGCTCGACAATGACGTCGACGTACTTCGGGTCGAGCTCAAGAAGGCGGGCAGACCGACCGGTGCGCTCGGCTGCAATCAGGGTGGTGCCTGAGCCGCCGAACAGGTCCAGGACGATATCCCGGCTCTTGGAGCTGTTGCGGATCGCCCGTTCGATCAGTTCCACCGGCTTCATGGTGGGATGCAGGTCGTTGACCCGCGGCTTGTCCACGAACCAGACGTCGCCCTGGTCGCGGGCGCCGCACCAGAAGTGGTCGGCCCCCTGCTTCCAGCCATAGAGGATCGGCTCATACTGGCGTTGGTAGTCTGCCCGACCCAGGGTGAAGGTGTTCTTGGCCCAGATGATGAAGGTCGACCACTTGCCGCCGGCATCAGTGAAAGCCTTCTGGAGGGTGTGGAGCTCGGAGGAGCTCATGCACACGTAGCAAGCGCCCTTGGTGACCATCAGCAGGTTCACGCAGGTATCGTAGAGGAACTGGTAGAAGCCCTCGCCCAGGGCGTCGTTCAGGATGCGGCGGTCCTTGGCGAGGGACTTGTTCTTGGCGGCGTTGGCGTAGTCGACGTTATACGGAGGGTCGAGCGCCGCCATGTCTGCGAGCTGCCGGTCCATCAGGCGCTCGACGTCCGTCACCACGGTCGCGTCGCCGCAGAGCAGGCGATGATTACCGAGGACCCACAGGTCGCCCGGCCGGGAGGTTGGGACAACCGGAACCTCGGGAAGGTCGCCTTCCTCAGCCACTGCTGCGCTATCCTCGGCGAAGCTGGCCAGGTAGCGATCTAGTTCTTCAGAGACGAACCCCAGCAGATCCAGATCGAATTTCTCGGTATCCAACTCGCGGATCAGGTCGGAAAGGGCTGCTTCATCCCACCCCGCGTTCAGTGCCAACTGATTGTCGGCGATGACGAGCGCCTTGCGCTGAGCGTCCGACAGATGGCCCAGCCGGATGACCGGCACCTCGGTGAGACCGAGGCGTGTGGCAGCGGCGAGACGGCCATGGCCGGCAATGATCGTGCCCTCGGCGTCTACGAGAATGGGGTTGGTCCATCCGAACTCCCGGATGCTGGCCGCGATCTGATCGATCTGCGTGTCGGAATGCGTGCGGGGGTTCCCGGAGAACGCCGTCAGCGCGGACACCTCCACGCGTTCGATGCCGTAGCTCTCGGGGATCATGGAAACCTCGTGGTGGAAACCGGGAAGTGGAAACCCGCGTGGAACCCAGGAGGACTGGAACCGCGCAGGTTTCCACGCACATTCACCGGCGGCAGTGAATGCTTTTGAATGCGAAAAGCTCCGGAACACGGGGCTATTTCGAATGATGCTATTCAGATGATGCGATAATCGTCGGGGTGGAAACTGGAAACCGGGACCCCAAACTGGAACCCTGTCGCTAGCGAAAGCCTGCGCTGAGCGCCCCCGCTATTCTTTCCCTTTGGGAAGGACCCGTGTTTTTATTCAGGCTCGGCAATCAGGTGGTCGAGGCATTTGCCCTCTCCGACACTTCATCGAGCCTTCAATATCGGAACTTCTATCACACTCAGGGACGACGTCAACAACTATTTTCAAGTAAGCAGACACTTTTCTTGATAAGTTGGTTGCCAGACTCTCTCGCCTACCGCTTTGATCTCCGCACTCTTGGAGCAACTGAGTGCGGGCACGCTCACCGTTCTCGTATACACGCCTAATAATTCCCCGTTGGCGGATCGCCCTACCCAAGCTAGCGTTCTCCCAAAAGACGGAGGGGTCTCATGCACGCAGTCGTTCGATTGTACTACGGCACAGGCGGTCGCGACCTTCTCGCGTTCATTGCCGCCAACAAGCCACAGATCGAGACGATGATGTCAGGCGTGTCCGGCTTCGAAAGCTATGCGATTTCCCCGGCAGGCGGGTTCACCATTACGGTGTGCGCGGACGAGAAGGCATCCGAGACTGTGACAGAGCTTGCCCGGAAGTGGATCGCCGATAACGCGAGGCACATCAAGGCCGAACCGCCAAAGGTCCTTGGTGGCCCCATAGCCTG
Organism: Aestuariivirga litoralis; assembly: GCF_003234965.1. GTDB lineage: Bacteria > Pseudomonadota > Alphaproteobacteria > Rhizobiales > Aestuariivirgaceae > Aestuariivirga > Aestuariivirga litoralis. Next base: position 595,610 of record NZ_QKVK01000002.1, read on the forward strand.
GACCTTGGCTCGCGCTTGACGGCAGTCACATTAGCCGGCTAGGTCCTCGCACCTTCAAGGACACCCCTATGATCAAATCCGAACTCGTCCAGAAGCTGGCGACCCAGAGCCCGCACCTTTATCAACGTGACCTCGAGCGCATCGTCAACCTTGTCCTGGATGAAATTATCGGTACGCTCAAGGAAGGCGACCGCGTGGAACTCCGCGGCTTCGGCGCATTCTCCGCCAAGGAGCGCACCGCCCGCACTGGTCGCAACCCACGCACCGGTACAGCCGTAGAGGTCTCGGCCAAGAGGGCGCCAGCATTCAAGCCGGGCAAGGAAATGCGTGCGCGACTCAATGCGCCAGCGCCTAATACCACCACATCAGCAAAGTAGTGTCCTGCTCAGAGATGTCTCGGTGCGTGACAGAAAGCACGCTATTCATGCCGTTTCCGAGCAGAATGCCAAAAGGCTAACTGGATCCGAAATCTGGATCCGTCGATAGGCCGTCTGGATAATGCCTCGATCTTCCAGTCTCTTCAGCACTTGGAGAACCACTGAGCGACTGAGGTTGCACATCTCTGCGAGATCGTTCTGTGTCACACACAGTTCAATTGGTGTAACACCACCGGCTTTCTCGGCAAGCAGAGCAAGGCGGGAGGCAATCCGATGCTCTGTTCGATCCGAGAGAAGGTGCGCAAGAGCTGTAGCGGCTTCATAATAATGCTCCACCGTCAGCAGAGCGAAACACCTTGCATATGATGCGTCAGCCATGAGCTCTTCAAACCTCTCATGGGAAATATGAAGAATGCTGGACGGCTTTGTCACGGTGACAGTAACGGAGTGGGCCTCACGCGTCAGAGATGAGGCCTGCCCAAACCAGAAGTTCGATTGTTTGACGCTTGCAATCTTCAGGTCCTGCCCGGGCGTCGCGAATTCGATCTTCATGATGCCGGTGACCAGGCCGAACATACCGGTAAACCTGTCACCGACGTTGCAGATAATCTCCCCCGCAACATGCCGACGCAGATTGCAACGTGACAGTAGCGCCTCCTGAAACTCGGATGGTTGCTTCGATAGCCAGCCAGAGGACTTGGCAAGCGTGTTGACGTCCTCTCTGCTGATCATGGCTCCCTCTCTCGGCATGCACGGAGGGCAGGTACTCGATAGATTAGTCGTTTCCTTTAGGAGACTTTGTCGATGGAGATTGTGTGCACCAATGAAAAGTTGGCCACAAGGCGTCGGGTTTCTGAAGTCCGGGCTCATGCAATCGATTTACACCGCTTCATGCGAGTGGAAACACCTAATCAAGAAGTTCCCCCAATTGCCTAATTCAGAACAGTTCCAAGGCTTTGCCAGCCCCATACGTCGCTGACGAGCGACTGCCGCGTGCGGATCTCGTCAACCAGACTTATTGGAGCAACACACGTGTCATCTAACATCGTTACCTCAATTCTCAACATGCTCGCTCCCGCGCTGCTCGACAAGATCGCAGCGGCGCTCGGCGTGAGCAGCGGCACCGCGAAGGCCGCTCTCGCAGCGGCCGTGCCTGCAGTTCTCGGTGCGCTTGGCAGCAAGGCCTCGACCGAAGTCGGCGCGCGCTCGCTGTTCGATGCCGTGACAAAGACCAACACCGGTCCCATGGGAGACCTTGCATCGACGCTTACTGGCGCTGCTGGCGCGAACTTCGTCCAGGGCGGTCTCGGTTCGCTGGGCTCATTGCTCGGCGAGAATGCCGTCCAAAGCCTCTCCGGCGTCATCGGTAAGCAGGCAGGCATTGGTGCTGATGCTTCTTCCTCGATTATCGGTCTCGCCAGCCAGCTCGCCATGGGCCAGCTCGCCAAGTCGGTAACCGGCGGTGGCCTCAATGCCTCCTCGCTGTCAGGCCTCCTCAGTGCACAGCAAGGTAACATCGCCTCGGCTCTTCCCGCTGGCCTCGGCAGCATGCTGTCCACCGCCGGCGTTCTCGGAGGGAACTTTGCTGGTAACGCAACCCGCGCTGTCAACGATGCTGCCCGCAGTGCATCCGCAGCAACCGCTCAGGCAGCCAATGCTGCCAAGAAGACCGGCACCAATTGGCTAGCCTGGATCATTCCACTCGCCATTATCGCTGCCGCGGCCTGGTACTTCCTGGGCCAAGGCACACAGGCGGTGAAGGACGCTGCGCAGCAGGCAGCGGGCAGTGCCACTGCTCTTGTCGTGGATGGCGTCGATCTGAACGCCCAGCTGACGTCCTCTATGGATGGCCTCAAGTCCGCACTCGGCGGTATAACCGACGTGGCGAGCGCCCAGGCCGCACTCCCGAAGCTCGAAGACGCTGTTAAGTCGGTGGACGGTCTGGCCGCCATTCTCGCCAAGCTGTCGCCTGAGCAGCGCACGGCGGTTGCTGGTATGGTCAACACTTTCCTGCCTACCCTCAAGGAACTGATCGCCAAGGTAATGGCGATTCCGGGTGTCGGTGACGTTGTGAAGCCGACAGTTGATGCCCTGCTGACGAAGGTCGAAGCACTCGCCAAATCGGCCTGACCGGCAGCTCATGAATATCTCCACCGTATCTTTTAGATACGGTGGAGGCTCTCGACCAACACGCTCGGCCACTCGCGTGAGGTGGGTATTCAGCGACATTCAGGATTCTGAACGTCGCTCTTGGTGCGGTGGCAGCGCCACTCGTCAATCGCGCGGCTGATTGTCGACCTCAATCACCTTCAGCCATCGGCTTTGGCTGTTCCTGTCCGTCCAGTGCATCACCTGACCTTCAGAAAGACCAATCAGTGCAGTGCCCATCGGCGAGAGTATTGACAGGCGATCGCGGATGATGTCCGCGTCCTCTGGATAGACCAGCATTACACTGTGCTCCGACCCTCGATCGGTTGTGAACCGCACCACAGAGTACATCCGAACGACGCCGAGCGGCACGCGTCCGCTCTCGCAGACTTCAGCTCTCTCAAGTTCAATCATCAACTCTTCCGCGACATCAGGCAGCTTGCTCGCAGCGGAACGTGCAATCTTCGAGAGTTCGCTCTTGTCCACATCGCTGATGACGATTGGAGGACGAGCGTTGCCATTATTCATGGTTGAATTCCATTGAGAAGCAGCTTCGGGCTGATGAGGATCAGGGAAACGACAATCGACTCCTTGCGCCTCGGCAGTGTTTCAGTGAACAGGGCCGAGGCCTATGGACCGAAGATAAGTCGCATGGTTTCCAATTGCCTGATCATTGAACGTTACTATGTCGCCACAGCGATCATTACAAGATAGCGCCCTACGCGCGAAGAGGAGCTCATCATATGCATTGGAGCTGGCGGGGCGCTCACAGTCCGAGGGAGTAGCCCGGCTCGGAAACGCTGCCTATTTGCGCCGATACCGCAGTTTCACTTAGTGGTATCAAAGGTCTGCCGTGGTTGGATCATTCCAGGTCGGACAGTTTTGGGGCATGTACACACTGGCTGATCTGGGAGTGCAGTGCTAGGCCTTGAGGGATGTAATCGAACTGCTGGCGCGCGGCTTTGCGGCTCAACGTCAACCGTTTGATGTTGAAGTTGCCCTCTGGGGTCTGTCCTATCGCTTCCCCACAAGGACGCGAGATGAACTCCGGACTGCGATCCTGGATGTTCTCGGTGACGCCGCAACACCACCGAGGGAGCCCATCAATCAGTCCACGATTACCTATCTCCCGAAAAAGCGTAAGCCGCCTTTCCGTCAACAAGTCACTTGGGAACGCAAAGCAGGTTGAAGTAGCAGGCCGTGAAGCCCGACTTGCTAAAGCCTGAACAGCCTGACCAGCGCATTGAGCGCCACCCGTAGGTTACCGATGCCCTCCTCAGCCCAGTGCAAGGCATCCTGACTTGTGCAGGCGATCAAGTAGATCACCAAACTCGACGACAAGTGCTCCGGTTCAGCGGCTCTACACGCTGAACTCGGGAGACCGCGCAACTGGTATTGCGGCGCCATTATACGACCAGAGATTTTGTTCTCTGATCTCACTCAAACGAAAATGACCATCACCTCTGAGTTTGATCCAGCGCAATTTCAAACATGGATTTTCAATCTAGCTTTTAGATAACACCCGTGCCTGCTCGTGCATCTCCACTGTCATGTAAGAGGGATACAGCATGAACACCCCCCAATCTCCGCTGAGCAACTTCGTCATGCGTTTTGCCGAAATCAGCGATCAGGTAGGCAAGCGCCTGCACATTGGCTGTGTGATGGCTGCAGGTCAGGATTGGGTCGAAGTCAGCCTACCGGAACACGCTGACCTCGGATCGAACCTTCAGGTACGATTCCTTCCCTCAGATGTGACTCACGAAGTCAAGGCCGGCTGGAGAGCCGATGACCGCATTGGTTTCACTTATGCTGCGGGTGGTCCGCCGGAAGAGCACTTTGCCGGATTACCTGGACTACTCGATCCGCGCCCGGCCTTTCTCAAGATCGGACACTGAGGAGCGCATTCCATGGATGTCATTATGTTGCTGCTCGTGCTCGTTTGCTCGGTCCTGTTCGTCTCGATTGCCGTTGGCATGACGTCGACAATCTGAAACAGAGGTCGGCTCTGTCCGTACTGCCGCTCTCAATTCGCGGGAGGCACCTGTCCCAGTACTTCATCGCTCACCATTCAGCGTGCCGAATGCCCCGCGTGTGAGATCCGCCCAAACTCAGCCAGACATTCTGGCTTAGCCGCCAGTGCCTTCCTTATCCCGGATCTCATTCTGGTTGGGATTGTACTTCGCACAATTGATCTTCAAGAGGCTCTTGGCGATCAGGTTGTTGAATTCGGAAGGGTGTTCCTGAAACTCCTCGAAGAGTTTCTGGCGCATGGAAGGAGCCCAGTTCTTGTTGATGTGCTCTGCCACCATTTGCATCGCCTCGTCTTCCGAGAACGATTGATGGAACCTGGCGATGTCGTTCGCCATGTGAACAAGATGGCTATCCATTGGCTGCCTCCTTGGTTCAGGACGCATGAGACGCAAGGCCTACCGATCAAGGATGCCACAGCAGGCGAGAAGTTCCAGACACCTTCGCGTGATTGTCAGGCGGCCAGCATTTCCATCACACCGTCCGGCAGATCACCCTCCTTGCAAATGAGAACGGCTTCGCCGTACTCGCCAATGTTCGGATCTCCGGAGCGCCTGAAGGCGATCGCACCGATCGCTCCCTTGGAAACAGCGCCACGCGCCTGGGCGATGGCCGAGCGTTCGGATGGGCATTGGATGCCCTGATCGGCCACCAATCCGTTCTCCGTTTCCTGGAAGGGAACCACCACAAAATACGTGATCTCTGCCATGACGGGTCTCCTGTGATAGACTGGAACATAACAGGAACGTGCAGGAATGTCGAGTCCCCGGGAAATCAGGGCCGGCCGAGACCGGCCCCATCGCTTCCGGCTCAAAGCCTGAACAACCTGACGAGCGCATTTAGCGCCACCCGCAGGTTACCGAGATCCTCCTCCGGCCAGTTCATCGCATCCTGATCGGTACAGATGACCCGGTAGACCAGAAGCGTCGGACGTTGCCCCGGCGACAGTCGATGCTCGCGATCGCAAGCATCGAGCACATCGGTGGCATCGCCGAACCGCCGCTTCAGCTTATCTACCACCTCCGCAGCAGGCTCGCTCGGAGTGGTTCCGAAGATACCCTCATTGATGAGGAGCCCGGCAACCGACCGCGGGCTGGGCGAAGGAAGCCCAAGTACCGTATGATGCTGCTGGTAGAGCTGGGCGAATGCTACCCCCGCCTGGTATTGCGTTTCGCTGATCATCTCCCGAAAGGCGAGGCGACCCAGAGCCGTACCAAGCCTCTCGTCCCTCGCCTGCTTCGCCGTAACCCCAAAGTGCCGGCGCCGTGCATCGATCACCGTGCTCATGGCATCCATCTCCAGCTGCTGCTTCGTGCGCTTGCCACAGGGGTAGCGCTTGCCGGGTTTGCGCTTGCGTCCAGGTGCCATGTTCAGCGTCCTTCCGTATTGGTGGTTTCGGCAAGCTCGCGCAGCAGAGCAGCGTAACCGCAGACATCGACTGCCGAGTCTTCGTGGGTGGGGTCATGGGCGAGACGGGCCAGTTTCAGGTCGAGGAGGCAGAGCACCACCTGTGACGGGGTAATTTCCCAGCCCAGCGTGCTGGACCAGCGGGCAGCGATGGCCGCCATGTTGCCGGCCGCATCGCCGTACTGGGTGCTTCGCTCGGCCACGACGTTGGCAACATGTTTGAGGAACATCTCTGCAGGAGTGCTCATGCGACACCCCCTTCCGTCTCGAGTACCCAGAGCAGGATGGCGATGGCATCCGCCTCGTTGTCATCCGCAGGCTCGAAACCGCGCTGACGCATGGCGGCGATAACTTCGTGCTTGCTAGCATTCCCCTTGCGGCAGGCATGCCGTTTCCAGGTTCCGACCGGCACGCCTTGGTACGGGATACCGCGCCCCTCGCACCAGGCGGTCAGCGTAGCGAGCAGTCCGCCGAAGACATGTGCTGCGTCCGTGCCGATGTGGCGGCGCACTTCCTCGAAGTAGACGACATCGATGCCGCCGGTAACCTCGAGCGTCTGTTCGAGCCACCGTCCGAAGCGGAGGTAGCGCATGCCTCCGCCTTCGAAGCGGGTCGGACGGAACTCGGCCGTGCCATGCAGGATCCGGCAGCGGCCGTTGCGGACAGCCCAGCCAGTGGTGCTGCCCAAATCGAGCGCGAGAATGCTCGCGACGTTGTCAGGTGATTGGGTCATGACGACCTCCTCTTCGGGTTGGCGGCCGGGGCGATGTCGCTGTCCTGTGAAGGAGGCGCATCGCCCGGACCCGAAAGGGGTCTGGTCAGGTCATCTGCCAGGCGGAAAACCGCCGGAGGCTTTCTTCAGTTTCTTCAAGAGCCGTTCTTGAAGGAAGTCGGGGGTTAAGTCCTTGAGATGACTACCCTCTGTACCTTCTTTCAATATTTCTATTATTTCAATGGATACTCAATTCTATCTATAACGCGCGCGCGGGGATGCACATACATACATGGCACTCCTTGAAAGATTGAAAGAAGGGTCCGCGCAGAAAAACCCGATTCAGATCAGCCACTTCTGAGGCAACTTCTTTCAATTGAAGAATGGGTGGCATTGAAGGAAGCCCTCAGACCACGACGCGGTAGATCATGGCCCTGCGTCCACCAGTCTCCCGCATCGCCGGTTTGATGTCCCCGCTTTCGATCAGAGTATTGAGAATGTCATCGCGATCGCGCGCCTTCAGCCACTGCGATGCGCGCGTAAGCTCCGATTTCGTCAGCCCGCTGCTTCCGGCGACACGGATGATCTCCCGAAGGCGCTTCAAATGGGCCTCCGTCTCGGTGTCCGCGACATGACGCTCGACGGCCTCCATCGTCCGGCCGGCAAAGTGCCGCACGAAGCGGATCGCCCACTCGGCATCATGCGCGTCGATGACAGGTTGCGCCGAATCACGCCCCACAGCGATGATCAGCGCCAGCTTCATGGCATTCTCGCCGATGCGGGCGAGGATCGAGGTGAAGGCCGTTCCGGCGGCGGATCGAAGTTCCACCGTCAGCTCACGACTGAGCATCGCAGAGCAAGTCCTCGCATCCCCCGTCATCGGCACAACGGCAGCATCCACAGCGGCGCTTGCGCCGGAGGTCTTGCCGACAAGATTGCCACGCTGCCGACCACCACCAGCGGCGATCCTTTGCAGGCCTTCCAGCAGCTCCCGCGGCGCCTCCCGCAGTCCTGCCCCGAGATTTTCGTCGGGATAGCTGTCCTCGCTGGGCAGGATGAGGAAACGGGCGAGAGAGCCGTCCGCCACGTTCGCCCCCTGCAAGGCGCCCCAGAAGTGCAGCGGCGTGGTCGTGCCGTAGACAGAAAGGCATGGCTCGACGATGTCGCGCCGCTCGTTCATGCCGTCCCGATTGGCATACTCGGCCCCCAGGAATATGCCTCCGGCGGCCGTGAAGAGCTCCGTCATGTTGTCGAGTATCTCGGTGATGTGACGCGGGCTGCGCTTCCTGTCCGCGGCGGCCGAAAGGAACATGCCGAATTCGTCGATCTGAAACAGGATGGCGGGCTGCCGGTGAAGTGCCGTCAGCAGCCCTGCCCCCGAGGCGATCTTGTTGCCACCGAGGTGATTGGCGAGCCCGGCCTCGAAGAACACCTCGTTGACGATTTCGCGGGCGTGGTTCTTGCCGGAGCCACTGTCGGCGATGCCGACGACATAAAGGTTCGACCGGAGATTGCTCTCCGTCCGGTAGAGCCTGCCCATCAGCGCTCCGATGGCGCAGAGGCTGGCGCCGAGCGACAAGAGCGGCTGCGGCCGGCGGGCGGTGGCAATCATGTAACGGGTGAGATCTCCCACCAGGCCACCCGGAATGACCAGATCGAAGGGCGCGGCAGGAGCAGTCGCAGGGCGCGGGTTCGAAGGTTCCGAGAGTTTCTCCAGCAGTGCGCTGGCCGGATGCGCATCTTCAACAGGCAATGAGCCATCAAGCACGAGACCCGCGTCAGGAACCCAGCCGCGCTCCATCGCGAGATGATAGATCGTGCCCGCGCCGATGCTGTTGGGCTTGAAGGACACCCAGCTTCGTGCGGTGAAGGCATCGTCATTCTTGGCTGCCTGCGCCGACCAGGCGACGAACAGCTCTGCCCCGTCCTCGCCCAGCGCACCCTTGAGCGCCAGACCGACACGCACCCAGCTGTCGTAGTCGAGCTCGGCGTTGGGGATGAAGGCCAGCGCCGCGCGGATTGCAGGGAGTGTTCCCCTCCGGGTATGGGCTGGCAAGCCAGAAGTGCTTGCCCCATCGCAAAGCGATGCCGGGCGCTGTTCCGCTGGAAGGCGCGAATAGGCCTCATCGAGAAACGCGCGCGCCATGTCCTCGTCGATCTCGGGCAGGCTGGCGACATCAATGTCCGCAAGTCCCTCCTCCGGCCACGCGTAGGGTTCGCCTGTTGCGGGGTGGATCGCATAGGCGACGAACTGCTGGCCGAGGCACAACACCTCCAGCGGGTGGCGCTTGAGGCCTTTGAAGGGCGCCGACGTCCGGTAGACCAGCATTCGCTTCGGAGCCTGGCCGATACGAATGGCCGGGGTGTCGCCAAGGCGCGCGCGTGCCAGTTGCTCGATCTCCAGCGCCAGTTCCGGATTGTCGGCGATGTCGATATCGACCGCCGCCACGGCACCTCCCACGATGCCGATGCCGCAGCCAGGCCAGCGCGACCAGGACTTGAGCTCGATCTCCGTCGTCGGTCGCTCGGAATGGCGGTTCCATTCGGGATAGTCGCTCCACGTGCCGCGCGTAAGACGTCCCGGCTTCTTGGTGCCGGGCGCGACCGGGAGAATGGAATAGCCATTGCTCAGCAGGCGTTCGCCATGGCGCGCCATGAAGTTTTCGTTTGCCATCAGAACGGCACTCCTTGTTTCATGGCGTCAAGCCGATTTCGGTCGGTGGACGCGAGCTCGCGGAGGCAGTCGCAGTAGCCCGTGACCACGCATTCGATGAAGGTGGTCCACTCTTCCACCGTGAAGGAGGCGAGATCGGTCTTGCCAAGGCTGTCGAGATACTCGCCGCCCATCTGGCCGCCATGCTCCATGGCCGCTTTCTCATTGGGGCTCGGATCGATCATGCCTTTCCTCCCGTGACAGATGTCCTGGCAGACGCGACTGCAGAGCCGCCGGCGGGTCGGGTCCCGGCGGGGGTCGGAAGCCCGGTAGTTGGCGTCGAACCAGCCATGGTGGCGCGGCTCGCGATGGCAGACGGCGCAAAGGCCGACATCGGTGGCGTGCATGCTTCGAACCTGTGCTTGGAGATTTCAGTGAATTTGCCGTTTGAACGGACGAAGATGTGGCTCGGACGCAGCAACCCGCCGGACGCATTCAAGGCCTCATCGACCGTCCGCGGGAACGGTGCAACGGACCGGCGCTCCCACCAGCCTTCGGCCTTGAGCCGGGCATAGCCCTGATGCTCGAAGCAGACCCATTCCTTGTGGATCACGAAGCCACAATGATATTCGGCCCTGAGCGAGGGCGGGCTGCCTTCCTTCACGTGCTTCCTGTAGGTGACGGAGCTCACCTCCACCCAGCGGTCACGTTTCCCCGACAGGATGGCGAGTGTCGACGCCGTGGGTGCGATCTTCACCTCCGGTGCCGGAAACTCATAGCCGCAGTCCGAGCATTCGCTCGCGGCGATGGGAAGAATGCTCTCGCATTCCGGACAGACCTTTGTGGGAGCCTCGCCTCCACCAGCTCCGCCAGGCCTGCGTGGTTCCACGAGGTCGATAGGTCCATGGCGGCTGACATTGCCGGCGAAGTCGAGGACGAGGCAGTTCGCCTTGCCTGGCGCCAGACGCGTGCCCCGACCCGCCATCTGGACATAGAGACCGGCGGACTTGGTGGGGCGCAGCATCGCGATGAGATCGACACCCGGCGCATTGAAGCCAGTGGTCAGCACGCCCATGGACGCCAGTGCGCGGATTTCTCCGCGCTTGAACGCGGCGATGATCTTGTCCCGCTCGTCCTTCGGCGTGTCACCGAAGATGGTCGAACAAGTAATGCCACGGCCGCGGAACTCCTCGGCAACATGGCGGGCGTGCTCGACGCCCGAGCAGAAGGCAAGCCACGACTTCCGCTCCGCGCCGTAGGCGATGACTTCCGAGACCGCCGCCCGGGTGATGGCCTCCTTGTCGACAGCCGCCTGCAGCTCGCTGGCAATGAACTCGCCGCCGCGGCTGCCGACACCTCCGACATCTAGCCTCGTCTTCGGCTGCTTGCTGACCAGCGGGCAGAGGTAGCCCCGGTCGATCAGCTCGCGCACCGACACCTCGAAGGCAAGATCGGTGAACAGCGCCGCATCGCCCTCGTGCAGCATCCCGCTGTCGAGGCGATAGGGGGTTGCGGTGAAGCCGATCACCTTTAGCTTCGGATTGATCGCCATAAGCTCGTCGATGAAGCGCCGGTACATGGTGGCTGAGGAAACCGGGATCAGATGCGCCTCGTCGATCAGTACCAGATCGCAGTGACCGATCTCGACCGCCTTGCGATGGACCGACTGGATGCCGGCGAAGAGAATGCGGGCATCCGCCTCCCGCCTGCCGAGACCGGCGGAGTAGACACCCGCCGGTGCCTCGGGCCAGAGTCCCAGCATTTCGGCATGGTTCTGGGCGATCAGTTCCCGCACATGGGTCACGATCAGGATGCGCTGGTCGGGCCAGGTCTTGAGGACGCCCTCGGAGAAGGCAGCCATAACAAGGCTCTTGCCCCCGGCCGTCGGGATCACGATCAGCGGATTGCCGGTGTGTTTCCCGAAGTAGGCGTAGATGGCATCAATGGCTTCCTGCTGGTAGGGACGAAGTTTCAGCATGACTCCACCTCGTCTTCGCTCCGCGCATCATTGACCCAGCACGAGCCGTCCTTCATGCGATAGGCGACGAAGTCATCGCCCGCGCCGCTCACTTCACCGCCGACAAGATCGGGTATGAACAGGTGCTTGCTACAGGCGATGCGCTGATCGATGGAATCGGGCATGTGGCCGTGCCGGGCGCAGTGCCAGCCACCCTCGACGGGGGTCGAGTGCAGGCAGGTCCGGCAGGTGACGGCGGCCTTCGCACCCTCGTGGCAGACGGCACGGTGGCTGCACATGCGGCACTCGAACCAGGAGGCGTCTTCGCTGATCCGGAACGGCGGTCGCGGCGCATCGATGATGCGCGAGGCCTTGGCCATGAGCCTTCCGGCCTCCTCGTGATCGACCTCCACACGCTCGGCGTAGAGGGCATCGGTGTCCTTGCAAACGGCGAGGTAGAAGGCCCGGGAAATCCCCATCAGATGCATGTAGATCTGCATCTGTGCGGCATGCTGGGGCTTCGAGGCGGCAACGCCCTTGGAGCCCAGCTGTCCGAAGCTCTTGGCCGAATGCGTCTTGAACTCGAGCACATGCCAGGTTTTCGGGGCCTCGCGGAGCCCCAGCGCGATGCCGTCCAGAGAACCGCCGAAGTGACCGCCATGGGCCTCGACGCGGAACTGGCGCCCCGTGGCGGGATCGACCTCCAGCACGGTGGCACCCGTGGCACGGAGATTGCGCACGAGACGTTCTTCCTCGCGTTGTCCGGTCTCGAACAGGCGCAGGATGCGGCCCTCGTGCCGCGAGCATGTGGCCCAGCGGAAGTCGTACCAGAGGGCGCGCTCGCAGGACTTGCCGATGAGCGACGCGCCGAGATGTTCCCGGAAGCCGTCGCCTTGGGCAGTTTCGTATGTGGCGAGGATTGCATCGACGGTGGGGGTGGGTACCGGAGGGAGCTTGACCATGACTCAACCCTCCCCAGCGACGAGGCACCGGGCCTCGTTCAGTACGGTGGCCCAACTCGCCTCGTCATGGTCCCGGCGCACCACCTCGATGATAGCGTCCTTGAGCCTCGCCTTGCGGCGCGCGGTAACGGGGCCGGTCGCAAGCAGTTCGACGCGCTCGCGCTGCAGGTGCCGCATGGCCGTCTTGGCGCGGTGGAACCAGCTGGGATCGATCTTCTTGCCCCGGGCCTGACGCTCGAGATCGGCAGCCGCGATCTGCGTGCGGATACGCGCAATGGCGTCGTCCAGGGCGGCAAGCCGCAACCTGCGCACATCGGGGCCGGCGTCGGACAAGGCTCCGGCGGCCGCGGAATCAGCGGAATGAAGGGTATCCATCGATGTCTCCGTAAGTTCGAGGGGAAGACCGCCGCCGAAGGCCTGAGGAAGCCCGGCAGCGGCCTGGTTTTGCCTCAGGCCTTGGCTTTCCACGGTGCCGCGTTGGGGCGCTGCGGCGCCGTGGGCGTTGCCGTGGTGGCGGGACGGACCGGACGCTGCGGCGCTGCCGGGCGTGCGGGCGCTGTGGGCGCCTCGTCCTTGGGCACGAGGTAGCGGATCTGGTTCCGCTCCTGTCCGCCGTCCTTGGGCTTCCTGATCGAAACCCGGATGGTCATGGGCTTGAAGTGCAGGTCCTCGGAGTCGCTGACATGCAGTTCCCCCGTCGCATGGCAGATCGCCGACAGCGTGCGCTGGGCCATTTCCACGGTGGTGGGGTTCTGGTTGATGAGGTTCAGCTGGTCATAGACCTTGCGGCCCTGATACTGGCCCTCGAGAATGTCCATCCCGATCCAGAGATACTCGCCGGTCCCGCTGCGGGTGGGGCGCATCTCGCTCTCAACGATCTGGGCAAGATAATCCCCGGCCGGGAGAAGCTCGTAACCGGTGAGGGGCTCGACGCCGCTGGCGTCGAAGGTGGTGTCGAAACGTGCCATTGTAATGGTTCCTGTGATGGTGTGTGGGGTCAGTCGAACTTGGGCATGGCCGCGGCGAAGGCGTCCCAGTCCAGGGGAAGGACATCGGGAAGCCCGTAGCGGTTCTTGGCGAGGAAGGCGGGACGCTCGGCGGTGTAGAGAACCCGTTCGCCACTCCCGAGCGCACGGGTCACCTTCTTGTTGAACCCGACATCCGATTTCACCGTCGAGATGCGGTAGTTGGCGAACAGCACGATGTCGGCATGTTCCTGCAGCAATGCCGCGGCGCGTGCGTGAAGCTTGATCACGTAGCGGTCGTAGGGCTCGTGTTCGGGGCTGTCGAAACGCTTGATGTCGGTGTGCGCGAGCTGCACCACCATCATCCGGCGGTCCTCGCGGAGCGCATTGATCCAGTCGAGGTACTGGCGCCACAGGTCGAGGGCCGCGATATAGCCCTTGCCGTAGCCGGGTTCCTCGATCGTCGACCAGTTGTTGATCTTGCAGGCATGCTGCCAGATCAGCGGCTCCAGCCAGTCGAGGCTGTCGACCACCAGCGTGCGGTGCTCATGCGGTTCGGCATGGAGCGCTGCCAGCGCCTCGATGACCTCCTCGAAGCTCCGTGCCAGGGGAAAGTGCGGCAGCTTCAGGGTGCCGAGACCGTCCTCGGTGCAGACAGCGACGGCCTTGTCGCTGCCGGCGGCGAAAGTGGTCTTGCCCACCCCCGCCACGCCGTGGACGATGATGGCCGGTGGCGTGAGCTGGCTCGAGGTCTTGAGTGATGCGAGAGAGATTGCCATGGCGGACCTCACTGCGCGTTGGTGGTTGGTGTGGTCGTGACTGCGCCTTCGCCCAGCGGGGTGCCGCCGGCAGCTATGCCCAGCAGGAAGTCACGGAGCGCATAGAGCTGGTCACGGGTGCGGTCGTGATTGCCGATCGCGTCGGTGACGATGCGCAGCGCAAAGCCGATCGCCTCGGCATCGGCCAGGGCAATTGCCTCATTGAGGCGGTGGTACCGGTCGGGACCGACTACGTCGATCAGCCGGGCGGCAAGCTCCACATGGGAGCGGGTCTGGATTGCGGACATGAGTTCTCGTTCCGTTGTTTGACGGTTGAAAAAAGCGTCGATTGAGAAGGGCTGAAGGTTCAGGCGTCGTTGGGCGGCCCGGTCGCCATCGGCATGCCGCCAGCCGGCGCAACTATGTCCGCGGCGGCGGGCTTCTCGCGGTTGCTCTTGCGCGGCTCACGGGCCAGGGACTGGATGATGCGATAGACGGGCTTCTGCTTCGGCGTATCGGCGCGGCGGACCGCGATGTACTCCCAGCAGCCCATGGAGACGCGGCGCTGGATCAGGTGGACCCAGTTCTCGTCGCCCAGCATCCAGGCGGCATTGCCAAGCTCGCCGATCTTGCGGCGGACGGCCTCGGAGTAGCCGTCGATGTGCGGGAGACGGTCGCGGCTCAGATGCCCGGTGTAATAGACAATCCGGGCGCCGGGCCTGGCGTCGGCGACCCAGACGCAGAGGTCGACGTCGTTCATGATGTCGGTAACCGTGAGGTCCCGGCTCCGGGGGAAGATCGAGGAGTTGGTTGCGATGTTCAGCATTAGAGACCTCAGTTGCTCGCTGCCACGTTGACGGTGGACGGTTTGAGACCTGCCGCGATGAGGCGAAGGCGCAGCTGACGGAGGGCGCGGTAGAAGGACGCCGCCGGCAGTGTACCGGCCCGCTGTGCGCCCGTGACGCTCCCCTCCTCGGTAATCGCATCGAGGATCTCGGAGAGAGATGGCGGCAGGCGCCGGCGTGCGGCCTTCACGTCGATCGACAGCAACGTTGCGGCTTCAACATGACTCCTGGGATCCGCGAGGTCGTCGGTCGGGGTGTTCTCGATGATGGCGGAGCGAAGGTGCTGCGCCAGGAGCGTCAGCGCAGCATGGCGGGTCACAACCGTGACGAAGGCACCCCAGGAGCCACGTTCGGCGTCGAACCGGTGGGCCCGCTGGAGGAGATCGAGCAGGATGTCCTGGCGGTGATCGTCACGGTCACGTGCAGGATCCCTGACCTGCCGCGCCAGCTGTCCTGCACGGCGATTGGCTGCACTCATGGCAACCGCAAGTGCAGTCTGGTCCTGCAGTGGAAGGGGTATGGAGTGCTGAAGCATTCTGCGTCTCGTCGGTGGCGTTGTTGCGAACGCCCCGAGGAGAACACCGCCGCTCCGGGGAAAGCGAGGCGGAATGGGGAATAAAGGGGAATAAATACCCTTGCCGATTTATTCCCCGAGTTTTCGTGAACAGGAACAAATACTTCTCAATGAATTTGGCTTTCCGGGGAATAATTGGGGGGCGGAATTGGCGGCAAATTCGGGGAAGAATTCCGAATTATTCCCCACCTCCAAAATCTCCCTCTGGACTCTTTTGACGAGTGGAACATATAGTGAACACTCAACAGGCAATCCGGCCGGGAGGGCTCCCCATGACACTGTCGCTGACCTACGCTCCATCCTTCCCCGACCGGCGGAATGCCGATGATGCCCCGCGCTTCTGGCTGGTGGCCAATATGCTGCGCCGGCAGGTTTTTCCGCGGGAACCGGAGCAGCCGCTGGAGGCCTCCGACATGCCGAAGCTGTTCCCCGGGATCGTCATCAACGGCCGGGCGGTCGAGATCGCCTGGGACTTCCAGCACCACGTCCACGACACTGCGGGGCTCGAGGTCTATGGCGTGTGCGAGACGGACGCGGAGCTTGCCGGCACCGCAAACGTTTGCATCAACGGCCCCCTTCTCCACAACCGGCCCGACATCATGCTGAGCACGGCCGCGCACGAACTGGGGCATGTGGTGTTCGACATCCCCGAAACGCTTGGAGGTCAGGCCGCGTCCTATCGGCACTACCGGTCGGCAGAGGCTGCCGACAACGCCTTCCGGAACGCCGCAGCGGTCTGCTTCTGCGAATGGCGGGCCAACGAGTTCATGGGTGCCCTACTCGCCCCTGCGCTCGCCGTGCACCGCCGGCTTCTGCACCACGCCCGCAATGAGCGCCTTGCCATCGTGAGGACCAGGAGCGCCGGGCATCCGGCGTGGCCGGTCGTGTCGGGCGACAACGACCCCGACGCTGTAGCAGGTATCACCGAGGTTCTCGCCCAGGAGTTCGGGGTATCGCCGCGCTTCATGAGCGTGCGCCTCGACCAGTACAAGCTGATCACGCGCAGAAACCGCACGGGAGGACGCTCATGAGCTTCGGGCTTTATATCCGCCAGCGCCGTATCGAGATGGGATATGGCCTGAACGAGTTCTCAGGGCGGATCGGAATCTCGCCGGCCTATTGGTCGCGCGTCGAGCGCGGGATCGAGAAGGCGCCCCGGGACGAGCTGATCGAGAAGACCGCAGCACTGCTGGGCATGAGCGTCGATGAGCTCTTCCTGCAGGCGGCGCGTCTTCCGCCCGACATGCAGAAGGAACTGCCGCAGGTTGTGTCGCTATACCGGCGGTTCAATTCTTCCGCCCGGCCTTAAGCTTTTCGACCACTTCTACCTGACACATCACACCCGCGGGACGGCGTCCGGCGGCAGGCATCGTTTTCTCGTCCGGAGCGTTCCATGACCTATTTTTCAAAGCCCTTTTACCATGTCGATGAAGTCCTCACCCGCTGGAGCCTGACAGAGCGGGATCTGATGTCCTTCGTGCTGTCCGGAGCATTGACTGTTTCCGCAACAGTTGCCGGCCTCAGGGTCACTTATGGCCTCTGCCGCCCGTCCGCTGCGGGTGTCGTCGACCGGATTGCCACCAGCCACAGCTACATCATCGGTCTCGTTCCCCTGACCCAGAGCGATGCCTGGCGGGTTCTCCGCCATGGCGAGGTTGCGATCACGACGCTCGCGGCCCCGGCAGAGCAGTTCGCCATGATCGAAAATGCGACCGGCGACAACCAGCACCTCGTCCAGAAGAGCGATCTCGTCGTCTCTCACGAGGAGTTCCTACGGTTCGAGAAGGTTCACCCCGCCTTGGGAGCCCTGGATGGCGGTAGCGATCTCAGCCGCCGCGGCGCACCCTCGAAGTACGACTGGGACGATATCTGGGTTGAGCTCTGCGCCATGCTCTTTCTCGAAGGGATCCCGGAAACCCAGGCCGAACTGGTTCAGCATGTGGCCGCATGGCTTGAGGCCCAAGGAAAGCGTGTTCCAGACGACAGCACCATCAAGAAGAAGATCAAGCCGCTGTGGCAAAGGCTTCGCGCGGAAGGCTCTTTGCAGGCTGCCAAACAGCAATCGACCCCCTGAGAGTAAATCGGGAGCGCGCAAGTAATACACAGGCAGAGACCATGGAGCCCGCTGCCCGTGAATCAACATTCCCATCCCACCCGCATGTCCCCGGACGACCGGCTCGCAGAAGTGGGCCGCACTCTGGCCACCGGCCTCATCCGCATGTTCGCGACACAGTCCAGTTCTTTATCTGCGCCGCAGTCTCAGACAGTTGTCGACTTAGCACCCACCAAGAGCGGTGCTCACCGTCGCAAACCGCACAACCGAGTTGGAGGGTAATGATGCAAACTGCGACGAAACCGAAGCCACAGGGACTCCCGCGGCCGGGAGAAGACGCCGCCACGGACGGGGCCGTGTTGGCCCAGCTGGCGGCCATGCAAAAACTGTCGGTCAACGAGCTTAAGGCCAAATGGGAGGCGCTGTTCGGCACCCCTGCTCCCAATAATGCCCGCGCATTCCTGGAGCTTCGGATCGGCTACCGAATACAGGAGCTGACCTATGGCGGCCTCACCCGGGAAACCCGCCGGGTGCTGGATCTGCTGGCCGACGAGGTCGAGGGCAAGATTTCGCGCAAGAACATGGTGGCCGACCCCCGCAATCCTGTGGTCGGCACGCGCCTGGTGCGGGAGTGGGACGGGGCTGAGCATACCGTCACAGTGCTGCGGGACGGGTACGACTGGCAGGGGCGGAAATTTCGCTCCCTCTCTGCGGTTGCCAAGGCGATCACCGGCACGAACTGGAACGGCTTTCGGTTCTTCGGGATGCGCGAGAAGAAGAGGGAGAACCGGGCATGAGCAAGTCATCTGTGGTCCAGATGCCGAAGCGCTCGCGGTGCGCCATCTACACCCGCAAGTCCACGGAAGAAGGCCTCGATATGGAGTTTAACTCCCTCGACGCACAACGGGAGGCCTGCGAGGCTTATGTTGCCAGTCAGCGGTCCGAGGGCTGGGCAGCCATCCGCGAGCGTTATGATGATGGTGGGTTCTCCGGCGGCACGCTGGAACGCCCTGCCCTGAAACAATTGCTCAAGGACATCGAGGCCGGTCTGATCG
Source organism: Aestuariivirga litoralis (assembly GCF_003234965.1). Lineage (GTDB taxonomy): Bacteria > Pseudomonadota > Alphaproteobacteria > Rhizobiales > Aestuariivirgaceae > Aestuariivirga > Aestuariivirga litoralis. Next base: position 614,104 of record NZ_QKVK01000002.1, read on the forward strand.
ACGTGATCGTCGTCTATAAGATCGATCGCCTCAGCCGTTCCTTGATGGATTTTGCGAAACTGGTCGAGGTGTTCGACCGAAACAACGTCACTTTCGTCTCCGTCACCCAGTCCTTCAACACCACGACGTCGATGGGGCGCCTGACGCTCAACATCCTGCTGAGCTTCGCCCAGTTTGAGCGCGAGGTGATCGGCGAGCGCATCCGCGACAAGTTCGCGGCGTCCCGCAAGCGCGGCATGTGGATGGGCGGCTTTGTACCCATGGGCTATGACGTCAGGGACAGAAAGCTGGTTGTCAATGAAACCGAGGCCCAGACTGTCCGCATGATATTCGAGCGCTTCGTGGCACTCGGCTCCGCCTCGACGCTGGCGCGCGCACTACAGGCTGAGCGGGTGCTCAACAAGCGGGGGAAACGCATCGACAAAGGCTTCCTCTACAAGCTCCTCAGAAACCGGGTCTACCTCGGCGAGGCGGTTCACAAGGGAACTTCCTATCCCGGCGAGCATACGGCCATCATCACCCAGGACCTCTGGGACGGCGTACATGCCATTCTGAAGGAAAGCCCTCGCTCGCGTGGGGCAAAGAACCGACGGGGCTCCGAAGCCCTTCTCAAAGGAATGATATTCACCGCCGCTGGCACGGCCATGACACCGACCTACACCCGGAAGGGCGAACGGCTATACCACTACTACGTCTCGATGGACGCCATCCGCAACCGGGAGACCGACGGAGACACCGGCCCTGCCCGCCTGCCAGGTGCCATGGTAGAAGAGGCCGTCATCGCCGAATTGCGCCGCCTCGTAGCGACGCCAGACGTTGCCGCACGGGTGATCGAGACCTGCCGTCAGGCGGACCACCGCTTGGATGAACGTGCCGCCATCGAGGCGCTGAGAGACTTCAAAGGCATCTGGGAGCGGCTGATACCCGCCGAGCAGTCGCGGATCGTCCGCCTACTGGTTCAGCGGGTCACCGTCAGCTCTCAAGGCCTCGCCGTCGACCTCCGCAACAACGGCATCGCGATGCTCGCCAGAGAACTTACCGTGACCACCCAGATGAGAGCAGCGGAATGACCAGACCTGACGACACCATCCGCGTAGTCATTCCGCTCGCCATCCGAAAGCAAAACGGGCGACCGAAGATCTTACCCCCTGATAATACTCAGGCCTTGGAGTCGCGGTCCCAAGATCCGCATATCTTGAAGGCGCTTGGAAGAGCTTGGGCGTGGCGACGGAAGCTCGAAAATGGAGAAGTCGCGACGGCAGGTGAACTGGCGAAGATGGAGGGTGTAACGGAGCGGTTTGTCAGCCGGACAATGCGTCTGGCATTCCTATCGCCTGAGGTGCTTCATCACCTCTTAATAGCAAGAGAGCCACCAGGCCTAGCGGTCAACATGCTCATTGCCACGTCTAGTCTGCCTTGGGGAACCCAGCTTAGCACCGCCCTCTCTATACCTACTCGATCACAATAAGTTCACGCGCAACGTCGCAGAGGCGCTCACCGCCGCCCTTACCGACGACGAAGGATTCGGAGATCGCAACTCCGAAATCCGCGAGCCAGAGCCCCGACTGGATATGGAAGCACATGCCTTCCTGGAGCTCCGTCGTATCGCCGGGGCGCAGGCTCACCGTGCGCTCGCCCCAATCGGGCGGATAGGACAACCCGATCGAATACCCGACGCGGCTGTCCTTCCTCAGACCATTGCGGCGAAGGACCGCCTGCCACGCGGCCTCGACCTGTTCGGCGGTGTTGCCGGGCTTCGCGGTGGCGAGGCCCGCATCCACGCCTTCGACCACGACCTTGGCAACGTCCAGCATCTGCTGCGGCGGCTTGCCGAGATAGATGGTGCGGGTGAGCGGCGCATGGTAGCGGCGACGCGCGCCGGCGATCTCGATCATGGTCAGGACGTCGTCGGGCAGCGGTTTGTCCGTCCAGGTGAGATGCGGCGTCGAGGTGCCCTCGCCCACCGGCATGAGCGGGCAGATGGCGGCATAGTCGCCGCCTGCCCCCGGCACGCCGATGGTCTGCGCTTCGTAGATGGCAGCGATCACGTTCTGCTGCGGCATACCCGGCTTCATCACCTCGATGGCGCGGTTCATGGCATGGGTGCAGATGCGGCCGGCATCCCGCATTAGCCTGACTTCGGCGGGAGACTTGATGAGGCGGGCCCAGTTCACGAGGTCGGCGTTGTTGGCGAATGTCGCCTCGGGCAAACCTTTGGTCAGATGCTGGTGGCAGCGCGCCGTGTAGTAGTGCGCATCCATCTCGACGCCGATGTGGGCCTTGCCCCAACCGCGTTCGCGGATCAGTTGTGCGAGCTCATCGTAGGGGTGGTTGACGGGATGCTGCACCAGCGGCTCTGAGAAGGGCACAATGTTCTGGTCGGGGAGGTCAGTGGTGATGCGCGCGCTCTTGGCGTCCTGCGCGCGACCGAACCAGATGGGCGTCTCCTCATCGATATGGACCAGCACACATTGCGGCACGTAGAAGGACCAGCCGTCAAAGCCGGTGAGCCAGCACATGTTGGCAGGGTCCTGGCAGACTATGAGATCGAATCCAGCCTTGCGCATGCTGGCCTTGGTATCGGCAACGCGGCGCGCGAATTCCGCCGGCGCGAAGAGTTTCTCGAAGATGTCCATGTGAGCGTTGTCCCCGTTCAGGCCTTGATGAGTGTGCCGGCAGCCGCAGCGCGTGCCGCCTTGAGTGCGAAAGTGGCGATGGCGGTGTCCTGCGCGCCGGTGCCGGTGAGATCGCAGATGGTAATGTCGTCCTGGCTCCTGCGTCCGGGCCTGCTGTCCGACACGATCTCGCCCAGTTCGGGGGGCATGACGTCCGTGAGGTGACCTGCCTCCCGCGCGCTGCGAAGCTCGCCCAGCTTCTCGGCCTGCGAGATGCGGTCGCAGACATAGATCGTCGCACGCGCAAGGGCCGCCGCCTCGATCTCGTTCTTGCCCGCCTGGTCGGACCCCATGGCGGTTATGTGGAGGCCGGGATGGAGCCACGCGGCTTTGAGCACGGGTTCGCGGGCAGGTGTGGTGGTGATGACCAGCTGGCTGTCCTTCACCGTGCGCTCCGCCGAGGCAGCTTCGGCGGCGATACCGAGACGCGATGAGATATCCTTCGCGCAGGCTTCCGCCTTTGCAGCATCGCGGCCCCAGACCAGCACCTTGCGGAAGGGCCGAACGAGATGGGCGGCCTCGACCTGCAGGCGCGCCTGCACGCCGGTACCCAACACGCCCGCTGTTTCAACCTCAGCGGGGGCGAGATGTCTTGCCGCGACCGCACCGGCAGCGGCGGTGCGCACATCCGTCAAGTAGCCATTGTCGAGCAACAGCGCCTCGACCAGCCCGGTCTTCGCCGAGAACAGGATCATCAGGCCGTTGAGGCTCGGCAGGCCAATCCTGGGATTGTCGAAGAAGCCGGGGCTCACCTTGATGGCGAAGCCGTCGAATCCGGGAATGTAAGCCGTCTTGACATCGACCTCGCCATGCGCGTCCGGAATGTCCATCGACAGGATCGGCGGCATCACGACCTTGCCTGTCGCCAGCATGCGGAAGGCGTCCTCGACGACCGCCACGGTGTCATGCCCCAGGCTCACGCAGCCCCGGAGGTCCTTCTCGGTGAGAACGTAGATGTCGCGCATGTTCATCCCTTCACTTCCAGGCCGCCCAGCGTGACGGGCTCGCCGCGGCCGATGGCGAGTACCTGTTCCATGGGTGCGTTCTGGCCCGAGACGATGATGGCCGCCGGGCCGTCGAGCTTCACCTTGCCTGCGAGCAACGCGGCATGGCCAACAGCCGCGGCACCTTCAGCGACGAGGCGTTCCTCCAGCAGTAGCACGCGCATCCCGCGATAGATTTCCGACTCGTCCAGCAGCACCACGTCGTCGACGAGGTTGCGGCAGAGATCAAAGGTCCAGCGGTTGCGGAGTCCGATCCCGCCGCCGAGCGAGTCGGCAAGCGTGGGCAGTTCCTCGACCTCGACCGGCCGACCCGTCATGAGGCTCGCCTGCATCGCCGCACCACGCTTCATACTGATGCCGATGATACGGATGGACGGCTTCAATGCCTTCGCCGCGAGCGCGATTCCGCCGATCAGGCCGCCGCCCGAGAGCGGCACGAGGATAGTTTCGATGTCCGGACGGTCCTCGAGGATCTCGAGCGCAATCGTGCCTTGACCCGCAATGACGTGCGGATGATCAAAGGGCGGAATGTCGGTGAGACCTTCCTCTCGCACCATTCGGTCCGCCTCGACTTGCGCCTCATCCTGGCTCTGACCCACGCGCCGGACTGTTCCGCCAAGCGCTTCGATGGCGCTGATCTTTACCTCCGGCACGAGATGCGAGAGGCAGACAGTGGCGCGCATCCCCAGTCGCCGCGCGGCGAAGGCCACGGCGCGACCGTGATTACCAGTAGAACAGCACACCACGCCACGTGCGCGCTCATCCCCCCCCAGCAAGGACAGTGCATTAGCCGCTCCGCGCAGCTTGAATGCACCGATGGGTTGCAGCGTTTCGAGCTTTAGGAAGACAGGCTGTTTGGTAGTACCCTCAAGGCAGCGGGAGGCAATGAGGGGCGTCTTTACCGCCATCCCCGCAATGGCTGCACGCGCGACCTGGACCATACCCACATGGAGTTCGCGACCGCCAGTGCAAGCCATTGCTCGTGCAACCCTCAGCCGATGATTTCGTCGGCTATGACCGCCACGCAGTCACCGGGCTTCACGAGGCCCAGGAAATGCCGAGCCGTGAACAGGCCCGATCGACGAGCCCGCAACTCCACTGGTTTCAGGCCCGTTCGCCCGATGGGGTAGATGAAGGCAATGATCTGCTCCTTTTGTACCTTGTCCCCCAAGTCGGCGCAGAAGCGGACAAGGCCATGGTCCTCGGCGAAGGTGAAGCAGTCGCCATCGGGCATGTCGAGCCACTGCGTGCTGCGCACTTCAGGCTTGCCCTTGAGAATCCCGGCGGCGATCAGCAGGTTGCGGCAGCCGTCAATGGCGATCTGCGCGGTGCGGGCGGATGCGGTGCCGCCGCCGCCGAGCTCAGTGGTAACGAAAACCTTTCCCATCTCCTCGGCTGCTGTATCATACATGCCTACAGCGTCGATTTCGAGCATCTTCACAGAATAGGGCGCGCCGAAGGCCCGCACGAGCTCGAAGGCGCGCGCCTCCTGCTGCTTGTCAGGCAGGATATGCGCAGCGCAGAAAGGCAGGAAGTCCAGCGTCTTGCCGCCCGAGTGGAAGTCCAGCACCACATCGGCCATGGGCAGCAGCACGCGCTGGAAATAATCGGCGATTTTTTCCGTCACCGTGCCGTCGGGACGCCCAGGGAAGGCGCGGTTCATGTTGCCCTTGTCGATGGGCGAGGTACGTGTGCCTGCGGCGAAGGCCGGCTGGTTCATAGCCGGAACGATGATAACGCGGCCTCTGACATCCTCGGGCCGAACGCTGCGCGCCAGCTCGAACAGTGCGATCGGCCCTTCATATTCGTCGCCATGGTTGGCGCCGGTGAGGAGCGCGGTTGGGCCCTCACCGTTCTTCACCACCGTCACCGGGATCATTACTGAGCCCCAGGCGGCATCATCGCGGCTGTAGGGCAGCCGTAGAAAGCCATGCTGGATGCCGTCCGAATCGAAGTCCACCGTGGCCGAAACCGGCGACGGCCTAACCTGAGTTTCCATCACTTCACCCCTTCACGACTAACTTGCGCGGCGTCTTGCTCAGACACTCGACGCCCGTGTCCGTGATCAGGATCGTCTCGGAGAGTTCAAGTCCGCCGTCATCAAGCCACAGCGCTGGCATGAAGTGCAGCGTCATGTTGGGCTCCAGTACAGTCTTGTCACCACGGCGGATGGAAAGTGTGCGCTCACCCCAATCCGGCGGATAGGAGAGGCCGATCGAGTAGCCGGCGCGCGAATCCTTGTGGAAGCCACGTTTCTGAAGCGTTCCGAAGAAGGCCTCCGCCACCTCGCCGCAAGTGACGCCGGGCTTGCACTTGGCGAGCCCCGCCTCGGTTGCCTCCGACACCGCCCTCTCGGCATCGAGGAACTTCTGCGGCGGCTTGCCCAGATAGACGGTGCGCGACAGCGGCGCGTGATAGCGCTTGTAGCAACCGCCAAGCTCGAAGAAGGTACCCTCGTTATTTTTAAAGGGGCGGTCGTCCCAAGTGAGGTGCGGAGCGGTCGCATCAATGCCCGACGGCAGCATCGGCACGATGGCGCAGTAATCACCCCAGTGGCCGCCTGCACCGAGGATCGCCTGCTTCTGGATTTCGGCGACCAGTACGTTCTTGGGAAGACCCGGCTCGACCAGTTCGATCACCTTCGCATGCATAGCATCGACTATAGCGGCGGCACGGCGAATGAACTCGACCTCGCGCGAACTCTTCACTTTGCGCTGCCAGTTAACCAGACCCGTCGCATCAGAAAAGCGCGCCTCCTTTAAATGACTCCGGAGGGTCTCGCTGGCCGCGGCGGAGAACCAGTAATTGTCCATCTCCACGCCGATCCGCGCCTTCGCCCAACCGCGCGACGTGATCACCTGCGAGAGCTGTTCCATCGGGTGCTTCAGCGGGTTCTGCACATAGGTATCATCATAACCCACGATGTTGTCCGGTTGCATAAAGACGGTACGCCTCGCACCCTGCGCGTCCATCGCGCGGCCCCACCAAATGGGCTCCCCCTCGAGCCCGACGAGAACGCCCTGGTGCACGTAGAACGACCAGCCATCATAGCCCGTAAGCCAAGCCATGTTCGAAGGGTCTGAGACTATAATGAGTTCCAAACCCTTCTCGACCATTGATTGACGCGTGCGTTCAATGCGGGCGCCATACTCCTCACGCGTGAAGCGCAGTTCGACATCGCTCATTTTTATCTCCTATAGGATCAATTCAATATATTCGGATTTCGCTATCTGAGCGTCTCAGCACCTTAGTGGGGTAGCTGCAGAGCCATCAGGCGGCCAGGCGCCAGCGCGCCCGACACACCGCAGATGCGCGCGGCGTTCCAGGCGGCAGCATAGTTGGACGATAGCGCAGTGGTCCCTGTCGCTGCCTCAATGCGGCCGATGATACCCGCGGCGCGCACCGCCGTGCAGGAGATAAACAGCGCGTCGGACTGCGGGGACGTCGCATCGCGCGCAAGCTCAACGAGCTCGTCTTGGGCAATACGCGCCATATCACGGTCATCCGTCATGTTGAGGCAGGTGAAGCGGTCAATCGTGTAACCCACCGCCTCGAACATCTCTGCCATTGGACGCGAGGTATCGGGCGTGTAGGGTGTAAGCACCGAGAGGCGCCTCGCTTTGAGTGCCGCCAGACCCTTGAGCGCGGCGGATACCGGCGTCACCACAGGGCATCCGGGTTTGCCGCGCGTAACTTGCGCCTGCACCACGTCGTCACCAATGCAAACCGAGGCCGAGGTGCAGCCATAAACGATTGCGTCGAGGCTCTCGCCCGGCAGGATGAGCGCGGCGCCACCTGCGAGGTCAGGCTCCATGGCTCGCAGGCGCTCCGGCGTCACAGGGTTTACGAAAGGAATGCGCGCCACGTAGATGCCGATTCCTGCGGGTGCCAGGATGCGGGCGAAGTCTACCTCCGTCGTGTGATCGGTGGACAGCGCGATGAGACCGATACGGTGCATCACAGGGCGCAGATCAAGCTGCGGCGCACGCGGAGAGATAAGGATGTCGATCACTTTGCAAGCCTCCCATAGCGACGCTCGAGCCATCGCAACAGGATGACTGACAGCAGGCTCATCACCAGGAAGAAGGCACCGACCAGCGTCATGGGCTCGATATAGCGGTAATTCGAATTGGCCACGGATTTCGCTTGGTTCATAAGCTCCAGCACCGTGATGGCGGAGAGCAGCGGCGTCTCCTTGAACATCGCGATCAGGTAGTTGGCAAGTGCAGGAATCATCGGCGGCAGGGCCTGCGGGATGACGACGTGGATCCAAGTCTGCGGTACCGTGAGGTTGGTCGCGCGTGCCGCCTCCCACTGGCCCTTTGGCACGTTTTCGATGCCGGCACGATAAACCTCGGCCGTGTAGGTCGCATAGTGAAGGCCCATGCCTATGACACCAGCTACCAATGGCGGCAGCACGATTCCGACATCTGGTAGAACAAAGAAGATGAAATAGAGCTGCACTAGCAGCGGCGTACCACGGATGAATTCTATCAGCATCGCGGTGGGTTTAGCGATCCAGCCATTTCGCGAACGCTTGGCGATGGCCAGCACCAGCCCCAACCCAGCGGCGACGAAGGCAGATAGAATAGTTATAAGAACCGTGAGTTTTAGCCCCTCCAAAAGGGTGGGCATGATCTTAGCGACAAAGGCCCAATCCCACTCCATCTCATCGAACTCCGTCGAGGCCACGTGTCATACGACGCTCAAGCCCACGCACTGATGCGGAGATCGCCAGCGCCATGATGAAGTAGAGAATGAGGATGGTAATGAATGGAAATAGCGTGCTCCCCGTCTGGGATCGTACGACCTGAGCTTGGAAGGTCATGTCGGTGAGGGAGATTAGGGAGACCACAGCAGTTGCCTTTAACAGCTCGATTGCGTTATTCCCGAAAGTCGGAAGCATCAGCGGCACGGCTTGGGGCAATATCACGTACCACATGCGCTGGAAACGCGTGAAGTTAAGCGCGACTGAAGCTTCAGACTGGTCCCTCGGAACCGCTAAAATCGCACCGCGCACGACTTCTGCACCATAGGCACCAACGTTGAGACCGAGCGCCAGAACACCCGCCAGTAGCGGCGACAAAGTGATTCCAGCAAAGGGTAGAACGAAATAAACCCAGAACAGCTGCACAAAGATTGACGTGCCACGGAAGAACTCGATGTAAATGCTTGACAGCCACCGGACGGGCGACCAGGGAGCGATGCGACCGAGGCCGGCGACGAAGGCCATGAGGAGCGCAAGTGCTGATCCCATTATTGTTAGCTCCGCCGTAACGGCAGCACCATCAAGGATCATCTTTAGATAACCGTACCATTCGGTCATGTTCACCGGCCTCGTGACGAGAATGGGAGTGAGGCGGCGCACCCTAGAAGCAGGGAGCGCCGCCCGCGTTGCGCTTTATTCGCCGCAGAGTTTGGCGCGGCTTGTGGCGCTCGCTGCCGCAGCCGAGAAGCCGTAGGGCTCTACGATGGCGGCGAATTCGCCATTGGCTTTCATCTTTGCCAGTTCCTTGTCGAAGGCGTCGCGCAGGGCCACATCTTCTTTGCGGAATGCCGCGCCATCACAATAGACAGGCGCACCCTGCACCGGAGCGACCTTCTCGAGGTTCGGATCATTGGCCTTCTTCATGAGGTCCGAGATAGAGAGCACAGGCAGCGAGTAGACATCAATGCGACCGTCTTGCAGCATCTTGAGGCCAGACTGACCATCTGGGACTACGATTACTCGGTCCCGCGGAACGCCGGCTTCGAGTGCGAGCTTTTCCTCGGTGCCGCCACCTGGCGCGCCGATCTTAGCATCCGGGTTGGCAGCGATGTCTGCGAATGACTTGAAGCCCTTGGGATTACCCTTCAACACTAGGAAAGACTCTGCGTCGCAGAGAATGGGTTCCGAATAGGCGACAGCTTGGCAGCGCTCCGGCTTCATGAACAAGCCGGCGGTGATGGCATCATGACGGCGTGCCTGAAGCCCCGGGATCATAGCCCCATACTCGCTAATTGAGGCCACAACGTCATTCACACCGAGGCGCTTGAAGATGACACGCGCGACATCCGGGGCGGCACCGGAGACGGTACCGTCTGCCGCAACGGCCGTGAAGGGTGGCTCGTTGGCGATAGCGATTCGCACAAACCCCTGTGCCTTCAGGTCATCCAGCGTGTCGGCTAGGACCGATGTCGGCGCAAGCAGTAGCGTCAAGGCAATCAAAGTCTTCTTCATGACGTCTCTCTCCGTTGTTGTTAGTTGTCAAACACGGTGTCCTGCCGCGATTATTTTGCGCAGGAAGGACTGGGTTCGCTCATGCGAGGGATGGCGGAAGATTTTATCCGGCGAGCCCTGCTCCACAATGCGGCCCTTGTCGAAGAACAGCACGCGGTCGGCGAATTCGTGGGCGAAGCCCATCTCGTGAGTTACGAGAAGCATCGTCATGTCAGTTTCGGCGGCGAGCCGCTTCATCACTAGAAGTACCTCTTCGACAAGTTCCGGGTCGAGTGCGCTCGTCACCTCGTCGAACAGCATGATGCGGGGCTTGAGGGCCAGCGCGCGGGCGATCGCCACGCGCTGCTTCTGCCCACCCGAGAGTTGGGCGGGCATGGCCTTTGCCTTGTCAGCGAGTCCCACCATCTCAAGGAGTTCCATGGCGCGCTGCTCGGCCTTGGCACGCACCTCGCCCTTGGTGAGCATGGGGGCGAGCGTAATGTTGTCCAGTACGCATTTGTGGGGGAATAGGTTGAAGTGCTGGAACACCATGCCGATGTGTGAACGCATCTTGTGCAGGTGAGGTTCGTCGGCAGGGACCTCGTGGCCACTGCGCTGCATGTGGTAGAGTTGTTCCCCGCAGACCTTGATGTGTCCGGCGGTGATCGTCTCCAGCGTCATGAGGATGCGCAGGATCGTCGTCTTGCCAGAGCCCGAGGGGCCGATAAGGGCCAACTTCTCACCCGGCATCACGTCGAAGGACAAGCCGTCCAGCACCTTCAGCGGTCCAAAGGACTTGTCCAGCTTGTCGATTTGGATGATGGGTTCGACCATGTACCGCCCCTATGAGGTTGGCGGCATAATTGTACTGAGTTCAAATCATGTCAATTTTTAAATTGTGTCATGACAATTATTCTGCGAATGACCTCAAATTGTAGGCAGCAGTGCCTCCGGCGCATCCGTCAGAAGGCCCGCTATGGTGGCAAGGCCACGACGCAAGTCGTCGGCGCGAGTTGAGCCCAGAGAAATGCGCACCGCCTGGGCCCTGCCCTTTTCGGTCGCGCAGAAGGCGTTTCCGGGGGCGACGGCGACGCCCATAAGCCGCGCCTGCGTCACGAACTCCACCTCGGGCCAGGCCTCGGGTAGGTTGATCCAGAGATGCAGGCTCTCGGGGTGGCAGGTAGGCATCCAGCCGCCCAGCGCCTCAGTCGCCAGCACGTGGCGCTCGGCCAAGGCAGCGGCCTGCCACTGCGCCAGCTCCAGCACCGTGCCGTCCTTCACCCATTGCGAGAGCAGGTCGGCCATGGGTGCAGTGGCCATCCAACTCGCCACCAGGTGCCGGTTGGCGGCCGCCGTGGCATAGCGCAGCGGCGCATAGAGATAAGCCAGCCGTAGCCCCGGAACAGTGATCTTGGTGAAGCCGCAAATGTAGAGCGTCCGCTCCGGCGCAAGCGCTGCGATGGCCGGAGGGCGACTCGCGATCATGACGTTCAGGATGTCGTTCTCGATGATCGCCAGATCATGGCGGCGGACAACCTCGACGAGCTCACCCCGGCGCTCTGGGGGCATCATAATGGCCTGGGGGTTGATGACGTTGGGCTGGAGATAGACTGCGCGAATCTGGCCCCTCCGGGCGATTTCGTCGAGGGCTTGGGGGCGCATGCCGTGAGCGTCCATCGCCACCCCCTCGAGGTGGATGCCGAGATAGGCGCAGAGTGGCTTCAGTGTATGGTGGGTTAGCGTTTCCGCCGCCAGCCCCGAACCCGGCGGCACCACGCTCATCACGGCAGTGGTGATCGCCGGAGTGGCCCCATTGGTCAGCATAATGCCGGACGGATCCGCGTCGATCCCCAGCCGATTCAACCAGCCTGCGGCCACGTTGCGGTGATGCGGCATCACCACGTTGGGCCGGAACGACAGAGCGGAGGAGACCGCCATGTTCTCCGCCAGCCAGGCGAAGCCCTGCCGCATCCGGTCGAGGTGCATGGCATCGACCACCGGCTTGAGGATCGAGAGGTCGATAACCTCGCCTTTCCGATCCGGCAGATAGGGCTGACGCGCTTCGGTGCCCGGCCCCAGAACGAAGGATCCGCGACCGATCTCGCCTTGCACGAGGCCGCGCCGCGTCAACTCCTCATAGGCGCGGCTAACCGTCTGCACAGCTAGCCCCAGTCGGTCTGCCAACTTCCGGTGCGGCATGAGCTTTGCTCCCGACGGCAGATCGCCGTTCTCGATCGCGCGAGCGAACTGCTCTGCAAGGGAGAGATAGGCAGGCCGCGAGAGGCCGGCAGGATTTGGCATCCAGATTGTCATGATTGAAAATGTGCTGCAATTCATGTCATTCTGCAAATGAAATAGTACGGGGTTCCGCATGAAGCTGGATTCCATCGACCTCCGCATCCTGGAGGCGGTGCAGAAGGACGGGCGCATCACCAAGCTGAAGCTCGCAGAGTTGGCGGGTCTCTCGCCTACGCCCTGTTGGCTAAGGCTGCGCAAGCTAGAGCAGGCCGGCCTGATCGCGGGTTATCACGCCAAGCTCTCACCCCGCCGCACGGCCTCCTTTGCAAGCGTCCTCGTTGAGGTGACGCTGGCCAGCCACCGTCAGGCCGACTTCGACCGCTTTGAGCGAGCCATTGCCCAGATGCCGGAGGTGGTGGCCTGCTGGTCGGTGGGCGGTGGCGTCGACTATATTCTCAAAGTCGTGGCGCGTGACATCGATTCCTACCAGCGCCTCATCGACCGCATGCTGGCCGCCGAGATCGGTATCGACCGCTACTTTACCTACATCGTGACCCGCACCGTGAAGGAGGATGCCGGAGTGCCGGTGCAGCTCTTCGCACCCGAAGACTAGAGAAATTCTCTAGTAATCCGCAGAAAGAAAGACCGACTACGCACCGGCGCCGTCAACTTTGGCCACTATCTCCAGCACACCCGCGCCAGTCTCTGGGGCCTCGCAACGAGGTTAAGAAATGAACATCCACCAGCAGTCCCTGATGCACCCTGCCCTCTCACGCCTCCAGGATCGCACGCTCCTCAGGACACTGGGCCATGTGGCCGGCCGCTGGACAGCCGCCTCTGACGCCGCCGATTTCGCTGTAACGGACCCCGCAACGGGCCTGCTTGTGGCTCGCGTAGCGGCACTGGGCATGACCCAGACGGAGGCCGCCATCGCGGCGGCGGAAGCGGCCTTTGCCCCATGGCGTGACCGCCTGCCCCAGGACCGCGCCCGTATCCTGCGGCGCTGGGGCGAGCTGATGCTGGCCAATGCGGAAGACCTCGCCTTGATCATGACCCTCGAACAGGGAAAGCCCTTAGCCGAGAGCCGCGGCGAGATCGCCTATGCAGCGGAATTCCTCGACTGGTATGCGGGCGAGGCACTGCGCCTCAATGCCGAGAGCGTAACGCCGCACCTGAAGAACGCTGAGATGATCGTGCGGCGTGAGGCACTGGGCCCCGTGGGCGTGGTGACGCCGTGGAACTTTCCGAGCGCCATGATCACACGCAAGGTGGCTGCCGCACTCGCGGCAGGCTGCACCGCCGTCGTCCACCCGAGCGCAGAGACGCCGCTCTCAGGCTTGGCGCTGGCCGAGCTCGCCGAACGCGCCGGGCTTCCAGCGGGTGTTATGAACGTCGTGCCAGGCGATGCGGAAACGATCGTTGGGCGCATGTGCGCGGACCCAAGGCTCCGCGCCATGTCCTTCACCGGCTCCACTGAGATCGGCAAGATGATTGCCGCGCGCTGTGCGGCGACCATGAAGCGGTTGGTGATGGAGCTTGGCGGCCACGCGCCTCTCATCATCTTCTCTGACGCAGATGTGGAACGCGCCGTCAGCATCGCCATCGATGCCAAATTTGCGACCTCCGGGCAGGACTGTCTCGCCGCAAACCGAATCTATGTGGAGCGCCCGCTGCTCGCCACCTTTACACGCCGCTTCGCCGAGAGAATCGCGGCGCTAAAGGTGGGAGCAGGACTTGAGTCAGACACTGAGATCGGCCCCCTGATGCATGCCCGCGCCCTCGCCAAGGTCGAGGCGCAGGTGAAGGATGCACTGGACCGCGGCGGCAGGCTGCTCACCGGAGGCACAACTCACCCGGAGCTTCCGCTCGCATACCTGCCGACACTACTCGAAGGTGTGCCAGAAGATGCGTTGATCCATCGCGAGGAGACGTTCGGTCCCGTTGCGGCGGTGATGTGCTTCGACACGGAAGAAGAGGTCATCGTCCGCGCCAATGCGAGTGAATACGGACTCGCCGCCTATATCGTCACCAAGGACGGTGCGCGCGCGCTGCGCCTGTCGCGCGCCCTTGCCTATGGCATGGTGGCGATCAACCGCGTGAAGATCACTGGGGGCCCCGTTCCTTTCGGCGGCTGGAAACAGTCGGGCCTTGGTCGCGAAGGATCGCGCCACGGGATGGAAGCCTTCACAGAACTCAAATATCTCTGCATCGACACCGCCGCCTGAGGCAGGAAAGGGAACACATCATGCCGAACCGCACCAACGACCTAAACGCCTGGGACCGCGACCACTTCTTCCACCCCTCTACCCACATGGCACTCCATGCGCGCGGCGAGAGCCCGCGCCGCATGATGCAGGGCGGTGAAGGCTGCTACATTACCGACAGCGAAGGTCGCCGCAGTCTTGACGCCTTTGCTGGGCTCTATTGCGTAAACGTTGGCTATGGTCGTACGGAGATCGCCGATGCCATCGCAAAGCAGGCACATGAGCTTGCTTACTATCATGCGTATGTGGGCCACGGTACGGAGGCGAGCATCACGCTGGCGCGTATGATCGTAGAACGCGCGCCCGCCCACATGAGCCGCGTCTATTTTGGCCTCTCAGGCTCCGATGCCAATGAGACCAATATCAAACTCATCTGGTATTATAACAACGTCCTGGGCCGACCCGAGAAGAAGAAGATCATCAGCCGTTGGCGCGGCTATCACGGCTCGGGCGTGATGACGGGCTCGCTCACCGGGCTTGCGCTCTTCCACAGCCACTTCGATCTACCGCGGGCACCCGTGCTCCACACCGAAGCGCCCTATTTCTTCCGTCGTGCCGACCGCAACCAAAGCGAGGAACAGTTCAGCGCGCACTGCGCGGAAAAGCTGGAGGAGATGATCCTCGCCGAAGGACCAGACACGATCGCTGCCTTCATCGGCGAGCCAATCCTCGGCACCGGCGGCATCGTCCCGCCGCCCAAGGGATATTGGGCTGCCATTCAAGCTGTGCTGAAGAAGTATGATATTCTGCTGGTGGCAGATGAAGTGGTCACAGGCTTCGGCAGGCTTGGCAGCATGTTCGGCTCTACACATTATGGGATGGAGCCTGACCTCATCACAATCGCCAAGGGCCTCACCTCCGCCTATGCGCCGCTCTCGGGCTCGATCGTCTCGCAGCGTGTGTGGGACGTGCTGGTGCAGGGCTCGGACGCCTTTGGGCCCATCGGTCATGGCTGGACCTATTCGGCCCATCCGATCTGCGCTGCCGCGGGCGTTGCCAATCTGGCGCTCATCGATGAGATGGGGCTGGTCAAGAACGCCGGCGAGACGGGCGCATACTTCAATAAGGCGCTGAAAGATGCACTCTCCGGCCACCGCAATGTGGGCGAGGTACGTGGCGACGGGTTGATGGCCGCTGTGGAGTTTGTGGAAGACCGAGACGACCGACGTTTCTTCGACCCAAGCAGCAAGGTGGGCCCCACGATCGCTTCCGCTCTGCTAGAGGAAGGGGTGATTGGCCGTGCCATGCCGCAGGGCGACATTCTCGGCTTTGCGCCGCCGCTCTGCCTCACGCCCAAGGAGGCCGAGACCGTAGTCGCGGCGACGCTTAAGGCGGTCAAAAGGGTGTTGGGCTGAGGCATATCGCAAACCTACGCACCGGTCCGCGCACCGTAGATTTGCACCCCCGCAGGCGGGGGAACCGTACACAATAGTTCGGGTACGCTGAATTTCTAAGCGCCTGATTGGACTTCATATTTTCTGACCGTACTGATTTCGGGGAAGTACGGTCGGAATGAGACGGAAGGGCGCCTGAGACCAATTTTTAGCCCGGACCCAGTCTCAGAAGTACGGTCGCCTCTGCCAAACCCTTTTGAAACCAAAAGGAATTTCTACGCTCATCTGGACTGGGTGGGAGTTTGCACTGGTAAAATGGCGGAGAGGGAGGGATTCGAACCCCCGGTACGGTCACCCGTACTCCGCATTTCGAGTGCGGCGCGATCGACCACTCTGCCACCTCTCCGCTATACAGGCGTGCCTGTGGATCGCGGGCGGTTGATAGCCGACGATTGGGCCCCTGCCAACCCCCTTTTGGGGCGATTTTCCCCGAGGTTGACTAAGGCGGCCTCGATGGCTAGAACCCGGCCGTTCACGAACAGGCAGGACGTCTGGCAAGGCATGGCCTTTTTCGCCGTCATCACTGGATTTAGGTGCGCCGCTTCCGCGGACCGCACTGGCCTTCCCGTGGCCGTGAAACTCACGAAAACCACCAAAACGGCGTGAGCCTTCTCCCCCGGCCTTCCCCCGCGGGGGTGGAAGGCTGAACCCCCTTTTGCCCGAAAGCGGAGCTTTCCAAGCTCGCGGGGGACGGGTTGGACGGCTTCTAGGAGAATGAAGATGGGTTACAAGGTTGCGGTCGTCGGCGCCACGGGCAATGTGGGCCGCGAAATGCTGTCGATCCTCGATGAGCGCCAGTTTCCGGTGGATGAGTGTTTCGCCATCGCCTCGCGCAAGTCGATGGGTGTCGAAGTCTCCTTCGGCGACAAGACGCTGAAGTGCCAGGACCTCGAGCAGTTCGATTTCTCCAAGGTCGATTTCTGCCTGATGTC
This sequence comes from Aestuariivirga litoralis, assembly GCF_003234965.1. Lineage (GTDB taxonomy): Bacteria > Pseudomonadota > Alphaproteobacteria > Rhizobiales > Aestuariivirgaceae > Aestuariivirga > Aestuariivirga litoralis. The sequence goes on from NZ_QKVK01000002.1 coordinate 630,810, forward strand.
GGCGGGTTCCGCCGTGTCGAAGGACTGGTCGCCCAAGATCGGCGCCACCGGCTGCATCGTGATCGACAATTCTTCCTGCTGGCGCTACGACCCCGAGGTGCCGCTGATCGTTCCGGAAGTGAACGCCAATGTGCTGGCCGATTACATGGCCAGGCCCAACCGCCGCAACATCATCGCCAACCCCAACTGCTCCACGGCACAGCTCGTCGTGGTGCTGAAGCCGCTCCACGACGTGGCCAAGATCAAGCGTGTCGTCGTCGCCACCTACCAGTCCGTCTCGGGCGCGGGCAAGGAAGGCCTCGACGAGCTGTGGAACCAGACCAAGGGCATCTTCGTCACCGATGCACCGACGCCGAAGAAGTTCACCAAGCAGATCGCCTTCAATGTCATTCCCCACATCGACGTGTTCATGGACTCGGGCGACACCAAGGAAGAGTGGAAGATGGTGGTCGAGACCAAGAAGATCCTCGATCCCAAGATCAAGCTGACCGCAACCTGCGTGCGCGTTCCGGTCTTCGTCGGCCATTCCGAGGCCGTGAACATCGAGTTCGAGCAGCCGATCTCCGCCGAGGAGGCACGCGAGATCCTGCGCGAGGCGCCGGGCTGCATGGTGGTCGACAAGCGCGAGAATGGCGGCTACGTGACGCCCGTCGAATGCGTGGGCGACTTCGCCACCTTCATTTCTCGCATCCGTGAGGACGCGACGATCGACAACGGCCTGAACCTCTGGGTGGTGTCGGACAATTTGCGCAAGGGTGCCGCACTGAACGCCGTTCAGATCGCCGAAAGCCTGATCAACCGCGGATTGATCAAGAAGGCCGCCTGACGCGCTCCAGTCTGTGGATCGGAAAGAAGGATGTGATCTCCGTCACATCCTTTTTTCGTGGGCGGTGCCTAGCTGACGGGTGAGATGAACCCGTCACAGGAGCGCCGGCCTTGACCTATCCCAGGCTCACCAAATGCATGCCGGACGAGAGCCGGCCCAACCCTTTCCACCTCCTGCACAAGGCCCTGCGCTTCGGGCATTGCCGCATGCTGTCGGAACTGGGAGCACAGGACTTCGGCGATGACGCGGCAGCAAGCCGCCTGCTGCTGCAGCTGGTCCAGCATCTGGAGCTGTACCGGTCGGTGGCCGAGGCCCGCCAGGCGGCACTGCTGGAGGCGCTCAGCCAGCGCGGACTCGAGGTGGAGGCCTCCGCCTGCCAGGACCACCTGGGGCACCTCACGGCCATCAGCGAACTGGGTTCGCTGGTGCGGGCCGTCAACGTGGCTGCACCGCAGCGCCGCCGCCTTGCCGGACGCAGCATCTATCGCTGCTATGCGCTCTACACCTCCTCGGACATGGCGCGCATGGACGAGGACGAGACCCTGCTGCTCTCCTCGCTGCATGACAGTCTCGACGATGAGGCGCTGCGCGGCATCGAGGGCCATGCCTTCGCCGACCTGGCACCCGCCCATTTCGAGCCGTTGATGCGTCTGCTCCTGCCCGCCCTGTCGACGACGGAACTGGAAGGCCTGTTGGCCGTGCTGCGCCAGTACATGGATGCTGACCAGTACGACACCGAGGTGGAGCCGGTGATGCGTCCGCTGCTGGCCACCAGCAGCTCGGCGGCTGCCTGAAATTTTCGTTACATGAGTACTACGCTGTGATGCACATCACGTCATCGCCTTCCGGCGAAGGCTAGGCTGGCCGCATTGCAGTCACAGCTTCACTGGAGGAACGACATGACCAGCAACTACGTCCCGGACGAGACCCGCTACAACTTCTACCGCAACATCCACAAGGCGCTGCGGCTGGGCCATTGCCGCATGCTGCCGGCCCTGGGCGCGCTCGACTATCGCGACCGGGCCCGCACCGAGGTGGTGATGGCCGATCTCCGCAACCTCCTCTCCCTTGGCCGCGGCCATCTCGAGGGTGAGAACCGCGAGATCCACTCGGCCCTCGAGCAGCGCGCACCGGGCGCCTCCGCACATGCGGCGGAGGACCATGCGGAGCACGAACGGAGTTTCGAGGAGATCGAGGAGCTGATCGCCATGATCGAACAGGCGCCCCTGCCGGAGCGCGAGCTGATGGGCCGCCGCCTGTATCGCCGCTATGCCGTCTTCGCAGCGCATGACCTCGAGCACATGGACATCGAGGAGACGGAACTCCTCACCGCGCTGCACGATACATTCACCGATGCCGAGCTGATGGAGATCGAAGCGCGCATCGTGGCAGGCGTGCCACCGCAGAAGATGGCCGCGGTGATGATGCTGATGGCGCCCGCCCTCAACCATGGCGAACGCGTGGACCTCATTGCAAAGCTGCAGAAGGTTATGCCGGAACAGGCCTTCAACGGACTGCTCAGCACGGCCATCAAGCCGGCCCTGGAAGGCGGCGACTATCGTGCGGTGGTCGGCGAACTGATGCTGCGGGCAGCGTAAATCCCACCGGCCCCGCCCTCAGGCTGCTGGGGGCGGGGACGCGCCACGCCTAGCTCGTCAGGCGACCCCAGGCGGAAACGCCCAGCACCGGCCCGACCTTGCCGCTCTGCAGCAGCGCCACGCAGCCTGTGGCATCGTGGGTCAGCAATCCGTCCTTGGGGAGCGACACGCTGGCTGGTGCGCCCTTCCACATGGCGGCGGGAACGAGCTTCCTCACCACGTTGGTATAGCTCACCTCGCGGCCGGCCATTTCGCCCTTCTCGATCTTCACGCTCACATGGTCGAGGATGGGCATCACCCACAGCGTCGCTTCGCCCTGGCCTGCCCCGACGTCGATGACAAGTTCCCTGCCGCGATCGTTGATCGACACCGGCACGGGCCAGGTCTTCTCGCGCGATTGGTCGAGCACCGCAAAGACTTCGGAGCGCTGGCTGCCGACCATCTGCTTCGATCCGTTGACGATCATCTGCGGGGTATAGACGTCCATGTCGCCGCGCGCCTTGGCATAGTCGTACTGGCGCTGCGAAAAGTCGGGGCCGGCGAGCGTGTCCTTCCAGCCGAGATAGTCCCAGTAGTCGACGTGGAAGGTCAGCGCCAGCACGCCCGGCTTGTCACGGAGCTCGGCCAGCAACCTGTCGCCAGGCGGACAGGAATTGCAGCCCTGACTCGAGAACAGCTCCACCACCACGTCGATGGGCTCCACCGCCTCGGCGCGACCCGCCAGACAGACTATACTCGCCCCCGCCCCGAGGGCGAGGCACTGGCGGCGGGAGATGGACAGCACGTCGGACATGCCCCCTTATGGCGCGAAAGGCCCGTGAGCGCCACTCACGAGCCTTGCAGGACGTTCACGAATGCGTTCCTTATCCGATCACCCGGAGCCAATTCTCTCCTTCCATCATACCCGGGCCTGTCCCGGGTATCCTTTGGAGAGTGCAGCGCCGAAAAAGGTTCGCCGGGACAAGCCCGGCGATGATGGAGGTGGGAGAGGTCGCCTGAACGTCACCCCGCCTTGGCGAGGTTCCGCAGCACGTAAGGCATGATGCCGCCGTTCTTGTAGTAGTCGAGCTCGTCCAGCGTATCGATGCGGCAGAGGACTTCGGCCGAGGCCTTCTTGCCATCCGCCCGGGTGATGTCCACCACCATCGCGGCACGCGGCTTCAGGCCCTCGGCGAGGCCCCTGATGGTGACGGTCTCGTCACCCTTGAGGCCCAGCGTCTGCCAGCTCTCGCCCTCGCGGAACTGCAGCGGAACCACACCCATGCCGATCAGGTTCGAGCGGTGGATGCGCTCGAAGCTCTGGGCGATGACGGCGCGCACGCCCAAGAGGCGCGTGCCCTTGGCCGCCCAGTCACGCGACGAGCCGGTGCCATATTCCTTGCCGGCGAAGATGACGAGCGGCGTGCCCGTCTCGGCATATTTCATCGCCGCATCATAGATCGGCATGGTCTCGCCACCGGGATAGAACTTGGTGACGCCGCCTTCCACCCCCGGCACCATCTGGTTCTTGATGCGGATATTGGCGAAGGTGCCGCGCATCATCACCTCATGGTGGCCGCGGCGCGCGCCGTAGGAGTTGAAGTCGATCTTCTCCACACCACGCGAATTGAGGTACTTGCCGGCGGGAGACGCTGCCTTGATGTCACCGGCGGGCGAGATGTGGTCGGTGGTGATCGAGTCGAGGAAGAGGCCGAGGATGCGCGCACCCTCCACGTCCTTCACCGGTGCCGGCGTCATCGACAGGCCCTCGAAGTAAGGGGGGTTCGCCACATAGGTGCTCTTCTGGTCCCAGGCATAGTTCATGCCCTTCGTCACCTTGATCGCGCGCCAGTGCTTGTCGCCCTTGAACACGTCCTTGTAGCGCGAGGCATAGGCCTTGCGGGTCACGTTCTTCCTGACGAAGGCCGCGACGTCCTTGGCGCTGGGCCAGATGTCCTTGAGGTAGACGGGCTTGCCCTTCCGGTCATGGCCGATCGGGTCCTTGGTGAGGTCGACGTTCAGCGAGCCCGCCAGCGCATAGGCCACCACCAGGGGCGGCGAGGCGAGGTAGTTGGCGCGCACGTCGGGGTTCACGCGGCCCTCGAAGTTGCGGTTGCCGGAGAGCACCGCGGCGGCGACGAGGTCGTTCTTGCGGATCGAGTCGGAGATGTTCTCCGGCAGCGGGCCCGAATTGCCGATGCAGGTGGTACAGCCATAACCGACGAGGTTGAAGCCGATCTTGTCGAGGTCCTTCTGGAGGCCCGAGCTATCGAGATACTCAGTCACCACCTGCGAGCCGGGCGCAAGCGAGGTCTTCACCCACGGCTTCGACGAGAGCCCCGCCTTCACCGCATTGCGCGCCAGCAGGCCCGCGCCGATCATCACGGAGGGGTTCGAGGTGTTGGTGCAGGAGGTGATGGCGGCGATGACCACGTCACCATGGCCCACGTCGAAATTGGCGTTCTCGACCTTGAAGCGCTTGCCGAGCTCCTCGGCCTTCTTGAACTCGTCGGCCATCACCTTGGCGAAGCCCGCGGCGGCGTTGCCCAGCTCCACCCGGTCCTGCGGGCGCTTCGGCCCTGCCATGGACGGAACGACCGTGGCGAGGTTCAGTTCGAGCGTGTCGGAGAAAACGGGCTCCGGCGCCTTGGGCGTCCAGAACATGTCCTGCGCCTTGGCATATTTCTCGACGAGGGCGACCTGTGCGGAAGCCCGCGCCGTGCCCTTGAGGTAGCCGATGGTCTCGGCATTGATGGGGAAGAAGCCGCAGGTCGCGCCATATTCGGGCGCCATGTTGGCGATCGTCGCCATGTCCTCGAGCGAGAGATGCGCCAGGCCCGGGCCATAGAATTCGACGAACTTGCCGACCACGCCCTTCTTGCGCAGCATCTGAGTGACGGTGAGCACGAGGTCGGTGGCGGTCGTTCCTTCCGGCAGCTTGCCGTCGAGGCGGAAGCCGATCACTTCGGGGATCAGCATCGAGATGGGCTGGCCCAGCATCGCGGCCTCGGCCTCGATGCCGCCAACGCCCCAGCCCAGCACGGCGAGGCCGTTGACCATGGTGGTGTGCGAGTCGGTGCCAACCAGCGTGTCGGGGTAGGCATAGGTGACGGTCTTGCCCTTCACCTTCTCGGTCTTCGTCCACACCGTCTTGGCGAGATATTCGAGGTTTACCTGGTGGCAGATGCCGGTGCCGGGCGGCACGACGCGGAAATTGTCAAACGCCCCCTGCCCCCACTTGAGGAAGGTGTAGCGCTCGCCGTTGCGGTCATATTCGAGGTTGACGTTGTTCCGGAAGGCCTTCGAGTTGGCGAAGAAGTCGACCATCACCGAGTGGTCGATCACGAGGTCGACGGGGGCGAGCGGGTTGATCTTCTTCGGGTCCTTGCCGAGGCCCTTCATCGCGTCGCGCATGGCGGCGAGGTCGACCACCGCCGGAACGCCGGTGAAGTCCTGCATCAGCACGCGGGCCGGGCGGAAGGCGATTTCCTTCTCGTCACGCCCACGGTTCTTCACCCACTTGGCGATGGCCTGGATATCGGCCTTGGTGACTGACCGGCCATCCTCGAAGCGCAGCAGGTTCTCGAGCAGCACCTTGAGCGAATAGGGCAGCTTCGAGATGCCCTTGAGGCCGTTCTTCTCGGCGGCCTTGAGGCTGAAATAGGTATAGGTCTTGGCGCCGACCTTGAGGGTCTTGCGGCACTTGAAGCTGTCGAGCGACATCGGGGGCCTCTTTCAGGAATGGGATGGCGTGGTTCTAATCGCTTTCGCGCAACCGCACCAGTTGAACCAAGGGCGGAAGCCATAAATTGGTTCGATGGCTTGTGTGAAGATTGCGGGAGGGTTTGGCCGCGACCTCGTCCTTCTTGCCATCCCCCACAACCCCATCTTCGCCGGGCTCGTCCCGGCGATCCTTTCGGGGCGCCAAAAAAGATGGCCGGGACAAGCCCGGCCATGATGATCGTTAGGGGAGAGCCCGGCCCTCAGACCCTCCGCTCCACCATCATCTTCTTGATCTCCGCGATCGCCTTCGCCGGGCTCAGGCCCTTCGGGCAGGTCTTGGCGCAGTTCATGATGGTGTGGCAGCGATAGAGGCGGAAGGGGTCCTCGAGATTGTCCAGCCGCTCGCCTGTCCCCTCGTCGCGCGAATCGATGAGCCAGCGATAGGCCTGCAGCAGGGCGGCGGGGCCGAGATAGCGGTCGCCGTTCCACCAGTAGGAGGGGCAGGACGTCGAGCAGCAGGCGCAGAGGATGCACTCGTAGAGGCCGTCGAGCTTCTTGCGGTCTTCCGGATACTGCTTCCACTCGGTCTGCGGCTCGGGCGACTGGGTGATGAGCCAGGGCTGGATCGAGCGGTGCTGGGCATAGAAGCGGGTGAGGTCGGGCACCAGGTCCTTGATCACCGGCATGTGCGGCAGCGGATAGATCTTCACGTCGCCCTTCACCTCGTCGCAGGACTTGAGGCAGGCGAGCGTGTTGGTGCCGTCGATGTTCATGGCACAGGAGCCGCAGATTCCCTCGCGGCATGAGCGCCTGAAGGTCAGCGTCGGGTCCTGCTCGTTCTTGATCTTGATCAGCGCGTCGAGAACCATCGGGCCACACTTGTCCATGTCGACCGTATAGGTGTCGATATGCGGGTTCTGCCCGTCATCGGGGTTCCAGCGGTAGATCTTGAAGTCCTTCAGGTTCTTGCCCTGGGGCTTCGGCCAGGTCTTGCCCTGCTGGACCTTGGAGTTCCTGGGAAGTGAGAATTCGGCCATGTCTCGTTCCGATCAGTAAACGCGTGCCTTGGGCTTGATGTAGTCGATGTCGCTCGACATGGTGAAGTCGTGCACCGGGCGGTAGTTGAGCGTGACGGTCTTCTTGTCACGATCGGCCCAAGCCAGCGTGTGCTTCATCCAGTTGGCGTCGTCGCGGTTGGGGAAGTCCTCGCGGGCATGTGCGCCGCGGCTTTCCTTGCGCGCTTCGGCCGAAACGACGGTGGCTGCCGCCTGCAGGATGAGGTTCTCGAACTCGAGCGTCTCGATCAGGTCGCTGTTCCACACCAGCGAGTGGTCGGAGACCTTGATGTCGTCGATGCCGCGCCAGACCTCGCCCAGGCGCCTGACACCCTGCTGCAGCGTCTCGCCAGTGCGGAACACCGCGGCGTCGTCCTGCATGGTCCGCTGCATGCGGGCGCGCAGTTCCGCCGTCGGCGTATTGCCATTGGCGAAGCGATAGTGGTCGACGCGGTTGACCGAGAACTCGCCCGCATCGGCGGGAAGATCGGCGTGCGGTGAATTGGGCTTCACCAGTTCGGCGCAGCGCAGGGCCGCCGCGCGGCCGAAGACCACGAGGTCGATCAGCGAGTTGGAACCCAGGCGGTTCGCGCCATGGACCGACACGCAGGCCGCCTCGCCCACTGCCATAAGTCCCGGCACGGTCTTCTCGGGGTTCGCAGGATCACCGGCGAGGACCTCGCCATGATAATTCGTCGGGATGCCGCCCATGTTGTAGTGCACGGTGGGCAGGATCGGGATCGGCTCGCGCGTCACGTCGACGCCGGCGAAGATCTTCGCCGATTCGGAAATGCCCGGCAGCCGCTCGTGCAGCACCTTGGGGTCGAGGTGCTCGAGGTGCAGGTGGATGTGGTCCTTGTGCTCGCCCACGCCGCGCCCCTCGCGGATCTCGATGGTCATCGAGCGCGAGACGACGTCGCGCGAGGCGAGATCCTTGGCCGAGGGCGCATAGCGCTCCATGAAGCGCTCGCCCTGGCTGTTGGTGAGATAGCCACCTTCGCCGCGGGCACCCTCGGTGATGAGGCAGCCCGCGCCATAGATGCCGGTGGGGTGGAACTGCACGAATTCCATGTCCTGGCAGGGGAGCCCTGCCCGCAGCACCATGGCATTGCCGTCACCCGTGCAGGTGTGGGCCGAGGTCGCCGAGAAATAGGCCCGGCCATAGCCGCCCGTCGCCAGGATCGTCTCGTGGGCGCGGAAGCGGTGGATCGAGCCGTCTTCCATGTTCATGGCCACGACGCCGCGGCAGGCGCCATTCTCCATGATCAGGTCGAGCGCGAAATACTCGATGAAGAATTCGGCGGAATAGCGCAGCGACTGGCCATAGAGCGTGTGCAGCATGGCATGGCCGGTGCGGTCGGCGGCGGCACAGGTGCGCTGCACCGGCGGGCCGTCGCCGAAATTCATCATGTGGCCGCCGAAGGGCCGCTGGTAGATCTTGCCTTCCTCGGTGCGCGAGAAGGGCATGCCGAAGTGCTCGAGCTCGTAGACGGCAGTCGGCGCATTGCGGCAGAGATATTCGATGGCATCCTGGTCGCCGAGCCAGTCGGCACCCTTCACCGTGTCATACATGTGCCAGCGCCAGTCATCGGCACCCATGTTGGCGAGCGAGGCGGCGATGCCGCCCTGGGCTGCCACGGTGTGCGAGCGCGTGGGGAAGACCTTGGAGATGCAGGCCGTGCGCAGGCCCGCCTGGGAGGCGCCCAGCGTGGCGCGAAGCCCCGCACCGCCAGCACCCACGACGACGACGTCATAGGTATGATCCGTCACCGGATAGGTGCGGCCCCCGACGGTGAAGCTCTTCGGGGCCTTCTTCTTGGTTTCGACAGCAGCCATCAGAGTCCGAAGCTCATCTTGAGAATTGCATAGGTGCCCGCCAGCGCCATCACCCAGGCGAAGAAGGTGTTGAGCAGCAGCAGGGCATATTTGGTGTGGTCGGTGTGGATGTAGTCCTCGATCACTACCTGCAGGCCCAGCCGCATGTGCCAGACGAGGTTGAGGATGGTCAGCGCCATGAGCAGCGCCACGATGGGGTTCTGCATGCTCGCCACGATCTCGGCCCGCGAGGCGCCGCGATGGACGAGGATATAGCCGATGAGGAACACGACGAGCGGGATGCCGGCGATCGCCGTCACGCGCTGGTGCCACCAGTGTTCGGTGCCGGCCTTGGCCGAACCGAGGCCGAGGACCTGGCCGAGCGGGGTCTTCTTCAGCATCACGACACTCCCAAAGCGATGGCCCAGAGGATGAGGGTGAGGATGATCGAGGCGGCCAGCGTCAGCTTGGCGCCCATCTCCACGTCCTTCAGGTTGAAGCCGTGGCCCACGTCCCAGACGAGGTGGCGGATGCCGCCGAGGGTATGGTGGATCAGCGCCCAGGTGAAGCCGAACAGCACCAGCTTGCCGATCCAGCTGCCGAACACGGCCTGCACGAAATCGAAATACTGGTCGGAGGTCGCGGCGGCGGTGAGCCACCAGACGAGGAGCAGCGTGCCGGCATAGAGCGCCACGCCGGTGATGCGGTGGACGATGGACATCAGCATCGTCAGTCCGCCGCGGTAGATCTGCAGGTGCGGCGAGAGGGGGCGCCCTGCGTTCCTGGTATCTGCCATTTTGCCTTTTTCCCGTTCCCGGACCGGATTTGTACCTTGTGCGGTGCAGTATCGCAAATACGCCGAAAGGCATAGACCGGTCGGGACTTGAGACCGCTTGACGCAGATCATGGCTGCGCGGCCTGCTGCTTCCCAGATAAGGACAAAGCGTCGAGGAATCCATGACTGAGATCGTCTGCCCCACCTGTGCCGCCGTGAACCGTGTTCCGCCTGAAAAACCGGCTGCGGAAGCCCGCTGCGGGAAATGTCACCAGCCGCTGTTCACCGGCACCCCGGCCGAGCTCACCGCCGGCACCTTCGAGAAGACGATCACGCGGAGCGGCATACCGGTGGTTGTCGATTTCTGGGCGGAATGGTGCGGCCCCTGCAAGATGATGGCGCCGGAGTTCAAGAAGGCCGCCCAGGCGATGGAGCCCGCTGTCCGATTCGCCAAGCTCGACACCGAGGCAGCCAAGGCCCAGGCCGCCGCCCACGGCATCCGGTCGATCCCGACGATGATCCTGTTCAAGGACGGCCGGGAGGTGGCTCGCCAGTCAGGGGCGATGCCTGCGGGGCAGATCGTGCAGTGGGTGAGGGATGCCGTGCGGGGATAAACCTTACCATGTCATCATGGCCGGGCACGTCCCGGCCATCCTTTCCGCCGCCTCACGAGCGATCGCCGGGACAAGCCCGGCGATGATGGGCGAGAACGCCCACTACTGCACGATCACCTTGGTCCCGACCGGTGTCACGTCGAAGAGTTCTACCACCTCGTTGTTCAGCATGCGGATGCAGCCTGACGAGGCCGCGGTGCCGATCGAAGAGGGTGCGTTGGTGCCGTGGATGCGGAAACCGGTGTCGCCCTGCTTGTTGAACAGGTAGAGCGCGCGCGCGCCCAGCGGGTTCTCCGGGATGCCCCCGGGCATGCCGTTCCGCCACTTGGCGTATTTGGGTGTGCGCTTGATCATCTCCGGCGGCGGTGTCCACTTGGGGTTTTCGCGCTTCATGCCGACGCGCGCAGTACCGGACCAGGAGAAGCCCTCCTTGCCGACCGCCACAAGATAGCGCATGGCCTGCCCGTCCGGCATGACCTGGTACAGTGCCCGCTCCTTGGTCTTGATGATGATGGTGCCGGGCTTTTCGGCCGAGGCGAAGTCGACGACCTCGCGCCCCTTGTACTTGATGCGGTTCTTGGCCGAGACCTGCTTCGTCTTGCCGGAGGGCTTCACTCCGGCCTTCTTCTGGCCCTTCTTGAGCGGCGGGCGCTTCGGTTGGGCCAGTTCGTCCTCGCTGGCCGTGGCCAGCGCCTGCCTGCTCAGTGCGGGCAGGCCCAGTAGGCCAAGCCCCAGCATCGACAGCAATGCACGTCTCTTCACGTCACGTCCCCATGCAGAATTTTCCAGCCTTCTAATATGGGCAGGCCGCCGCATGCAACACACTCTGGCGTGAGCCAAAAAGCAGTCGGGCGGGAGGACTGCTCCTCCCGCCCGACTGCAACCTGGGAATGGTTCCTATCCGCGCTTGTTCTGGCGCTTCTCGATCAGGTCGTCGACAACGCTGGGGTCAGCCAGTGTCGAGGTGTCGCCAAGCGCCGCGAAGTCATCCTCGGCGATCTTGCGCAGGATGCGGCGCATGATCTTGCCGGAGCGGGTCTTGGGCAGGCCGGGGGCGAACTGGATCTTGTCCGGCGTCGCCAGCGGGCCGATTTCCTTGCGGACATGGGCCACGAGGTCCTTGCGGAGCTCGTCGTCGCCCTCCTCGCCCGCCATGAGGGTGACGTAGCAGTAGATGCCCTGGCCCTTGATGTCGTGGGGATAACCCACCACCGCAGCTTCCGAAACCTTGGGATGCGCAACCAGTGCGGATTCGACTTCCGCTGTGCCGAGACGGTGGCCGGACACGTTGATCACGTCGTCGACGCGGCCGGTGATCCAGTAGTACCCGTCCTTGTCGCGCCGGCAGCCGTCGCCGGTGAAATACATGCCCTTGTAGGTCGAGAAATAGGTCTGCACGAAGCGGTCATGGTCGCCGAAGACGGTGCGCATCTGGCCCGGCCAGGAGTCGAGGATGACCAGATTTCCACTCGTGTCGCCCTCGAGGATCACGCCCTTGTCGTCGACCAGCGCCGGCTGGATGCCGAAGAAGGGGCGCGTGGCGGAGCCGGGCTTCAGCTTGGTGGCGCCGGGGAGCGGGGTGATCAGGATGCCGCCCGTCTCGGTCTGCCACCAGGTGTCGACGATGGGGCAGCGCTCGTCGCCGACGACGCGGTGATACCATTCCCAGGCTTCCGGGTTGATCGGCTCGCCCACCGAACCGAGCAGCCGCAGCGACTTGCGCGAGGTCTTGGCGACCGCACCCTCGCCCGCGCCCATCAGCGCGCGGATGGCGGTGGGTGCGGTGTAGAAGATGTTGACCTTGTGCTTGTCGATCACCTCCCAGAAGCGGGAGTTGGTCGGGTAGTTCGGCACACCTTCGAACATCAGCGTGGTCGCGCCATTGGCCAGCGGGCCATAGACGATATAGCTGTGGCCGGTCACCCAGCCCACATCCGCCGTGCACCAGTAGATGTCGCCGTCATGATAGTCGAAGACATACTGGTGGGTCATCGAGGCGTAGACGAGGTAGCCGCCGGTGGTATGCAGCACGCCCTTCGGCTTGCCGGTCGAACCCGAGGTGTAGAGGATGAACAGCGGGTCCTCGGCCTTCATCTTCTCGGGCTTGCAGTCGGCAGGAACGCTCGCCGCCTCGTCATGGTACCACAGGTCGCGGCCGGGGATCATGGTGACGGCACCGCCGGTGCGGCGCACGACGACGACCTTTTCATTGCCGGCGCAGCGCTTCAGCGCGTCGTCGCAATTGGCCTTGAGCGGCACCTTGCGGCCACCGCGCATGCCCTCGTCCGCGGTGATGATGAGCTTCGAGTTCGCGTCGTTGATGCGGCTTGCGAGCGAGTCCGGCGAGAAGCCGCCGAAGACGATCGAGTGCACCGCACCGATGCGGGCGCAGGCCAGCATGGCATAGGCCGCTTCCGGGATCATGGGGAGGTAGATCGTGACGCAGTCGCCCTTCTTCACACCGTTCTTCTTGAGAACATTGGCGAAGCGGCAGACGTGCTCGTAGAGCTCGTTGTAGGTGATCTTCTTGTCGTAGTAAGGGTCGTCACCTTCCCAGATGATCGCCACCTGGTCGCCGCGCTTCTTCAGGTGGCGGTCGATGCAGTTGTAGGAGACGTTGAGGACGCCGTCCTCGTACCACTTGATCGAGACCTTGGGGTAGGCATAGGTCGTGTTCTTGACCTTCTTGGGCACCTTGAACCAGTCGAGGCGCTTGGCATGCTTGCCCCAGAACTTGGCCGGATCCTTGATCGACTCGGCATACATCTTCTTGTAGCCGGCATCGTCCACATAGGCCGTCTTCTTCCACGAGGCGGGGACGGGATAGACTTTCTCGGACATAGGCGCATTCCTCCCAGACATGCCGAATTAGGGCTCTTTTGACGCCGGGTTCTATAGCCTGCAATGAGACTCCTGTCTAAGAAGCGCAGATGACCACGCCCCGCCACCTCGGTCTTTTCCTAACCCTTGGCCTGTTCTGGGGGATTTCCCCCAGCCTGTACCGGCACTGGGGCATTCTCGGCGTGCCGGTGTCGCACATCATCTTCCTGACGGGCATCGGGGTGGCGGCGGCCCTCGCCGTCATCTGCCAGCTGCGCGGCATCGACTGGATCGGGGGCAAGCGCCTGCAATTCTTCGGATTCGGCTGCGCCGTGCTGATGAACGTGCCCTTTGCGCTCGGCCTGTTCTTCGCGCGCCACGTGCCGCCCACCGAGCTTGCCCTGATCATCTCGACGGCACCCATCGTGAACTACCTCGTGGCGCTGGCGACGGGCCGCGAGAACGCCGCCCCGCGCCGCCTGCTGGCGATCCTGCTGGGCTTCTTCTCCACCGCCATCCTGGTCATCACCCGCGAGGGCATGCTTTCCGGCCACTATTCCTGGTGGCTCATCGCGGCATTTTCGCTGCCGATCCTCTATTCCGCCTATAACTGGTTCGCCGCCATCTGGTGGCCGCCAAGGGCCCATGCCATGGCGGCGGGCGTGGCGGAATCGCTGTGGTCTGGCCTCCTCGCGCTGCCCTTCCTGCTGCTGCTCGCCCCGCCATGGTCATCCGAGCAGCTGCCGCTCAATGCCTATTGGACGGTGCTGCTGGCCTGCGGCATGTGGGTGCTGGAGCGCATCGCCTTCTTCACCCTGATCCAGGAGAAGGGTGCGGTCTTCACGGTGCAGGCGGTCTATCTCTCCACACCCGCCGCGGTGCTGATCGCGATTGCCTTTTATGGTGGCGCGGATGCATGGCTTTTCGTGTCGCTCGCCGTGCTGATGGGGGCGCTCTACCTCAACAATACCGGCTCAGCCGCCAGACCGACGTCAGCTTGACCTCAGCATCCTCGAGGTCGCGCGTCACCTGGACCCGGTATTCGCCGAGCTTTTTCAGCTTTTCGCGCGGCAGGTAGCTGCGGCCGGGATCGCCGATCAGGGTGACGATGCCGCGGCGCTCGGCATCCTCCAGCCAGGCGAAGACCTTTGCCGCGAGGTCCTTCTCGTAGAACAGGTCGCCGACGAGGATCACGTCGCAGTCGGCGGCGGGCGCGGCGAGCAGGTCCTGCGGCGTGGCGGTGAGCGAAACGCCGTTGGTTTCGGCATTCATCCCAATGGCTTCGACGGAAAAGCCATCGATGTCGGCGGCAAGGACGCTGGCGGCGCCCGCCTTCATGGCGGCGATGCCGACGAGGCCGGAGCCCGAGGCGAGGTCGATGACGCGCTTGCCCGCGACCAGTTCGGGATGATCGAGAACGTGCCGCGCCAGCGCCTGGCCCCCGGCCCAGGCGAAGGCCCAGAAGGGTGGCGGAAGGCCCATTTCGCCCAGTTCCTCCTCGGTCTTCTGCCACAGGGGCACGGCCTCGTGGGCGAGCTGCAGCTGGACTTCCGGCACCAGCGGCGGGCTCATCAGCGTGGTGTTGGCGCGGATGAAGGCGGCGCGATCGAGGATCAAGTCTTCACGCCGCCAAGCTTGCAGATGTGCTTGAACTCGCTCTCTGAAACCGGCTGCACCGAGAGGCGGGAATTGTTGACGAGCACCATGTCCTTGAGCTTCGGGTCGGCCTTGATCTCATCGAGCGTCACGGGGCGCGGCACGTCGGCGACCGCGCGGATGTCGACGCATTCCCAGGTGTCGACGTCGGCGGTCGAATCCTTATGCGCCAGCTTGCAGACCTCGACGATGCCGACGACCTCGCGGCCGTCGTTGGAGTGGTAGAAAAAGCCCTTGTCGCCCAATTGCATGGCACGCATGTTGTTGCGCGCCTGGTAGTTGCGCACCCCGGTCCACTCCTCGCCGGCCTTGCCCTTGGCCTTCTGCTGGGTCCAGGACCAGACCTCGGGCTCCGACTTGAACAGCCAGTAATTCGCCATCACGTCGTCTCCGGATTCTTGATCAGCCACTTCCACGGCCTGATCTCGACGGAGGCGAAAAGCCCAGCCCTGGCATAGGGATCGGCATCGGCGATGGCGCTGGCGGCGGCCCGGTCTGCAGCCTCGATGATGACGAGGCTTCCCGTCGGCGCGCCGTCATCGGTGGTGAAGGGGCCGGCGGCCTTCAGCGCGGGCCCAAGGCTTTCGAGATGCTTCAGGTGATCGGGGCGGACCGCCATGCGGAGGTCGAGGCTGTTCGGTTTGTCGGTGCAGAGCAGGGCGAAGAGCATGGTTGATATTCCTATGTGATTTCAGCGCGCAGGGGCCTGGCAAGCAACCTTGCGATTTCTTGGTCGGGCGCCCTGCCCTCGTCAACGATGGCGTGGACGGCATCCACAATCGGCATGTCGACGCCGTGCTGGCGGGCCAGCGCCTGCGCGATCTTCACGGTGGCAGCCCCCTCGACGACGCCGCGCGAGGCGGCGAGCGCCTGCTCGACCGTCTTCCCCGCGCCCAGCGCGAAGCCGAAGGAATAGTTTCGGGACTGCTTCGAAGAGCAGGTGAGCAGCAGGTCGCCGAGCCCTGAGAGGCCCATCAGCGTTTCCGGTTTCGCGCCCAATTTCGCTGCGAATCTCGTGAGTTCGGCAAAACCGCGCGTGGTCAGCGCGGCGCGGGCACTGTCGCCCAAGGCCCGGCCGTCGGAGATGCCGCAGGCGATGGCGAGGACGTTCTTGAGCGCACCGCCGATCTCGACACCCTTCACGTCGTCCGACGCATAGATGCGGAAATGCGGCAGCGAGAGCGCCTCAGCCCATTGATGCGCATGGGAAATCTCTCCTGCCGTCAGCACGACCGCGGTGGGCAGGCCCTGCATCACGTCAGCCGCGAAGGATGGGCCGGAGAGGACCATGGGTTCGGCCTGCGGCAGGACGTCGGCCACCACCTCGTTCATGAACAGCCCTGAGCCCTGCTCGATGCCCTTGGCGCTGATGATGAGCGGAATCGCGTTCGTAACGATTGCTTTTAGTCCTAACAGGACCCCACGTACCCCCTGTGCCGGGACAGCCAGAATCAGGCCCTGCGCCTTCCCTATGGCTTCCAGAGGCCTTCCACGGGACCAGACCTCGACCTCGTGGCCTGCGGCGCGGGCGACATGGGCCAGCGCCGTGCCCCAGGCGCCGGCGCCCAGCACACCGATCCTCATGCCTTGGCCCCCAACTTGCCGGAGCCGTAGACCGGGGCCTGGGCCTGGTCGAGCGGCCAGCGGGCGCGGGCCGCAAAATCGAGGGGGTCGGTGAGGCCGAGAGCCAGACGCTCGGCCCCGGCCCAGGCGATCATGGCGGCGTTGTCGGTGCAGAGTTTGGCTGGCGGAACAATGAGTTGGAGGCCGTGCTGGGCTGCTGCTGCCTCGAACACGGCTTTCAGCTTCTGGTTCGCCGCCACGCCGCCCGCGACGATGAGCGCGGGGGCCCGGACCTGCGGGTGGGCGGCGCGGAAGAGGTGGACGGCCATTTTCAGGCGGTCGGCCATGGTCTCGGCCACCGCAGCCTCGAAGGAGGCGCAGACGTCGGCCACGTCCTGGTCGCTGAGCGTCATCAAATCCTGCACCGTTTCGCGCACCGCGGTCTTGAGGCCGGAGAACGAGAAATTGCAGTCTTTCCGGCCTTTTAGTGGGCGGGGAAAGGCGAAGCGACTGGCGTCTCCGCGACGCGCCAGCGCCTCGACCTGGGGGCCGCCGGGATAGCCCAGGCCCAGGAGCTTCGCGACCTTGTCGAAGGCCTCGCCCAGGGCATCGTCGATGGTGGTGCCGAGGCGGTGGTACTTGCCCACGCCCTCGACCATCTGGAACTGCGTGTGGCCGCCCGAGATGAGGAGCAGAAGGTAAGGAAATTCAACGGGATGCAGCAGGCGGGCGGTGAGAGCGTGGCCCTCCAGATGATTGACTGCCATGAGCGGCCTGCCATGCGCGAAGGCGATGGCCTTGGCCATGGTGAGCCCGACGATGACGCCGCCGAGGAGGCCGGGGCCAGCGGTTGCGGCGACAGCGTCCAAGTCCTTGTAATCGAGGCCGGATTCACGCATCGCCTGGGCGACGAGGCGGTCGAGGTGGGTGACATGGGCGCGCGCCGCGATCTCCGGCACCACGCCGCCATAGGGGGCGTGCTCCCTGAGCTGGGAGAGCACCACGTTGGAGAGGATATCTCCGCGCCCCGCCCCGTCCCGCGCGATGACGGCGGCGGCCGTCTCGTCGCAGGAGGTCTCGATGCCGAGGATGAGGGTGCGGGTGGTCATGGAGGTGTCTTGCAGGCAACGCGGCGGGAAATCAACTCGGGGTGCGGGATGGTTGCCCGGAGCATGGTTTTGGATGCGAAAACCGTTGTCGCCGTTGCCGCGGGATGGCCACGGGACGTGCAACCGAGATGTGTTGCGAAAGAATGTTGCGCGAGGGGACCCTGCTCCCGGTCCGCCATCCACCCAAGTCCGTCATCCCAGCGGAAGCTGGGATCCAGCTGTCCGCGTGGATGATGACCAAAGCGGGATCCCGGCCTTCGCCGGGATGACGGCAGGAATAGGATGACGGGCAGAGGGGGTGGGTGACGGACAGAGGGGCGGGGTGGTGACGCCAGCGAAGTTTACAGCTAAGACTGTCAGGACCCTTAGGACTTTACCGGACCAGACATGCCGAAGCTGAAGATCGGGACGCGTGGCTCCCCCCTCGCCCTCTACCAGGCGAACGAGACGAAGAGCCGGCTGAAGGCGGCGCATGGGTTCTCGGACGAGGACATCGAGATCGTGGTGATCACCACCACGGGGGACCGGATCCGCGACCGGCCGCTCTCCGAGATCGGCGGCAAGGGGCTGTTTACCAAGGAGATCGAGGAGGCGCTGTTCGCGCGCGAGATCCACCTCGCGGTGCATTCGATGAAGGACATGCCGGCGCGGCTGCCCGAGGGGCTGACCATGGCGGCCCTGCTGCCGCGCGAGGATGTGCGCGATGCCTTCCTGAGCCCGGTGGCGAAGACCATCGATGAGTTGCCGAAGGGTGCGGTGGTCGGCTCCTCCTCCGTCAGGCGGGGGGCGCAGCTGAAGCGCATCCGGCCCGACCTCGAGGTGATCCAGTTCCGCGGCAACGTTGAGACGCGGCTGAAGAAGCTCGACGAGGGCGTGGCGCAGGCGACCTTCCTTGCGGCGGCGGGCCTCAAGCGTCTCGGCCTCGCCGACAAGATCACCTCGCTCGTTCCCACCGACGTGATGCTGCCGGCCGTGGCGCAGGGCTGCATCGGCATCGAGACGCGCGCGGATGACGGGACGACGCGCAAACTGCTTGCCGCGATCAACCATGAAGCCTCGGCGATTGCGGTCGATTGCGAGCGGGCCTTCCTTGCGGCCCTCGACGGCTCCTGCCGCACGCCGCTGGCGGGACATGCGGTGATCGACAATGGCGTGGTGAAGTTCCGCGGGCACGCGCTGACGCTGGACGGCGTGCATTGCTTCGAGACGACGCGCGAAGGTTCTCCCGCCGATGCCGCGCGCATGGGGCGCGAGGCGGGCGAACAGGTGAAGGCCGAGGGCGGCAGCCTCATCGCCTTCTGATGCGCATCGCCGTCACCAGGCCCGAGGAGGATGCGGGGCCGCTCACCGCGAAGCTTTCCGCGATGGGCCACGAGGTGGTGATGGCGCCGCTGCTGACGATCACACCGCGCGAAGGCGTGAGCATCCCTGCCCTGCCCTGGCAGGCGGTGGCGGTGACCAGTGCCAATGGCATCCGCGCGCTGCCCGCGGGCCATGGCCTCACACAATTCCGTGTACTGACGGTCGGCCCGCAGTCGCTGAAGGCGGCAACCGCTGCGGGCCTCAGGGCCGAGGCGCATGGCGGCGACGTGAACGGGCTTGCGGCCTTCATCCGCAACAATCTCGACCCAAAGGCGGGGCCGATCCTCTATCTCTCGGGTGCGGAGACGGCGGGCGACTTGCACGGGCAGCTCGCCGCGGCGGGTTTCGATTGCCATCGCGTGGTGCTCTATGATGCCGCCCCGGCGGAGACGCTGGGTGCGGCGGAAACGGCGCTCCACGCGGGGACGATCGATGCCGTCCTGCTCTATTCGCCGCGCAGTGCGAAGATCTGGCGCGGGCTGGTGGAGGGCGCGGGGCTTGGCGCAGAGGCGGCGCGCGTGGCCCATCTCTGCCTGTCGCGCAATGTCGCAGCGGCCCTGCCGGAGGACTGGAACAGCGCGGTTTCCGAAAGCCCCGATGAGGCCGCAATCCTGAGGCTTCTTGAACAAAGCGGGCGAACCCTTTAGGCCTTTTCACATGACCAGCCAGAACGACGACACCGGCTCCAAGCCGCAGGTGATCGACCTCGAGGCGGAGGAAATCCGCAGCGAGGCCGAGGCAGCAGACACAGCCCGGCAGGAGGCCCGCGAGGACGCCGAACAGGCCTTCGCGCCGCCGCGCGCCAGGACATCGGGCGGCGCAGCGCGATGGATCATCGCGGCGCTGATCCTCGGGGCACTGGGCGGCGGCTTCCTCTACCGCGGGGTGCTGTCGAGCTATTTCCCGTCGAACCAGATGGTGGCGCTGAAGAACCAGGTGGCCGCCCTCGAACAGAACAACACCGACCTCGGCAACCAGATCGCCACGGTGAAGCAGGGTGCCGACAGCGCGGCCGCGGCCGCGGCCGCCGCCACCCAAGCCGCCGCACAGGCGAGCGACGCGGCCCGGGCGGCAGCCGCACAGATCGGCGGCGTGGGCGGCAAGGCAGAGGATGCCATGCAGCAGGCGGCAGCACTCGGCGCGCAGATCGACGCGCTGCGCAGCGACCTCGACCAGTTGCGCAAGTCGATGTCGAGCGCGCCGGCCGCAGGGTCCGGTGCGGCAAGCCCGGCCGATGGCGCGGTGCTGGCGGCGCTGGGCCAGCGCATCGATGCGCTGGAGAAGGACGTGGCGAGCCTCAAGGCGGGCCCGGGTGCTGCCTCGCAGGCGGGCACCACCGCGGCGCTGTCGCAGGCGCTTTCCGACCTCAAGGCCAAGGTGGCGGCGGGCACATCATATGGGCCGGAATACGAGCGCATCGCGCGCATGGTGCCGGCGGCGCCGGGGCTCGACGTCATCGCGGCCTCGGCATCCGACGGCATTCCCGATGCCAGGGGGCTGGCGGCCGAACTGCGCGCCGCGATCCCCGCACTGCCGCAGCCCGAAGCGCCGCCGGCGGAGGACGACAGCTATTTCGGCGCGCTGATGAAGTCGCTTTCCGGCATCATCTCGATCCGCCCGATCGGCGACACCGACTGGCGCCAGGTGGCCGAGAAGGCCGCGGCCTTCGCCGATGCGGGCGACCTCACCCAGGCCATCGGCGTGATCGACGCGGCGGAGGGCGAAAAGCCGATGGCGCTCAGCCAGTGGCGAGACCGCGCGGCGGCGCGCCTGACGCTCGAGGCCGCCGTCAGCCAGGTTTCCGAGGCGGTGCTGCGGCAGCTCGCGGCCAGTGGGGGAGCGGCGCAATGATCAGGCTGCTCTGGCGCTTCCTCCTCCTCGTCGCGCTGGCGGCGGGCTTCGCCTGGCTCGCCGACCGGCCGGGCACGCTGACCATCCGCTGGCTCGGCCGCGAAATCCAGATGAGCTTCATCGCCGGCGTGGTCATCGCCGTTGTCGCGGTGGTGGTGCTGTGGTTCCTGTGGAGCCTGTTCCGCCGGCTGTGGGCGAGCCCGCAGGCGGTGGGGCGGTGGTATTCCTTCCGCAAGAACCGCAAGGGCTATGAGTCCCTCTCGCGCGGCATCATCGCGGCAGGCGCCGGCGATGCGGCGGCGGCCGCAAAGCATGCGGCGATCGCGGGGAACGCGCTGGCCGACGAGCCGCTGGTCAATGTTCTCGCCGCGCAGGCGGCGCAATTGAAGGGCGACCGCGCCCAGGTGAAGCGCATCTTCGAGGCGATGACCAAGTCGCCCGACACCGAGGCGCTGGGCCTGCGCGGATTGTTTTCCGAGGCGCGGCAGGCGGGCGACGTGGCCGCCGCCCGGCGCCATGCCGAGCGCGCGCTGGCGCTGAACCCCAGGCTGGCCTGGGCCTCCACCGCCGTGCTGCAATTGCAATCGGCGGGCAAGGACTGGAACGCCGCTGCCGCCACACTCGGCCAGCAGATCAAGTCCGGCCTCGTCACCACGGCCGATGGCAATGCCAAGCAGGCGGCGATGCTGGCCGCGCAGGCGCTGGCGCTGGAGGACAGCGACCGGGCACAGGCGCTGGAGCTGGCGCTGAAGGCCCACAAGCTCGATCCGGCCCTGGTGCCCGCGGCCCTCGTCGCGGCGCGCGTGCTGGTGTCGCAGGCCTCGACGCGCAAGGCCTCGAAGATCCTGAAGGAGACATGGCTGCGGTCGCCCCACCCCGAACTCGCCGAGGTGCAGGCCAACCTCATCCCCGGCGACAGCCCGGAGGACCGGCTGGCCCGGGTGCGCGACCTCGTGAAGGAGGACAAGCTCCGCGACGGCGGGGGCGGCCTCGAAGGGGCGGTGGCGCTGGCCCGCGCCGCGATCCGCGCCCAGCGCTGGGACATGGCGCGCGAGGCGCTGGCGCCTTACGCCGACAACCGCCCGCAGGCCCGCGTCTGCGCGCTGATGGCGGACATCGAGGAGGCCGCCGGCGACAAGGGCCGCGCCCGCGAATGGCTGGCCCGCGCCATCACCGCGCCGCGCGACCCGATCTGGGTGTCGGACGGGGTGGCGAGCCCGCGCTGGACGCCGATTTCGCCGGTCTCGGGCGAGATCGTGCCGTGTGAATGGAAGGCGCCCTTCGAGATGCCCGAACAGCTCGAGGCCGACGTCGCCGCGGCACCGCCCGTGGCGGTGATCGAGGCCCCCAAAGCCGCCGCCGAACCCCCGCCGCGCAGCCTCGAACCGCCGAAGATGGTGCAGCCCCAGCGCCCGCCGGACGACCCCGGCCTGCCCGAGGATTTCGACCGACCCACCGGCCGCGCACTGCCGGCGGAGGGTTGAATTTTCCACCCCCGAAGCGGGTTGCGGCCCCCGCCGAAATACCCTATACCCCGCGCCGCAAGGAAAGCCGCTTTAGCTCAGTTGGTAGAGCACATCATTCGTAATGATGGGGTCGCGTGTTCGAGTCACGCAAGCGGCACCAGCCCTTCGATCGCCATCGTGTGCTGTCGTTCACCAGTCCCTCAAGAGGAAGCACTTGATCGACGCAACCGACCTCAGCAGTTCGCTGGTGGCCGCCCTCGGCCGCCATGAATGGCGGTGCGGATGGCGGAGAAAGACTCCGGGTTGGCGACACTTCACTGGCCTGGAGGGCATTGTCCCACCAGCATGCCCGGCCGGGTCAGTTGATGGACCGCAGGGTCGTTCCGCCCGTGCACGCCCGGCCTGGTCGCCCCTTCAATCGCGCCCGTCGCCTTCCAGGCTGGCCAAGGCGACGTGGCAATGGTGGCAACACGCCACAATACCAGCCTGCACTGACATGAGCCGGTGTGTCTTCCGTCACAGTCCAGGTCCGGAAGCTTCGGTAACCAACCGCCAGGCTTGCAGGCAGAAAGGGCATGTCTCTTGAAGTTCATCCTTCCAACTGCCGTGTTCGGCGTCCTGCTCCTTTACGCGGCAGGCGCAATCCCTCCGGATGGAGTTGGTGGATCGATGGTGATCGGGCTCGCATTGCTTGCCGCCGCACCGGCGGTCGGAATTCACGAGGCCTGGACCATGAGGCGGAGTGTGGCAGGCTGGATTTTCAACATCATCGTCTCGCTTGCCGGTGCCTTGTTCCTCGCCCCTGTTGGCGGCATGATCATGGCGCTGTTTCTCAGTCCGTTCATGGACGGCGCCGGATCGATTGCTGCCGCGGGAGGCCTCATGATGCTTGTCGCGCTCGCAGGCATGATGGTGATTACGCTGCTGGGTGCCTGGGGATCAATCTGGATCGTCAACCGCTGGCGATGACGCTTCAGCGGAGTCATCTTTCTCGCAACGAGACGCGTGTTCTCCGCACGTGCACTGCTGTCGGCCATCGACGCCGCCTTGGACTCACCGATGCGATACGCACTTCATGAACTGACTGTAAGCCGCTCTCGGGAGCGTGTCCGTTACGTGCATCGGCTCAATGCCTGTTACCACCAGGTCAAATGCCTTCCCATCCGATAGCTTCTTCAGAAGCTTCAGATCCGCTTCCGCATATGGCTCTCCGAAATACTCACTGATTGACCCGGTGTAGGTCTGGCGGGTGCCGTCACCAAACCGGAAGGACACTTCGAATGTCTCGGCGATCTTCGAGAATCTGCCATCCTCCTGCTTGTCCTCGAGGAGCAGATCGACCCTCTTTCCGCCGTTTCCCTTTCCGCTGAAAATGGCGAGCGTTTGATTGCGGGACAGCGAGAAATCCAGCCAGCACTCGGGTCCCTCCTCTTCTTCAGCAACCTGAAATGTCGCAGCAGCCGCCGGAAGAGGCGTCGAGGCCGCCACAACGAGCACTTGCACCATCATCAAGAACGCTGCGTTCCTCATGCGAGATCCCTGCCCTCCGTTTGCTTGCCGATGCCATGCATGTAACTGCCACTCGCCGCTCACTTCAAGCCAGCTTCTTTCAGCACCACGCTCTGGCAGATCCGCCGCTTGGAAGCCGCTGCATGCCTCGACCTCTTGCCGACAGGCCAGTGATCGGCCAAGTTCATGCCCCTGTTTTCAGGAGGGCAGAAATGTTCACCCGCGGCCTTGTCTTTCTTTCCCTGGCTCTTTCCACCCCCGCACTGGCAGCAACCGAACTTGCGGATCAGGCGACCGGCGCGGTCTACGTCCTAAGTGACGCGGTGGACGGAAAGGTGCTCCTCACCTCCAAGGCCGATGGCGGGACCGATGCCTATGTCCTGTCGCAGGATACCTGCTACGCGACACACCCGATCTATGGCGTCGGCGCCTGGCAGGCCGTCGATGGCGGCTGGCGGGTCATGGTGCAGGGTACGCAAATCCTGAGCTTCAAGGGCCCCGCACCTCTGCAGAATCCTGCCTGCGTCCCGCAGTGACTACAAACCGTGCAGGATGGCTGCCATCACCACGAGGCAAGAGGCAGACCTCGGCCTGGGAGGTCAGGCGGGAACGCCCTGCAGCCTCGTTCGAGGGCTACATCTCCTCGGGGACCATGTCGATGGCACCACATGGGCATTCAGCTGCGCAGAGGCCGCAGCCCTTGCAGTAATCGTAATCGATGCGGAAGCGCTGGCCCGGCCCGAGCTTGATCACCGCATTGTCGGGGCAGATCCCGTAGCAGTTGTCACATTCGAAGCAGTTGCCGCAGGACAGGCAGCGGCGGGCCTCGTAGAGCGCATTCGTTTCATCGAGCCCGCCCTGGACTTCCGTGAAGCTGTCGATGCGCCGCGCTGCCTCCAGCATCGGCCGCACGGTGGCCGGCGCATCCTCGTAGTACCAGGTGTTGAGCCGGTCGAAGCTGGCAAGTTCGTGCCTGGGTGCCGGTTCCAGCTGCGTGCCGCGGAGCCAGGCGTCGATGTGGCGGGCAGCCTTCTTGCCGTGGCCGACGGCCACGGTGACGGTTCGCTCCGACGGCGCCATGTCGCCCCCCGCGAAGATTCCCGGCCTCCCGGTCATCATGTTGGGGCCGACCTTCACCACGCCGTTCTCGGTCTCGATGCCCGGTGCCTTGTCGAGGAGTGACAGGTCCACGTCCTGGCCCAGGGCCAGCACGAGGGAGTCGGCCTCCAGCGTCTCGAACTCACCCGTCGGCTGGGGAAACCCCTTGTCATCGAGTGCCATCTTCTCGATCTGAAGCTTGCCGCCATCGATGTTCCGGATGGTCGACAGCCACTTCATCGAAACGCCTTCCTCCAGCGCCTCTTCAAGCTCGAAATCATGGGCGGGCATCATCTCGCGCGTGCGGCGGTAGACGATGACCGCCTCCTCGGCGCCGAGGCGGCGCGCAGTGCGCGCAACGTCGATTGCCGTATTGCCGCCGCCATAGATGGCGACGCGACGCCCCAGCAGTGGCGGGGCCTCGCCCTCCATGGAGCGCAGCAACGACACGGCATCGAGGATCCTGGCCGCGCCCCCCGCCGGAATGTAGGCCCGACGCGCGATGTGGGCGCCGACGGCCAGGAAGGCGGCGTCGAAGCGATCCGCGGTCAATGACTTCTCGATGTCGTCGACTTTGCTGTTGAGCTCAAGGGCGACGCCCATGGCCGTTATGCGCGCCACCTCGGCGTCGATCACCTCGCGCGGCAGCCGGTACTTGGGAATGCCAAAGCGCATCATGCCGCCGGCCATGGGGCCTGCATCGCGCAGCACCACGCTGTGCCCGGCGTGGCGCAGGTGATAGGCTGCCGAAAGCCCTGCCGGCCCGGCACCCACGACCAGTACGCGCTTGCCAGTCTCCGCGTCGGGCCGCGTGAACTGCCAGCCCCTTGCGATGGCGAGGTCGCCGAGGAAGCGCTCGACGGAATTGATGCCCACCGCGGTATCGAGCTGGCCTCTGTTGCAGGCTCCCTCGCAGGGGTGGTAGCAGACGCGACCCATGATGGCGGGCAGCGGGTTGTTGGCCGTCAGCGCCCGCCAGGCGGCCTCATAGTCGCCGCTCTCGGCCTGATAGAGCCAGCCCTGGATGTCCTCGCCCGCCGGGCAGGCGGCATTGCACGGCGGCAGGCGGTCGACATATTCCGGGCGATTGGTGCGCCACGTGCCGGTGTGGTTGGCCTTGCTGCTGCCGACGTCGAGCGCGATGGCGAAGGGGTGCTTCATGGCTCAGGACTCCAGCAGGCCGTATTCTTCGATGTGCCGGTCAGCGATGCCCTGTATGCGGGCAACGCGCGGGTCTTCCACGCCATCGCGGAACAGGTGCGCGTAACGTCGCTGCAGCTTCAGGTATTCGGACACCGGCTTCGGCTTGCGGATCTTCCGCACATGGGTGACGCGGCCATATTCCGCCTCAAAGATCGGGAACAGCCCGGTCTCGATGGCAAGGCGCGCCAGCCGGATCGTGTCATGCGAGGCCGCGCCCCAGCCCAGCGGGCATGGAACGTTGATCTGGATATAGCGCGCGCCATGGAAGCTCATCGCCCTGGTCACTTTGGCCTCGAGGTCATGGAGGTCGGCAACGCTTGCCGTCGCGACATAGGGAATGTCATGGGCCACCGCGATCTTCGGCACGAACTTGCCGGTGCCGAAGACGTTGCCCGGCTGGGCGCCGATGGCGGGCGTCGTCGCGGTGCGGGCAGCGGGCGGCGTGGCGGAGGAGCGCTGCACGCCAGTGTTCATGTAGCCCTCGTTGTCGTAGCAGATGTAGAGGACGTCGTCATTGCGCTCGAACATGCCGGACAGGCAGCCAAAGCCGATGTCGGTGGTGCCGCCGTCGCCGCCCTGCGCCACGACCCGGGTGCCGTGCTTCCCGGTGACGCGCATCGCGGCGGCAACGCCCGAGGCAACTGCTGCCGCATTGCCGAACAGCGAATGCATCCAAGGCATTTGCCAGGAGGTTTCGGGATAGGGCGTGGTGAAGACTTCAAGGCAGCCCGTGGCGTTCACCGCGATCAGCTGGTTTCCGGCTGCGCGCATGGCGGCGTCGATGGCATAGCGCGCGCCGAGCGCCTCGCCACAGCCCTGGCAGGCGCGATGGCCGCAGGTCAGCGAGTTGGAGCGTTGCCGCGACGCCTGCACGTTGCGGCTCGCCTCGTCCACCAGCCGGTTGCCGACGGTGAGCGTGCCCTTCTGGTAGAACTTCAGCTTCTGTGTGCTGTCCATCGTGGGGCGCCCTCTCACTCGGCGGTTTCGATGCGGGCCTGGAACGCGGCGGCGCGCTCCGTTTCGAGGATTTTCAGGACATTCTCGGCCGCAGGCCCGGATCGACGCGCCCTGGCGCGCCGGTGCAGTTCGCGGCCGACGACCTTCTCGTTGAGATCGACGAAGTTCGGACCTTCCCAGGGCTTTTCCATCGCCTGCATGAACAGCCGGTGGAGCGATGCCTTGGTGATGGGGCGCCCCCCCAGCCCGGCAATCGCCGAATGGATGGCAGGTGGTGACAGGAGGTTCCGCAGCGCAAGGTCGACGTTGGAGGCGAGCGGCCCGCCCATTCCGGGGTCCAGGCTCCTGTCGATGACGAGCACATGCTTCGCACCCGCCAATACCTGCTGCAGGGCGCGGGTGGGAAAGGGACGGAAGGTGACGAGCGTGACGAGACCGATCGACATGCCCTCGGCACGCAGCTCGTCGATCACGTCCTTTATGGTGCCGTTGACCGAGCCCATGGCAACCACTGCCAGCTCCGCATCGCCGCAATGGTAGTCGCGCAGCAAGCCCCCCGAGGCCCGCCCGAAGCTCTCGCTGAACTCGGCAGCGAGGTCTTCGATCAGATCGAAGGCTGTTTGCTGCTTGTAGTATTGCAGGTAGCGCACCTCGGTGAAGGCATCGGGCCCCACCATCGCGCCAATCGAGATGGGGTCGGCGGGGTCGAGCACCTGCACGGGTTCATAGGGCGGCAGATAGGCATCGACCTGCTGCTGCGTCGGGATGTCCACGCGTTCCATGGCATGGGTGAGGACGAATCCGTCGACGCAAACCATCACCGGGACCGACAGCTCTTCGGCAAGGCGAAATGCGATGACGTGCAGGTCGGCTGCTTCCTGGTTGGTTTCCGCGAAAAGCTGGAACCAGCCGGATTCGCGCAGCGCCATGGCATCGGAATGATCGTTCCAGATGTTGATCGGCGCCCCGATGGCGCGGTTGCCGAGCGTCATGACGATGGGCAGCCCGAGCCCCGCGGCATTGTAAACCGCCTCCGCCATGAACAGCAGCCCCTGGCTCGCGGTGGCCGTATAGCTTCTGGCGCCCGCGGCAGATGACCCGATGGCGACCGACAGGGCCGCGAATTCGCTCTCGACGTTGATGAACTCGCAGTTCTGCAGCGCGCCCTCGCGCACCAGGTCGCCCAACCCCTCGACGATGTGGGTCTGCGGCGTGATCGGGTAGGCGCAGATCACCTGTGGACGGCAGAGCGCGATCACCCGCGCCATCGCCTTGGAGCCTTCAATCTGCTCAAGCATCGGCGGTGTCCTTCCCTGCGGCGATGTGGCTGGAAACCAGGTCGTGGGCAGCGCGCGCCGCGCGTTCATTTGCCTCACCCAGCTTGCCGGGGAAGGTGCGGTGGATGGCGGCGATCACCGAGTCCAGCGTCACGATGTCGGTGAGTGCGGTGAAGGCGCCGAGAAGCGCGGTGTTGGGAGCAGGCCGGCTGATGTGGGCGAGCGCCAGTTCGGTGGCGGGCACGGCTTGCGCATGTCCGGCGGGGATGCGCGCCACCACTGCATCAAGGTGGATGTCGGAGAAGCCGCGTGCCGTGTTGACCAGCAGAAAGCCATCCTTCGACAATCCCTCCAACACATCCAGAGCCTTGAACAGCGTGGCATCCTGGACGATCAGGATGTCGGGGTTCTGGACGGGTTCCCGCAGCCGGATTTCCCTGTCGCCGATCCGGCAGAAGGCAACAACCGGGGCCCCGGTGCGCTCAGAACCAAAACTCGGGAAGGCCTGGGCGTGGCGGCCCTCCAGAAATGCTGCGACTGACAGCATTTCGGCTGCTGTAACAACGCCTTGTCCGCCACGGCCGTGGATGCGCACCTGGATCATGCGAACTCCATCGCAGTTCTGGGGATCAGTTGATGCGCCATTAGAGGCAATTGCCCCGGCGGCGCCTTGCGTTCGATCAATTCCCAACGGGACCTTCGGCCTGGCCCCGCGCCGCGGCATTGCCGGCCGTGAGACTTGCAATCGGGTGACGGCTTCACTAGTGCGGGGAGGATTCCGACACCGATCCTGCTCGAGGGCCCTGCATGACCGCCACACCACCCGACAGACTGAGCGCCGACCCGGGCAGCCCGTTCCACGATGCCGCCGAGCTTGAGCGCGGCATCCATGTCTTTCTCGACGGGAAGGAATACTTCGATGTCGAGGAATATTGCCGAAGCGAGGGGTGGGTGCGCCTGCCTGCGGGAAAGGCAAGGACCCGCACGGGCCGGCCCGTCACCATCACCAAGCGTGGCGAGGTGACGGTTCGCTACGAGGATCCCTGAGGTCGGAGCACCCGCGGGTGCTGACTAGTTCAAGTCCTCGCTGGGGAGCGACGTGGAGAAGGACGGGAGCGGGAAGCCGGTTGGCTGGCCGATGCCCTGGCAGCCTGCCGACGCGCCGGAGAAGGCCCAGCCGAGGAGCGGCTGCAGGAAATAGAACGGATAGCGGATGCAGCGGACGCTGACCGTGACCAGCATGGGCGTGCCCACCGGGCGCTGGACGTAGCTCAGCCCCATCGGCTCGTATCTGACCTGCAGCTGGCGGCGGTCGAGCGCGATGGTGCTCGAACCGTTGTTGATGGCGTCGAGGATCTTGGTGAAGCTTGCCTCGTTCCAGTCATAGTTCTTGGTGCAGCTCGAGACGTTGGAATTGAGCGGGCAGCACGTGCCACTGCCGGCCGTGGCGGAGGCGGTGCAGACGGTGGCGGCCTTTTCCGTGCACTTGCCGGTGGCCGCACCGGTGGAGAAGGAATAGCAGGACTGGCCGCCCGCGGTGCCCGCCGTGGGCGCGTTGATGCCGGTGGCAATGGGCGGGCTGACGACGGCGACGCGGGCGCCGACATAGGTGGCGCGGCCGAGCGAGGACCAGTTCATGAACAGCACCGCGGCATCGATCGAGCCGAGCACGACGAGCATGACCAGCGGAAACACCACGGTGAACTCGAAGAAGGTGGCACCGCCGGTGTCGTTCAGCAGGCTACTGGCCGATCCATCTCTCTTCATGCTTGACCTCGAAGTTGATGGACGCCGGAAGGCCGACCATGGGCCAGACGATGGCGGTGTAGGGCACCGTGGCCTTCATGCTGATGACGCCGACATCGGTGGACGAGGAACAGGTGGTGGGCGTCACCAGCGTGACGTGGTTGGAGATGGGCGCCGTCCAGCCCTTGATGACGGGGCTTCCGGTGCCGGCGAGATTGCCGTAGCCCGCAAGGTTCAGCGCCTTGGTCTTGCCCCAGGTGCAGACCGCGCCCGAGGGCAGGATGGAGAGATAGCGCGTGGCATCACGCAGCGACTTCTGCGCGGTGAGGACTTCGCCATAGGCGAGGCCGAAATCCATCAGC
The DNA here is from genome assembly GCF_003234965.1 of Aestuariivirga litoralis. Classification (GTDB taxonomy): domain Bacteria; phylum Pseudomonadota; class Alphaproteobacteria; order Rhizobiales; family Aestuariivirgaceae; genus Aestuariivirga; species Aestuariivirga litoralis. The sequence continues at coordinate 661,174 of NZ_QKVK01000002.1, forward strand.
CCGCCGATGATGATGGTGAAGACCGGAATGATCAGCGCCGCCTCCACCAGGGAGGCGCCGCTGTCCTGCGCGAGGAAGGCCTTGAGCGGGCGCAGCGTCATTCCACCAGCTGCACGATCTGATAGAGCCCGCTGCCCTCGCTGTTGGGCGGGAAGGTGTTGACCAGCTCGGCATAGACCTTGCCCTGGTCGCCGTTGGCGATGGACGTGCCATCGAGCGCCACGGTGCTGAGGCCGCGTTCGGTCATGAAGAACTGCGCCAGGAGGGTGAAGGGCGGGAGCGGCGTGGAACTGCCGGTCACGCCCCAGTACTTGCAGTCGACGATCGCCACGTTGAGCAGGCGGCGGTCAGCCGTGCCCATGGTGGTGCATTTCGGCGCGGAGGACTCGCGGGCTTCCGAAGCCGCCGTGAACTTGCCTTCCGGGCAGTCGCCAGCCTTCAGCGCTTCCTTCGCCTCGCAGCTGTAGACGTCGTAGCGGGTCTTGAAGCTGGCGGGGAGCGTGCCGCTGTGATGGTTGGCCCAGTAGGCCTTCAGGTCGTCGATGTGGACGCCGCCGCCCTGGCCCGACAGCTTGAAGGCCTTGTCATCGGTGAACATCGTGTAGGTGCGGTCGCGCGGTAGGGGGCAGCTGCCCTTGTTGGTCGAGTTGCAATAGCTGGTGTAGGTCGCGCCATTGTCGGCGTCGGCCTGCTTGAAAGGATAGGTGGTGGTCGAACCCGACTTGACGGACGTCGTGTTGACATCGTTTGCACACTTGGCGCCGCTCGATGGGGCCCAGCCATCGATGACGATCGGCGCGGAGGTGTTGTCGACGTCCTTCGGGTTGCTGACATAGGTGTCGAAACGGACGTTCTGGCCCGGATAGGCGGCGGAGGCGTTGTTACCGGGATCGGGATAATTGATGGTGTTCTTGGGATCGACCAGGGCGCAGTTGGCGGGCTTCTGCTCGGCCCAGAAGGCCACCTGGTCATGCGGGTTGTGGCCGTTGCTGGCCGGCGGATCGATGAGGCCCCAGTTGCCGGGCGAGCCGCCGCTGCCGCCCGCCAGGATGAACTGCTGGCCAGGGGTGACCTTGCTCATCCAGTTGGTGGCGCCGCCCTTGATGGTGTAGCCCGCCTCGTTCTCGAAGGGATTGCACATGAAGGACTGGATGGGTGCGCAGGCGGAGAAGCCGGAACGCGCCGTGGCCGTGGCATTGGTGCTGACGAAGCCCTGGGTGACGGTGGTGAAGAACACGTTGGTCGAGCGGTTGACCGTCTTCACGCGGAGATAGACGCCGTCCTTGCCCGAGGTGGCGACAGTGAGCGGGTTCAGGGAGGAATAGGCGGTGACGCTGGCGATCTGGATGCCGGACTTGGCCACGTCGCTCCAGCGCGGGTTGTTGACGAGGTAGTTCTTCGCCTTGTCCGCCGCCCGGGTGATGGCGTCGGAGCGGCCATCGAGTTCCTTGGCGCCGGAGAGGGCCGCGGCGTCGGCGATTTCCTGGAGATTGCTGTTGAGGTTCATGATGCGGGCGCCGTCCAGCGCCAGCGACACGAGGCCGAGGAGAACGACGAAGACCAGCGTGGCCCAGACGAGGATGGCGCCGCCTTCATCGTCCCTGAACTGCCGCAGGAGGGAAACGCGAGATGTGCCGGTCCGCATGAGGTTACCCATGATACGCGAAAACTTCCTTATCCTAACACATAACGCGGGATTGGGAATTGGCGGCGCGCGGAGGCGTGCCGCAACCTGACGGTGCGCGGCGGAGGCCGGGTTGCTATTTTTGTACTAAGCAGGCGAGTGGAAAACGGGCCGGGCGGCTATTTCAGCAGGGCGGCCTCGGCCTCGATAACGCGCATCATCTCCTCGATCTTCTCGATCCGCAGGCGGATCACGTCACGCATCGAGACGACGCCCACGAGCTTGCCGCCCGCCAGCACCGGCAGGTGGCGCACGCCGCGCGCGGTCATGCGCTCCATCACCATGGTCTCGGCGTCCTCCGGGGTGCAGGTCGCGACGTCGCGCGTCATGGCGGCGGCGGCGGTCTTGCGCAGTGCCGCGGCGGCATCGCCCGAAAGCGCGCGGATCACATCACGCTCCGAAATGATACCCGCCAGCGCGCCGCCGGGGCCCGTGACCACCAGGACGCCGACCCCGTGTTCGGCCAGCGCATCGACCACCGCCTGCAGCGGGGTGGCGGCATCGACGCTGAAGACCTTCCAGCCCTTGTGATCGAGTATGCGGGACACTGTCATCTTCCGCGCCCTTCCGTGAGGTGAGGAGGCGAGGCTAACACGGCGGACGGAACGTCATATCCGCATTTCTACCGAGTGTCCGCCCCGGCCCTGCAGGCGCCCCCGACGGCAGCGTGGAGCATAAGCAACTCACGCCATTCCATGTTACTTATATCTGACTGACTCGCCAGTCAGTGTGGGCATTACGGAGTTTTTCACGCGGCATGTGCGCGAGCCTCCTGCTTAGGCCGCATCGGTGCCAAGTTGGCTGGCGCGCGGCTGGCGTGGCGACGGTCGCGGGCGACTGGCCGGAGCCGCCCCGGCGCCGCGGGCACCGGCTTCCTCCACACCCCTCCGGCGTCCTGGCCTAGAGCGCGAGGCCCTTCAGCAGTTCGAAGGAACGGAACTTCGCCTGCTGGTCGAAGATCGCCGAGGCGACGATCAGCTCGTCGATGCCGGTGCGCGCGATGAAGGCGCTGAGCTGCGCCTCCACCGTGGCGGGCGCGCCGACGAAGGAACAGGCCAGCATGCGCGAGGCCTGCACGCGCTCGGCCGCCGTCCAGTAGCCGTCGATGTCGTCGATGGGGGGTGCGAGCAGGCCGCGCTCGTTCCTGATCATGCCGACGAAGCGCATCTGCACCGAGGTGAAGAGGCGCCGCGCCTCGGCATCCGTGTCGGCCACGATGATGTTGGCGCCGGCCATGGCATGGGAGCGGGCGAGCTGATGCGAGGGCTGGAAGCGTTCGCGGTAGAGCGCCAGCGCCTGCTCCAGCGCATCGGGCGCGAAATGCGAGGCGAAGGCATAGGGAAGGCCGAGCAAGGCCGCGAGCTGCGCGCCATAGAGGCTGGAGCCGAGGATCCACAGCGGCACACCGGTGCCCGCGCCGGGCACCGCGCGGATGGCCTGGCCGGGCTCCGGCGGGGCGAGGAAGGCCTGCAGCTCCAGCACGTCGTCGGGGAAGCTCTCGGCCGCCATGGCATCGCGCCGCAGCGCGCGCAGCGTGGCGCGATCGGTGCCGGGCGCGCGCCCAAGGCCAAGGTCGATGCGGCCGGGAAACAGCGAGGCCAGGGTTCCGAACTGCTCGGCGATGACGAGGGGCGAATGGTTGGGCAGCATGATGCCGCCCGCACCCACGCGGATCGTGCCGGTGTGGCCGGCGATGTGGCCGATCACCACGGCAGTTGCCGCACTGGCGATGCCCTCCATGTTGTGGTGCTCGGCGACCCAGAAGCGGTTGTAGCCCAGCGCCTCGACATGGCGGGCGAGTGCCGCGCTCTCGGCCAGCGCCTCGCGCGGGGTGAGGCCCTGGCGGACGGGGACGAGGTCGAGAACCGAGAGAAGCGTCATGGCGGCGGCTTCCCGGCGATCACGCCAGCGTTCTGAAATACTCGATGGTCAGCTTGAGGCCCTCGGCCAGCGGCACTTTCGGCTCCCAGCCGAGCTTCGCCTTGGCGAGGCTGATGTCGGGGCGGCGCTGCTTCGGGTCGTCCTGCGGCAGGGGCAAGTGAATGACCTTCGAGCGCGAGCCGGTGAGCTTCAGCACCTGCTCGGCCAGCTCGATCATGGTGAACTCGCCGGGATTGCCGAGGTTGACGGGGCCGGTCACCTCGGGGGGCGAGTCCATCAGGCGGAGGAAACCTTCCACCAGGTCGTCGCGGTAGCAGAAGGAGCGCGTCTGCGTGCCGTCGCCATAGATCGTCAGGTCCTCGCCGTTCAGCGCCTGGGTGATGAAGTTGGAGACGACGCGCCCGTCCTTCGGGTGCATGCGCGGGCCATAGGTGTTGAAGATGCGCGCCACCTTGATCTCGACGCCATGCTGGCGGTGATAGTCGAAGAACAGCGTTTCGGCGCAGCGCTTGCCCTCGTCATAGCAGGCGCGCGTGCCGATCGGGTTGACGTGGCCCCAGTAGTCCTCGCGCTGGGGGTGGACTTCCGGGTCGCCATAGACCTCGCTGGTGGAAGCCTGGAAGATGCGGCAACGCAGGCGCTTGGCCAGGCCCAGCATGTTCATGGCACCCATCACCGAGGTCTTGGTGGTGAGCACCGGATTATATTGATAGTGCACCGGCGAGGCGGGACAGGCGAGATTGTAGATCTCGTCAACCTCGAGCTTCAGCGGATTGCACACGTCGTGGCGCAGGAACTCGAAGCGCGGATGGTTGTGCAGGTGCTCGACGTTGCGCTTCGACCCGGTGAACAGGTTGTCGGCGCAGATGACCTCGTGGCCCTGCCCGATCAGCCGGTCGGTGAGGTGCGAGCCGAGGAAGCCCGCGCCGCCGGTGACGAGGATGCGCTTGCGGCTTTCATAGAGACGCGCCATGGCCGCTTACACCGCGCCGGACTTGAAGGGGATGACATCCGCCTTGGGACTGCCGGAGGGCAGCACCGCGGGCCGCCCGATCGAGTGATAATCCATGCCGGAATTGCGGGCATCGGCGATGGAGAAGAGGTTGCGGAAGTCGACCAGCACCGGCTGGCGCATGTCGCGCGCCATGCGCTTGAGGTCGAGGCCGCGGAACACG
>NZ_QKVK01000020.1 GCF_003234965.1 Aestuariivirga litoralis
AATCCTTGGCGTTGTCGTAGCCCTTCCAGACCTCGTGAGGATCCAGCGCATAGGCGCAAACCTTGCCAGCAACAGGGATGCGGACAAGCGCGCGATTTTCTTCCAGGTAAGACAACCAACGGCTGATTGTCCGCCTGTTGACGTTCATCTTGTCTGCCAAAAACTGCTGATCGCAGACCACCGCGCCGCAGGTTGGGTCGATATTTTCAGCAAAGAATGAATACAGGCCGAAGGCCCCAGCATTGCCTTTAGCAAGCTCAATGATGCGCTTCCAACCCAAGGGATACACCTGCGTGAACCCCTTGTTCTTCCGCGCCTCTTCGCGCTCCTGAGCCTCTTTCTCGTCCAGCATGGCCAGCTCTCGCTGGCGGATACGACGCTGGGCGTCGGTCGCCACCGTGATCTGCTGCATGGGGTTCCTCCAAAGTCGGGAAATTTGTCCGCTCATTGCGCCATTTCGAGTCGCAATGATACGACAAATTATGTCTCACGTCGAGACAGTTTGCGTCTCAACCTTGCTACCTGTTGAGACATCCATGCATGTCTCAACGTTAGGACACCCTATGTGTCTCAATGCATTTCTACAAATCCTTATAAATCAATAACTTAGCATTTCCCCCTTTCTCCTCTAAGGGGCTGCCGCCCCGCCGGCGGCCGCTACGCGGCCTTGGCACCCCGCTGACGGCCCCTGCGGGGCCTCTGGAAAAGGCCCACCCGGCCACCGGCCGGGTGACGTTGTTTGGGGGGCCTCCGGCGGCCGCTGCGCAGCCTTGGGGCGGTGGGCGCTGCCCCCCGCCACCCCCCGCGTTCGCCACGTGGCAGGGGTGCAGGGGCTACGGGCCTGCGGCCCTTCACTCCTGCACCCCTACCGGGGAGCGTGGGGTCGTTCCAGGCGCGTCAAGGGCCGCTGCGCTCTCCGGGGGTGGCCCGTGTCCTCGCCCTGCGGGCTGCGGGCCGCGCCAGCCACCCCCTGCGCCCTTGACCCGCCTTCCACTCCGGCGCTGTCGGAAATTTCCTACCCGGCCATGAGGCGATTTCCGACACGCCAGCGGGCCACTGGCTGACGCCTTCAGCGGAGGGCAGGGTCAAGGGCGCGCCCGCAGGCCGCAGCCCGGAGCGAAGCGCAGGGACCGGGCGAGGACGCGGGCGAAGCCGAACCCTTGACGCTGACCGCAGCGCCCCAGCCTGTGCGAGTGGGGGCAGGGACGAAGGGCGAAGCCCGCCACCCCTGCCCCCCGAGCCTCCCGGCGGCGAGGGTGGGGAGTCCAGAGGGGCAAAGCCCCTTTGGGCAAGGCCGAAGGCCGCCGCAGGAGCAAGCCCGAAGGGCGCTGCAACCGCCGCAGGCGGGCACGACTTTGCTTCGCAAAGTCTAGTGAGTACACTATCATCTGATAGTGTCCCGCCGGAGGCACCGCCTTGCGCTGCCCCGACTGGCCGGATTCGGACACCAAGGGGAGGGGCAGGCATGGCGGCCTACGCGATCATGCGATGCAAGAAGCTGGCGACGATGGGCAGCGTGGCGGCGGCGTTGCAGCACTGCTACCGCGAGCGCGAAACGCCCAACGCTGACGCCGAACGCACGCCGGACAACGAGCACCGGGCGGCCACCTCAACCGATGCGGCGATGGGGCGGCTGCGCGAGTTGCTGCCGGAGAAGCGGCGCAAGGACGCGGTGCTGGCGGTCGAATACGTGATGACGGCCAGCCCGGAATGGTGGGCCAAGGCCACGCCCCAGCAGCAGGCCGCGTTCTTCGACCAGGCGCAGGGCTGGCTGGCGGCCAAATACGGCGCGGATCGCATCGTGACGGCCAGCATCCACCGCGACGAGGCCACCCCGCACCTGTCGGCCTTCGTCGTGCCGCTGACGCAGGACGGGCGGCTGTCGGCCAAGGAGTTCATCGGTGGCCGCGACAAGATGCGGGCCGACCAGACCAGCTTTGCCGAGGCGGTGAGGGATCTCGGGCTGGAACGCGGCATCGAGGGCAGCCGGGCCACCCATCAGCGCGTCCAGAGCTACTACGGCGCCATCGAGCGCCAGCCCGGGCACGCCACCATCACGCCGCAGGCCATCGAGCCGCGGGTGCTGCGCAAGGGGATTTTCTCGAAGGACGTGGAGACGCCGGAGGCCGTGGCCGCCCGCGTGACCGCTGCCGTCAGGGAAGGGTATGGCCCGACCGTCGCAGCGGCCGCAGGAGCGCGTCAGGAGCGCGAGAAGGCCCGGCAGGCACAGGAGACAGCCCGGAGCCTGCGTGACCGCCTGAAGCCCGTTCTGGACGCTCTGGGGCCGCTTAATCGCGATATGCAGGCCAAGGCGGCCCAGATCATCAAGGCCGTGGGCGAGAAGCTGCTCGCCGAACAGCGCGAGGCGACACGCCAGCGGCAGGCCCAACGGCTTCGCAGTCGCGGCCGGGATCGCGACGACGGCGGGCTGTCTCGTTGACCCTACAGGTGGCCGACGGAAGGGGTTTATGGCTTGCAGCTACTGAGGACGGTTTGCTCCTTCCCGCCATCGTGGGTCGAAAGGTTCATGTCGTTGCCCTTACCCCACAGTTCGTAGGTGTAGTTTTTGCTAGCGGAGATGTAGCGCACTCCTGATGCGCTCTTGGCGCGTTTCAGTGGGACAAGCTCATCCATTTGCAGCATCACGGCATAGTCTCCGACGTACACGACATCCAACGTCTTTCCGCCTTCGCAAGCGTACTTGGTCTGGATCATCTCATCCGCTGCTGAAGCAAGATTCGGAGCGATTGCCGCCATCATGGCAGCAAGAGCGAACGTTTTTTTCATAAAGATTTTCTCCTTCGTTTCGTTGCTCATTGGGGAGTGCTTTCAAACATGTCAATGGTGTTCGGGTCGCGGTCGTCGTTCTGCTTCTCGCCGCTGAACATCGACATGATCCGGCGGCGGATATCGCCATCCTTGTTGACCAAGGTTTTGGTCACGAAAGCTGCGTAATCCTTGGCGTTGTCGTAGCCCTTCCAGACCTCGTGAGGATCCAGCGCATAGGCGCAAACCTTGCCAGCAACAGGGA
>NZ_QKVK01000021.1 GCF_003234965.1 Aestuariivirga litoralis
ACGCCTGATGTCGGGGTGGAGCCAGGAGGTGACGACGGGCTGCGGATCGGCCTGGCCGAACAGCACTTCCGCATCAGCACCCAGGTAGGCGTGCCTTGCCCCGACGAAGCTCTTGCCCGAGCGCTCGCCATCCGGCCCATAGTCGAAGCTGGCCGCCGTGCCAAAGGCGGTGACCGAGACCGGGCGGTTCTCGCCGTCATAGGCGATGTCGCGGCGGGCAATGGGGCCCGGACCGTCCGGGTCATAGGAGAGCGTGTTGCCATTGGCGTCATAGCTGACGGGCGGATCCAGGTGCCCAAGGGATTAATGACTTGAAGCCAAGATGGTTCAGCCACCGGGTGACTGCTGGAAGCTCAGTGCTCAGTGATATTGCAGTACTCCCGATTGTACTGCTCAACTGTATAAAAGGGGCTGTCCTGTCCCGTAGCCGCCAGCGCATTTCTGAGTGCATCGGAGACATAGAGGAATGTGACATTTTGCTTATCGCGGGCGAGATGGAGCCTGCCAAGGCAGTTCGGGACTAGGACCAACTTCTCAATGTCATAGATGCGGGTACCCTGAGTCGTCTCAAGCATGTCACTAATCGCCGACCTGTGCTTGTCAATGCCGATCACTCTATCGAAAGGAACCATCACAAAGAAGTCGTCAGACGCCCCTCCTCTGGCCGTGAGCCGAGCCGGGACAAACTGCACGTGATCCGACGGAACGTACTGGAGTATGATGTCCCGCCACAATCGATCGACCGTAACTTCGTTTACCGGAGGGTTGTGCAGATCCAAGAAGCGCTTTAGGGAGTAGCGTGACTTGAGCACGGCTTTGGTCCCCGGTGGGAGCGGCTGAGTAGCGAAGATGCTAAGTCCTTTGACGTCAGGTTGGGGGCAAAAGCCGCAGAAATCCGCCATGAACTCGCTACTCTCCCTGGGCCAACGCCAGATCCAAACCATCAGTCCGTCTCCTGCTTAACTCTGGGGCACCAATACAATTGCCCCGCCGATAAGGTACCGGTCAGTATCGTGGTCCCCTACCATCTTTGTCCGTTTCGGACCCTGCTCTGCTGCCCTGGGCGGATCTATTCTGGCTCGTACTCTTGTTGTCGGAGAAATGATCCTTCGTCCTCGCCAGTTGCTCGGGATCCTTCTTCAGGGACTTTACTGCATCTTCCCTGATTTTTTCAATTTTCTTGACTGCCTGCGCCCGGGTGATGGCACCACTTCTGAAGTCTTCGACCACGGCTCGAATCTTGGTTGCGATTGCGTCACTGTACTTCTTGTGCCCCATGGCTCCTCCGTTCTGGAGTGCCCAGACCTTGTTTCCCTTGGCTTCCATCTCGAAGCCAAGTTCCTTGAGCGTGGACTTTACCTCGGGGTTTGAATAAAGGCCTTTTGGCAGAACATGATGTCGTTCAATGCGTGCGGGGATGCCCTTCTTGGCTGCCCTTTCAGCCGCGCGGGCCAGCTTGCTCGCACCTGCCGGCATGCCGGGAATGAGCGCGGATGCTGCATCAACAGCGAGGTCCGTGAGTGCGTTGTAGTATTGCTCATCGTCACCGCTATACCAGCCGCTCCCCGCTTCCCATGCATCATAAACGACGTTGCCAACATCCCACGCAGTATCAAGTATGTGCCCGTTCCCATCGCTGCCATTCACCGGGTCATCTCCCGCATAGGCGTAGCGGTTGGTGTCCACGCCGGCCAGGTCCGGGTCCCAGGTGTCCGGCGTCAGGAAGCGGGCCAGCAGCGGGTCGTAGTAGCGGGCGTGGAGGTATTGCAGGCCGGTTTCGGGGTCGTAGCGTTCGTTGATGTAGCCCTTGCCCTGCAGCGGCACGGAGCCGTTGGAGGTGAGCGGCTGGCCATAGGGGCCGTAGTCGGAGCGGATGGTGCCCGCCCCCACCCGCAGCGCCAGGCGGTTGGAGGCGAGGTGGTCCTTCACCATCACGTCGGTGGCCTGGCCCTCGCGCCTGATATCGGGGTGGAGCCAGGAGGTGACGACGGGCTGCGGATCGGCCTGGCCGAACAGCACTTCCGCATCGGCACCCAGATAGGCGTGCCTTGCCCCGACGAAGCTCTTGCCCGAGCGCTCGCCATCCGGCCCATAGTCGAAGCTGGCCGCCGTGCCA
>NZ_QKVK01000022.1 GCF_003234965.1 Aestuariivirga litoralis
TCAGTTATACAAGGTGACCTCGGAGAACCCGTTCTTGCGCGCCAAGTCCCCCGTCTTCTCACCCGCCTCCTGCTCACGGAGCCTTTGGCATGCGGAGCTTGACGTTGAAGCAAGACCACTTTATACGGAAAAGATCAACACACTCTCCGATCAATGTTTTCGTTGCCGCTTCCGAGGCACGACTATCTATTGGAGTGTGAATGATGAAATCCCCTAAATACCGGATCGTTTTGACACAGGCAGCCCGGGATACCGGTGTAAACCCTGCTGAAATCGAAATGGCAGCGCTCTCCGCCATCGGCGATCAATCTTCAAATGAGGTGTGGTTTAAGGCGTTTCGTGCGAGGGGTCGGCAATTTGCGCTCTGCACCAAGGTCACGATTGAAGTTGATTACTTTCCAGGCCGCGCGACTGCACAGACCCTGGCTCCGCCCGCTTCCACGAGACGATAAGCTAGTATGGCTAAGGGTAAGGCAGTTTAGCGCTTATTCCTTACGCTTGCTATCGCTGTACAACGGCGTTTATTCTCCGGCTAGTGAAGCCAACTTAATCAGCATTTCCTCACTTAATCATCCTTCTAACTCAAGGGACGGAGTAACTGGAATGGCACGCACCACCAAATCTAAGACCAAAAAACCTGCCTTTTGTGTGGATTCAACCATTTCTTACACGGACATCGCCAAGGCCGGTTCAGCTGTGAACTTCGCTATCAACGCGCTCAACTACGAGAACGGCAAACCAAAGCCTGCAATATTGGGACGTCTTGCTATTGGCCAAGGAACCCTGAATTGGTATCCCCGAGGAAAGAGCAAGAATTACATTTCGATAAAGTGGAGTGATCTAGAAAAAGTGCTCAAAAAGGGTACGGGTCAGGAAGAGTAGTGTGCTGACCGACGGAGCATCCGAGTTCGTTCAGGGTTGGCGGCGCTTCCATTCCTGGAAGCGCCGGTTCGTGAAATCCTGTGCAGAGCGCACGACAACTCCTGCTTTAGTAAGTGGCTGGGACTATGTTTCGGGATATGGCGAACGGTTATTTGAAGAGTTCGACAGGGAGAAACGGCTCGCAAGGGCGAGCGATCAAATAGGATTTTTGCATGGCTATTTTGTAAGCATATCCTTTGACGGACACCTTTTCAAACACGTAAAGCAGACACTTCAATTCCATAATAATAGGGATTGTCATACCGCGTTTGGCGTACATCTATGCCAACTGCGCGAGCCCATTCCGGGGGAGTCTCATCACTTTCGCGGCAGTGTAGCGAACCTATTCGTCAGCCATATCAAATTCATCGATTTTGCGTCCGCTTACTATGTTTTCCCATATGATACGATAATTATCCGTGGACGTCGTGGGAGGCCTATGTCTGTCAAGGAGGCGCTGGCAGCGACCGAGTACATTAACTCGGATCTGGGTTTCGATGGTTACGAAATCGAATTTGAACTGGATAACCAGAGCGAAGGTCTGACGTTCATTTCGAAGAGAACGAAAAGTAAAAGTTCTCAACCGAAGAAGTCGCGCTAGAAACCCGATCATTATGAAAGACGAAAATTAGTAGCGAGAAGCATACATTTGTTCGGAAGACCTGCGACTGAAGATTTCCTCTAGATAGATTTAGAGTCCGGCCCAGAAAGGGAGACGGATGATGAAGCGGAAGCGGTTCACGGAAGGGCAGATTATCGGGGTCCTGCGTGAGCAGGAGGCGGGTGAGAAGACGGGGGACTTGGCGCGCAAGAACGGGTTCTCCGAGGTCACCTTGTATAACTGA
>NZ_QKVK01000023.1 GCF_003234965.1 Aestuariivirga litoralis
CGATGGCCAAAGAGAAATTCAACCGCGACAAGCCGCATTGCAACATTGGCACGATTGGCCACGTTGACCACGGCAAGACGTCGCTGACTGCAGCGATCACCAAGGTTCTGGCCGAGTCGGGCGGCGCCACGTTCACGGCGTATGACCAGATCGACAAGGCGCCGGAAGAGCGCGCCCGCGGCATCACCATCAACACCGCGCACGTCGAGTACCAGACGCAGAAGCGCCACTATGCGCACGTCGACTGCCCCGGCCACGCCGACTATGTGAAGAACATGATCACGGGTGCCGCGCAGATGGACGGCGCGATCCTGGTCGTGTCGGCTGCCGACGGCCCGATGCCGCAGACCCGCGAGCACATCCTGCTCGCCCGCCAGGTCGGCGTTCCGGCGCTCGTCGTGTTCATGAACAAGTGCGACATGGTCGACGATCCGGAGCTTCTGGACCTGGTCGAGATGGAAGTGCGCGAGCTGCTCTCGTCCTACCAGTTCCCGGGCGACGACATTCCGATCATCCGTGGTTCGGCGCTGTGCGCGCTCGAAGGCAAGTCGCCGGAGCTCGGCCGTGACGCGGTTCTGAAGCTGATGGAAGCGGTCGACACCTACATTCCGCAGCCGGAGCGTCCGAAGGACCAGCCGTTCCTGATGCCGATCGAAGACGTGTTCTCGATCTCGGGCCGTGGCACGGTCGTCACCGGCCGCGTCGAGCGCGGCATCGTGAAGGTTGGCGAGGAAGTCGAGATCGTCGGCATCCGCGACACGCAGAAGACGACCGTCACGGGTGTTGAAATGTTCCGCAAGCTGCTCGACTCGGGCGAGGCTGGCGACAACATCGGCGCACTGCTGCGCGGCGTTGACCGCGAGGGCGTTGAGCGTGGCCAGGTGCTGTGCAAGCCCGGCTCCGTGAAGCCGCACAAGAAGTTCAAGGCCGAGGCCTACATCCTGACGAAGGAAGAGGGTGGCCGTCACACGCCGTTCTTTGCCAACTACCGTCCGCAGTTCTACTTCCGCACGACCGACGTGACGGGCGTGGTGACGCTGCCGGCTGGCACGGAAATGGTGATGCCCGGCGACAACATCTCGTTCGACGTCGAGCTGATCACGCCGATCGCCATGGAAGAGAAGCTGCGCTTCGCCATCCGTGAAGGCGGCCGCACCGTCGGCGCCGGCGTCGTCGCGAAGATCAC
>NZ_QKVK01000024.1 GCF_003234965.1 Aestuariivirga litoralis
ACAGCGCCAGTGTCACCCTTGGCACCGGTTTCACCCTGAGCGCCAGTGTCGCCCTTGGCGCCGGTTTCACCCTGCGCACCGGTCTCACCGACAGCGCCGGTCTCACCCTGCGCACCCGTGGCACCTACGGCACCGGTTTCACCCTGGGCACCCGTGTCACCCTTGGCGCCGGTCTCACCCTGAGCACCGGTTTCACCGACTGCGCCGGTCTCACCCTGGGCACCCGTGTCACCCTTGGCGCCGGTCTCACCCTGAGCACCGGTTTCACCGACTGCGCCGGTCTCACCGACAGCGCCAGTGTCACCCTTGGCGCCGGTTTCACCCTGCGCGCCGGTCTCACCGACAGCGCCAGTGTCACCCTTGGCACCGGTTTCACCCTGAGCACCCGTGGCACCGACGGCACCCGTTTCACCCTGGGCACCCGTGTCGCCCTTGGCGCCAGTTTCACCCTGCGCACCGGTCTCACCGACTGCGCCGGTCTCACCGACTGCGCCAGTGTCACCCTTGGCGCCCGTGGCACCGACGGCACCCGTTTCACCCTGGGCACCCGTGTCGCCCTTGGCGCCAGTTTCACCCTGCGCACCGGTCTCACCGACTGCGCCAGTGTCACCCTTGGCGCCGGTGTCACCCTGCGCACCGGTCTCACCGACAGCGCCGGTCTCACCGTGAGCACCCGTGGCACCGACGGCACCGGTTTCACCCTGGGCACCCGTGTCACCCTTGGCGCCGGTCTCACCCTGAGCTCCCGTTGCGCCAACGGCACCGGTCTCACCGACAGCGCCAGTGTCACCCTTGGCACCGGTTTCACCCTGAGCGCCAGTGTCACCCTTGGCGCCGGTCTCACCCTGAGCGCCGGTCTCACCGACAGCGCCAGTGTCGCCCTGCGCGCCGGTCTCACCGACAGCGCCAATGTCACCCTTGGCACCGGTTTCACCCTGAGCACCCGTGTCACCCTTGGCGCCGGTCTCACCCTGCGCGCCGGTCTCACCCTGAGCACCCGTGGCACCGACGGCACCCGTTTCA
>NZ_QKVK01000025.1 GCF_003234965.1 Aestuariivirga litoralis
AGCGCCGGTCTCACCCTGCGCACCCGTGGCACCGACGGCACCCGTTTCACCCTGGGCACCCGTGTCGCCCTTGGCGCCGGTCTCACCCTGAGCACCCGTGGCACCGACGGCACCCGTTTCACCTTGGGCACCTGTTGCGCCAACGGCACCAGTCTCACCCTGGGCACCCGTGTCACCCTGCGCGCCGGTCTCACCGACAGCGCCAGTGTCACCCTTGGCACCGGTTTCACCCTGAGCACCCGTGTCGCCCTTGGCGCCAGTTTCACCCTGCGCACCGGTCTCACCCTGCGCACCGGTTTCACCGACTGCGCCGGTCTCACCGACTGCGCCAGTGTCACCCTTGGCGCCCGTGGCACCGACGGCACCCGTTTCACCCTGGGCACCCGTGTCGCCCTCCGCGCCGGTCTCACCGACTGCGCCAGTGTCACCCTTGGCGCCGGTTTCACCCTGCGCACCGGTCTCACCGACTGCGCCAGTGTCACCCTTGGCGCCTGTTTCACCCTGCGCACCCGTGGCACCGACGGCACCCGTTTCACCCTGAGCGCCAGTGTCACCCTTGGCGCCGGTCTCACCCTGCGCACCGGTCTCACCGACTGCGCCGGTCTCACCGACAGCGCCAGTGTCACCCTTGGCACCGGTTTCACCCTGCGCACCGGTCTCACCGACAGCGCCAGTGTCACCCTTGGCGCCGGTTTCACCCTGCGCACCCGTGGCACCGACGGCACCCGTT
>NZ_QKVK01000026.1 GCF_003234965.1 Aestuariivirga litoralis
GGCACCCGTGTCACCCTGCGCGCCGGTCTCACCGACAGCGCCAGTGTCACCCTTGGCACCCGTTTCACCCTGAGCGCCAGTGTCGCCCTTGGCACCCGTTTCACCCTGCGCACCGGTCTCACCGACAGCGCCGGTTTCACCCTGCGCACCCGTGGCACCTACAGCACCGGTTTCACCCTGAGCACCCGTGTCGCCCTTGGCGCCAGTTTCACCCTGCGCACCGGTCTCACCGACTGCGCCAGTGTCACCCTTGGCGCCCGTGTCACCCTGCGCACCGGTCTCACCGACAGCGCCGGTCTCACCGTGAGCACCCGTGGCACCGACGGCACCGGTTTCACCCTGCGCACCGGTCTCACCGACTGCGCCAGTGTCACCCTTGGCGCCGGTTTCACCCTGCGCACCGGTCTCACCGACAGCGCCGGTCTCACCGTGAGCACCCGTGGCACCGACGGCACCGGTTTCACCCTGAGCGCCAGTGTCACCCTTGGCGCCGGTCTCACCCTGCGCACCGGTCTCACCGACAGCGCCGGTCTCACCCTGCGCACCCGTGGCACC